>NZ_AP028931.1:0-2536480 GCF_055387215.1 Leptotrichia sp. SK-5 | reverse complement strand
AAAAACGTGAATCGGGCTCACTAGGTTCAGGATTTGTTGTTTCAAAAGACGGATATATTGTTACAAATAACCACGTTATTGATGGTGCAGATGAAATTTATGTAAAATTCTCAAATGGACGTGAATATCGTACAAAACTTGTGGGAACTTCACCTGAAGTTGACATCGCTGTATTGAAAATTGATTCAAATGAGACTTTTAAACCGTTAGAATTTGCAAATTCAGATCAAGTTCAAATCGGACAGTGGTCAATTGCCTTCGGAAATCCGTTGGGATTGAATGATTCAATGACAGTTGGAATTGTAAGCGCCGCAGGGCGTAGTTCGTTAGGAATCGAAGAAATAGAAAACTTTATCCAAACGGATGCTGCTATCAACCAAGGAAATAGTGGAGGTCCGTTAATTGACATAACAGGAAAAGTTATCGGAGTAAACACTGCTATTTATTCACAAAGTGGAGGAAGTGTAGGAATTGGATTTGCTATTCCAGCAAACTTGGCAATGACAGTAAAAGACTCAATTATCGCAAATGGTAAATTTGAAAAACCATACATTGGTGTCTATTTAGGAAACTTAGATTCAAACAAAGTAAAAGCTCTTAATCTAAAATCTTCAAATGGAGTATTCATAGCTGATGTTGTGCCAAATGGTCCAGCCGCAGTGGCAGGAATAACTAAAAATGATGTTATTACAGCTGTTGACGGAAAAGAAGTAAATTCTGCTGGAGCATTCGTTGGAGAAATAGCTGCTAAAAAAGTTGGACAAACTATAAAATTAACTGTCTATAGAAATGGACAGCCATCAGAAGTGGCAGTAACGCTTGTAAAAACTCCTAGTGCGATTGAACAGCAGCGTGTTATACAGCAAAGACAGCAACAACTTGGAAGATAAGCTCTCATTAATTTGTTATAGATTTTGAACCTAATTAAAATAACTTAAAAAATACTCTAAACACAAAATAGGGTATTTTTTATTTTTATTTTTTTTGTAAAAAATATGAGGTATAATTTATATTATTTATGTAAAAAATTTAAAATTAGTTTTTTTGTTTACTATTGAAACATTTTTTATAAATTTGAAAAAAAAGGAGTTTGTGTGGTTATGAAATGTAAGGTTTTTGCTGTAAAAGATATAAGAGAGAATAGTAAAATTGTGGAAAGTATGTTTTTACTTATGAAAAAATATTATGAAAATATGAAAAAAGATAAGTTTTTGGCAGATTTATATGATAAAAATGATATTTTTTTAATATTTGAAAATGAGGATTTAAAAGGGTTTTCTACAATAAAAAAGATGGAATTGAATATTGAAAATAATAAAGATTCTGAGAAAAAAAGAATAGCTGGATTTTTTTCTGGGGACACTATTATTGAAAAGGGATTTTCATGGGGAATTGAATTTCAGAAGGAATGGATAAAATACTGCCTTCTGGAAAGTGAAAAAAATATGAAAAATGGCGTGAAAACTTATTGGTTCTTGATTTCTAAAGGGATAAAGACATACATGTATCTTCCAACATATTTTAAAAATTTTTGCCCAAAGGCTGATTATACTGAAAGCGAGATGGAGAAAAAGATAAAAGATATCTATGCAGAAAAAATATACGGCAGACGATACTGCAAGGAAAACGGAATTGTAAAAAATGATGGAACAAATGATTTTTTGAGGGAAAATGTCGTTGCACTGTCAGAAAAGCAACTAAAAAATAAAAATATTCAATTTTTTTTAGGAAAAAATCCCAATTATCAGAAAGGCGACGAGCTGGTGTGCCTTGCTGAAATTTCTTTTGATAATTTAACAAATTTGGGAAAACGGGTTTTGAAGGAAATTTCATTGCTTTAACGAAAAACTAAATAGTTTGATTAAAAAAGTAAACTTTAATTTAGAAAAAAATAAAATTCAATGATTTGTGTGATAAAATATTGAAAGTTAAATAAATAAAAAAGGTGAATTTTATGAAGATGTTGTTTATTTATCCTGGATTTGGAAAGAAAAAGGGACAGAAATATATTTTTCAGTTGAGGACGTTTGAGCCGCTTACGTTTGCTTACTTGCGGGCATTGACTCCTTATGATATTGAGTGTGAGCTGATTGATGAGAGGATTGAAGCGATTGACTATGATAATGATGCGGACGTTGTTGTAATTACTTTGGAAACTTATACGGCACGGCACGGATATGAGATTGCTAAAAGATTTAGGGAAAAAGGAAAGAAGGTTATTGTTGGGGGGACACATGCTTCGCTTGTGCCAGATGAGGCTATGAAGCATGCAGATTCTGTAGTTACAGGATATGCAGATGATATTTGGGGGAAAATTATTGAGGATTATAGGAATGGAATGGAAAAGAAACTTTATATTGGGGGGCTTAGCAATAAATTTTTAATACCGGACAGAAGTATTTTTAAGAAAAAATATTTAATTTCAGTTGTGGAAACTGGGCGCGGGTGTCCTCATCACTGTGAATTTTGTGCAATTTCGGCAGTTAATAAGAAACGGTATGCTAAAAGACCTGTTGATAGTGTAATTGAGGAATTGAAGCATATAAAGTCAAAATATATATTTTTTGCTGATGATAACTTTGTTGCAGATCCAAAATATGCGTTGGAGCTTTGTGAGAAGATAAAGCCGTTAAAGAAAAAATGGATTTCGCAAGGGGCGATAACGATGGCAAAAAACGAGAAACTGCTTACGGCTATGCGAGATAGCGGATGCCTTTTTATTTTAATCGGTTATGAATCAATAAACAAGCAGGCTCTTGACAATATGAAAAAGGAATGGAGCTACAAGCTGGGAGATATTGAGGAATCAACACGGATTATACATAAATACAATATTGGAATTTATGCCACATTCGTTTTTGGTTTTGAGGAAAAAATCGGCACTACGTTTGAAGATACTGTAAAATTTGCACAGAAAAACCATCTGGAATTTGTCCAGTTTAACTATCTCGTACCTTTCCCAAATACCGAACTTTATTTTAAAATGGAAAAGGAAGGAAGACTTTTGTACAAAAAGTGGTGGCTGGAGCCTCAAAAATATTCATATTTATTTTTTGAGCCTTATGATATTTCTACAAATGAGTTTCGTGACAGATGTATTGCAGTAAGATATGCATATCATTCTGTAAAAAATATTTTGGGAAGAACCTTTGATGTGTTAAAAAGGACAAAAAATATACCTTTTTCCATTACGTATCTGTTTTTGAGCTTCGGACAGAAGGCTGTTATAAAGAAATTTCAGGATTTGCCAATTGGAGATAATTTAGATGAAAAAATTCGTTAAAAAAAGTAAATTTTATGAAGTAAAAAATTTTAAATATATGATTTTAAACAGATTATTCATATTTTTTTGTAAAAAATCCTACAAAAATTTTGTTTCCAATATAAAAAGTAAAAGTAAAATACGAGAAACACAAGAAAAAATACTTTTGGGAATATTGAAAACTAATAAAAATACAGAATATTTAAAAATTTTTGAAACAGAAAGCCAAATTTTAAATGCAGAAAACGAAAAAGAATTAATAGAAAAGTTTCAGAATAAAATTCCGATTGTAAATTATGAGGATATTAAGGAGTTTGTGGAAAGAGAAAAAAGTGGGGAAAGTAATGTTCTTTTGAGTGATAAAATTAAGCTATTTGAACTTACGAGCGGAAGCACTTCCGATGTAAAATATATTCCATACACCAAGAAATTTTTGAAAAGCTATATGAATGGCGTTTTTGCATGGATTTACAATTTATATCAAAATAATAAAAGACTTTTTCTTGGAAGTTCCTACTGGTCTGTTTCTCCCATTTTAAAGCGAGAAGCTGTAACTAGCGGAGGAATCCGTGTGGGAATCGAAGATGATACTTCATATTTTGATAAAGTTTCTGCATTTTTTTTAAATAAACTTTTTACGGTTCCGAAAGAAATAAAAAACACCCAGAATATGGAGGATTTTTTGCTGATTACAGCGGTATTTCTGCTTTTATCAGAAAATCTTGCGATGATTTCTGTCTGGAGTCCATCGTTTCTTATGATTCTGCTTGATTTTATTGAAAAAAATCATAAAGTGATTTGTCAAATTGTAAAAAATGAGGATTTAAGCACTGAATTTTTTATTGATAAAAATTTAAAGGAAAAAAAGTATTTTCAGATTATTAAGAAAAAATACAAAAAATTGTGGAAAAAAAGCAGAAGTAAATTTTTGATAAATTATTTTGAGAAATATGAAAAAAATATTTTGAGTAAAAATGATAAAACTCAGAATTTGGAAATTACAGAAAAAAATAACGAGAATGAAATCATGGCTGAAAATAAGAATTTGGAAACTAAATCAGGAAATAAAATTGTGAAAAACTTTGTGGATTACTCTGTAATCTGGGAAAAGCTTTCGCTTGTGAGCTGCTGGGCGGATAGTGATTCCTATGAAATTTTTATAAAATTGAAGGAAAAATTGAATCCCAATAAAAAAAACATAAATTTGAAATTTCAGGGAAAAGGGCTTATGTCAACGGAATGCATCGTAAGTTTTCCGCTGGAAAATGTGAAAAATGGGAGCGTTGCCGCCTATAACTCGTTTTTTTATGAATTTATTCAGGTTTCTGATGATAAGCTGGAAAACAGGAGTCCAAAACTTTTGGATGAATTAGAGCTGGGAGTTCGATATTGCGTTGTTGTTACTACAAATGCAGGGCTTTACAGATATAATACGAATGATATTGTGGAAGTTACAGGATTTTATCATAAAATTCCGATTGTAAGGTTTGTTGGCAGAATAAATAATTTTTCTGACATTGTGGGAGAAAAATTAAAAAATTCGTTTGTGGAAAAGCAGGTTTTAACAACATTGGAAGAAAATAATATAAAGGGCGAATTTTTACTGTTTGCACCAGTAAGAAATGAAACAGGGGAAATTTTTTATACTTTATTTTTAGAAATAAAAAAAGATGGCAGAAAATTTAATTGGAAACAAATTGAAAATGAAATGAACAGCAGTTTATGCAAGGCATTTCATTATGAATATGCGTATAAATTGGGGCAGTTGAGGAAAGTAAGAGTATTTTTAATAGAAAAGGATGGATTAAAGACTTATACGGCTGAAAAATCGAAAAAGCAGAAAATAGGCGATATAAAATATCAGCTGCTAGATAAAAATTTTGGCTGGGAAAATAAATTTGCAGGAGGATTTGGAGAATGAAAGTGGCATTACTGGCACCAGCAGGGGCAATGTACAGGTTTAATGGAACATTTAAGAAGGCGATTCATTATGCACCGCTCACATTATCGACACTTGCGGCGTATATTCCAGAAGACATCGAAGTTGTAATTCATGATGAAACGATTGAAAAAATACCACTTGAACTGGATGCGGATATTGTGGTTATGACTTCTATTACGGGAACATCAGAAAGAGTGTATAAATACGCAAGATACTTTAAAAGCAAAGGGAAAAAGGTTATTTTAGGCGGACCGCATCCGACACTTTGCCCAGAAGAGGCGATACAGCATTGTGATTCTGTTGTAATTGGGCGTTCTGAATGGCTTTTTACGGAAATAATGGAAGATGCGAGAAATAACAGTTTAAAGAAATTTTATGTGCAGAAGGAAAATAGTCTTGAAAATTTGAAATTACCAAAAAGGGAACTTCTGAAAAAGGAAAGATATGTTTCTATAAACAGCATTGAAGCTACAAAAGGCTGTTCTTTTGACTGTTCTTTCTGCGTTGGAAAGGCTTTATATCCTAAATTACTGAAAAGACCAATTAATGAAATTATTGCAGAAATTGAGACTTTTAAGAAAAAAGAAGTTTTGTTTATAGATTTAAATTTGATTGCTGACAGAAATTATGCTAAAAAACTGTTTATTGAATTGACACCTCTCAAAAAATGGTGGTTTGGACTGGCAACTTCTAACCTTGTTCACGATGATGAAATGATAAGGCTAATGGCAAAAAGTGGCTGTAAAGGCTTGCTTATAGGATTTGAAGCTGTCTCGAAGGAATCGCTGCGGGCTATGAATAAAGGGGTAAATGTTATGGCTGATTACCATTTGCTAATGAAAAAGCTGCATCATTATGATATTGCTGTAAACGGAACTTTTACATTCGGAGCAGATGGCGATGATAAAGATATATTCAAGCGAACTGTGGAAGAAGTAATAAAAATGAAAGTTGACTTGCCAAGATACTCAATATTAACGCCATTTCCTAAAACAAAGCTTTACAATGATTTGGAAAAGCAAGGCAGAATTTTTCAAAAAAACTGGACAATGTACGATGTTCAGCACGCTGTATTCCATCCAAAAAAAATGACTGCCCAGGAACTTCAGGAAGGTGGAATTTACGCTTGGAGGGAAACTTATAAAGTAAGCTCAATTTTTAAAAGAATCGCAAGATTCAGCGTTATTGCACCAATTATGCTTAATACTAACTTGGGGTATAGGCATTATGCGGATAAATTGGAGGAATTTACTTTTGAAAAAATGACAGATAATTCTGATATTCCAAATGTAGATTAATTAGTTAATTTTAAATAAACAATCATATAAATTATTTTTTTGTTAAGAAATTTTGATTAATAATAGTTTTTTCATTTATATTTATGTTTTTTCTTTTTATTTTCGTAGGATTGCTCATTGCCGCAAATCCTACAACCTATGGCTAGTCTACGACATTTTTCTGCACTGACAAAAAACTCGCTATGCTCAGACAGTTTTGCCAGCACAGAAAAATGCTCCGACGGGTTATTTATACTAGAATCTGATTGAAAAATGAAAATTATATTTTAATTATTTGAAAATATTAAATTTATACCCTTTATTAGAAAAGTTTGTAATAATTTCGTTATTTAAATGGGGAATAGTATAAAATAAAAACAGATGTGTAAGAAAGAGAGGAGAAGAAAAATGAAAATAGCTTTTTTACGTCCAAATATGGGGGGGAAACGTTCCAATGATGCGATAGAGCCACTTGCTTTTGCAGTTCTTTCGGGACTTACGGATAAGACTCGACATGAGCTTATGCTTTTTGATGATAGGATTGAGGATATTCCGATGGATCTTGAGGTTGATTTGGTTGTAATTTCTACGTTTACAATGACGACTAGACGGGCTTATGAACTGGCAAAAAATTACAGGAAACGCGGAGTTTATGTGATGATTGGAGGGTACCACGCTTCGCTTATGCCTGATGAGGTGCAGGAACATGCAGATACGGTTTGTGTAGGAAGTGGAGAGGTTACTTGGAATGAATTTTTGAATGATTTGGAAAACGGGGTGCCGAAAAAGAGGTATGAATGTAGAAAATTGCCGGATATTAATAATGTTGTTTATGATAGGAGCATTTACAAAGGAAAAAAATATTCTTTTGTCGTGCCAGTTCAGTTTGGGCGAGGCTGTATGCACCAATGTGAATTTTGTACGATTGGGGCGGTTCACAAAGGAGATTTTCAACATAGGGATGTTGAGAATGTAATAAATGAGGTAAAGGAAATTTTTAGAACGAATAAAAGGGCGAAAATTGTTTATTTTGTGGATGATAATATTTTTGCTAATAAGAAAAAAGCTCTAAAACTGTTTGAAGAATTGAAGAAACTGAAAATAAAATGGGCTTGTCAAGGCAGCATCGATATTGCAAGAGATGAGAAATTGATAAAATTGATGTCAGAAGCGGGGTGCATTGAAATGCTTCTGGGATTTGAGAATATAAATATAAAAAACATTAAGAAAATGAAAAAGGTTGCAAATTATGAGTTTGATTATGAGAAAATCATTAATATTTATAAAAAAAACAAGATTCTTGTACATGCAAGCTATGTAATTGGGTATGATTATGATGATAAAAACTGCTTTGATGAAATTTTGGAATTTTCTAAAAAGCATAAATTTTTCCTTGCAGGCTTTAACCCAGCATTGCCGATACCAGGAACTCCTTTTTATGAAAGATTAAAAAAAGAAGGTCGGTTGCTTTATGAACGATGGTGGCTAGATGAGAACTTTCGTTATGGGAAAGCATGCTTTGAGCCATATAATATGACGATTGAGGAATTTGAGGCGGGAATTTTGAAATGCAAGGTGGAATATAACAGACATTCGAGTATCTGGAAAAGGCTGTTTGACGGTGCTGCCAATTTTAAACATGCCCTTGTATTTCTCGCTGTAAATTATATCAACCGAAAAGAAGTTTATAACAAAAAAGGAATAAAATTATGAGAATAATGCTTGTTTTAGCAAAGGATAACATTTACAAATACAACTCAATTCACAAAAGAAAATATTATCCGCAAATTACGTTAATAACGCTGGAATCACTAATTGACAGAAAGTATAACGCTGATGTTGTTATTGTGGATGAAGGTGTGGAAAAATGGGATGCTACTTCTAAAAAATATGAAAATGAAAAATTTGACTTAATTTGTATTTCTTCGGTAATTTCAGGATCGAAAAGGGCAAAAGAGATTGCCAAGTTTTGGAAAAGTAAAGGAGCGTATACATTAATTGGCGGGCATTATGCGACAGCTTTGAAAGAAGAGGCATTACAATATTTTGATACAGTAATTACTGGAGCTGCTGAAATTTCATTTCCGATGTTTCTTGAAGAGTTTACAAATGGAACTCCAAAAAGAGAATATTTTAACCTCGTTGGAAATGATTATGAACCGAAGCCATTAAACCGAAAACTTTTGAAAAATAAAAAATATTTCAAAAATTATGGCACAATCGTCGCAAACAATGGCTGTCCCAATAAATGCTCCTACTGCTCCATCACAAAGATGTACTCTGGAAAAAATCAGATAAAAAGCATAGAGTATGTGATAAATGAAATAAAAGCGAATAAGCCCAAAAAATGGATATTTCTTGATCCAAACTTTTTAGGCAATAGAAATTACGCCATTCAGCTAATGGAAGAATTGAAGAAATTAAAAATAAAATGGACTGCTTCTGCAACAATAAATATTGGCAATGATAAAAAAATTCTTCAGTTAATGAAAGAATCTGGCTGTATAGGCTTGGTTATTGGCTTGGAAAGTTTTGTTCAGGAAAATCTTGATGGAGTAAATAAAAAATTTAACAATGTCGCAGAATACAAAAAACTCGTAAAAACGATTCAATCTTATGGAATATCAGTCCTTTCTACACTTATGATAGGAATGGAAACTGACACAGTGGAGTCAATTCGCCAAATTCCTGATATTATTGAGGAAATTGGGGTAGATGTGCCAAGATATAACATAATTACTCCGTATCCAGGAACCCCTTTTTTTAATCAGTTAAAAGAAGAAGGCAGATTACTTACAGAGGACTGGTATTACTACGACACTGAAACAGTCGTATTCAAGCCTAAAAATATGAGTTACGACACATTGCAAAAGGAATTTTATAAATTGTGGCTTGATACTTTCACTTTCAAGCGAATTTTAAGAAGATTGAAAACTTCTAGGAATAAAGGGCTGAAATTCATTCTGGAAGTATTTTCAAGGCAGCATGCACGGAAATTTAGGAAGTATGGGAAGATAAAATTTGAGAAATAGAAGTTGAGAAAAAAGGAGAAAAACAGTGAAAATAACATTTATACTGCCTGCCATTGGGAAGAAAAAAGGGCAGAAATATATAAAAACATGGAAAAATATGGAGCCACTTATGATTGCGGTTTTAAAATCTTTAACTCCTGAGGATGTTGAAACGAATTTTATGGACGACAGGAATGAGTTTATAAATTATGAGGAAAATACAGACCTGGTTGTGATTTCTGTGGAAACTTATACTGCCAAAAGGGCTTACGAAATAGCAAAAAAATTTCAGAAAAGAGGAATAAAGGTACTCGCAGGGGGGTATCATCCAACTGTAGAGCCTGACGAGTGTCTGGAACATTTTGATTCGATTATTTTGGGAAATGCGGAAAGCGTGTGGACAAAGATGTTGAACGATTTGAGCAAGAATAAGTTGGAAAAACGGTATTATGGGGTAACTACTTCTTTTGCAATGCCCGACAGGAGTATTTACAAGGATAGGAAATATTCACCGCTTGCACTGATTGAAACAGGGCGTGGGTGCAATTTTGCGTGTGATTTCTGTGCGATTCATTCTTATTATGAGAAAAAGTACTTTAGACGTCCTATTGAGGAAATTGTGCAGGATATAAAAAATTCTGGGAAGAAATATGTTTTTTTTATTGATGATAATTTTGTAGCGGATCATAAACATGCGATTGAGATTTGCAAGGCGATTGCTCCATTAAATATAAAATGGGTAACACAAGGGGCTATTACCATTGCGAAAAATGATGAACTACTTTACTGGATGAAAAAAAGTGGATGTAAGATGATTTTGATTGGGTATGAATCGATGAATCCAAATATTTTGAAGGATATGGGGAAAGGCTGGAGAAGTGGTGTTGGGGAAATAAATGAACTGACGGAAAAAATTCATAGTTATGGAATCGGAATTTATGCTACTTTTGTATTCGGCTATGGAAATGACACGAAGGAAACTTTTGATGAAACGGTAAAATTTGCCAAAAAACATGGATTTTATTTTGCAGCATTTAACCATCTTGTACCATTCCCAAAAACAGGCGTTTATAGAAAATTAAGAGAAGAAAAACGGCTTCTTAGTGAAAAATGGTGGCTGGATGAAAATTATCCTTATGGACGGATTTCCTTTCTTCCAAGCGATCAGACTCCCGATGAGCTTTCCAAGAAATGTGCCAATGCAAGAAAAAGTTTTTTTGGATGGCGTTCAATACTTAAAAGAGGATTTATGCAGTTAAAACGGAGCCATGATTTGGGAATGTTTGCAATATTTTTTGCACAAAACTTTAATTTGAAAAAAGAAGTTATGGGGAAATATGATTTACCGTATGCACAAAACTTGGATGAAGCTCCAAAATAATTTTCAGTAAAATAAGCCGTAAATATTGTGATAATTTCAAAGATGCAGTAAAACTGCTTTAAAACCGAAATAAAAAGTTATAACTATTTTACTCAAATCCTAAATCTATATAATTTTTAACAGCTTAATTTTAAATGGGTTCGACTATATTTAGAATTTGATAAAACAAATGTTCTAAAGCAAGGGGTATTGACCCCTTGTGAAAATAAAAAAACCTTATATTATTGAACAAATTCAGTAAGTTTTTAAAAGATATATTGAAAGTCAAGGACAGGAAAAATAAAAGTTAGATTCCATCCCGCCATCTGTCCTGAAACCAGAACCATTGCTCTGGCAGTTTTAAGATAATTTTTTCGTATTCAGCTAAAATAGATTTCATTATTTCGTGTCTATTTTTGTAATTTTCAGGATGGATAACTTTGTCTATAAAAATGTGGCAAATATTGTTTTCATCAACTTCATTGTGAATAATAACAATCGGAATATTCTCTTTCTTGGAAAAATAAGCAGGAAAGCCTGAATTAGTGGTAGGTAAGCCAAAAAATGTGATTTTATCCCCATCTGGTTTTCGTACGTCACTTAAAAGCACAAAAACACCCTTTGAATTTTTATTTTTCAAAAAAGATTTGTAATTTTGTTCTGGAAAATAAGTCATGTTATTCTTAAAACGGATTTTATCCATATAAGATTCAATAAATTTGTTTGAGATAATTCTAATAGGAATAAACATTGCGTCGTTTCTCGTTGGAAAAAGGCTGGCGTGAAAAAATCCAAAATGTGAAGTAACAAGAATAATCCGTTCATTTTCACTCTTTAATTTTTCCAGTAATTCAGAATTATATATTTTTGGCGAAAAATTTTCAAAATATTCATAAATCCAGAAGGGCAGTAAAAACGACTTTGCTGTATTCTTATAAGATTTTATCGCAATTTCCTTGATTTTTTTCTTTGAATAATTAAAACTATTTTGTTCATTTAAAATCAAATTTAAGTTACGATACGACAATTTTCTTCCTTTTGGAATGAGATAAAAAAGCAAAACACCGATAAATTCAGATATTTTTAGACGAATTCTGGGTGAAAGAAAATTAAAGATTTTTATAAAAATATAAAAAATTGAGAATACTATAAAATCTATAGTTGTTTTCATAAAATGCTCCTTTAAATATAATCTATTTAATAAATTATACCACAAAAAATAAAAAAATTAATTTTTAATATTGAAATTTATCTTTAGAAATGTTATAATACTTACAGATAAAAACCTAACGGTTATAATATGGCAAATTGTGAAAAAAAGTCTTGTTCATTATTGAATGGGGCTTTTTTTTATGTTATAATCATTTGTCAAGGCTTCACAAACCTTGAAGCCACGTTATAAAGTTAGGAGGTGGAACTGGGATTTGACTGTTTTAGCAGTTATAATCGCTGCTTTTTTATTTTTTAGTAGTCAAAAATAATTAAGTAAATTCCCATTGTTTTTCCCACCTTATGCCTGTCAGTTCTATTTACTGGACTGGCAGGTTTTTCATTAAAATATCAAGGAGCTTTCTAAAAATGATAGAAAAAATAAAAATCGGTCTAAATAATTTGTATTTATTTAAAAATAAAAATGATGAATATTTATTGCTGGATACAGGGGTACATGTAAAAAAGGAAAAAATTTTGAAAAAACTGATTCAAAAAATTGGAGATATAAAAAAGATAAAAGTGATAGTTCTAAGCCATTCCCATTCTGATCATGTAGGAAATCTGAAAATGCTAATTGATGAAATTGGAGATGTTAAAGTTATTGCACATAGAAATTGTGAAAATGTATTAGAAATAGGAAAAAGTGTTATTCCAAATGGATTTTACTGGTTTACAGAAAAGATTTCTAAAAAATTGAAAAGTAAAAAGAATTTTAGCAAAAATATCTTTCCAAAATTAGAGAAAACTGATATGGAAAAAGTGATTTTTATTGATTTTTTACAAAAGGAAAAGATTTTACTTTCAGAATACGGTTTTGGAAATATGGAAATTATTGAAACAAAGGGACATTCAGATGATTCGATTTCTCTTGCAGTTTTTGATGAAAAAAATAATGAGAAATATTTGTTTTGTGGAGATCTGGTTCAGAATTTGTGTTTTAAATTTCCGTTAATTCCGTTATTTGGGGAGAATAAGGAAGAATTGATTGAAAATTGGAAAAAGATTGTTCTGAATGGTTATGATAAATTTTTTCCTGCGACTGGGAAAGAAGTTATGGCACGGGATTTAATCAGAAGATTGGGGAAAGATGAAAAAAATAGAATTTAAAATTATTCAAAATAGTGATTATAGCGATGAAATAAGAAATATTCTAGATGAAGAGGAAATGGAATCGCTTGTACAGGTAAAATACGAGAAAGTGCCGAATTTGTTTGAATCATTGCATAAGGATAGTGAAAACACTCCGATTATCGTGGTAGGAATTGATACTGAAAATGACAATCTTGTTGGTGTTGGGGCTTGTTCTATTTTTAAAAATAATATCGGGTATTTAAATTCATTTAGAATAAAAAAAGAATATAGAAATAAAGTCAATTTTGGCAAGGCTTACAAAATGTTAATAGCAGAAGCGAAAAAATGTGGAGTAAAAACTGTAATTACGACTATTCTTGAAGAAAATAAAGTAGCACAAAGAATCTTGACAAAAAGGCGAAAAAGTATGCCAATTTATGAATTTTATAAAAACATTGTATTTTTTAGCTTGAAAAATGTGAAAAAAGGCCATTTAATAGTAAAGAATGATGAAATTTTGAATTATGGAAATTTTGAAATTTATCTGAAAAATAAGACAAATAAAAAATACGTTGTGACAGATTACAAAAAAATTTATAAATTTTTGTATAAATTTAGAAAGGTAATAGCTTTTTTTGGATATCCAGAAATGCCTGAAATCAATAAAATTTCAAATTTTTTGTATGTGGATTTTGTTTTAAAGGATAAAAATGCAGATGAGAAAAAAAATAAAAATGAATTTAGAAAAGCTGTAAAATTTATTCAAAATAAAGGCTATAATTGTGATTTTTTTATGATTGGAAGTTATGAGAACTCGTTTTTGGAAAAGAATTTAGATAAAATGAAGGCTTTTAAGTATAAAAGCAAGATGTATAAAGTTTTTTATGAAGAAATTGAAAATACTGAAATAGATAATAATTTTAAAAGTGAGAATATTGAGATTTCATTTTGGAATTTGTAGTATACTTGAACCTATTTAAAATGGAACTACCCAAAAATTATAACTAAGTTTAGGGTTTGAGTAAAATAACCATAGCTTTTGAGTTTGGGGTTAAAAAAGTTTTACTATATATTATTATTTTTATAAAACTAATAAAACTAATAATTCTTGATTTTGGAAAAGAGATTAGTGTAAAATAAAGCAAGGAAAGAAAATATAAATATTTTTATTCCCTGCTTTTTATTTTTTTTATAAAGAAGTTAAGTAATTAACAAGTTCTTTTTCAATTTCTGCATTAAACTTTCCAATTCTGAAATTGTACTTAATGTCTTCAAAATTTTCTGGATTTTTATCCATTTCCTTTCTCACTACATCTGGAAATTCATTCCAAAAAGTATTATATTTCCCATCAACATACGAAATTAGTGTAGGTATTTTTATTCTTTCATCTGTATCTGGAAAAAATTCTTTGGCAGTTTCCCTTGAACGGTAGTCAATTTTTATTTTACTATTTAAGTCGCTGAATTTTTTTAGGAAAGGGACAGTTGCACGGCAATCGGGACAGTAAACTTGTGCTACAGCGATAATTGTAATATCCTTGTCTATACTTTTTATAGCCTTTTCAGTTTCTTCTGATAAAGAAATTTTTTCTATAATTCTTAGCTGTTTTTCATCTTCCTGAGCTTCAGTAACTTCAAATTTTAAATAATCTTCAAATGTTCCCATTATTTTCACCTCACAAATTTTATTTTCTCTAAATATTGTATCACTAATAGGCAAGTTTTGGCAAGTTTAAAAAAATTTTAATTCAAATTTTTTAGGGAATGTGTTAAAATCAATGTAGGAGGAAATTTTATTATGTATAAAGCTGTTGTAAGCGATCTGGATGGGACGCTTTTAAATGAAGAGCATAAGGTTAGTCCATTTACGAAAGAAACAATTGAATTATTACTGAAAAAAGGAATAAAATTTTATATTGCAACTGGACGGGGTTATGTTGGAGCAAAGGAAATAATGGATGAAATTGGATTGAAGATTCCTTTGATTACATCAAACGGTGCCAGAATTGTAGATGAAAATGGAGCAGAAATTTACGTCAACAATATTGAGCAGAAATATGTGGATAAAATTTTTTCAATTAATTACAAATCATTCGATAAAGGAATAATTTTAAATGGATTCTCAGGCAATCATTGGTATGTGACAGAAGATGCCAGAGATTATTTTTATACACAAAAGCCAAATAGAAAGCAATATCCAGAGCAGATTGAGTGGAAGGAGTTTAAAAAACTTGCTTTTACAAAAATATTTTTTCTAGGCGAACACGAAAAATTGCTGGAAATTGAAAAGGAAGTCAGAAAAGTTACGAATGGAGAAGTCAATATCGTATTTGTAAATGAAAAAAGTCTGGAAATTTTTTCAAAAGACTGCGATAAGGCTGTAGCTGCAGGGTTTTTACTATTAAGAGATGGACTTGCATTAAAAGATGCTGTTTCATTTGGAGATGGATTTAACGATTATGATTTAATAACTCAGACTGGACTTGGATTTGCAATGAAAAACTCAATTTACAGATTGCTTGAAAAATTAACAGATACTGAAATTATCGAAAGTAATGCTGAAGATGGGATGGCTAAAAAAGTAAGGGAATTATTTAATATTCAATAAAATTATTTAAAGAAATAAAATAGAAAGTGAAGGGAAATAATGAGTAAAATTGCATTGGTTGTAGATGATACGCCATTTATTAGAGAGGATATAAGGGACATTCTAGAAGACCAAGGATACGAAGTATACGAGGCAAATGATGGCTTGGAAGCTGTGGAAATGTATAAAAAGATAAATCCTGCAATTGTAACAATGGATATAAATATGCCAAGAATGCATGGATTAAAAGCCACACAAGTAATTACAGACTTTGACAAGGAAGCCAAAATTATGATTTGCAGTACAATGGTTATGTTTCCAAATTATATGAAAATGGGAAAAGAAGCTGGAGCAAAGGCATTCTTATCAAAACCTTTTGATGAACAGGAATTTATGAATGAATTTTCAAAATTATTTTTGTAGTTTGTTTTTTGTCTTTATAAATTTTTTTAATATAATGATTTTTTATTTGTTTTAGTATTTATAGAAAATAGTTTAGTAAGATAAAATGTGTAAACTTAGAAAAGGAGAAAAAAT
The DNA here is from genome assembly GCF_055387215.1 of Leptotrichia sp. SK-5. Lineage (NCBI taxonomy): Bacteria > Fusobacteriati > Fusobacteriota > Fusobacteriia > Fusobacteriales > Leptotrichiaceae > Leptotrichia > Leptotrichia sp. SK-5. The sequence continues at coordinate 2,520,221 of NZ_AP028931.1, read as the reverse complement.
CAAATGTTTAAGGCTGTTGTAACTGATTTGGACGGAACACTTTTAAATGCAGAGCATAAAGTAAGTGAATTTACTAGGAAAACAGTAAAACTGCTGTTAAAAAAAGGAATTAAGTTTTATATTGCAACTGGAAGAAATTATTTAGGAGCAAAGGAGGCTATGGATAATCTTGGTGTACAAGTCCCTTTGATTACTTCACATGGATCTGTTGCTTTTGATGAAAACGGAAATGAGATTTTTTCAAATAAACTAAAAAGAGAATATTTGGATAAAGTTCTGAATATTGATTATAAGTCATTTGGGAAAGACATTATTATAACTGGGTATGCCGGACCAAACTGGTTTGTTACAGAAGATTTGAGAGAATATTTTTATAACAAGAAGCCTGACAGAACTAGATACCCACAACAGATTACTCCTGAAGAATTTAAAAAACAAGACTTTACAAAAATCTTTTTCCTTGGAGAAGATCACGACGAATTACTGGAACTGGAAAATGAGATAAAAAGAGTGGTGGGTGAGGAGAATATAAGTCTTTTATTTGCAAATGAAGGAAGTCTGGAGGTTTTTCCTGCAGATTGTAATAAAGCGAAAGCAGCGGAAGTGGTGCTGGAAAGAGATGGATTAACATTGAAGGACGCTGTTTCATTTGGGGATGGGCTGAATGACTATGACTTGATAACAGAAACAGGACTTGGATTTGCAATGGGAAATTCGATTTATTTGTTGCTTGAAAAATTGACAGATACGGAAGTTATTGGCAGTAATGCAAATGATGGGATGGCAAAAAAAGTAAGAGAATTATTTGATTTATAAAAATAAAGTGACAAGAAAGGAAAAGTTTATGTATAAAGCAGTTGTAAGTGATTTAGACGGAACTTTATTAAGTAGAGGTCATCATGTTACTAAATTTACTAAAAATGTAATAAAGGAAATAATAAAAAAAGGAGTAAATTTTTATATTGCATCAGGGAGAAGTTATGATCAAATCGGATATGTAACTGAACAGCTTGAAGTAAAAATTCCGATTATAGCAGCAAATGGGGCAAGGATTTTTGATGAAGATGGAAATATGATTTATGAAAAGGGTTTGTCAAGCAAATCAGCAAAAGCAATATTGGGGTTGGATTACGAAAATATCGCTGAAGGTTCACATTTAAACATTTTTTCAGGGAATGACTGGATTATCACAAAGGGAACCGCTCAAAAAGTGTATGATAGGATTTCAAGAGATGTAAAAGTTGACTTTAAGGAACTTCCAAAAAATGAATTAGAAAACTTGGATATATTAAAAATATTTTATATTGGAGACCATGAGCAACTTATCAACTTGGAAACAGCTATCTTGAAGATAACAGACGATGTAAATGTTATTTTTGTCAGTGATTATTGTATGGAAGTTATGGCAAAAGGAGCAAACAAGGGAGCTGCAGCAAAATTTCTACTAGAAAGGGAAGGCTTGGAATTAAAGGATGCGGTAGCTTTTGGAGATGGAGAAAATGACTTTGAAATGCTTACAATGGTTGGAAAAGGTTATGCAATGGGAAATTCCATCGATAGATTAAGAAAATTATTGCCAAAAAATTTTGAATATGTTGGAGCGAATACCGAAGATGGGGAAGCTGTGAAATTGCAAGAGTTATTTTTGGAAAGAGTAAAGAATATTTAGTGTAAAATAATAAAATCCTTTTAAATATTAGATTATAAAATGTATGAAAAATAGTTAAATTTTAAAGGTTTTTTATTCTGTTTTGAATATTTGTAATTCATTCACATGGAGCAATTGTAGAAAGTAATATTGAATATTAAGTTAACACTAAAATAATATTTATTTAATGAAAAAAGTTTGTATATTGAAAAAATATAAAAAATTTGATATAATCATTTGACTAGGAAATAAAAATTAAAAAGCGCCAGTCCTTTAAAAATAATTAGGATAAAATTATGGATAAAGGAGACGAGGGAAAGAGTTATCGAAATAATCGGCGGATGCTCTTTAGGTGGTTACAACCTTAATAATATACAAAAATTCTGAGTAATTGGAGTTACAAAGGTATTATAGTAACATTTTCTAGTAATTTTATATTATGAAGGAGAAAAATTATGTGTGGAATTGTAGGTTACATTGGAGCGAAAAATGCTCAGGAATTTGTTATTGACGGGTTGGAAAAATTAGAGTACAGAGGTTATGATTCGGCTGGGATTGCTGTTAATACTGGAAATGAGAAATTTGAGATTGTGAAAAAAGTTGGGAAATTGCAAAATTTGGCTGATGAGCTGAAAAAAAATCCACTTTCAGGGACAGTTGCGATAGGGCATACAAGATGGGCAACTCATGGTAAGCCATCTGATGAAAATTCACACCCTCATTTTAACAAGGATAAAACATTAGTTGTTGTTCACAATGGAATCATTGAAAATTATCTGGAATTAAAAAAAGATTTAGTTGCAAAAGGGTATGAGTTTAAGTCAGAAACTGATACGGAAATTGTGGCACATTTATTGGATGAGCTTTATACTGGGGACTTGCTTGAAACAGTAAAGAAATTGTTAAAAGTTATAAAAGGAGCCTATGCACTTGGGATTATGGCTGTGAACGAGCCTGACAGAATTATTGCGGCAAGAAAGGAAAGTCCGCTTATTATAGGGCTTGGAGATGGAGAAAACTTTATTGCGTCAGATATTCCTGCAATTTTGAAATATACTAGAGATGTATACTTGATTGAAAATAATGAAATTGTGGAACTAAAAAAAGATTCTGTAAAAATTATGGATGTAGAAGGAAAAGAGATAAAAAGAGACATAACTCATATTGAGTGGGATTTGGAAGCTGCTTCTAAAGGTGGTTATGAGTATTTTATGGAAAAAGAAATTTTTGAACAGCCAGAAGTGCTTGTAAAAACTTTGAACAGCAGAGTTGATGAAAATTATAACATTAATTTTGATGATGCGGGGCTTACAAGGGAATATTTGAATGGAATCGATGATATTTATATTGTGGCTTGCGGAACTGCTTACCACGCTGGGCTTGCTGGAAAGCATATTATTGAGAAAAAAACAAGAATCCGTGTAGATGTTGACATTGCGTCAGAATTTAGATATAGAAATCCTGTGATTGACGATAAGGCATTGGTTATTGTGTTAAGCCAGTCTGGAGAAACTTTAGACACGCTTGAGGCTATGAAAGAGGCAAAAAGACATGGAGCAAGGGTAGTCGCAATTACAAATGTAGTTGGCTCTTCAATAGCAAGGGAAGCGGATCACGTTATTTACACTTGGGCAGGACCTGAAATTGCCGTTGCTTCTACAAAGGCATACACTACTCAAATGGTAATTTTAAACTTGATGGCAATAGACTTTGCATATAAATTTGGAAAAATTACAAAAGATGAAGCTGATAGAGATATTAAAAAACTGTATGAAGTGGAACAAAGCATTCAAAAAATGTTGGAGTATGATGAAAAAATAAAAGATGTTGCAAACAAGATTAAAGACAGTGAAAGCATGTTTTATCTTGGACGTGGACTTGATTATGTAATCGCTGTGGAAGGTGCATTAAAATCTAAGGAAATTTCGTATATTCATTCAGAGGCTTTTGCTTCAGGAGAATTGAAACACGGTACAATTGCACTTATTACAGATGGAGTCCCAGTTGTTGTAAATGTTACACAGTCGGATTTGTTTGAAAAATCAGTATCAAATATAAAAGAAGTTACGTCAAGAGGAGCTTACGTTATCGCAATTGCAAAAGAAGGAAACACAATTGTAGAAGAAGTGGCTGATGAAGTATTCTATATTCCAGATGTGGAAGATGATTATGCAGGATTCCCTACAATTGTAATTCATCAGCTATTGGCATATTATTTATCAAAATTAAAGGGAAATGATGTTGATAAGCCAAGAAACTTGGCAAAATCAGTAACTGTAGAATAAGATAATTATTTAATAATTATAAATAATAATAAAATGGAGGAAAAGATTATGAATTTTGATGATTTGAAAAAAGGAGCAGAAGATGCTCTTAAAAAAACAGTAGATGGAGCAAAAGACTTAGCTGACAAGGCTGCTGACAAAACAAAGGAAATTGCAGGAAGCGAAGTTGTTCAGAATATTAAAAAAGGAACTGAAGATGTTCTAGACAAAACAGTAGAAGGAGCAAAAGATTTAGCAGAAAAAGCTGCAAATAACAAAGTTGTTCAAGATGTTAAAAAAGGCGCTGAAGAAGCAGTAGACAAGACAGTAGAAGGAGCTAAGGGATTAGCAGACAAAGTTACTGGAATGTTCAAAAAATAGTAAAAATAAAATGTAATAAAAAAGGTTAGTTGGAGTATCAGTTTTGGTACTCCTTTTTTAAAAAAAATTTTGAAAAATCAAAAAAATGTGGTAAAATAAATTTGTGGTAAAAATTCCTGCCACTACCAAAAATAATAAAACTAGAGAAAAATCTATTTAAAGCCACTAAAAATGCAGGCTAGGAGTTACGGAAAATGCCAAAAAAACCGCAAAAAATAACAAAAATTAGTCAAAAAAATGCGATTTTAATGTCTGAAAAAATCTCTGTAACACCGATAAATAAAGAATTTTCTCAAAAGTACGGGTTAAAGTAGAGTATCCATTAAAATAAGGATTGAAACACTTTCAAATATATGTGATATGCTTTCAGTCTTTTTGAGTTAAAGTAGAGTATCCATTAAAATAAGGATTGAAACAAGTAATTCCTCGATTTTGTCAAGGTCAGCGTGAGTATGTTAAAGTAGAGTATCCATTAAAATAAGGATTGAAACTTTATATCCATGGGCGAAATCACTCTCCTCTTTTTATTCAAAAGTTAAAGTAGAGTATCCATTAAAATAAGGATTGAAACGGGGAGGTAAAATCTGTTGAAAGGAAACATTTTGGTTCGGGTTAAAGTAGAGTATCCATTAAAACAAGGATTGAAACCCAAATAAATTTTTATTTAGAGTAAATTTTTATGTTGTTAAAGTAGAGTATCCATTAAAATAAGGATTGAAAACCTCAAACCTTCTAAATCGAAAGCGTTCTCTACGCTTCGTTAAAATAGAGTATCCATTAAAACAAGGATTGAAAACTCTATCTTTTGTTGATTCCTTCTGTTCGTTATTAAGTTAAAATAGAGTATCCATTAAAACAAGGATTGAAACTTGTTTAATTGAAAGAGGATATAATTATCCCCTTCCAAAGTTAAAATAGAGTATCCATTAAAACAAGGATTGAAACTTTAAAATTTGATAATCTTAGTCTCATAAATATTTCAATAAGTTAAAATAGAGTATCCATTAAAATAAGGATTGAAACAACTTAAATAGTCTCTATTCTTAAAATTTATTCTATGTTAAAATAGAGTATCCATTAAAATAAGGATTGAAACTTCACACAAGGACAAACACAATACGTTAATCCAAATTGTTAAAATAGAGTATCCATTAAAATAAGGATTGAAACAGGTGGTAGAACTTCGTTCAAATCTTTAGGTACATGTTAAAATAGAGTATCCATTAAAATAAGGATTGAAACAATGCATCAAATAACAATGTTTCTCTTTTTATAAATTCGTTAAAATAGAGTATCCATTAAAATAAGGATTGAAACTCGACAGTATTAGGAAGTATTCTAATTCTATATCTACCCGTTAAAATAGAGTATCCATTAAAATAAGGATTGAAACAGAGAATACAATTCCCAACCTCCTCTCCATAAAATCTAAGTTAAAATAGAGTATCCATTAAAATAAGGATTAAATTATTTGTTAAAAACAACAACTTTTATATAAGGGTTGTTTTTTTATTTTAAAAAAAGATTTAAATACTTTACTACATCAAATTTTTAAAATATTTTGTTATTTTTAGGAAAATTTGATATAATTTATTCAAAAGGAACTAAATTTTTGGGTGATAAATTTTAGAAATGAATTAGAAATATACGATTTTGGAAAGGAAGTTTTGTGAAAATAGTAAAAAATTATTATAACAGATTTAAGATCTTAAATCCTCAATATTCAGAAATAAAACTGGGGATTATTGTTGCAATTATTATTTATTTTATTGCAAAGATTTTTTTTGCAGTGGAAATCTCAAGAGACATGATAATTTCACTTGTTGTTTTTGTAATATCAATGACTCTTCACGAAGTGGCACATGGCTATGTAGCTTACAAATTTGGTGACGACACCGCAAAAAGAAAAGGAAGAATAACGCTAAATCCTTTAAAACATATTGATTTTACAGGAATAATTTTGCCTATTCTCATACTTTTGAGCGGATTTAAATTTTTGGTGGGTTGGGCAAAGCCTGTTCCAGTTAATTTTTATAATTTAAGACCACATCGGCTTGGGTTATTTTGTGTTGCAATCGCTGGAATAGTGGTAAATTTCATTCTTGCTGGGACTTCACTTATATTGTTAAAATTTGGAAATAAATATTTGGATATTGAGAATATTTTTATGACAATCCTGCTTTATACTTATTTAATAAATCTTTTACTTGGATTGTTTAACTTAATACCAATAACACCGTTAGATGGGGGTAGAATAGTGTATTCACTTTCAGGGTATAGAATTAGGGAATTTTACAATAAAATTGAAAGATACGGAATTTTGATTATTTTTGTAATTGTTTATTTGGGAAGTACAGTTTTAACACAGGGATTTTTAACAATTGTAGAGTTTTTTTTACGGCTTGCAGGCATAAATATAAGTTTAACTTTTTAAAAAAGTGAAAGAAAATACAATAAAAGTGTTTGAAAATTGAAAATATGGGATATAATATAGTGTTATAGCTGTAAAGATAAATATTAAATACACAAATATTTTTATCAAAATTTTAAGGATGTGGTAAATATGAGAAAATTATTTTTGATTTTTGGAATATTTTTAATGATAAATTTTGGGATATATGGTTTTACTCAGAAAGAGAAAATTCAAGAAACGTTATCAAAACTTGGAGTAAAGCAGGCGTTAATTGATGAAACAGTGGCACTGGACTACGAAATTAGGGATACACAGTATTTTGAAAATGATGAGATAATTATTCGTGAGAGAGTGCAAAAGCTCGAAAAATTGCTTCAAAAAGATGAGAGGAATTATATAGCATCACAAGCTTTGATTACAATTTTTGAATCAAAAATAAGTGGAGATTATAAAAAATACCTTGATTTATTTGTAAAATATACACCATATGAATATGAAAAAACTTTTTCAAAAATGATGTATGCTCTGGATCAAGGAGATATATCAAGTTTTGAAAAATATATGTATGAAATTCCTAAAAAATATAACGACACAGTTGTGGTAACTCTAGCAAAAATTTTTGTGGCAAAAAATTTTGATGAAAAACAGATGCTTACCGAAAAAGTGCTAAAATTACTTAAAAATGAAAGTGAGCGTCGAAAAGTGGGAGTTTCTGACGAAGAATATTATTTTATGAAGTTGACTTACTATTTGAATAAAATACGTAATTTATTTGATAAAGGGGAAGTGAAACAGGCTGTTGCAGAATATTTGGATAATATTGTAAATGAAAGTGTAAATGAGGAAATACAAAATTATAATTTGCGTGCTGAAGTTATACTTTACTTTAATGTTGTAATAATGAATGAAGAAATAAAAGAAGATTTATTAAAAATAAGTAATGGAGCAAAATTGGAAGATACTTGGATTGCTAAAAAAATTCAGAAAGAAACTGAAAAAGACAAGGATTTTTTGTCAAAAATGGTAAATTAAGAAAGAGGAGAAAGTTTATGAAAAGAATGTTTGTAACGTTATCATTACCACTTCTTTTAACATTGGGAGGTGAACTATCAGCATATACTAGAGCTGAACTTATACAGGATAGACTTTCAAAAATTGGTATAAAGCAAGATGTAATTGATGAAACGATAAAGTTTGAATATGACATTAGAGACGAAAAAAATTTTTTTACGGAAGATGGGAAAGAAAATGATAATCTTTTAAAACTAAAAGAAATATATGGAAAAGATGAAAGAAACGAAACACTGGGATCAGTTCTAGTAGGGGCATATATGGTTGGTGGAAAGAAAGACTTTAGGAAAGCAAGAGAATATATGGATAAAATCGCTCCATATTCACCACAATTTGATAAACTTTCAAACGAATTTACCTATTATAAACTAAAAGGAGATGAAAAAAAAGCCAAATTTTACTACAATCTTATAAAACGTCGTTACAAGAATTCTGTTGCATTAGAACTTATCGATACATTAAGTGAAAATCTGGATATGGTAATGTTTATTGAAACATTGGGTGATTATTTTGTTGAAGAGGGAGAAGAAACTAATAGTGAAGCAAATGATTTGCCAGATGGATTTTCTTATGATGATAAAAAGGGGATTATACAAAATAAAGACGATGATGGAAGTTCAAATGAAGAAGGAGTTTTGGAAGATACAGCGACCTATGGTGAAAGTGTGAAAGAAATTTTAGATAGTGGAAAAGAAACTTTGGATAGTCAAAAGAAAGAAATTAATAAATATCAAAGAATAATTGATTATTTCAAAATTCAAAAAAATCAAAAGGAATTTGGAATACCTGATGACTACGTGCGAGGATTTAAGTTAAAAGTTGCTGAGGTAAAAATAGCAAAAAATATGATGAATTATGGCATAGAGAGTGCAGTCAAATATTATTTGGAAAACGTCTCAACAAAGGATGTAACTTATGAAGATGTTTATTTTAATGAACAATCTGAGTTGGCACTTTATCTTGCAGTTGCACAAATGCTATCCGTTGCTGATGATAATGTGGTATCAAAATATCGAAAAGAATTTGAAAACACAAGAGTAATTAAGCTGCTGGATGAAGTTTTGAAAAATGAGAGAAAAAAGGAAAAAGAAAGGGATGGGAAGACTCAAGATAAAAATCATATAAAAAGCTGATATGGAAGTATTTAGCATGGTTGAAGTGGCAATATTTATGAAAAGCATGTATTCTGATAGAGCAGAAGCTAAAAAGCTGACAGATGCCGATTACAAGAGAAAGAAATTCGCAAGTGCAAATAAATTTAAGCAGTTGGAAGGATATGTACAGATACAGCCAGTAACTCAATAAAAAATTATAGAAACTCAGATAGACTTAATTAGAAAAATAGTTGTCTGAGTTTTGTTTTTATGATAACATAATAATATCATTTTAAATTTATGAAAGGAGGAAAAGTTGAAAACTGTAGCAAAAGAAACAATAATCGAATTTGAAGAAAAAAAATCAAAATTTATTGGCTACATTAAACCAGTTTCAACAGTAGTTGAAGCTGAAAAGTTTATTAATTCAATAAAAAAAATGCACCCAAATGCAACCCACAATGTACCACTTTACAGAGTAATAGAAAATGGTCAGGAATATTTTAAGTACAATGATGATGGAGAGCCAAGCAATACAGCGGGAAAACCAATGGCGGAAATACTTAACATTTTAGATGTGTATAATGTGGCAATAGTTGCAACAAGATATTTTGGAGGAATAAAGCTGGGGGCAGGCGGACTTATAAGAAATTATGCAAAAACTGCAAAACTGGTCGTTAATGAAGCAAAAATTGTGGAATATGTGGAAAAATCAATTTTTATTTTGGATTATGATTATGAAAATACTTCAGAAATAGAGGCTTTTTTAAGTACAAATAGTGAAAAATTTAGGATAGAAATATTAGAAAAAAATTACTCAAACAGAGTTACCATGAAAATATCAGCAAATGATGAAATCGAAAATGAATTAAACGGATTACAGAAAATAATAGTGATAAAAATGTAAAAAATAATAAATTTTAAAGAAATTCAATTTTTTTATAAAAAAGTGTTGACAAATCAAATTAAGTATGATATTATATTTCTTGTCTGTTAGTATTGTAAATACAGATATGGGAATGAATGTGCGGCCTTCGTCTAGTGGTTAGGACCTCGGGTTTTCATCCCGGTAACAGGGGTTCGATCCCCCTAGGCCGTACCAATTTTAAAATTGAATATTTAATGTTAAATGGTGATTGTTTTATGGTCGCATAGCTCAGCTGGGAGAGCACCTGCCTTACAAGCAGGGGGTCATTGGTTCGAACCCAATTGTGACCACCATTTTTATGGAGGTGTAGCTCAGTTGGTTAGAGTGCTTGCCTGTCACGCAAGATGTCGCGAGTTCGAGTCTCGTCACTTCCGCCATTTAATGCCGCTTTAGCTCATCTGGTAGAGCAACTGACTTGTAATCAGTAGGTGGTTGGTTCGAGTCCGACAAGCGGCACCACTATTTAAAATTTAGAATGTTGTGGAGAGGTTCCCGAGTGGCCAAAGGGATCAGACTGTAAATCTGCCGGCTCAGCCTTCGAAGGTTCGAATCCTTCCCTCTCCACCATTTTTTTTTATAAAAATAAAAATTGTTATAAATATTAAATCATAATTCGTAGGAGGAATTATCAGCTATGGTTAGAAAAATAAAAGGAGCAGGAAACAAATCTGGTGGAAATCAGCAGGATATAATCAAGCAAGCTCAAGTAATGCAACAAGAGATGTTAAAAATCCAAGAAGGATTAAAGGATAAATTTGTAGAAACATCTGTTGCTGGTGGAGGAATTACTGTAAAAGCAAACGGACAGAAAAAAATTGTAGATTTATCAATTTCATTGGATGTATTAAAAGATGCAATTGAAGAAAATGATGCAACAATTGTTTCAGACTTAATTGTAAATGCAGTAAATGAAATCTTGGATAAAGCTGAAGAAATGGCTGAAAAAGAAATGGAAGTAGTTACTGGCGGAGTAAGTATTCCAGGATTATTCTAAAATTAGAGATTTTGAATAAATATTTTTATAAAAACCAGAGTAATGTCTGGTTTTTTGTTTTTTCAGAATTAATTTTATAACTGTATTCTGAATTATTTATACTAAATCCCATTATAAATAGAAACTAGGTTGAGGATAAAAGTTTTAATTTCTTAACAAATAGCATGTAATTCAAAATTTTTTAAACATTCGCTATTTAAACAGGAAATAGTATTAAAATTAACATAAATATTTAAAAGGAAAGGAGATGGAAAAATGAAAAAAAACATAAATAGGATGATAGTATTGATGTTTTTATGTATTATTGTTTATAATTTAGGGCATCCTGCTACGCCTGCACTAATTGAACTGAGAGGATGGAAGAAAAGTATTTCGGGAGAACTGCTGGCGTTCATGAGTACGGCTATGTTTATTTCTTCGCCTTATTTGGGAGCTTTGGCTGATAGAGTTGGGATGAAGAGGATATTTGTGTTTATGCCATTTTGTTATGGAATGTCACAGCTTATATTTGGATTTGGAACGAATTTGCCACTTATATTTTTAGCACGGATGATTTCGGGATTTGCTTCAGGGGGAACATTTGCTGTGGCATTTGGATATGTGAGTCAGCTGTCTGAAAAAGAAGAAAAGGCTAAGAATATTGCCAAAGTAAGTTCTGCTACTGTAATTGGCGGAGCAATTGGACAGAAAATAGGGGGATATGTCGCAACTGCTATGAATGATCCACGATTTTCATTTGCATTACAGTTTATTGGTGGAAGTATTGTTTCAATAATTATTTTGTTGGTTATGAAGGAAATAGTGAAAAAAGATAATAAATTAGAAGAAGAAAAAAATAAAAAGGACTTAAACCCATTTGCAACTTTTAGATATATTAAGGAATTAGATGGATATTCCAAGTTTTTCTGTCTTGTAATTTTGCTTTCAGGAATAGGAATTTATTCTTATGGAAGTGCTTTAAACTATTTTTTGAAATTTTATAAAAAAGTTTCTTCTGATACAATTGGAACTTTTGTTATGTGTTCCTCATTACTTGCCTTTTTTGGAACTGCATTTTTGCTGGGGAAATTATTAAAAAAGTTTAAAGAAAAAAGTATTTATAAATTTCTGATTTTTGTTGGAATAATATTGATGGCAGTGATTTTGTTTAGAGTTAAATTTGGTGTAACTCCGTATCTTTTGATGGCTCTTTATACAATGACGTACGAGATTGTACGTTCGCTTGGAAATACTATTATTGCTCAGAGATATAAGGAAAATCAGGGGAAGATACTGGGAGTGGCATCTGCAGTGGGTTCGCTTGGAACTGCTATAGGTTCGCTGTTATCAGGATATTTATTAAATTTTAACCCTTTTTTGCCGTTTATTGTGAATATTATTGTAATGTTTTTTGTATTAGTTTTAATTTTAGTAAAAAAATTGTAATTTTTTTCGTTTAAGTATTTGTTAAATTAAATTAATATGGTAAAATTAATATAGAATAGAAAAATTTTTGGCGATATTTAATTCAAAATAAACTGTCAAAATAATAGAAATTAAAATTATTTAAATAAAAATTTTAGGAGGCGTACCATGGAATATATGAAAAAATATGAATACTGGTTAAATTCAGAAGCTGTTGATGAAAAGGATAAGGAAGAGCTGAGAAGTCTGGCTGGAAATGATAAAGAAATTGAAGACAGATTTTTTAAGGATTTAAGCTTTGGAACTGGTGGAATTAGAGGTGTTCGTGGGATTGGAACTAACAGAATTAATAAATACGTAATTAGAAAAGCGACTCAAGGTCTTGCAAATTACATGTTAAGTTTTGATGAAAAATTGGCAAAAGAAAAAGGGATTATCATTGCTCATGACTGTAGAATTGGTTCAAGAGAATATGCCTTGAATACAGCGAGAGTTATGGCTGCCAATGGAATTAAGGCATATATTTATGAAGATTTACGTTCTACTCCTGAATTATCATTTGGAGTAAGATACAAAGGAACTATGGCTGGAATCGTTGTAACTGCTTCGCATAACCCTGTGGAATACAATGGATACAAGGTTTACTGGGATGATGGAGCACAAGTAGTAGATCCGCATGCACCTGCTATTGTTGCTGAAGTTAATAAAATTCAGACTCTTGAAGAAATTAAAGTAATTTCTGAAGCAGAAGGAAGAGAAAAAGGATTAATTATTCAATTGGATGGAAAAATTGATGACGATTATTTAGATGCAATAAAAACACAAACTTTAAAAACAGATATTCCAGGGAAAGAAAATTTCAAAATAGTTTATACTCCACTTCATGGAACTGGTGGACGTCCTATGAAACGTATTTTGTCTGATTTTGGTTATAATTTTGAAGTTGTGAAGGAACAAATTGAGCCAGATGGTAATTTTCCAACTGTAACTTATGCAAATCCTGAAGAAGTAGCGGCATTTAAGCTTGGAGTAAAACTGGCTGATGAAATTGGGGCAAAAATAGTTATGGCAAACGATCCCGATGCTGATAGAATTGGTATTGCTGTAAAAGATGATAAAAATGAATGGTATTATCCAAATGGAAACCAAGTTGGATTATTGTTACTGCAGTATCTTTTAAATAATAAGAAAGATATTCCTGCAAATGCAAAAGTTATTACAACTGTTGTTTCTACACCAATGATTGACGTTATTGCACCTTCAAAAAATGTTGGAGTTATGAAAACATTGACAGGATTTAAATATATTGGAGAAAAAATTAGACAATTTGAAAATAAGGAATTGGATGGAACATATTTGTTTGGATTTGAGGAAAGCTATGGATATTTGATCGGAACACATGCAAGGGATAAAGATGCATTAGTAACTTCAATGGTAATCGCTGAAATGGCTGCTTACTATGATTCAATTGGAAGTTCAATTTATGAAGAATTGCAAAAATTATATAAAGAATTTGGATATTACCTAGAAGGAATAAAATCTGTCACTCTTAAAGGAAAAGATGGAATTGAACAAATGGCAGCTCTTATGAGTAACTTGAGAGAAAATGTAAAAGATGAATTGCTTGGCAAAAAAATAAAAGTTAAACGTGATTTCTTATCACACAAAGAATACAACTTGGAAACAGGAACAGAAACTGAAATAAAATTACCAAAAGAAAATGTTTTACAATTGGTTCTGGAAGATGATACATATATCACAGCCCGTCCATCTGGAACAGAGCCAAAAATCAAATTCTACTTCAGTGTAAATGCAGATTCAAATGAAAATGTAAAAGCAAAACTTGATAAGACAATGGAAGAATTTTCAAAATTTTTAGGATTATAATTTTTTAAAAAGATCAGAAGATTACTTAAACTAAATGTCTAATTTTTGGTGGAAGTTCAGTTTTTCTGATCTTTTTTGTTTCAGACTTGCTTAATTCTAATTTTTAAAGCAGATTGACTGTAATTATAAAAATTTTTAGAGAGAACTTGTGAAAAATGATAGAAATAAAAGAAAAAGATGTTGATGCAATATATATTCATATTCCGTTTTGTGACAAGAAATGTGAGTATTGTGATTTTTGTACGTTTGTGAGAATGGAGAAGGAATATAGAAAATATGTAGATTATTTAATTAGGGAAATTAGGATGTACCCAAAGTTTAAGTATGATACGATTTATTTTGGTGGGGGAACTCCCTCGGTATTGCCGGTTGGGATGATAAAGGAAATAATGGATGAACTGGACTGGACTGGGAATGCGGAGATTACTTTGGAATTGAATCCGACTGACATGACTTTGGAAAAATTGAAGGAAATTCGGGAAATTGGGATAAACAGGCTGAGTATTGGGATACAGAGCTTTCAGAATCATGTTCTAAAATTTATTGGAAGGCAGCATAGTTCAGATGATGCGGTAAATGTGTACAAAATGGCTAGAAAAGCTGGATTTAACAATATTACTGTAGATTTGATGTTTGGAATTCCTAATCAAAGTATTGAGGATTTACAGAAGGATTTGAATATTTTGAAAGAATTAAAGCCTGAAAATGTGTCAATTTATTCGCTTATATGGGAGGAAGGGACTGTTTTCTGGAGTAAGTTGCAAAAGGGTATTCTGTCGGAAATTGATCAGGATGTAGAAGCTCAGATGTATGAGATGATTATTGAATTTTTTTATGAAAATGGGTACTGCCATTATGAAATATCGAATTTTGCACGAATTGATGAAAATTTTCAGAAAAATAGAAATATTAATAAAAATTATAATTTAGAAAAGAGAATAGATTTTCAAAATTTTTCAGAAATTAAGAAGAATGAAGAAATATTGAAAAATGAAATATTTCAAAATATAGAAAGCTTTGAGATGATTAAGGAAAGACAAAAAAATAGTGGAAGACATAATTTGAAATATTGGAGAAATAAAAAGTTTATTGGTGTTGGAATGAGTGCAGCGGCTTATTATGGAGAAAATCGCCATAGCAATGTTCGTACATTTAATAGATATTATAAATCTCTGGATAATGAAAAATTACCGATTGATGAGAATACAGTGGAAATTGTGGATGAAATTGAAAGTGAAAAGTTGAGCAGAATGCTTGGGTTAAGGCTGATTCAGGAGGGAATTGAATATTTTGAGGACGAGAGAGTCGAAAA
Organism: Leptotrichia sp. SK-5; assembly: GCF_055387215.1. NCBI lineage: Bacteria > Fusobacteriati > Fusobacteriota > Fusobacteriia > Fusobacteriales > Leptotrichiaceae > Leptotrichia > Leptotrichia sp. SK-5. The sequence goes on along the minus strand of NZ_AP028931.1, from coordinate 2,504,825 downwards.
ACTTATAAAAAATGGATTATTGGAAAAATTTATTGTGAAAAAAGTGGACTTTTCAGAAAAAAGAGAACAAAAAATTGAAAAATTTATTGATACAAAAGAAAAAGAAATAAAAAATAAAGTCAAAAATAATGAATCATTTAATGAAAAAACGACAGAAAAGACTTATGAAATAAGGCTTCGTTTAACAAAAAGAGGAATGTTGCTGGCAAATGATGTATTTGTTGAATTTATTTGAAAAAAAGGTTATAATAGTGTAACTGTAAAAAATATTATATTTGTACTTATAGAAAATAAATAGGAATTAATCAATTACAAAGCAAGTCAAAAAATAATAAGGAGCAAAAATGAAACTCGATAGTGTAAAAATTCAACAGAACTATGAAAAAATTTTGGAAGATATAAAAAAATATTCTCCATATCCTGAAAAAGTTAAAATTTTATTTGTAAGTAAGTATTTTGATGTAGAAGAACACAAGGCTCTGATTGAGATGGGGTATGATTACTTTGGCGAAAATAGGGCTCAGCTTTATCGGGACAAGCTAAATGAATTTTCAGATGAGAAATATAAAAATATTAAATGGGATTTTATTGGAAGGTTGCAAAAAAATAAAATAAAGTATATAATTAATAGTGTGAATTTAATACATTCGATTGATTCTTATGAACTTTTAGATGAAATAAATAAAAAAGCTATTGAAAATGACAGAATTATAAATGGATTGATTCAAGTTAATGTTTCAAAAGAAGAGTCCAAAACAGGAGTTTACATTGAAGATTTTAAAAAAGATAGCGAAAAATATTTTTCTATGAGTAATGTAAAAATAATAGGTTTTATGACCATGGCACCATTTGAGGCAAGTGAGTCTGAAATAAATGATTATTTTTTAAATATGAGAAAACTAAAAGAAGAATACCAGAAGCGGCATGATTATGTTACTGAGATTTCTATGGGAATGTCGAATGATTATGTAGAAGCCTTGAAAAATGGGGCTACTATAATTAGAATAGGAAGTAAGTTATTTGAATAGGAGGTTATACTTTGGGACTTAAAAGAAAAATAATGGAATTTTTTGGCGATGATATTGAAGATGATGATGATGAGTTATCTGAAGAATTGTCAAATGATGAAAGAAAAGAAACGGTAGTAGAACAGCCGTCACAAACTCAACAAGCAAAAGTTCAACCAAAACCAGCAGTAAATCGAGTTGAACAAGAAAAACAACCAGAAGAGAAAAAAGGCATCGGAAGTCTTTTTGGAGTAGGAAAAAAGGAGGAAATTACAAAAATGGCGTCGTCAAAAGTGAGCTATGTTTCGATTATCAGACCAAAAGTTTTTGAAGATTCGAGATTAATTGCTGATGCAATAAAAGAAAATAAAGTTGTAACATTCAGTTTGGAATTTTTAGAATATGAAGTGGGACAAAGAGTAATAGATTTTGTAAGTGGAGCCGCTTATGCAATGAATGCGCACCTTTCAAAAGTTACTGATAAAGTTTTGACTTCTATTCCAGTTGGAATCGACTATGAAGATATTGATGCTTCATTAGGAGAAGAATCAAGAGATAGTAACTTATTATAATACAAATAAGTTAATTTTGGAATTTAGCTGCTTTTTATGGGTTTTTCTCATTTAAAGCAGTATTTTTTAATAATTTATTTCAGGAATAAAAAATAAGAAAATGGGAGAATAGATAAATGGGAATAATTTTTACAATAGTAATTTTAGGGGTAATAGTATTTTTGCACGAATTGGGGCATTTTGCGACAGCTAAATATTTTGGAATGCCTGTTTCAGAGTTTGCAATTGGGATGGGGCCTAAGATTTTTTCAGTGAGAAAAGGGGAAACGGTTTATTCGATTAGGATTCTTCCTCTTGGAGGATTTGTTAATATAGAAGGGATGCAGCCTGAAAATTTTGATTTAGAAAGGTTTAAAAAGGAAAAAACTGATGAAATTATTGAGGAACTGAGAAATGAAAAAGGGTTAACTGAAAAATCTGATGAAATTGAAAGCGAAGAATTTGTCAATGAAGTGTCGAAAAGGCTGGACGAGAATGTGGAAAAGGAATTGAAAAAGCAGGAAAATATTCAGAAAAATGGATTTTTTGCGAAGTCGCCGTTTAGCCGTTTTGTTGTACTTATTGCAGGAGTTATGATGAACTTTATTTCTGCCTTGATTGCCTTATTTGTGATGCTTTCAATAACAGGAGTGATGCCTATAAAATATACAGCGCCAGTTGTTGGAGAAATTCAGGCAGATTCCAGAGCAAAGGAGAAATTGAGAGTAAACGATAGAATCTTGGCAGTTAATGGAGAAAATGTGTCAAACTGGGTGGAAATGTCGGAAAAAGTTTTGAAAATTAGTCAAAATTATAAAGATGAAGATGTAAGCTTGAAAATTTTGAGAAATGATAAGGAAATTACAGAAAATGTGAAATTGACGTATAATAAAGAAGCGAAGGCAAATTTACTTGGAATACAGGTTTTATCGCAAAAGACGAATATTAATGAAAGAATAAAAATGAGTTTTGTATTATTTCGGGACTATTTTAAACTGACACTTGATGGTGTGAGAATGCTTGTAACTGGAAAAGTGGCAATGAAGGAAATGACAGGACCTGTTGGACTGCCAAAGATTGTTGGTCAGGCTTACGGACAAGGCGGATTTTTTGCATTGCTTGTAATATTTATTCTTATTTCAATAAATATTGGAATTATGAATTTATTACCTATTCCAGCACTTGATGGGGGAAGATTGATATTTGTTATTCCTGAATTTTTTGGAATAAAAGTTAATAAAAAAATAGAGGAAAAAATACATGTAATTGGAATGATATTTTTGCTTGTATTGATGCTGGTTATTGTATTTTTTGATGTTACTAAATATTTTTAATAGAAGGAGAAATGAACAAAATGGTAGATTTTATACAGAAGACAAAAAGACTTGTGAAACTTTCTTCAGTGATTGTTCAATATGGATTTGATGAATTGTTCAAAAGAGGCGAGCTGGAAAAGTATCTGCCAGGAAATATAAAAAGAAAATACAGTGACAAGATTGATGAAATAAATGCCAGCACTTTTTACGAGAGAATAAGAATGGCGATTGAAGAAATGGGCCCTGTATATGTAAAATTTGGGCAGATGCTAAGTAACCGAAAAGATATTTTGCCTGAGGAACTGATTGTACAGCTTCAGAAATTGCAAGATAATGTGGAAGTTGAAAAAGTTGATGTAAGAGAAAAGATGAATCTTGAACTTGGAATTGAAGTAGATGATTATTTTTCTGAAATAGAGGAAGAACCAATGGCATCAGCTTCGATAGGGCAGGTGTTTAGAGGAAAATTAAAAAATGGGGAAAAAGTTGTTGTAAAGATTCAGAGAGAAAATATAAAGCCTGTAGTTGAAGTGGATTTGGAAATTATGAAAAGCCTTGCAAAAACTTTGGAAAAATATTATGAGGACATGAAAAGAATGAATATTGGGGATGTTGTGGAAAGTTTTGAGAAAATGTTGAATGAGGAGCTTTCACTTAGTAATGAGCTTCGTAATATAGAGCGTTTTGCAAACAATTTTAAGGAAGATAAGAGAATTCATGTTCCAATTGTGTATAAACATCTTTCCAATGACCATATTCTCACAATGGAAATGATAGAAGGCTTTAAAATTACTGATAAGGAAAAAATAGCAGAAACAGGGAAAAAACCTGAAGAAATTGCAAGAACAGGACTTGATTTGTATTTGGTGCAGTTTTTAAAACACGGATTTTTTCATGCTGACCCCCATCCTGGCAATATTTTTATAAAGGAAAATGGGCAAATTGTATTTATTGATTTTGGTGCAATGGGAAGGCTTTATCCGAATGAGCGAGAACTTTTAATAAATTTGATTATTTATTCATTGAAAAAAGATGTAAAAAAAATGATTGAAACTATACGCAAGCTGGCGATAAAATTTGAAGTTGCGGATGAAAGAAAGTTTGAACGTGAACTTTATGGATTAATTGAAATGGTGGATGGGAATTCATTGGAAAGCATAGATATTGTTACGATTTTTGAAAAAGCAAGGAAAATATTCAGTGATAACCAGATTCTGCTTTCTGAAGATATTTACCTGCTAGTAAAGGGAATTGGTCAAATTGAAGGAATTGGTCGGCATTTGGACCCAAGCCTTAACATAACGGGAATTATGCGGCCATATATGGATAAAATAGCAAGAGAGCGGATGAATCCAGTGAATATCTTTAAAAAAGGCACAGAAAAGCTGGAGACTTTTTCTGACAACTGGCTTACTTTACCAACAGATTTAAAGATGATTTTAGAAAAAATTCAAAAAAATGAATTAAAACATAAGCATGAAATAATCGGCTCTGACAAATTTCAAAAGACTTTTGAGCAGTTAATACTCGCAATTATTATTTCATCATTATTTGTTGGCTCATCAATACTAGCTTTGGCAAACATTCCTCCTAAAATCTTTGGAATTTCTGGATTAGGGCTGCTAGGCTTTGTTATTGCGGGAATAATGGGTCTGAATTTGTTTTTAAAAAGTAAAAAATAAGTGTTAACAAAATAAAAACTACTTTTTCAGGATTATAATTAGTCAATTTAATTTTAAAAAGTAAAGGAGAAATGTTATGGAAAATAATGTTTTATTAGCAACATTTGAAAATCAGCTAAGTGCATTTGAGGCTCTGGCTGACATAAAGACAAAATATTCAGGAGAAAATTATGTAATTACTCAGGCTGCAGTTGTAAGAAAGGAAGACGATAAGCTGGGTTTCAAGGATGGTTTTGAAGTAAATGCAAATGGAAATATAGGATTTTTAAATGGAGGGCTTCTCGGGGGTCTTGTTGGAATCATTGGAGGTCCGTTGGGAGTTATTTTTGGCGGAGCAGTAGGAGCTATGATAGGCGAAAGCCAAGGTGAAAAGGCTGACAAAAAAATAATAAGCATATTTGAAGATGTTTCAAAACACCTTGTAAATAACCATTATGCGTTGATTTTGCTAACTTCGGAATCAGAAAATGCAGAACTGGATAATTTTTTGAATAAATACAATCCTGAAACAATCCTGCGAAAAGATGCCAAAGTTGTTCAAAAGGACCTGGAATTTGCAAGAGAATACGAATCCAAACTGAAAACAGATATTGAATACAAGGAATTAAAAGACAAATTTGAAAGCAAGTCAAAAGAAATAAAGGAAAATTTGACTGACTTTTCAGAAAAGGTAAAGGCTAACGCAGAAGCATTTACAGAAGATTTGACAAAATTTGTACTAGACTTGAAAAACAAATTTAAGAATTAAAGAAGGCAGGGTAATAAATCTTATATTTGTTTTTTGTGTTAAAGAATTTCACCGGTGTTTAATCAACTAAACTTAAAAATAAGAATAATGTAAAACATAAATTGCAATATTAATTTCTTAAATATTTTACCCTCACAGGTTAAGTGCTTGTGGGGGTTTTTGCATATAATTGTGAAAAAGAATTTGGGAAATAAAAGGAAAATATGCTAAAATGAAGATAGAAATAAATAAAGATGGCTTGAAAGGAAGAGTAGAAAATGACAGAAAAAGAAAAAATGTTGTTGGGAATGATTTATGATGCGAATTATGACGAGGAGCTTTTGAAGGAAAGGGCTAAAGCAAAGGATTTGTGTTTTGAGTATAATTATTCAGTGAAGCCGTCAGAAGTTGAAAAACAAGCTGAAATTTTAAAAAAATTATTTGGAAAAACAAAAGAAAATTTTACAATAACAGCACCATTTTGGTGTGATTATGGTTATAATATTGAACTTGGAGAAAATTTTTACAGTAATCATAATGTTGTAATTTTGGATGGAGCAAAGGTAATATTCGGGGATAATGTATTTGTTGCACCAAATTGCGGATTTTATACCGCAGGACATCCTTTGGACAGTGAGCGTAGAAATGCAGGACTGGAATATGCAAAACCGATAACTGTTGGAAATAATGTATGGTTTGGAGCCGGTGTTCATGTGATGCCAGGAGTTACAATTGGGAATGATGTTGTAATTGCAGCAGGAAGCGTTGTTACGAAGGATATTCCAGATGGAGTTGTAGCGGCTGGTGTTCCATGTAAAGTTGTAAAAAAGATAATAGAATAGAAGAAATGATTTTGATTGCTTATATTGTATGGTTAAAAATATTAATAGGAAAATTGTAAAAGAAAAATAAAAAATAAAAAATATAAAAAAAGGAGAATATGATATTTTATATATTTATCATATGAGATAATTTTATAACACTTATAATTTATATGCTTTTTCTTTTTTGTTTTCCAAGATTGCTCATTACTGTAAATCTTTATCTTGCAGTAAATCCTGGTAATTAAAAATGCTCCGACGAATTGATTTTATAATAAAAACTATCTTAATTATTCAAGGTTGAACCATATTATAAAACAAGAAATACTAAAAAAAATAAGTTGTATTCTTAAATTAATAAAGCATTATCCTTAAAAATTTTATTGTATTTTTTATTATGAAAATAAAAAAATATTCTAAATGATCTTGGAAAAGTAAAATGGATAAATGGAAGTCTTAAACAGAAATTACAAGAGTTAGAAATATAGTTATGAGTTAAGTTTTAAAGAGGTTGCTATGAAATAAAGAAAAAAATATTAATAAACAGAAGGAGTGTTTACAGAAATGAAAAATTATAAAGAATTAGAAAAAATATTATTTTCAATGGATGGAAAAAGTTATTCAGCGTATAAGTCGCTTAAAGGGGAATATAGGTTTGAAAAGTATATTCTTGCAATTGATCACGTGCAGTCGGATCCTTATGCTCCGCCTTCAAAAATGAGAGTTACAATGGATAGGAAAATTTGCAGAATTCCTTATGAGCTGACGGATACGAAGGATAAGAATATTGCAGTTTCGGATTTTCTTACGAGAAATTTTTACAGGGAAATTCAGAAAAGTGGGAATGACAGTACAGGAACTGGGGGAAGTGGAAGAATTTTTATTGACAGGTGCGGACAGGAAATTTTGGAAAGAACTTCAGTTCTGATAAAGGGAGATAAAGTTGAAGTGAGGTTTGAAATGGGGATGCCTGCGAGAGGCAGACGAATAATGGGAAAAACTGCACAGAAAATTATTTTTGAGCAGCTGCCTGAAATTGTGGAAAAATCCATTATTTATGATAATTTGAATAAAAAAGCGTTAAATGAGCAGGTAATTCTAGTGCTGGATCAGGAATATGCGAGAAAAATTTTGAAGGAAAAAGGGCTTGCTGCATTTGTGGCTAATGATTCTGTGCTTCCACGTGAAAGTGGAGTTTCGGATAGACCTATGAAAAATGCAGTTAAGTTTAAAAGTCCAGAAAAATTTCAGATTACATTAAAGCTTCCAAGTGGGAAAGAAATAAGCGGAATGGGAATTCCAAAAGGAATTACGCTAATTGTGGGTGGAGGTTATCACGGAAAATCCACGTTGCTTGCAGCACTTGAAAGAGGGGTTTACAATCACATTGCTCAAGATGGACGTGAATTTATAATTTCTGAATCGGATGCGGTAAAAATACGTGCGGAAGATGGAAGAAATGTGGAAAAGGTGAATATAAGCGGATTTATCAATAACTTGCCACAAAATAAGGATACAAGGGCTTTTTCAACTGAAAATGCGAGCGGAAGCACATCGCAGGCGGCAAATGTGGCAGAAGCACTGGAATATGGGACTTCTTTGCTTCTAATAGATGAGGACACTTCGGCTACTAATTTTATGATTCGTGACGGAAGAATGCAAAAACTTGTGGCAAAGGAAAAAGAACCGATAACACCCTTTATTGACAGGGTAAAGGAACTTTATGATAATTTTGGAGTTTCTACGATATTGATTGTCGGTGGCTCTGGAGATTATTTTGATGTGGCAAATCACGTTATAATGATGGATGAATATGTGCCAAAAGATGTAACGGAAAAGGCGAAGGAAATTGCAAAATTGGATGAAAACAAGAGAGAATTTTCTTCAAATGATAAATTTCAAGGAATTACACAGCGTATTCCACTTAAAAAAAGTTTTTCGCAGTCAGGAAAACTGGATAAAACAAAAGCCAAAGGGAAATACAGCATTCTATATGGAAAGGAATTAATCGACATTTCTGGGCTGGAGCAGCTTGTGGATGACAGCCAGACAAACTGCATTGCTGTGATGATTGACTATTTTAAAAATAAAGTGCTGGATGAAAAACTGACACTTTCGCAAGCGGCTGACAGAATTTATGAAAAGATTGAAAAGGACGGGCTTGATTCAATTTCTTCGTACACAGGGCATCCAGGAAATTTGGCATTACCGAGAAAGCAGGAATTTTGTGCGGTGGTGAATAGGTATAGGAAATTAAAGATAAAATAGTTTACTTTTAAATTTTTACTTTATTTAATAATTTTATCAATTAAATTTGAAATAAAAAATATTGTAGAGGAAGTGATGGCTATGAGAACGAAGGTATTGGTATTTGTAGGTTTGCTTTTGGTGAGTGTGTTGGGAATTTCAGCTGAAATTACATTTAGGGATCAGGAAATGTATCATTCGTTTAGTGATCAATATTCATTAAATGCAAAAATTTTTGATTATGGGCAAAATATCGTTTCCATTGAAATTAATACTAAAGGAAAAGGGAAAAATATTCAAAATAAACAAATTGCTAAAGATACATTCAAGGTTTTTGCTAAAGGAACTTTGCCAAAAGACGCTGGAATTGTGCTAGACGATAAGACTAAATCTCTTGGGACATTTGAAGTTGAGAGGGAAATTGAGAATATTTTTGTAAATGATAAGGGGAATATTGTTATTAATTTGAAATATGGAAAAGATGTGGCTGGAGCAAATACTTTGAGTTATGTTACTGGGGATGTTTCTCGAAATGTATTGATGGACTTGGAGTATAATGTGGAGCAAAAAAAGGAGATAAAGGGTTATAAAGCAGGATTTTATAGACAAGGGAAAATTGTTGATGAGGAAGCTGATAAGTTTGTAGCGGCGAAGTCTAAAAGTGGAGTGAATTATCAATATTTTAAACCTGTTAATAAAGATGATGGGAAGAAACATCCGCTTATAATCTGGTTTCATGGGAATGGTGAAGGCGGATACAAGGATTATCGGAATAATGTTTCACAAAAATTGGCAAATCGTGGGGCAGTGGCTTTTGCAGAAGATAAAACACAAAAGATATTTGGTGGAGCATATGTTGTGGTACCGCAGGCTGATGACACTTGGTACAATAATTATACCAAAGGGTATATAAAATCAGTAAAGGCTATGATTGATGAGTTTGTTTCTGAAAATAATGTAGATAAAAATAGAATTTATGTTTTTGGAGCTTCTGCTGGTGGATATATGTCGTTTAGAATGATGATTGAATATCCAAATTATTTTGCGGCATTTAGTACAAGTGCAGCTGCTCTTGATAAAGCGGCTACTTCTGGCGGAGTTGCAACTACTACACAGGATTTGATGAAAATAAGAAATAAACCGCTTTGGATGGTTCACGCACAAAATGATCCGACTATTTCCTACGAAAATACAAGTAAAAGAGTTTATGATATTCTTTCAAAATATGGAGCAATACTTTCCTCTTATCCAAATGTAAAAATTGGTGGAACTGAGTACAATGGACACTGGAGCTGGATTTATAGTCTTAGAAATATGCCTGCGAATAATAAAGGGGAACATTTGTTTGAGTGGATGGCAAAGCAACGTTTGAAAAAATAAAAATTTTAGTTTAATAGAGATGTTAAAATGAAATTGGAAAAGACTTGCTTGGAATAGTAAATTCTGAGTTTAGTCTTTTTTGTTTATAACTTTATTTTTAATTAATTTTCTTGAAAAAAATTAGATTTATTGGTGAATTTGTGGTATTATAAACAATAATAGATTAAAAATAAAATTTTTTAAAAGAGGAAATTTATAGATGACTGAGAAAGAGAAGGAAGTAAAAGAGAATAGAATACAAGAATTGATTGTAAAGAGGGAAGAATATGTGAATAATGGAGAAATTGAAAAGGAAATTATTGTTTTACGGGAATTGAAGGTGTTGTTTAGACGGCTGTATGGTGAGGAAAGTGACGAGAGCGTAAAAGTGTTGACTGAATTGGGGAATGTTTTAAAATATGTTGGGAAATTTGAGGAGGCAATAAGACATTTATCTAAAGTTGAAAAAATTGTGTTAAAAAATTATGGAGAAAATACTATGGCTTTTGTGACTTGTAATGCGAATCTGGCTGAAGTTTACAGAACTATGAAAAAGTATGAAGAGGTTGAGGAAAAATATTTTAAGGCGATAAAGACGTATAAAAAGAATAATTTTAGGAATGAATATGTATTTGCAGGAATATGTAATAATCTTGGACTTTTTTTTGAAGAAACGGATAGATATAAGGATTCGGTAAAATGGCAAAAAAAAAGTTTGGAAATATTGGAAGATGCGGAAAATAGTCAAGTACAAAGTGCGATTATTCGAAGCAATATGGTAAATTCCTATCTGAAAATTGGAGAAAAAAAGTTAGCAGAAAATTGTATGAATGTAGCTCTTGAAGTTCTAGAAAAAGAAGTAGGAGAAAATAGTAATTTGTATTTTAATATTTTACATAATTTGGCAAATGTTTATTTTGAAAACAAAAGTTATAAAAAATCAGTTATATTACTGGAAAAATGTGAAAAATTGCATAAAACTATTTTTGGAAATGAAAATGAAATGTATCAAAGTATTTTGGATAAAATTTTAATTGCAAAGCAGAAAATTGCTAAAAATAAAATGGAACAGTATGTATGGAAAAACCAGAGTGTAAAAAAATTGAAAAACTAAAAAATATATAAATTTTATTTAATAGATAATTTTGATTTAAGAAATGAAATTACAAGTAAAATAAAGAGGAAGTTGAATATATGGATAAATTGGAAGATTTTTTGAAATATTCTGTGCTATTTTCTTATTATGGCGAACTTTTTCCGAAAAAGAAAAGGCAATATTTGGAACTTTATCTGGAGGAAAATAGCTCGCTTTCGGAAATTGCTGAACAATGCGGGGTTACAAGGCAGGCTGTTTTTGATAATATAAAAAAAGGTGTTCAGAAGTTGGATGAATATGAGAATAAACTTGGAATATTTGAAAAAGAAAAGGAATTGAAGTGTAAATTAGAGGATTTGAGAAAAAATTTTACGAAGGAAAATTTGGAAAAGATAATAGAGGATTTTGAATATACAGAATAAAATTAAATTTGAAAAAGCAAAAATAAAAAATAAATTGCTATTGACAAATAGGAAAGTCAAGGTATAATGGTTATGTAAAGAATATGTGAAGTTTATAAATTTGAGTTATTACTATTTGGATTAGACAAAACTGAAATGGCGGGAAATGCTTCTAATAAATGTTTTCCCCCTTTGGTTTTGCCTTTTTTATTTAATAAGAAGGTGAAGGATGATTATTAGTAAACTGGAAAAAAAGGAGAATTTTACAAATAATGAAAATGAAATAGCAGATTACATTTTAAAACACTTGGATGAGGTACATTTACTGTCAGCGGAGAGTCTGGCTAAAAAGGCGTTTGTGAGCAAGGCTACTGTTGTGAGATTTTGCAGAAAACTAGGGGTTAAAGGGTATAGGGACTTTCAGAGAAGTCTGGATAAGGAAGTCGAGGAAATGATGAAAATTAAAGGACTGCTTAGCGAAGAGCCTGTAAACAGTGAAACAAAATACGATGAAATTATCTCAATTATTCCATCGCTTTATGAAAGAGTTATTGGGGCTACAAAACTTAATTTGGATACAACTGTTATGGAAAAAATTATTGAAAAACTTAAAAATGTTAAGAAAATTGAGATTTATGGAACTGGAATTTCGTATATATTGGCAAAGCTGGCTTCTTTTAAGTTTATGACGCTTGGAATTGAGAGTGCCGCTTATGACGGACTTAATGAGCATTATATTATTTCTGCGGAAAAAGGGGAGAAGGATATAGCGCTTATTATTTCGCTTTCAGGGACTAATCCTTATATGATTAGAATTGCGGAATATTTGAAAAAAAGGAATGTATTTGTTGTAGGAATTGGGAATGGCTCGTCTGAGGAAATAAAAAAAGCGTGTTCAGAATATATTGAAATACATGCTCCAAATTATATTTTGAGTTTTGAGATGGTGTCGCTATTTACTGGGATTAATTATGTGCTGGACATATTTTTTACTTCTCTTTTAGTGTCGAACTACTACAAGAATATAGATACATCTTTGGAAGTTAGCAAAAATTATGAGAAAAATGAACCAAAAGTATCAAAAAAATGATTACAATAGACATAATTTTGAAACAATGGGGAAAATTGATAAATGCTCTTGTTTTTGTAAGATTTTAGTGTTATATTTTTAATGTAAAGAAAATTATTAAAAATATTAAATACGAAAATTTTTTAGGAGGAGATAGAAATGGGATTTAGAAAAGACTTTTTATGGGGCGGAGCTACTGCTGCAAATCAGCTTGAAGGAGCTTATAATGAGGATGGAAGAGGACTTGCAAATGTAGATTTGTCGCCAGTTGGGGAAGATAGGTTTGCTGTAATTACTGGGGAGAGAAAAATGCTGGAATTTGACGATGAGCATTTTTATCCTGCTAAAGGGGCGATTGATTTTTATCATAGATACAAGGAAGATATTGCATTATTTGCAGAAATGGGATTTAAGACTTATAGAATGTCAATAGCATGGACTCGTATTTTCCCAAATGGAGATGAAGAAACTCCGAATGAAAAAGGGCTTGAATTTTATGAAAATGTATTTAAGGAATGTAGAAAATATGGCATTGAGCCATTGGTTACAATAACGCACTTTGATTTTCCTATTCACTTAATCAAGGAATATGGGGGATGGAGAAACAGAAAAGTTATTGATTTTTACAAAAGATTGTGTACTGTAATTTTCACTAGATATAAAGGACTTGTAAAATACTGGATTACATTTAATGAAATTAATATTTTATTACATGCACCATTTATGGGAGCAGGGATTGTTTTTGAAGAAGGGGAGAATAAAAATCAGGTTTTGTATACTGCGGCACACAACGAATTAGTGGCAAGCGCTTGGGCTACAAAAATTGGACATGAAATTGACCCTGAAAATAAAATTGGATGTATGCTTGCAGCTGGAAAATTTTATCCGCTTACTTCTAAGCCTGAAGATGTATGGACTGCACTTGAAAAAGACAGAGAAAATTATTTTTTCATAGATGTGCAGGCTCGTGGATATTATCCTAATTATGCTAAGAAATTTTTTGAAAGAGAAAATATAGATATTGGAATTACAAGTGAAGATGAGCAAATTTTGAGAGAAAATCCAGTTGATTTTGTAAGTTTTTCTTATTATACAACTCGCTGTATCTCTGCTGAAGCTGACAGGCTTGGAGAAGGAAACTTGCTAAAAACAATGAGAAATCCGTATATCGAAGTGACAAACTGGGGATGGGGGCTAGATCCGTTAGGATTTAGAACTACAATAAACGAAATTTATGACAGATACCAAAAACCGTTGTTTGTTGTGGAAAACGGGCTTGGAGCAGTGGATGTTCCAGATGCAGAGGGATATGTGGAAGATGATTATAGAATTGACTATCTGAGAGATCATATAAAGGCAATGAAGGAAGCTGTTGAACTGGATGGAGTGGAACTTCTAGGATATACAACTTGGGGGCCTATCGACTTAGTGAGTGCGGGAACTGGAGAAATGAAAAAACGTTACGGATTTATCTATGTAGACAGAGATAACGATGGAAATGGGACATTGAAGAGAAGCAAGAAAAAATCATTTGACTGGTATAAAAAAGTTATTGCAAGTAATGGAGAAGATTTGGATTAGCATTTGAAATTATTTATTTATTGAAAAAATTAGTAAAAAATAAGGAGATTTTTAAAATAGCGAATCCCCTTTGCTTTTGTGTCAAACTTTTTAAAATGAAATTGAGAAATTTAAATAATATCAGAATTTTAGAAAAAATAAAAATATAAAGGGAGAATTGGTATAAGTATATTTCATGGAAATAATAGATTTAGCAAGATAAGAGTCTTTTCAGGAACACAATTAAAATATATCACTTTTTTATCAATGTTGACTGATCACGTGAATAAGGCTTTGATGTATCCTTTGTTAACAGAAAATGGATTTTTGAGATATGTGAGCGATGTATTTGATATTGAGGTTGTGTTTTAAAATAGGAATTTAGAATGGAGAAATGGAGAGAAAATGAACAGAATGATAAGAGCGTATGGATTGCTCATATTACTTACGATACTGGCAGGGATGGAATTAGCGCTTTTGGTAAAGATGAACGTAGGAGTTGGGCCTTGGGATGCGATGGCACTGTCTTTTTCGTTTTTGACAGGAATAAAAATGGGAACAGTAGCGATAATATGTAATTATTTATGTGTATTGGGACAACTTATTTTACTAAAAAAGGAATTTAAAAAGATAAATTTTTTACAAATACCTATTTCTATGTTGCTGGGATATTCAATTAATTTTTTTGTATATGTAGTTTTTAAAAATATGGCATTTAGTAACTATATTTTCAGAATAACAACTAATATTATAGTACTTGTATCAGTCGCTTTTACAATGGGAGCAATAGTAGTTTTGGGATTACCAACGTTTGCTTTGGAAGGTTTTTGCAGTGCGATTCATGCAAAAACTGGGATTCCTTTTGCAAAATTTAGGCAATGGATAGATTTTTTCTGCGTTGGGCTTGTAGTTATTTTGACACTTGTATTTCCTATAGAATGGAGTCTGCGTGAAGGAACGATAATTAGCATGATTCTTTTTGGACCTTTACTTGGAATATTTATGCCAAGAATTGAAAAACTCTATGAAAAATGGGATTTAGTTGATGGAAAAAGTCAAATTGAGAAAGAAATAGAAGGATTGGAATAAAAAATAAATTTTATAAAAAATATTGAAGGAGATTAGTTATGAAAATAAATCATGTAGCAATTTATGTAAAAGATTTGGAAAAAACAAGGGAATTTTATGAGAAATATTTTGAAGCAAAGGCAAATGAGAAATATCATAATAAAAATACTGGATTACAGACTTACTTCCTAACTTTTCCAGATAGTGAAGCACGGCTTGAAATAATGTCACGTCCTGAACTTTCGGAAAGAAATGATAAAATAATGAATGAAGGCTTTATCCATCTTGCTTTTAGCGTTGGAAACAAAGAAAATGTCGATAAATTGACACAAAGACTTGTAAATGATGGGTTTAGATGTTTAAGCGGACCTAGGACGACTGGAGATGGATATTATGAGAGTGTTGTTGAGGATTGTGAAGGGAATTTGATTGAAATAACGGAATGATAAAATATTTGTTTGAAAATTGAGAAAAAAGATTTGGAGAGTATAATTACTAAAAAGATACATAAAAATTTTCATATATTGAGGAGTGGTAATTATGTTTAAAAAATTAGAGAAAAATGGGTTTTATTATGGATTTCCAGTATTACTGATGACTACAAAGGATAAAGAAACAGGCAAAAACAACATAACTCCATTATCATCTTCATTTGTACTTGGAAAATCAATAGTTGTGGGAATAGGATTTGGAAATAAGGGATTTAAGAATATTGAAGCTGGATCGGATGTAACTTTTAATGTTCCAGATGAAAACTTATACGAAAGTGTGAAAAAGATTGAAAAATTTACAGGCGATACAGAAATATCAGAAGTAAAGCAAAATCTTGGATATACATATTGTGAAGATAAGTTTAAGATTGCAGGATTTACTGAATTAGCTGGTGAAATGATCAATTCTGTGGGAATAAAGGAGTGTCCAATTCACATAGAGGCAAAAGTTACAGATATTCAGAAAAAAGACTGGTTTGCCATAGTAACCTGCGAAATACAGGGGATTTTTGTCGATGAAAAAATAATGAAGGATGATTCTCACATCGATACAAAGAAATGGAAACCTTTAATTTATAAATTTAGGGAATATACCTCAACAGGCGATAGATTGGGATTAAATTTTAATTTTCAGGAAATATAGAAAGTAAAATTTAGTATTTTGTCCGTTGTTTTTCTTAATATTGTTATTTTTTTCATTTTGTGATAAACTATACTCAAACTTTTTAAAATTAAATAAATAAAATTAAGTAATTTCGTAGTTTGATTTTAAATTGATAAATTTTAAGAAACATTTTTTGGGGGAAAAATGATGGGGGATAATAGAGAAATATTGACTTTTAGACAAAAGTTGTCTGAAGAGCAGGAAAAGGGGCATAGAGAAAGGCTAAGGCAGAGATTTTTGTCTGTAGGAGTTAAAGGCTTTTTAGATTATGAACTTTTGGAACTTTTGCTAACATACACGGTTATTAGGAAAAATTGTAGAGGAATTGCAAAAAATTTGTTAAAAAAATATGGAGATTTGTATACGATTTTACGTCAATCTGAGGAGGAATTACAGAAAAATAAGTATATGACACAAAGAACTGTTGTATTTTTAAAACTTTTGTTTGAAATTATAGAAAATGAACTTTATAAAAAAATACATAATAAAAAAATTAATATATCGAGTAATGTAAAATTATTGAATTATCTAGAATATTCCCTTTTGAAAAGGGATGTAGAAGTATTTAAAGTATTGTTTTTGAATACACAAAATGAACTTGTTAAGGAAGAAGAGCTGTTTTATGGAACTATTGATAAAAGTACAGTTTATATTCGGGAATTAATAAAAAAAATATTAGAATACAATGCAAAAGGCGTAATTTTGGTACATAATCATCCAGCAGGTTCATTAAAACCGTCAGAATCAGATATAATATTGACAAAAAAAGTAAAAGAAGTATTTGAAAATATGGAAATACGCTTGGTTGATCATTTAATAATAAGTGAAAAGGGATATTTTAGTTTTTTAGAAGGTGGAATTTTATGAAAATAATAAATATTAAATTTAGAAAAACAAAAAAAGTTTATCCTTTTATGATAAATGATAAAGAAGATTATAAAAAAGGGGATCACGTACTTGTAGACACAATTCGTGGTGAACAGATTGGAATAGTTTTGGGATTTGCTTTAAATAAGGAACAAAATGAACAAGATGATTTAAAAATTAGAGAAGTAAAAAGAAAATTATCAAATAAAGAGATTGAAAAGTTAAAGGAACTTGATAAAAAAGCAGACGAAGCCTATTTTAAATGTAAAAAAATAGTAAAATATCTGTTGCCAGAAATGAATCTTGTCATCGGAGAATACACATTTGATGAAAGCAAACTGATATTTTATTTTACAGCGAACAATAGACTTGATTTTAGAGAACTTGTGAAGGAAGTAAACAGGACATTTAAAAAAAGAGTGGAATTTTATCAAATTAAGACAAATGATGAAGGTAGAATATTGTCAGCATTTGGGAAGTATGGACGAGAAATTTATTGGTAAACTTAGAAAAAACTGATATTTTAAAGTGAAACTTCAGTTTAGAGAATTTTTTTTAAAAAAGTAGTTGAAATATTGAATAAAATGTGCTATACTAATTAAGTAATAAAAAAGTTCGTGGTCGCATAGCTCAGTTGGGAGAGCACCTGCCTTACAAGCAGGGGGTCATTGGTTCGAGCCCAATTGTGACCACCATTTTTATGGAGGTGTAGCTCAGTTGGTTAGAGTGCTTGCCTGTCACGCAAGATGTCGCGAGTTCGAGTCTCGTCACTTCCGCCATTTGCCCAGATAGCTCAGTCGGTAGAGCAAGGGACTGAAAATCCCTGTGTCCGTGGTTCGATTCCGCGTCTGGGCACCATTATTAGTTTTAAACAAATTTTTCATAATATACAAGTCTGCAACCTATTAAAAATAACAGGTTGTATTTTTTTTATTTAAAAAAGTTACGGTTTTATAAGAGATAAAAGGTTTAGTTTTTTTTGATTTAATTGACTTTTAAAGTAGTTTTGTTATAGTATAAAAAAAATGACAAAATTGAAAAAATATAGTATAATGTATGATATTATGTAAAAGTTTTGTGAATTTATAGATATATACTAAATTTTTTCAAATATTGAACTAATGAAATGTCATAACTATTTAGGTTCATTGAATAAAAAATTTAAGAAAATAAAATTTTTAGAAAGGAAGACAAAATGAATAAAAGAAAAATCGAGGGTATAATTTGGTTTGTTGTGGGGTTTATATTGGTTTTATTGATGGCGAATAAATCCAGTATGTTAAGTGATAATGTTGGAGAAAATATTTTTGCACTTATACTAAGTGGAATTACGTTGTTTTTTGGAAAAATGACATGGTTTATAGCGATAGGTTCAATGATATACGGAATAATAATATTTTTTTATGAAAAAATTGGATTTCATATAACACAAGGAAAAATAGTTGCACTTATCGGATTATTTTTAAGCTGGTCGATGATTTTAATAAGAGGTTCTGTTGTCAAAGGGAATCCACTGGCAAATACTTTTACTGAGGCTGGAAGAAAATTGCTGGAGATAGGGTTTAATCGTGAGAGTGGAGGTATTCCGGGAGCGTTACTTTCAATGCCGTTTTATAGCGTTTTACATTTAAAAATTATGTTAATTGGTTTAATAGTTTTAGTGATAGCTTTCTTAGGTTGGTTAGTTAAGGATATGATTGAGTTGGGGTATGAACTTTTGAAAGAAGTTATGAAATATTATAAAAGTGACGATTATAAAGAGAAAAAGAGAAAGTTGGCTGCGAAAAAATATGCTGAAAATTTGAAAAAGACAGATTATAAGCGTTATCAGCGAGAAATGTTAAAAGCAAAAATTATACAATCAAGAAACGAAAAATTAAGTTTTGAAATTGCTAAAAAGCCAAAGGATAATTTTTTACAAAAGACGGAAGTTTATTCAAAAGAAGAACTTGCTGAAAAAGAAAAAGAATGGATTGAACTTTTTGAAGAGAAGGAAAAAGAAAAACAAAGTAATTTACAAAATATGAAAAAAAATTCAAATGAACAGAAAAATGATGTAAAAGAGTCTGAACTTAAATTGGAAAATATTGTAAAACCATCGGAAAATGTGAAAAGTTTTGAAACAGTAGAGGAACAAAATGAAAAAACAGCAGATTCTGAAAAATTTGAAGATAAAAAAGAAGAAACCGAAGAAAATAAAAAAATAGAGAAAAAGGTAGAAATAGAAGAAAAAGCTGAGAAAGAAGATAAGAGAGAACCTAAATTGGAAATTGTAACACCATTAAGGCGAGAAATGATAAATTCCGCACAAATGGATCCAAATTTTCAGGAGTTTCCCAAACTTGAGGCATTTGAGAATCCAGAGGTTGTAGAAAAAGGGTTTGAAGAAGAATTAAAAAAAGTGAATGCGATGTTTGATAATAACAAAGGATATGATGACGTTGTGAAAAAATCAATTTCTGAAATTTTTAAATCAAAACCGATGGATTTGAAAAAGAAAGAACAAATAGAAAAAAGCATAAGAGAAAATGTGAGTCATCTAGAAAATGTGCTAAAGGAATTTGGTGTGGAAGCAAAAGTTGTGAACTATGAATATGGTCCTACCATTACAAGATATGAGATTGTTATTCCAAAAGGTGTGAAAGTAAGTAAAGTTACGGGACTTTCAGACGATATAGCCATGAATCTAGCTGCAGAAAGCATTCGTATAGAAGCACCGATTCCAGGAAAAAATACTATTGGTATTGAAACTCCAAATAAAATAAAGGAACCTGTTCATTTTTCAAATATTATAAAGAATAAAGAGCTGGACAGCGGAGAATTAAAGGTAATATTAGGAAAAGATATTGTTGGACAGGATAAATTTATAGATATTGCTAAAATGCCACATTTGCTGATAGCGGGACAAACTGGATCAGGGAAGTCTGTTGCTGTAAATACATTGATTTCTACATTGATTTCTAAAAAATCTGAAAATGAAGTGAAGTTTATAATGGTAGATCCCAAAATGGTAGAACTTATGCCGTATAATGATATTCCACATTTACTTGTACCTGTAATTATAGATCCTCATCAAGCTGCAATAGCTTTAAAATGGGCAGTTAACGAGATGGAAAACAGATACAAGAAACTTATGGAAAATGGCGTTAGAAATATAAAAAGTTATAATGGACTTAGTTATGTTGAAAAAATGCCATATATTGTAATAATAATTGATGAGCTTGCTGATTTGATGATGGTTGCATCTGGAAGTGTGGAGGAATCTATAGCGAGAATTGCACAAAAAGCTAGAGCTGTAGGAATACATCTAGTTGTAGCTACACAACGTCCGTCTACAGATGTTATTACAGGGATGATAAAGGCAAACTTGCCAAGTAGAATTTCTTTTGCATTAAGATCACAAGTTGATTCGAGAACAATACTAGATAGTGCGGGTGCTGAAAAACTTCTGGGACAGGGAGATATGCTGCTTCTTGCCAATGGGACTTCAAAATTACAAAGAATTCAAGGTGCATATATTTCAGATGAAGAAGTTAGAAATTTAACAGATACCCTAAAATCTGCTAAAAAGGTAAAATATAGGAACGAAATTTTAGAAGAAATTGAAGACGAAACAATTGATATTGATCCATTTTTTGAAAATGCAGTAAATATAGCAAAACAAGAGGAAAAAATATCAATTTCAATGTTACAACGTAAACTAAAAATAGGATTTAACAGAGCTTCACGAATTTATGATCAGTTGAAGGAACATGGAATTATCAATTATGATAACCAATTAATAGGAGATAATATTGATGAAATTGATTAAAAAATGAATAAATTTTTCAATATTATTCGTAATTATGAAAATTCAGTATTAAAGTTGCTTGAGTATATTTGAAAAAAATGGTAAAATAGTTAATAATGAAAACAACATATAGCAATTCTAATTTAAAATGGAAGTAGAAGATTAGGCTATATCTATAGCGAGTACATTATTTTTACATATTTTTACTTGAGTTTTAAAGTGGATTGACTATAATTAAATAAAGATACTTTAAAGTAAAAAATAAAATGAAGGAGATAGAATAGATGAAATTTTTTGATATTTTTAAGACAAATATAGCACCAAAAACTACACGAGATATAGCTATTGATTTGGGAACTGCGAATACGGTTGTATATGTAAAAGGTGAAGGAATTCAAGTAGATGAACCAACTTATGTTGCAATTAACAAAAAAACAGAAGAATTGGAACATATTGGTGAAAAAGCTAAGGAAATTATTGGAAGAACTGCAAAACATACCGAAATTATCCGTCCATTAAAAAATGGAGTAATTTCAAATTATGAAGTTACTGAAAGAATGCTTGAAGAATTTTTACATAGAATAAAAAAAGATAAATTTCAAAGTTCAAGAGTTATAATATGTGTACCAAGTGGGGTTACACAAGTAGAAATAAGAGCTGTAATTGAAGTTGTAAAAGATGCAGGAGCGAAAGAGGTTTATTTGATTGAAGAGCCAATAGCGGCTGCAATTGGTGTTGGAATTGACTTATTTGAACCAAAAGGACATTTGATTGTCGATATAGGTGGAGGAACTACAGAAATTGCATTTATTGTATCTGGTGGAGCAGCATTATCAAAATCAGTTAAAATCGCAGGTGATCATTTAAATGAAGATATTATGGAATATGTAAAGGATGCACATAATTTATTAATTGGTGAAAGAACAGCTGAAGAATTAAAAATGAATACAATAAGTCAACAAGATCCTGAGTTTGAGTACGAAATTAGAGGTCGTGAATTAGGGGTTGGATTGCCGAAAAGTATGAAAATAAAAGCAGCTGAAATTGATCGAGCAATCAGAAAACATATTGATGCGATTATTGATGAAGTAAGACTTACAATAGAAGAAATTGAGCCTGAGGTTGCAGCAGATATTTATGAAACAGGAATTTTCCTATCTGGTGGTGGAGCAGGAATCAGAATTTTGAAAGAAAGAATTGAAAAAGAATTGTTGTTGAAAGTGACAGTTGGTGAAGATGCGATTCATGCTGTAGTAACAGGAATTGCAGAAGTACTTACAGACTTTAATAAATACAAGAATATCATTATTTCACCAACATACGAATATTAATTGAATAATATAGAAATTTAGGGGAATTTTCTGAACTTACAGTTAAAGGAGAATTCCCCTATTAACGCAAAATAACAAGTTTATTTGGCAAAAATAAAATAATGAAGATAAATGGTAGAATATGGAAAATTTTGAAAGCAAAAAAATTGAAATAAAAGAAAATAAAGATAGAGAAGAAACTATAAAAAATAAAATTAATGATATTGAAGAAAAAATTGAAACGATTATTTTTTTATCAAAAGAAATGATTACTGTGAAAGAACTTGCACAGTTTTATGGAATGGAATCTTTTGAAATAGAGGAAATATTGCGTAATTTAAAGGAAAAGCGGAAAAATACAGGAATAAATATAAAAATTGAAAATGGAATCGTATGTCTTGTATCAAATCCACTTTTTGGCTCTGATGTGAAACGATTTTTTAATCCAGAAATGAAATTAAAGAAATTATCCCGTTCAGCAATGGAAACATTGGCAATTATCGCATATAAAGGACCTATAACTAAAGCAGAAATAGAGCAGATCAGAAGTGTTGGTGTAGACAAGACTATGTCAAATCTATTGGAAAGAAAACTAATTTATATTTCTGGACGAAAAAAAACGGCTGGAACACCGAATTTGTACGAAGTAACAGATGATTTTTATAATTATCTGAATATTCGTGGGAAACAAGAATTACCAGGAAGTGAGCAGTTTCAAAAAATTGAGCTGCTTTACAAAGAAGATGAGAAGGCAGAAAATGAAGACTCAAAAGAGGGAGAAAAATTAAGTTCAGAAGAAGATTCGGAATCAAAAGCAAAAGAAGAAATTGAAAAAATAAAAGAGTAGAAAAAAGAGGTAAATAAAATGAGATTAAATAAATTTATAGCTGAAACGGGATTTTGTTCACGTAGGAAGGCTGATGAACTGATAAACGAAGGAAGAGTTACAGTAAATAAGCACGAGGCGATTATTGGGATGGATGTGAAACCTGAAGATGTGGTTAGAATTGATGGAGAAAGAGTAAAACTTAATACAAGATATGAATATTATATTTTAAATAAGCCAAAAAGAGTGCTTTGCTCAAATGAAGACAAGTTTGGGCGTAGACTTGCAGTAGACTTTATAAAATCACGTGCCAGACTTTTTACTTACGGAAGATTAGACTTTATGACAGAAGGGTTAATTATAATCAGTAATGATGGTGAAGTTTATAATCACGTAATGCATCCACGAAAAAAATTGTATAAAAGCTACATTGCAAAAGTTAGCCGTGAAATTGAAGATAAGGATATTGAGGCACTGCAGCATGGAGTTGTAATTGACGGGAAAAGAACTGCACCAGCAAAAGTTAAGAAAATTGACAAAAAGGAACTTAGAATTGCAATTTTTGAAGGAAGAAACAGACAGATAAGAAAAATGCTGGAAACATTGGGATATAATGTTAATTCATTAAAACGTATTAAAGTGGGAGAACTTACGCTTGGTAATTTGCAGGTGGGAGAATATCGTGCTTTGAATGAAGATGAAATTAAATATCTAAAAAGTTTATAAATTTTCTGGCAGGAGGAAAAAATTGGGAAATAATAAAAAATCAATCTTTTTAATAGATTTTGATATAACAATCAGTAAAAAAGATTCGACAGATGTTTTGCTTGAAATGCATCAGCCTGAATTTAAACAGGAACTGCGAAAAAGATACAGAGCTGGAGAATATTCTATAAGAGAGTTTATAAAATATGGACTAGGTTCTCTAAATATCACAAAAGAGCAGTATATCCAAACTTTGCAGGAAAATGTGACAATTGATGAAACTTTTATAGATTTTGTAAAAAGTGGAGCAGAATTTAAAATCGTTAGTGCAGGCGCAAGGCTAAATGTACAGGGAACACTTTCAAAATATGGTATAAACTTGCCAGATAGCGAAGTTATATCAAATGATTTAAAATTTAGCGGAACTGATAAAAACCAAATTACTGTGGAAAATCCATTTTTGGACAAGGAAGGTTATTACGGCGTTGACAAGAAAGAAGCTGTAGAAAATTATAAAAAACAGGGCTACATAACTTATTTCGTAGGCGATGGTCCATCTGATTACAAGGCATTGGAAGTGGCTGATTTTGCTTTTGTGAGAAAAGGGACTAGGGCAGTTAAGTTTTGTCAAGAAAATGGAATTGAGTTTTTTGAGTTTGGGGATTTTGATGAGATTTTGAAGTGGGTAGAAAATAATAAGAAATTTTAATTTAAGAAAAGAGTGCTTTTAAAATGAAAAAATTTAAAATAATAATAGAAGAACATGTTTCAGAAGAATTTGAAGTTGAAGCAGAAAATATGGAAAAAGCGTTTAATATTGCAGAGAAAAAATATTATAGCGGAGAATTTGTACTTGAACCAGGAAATGTTTTACATAAATTTATATTTGGAGAAACAGTTGATGGAAAAGAAAGTACAGAATGGATTGAATTTTAAATTATTAAGATTTTTGGAGTTTGGAATGAAACAATATGAAGCTGTTATTTTGACAATTGAAAGATTAGGTGGAGTTGCCACTTTAGGAGAACTAAACCACGAAGTTTTTAAAATTAAAGAGTGTGAATGGAAAACTAAAACACCATTTGCAAGTATTCGGAGAATAGTTCAGCAAAGAAAAGAAATTTATAAAATAAAGCCAGGACTTTATGGATTAGAGCAATTTAGAAAAGAAAATGAGTTAAAAGGAATAATTCAAGAAGATGAAAAAAATAAAAATTCTGAAGAAATAAAAAACTTTAATCATTCATATTATCAAGGATTACTTGTAAATATGGGAAATTTAAAAAATCTGAAAACTTTTATACCAAATCAAGATAAAAATAAAAAATTTATTGATAAAAAATTAAGTGAAATATCTTCATTTAATGAAATTCCAATGTTTACGTATAAAGAATTGGTAAAAAGAAGTTCGACGATTGATGTTATATGGTTTAATGAAAGAAAAATGCCACATTCTTTTTTTGAAGTTGAGCATTCTACTGATATACAAAATTCATTGTTGAAATTTTATGATTTACAAGATTTTTATACCAGAATGATTATTGTAGCAGATAAATGTCGGAAAAAAGAATTTGAAAATAAGATAAGATATACAGCATTTAATGAACTAAAAGCCAGAGTTAAATTTTTAGATTATGAGGAATTAGTTAAACAATATGAACAAACGATTGAAAGGTTATCATTCAATACACTTTTATAAAGTGTGGAAGCTAGCTGGAATTGAAAAATTAGGTTATAAAAAATAAAGATAATTGGGAATGGAGGAGAAATGTTAAGCAAAGAAGATGTACTAAAAATAGCAGCACTTTCTAAATTGGAATTTTCGGAAAGTGAAATTGAGAAATTTAGGGTGGATTTGAATAAAATATTTGAGCATATGGAAGAGTTGAATGGCGTTGATACTACTGATGTGGAGCCGCTTTTTAATGTGCTGGACTTAAAAGATAAATTGAGAGAAGATAAAGTTAGGGATGCTGAAATTAAGAAGGAAATTTTGGAAAATTCGCCTAATAAGGATGAAGAATTTATAATTGTGCCAAAAGTTGTTGGAGAAAATGCGGATAATTAGATTTTTTTAAGGAGAGAAAAATGTTGGGAAATGTAGACTTATTTGCAGATAAAATAAAATGTGATTATGAAAAAGTTAATGAAGATAGTGGAATAACAGAAGTTGTAAAAAGATACTTTGAGCTATTGGAAGAAGGTAAAAAAGAAGGCTTTATCCCTGTTTTTGTTGAGGTAAAAGATTATTTCAATGAAGAATTCCCTGAATTTGAGGAATACAAAAGAACAAGAGATGAAATTTTAGAAAATTATAAAAAAGTAAACTGCGCTCAGTGGTTTAAAGAAAGAAAACAGGAGTATATAGAAAATGAGTATCTGGATGAGGAATATGAATTTTCTGATAACAACGATTACTTAGATTATTTTAAAAATTTCAATGAAGATAAAACTTTATATCTAAATTCAATATTTGACATAGAAACTGGAAAAATAAGGGAAAATGTAGGATTATTTAAAGTTCCGACAGATAAAGTTTATGAAATTCCAGGATGGTTTTTATTTGGTGGTTTTAATGAATGTCCTTTGCCAGAAGAAATCATAGCTATCAGTAAATATTGGTATGAAAAATATGATGCACGAATTGTTGCGATAACTGATTCTGAAATGGAATTTTATTTGGAGAAATTTCCAAAAAAACAAAAAGAGGCTGAAGAATTGGCAATAGAGCAGTTTTTAGTTAGCGGGGATTTAGTTTTTCAAATTTATGATGAACTGGAGGAACTTTCAAAAGAATTATACAAAGCTAAAAATTGGTATTTTTGGTGGGATTAGAAAAGAAGAAAGGTGAAAAAAATGAATTTATACAAAAAAACAGCTAGCGAACTGGCTGAAATGATAAAGAATAAAGAGATTACTTCACAAGAAGTTACAAAAAATTTTTTAGATAGAATAAAAGCAGTTGAAGATAAGGTTGGGGCTTTTTCTAATATTTTTGAGGAGAAGGCATTGGAACAGGCTCGAAAAATTGATAGGGAAAATAATGAAGAAGGAAGAAAAAATTATGAAAATACAGGACTTTTTGGAGTACCTGTGGCGTTGAAGGATAATATTGTTTCAAAGGGAGATTTGACAACGGCGGCTTCGCAAATTTTGAAAAATTATGTGGGAGTTTATGATGCGACTGTTGTGAAAAAGTTAAAGGAAGCTGGAGTAGTGCTAGTTGGAAAGGCTAATATGGATGAATTTGCGATGGGATCTTCAAATGAAAATTCTTCGGTAAAATCGGCTTCTAATCCTTGGGATTTGGAAAGAGTGCCAGGAGGAAGCAGTGGAGGATCGGCTGCTGCGGTTGCGGCTAGTGAAATACCTGTTGCTTTGGGAACGGATACTGGTGGAAGTATTAGACAGCCTGCGAGCTTGACTGGAACTGTGGGGATAAAGCCAACTTACGGAAGAGTTTCGAGATACGGGCTTATGGCATTTGGTTCTTCGTTGGATCAGATCGGGGCTTTGGCAAAAAGTTCACAAGATTTGGCAAGAGTTATGCAGATAATTTCAGGATATGATGAAAATGATCCGACAACTGCGGATGTGGAAGTACCAGATTATTTATCTTTGCTTGAAAATGATATAACAGGATTAAAAATTGGGCTTCCAAAAGAATATTTTTCAGATGAACTGGATAAATCAATAAAGGAAGTTGTGGATAAAACCGTGGAAACATTGAAAAAACTTGGAGCAGAAGTGAAGGAAGTATCGTTGCCTTACACAAAATACGCAATTTCCACTTATTATATAATTTCATCGGCTGAGGCGGCTTCAAACTTGTCAAGATATGACGGAGTGAGATATGGAGTTAGAAAAAGTGATGAAAATATTGAGGAAATGTATGTAAAATCACGAACAGAAGGTTTTGGAGATGAAGTGAAGCGTAGAATTATGATTGGAAATTATGTGTTAAGTTCAGGATTTTATGATGCTTATTATAAAAAGGCTTCGCAGGTTAGAAGATTAATAAGAGATGATTTTTTACGAGTTCTTTCAGAAGTTGACTTGATTTTGACACCAGTTTCTCCAACAACAGCGTTTAAAAAAGGTGAAAAAGTTACTGATCCAGTTCAAATGTATTTGGGAGATATTTTTACTGTATCAATAAATATGGCTGGATTGCCTGCAATTTCAGTTCCAGCAGGATTTGTAAATGGACTTCCTGTAGGAATACAGCTGATTGGAAATTACTTTAGGGAAGACTTGTTATTCAATGTGGCGAATAAATTTGAGAAGGAACGTGGGGAGATAGAATATCCGGAGTTGTAAAAATTATTTTTAGGGGGAGTAAATGAAGTATACAGATTTAGATTTGAAAAAACCAATGGAATCTAATAATTATAAAGAAGAATCGGAATTTGTTGTTTCTTCTGTAAAGCAAATTTTGGATGAAAAAAAGGTAATAGGAGATAATAAAATAATAATAAATACGAATTTAAAAATGAGACTTCCATTGGAGAATATAAATAAACTAGCTGCTCCAATGATTGAGGCATGGGCTTTTGAAGTATTTTCAGAGATAAGAGATGATTTTGAAAATAAATATAAACTTATGAATGTAGAGGCACAAGAAAGATTAGGAATGTCAGATATAATATTACAATTTAGAAAAAACGAAGATGTGATAACGGGAAATATTGATGTAAAAGCTACTTCCAATAATATAAAAAATAGTGGCAAATCACCTAATATAACCTCTTTTTCACGAATAAGAACAGCTTATATTCAGAATCCTGATTTTATATTTATAATTTTATCTATAAAACATAAAGTTTATAGTGAGAGGGATAATATTACATTAGCAATGAATGGAATAATGGAATTAACGGATTTTAAAGTGTATGATTTAAAATATGTCAGTGAAAAAGACATTTCTTATAATCCAAGTTTAGGAACTGGACAAATTCAAATAAAAGATATACATTATGTTGAATATCAATATAGAACTACTTGGGAAATGTGCCAATTGTTAGATAGAAAATACTTAAATAGCAGTCGCAGGACTATAGAGAATTTTTATAGGGAAGCGGTGAAAAATAAATGGATAAAGGAATAAAATTAATATTTGGGGATGCTTTGGAGAAGTTAAAAGAAATTTCTGATAAAAGTGTAGATTTAATTGTAACAGATCCTCCATATAATTTAAACAAGGATTACGGATTTACAAAGGATAATCTGGAGTTTGACGAGTATCTTGAGTTTTCACGGCTTTGGATAAAGGAAGCAGTGAGAATTTTGAAAGATGATGGAACTTTATATATTTTTATGGGAATGAAATACATATCGTATGTTTATGTTATGCTGGAAAAAGAGTTTAATTTACATTTTAATTCATGGATAACATGGTTTTATACACAAGGTATTGGTAAAACTAGAGGCTTTTCTCCTAGACATGATGATATTTTGATGTTTACGAAGGATAAGAAAAAATTTAAGTTTAATTTAGATGACATAAGAATACCACAAAAATATTATCGCTCTGTAAATAATATAAGAGGGGCTAATCCTGGAAATGTATGGGAAGTTTCACATGTTCATTACAGTAATAAAAATAGGAAAAAGCATCCTACACAAAAACCGGAAGCATTATATGAACGAATGATACTTGCTTCATCAAATGAGGGAGACCTTGTATTAGATCCATTTTTAGGCAGTGGTACAGCAATGCGAGTTTGTCAGCAGATAAACAGGCAAGGAATAGGGATAGAAATTAATAAAGAATACATAGAAATGTCAGAAGAAAGATTAAATGAGCATTTTTATGGATTTGACAGTATAGATGAGAGAATGAAAAGAATTCCGAATGATTTGAATGATGAGAAACTTAGAAAAGAATATATAGAAAATCATAAAAAATGGTTTTTAAAAAATCATAATTTGGAAATTGAGGAGTTTGAAAAACTTTATTTAGAAAAATACAAAGATAATAGTATAAAATCTAAAAATCGTCTAAAATTATTTAATGAATAATAGAATGTCTTTAAAAAATCAATAATTAAAAAAAATGAAAGGGAAAAATAAAAAAATGAATATGGAATATGAAACAGTCATCGGACTGGAAGTGCATTGTCAATTGAAAACGAATACGAAGGTATGGTGTTCTTGTGATGCGGATTATGATAATAAAGAGCCTAATACTGCGGTATGTCCTATTTGTACAGGGCAGCCTGGGGCTTTGCCGAAGTTGAATGAAAAGGTGCTGGATTATGCGATAAAGGCGGCACTTGCACTTGGGTGCGAGATAAACAGGGAGAGTTATTTTGACAGAAAAAATTATTTTTATCCTGATTCGCCAAAAAATTATCAAATAACACAGTTTTTTAAGCCTTATGCTGAAAATGGAGTTTTGAAAATCACGACGAATAGTGGGAAGGAAGCAAGTGTCGGGATTGAAAGAATACAGATTGAGGAAGATACGGCGAAAAGTATTCATACGGCTTCCGAAACTTTGCTAAATTATAACAGGGCCTCTGTGCCGTTAATTGAGATTATTTCAAAGCCTGAGATAAAAAATGCTGAGGAAGCGTATGCTTATTTGAATACATTGAAGGATAGGCTGAAATATACGAAAGTCAGCGATGTAAGTATGGAACTTGGATCACTTAGATGCGATGCTAATGTTTCTGTTAGAAAAAAGGGTGAAACAAAGCTTGGGACTAGAACGGAAACTAAGAACTTAAACTCGTTTAAAGCGGTTGTAAAGGCGATTGAGTATGAGACAAACAGACAAATTGAAGTGCTTGAAAATGGTGGACGTGTAGTTCAGGAAACAAGACTTTGGGATGAGGAAAATGCGGTTACAAAGCCGATGAGGAGCAAAGAGGAAGCGATGGACTACAGATATTTTCCAGAGCCTGACTTGCCAGCGATTATCATTACTGAATCAAGACTTTCAAATGTAAAGGATGAAATGCCTGAATTTGCAGATGAGAAGGCAAAAAGATTTATTAATGAGTATAAATTGAATGAAATGGAAGCGGCTACTCTTTCATCAGAGCAGGAACTGGCTGAATATTATGAGAAAGTTGTAAAAGTTTCGGATGATGCAAGACTTGCGGCAAACTGGGTATTGACAGAAATTTTACGTGTGTTAAAAGAAAAAAATATTTCTATTGAGGAATTTTCTGTTGAGCCTAAAAATATTGGAAAATTGATTAAATTGATAAAAGCTAATACGATTAGTTCAAAAATTGCAAAAGATGTATTTGAAATATTGCTTTCAGAAAATAAAGATCCTGAAATTATCGTAAAGGAAAAAGGGCTTGTGCAAATTACAGACAACAGCGAAATTGAAAAAATCGTAGAGCAGGTGCTGGCTGAAAATCCTCAGTCTGTGGAAGATTACAAGGCTGGAAAGAGCAACGCGTTAAAATATCTTGTGGGACAGTCAATGAGACTTTCTAAAGGCAAGGCTAATCCGCAAATGATTAATGAAATGATTTTAGCAAGACTGGAAGGTTAATATTGGTTAAAGTAGGAGAAAAATGAAAAAGGGTAATAAAAAAAGCAGTATTATTGACAGAGCAAAGTCAAATATGGAAGAAAATAGGAGAAAACAGAAGTTACAAAAAATTTGTAAAAAACTGTTTAAATATTTTAACACATTTAACGGACGATTTGTATTGATATTTCTTTTTACAATTATAGGATTTGCAGCCTTAATTGGAAGAGTTTATTATCTTCAAACAAAAGGTGGACAAAAGATAAGAGAAGATTCAGAAAAAAAATATTCTTACAAAACGTATAAAAAAGCTAAAAGAGGGAAAATATCCACGAGTGATGGGCAAATTTTGGCATACGATAATGAGGATTATTTTGTTATACTAGATCCAACTTTGATTGATGAGGAAAGTATTGATACATTGCTAGATATGTTAAAAAGATACATTGAATCTTTGGATATTCAAAAATATAAACTTGAGTATTTGGAGAAAAAAAAGGCAGGTAGGCAATATTTAAAAATAGATGATAAAATTTCATATAGAACAAAAATAGAAATTGAGTCAGAAATTGATAATGATAAAAATGAGGCTATTAAACAAAAAAAAGAAAAGTATAAAAGACGGTTTAAAGGAATAGTATTTGAAACAGTTTTCACAAGAAATTATGTGCAGAGTGAGGCTTTTCAAGAAACACTTGGATTTGTAAACAATGAGAATAAAGGTGTTTATGGGATTGAAAAATACTATGATGAACAACTTGCTGGAGAAATGGGAGTTGAGCCAAGACTTAGAATACCAAAGCCATTTTTAGAAATTGTAAAAGTAAAAAATAAAAATGAAGCAAAACCAGCTGTTGAAGGACAAAATCTTGTGCTTACACTTGACAGTGTTATGCAGTATAATCTTGATGACGAGCTTCAAAAGGCATATATAGAACATAGTGCAACTTCAACAATGGGAATTTTAATAGAAGTAGAAACAGGAAAAATATTGGCAATGTCTTCGTATCCAAAGGCTGAAGATAAGTCAACTATAAAAAATAGGACAATTGTTGATTTTTTTGAGCCAGGTTCGATATTTAAGCCTATAACAGTTGCAATAGGATTGGATACAAAAGTGATTAATGAAAATACAAAAATTTATTCACCTGGTTTTATTCGAGTATATGATAGAATAATAAGAGATCACGATAGTTCGACGATTGGAAATTTAGGTTTAGCAGATATAATTGCACATTCTGGAAATGTAGCTATGGTAAAAATACAGGAAAAGATTGATAAAAATACTTTTTATCGTTATTTAATAGACATTGGACTAAGTGGAAAAACAAATGTAGATACATATTTTGAAGCAACACAAAAACTTCGTGAATTTAAAACATTAAAAGATGAAGTAAGAAGAGCTAATATATCTTTTGGACAAGGAATCGCAGTAACACAAATTCAAATGATAACAGCATTAAATACAGTTATAAACAATGGTAAATTAATGAAGCCTTATTTAGTGGACAGAATAGAAGACAATAAGGGAAATATAATAAAGCAAAATAATCCTGTTATGATAAGAAAAGTATTTAGTGATGAAGCGTCAAGATTAAATAGAAGGTACATGGAAGCAAGTGTAAATCGTGGAACTGGTGGAGGAGCGTATATGCCTGGCTATCGTGTTGGTGGAAAAACAGGAACTGCTCAAAAAGCAGAAAAAGATGGATATGGAAATAGACATATTAGTTCGTTTTTTGCATTTTTTCCAGCAGATAAGCCTAAATACGCTATATTGATAACAATTAGCGAACCTAAAGGTGGAAAATATTATGCAGCTCAAGTTGCCTTACCTTCAGTAAGAAGAGTATTGGAAAAATTAATTGAGTATAAGAGAATAAAACCAAATGGGAAGGTAAAAACTCCAGAAAAAATTACTGAAGTTTTTCAGCAGGAAAAGAAAAAGGACTTAGGAAAGATAAAGCAGGATTTTGATAAAAATATTATGCCTGATTTAACTGGAATTAGTTTGAGAGAGTTTTTATCAATTTATCCGCAAGGGAAGTTTGCTCAATATGAAATTACTGGAAGTGGAGCGGTTGTATCACAATTTCCTGAAAAAGGGACTAAACTCGATAAGCATACGAAGATACAGATAATGCTGGAATAAAAGTATTTTTTATAAAAATTAATTGAGGAAGAAATGTTAAGGGGTAAAAATGTATTATTATGAAATTTATGTGGAAAATAATCAGGGAATATACACATATAAATCGGAAGAGAAGTATGAAATTGGGCAATGGTGCATTGTTAATTTTATAAATAAGGATAAAATGGGGCTTGTTATAGCAATCGTTAATGAAAATCAGATTCAGTTTGATATTTCAAAAGTGAAAAAAATTAAGGATGCTGCCCCAGTTTTGTCCATTCCATCCGATATTATGCAGCTTATAAGATGGATAAAAAATTATTATATAAGTGATTATTACAACGTAATAAAGGCAGTTTATCCAGGAGCATTGAAGTTAAATTATTCCAAAAAAGCCATTTTCCAAAAGGAATTTTCAGAAAATAATGAAACTTTGGAAGTGGAAAAAATTGAGGAAATGAAAAAATTTAATGAATATATGAAAAAACGGCAGGAAGTTACCATCGCAACTTTGAAAAAGAATTTTTCCAGTAAAATTGTGGAACAGGCAATAAATGAAAAGGTTATTTCCATTGAAAAGAAAGTTATTTTAAATTCTAAAATTTCAAAAAGAGAAAAGGAAAAAAGTGAAATTGTAGAAAAGGAAATTATTTTGAATGATGAGCAGCAAAAGGCTGTGGATACAATAAAAAATAGTGAAAATCAGATTTTTCTGTTAAAGGGGATAACTGGCTCAGGGAAGACGGAAATATATATTAACTTGATAAAGGAAGCCTTGAAACAAGGGTTTGGCAGTATTTTCCTGGTACCTGAAATTTCACTTACAGTTCAGATGATACAAAGGCTTGAGGAGGAATTTCACAATGAAGTGGCTATTCTTCATAGCAAACTTACAGACAAGGAAAAGCGGGAAGAATGGACTTTCATACGAAATGGCGAAAAGAAAATTGTGATTGGAGCAAGATCGGCGGTTTTTGCACCTGTTCAGAACTTGAAATATATTATTGTGGATGAGGAGCATGAAAATACGTACAAGCAGGAGAATAATCCACGGTATCACGTAAAAAATGTGGCAATAAAAAGAGCATTTTTACAAAACGAAAATTTGAAAAAAGATGAGAAACTTGAAAAAAATAGTGAATTAGAGAAAAATGATAATTTGGAAGAAGCTGAAATTGTAAAAAGTGAAAAGATAAAAGTGATTTTAGGTTCAGCAACTCCTTCGTTTGAAACTTATTATCAGGCACAGCAGGGCGATATTGAATTAATTGAGCTGACAAAACGGTATAAGAATGCTAAACTGCCAAAATTTGAAATTGTGGATTTGAATGAAACAACGGAAAATTTTTCAGAAGAACTGCTAGACAGAATTTCTCAGACTTTACAAAAAAATGAGCAGGTTATCTTGATTTTGAATAGAAAAGCATTTTCAAACTTGCTGAAATGCAAGGATTGTGGAAATATTCCAACTTGTCCGAACTGCAGTATTTCTTTAAACTACTACAAATACGATAATCGCCTGAAATGCCATTACTGCGGCTATGAAAAACGCTTTGACAACACATGTGATGAATGTGGTGGGCATAAAATGAGACAAATTGGGGCTGGGACGGAAAAAATTGAGGAAGAATTGGCGACAGCGTTTCCATCAGCAAGCACTGTGAGAGTAGACTCTGAAAGCATAAAGACAAAGCAAAATTATGAAAAAGCCTACAATGACTTTAAAAATCACAAATACGACATAATGCTTGGAACACAGATTATCGCAAAGGGACTGCATTTTTCAAACGTAACATTAGTCGGAGTAATTAATGCGGACATAATCCTTAATTTTCCAGACTTTCGGGCCTCAGAAAAGACTTTTCAGCTGCTGACACAGGCTTCAGGGCGTGCAGGACGTGGAGAAAAGGATGGGGAAGTGATTATTCAGACTTTTAATGGCGAAAATGATGTAATAAAGAAAACTATTGAAAGTGATTATGAAGGCTATTACAAAAACGAGATGATTATGCGAAAAATGCTGAATTATCCGCCTTTTGGAAGAATTGTAATTTTGGTAATTTCGGCAACGGAGGAAAATCTGGTAACGGAAAAAGCCAAAATTTTGCGTGAAGAAATTATAAGAAATGTAAATGCAGCAATGAACTTGACTTCAAATGATTTTATCTCAGACGCTTTCAAATCCCCAATTTACAAAATAAACGGCAGATACAGATACCAGATATTTTTTAAATTTGAAAGAGAAAATATCTTGAAAATTAAAAAAATCATAAAAAAATGTGTAGGCAAATTTCGCGAAATAGAAAAGAAAATTAGAGTAACGATTGATGTAGATCCTTTAAATATGATGTAATTTTATTTTATATAATTCTAATCAAAAACCCCCAAAAATAAAATTTGGAAATTATAAGTAATTGTTATAATATAATAAATAGAATATGGGATAGGAGTTGATTTTTATGAAGAAATTGATTTTGATTGTGTTACTTGGAATGACAGTTGTAGGATGTACTACAGAGGACATAGCAATTTGGAAAGATTCAGATCGGTGAGCAGCTGAAAGAGGTATAGAATGTTATAGAAGAGGTAATGGTGAATATTATTGCAAGGACAAATATGGAAATCGAGTTTATTAATGTGTGATTTAAGAAAAATGAATTTATGAATGTGGAAGTGGAATTTTTAGGATTCTGCTTCTTTTTTGTTTTAAAAGGGGAATTGTACTCTAGAACTAGAATTAGTATTAAAAAATTTACTATGTATAATCATCTTGTTTTTTCCCCCATAATATGTTATCCTATAATCACGAAAATTAAAAAAATATATAGTAAAAAATATATAAATAAGGAGAAAAATTAATAATGTTTAATAATTTAGGAGATAGATTTAAAGATATATTTAAAAAAGTCAGTGGACAAGGGAAATTGACTGAAAATAATATGAAAGAAGCTTTGAGGGAAGTAAGACTGGCATTGCTTGAAGCAGATGTAAATTACAGCGTGGCTAAAAACTTTGTAGCAAAGATTCGAGAAAAGGCATTGGGAGAACAGGTTATTAGCGGAGTTAATCCTACGCAGCAATTTGTAAAAATTGTAAATGATGAACTTGTGGAAGTGCTTGGAGGTTCAAATGTTTCGATTGCTAAAGCTGATAAAAATCCAACGATTGTAATGCTTTCTGGACTTCAAGGAGCTGGAAAAACTACATTTTCTGGAAAATTGGCAAAGCATTTGAAATCGAAAGGGGAAAAGCCATTTTTGATAGGGGCAGATGTTTATAGACCTGCTGCGAAAAAGCAATTGAAAGTGTTAGGAGAGCAAGTGAAAGTTCCTGTATTTACAATTGATGAAAGTACAGATGCATTGGAGATTGTAAAACAAGGGATTGAGGCTTCAAAAACTGAGCATGCCACTTATGTGATTATTGATACTGCGGGAAGATTACACATTGATGAACAGCTTATGAGTGAATTGCAAGACATAAAGGATAGTTTTAATCCAAATGAAATTTTGCTTGTTGTTGATGGAATGACAGGACAGGATGCGGTTAATGTAGCAAAGGAATTTAATGAACAGCTTGATATTACTGGAGTCGTGCTTACAAAACTCGACGGAGATACTCGGGGAGGAGCTGCTCTTTCAGTAAAGGAAGTTGCAGGAAAGCCAATTAAATTCATAAGTGAAGGGGAAAAACTGGATGACATCGCACCATTTCACCCAGACAGGCTTGCTTCACGTATTCTTGGAATGGGGGATGTCGTTTCACTTGTAGAAAAGGCGCAGGAAGCCATTGATGAAAAAGAAGCCAAGAAAATGGAAGAAAAATTTAGAAAAAATCAATTTGATTTTGAAGATTTTTTAAAGCAGTTTAAGATGATAAGAAAAATGGGATCAATTGCCGGAATTATGAAAATGATACCTGGAGTTGACACTAGCATGATTGACATGGGAATGGCTGAAAAGGAAATGAAAAAGGTTGAAGCAATCATTTTTTCAATGACAGTTCAGGAAAGACGTGATCCAAAACTTCTAAAAAACGGAAGCCGTAAAATGAGAATTGCCAAAGGAAGCGGAGTTCAGGTAAATGACGTAAATAAATTAATAAAACAGTTTGAGCAAATGAAACAGATGATGAAAATGTTTAATAGTGGGGGTATTCCAGGACTTGGTGGAGGATTTATGAAGGGCAGAAGAAGATAAAAAATATATTTAGAAATAAAAAAATAAAAAAGGAGAAAATTAGAATGAAAAAATTAATTTTGATGTTATTTATTATTTTTGGAACACTATCGTTTTCAGCTTTAGATAAAGTTGTAATTGGAGTTATTAATGACAATTATGAAAACCCAGTGATAAGTGGAACAGTAAATCGTGGAGGGCTTGCAAATCTTCTTTTTAAGCTGAAAAAGGATGGAGATTTTGCAAAACAGATGTACAAAAATCTTTCAGGTGCAAATAAAGTCGAATTTATTATAGAAAAACACGATGAATCTGCACTTTTGAGCCTTTTAAAAGTATTTGAAAAAAATAAATACAAAGGGCAATTGGAGGTTACAGAAGTGGCTGCTTCAGAAAATAAGAACATCCGTGAAATTACTAGAAAAAACGGCTGGACTTATAACATCTACCCTTATACAAGTGGAATACCAGGTACTGTGACAATTTCTGGAATTGATACTGATAAGGGAGAATTTGTACAAGATTTATTCCAAAAAGCAAAAGCAGTATTAAAATAAGTTAGTTACTATAAAGAGGGCAGGATTTTTATGAATGCTCTTTTTTATTCGTAAATAAAAATACTTGACTTATAATGGTTATAAATTATAAAATATATTCAAACCTATTTAAAATTAAACTACTAAAAATTATATAAATTTAAGGTTTGAGTAAAATAGTCCTAACTTTTGAGTTCAGTTTTAAATCGGTTTTACTATATATTTGAACACTTGTAAAATTGAATGGAAAAAAATAAAAAAAGAAAATTTATTTTAGAAAAGGGAAAATATGAAAATATTAATAATAAGATTTAGCTCATTTGGAGATGTGGTGCTTACAACTCCGATAATAAGAGCAATTAAGGAGAAGTATCCAGAAGCTGTAATAGATTTTATAGTTTACAATACTTTTTTTGAGGCAATTTCCTTAAATCCTGAAATTAGAAATTTGGTAATTTTTGATAAAAAGAAAAGTAAGGATAGAAATTATATAAAAGATATGATAGGCAAGCTGAAAAAAGAGAATTATGACTATGTTATTGATTTACATTCAAAATTTCTTTCCAGAATTATTGGAAAAAGCCTTCAAAGTAAGAATACTAAGTATTGTCGATATAAAAAGAGAAAATGGTGGAAAACTATACTTGTAAAAGCGAAACTTATTACATATAATGCAGATTGCACAATTGTTGAGAGTTATTTTACTGCATTAAAAAAAATGGGAATAAGTTTTTCTGATAAAAATATAAAAAATGGTCTTGGGGATAATCTGGAATTTTATATTGATAAAAAAATGGAAGAAAAATTTGTACAAAAATATGATTTGAAAGATGGAAGTTATTTTGTGCTGGCTCCTGGAGCTTCTAAATTTACGAAAAAATGGCCTTATTACGATGAACTGGCAAAAAAGATTCTCGAAAATGAAAGTAAATTTGTAAAAAATAATGAAAAGTTGAGAATTTTTGTGATTGGTGGAAAAGAAGATGCGAATGTTGTAAAAGCTGATAGAGATGGACGAGTCATTGATTTGTGCGGAAAAATTTCTTTTAAGGAAAGTGGTGTATTGTTAAAATACGCCAAAGCGGCAGTCGTAAACGATTCAGGTCCTTTCCATATAGCTAGAGCCGTAAAAGCCAACACTTTTGTATTTTTTGGACCAACTGATCCAAAATTATTTTCCTTTGAAAAAAGTACATTTTTGCTAAATAATCCACACTGTCCGCCACATTCACTTTATGGAGATGACAAATTTCCTAAGAAATATGCAGATTGTATGACGGGAATTTTGGTAGAAACTGTATTTGACAAAATTGTTAAGGAATATGACAATTAAAAATTGAAGAAAAAAATGAAAAACGAAAAGAAGAAAGAGAGAAAAACTATGAAAATACTTGCATTTGAAACATCCTGTGATGAAACTTCCGTTGCAGTTGTAGAAGATGGGAAAAAGATTTTAAGCAATATTATTTCCACTCAGATTGATATTCATAAGGAATTTGGCGGAGTAGTTCCTGAAATTGCCTCACGGCACCACATTGAGAATATTTTACCAGTATTTACCGAAGCTCTGGAAAAAGCAAACTGCGAATTAAGCGACATTGACTACATCGCTGTAACAAATACTCCTGGGCTTATCGGCTCTCTGCTCGTAGGCTTAATGTTCGCAAAATCCTTGAGTTATGCCAACAATATTCCACTACTTCCAGTAAATCACATTAATGGGCATATTTTCTCAAGTTTTATTGATAATGATGTAAAATTACCTGCAATATCGCTAGTTGTATCAGGCGGGCATACAAACTTGTATTATATTTATGAAGAGAATGGGAAAATAATTACTGATTTGCTTGGCGAAACATTAGACGATGCTGTTGGAGAAACTTATGACAAAATTGCAAGAATATTGGGATTAGAATATCCAGGAGGACCGTATATAGATAAATTGTCAGTAAACGGAGAAGATATTTTAAAAATAAGAAAACCAAAAGTTGACGGCTACAACTTCAGTTTTAGTGGAATAAAAACTTTTATAACTAATTATGTAAATAATCAAAAGATGAAGGGTAATGCTATTTCAAAAGAAGATATTGCAAAATCTCTTCAGGAAATTATTGTAAATGTTTTGTATGATAAAATATTGATGGCTGTAAAGGAAAAAGATGTGAAAACTATACTCGTTGCAGGTGGCGTTTCTGCCAACAAAAGGCTTCGTGAGAAATTTTCAGAATTTACAAATATTAAAACTGACAAAAACGAACAAATCGCAGTTCATTTTCCCAAAATGGAATATTGTACTGATAATGCGGCTATGATAGGAGTTGCGGCTTATTATGACTTGAAGAATAATTCTCAAGTTGAGCTGGGAAAACAGTATGATGTGGATGCGATTTCTACTAAAAATTAGATATATAATGAAAACACCCCTTGTAACCTGTAATATTATTTATAATAGAAATATAGGTTTTAAGGGGTTTTTATTAATTATAATTTTTTATTACTTTGATTTTAAATAATTTCAAGAATAAGTTAAAAATTAAGAGTAACTTATTATGTTAAATTATTTCATTTCGTCCAAAATATTTCTCACAACTTCCCTATCATCAAAATGTGTTTTTTCAGTTCCGATGATTTGATAAGTTTCGTGTCCTTTTCCTGCAATTAATAGACTATCACCTTTTTGAAGTAGTTTCATTCCATGTTTTATTGCTCTTTTTCTATCAGCTATAATTAAGTATTTACCAAATGGGTATTTTTCTTCAATAAGTCCTTTTTCTATGTCTGCTAAAAT
This sequence comes from Leptotrichia sp. SK-5, assembly GCF_055387215.1. Taxonomy (NCBI): domain Bacteria; kingdom Fusobacteriati; phylum Fusobacteriota; class Fusobacteriia; order Fusobacteriales; family Leptotrichiaceae; genus Leptotrichia; species Leptotrichia sp. SK-5. The sequence continues at coordinate 2,464,143 of NZ_AP028931.1, read as the reverse complement.
ATTGACAGGATTTTCTGTACGTGGATTGTCTGAAGTTAAAATAATAAAATCACTGAATTTCGCAGCAGCTTTTGCCATTTTTGGACGTTTTTCGTGATCTCTATCACCGCCTGCACCAAATATTGTTATTACACGATTATCTGTGATTTGTTTCAAAGTTTTTCCAACATTTAAAAGACCATCATCTGTATGTGCAAAATCAACTACTATTCTTACTTCCAAATCGCTTTTTATTGTTTCAAATCTTCCTGATACTGAAGATATTTTTTCTAATTTTTTTACGATACAGTCCATTTCAATGCCAAGTGATAAAGCAGAAGCAACACAACCAAGAATATTGGATAAATTATATTCTCCAACCAAATCAACTTCAAATTTGAATTCTTCTTTACACTCTTCGTTTATGTTTTTAAGAAAAGGATTAGTTTTTTCAAAATAATTTTTCAAATTTATTTTTACTTTCATTCCATTATTTGTATAGTTTAGAATATCTCCCCAAATATCAGCTTTTTCGTTTCTTACACTTATTGAAATAGAATTGTTGCCTTTCATTTCAGAATAAATTTTTTCCCCGTGTTCATCATCAATATTAATTACCCCTGTACCGTTATTTTTTTTATCTTTTCTTAACATAGAAAATATTTTTTTCTTTGCATTAAAATAATTTTCCATTGTTTTGTGGAAATCCAAGTGATCTTGTGTCAAATTCGTAAATATTGCAGAATCAAATTGAAGCATATCTACACGCCCAATTTCCAAAGCATGTGAACTAACTTCCATTATAAAATAGTCAGCCCCTTTTTTTACACTTTTATCAATCAACTTGATTAATTCTAGTGATTCGGGAGTCGTATTCACTGCTTCAAATTCTTCATCTAAAATACGGTTTCCATTTGTCCCTATTCTAGCTGTCTTTTCCAAAATATTTTCTAAAATAAAACTTGATGTAGTTTTTCCATTTGTTCCTGTAATTCCTATGATTTTTATTTTATTTTGTGGATAGTCATAATAATTTGAAGCAATTATTCCTAGTTTTTTTCGTATATCTTCTACTAAAATAAAAGTTACATCGTCAGAATTTTTGTATGTTGCTATATTTATATTTTTTTCTGCAATAATCATTTTTGCACCATTGTCGATTGCCTTTTGAATAAAATTATGCCCATCTGTTTCACTTCCAGACATTGCCACAAATACAAAATCTTTTTTTATTTTTCGTGAATCATACTCAATACCTTTTATTTCAAATTTTTTTGCATCTTTGAGTATTTTATACTCTACATCTTTGAATATTTTATACATTTTACACACTCTCTCTCTTAATTAAAGAATCCTAGGATTCTAAAATTTATTTTTATAATACATTTTATCATTTTAGCCAAAAAAAATCTAGAAAAGACAGAATAAAAAATTTAGAAGCAAGCAAATTTAATTAGATTTTATATATATACTCAAACCTATTTAAAATTAAACTACTAAAAATTATATAAATTTAGAGTTTTAGTAAAATAGTCATAACTTTTGGTTCGGTTTTAAAGTAGTTTTACTATAAGATAGAATTAGATGTTATAAAAAAAGACTCAAACTCCAAAATTATAAAGGAGTTCGAGTGTATTAAAAAATTATAATTCAATATCTTCTTTTCTTAATGTTGGGAATAAAATAACGTCCCTTATTGAAGCAGAATTTGTCTGCAGCATAACTAATCTGTCAATTCCTATTCCAAGTCCTCCAGCTGGCGGCATTCCATATTCTAAGGCACGGATATAGTCTAAATCCATTCCTTGCGCTTCATCATCTCCAGCTTCTTTTAATTTCACCTGTTCTTCAAATCTTTCCTTCTGATCTCTCGGATCATTTAATTCTGAATAAGCATTGGCAAATTCTCTTCCCGAAATAAATAACTCAAATCTGTCTACCCATTCAGTTTCACCTTTTTGATTTTTTGAAAGTGGAGAAATCTCTTTTGGATATTCAGTAATAAATGTTGGATTTAATAAAGTTCCCTCGACTTTTTCTTCAAATATCAAGTTTAAAATTCCATATTTTGTATAAGTTCTGTCCTTTTCTAGTGGAATATTCATTTCCTTAGCTTTATTTATCGCATCTTCATCACTGCTAACTGTGTCAAAATCAAATCCAGTTGTTTCTTTTACAATGCCCTTCATTGTAACACGTCTCCAAGGCTTTGCCATATTAATAGTCTTATCTTCATATTCAATCTCATATTTACCATGAAGCTCAAATGTTAAGCTTGAAATCAAATCTTCTGTCAAGTCCATCATATCATTAAAATCAGCATAAGCCTGATATAGTTCCATCATTGTAAATTCTGGATTATGTTTTATTGAAATTCCTTCATTTCTAAAACTTCTGTTTATTTCAAACACTTTTTCAAATCCACCTACAAGCAGTCTTTTTAAGTATAATTCAGGTGCTATTCTCAAGAACAGCTCCATATCAAGTGCATTATGATGTGTTACAAACGGTCTTGCTGTAGCTCCTCCAGCAACTGGGTGCATCATTGGCGTTTCCACTTCTGTAAATCCTTGTTTTTCAAGATAGCTTCTAAAAAATCTTATAATCTGGAATCTTTTTTTCATCGTTTCCATAACTTCCCTGTTCATTACAAGATCTACATATCTTTGTCTGTAACGAGTTTCGATGTTAGTTAGTCCATGAAATTTTTCTGGAAGTGGACGTACATTTTTAGACAGCACTTCAAAAGAATCTACTCTTAGAGTTAATTCCCCAGTATTAGTTCTAAAAAGTTTTCCTTCTAATCCAATAAAATCACCAAGTCCCATTTTTTTATAAATTTCGTACTGTTCTTCTCCAACTTCATCTTTTTTTACATAGTATTGGATTTTTCCAGTTGGATCCTGAATTTGTCCAAATCCATTTTTTCCCATTCTTCTAAAGGCAACGATTCTTCCCGCTGTTTTAAATACTTTATCACAAGTTTCATCATATTGGTTTATTTCTGCAATATCATTTAATTTTTCATATTTTCGTCCATACGGCTCAATGCCTATTTCTTTTAATTCTTCTACTTTTTTTAATTTTTCTTTTATAATACCATTATCATTGTGGTTTTGATTACTCATTCACTTTTCCTTTCTATTTTTTTTATTATGAAATAAACATACTTAATAATAATTATTTGATACCTATATTCACATCTTTCTATTATCTAAATTTAGAAAATAAAATCTAAATAATTGGCAAGGGCATGGCGTTTGATACCCTTGCTTAAATATCTATAAATTGTACTTCTAAATTTATACTATTTATCACTTCATTACCATCTATTATATCATATTCCAGCATTATTTTTCCATTTTCTTTTTCAATTTTTTTTGTAAAAATCTTATATTTTCCATGAAATTGCTTTGTAATATAGCTAAATAAAGTATTTTTATTATTTTTAAATATTTGCTTGGAATTGATTTGCCCATAGCGAAAAATTTCTACAAAATCACCTTTATCAATAATTTTACAGTTTCCATATTCGTCTTTATAATGATATTCTTTTTTTTCTTCAAGATTTATCATTTTTTCCAGTTCAAATAATTTTTCATAATTTTGTTCAAAGCTATCTGAACTTTTTATTTTTATTTTCATTTCATTCCTTTAGTTTATTTTTTATTCATCTTCATCGTCATCAAAGAAATCATCTAAGAACTCAGATAAATCCTCGTCATCTTCGTCTTCATTGCCAAAAAAATCATTCTCATCATCTTCGTCTTCTAATGCGTCAAAGTTTCTTTCATCATATTCTCCATCCACATTTTCATCTTTATCATATTCCCCAAAATCTTCATTCCAATACATATAATCCTTATCAGAGCCGTAATATTCATCATTCCATATTTCCAACACCTGATCTTCTTCATCCTCATCTAAATCATACAGTTCCTCTTCAATACTGTCATAATAAAACACTTTCTTTTCACCAGTTTCATCATCACAAACTAAATATTCCTTATCTCCTACCGTAACATTGGAAAGGCAAGTATAACCTTCTACATCTCCTTCGTTGTTAATTCTTTCAAATTCTTCCCCAGCAGAATACATATTTTTCCTCCATTATTTATGATATTTTATATTATTATTAATTGAAATCCATCTGTATATTTGCTCTGTCAAAATTAATCGCATAAGCTGATGTGGGAATGTCATTGGTGAAAAACATAGCCTAAAGTCTACAATTTTTCGCAAGTTGTCATTTACACCATTGGATCCGCCTATTATGAAATTAATTTCACTGTTTGTTATGGAAATTTTTTCGATTTTATCTGCCATTTCTTCGGAAGATAGCATTTTTCCATTTAAATCGAGCAAAATATTGTATGAATAATTTTTTTTTGAAATAGCATTTATTATTCTTTCAGTTTCTGAATTTATTGCATTTTCAATCCCCTTGTTATCATCTTCTTCAGCCAGTTCAGTAATATCGAGTTTTATGTATTTTGACAACCTTTTTGAAAACTCAGCTATTCCCTCTTTTATGTATTTATCTTTTATTTTTCCAATACACACTACATTAATTCTTATCATATTTTTTCCTTATTGTCAAAAGTTTTTTCATTTTTTTACTAAATTTTCTTAATTTTTTACTCTTATTTTCTTCTGCCAAACATTTTATCCAAATCGTTTCTAGAGAGTTTTACAATAATTGGCCGTCCATGTGGACACGTATATTTCCCAACTTCGTGAATCCTTCGCACCATATTCTGCATTTCAAACATATCAAGCCTTTGTCCAGCTTTTACAGCTCCCTTGCACGACATCGAAATAATAATATTTTCCCGTAAATCCTTTACTTCAACTTCATTTTTCAAATCCATGAGCAGCTGTAAAAACACATTTTCAATGCTATCCCGAAAGTCAAAGGCAGGAACGGCACGAATCACAATTTCATCTTCTGAAAATTCATCAATATCAAATCCAAAATCTTTAAAAATGTCAACATTTTCAAAAATAATATTTTTTTCAATTTGTGTAACTTCCATTTTTAGTGGCAATAATAAATGCTGTGATTCAATTTTCTTATTATAAAACTTGTCCTTTAGCTCTTCATACAAAATTCTCTCGTGAATAATATGCTGATCATAAATTTCCAGTTCGTCATCTCTGCGAACAAGAATATATGTGTCAAAAATCTGCCCCAGAATATCATAATGAAACTGCTTTCCAACATGCTTTTCAAACGTTCCAACTTTATAATAGGATTCATCTGCAGTATTTTCATTTATAGTATCAAAATTTCTATATTCAGCAGTATTTTTATAATTCTCAAAATTGCTATTATGTTCCCATTTTTTTGTCTGAAATTTATCTTCAATTTCAAAGTTTTCCACATTATTTTCCACAATTTTATTTGAATTTTTATTCATTTTATTCCAGATTTCATCAAGGCTTGAGATATTTTCGTTTTTATTATTTATAAAATTTTCATCACTTGAAAAAGTATTATATGTAATATTTTCGGAATTATCAGGAAACTCAGAATTTCTATCATTCTTATTAAAATCATCCGCTGAAAAATTATCTTTTTCATTTGAATTTTTAGTATTTTCTAAAATTTTTCCATCAAAAGTTTCCAAACTTATAACTTTTTGGTTTTCCCCCTTCAAAACATCATCGGAAAACAAGTCATCCTTTTCCACAGAGACATTTTCATTAATATTGATATTTTTCTTTATCAGGTCAATATTAGGTTGCCAGTTTTCCCTGTCATTGTAGTAAAAAAAGTCATCAATTGCTGATTTTATTTCATTATAAACAATTTTATCATTTGAGAATTTTATTATTTTTTTGGATGGGTGAACATTTACATCTATTTCCTTTGGATCAGTATTGTAAAAAATAATTGCAAATGGATATTTTCCCTTCATTAGTTTAGTGTAATAGCCGTCTATAACAGCACGCTCAATAGTTGCTGACTTTACATATCGGTTATTTACAAAAGTAAACATAAAGTCCTTTGAACTTCGTAAAATTTCTACATTACCTAAATATCCATATTCAAATTTTTTCAAATTTCTCAAAACTGACTTTCCAAATAATTCGAGGATTGCATTCTCAATACCTTTTCCACTTGTTTTTATCGTATTTTTTCCATCTAGTTCGAGCGAAAATGCCACATTGCTGTTTGAAAGTGCTTCCTTTAGTACAATATCCCTGATTTTACCATATTCTGTTGACATTTTTCGTAAAAATTTCCGTCTGGCAGGCGTATTATAAAATAAATCCCTGACTTCCATCTCTGTCCCGACATTTCTTGAAACTTCCTCAAATTTTCTCACAACTCCGCCATAACAGCCAATCTTATATCCTACAGGACTATTTTCAGAACGTGTAGTAATCGTAAGCTTAGACACTGCCGCAATAGATGACAGAGCCTCTCCACGAAATCCATAAGTATTTAAGTTAAAAACATCTTCCTTTTCCTTAATCTTAGAAGTAGCATGCCGCTCTACCGACAAAAGAGTATCGTCCTTATCCATCCCAATTCCGTTATCACTTACTTTAACATCAGTTCCAGATTTGAAAACTTCAATTTTTATCATTGTAGCCTTCGCATCCAGCGAGTTCTCAATCATCTCCTTAATCATCGAAGCTGGATTTTCCACAACTTCCCCAGCGGCAATAATATTTGACACTTTTTCATCAAGTATTTTTATATATCCCACAATTTCTCCTCCTTTTTCTATGTTATTTTTTTATTTTTATTGTAAAATTTTAAGTTTTTGCCTTAAAAATCTTTAATTTTGAGTAAGTGAGTTAAAATTCAAATTAAAGAACATTGCTTTGCTGAATTGTGGACTTTCTTGCATTTCCCAATTATCATTATGTTTTACATATACAATATCAAATGTTTCTTCAAAATATCTTAGATTAGGATCATTCAATTTTTCATTTACAGATTCTTTTAAAAATTGCGTAGTCAATTTTATCACTTCATCTTCTGACCTCACAGTAGGGTTTGGTGATTGCAAAAGTCTTTGTCTTTCTTCTAATATTTTCTTTTTAAATATTTCTATTGCTTCTGATAAATCAGGATATTTTATAGTAATATTTACAATAATTTTATTTTTATTTTCTTTTTTTGTTTTATTAATTTTATAGGACATTTTTTTATATCCTTCATCAATTGCTTCAAATGTTATACCAGCCATTTTATCATGATTTGATAATTTATAACCACCGTTTCGAGTGAATTCTATTAAATTTTTTAAATCATTTTCAATAATTTTTTTATCATTTTGACAACTTGTTATTGTAAATATTAAGATTAATCCTACAATAATTGAGAATATTTTTTTCATATTTGCTTCTTCATCCTCCTTTTTCATCAGTTTTTCTTTTTTAAGACAAATACAGCTATCATACAGATAATTAATCCAGCAACTGCAGGCTTTAACATTGACAATGCACTCTTGCCAGTTAAAAGGTAGCTGTTAAATATTTTAAGAATTGCAGTTGCTATTAAAATTAATAAAAGTAATTTCCAGTTTTTTGTCCAAGTTGAAACTATTATAAAAACAAAAAAAACTATAACAGTAAAAAGCAGGACAATTTTATCTATTGTCCATCGACTTTTCAAATAATTTGCTTCAAAATTTAAAAATTTTGCAATTTCAGGATTAGTTATATTTGGCTTTGGAAACCAGAACATACTCGTAAACAGACCAAAAATAGAAATTGAAATTCCTGAAAACCTCTTTTTGTATGCACTCCAAATTATTGGAATAATAAATAGTGGTCTAATATACCAGCTTAGTATATTACGGTGTCGCTGAAATGCCCACATAAAAAATATGTTATTACTAAAAAATAAATAAATTAAAATTATTGTCATAATTCCAAATAATATGCCTATAGCTATGTCAAATTTTCTTGATTTATCCATTATTCAAAATCCTTTCCAAAATATATCTTGACTCTTTCAATATTAAACTGATAAAATCAAACAATTTTAGAAATAATCATAATTTTTTATTTTCAATTTCAAATTATACTCAAACCTACTTAAAATTAAACTACTAAAAATTATATAAATTTAGGGTTTGAGTAAAATAGTCATAACTTTTGAGTTTTGTTTTAAAGCAGTTTTACTATAATTTTCACAATTATAATTTCACAGTCTTGCTCACAATAATCTTATACTTTTCTTCAAAAATTCCTGCTAATTTTTCCAAATCCTCTTCCAGACAAAGTACCTTCACATTAGGCCCTGCATCCATTGTAAAATAGCATTTTTTCCCATTATTTCTCAAATTTTTTACAAAATCCATTGCTTCATAAGTTTTTTCATTAAAATATGTAAACGGAGGATTTGCAGTTTCAGTTGTCTTGTGCATTCTAAGAGCATTCTCTTCTGTCAAAGTTCCTACTTTTTCAAAATCATTTTCAGCAAGATATTTTTTCATATTTATAAAGTCAATTTCAGACTGTTTTACCCACTCGTCAAAATATGTCGAAGTTTTTGCACAAAGTTCCATTCCATTTCGGCTTGAAATTTCCTTTTTATTTTCATTCAGCACAAGCACAATCATTGCCAGTTTCAAATCTGTCTTTACCTCATAAATTTCTCCAGTATCCTTATCCCAAGCCGCAACAGGCCCAAAGAAGCTTCTCGAAGAAGATCCCGAACCAAATTTTGAAATCTGTGCAAGTTCAGATTGCGTATAGTTTTTTCCAAAAAGTTCATTGCAAGCTTTTATTATAGCAGATAAACCGCTCGAACTGGAAGAAAGTCCCGCCGCCGTTGGCATATTATTGGTTGTAGAAATTTTTACTTTCTGATTCCTGTTTTCCCTGAATAAATCCACAACTTTGCTAATCTTTTCTGTATGCATACTATCCTGCAATTCGCCATTCAAATAAAATAAATCTGCCATGTCTGAATATTTATCTTTACAATTTTCGCTTTTTATATCTTTTTCAACTGCAATTTTAATATCTTCATCATTTATAAATTCCATCTCTGTTTCTGTGAACATATCGTTAAGAGTAAGGGAAATGCTGCTTGTGGAAGGTATCATTTTTGCTGTATCTTTTTTTCCCCAGTATTTTATAATCGCAATATTAGCATAAGATTTGACTTTTACCATTTTTACTCCTTTTTTTTATTAAATTTTCTCCACCCAAATATTCTCTGCTCCACATTTTAACAATTTATCTTTTATTTTTTCTACAATTCCCAGATTCTTAGCAAGTGCGATTACACATCCTCCTAATCCTCCACCAGAAATTTTTGCTCCACTTGCTCCATTTTCGATTGCTGTTTTTACAAATAAGTCTGTTTTTTCAATGGTTATATTCAAATTTCTGAGTTCTATGTTTGCCTTTGTCATAATTTTCCCTATTTTATGGACTTTTTCTTCTTTGGATTCAATATTTTCAGTCAAGATTTTAGCCATTTCATCTGTCAATTCTCCTAATTTGTTTAAAGAACTGTCAGCGTTACTTCCTAAATTTTTAACCTTTTGAATTGCTTCGCCAGTATTTCCATAAATGCCTGTATCTGCAATTACAAGATATGCATCGAGATTTAAGTCAATGTATGAAAATCCCTTGTTCTTTATAAATTTTATGGCTTTATCGCTAAGGCACGTTTTGGCATCCAGCCCGCTTGGTGTACTGTGGGCTACAATTTCTGCCGTGTGAACCAGTTTTTCCAGCAATTCATCATCCAGATTTTCCTCAAAATAGTCAAATACTGCCCGGATTGCGGCAATACTCACAGCTGCTGAAGAGCCCATTCCACGTTTTGGCGGTATTTGAGAAGTTACTTTATATTTTATTTTTGCATTTTCTTTTTTTAAATATTTTAATGCAGTAAAAAGAGCAACTGAAATAGTATCAGTCTTATTAGGGAAATAGCTGCTTTTGGCTTCTTCTACAATACATTCAATTTTAATTTTTTTTAGTGGAATAGCGATGGCAGGATAACCGTAAACAACAGAATGTTCTCCAATTAATATTATTTTACTGTGTGATTTTCCGATACCTTTTTTCATTGAATTTTCCTTTTTTATACTAAAATTATACAAATTTATTATACTAGAAAAGTTATAATAATCCAATACCTTTTTATATATTTTCAAATTTTTTAAAAATCGAAAAAATTAATAAAATCTAATATTTGGATAGAATAATATAATTTTTTATTTATTTTTCAAAAAAAAACTCTAAGTTTTTTATAAACCTAGAGTTTTTAATAATTTTATTGTTGGTAAAGGTTTTAATTTTTATTAACCTGCAAGAAGTTTTGCTCTAGTTAAACGCAATCCTCTGTACCCAGTACCTTCAAAATAAATTTTATAAGAATATCCTTTTGAAACAGAAGATAATCTACCACTTGTAAATTGGAATGTTCTTCCTGATTCTGCACTTTCACACGTTACAGATCTACCTGTTTTACCAGTAACATAACACTCCTCTACGTATCTTGAAAATCCTAATGCTCCAAATGCTAAAAATCCTACTAGAATTAATTTTTTCATGCTAATCAGCTCCTTTTTTACATTTTTTTAAATACTGTTTTCTATTATAGTATATCATATAATTTAAAAAAATCAAGTATTTTTTTGATTTTTATTCGAAAATTTTAAAAATTAAATCTAAATATTGATTATTAGAGATATTGTATAACTTTGAAACGTAATGTTACTTTCTTTGACTTAGTCTATATTTTTAACAAGTTAGAATCTAAGATGCCACTGTTTGATTAAGTTTTTAATTTATACTAAAGAAAGAAAAGAACAATAAAATAAAAAAAGACGTCCTTGTGAACGTCTTCTTTATTTTTGGAGAGAAAATCAACTTGTGAAAATTGATTTATCTTAGTTATATATAAAATATAGCTAAAATCATATTTAATTTGTCTTTTGTGAAATTATTTTTATTATTCACAGACATGGTTTATTATTAAAATTCTTTTTTGATTTGTTCAACCCATGCATCAATTCTTTCATCTGTTAATTCAGACTGATTAACTTCATCTAAAGCAAGTCCTAAAAATTGACCATTTTTTACAGCTCTTGATTCGTTAAATTCATATCCTTCAACTGAAGTTTTTCCAATAATTGTTGCACCAGTTTTTTGGATTTCTTCATCAAGAATGCCAATTCCATCCATAAATGTATCAGAGAATGTTCCTTGATCTCCACTACCGAAATATCCTACTTTTTTACCACTGAAATCTTTGTTTGCCAAGTCATCGACAACTGCAGCCCAGTCATCTTGCAAGTCTCCAAACCCCCATGTAGAAGCTCCCAAAAGCAGTACATCAAAGTCTTCTAACTTATCTTCATTCCCATCAATATTAAAAACTTCTGCTCCATCAATTTTTTCTGCAATTTTATGAGCTATATCTTCAGTTACGCCTGTTGTTGATCCGAAAAAAATTCCTACTTTTGCCATATTAAGCCTCCGTTATTAGTTTTTATTTATTTTGGATATCATGTATCCCACTATTTATTGTATTTTTTAATCAAAGAAATGAAATAAATTCTTTTACTCAAATTTCATATAAAAAATATATCATATTTTATTTTGGTTGTCAAATTTTTTTGATTTTTATATTAGTTTTTTAGATTATATTCAAAATTTTTAAAATTAAGTCCTAAAACTTAATAGAAAAGGACTTATTTTTTTTAAATAACAAAAATAAATTAAATATACCACATATAGTAATCTTCTTCTGTTTTTGGGATAATTCTGGCAGGAATGCCTACAGCGACAGCCTCATCAGGTACATCTCGTAAAACAACTGAATTTGCTCCAATTCTTGCATTTTTACCAATTATTATATTTCCTAAAAGTTTTGCTCCAGTTCCAACTGTTACATTTTCTTTTAATGTCGGATGTCTTTTAGTTTTTGAGGTACTTACCCCTCCGAGAGTTACCCCATGATAAATAACGCAGTTATTGCCAATTTCGGCTGTTTCTCCAATTACAATTCCCATCCCGTGGTCAAAAAATATTTTATTTCCCAGCTTTGCTCCCGGATGAATTTCTATTCCTGTAAAAAAACGTGAAATTTGAGAAATAAGCCTTGCCAAAAAATACAATTTCCTTTTTTGAAAAAAATGAGCAATCTTATGGTTAATAACCGCATGCAGGGATGGATAGAGAAAGACTTCTATTTTAAATCTTACTGCCGGATCCTTTTCTGCGATATTATTTATTTCATTTTGTAACCATTTAAAAATAGTAATCACACTCCTTAAAAATTATATCTTATTATATACTAAAACTATTTTAAACACAACTTTTTTATACAAATGTAATAAAATTTTTTAAGGATTGTAAAAAAGGCAATTCATCTTATTATCTATAATATCAAAGAATTATTGCCATATTATTTTCTATAAATTATTTCTAAATACTTCAACTGATAAGTATTTTTCACCACCATCAGGTAAAATTGCTAAAACTTTTTTGCCTTTTCCTAATTTTTTAGCCACCTTGTAAGCAGCTGCAATTGCAGTTCCAGAAGAGATTCCTATAAATAGTCCATTTTCCTTTGAAGCTCTTGTTGCAAACTCAATAGCTTCTTCATTTGTTATTTTTATAACTTCATCAACAAGTTCAGGATTATAATTTCCAGGAATGAATCCAGCTCCAAGACCTTGCTGAGAATGTTTTCCAGGTTGTTCTCCTGATAATACTGCAGAAGTTGCAGGTTCTACAGCGAACACTTGCACTCCAGGTCTTTCTTCTTTCAATCTTTTTCCAACTCCTGATAAAGTTCCAGCAGTTCCAACTCCTGAAATAAAGGCATCAATTTGTGGGAAGTCATTCAAAATTTCCTTTGCTGTAGTTTCATAGTGTTTAGCAGGATTTGCGGGGTTTTCAAATTGCTGAGGCAAGAAGTATCCATTTTCAGCCGCTAATTTTTCAGCTTCAGCGATTGCACCTTTCATTCCTTTTGCTCCTTCAGTCAATATTAACTCAGCTCCGTAAGCTGCCAAGATGCTTCTTCTTTCCACACTCATCGAATCAGGCATGATGATTATTACTTTATATCCTTTTGCTTTTCCGATTAAAGCTAATGCAATTCCAGTATTTCCCGACGTTGGCTCTACAATTGTTCCTCCTGGTTTTAATTTTCCTTCTTTTTCAGCTGCTTCTATCATTCCAAGAGCCGCTCTATCCTTTACACTTCCACCGATATTGTATTTTTCAAGTTTTACATAAATATCAGCAATATTTTCTTCATTTAAAAATTTTAGTTTTACTACAGGTGTATTTCCAATTAAGTCTAAGATATTTTCATAAATCATTATACATTACCTCCATATAATTAATATATTATTCTTTTAAATTTGTATCTACAATTATTATATCACTAAATTTTTTTTAAATCAATAGAAAAACAGAAATATTTTAAAATTTTATTTTTAATAATGATTTAAATTACAAGTTCATATCATCGACACTATCCAGATATTCTTTAATTTTTGGAATTACAGCCGCTAATGTTCCTTCCTCAAATGGATTTTTCAGATTGGCAGATTTCATAAGTTCAAAGAACGATTTACTTCCTCCAAGTTTACATAGGTTCAAATAATCCTGCCATGCTTTTTCCCTGTCTTCCCTTGATTTTATCCAGAATTGGAAAGCACAGACTTGAGCTAAAGTATAGTCGATGTAGTAAAATGGCGAGCTAAAAATATGTCCTTGTCTAAACCAGAAAATTCCATTTTTCAATTCATTGACTTCTCCGTAATCTCTAGTTGGTAAATATTTTTTCTCAATTTCAAGCCATTTTTCACGACGCTCTTGTGGCGTAACTTCTGGATTTTCATAAATCCAGTGCTGAAATTCGTCGACTGTTACGCCATAAGGAATGAATAAAAGAGCTTCTGACAAATGAATAAATTTATATTTTTCTGTATCATTTTCAAAGAATAATTTCATCCACGGCCAAGTCAAAAATTCCATGCTCATTGAATGAATTTCGCAAGCCTCATAAGTTGGCCATAAATATTCAGGCACATCAAAACCTCGGCTTTGGTAAACTTGAAAAGCATGCCCCGCTTCGTGCGTCAAAACATCGATATCATGTGCAGTCCCATTAAAATTGGCAAAAATAAATGGAGCCTTGTATTCTGGAATATAAGTGCAGTATCCGCCACTCATTTTCCCCTTTTTAGAAAGCAAGTCAAGCAAATTATTTTCAGTCATAAATGTAAAAAATTCATCAGTTTCCTTCGACAGTTCCTTATACATTGTTTTACCATGATTTAAAATCCATTCAGATGAACCATGTGGATCGGCATTTCCAGAATTAAATTTTATAGACTCGTCATAAAATCTAAGTTTTTCAACACCAAGCCTTTTTTCCTGTCTTTTACGAAGTTCAGTATACAGTGGAACAATGTTTTCAAGTACTTGCTTTCTGTAACTTTCCACCATTTTTGCATCGTATTCAAGCCTTGAAAGTTGTTTATACCCAAATTCCACATAATTTTTATATCCCATTTTCTGTGCCATTTTAGTTCTCACTTTTACAAGCGAATCATAAATATTGTCAAATTCTTCTTGATTTTCAGCAAAAAACTGAGCTACTTTCTTTGCGGCTTCAATTCTCACATTTCTGTCCGTTGATTGCGTATAGGGAACCATTTGCGATAAATTAAGCTCTTTCCCATCAAAATCAATTTTTGCACTGGCAATCAATTTTGAATATTTACTGGATAATCTATTTTCTTCCTGTGCATCTGGAATAATCTCGTTCGAGAAAACTTTCAATGTATTTTCCGCTAAGTCGAACAGCAATTTCCCGTATTTCTTGATGAGTTCATCTTTAAATTTTGAATTGACAAGGGCTTTATAAAAATCATTAGTAAATCCAAATAAAATTGGACTAATTTTATCCATATACTCATTTTCCTTATCATAAAACTCATCGTTCGTATCAATGCTGTGCCGAATCGAAACAAGCGTCTGCATAGTCTCAATATGGTTTCTCAGCTTTATTATTTTATCAAACGCTTCAATTTGTCCCTCCACATTTTCTGCCTTTTCAAAATTGCCTATCAGTTCTGAAAATTCTCCTTTTGTTTTTTCCAAGTCCAAATGTTCATATTTGTAATTATTAAAATTCATAATTTTTTCCTCCATATTTTTTATTTTTATAAGTTTAGTATATCAAATTTTAAGTAAAATAACAATTTCAAAGATTTAGATTGCTGGATTTAAATTTCAGAGTTGTATAACTTATTGAATAAATTTTTAAAAAATATAAAAAACAAACACATACCATTATAATGTTTAAAATTACTTCCAAGCCATATTTTTATTGAATTGCCAGTACTTGAATTTCCTAATAAAATATGTTATACTCATGCTGTAATTATGTATAAAAAATAGAGAATAAAACAAAAATTCAAATAAATTTTTTCATCTTTTTTCTCATTTGAAATTATTTAATACAAATTATAATTTTTTGTCTTAGAAAATGTTATTCTTTTAGTAAAAAAATTAAGATAAAATCTTCAATGAATGCTTCTTAAATGGAGTTTATATAAATGATTTGTTAAGTGAGGATGAATAATTATGAAACTAAATAAAGATATACGCATACGTATATTATATATTTTTATTTTATATATGATTTATAGTCTTTTATTAGATAAATATGACTATGTAGTAAAATATTTAACAAATTTTATATTTATTTTATTTATATTTGTAAAGTTTGTATTTGGACAACTGGATTTTTATGCAGAACGTTTTAGGCTTAAGGATGTTTTTATAAATTTAGGAATTGATAGTATTTTTTCTGTAATGTTATATGCCTTTTGGAAGCGTTTTGATGTATTTTATATGTTTGGATTAATATTTGTGTTTCAAGTAATTTTTAGAAAAATTATATGCTCAATTTATATGAAAAAACAAAATGTATTAATATTTGGGTCAAATCATATAGACAATAATATCCAAGAAGATATCATAAATACCCTTGACTATAATTATATTGGATATATTTCAAATAATAAAACTAGAGCAACAAAATATTTAATTGGAAAATATGATGAAATGGAGTCAATTATTGCAAAAAATAATGTGGATATTCTAGTAATTGTAAAAGATATAAAAAGTCCTGATTTTAAAAAATATTCAAAACGTATTTTTGATTTGAAAATTAATGGATTAAAAATAATGAATTATGAAGAATTCAATGAAGATATCCAAAAGAAAATTGATATAAATCAAATAAATGAAGAATGGATTTTACAATCAAATGGATTTGATATTTTGAACAATGAAATGCAAAGAAATATAAAAAGAGGAATGGATTTAATACTAGCATTAATTTTGATGGTTGTTCTTTCTCCTCTCGCATTAATTACTGCGATAATTATTAAATGCGAATCTGAAGGGCCAGTTATATTTAAACAAACAAGAATAGGCGAAAATATGAAACCTTTCAAAGTTTATAAATTTAGAAGTATGAAATTACATGATCCTAAAAAACATTCAAAGTATACTTTGGATTGTGACACAAGAGTTACAAAATTTGGGAAATTTATGAGAAAAACAAGAATCGATGAATTACCACAACTTTGGAATATTTTGAAAGGGACAATGAGTTTTATTGGACCACGTCCAGAATGGGATATACTTGCCAAAGATTACGCAGAACAGATAAGCCACTACAATTTAAGACATCTTATAAAACCTGGAATAACAGGTTGGGCTCAAGTAATGTTTCCATACGGTGAAAGTTTAGATGATGCAAAGAGAAAACTTGAATATGATTTATACTATTTAAAACATCAGGATTTAATACTTGATGTGCTTATTATTGCAAAAACGGCTAAGGCTGTTTTATTTGGAAAAGGCAAATAATATTGAAACTGAAAAATTTCTTTTTATTAAAACGGTTTATTTAAGGAGGAGACTTATGAAGGGGATTGTTTTAGCTGGAGGTTCTGGCACAAGACTTTATCCATTGACAAAATCTATTTCCAAACAAATATTGCCAGTTTATGATAAGCCTATGATTTATTATCCTTTATCTGTACTTATGCTTGCAAATATAAAGGATATTTTAATAATTTCCACACCAAGAGATATCTTGTTATTCGAAAATCTTCTTGGAGATGGAAAGCAATTAGGAATAAATATTGAATATAAAATTCAAAATGAGCCAAATGGAATTGCGGAATGTTTTTTGATAGGAGAAGACTTTATTGATTGTGATAATGTTACATTGATTTTGGGAGATAACATATTTTATGGAAATGGATTTTCAAAAATTCTTGAAGAAGCAATTGATTACTTTGAAAATTCTAAAAAAACAGAATTAAATAATAATGGTGCAATGATATTTGGTTATCCAGTGAAAAATCCCAGTGATTATGGCGTTGTTGAATTTGATAAACATGGAAATGTCATTTCTTTACAAGAAAAACCGCAAATAGCTAAATCAAATTTTGCAATCCCGGGACTGTATTTTTATGATAATACAGTTATAAAAAAAGCTAAGACATTAAAGCCATCAAAACGTAAAGAGCTAGAAATAACATCAATTAATGATCTTTATTTGATTGAAGAAAAATTAAAAGTAAAAACTCTCGGACGTGGCATGAACTGGTTTGATACAGGAACACCAAAAGGTTTGTTAGAAGCTTCAAATTTTGTAGAAGCAATTCAAAATAGACAAGGTTTTTATATTGCTTGTCTTGAAGAAATTGCCTATACAAAAGGCTGGATAGACAAAGAAATGCTTGTTAAAATAATAAATAAGTTAAAAAATTGTGATTATAAAAAATATTTAGAAAGTTTATTAAAAAAATAATTTATAATAATAGTTGTTGTTTTCTATAATTCTGAAAACACGCTAATAAAATTTCAGATAAAAAAGGAGGAGCTACATTGACTTCAATAGTAATAATGGCTGGTGGAAAAGGTGAAAGATTTTGGCCTAAAAGTCGAACAAATTTGCCAAAGCAATTTTTATCTTTAACAGATGATGGGAAATCCATGATACAACATACTGTTGAAAGAGTAAAAAATTTAGTAGACATTGAAAATGTTTACGTGGTAACAAATGAAATGTATAAAAATTTGGTTTTAGAACATATTCCAGATATACCGAAAGAAAATATTATCATTGAACCAGTTGCCAAAAATACAGCACCTTGCATTGGACTTGCTGCAGTGCATATTGCAAAAAAGGATATAAATTCAAAAATGATAATTTTACCTTCGGATCATTTAATTAAATTTAATGAAATTTTTATTGATACATTGAAAATAGCATTAGACGTTGTTGAAAAAGATGATAATCTAGCGACAATAGGAATTACTCCAAATTACCCTGAAACAGGATATGGGTATATTAACTTTACAAAAGGTCAAAACTTTAAAGATAGTACAAATATTTATGAAGTTTTGCGTTTTGTGGAAAAACCAACTTTAGAAAAAGCTAAAGAATACTTAACAAGTGGACAATATTTATGGAATAGTGGAATTTTTGTATGGAAAGTATCAACTATTTTGAAAAATTTTAAAGAATATTTGCCAGAAATTTATGAAGGACTGCAAAAAATAGGAGAGTCAATAAATACAGAAGAATATGAAGAAGTGTTAAGAAAAGAATTTCCAAATCTTCCATCAGAATCTATAGATTATGGAATAATGGAAAAAGCTAAAAATATTTATGTGATTCCAGGAAACTTTGGATGGGATGATGTAGGAAGTTGGCTTTCACTTGAAAGAATTAATAAGACAAATCAAGATGGAAATGTTATAAGTGGAAATGTTATAAGCATAAAAACAAAAAATTCAATAATACAAGGTAATGAAAAACTCATCGCAACTATTGGATTAGAAGATATAGTAATTGTGGATACTGAAGATGTAACGCTGATTTGTCACAAAGATAATACGCAAGAAGTTAAAGAAGTTATTAATAACTTAAAAATTTGTAATAGAAATGAATATTTATAAAATGAGAATTGGAGAATATAAATGAAAAAAGCTTTAATTACTGGAATAAATGGTCAGGACGGTTCATATCTGGCAGAATTGTTATTGGAAAAAGGATACGAAGTTTATGGATTGATGAGAAGAAAAAGTGTAACTACTTTTGGAAATATAGAACATAAAAAAGACGAAATAAAATTTATATATGCTGATATGACAGATCTAGTTTCATTAATAAATGCAATGCAAATTTCACAAGCTGATGAGGTTTACAATCTAGCAGCTCAGTCATTTGTAGGAACATCTTGGGAACAACCTGTTACAACTGCAGAAATTCATGGAATTGGAGCTTTGAACATGCTTGAAGCTATAAAAACAGTAAAGCCTGAAGCAAAATTTTATCAAACTTCTACAAGCGAAATGTTTGGGCTAGTTCAAGCAATTCCCCAAAATGAAGAGACCCCCTTTTTATCCTAGAAGTCCGTATGGAGTAGCAAAATTATATGGACATTGGATAACAAAAAATTATAGGGAAAGTTATGGCATGTATGCATGCTCAGGAATTTTATTTAATCATGAATCGGAAAGGCGTGGAAAAGAATTTGTAACAAGAAAGATAACAGATGCTGTAGCAAGAATAAAATTAGGAGTCCAAGATGTTTTAGAATTAGGGAATTTAGATGCAAAACGTGATTGGGGACATGCAAAAGATTATGTTAAAGCAATGTGGTTAATGTTGCAGCAAGATAAAGCAGATGACTATGTAATTGCAACGAATGAAACGAGAACAGTTAGAGAGTTTGTTGAAAAAGCCTTTAAATGTGTGGATATAGATATAATTTGGGAAGGAAAAGAGGTTAATGAAATAGGTAAAGATTCTAAAACAGGAGAAATAGTTGTTAGAGTAAATCCTGAATTCTTTAGACCAGCAGAAGTTGATATTTTAATTGGAAATCCTGTAAAAGCTGAAAAAGTATTAGGATGGAAAAGAGAAATATCATTTACAGAACTAGTTGAGAGAATGGTTGAAAATGACCTAGAACTATTGAAAAATAATTAAAGTTAAATTAAACACAAGAAGAGGATAGAAAGAATGTTATCTAAAGTGATTAATAAGGAGACAATTTTATATACTGTTTTTGGTATATTAACTTCTGTATTGAATGTTTTATTATTTCAAATATTGTTATTTTTAAATTTTGAGTATAAAGTTTCAAATCTAATATCACTTGTAGTAGTAAAAATAACAGCTTACATATGTAATAAAAATTTTGTATTTAAAAGTAAATGTCCCAATTTAGTTTCACTTTACAAGGAAATTTTTAGATTTATAATAGCGAGAGGTTCTATCATGTTAATTGATTTTTTTGGACTTATTATTATGGTAGATTTTATAAATTTTTCTAAATTACCAAGCAAAATATTTATAACAATATTAGTAGTAGTTTTGAATTATATAATAGGGAAAAAGCATGTTTTTAAAAATAGTAGTTAAATAATATTTATTAGGAGTTATTATGAAATTAATTATCCAAATACCATGTTATAATGAAGAAGAGACATTAGAAATAGCATTGAATGAACTACCTAAAAAAATAGAGGGTATTGATACAATAGAATATCTAGTTATAAATGATGGAAGTTTAGACAATACTGTAGAAGTTGCTAAAAAATGGGAAGTACATCATATAGTAAATTTTAAAAGAAATAAAGGACTAGCAAAGGGCTTTATGGCAGGGATAGATGCGTGTTTAAAAGAAGGAGCATAATAGTAAATACTGACACAGATAACCAATATTGTGGAAAGGATATAGAAAAACTTGTCAGCCCAATTTTAAATGAAAAAGCTGATATTGTTGTAGGAGAACGACCTATCAAAGATATAAAACACTTTTCTCCTTTAAAGAAAAGACTTCAACATTTTGGAAGTTATGTAGTTAGAGTAGTATCAAACACTGAAATTCCAGATGCACCAAGTGGATTCAGAGCATACAGTAGAGAAGCTGCTAGGAGATTAAATGTAATAAATGAATATACCTATACTCTGGAAACAATTGTGCAGGCAGGAAGAAGTAAGATGGCTATGATTTCAGTTCCTATAAATACAAATGCTGAATTAAGGCCTTCAAGACTTTTTAATAGTATGTTTGGATATGTGAAAAAGTCAATACCAACAATACTTAGAGCATTTCTTATGTATAAGCCGTTAAAGTTTTTTTGTACAATTGGAATGATGTGAATATTTATAGGCTTTTTGATAGGGCTTAGATTTATCGTTTTTTATCTAAAAGGGCGTGGAGACGGAAATATCCAATCACTTATTCTATCAAGTATGTTAATTGGAGTGGGGGTACAATCATTTATTATTGGATTACAAGCGGATATAATAGCAGCAAATAGAAAAATATTAGAAGATATTCAGTACAAAGTACGTAAAATATACTATGATTCTAAATAAAAAATTAGGGAGAAATTTTATATGAAAGTATTAATAACAGGGATTGATGGTTTTGTTGCAGGATATTTATCTGAATACCTTTTAAAAAATGATTATGATGTCTATGGAACAACAATAAAAGAAAGTTACAAAAATGCTAGAATAAAGATACTCAAAATGAATCTTCTAGATGTAGAAAATGTTAATAACGTGATAAAAAATATAAGTCCAGATATGATTTTTCACTTAGCTGGACAAAGTGCGGTAGGACTTTCATGGCAAAAACCAGTTTTAACAATAGATGTTAATGTAAATGGAACCTTAAATTTATTAGAAGCTGTAAAAAATAGTAATGTAAATTCCAAAATATTAATTGTTGGCTCAAGTGATCAGTATGGAATTATAAAACCTGAGAATTGTCCAATTAAAGAAACACAACCACAAATTCCTCAAAGTCCTTATGGAATTAGTAAAAAAACACAGGAAGAAATTGGTAAATTGTATGTAAAAGCCTACAACATGAATATTATATTTGTGAGAGCATTTAATCATATCGGTGCTAGACAAAGTGAAAATTTTGTTGTTCCTGATTTTGCAAGTAAAATTGTAAAAATTGAAAAAGGTGCAAATCCTGTATTAAAGGTTGGAAATCTAGATACTTTGAGAGATTTTACTGATGTAAGGGACATTGTTAGGGGCTATGTAATGTTACTTGAAAACGGAAAAATCGGAGAATCATACAATATTGGTTCTGGAAACGTTGTGAAAGTTAAGGATATTTTAGAAAAATTAGTTAGTTTATCAAATAAAGAAATAAAAATAGAAATAGATAAAGAAAAATTTCGTCCAGTTGATGTACCAATAGTGCAATGTGACAATGCGAAAATTAGGAAAGATACAGAATGGATTCCAGAAATTTCTATTGATGAAACACTGAAAGATGTTTTAGAATATTGGAGAGGGAAATAAATTATGAGAATTTTAAAAGAATTATATGATTACCGTGAAATGATTTCAAACTTAGTAAAAAAAGATTTAAAAGTTAGGTATAAGGGTTCAGTATTAGGTTTTTTATGGACATTTTTGAATCCTCTTCTGCAATTAGTTGTTTATACAATAGTGTTTTCAACAATTATGAGAGTAGATATTGATAAATATTATATTTATTTATTTGTTGGATTAATACCCTGGATATTTTTTGCTTCTAGTATACAAGTAGGAGCTGTGAGTATAATGATGAATAAAGATTTAATCAAAAAGATATACTTTCCAAGAATAATACTACCAATAGTAACAAGTAATTCAGCGTTTATGAATATGTTTTATAGCATGATAGTTGTACTATTAACAATCTTAGTTAGTGGTATTGGTTTTAGTAAATATATGTTACTTCTACCAGTTGTTATGGTTGTACAATATATTCTTGTATTGGGGATGACTTTTATATTTTCAGCTTTAAATGTATTTTTTAGAGATTTGGAATATATTTTAAATATAATAGTGATGATGTGGTTTTATTTAACTCCGATAGTTTATAATATTGATATGATACCAGAAAGACATCGTTTTTGGTTTTATTTAAATCCGATGACAGGAATAATAAATTTTTATAGAGATATTTTATACTACAAAAGAATGCCAAGTTTCAATTCATTTGGAGGCATAATAATTTATGGAATCATTATGATTATCATTGGATATTTTGTGTTTGAAAAATTACAAAAAAACTTTGCGGAGGAATTATAATGGTGAAAGATATTGTAATAAATGTAAAAGATGTGAAAAAAAGTTTTAAGATATACAGTGATAAAGGACATACACTAAAAGAAAGATTACTTTTTTTTAAGCAGAGAAATAGCTATACAAGACACGAAGTTTTAAAAGGAGTAACTTTAGAAATAAAAAAAGGAGAAGTTGTAGGATTAGTTGGACATAATGGCTGTGGAAAAAGTACATTATTAAAATTGATGACAAAAATAATTTATCCTGATAAAGGGAAAATAGAAATAAATGGAAAGATCTCAAGCCTTTTGGAATTAGGAGCAGGATTTCATCCTGATATGACTGGAAGAGAAAATATTTATACAAATGCTTCTATTTTTGGACTTACGAAAAGAGAAATAGATGCTAGATTAGATGATATCATAGAATTTTCTGAATTAGAAGAGTTTATAGATAGTCCTGTTAGAACATATTCTTCAGGAATGTATATGAGGTTGGCTTTTTCTGTTGCGATAAATGTTGATGCGGATATTTTATTGATTGATGAGATTTTGGCAGTTGGTGATGCTAGGTTTCAAGCTAAGTGTTTTAATAAAATGTTGGAGTTAAAAAAAAGTGGAATTACAATTGTGATAGTGTCACATGATTTGGGTTCAATTGAAAGATTATGTAATAGAGCTATATGGATAGAAAATGGGAAAATAAAGGATGAAGGTATACCTCATGATATTGTTGCAGAATATTTAGATGACATTATGAGTAAAGACGAGAATAAAAAAATAAAAGTACAAAGTAACGAAAATAATCAAAAAAATAGCAAAGAAAAAACAGAAGAAAGAATTATTGAAAAAAAAGAAAATAAAAAAGATAAAAATCGAACTGGGAATAAAGATGTTGAAATTATCGGTATAAAGTTATTGAATGAAAAAGATGAAATAAGTGATACTTACAATTCAGAAGACAAGCTAAAAATACAAGTTAAATACAAAAGAAATAATGACGAATTAAAAGATTCTGTTTTTGGATTCGGAATTTTTAGAAATGATGGATTAAATTGTTATGGAACAAATACCTTTATTGATAATTTTGGGAAAATTAAGATTCAGGATGAAGGAATTGTTGAAGTAATAATAGATCAGATTCAATTATTAGAAGGTAAATATTATTTGGATATAGCCTTTCACGATGAATATGGAAAACCTTATGATTATATAAGAAAAATAAAAAAATTTAGTATCTATAGTATTTTAAAAGATGCTGGAATATTTAGAATAAAACATAAATTTAGTCACTTATAGGAAAGAAAGGATATGTAAAAATATGGAAATAAAAGAAAATGACTTTGAAATAAATATTGACAATATTAATGTTGAAGAAATAATGAATAAAATTAGACAGAATATAAAAGATAAAGGATATGCAGAGGAAGAAAAAATAAATAATTTTGATTTTACTCCTAAAATAAGTGAAGAAGATAATTTTAGATATGATATAGATGTATTAAACCGAGTTTGGAATATTAATTTGGAAAGAGAAATTTTATCTAGAAATAAGTTGTTTGCATTTGTAAAAAAAGTGATTAGAAAATTGACTAGATGGTATATAGTTCCAATGATGCAAGATCAGATAACATTTAATTCATATGTTGTTAGAAATATAAATAATTTAAATAAACAAAACGAAAAAATAAGACAAATATTAGATGAAAAAGACGAAAGAATAAAAAAATTAGAAAAAATAGAAAAAGAAAATAATTTTGATATGGATTACCTTGCTTTTGAGAATAAATATAGAGGCTCTGAGGAGAGTATACAGAAATTACAAGAAAAATTTGTAAGATTATATGCTGGGAAGGATAATATATTAGACATAGGTTGTGGAAGAGGAGAGTTTATTAAAACTTTACTAAATGTGGGAAAACAATATGTTTTTGGTATGGATATTAACCCACAAATGGTGGAAAAATGTAAAAAAGAAGGATTGTCTGTTGAATTAAAAGATGGAGTAAGTTATTTATATGATAATGATAATTTGAACTTGGGGGGGATATTTTCATCACAAGTTATAGAACATTTGAAACCATCACAAATAGTAAAATTAATAAAAGGAGCATATAAAAACCTCCAAGAAGGGAGTCCTTTAATTCTTGAAACAATAAATCCAATGGCATTAGTAACCCAAACTATGGCATATACCCTAGATTTGACACATAGACAATATGTTCATCCGTTTACAATTGAAATGTTATTAAAAGAACATGGTTTTAAAAAAGTAGAATTTATTTACAGTTCTCCAGTTGATATAGAAGCACCTGTACTTAAAGATAATGATATGGATTCAAAAGAATTGGAAAAATATAATGAAAAAATTAGAAGAATGTATGAAATGTTATTTGGATATCAAGATTATGCGGTAATTGCGTGGAAGTGATTAAGATGAAAAAAATAGCATTTGTAGTTCCATGGTATGGGGATAAGATACCAGGTGGAGCAGAAACAGAATTAAGAGGTTTGATTAAAGATTTACAAAAAAATGGCATTAAATTAGAAGTATTAACAACTTGTGTTGAAAAATTTATGTCTGATTGGAACAATAATTACTATAAATCGGGAGATTATATAGAGGGTGGAATAAAAGTTAAAAGATTTAAAGTTAGAAAAAGGAATACAAAAAAATTCGATAAAATTAATTTTAAATTAATGAATAATCATAGGATAACAATAGAAGAAGAAAAAATTTTTTTTGAAGAAATGGTTAGAAGTATAGAGTTAGAAAATTATATTGAAGAAAATATAGACGAGTATTCGTTGTTTTGCTTTATTCCCTATATGTTTGGAACAACATATTATGGAGTAAAAAAAGCTAGAAAAAAAGCGGTAATAATACCTTGTTTGCATGATGAATCATATGCTTATATGGAAACAATAAAAGAAATTTTTAATATTTCATTAGCTTCTATTTTTCATGCTAAACCTGAACAAGAATTAGCAAAAAGACTTTATGGTATGGAAAATATTAAAATTCCTGTTTTAGGAGAAGGGCTAGATTTTAACATACCAAATAAATTAGAAGGTTTTAAAGAGCAGTACAATTTGAAAAATCCATATATACTCTATGCTGGAAGAAAAGATGAAGGAAAAAATGTTCATCTTTTATTAAAATATTTTAGCATTTTTAAAGAAAAAAATACTTCTATTAATTTAGATTTGGTATTAATAGGAGGAGGAGAAATACAGATTCCTCAAAATATAAAGAAAAATGTCTATGATTTGGGATTTGTAAGTATAGAAGATAAATATAGAGCTTATGCAAATGCTATAACTTTAATACAGCCTTCTGTAAATGAAAGTTTTTCAATAGTAATTATGGAATCTTGGGCTGTTGGAACACCTGTTATAGTAAATGGTAAATGTGAGGTAACAAAAAATTTTGCAATAGAGTCAAATGGAGGACTGTATTTTAATAATTATTTTGAATTTGAAGAAATTTTAAAATTTTATATCAATAACTCTAAGATAGCAGATAAAATGGGGAAAAATGGGAAAGAGTATGTTTTCAAAAATTTTGATAGAGAAATTGTTACTAAAAAATATATAAATTTTTTTAAAGAGTTAGTAGGTGAGGAAAATTAAAATAATACAAGTTTTACCAACAATGAGTTATGGAGATGCAGTTAGTAATGATGCAATAAATATTGATAAAATCTTGAGAAAAAATGGGTATACCTCTGAACTTTATGCAGAAAATATAGATAAAAGAGTAAAGGATAAAGTTTTTTATATAAGTAAATTAAAAAAAGTAAATAAAAATGATATTTTGATTTATCACAAATCTACTGGAACTGACTTAAGTTTTTCATTACAAAAATATAAATGCAAAAAAATAATGAGGTATCATAACATTACTCCAGGAAAGTATATGGAAAAATACAATAAGTATTTATATAATTTAGTAGAATATGGTAGAAAAGGATTGGAATATGCAAGTACATATTTTGATTATAGTTTGGCTGTTTCAGATTATAATAAAAATGAACTTGATGAACTAAAATATAAAAACATAATGACAGTGCCTATATTAATTCCTTTTGGAGACTATGAAAAAGTTCCTGATAAGAAAATTATAAAAGCATATTCAGATGGTAAGAAAAATATATTATTTGTAGGAAGAATAGCTCCTAACAAAGCGCATGAAGATATAATTAAATCTTTTTACTATTATAAAAAATATGTTAGTGAAGATTCTAGATTAATTTTAGTTGGAAATGATGGAGGATTTGAAAATTATTCAAAATTGTTAAAAAAATTAATCAAAGAATTAAATTTAGAAAGTGATGTCATATTTCCTGGGCATATAAAATTTGAAGAAATTTTAGCTTTTTATAAAGTCGCAGATTTATTTTTATGCATGAGTGAACATGAAGGATTTTGTGTTCCATTAGTCGAAAGTATGTTTTTTGAAATTCCAATTTTGGCTTATAACAGTAGTGCAATAAAATACACTTTAGGAAATAGTGGAGTAATTATAAATAAGAAAGATTATTTTTTAATATCAGAATTAATGAATTTTATTCTTTCAGATGAAAATATAAAAAAAGAAATAATCAAGAAACAAAATAAAAGACTTGAAGATTTTAAATTAGAAAAAGTAGAAAAACAGCTATTGGAATTTATTAAACGAATAGGTGGATAGTATGAAGAAAAAAATTTTATTTGTTGTTCAAAGATATGGACTTGAAATTAATGGAGGAGCTGAACTTCATTGCAGACAGCTTTCAGAAAGACTTATGGATGATTATGACGTATCAGTTTTAACAACTTGTGCAATAGATTATGTTACATGGAAAAATGAATATAGAGAAGGAACAGAGTGTATAAATGGTGTAAAAGTTATAAGAAAAAAAGTTGATTTTGAAAGGGATCAAAATAAATTTAATAAAATATCTGAAAAAATAAGTAATGATAAAGAAAATAAGAATTTAGGAATAGAGTGGCAAAAAGCTCAAGGACCTCATTCATCAAAATTGATAGAGTATCTTAAAGATTATAAAGAGGATTATGATGTTATTATTTTTCTTACATATTTGTATTATACAACTTATTTTGGATTACAAGTTGCACCGGAAAAAAGTATATTAATTCCTACTGCTCATGATGAACCACCAATATACTACAGTATATTTAATGAAACTTTTAATTTACCAAGAGCAATACTATATTCAACGACAACAGAAAGAGATTTTGTAAATAAAAGATTTAAAAATAATCATATACAAAATGATATAGTTGGTTTGGGTGTAGATATTGATAAAAATACACCAGATATAGATTTAGAAAAAGCATTTGGTATAAAAGATGACTATATTGTTTATGTAGGTAGAATTGATGAATCTAAAGGCTGTAAAGAAATGTTTGAAAATTTTTTAGAATATAGAAAAATATACAATAATAATTTAAAATTAGTTTTGGCTGGTAAAAATGTAATGAATATACCAAAACATAAGGATATAATAGCTTTAGGATTTGTAGGTGAGGAAGAGAAAGTAAATTTAATTAAGCAAGCAAAACTTTTAGTATTACCTTCTAAATTTGAAAGTCTATCATTGTCTACTTTAGAAGCTATGTTTTTAGGAATCCCTGTGTTGCTAAATGGAGAATGTGAAGTCCTGAAAGAACATGCTGTTTTGAGTAACGGAGGGCTTTATTTTGAAAATAAATATGAGTTTATAGAAACTTTAAACTTTATAATTACGCATCCAGAAATAAGTAAAAAGATGGGAGAAAATGGAATAAAATATGTTGAAAATAACTATAAATGGGATGTTGTGATGGAAAAATTAAAGAAAGCTATTGAATTTATAATAAATATCAATTATTAATTGAAGGAGAATACGAATGAAAAAATTACTTAAATCTACTAAAATAGATTATATTAGCATTATATTAATATTTATAATAATCAATCTAATGATTGTATCTAAAGTAAAAACACTTGTAGTTATTCCAGATGAAGTCAATACATTGGCCATACCTGCAGCATTATCTGGAAGCCATTGGGAATTGGTTAACTCTTATTATGGCTGGGGAGGTTCTATATTTTATTATCCTTTATTTTTATTAATTAAAAATCCAATAGTTTTGTACAGAAATATAATTATGTTAAATTCTGTATTATTGGCTATAATTCCTTGTATAGCATACATGATGTCAGAAAAGTTTTTTCAAGTCAAAAATAGAAAATTAAGATTTTTGTTAGCTTTTTTTCTTGGAATATATCCATGGACTTTTGCAATGTCTCAATATGGATGGAATGAAACTTGGATTAGACTTATAACTTGGATTATATTACTTATTCTATTTAAATTAGTGAATGAAAAAGGAGAAAAAAGATTAAACAGCTTTATTTTTGGTGTATTATTAGCTTATTCTTATGCAATACATGGAAGAATGTTAGTGTTTATACCAGTTACAGTAATTATATATGTTTTTTTACTAAGAAAATATAAAAATAAATTTATAAATATGAAATATTTAATTTTTGGATTTTTACCAATATTCTTCCTTGATATAGTTGTAAAAAAACAAATAAAGAATACTCTTTTTGGAAATATAGTTTCATTAAGGAATACATTTTCGGATACAATGATTAATAGCTTAAAAGCACTTGCAAATTTAAAAACATTTATAACAGTAGTATTAAGAGCTACAACATCATACACTTTTTATGTAGGAATTACAAGTTTTGGAATAGTTTTTCTAGCAATAATATTGTTAATTAAATTATTAAAAATGGACACTAAACAAGATAAAAATTATATTATATTGGGAATATTTTCGGTTATAGGAATTTTATTTTCAGTAATGGTTTCAGTATTTTTCTTTCTACCAGACTTTCATGAGCAAAAAGTATATATATGGGGACGATATGCTGATCATTTTACTTCTTTAGTAATATTTTTCGTAGTTTTATTAGTAATAAATAAAAAGTTAAATTTGAAGTACGTTTATTATTCAATAGCTATTATGTTAGTGCTTAGCGTTCCTGTATTAATAATTGAAACTGGTGATGTATTTTCTGGTATGGCGGATATAAACATATTAAGTTTAATATCATTTGTTCCTGGTTATATTTTTGATAGTCCAGAAAAATTTTATATGCTAATTTTATTTTTAATAATATTATCAATATACATATTATTTATGTTAAAAGAAAATATTACTTTAGCCTTAATGGTAGGAATAGCAATTTATAGCATTTCGAATGCACATTTAGAATATAAAAGAATCAAAAAATCTGATGGGAATTTTTCTGCAATAGGAAATAGTAAATATGGAGTTATAAATATACTTGGAGAGTATAAGAAACAAAAATTAACATTAAATTTTATAAATAACATATCAACAGATATTCACCCAATTACATATCTTTTACTGTTAAATAAATTTGATGTTAATTATTGGGAGAGTTCAATTCAAGATAATATTAAATCAGGTAAAGAAAATATCAGTTTAGCAAAACCTGAACAAGAATCATTGCTACTTGATAAAGATGTTTATAAAATTGATATCCAAAGTGATGATCGTAGTATGTATGATTTATATTATAAAGGAAAAGAAATAAAAAATTTTTTAGAATCTAAAAATATTTTTAGTAAAAGAAATGACACTTATAATATTTTATTAGACAATTTATATACAACCAATGGAAATACTAAGGAAAATAATAATTTAGTTGTTACATCTAATAGTGTTATGTATGGACCTTATATAGAATTAAGACCAAATCATTATAAGGTAATTATAACAGGCGAAGGTTTGAATAAAGAAGGAATATCTTTTTTATTTAACAAAAAAGGTGAAGGAGAGGCAATTATATCTGAAAAATATACGACTGTTAAAAAAGAATATAATGAATTTATTGGAGAATTTAATGTGAATAATTTTATTAAAGGATTTGAAACTATTATTGAGAATAAATCTAATGGTAATATCCTTATCCATTCTGTAAAAATAATTGCTGAATAATTATTTTTATATAAAATTTAATAAAAAAGGAGGTTAAATACAAATGAATAAAATTGATATTTTCTTTAAAAAAGATAAAATATTAAAAAAGATTTTAATATTACTTTTTTTGTTAACTACAGCAGTATACTTCTCATTAAGTAACCACATTAAAATGATTTATGTTTATGGAGATGAATTGGGTTATTATGGAATTGCAAGAAGTTTAGCAAATCTAAATGGAATATATATATACAATACAACTTATTTGGATCAAAAAATACTATATGACGTTTTTATAATACCTGCTTTTTGGTTTTCATCAAAATTAATGCAGATTTCAGCAATATCTTTTATAAATGCTGTTTTAGTTAGTTCAGGAATTTTTCCAGTATTTATACTTGGGAAGAATGTAATAAAAAATAATTTTTACATTTTATTATGTATTCTACTTTATTGTTTTTTTTCAGATCTTACTTTTTCACAAACATTTATGAGTGAAAATCTATATCTTCCTTTAGCAATGTGGGGAATAGTTTTATATGAAAAATTGATAAATTCATGGTTAGTTAATAAGAATAAAAAATTAACTTTAAAAGAATATGGATATAGTATATTTTTAGGAATATTTACATATTTATTATATATGACAAAAGAAATTGGTATAGTTTTCATAATAACATTATTAACCTTGGTAATAAAAAAAATGATAAATAAAGAAAGCTTGAAAAAAGAGTTTATTCAACTTGTTTTGATAATTATAACATTTACTATAATGTACATTTTTATGAAAAATACAATTTTTAGGGGAATGGAAAATAGATATGCAGTTCAAGTTCATCAAACCAATAAACTGTTTTTTTCAAAAGGAGGTATAAAGTATTGGTTATATGCTAGTTTTGTATATTTTTCTAGTATAACAGTATCTTTTTTTATTTTACCAATTATGTTTCCAATATTAAATTATAAATTCCTAAGCCAAAGACAAAAAAATTTATTTTGGTTTTTAAGTTTTTTATTAATTTTTGGCATTGCTATTGTTACTTATACAATATCTCTTGTTGAAAATTTTGGTGAAAAAAATCCAAGAATGTATTTGAGATATTTCAGTTATTTGTATTTTCCTTTTATTTTATTGTTTTATAGTATTATTGAGAAAAAAAATATTAAAATTGATATAAAAAAAATTATATTAAATTTAATAACTGTATTCGTTTTATCTATTATAGTTGTAAAATTTTTTAGAAATCCTAGGAATGATAGTGGTCCAGAATATACAATTTTAAATTGGGTTTATATTTTTACTCAAGGGAAAATTAGTTTAATAAAATGGTTATACTCTGTATTATTAATTATTTTTATAAGCTTATGGTCAAAAGGTAAATTTAAAATTATAGGGATAAGTTTTTTTATTATTTTCTTTATGTTAGAAGTCATTAGTTCCAAAGAAGCTACAAATATTAATAGACGAATATTTATATCAGAAAAACGAGTCTTAGAAGCAATAGTTATTGATAATTATATAAAAGAACATCCTGATAAAAATTTCTTGATTGTTAACGAATCTATGAACGATTATCAAAGATTACTTGATACATATGTATATGCACAAAATGTATATGCAACTTTTGATAAAGATTATATTGATATACAAGATGAAAACGGAATAGATTTAAATAACAGAAAAATTAAATCAATAATTAATAATAAAGAATATACCACTTTAAAAACAGTTGATTATATAATTACTCCAAATAAACTTGAACGAAAATTTAAAGAAGAGGGAATGGAATATGTACCTAATGTAAACTTTGAAGATTTTAGTTTGTTAAAACTGCATAATAATAAGTTATTACCCAAATTAGAAAGTAGTTTATTGGGAGTACAATTTTATACAAATGGTGCAGTTTGGGAAAAAGGGAATATTAGAATTCCAAATGGAGGAATATTATTTGGACCTTACATAACTTTATCAGCAGGTAAATATAAAGTAGAATTTACATGTGAATTTCCAGCGAATTCAATAGGAGAATTTAATATACAAAGTGAAAAAGGTAAATATAATATTACGCGTATCTCTAGTAGAGAAAACAAGTTAGTAATTGAATTTGAATTGAAAGAAGAGACTAAAGATGTTGAATTTACTGTAAATAATAAAAATAGTGAGGAATTTATAATTAAAAATATTCAGTTATATAAAATTTATTAAAATATCAATAAGGATAGGCATTTATGAAAAAAAAATATATAGAAAAATTAATAAATATAGAAGTGATATTGTATTTATTTTTTGGTGTAATTGCCACTATTTTAAATATAGTTTTATTCTATTTATTTGTAATAGAATGGAAAATGTCAACTTCTTTAGGAAATATACTAGATACTATTATCTGTGTCCTTTTCCAATATTTTACCAATCGAATTTGGGTATTCAAAAGTAGTAATAAAGGAAAGATAGCAATAAAAGAATTTTTTCAATTTATTATAGCAAGAAGTATTACAGCAATAATTGATCAAATTTTTATAGTAATAGGAGTAGATATTGTAGTTGTTAAATTTATAAGTTTATCACAACAATCAATATTTAGTATAGGTATAAAAATTCTATCTAATATTATTGTAGTAATTCTTAATTATATTTTTTCTAAATATTTTATATTTAATAAAAATCTTAAGGAAAGGGATGATGATTAAGTTATCATATAGGTGAGTTATAAGATGATTAAAAAAAAATTATGGCAAGAATTTATTGTAGTAGGCATTATAACTTCGTTTCTCACATTTATAATTTTACAAATTTGGAATATGAGATTTAGTATACCTTTAAATTATCAAGGAGATGGATTATATCTTGGTTATAATGTCAAGACAATACAAGAAACAGGATGGTGGTTTGAAAATTCTAGAGTAGGAGCACCATTTAATGGGACAATGTATGATTTTTCTTCATTATATTTTGATAGTTTAAATTTTTTTATATTAAAAATAATGGTTTTATTTATAAAAAATTGGGGAAAAACAATTAATA
Organism: Leptotrichia sp. SK-5; assembly: GCF_055387215.1. NCBI lineage: Bacteria > Fusobacteriati > Fusobacteriota > Fusobacteriia > Fusobacteriales > Leptotrichiaceae > Leptotrichia > Leptotrichia sp. SK-5. The sequence continues at coordinate 2,429,996 of NZ_AP028931.1, read as the reverse complement.
CATTTTATATATTTTTGTTTCCAATTACAGCATTAACAAGTCATTATACAATGAGAAAATTAAATATAAATTTCTATACATCAATGTTATCTTCAATTTATTTTACATTTTTGCAATATAGATTCTTACGAGGAACAGCACACATGTTTTTATCTGCATATTATTTAATTCCCCTTGTAAGTTTATTGATTTATTGGTTATATACAGATGATAATGTTTTGACAATAGGAAAAGATTTTTTTCATAACAAAAAGAATATATTTTCGATAGTATTATTAATTTTGCTATCCTTATCGGGAATATATTATACTTTTTTTTCATGTTTCTTTGTAATAGTTGTATTTTTAATAAAAGTCAATAGACATAACATTAAACAACTTCTAAAGAAATTTGTATTGAGTTTTAGTATTATTGGGATAACTATGTTCTTGGCTTATATACCTGCAATATTATATAAATTAAAAGTAGGTATAAATGAAGAAAGTCCTTTGAGGTATGTTTCAGAAACGGAATTTTATGCATTAAGGATATCAAGATTATTTATTTCTCAGAAATTATTTTATTTAAAAGGTCAATATTTTGAAAAAGTTCAAAAAAATATACTAAATTATTTAAATTTTTTGAAAAATTCAGAAGGAATGGAATATTTAGGGATAATAGCAATAATAGGATTCTTTTATTTATTATGGGTATTATTAAAAAGAAAGAAAGAAGATAATGAATTAATAAATTTATTAGCAATACTAAATATAACTGGAATATTGTTAGCTGTTGCTTCAGGCTTTGCTATAATGTTTGCAATATTTGTTTCTCCTCAAATAAGAGCTTATAATAGAATATCAGTATTTATAGCATATTTTTGTATCTTAGCAATATCTATAAAAATAGATAATCTATTAAAAGAAAAGAATAAAAAAACGTGGTATCCACTAATATTAGTATTATTTTTATTTTCTATTTGGGATCAAATTCCTTCGTCTTCAAAAATAACGTATACTGATTCGTCACAAAAGTATAAAAAAGAATTTGATAGTGATAAGACATTTATATTAAAAATTGAGAAAATTTTAGGAAAAGATGGGATGGTTTTTCAACTTCCATATTTTAAATTTCCTGAAACAGGAAATATTAAAGATTTAGGTGATTATGGATTATTTAAAGGATATTTATTTTCAGAAAATATAAAATGGAGTTACGGAGGATATAAAGGACGTGAATCAGATTTATGGAATAGGTATATAGTATCGTTACCAATTAATGAGATGTTAGAAAAAATTTCAATTGCAGGATTTAACGGCATATATATTGATAGAAAAGCATATACTGTAGATGAGTACACGAAATTGGAAAATGAAATAAAAAATATTATAAAAGAAGAAGCTTATGTTAGCGATGATAAAAAATTAGTTTTTTTTAATTTAATGAATTTTAGTAATAGTTTAAAAAATAAATATTCAGAAGAACAATTAAAAGAAGAAAAAAATAGAATTTTAAAAATTTTAATATCATTTAATGGTTTTTATGAAGTGGAACAATTAGAAAATAGGAAATGGCGATGGATGAGAAAAAATTCTGTTATAACACTTGAAAATAAAACAAATGGAAGTATAAATTATATTTTAAAATCAACAGTTTTTTCGGAATATCCTGATAATTCAGAACTTATAGTTGAATTTAATGGGAAAAAAGAAAAATATTTAATTAATAATAAAGGAATTGAATTAAATTTGTCATTTAATATAGGTAGAGGAAAAAATATAATTAAATTTTATACAAATTCTAAACGTGTAAATTCAGATCCTGATCCAAGAGAGTTATATTTGAGATTTGAAAACATGGAAGTCAAGTTAGAAAAATAAAAGTTAGGAGATATAATGAAAGAAAAATTAAAGCAAGAAATTTTAGAGAAAGTAAAGGAATATTATGAGGTAGCTCATAAGGACAAAGAATTTATACCTGGAGAAACAAAAATTCCTTTTGCAGGAAGAGTGTATAATGAAGAAGAATTAATTAATTTAGTTGACTCATCATTAGATTTCTGGCTGACAGCCGGAAAATATGCTCAAGAGTTTGAAACTGATTTTGCAGAGTATATGGAACAAAGATATTCAATTATAGTTAATTCTGGATCGTCTGCAAATTTAGTTGCATTTTCTTCATTGACATCAGAAAAATTAAGAGATAAAAGACTGAAGAAAGGTGACGAAGTCATAACAGTTGCGGCAGGTTTTCCGACTACAGTTAATCCAATAATTCAAAATGGCATGATTCCAGTTTTTGTTGATGTAGAGTTAGGAACATATAATATAAAAGTATCCGAACTTGAAAAGGCTATTTCTGATAAGACCAGAGCAGTTATGATAGCACATACTTTAGGAAATCCTTTTGATTTAAAAGCAGTAAAGGAATTCTGTGAAAAGTATGATTTATTTTTAGTTGAAGATTGTTGTGATGCAGTTGGATCAAGATATGATGGAAAGTAGGGACATTTGGAGATATAGCTACAGTTAGTTTTTATCCTGCACATCATATGACAATGGGTGAAGGTGGAGGAGTACTCACTAATAATTTCTTACTAAATAAAATAGCAACTTCTATCAGAGATTGGGGAAGAGACTGCTATTGTGATCCTGGTTCAGATAATACCTGTGGCAGAAGATTTCAGATGCAGTTTGGTAAATTGCCTTTTGGGTATGATCATAAATATGTTTACAGTCACATTGGATATAATTTAAAAGTCACAGATATGCAAGCTGCAATTGGAGTTGCTCAATTAAAAAAATTGGATTATATTGTAGAAGCAAGAAAGAATAATTTTAAGAAATTGTGGAAAGGTCTTGAAAAATTTCAGAAATATTTACTTTTATCAGTAGCAACAGAAAATTCAGATCCTTCATGGTTTGGATTTCCTATAACAGTTAAAGAAAATGATAAATTTACAAAAAATGAAATAGTAGAATATTTGGAAAATGCAAATATATTAACTAGACAGTTATTTGCTGGGAATATGACTAAACAGCCTGCCTATTTAAATGTAGAATGCAGAATAATAGGGGATTTAGCAAATACTGATTATATCATGAATAATACATTCTTTATAGGAGTTTATCCTAAAATAGGAGATGTAGAAATGGAATACATTATAAAAACTTTTGAGGAATTTTTTGGAGGTATAAAATAATGTCGATTTTTTCAAGAGCAACTGTAATTGATGTAAAAGATTATGGAAATGATATAAAAGAATTTACTTTAAAATTAGATAATTATAAATGGTTTGAAGCTGGAACTTTTTTACAATTGACTTTAAAAAATGTTACTGCTTCTGAAAGATGGCCTGATTCACGACCTTTTAGTATAGCATCATATTATAATGAAAATAAAACTATGAGATTAATAATAAGAAAAGTTGGAAAGTATACTACTAAAATATTTGAGCAGTTGGTAGTAGGAGCAACTTGCACAGTAAAATATGCTTTTGGAGAGTTTATATTACCTATGTTTGATAAAGAAAACGAAATAATCTGTATAGCTGGAGGAACAGGGATATCTCCTTTTCTCTCTTTTATAGAATGCTTAGAGAGAGAAGGGAGGATAGACAGAATCAAATTATTTTATTCAGTACGAACTCAAAAAGATTACATTGAATTGGATTATATAAAAAATACTATAAGTAAGGATAATTTATTTCTTTATTGCACAGGTGAAAATGTTGATTACGCTAAAAATGAAAGAATTAAGATAGAAGAAATTCTGGAAAATGTTAAAGATAAAGAAAAAGCAGATTTCTATGTATGTGGTTCAAATGAATTTATTGCAGATTTTAAAAGAGAACTAAAAGAAAATAACATAGAGCGAATAAATACAGATGAGTGGCAATAATCTAAAAAACAGGAGGTTATAAACATGAAAGTAGTTATACTGGCTGGAGGACTTGGAACGAGATTAAGTGAAGCAACACATGCAATTCCAAAACCAATGGTAGAAGTTGGTGGAAAGCCGATGTTATGGCATATTATGAAAATTTATTCACATTATGGATTTAATGAATTTGTAATTTGCTGTGGATATAAAGGAAATGTAATAAAAGAATATTTTTTAAATTATTTTTCACGTATGAGTGATATTACAGTAAATTTAAAAAATAATGAAGTTGAGGTACATAAATCTAATAGTGAAGATTGGAAAGTAACATTAGTTGATACAGGAATGAATACTCTGACAGGAGGAAGAGTAAAAAGAATACAGAAATATATTGGTAATGAAGCTTTTTTACTTACTTATGGAGATGGAGTAGCAGATGTAAATATAAAAGAACTTGTTGAATTTCATAAAGAAAATGAAGGGAAATTAACAGTTACTGCATATCAGCCACAAGGAAAATTTGGTTCATTAAATATTTCAAAAGATAATAAAGTAGAGAGCTTTACTGAAAAACCTGCTGGAGATAATATGTGGATAAATGCAGGATATTTTGTATGTGAACCAGAAGTTTTTGACTACATCATTCATGGAGATGAAACCATATTTGAAAAAGAGCCATTAGAAAATTTAGCAAAAGATGGGAAAATGAGAGCATTTAAACATACAGGATTTTGGAAACCAATGGATATCTTGAGAGATAACAGAGAATTGAATTCAATGTGGGAAAAAGATAAAGCTCCATGGAAAGTATGGGAATAATTTTAGGAGGAAGTATGGAATATTTTAATGGAGTCTATAAAGGAAAAACAGTTTTAGTAACAGGACATACTGGTTTTAAGGGTTCCTGGCTATCAATATGGCTTAATGAGTTAGGTGCAGAAGTTATTGGTTATGCACTTGATCCATATACCAAAAAAGATAATTTTGTTCTCTCAGGCTTAGAAAATAAAATAGTTGATATTAGAGGAGACATAAGAGATAAAAAACATTTAAAAGAAGTTTTCGATAAATACAAACCAGAATTTGTATTTCATCTAGCTGCACAGCCATTAGTAAGGTTATCTTATGACAATCCTGTTGAAACATATGAAACAAATGTAATGGGAACTATTAATGTACTGGAATGTATAAGAAAAACTCCTGAAACTAAAATAGGAATAATGATAACGACTGATAAATGTTATGAAAATAAGGAACAGATATGGGGATATAGAGAAACAGATTCTTTAGGTGGATATGACCCGTACTCTTCTTCAAAAGGTGCAGCTGAAATAGCAATAGGCTCCTGGAGAAGTTCCTACTTTAATCCAAAAGATTATGATAAACATGGAAAGTCTATTGCAAGTGTTAGAGCAGGGAATGTTATTGGTGGAGGAGACTGGTCATTAGATCGTATAATTCCTGACTGTATAAGGGCTCTCGAAAAAGGTGAACCAATAAATATAAGAAACCCCAAAGCTATAAGACCGTGGGAACATGTTCTGGAGCCATTGAATGGCTATCTATTATTAGGGCAAAAAATGTATGATGAACCAAATAAATATTCAGAAGCATGGAATTTTGGTCCAAACATTGAGGGGATTGTTCCAGTTTGGGAGATAGGAGAAAAAATAATAGAAAACTATGGAAAAGGTTTATTAAGAAATATTTCAAATCAAAATGAAGTTCATGAAGCTCAGCTTCTTGCTTTAGATGTTACTAAAGCTAAATTTAGATTGAACTGGGCATCTAGATGGAATATAGACAAGACAATAGAGAAAACAGTTGAGTGGTATAAAAAATATAATAATGAAGATGTATATAAGTTATGTGTAAAACAGATAAAAGAATTTATAGGAGAATCAAAATGAAAGAAAAAGTATTAGTAACTGGAGCAGCGGGATTTGTTGGTGCTAATTTAGTTAGAGGTCTTTTAAAAGAAAATAAATATGAAATACATATCTTAACTAGAAAAAATACTAATCTGTGGAGATTGAAAGATATTTATTCTAATATTATAGATCATAAAGTAGATATTTTAGATAGAGAAAGACTGTTAGAAATTATAAAAGAAATAAATCCTAAGAAAATATGTCATTTAGCAATATACGGAGGTTATCCTTTTCAAAAAGATGATAAAAAAATAATAGATACAAATTTTACAGGAACAATAAATTTGTTAGATGCTTTAAATACTATAGATTACGACTGTTTTATTAATACAGGAAGTTCATCAGAATACGGAGAAAAGAAAGAACCTATGAAGGAGTCTGATGTATGTGAACCTAATACAGTATACGGTGTAGCAAAAACAGCCTCAACAATGTATTGTAATTATATAGCAAATTCTGAAAATAAAAATATAGGAACATTAAGACTTTTCTCAATTTATGGAGATTATGAAGAAAAAGGGAGACTAGTAACAACTTTATTTACAGATTTAATAAATCAAAAAGATGTAAAATTGGGGAATCCTAATGCTGTTAGAGATTTTGTTTATGTTGAAGATGTGGTTAATGCTTATAAATTGATTTTGGAAAATCCTCAAAAACTAAAGGGAAAAATATATAATATATGTTCAAATAAACAAACAAGCGTTAAAGAAATGGCAGAAAAAATAAAATTAATATCGCATTCAGAAAAAAAATTAAATTTTTCAACTTTAGCAGGTAGAAGTTTTGATACTAAAGTATGGGTTGGAAATAATAACTTATTTAGAAAGGATTATGGCTGGAAACCTTTATCACTAGAAGAAGGATTAAAAAAAGCTTCACAATGGTTTAAAAAAAATATAGATTTATATGAGGAGGAAAATTAAAATGAAAGACTTGAAAGTTATTTCAAATGAAGCTAGAAAAAAAATAATAAATATGAAATATCATTCAAAAAGTTCTCATATAGGAGCTGCATTTTCTGTGCTTGATATTTTAGTTTATTCTTATTTCAAAGGTTTAAATATAACAAAAGAAAATATAGATGATAATAAAAGAGATAGATTAATCTTAAGTAAAGGACATGCAAGTGCGGCTATATATACCACTTTGTCATTAAGAGGTTTTTTGGAAGAAGAAAAATTAGAAAAATATTACTGTAACGATGGAGAACTGCCAGGACATATTGATATGACAGTTTCAAACTCTTTAGATTTAAGTACAGGTTCACTAGGACACGGATTATCAGTTGCTACAGGTATGGCTTTAGCAATGAAAATAGATAACGTTAATAACAGAATAGTTGTTATTATGGGAGATGGAGAAATTGACGAAGGTAGTGTATGGGAAGCTGCAATGTTTATTTCTAAAGAAAATTTAAAAAATATTTTGATCTTTATTGATTGCAATGGATTGCAAGGATATGACAGAACAGAAGAAATACTTGAATTTGAAAAAAATAAAAATATGTGGAAAGCTCTTGGATTTGAAGAAATTGAAATTAATGGTCATAACTTTGAAGAAATTGAAAAAGCATATAAATATAAAAGTGACAAACCTATTGTAGTATTAGCTAAAACTATAAAAGGTAAAGGAGTTTCATTTATGGAAGATAAGTTAGAATGGCATTATAAATCTCCTAATTTAGAAGAATTGAAAGCAGGATTAAAGGAATTGGAGGAAGAAATAAAATGAGAACAACTTTTGTAAATGAATTAATAAAATTAGCAGAAAAAGATGAAAGAATAATATTAATAACTGGAGATATGGGATTTTCAATGTTTGAGGAATTTAAAGAAAGATTTCCTGAAAGATATTACAATGCAGGAATAGCAGAACAAAATATGATAGGAATGGCTGCTGGTCTTGCATTACGTGGAAAAAAACCATATGTTTATTCTATCATTCCTTTTTTGATAATGAGAAGTTATGAACAAGTAAGAGTAGATGTTTGTTATCATGAATTGGATGTTAAATTTATAGGTTCTGGTGGAGGCGTATCATATGGTCATTTAGGTGCAACTCATCATGCAACAGAGGATATAAATTTAATGAGAGGGCTTCCTAACATGGAAATAATTGCACCTGGAGATCCTTATGAAGCTAAAAATGCAGTTATTAAATCATATTTAAATAAAAAACCTACATACATAAGATTGTCAAAAAATAAAGATCCTTTTTTACATAAAAATTTAAAGGATAAAGATTTTGAAATAGGAAAGTCAATCTGTATGAAAAAATCAGAAAATATTGCAATAATAGCAACAAGCAATATGCTAAATCAAGCTTTAGAAGTATCGAATGAATTGGATAATTTAGGAATAAAAAATTCTCTTTATAGTTTTCATACTATAAAACCATTAGATTCAAAAACATTGAAAGAAATTTTTAGAAATTATAATTATATAGTAACAATGGAAGAACATAATATAATAGGTGGTCTATATGGAGCAGTAATGGAAGAATACGGCAAAGGGAATTTTATAGAATATTCTGTAAAAAAAATATTACCGATTGCTATTAATGATAGATTTTCTCATCATGTAGGAGATCAAGAAAATATAAGAAAATACTTTAAAATAGATGAGTTGTCAGTTCTAAATAAAATACAAAATATGTTAGATTGAAGGTGAAATAATTATGAAAAAACTAAGCATATTAATTCCAACTTATAATGAAATAGATAATATTGAGCCTTTGACTAAGGAAATAATTGCTGTTATTACGCAACAGTTATCAAATTATCTTTATGAGATAATAATAATAGATAATTACTCAACAGATGGAACTAGAGAGAAAATAAAAGAACTATGTGAAAAGAATAAGAATATAAAAGGGATATTAAATGCTAAAAATTTTGGACAATTAAATTCTCCATTTTATGGCTTAACTCAAACTACTGGCGATGGAGTAATTTTAATGTGTGCTGATTTCCAGGATCCGCCTGAAATGATTATTAAGTTTGTAAAGGAATGGGAAAAAGGTTATAAAATTGTTATTGGAATAAAAAATAAGAGCAAAGAAAGTAAACTAATGTATTTTATAAGGACTTTATATTATAAAATGATAAAAAAAATAGCAAATATTGAGCACATAGAACATTTTACTGGATTTGGTCTTTATGATCAAGATTTTATAGAAGTACTAAGAAAATTAGATGATCCAACACCTTATTTACGGGGAATAGTTGCTGAATTAGGATTTACTAGGAAAGAAATAAATTATGAACAGGCTCAAAGAAAATTTGGAAAAACAAAAAATAACCTATATTCTTTGTATGATATAGGAATGTTAGGAATAACTTCTTATTCCAAAATAATATTACGATTAGCAACATTTGTTGGCACAATGATTGGATTAATTAGTTTTTTTATTTCTATAATTTATTTAATATTAAAGTTAATGTTTTGGAATTCTTTTCCTGCAGGAACAGCTCCAATATTGATAGGAATGTTTTTTTTAGGGAGCATACAGTTATTTTTTATAGGAATTCTAGGAGAGTATATTATGAATATCAATTCCAAAATATTAAAAAGACCTTTAGTTATTGAAGAAGAAAGAATTAATTTTAATGAGGAAATAAAATGATTAATTTAATAAAAAAATTACTTTTTAAATATGAAAAATTTATAAAATTTGCAATAGTAGGTTTTGGAAATTTATTTGTATCTCTAATAACTTATTATATTCTTGTATATTTTTCTGTAAATTATCAAATTGCAAATATAGGTGGATTTATAACAGGAAGCATTAATGGATATATTTGGAATAAAATATGGGTATTTAAAAATTCTAAAAGAGATGTGATTTCTATAATAAAATTTTATTTAACATATTTAAGTACTTGGTTATTAAGTGCATTATTACTATATATCTGGGTAGAAAAAATGAAAATTTCAGATAAAATAGCACCAGTTATAAATGTTTTTATAACAACACCAATCAATTATTTATTGAATAAATATTGGGTATTTAAAAGAAATTAGATTTATTGAAAAATAAAATATATATTATTTAAAATTTAATATAAAGGAAGGAATTTAATTATGAAAAAAGAAAATTTAAAAATTGCAGTTGCAGGAACAGGATATGTAGGATTGAGTATAGCAACATTATTATCACAAAAACATGAAGTAGTTGCCTTGGACATAGTCCCTGAAAAGGTAGAAATGATAAATAATAGGATTTCTCCGATTGAAGATGCTGAAATAGAAGATTTTTTTAAAAATAGAGAACTTAATTTAAGAGCAACTTTAAATGCTAAAGAGGCTTACTCTGATGCTGATTTTGTAGTAGTGGCAGCTCCAACTAACTATGATAGTAAAAAACATTATTTTGATACATCAGCTGTAGAGTCAGTTATTAAGCTGGTTATGATGTATAATCCTGAAGCAATAGTAGTAATTAAATCAACAATACCAGTAGGTTATACAAGACATGTCCGTGAGATGTTAAATTTTGAAAATATATTATTCAGTCCTGAATTTTTAAGAGAAAGTAAGGCATTGTATGATAATTTGCATCCTAGTAGAATAATTGTTGGAACGGATTTGAATAATAAAAAATTGGTAGAAGCTGCTCATACTTTTGCTGAATTGTTAGAAGAAGGTGCGATAGATGAAAATGTGGATACTTTCTTTATGGATTTTACTGAGGCAGAAGCTGTAAAATTATTTGCTAATACATATTTAGCGATGAGAGTAGCGTACTTTAATGAATTAGATACTTATGCGGAAATGAAAGAACTCAATGCTGAAAATATTATAAAAGGAGTGTCTGGAGATCCAAGAATAGGGTATCATTACAACAATCCAAGTTTTGGATTTGGAGGATATTGTTTACCAAAAGATACAAAACAATTGTTAGCAAATTTTGAAGGTGTTCCACAAAATATTATATCTGCAATAGTTGCTTCTAATACTACGAGAAAAGATTATGTGGCTGATAAAGTTTTGAGAATGGCAGGATATGTTGAAGCTGATAGCGAGGGATATGTGAGTAAAAAGAAAAATCCTACTGTAGGGATATTTAGATTAACAATGAAAAGTAATTCAGATAATTTTAGGCAAAGTTCAATACAAGGTGTAATGAAAAGAGTGCATGCAGAAGGGGTAAATATAGTAATATATGAACCAGTTCTTGAAGATGGAGACGAATTTTTTGGTGCGAAAGTGATAAATGATTTAGAAAAATTTAAAGAAATTTCTGATGTAATTGTAGCCAATAGATTTGATGATAAATTAGAAGATGTGAAAGAAAAGGTTTATACAAGAGATTTATTTAACAGAGATTAATAAAAATAAAAGGAGTGAAAAATATTGAAAAATAAGATTCTGATTACAGGAGGAGCAGGTTTCATAGGTTCAAATTTATCTGAAAGGTTAGTAAAAAATGAAAATAATTATGTTGTGGCATTAGATAATCTTTTTACAGGAAGAATGGAAAACATTGAAAAATTATTAGAATTACCAAATTTTGAATTTATTAATCATGATATACAAAATCCTATAGATATTGAAATAAATCAAATTTATAATGCTGCATGTCCAGCGAGTCCTCCAGCTTATCAAAAAAGTCCTACAGATACGACAAAAACGTGTGTATTAGGGATGATTAATATGTTGGAACTAGCTAAAAAATATAAGGCTAGAATAATGCAATTTTCTACAAGTGAAGTGTATGGTGATCCTATTCAACATCCACAGCCTGAAAGTTATAGAGGTAATGTAAATCCTATTGGGATTAGAGCTTGTTATGATGAAGGAAAAAGGTGTTCTGAAACCTTATGTTTTGATTACAATCGTGAATTTGGAGTAGATATAAAAGTAATAAGAATATTCAACACATATGGAGTGAATATGGATCCAAAAGACGGAAGAGTTGTATCAAATTTCATCATGCAAGCTTTAAGAAATGAAGATATAACTATTTATGGAGATGGAAATCAAACTCGAAGTTTTCAGTATATAGATGATTTGATAGAAGGAATTATACGAATGATGAATGTTTCTAGAAAGAATTTTTTAGGGCCTGTAAATTTAGGAAATCCTGGAGAATTTACAGTTTTGGAATTAGCAAATAAAGTTATAGAAATGACAAATAGTAAATCAAAAATAGTGTATTTACCATTGCCCTCCGATGACCCAACTCAAAGAAGACCTGATATTTCAGTTGCATATAAAGAACTAAATGGATGGAAACCTGAAATAGAGCTTGAAGAAGGACTGGTAAAAACAATAGAATATTTTAAAAAATTTAAATAATAATTAGGAGAATTAAATAATAATGAAAAAATCAATAGATGAAGTTGTATTGTCGGTAGTAATACCTTGTTATAATGAAAAAAATAGTATTGAAGAAATAGTAAAAAAAGTTATTAAAGCACCTGTAAAAAATAAAGAAATAATAATTGTAGATGATTGTTCTATAGATGGAACATCTGATTTACTAGATAAAAAAATTGCACCAATGGTATCTAAAATTATCCATCAGGAAAAAAATGCTGGGAAAGGTGCAGCATTAAGAACAGGATTTAAAGCAGCAACAGGAGATATTGTTATAATTCAAGATGCAGATATGGAGTATGATCCAAATGAATATTCAAAAGTTGTTACTCCTATTTGTAATGATGAAGCAGATGTAGTATATGGAAGTAGGTTCTCTAAGGGAGTAAAATATGAAAAAGCCTATAAGAAAAACATAATTGCAAATAAATTTTTGACTTGGTTATCAAATTTATTTACAGGATTAAAAATAACAGATATGGAAACTTGTTATAAGGCTTTTCGTAGAGAGATAATTCAGTCTATAGATATAAAAGAAAATAGATTTGGATTTGAACCAGAAATCACAGCCAAAGTAGCTGCTAAAAAAGTTAGAGTTAAAGAAGTTCCAATTAGTTATTATCCAAGAAGTATAGAAGAAGGGAAAAAAATAAATTGGAAAGATGGTATGAGAGCTATAATTTGTATAGTTAAGTATCATTAAGAAATATTTAAAGAAAGGTAAATATTTTAATAATATTTAAAATAATATGATAGTATATAAATTAAAAAACAAAAAAAACTTAGTATGGATATTAATTTGCTTTATACTTCTTTTTAGTGAATATTTTTTCTTTAGAAATATTATAGGAAGCAATAAATTAATTGGAGATAGAGGAGATGGAAGATTAACAATGTTAATTACAGAACATTGGTTTAATTTTTTTAAAGGTAAGGAAAAGTTTGGTGAGTTAGTAATATTTTATCCAGCTGCGAATGTATTAGCTTACTCTGATATGCTTTTCTTTTATGGAATAATACATAGCCTTTTTAGATTTATAGGTATAGATATTTTTAACGCTTATAAATATACAATAATATCTATACATTTTATAGGAACATTATCAATGTACTATTTATTATTTCATAAATTAAAATTAAATATAATTTGGAGTTTATTTGGTGTAACAGCATTTTCTTTTTCCTCTACATATGCAACACATTTAGCACATACACAGTTATGTGCTTGCAGTATGTTGCCAATATTGTTAATATTTTTAATTAATTTTTTTGAAAATTTAAATAAAAGAAAAAAGAGAAATGTATATGCTTTTTTGACAATAACTTGGTATTTATTGATATTGTATAATTCATGGTACATAGCTTTTTTTACAGTTGTATTTATTTTAATTTTTACAATAATATGTATAATTGGATTACTTATGCAAAAGAAAAAAATTTTAAAAATATTATATGATTTTATAATAAAAGTTAATACAGATATTATAATTTATGTTGTATACATAACAATTTTATTAATACCATTTGTTAAATTGTATCTTCCTTTATTAAAAAAGGGAGGATATGATTTTAGTAATATAAAAAGTATATATATTCCTAAATTAATTGCTTTGATAAATATAGGAGAAGATAATTGGTTATTAGGAAACTTTATGAGATATTTACAATCACTGCAAAAACCAACTAGTGAGTGGAATATGGGTTTTTCATTAATACTATTAAGTACATTTATTATTTTTTCAATATTCTATACAAATAAAAAAAGAAAAACAACTTTTGAATACATTATATCTTATCTAATAATAGCAGTTTTCGTTGGAATGTTATTTTCTATTAAAGTATCATCTAAAAAAATTTCTTTATGGTATTTTATCTATAAATTAATTCCTGGAGCTTCATCAGTAAGGGCAGTAAGTAGATATTTATTATATTTAAGTTTTCCAATGGCTATTTTGAGTTCTATTGTAGGGAATTTTTTATTTAATACCTATAATTTTAAAAATACTAACTATAAAAAATATATACCAATATGCTTATTTATATTTTTATGGATATCAAATATCAGAAATGAAGGGGTATACAGTACTTGGAACAGCAGCTTTGAAAAAGAATATCTATCTGGAGTTAGTAAACCTGACATCCAATGTAAAGTTTTTTATATGTCTAATACTAATTCAGAAGTACCACAATACATATATCAATTGGATGCATTTGAAATAGCAAATAAATTTGAATTAAAAACTATAAATGGATATTCAGGGAATATTCCTGATAGTTGGCAAGATATATGGGAAGTATCAAATGAAAATTATGAAAACGGTGTTTCTAATTGGATAATTTTAAATAATTTAAAAAATGTTTGTAGATATGATGTAGCAAATAATAAATGGTTTATTTATAATAAAACTGGATTTTAAATACTTTATAATATAAAGATAAAATAATATTAAAAAGTTATAACATTTTATTTGAATCTTAAGTTTAATTAGTTTTAAATAATTTGATTTCAAAAGAACTGTGAATGTATGATTGGAAAATCTTAGTTTTTTAACTTTTATTAACAACAACTAAAAATTTATTGGGAGGAGAAATACTTTCTACAGTATTAATAAAATAAAATGATTAATAAATTCAAAAGTAAAAAAGTGATAGCAGGAATCTTAATTTTTTTAATTCTTATTTTTAGTGAATATTTTTTCTTTAGAAATATTATAGGTACAAATAATTTAATGGGAGCAGGAGATACAAAACTTGCAACTTTGATTGCAGAACATTGGTATAATTTTCTGAGAGGACAAGAAAAATTTGGAGAATTATCAATGTTTTATCCTGCAAAAAACGTGCTAGGTTATACCGATATGTTTTTATTTTTTGGTTTAATACACAGTTGTTTCAGATTTGTAGGAATAGATATGTTTATTGCTTATAAATATACAGCTTTATTTGTGCATTTATTAGGAACAATTTTTATGTTTTTTTTATTATACAAGAAATTAAAATTAAAAATTACATGGGGGTTATTTGGAACAATAGGTTTTTCATTTTCAACTGCATTAGCAGTTAATATGGGACATACACAATTAGTAGCAATTAGTATGTTACCTATTTTGTTGATTTTTATAATTAAATTTTTTGAAAATTTAAAAAACAAAAAAAGAATAAAATATGCTTTTTTTTCAATGACTTGGTATATGTTATTATTATATAATTCTTGGTATATTGCTTTTTTCACAATTTTATTTTTTTTATCTTTTTCAATAGTATATTTAATAGGTGAACTTATACAGAAAAGAAATCCTTTTATGCAAATATACAATTTTATAAAACATATTTGGATAGAATCGGTAGCATATATATTGTATATCTCTATCTTATCAATTCCATTTTTTAGGGTATATATTCCAGCTAGTCATAGATATTATGAATATAATACATACGATATTCCAGATATTTTATCTTTAGTGATTATTGATGAACGTAATTGGTTATTAGGAAATTTTATAAAAGCAATGAAATTAACTAATAAAGCAAATATGGGATTATCAATTGTTTTGTTACTAACATTTATAGTTTTTTCAATAATTTTTATCTTTAAAAAAGAGAAAAAGATGTATAATAATATATTGTATTATATTATTATAACAGTAATATTCAGCATAGTGTATACAATGAAAATTACTTCTAAAGAGTTTTCATTATGGTATTTTATATATAAATTAGTTCCTGGAGCTAATGCAATAAGAGTAGTGAGCAGATATTTTTTATATTTAAGTTTTCCTATAGCAATTATAACTTCTATTATAGGAAATATATTGTTTGAGAAAAAAAAATTTAAGAGTTCCTATATAAAAGGTATTATCTTATCTTTTTTATTAATTTTATTATGGATTTCAAATATTACTAATAAAGGTATTTATTCTGAATGGAATTCAACAGAAGCAAAAAGTTTTTTATTCTCTGTTAGTGAACCGCCTAAAAAATGTGAAAGTTTTTATATTATAGCAGATGAAAGACAAAATTTAGATCCTCCGGAATATAATTTACATGCATTTGAAATAGCAAATAATTATAAAATAAAAACAATTAATGGATATTCAGGTAATCATCCTGATAATTGGGAAGGAGTTATGTCTCCTTTAAATAAAGAGTATGAAATAAGTGTTTATGTGTGGGCAACACTTAATAAACTAAAAAATGTTTGTAAATATGATATGAAAGATAATGAATGGTCTCTAGTTCAAACTAATAAATTTTTAAAATTTCAAGCGTATAATGATAAATTATTTAATGAGGGCAATAAAATAAAAGTTTTTACAGGAGGATTAATTTTTGGACCGTATATTAAATTACCAGCTGGAAAATATAAAGTAAAATTTGTAAATGAAATTACTGAAGATTCAATAGGAGAATTTAGAATAGCTAGTGATGAAGGAACTAAAGAAATAGCAAAAACGATAAGTAGGGAAAATGAAGTTTTAATAGAATTTGAATTAAGTAAAGAAACCAAAAATATTGAATTTACAGTTTTTAATGGAAGTCCTAACTTTTTTTTGGTTAAAGATATAGAACTTTATAAAATGTAATCTAGGGAGGATAAATGAAACAAAATAATTTAAGTTTTTTCAATTTATTAAAAATAATTAGTGCATGTATAATTTCATTTTTTTTCATTGGGAGCATTTATTTGTTAGGCCTTTGAAAATGAATATAAATAGTTCTATTTTATCATTAAGAATTTTTCAATTTTTACTGCATGGTCCAATAGGAACTTTAGTAGTAGAACTATTTTTTATAATGTCAGGATTTTTATTTGCTTATGTATATATTCCTAAAATTAAGAAAAAAGAATATTCATTTGATAAGTTTATTTTTAAAAGATATGTTAGGATTATGCCGTTAGTAGTATTAACCTCAAGTATTTGTTATATTTTAACATTTATTATGAGAATTAATAGTATAGAATGTTGGGCAACATTTTGCGGAAATAATGTAAATATAGTATCTCTATTTTTTGATTTTATATTTTCTGGAACTTATATTTTTATTGATAATTTTTCGCTAAATTCTCCAATTTGGTATATAAATGTTTTATTAGTTTGCTATATTTTAGCTTATATTATTACTCAAATATACATTCGATTTCCTAATAAAAGTTTTTTTATTATGCCTATTATATTAGGGATTATAATTTTTCTCAAAGAATGGAAGCAGCCTTTGTTAACTCCAAATACAGCAAGAGGATATGTAGCATTTTTTGTAGGAATTATATTGCAATTTGTGATTAATAAAACAGATGAATTTAGCCCTCAAATAAAAAATATTTTGGTTTATATTTCGTTGTTTATACTTACTATATCATTTGGATATATATTTTTTCATTTTGGAGATTATTCTACTTTAAAATATTCTGATTTTATAAGTAATCTACATGTATTTTTTGATTTTGTTGTTTATCCTCCTTTGATGTACCTTCTTTATAATTTTAAAGGAATTAATAGTATTTGTAACACAAAATTTATAAAAAATTTAGGAAAAATATCTTATGGAATTTATCTATGGAATTTCCCAATACTTGGAGGAATGTATTTTTTGATAAAGTTTTTTAAATTAACTAACGAAACTATCGTGAAGTATTATTTTTTGATATGGATAACTATAGTAATATTACATTTTATTCTTTCGATATTGTCTTATAATTTTGTAGAAAAAAATTTTATTATTGAAAAGTACAATAAAAGATAGTGATCTAATATTTATTAAAAATTAAAAGATGAGGAAAAATATGAATAAAAAAACAATAATAATTTCCGCTATCAATTTCAGTGAAGGCGGACCCTTAACAATTTACAAAGAATGCTTAAAATATCTTGAAGAAAACTTCCTGGAAGAATATAGAATAATAGCATTAGTTCACGACAGAAATTTATTTTCAGAGTATGAATCAAAAATAGAATTTATAGAATTTAAGGACTCTAAAAAAAGTTACTTAAAAAGAATGTATTATGAATATTTTTATTTTAAGAAACTGTCAGAAAAATGGAAACCCTATTTATGGCTTTCATTACATGATATGACACCGAATGTAACAGCTGATAAAAGAGTTGTTTATTGTCACAATCCGATGATGTTTTATAAAATGACAAAAGAAGAAAGAAAAAAATCATTTAAATTATTTCTTTTTTCAAAATTTTATAAATACATTTATAAAATAAACATAAAGAAAAATAATTATGTTATTGTTCAGCAGGACTGGATAAGAAAAGAATTTAAGAAAGCTTTTGGAATAGAAAATGTTATTGTTGCACATCCTGAGGTTAATCTGGAAGATTTAAAGATAGATACAGATATGGAAGTTGAGAAAAATAGCTTCATTTATCCCAGCTTTCCAAGAGTTTTTAAAAATTTTGAGGTGATTTGTAAAGCTGCTGAAATTCTGGAGAGTAAAAATATTAAAAATTTTAAGGTTTATTTGACAATAGATGGCAGTGAAAATATTTATTCAAAAGAAATAACTGAAAAATATAATAAACTGGAATGTATTAAATTTATTGGACTTCAGTCAAGAGAAAATTTAATGAAGTATTATAGTAAGACAGAAACAGTTATATTTCCCTCTAAAATTGAAACATGGGGATTACCAATTACTGAAGCAAAAGAGTTTAAGAAAAAGCTGATTTTAGCTGATTTGCCTTATGCACATGAAACATTGGGAAATTATCAAAATGTTTTTTTCTTTAATCCTGATTCAGCTGAAGAACTGGCTGCAAAAATGGAATCAGTTATTATAGAAAAGAATATTAATTTTGATGGGAATATCTGTAAAAATATAGAACAGCCTTACTGTAATAACTGGAAAGAACTTTTTGAGATAGTTTTAAAAAAGTAATACAGAAAAAATATAAATAATTTTTGAAAGGATAAAAAATGAAAATGAGGAAATGTGTGATATATTTCGGATTTAATAATCCTTTGAAATTTAAAAGAGGAGTCGAAAATGTGATTTTATTTCAGGCTCAATCCTTAGGAGAAAATATAGAAAAATATTATATTTTTTTTGATGATGAAAATGTCGAATTTAACTGGAATGGAATAAATTGCATCGGAATAAAGAAAAATAAATTCAGATTTATCAGTTTGAATAAATTAATAAATAGAAAGTTTAAAAATAAAAAATATATTATACATTCTCATAATTATCTTATGAGCTTTTTTCTTTTAAAAAAAACAGATATCTTCACAGTACATGATGGACTTTATTACCAATCTAATGCAGTAAATCATAAATTACAAAATTTATTTAAATATATCGAGAAGAAAGTTTATAAAAAATCGAAACTAGTACATTTTATTTCAAAATTTTCAAAAGAAAAATCTTTATATGAAGGAAACAACTTTAAAATTATATATAATACAACGCCTTTTGAACAGACCATTAGCAAAGATATACCAGAAGATAACTGGAAAAAAGGTAAAAGAAAAATTTTTACTGTCCGAAGCATTGAAGAGAGGGCAAACATTGATTTATTAATAGAATTAGCAAAAAGAAAAAGAAATTATGATATTAAAGTAGCTGGTAAAGGGCCGTTATTAGAAAAATACAGGGAAGAAATAAAACAGAATCAGTTAGAAAATATCGAATTGCTGGGATATATTTCAGATGAAGAAGTTGGAAAATATTATGAAAGCACTGATTTGGTGACAGTTTTAGCAAAATATGGTGAAGGTTTTGGATTACCGATAATAGAGGGATACCTCTATAATAAACCGGTTTTTGCTTCAGATGTCTGTGCTATTCCGGAAATTATAATAAATAAGGATTTTTTAGTAAAAAATAATGTTGAAGATTTAGAAAGTAAAATAGAAAAGTATTATGAAGAAATTCCAGCTTATAATTTTAAAAAATACTATGAAGAAAACTTTTCTTATGATAAAATATTAGAAAAATATAGACAAATATATGATAGATTTTTTAAAATTTAAAAAGAAAGTTGAGAAATAAATGAAGAAAATTTCGTTAGAGTTACAATGGGCTGTCGGGAAAAAAACAGGAGTAGGATGGTATATTTATAATATAGTTAAGGAACTGAGCAAATCAGATAGAAATGATTATATAGCTGAATTCATAAATTTTATGGGAAGGCATGATGTAAAAAGTCAGATAGATTACGATATAAAAATAAAGCAGAATAAAATGATTACTTATACAATGTATAATTTTTTAACAAAAAAACTGAATATAAGACATAATCTTATTTTCGGAACAAAGTCAGATATATATCATTTTTTTAATTTTACTATTCCGAAAAACATAAAAGGAAAAGTAATAGTTACTATTCATGATACGGTGTTTGTTTCAGCACCTGAAACAATGGGAAATAGGAAAGCTTTAGAAGAATATAGATATAGTGCTAAAAAATCAGATTTAATTATTACAGTATCTAAAAGTGCAAAAAATGATATTATAAAAAATCTTGGTGTTATTGAAGATAAGATCGAGATAGTACATCCTGGGATAGATATAGAAAGCTATTCTAAAAAATATGAGAAAAAATATCTGGAAAAAATAAGAAAAAAGTATAAATTACCTTTAGAATATATTTTATATTTAGGAACAATTGAACCACGAAAAAATATCGAAAGAATTGTTAAAGCTTTTAAAAACTATAAAAAAGAAGTTAAAGATGATTTAAAACTTGTAATTGTAGGAAATAAAGGATGGAAATATGATAATATTATGAAATTAATAGAATCAATGGGAACAGATATTATACTGACAGGTTATATTGATGAAGAAGATAAAATTCCTATTTATAAACTTGCACAGATTTTTGTATTTCCATCACTCTACGAAGGCTTTGGAATGCCAGTTTTGGAAGCTATGGCAGCTGGAGTACCTGTGATTACTTCCAATGTATCATCTTTACCTGAAGTTGCAGGAGATGCCGCAATTTTAGTTAATCCTTTAAATGAAGATGAAATTTTTGAAGCATATAAAAAAATTTTATCAGATAAAAATTTACGAAAAGATATGATAGAAAAAGGTTTAGAACAGGCAAAAAAATTTCAATGGAAAAATTCTGTAGAAGTTCTTGAACAAATTTATGAAAAAATGTAACAAACATAGATACAGAAAGGTAAAATATGGAAAAATCAGTTTATGAGTTGTGTAAATTGGGGATTAATTTGATTAAAACAAAAATATTTTTTCCAAAAGCTAGATTAATTCGTTTCCCATTCGATATAAGGGGCAAAAAGTATATAAAATATGGAAAAAATTTTACTACTGGTGTTGGATGTCGAATAGAGGCTTATAATTTTAATAATAGAATTTCAGATGGAAAAAATCCTCAATTAATTATTGGAAATAATGTTCAAATTAATGACTATGTTCACTTATCTTGTGCAGAGTCAGTTATTATAGAAGATAACGTATTAATTGCTAGTAAAGTTTATGTTTCTGATTTGAATCATGGAAATTATTCTTCGTTAAAGAACCCTGAACATTCATGTCCTGATGAAATTGTAAAAGAGAGAAAAATTTTTACAAAACCAGTAAAAATTTGTCAAAATGCTTGGTTGGGAGAAAATGTTGCAGTTTTATCGGGAGTAACTATTGGAAAAAATTCTATAATTGGTGCAAATTCTGTTATTTCTAAAAATATCCCAGAAAATTGTATTGCTGTTGGAAATCCTGCAAAAGTAATAAAAAAATATAATTTTGAAACAAGAAGATGGGAAAAAATATAAAATTTTTTTAAAATATTTAACTTGTTTGATTAAACTTAAGATGTTATAATCTTACTAAGTAAAAAAGTGGAGGATTTCGTATGTATGACTTTACAGCTTGTATAGTGACTTATAATACTGATCAAAAGGAATTAGCTCAAATCATAAGTTGTTTTCAAAAAACAAAATTGAAATTTAAATTATGGATTTCAGATAATTCTGAAGAGGATAGTTTGAGAAATTTTATAAACAATCTTTCAGATGATCGAATCGAATATATTTTTAATAATTCAAATAATGGATTTGGATCAGGACATAATGTTATATTAGAAAAATTAATGGATACTAATTGCAAAGAAAAAGCAGAATTTCATTTAATATTAAATGCTGATATAATTTTTGAAGAAAATACAATTGAGAAAATAGTTGATTATATGAGAAAAAATTCTGATATTGGGCAGATAGGGCCTAAAATATATGAATCTAATGGAGAGGTAAACAAATCTTGCAGACTATTACCCACACCTTTAAATTTAATATTTAGAAGATTTTGTCCAATAAAATCGGTTGTAGATAAAATGGATTATGATTATGAAATGAGATGGTGTGATTATAACACAATAATGGAAGTTCCAATTTTATCTGGATGTTTTATGTTCATAAGAACAGATGTTTTGAAAACTGTTGGAATGTTTGATACTAGATATTTTATGTATATGGAAGACTATGATTTATGCAGAAGAATTGGTCAAAAATATAAAGTTATATTTTATCCTGAAGTAACAATAATTCATGAACATGGAAAAGCATCTTATAAAACACGAAAAATGATGATAGCACATATAAATTCAGCTATAAAGTATTTTAATAAATGGGGCTGGTTTTTTGATAAGGAAAGAAAAACAAGAAATAAAGAATGCATGAAAAAATATAAAAAATAATCTAGTTTGGTAAATATTCAATTAGGAGAATAAATGAAACAAAAGGTTTTAGTAACAGGTGCTAATGGTTACATAGGAAGAAACGTTATAGATTATTTGTTAGATAATAATATCGATGTAGTAGCTGTTGATATTTCTTTAAATAAAATAATAAGTGAGAAAGTAAAAAAAATAGAAATCAATATATTTGAAAATACAGACTATCTTTTTTCTAATTTGGAAAATGTAGGGACTTGCATTCATTTAGCATGGCGTAATGGATTTGTACACAATTCTATTACTCATCTTGAAGATATCTCCTTACATTATAAATTTTTAAAGAAAATACATGAATTTGGTATAAAAAATATAAATGTTATAGGAACTATGCACGAAATTGGATATTGGGAAGGAGAAGTTGACAATGATACTACAACTAATCCTATTTCATTTTACGGTATAGCAAAAAATAGTTTGAGACAGTCTTTGAAAATATTAGAAGATAGTGGTAAGGAATTGTTTATAAAATGGCTTAGAGTATTTTATATACAGGGTGACGATAGAAATAATAATTCTATTTTTTCTAAAATATTACAAAAAGAAGAAGAGGGTGCTAAGACTTTTCCGTTTACTACGGGAAAAAACAAATATGATTTTACCAATATAAGTATATTAGCTGAGATGATTTCAAAAGCAGCTTTACAAACTGAAGTAACTGGAATTATAAATTGTTGTTCTGGTAAACCTGTAAGTTTAAAGGAAAAAGTCGAATTATTCTTAAAAGAAAATAATCTTAAAATAAAATTAGAATACGGTGTATTTCCAGACCGTTCTTATGATTCTCCTGCTATATGGGGGAATAATAGTATAATATCTAAAATAATGAATAATAAAGTAAAAAAAGACTTCTGAGAATTTGTTTTTTCTCAAAAGTTTTTTTTATTAACAGGTTATTTTATTTTTCGTAAGAAAATACATGTATATACAAAAATAAAACTTTACAAATAAAATTTTTTATAGTATAATACTTTTATATACAAATGTTATCAGGAAAGTGAGACATAAAAATGAAAAGTATTATGAAAAAAGACAAAAAATTATATATGATAATGTGTATGAATTTGTAGAGTTTATTTTAAAATTAATTGAAAAATAATTTTAGATGTAAACTCATTTTAAAGTGAATAAATTTAAAAAATGAGATTGCATCCTAGAAAGCTGGATAATCTTATTCGGCTTTTTTCTTTAAAAAATATTTATTTTTGGAGGTCTTAGAATGAGAAAAATTAAATTATTGCTAGGAGTCTTATTAGTGCTGATTTTAGCGGTATCTTGCGGAAATAAAGTAAATGCTGGGAAAAAAAGAGTTATAAAAGTAGGGACAGATGGAGTTTATGCACCATTTTCGTTTAAGGATGAAAGCAGTGGGAAATTGACAGGATATGATGTTGAGGTTATTCAGGAAGTCGGAAAAAGAATAAATGCAGATATTGAGTTTACAACTGTTCCTTGGGATAGCATATTTCTGGGATTAGAGTCAAAAAGATATGATATTATTGCCAATGAAATTGAAAAAACTAAGGAAAGAGAAGAAAAATATATTTTTTCTGATAAATATTTAGTTTCAGCTGCTCAGATTATTGTAAAAGAGGGAGAGAATAACATAAAGACTTTGAAGGATCTGGAAGGTAAAAGAGTAATTTCAGCAGTTGGAAGCAATTATTCAAAAACTGTTGAGGAATATAATAAAACAGCTGCTAAAAAAATAGATCTTAATTATTTTGACGGCGGAATTACATTGACATTGGTAGAAATAGCACAAGGAAAGGCAGATGCAACATTGAGTGACAGACTTGTGGTAAGTTACTATAAAAAACAGCAAGGAGATAAAGTTCAGCTAGTAGGGGAGCCTTTGAGTACAACACCAACATTTTTCCTATTTAGAAAAGATAGCGAAGAATTAAGAAATGAAGTGAACAAAGCACTTGCTGAAATGAGGGCTGACGGAACTCTTGCTAAAATATCAGAAAAATGGTTTGGCGGAGATTATACGAAATAGTGGAAAATTTAATTTTACGAGAATATAAATAAAAAATATAAAAATTTTGGGAGGAAAATCATGAAAAATATTTTGAAATTAACAGGAATTTTATTGATAGGACTATTTCTTATTAGTTGTGGAGGGAAACAGGAAAATGGTAAAAGTGGGAGTAGTGAAGGAAAACAAAAAGTGAAAGTTGGAACAGAAGGAGTTTATGCACCATTTACGTTCACTGATGGAAGTGGGAAATTAACTGGATACGATGTGGAAGTTGTTGAAGAAATTGGGAAAAGGGCAAATTTAGATATAGAGTTTGTGCCTACACCTTGGGATAGTATGTTTTTAGGACTGGAATCGAAAAAATTTGACTTTATTGCAAATGAAATTGCTAAAAATCCTGAAAGAGAGAAAAAATATACTTTTTCTGATGATTATTTAGTATCAGCCGCTCAAATTATCGTTAAAAAGGGAAGAACTGACATTAAGACACTTGAGGACTTAAAAGGTAAAAGAGTTATGACAGGAGTAGGAAGTAATTATAACAAGACTCTGACTGATTTTGACAAAAATAAGGAAATAAATTATGCTTATTTTGACGGAAATGTTTCAATTGCACTAGAAGAAATTGCACAAGGAAAGGCAGACGCTACTTTAAATGACAGATTGACAGTAGGATATTTCACAAAGCAAAGAGGAAATCTTGTAGAAATCGTGGGAGAGCCTGTAACAAAAACGCCTGTATATTTCACATTTAGAAAAGATAGTGAAGAATTGAAAAATAAAGTAAATAAAGCACTAGCTGAAATGAAAGCTGATGGAACGCTTGCCAAAATATCAGAAAAATGGTTTGGCGGAGATTATACGAAATAATTTATAAACAGGAGAAAAGTAATGAATAATAATGTACCTTTTTTAAACTGGGGCTTTATGGTAAGAGCTATTCCAGAAATATTAAAAGCATTGCCGATGACTCTGAATATTGCCATTGTTACGATGATATTTTCACTAATACTCAGTTTTTTTATCGCACTTGTAAGAATAAATAAAATTCCTGTGTTAACAAGACTTGCTACAATTTATGTGTCCTTTATAAGAGGAACACCTCTTTTAGTTCAAATTTACCTTGCCTATTATGGATTGCCTAAAATATTGGATTACATACATTTGAAGTATGGATTTAATATAGATGTGAATAATATTCCTGCGATTATCTTTGTTTACGTGGCATTTATTTTAAATGTATCAGGTTATTTGTCGGAAACATTCAGGGCGGCAATTCAGTCGGTGGATAAAGGACAAGTTGAAGCCGCATTGTCTATTGGAATGACAAAATGGCAGGCAATGAGAAGAATTGTACTTCCGCAGGCGATTATAATAACTTTTCCTAATTTTGGAAATACTTTTATAAGTCTGATAAAGGATTCCTCACTTGCTTTTACAGTTTCAATTGTGGAAATGATGGGAAAAGCGAAAATAATATCGGCTTCGGGGTTGGATATTTTTGAGGCATATATTGTTGTTGCTGGAATTTACTGGGTTGTTTGTATAATTGTGGA
Source organism: Leptotrichia sp. SK-5 (assembly GCF_055387215.1). NCBI lineage: Bacteria > Fusobacteriati > Fusobacteriota > Fusobacteriia > Fusobacteriales > Leptotrichiaceae > Leptotrichia > Leptotrichia sp. SK-5. The sequence goes on along the minus strand of NZ_AP028931.1, from coordinate 2,403,638 downwards.
AAAAGTTATGGGAATTGTGGAAAAGAAATTGAGAGTAGGTGGACTGTAAAATGATAAAGGTTGAAAATCTAAAATTGTCTTTTGGAAAAAATGAAGTTTTGAAAGGAATAAACTTTAAAATAGAAAGAGGACAGGTAATAAGCATCATAGGACCGAGTGGATCGGGAAAATCAACATTTTTACGAAGCCTTAATTTTCTTGAAACAGCTTCATCTGGAACAATAACTTTTGGAAATGAAACTTTTGACTTAAGTAAAATAAATAAAAAAGATATAAATAGGCTTAGAAAAAATACGACAATGGTTTTTCAGAATTATAATTTATTCAAAAACAAAACTGCTTTGGAAAATGTAATTGAAGGTCTTTTAATTGTGAAAAAAATGAATAGGAACGAAGCAACAGAAATCGGATTGAAAATGCTTGAAAAAGTGGGGTTAAAAGATAAAGCCGAATTTTACCCAAATCAGCTTTCTGGAGGGCAGCAGCAAAGAGTGGGAATCGCAAGGGCGGCTGCAATGAGTCCAGAGGTAATTTTGCTTGATGAGCCAACTTCGGCACTTGATCCTGAACTTATTGGAGAAGTTCTAAAAGTTATAAAGGATATGGTAAAAGAAAATATGACAATGATAATTGTTACCCATGAAATGCAGTTTGCAAGGGAAGTTTCAGATTATATAGTATTTGTTGATGGTGGAACAATTATAGCAGAAGGTAGGCCAGAAGAAATTTTTGTTAATTCAAAAAATCAACGGTTGCAAAATTTTCTTAAAAGATATTCGGAAAGTGAAACAGATATTTACTCAATATAGAAAGTAAAAAAAATTATAAAAAAAGCCTCTAAATAAGAATATTTGGAGGTTTTCATTTTTTACATATAAAAAATAGACATGAGATTTCACTTTACATTTGTAACAATTGATTCATTTAGCTCTAATATCAGACTAATTCGTTACAAGCAGTTTCTAATTGTTTTAATGCTCTTTCTAACACACTTCTAGGACAAGCGGTGTTAATACGCATAAATCCGCTCGAACCATGATTAAATGCACGACAAGAATTCAATCCTATTCTTGCTTTTTGATAAATAAATTTTTCTAGTTCGTCTTGATTAAAATTATATTTTTTCATTAATTCACGGCAATCTAGCCAAACTAAATAAGTCGCTTGTGGAACATTTGGTTTAATTAATGGAATATTTTCTTTCATAAAAGTATTTAAGAAAAGGATATTTTGTTCTAAGTAATCGATTAACTGAGTCAAATATTCTTCACCTTCTGTATAAGCGGCAATAGTTGCAACCAAATTGAAAGGATTATTTCTGTGAACTTCCAAATCTTTCCAAAATCTATCAAATTTCGTTTTGTTTTCAATATTATTAAATACAATTGTCGCACATTGTAAACCAGCTAAATTAAATGCTTTTCCAGTAGCAGTACAAGTTATTGTGTTTTGTCTGATTTCTTCTGAAATGCTTGCCATTGGAATGTGCTTGTTCCCCCAAAGTGTTAAATCAGCGTGAATTTCATCAGAAATAATAGGCACATTATATTTTACACATAAATCTCCGATCGTTTTTAATTCTTCATAAGTCCAAACATGTCCCAAAGGGTTATGTGGATTACAAAAGATGAATAATTTAGGCTGTTGTTTTAATTTTTCTTCCAAGTCTTCCAAATCGATAGTGAAAGTACCATCTTTTTCTTTGAATTTGTTTTCTAAAACAATTCTTTTGTTATCAGTATTAATATCATAAAATTCTGAATAGACAGGAGGTTGAATCAAAACAGTTTCCCCTTCTTCAGAAAATAATTTTATCAATGTTCCAAGAGTAGGCACAACACCGATACTAAAACTCAAAAGTTCTTTTTTAGGTTCCCAGCCAAATCTTTTCTTTTGCCAGTTAATAAAAGATTCGAAATATTCTTCAGGTCGATAAACGTATCCAAAAACCCCATGTTGAACCTTTTTTTCAAGAGCATCAATAATTGGTTGGGCAGTTTTAAAATCCATATCTGCAATCCATAATGGAATAAAGTCTTCAGGCTCCTTTCCATGCTCAAATCCAAATCTAGTCAATTCATTGTATTTAACAGAATGATTATTTTTTCTGTCGATAATTTCATCAAAATTATATTTCATAGAATCACATCCTTTTATTTATGTTTTTTAATTAATTTAGTTGACAATCTTCGAATTAAATTATAAAATATACTCAAAATACTTTTAAAGAGGTAAATTTAATGACTAAAGAATACAATAAAAACTTTATAATTCAACAAAGTGCAAAACTTTTTTATTATAAAGGCTATAAAAATACAGAATTAACGGATATTTTTAAAGCATGCGACATGCCAAATGATATTTTTTACAAATTTTTTTCGAGTAAAGAAGAGTTACTTAGTTCTGTAATCAAATATCATACTGAAAATCTGATAAATTTCTTCAATAATAATGTAGATGACTTATCAATTGATAAATTTCATTACTTTTTTGAAAAATATTTTGAAAACATTGTAAATAATAGATTTCATGGTGGGAGTCCACTTGGAAATTTGGCATTGGAGCTGTCTGACTTAAATAATAGTATACGTGAAGAACTTGTAAAATCATATAAAAAAATAGAACTTAGGTTTTCTTTTTTTATAACAACTTTAAAATATGCCTTTCCTAAAAAATACGATGATATTGTTCCTGAAACAACTGCAAGGCTTTTAATTGCTTTACTCGAAGGAACAATACTTATGTTAAAAACTGAAAAAGAAAGTTTTGCAATTAATGATTTTTTTGTTTTCTTTGATAGTCTTTTCAAACTTGACGAAGATAAAAAAGCAGAAGAACAGTTAAATAAAGAAACTCAAGAAACATCAGATGCAGAAAAAAAATATATTTCAGATTCTATTAAAAGCGAAATCATAGATTCCAAAAGCCATGAGTTCAATATGCAAACTGATATTAAAATTTCTGAAGACATATTAAATAAAGGGATTGAGGAAACTAATCAGGAAAATATAGAAATCGAAGTTTTAGAACATGAAAGTAGCAGTCTTGATGATAATATGTATTATGAACTTGATTCAGACAGTTTAATTAATGTTTTTGATGATTTGGAAAATTATCAAAAAAATGAAACTGAAGATGATGAATAAAAAAATTTAGGGAGAATGAAAAAACTCCCTTTTTTATTTTATTTATATTCAAGTCTTTCACTTGAAACAATTTTACCATCTTCTGTCACAATTACCTGATAATACGCCTGTGCTCCATACAAAATAACTTTCCAGTTTCTAAAGCCTTTTTTGTATAATCCAACGTGCTGAGTTCCTACTGTTTCACTAAATTTTTTTTTCACTTCTTCAATACTGTTATTCATAATAACATCTCGTGACACCACTGCTGAGTTTGGGACAACTCTTTTTCCAACAGATGAACAACTTATTATCATTCCAAAGCATAAAATTATTATTATTTTTTGTATTTTCTTTTCCACTAATTATTCACTACCTCTATTTTAATATCAAATTGTAAATGTTTTTTTTCCTTATCTGAATATGCATATTTTATTTTTCGTAAAACAGCGTTTGGATTACTACCTAAAATTTCATTAATATTCTGGTTAGCTTTTTCAATGCACTGAAAATTATTTGCAAGTTCAGTATTTGAAAGGCCCTTCATTTTCAAATAATTGAACATATTAAAAGTTTCAAACATAAAATTCTCCTTTCCACATCAAATCTCAAACCTTTTGATGTATAATTAATAAAATTATTTTCCCAATTCTTCATAAGTTTTTTCTAAAATTTTCTCAAAAGATAAATTTGTTTTAAATCCAGCAGCTTTTATGTGTCCACCACCACCAAAAATTGAAGCTATATTATTTACATTGTACTTATCATTTGATCGAAAACTTCCTTTTAATAAACCATCTTCCTGTTCCCGTACGAAAAGTGAAATTTCCATTCCTTCGATTTTTAAAAGCATTTCTGATGTACTGTTTGTGTCATCCTTTTCAATGCCTAGTTCTTTCATTTTTTCTTGTGTCAGATAATAGCTGACGAATTTATATTTTTCATCAACTTTTTTATTTTTATAAACTTCACCAATAAAATCAACTTGTTTTTCACTCACTGCAAAAATAATATTAGCAATTTTGTGATTATTCATACCTGCCTCGATTAATTTGGAACATACGAGAAAAGTATGCGACGTAACGTTATCATGCCTAAAGTTTCCAGTATCATTAATTATTCCAAGATACATATATTCAGCAATTTTCTTTGTCAGTTCAATGTCAAAAATCTTCAAAAACTGATATAAAAGCTCTCCTGTACTGCAAATATCTTCTACATAGTTAAAATCCGCATGTTCAGTATTGCTGACATGATGATCAATATTTATTGATTTTTTACTCAATTTTTTGATTTCTACAGCTCTTTCATACCTTTCCTGATTTGCACAGTCCAGACTTATAAACAAATCAAATTTTTCATTATCCTGAAAATTTTTTTTAAATTTTTCACTAAATTTTTCATAATCCCAGATAAGCCCTGTATCTTCAAAATGCCTCATATATTTAGGCAGTTTATCATCGACCACAATCTTTATCATTTTTTCCATATTATTTTTTTTACAATATTCGTCTATCATAAAATAAAATGCCAAAAGTGAGCCTAGTGCATCTCCATCTGGATTAATATGTGCTGTTAGAATAATACTTTTAGACAATTTTATTTCATTTACGATTTCTTTTGGAAGAATATTTCCTCTGTAATTTTTATTCATAAATTTTATTCTCACTTCTATTCTAAATTTTAATTAGTAGAACGTATCATATACCCGCTACCAGCTTTTTTAGCTTGATTTTCCATTGTTTTTAAAGTATTTGGATTATCAGTCATATTTGACATTACCACATAGACTGTTCTACCGTTTACAGATGTTTTTTTGTAGTAAAAATTTCCACCTAATTTTTTTGTTATTTCTCTAGCTGAGGCTTCTGAGCCTACTGAAGCAACTTGAATGTACTTTTTGTGACCTTTAGATTGTCGATTTTTCGCATCTTCCCTAGCTTTTTTTGTTGCTTCCTCTTTAGCTTTTCTAGCTGCCTCTTCTTTTGCACGTTGTCTAGCTGCTTCTGCCCTTGCTTGTGCTGCTGCCTGTTCTTTTCTAGCTGCTGCTTCTTGCTGCTGTTTTTTTAGTTCAGCGTGTCTTGCTTCAGCTCTTTCCTCTTCCTGACGTCTTTGTTCAGCCAATTTTTTCTGTTCTTTTTGTCTTTTCTGTTCCAGTTTTTGAGCTTCTAATTTTTTCTGCTCTTCTTTTTTCTTATCTTCCTTAGCTGTCTTTGGATTATTTTGAGGCTGTGTCTGCTGGTTATTTACTGTAGGGTTTTGTAAGTCTACTGTTTCAGCAGATTTCGTCTGTTCAAGCTCCTTTGCAACTGTTTCATTATTATTTTCAATAACCTGATTTGGCAAAGTTAGATTATTTTTATAGTCCTTGGAATTGTAAAAGTCCTTATTTCGAACTTTCATTTCCTTTGTAACACTTTCGGTCGTAGTTACCTTTGATTTCTTGTAGCCTGTTGCAAGTACTACACCATAAGCAACAATTGCAACAATTCCAACTGCTCTCATTACTTTAAATGGATTTAATCGAAAACTCATTTTTTCTCCCTTCTTTTCCCTGTTTTATTTTTATTGAAACATCTTTTATTTATTAGATAATTGTCCAATAATTATAACTATTTCGTTAAATAATTTGTTTTAATATTTTTTTAGAATTTTCCGCTGCCAGTTTCACAAAAGTTTTATATTCCATATCAGATTCGTCTGTAATTGAATCTGAAATTGAACGGATTATCAAAAATTTTACACCTAACCTTGTACAGACTTGAGCCACAGCTCCACTTTCCATATCCACGCAAAGTGCTTCAAAATCTTTTCCAAGTTGAATTTTTACATTTTTTTTACTAACAAACTGATCTCCAGTCAAAATTCTTCCAAGCAAAATCTGATGCTCAAAATTTGTTATACTTCCAGTTTTTTCAATTAGATTTTTATCTGATTCAAATGCCCATTCCTTCATTTGAGGGATTTGTCCCATCTTATAGCCAAAGGCTGTAGCATCAACATCGTGCTGAACAATGTCCCGCCCAACAACAACATCTCCAACTTTCAGCCTTTCATCCAGTGATCCAGCTACTCCAGAAAAAATAACTTCTTTTACATCAAATTTTTCAATTAGTAAAGTTGCTGTAATTGCAGCATTTACCTTCCCAATTCCAGATTGCACAAAAACAACATCTTTATCATTAAATTTTCCAGTAAAAAATGATATTCCGTTTATTGTGTTTTCCTTAATATCATTAATTTCCTTTTTAATTGCTTCAGCCTCTTCAATTACTGCTCCAATAATTCCTATCATTATTTCCTCCGATTTTTATTTTTCATTTTCAATATTATTAGTGTTTTCATTATTAACATTTTCAGTATTACTATCTTTATTTTCAATAGTTGTATTTATATTTCCTTCATAAATATACGTATCTTTAAGTTTACAAGTTTTTGTTTCATTTGTATTAAGAACTGCCTGAAATTCCCATTTTTCATTTTTTCCAAGCGAACTTATGTTGTCAACAGCATCTCCAATTTTTGCTCCATTTTCATCAAAACAAGGAATTTCTATTGTCAAATTTCTCTTAGTTACTCCATTATGAGTCAAAATTCCTGTAACAATAGTTTTTCCTCCAGTTATTTCCACTTCCGCATTTGCAAATTTGTATTTTGTATTTTTGGCCTTTATTTCTCCATCTTTTCCACCAATAATACCTCCTATCAATTTACCAGTTGTCCCGATAACCGCTCCAGTAATTCCACCTGCAGCTTTTATAGTTCCTCCGACGACACTTCCAACACCGCCAACAATTCCACAAGATGAAATTCCAAACATTATTCCAATCAATAAAATCCTTTTTTTCACTGTTCTTAATCCCTATTCCTTTTTTATTTTTTATAAAATTATCTTTCGTTATGTCTATTTAATAATCTAACTTTTTATATATTTATTAAAAATAATACATTTTTCGAAAATTCGATATATTATACAATATATGATTATAAAACGATATTAGTATAACATTAGAATATCATATTCCAACTAAAAAAACAAGGCAAATCATCTAATTTGCCTAAAAAATAAACTAGAATCATTGCCCACATTTATTTAAATTACAGTTCTCAAAATTTCAAAGTTTCCAATAGTTTTTGTGTTGATGCCAACAGGGATTAAAATTGTTTCGCCTTTTTTTATTGCAAGCTCTTCATTTTCTCCCCATACAATTTTTCCTTCTCCTTCCAGTACCGAATAAATTGTCATACTTTCATTGTTCACATCTTCAAAGGAATCAGCGAATTTTACTTTATCAATTGAGTAGTATTCTTTTTTTATAATATGTTTTCTCAAAATATCTTTCCCATTTTCAGAATCATTAAAATCAGTATTTTTAATTTCTACTTCTTTTCCAAAATCAATTACATCAGCAGAATCCTGTAAATGCAGTTCTCTTTTTTTCCCATTTTCATCAATTCTGTCAAAATCATAGATTCTATAAGTTACATCTGAGTTTTGCTGAACTTCTGCAAAAAGTACGCTTCCTTTTAACGAGGCGTGAACTGTTCCTGGTGTAATATCAATAAAATCACCTTTTTTAACAGTTTTTTCTTCAAATAATCCATCAAAATCATTTTTTTCTACTTTTTCCAAGAATTTTTCTTTTGTGATACCAGGCTTCATTCCCATGATTAAAGTCGCATCATCACTTGCCTCCATTATATACCAAGATTCGCTTTTTCCAAATTCATTGTGTTTTTTTAAGGCAACTTCATCGCTTGGATGCACCTGAATAGAAAGTCTATCATTTACGTCCAGATATTTTATAAGAAGCGGAAATTTGTTTGGATATTTTTCATAAACTTTTTTTCCAGCAAGTTCTCCTTTATACTCCTTGTAAATATCATCCAGTCTTTGTCCAGCCAAAGCACCATTTTCGACGATTCCCATTCCATGCGGATGTGCCGATACTTCCCAAGATTCTCCAATTTTTTTGCTTTCAGGCAATTTCATTCCTAATTTTGTTTCAAATTCACGTCCACCCCACACTTTTTCCACAAAAAATTTTTTAAACTTCATTGGATATAACATAAAAAATCTCTCCTTTATTTATATAATTAATTTTCAATAATTTCTTTAGTTCATGATAACATTTTGAATTAAATTTTACAATAACATAATGAAGAAATTTTGCAAAAAAAACCTGCAAATAATATCTGCAGGGGAAAAATATTTTTCATTTTTGGGGTGTTATCCTCTACTTAAAAAATAGTAGACAACTACAATTTGAATTATGATATAAATTATATCACGCTCCATGACAGTTTCACCCCCAATCATGGTATATTAAGGTTTTTGACGAAAACCCAAATAATTATATCAAATTATAATACAAAAAGCCAGCTTAAATCAAACTGGCTTCTGTCGTCAAATTTTTAATATACACATGATTGCTTTTTACAAAATAATTATACCATAAAAAAAAATTTTTATCAATTAATTTGAAAAAATTTTGTTAATATTGTAAAATGTTTAAAAGGTGATTTTTAATGTTAAGAGGTTAAAAAATATGTATGTCTACGATGAGCAGAAAATTGAAAAGGAAAAGAGAAAAAGACAACTATTTATTTTGATGAATAGCTTAATGTATGTGATTATTCCGATTATAATAGGATTTTTGAAAATTAATAAAAATATTATATCTATTTGGTTAATAATTATTTTTGGAATTTTGAAGTTTTATTTGGAAACAAAAAAGGATTTTGTAAATGATTATGAAAAAGAAGATGAAGAAACTGGAGATTTTGAGGAAACTTTGCGAAAAGAGAAGTTAAAAAAGAAAATTTTTTATTTAAAGATGGGCTGTGTATCAGTTTGTTTAATTGTAATAATTCTAATTAATATAAATATATTTCAGTTGCCAAGTTATGTTAGGGATTTAAAAGAAATTAGGAAAATTATTTCAAATAGCAAAGAACTTTATGTAAATGGGAAAAAACTTGAAAATACAGAAGATGTGAAAAAATGGATTTGGGACTCTACAAATTATTTTGAGATTTTGTGGGATTACAAGAGGACAGACAATGTAGAAGAACCTAAAATAAAGGCAATTTTATCCAATGAGAAAGGACAGTATCTAGTAATTGAGAAAAAAGATTACGGATGGAGTTTTTTGAAAATGAAAGAAAATCATTACTACAAGTTAGGTATTACTTACAAAAAATATGTTGACAGAACAATTGAAATGGAAAAATCTTTGGGACTTATTCCTCAAGATTAAATGTTTTATTTATAACAATTTTTATTTTTAGACAAAATTTTATGATTATTACAAAGGTTAGGAGTTTTAAAATTAATGGCTATTGATATTATAAGAATTTTTGGGTTTATTTTTATTGTGCTTTTGCACACATTGAACAGGCAGTATGGGATAAATGTTTGGATGGGAGGATATGCGGTTATTTCAATCGGAGTTAATCTTTTTGTGATGATTAGCGGATATTTGCTGTTGTATAAATCAGAAAATACAGCATTATTTTTTAAAAAGAGAATTTTAAACATTTTACCACTTTTTATTGTTTTTAATGTGATTTATATTTATTTTTTCAAAGTTCCGATTGTACCAATTTTAAAGGGGAAAGCATTTGCAGCTCCACATTTTTGGTATATTTATATGATTCTGGGGCTGTATTTTCTCACACCTTGGCTTCAAAAGGTTCTTAAATATGCTGAAAAAGAAACATTTTTTGTGACTTTTCTATGGTTTTTATGTAATATTTTAAATCCTTATTTACGTTATTTCAACTTTGCCGAAATTCCATTTTCAAATTTTCCAATAACAGGTTTTATTGGTTATTATATTTTAGGATATTTTATAAAAAAATACGAAGAAAAAATAAAAGATTTTTCATTTGTTTGGATAATAATTATTTATTTTATAGGGTTTTTCATAAGTTTTTTTTCTACAAAATATGTTTTAATTACAACAGGTAACCGTGTATCCAATTTTTTTGATAAAAATTCACTTGGAACTTTCATAATGACGATTTCCTTTTTTTATTCTGGTGTAAATTTAATTTTGTCAACAGAAATAATTTTATAAAAATAATTGCAAACTCTACATATTTTGCATTTTTAATTCATCTAATTGTTCTTCACTTTGTAATAAAAATAAGTGATGAAATGGTTTTCAAATCGGTTCTGACTATTGTAATAAGTATAAGTTTAGGGGTTTTGTATAATTTTTTGAAAGAGAGGAAATTAATACGGAAATATACTATTCACAGATGAATAATAATAGTTTTTGTATATAAAAAACTCACAAAAAAATAATCTAATTAAAAGAAATTGTTAAATAATTTCTATTCATAAACTTGTATAATGAGATTATAATAATATGATTTAAAATTATACTAAAAATAATTACAAAATGAATTATATTAGTAGATATTTTCTATAAAAATATTTAATAATTGGGGTTTTGATATACAAGTAATATAATCATAATTACCTATTAGATTTTGTTTTAAGTAAATTTTGGGTGACAGTATAATTTTAGTGTTATTTAAAAATTTAAAGGAGGTGTGAGTTATGACTGATATTAGAGAAATTTATCTAGCCGGAGGATGTTTTTGGGGCGTAGAGAAATTCTTTAAAATGGCTCCTGGTGTTATTGAAACAACCGTTGGCTACGCTAATGGTCAAACTCTTGATACAAGCTATGATATTTTGAAAATGACAGATCACGCTGAAACAGTGCATATAAAATATGATAATGAAATAGTTTCATTAGATAAACTTTTGGATTACTATTTTTCAATAATTGATCCTACAAGTATTAATAGACAGGGGCTTGATGAAGGACGGCAATATCGGACAGGGATCTATTATGTAGATAGTGATGAAGTTCATACAATAAAATCAAAAATTGATAGTGAACAAAATAAATATTCAAAAGAAATTCAAGTGGAAGTAAGACCATTAAAGCATTATATTATGGCTGAGGATTATCATCAAAATTATTTGGAGAAAAATCCAAATGGTTATTGTCATATTGATTTGGATAATGCAACAAAAATATTTCAACAATAATATAAAATAATAATTCATGATTAAGTCGGTTTTATCCGGCTTTTTTTTGTAAATTTTAAAAAAAATGCTATTGACTTTGGAAAAAAGTAAGGTATACTATTGTTAGCAAATAGAAAACAATTTATACAATTTAATAACATTTTTTAGGAGGGACAAATTATGTCAAAAGTAGATGAAATCACAAGAGAATCTTGGATTTTGGGAACATTCCCTGAATGGGGAACTTGGTTAAATGAGGAAATAGCTGAAACAGTAGTAAAACCAAATACTGTAGCAATGTGGTGGCTTGGAAACATGGGACTTTGGATCAAAACAGAAGGAAATGCAAATATTGCAATGGATATCTGGGTAGCAACAGGTAAAAGAAGTCAAAAAAATAAATTAATGAAACCTAAGCATCAGCATCAAAGAGCAGTCGGATGTGTAGCTTTACAGCCAAACTTGAGACTTACTCCGTGCGTAATAGATCCTTTTGCAATAGAAGGTCTTGATGCATTGCTTGCAACACATTCACATAGTGACCATATAGATGTAAATGTTGCGGCGGCAGTTGTAAAAAATTGTCCAGAAGCAAAATTCGTAGGACCAAAAACATGTATTGAAATTTGGAGAAAATGGGGAGTGCCTGAAGATAGACTGGTACAAGTAAAACCAGGAGATGAAATTACAATAAAAGATGCAAAAATAAAAGCATTGGAATCATTTGACAGAACTATGCTTTTAACAGTTGCTGAAGATGTAACATTAAAAGGAAATTTACCGCCTGATATGGATGAAATGGCAGTAAACTATTTAGTTGAAACAACAGGTGGAAATATTTACAATGCAGGGGATTCCCACCATTCAAACTATTTTGTAAAACATGGAGATGAAAATAAAGTAGATGTGGCATTTGTAGGATATGGAGATAATCCAAGAGGAATGACAGATAAATTAACTTCTTCAGATGTGCTAAGAGTGGCTGAAGAATTAAAGACACGAGTAGTTATTCCATTACACCATGACATCTGGTCTAACTTTATGGCTGATCCGAAAGAAATCACTTTATTGTGGAATTACAGAAAAGACAGAATGAAGTACGAATTTAAGCCATATATATGGCAGCCTGGAGGGAAATTTGTATTCCCCGACAATAAAGATGATATGGAATACATGTACAGAAGAGGATTTGAAGATGCATTCACAATAGAGCCTGATTTGCCGTTCAAATCGTTCTTATAGAAATGTTGAAACTTTATTTAAAAATAAATTTAAAGTATTTAAGCAATAAAACTATTTTAAGAAAGCACAAAGGAGAAAAGTAATGAATTTTTTTATGGGAATTGGAACATGGTTCGGACAGAATATTTTGACTAAACCAGAATTTTTTGTAGGATTATTAGTTTTTGTAGGTTATTTATTTTTAGGGAAAAAAATATACGAGGCAGTTGGAGGATTTATTAAGGCAACTGTAGGATATATGATATTAAATGTTGGTGCAGGAGGGCTAGTAACAACATTTAGACCAATCTTGGCAGCATTAAAGACTAAATTTGAATTAAATGCAGCGGTTATAGATCCTTACTTTGGATTGCAGGCTGTGGATGAAGCAATAAAAAATATTATTGAACAAGATCCATCTAAGTCTAATTTGGCAGCATCTGTTATGATGGCACTTCTTATAGGATTTATTATAAATATAATATTAGTATTATTTAGAAAATTTACTAAAGTGAGAACGTTGTTTATAACAGGACATATTATGCAGCAACAAGCTTCAACAGCATCTTGGATGATATTCTTCCTGTTTCCTCAATTCCAAAATATAAAAGGAGTAATATTAATAGGAATTTTTGCAGGAATATATTGGGCAGTTGGATCAAACTTATCAGTGGAACCAACTCAGAGATTAACAGAAAATGCTGGATTTGCAATAGGGCATCAACAAATGTTTGCTATATGGGTGGCAGATAAATTGGCACCAAAAATAGGAAATCCTAAAAAGAAACTGGATGATTTGAAATTGCCTAAATGGTTATCAATGCTTCACGATGATATTATTGCAACAGGACTTATAATGATAGTGTTCTTTGGAATAATAATGTGGGTGCTAGGGCCTGAATTCTTTACTGCGAAATTTGGAAAATGTGTGATTGAAAATGGCGTACAAACTTGTCCAGTTATAAATCCTCATGGAGTTGCAGCAGGAGCATTTGATCCTAAAAAACTTTCATTTGGTACTTACATTGTTTCAACAACATTATTATTTGCAGTATATTTAACAATTTTGAAAACAGGAGTTAGAATGTTCGTATCAGAATTGACAGTATCATTCCAAGGTATTTCGAATAAAATATTACCTGGATCATTACCTGCAGTAGACTGTGCGGCTTCTTATGGATTTGGATCGCCAAGTGCAGTATTATTCGGATTTTTAGTAGGAACAATAGCTCAATTTATTTCAATAGCAGGATTACTAATATTCAAATCGCCTGTATTTATTATAACAGGATTCGTTCCAGTGTTCTTTGATAATGCAACTATTGCTGTGTATGCTGATAAACGTGGGGGAGCAAGAGCTGCATTCATATTGTCAGCTGTATCAGGAGTATTGCAGGTACTATGCGGAGCTGTAGCTGTAGCGTTATTCCAGTTAAAAGGTGGATGGCACGGAAATATCGACCAAAGTACGGTATGGCTAGCGCAAGGATTTGTAATGAAATATTTAGGAATAATAGGATATGTATTGGTAATTGCTGCAATGCTAATAATTCCTCAAATTCAATATGCAAAATCTAAAAATAAAGAGCAGTATTATGAAGGAACTGTAGATTTGGAAGAAAATTAGAAATTTTGATAAAAAAATAAAAAGAAAGAAGTGATAATAATGATTAAAGTACTAGCAGTTTGTGGAAGTGGAATGGGAACAAGTATGATTATGAAGTTAAAAGTTGGAAAAGTATTACAAAAATTAGGAGTACAGGCTGATGTTAATTCATGCAGTTTGGGAGAAGCTAAATCAGGGCTTGCAAATTATGACTTAGTTATTGCATCGACTCATATTGCACCTGAATTAAAAGGTGGACCGAATACAAAAATAGTTGGACTTTTAAATTTACTTGATGAAAAAGAGCTTGAAAGTAAATTGACAGAAGTTGGAATAGCTTAAAAGATAAAAGTTGGAAGGAGATTTTTTTATGAATTTGCTGGATTCTTTGAAAGAAAATAATTCTGTTGTACTGCAGCAAGAGGCAAACAATTGGGAAGAAGCGATAAATGTGTGCATGAAACCTCTTCTGGAAAATAATTCAATAGAAGAAAAATATATAGAAAATATAATAAAAAGAACAAAGGAATTAGGGCCTTTCTATATATTGGCTCCGGGATTGGCAATGCCACATGAACGTCCTGACATGGGAGTTAATAAAAATTCTTTCAGTCTTGTTACTTTGAAAAATCCTGTATTATTTCCAGATGGACAAGAAGTAGATATACTAATTGGACTGGCAGCTGAAAATGATGAAGTTCATGCAGGAGAAGCTATACCTCAGATAGTAATGCTTTTCGATGATGAGGATGTTTTTTCAAAAATAAGGGAAGCTAGAGAGCCTCAAGATATTTATAAACTGATAGAAGAAAAAGCATAGTACTAAAAAACTTTAAATTGCTCAAGCTCCTTTTTAAATAATTTTTTAGGAGTTTGAGTATATTTCAAAAATGTATGAATATGAAATGGAGGAAAAACTATGGCAAAACCATTATTACAAGTAGCACTTGATCATTCTGACTTAAAAGGTGCGATAAAAGCGGCAGTATCAGTTGGGGAAGAAGTTGATGTTATAGAAGCTGGAACAGTTTGTCTGTTGCAAGTTGGAAGTGAATTGGTTGAAGTTTTAAGAAATTTATTTCCTGATAAAATAATAGTGGCAGATACAAAATGTGCGGATGCAGGAGGAACGGTTGCTAAAAATAATGCAGTTCGTGGAGCAGACTGGATGACTTGTATCTGTTCTGCAACAATTCCTACAATGAAAGCAGCTTTAAAAGCTATAAAGGAAGAGCGTGGAGAACGTGGTGAAATTCAAGTGGAACTGTATGGCGACTGGACTTACGAACAAGCTCAGCTTTGGTTAGATGCAGGAATTAATCAGGCTATTTACCACCAAAGCAGGGATGCCTTGCTGGCTGGAGAAACTTGGGGAGAAAAGGACTTGAATAAAGTCAAGAAATTAATTGAAATGGGATTCAAGGTCTCTGTAACAGGTGGACTTAATACTGATACATTAAAACTGTTTGAAGGTGTAGATGTGTTTACGTTTATTGCAGGGCGTGGAATTACTGAAGCAGAAGATCCTGCAGCAGCTGCAAGGGCTTTTAAAGCAGAAATTGATAAATATTGGAAATAGAGGAATAATATGAAAGATCTTAATAAATTAAATTTGGGAATATATGAAAAGGCTCTTCCTAAGGATATTGACTGGGTTGAGAGAATAAAGCTGGTTAAGAAATGCGGATATGATTTTGTTGAAATTTCGATAGATGAAACTGATGAAAGATTGGCAAGATTGGACTGGACTGATGATGAAATAAACAGAATTCATAAGGCTTTAATAGATACAGGAGTTAGAATTCCGTCAATGTGCTTTAGCGGACATAGAAGATTTCCTATGGGAAGCATGGATGAAAAGACCAGAGAAAAGGCTATGGAGCTTATGCAAAAGGCAATAATTTTTGCAGATAAAATGGGAATTAGAACGATTCAGATGGCTGGATACGATGTTTATTACGAAGAAGGCAGCGAGCAGACTAAAAAATATTTTACTGAAAATTTGAAAAAGGCAGTAGAATGGGCATCTTCGTACAACGTAACACTATCAATAGAAATTATGGATCACCCATTTATCAATTCCATTACAAAATATATGGAATATGCCAATATAATTAAATCTCCATGGCTAAAGGTTTATCCCGATGTAGGAAATTTGACAGCATGGCCTGAAAATGACACGCTGAAAGAATTGGAACTTGGAATAAAAAATGGAGAAATAACAGGAATCCATTTGAAAGATACTTTAGCAGTAACTGACACTTTTGAAGGGAAATTTAAGGAAGTGCCTTTTGGAGAAGGATGTGTAGATTTTCCAAAAGTATTTAAAAAATTAAAGGAATTAAATTATAAAGGACCTTTTTTGATTGAAATGTGGACTGAAAAATCAGATAACCCAATTGAGGAAGTAAAAAAGGCAAAGCAATGGATGCTGGATAAAATGAAGGAAGGTGGATTTATCTAATGCTGGAAAAATTAAAGGAACAAGTATTTAAGGCAAATTTAGAATTGCCAAAAAAAGGGCTAGTATTGTTTACTTGGGGAAATGTGAGCGGAATTGACAGAGAAAAAAATCTAATTGTTATAAAACCTAGCGGTGTGGACTATGAAACAATGAAAGCGGAAGATATGGTAGTGGTAGATCTGGATGGAAATGTTGTAGAAGGTGATTTAAACCCTTCATCAGACACTCCTACACATATTGAACTTTATAAAAAATTTTCTTCAATAGGCGGAATTGTTCATACTCATTCAACAAATGCTACAATATGGGCTCAAAGTGGAAGAGATATACCTGCTTATGGGACAACAAATGCTGACTATTTCTATGGTTCAATACCTTGTACAAGAAAAATGACACCTGAAGAAATTGCTGGAGAATATGAAAAAGAAACAGGAACAGTAATTATAGAAACTTTTGAAAAAAGAAATATAAATCCTGAATATATTCCAGGAGTTCTTGTGAACAGTCATGGGCCTTTTACATGGGGAAAAACCCCTGATAAAGCTGTCTATAATTCTGTTGTGCTGGAGGAAGTAGCAAAAATGGCAATGTTTACTGAAATGGTAAATAAGGATATAAAACCAATGCAGCAGGAATTATTGGATAAGCATTTTCTGAGAAAACACGGAGCTAATGCTTACTATGGACAAAAGAAAAAATAAACTATAGACTGCATTTGTTACGCGCCAAAAAGTTTCAGCAGTTCACAAAATCATAAAATTATGATATTATATTTGCATATGAATAAATTGATAAGGTGAAAAAATGGCTGGAAATGACAGTATAAAAACAAACTCTAATCTTGTAGAAGCATTAGGGTACTATATAAAAAACAAAAGATTACAAAAAAATATAGGGTTAAGAGAGATGGCTGAAATGTTAAAAATAAGTCCAGCCTATTTATCTAATCTAGAATCAGGCAAGCATAATATGACAAATCCGCTTCTGCTAAAAAAAATTGCTAAAATATTGAAGATAGATCATCTGAAACTATTTAAAATAATAGGATATACAGACAAAGATATGTCGGATTTGAAAAAGGAGCTTACTAATGAGATAATCGAAGAATTTTCAGATATAAATATTGGAGAAATAATTCGAAAATTAATGGATATGAATTCGGAAAAAATAGAGTTAGTTAAGCAGTATATAGAACTGTTAAACAGGTAGATGCTGCTTTTGTAAGAATAAAGAGAGTTTCCAGTTTTATGGCCGCTCTCTTTTTAATATTAATTTTAGGAGGTTTTTATGAAAATTGAAGATTTGCAAAAAAAGGCAAAAACATTGAGAAAAGACATTATTGAAATGATTTACAGGGCAAAATCAGGACATCCAGGAGGTTCACTTTCGATTGCTGATATTCTGGCTGTGCTTTACTGGAAGGAAATGAATATTGATCCAAAAAATCCAAAAATGGAAAACAGAGATAGATTAGTTCTTAGTAAAGGGCATGCTGCTCCTGCACTGTATGCGGCTTTGATTGAAAAAGGATTTTTAGGAGATGAAGGAAAAAATCTTATTCCAACACTTAGAAAATGGCACTCTCCGCTTCAAGGACATCCTGATATGAAAAAACTGGCTGGAGTTGAAATGTCAACAGGCTCACTTGGGCAAGGACTGTCCGCGGGAAACGGAATGGCTTTGAGCGCAAAAATTTACAATAACGATTTCAGAGTCTATACAATCTTAGGAGATGGAGAATTGCAGGAAGGTCAAGTTTGGGAAGCGGTTATGACTGCTGCACATTACAAGCTTGACAATTTAGTTGCGATAGTTGACTATAACAATTTGCAAATTGATGGAAAAGTTTCGGATGTAATGGATGTCGCTCCAGTTGGGGAAAAGTTTAAGGCTTTTAAATGGAATGTAATTGAGATTGACGGACACAATTATGAAGAAATCATAAATGCTCTTGACACAGCAAGAACAGTTAAAGGACAGCCGACAGTTATCGTTGCGAATACTGTAAAAGGAAAAGGGGTTTCATTCATGGAGAACAATGCAGGATTCCATGGAGCCGCTCCAAACGATGAAGAATACAAGAAGGCAATGGAAGAGTTGAGCTAATAATAGCAAGGGAAATCAATCGCCATTTCCCTTCATTTCGCAATAATAGTTATTTTAACATATTTAAATAATGGCGTATTAAAGAGAATGGCGAAAGTGCTATGCACTAACCCTGGCTTGTGGAATAGTATGAGAAAGTTTTTAAAAATGATGAAATAAAAAATAGGAGAATATGAGAATGGAAAAAAAATCAACTAGAGTGGCTTATGGAGAAGCGTTAGTTAAATTGGGAAAAGTAAATAAAGATGTGGTGGTACTGGAAGCAGACTTGTCAAAATCAACAATGACTGCGTATTTTAAAAAATAGTTTCCAGAAAGACATATAAATGTTGGGATTGCAGAAGCTGATATGATTGGAACAGCGGCAGGTATTGCAACGACTGGGAAAATACCGTTTGCCTCAACTTTTGCACATTTTGCGGCAGGACGTGCCTTTGACCAGGTTAGAAACTCGGTGGCTTATCCACAGTTAAATGTCAAGATTTGTCCAACTCACGCAGGAGTTTCGCTGGGAGAGGATGGAGGTTCACACCAGTCAGTTGAGGATATGGCTTTAATGCGTGCAATTCCAGGAATGGTAGTGCTGTCGCCAGCAGATGCAGTAGAAACGGAAAAAATGGTCTTTGCGGCGGCTGAATACAAAGGGCCTGTATATGTAAGACTTGGAAGACTCAATATACCAGTATTATTTGATGAAAACTATAAATTTGAAATAGGGAAAGCTGCAACTTTGAGGGAAGGAAACGATGTGGCAATTTTAGCGACTGGCCTTATGGTTTCAGAAGCTCTTGAGGCGGCAAAATTACTGGAAGAAAAAGGAGTAAAGGCAAGAGTGGTAAATGTTTCTACGATAAAACCTTTAGACACAGAAACAGTTCTAAAAGCGGCAAAAGAATGTAAATTTATTGTAACAAGTGAAGAACATTCAGTAATTGGAGGGCTTGGAAGCGCAGTTTCAGAATATTTGTCAGAAGTTCATCCTGCAAAAGTTGTAAAACATGGAATACAGGATGTTTTTGGACAAAGTGCGGATGGAGAGACTATGCTTACGAATTACGGGCTTAGAGCGAAGGATATTGCAGAAACAGTGCTGAATAATTTAAAATAGTAAATTAAGTGAACAATAATAGAAAAGCCATACTAATTTTCATAATGAAGAGAATAGGTATGGCTTTACTTGAAAGGAGAGGTATTTTTATGAATTTAAAAAATATGATAAGTGGAACTGACATTCGGGGAATAGTTTCCAAATATGAGGACAAAGACATCAATTTATCTGAAAAGGAAGTTGAGTTCATAGCAAAAGGCTTTGGGCTTTGGATAACTGAAAAATGCGATGAAATCGCAAAGACTGAAAACAGAAAGGTTAAAGTGGCAGTTGGATATGATGCAAGGCATACAGGACCTAAATTTTCAGAAGTTATAAGAAAGACCTTGATGGAAATGGGAATTGATGTATATGACTGCGGAATGTCAATAACACCATCACTATTTATGACTACGATATTTGAGGATTATAAAGCTGATGGCGCAATGATGATAACTGCCAGCCATTTACCGAGCTGCTACAACGGAATTAAATTTTTTACGAAAAATGGAGGACTTCAAAAAAGTAATGTTAATGAATTTCTAGAAATGGCCGAAAAACAAGAAGAAAATTTGATTAAAGAAGAAAGAGGTGTAGAAATTGTAAAAAATCTGGCAGATGACTATGCTTCATATATATGTGAACTAATAAAAAATAAAATTGGGAAAGGGGATAAACCTCTAAAAAACTTACGGATAGTGATAGATGCAGGAAATGGAGCTGCAGGATTTTTTGCCAAAAAGGTAATAGAAGTTTTAGGTGGAGATACTGCTGGAAGCCAATTTTTAAATCCTGATGGTAACTTTCCAAATCATATTCCAAATCCTGAAGCAAAAGAAGCGATAGAATCAATAAAAAAAGCAGTTCTTGATAACAATGCAGATTTTGGAATAATATTTGATGCAGATGGAGATAGAAGTGCCTTTATAGATAAAAATGGACGTGAAATTAACAGAAATAATCTTATTGCATTGCTTAGTGAAATATTGTTAAAAGAGCATTCTGGCAGGATAATTGTAACAGATTCGGTTACATCGGCAGGGCTAAAAGAGTTTATAGAAAACCGCGGCGGGATTCATCACAGATTCCAGCGAGGATATAAGAACGTAATAAATGAATCTATAAGACTTAATAACGAAGGGAAGTATTCTCCTCTTGCGATAGAAACGTCTGGACATGCGGCATTTAAAGAAAACTATTTTCTTGATGACGGTGCATACATGGCTGCAAGGCTTCTGATTCAGCTTGTAGAGAGCAGGGAAAAAGGCATTGAATTTACAGATGTTCTAAATGAGCTGTATGAGCCTGCTGAGGAAATAGAAATAAGAATTCCTATAAAAGATAAAGATTTTCGAACTCGTGGAGAAAAAATCGTGGAAAACTTTAGGGAATATGCTGGAAAAAAAGAAGGTTGGAGCCTAGAAATGCCTAACTACGAAGGTGTAAGAGTAAATGCCGGTCAAAAAAGCTGGTTTTTAATCAGATTGTCACTGCATGAACCACTTTTGTGTGTTAATATAGAAACGGAAAAAGAAGGAATGGGGAATGAAATTTTAGAAGAATTGAAGGATTATTTTAAAAAATATGAAAAAATGGAAATTTAAGAAAAAATAAAAAATAAAAATTTAAAAAAAGGTATTGATAAAATTTATAAATGTGGTAAAATATAGAAGGGTTTATTACCCACTCTAACTTAAATTAGCTAAAATTCTTTAGCAGAAAAAACTGATTAAATTCAGTTTTTTTTTCTTTATTTCTTATTTTTTAGAAAATTTAAAAAAGAAAATTGAAAAATGGCTTTTAAAATGTTAAAATTAGATGTGAAAAAATAAATTTGGAAAGGAGCGGTATTTAATTTTAAATATCGGATAAATAATTATGAATATAGTGTTATTTGGAGCGCCAGGAGCAGGAAAAGGAACTCAGGCAAAGGAATTAATTCAAAAATATGAAATTCCTCAAATTTCAACAGGAGATATTTTAAGAGCGGCAATTGCGAATAAGACTCCGTTAGGACTGGAAGCAAAAAAATTGATGGATGAAGGGAAATTGGTTTCGGATGAAATCGTAAACGGACTTGTGGAAGCAAGACTTCAGGAGGAAGACTGTAAAAAAGGATTTATTTTGGATGGTTTTCCAAGAACGGTAGCTCAAGCTGAAGAACTTGACAAAATTTTAGAAAAATCAAACAGAGAAATTGAAAAAGTAATTGCACTTGAAGTTAGCGATGAAGAAATTATCGAAAGAATCACAGGAAGAAGAGTATCGAAAAAAACAGGTAAAATTTATCACATAAAATACAATCCGCCAGTTGACGAAAATCCACAAGATTTGGAACAAAGGGCAGACGATAATGAAGAAACAGTAAAAAAACGTTTGGCAGTTTATAACGAGCAGACAGCACCAGTATTGGACTTTTATAAAAAGCAGAATAAAGTTTACAGCGTAGATGGTGCAAAAAAACTGGAAGAAATTACAAAAGATATAATTGATATTTTGGAAAAATAGTAAATATTTTGAATATTATCTAAGGTTAAATTGGTAAAAATTAAGAAAATTTAGAACTTGAATTTAATTTTAAAGTAATATTGCTAAATTTATTTGAGGATTAATAAAATTTTATTTTTAAAAGGATAAGACTTTTTGCAAAAAAGTATTGAACTGTTAAATATATATACTAAAAAATAAAAAAAAGAATTTAGAAAGAAGAAGTACAAAAAATGATAATTTATAAAACATTGGATGAAATAAAAAAAATAAAAAAAGCTAATGAAATAATTGCAAGACTTTTTGAAGATGTATTGCCAAAACACGTAAAAGCTGGAATCAGCACATACGAACTGGACCAGATCGCTGAAGACTACATTAGAAGCCAAGGAGCAATTCCAGGAACTAAGGGTTACGATGTAGGTCGTCCATACCCTCCTTATCCAGCCGCAACTTGTATTTCTGTAAACGAAGTTGTCGTACACGGTATTCCAAGCAAAAAGCAGATACTAAAGGAAGGGGATATTCTGACAGTTGATACGGTTACAGTACTTGATGGATATTTTGGTGATGCTGCGATTACTTATGCTGTAGGAGAAATTGATGAAACTTCTAAAAAACTTATGGAAGTTACTGAAAAGGCAAGAGATATTGGAATTGAAGCGGCACGTGCCGGAAATAGAATTGGAGATATTGGGCATGCTATTCAGGAATATGTGGAAAGTTTTGGATTCTCGCTTGTAAGAGATTTTGCAGGGCATGGAGTAGGGAAGGAAATGCACGAAGATCCAATTATTCCAAATTATGGAAAAGCTGGAACAGGGGCTAAAATTGAAGATGGAATGGTTATTACAGTTGAGCCGATGGTAAATGTCGGTACTTATAAAGTAAAAGTTCTATCGGATATGTGGACTGCAGTTACCAAAGATGGAAAACGTTCAGCCCAATACGAACATAGCCTTGCCATTATTGATGGAAAGCCTGTAATTTTAAGTGTAAGAGATTAAACTAAAAATAAAGAACATGAAAATATAAAGAAGGGAGAGAATTATTTTGAGCATACTGGCACTCATATTAATATTATTTGTGGCAATTGAGCATTACTATATATTAATTCTTGAAATGTATTTCAATGAAAGTGAAACTATACAACGAAATTTTGGACTTGATTCAAAATTCTTAAAAGATGAGCGCGTAAAAAAAATGATGGCAAATCAAGGATTATACAACAGTTTTCTTGCCTCAGGATTAATATGGAGTTTAACTGAAACTGGAGAATTTCAAATTCAAATTGCAGTTTTCTTCCTGATTTGTATTATTTGTGCAGCTGTTTATGGTTCTGTCACAGTTTCCAAAAAAATATTTTTATTGCAGGGACTTCCTGCTTTAATGGCTATTATTGCAGTATTGTTACCGTTAATAGTTTCATAATTTTGATTAGATTTTTAAAAATACGCCTAAACTGGAGAATTGGAGTTTGGGTGTTTTTTTGTGTGAATAAAAAGAGAAATGGAAAATTAATTTTCTTCATTACAAAGTTTGTTTTTATTTTAAGAAGTATTTAGAAATGTATTTATTATGTAGTATAATAAATAAAAAGTACATAAAATTAGATAATTCCATAAAGTTTTGATATTGAAATATTTAAAAAAATTAGAATCAGTTGAAAATCCAAAATCATTTGAAAAATCGTTGTATAATAATTTTAAAAATTTATGGAGATATAGAATTGATAATTTTAGAATAATAGCAGAAATAAAAATGAAGAACTTGTAATATTAGTAATTGAAATAGGAAAAGGAAGTAATGTATATAAAAATTAAAAATATTTACAAAAAGGTTGAAGAAATAATCTCTCAGTGTTTATTTTATTTACATTTTTTCTATAATATCATTAAAAAAGACTAATAAAAATACAAAAAATGTGATAAAATATATTATAATGTTGTATGGTAAAATAATAAATCACATAATTTTGAAATACAAGCAATAAATAATTACAGATAGTTTGAAAAAGTGATGATAATTTAATAAATAAAAAAGGAGGAAGATATGAAACATACAGTAGCGATTGTTGGTAGACCTAATGTGGGAAAATCAACGTTATTTAATAAGCTGGTGGGGGACAGGCTGTCTATCGTAAAAGATGAGCCAGGAGTCACTAGAGATAGACTTTACCGTGAGATGGAGTGGAGCGGAAAAGAATTTATTTTAGTTGATACAGGAGGGCTTGAGCCACGTACAGAAGACTTTATGATGGGGAAAATTAAGCAGCAAGCACAGGTTGCAATTGATGAGGCGGACGTAATTATATTTCTGGTGGATGGAAAAGCTGGAATTACTGGGCTTGATGAGGATGTGGCAACAGTGCTTAGAAGACAGGATAAAAAGGTTGTTGTGGCTGTAAACAAGATTGACAATTATATGCGTGACCAGGAAAATATTTTTGAATTTTATGGACTAGGATTTGAAGAAGTTATTGGAATTTCTGGAGAGCATAAGACGAATCTTGGGGATTTGTTGGATGCTGTAATTAACAAATTTGAAGATAAAAAAATAAAACAAACTGAAAACGGAATTAATATTGCAATTCTTGGAAGACCAAATGCAGGAAAATCTTCACTTGTAAATAAGCTTTTAAACGAAGAACGTTCGATTGTAAGTGATATTGCGGGAACGACTAGAGATTCGATTGATTCAAGCTTGAAATATAATGGAGAAACTTATACATTAATTGATACAGCAGGAATTCGTAGAAAATCCAAAGTGGAAGATGATATTGAGTATTATAGCGTATTACGTGCGATAAAGGCAATAAAGAGAGCAGATGTGTGTGTGCTTATGCTAGATGCGACAGAACTTTTGACAGATCAGGATAAAAGGATTGCTGGAATGATCTATGAGGAGAGAAAACCAATTATAATCGCTGTAAATAAATGGGATCTGATTGAAAAGAATAATAATAGTGTGAAGGAATTTACTGCTTTAGTAAAGGCAGATTTGGCTTTTTTAGATTATGCACCAATTGTAACGATTTCAGCAATGACAGGAAAGAGAACACTGAATATTTTAGAGCAGGCTAAATTTATTAATGAAGAATATCATAAAAAGATAACGACAGGGCTTCTGAATCAGATTTTGGCAGAAATGATAGCACAAAATCCAGTGCCTACAAGAAAAGGAAGAGCAGTGAAAATAAATTATGCAACACAAGTAAGTCAAGCACCGCCAAAATTTGCATTTTTTGCGAATAATCCAGAACTAATACATTTCTCTTACCAAAGATATATTGAAAATAAGTTAAGGGAATATTTTGGATTTGAAGGATGCCCAATTGATATTGTATTTAACAAGAAAAGTGAAAAAACCTTTGGATAGATAAAAAATTGATAGATAGAAAAAGGGAGATTAATCAAATGAAATTTTATGATGAGGAAAAACTGTTAAAAATAAGAAATATTCTGATTGTAGCAGTGTTGATGCTTTTGGCAATTTTGTTGTTTTTTAGAGTTTATGACAATTTTGCAAAACCAATAAGACTTGTTACAAGCACTATTTTTCCATTTATTCTCTCATTTGTAATTGTGTACTGCCTCATGCCTTTTATTGATATGATAAGTGAAAAAGATAGAATTAAGAACAGTAAACTTGATGAGCTTGAAAAAGTGGAAAAAATGAATATAAGCAATTCAGAACGAAGAAAAAGAATGGAATTATTTAATAAAATTTCTCATGAAAATAAGAAAAAAAAAATTCAGTTAAACCGTACATTTGCAATTTTACTTGTATTAACTATGTTTTTTATAATTTTTCTTTATATAGTTTTAACGATTGTTCCGATATTTACAAAGCAAGTATCAAGCCTTATTGACTTTTTACTAAAAAATCAGGAAAAGCTGCAAAATAATTTTTTTGGATTTCTTGAAAGTAATAACATTGATTTAAGAACATCTATAATGAACTCTAAAGATATAATTGTAACAAATATAATAAAAGTGCTAGGTTCAAGTTTTTCATTAATGAGCAGCACATTCAGTTTATTATTTATGACACCTATTTTTACAATAATGTTAATTTTTAGCTATGATAACATTGAAAATGGAGTTAAGCGAATTTTACGAAATATGGGAAGAGAAGACTTAATAGTACTTATAAAGAATATGGATGAAACTATTGAGAAATATATTCTTGTGACAGCT
Organism: Leptotrichia sp. SK-5; assembly: GCF_055387215.1. Classification (NCBI taxonomy): domain Bacteria; kingdom Fusobacteriati; phylum Fusobacteriota; class Fusobacteriia; order Fusobacteriales; family Leptotrichiaceae; genus Leptotrichia; species Leptotrichia sp. SK-5. Next base: position 2,377,293 of record NZ_AP028931.1, on the reverse strand, counting down.
TTGGACAGTATGATAGTAGGCGTAGTATCGTTTGTGATTTTTTATTTTTTGAAAATGGATTACAGTCTTCTTTTTTCAGTAATTATAGGATTTGGAAACGTTATTCCATTTATAGGACCTTTTATTGGTCTAATTCCAGCGATATTGTATGCTTTTACAAAATCATTTAAACTTGTGATTTTGATAATTGTTCTAATTACAATTGTCCAAACAATCGAAGCCAATATTGTGAAACCATGGCTTACAGGGAAATCAGTGGAAATGCATCCAATTACAACTCTTCTGGTAGTTCTTGTGGGAGGAGCTTTGTTCGGAATTGGAGGAGCTTTTGTCGCTATTCCTGTGTACATTATTATCAAACTTACGTGGTTATTCTGCTGGGAAAAATATGTAGTAAAGAATAAATAGCAAACGAAGAAAGGAAGGAAGTGAAAATATGACTAAAGGAAAAATGGAAATTCAGAAATGTATTTATTTTACGATTTCAAAAATGTTTAGAATGATTAATAAAATGGCGGAGGAATCATTTGAAAAGCTGGATATTTATCCAACGCACGGATTTCTTATGATTATATTAAAAGAAGAAGCAGAAGGATTGACTGTAAATCAAATATCAGAAACTTTGGCAATAGCTCCCTCAACAGTTACGAGATTTGTTGATAAGCTAATTTCTAAAGGGTATGTAGCAAGGGAAAAAGCTGGAAAAAACTCCTTTACAAAAATAACAGAGGAAGGCTTAAAAATTATGCCTGAGATTTATAAGGCATGGCATGGAATTTCAGAAAAAGTCGAAGAAGTTGTGGGAAATGAGGAATACTTGAGAAAAGCAGGAGAAGATTTAAGAGAGTTTGCAGATAAAATAGGAAAAGATAAGAAATATGATCAGGTTTGTGAAGATTTTGACTTTTGGATCATTTAAAAATTAAAAATAATTTTATATAAACAGAAAGTTAGGAGATTCTGATGATAGGAAAACAAAAGGAAATTTCCCCTTACACCGTAATTTTAGTATCATTCGTAATAATTATATTAATAGGCGGCTTTTTGCTTTCTTTGCCAATTGCAATAGAAAATGGACAAAAAACAAATTTACTTGAGGGTATGTTTACGGCAACGTCAGCTGTCTGTGTAACAGGACTTACAGTAAATGATGTAAGCAAAGTCTATAATTTATTTGGAAAAACAGTTATTATGGTATTAATTCAGCTTGGTGGAATTGGAATTATCACATTCTCAACAATAGTTGTAACAATGATTTCAAAAAAAGTTGGATATTTTACTAAAAAATTGATACAGGAAGATATAAACACAAATACAACATTTGAGATACAAAAATTTGTAAAAAAAGTTTTGACTACGGTTTTTATAATAGAAATTATCGGGGCTGCAATATTATTTTTAAAATTTATAAAAATATTTGATTATAAGACAGCGGCTTATTATGCTATATTTCATTCTATTTCCGCATTTTGTAATGCCGGGTTTGCATTATTTTCAAATAATTTAAGTGATTTTAAAAATAGTATAATAATAAACACTGTAATTCCTGTCTTAATTTTTTTAGGCGGAATAGGTTTTGCAGCAATTCTTAATATTTATCAATATTTTCTAAAAAAAGATAAAAGGCTTACTACTACTACAAGAATAGCTATAAAAATGTCAATTTTTCTAATCATATTTGGGACAATTATAACATTTATCCTAGAATATTCAAACAATAAAACATTAGGAACATTGCCATTTTTTGAAAAGATAGGAGCTGCCTTTTTTCAAAGTGTAACAACAAGAACGGCTGGATTTAATACAATTTCCATAGCTGAACTGCGGGAACCTACAGTTTTTCTGTTTGTAGTATTAATGTTTATTGGAGCCTCACCTGGCTCAACAGGTGGTGGAATAAAAACTACTACAGCCGGATTGATACTTTTTGGAATAGTTACAACTATAAAAAATAAGGAACATCTAGAATACAACAAGAGAAGAATCAGCTGGAAAATATATAATAAAGCTATGGTTATTGTTTTTATATCAATTATGTATGTTGCTGTAGTATTATTTTTATTAATTTGGCTGGAGGATATAAGAGTTATAGAATTAGGATTTGAACTGGTATCTGCTTTTGGAACGGCGGGATTATCACGGGATTTAACGCCGCAATTATCGAGTATTTCTAAACTGTTAATTATGATTACGATGTTTGTTGGACGAGTCGGGCCACTAACAATAACATTGGCCTTGTCCAGAATGAAAAATCCAAAAGGAAGATATGTTTATCCAAAGGAAGACATTTTGATAGGATAAGGAAGAGGTGAAAAATGGCAGGATATTTAGTAATTGGGCTTGGAACATTTGGTAGAAGTGTAACTCAGACATTATATGAAAATGGTAAAATGGTACTGGCAATAGATCAAAGGGAAGAGCGTGTACAAAAGGTAATTGATGATGAAATCGCAAGTGATGCAATTACATTGGATGTGACAGACGAAAATTCAATCAGGAAAGTAATAAATGATGACTTTGACACTGCTTTTGTCTGCATTGGAGATAATACCCAGTCCAGTGTATTTGTTACGGTAATTTTAAAGGAAATGGGAATAAAAACTATCATTTGTAAGGCAAAAAATGAATTACAGGGGAAAATTTTAAAAAAGATTGGTGCAACTTCCGTTGTTTATCCAGAAGAAACGATGGCCAAGGAAACAGCACTTGGGGTAATAAGGCCCAATATAACGGAACATTTTAAATTTTCAGAAAAATATAGAGTGTTTGAAATAAAAGCACCAAAGGATTTTGATGGAAAAAATCTTATAGAATTAAATTTGAGAAATAAATATGAAATGAATATTATCGGGATAAAAGATGAAAAAGAACTAAATATTATGCCACTTCCAAATACTATAATAAGAGAAAATAATGTACTATTAGTTATCGCAAATATAGAAAAAATGATGTTATTTGGGAAAAAATACGTTTTGTAGTAAAAAACTTAATTAAAGCCTTTCAAATGTAAAATAAATTGTTATAGGTATAAAAGTATGGTATAATTTAGCAAAAATCTAATGTATAAAAGGTTGAAAAAATGAAAAGAATGAGATATAAAATATTGTTTATTTTACTGTTTTATATTATACTTTTTGGCAAGTTAAATGCTGCTGGAGAAGTTATAGAACTGGAAACAGAAAAATCTACAATTAATCTGGAAACAGAAGAAATAAATACCGAAGGTAATGTTACTGTAAAATATGGAGATTTTACAATAAATGCAGATAAATTAAAAAAGATTGCCAATAAAAACATTCTTTCAGGATCTGGAAATGTTGAATTTATTCAAGGTTCTCAAATTATAAAAGCTGATAACCTTATTTTTGATATGGATACAAAATTAGCAAAAATATTTAATTCAGAAAGTTATGATTCAAATGTTAAACTGCGTTATGGTGGAGAAGAAACGCTAGCTCAAGGAAATAAGATAATTTTTATAAAAAATGGTTGGTTTACAACCAGCCCTTATGAAAATCCAAGCTACAAAATAAATGCAGATGAGCTGGAAATTTACCCAAATAGAAAAGCCATTGCAAGAAACATAGGTTTTTTTGCAGGAGGAAAAACTTGGTTTAAATTACCATATTATGTAACTTCGTTAAAACCTGCTTCGCAACGGGCAACATTATTTCCGTATGTTGGGATGGATAGTGACAGAGGGCTTTTTGGAATTATGGGGTTTGATTATGATTTAGGACCTCTTGCACAGGGATTTGTAGATTTTGAGTTAAGTACAAAGCAAAAGCTAGCTTTAAAATTTTCAAATGATTATGCTTTTTGGGGAAATAATTCAGGAAATATATTTGTAAATAGAGTTGTTGTCCCTATCGGAAATCATAAAAAAGAATGGGATTTTAAATGGAATCACAAGGTTAAAAATACTCCTAAAAAAGCTAAGGAAGATAGACAATTTTATGACGCAGGTTATGGAATCTGGAATTTGAATTATCAAAATATTACAACAAATTTAATGTATGCTATTAATGGAAATGAGTTAAAAGATGATTATACAGATTTTGTTGATAAGTATAGTCATATTGGATTTTGGGATTTCAATATTAATCAGGAACTTGGACAAAATGGTGAATTTAATGCGAAATATTACTGGACACAGAATAAACATGCTCTTAAAGCATTGACAGAGATAAATGACAAAATTGTAGAAGCAGATAATTTAGATCCACGTAAAACTGACGTTGATTTATATAAAAGCATAAAGTATACGAATGGAAATTCAAATGTTTCAATAACAATTGACAATGAGGATTTTCGTGATATTAATCCAGGATATATAGGAGATTTGAATTCCTATAGAAAAAAGAGAAGCTATGGAATTGATTTTAGAGGACCTAAATTAAAATTGGATTATTTAGACTCTGACAAGGATGAATATGGAGAACTTCTTGGTATGCGTGATAGAGGTGAAGACAGTACAGTTCATTGGGTTCAGAATGTTGCGTATGACAAAAGAAAAGAATGGGGATTAACTTTTGGAAATTATTATCCATTTAGAGAGAGTGATTTTTTTGGATACCAGCCTAAAACAGGTTATCAAAATTTGACAAATACTCTTTATTTTGGTGCACAAGTAAAACAAGTTGATATAAGAAAAAAAGAATACGAGTATGATTATACACGTGATAATGAAAATTATAATTCGTTATTTTTAAATTCTGCAACAACTGATGAAAGTCGGATTTATAAAATATATCAGGATAATGAAATAATTCGGCGTCCTAAAAAAATTCTTTATGAAAAATATAGATCGCAAAGATTCAATACAGGTAATGATAGAATTGATATTCCACTAAAAAATTCATTTATTGGTTATAATTTGGCATTTGAGAATCGTGATTACAGCAGTTTACCAGTGCCTGAATTTAGAAATGGACGAAAAGTGGAAGATTTAGATTCACAAACTGGTTATAAAGTTGCAAGAGATGCAAGTGGAAAAAGTATAAAACAAAGTCCATCAATGAGAATTTTTACTCTTGATACAAGATTATTTACAACACTTTTTGATAATACATCGAAAAAAAATAATAAATATGATGTGAAAGTTACAAACGATGCAACAGTTACCTTCCAAAAGACTACAGCTGGAGGAGCAATGTATGATGGTTTTGACATTGTAGAAATTCCGACAAATGCATTGGGACTTAGAGATGATTTTAAATATCAAATTGGAAATGTAACATTTAATTATAACTTGACAATGAGGGACGATAGACATTTTAAAGATAATTGGCTAAAAAATAGATATATTAGAAATTATTTTAAGGCTGATATTGCAAATAAAAGGTTTGTAAGTCTTGATTTTTCAAATAATGAGCAGTATGAGTTTGAGAATTTTAAATCTGAAAGAGATTTTAACAGAGAAGTTCAATATGGTTATCTATCTGATGCTGGAGATAATTTTTTATACAGATTTAATGAAAAAAATAAACAACTATTTCCATACAACACAAGTCTTGGATGGAATCAAAAAGTTTATAAGGAATCTTTAAAGGAAAGAACTTTTGGAGTCAACTTTAATGAGTGGGGATTTGAATACACTAATTCAGTAAATAAAGCAAACGATATTTATGGAAATACAGCAACTTTTGGTTTACCAGCATTAAAATTAAAAACGAATTATCATAGATTAGGATTTGTTTATGATACTTCAAAAATGAAAAATAAGAAATTTGAATCAGACCATTATTTTAAAATAAACTTTGGATTTGGTAAAAAGGTATATAGAGATTTAAATAATACTCCGATTATTACTTCGGATGATAGATATATTCGTGGGAATGATTACACAACAATAGGATTTCTATATAAATATGAAAATAATGCCAAACCTAGATATGCAGCTGATTTAGATAAAAAAGAAAAGGAAAAAAATAGAGAAACTGAAATTGATACAACTGAGAATCAAATAAAAAATACAAGTATGGTAAGGAATTCAAATACTCAAGAATTTTCTATTAATAATGCCAATAAAAATTCAATTGATAAAATTTTGGTAGATAGTAACGATAGATTATTTTTGAGCAGTGAGGAAGAAGAAGCATACAAGAGTTATGTAGAAGAAGAAAATTATCGTCAAAATAAATTTAGTCTAAATGATTTTAATTCAAAACTTCAAAATTTAAGAAGCCAGAAAAAATATTTCCAAATTGGGATGGATATGCAAATAGATGGTTCTGATGCAGCTAATCCAAGTGGAATGAAAGGATTTGACAAAATCAATGATTTAACATTTAAGGTTGAAGCAGGATATTTGGAAAAGATGTTTGTTAGATATGCTTTCATAATGGAACGACCTGATCGAATTTATAGAAATAATGCAACTCGTAATAGTACATTTGATTTTAGAAAACATGAATTTGAAGGAAAATACATGTTTTCAAATGATCCTGATAAGCCTTGGTGGGTTGGAGGAAAAATTCAATATGTACAAAATGGAGCACCAAAATCTTCTGATCCAGAGATTTATGAAAGTTCATGGTATGCAACAAAAGTTAATAAATTAACTTTAGGAATGGCAACTTTAAGTCATAGATTTGAAAATATTGAATGGGAAATTGGAGCAGGAATGAAATGGGATAAACCAAGCAATAAAAAGTTAGGATACTATCCAGTAGTTTCATTAAAATTTGGGGTAACACCATTCCCAGAAAAAAATGCACAGTTTAAATATTCTGGAAAAGGATTTGAATTTGGAGCCGGATTATAAAATATACAATACTGAAATAAGCATTAGAAATATTAGGAAACCGATATTTTCTAATGTTTTTTCGTATTTAAATATTCTAAAATCAAATTATTATAGGAGATAAAAAAATGAAAAAATATACTCTTGAAATATGTGTAGATAGTGTGGAATCAGCAATAAATGCTGAACGAGGTAAAGCCACAAGGTTAGAATTATGCAGTAATTTAATAATTGGAGGAACTACACCTACAAAAAGTTTATTTGAAGAAGTAAAAAAGAATGTGGATATTCCAATAAACGTATTAATACGTCCTCGATTTGGAGATTTTTTGTATTCAGATTATGAAGTAAATATTATAAAAAATGAAATAAAAATGTTTAAAAAACTGGGAGTTGATGGAATAGTTGTAGGAATTTTGACTAAAAATGGAGAAATTGATTTGGATAATATGAAAAAATTTATAGAGGGAGCTCAAGATATTCCAATTACATTCCATAGAGCTTTTGATGTGTGTAGAGAACCGTTAAAGGCATTTTATCAGTTACAAGAATTGGGAGTTCAGAATATATTAACATCTGGACAATCACAAGATTGCCTAAGAGGAAAAAAGTTATTAAAAGAATTAGTAAAAATTTCAACTAAAAATAGTAAAAATAAAACTGAAATACTTGTTGGAGCTGGATTAAATATTAAAAATATTGATGAAATAGTAAATTTTACAGGTGCGACTAGTTTCCATTTTTCTGGAAAAAGAATAAAACAAAGCAGTATGAAGTATAGAAAAGAAAATGTAAATATGGGGTTAAAGGAATTTAGTGAATTTGAAATTTTAGAAACAGACGAAAATCTTGTAAGGGAAGTAGCTGATTATTTAAGTAAATTATAGTAAACAAAAAAGCCAGATCTATTAAATTTGGCTTTTTTAATTTATAAGGAAATTAAATTCATATTTTTTAGTTATTTACTGATATATTTGATAATTTTAAAAGAGGCGTCAGCCTCTTTTCCTCTTCTTTTGTCAAACAAATATATAAATGTCTACGACAAAATATCCAACCTAGTTGGATTAATAAAATATTAATAGTATTTTTTGAGGGGCGGATATCTGTAATGATAAAATTCCCATACAATCATTTTAACCTTGCATGCTGGACAGTAAAAAGGATTCATCCCGAAAGTCTTGTACATCTGCCTTTGATAAAATGAATATCTTGACACGACAATATTTTTTCTGAAAGCGTCAATTGTCTCTTTAAGCCTGTCAGAAATATGTCTTGAATAAAATCCGTAGCGGTTTACCATCTTAAAGTTTTTAGGAGGTAGATGAATTAAAATATGGGAAACAAATCTCTCAGAAGGCATAGTAATGTAAGTTTTCTTTTTATTATTAGCTAGGTCGTTAAAAAAGAAAGTAACCTCCTTTTCAGTAATGTCAGTAATCTTGTATTCAGCAATGGGGGAACGTGCAAGGTATCGTCCAAGATATTTAATAATGCCTTTTGTGCTGTTAATATCGCCATTTCCAACGTTAAAGAAAAACCTTCTGTTTTCCTTGTAAAGCTTCGTAGCAGTATTTCTAGCGTCTTTCTCAATCTTCTTGCTGGGATAGCTGCCGTTTTCAATAATTTTAAGGACATGGTATTTCCATTGCCCGGCAATAGTGTCAACGTTGAAGTATCTCATTTTCCTGAACTCAAGATTTTTATTGAAACCTCCTAATGAAACAATGGCATGAACATGAGGGTTCCATTTCAAGTCCCTGCCAAAAGTATGAATGACAGAAATGAGACCGTAATGTACAATATCGGAATCAGTAAAGTAATATTTGGAATGTTCAGAAATTTTGTTTTTTCTTTTTCTTTTCCTGCTGATATTGTGAAAGACGAACTTGAATACCTGGTTAACAGCGGCAGAAAGTTTTGACAGAAGAGATCTGTCATAAAAGAAGAACTTTCTGCATTCTTCAGGGATAGTAAAAAGGACATGTCGGTGTTCAATATCGAGAATATGTTTTTGAATATTTTCAGACCATGTCATAGAATACTTGTAACCACAAGAAGGACAGAGTTTAGACTTACAGGTAATAGGGAATAAATGTGTAACAGGACAGTGAGGACATTTGAACTTGAGAAAACCTTTTGAAATATCCCTGCAGGCAAGAAATTTATCAATGGAAAGTTTAATATATTCAAGGTGACTGTTGCCAATATTATTTTTCTTGCAAAATTTTAAGGAATCTAGTAAAATATTGTTGTCACTGAAAATATATTTCAGTTTATTTTGTGTAATGTTTGTCATAAATATATTATACAAAAAAATCAGCCGAATTTCTATTCGGCTTTTTTTATTATTTTATTAATTGACAAATCGAACTTCAATACGTCTATTGGCTGATCTTCCTTCTTCTGTATCATTTGAAGCAATCGGATTGTTGTCGCCATTTCCTTTTGTTTCAATAATTTTTTCAGGAGAAAGTCCTAATTCGATTAATTTTTCTTCAAGACTTTCAGCTCTTCGTAGGGATAATTCTTTATTATATTCTTTAGTACCTTTAGAATCAGTATATCCGGTAATTGAAATTTTTTCATTCTTAGTTTCTATATAGTTTTTCAATTTTTCTAATATTGGAGTATACTCTTCTTTTATTGTGGCACTGTTAAAATCAAATTTTAATTGATTTGTGTCTAGTACTATAACGTTATTATTATTAGCATCCTTTTCTTCTTTTGCTATCTCTAATTGTTCTATTTCTGTTCCATCAACTTCAACAGCAGCGGTTCTCATCGCATTATCACGTAAATTTGATGTTGTAAGTTTTTTAGCTGTAGTCGGAGCAGAAACTAATAATACAGATAGCATTGCTGTAATTTTTGATTTTTTCTCCATATTTTAACCTCTTTTCCTTTTTTATTTATATTTTTTATTATATTTAAATTATACTTTCCTTTATTGCATTTAATTGTAACATATTTTTTTTAATTTTCATAGTGTTTTTTTAAAATTTTATAAATAATTTTTGAAAATATAGAAGTTTTTATTATGGTAGATAATTTATTAAAAATTCAATCAAAATAATAAAAATACTCTAAAGTAATATTTAGAGCATTTTAAATAAGAAAATTTATATAATCTAGACTATTTATTTTCGATAATTACTGTTTTTGGATCAACTTTATTTCCGTAAACAGGCTCAAGAGTTGCTTTATACGCTTTTTCAAAGAACCCTTCCTTAGTAAGAGCATCTATTTCAGTATTTAGCCAGTCTAATAATTCCTTGTTCCCTTTTCTTACAGCTGGAGCAATGTAGTCCTGTTCCCCTAACTGTTTAATATCCACAACAAATCCCGGATTTTCTGTTGCCCATGCAAATACTAGAGTATTATCGTGTGCAAGCGCAGCTCCCCTTTTATCTAATAATGCGTTAAATGTCTCTGTGTTTTGGTCATATTTCAATAATTCTATATCTGGATGATTTTTAGTAAAGTAAATTTCTGCTGTTGTTCCTTTGTTGACTATTAATTTTTTACCTTTCAGCTCCTTCACATCTTTTATTGGAGCACCTTCTGGCGAAACAATCCCTAATGATACCTTCATATAAGGTTTTGCAAAATCAACTTTTTGTTTTCTTTCGTCTGTTACTGTAAAGTTTGCTAGAATAATGTCAACTTTATTTGATAATAAATATTCCACTCTGTTTGCAGCTTCCAATGTGATAAATTCTATTTTATTTTCGTCACCTAATAAATCTTTCGCAAGTCTTTTTGCCAAATAAACATCATAACCTTGATTTTTCCCATTTTCATCAACAAATCCAAATGGCGGCTTATCTCCAAATACTCCTATTCTTATTTTTCCTGCTTTTTTTATTGCCTCAATTGATCCTGGTTCAGCGCTTCCCTTTCCACCTTTTCCACAGCTTATTGCAAATACTCCTAAAACTAAAATTGCAATAATTTTTACAAGCCCTTCAAAATTCTTTTTCATAATTACCTCCAAGTTTATTTAATATTTCTGTTATTTCTTATCCCAATTTTCCCAATTCATCTTTCAAATATTTAGCTAGTTCCAACATAGCATATTTCCCAGCTATTTTTTCAGCATCGGCGTTGTAGTTAGTATTTGTATTTATGTCATAAACAAAAACTTCGTTGTTTTCATTTATGATAAACTCTATTGCCGCCACATCTATGTGGTTTTCTTTCAAAAATTTCTCATATTTTTCGATTTGATTTTTTGGCAATCTTTCGATAATTCTAAATTTTGTTTTTTCTGCAGCTTCTTCTCCTACAGGACAGAATTTATCATTTATCTGGCACGAATCTGCTGGACACAGTTCAAATCCATCGCTTGAGTCAACTTTTACGGCATAAAGATATTTTCCACCTATAAATTCAGCTCTTATGATATGCCCATCCACAGGCTTCACATATTCCTGAATCAAGCTTATTCCATCGACAGAATCTTCAAAATCATTTCCATTTACATAATTGCCAAGTTCTTCATAACTTCTTATAAGCCTTACCCCAAGCCCTTTTCCAGCTCTGTTGTGCTTTATGATAAAAGGATATGTGTCAAGTTCCTTTGCAGCATTTAAGATTTGCTCTTTTCCCACAGCTCCCAATGTTTTTGGAGTATTTATCCCTGCCTTTTGCAGTAAGATGTATTGTTTCAGCTTGCTCACTTCAAGATTTATTGCAGATGTTCCATTAATTACACGGACTGCTTCTGTTCCTTTGTTTTCCAGCCATGTTAATACTTGCTCGGTTAATTCTGGTGCATATCTGTGCCCTCTTGTATGTGAAGAAGCGCTCATTCTGTTATAATACACGCCTTTTTCAGGCTCTTTTCCTATATTTAATATTCCTTCTGACAAATCCAGTTCTTCATAAGGAACTGACAATTCATCCAGCCTTGCGGTCAGATGCCTTGTCCAATCCATATTTTCATGAATTATATATACTTTTGACATATTTTCATCCTTTCTATTTTTATTTTTAAAGTTTATTCAACTACAGCTGCATTTTCTCGAAGCCCAGCATATACTTCCTCTGTTTCCACAACTTCATATTCTCCAGTTTTTTCAATAATCGCAGGAACAAGCGTGTTTCCAACTACATTTACCGCTGTACGTCCAGCATTTGCCAAAAAGTCAACTGATACAATCAGGGCAATGCCTTCTGCAGGTAAATTAAGCTGCGCCGCAGTTGCAAGCAGTACAACCAATGCTCCGGATGGAACTGCCGCAATTCCCTTTGTAATTATTGTCAAAAATAATATTAACGGTATTAATTGACCCCATGTAAGCGGAGTTGAGTACAAGTTTGTTATAAATGTTACTGATAAACTTATATAAATGCAGGCTCCAATAAGATTAAATGAATATCCAAGCGGTGTAGCAAAAGCTGAAACTGATTCAGATATTCCATTTTCTTCACTACGTTCAAGAAGTGTCGGTAAAACTACTGCAGAACCTCCTGTTGTAAAGGCTATTAGCACCAAATCCTTAATATTTGATAATAATTTTAAATAAGGAACTTTGAATATGTATGCAATAATCGGAAATACGACTAATAAAGCTGCCAAGTATCCAACATAAAGAAGCAGTACAAACTGTCCTAATAAATACAAATCTCCAAGTCCAGTTTTTGCGACATTGCTTGCAATCAGCCCAAACACTCCCACAGGTGCAAATGCAATGGCATAATCTACAATCTTATACATAGCCTTTATCCAAGATTCAAAGAATGCTATAACAGGTTTATTGTCATCTCCAACAGCAATTAAGGCAATTCCTAGAAATACTGCAAAAAATATAACCGGTAAAAGATTTCCATCTGCAAATGCTGTAAATACATTTTTAGGTACAATTGATGTTAAGAAATCGCTCAAATTAATGTTAGAAGCAACATCTTTAATAGCTTCTGTGGAAATGCTTCCAGCTTTTATATTTGCACCAATTCCTGTTACTTTCCCTAAAATAAGGCTAAGCGTGATTACTAACGTTGTAATTGAGAAAAAGTGTAAAAATGTCTTAAATGCAAGATTTCCAAACTTTTTAGTATTTTTCATTGTAACTATTGACAAAACAACTAGCGGGAATACAAGCGGCACAATAACCATCTGAACTAAACTTGTAAACAGCACTCCCAGTAGTTTTAACTCTTTCGCAAACGACGGAAATAATTGTCCAACCAAAATTCCTAATAACGCACCAATCAATATCTGTGCCAATAAATTCAATTTTCTAAATCCTAATAATTTTTTCATACTTTCATTCTCCCTTCAACAATTAGCATTCACTAAATTGTTTTATTAAATTTTTTATTTATATCAACAAAGCTGATTCCACCTTATCTTTCTTTTCAAAATTAAATATATTTAAGAATTTTTTAGCCCTTTCAGTTTTTGGATTCCTAAAAAATTCCAGCGGATAATTTGTTTCAACGATTTCTCCAGAATCCATAAACACTATTCTATCCGCAACCGCTTTAGCAAATTCCATTTCATGAGTAACGATTATCATCGTCATTCCTTCCTTTGCCAATTCCAGCATTACATCCAGCACTTCCCTTACCATTTCAGGATCAAGTGCCGCTGTAACTTCATCAAACAGCATTATTTCTGGATTCATACATAGCGATCTTATAATTGCTATTCTTTGCTTTTGTCCTCCTGACAGTTCTCTTGGATATGAGTTCTTTTTATCCAGAAGCCCTACTCTTTCCAGCAGTTTTTCTGCTTGTTCTGTAACTTCCTTTTTATCCCTCTTCTGTACTTTAAGCGGTCCTAACAGAAGATTTTGCATAACTGTCATGTGATCAAATAATTCGTAACTTTGAAACACCATTCCTATTCTCTGGCGTATTAAGTGCCATTTTGTCTTGTCTTTATTAATAACATTTCCTTGTAATTTTATTTCTCCAGACTGAATTTCTTCAAGTCCGTTTACACATCTTAAAAGCGTACTTTTTCCACATCCAGAAGGTCCTAATATTACTACAACCTCGCTTTTATTTACTGAAAGCGAAACTCCTTTTAGTGCGGGTATGCCTTTTTTATATTCTTTTTTTATATCAGAAAGTTCCAATAAAACTTCCGAATCTGCCATTTTGCTTACCTCCGTTTCCTTTATTTTTTAAACAGCCCATTTTTTCTCCATTTTTTTTGATAATAATGTAATTGGATAACAAATTATGAAATATAGAAAAAATATGAACAGATACACCCAAAATGGTGCCATCGGATTTTTCCTGCTTGAAAACTCTATAATTTGCCGTCCTATTTTTAGAACTTCTGCAACTTCTATAAAAATCGCAAGTGAAGTTGTCTTAATCATTCTTGTTATAAGGTTTACCGCTGCAGGTGCAATTCTTCTTACTGCCTGCGGAAGCAGCACATATCTATAAACCTGAATTGTATCAAGCCCCAAAGCCTTTGCACTTTCTCCTTGAATTTTTGGAAGAGAAATAATTGCTCCTCTCACAATATCCATCATTTCAGCCGTTCCCCATATCACAAACACTATTATTGTCGTAGTTTCTGAGTCAATATGCAAATCAAAGCCTTTTGCAACTCCAAAATAAATTATGAACAGCCACACAAGCAAGGGAATGATTCTCATACTTTCCAGATAAAATTTCAATACTCCATAAATAACCTTATTTTTTGAAGTCATAACTATTCCTAGGATTAATCCGAGCAATATCGAAAACACTATGGAAACAAGGGCAATTTGTCCTGTTACAATAAGCCCGCCCATAAGCCTTTGCAAATTGACTCCTTTAAAAATAACATCAATTCCCGACAGTTGCATATCTTATTCTCCTTTCAATTACTGTTAAAACAAACGAAACTGGTAAAATAATAATCAAATATGCTGCAACAAGCATAAACAGACTTTCATTCGTTTTATAATAAAGCCCTATCAAATCCCGTGTCAAATACATCAGTTCCATTAAAGCCAAAATCCCTATTACTGAAGTTTCTTTCAAAAGAAATATTATATTTGCCGCTATCGCTGGAAACGAAACTGTAAATGCCTGTGGCAATATTACATTAGTTATAAGCTGTGATTCTGTAAGCCCAATGCTTAGCCCAGATTCCCTCTGCCCTTTCGTAACTGACTCCAATCCGCTCCGAAATGCCTCACACATGTAACTTCCACCAAGGAAAGATAACCCAATCACAGCACAAATATGCGAATTAAACGTAATCCCAATTTTTGGAAGCCCAAAATACAGAAAGAACAGCTGTATCACAAGCGGCGTGTTTCTCGAAAGTTCAATATAAATTTCCACAATCTGCCTAGCAGCTGGAACTCTATAATAAAGCACCAATGCACAAACTATTCCAATCAATATTGAAAATATAATTCCAAAAATTCCTATAGTCACAGTCAATTTCATTGCTTCTAAATATTTAGGAATATTTTCTATTATAAAATTAAAGTCCATTTTTGTCTTTCCTTTCTAAGAATGTTGTTGTATATTTTACTTTTTTATCTCTTATATTTGTATATAAAAATATTATACTACAAAAAATTTTATTTGTAAAGATTTATTTTTGTATATACACATATTATTAATTTAACAGAGTAAGAAACCTTTCCTAAGTCTAAAATATTTAAGTCGTTTAATTTTTTATTTGATTGCTACTATAATTTTCAAAATACGTTTCAAAGTTCATAAGGATATTTTTGAATAGAAAATTTTAAACAAGCTATTTTTTAGTGAAAAATTAAAATTCGAGAAGTCAGAGTGTAGGGAGATAGCGTGTAATTTAACTGCTTAAGATAAACTTGAATATATAAAATAAGAAAAAATATCTTTTAACCTGAATAACTGAAATAAAAATTAAGATAAACATTATTTAATAGAGATAGTTAAAAAAATAACAAAACTTTCCTCCAAAGGTTGAAATATTCAAAAATATGTTTTAAAATATAGTAAATAAAATTTTAAGGAGGCAGAAAAATGAAAAGTTTAAAAGAGGATTTTTCTTTAATGTCAAGTTTGTTGATACCAGTAGCGGTAGCTATTAATTTTACAGGTTCATTAATTGTAAGTTCTCTAAAATTACCATTATTTTTAGATGCTATTGGGACAGTATTTATAAGTCTTGTTGCAGGACCATGGGTAGGATCAGTGACTGCAATAATTACAAGTATTGCAACAGGTGGATTTAATCCAGTAAATTTAGCATTTTTACCAGTTGGGATACTTATTGCTATTGTTGTTGGAAATCTGACAAAGTTAAAGATAAAAAACATCGTTATAAAAATTGTGCTGTTAATATTGTCACTAACTATAACGACTGTTATTGCAAATACAGTAATTACAATTTTAGTTTACAAAGGAATTACACCAGATGGAACTGGGTTTGTTGCATCATCTTTAATAAAATTAGGATTTGGAGAAGTTTTTTCTGTAATAATGGCGACTTTTGTGTCAGAAATCATAGACAAATCATTGACAATAATTATTGCTGTTATAATTGTAAAAAGTATGTCAGATAGATACTTGATAAAATTCAAATATGGAGAAAATTATATAAAATAAAAAATTTTATTTTAAAATAGAGAATTTTATCTCTTTAAAAAATTAATGAGAAAAATGGAGAAAATATGAATAATTTTTTAAAAAATTTATATCCTTTGACAAAGTTTTATTTAGTGTTGACACTCATTATATCAGGATTTATCATTCCTTATAATATTTATGGATATTTACTTTTTATAATTTGTGGAATATTTGCCTTTTTATACGGGAAATTAGGAATTTATGTTAAAAGAGCCTTTTTAAGCTTATTTTTATTAACGTTAGTAGTATTTTTAGCTCAAAGTTTATTATTTGTGTCAGAAGAGATATTTGCAAAAATCTGGATTTTTATAATTTACAAAAAAGGTTTATTTAAAGCAATTGCTGTCACATCAAAATTATGGGCTATTGTAACACCAATTACACTACTAATTTTAATTACGCCAGTAAGAGATTTTATAACTGCATTAGAAAAAAAGGGAATAAATCCCAAAATGGCATTCATTTTACTTTTAACTTTACAAATGATACCAGAAATGGGGAAACAGGCTGGCGTAATCTTGGATTCACAGCGTTCAAGAGGTGTGGAAACAGAAGGAAATATTTTTGTGAGAACGAGAGCTTTACTACCAGTATTTGTGCCATTAGTGCTATCTTCTATTTTAAATACTGAAGAAAGAGCGATTACGCTGGAGGCACGTGGGTTTTCGATTGGAGAAAAGCGGACAATATTGAATGATATAGAAGAAACAAAAAATGATAAAATTATGAAAATTATGCTGGCTATTTTTATAGTGCTATGTATTGTGTGGAGGGTTTTATGGGTTATTTCAAAATAGAAAATGTGAACTATAAATATCCGCTTGAAGATAAGCAAGCCTTGAAAAATATTAATATCGAGATAAAAAAAGGCGAATTTTGGGCTGTAATCGGAAAAAATGGGAGCGGGAAAACGACGTTTTGTAATATGTTAAGGAGGTTTGTACCTGATTTTTATAAAGGGGAACTGACAGGGAAAATAATGCTGGAAGATAAAGAACTGAAGGATTATTCTCAAAAGGAACTTGTGCAGAAGATTGGGTTTGTTTTTCAGAATCCGTTTACGCAAATTAGTGGAGTAAAAGATACTGTTTTTGATGAAATTGCTTATGGACTTGAAAATTTAGGTTTATACAAAGAAGAAATAATTTCTAGAGTTGAAAAAATATTGAAACTGCTTGAAATTGAAAAGCTACGTGATAGAAATCCGTACGATTTATCTGGCGGACAAAAGCAGAGAGTGGCACTTGCCTCAATTATCGCAATGGATCCTGATATTCTGGTTATTGACGAGCCAACTTCACAGCTTGATCCAAAAGGAACAGAAGATATTTTCAAAATTATAAATTTAATGGCAAATGAAGGAAAAACAATAATCTTGGTTGAACATAAACTTGAACTTATTGCAGAATATGCCCAAAATATCATTGTTCTTGATGAAGGGGAGATAATTTTAAGTGGAAAAGCGGAAGAAGTTTTAAATAATAAAATCTTGCTAGAAAAGGAAATTGGAATGACACAGTATTCTATACTTGCCTATGAACTTGAAAAAGCAGGAAAAGTTGAGCTTAAAGAAATTCCTATAACCAAGGAAAAGACAGTGGAATTATTGAAAAAATAAAGTAATAAAAAATAAAAATTGTTAAAAAGAGCCTATATTTCAAGTTTAGAATTGGCTGAAAAAAATAAACTGAAAAATATTTCCTTTCCAAATATCTCGACAGGAGTGTACAGATTTCCAAAAGATTTAGCTGCAAAAACGGCTATTAATGCTGTGATAGAATATTTGGAGAAAAATGATTTTATAGAAAAAGTAAATTTTGTATGTTTTGAAAATGAAAATTTTGAGATTTATCAAAAATTACTGGAAGAGAAAGGGATTTTATAAAAAAATAAATATTTAAAGATAAATTGTTTAATAAAATTTTTAAAGGAGACAAAACTATGAGTTTTATTACTGTGAAAAATTTGAATTTTAAATATCCTAATGGTACGGAAAATGTACTTAATGACGTTTCTCTTGAAGTAAAAAAAGGGGAGAAAGTAGCAATTATTGGGCAAAATGGTGCTGGAAAGACGACAATGGTAAAAATGTTAAATGGACTATTGAAGCCAGTAAATGGAGATGTGATTGTAGATGACTGGAATACAAAGAAATATACCGTTGCCAAAATGAGCCAGAAAGTCGGATATGTCTTTCAAAATCCAATGGATCAGATATTTCATAACAATGTTTACGATGAAATAGCCTTTGGAGCAAAAAAATTAAAATATTCTCCTGATGAAACAAAAACAATGGTGGAAAACGCCATAAAATTAACGGAACTTGAAAAATATCAAAAGGAAAATCCGTATAATTTGCCGTATTCCTTGAGAAAATTTGTTACAATAGCCGCAGTAATTGCAATGGGTTCAGACGTTATTGTAATGGATGAGCCGACAGCAGGGCAGGATTTTAGAGGAATGAGAGTTTTGCATAATTTGATTGACGAACTTCAAAAGCAAGGGAAAACTATAATTACAATAACTCATGATATGGAATTTGTAGTAAAAAACTTTGACAGGGTAATCGTAATGACAAATGGAGAAGTTATCGCTGATGGAGATAAACGTGATATTTTCTGGCAATTTGATACATTGGAGAAAAGTATGGTGAAACAGCCATATCTTAGTGATCTGTCTAAGGAAATAGAAATGAATGGAAAGGTTTTGTCTGTGGAGGAATTTGTGGACAATTATAGAAAGTAAATTTTGGTGAATAAATTATTTTTTGAACTAAAATAGAGGATTTTTTCCACTTATTTATTAATATTTTCTTGTAATTAGCATATAATATTTTATTTTAATAATCAGTTAGATTTTTTTAATTTTTTTAAGAAAGTTTAAAATGTAAAATATATGAAAAAAACTATATTAATTATGAAAAATATATGCTAAAATATAAAATATAGAAAAACAAAATAAGGAGGTATATTTGATGAATTATAAAAATTTAGTAAATGGAGAGTGGAAAGACTCTAAAAATACAATAACTATTTATTCGCCTATCAATGGTGAAGAGCTTGGAACTGTGCCGGCTATGTCAAGAGAAGAAGTTGATTTTGCTATGGAATCTGCTAGAAAGGCTTTGCCTGCTTGGAGAGCATTGTCGGCCGTGGAAAGAGCAGCTTATTTGAATAAGGCTGCGGATATTCTTGAAAGAGATAAAGATAAAATTGGGGAAAATTTGGCAAAAGAAGTTGCAAAAGGAATTAAGGCTGCTATTTCAGAAATAGTAAGAACAGCGGATTTGATTAGATATGCTGCAGAAGAAGGACTTAGAATCACAGGTGAATTTGTAAACGGCGGTGGATTTGAAGCTGGAAGCAAGAGAAAATATGGGGCAGTAAAAAGAGAGCCAGTTGGAGTTGTGCTCGCAATCGCACCATTTAACTATCCAGTAAACTTGTCAGCATCTAAAATCGCGCCAGCGTTAATTGGAGGAAATGTAGTAATTTTCAAGCCACCTACACAAGGTTCAATTAGTGGATTGCTATTAACTCAAGTATTTGCAGAAGCTGGAATTCCAGCGGGAGTATTTAACTCTGTAACTGGAAAAGGTTCTGAAATAGGAGATTATTTGATTGAACATGAGGAAGTGAATTTTATAAACTTTACAGGAAGTACACCAATTGGTAAAAAAATTGGAAAACTTGCTGGAATGCGTCCAATTATGCTTGAATTAGGTGGAAAAGACGCTGGAATAGTGTTGGAAGACGCTGATTTAGAAAAAGCTGCAAAAGACATTGTAGCAGGGGCATTCAGCTATTCTGGACAAAGATGTACTGCAATTAAAAGAGTGCTTGTAATGGATTCTGTTGCAGATAAATTAGCCGACTTGATAAAAGCTCAAGTTGAAAAATTAACTGTGGGAGATCCTTTTGATAATGCTGATATTACAACAGTAATTGACACTCCATCAGCAGACTTTATTGAAGGATTGATAAAAGATGCGCAGGAAAAAGGTGCAAAAGCGTTGACAACAGTAAAAAGAGAAAAAAACTTAATATGGCCAGTAGTTTTTGACAATGTAACAACTGATATGAGAATTGCCTGGGAAGAGCCATTTGGACCAGTATTGCCAATTATCAGAGTAAACTCTGCAGATGAAGCAGTAGAAATTGCAAACAAATCAGAATATGGACTTCAATCAGCAGTATTCACAAAAAATTTCCCATTGGCATTTGAAATCGCTGAAAAACTGGAAGTGGGAACAGTACATATAAATAACAAGACTCAAAGAGGGCCTGACAGTTTCCCATTCTTAGGAATCAAAGGCTCAGGAGCAGGAGTTCAAGGAATAAAATATAGTATAGAAAGCATGACAAGGGTTAAATCTATTGTATTTGATATATAGGAATTGGAGAGATGTTTTCTTTTGGGAGAACATCTTTTTTTTGACTTTTAATTTTAAAATTTTAAATAACAAACTATTTTTCAGGAGGTTTTCCTATAAAAAAGTTAAAGATATTTATAATATTGGTTTTATCTACATTAGCATCTGTAAGTTGCTCCTATTTTAAAATTCCCAAAAAAATGGAAGATAAATCAGGGAATATATGCACTTATACAGCAAAGGGAGAATTTATAGGTTGTAAACCTATAAAATAGCAAAAATTTTTTTAAGAATAGGATAATTCAAAGAAAAGACTTGATTTTTGATGTACATTAGACCAGAGGATGTACTTTCTCCAAGAGATAAAGTAAGAAATTTAGAAGTATATTTGGAAAAATTTTTAGAGAAAAAAAAGAGAATGGTTTGAAAAATGGAATAAAATTATATTTAAAAAAATAAAAAATATATAGGAGGAAATGTTATGAAAAAGGCATTATTATTTTTGTTTGCCGCATCTGTAGTATTTGCGGCAGGACCAAAGGTTCCTTATACTCATGAGGGATTTTATTCAACAGATAAAGTTCAGAAGGCTGTTCATTTTGTGTCTGTTGACGACATTAAGAAAAGTCTGGAGGGAAAAGGGCCGATTAATGTAAGTTTTGACATTGACGATACATTGCTTCACTCAAGCGGATATTTTATTTATGGACAGCATTATTTTCAAATTCCGGGAGACAAGAGAGGTGCTGTAAGTTACCTGTACAATCAGAAATTCTGGGATTATGTAGCTGAAAACGGAGATGAACATTCAATTCCAAAACAATCTGCAAAAGATCTTATCAAAATGCACTTGGAAAGAGGAGATAACGTATTTTTCATTACAGGAAGAACTGGGCACTCAAAAGGTAAAAACTACACTTCAACAAAATTATCAAAAACATTGCAAAGATACTTTGAACTACCAAAAGAAGTTTACGTAGAATATACAGCTGACACACCAACAGGTGGTTACAAATATGACAAATCATTCTACATCAAAAAACACAATGTTTCAATCCACTACGGTGACAGTGACGATGATATCCTAGCTGCAAGAGAATTAGGAATAAGAGGAATAAGAGTTCAAAGAGCTTATAACTCTACAAATCCACAAAAAATGAATGGTGGATATGGAGAAGAAGTTCTAATAAATTCTGCATGGTAAAATAAAAAAGTTTATAACAAACATTTTCAGAAGTATAAAAAGATACTTCTGATTTTTATTTTGGAAAAAATATAGGAATGTATGGCTATAATATACACCAAATATATGAATACTGTATCTTTCCTGCTGTTTTTATTTGAATACAAATTTGATAAATTAATATTTTGTGTTATAATTAATTTAAAATTATAAGGAGGAATTATGGAAAATAAAAGTTATTTTGACGGTGGGCTGCTTAGTTACATTGGGTGGATTATTTTAGGCTCTCTTATAACATCTTGTACGTTTGGAATTTGTTATCCGTGGGCATTGTGCATGATTTATGGTTGGAAAATAAATCATACTGTTGTTGAAGGTAAAAGATTAAAATTTAATGGCAATGCAGTAGGTTTGTTTGGTAATTGGATAAAATGGTTATTGCTAATAATAGTAACATTAGGAATATACGGATTTTGGGTTCATATTAAATTAGAACAGTGGAAAGTAAAAAATACAACTTTTTTAAATTAATTTATTAACTTAAGGCGGATTATTTTAGTCTTTTTTCTTGATTTTACTCGAAATTTATTACAAAATATAAACTATATTAAGGACAAAAAGTTTTAATGCTTTACTAGAGTATGTAATTCAAAATTTATTAAACATTCGCTATTTAAAGGCGGAATAGTATTAAAAAAATAATTATAAAAAAACAAGAGGTATAGTTATGGATTGCCTCTTGTTTTATTTTATTAAAAGTTAAAAAATTATCTTCTTCTAGCTGATCTTCTTCTTCCAGCAGCTATTCTTGCTTGTCTTTGTCTACGAGAAGGTTCTTTTTTTACATATACAGTTTTGTTAGTTCTTCTTTTTGGTACTCTTATAAAGATGTATCTTCTTCTTATTACTCTTCTTCTTGGTTCTCTTTTTACATACACAACTTTATTGTTTCTCCTAGTTACTGAAAATGAAGTAACTGAAATACCAAGTATTCCCAGGATTAAAATTAGTTTTTTCATAAAATTTTTGATATTCATTATATCATCTCCTTCTTTTTGATTTGATAAAGTTTATTTCAATGATAATTTTTCCCAAAAATTATATTATAGATTATAACATTATTTTATTTTAAAATGTTGTAAAATTTATTTGAAATCCATGTTTTTATAAAAATTTATTTTTTTAGTGATTTTTTTAGGAAATCAAGTTATAATTATACTGAGAAATACAAATTTTTTTCAAGGAGGAAAAGTTATGAAAAAATTAATGTTATTGGGACTGGCAGTCTCATTATTTTCTACAGCAGGTTTGGAGGCAAAAACAATTCAAAGGGCAAAAAAACAAAGTCCATCAACTTCATTTGAGCTGAATGTAGCTCACATTAACGATCACCATTCACATCTGGAAGAGGAAAAAATGCCTCTTAAACTCAATGGAAAAACTGTTACGGTACATATTGGAGGATTGCCAAGAGTGGCACAGGCAATCAAAAATTTTAGACAAGGCAATAAGAATACTCTTGTACTCCACGCAGGAGACGCGCTGACAGGGACGCTTTATTACACATTATTTGAAGGAAAAGCTGATGCCGAGCTTATGAATGCAATAAATTTTGATGTTTTTACATTGGGAAATCACGAATTTGACGATGGAAACAAACTTTTAAGATCATTTTTAGATGTCTTGAAAATACCAGTAGTTTCTGCAAATGTTGTGCCTGATAAAGGAAGCATTCTGGAAGGAAAATGGAAACCATATATGATAAAAAATGTTGGTGGGCAAAATATCGGAATTATTGGACTGGATGTCGTGAAAAAAACTAAGGAATCTTCTAGTCCGGGAGATGACATTAAATTCCTTGATGAAGTTGAAACAGCGAGAAAATATGTAAATGAGCTGCAAGGCAAAGGAATAAATAAAATAATAATTGTATCCCATTCAGGATACGAAAAAAATGTGGAAATTGGGGAGAAGGTTGACGGAGTTGATTTGATCATAACTGGGGACACTCATTATTTATTAGGGAAAGAATTTGAACAATTTGGATTAGTTCCTGAAAAAGAGGATTACCCTAAAAAAGTAAATTCGCCTAACGGAAATCCAGTTTATATTGCAGAAGCATGGAATTATTCGTATTTATTAGGGCAAATGAAAGCAAAATTTGACAAGAATGGCGTAATTACCGAATTAATCCCAACGCCGAAAGTTCTAATTGGAGATGATTTTTTTGAAGTGAAAAATGCTGAAGGGAAGGCAGTTCAGTTAGATGCAAAAGAAAAAAATGAAATTTTAAATTCAATAAAAAACAATAAAAATATAGCTGCCATCAAAAATGATCCAGCTTTAGCAAAGCTTCTCGAAAGATACCAAAAAGAAAAAACAGAACTTGGAAAACGTACAATTGGTAAAATTACAGAAGAAATTCCAGGAGGTTCAGACAACAGAGTACCAGGACCTCACAATAAAGACGGTTCTTTTGCAACAACACTTGTAGCTGAATCAGTTTTACATAAATTAAGAAATACAGGAACTGGAAACGTTGACTTTGTAATTGGAAACGCAGGTAACGTAAGAATCACATTAAATCCAGGTGTATTCACTTATGATTTGGCATATTCATTACTGCCATTTACTTCAAACACAGTATTTATAACAGACATTACAGGTGCAGAAGTGAAACAGACATTAGAAGACGCAATTGACTATGTTCTAAATGGAGGTTCAAGCGGTGCATTCCCTTATGGTGCAGGAATTAGATACGAAGCTACAAAAGAAGGAACACTTGGTACAAGAGTCAAAAAAATAGAAGTATTCGACTTTAAAGCAAACAAATGGGTGCCAATTGACGCTAAAAAAACATATATGTTAGCTGTAAACTCTTACATCGCCAAAGGAAAAGACGGCTACACAACATTAGGAAAAATCACATCCCAAAAACGTGGAAGAGATACTCATTTAAGCGATACTAAAATATTTATTGACTATTTGAAAGAGAAAAAAGAAATAGGAAAACCAAAATCTACAAACGTAATCTTCAAATACTAATTTTTTAAAAAATTTAAAAACAAATGACACTTTGATTAAAAATTATTTTGATTAATAAATATTTTTTATTTTTATTTAATATTAGTTTTTTTAACGCAGAGGTATCAGACGCCATACCTCTGCACTCCCGCTTTACGCAAAACTTTCTTATAAAGAAAAAATAAAACTCGATTTTGAACTAAGATTATTTTAACTGAAATAACTGTGTATAATTCAAAACATATTTCAAAATCTCAAACAGTTATTTTTTCTTTAACAAAATTTTGCTTGAAATAAAACTATCTTGTTGTAAAAAAAATAAAAACATAAAAATTATAAAAAAAATTCATTAATAACAGTATATTGTGTAAAATAAAAATATTAATTTTAAGTATTTATACCAAAGAATTTAGAAAAGAAGGAAGTAGTTTTATGGATAAAAAAAATAATAACAGTGATGCTATGACACTTAAAGAAGTGCAGTATTTGATAAAAAGAATAGAAAAAGGAACTCTGGATGAAACAAAGGATGATAAAATTAAGCAGAATAAAAAGGAAAATGGACAAAGACTTGTTTTAAAATTAATTGAGGAATTTGGAGAATTAGCTGAAAATATTAGAAAAAATGTGAGATATAATGGAGAAAATATAAAAGGTACTATCGAAGAAGAAGTGTTTGATGTTTTTTATTATATTATTGCGATTGCGAATGACTATGAGATTGATTTGGAAAAGATTTTTTATATTAAAGATGAATTGAATGAAGTAAAATATGGCAGGGAGTTTTCGATTTACGAAGCTAGAGAAAAATGGAAAAATATGAAAAAATGAATGTAAAATGTAGTTCAAAAATCTATAAATAGTTTATTTAACTCTAAAATTTATTTAATTTTACGAGGATTTAGTATGTTTTTTAAAAAATTTAAGTATAGAAAATAAAAAACTGAAAAGGAAATATAGATATTATGACAACAGAAAATACGGATACTGCTTTAATAAAACGAGAAACAAGTATAAAAATATTAGGGACAAGCGATGTTCATGGAAGGGTGCTTGCTTGGAACTATGCGGCTGATGAAGAGGATAAGTCGGGTTCTTATGCACAAATTTCAACGTTAGTCAAAAAAATTAGAGAAAAAAATAAAAATGTGATTTTGGTTGAAGTTGGGGATGCGATTCAGGATAATTGGATAGAAAAATTTTCAATGACGCCAAAACATCCTATTCCTAAAATATTAAATTATATGGGATATGATATTTTTGTGCCAGGAAATCACGAATTTAATTTTGGAATGCCAATACTATCAAATATTTTACGAGATATGAAATGTAAAAAATTAACTGCCAACTTGTATTACAATGAAAATGCTGAAAATGATACTAATTTTTCAAAAGATAAACATAGATATTTAGATGCAACGACAATTATTGAAAAAGATGGTGTGAAAATAGGAATTATTGGATTATCAACTCCAATGTCGGCACAGTTTGAAGAAGATACTGGCTATTTGAAGGATTTTTATTTTGTGTCACCTATAAAGGAAACTCAAAAACAAATAAAAAAACTGAAAGAGGAAGGTGCAAATGCCATTGTTGTCGTGGCACATATGGGCATTGAAAATGAAAATGGAATTCCTGAAACTGGAGTAAGGGATTTAGCAAACGCTGTACCTGAAATTGATGTGATTATAGCAGGACATATGCATCAGAATATACCAAAGGAAATAATTAACGGTGTTCTTATTACAGAGCCTCACAGATACGGAACTTTTGTTTCTGAAGTGGATTTGAAATTTGAAATTACTGGTAAAAATGTTTGCTTGATAGGTAAAAATTCTACAACTGTTTCTGTAAAAAATGAAGAATCTGACAAAAGAATTGAAGAAATTTACAAGCCGTTTCATAATAGGCTTTGCAGAATTGCAGATGAAGAAATTGGCGAAACATTGAATGATATGATTCCGCAGGAAAAACATCACGGCATATCGTCTGCCTTTAGTAAAGACACAGGGATGTCCTCGTTTATAACGGATGTGGAGCTTTATTACAGTGGAGCAGATGTTGTTTCATTTGCATATAATTATGAAAATGTAAAACTGGATAAAGGAGAAATTAAGAGAAAAGACATAGTTTACAACTACCGTTACACAGGTGGAGATGTTACAATTTACGAAATGACTGGAAAACAGTTAAAAGATTATATGGAATGGGCTGCTGATTATTTTGATACAATTCGGCCTGGAGATACCGAATACCATTACAATCAAGAGCGTGCGAACGGCAAATATGTAACATTTGATATTTTTGGCGGAGTGAAATATAAAATTGATCTAAGAAACGAAAAAGGCAATAAAATTACCAACCTAATGTTAGTCAATGGAACTAAAATAACGCCTGAAATGAAATTAAAAGTTGGAATGAATGCCTATAGATTTGAACAGCTGGCTAGAAAAGGCGGTATTTTTGATGGTCAGAAAATTCCAGTCTTATGGGCCTCAAAAGAAATAATTGGAAATATAAAGGGAACCATTCAGAATATGATGATTGACTATATTCGAGATGTAAAAAAAGGTGTAATTGATGGAAAGAGCCATAATAACTGGGAAATAATTGGATTATAATTTAGAATTTCTGAAGGAATAAAAATAAAAAACACAAAAATGGAGAACAATTTATGAGAAAATTAACAATAGCATTTTTACTGTTAAGCAGTCTGAGCTTTGCTTACACAAGAAAGGAGCAAATTCAGGAAAATCTTTCAAAAATGGGAATAAAGCAGGCAATAATTGATGAAACAAAAAAAATTGATTATGAAATAAGAGATATTGTGGCTTTTGAAAATGATGAAACTGTAATTGGAGAAAAATTGAATAAACTGCTTGCTATCTTGAAAAAAGATGAGCGAAATTACATTGTGTCAGAAGATATTATCACAATTTATGAGTCTAAAATCGGAAAAGATTATGAAAAATATTTAGATTTATTCACAAAACACACTCCTTACGAGTATGAAAAATTATTTGCAAACATGGTATATTATCGCGGAATTGGAAAAAAGGATAAAAGCGATAGCTATTATAAAGAAATAGAAAAAAAGTATAATAATACTCCCATTATGGAAATTGTAAAAATATTTAACATTGCAAATGAAGATAATAGACAGATTCAAATAAAAAAAGTTTTAAATTTATTAAAAAGCGAAGATGTAAAAAGACAGGTTGGAATGGCAGATGAAGAAGTACATTCGATGAACTTGACTTACACATTGTCTGAAGTGAGAAAATATTACAATGACGGTAAAATCGAAAAAGCAGTTTCAGAATATATAAACAACATCATAAATGCCAATGTATCAAATGAAGTTCGTGAATATAACCGCCGAAAAGAAACATTGCTATTATTAAATGTTTTGATGATAAATGAAGAAATTGCAAATAAAAAGTTACGTGAACAAAATAAGCAGAAGTTAGAAAGCACCTATATTTCTAAGGAAATAAAGAAAGCAACTGCAAAAGATGCAGATTATCTGGATAAATATTTGAATGAGATGTAGTGAGGAAAATTGAATATGAAAAAAATATTTTTATTTATATGCTTAATCTTGATGTTTATTTCTTGCGGGAAATTCGACAGAAAGAAATACAGCAATAAAGATTTAAAAAAATTGGATTTTAGTAAAAATTATGACTTTAAGCATAAAGAAGCTGTTACAGGAAATTCAGACTATTTTGAGTGGAATCTTGAATGTGAGAAGCTAAATTGTAATGTTTCCTATTTACATGGAGTCAAAAAATATTCAAGAAAAATTGTTTTAAAAGATTATAAACAAAAAAATAATATAATTAAGAAAATAACAAATGGGATGAAAAATCCAAACGAAAATGTAGTAATTGATGATCATTATCCAGAAAGCAAGATTATAATTTATGATAAAAATGAACATTATTCTTTTGATTCAAATGTTGAAAATAACGAGTTTTATAAAATATTAGATAATTTGCTTGGAGAAAATCATGAGAGATTATTGGAAAAATTATAAACAAATTTAAGAAAGGAAATTAAATTTATGAAAAAAATTTTGTTAGTAATGATGCTGGTGTTTTCAACGTTTATGTTTGGAAATCCAGAATTTGAAAAAAGTTATGGAGAAAGTATTACAAGCACTTTAAAATTTGGTATGACAAAACAGGAATTTGCTAAAATTATTCAGAAAAAAGCTCTGTCAAATTCACATGATGAAGGGAATTATGCAGTTTATTACTATGCTAATGTAAAAGATCCGCTGGGAATTGAAAGGTAGCTGAATAGTTTTAATTTTGTCGATGGGAGGCTAGTTTCTTCAGTTTTTGACTCACAAACTACCGATGCCAAACATGAACAAATAATAAAAATGTATATAAAAAACCAAAACAGGCTTTCTAAGGAAAAAATGACAAAACTGGAAGCAAAAGGAAGGCTGCTGCTTTATAACAGTAAAAAAACAATAGAAATTGCAAAAATGATGGACCACACTTTTATTACAGTACAAACTGCAGCGCCAAGGGTATTGGAATATAAAATTAGGTCAATAAAACAAAATTAAAGTAAAAACAGAAAAAAGTCTTTTGCCAGACAAGGACAAAAATAAATGGGAATATATCAAAATATGGATTTATCTGTTAACAGTCCAGCTGTCAGCAGCTAGGAAATTTAAGGAGAAAACTCTTATTTTCAAATTTCTATACTAAAATATAAATAATTAAAAATGAAAAGAACATAAAAATATTTTTATATTATTGAATTTTAATAAATTTTATTAAATTTTTTTGAAAAAATTGAAATTTTGTTTTGAAAATAAGGCCACATTGTGATATAATTATAGTTGAGAAATATTATAATAAATAAATTTACGGAGGTAATTAGAAATGACTAGAATTGAAGATATCTATGCAAGAGAGATACTTGATTCAAGAGGAAATCCAACTGTGGAAGTTGAAGTGTACTTAGAAGGTGGAGCAATGGGAAGAGCTTCTGTGCCATCTGGAGCATCAACTGGAGAACATGAAGCAGTTGAATTAAGAGATGGTGACAAATCTAGATATTTAGGGCAAGGTGTGTTACAAGCAGTAGAAAATGTAAACAAAGTTATTGCTGAACACTTAATCGGATTTGACGCTTTAGACCAAGTAGCTATTGATAAAGCCATGATCGAGTTAGACGGAACACCTAACAAAGGTAAATTAGGAGCTAACGCAATTTTAGGTGTATCATTAGCAGTGGCAAAAGCAGCGGCTAACCAATTAGGTATACCTTTATACAGATATTTAGGTGGAGTAAACGCTAAAGAATTACCAGTACCAATGATGAATATCTTAAATGGTGGATCACATGCTGATTCAGCAGTAGACGTCCAAGAATTCATGGTACAACCTGTAGGAGCTAAAACATACAAAGAAGCATTAAGAATGGGTTCTGAAATTTTCCATCACTTAGGAAAAATCTTAAAAGCAAACGGAGATTCTACTAACGTAGGAAATGAAGGTGGATATGCACCATCTAACATTAATGGAACTGAAGGAGCTTTAGATGTAATTTCTCAAGCTGTAGAAGCTGCTGGATACAAATTAGGAGAAGATATTACATTTGCAATGGATGCCGCTTCATCAGAATTTGCAACTAAAAATGCAGACGGATCTTATACTTATACATTCAAAAGAGAAGGTGGAGTTGTAAGAAACTCAGACGAAATGGTTGAATGGTATAAACATCTAACTTCTAAATACCCAATCGTATCAATTGAAGACGGACTTGCTGAAGATGACTGGGATGGATTCAAAAAATTAACTGATGCAATTGGAAAAGACGTTCAATTAGTAGGAGATGACTTGTTCGTTACTAACACAGTAAGATTAGAAGAAGGAATCAAAAAAGGAATTGCTAATTCAATCTTAATTAAAGTAAACCAAATTGGTACTTTAACAGAAACATTAGATGCAATTGAAATGGCTAAAAAAGCCGGATATACTGCAGTAGTATCTCACAGATCAGGAGAAACTGAAGATGATACAATTGCTGACATCGCAGTTGCTACAAATGCAGGACAAATTAAAACAGGATCTGCATCAAGAACAGACAGAATGGCTAAATATAACCAATTATTAAGAATCGAAGATGACTTGGCAGAAGAAGCTGTTTACGAAGGTAAAAAAGCATTCTACAACATCAACATTAAATAATAATACATAAAATTAATAAAAGTTAAAAGTTAAAAATGTCTCTTTTGAAGGTAATAAAATACATTTAAAAGAGATGTTTTTAAATAAGAATTGACAATTATTAATAAATGATATATAATATAAAAGATAATTAAAACCGATAACTAATTTAGGAGGCAAAAATAATGAAAAAAGTTGGAATTTTATTTGTACTTTTGAGTGCTTTATCATTCTCAGCTGCTTCTGCAAAATCTACAAAACAAGCAAAACAACCATCAAAACAAGTGGCAAATCAAACAGTAACTGGTAGATTTAATCAGCTTGAAGCAGAATATGAAAGACTAGTAAATATGGAGAACCAAGAGTACAGCAAATTAAAAGAAAATGCTGAGGCAGCTGCTAATAGATTAGCTGAAAAACAAGCTCAAAAAGCTCAAATTGAAGAAAGAATCGCTAAAATTGAAGCAGCAGCAGATTCAAAAGCATTTAAAGCTCAATATTCTGAGTTAGCAAAACAATACAAAACTGTAGTTAAAGCATTAGATTCAGAAATCAAGTCTTTAAACACAACAGTTGAAAATTTTGCAGCTATAGAAGCATTAAAAGGTAATTAATCAAATTTAAATTAATGAAAGGAGATACGAGAAATTAAAATAAAATTTAAGGAAGTTTTATTTAGTCTCGTGTATGAAAAATGAAAAAAAAATTAGCAGTATTATTAGGAGTATTAGTATTAAGTAGTGTTTCATTTGCAGCTCCAAAACCAGCAGCAGGTGGATCATCAATCGAAAGCAGCTTAAACAGCTTAGAAAATCAATTAATCAAATTACAACAAATGGAAGATGCAAAATTCAGAGAACAAGAAGCTCAAGCAAATGCAGCATCTCAAAGATTAGCAAACTACACTGCAATGCAAGCTAAAATCGACGAAAGACTTGCTGAAATTGAAGCAAATACAGATACAAGTATTTTCGGAAAAGAATTCAAAGCTAAAGCTACTGAATACAAAAACTTAAGAAATCAATTAGACAAAGAAATCGCTAGAGAACAACAAATTATCGATAACTTTGAATTAATTAAATCTTTAAGATAATAACTAAGTTAATATAAAAAAGGTGCTTTTACAAGTTATTTGCAAAGGCATTTTTTTTTATGTTTATTAGTTTAATAACTAAAAATAAGAATAATACTTTTATTTATGAATTAAATCAAAAGGAGAAATGAAATATGCAAACACAAAAAAAATTACACGGAATGTTATTAGCTAGTTTAGCTTCTAGTCTATGGGCAATTTCAGGGATTTCTGGAGAAATCCTTTTTAAAAAATTTAATTTTTCATCAGACTGGTTAGTCTCGACTAGAACATTAATTTCTGGAATTTTATTGTTTCTAATTGTTATTTTTATTGAAAAAAAATCTGTTTTAAGGCCATTAAAAAATAAAAGAGATTGTGCTGGAATAATTTTATTTGGAACAGCGGGAATGTACTTAGTTCAGTATACATATTTTAAAACAATTGAGCTCAGCAATGTTTCTTTTGCTACAATTTTACAGTTTACCGCACCATTTTTTATATTTATTTATGAATCTATAAAAAATAAAAAAATCCCAGCTGTTTCAACTGTTATTCTATTGTTTATGACAATTTTAGGAGTTGTATTTATTGCCACTAAAGGAAACTTTTCAAATTTATCAATTTCACTAGAAGCATTGCTGTTAGGAGTAATTTCAGCAATTATGATAGCTTTTTATTCAACATATCCAAAAAAACTTTTGAAAAAATATGGAAGTATTACAGTAGTTGGATGGGGAATGATAATAGGTAGCATAATTTCAAATGTTATTCATCCTATTTGGAAAATTGAAGGAAATGTAAATGCAAAATCAATGATTCAGGTAATAATCGTTGTAATTTTAGGAACTTCCATAGCCTATTTAATTTACATTGCAAGCCTGAATTATATTTCCTCTTCCCTTGCAGGAATTTTAACTGCTTTTGAGCCTGTACTTGCAGCGATATTATCAGTTGCTATTTTTGGATTAAAATTTTCTTTTATTGAAATAGTTGGTTTTATATTAGTGTTTGTATCAATTTTTATTTTGGAAAAGAGATTGTAGAAATTATTGAATTCTGATAAAAAAATGCTTTGAGGGGAGAATTTTCCCCTCTTTTATTTTATAAGTAAAATTTGATTTAAATAGAATAGTAAAAAATTATAAAACTTGAGGTTTGAGTAGTCTATCGTAATTTGTGAGTAAAGTTTTAAAAACATTTTTCTATATGAAAATTTCTGAAATTGCAAATAAAGCTGCTTTTCCACTCATTTTTATTCTTCCGTTATCTGCTAGAGTACAATAAAGTGTTCCGCTTCGTTCTGAAGCCTGATAAGCGATTAAATTTTCCTTTTGCAGTTTTGCCATCCAGTAAGGAGCAATATGGCAGTGCCCAGAGCCGCAGACAGGATCTTCGTAAATATTTAATTTAGGAGCAAAGGAACGGGAAATACAGTCTATTTTATCAGTTGTATTTTTTATTTTAGAATTTAAAGAATAATTACTATGTTGAGCAGTAATATGCAGTAATAATCCATCAAGTTTTTTAATTTTTTCCGAATCTAAATCTGCACTTAAAATAAACTCTTCATCGTCAAAGATGCACATTAAATCTCGTCCTAAATATGCTTCAGCTGGTTTTTTCCCAATCAATTCAATCATTTTATCAGTTATTTCAACTTTTTTCAAATCATAAGCAGGGAAATCAAGCTCGTATAAATCTCCATTTTTTCTATTTACAGTCAATTTTCCGCTCAATGTATCAAAAATTACAGTTTTTAAATTTTTTTCATAATAATTCATAATTACAAAAGCACAGGCAAGCGTGGCATGTCCACATAAATCAATTTCACCGCCTGGCGTAAACCAGCGTAATTTATGATGATTTCCTTCTCCTTTTACTGCAAAGGCTGTTTCGGACAAATTGTTCTCTCTTGCTATTAAAAGCATAGTGTCGTCAGAAAGCCATTCGTCCAGAATACAGATTGCAGCTGGATTCCCTGAAAAAACTTTGTCTGTAAAAGCGTCAATTATATATTGCTTCATAATATTGGTTTCCTTTCAAATCAATTTTGTTTATTTTAACAGATTTTAGAATATTTTTATATAAAATTTTTATTTTGGTTAGATAAATTGCAATATTAATTACGATATTTTACTAAATTTTATTGTTTTTTCAAAATTAAATTATATTTTATTTTTAGTTAATTTACTTTTCTTAAAATTAATGTTACAATTGATACACAGAAAATATTACAATTGAAAATTAATTTTGAAAGGAATAAAAAATATATGAGAAAAAACAAGTTTTTAACAGCAGTATGTATGTTATCAGCTTTTGTAGGTTCAAATCTACATGCAAAAACATCAAAAACTAAAAAAGTTGACAAATCAAAAACTTCTCACAAACCTGTAAAGAATAGAAAAAGTCGTAGTGGAAGCAATACTGGAATTTATGGTATTTCTTCAAATAATAAAAGCGAACTTATTGAAACAAAAATGACAGAATTAAGACAAAGACATGCTAAGGCCATGGCTTCAGGTTCAACTCAAGAGAGAAAAAAAGCGGCTGTAGAAAGAAAACTTTTAACTTCATACAGCAGATGGAGAGGGACAAAATATGCTTTAGGAGGAGATTCGAAAAGTGGGATTGACTGTTCAGCCTTAACACGTAGAGTTTATCGTGAAGCTTTTAATAAGGAACTTCCTAGAGTTTCGCAACAGCAGATAAAGCAGGGGACAAGAGTTTCAGCTAAAAATTTAAAATCAGGAGATATTGTTTATTTTACACCAGATAACAGAACGAGCCATACAGCTGTTTACGTTGGTAATTCATTATTTATAAATGCTTCATCTTCAAAAGGTGTTGTGATGTCTTCATTAAAAAGTCCTTATTGGAGAAAATATTTTAAATATGGTGTTAGAGTCCATAATGCATAAGGAGAAAGTAGGAATTTATGAAATTGACTAAAAAATTAACAATAATAGCTATAGGAATACTATTGTTGGGGTGTTCACTAAATGGAATTGCTGCAAATAAACATAAACAGATAAAAAGAAAAAATCCAGTAATAAGCTATAGAAAAAAAGCTATTGTTTCACAAACATTTAATTGTAGTAAGAAGCAATATGTTGTAAACTATATTACAAATGATAAAGTTCAGCTGGTAGATGTTGTATCAAATACTAAATTTCAATTAGATCAAGTTATATCTGCGAGTGGTTCGAGATATAGTAATGGGGAAATTGAAATTCATATAAAAGGAAATGAAGCATTACTTAATCGAGATGGTAAAGATATTTCTTGTAATCTTGTAAAATAGTGATAAAATAAGGACTGTACCTATTTCTAAGTCAGTCCTTTTTATTTTGCTTAAATTAATTTAAAAATTAAATCTAAGTCCTGTTGTAAACACATTGTTATTTCCTTTACCTTTTCCACTATCAATTGAACCATCATAGTTTACATACCATCCAAATTTAGAATTTACTTCAGTCAATGCTC
Source organism: Leptotrichia sp. SK-5 (assembly GCF_055387215.1). Lineage (NCBI taxonomy): Bacteria > Fusobacteriati > Fusobacteriota > Fusobacteriia > Fusobacteriales > Leptotrichiaceae > Leptotrichia > Leptotrichia sp. SK-5. Next base: position 2,341,638 of record NZ_AP028931.1, on the reverse strand, counting down.
CAACTCCTATCCAAGTTCTATTTTTAGCAAGTCCAATTCCTTTTACCTTGAATGTCGCTCCTGGTAATCCAGTATATCTTGCATCAAAACTTAAATCCTGATCATTAAAAGCTCTTTGATGTGTTACATAACCTTGGAATGTAGTCTTGCTTTCACTATTCCAGTTTACAGCTTTTCCAATTCTAACTCCAAGTAATGCAGCTGTCTGGTTGTAATTTTTCTTGTCAGCAGTCAATCCAAATTGACTCTTTTCTTCTGAGAATGATCCTCTTACAACTGTATCGTGAGTTAATCCTACAAATGGTGTTACAACAAAGTCTCCATTACCATTTTTAATATCATATCCTGTTTCTAAATATCCAGAGTAAACTTTATCATTATGGTTAATTTTAGCTCTTGTGTAATCATTAGTACTTAAAATAATATCTCTTTCAACATCACTGTCAACAAATCCAATTCCAAAACGTCCTTGCAAGTAGAATGGAATATTTTTGTTCCCTAACCTTCCATATAGTGAAACTCCAAAGTTATTAGCATCAGATTTACCACCATATCTGTTAAATTTAACATTAGCTTTTGAATAAGACAATGCAGTACCTAAAATCAAGTTTTCACCAAATTGCTTATCAACTCCAACTTGCCCACCAACGACTTTAGTATCTCCTTTACCATATCCATCTTGTTTTAATGTACCATTAGCTCCCAATCCAGAAATCCATAGTCCAAAATTATCTCCAACATTGTCAAGAGTACCAAGCATAACTAATCTATTTGACAAGTCCTTATTTACAGTTTGTGAATGTTGGAAAGTAAGAGCTTGTGCAGAAGCATAAATTTGTCCAGATAAGCTATCTAAAACAGCAGCTCTGTTAGAAGAAGTAAGAGCTTGTAGAGTAGCAGCTTTTCTTTCAAACTGAGCGACATTTCCAGCAGTACCATTTTCTATATTTTGATCTAATTTTTGGAAGGCAGTTTCCAAGTTTTGTGCAGTATTTTTTTGCATTTCATCAGATTCTGATATTTTTTCTACATAGTCTAATACATTTTTTCTACTTAAATTAACATTCAATTGGTTTCCTTTAACTTCAGTTGAACCATTTACCAATTCAGTTGTTTCAACATTTGCAAAATTTCCTTCAATTCCTTTTCCTGCTTCAATTACAGTCGTTGATAATGGTTTTGCTGTAATGTATCTTCCGTTGCTTAAAGTTTGTAATGTAGTACTTTCTCCATTTAAATTCACTGTTCCATTAACTATAAGTTTAGAACCAATTTCTGCTTTTGTTACAGAACCAGCAGTTGCAGTGTAATCTCCAGTTATGACAGCTCCTGAACCTCTATTTTCCAAAGTTCCACCATTATTATAAACATTTTTCTGTTCATTTATTATAGCTGTTGGATAAGTTACCAATGTTCCTTGCTGGTTTATTGTTATATTAGAGGCATTATTTCCATATATTTCTAATTTTCCTTCATCTATAGTAGTATTTCCAGCATAGCTATTATTCCCTGTTAATATCAATGTTCCATTACCAGATTTTTTTAATCCTGCATCACCTGTAATATCATTTTCAAAAATTGATGTCTTGGAATTTCCGATATTAGCATTAAATTGTCCTTTTAATCCTGCAGCTGAAGCTCTTTCACCAACAATAAGTATGTTATTAAACTCAGAAGGCCCTTTTAAAGCTTTTGTTTCATTAAGTAATCCCCAACCAAAATTTAAACTAAGTTTACCATCTTCAGTCATTAAATCGTATATTCTATCTGCAGTAGTAAGGATTGTTTGCTGTATTTCATGCCCTGTCATCCAAGGAAATTTTTCTTTTAATTTTGCTGCAGTTGCTGTTACTTTAGGTGCAGCAAAAGAGGAACCATGTTTACGGCATTCAGAAAGTTCACAATCACCATTTGCTGCAATAGACCAGTAAGCAGCTCCTCCTGCGTGTGCCAACCTGTTAGGGTAGTCAGTTATTGTTCCATCTGGTTTAACTTTTACTCCTACTACTGCTATCCATCCTTTTTGAAGTTTTCTGTTATAATATGGTAATCCTGCCTCAAAATCTACACCATAAAGTGGCTTATTACCTGCAGCCCATACAAACAATGATCCATTTTCTATTGCTTCTTCATAAAATTTTATAATTTCATCTGCTTTATTTTTTAGTTGTTCCTCAGAGTAATTTCCATCAGGAATATAAACTGTTTGCTGAAATTGTTTTTTATAGTCAAATTCATGAGCTCTATGGGGTTCTATATAAATTCCTTGAGGTTTATCAAATTGAACATTTTCGTGGCCCAATGACTGATTGTATATCCTTACACCATTATTATACATTTGTCTATAATATTCTATATCAACTTGGTATGCTGGACCGTTTGAAATACTTGCTCCATATACTTCTGATTTTTTTGCTCCTTTTCCGTTATTTCCAGCTAAAATAGTTGCTACAATAAGACCGTGATCACTTTTATCAGTGGATTTTGTATTATTTTTTGGAAGTGTAGTCATTCTGTCACCAAATTCATCTTCGATTACCGTATTGAAAGTATCTCCTATTTCAAAACTATTAATTATCTTTGAATGGAAATTTTTTGTTTGTGCATTATTACCACTCAAAAAATCACTATCCAAAACACCTACCTTAACTCCTTGTCCTGTAATTTCTCTTGAATCAACAGGTTTAGTAAAACGATTGTCTACTGATGGTATCTGAGGTATTGTACTAGAACCAGTATTTTGTGGTTGCACTGACGGTGTATTATTGTTTATTCCGCCTGTATTTCCAGAGCCAATATTTACATTCCCAGCATTGGTATTTATATTTCCAGAACTAGTATTTGTATTTTCTGAAGTAGGTGCTATTGGAGTAGTTCCTGATGTTTGAGAAGAACCGCCTCCACCTCCTCCGCCCCCACCACAGCTTGATAATACTGTGATAAGACTAATTAATAATAAGGTTTTCTTCATATTTATATCTCCTTTGTATTTTATTTGTTTAAAATTAATTTTTCATTCGTGATAATTATAGCATATAAAATTAGAAAAAACTTTTAAATATAATTATTTTTTATATCAATTTTTTCATATTTATTTTAAATTTTGATATTTTTTTAAAAATAATAGGTAATTAAAAAATGGCAAATTTTTTAATTTGCCATCTTTATAAATAGTATTATAGAGTTTAAGGTTATTAGTTATTTTGTCTGTAATAATCCCATTCGTCAATTTGTGTACCATTTTTAAATTTACACACATTTTTTTGTTTACCTTTTCTGTCTTTAATAGTAACAGAACTTCCGCCTTTATCTACACAAAATTTTGAAGCAGGATTTGGTGATCCTGTTATTATTTCAGCTTCAAAGCTTTGTGGAGTATTATTTTGTCTGTAATATTCCCATTCTTCAATAGTTGTTCCATCTTTTAATTGACAAACTCCATATTCACCTTTGCTACCTTTTACAATAATAGGTTTTCCACCTTGTTTTTCACAATAAACGGAAGCAGGGTTTGCCATTCCTACAGTTGGTGCAGGTTTTGAAGTATTAGTTTTATTTTTGTTTCTATTTTTTCTGAAACTAAAACTTGCACTCATTCCTATAACAGATATACCAATCATAAGAGTAGTTATAATTACTTTTAAATTTTTCATTTTTATTCTCCTTTTTATTATTCTTTCTATAGTAATATAACACAGAAAAATTTGATTTTCGTGTATTTATTATTATTTTATGTTTAAAAATTGAAAAATTCAAAAAAGTTAAATTGTAATTAATTAACAGGATATACTATTTTATAATTGTTGTATGGATTTATAATTACCACTTTTTTAAGTTTTGTATCATAGGCATAGGCGTAATCATTATTATTATCACCAAGGGCTCTAAGAAATACATTCTTTTCCAATTTTAATCTGATTTTTTCCTCTTTTACTATCGTTTTATCGTCAGGTATATCAGAATATTTGTAGTCTTTCTGAGTGTTGAAATTATCAGAATAGAGACCTTCAGTAACATAGTGTATTAAAAAATATCCTTTGCTGTCTTTCTGAATTTTAAAACCGTCTGATGAATCTGGATAGCCAAATCTCTTGTTCAAAAGCTTTTCTGGATGCAATTTTCCATCTGTAGTAAATTGCTGATCGAATCCTTTTGCTAATCCGCCTAGAGATTCTTCGTCTTGCTGAATGCTTTGTGTATTATTTTCAGTAATAACACTTTCATTTGCATAAGATACAGCACTTATTGCCAACATTGCCATTAGAACACATAATTTTTTTAAATTCTTTTTCATGATAAATTCTCCTTCTTGATTTATTTTTATAGTAAATAATTTTCTGTTTTATTTTAATATAATTATATACTAAATTTTTTAAAATGTCAAGTAACTTTTTTGTTTTTTATTAACAGTAAAAATTATACCGTTAAAATATATTTCAAATAACTTTAAAATTTATAGATAATCAAGCGAATAAAAAAGAGAAAACTAACCACAATAGACAAATAAATTTGCGAAAAGGTTAATTTTCTCCCTGTTTTTAATAAATATAAGTTATAAAGTTCTGAATAAAATCTCAAAATCAGATTTTTAATCAACTATGAACATTATTCTATAGTTGTTGGCTGGATTTATAAGCACGACCTTTTTAAGTTTTGTATCATAAGCATAAGTTAAACCATCACCATCTACTTCTGTCAGAAAAACATTTTTTACTAATTTTAGCCTAATTTTTTCCTCTTTTGTTGGTCCAGAACCATCTTTTTCTTCTGATTCATCAATGTACTGTGTTACAAAGTATCCTTTACTATCTTTTTGAATTTTGAAATTGTCTGATGTATCTGTATAATTAAATAATTTATTCAAAAATTTTTCTGCATGCAACTTTCCATCTGTAGTAAATTTTTGATCTATTCCTTTTGCTAATCCACCTGGAAATTCTTCGTCTTGCTGAATGCTTTGTGTATTATTTTCAGCAATAATACTTTCATTTGCATAAGTTACTGCTCCCATTGTTAATACTGCTATCAACAAACATAATTTTTTTAAATTTTTCTTCATGACAAATTCTCCTTTTTATTTGTTTTCAAAATAGCAAATTTTTTATTCTACTTCTTGATTAATAAAATTATATAATAGAATTTACAGTAAGTCAATACTGTTTTTTTTGCGATTTTTTTGAAATTTTTTTTAGAAAATAGATTGAATAAAATTATTCAACTGGTTATTTTTTATAAATTATGCTAAAATAGATTTTGATAAATTCAAATAAAAAAATCAAACTGTAAATGGAGGAAAGACATTGGATATTGTAGCTAGTGTGGCAAAAGAACTGAACTTTAAAATGCCGCAAGTAGAAAATACGATAAAACTTTTTGATGAAGGGGCAACTGTACCGTTTATTGCTAGGTATCGGAAGGAAGTTACGGGGAATCTGGATGAGGAGCAGATTCGGGATGTAATTGAGAAAATTACGTATTACAGGAATCTGGAAAAGAGGAAAGAGGAAGTTATAAGGCTGATTGAGGAGCAAGGAAAACTAACTGAGGAATTGCATAAAAGTATTGTAAATGCCATGAAACTGCAGGAAGTGGAAGATCTGTACCTGCCTTATAAGAAAAAGAAGAAAACAAAAGCGGATATTGCAAAAGAGCAAGGATTAGAGCCTCTTTCAGAGTTTGCATTAGCCAAAGGGACTACGATGGAGCAGCTGGAGAAAGAAGCTGAGAAATATGTTACGGAAGAAGTGGCAGATGTTAAGGCTGCAATTGAAGGAGTGCATTTGATAATTGCTCAGGATATTTCGGAAAATATTAAAATCAGAGAATTTTTAAGGGATAAAATTGCAAAATTTGGAATTTTAACTTCTAAAGTTATTGAGAAAAATAAGGAAAATGATGAAAAAGGTGTTTATCAGGATTATTATGAATATTCGGAGCAAATTGGGAGAAGTGCTTCAAATAGGATTCTTGCGTTAAATCGTGGAGAAAAGGAAAAAATACTGAAAGTTGACATTGATATTGATGAAAAAACAGAAGAAGTTATAACAAACTTTATTCTGAATACTTTTGAAAATAAAAATTTAACAGAATTTTTTAAGGAAGTTATAAAAGATTCGCTGGACAGACTGGCTTATCCATCCATAAAGAATGAAGTGAGAAATATTTATACAGAAAAAGCGGAAGAAGAAGCAATCAACATTTTTTCTGAAAATCTGGAAAAACTATTGTTACAACCGCCTTTATCGAAAAAAACACTTATGGGATTGGATCCAGGATATAGAACAGGCTGCAAGATGGTAATTATTAATAAAGATGGATTTTACGAAACAAATGACGTACTTTTTCTTGTAGATGGAGTACATAACGAAAGACAGCTTGCTGCTGCAAAGAAAAAAATATTAGATTATATCGCAAAATATGACGTGGATATTATTGCAATTGGAAATGGAACAGCTTCGAGGGAAACGGAGGCTTTTGTTGCCGATCTAATAAAGGACTCTAAGAAAAAAGTTTCGTATCTGATTGCAAATGAGGCTGGGGCTTCAATTTATTCTGCTTCCAAAATTGCTATTGAGGAGTTTCCTAATCTGGATGTTACGGCAAGAGGAGCCATTTCTATTGCAAGAAGAATTCAGGATCCAATGGCAGAACTTGTAAAAATTGATCCAAAATCAATTGGAGTGGGAATGTACCAGCATGATGTAAATCAGAAAAAGCTAAATGAAACTTTGGAACAAACAATTGAGCATGTAGTAAATAACGTAGGAGTAAATATTAATACAGCTTCGTGGGCATTGTTAAGTTTTGTTTCTGGAATCAAGAAGAATGTGGCAAAAAATCTTGTGGACTATAGACACGAAAATGGTGATTTTAAAGACAGAAAACAGCTTAAAAAGGTAAAAGGGCTTGGAGATAAGGCATTTGAGCAGATGGCAGGATTTGTTGTTGTGCCTGATAGTGAAAATCCGCTTGATAATACGATTATCCATCCAGAATCATATCACATTGCAGAAATTATCTTGAAGGAAGCTGGCTGTAAAGTTGAGGACTTAAAAGAAGATTTGGATGTTGTAAGACAAAAATTGCAGAAAATAGACTTGGAAAAAATTATTAAGGAAAATGATTTTGGAAGGGAAACTGCGAAGGATGTATATGAAGCGCTGTTAAAGGATAGACGTGATCCCCGTGATGAATTTGAAAAACCACTTTTACGTTCGGATATTTTGAACATGGATGACTTGACAGAAGGAATGGTTCTGGAAGGAACTGTGAGAAATGTGGCAAAATTTGGAGCATTTGTTGACATAGGGTTAAAAAATGATGCGTTGATTCATATTTCTGAAATAGCAGAAAAATTTGTTTCAGACGCTACAAAGGAACTTTCTGTGGGACAAATTATAAAAGTTAAAATATTGTCGTTGGATAAGGAAAGAGGAAGAGTGGGACTTACGAGAAAAGGACTGTAAAATATAAAGGGCTGTATAAAAATAGCTTGTTTAGAAAAAAATTTGTACTTTTTTAAAAAATTTGATAAGATATAGTATAAGATGTTAATTGTTTTAAGAAAATTATAGAAAGAAGGTTAGGAAGAAATGGAATTTTTAGCAGGTTTAATACCATTTTTTGTGGGATTGATACCAATAATTTTATTTTTGGTATTGTTGGCTGTATTGAAAAAATCGGCTATGTTTAGTGCTTATACAAGTTTAGCGGTGGCTATTATTTTAACATTTGTTGTAAAGAAATGGAATATGCCAATACCGGGAATTATTGCTTCAATATTTGAAGGATTTGCGGTGGCGTGGATGCCAATTGGATTTGTAGTGATAGCTGCGTTATTTGCTTATGATTTATCTGTGAAAACTGGAAAGATTGAAACAGTTAAGAAAATGCTAGGAAACATTTCATCAGATAAAAGAGCACAGGCATTAATACTTGCTTGGGGATTTGGTGGATTTATAGAAGGTATTGCAGGATATGGAACAGCAGTTGCAATTCCAGCGGCAATAATGGTTTCACTTGGATTTAATCCATTAAACGCAGCATTAATTTGTCTGATTGCCAACTCTACACCAACAGCATTTGGTACAGTTGGACTGCCAGTTACAACAATGGTTTCAAAATTAGGTCTAAATCCTACTCAGACAGCATTGTTCACATCATTGTTACTGTTACTATTAACATGTATTATACCATTTATCATTGTTCAAATGGCTAACAAGGAAATAGAAGAAGGGAAAAATCCAGCTTTTGGAAAAGGAATTTTGGCAGTAATCATAGCTTCAGTTTTGGGATATTTGATTCAACCGATTATAGCTGCGACAATGGGAGCTGAATTAACAACAATCTTATCAAGTTTACTTGCGATGGTTTTAATGATTCTTGCAATTAAATTCTTTATTAAGGAAGAAGAAGGGTTTGAAAAAGAGCCAGTTACAGGTAAGGAAGCATTTTTGGCATGGTTACCATACATATTAATGATAATATTAATAATCGGAACAAGTCCAGTTGTGGAACACATTCATTCTTTACTAGAACCTACAACAACTAAATTTAACTTTGCTTTAGGAAATCAGGCTAAATGGTTCAACGAAAATGGAGCAGATCCATCAGTAACATTCAAATGGATTTTGGCACCAGCGGCACCATTATTTGTAGCAACAGTTATCGCAGGATTTATCCAAAGAGCTAAAATTAAAGATATGGGAGAAGTCCTATGGCACACAACAGTTCATAAAATACCATCACTTGTGGTAATTATGGGAATTGTTGCGTTATCAGTAGTTATGAAGCATAGTGGAATGATTCAAAGCATTGCAGATGGATTCGTAAGCCTTACTGGTAAAGGATTTCCTTTAATCTCGCCATTCTTAGGAACAATTGGAACATTTGTTACAGGAAGTGATTTGTCGTCTAACTTGTTATTCGGAGATTTGCAGGCAAGTGTTGCTAATGGACTAAAACCAGGTAGTGATGTATTAAAAGAATTATTTATCGCTGCAAATACTGCGGGAGCTACAGGTGGTAAGATGATTTCACCTCAAAATATAGCGATTGCAGCTTCGACAGTTGGATTAGTTGGAAAAGAAGGGGATATGTTGAAATTCACTATTAAATATTCTGTAGTGTATGCGATAATTTTAGGGGTTTTAACTTTCGTTGGAAGCGGAATGATACATTAAATAAAAATATAAAAAATTTGAATTAAAATTTAGAATTGAAAATATAAAATTTCGGAACAGGTGAAATGAATAAGTCTATCATTCCTTGTTTCGATTTTTAAATATATACTTGAGCATAGCAAAATTATTTTGAAATCAACCTTAAAAACTATGTATATTTTATTAAAATCTTAGTAATATTTAGTATTTTAGGTTAGATATTAAAAAGTTCGAGTATACTTTAAAATATAGGAGGAGAAATGTCAGAAAACAATAACATGGAAGAAAAAGTTGATTATGCAAAAACGCTAAATTTACCAAAGACGAGCTTTAAAATGAAAGCTAATTTGGCACAAAAAGAACCTTTAACATTAAGGGACTGGAAAAAAGCTGAAATTTATGAAAAATCATTGAACGAAGGGGCACCATTTTTTGTGTTGCACGATGGGCCTCCATATGCAAATGGAGATATTCACATTGGGCATGCATTAAATAAAATATTAAAGGATATTATCTTAAAATACAAAAGATTAAGAGGTTATAATGCACCATATATTCCAGGATGGGATACACATGGTCTTCCTATCGAGTGGAAAATAATGGAAGAACTTGGAGAAAAGGCAAAAAATATGACTCCATTGCAAATTAGACAGGAATGTAAAAAATATGCTTTGAAATGGGTAGAAAAACAAAAAGAAGGATTCAAAAGGCTTGGAATTTTAGGGAACTGGGATAATCCCTATATCACCTTAATGCCTGAGTATGAAGCGGAACAGTTAAAAGTATTTAAGGAAATTTATGAAAATGGTTATGTTTATAAAGGGCTAAAACCAGTTTACTGGTCTCCTACTACTGAAACAGCTTTGGCTGAAGCGGAAATCGAGTATAAAGATGTAGAATCTCATTCAATTTATGTAAAATTTGAAGGGACACAGGACTTATTAGATAAATTAGGTGTGGAAGAAGCAAGTATTCTTATCTGGACAACAACACCTTGGACATTACCTGCAAACTTGGGAGTATTTTTACATCCTGAATTTGACTACGGATTATACAAAACAGAAAAAGGGAATTTAGTTTTAGCAAAAGAACTAGCTGAAACTGTATTTAAGACACTTGGAATTTCTTATGAATTATTGAAGGAATTTAAAGGGACTGAACTTGAGAAAACTCATTATAGACATCCGTTCCTGAACAGGGAAGGATTAGTAATGATTGGAGACTATGTTACGGCTGATGCAGGGACTGGAGCGGTACATTCGGCACCTGGACATGGGGCGGACGATTACAATTATTCACGAAAATACGAACTTGGAGTATTGTCGCCAGTTGATGACAGAGGGCATATGACAAAGGAAGCTGGAAAATACGAAGGAATGTTTTATGCAAAAGCAAGTAACGTAATTGTGCAGGACTTGACGGAAAGCGGACATTTACTGCATCACAGCAAATTTGTTCACTCGTATCCGCATGACTGGAGAAGTAAAAAACCTGTAATTTTCAGAGCGACTGAGCAATGGTTCATTAGTGTTGATGAAAGCGATATTAGGGAAAATGCGATAAAAGCACTAGATGATGTGGAATTTGTACCATCTTGGGGTAAAAATAGAATTGGTTCAATGTTAGAAACTCGTCCAGACTGGACTATTTCAAGACAAAGAGTATGGGGTGTACCAATACCATTGTTCTACAACAGAGCGACTGATGAAGTTATCTATGAGCCAGAAATTATGGACAGAGTAATTGAAATGGTAAAAAAAGAAGGAACTGACATTTGGTGGAAATATGAAGCCAAAGAAATTATCGGGGATGAACTTTTGGAAAAATATAACTTGAAAGATGTGGATATTAGAAAAGAAAGAAGTATAATGGACGTTTGGTTTGACTCAGGAGTTTCGCATAGAAGTGTGCTAGTGCCAAGAAACTTGCCAAGACCAGCAGACTTGTACCTTGAAGGAAGTGACCAGCATAGAGGTTGGTTCCAGTCTTCATTATTGACATCAATCGCAAGTACAAAAGATGCACCTTATAAGAGAATCCTAACTCATGGATTCACAATGGACGGTCAAGGAAGAAAAATGTCTAAATCACTTGGAAACACAATACTTCCAAAAGATATTACAGAAAAATATGGAGCAGATATTTTAAGATTGTGGGTATCTTCAGTGGACTATAGAGAAGATGTAAGAATTTCAGAAAATATTTTGCAGCAAATGTCTGATGCTTATAGAAGAATCAGAAATACAGCCAGATTTTTGATGGGTAACTTAAATGACTTTGATTATGCAAATGATAAAGTTGACTATAAGGATATGTTTGAAATTGACAAGTGGGCAATGCACAAACTGGAAGAATTGAAGGCTAAAACAACAGAATTTTATGATAAATACGAATTTTACAGTCTATTCCAGGAAATTACATATTTCTGCTCAATGGAAATGTCTTCATTCTATCTGGACATAGTAAAAGACAGACTTTACTGCGAAGGAACAACTTCAATTGAAAGAAGAAGCACACAGACTGTATTGACAGAAGTTCTGAAAGTGCTAGTAAGAATAATTGCCCCAGTATTGTCGTTTACGGCTGATGAAATTTGGGAAAGAATTCCAGAATCACTAAAAGAAGAAGAAAGTGTACATTTATCAAAATGGATTGAAGCAAGACCTGAATGCTTAAATAAAGAATTAGCACAAAAATGGGATAAAATCGCACGTCTAAGAAGAGAAGTGAACAAAAAGCTGGAAGCAGAAAGACAAAATGGATTAATAGGACATTCTCTTGATGCAAGAGTTCTTTTAAACATTGCCAATGATGAATATTCATTTATAAAAGATTACACAGAAAATGAAGTTTCTGACTTGTTTATCGTATCTCAAGTTAAATTTGCAAATGATAATTTAGCAGAAAGCGAAATCGAAGGAATTAACATCGCTGTGGAAAAAGCATCTGGAGAAAAATGTGAAAGATGCTGGAAATACGATGAGGAAGTTGGACATAATCACAATCATCCAGATGTATGTCCAAGATGTGCAAGCGTTTTGGAAAAAATGTAACATAAAATTTATTTTGTAAAATAGGGCTAAATACAGCTAAATAAAAATAACTTAATTTAGTTCGTTTTTTACAAATATGTGTTAATAAAAAATGTGAGGAGAAAAGAATGCCTTATATAATTATTATTTTGGTTTTAGCTGCATTAGATCAGATTACAAAGCAGCTGATGTTCAATGTATCAGGTGGAGTGCAAGGTTTTTCTATACCAATAATAGATAAATTTTTTCATTTGACTTATGTTGAAAATCACGGCGGAGTTTTCGGTCTATTGCAAGGAAAAATCAATTTATTTACAATAGCAAGTGCAGTTCTAATTATATACGTAATCGCTGTAGAGTACAAAAACTTTAAGAATTACAGCAAATGGACAAAAATAGGCGTAGCAGTAATTGCCGCTGGAGCTACGGGAAATATGATTGACAGAATTCTTCGTGGATATGTAATTGACATGATAGATTTTCGAGGAATCTGGGCTTTCGTATTCAATGTGGCAGATATGTATGTGCATATTGGTATTTATATTATTATAATTGACTATTTGGCGAGAAAATATAAAACAAAAAAAGGTGAATAGCATGATTTTTGCTGCAGTTTATGGTTTTTTACTTCTTTTTGTTATAGTATTAATATTTGTTGTATTTTTGACTATTATTTATTTTTCTAAGAATAAAGTATTGGCAGAACTAATTATTTGTGGATTTATATTGTTTTTTACTATTAATTTTTTCTATATTTGGTTTCCAATTAAAGAAAATACGGAATTAAAAATAGCTAATTATTTGCTCATAACAGAATACAATGGAGCTGTTCCTGAAGTAAGTTTTTCTTTAGGAGATAAAGGATATTTAAAAAAATTAAATAAAATAAAAGATAACTGGATTGGTTATATTTATGATTTTGATGAAGCAATATCTAAATTTTTAGATGAAGAAAAAATTGGAAAAGAAAAAATAGAATACAATAAGAATTCAGGTTATTTTATAATAAATTCACAAAATCAGTTATTTCATTTGACAGAAGAACAAGTAAAAGAAAAACTGAAAGTAAAAAAATTTAATCTGAAAAATCCAGAAAAAATTATAAGAAGATATGGAGAAAAAAAGGAAAAATCTACATTTTATAAAATAATAGATGATTATTTTATACCATTTTCAGACAAAGGAATTGGGATAATAGGTTATGAAATAATAAAATATTTTGCTATTTTAATATTAACTTTAAGAATAATATATTTAAAAAGACTTTTAAGAAAAAGAAATCAAAAGAAAGGATAGAGAAAAATGACTTTTCAGGAAATTATATTAACTCTTCAAAAGTTCTGGGGAGATAAAGGGTGTATAATATCAAATCCGTATGATATTGAAACAGGTGCGGGAACGTTTAATCCAGATACTTTTTTAATGTCGTTAGGTCCTGAGCCTTGGAATGTTGCCTATGTTGAGCCATCACGTCGTCCAAAAGATGGAAGATATGGTGAAAATCCCAACAGAGTGTACCAGCATCATCAGTTTCAGGTAATTATGAAACCATCGCCAGAAAATATTCAGGAACTTTACTTAGAAAGTTTAGTGGCATTAGGAATTAATCCTAAGGAACACGATATAAGATTTGTGGAAGATAACTGGGAAAGCCCTACGCTTGGAGCGTGGGGATTAGGATGGGAAGTTTGGCTGGATGGAATGGAAATTACACAGTTTACATACTTTCAGCAAGTTGGAGGACTGGAAGTTGACATTGTTCCATCTGAAATAACTTACGGACTTGAAAGAATCGCACTTTATTTGCAAAATAAGGACGATGTAAAAGATTTAGAATGGACAAAAGGTGTAAAATATGGAGAAAGAAGATTTCAGTTTGAATACGAATTATCAAAATACAGCTTTGAAGTGGCAGACGTTCCAATGCACTTCCAACTTTTTGATATGTACGAAAAGGAAGCTCAAAACTGTCTAAACAACGACTTAGTATTTCCAGCCTATGAATACGTTCTAAAATGTTCACACACATTCAATAACCTTGACGCAAGAGGAGCAATCAGTACCACAGAAAGAATGTCCTACATTTTAAGAATCAGGGATTTGGCTAAGAAGTGTGCAGAGAAATTTGTGGAGGCAAGGGAGAGATTAGGATTCCCGTTGTTGAATAAAAATAAATAGACATAAAAGAGGGGGATTCTTCTTTTGAAAGGAGGGCTGTGGAATGAAATTGTTGATAAGAAATGTTGGGAAACTGAAGGAAGCTGATGTTGAGATAAATGGGATAACTGTTATTACTGGTGAAAATGATACTGGAAAAAGTACGGTTGGGAAAGTTTTATGGAGTGTTTTTAATGGATTTTATGAAATTGATGAGAAAGTTTATAATGAAAAAGTTTCTGAGTTAGAAAAAATTATAGATGAAATCATAAAAGAAAATGTTTATAAAAATCTTTCAACGGATTATAATTCTTTTTTTGAAATTTTTAACAGTACGGGGGAAAAAATTGCTATAGAATTTTTGAAGGAAAATAAAGATTATTCAGAAGATGAGATAAAAATTATAATTAATAATTATAAAAAAGATTTAAAAATTGAAAATATTTCAAATTTTGTTCAAGAAATAAATGAAACTTTAAAAATTTCAGACAAAGAAATCATAAAAGTTATTGTTTCACGAGTTATGAATAAAGAATTTCATAATCAAATTAATGCCATTTTTTCTAAAGAAAAAATGAATATTGGAGAAATAAGTCTTAAAATAAAAGATAAAGAAATAGATTTAAAAATTGAAAATAATGAAATTTCGGATGTTCAAAATTATTTTTTAATAAATAAAGAAACGATGTATATTGATAATCCATTTATTTTGGATAGTTATGATTTCGATGATGAAAATCACCAAACACATTTAGCAACCAATGTTTTTTCAGAAAACGAAAACAGTGTTATTTCTGAAATAAAAATAAAGAAAAAATTGAATAATATTTATCAAAAATTAAACAGTGTTTTGAGTGGAGAAATTTTGGAAAATAAAAATTCTAAATTTGTTTATAGAAAAAACGGTGAAGATATTGACTTAAAAAATTTATCGACAGGGCTTAAAACTTTTGCAATTATAAAAATGTTATTACAAAATGGAACTTTAGAAGAAAATGGAACAATCATTCTTGATGAACCAGAGATACATTTACATCCTGAATGGCAACTGAAATTTGCTGAGTTAATAGTTTTGTTGCAAAAAGAGTTTAGAATGCATATTTTATTGACAACACATAGTCCGTATTTTTTAAATGCAATTGAAGTTTTTTCAGAACGACATAAAATTGATGATAAATGTAAATATTATGTGGCTGAAAATGAAGGAAATAGTAGTATTATAAAAGATTTAACAGGAAATACAAGAGAAATTTATAGAAAATTAGCAAGACCGATTCAGGATTTAGAAAATATTAGATATAGCAGTGATTTAGATGAGTAAAAAAATTAATTTGAAAATATATAATACTTCTACATTAAAGCAAACTTCAAAAGATGATAACAATGAAGAATATATGACAGAAAGTCAAATTAAAGTAATTAATTTTGATAGTGTTGGAGGAGATAAGTACACTAGAAATAATAATTTGAGCATTCAGCTAAAAACAAATGATGTTTTATTTTTACATAGCGATAGAAGATATACTTTTATTGAATTTAAAAATGGGAAATTACTTGATAAGTCTAATAGAATTGATATAAAAAAATTAAAGGATATAGAGTTAAAAATTCTTAATAGTATGTTTGTTTTAGGAGATATTGAGAAAAAATCTTTAAATACTTTAAAAGAAATTACAAATTATATTTTAGTCTACAATGAAGAAAAAAATTCACCAAATGAAAAGAATTCCATTTCAGAGATTGGAAATTATT
Source organism: Leptotrichia sp. SK-5 (assembly GCF_055387215.1). NCBI lineage: Bacteria > Fusobacteriati > Fusobacteriota > Fusobacteriia > Fusobacteriales > Leptotrichiaceae > Leptotrichia > Leptotrichia sp. SK-5. The sequence continues at coordinate 2,325,536 of NZ_AP028931.1, read as the reverse complement.
TTGTAAATCAAGGAAGTAGTTTATCAGTTGGAGAAAATACTTTTGATAAAGATGAAATCATTTGTTTTGGGCTTGAAAAATTCAAAGGATATTGCTTCAAAAATGTACACACTTACTCAAAAGAAGAATTTGAGGAAAAATTTGTAAAAAAGATGGAAAATTAAGAATATTGTTTAGAAAAATAGTTAAAAAAAATGTAAATTTGTAAAGGAGAGAATTAATTATGAATTTTCTTTTTGAAATAGGATTGGAAGAATTGCCTGCACGATATGTGGATCAGGCAGAAAAAGATCTGAAAAAAATAATAGAAAATGAATTAAAGGCTGAAAGAATCAAGTTTTCAGGCATTGAATCGTTTAGTACACCTAGAAGAGTTACTGCGATTATAAAGGATTTAGCTGAAAAACAAGATGATTTGGATAAAAAAAGCGTAGGGCCTTCGGTCGAGATTGCTTATAAGGATGGGCAGCTTACGAAAGCTGGGGAAGGGTTTGTGAAGTCGCAAGGTGCTACGACTGATGATATAAAGATTATTGAAAATGAAAAGGGAAAATATATTTCGATTGAAAAATTTATTGCAGGAAAAAATACTAAGGAGATTTTACCTGAAATATTGAAAAATGCGATAAAGAAAATAGAGTTTGAAAAGTCAATGAAATGGGCGGACAGAACATTCAGATTTGTAAGACCGATTAAATGGTTTGTAACTTTGTTTGATAATGGAGAAATTTTACCTTTTGAGTTTGAAGGGCTAAAAGGTGGGAATAAGACTCGTGGAATGAGATATTTTGCTTCTCAGGACATTGAGATTAATAATCCGTTTGACTATGAAAAAATATTGCTTGAAAATTTTGTTATTGTAAATGGTGAAAAAAGAAGAGAAGAAATTTTGAAAAGCATAAGGGAAAATGGTGAAAAGGATGGAGATACTGCGATAATCAATAAATACTTATTGGATGAAGTAGTTAATGTAGTAGAGTATCCTTATGCAATAAAAGGTGAATTTAGCAAGGATTATTTAGAGCTTCCAGAAGATATTATCACGATTACATTGGAAACTCATCAAAGATATTTTCCAGTAAAAGATAAAGACGGAAAATTATCAAATAAATTTATTGTTATAAGAAATGCGCCTGAATATTCGGAAACTGTGAAAAAAGGGAACGAAAAGGTTGTAGAGCCGAGGCTTGCGGATGCAAAATTCTTTTTTGACGAGGATTTGAAAAATAAATTTGCAGATAATGTGGAAAAACTAAAGGAAGTTACTTTCCAAAAGGATATGGGAACAATTTTCGAAAAAGTTAAAAGAAGTGAGAAAATTGCTGAATATCTGATTTCAGAGTTAAATTTAAATGATAAGAAGGAAAATATTATAAGAACTGTGGATTTAGCAAAAGCCGATCTTGTTTCAAATGTAATTGGAGAAAAGGAATTTACAAAATTACAAGGGTTTATGGGTTCTGTTTATGCTGAAAAGCAAGGCGAAGATAAAGATGTGGCACTTGGAATTTTTGAACATTACTTGCCTCGTTATCAAGGAGATGAACTACCTACAACTGTGGAAGGCGCTATCGCTGGAATAGCTGATAAGATGGATACAGTAATTGGATGTTTTGCAGTTGGATTAAAACCGACAAGTTCGAAAGATCCTTATGCATTAAGACGTGCTACACAAGGAATTATACAAGTTGTATTAAATTCAAAATTATCCTTTGACTACAAAGAATTAATTGAAAAGGCTTATGAAATTTTTTCAGCTGATAAAAAAGTGTTGGAAAAAGATGTTGTAAAAGATGTTACAGAGTTCTTTAAACAAAGAATAATTAACGTACTTTCTGAAAAATATAAAAAAGATCTTATAAATTATGAGATAAATCTTGAAAGCAATGTTGCGGAACTTGATAAAAAATTATCTGAACTTCTGAAATTATCACAAACTGAAAACTTTGAAATTTTGATAAATCTTTTAAAACGTGTAAAAAATATTGTAAAAGATGAAAAAAATGAAAATCTAAATATTGACAGTACTTTATTTGAACTGGAAGAAGAAAAGACATTGCATAATTTAGCAAATCAATTGGAAAGTATTGAAAATACAGATTTTTCAAATTATATTGAAACATTGCTAAATAATGCCTCTACAATTAATCAATTTTTTGATAATGTAATAATTAATGTTGATAACAAAAAATTGAAAGAAAATCGTATTGCATTATTGAAAAAATTAGAAATTTCTATTGATAAAATGATAAATATATAAAAACTAAAAATAAAATAATAATAGAAAATCTATAGTTTGTTCAGTAAAATAGGCTTAGAAAAGAACTTACAATTTGTTAAAAATTTAGATGTATTTAGTTTTTTTGAGTTTGATTTTAAAGTAATTTTTGCTCAAAAAATCAAAAAAAAAATTTTTTAAAAATGACTTACAAGTCAAGAAAACTAAGAGTTTTACATAGGAAAAAGTACTAAACATAGAGCTTAAAGCAAAGAATTGAAAGATTTTTTTATTGACTTTTTATTAAAAAAATGTTATCATATATATGTAAAACAAAAAGTTTTAGCTAAAGAATGTTTTTAATGTAAAAGCTAAAGTATTGATTTTTCACCTAAAATGTTGTATAATTTATTAAGAGGATTAGGAGAAAACAGTACTAATTTAAAAGTTAGAGAAAATAAAATGAAATTCAGGAGGAATTGAAATGAAAAAATTAGTTATTTTAGGAACAGCTTTATTAGCTTTAAATGCTGTAGCATCTGAAGTCCAAGTTAAAGGTGGATATGATTTCTACAGAAAATTTAAAGCAGGTTCAAGTGAATTTAGTGAAGACTATAGATTTAAAAATGGACCAACACTTGGTTTAGAATATATCGTTGACAACCAAGGTGAATTTGAGTGGGGATTAGGAGCAGAATACAAATTATCAGCTAACTCTGGTAAAATCAAAAGAAGAGATGATAATGCTAAATTAATGAGAAATGTTCCAGTTTATGCTTTAGGTAAATTTAATTTAATCACAACTAACAATGGAAATGACGCATTATACGTATTAGGAAGAGCAGGATATAATTTTGCTAAAGAAACTAAAAATGTAAATAATGATGTTAAAGGTGGATTATATGTAGCTGCAGGATTAGGAACTGAATTTGGACCAGTTTCATTAGAAGCTATTTATGAAAGAGCAAACGTTAAAGTTAAAGGAACTAATACTGTAGGAGATGCATATAGAACAAGAAATTATACTGATTCAGTAGGAGTTAGAGTAGGATATAGATTTGGACAATTGAAAAATGACAGATCACCTAAAATTATAACTCAAACTGTGCAAGTACCTGTACCAACTCCAGTACCTGCACCAGCTCCAGAACCAGCACCAATTGTTAATAATACTGCAACATTACCATTTAGCTGTTCAGTAGAAGATAAAAAATGTGTAATTAGAGGATTTAAAGTTGACGGTAGAGTACCTAATGAAAACGAAGCTGCTGACTTAAGAACTATCGCAGGTGTAATTAACCAATTTGCTGATGGTGGATCAATTGATTTTGTTGGACATACAGATTCAACTGGATCAGATGCTTATAACCAAAAATTATCAGTAGCAAGAGCACAAAATGTTGCTAGATTGTTAAGAGACTATGGATTGAAAAACTCAATATCTTATGGAACAATCACTGGACAAGGAGAAAAAAATCCAGCTGATACTAACGATACTGTTGATGGAAGATACAACAACAGAAGAGTTGAATTATTCTTCCAAAACGTTGACTTTAGTAACGTAAGATTTATTAACCAATAATCTTTTAAATTAAAATAGAAATTTATAAGTATTCAGAGGGACATTTAATTATGTCTCTCTTTTTTTGTTTATATTGATTTTATAAAAAATTTATATAAATATTGATTTTTAATGCAATAAATGATATTATTTACATAGGTTTATATTCGTATTGTTTAAATTTTGATATTAAATATCGTAAAACAAAGCATTTGAACAATCAGGAAGGAAAGTTATGAAGGAAATTGTTGTGGAAATAAAAAATGAACAGGGAGTTCATGCACGTCCTGCAGGGCAAATTGTAAATATTGCAAAACGATACAAAGTAACTTTGGAAATAGAAAAAATTGGAGAAAATGAAATTATTGATGGAAAAAATGTATTTGGAGTGATGACTCTTGGAGCAGCAAAAGGAGAACAATTAAAACTTAGGGCTGTTTCAGAAAATGGAGAGAACCTTGATGAAGAAAGTAAACTATTGGAAGAATTAAGACAAATAATTGAAATTGATAAATTTTTTGAAAAATAATTTTATAAACAAAATATAAAGAAGGGAGAAAGAACTAGCTAATATAAGTAGTTCTAGAGTACAAAATGAACGAAAAAGAATTTGAAGTATTGTTGGAAGATTATTTGCCAGAAGAAAAAAAATCTGGAGATGTAGTGGAAGGAGTAATAACTAGAAAAGAGCTTGATTTCGGATTTCTTGATTTGAATGCAAAAAAAGAAGGAAGAATTTATGCTAGTGAAGTTAAAGATTTTGAAATAGGAGATAAAATTGAAGTAAAAGTTTTAAGAGAAGATGAAGACAATATCATTGTTTCAAAATTTTTATTGGATAAGGCAAAAGAACTAGCCTCATTTAATGTAGACGACATTGTAACAGGAGAAATTATTAAGAAAATTAAAGGTGGATACACTGTAAAAATTGGAAAAAATGAAGCATTTCTACCATTTTCACTTGCCAGATTTGACAAAAATAAAGATTATACAGGACAAAAATTTAAATTTTTAATAAAGGAAAAAAATAAGAGCAACATAACTATTTCAAGAAGCGACTTAATAAAAATTGAAGAAGAAAAATACTTTGAAAAAGTAAATATTGGAGATGTAGTTACTGGTAAAATTAAGGAAGTATTCGATTTTGGTATTATTTTGGACTTGGAAGCAACTAGCGGATTTATCCATATATCTGAAATTTCTTGGGATCAAGTGGATAATTTGACTGAAAAATATGAAATTGGTAATGAAATAAGTGCTAAAATTATTGAAAAGGACGTTGAAAAAAATAGATTGAAATTAAGCATAAAACAATTATCAGAAGACCCTTGGGTTGCATTTGCGGCAAGCCATAATGTAGGAGATGTAGTTGAGGCAGTTGTGAAGGATGTGCTTGATTTTGGGTTAGTTGTAACTGTTGATGGAAATTCTGGATTTGTACATGTGTCAGAGTTGGCTTGGCACAATGGAGCTAAAGAGCTTAAAAACTACAAGGAAGGAGACAAATTTTCTGCAAAAATTATTCAAATTGAAGATGAAAAGAAAAATGTTAAGTTAAGTGTAAAACAATTGTCAGAAAACCCTTGGGATACAGTTAAGGAAAAATATCACATCGGAGATATTATCGAAAAACCAATAACAGAAGTATTTGACTTTGGATTGTTAATTTCATTGGAAAAAGATATTGACGGACTTTTACATGTATCTGACTTGTCGTATAAGAGAGAAACTAACTTGTCTTCAAAATATAAGGCAGGAGACGTAATCAAATTTAAAATAATTGACTTTAATGATGAAAAAAATAGAATTACTTTAAGTGCTAAAGCATTGCTTGATGACAGATGGGAAGTTCTTGAGGAAACTTATGACTTTGATAATGCGTTTAAAGGAAAAGTTATGAATGTTCAAGATTACGGAATTTTTGTAGAACTTGAAAAAGGAATCGAAGTGTTTATTCACAAAAATGAATTTTCATGGGACAGAAAAGAACATAAAGAATATAAAGTTGGCGATGAAGTAGAATTTAAAGTAATAGTAGTTGATAAACTTGATAAAAAACTTTCTGGAAGTATCAAGCAACTTGAAAAATCGCCTTGGAAGGAAGTTACAGAGCAATATAAGAAAGGGAATATTGTAAATACTGAGATTGTGGAAATTCAGGAAAACTTTGTACTTGTTAAATTGACAGACAGATTTAACGGAATTATACCAAAACGGGAATTGGCAGAAGAATTTTTGAAGGATATTTCTGAAAAATTCTCTGTTGGAGATAAAGTTGAGGCTGTAATTACAGATATTAATGATAAGAGAAAATCAATTGCGTTATCTGTAAAAAAAGTTCAGGAAATGGAAGAGAAAAAAGAGATGGATGAACTTATGAAAGTTTATGGAGTCTAATTTTACAAATTCAAAATATAATAAAATTAAGAAAGAATTATAATTTTAGCATTTGAACATATATAATATATATAGTTAATTATAAAAAATAAATTTTACATAATTTTAAAAAAGTGCTAAAATATAAAAGTAAATATTAGAATACTGAAATACATGGAGGTAAAATTAGATGGCAAAGACAGAATTTATGAAATTTGCATATTTCGATAAAGAAATAGTGGAATTTGAAAAAGCAACAGTTAGTATTGCTACACACAGTTTACAATATGGAACAACTTGCTTTGGTGGAATCAGAGGATATTACAGAAATGGGAAAGTAGCGATTTTTAGACTGAAAGATCACTATATAAGATTAATGAATGCGTCAAAAATGTTAGGATTTGAATATTTTATAACTTGGGATGAATTTAAGGATATTGTTACAGATTTAGTTAAGAAAAACGATGTAAAAGAAGATTTTTATATGCGTCCATTTGTATTTTGTAAAGAGCCTAGATTGTCACCTAAAAAAGCAGGATTAGACTTTGATTTGGCAATTTACATGCTGCCGCTTGCAGATTATGTAAGTACAGAAGGCGGACTGAACTTAATGAGTTCGACTTATAGAAAGTATAATGATTCGGCAATTCCTACGAAAGCGAAAGCAGGAGGTTCATACATTAACTCGTTCCTTGCGACAAGTGACGCTCAAAGAAACGGTTATGATGATGCATTAATGTTTGATGATGCTGGAAACGTGGTAGAAGTGTCAGTTGCAAATATAATACTGGTTTACAGAGGGCAAATAATAATCCCTGATACTGGAAATGCAGCTCTTGAAGGAATTACAGTAAGATCAGCATTGGAATTATTAGAACACAATGGATATAAAATAAATCGTGGAAAAATTGACAGATCAATGGTATTCACAGCAGACGAACTGCTAGTAACAGGAACAGCAATGAAAATTACTTATGCAGAATCATTGGACAAACGTCCTATTGGGAAGTTAGACTTTAATGCAAAACCACAAGCAGGTAAATTTCATAAATTGTTAAAATCAGAATATGAAAAAGTAATCAATGGAGAACATGAATTGTCTTCTGAATGGTTATTTATTGTAGAATAAAGGTAAGTACACTGGAAATGTTTGAAAAAGGCATTGAAGGTGTACTTTTTATATTATTATCAATAATTTTTTTATTATTTTGAAAAAAACTTGTATTTAAGATAAATTGAGAGTAAAATATAGTTGAAAGAGAAGTGATGATAAGAAAAAATTATTGAAAAATTATAAAAAACTGAAATTTAGATATAATTTTTTACGTTAATTAATTTAATTGTGAGAGAATTAAGGCATGCCAAAAGATTGAAATTTCTTGGGAAATTAAATAGTAATGTAAAATTTGGGAAGAGAGATGGTTATTTAAAAACGTCTCTCTTTTTGTTATTATAAAAAAATCTGATAAAAAAATTTGGATACAAAACTATAATTTTTTTGTTTTAATTATTAGGATAAACCTTTAATACAAGATAAGGGGTTGTGACAATGAGCAATCTTGCCAAAAAAAGAAAAAAACTAATATTAAATTCCATTATAAAATAGAAACTATATAAAAGTTTTAATTCTTTACTCATTCGTTATTTAAACGGGGAATAGTATTAGAACCTATTAAAAAAAATTATAATAAATTAGTTATTTAAATATTGTTTAGATTAAATCAAAAAAACTTTTAAGAAAATTATTTTCTCAAAAGTCTTATTTATAAATTTAAATATTCAAATCATTTTTTTTAATAAATTCTAACAACGCTTTACAACCTTTTACTACATCATCATAAGTTGTATCAAAATCGCCAGTAAACCACGGATCTTTTATTTCCCGTTTTTCTCCTGCGTATTCTAACAGCATTCTTATTTCGCCTTTATTTTTTCCATTTGTAAAAAGTTTGATATTTTCTATATTGCTTTCGTCCATCCCAATAATATAATCGGCATCCAAATCATCGTTATTTAAAATTCTGGAATACATTCCTTTTACACTTATTCCTTCTTTGGCGAGCCTAGTTTTAGTACCGTGATGAACTGGATTTCCGTGTTCCCATGAACTTGTCGCTGCTGAATCAATAATGATTTTGTCCGAAAGTTTTTCCTTTTTTACCATTTCGCGAAAGACTGCTTCTGCCATTGGGGAACGGCATATATTTCCTAGACAGACAAATAATACTTTTACCATTTTCACCTCTTTATTTTTTTATTTTAATCTAATTATTTTAATTTTTTAAAAACTTCTCCTATGCTTTCGTGTATAACTAAATTTGTAAAATTGTCCTGCTCAGTCTTGGATTTATTTATTAACACAAGATTTTTTCCTTGAAAATAATGTATAAGGGAAGTGGCTGGATACACGATAAGTGAAGTTCCACCTATAATTAGTGTATCAGCTTTGGATATTTCGTTTATTGCTTTTCTAAAAGTATCTGGATCAGGAACTTCTTCATACAAAGTAACATCTGGTTTTATAATTCCGCCACATTTTGAACAATGAGGGATGTTTTCAGTTTCACAGATTTCTAAAAATTCTTCCATATTGTATTTTTTACCGCAAATAACACAAGTATTGCTGTCAACAGTTCCATGCAGTTTCAAGACGTTTTTACTTCCAGCCATTTCATGCAGGCAGTCGATATTTTGAGTAATAACAGCCGCCAATTTTCCATCTTGTTCTAGCTTTGCCAAATATTTATGAGCAAAATTCGGTTTTGCATTTGGATAAACAAGATGTTTTTTATAAAAATCATAAAATTCTTCTGGATATTTTTCATACATTGTGTGAGAAACAAGCTCTTCTGGAGAAAAATTCCTATCAAGTTTTAAATTGTAGACTCCATTTGCACTTCTAAAATCAGGAATGCCTGATTCTGTAGAAACTCCCGCACCTCCAAAAAAGACAACTCTTTTACTTTCATCAATTGTTTTTTGAAGCAAATTTATTTTATCCATTTTTATCACCTTGCTTTTTTTACTTTGTTTTTCTATTATTAAATTCACTATTGAAATAGAGGGATTTAAAAAATTTTATTGTAAAAAAATTATAAATATTTCAGTTTTCCTCTAAAATCTTCAATAGTTTTATATCCTTTTTTATCCATAATATCTTTTAATTCGTTAGTTATTCTTTCAAAAGCGCTAGGACCTTCCTTGTGTAAAGTCGTGCCAATTTGAACCATGCTCGCTCCACATAAAATATGCTCAAAAGCATCTTGTCCTGTAAGAACACCGCCTGTTCCAATAATTTTAATAGATTGGTTCAACCTTTGATAAAAGGCGTGAACATTAGCAAGGGCAGTTGGTTTTATATATTCTCCACCAATACCTCCAAATCCATTTTTAGGCTTTATTACAACACTTTCATCTTCAATTACAAGCCCATTTCCAATGCTGTTTATACAATTTATGAATGTCAATGGAAATTTATTGAATATTGCGGCTGCCTGATCGAAGTGGACAATATCAAAGTAGGGAGGCAATTTTACTCCAAGCGGCTTTTTGAAATATGAAAAAATATCTGCCAGCAGCTTTTCAGTAGTTTCCAGATCATAGGCAATTTGAGGTTTTCCTGGCACATTTGGACAAGATAGGTTAAGTTCTGTTATTCCCTTAAAATCACTTTCCTGAACTTTTTTTAGTAATGCATGAGTGTCTTCTGTTGACATTCCTACAAGCGAGAAAAAGAAAGTTCTGTGAGGATGTGTTTTCTGTAATTCCAGTAAATAATCTAAATAGTAATCAAATCCCAAATTTGGAAGTCCCATTGAATTTATGCTTCCTAGAGCTGTGTCATGATACCTAGGTTCTGGATTTCCAGGACGGGACTGTAATGTGGCAGTTTTCGTGATAAATGTTCCAGCCTCTGAATTTATAACTTGTTCCAATTCATTTCTGTCGTAGCAGTAAACTCCCGCTGCATTCATAAAGCAGTTTTCAAATTCAAAATTACCGATCGATGTTTTTGTAGTTGCCATTTTTCCTCCTAAGATTAATTATTTTATTTTTTTAAATTATAGATGTAAAGCTGATTTGTAGTATTGGATAGCCAATTTTAACTGTTCTGCTTCTTCGTAAAGTTTTGCAACTTCAATTACATTATCAGAAATTTTTAGATATTCGCTACCTTTCAAGTTTTGCTCAGCCACATCGAATTTTCCAAGTTTTATACAGCATTTTCCAAAATTGAATTTAAGTTTTGATTCGTCAATTTTTCTCATGTCAACTTTTGCATTTTCTCGTTTTTTTCCTTCAAAAAAATGTCCATAGTTTGTGTAGGCAAGATTATAGTTTTTCTCATCAGCAAATATATTTCCAAGTAATGCAAAGGCTTCCAAATGGTTTTCATCTGCAAGCAATGTTAAATAGTGTTTTGCAAGAGTCATATTATTTTTGTCGGTATAAAGTTTTGAAAGTACTTCCTGTGCTTTTTTATTATCAAAATCGTCTGCTGCTGTTTTAAGATGTCTTTCAGCAGTTTCGATATCCTGTTTCTCTCCATAAAGCTTTCCAAGTAAATAATATGATTCCCCATTATCTTTAGCTTTGTGTAAATATTCTTCAGCCAAATCGACTTGTCCATTATCATAATAGATTTTGGCAAGTAATACTTGAGCTTCCTGATCTCTTTCATCTGCAACAGGTTTTAAATAATCTATTGCCAAATTTTTCTTTTTATATAGATAATATAAATTTCCTAAATTATATTGAGCTTTTTGATTTCCATTATTTATTGCCAATTTGTAATAATATTCTGCCAATTCAAAGTTCGATTTTCTTTTATAAACAGTCCCAAGTTTATCTTGAAGTTCAAAATCTCCACCATCAGCAATTTTTTTTAAATATTTTTCTGCGAAATTTAATTTATCATATTTCAGATAAATGTCAGCAAGCATAAGAAAGGCCTTTCTATTTCCACCTTTAGCTGCTTCTTTTAAATATTTTTCAGCTAAAATATCAGAGCCACTGTCGTAGTAGCTTTTACCCATTTCATATAATCGACCAGAATCATCATTTTCGATATTATCAAAACCTTCAAATTCCATATTTTCCATAAAACAAACCTCCTATTTTTTATTATTTATTATTTATTGTTTCCAAATTTGAAATTTTACTATTCAAAGTTTGGATATTAAACTTAAACTTATTATATCTAGTAAAATCACTTTAAGTTGAATTTAAAAGTGATAACTATTCTAACCAATCCCTAAGTTTGATTAATTTTTATTAGTGTAATTTTAAATAAGTTTGAACATACTATATTATACTATATTTTTTTATATTTGTCATACTATTTCAGAACAAAAAAAATTATTTTTGAAAATCCTTTGAATTGATAGGAAAGTGTGATATAATCAAAATAAAATTTTTTAAATACAATTTTTGAAAACAGGAAGGGGAAAATTATGAAAAAATACAGTCAATTTGAGATTTTTAGATTTATTGGAGCATTGTCAGTTCTATATTATCATTTAGGGATACACAGTTCATTTTCTCTACCCAAATTGCCTTTTTTAATGGAATATGGAATTGCTTGGGTATTTTTCTTTTTTTTGCTTTCAGGATTTTTTTTAACATATGTTTATTCAACTAAGTTTTTTGATGCAAAAGTATTTTACAAGACAAGATTTTTTAAATTTTATCCAGTTTATTTTTTGTCACTTTTATTAACTTTAAAATTTCGTGGAACAATTATCTACAATCTTCTTTTAGTACAGTCTTGGATATTTAATAGATCCCTAAGTTATAATTCATCAGCTTGGTATTTGTCTGTTTTGACCTTCTTACTGCTTTTGTTTCCTGTATTACTAAAATTTCGTGGAAATAAGTATTTTGTATGGTTTGTTATAATTATTAATTTTTATGTTTATTATTTTTATAATTATCTTTTTCAACAAAATTCCAATAGTGGAACAGTACTTGAATTTATAAAATATAATCCGTTAATGTATATTAGTACTTTTTCTCTTGGTATGTTACTTTACGATAAAATAAAAAATGTAAAAAAGCGAAATATTTATTCATTTTTTACAATAATTTATATTTTGTTTTTATTATTTGTACCATATAATAAATTAATACCTTATAATTCTACTGTTATTGCTTTATTTTTTGTTCCTTTGATTGTATTTTTATATTTAGATAATTATTTTTTCAGTAAATTTTTAAGAAATAAATTTTTTATTTATCTTGGTGGACTAAGTTATTCAATATACGCACTTCATAGACCCTTGTATATTGTATTTGAAAAATTTGTAGGTGAGATTAAAAGTTATACTGATTTTACAATTTACCTTTTTATGGTGTTTTTCATGGCAAATTTAACAAAATATCTAATAGAAAATAAATTTTATAAATATTTGTGTGAAAAATATATATAATAAAAAATGTACCTATAAACTTTGTAATATTTATTATTCAGTTTATCGGTACATATTCTTTTTTATTTAATATTTATTTTTTAGAGATTAAAAATTATAAATCATTTTCTCTTAAATATTCTTCCACATCAAGTCCTGCAATTGCTCCACTTCCTGCCGCAATAATTGCTTGCTGGTATCTGCCATCTTGAACATCTCCTGCTGCAAAGATTCCAGAAGTACTTGTTTTTGAAGATTTTCCTTTTGTTACAATATAGCCTCTTTCGTCAATTTCTATTTTACCTTCAAGAAATTTTGTATTTGGAGTTCTTCCGATTGCTACAAAAATTCCATCTGCTGTTAAAGTTTCAGTTTCGCCTGTTTTGTTATTTATAAGCTCTATTCCTGTAACTTTTTCATCAGCCAGTACTTTTTTTGGAGTGTAGTCTAGTTTCCATTCGATTTTGCTGTTGTCTTTTGCCTTTTTTTGCATAATTGCTGAAGCACGTAACGTATCTCTTCTGTGAATAACTGTAACTTTGTTGGCAAATTTTGTTAAAAAGACAGCTTCTTCCATCGCAGTATCTCCACCACCAATTACAACAACATCTTTTCCACGGTAGAAAAATCCATCACAAGTGGCACATGCACTAACCCCTTTTCCTATATTTTCTTTTTCATTTTCAATTCCAAGGTATTTTGCACTTGCTCCTGTTGATAAAATTACTGTTTTTGCTTCTATTATATTTCCGTTATCTAAATGTAGCTTAAATGTTTTCTTACCATTATTTTCTACATTTTCAATATCTTTTACAACTGCCTGTAGAAATTCAGTTCCAAAATTTTTTGATTGAGCTTTTATATCCTCTATTAGCTGTGGACCTGAAATTCCTTGTGGAAATCCAGGAAAATTTTCAACTTCTGTTGTAGTTATCAATTGTCCACCTGGTTCCATTCCATTTATTATTATATTTTTTAATCCAGCACGGCTTAGATAAATTGAGGCTGTCAGTCCTGCTGGTCCTGATCCGATAATTACTGAATCATACATATTTTTCACCATTCCTTTTTTACAATTTTTCGTTTTATAAATTATAACTTAGTTAAATTTTTTTTAATATTAAAGCCTAGCAGAATTGAAAAATAACCGCTAGACTTTTTTATAAATAAATATTTCTTTAAATAATATATTTTGCTCAAATTCTATAATACTTGGTTTACTTCTTCATAAAGTGCTTCTTTTGAATGTAATCCAACTAATTTTTTTACAGGTTTTCCATCTTTGAATAAAATTAATGTAGGGATGCTTTGAATACCAAAAGATTGTGCTAATTCCAATTCTTCATCTACATTTACTTTTCCAATTGTAGCTTTTCCTTCCATTTCGCTTGAAAATTCTTCAATGATAGGAAGCTGCATTTTACAAGGTCCGCACCATTCTGCCCAGAAATCTACTAGAGCTACTCCACTTGAAATACTTTGCTCAAAATTATCTTTATTTAAATTTAATGCCATTTTACATCAACCTCTTTCTTTAGTCAATTTTATTAAGTTTATAATTTATAGTTCATTTTTTTAAAAAATTGTGTTATACTATTTTTAGAAAATCAACTATTCAATTAAGTAATTGAATACTATCATATTTAAAATAAATTGTCAATACTTTTATTATAAAATTTTGAAAATATATCAAAATTTAATATCCAGCTAGTCAAGGTTAAGTGAATTTGTAGATTAAAATAATAATTTTTAAGTTTGGTTTTAAAGAGCTTTAGTATAAATAAAGAAAGTAAAAAGGAGCTGAATTAAATGGATAAAATATGTCAAAATTATAAAAATAGCTTATATTCAGGATTGTCAAAAATAGGAAAATGCCTGTCCAGTGAAAAAAGAATCGAAATATTGGATTTATTAGTTCAAGGGGCAAAAACTGTGGAAAGTATTTCAAATGAAACAGGGATGAGCATTGCAAACACTTCAAGACATTTACAAATTTTAAAGGATGGAAACTTAGTTATTAGCGAAAAAAAGGGGAATTATGTTGTTTATGAAATCGCAAATACACAAATAATTGACTTGGTGTATCTTCTGATTGGGGTAGGAGAGCAGCAACTGGCAGATATTCAGCGGATACACAATGAATTTAATGATAGCTGTATGAAAATCCGTCCAATTACTTTAGAGCAGGCTTACGAAATGGTAAAAAGTAAAGAAACTTTAATAATAGATTTACGTCCAGAAGATGAATTTAATTCAAGCCATATAGAAAACGCAATAAATATTCCAATGAAAAATCTTGAAGAAAATCTGAAAGAATTACCTAAAAACAAGGAAATAATTGTTTACTGTAGAGGGCGAAACTGTGCTTATGCAAATCTTGCTTCCAAATTTTTGAATGATAATGGATTTCATGCTTACAGCTTGAATCAAAGTTATTATGATTGGAAAAAATATGATAATTTTTGAGTTTGATTTTAAAAAATAAGAAAGAGACTATTTCAAAAAAATTTTGAGACAGTCTCTATTTTTTTAATATTTAAATTTTACATTTGAAGATTCAGGTCTTCCAACTGATTTTTTCTCTTTAACATAGTTTATAAATGCTGTTTCAACACCTAAATGTGTATTTACACCTTCTCTTCCAGGAGTTGAAGTAATTTTACCAAAAGTTGCATATCCGTCTTTTCCTGCCGCAACATATGAATTTGTTCCTACAGTATAAGTTTTTCCTGCATCAATTGGAATCCATTTATTTGTTTTCGCATCAAGTACTTCCACTTTTTTAACTCTTGTTCCTAGAGTTCCCGCCTTAGTTGCCTCAAATCTTATTGCAGCTCCATAAGGGAATGCTCCTGAAGATCCTCCATCAAGTGCAAAATTCAATGCATCTTCGATTACTTGTTTTATTTCTGCACCATTCATTTTCAGAATATAGATTGTATTAGAAGTAAATGGAAGTAATGTATAGGCATCATCATAAGAAATTTTTCCTGGAGTTAAAGATATTCTTGTTCCTCCTGAATTCATTATTACCATATCAATATTCCCTGTTCCCATATTTTTAAGCATATGTAGAACTGTTTCAGATACAAGTGTTGTAGCTAAAGATCCCTCAGGATTTTTATCATTAGGAATTCTGTTTGCTGATCCACCAGGGATTTCCTGTGTTATATTTCCTATTTCCTTTTTACCAAGCTCGTTCTTTTCCTTTTTATATCTTTCAAGAACTTTCTGTGCAGTTGGATCTTCTTTTACAAATTTTATATCTTTACGGCTGTTTACATATTTGATAATATCTTCTCTTTCTTTTCCTTGAAGTTCGCTTTTTTCACCTTTATCATTTTTAACTTCAAATGAGCTATCACCAATAACTATTGTAGGCTCTGCCTTTAGTTCAGTTATTACACCTTTATCATTAAATTTAACCTTCATATTTCCTACCAGATGAGAGTAGCTCCATGCTTCTGCAACATATACAGGTTCTCCTGCTGGAGACATTATTTTTTTAGGATATTCTGCAACAGGTTTTAATCCATATTCTGTATAACTTTCTCCCAATAAATAGTGAGTGTCTCCCGTAATAATAACATCTATTCCAGAAACTTTTTCAGCGATTTCAAGATTTTTTTCGTATCCTGCATGTGATAAGAAAATTATCTTATTAAGTCCTTTGGCTTGGAGTTCTGCTACCATTTTTTTAGCTGTTTCAACTTCATCATGGAATTTTATGTCTTTTCCTGGACTTGAAGATTCGACGGTTTTTCCTACTACGTCTAATCCTACAATAGCAACATCTTGTCCATCTATTTTTCTAATTACATAAGGAGTCCATTTTCCCTCCAAGATGCTTCCCTTATCAGGAACAACATTCGCTGAAACTACTGGTATTTTTAATTCATCAAGAAAGTTTTTTAAGACAGTATTACCATCGTCAAATTCATGATTTCCCAAAGCAAATAAATCAAAATGTCCTACATTCATAAGTGCCGCATCAGCTTTTCCTTTAAATAAAGTGTAATACAATGTTCCAGAAAGAGCATCTCCTGCGTGCAATACTAGATTATTTTTACCAGATTTTTTTAAGTCTATTATTCTTTGAATCATTCTTGGCATTCCACCAACGTTGACAGTAATTTTTTTCCCATTAAGAACTAAGTCCATTTTTTCTTCTTCAAGATGTGAATGGTGATCATTAATGTGTATTAAATTCAGCTCCAATGTTTTAGTAGAAAGTTTGCTTTTTGAAGCAGTTTTTTTTCTAGTTGCTCCCATAGCTGATATGCTTATAGCTGCAGCGAGTCCTAATAAAATTAATTTTTTCATATTTCCTCCTCATAATTTTTTATTTTTCAATATGATTATATCCTGACTTTTAAAAAAATCAAGAATAATTTAATATTTTTAAGTATATTCAAACTTCTTGAAAATTGAATCGGTAAAAATTAAACAAACTTAGGGATCGAGTAAATGATAACTTTTAAATTCAGTTTTAAAGTAGTTTTATTATAATTTATTTATCTAAATAATTTTCTCTTATTAAATCAAAATATTTATTTAATGATGCAGAACCAAAATCATTTAGCCATTCCTGCTTTGGAATCGTGCAGTATTTGGAATAATATTTTGTGGTAACATTTATAGGATTTGTTTCGTTTACAAATAATCCTTCTTCCTGTATTATTCTTCCATAAGTGCTTAAAGACGAATTAAATGTATCTATCATTTTCGTATGTTTATTGTCTTCGTGAAATGAACGAAGTAATACCTGTTTTATAATAAACCTGCACCGAAAGTCTCCTGGAAATATTTCTGGAACATTTTTAAAAGTGTAGTCAAATTTTTTATCTGTAAACGGATCTTTTATATTTCCAAACGAAACTATGCTAATCATTAAAAATAAATACACTGCCCCTTTTTTCATAAATAACCATCCTTTCTTTTTTATTCTAAAAACTATATTCAACTCATTGTAAAATAGAATTTTGTATAATGGATTCATAACTTTTGAATTTAGTTTTAAAATGTTATCATTATATTATAACCTGATTTTAAAAAAATGCACATAAATTTTTTGAAATTAAAAAAAAAATATATTTCTAAAATAAAGGTGTTTATTTTTTAGGTAATTAGAAAAAAGGCAAAAAACAGCATAAATTAATAAAGAAATAAAAAAATTTTGAGATTTTTATGAATTATATGCGGAAAAATGCAAAAAAATGCTTGACTTTGTGAAAATTAAAGTTATAATATTAAAAAGGAATTATGTGAAACTAATTGAAACTAAAAATAATGTTTAGTTAGAAAATAAAAATAGTTGAAAATAATAGATAACTGCTTTAAAATAGATAAAAAATTTTAATAGTGTGGCACAAAATATAGAAATTATATAAATTTTAGAGCAGTTTGAAAAATTTAATATTATAATTTTATTTGGAGGATGTTATGAACAAGAACAAGAAAGAAAATCAGATTTTTCTTACGTTGCAGACAATAGGAAGAGCGTTCTTCCTGCCAGTTTCGATTTTGCCAGTTGCTGGATTATTGCTGGGTTTAGGTGCCTCATTTACAAATCCTAAGACAATAGCATTTTATCATTTAGATGGATTGCTTGCACAAGGGACACCTATGAATTATGTCCTTACTGTAATGAATAACGTTGGACTTGCAGTATTTGCTAATTTACCTTTGATATTTGCGATGGCAGTGGCATTGGGAATGGCGAAAAAGGAAAAAGGGGTTGCAGTGCTCTCTTCTGGGCTTTCGTTTATAATAATGCATACAACTATTAAAACTTTATTGGTATTTAGTGGAAAAATTTTACCTGACGGGACTGTTTCGGAAAAAGTGCTGGATGGTGCGATAAGTTCCGTGCTTGGTATACAAACGCTTGAGATGGGAGTGTTTGGGGGAATTGTAGTAGGACTTGGAGTTGCATTTTTACATAATAGATTTTATAAGACAAAACTTCCTGCGGCAATATCATTTTTTTCAGGAGTTAGATTTGTGCCTATTATATGTACTTTTGCTTATATTGTTGTAGGATTTATTTCCTTTGCGATTTGGCCAGTTATTCAACAGGGAATATTCTCAATTGGAAGAGTTGTAACAGGTTCGGGAGATATTGGAATATTTATTTTTGGATTTATGGAAAGAATATTGATACCTTTCGGCCTTCATCACATCTGGTACATTCCATTCTGGCAAACAGGACTGGGTGGAAGTGCAATGATAGATGGAACAATGGTTTCGGGAGCACAGAACATATTTTTTGCAGAATTAGTATCGCCAAATACTACACGTTTTAGCATAGACGCGGCTAAATTTATGACAGGAAAATATTCATTTATGATGGGTGGACTTCCAGGAGCAGCTCTTGCAATGTATCATTGTGCAAAACCAAATAAAAAGAAAATAGTTGGAGGATTGTTGCTTTCAGCAGCTTTAACAAGTTTTCTTACAGGGATTACGGAGCCTATTGAATTTACATTCTTATTCGTAGCGCCTTTCGTATTTGTTGTTCACTGTATTTTTGCAGGAATTTCATTTGCACTTATGAGAATACTTGATATAGCAATAGGAACAACTTTTTCCTGCGGATTAATAGACTTCACATTATATGGAATTTTGCCGGGAAGTTCAAAAACACACTGGGTTAGATTATTGCCGATATTTGTAATATATTTTGTACTTTACTATTTCTTCTTTAAATTTGTTATACAAAAATGGAATTTAAAAACTCCAGGAAGAGAAGACGATGATGAAGATACAAAATTATACACAAAAGATGATTACAATACTATGAGAGACAGCCGAAAACAAGGGGCAGTAGCAGAAGATACAGTTTCACAAGCAATTATAGATGGACTTGGAGGACTTGATAATTTTGGTGATGTTACGTGCTGTGCAACTAGACTGAGAATGCGTGTAAATAATATGGATTTAGTAAATGAAGTGGCATTAAAGCGTACAGGAGCAATGGGAGTTATCAAAAAAGGCAGTGGAATTCAAGTTGTATATGGACCTACTGTATCAGTTATTAAAAGTAATTTGACAGAATATATTGAAAAAATAAAAGAACACGGTATGGAAGCTTCATTTGCAGAAGAAAAACCAGGAAGAAGTATAGACTTGAATGTATTGAACTTGAGTGAAGACAGCGTAAATGAAAATTATGAGTCTCTTGAAGCAATAAATCAGATAATTGCCCCATATAAAGGTAAAATCTATGATATTGAAAACATTAGTGACAAAATTTTTAATACAAAAGTTCTTGGAGATGGTTTTGCGATAGAAATTGAAGGCGATGAAATAATCGCTCCAACTGATGGAACAGTAGTAAATGTTTATACAACAGAACATGCCTTTATTATACAGGATAAATTTGGACATAATATTTTGATACATGTTGGACTTGGAACATCTGGATTAAACGGTGAAGGCATAAAATTATTTAAGAAAATAGGAGATACAGTTAAAAAAGGCGAAAAAATTGGTACATTAGATAGAAATGCGATAACAAAAGCAGGAATTTCGTTAGTTTCACCTGTAACTTTCTTAAATGTAGACAAGGCAAAATATGGTATAAAAGTTGAAAAAGCTGGAAATGTGGAAGCTGGAGAAGAAACTGTTATATTTATAACTAAAAAATAATCAGTACAATAAACCTCTATATTATTATAGAGGTTTTTTATACATTATTGAATTGTAGTCCGTAATAATTTTAGTGGATATTAATTAAAATTTATAAAAAGTTTTTCTTGAAAAATTTTCTAATATTCGATAGAATAAAAAATAACATAAAGATTGGATATGATAAAATGCTGAAAAATGAAAGACAAGATATAATTTTAATGAAACTTAATAACAAAGGTAAAGTTGTAGTTGGAGAACTTGCGATTGATTTGTCGGTTTCTGAAGATACGATAAGAAGAGATCTCGCTGAAATGGATTCAAAGGGACTGTTAAAAAGAGTTTTTGGAGGAGCATTGCCTTTAAACAGATATGCTTTGAACTACACAGAAAGGGAAAATTTTGAGCCTGAATTAAAATACGAACTGGCATTGAAAGGTATCAAACTTCTAAAAGATGGACAATTAGTAGCAATAGACGGAAGTACTACAAATTTGCAGCTTGCAAGGGCAATTCCTGTAAATTTATCATTAACAGTAATCACAAACAGCCTTACTATAGCAAGTGAACTTTCTAATCATAAAAATATAGAAATAATAATGGTTGGAGGGAATCTTTTTCAAAAGATTATGACCAATGTGGGAGATTTGGCGGTGGAGCAGATAAAGGAATATTATCCAGATATTTGTTTTATGGGAGCCTATGCAATTCATCCAGTTATGGGAATAACAAGCCCTTATGAAAAGGAAGTCAGTGTAAAACGTCAGTTTATAAAGTCTTCAAGTAGAGTTGTGACGTTAATTATACCAAATAAATTTAATGTAATAATGCCTTATAAAGTATGTGATATGGAAGATGTTACGACAATTATAACAGATAAGAGCGTATCGGAAGAGATACTGAAAGAGTATGAAAAAATAGGAATTGAATGCATTTAATTGAGAGGCTGATGCCTCTTTTTTGTATTGAAAAAATTGTAAAAAAATACAAGGAACTGAAAATTACTAGTTCCTTGTATTAAGAGAAAACTTATCTATAAAATTTATCTAAAAATATACATATTTATATTCTTTGTTCAGTTCTCGAAATAATATCATTTTGTGTAGTTCTGTCAAGTGTAACAAATTGAGCGCAGTATCCAGCAACTCTTACTATTATATCTCTATGTTTTTCAGGTTCAACTTGTGCTTGCTTTAATGTTTTTCCTGAAATAATGTTAAATTGTACATGCCATCCTTTTGAACTTATAAATGATTTTATTACATTTACAAATTTTTCAAATTGTTCTGGAGTGTTTACTAATTCTGGCGGATATTTTTGATTCAATAACTGTCCACCTGTAATCATAAGAGTTGGCAATTTGTTTACAGAATTTAGTACTGCTGTTGGTCCATTTGTGTCAGTCCCTTGAGTTGGAGAACCACCTTCAGCTGCTGGTGTGTAGGCATATCTTCCATCTGGAGTGGCACCGCTTACTGTTCCCATTGGTACATTTGATGAAATTCCAGATGTAGAAACTCCGTAACCGCAATTAATAGGGCCTCTTCCATATCTTGTATTATGATATTTTTGAATTTCGTCAATATATGTCCAGTAAATATTTGTAGCAAATACATCTACTTCATCAATATCATTTCCATATTTAGGAACTTCTAATAATATTTTTCTGATTCGTTGCCCATTTTCTCCAGCATAATTTGTCTGAAGGGCGTTGTAAACTTCTTCTTTTGTTAAGATTTTGTTATCAAAAACAGTAGTTTTTAGAGCGTATAGTGAATTTGCAGCATTTGCAATTCCCACTTGAAGTCCTGAAATGATGTCGTAAACTGCTCCGCCTTCTTTTGCAGAAAGTCCTCTGCCGATACAGTCATCAATAAGGCTTGATAATAAAATATCAGGGAATTCTTCCAAATGTGTATCAGACAATGCATCAAGTGCTACTGACAATTTTGTATAGTGTTTCATATATTTTTTCCATGCTTCCCATAAATCCTCATAAGTTTCATAGTCAGTCAGTTTCCCTGCTTTTAATAATTGAAGTCCAGTTCTAGCGTCATAACCGTCATTTAATACAAGTTCAGTTGCTTTTACAAAGTTTAAGAAAGTCATTCCTGTACATCTGTATCCCCATTTTCCAGGAACAGCCACTTCTACACATCCAACCATTGAATAATTATAGGCATCTTCAATTTTTACGCCTTTGTTTAACAATGCAGGAACTATTATTTCATCTGTATGCATTGCAGGCATTCCATAACCTGTTGCTGCTACTTCGGCACATTTTCTAATAAATTTTTCTGGAGAATTTATGTGAAATCTTGCTGACAGGTTTGGCTGTGTAAGTTTATTTTCTCCGACACTTTCTAAAATCAGATAGCTTAATTCATTTGTAGAATCTTTTCCGCTTGGAGTCGATCCTCCTATTGTAACATTTTGATAAGTTGGATAACCTGCACCGTAACCAGAATGCGAAGTTGAACGGACTTTTATTACAGAGTAAAGTTTTACCCATAGACATTGCAGCATTTCTTTTGCAAATTCCCTGTCTAAATCGCCTTCCAGTACATCTTTTTTGTAAAGTGGATACAAATATTGGTCCACTCTTCCAAGAGAAGCTGAATGTCCGTTGCTTTCAATCTGAATTACTAAATGAATAAACCAGATTGCCTGTACTCCTTCCCAAAATGTCTGAGCAGGATTTTCAGGTACGTTTAGACAATTTTTCTGAATTTGAAGTAATTCTTCTTTTCTTTGAGGATCAGTTTCCTTTTCAGCAAGTTCCTTTGCCAAATTTGCAAATCTATGAGCAAAATCAATAGTTGCCTGTGCTACAATTTGTACAGCCTTTAAGAAGTCAATTTTATTGTACCCGCCATAAACTGTAATGTCTACTTTTTCCATAGAAGCCTTAGCTTCTTCAATTACACCTTTTAGCCCTTTTGTCAAAACCTTTTTAAAATCAGGTACAATATGTCCGTCACCAGAAGTCATATTTCCTTCACCGTGAATAATCTTTGCGATTCCAGCTTCTTTTATTTCCTGAGGCATCTGAGCGTGCGCTCTATCTTTTAATGTTTTTCCACGCCACCATTCACATATTTCCAAAAGTTCAGGAATTTCTTCTTCAGGAATTCTGAATTTATCTCCGTCTCTATGGTCAAAGTTTCCTTTTTCCTTAATTTCATCAACAATCCAATCCACTGCATATTCTGGAAAAAGAGGTGCTGTTCTTTCATCAACAGACTGATTTCCTACAATAAGTTCTCCATCTTTTATGTATATTGTCATGTTTTCTAAAATTTCTTTAACTGCATAAGCACGAACAATGTATTTTGATTTTCCTTCATGTTCTTTGTATGCTTTTGTCAAAAGTCTTCCTCTTTCGACACTGACACCAGGAAATTTTGATAAAGCCGATTCTCTTAATTTTTTTACTCTTTCACTTTTTAAAACAAATTCTCTCATTGTTTTTCCTCCATTTTTTTAATATTTTATCTTTATCTTTAATTTTTATTATCCATACAATTTCGCTTTCAATCCATAACTATTCATTATGCTTACAGCATTATTCAGTTCCGCTTGTGTATGTTTTTCCAATGTTTTCATAGGATATTCACGACTTAGTTTTCTATATTTTTCTAATCCCATTGTGTGATAGGGGAGAATGTTTACTTCCAGAAGATTCAGTTTTTTTAGGAATTCTGCTGTTTGGCGGATATTTTTCTCGTCATCATTGATTCCTTTTATAAATGGAAATCGCATAATGATTTTTTTGTGCCATTTTGAAAGTTTTGTAAGATTTTCTAAAATAATTTCATTTGAGACAGAAGTATATTCCTTGTGCTTTTGGCTATTTAAATGCTTTATGTCAAATAATACAGTATCTGTTAGTTTTGCTAAATTTTCAAGATCTTTGTAATTTCCATATCCTGTCGTTTCTATGGCCGTGTTAATGTATTCTTCTTTTAACTTTTCAAAAAGTTTTATTGCAAAAGCTGAATTTACAAGTATTTCTCCGCCACTCAAGGTAACACCGCCACCAGAATTTCTATAAAAGTTTTCATCTTTCATAACGATTTCAAATACTTCTTCCAGTGTCATGTCTTTTGCAACTTGTTTCAATGAATTTGTGGCGGGGCAGCCAGAACATGAATTTTTGTTTCCTTTGTAAAGAGAGCCATCATAATCCCAAAATTCATTTTCCAATTTTTGCGTTTCAGGATTGGAACACCACAGGCATCTAAGCGGACACCCTTTAAAATAAACAACAGTCCTAATTCCCGGTCCGTCAAATGTAGCTCCTCTTTCAATATCTGTGACCAAAGCTTTCACATCCTCTACACCTCTTTTCTTTTAAAAATTGTTTCTGAAGTTTCATTTTGTTTCTTTATATTTCGATTTTACCTTATTTTTGAAAATTTGTCAATAGTTTTATAAAAAAATTTATATAAAATGTGAAAGTTAATTTAATTTATAAATAAGAAATAGATTTGTTAGTTTTGAAGTTGTTTTTAATTTGAAATATTTAGAAGAGAATATAAATTGAAATAGGATAAAAATTATATTATATACGATTTTGATATAGTATTAATTATGTAGAATGATTTAGGAAAATAAACTAAAATATATGTAAATAAAAATAGAAAAAGCCAGTTCAAATTGAACTATCCCTTGTCGTTGTTTTTTCATATCATGATTGTTTCTTTACGTAATAAATACAATATAAAGAAAGTAATTATTCAATCAAAAATTTTTAGAAAAGTTGAAAAAAAGCGTTGACTTTTCTTAAATTATGTATTAAAATAATATCGAAATAAAACGAAACTAATTAAAATATTAAATTATTATTTCAATAAAAAAAGAGAGAGGATGATGAGAGTGCAATATTTTATTGATACAGCGAATTTGGAGAGTATAAAAAAAATCAGTGATATTTTTCCAATAGCAGGTGTAACTACAAATCCTACTATTATTGCAAAGGAAAAAAGAGGTTTTAAAGAGATTATAAACGATATTTTTGATATTATTGGAAAAGATAAGATTGTGCATGCACAGGCTGTGGGAAGTACAGCTGAAATAATGGTAAAAGAAGTACAGCTTTTGCGTGATACTTTTGGAGAAAATTTTTATACAAAAATTCCTGTAACACCTGAAGGAATAAAAGCTATGAAGATTTTATCAGAAGACGGTCATAAAATAACTGCAACAGGTATTTTATCACCACAACAGATAATCATGGCAGCAGAAGCAGGAGCAGAATATATGGCTCCGTATATTAACCGTTCTGACAATATTGGAGAAAATGGAATTGAAATTGTAAAAGATGCCTATAAGATCCTTGAAAAGACTAAAAAGACTGATGAAGAAAAACTGGCACGGTACAAAAGAATCTTTGAACCTAAAATATTAGGAGCTTCGTTTAAGAATGTAAGACAAGTTCACGAAACGATTCTGGCTGGATCAAAATCTGTAACAGTAGCTCCAGATGTTTTTGAAAAATTAATTTATCATCCTTACACAGACTGGAGTATGGATACATTTAATTCAGACTGGGAAAAAGTTTATGGAGAAAAAACATTGCTTGATTTGTTATAAAATTTTGAAATATTAAATGAATTTTGGTATAATTTAGGTAACTATAAAAAAGTATTGGAGAACTTATATGTTTTTGGATGAAAGACTAGAAAAAATACTTGAAATTTTAAAAAATGAAAAAAAAGTAAAAGTTACTGATTTGGCAGAAAAATTTAATGTTTCGGAAGTTATTATAAGAAAAAATTTAAAAAGGCTGGAGCAGGAAGGGAAACTCAAAAGAACCCATGGAGGTGCAATCTTGCTAAAAGAACTTGCACATTCAAGCACTCTTGAAGAAAGAGTTATAAATAGAACAAAGCCAAAGGAAATTATAGCAAGAAAAATAATAGAAAATATTCAAAGCGGGGAAACAGTATTTTTTGATATTACAAGCATAAACTATATTGCAGCAGAATATCTTGCAAACTCTCAAAAAGAGATAACCCTTATCACAAATATGCCTAGCATAACAACACATTTTAATAAAAATTCAAAAATCAGCATAATTATGATAGGTGGTGAATACAACAAGGAAATTGGTGGAAATGTTGGAATAGAAGCAATTAATTACATAAAAAAATATAACGTGGATAAATCCTTTGTTGGAAGTGCGGGAATAGATTTAGAAGCTGGAAAAGTGATGAATTTTGAAGCAAACGACGGAAATACAAAAAAAGAAATAATGAATATTTCAAAAAAGATATTTTTAGCAACTGAATACAGAAAATTAGGGATTTTAGGAAATTATAAATTTAGTAATTTATCTGATTTTGATACATTTATTTGTGAAAAAGATAAAAAAGATTTTTTGGAAAGTTATAAAAAAATATTCGATAAATCTGAAGTGGAAATTTTCTAATTTATTAGAAAGTTTTTAACATATTATCTAGTTTTAAGTAGTTTTTTATACATCATAAATTTTTATATATTTGAAAAAAGCCAGACGTAAAAATTTGGCTTTTTTGTATTACCAGCTGTTTACAATAATTAATACTATTTTACGTTTACATAGTAAATATTTCTAGTTTCTAATAGGGCTTAATATAAAATATAATAAATATTAATAAATTTTAATAATTTAGTTGCTCAAAGCAAAAATAATTAAGAATATTCACACTTTATAATAGATTTTTTTTAAAATGTATAGTAAAATAATTTTAAGAAAAAGTGATTGAATAAAACAATTTAAAAGAGTTTTTTATTTGATACTGAGAGGATGGGATACGAGATGGA
The DNA here is from genome assembly GCF_055387215.1 of Leptotrichia sp. SK-5. NCBI lineage: Bacteria > Fusobacteriati > Fusobacteriota > Fusobacteriia > Fusobacteriales > Leptotrichiaceae > Leptotrichia > Leptotrichia sp. SK-5. The sequence continues at coordinate 2,298,538 of NZ_AP028931.1, read as the reverse complement.
TGAAAAGAAAGTACCGAAAAATGAATGGAAGATGACGGATGATGATATAGTGGATACCAAAGTACCTGCAATTGTGAATAAGAGCTATGATGAATTGCTTAAACAGCTGACTGACAGGATTAAAGAGAACAGGCTGGATGTGAATATGGATAAAATTGAACATGCTTTTATACTTGCGTATGAGTCACATATAGGACAAAAGAGAAAAAGCGGAGAGGATTATATTTTGCATCCTGTGGAAGTTGCTGAAATACTGGCTGATATGAAAATGGATACAGATACTATTGTGGCTGGGCTTTTGCACGATGTAGTTGAGGATACTCTTATAGTTTTGGAGGATATTGAGGATAATTTTGGAAAAGATGTGAAAAAGTTGGTGGATGGGGTTACAAAACTTAGGAATTTGCCGAGAACTGACAGCAAAAAATTGGAAAATAAAAGAAAAATGGTAATTGCAATGTCAGAGGATATTCGGGTTGTAATTATAAAACTGGCAGACAGGCTTCACAATATGCGAACGTTAAAGTACATGAAACCTGAAAAACAGCAGGAAAAATCAAAGGAAACAATTGAAATTTATGCGCCAATTGCTCACAGAATAGGGATGGCTAGGATAAAATGGGAACTGGAGGACATAAGTTTTAGGTTTTTATATCCAAATGATTATTATGAGATTAAGGAGCTTGTAAATACAAAAAGACGTGAGCGGGAAGAATACACAGCAAAATTTATTGAAAAAATTAAAATAGAGCTTGAAAAAAATAATATAAAAGGCGAAGTTACAGGACGGCCAAAGCATTTGTACAGCATTTATCGGAAAATGAATGAGAAGCAAAAAAGATTTATGGATTTGTATGATTTAATCGCAATAAGAATTATTGTTGAGAAAAAGAATGAATGTTACAATGTGCTGGGAATAATTCACGATTTATTTATACCTGTTTTTGATAGATTCAAAGATTATGTTGCGCAGCCAAAGCCAAATGGCTATCAGTCAATTCACACAACAGTGAAAGGGCCTAATAAACAGAATGTGGAAATTCAAATTAGAACTCAAGAAATGCACGAAATAGCAGAAGAAGGGGTTGCAGCACACTGGAAATATAAAGAAAAAAAATCGAAATCCAAAAATGAAAAATTTTATGCAGATGTAAAAAAATTGAAAGATTCTGTTCAAAATAAAAAGGAAAATGAAAAAAAAGTCGAATTTGCACAGGAAGTTACAGGAGATGTTTTAAAACAAACGATATTTGTATTTACCCCAAAGGACGATATCGTGGAAATGCCAAGAAATTCTACTGCACTTGATTTTGCATTTCAAGTACATACGCAAATTGGATACAGAACAATTGGGGCAAAAGTGGATGGGAAGATTACTCAGCTTAATCAAGTATTAAAAACAGGGGATAAAGTTGAAGTTATAACTTCTAAAAATATGAAAGGGCCGGGAAAAGACTGGATTGAAATGGTAAACAATCACAGTTCTCGAGTGAAAATAAGAAAGTGGTTCAAGGACAAGGAATTTGAAGAAAAATCAAAGGAAGGGGAACAGATTTTAGAAAAAGAATTTGATCGACTTGGACTTAAATTAAAGGATATGCTGGAAGACGAGCGTGTTTTTCTTTATATGAAAAAATATAACATTGGAGATAATAAAACATTATTTTACAGATTTGGAACTGGAGATTTATCACTTGATGGCTTTATGAATAAATTTGAGGTAAAAGAGGAAAAAGCATTAGAAAAGGTGCTTGAGGAGGAAACTGAAAAAGGGCATCGTCAAAAGGAACGAAATCAAGGTGGAGTAAAAATTTCTGGGACAGAAAATACAATGTACCGTTTTGCAAAATGCTGCAGTCCTCTTCCTGGCGATGAAATACGTGGCTATGTGACACGTGGACGTGGAATCGCAATCCATCGTGTTGACTGCGATAATTTTATTTCTCTTATGCAAAAAGAGCCAGAAAGAGAAGTTGATGTCTATTGGGACGAATCTGCAAGTTCATCCAACAGCACATACGAATTTAATTTTACAATCAAAGCCTCAGATAGAAATGGACTGTTGCTGGATATTATCCGAATTTTAAATGAATACAAAATGAATCTAATAACTGTGAATACGAATAACTTTAAAGAAAATGGGAACAAGCGAATTTTTATACATCTAAGAATAACTATTAGAAGCCGAGATGATTTTGACAGATTGGCAAATAACTTAAAATCAATGCCAGAAATAATAGATGTAATAAAGAAATAAAAAGATTAATTTTATAAAAAGGGGAGTCGAAAATGGAATTGAAAATAATAATAGGAATAATTATATTGTTTTTTTTATTGAAGTTTTTTATAAATATTACTAAAAAAGTATTGTTTTTCTTTTTTGTGATTATTATTTTTATGATTGTTATAAATTATTTAAAATTGTAATTTTTGTTATTACAATTTATACAGACAGTGTTTCCTTATTTTATACTTCCTATTACAGATTAAAAGATAAGTTTAATCGGATGGGTTTGCTTAGGACTTAAAAAGTAAATATGAAAAAGAAGGTGTTATTAAAGTAATTTTATTATAATTTTACTAGCCTATAAACTATTTAATTATGAAGAAATAAATATTAAAGTACTAAGTATGTTATTGAAAAACTATTAATGTATCTGATATTGGTTTCACAAAATTAGATTCTTTTAGTAGGAACGTATAATGGATATTCATGTAAAGATTATTGAATAATTCATAAATAAAATTATAAAGTAGACTAATATGAAAAAAATTCAATAAAAATTTATTAAACAGTAAATCAAAAAGGTTTGCTGTTTTTCTTTTATGTTTGTTTTTTTAAATTAAAAAACTGTCTTAATTTAAGACAGTTAATTTTAAATTATAGTAAAAGTTCTTTAGAAACTTAACTCAAAAGCTATGACTATTTTACTCAAACCTTAAATTTATATAATTTTTAGTAGTTCAATTTTAAATGGTTCGAATATATTTCTAAAATGCCCAATTTCCTTTTCTAAATACAGGAATTTTTGTCCCATCTTCCAAAATTCCGTCAATATCCATTTCCGCATCACCAATCATAAAGTCAACGTGAGAAATAGACTGATTAATGTGAGCTTTTTCTAGTTCCTCTTCAGTCATTTTTGTACCATCTTTTAGGGTAGTTGGGTATGCTGCACCCAATGCCAGATGGTTTGAGGCGTTTTCGTCAAACAATGTCTGGTAATAAAGAAGCCCAGAGTTAGAAATAGGGGAATCATTTGGCACAAGGGCAACTTCTCCAATTCTTCTCGAACCTTCATCAGTATCAAGCAGCTGCTTCAAAATCTCATATCCTTGCTCCGCTTCAAAATCCACAACTTTTCCATCTTTAAAAGTCAACTTGAAGTTATCAATAATATTTCCCTGATAAGAAAGCGGCTTTTTATTTGAAACATATCCATCGACACGATCTCTGTCTCCAGCTGTAAACACTTCTTCTGTCGGCATATTTGGCAAGAAATCTGCCCCTTTTGCATTTTTACTTCCAGCCGCTACCCAAATGTGATTTTTAGGAAGTCCTACTGTCAAGTCAGTTCCTTTTGAAGTATAATGAAGTGCTACAAAGTTTTTATTGTTTAGAAATTCAGCTTTTTCAGTCAAGTTTTGTCTATGTTCTTCCCAAGCTTTAACTGGATCAGCCTTGTCAACTCTTACAGTCTTTAATATAGCATCAAGCAGTTTTTCCTGTGCAATGTCGTTATTTTCTTCATCTGGGAATACAAGTTTTGCCCAGTCTGCTGAAGGATAGCTAGCAATTGTCCATGAATTTATGTCTGTCATAATGCATGTTCTGTAATGTTTATAGGCTTCTCCAGTATTTTTTGTCAATGCTCCCAATTTTTCAGCGTCAATTCCAGCAAATAAATTTGGAGAACTGCTTAAAATATGGATAAATACAACATTGTTATCGAGATAATCATTTCTTTCGTCAATTGCCCATTTTGGGATGTGTGAATAGACTTCTTTTGATTGATATTCAGCATGAAGTCTTGATAATTTATCATCTGTCAATTTTACGTGAACATCACTTGCTCCCGCTTGATAAGCTAATTCTGTAACCTTATAAACTAATGGCAAAGCATCAGTTGTACAGTTTACCCAGACTTTCTGCCCTTTCTGTACATTTGCTCCAATTTTTACAATTACTTCTGCATATTTACTTAATTTTTCTTCAAAGTTGTTCATTTAATTTTTCCTTTCAAATTAAAATTTTTAATCTTTATAATTAGGTTGATATCCGAATTCTAGCGAAACTACACTATCTGAGAATTTATCATTATATCTTTTAGTAGGGCTAGAATATTGCCTTTTAAGTCTTGGTGTTACAATACCATTTATTCCGAACGAAAATTTATTTTTTTGAACACCAATACCAATAGCTCCATATCCATTTAATGGCATAGCTTTTATTTTTCCGCTACCACCATTTTTATCAGTCCATTTTACACCCCCATTTGCGACTGATAAACCAAATGAAAATTTAGTATAGATTCCATTGTCTGTTCCTGTTCCCACCATAAAATAAATTGGAACTGAAAACAAATTTCCTGAATTATTATTTATATCTTTTCCTTTAACTTTCAAAGAATTATACATTACTCCCATTCCTAAACCCATTATAACATTATCATCAATACCAGCTTTTCCTTCAAATGAAATTTTAACTCCACTTCCTGTAACACCTTTAACAGGACTATTTTTGTCATTATTGTTTTTTTGTTTACCGTAAATAGGGCTTACAACAATTTCTTCTCTTTCTCCGTATGCCATTACAAACGGTGTTGTTAATAACATAAACATTAAAAATAATTTTTTCATAAAAAAATTCTCCTTGTATAATATTTTTTAATTTACTATTGATAAAATATTTTCATTTTCTCATTTTCCTCATTATCTTTATAAAACTGTAAATTATTATATTTCTCATCTTCAAAAATAATAAATTCATCCTCCTCTGAATTTGGATTGCTATTTTTTAAGTTTTTTAATCCTTTATAAAAATTTTTTATGGATTTTTTTGCTTCTTTTACATAACTTTTATATTTATCAATATCCATTTTTTCATTTTCAATTTCTGAATCTTTTATTTTCTCGGCTTGAGATACTGCTAATTTAAAATCTTTTCCTAGTATTTCCAGTTGATTTATTAAGTTATCATTTTTTTCATCTGCAAACTCATCATCATAAAGTTTTTTATTAATTAGAGAAATAATGAATTTTATTCGGAAAATATTATATGTGGCAGTTTGTCCGTTATTTTTTAAATTATTTAGTAAATATTTTGCTGATAAGGACTCTAAATTTTGAAATTTTGATTCAATGTCATAAGAATCGTATGATATACGGATTTCTTCGTATTCTTTATCTAAAATTCTGCCTTTTTGAAAATTATCTTTCTTATATTCGTTATTTTTATAATAATTCTCAATTTCTTTCATTTTTGAAATTTTCTTTTCAGCATATTCAAAATATTCATTTAATGGTTTTTCAAAATCTTTTAAAACACTATTATTTTGAATCATATTTTTGAAATATTTTTTTGTTTTTAAATATTCTTTTTCTATTGGATTTACTGGATATTTTGCTACAAATTCCCGTATGTTTATTTCTGAAGGAATAAAAAATTCTTCTTTTTTCCCTTTTTTTATCCTAAAATACATGTCATATCTTAATTCATATTCAAAAAATAGATCTTCAAATTGCCTAACATCTTTTAATGAACTTAAAGTTCTTAATTCATTTAACGGCATATTTTGAAATTTTTCAAATTTTATTTTTTCTTCTTCAGTCATTTTATCAGATTGCGTTTCTTTTAAATTAGAACCATTATTACAGCTAAAAATAAAAATAAATGTAAAAATTAACAAAAAAAATTTTTTCATAACACCTCCGTAAAAAAATTAATCTTCAAATCCATTTGGATTTTTTTTCTGCCAGTTCCAAGAATCTCTGCACATATCCTCGATAGTGTATTTTGCTTCCCAGTTTAATAATTTTTTGGCTTTTGAGGCATCAGCATAACAAACAGCAATATCTCCTGCTCTTCGTCCATCAATTACATAAGGAATTTTTTTTCCAACAGCTTTTTCAAAATTATGTAGGATTTCAAGAACGCTGTACCCTTTTTCACTTCCTAAATTTATTGCATCAAAACCAAGATTTTCATTATTAAATAAATAATTTAATGCTGCTGAATGTCCTGCTGCCAAATCATTTACATGAATGAAATCTCTTATACAAGTTCCGTCTAGAGTGTCATAATCGTTTCCAAAAATATGTAATTTATCGAGTTTTCCAACTGCAACTTGAGTTATATAAGGGGAAAGATTATTTGGAATTCCATTTGGATCTTCTCCAATTCTTCCACTTTCATGGGCACCTAATGGATTAAAGTATCTAAGTGCAATAATGTTCCAAGTCTTGTCAGATTTTGCTAAATCCATTAAAATATTCTCGATAATTACTTTTGTACGTCCATAAGGATTTGTAGCTTCTCCCATTGGATCAGTTTCTACGAAAGGGACTTTATCAGAAGTTCCGTAAACCGTAGCCGAAGAACTGAATACAATATTTTTTACATCAAATTCTTTCATTACTTCAAGTAAAGTAACCATACCAAATAAATTATTTTCATAATACATAAGTGGTTTTTCCACAGATTCTCCAACAGCTTTAAATCCAGCAAAATTAATTACAGCATCAATTTTGTTTTCATTAAATATTTTTCTCAAGCCTTCCTTATTTTTTATATCAAGTTCATAAAAAGATATTTTTGTTCCAGAAAGTTCTTCTAAAATTGAAATAACCTTTTTGCTTGAATTGCTAAAATCATCAACTATAATAGGATGAAATCCTTTCTTTATCAAGTCTAAAACCGTGTGAGAGCCGATATATCCTGCTCCTCCTGGAACCAAAATTGTTTTCATAAAAACATCCTTTCTTTCTAAAATTTCTATTTTTGTATGTAAGAAAATTTTAAAATTATTAAATTAACTATGCAAATTAATTTTTTTCATGATTTCATCAAAAGTTTGAAACCCATTTAATGTTTCTACAATTTCTCCATCCTTAAAAAGAATAAGCATAGGAAGTCCTCTTATCTTAAATTTAGTTCCAAACTCAGGATAATCGTCAACATCAACTCTGGCAATCCTGCACTCGGAATTATTAGCCACTTCAGAGAGAACCTTTTCAAGCATTTGGCAAGGTCCACACCAGATAGCATAAAAATCCACAAGTGTAAGTCCAGTATGCGAAATTATTTCCTTTTCAAAGTCTTCTCCAGCATAATTGATGATATTATTCATATAACTTCACCTCTATATTTTAAATTTATATTTTCTATTATTATATCAATTTTAGTTAATTTCTGCAATTTTATTTTTTTCAATTTAGAGTTGTAAAGTGAGTTATCACTAATAAATATTTGTTTTAATGCTTTTTTATTTCAAAAAAATTTGATATTTTTTATTTTAACAGTTAATTTGGTTAAAAATCGGAGACTTATGTAAGATATATAAAAAATTTAACAAGAAGAATTGGATTAACTAAGAAAAAAAGAAGAAGAGAGGGGAAGAAATAAGAATTAGGAAAAATTTTTTAAAAAAAATACTTTGATTATCAAAATAAAAATATTTAATTGTAAAAAGTCCAAAAACATTATATAATTAAAAAATAACGTGTTGTGAGATAATACATATGTGACAAGAATATACAAAAAAAGAAAGGTTTCTGATATAATGTAAGCCAACCAAAACCACATTAAGGAGAAACCTTTCATATGAGTAGTATATCAGAAATATACCGTGTTCGTCAACGGGCAATTGAGTATGCAATAAAACATAATAATAATTCAAAGGCAGCAGTGAAATATAAAACATCACGTCAGCAGATAAAACGTTGGAGAGACAGATACGACGGCACAGTCCAGTCTCTTCTGCCAAAAAGCAGAAGACCTGAAAGCCACCCAAACCAGCACACGCAGGAAGAAATAGAACTGGTTATGAAAAAATACAGGAAATTTGGCTATGAAGGGCTGGCAGAAGTTTATGTCAAAGCGAGAAAGGAAGGCTACAGCCGTACATACGATTCAATGTGCAGGATAATAAGGAAAATGAAGGGCAATGCCAAAGAAAACATTAAAAAGCCGCATAAAAGAAAAAAGAAGGCTGAACAGGCGAAGTACCCTGGGGAAAGAGTACAGATAGACATAAAATATGTTCCGGAAGAATGCATACAGTTTGGCACACGTGACCAGAAGTATTATCAAATAACGGCATTAGATGAATATACAAGAAAAAGAGTGTTAAGGATAGCAGATGAAAAAAGCACCTATCAGACCGCAAAGTTTCTAGAGAACTTGGAAAGGGAGCTGGGATTTGACATAAAGAAAGTTCAGACAGACAATGGGAAAGAGTTCACAAATTCTGAAAGTGATAAGAAAACGCTGTTTGAGGTGAAACTGGAGGAGAAGGGGATAGAGTACGTGACAACCCGTCCATATTCGCCATGGGAGAATGGAAAAGTGGAAAGAAGCCACAGGCTTGACAGCAAGTACTATGGGGACAAGAAATTTAAAAGCAAGGAAGAACTGTTAAGGGCAATAAGGAAATACAATACAAGATACAACAACATATCAAGAAAAGTACTGGGCTTTAAGAGTCCAAATGAAGTATTAAAAGAGTACAAGGAAAATCAGTAGGTTAAAGATACATTAGGAAAGAAATATTTTTTTTAATATATTTTTGTAACAAATGTTTGACATCTATACAAACATTATATAATTAAAAAATAACGTGTGTTATAAGTTTTTTGAGTACATATTAAAATATAAAAAAATCAAGCTAGTTTAAATTAAATAGATACAATTTTTGGGTTTGGTTTTACAGGATTTATCACAAGCAATAAAGGAGGTTTTATGTTTGAAAAATTTCGGTTGAAAAAGTTATCTAAAGTTGTGCAAACAGTTATTACACAGTTTTTTGAACAAGTTACAAAAAAAGATTATTTGGCAACTTTTTCTAAAATAAATTTTTTAAATATTGAAAACGTTGCATTATTATATGAGAAAAATAAAAAAATTGTGATAAATAAAAGTGATGAATTTTTGAAAATGCTGGATAAACATATTTCAAATTCGGGGATTGATTTATCGTTTTTGGAAAATGTTGATTTAAAAAGGCTGGTAGAAAATTTTGAACGGCTTTGTGCCAATGGATATATAAATTTTATTGAAAATGATATTAGAAAAAAAATAATTGAAAAAATAACAAAATTAATATATATTTTGCCTAAACTGCATTTTTGTAATGTAATTTTAAATTACACTTCAGTAAGTGAAAAAAAGAAGATTAGTAGGGCTCCACCATATAATTTTTAAAAATAATCAATGTTAATAATTTAGAAAAATTATAAAATTGGAGGAAATCAAAGTGAACGAAGTAAAGGAAATTAAAGAAGAAAATTCCAAAATTTTAAATGAAAATAAAAAAATCGAATTAAAAGGGATAAAAATTGGGAAATATTTTATTGAAAAGCCGATAGTTCAAGGTGGAATGGGTGTTGGAATAAGCTGGGATCAGCTTGCTGGAAATGTAGCTAAAAATGGATGCCTTGGAACAATAAGTGCTATTTGTACTGGATACTACCAAAATATGAGATTTGTGAAAAAAGCCGTAAATGGTCGTCCTCTTGGGACAGAAAATGCATATAATCGTGAAGCACTTTTTGAAATATTTAAAAATGCAAGAAAAATTTGTGGAGATAAACCGCTTGCGTGCAATATTCTTCATGCAATAAATGATTATGAGAGAGTGGTAAAGGATGCTCTTGAAGCTGGGGCAAATATTATTGTTACAGGAGCAGGGCTTCCGTTGGAACTTCCAAGGCTTGTAAAGGATTATCCGGATGTGGAAATCGTGCCGATAGTTTCATCAGCCAGAGCTTTGAAAATAATCTGCAAAAAATGGAAAGCTGCCGGGAGAATGCCGGGAGCAGTAATTGTGGAAGGGCCAAAAAGTGGTGGACATCAAGGTGCAAAATATGAAGAATTATTTGCTCCTGAACATCAGCTGGAAGCGATTTTGCCGCCAATTAAGGAGGAACGTGATAAATGGGGAGATTTTCCTATTATAGCGGCAGGTGGAATATGGGACAATAACGATATAAAAAATATTATGGCACTTGGAGCTGATGCCGTTCAAATGGGTACAAGATTTATCGGTACTTACGAATGTGATGCAAGCGATGTTCTAAAACAGGTTTTGCTCGATGCAAAAGAAGAGGACATAGTAATTGTAAGTTCGCCAGTTGGCTATCCAGGACGTGCTGTAAAAACGAACTTAGTTCAAACATTAGAGCCTAATACAAAAAAAATAAAATGTATAAGCAACTGTGTATTCCCATGTGAACGTGGAAAAGGTGCAAATAGAGTGGGATACTGTATTGCAGACAGCTTAGGAGATGCCTATTTAGGTAGGCTTCAAAGTGGATTGTTCTTCTCGGGAGCTAACGGATGGAGATTAAAGGAAATTGTCCATGTGAAGGATTTAATAGACGAACTTATGACAGAAAGTAATTAGGATTATAGTAAATAATCAAGAACAAGGGGGATGAAATAATCGAATCCCCTTGTTTTCCGCTTAGTATTTATGTTGATTAATTTAGGTAAAAAAATAATTAAAATTTGAATTTTTTAGTAAAAGTCAAGGATTGTTAAATTTAGAGTATGTCTTTTATTAAAGAATTGAAATATAATTTAAAAAGTTAAAAAATAAATTGGAGAGAGAAATGGCTAGAAATAGAAGTATAAAGAGGATAATCAATATTCTTTTAAACAAAAATGTTGAAGAAACAGAAGAAAAAAAGAAAAAAACAATAAAAAAACATCAGCCGATGAAACCAATGACAAAAAATATGGAATTAAAGGAACTTAAAGATGCAGTTCTTTTATATGTGCCACTTTCGCAACATATAGGAAGTCCTTCCATTCCAATAGTAGAAATTGGAGATTATGTAAAAAAATATGAGAAAATAGGTGAAATTTCAGGTAATATATCTGCTAATATACATTCACCAGTTTCAGGCGATGTTGTTGACGTTGTTGAGCATTTTATTGCTAATGGAAATAAAGTGAAAACTATTATTATTGCAAATGATTTTAAAAATAAGGAAGAAAATCTTGTAAAAAGGGAACTTCGAGATTTAAAATTAATAAAAAAAGATGAAATTTTTAAGATAATAAAAGAGGCAGGAATAGTGGGGCTTGGAGGAGCACAGTTTCCGACTCATATAAAATATGATATAAAATTTAGAAAAGTAGAAACATTTATAATAAATGGAGCTGAATGCGAGCCATATTTGACTTCTGATTATTCTGTTATGAAAAATTACACAAGTGAACTTTTCCGTGGATTGAAAGTTATTCAAAAATTACTAAATCCAAAAGAAATGATAATTGGAATAGAAGAAGAAAATAGCGAACTGATTGAAATTTTTGAAAAAATAGGAAAAGAAGAAGAATTTGATTTAAAAATTCAGTTGTTGCCAACGATTTATCCACAAGGAAGTGAATTGCAGCTAATAAATACTGTTACAGGTAAAAAAGTACGAAAAGGTGAATTACCATTAGAACAAGGTGTAGTTGTAAGTAATGTAAGTACAGTAAAGGCAATTTATGATGCATTTTTTGAAGGGAAACCACTTATAGAAAGAGTTGTTACAGTATCTGGTGAAGAAGCAAGAAATATAGGAAATTACAAAATAAAATTTGGAACCCCGCTTTATCATATTGTAAAAGAATTGGATATTCGGAATGAAGAAAAGGTTATTTTTGGTGGTCCTATGATGGGAATGGAAATTTTTGATTCACGAGTGCCTGTGATTAAAGGGACTTCTGGGATACTATTTTTAAGTCCAGAAGAAATTGAAAGGAAAAATTGTATTTCGTGTGGATATTGTGTAGAAGCCTGTCCTATGAATCTTATGCCTTTTGAATTTGCTGATTATTATGAAAAAGGGAAATACGAACAGATGGTTACAGCGAATATTCAAAATTGCATAGAATGTGGAGCATGTGAGTTTGTATGTCCATCAAGAGTTCCATTAATAGAAAGCATAAAAACAGGAAAAGCAATTTTGTCGGAAATGGAGGCGAATAAATAATGACAGATGAAAAAACGCTGTTAGAAGAAATACTAGATGTAAGAAAAAAAATTAAAAATGGACTTTTGGATAATGATGATACAGTTCACCATTCAGAAACCGAAAATTTGCCTAAAAAAAGGAATATTAATCAGCAAAATTTGCATAATAATGGTAAAATAATAAAGCTGGAAAAAACACGAAATGAAAAAATAAAAAGAGAAGCAGTTAAAAAAGAAACAAATGAAAAAGTAGAAAATGAGAAAAAGAAAAATATAAAAACAATGATAAATACAAAAAATACAAATTTAAATAAACCAAAAGTACAGGAAAAATCAAATATTTTAAATGAAAAAAATTTAGGTAAACAAGATGAAAAAATTAAACGAAGAGAAATAATAAGAAACTTTTTTAAAAAAAGAGAAATGAAAAAAATGTCATTTAATCCATTCGTACGAACAGATGTTGAAGTGAGAGATGTTATGAAAGATGTTATTATATCTTTATTTCCTGCTATAATTGCAGCTGGACTTGTTTATGGGTTAACAGCTTTATTAGTAATAGTAACTTCTATTTTTTCAGCAGTAGTAACTGAAAAATTGTTTTCAAGAATATTTTTGAATGACAAAGATTCTGCACATGATTTATCAGCAGTAATTACAGGGATTTTGATGGCTTTGACTTTAGCGCCTCTGACTTCATTGCCAGTTGTTGCTTTTGGAGCCAGCATGGCTATAATTTTTGGAAAACTGATGTATGGAGGGATTGGGAAAAATGTACTTAATCCAGCGGTAGTAGGACGTGAATTTATGACAGTTTTCTTTCCAGCGGCAATGTCTTCTGGAACTATTTGGTTTAGTCAAGAAGCACTAAGATTATCAAAAATAAATTTCTTTGTAAATTTTCAGAAAACACCTATTATGAGCTATTTAGACGAACTATTGTTAACTTCTTCAGGTTCATTGGGGTCATATTCTGCATTTGCATTAATTCTGGGAGGGCTATACTTATTATTAAAAAACCGTATTTCATGGCATATTCCTGTAACTTTATTTGCCACATCATTTATAGCCACAATGATTTTAAAAGATGGAATTTCTGTTTCAATGGGAGGACTTTTATTAACAGGAATATTTATGGCAACTGATATGCCGACAAGTCCATCATTTGCAGGCGGGAAAATTTATTATGGAATAATGCTGGGTGTTGTGATTGTACTTTTATCAGTACTTGGAGTAAAAAATGAAACATTATCGTATGTATTGTTAATTTTGAATCCGTTTACGAGATATATAAATAAAGTGTTTCGTCCAGTTGTATTCGGTTACGAGGTAAAGGAAGAAGTGGTAAAACAAGTTGGAAAAGGAATATTACTGACACTTGGAATTATCGTTTTTGCATTAATTTTTATAGGGTTACATAAGATAGGGGCTATTCCATATTTAGTTTATTTATATATTTTAGTATTAACATTGCAACTAATAAGAAGTGATAGAAATAAAAAATTTAAGTAAATAAAAAAGGAAATCAGTCAAATAATTAACATAATTTCCTAAAAAATAAATTTGTGCAAGGATAATGGAAATAAAAATCCTTGCATTTTTTGTTAAAAAATAATACTTGTCTTTTCCCTTTCAAAAATCAAATTTTTCTCAATTTTTTCATCTGCATCTTCCATAAAATCAATAAAGTGCTTTTGATTTTTAGATTTTTGATTCAGCATTTTCAGTTTATTTTTAGTTTCAGAACCGAGGTGATTGTCTTCTTTTAAAATATTTCGCACATCCTGATTCAGCACAAGTACTTCATTTATCGAAATTCTGCCACTGTATCCGTTGGAGCATTTATCACAACCTTCTCCCAGACATTTTTGACATTTTTTCCCAACTAGCCTTTGTCCAATTACTCCAATTAACGAATCTAGTATTAAGTATTTGGGAATACCCATATCCACTAACCTGATCAATGTGGAAACAGCGTCGTTTGTGTGAATTGTGGATATAACAAGATGTCCTGTTAATGCAGCTCTTACAGCAATTTCTGCAGTAACTTCATCACGAATTTCTGAAATCACTATAATATCAGGATCGTTTCTTAACGTGGCTTTTAAAACTTCAGCAAATGTTACTCCAATATTCTGATTTACTTGTATTTGAACAATTCCTTCAATTTTACTTTCAACAGGGTCTTCTACAGTTATGATTTTTTTTCTTCCGTCATTTAACATAGTTATTAGAGATTTTAAAGTTGTGGATTTTCCAGATCCTGTCGGACCGCTAACCAAAATCATTCCATATTTTCTAGTTAAAATTTCTTTTAACATTGCTACGCTTTGATTTGAAAATCCAAGTGTTTCAAGATTTATATCTTCCAGATAGTTTTCAAGAATACGTAAAACCATAGTTTCACCACCGATTGTTGGCATGTAGGCAGCTCTTATGTCGTAGCGTTTATTAAGATTTTTTATATTAAATAAAAAAGAAAAGCTGCCATCTTGTGGCTTTCTTTTCTCTGCAACATTCATTCCAGCCAAAATTTTTATTCTGGCAATAATTTCGGTGATATTTTTTTCCAGCACTTTTTTATTCACAGTTTCATATAAGTTTTGGCTTTCCATAAGGTATCCATCAACTCGATACTTTATTTCCATTCCTTCAAGTAAGTCAAATTTTATGTGAATATCACTGGCACGTTCCTTAAATCCAGCTTTTACAATTTCATTTAGATAAGAAATCGTGTCATTTGATAATATATTGTTTTTATTATCTGCAAAGTCTTTAAGTTTTACTTTTTCATTTAACTTTTCGTTTATTTTTTTATTCATTGTCCTCAATTTTCCTTCCCGCTTTTATATTTTTACTTTTTATTTATTTCTTTTTGACACTTCCAGAATTAAATTCTTCCAGCACTACTTCTGTTTGTTTTGTCAATGTTTTAAATAATGCTTTTTTTATCAAATTGTACCATTTTAAAGTAGCACGTTGAGCGTCAATCCCCTTTAATGTTTCTTTTAGCTGCAATTTAAAAAAGTCAACTTCTTCGTAAGAAAGTTTTACATTTTTAGTTTTTTCTTTTTTATTTGCCTTTGTTATTTTTACTTCATTTTCTAAATATTTGAAAAAAGCAAATACATTTGGAAGCTGTTTTTCGTATTGCCCCATCATTTTTCTCATTTCCTCAATCATTCTTGTCAGATAACTTCTTGACATTTTAGAAAACGTAACATTAACCTTTCTTTTTCCTTTTCCAACTTTCTGCACAATCTGCTGCATTTTCGCTTGTGATTTTGCATTTATTAAATCCATATTGCTAACAGTATTTGGATTTACCATTTTTGCCATAAAAGACTCCTTTCCATTTATTATTTTTATATTTATAAAAATTTATTAAAATTATAATTATTCTACTCAAATATTTAACTTTTGTCAATTTAATCTTAAATATTATCATCTAAAATTATTGATTATTTCGTCAAATGCAATATTTCCTTCTCTTAATAATGTCAATTTTCCATCTTCATATTTCACAATTGTAGAAGGTTTTCCTGTCAGTTTCACTTTTTCATTTGAAATAATTATATCTACATTTTTTATTAATTCTTGACTTAGATTTTCTACTTTAGTGACAGCATTTTCGCCTGAAATATTTGCACTTGTGGTTAATAAAACGCCTCCAGATTTTTTTATTATTTCAAGGGCAGTTTCATTTTTTGGAATACGAATTCCAATTGTTTCCATATTTTTATCAAAATGTTTTGTAAAATTCTGATTTGCACGAAAGATAACAGTCAACTCTCCCGGCCAATATTTTTTGAGGATATTTTCAATTTTTTTTATATTTTCATCAGTTTCGTTTATTAATTCTGATAGTTTATTTTTATCACTGATTAAAGCGATTATTTTTTTTGAAAAATCCCTTTTTTTTATTTTATAAAGTTTTTCCATGTATTCTTTTTTTGGAAGAGAGCCTATTCCATAAACAGTGTCTGTTGGAAATATAGCAACTCCTCCCTTTTTTAAAATATTTACTGCATTTTGAATTTTAGTCATCGTTACCATCATCAACCGGCATTTCAAATAAGTCGCTTATTGGATTATTTGTAGCAATTCTTTTTATTATTTCCGCCAACATTTTACTTGTTGATAAAATTTTCAATTTGTCGAATTTTCTGTCTTCGGGCAATTGGATTGTGTCAGTTACCACAACTTCTGTAAAGGCTGAGTTTTTTAATCTTTCGATTGCAGGATCTGAGAATACGGCGTGTGTAGCACATGCGTAAACTTCTATTGCTCCTTTGTCAATTAGAGCCTGTGCCGCATTACATATTGTTCCAGCTGTATCAATCATGTCATCAATTAAGATGGCTTTTTTCCCTTTTATATCTCCAATAATGTTCATAACTTCCGAAACATTCGCCTTCGCACGTCTTTTGTCAATTATCGCAAGCGGTGTATGAAGCCAGTTTGCAAGCCCTCTTGCTCTTTTTACGCCTCCAACGTCAGGTGAAACAACAACAGTGTCTTCTGGGTGAAATCCATATTTTATAAAGTGTTTAGCCAAAATTGGCAATGCTTCCATGTGATCCACTGGAATGTCAAAAAATCCTTGAATTTGTCTTGCATGTAAATCCATTGTGATTACTCTTGTAGCTCCTGCGACAGTAAGCAGGTTTGCAACAAGTTTTGATGTGATTGGCTCACGTGGACTTGCTTTTCTGTCCTGCCTTGCATATCCGTAATAAGGAATTACCGCAATAATTTCTCTGGCTGATGACCTTTTAATCGCATCAATAAAAACTAAAAGCTCCATAATACTTTCATTTACAGGTTTTGAAGTAGATTGGATGATAAACACCTTGCATCCCCGTACACTTTCATTTGACTTTGCAAAAGTTTCTCCATCGGCAAATCTTACAATTTCAGCAGATGATAAATCCATATCCAAATATTTTACAATTTTTTGCGCTAAAACTTCACTTGATGTTCCTGCAAATATTCTTATTCTGCTTTTGTCTTCCTTGGTTAATGTTATCATTTCATTTCCCTTTCTCTCTATATTTTGAATTTTTATTAAAATATTTTTATTTTCCATTAAGTTATAAGGTATTAAATTTACATAATAAATGTTTTATAACATTTTCTGATTTTTTGACATTTTTCAAAATGTTTTACTTATTTTTTTCTTTATTTACCTGTTTTGCCCTTCCAAATGCGAGTGCTTCGTTAGGAATATTCTTTGTAATAACAGAACCTGCGGCAGTTAGCACTTTGTCTCCGATTTCTACAGGTGCTACAATTATTGAATTGCTTCCAATAAAGGCATTTTTTCCAATTTTAGTCTTATGTTTATTTTTCCCGTCATAGTTACAAGTGATTGTTCCTGCGCCAATATTTGTATCTTCCCCAACTTCAGCATCTCCAATATAAGTCAAATGCCCTGTTTTCACACCTTTTTCAAGCGTAGCATTTTTTATTTCCACAAAGTTTCCCACATGTACAGTTTCTTTCAAATGTGCCTTTGGACGTAAATGTGCAAAAGGTCCCACAGTTACCCCTTCCTCAAGAGTAGATTGCTCAACCACAGAAGCCTCTATTTTCACATTATCAGCAATCACAGAATTTTCAATTCTTGTATTTCCCAGGATTTCGCAGTTTTTCCCAATTTTTGTATTTCCTTGAATTGTAACATTTGGATAAATTACAGTATCCTGTCCAATTTCAACATTATCTTCAATATAAGTTGTATCTGGGTCAATCAGAATTACTCCGTTATCCATAAGTTCAGTATTTTTTCTGTTTCTTGAAATTTTACTTGCCTGTGCTAATTGAGCTTTTGAGTTTACTCCTAAGATTTCATCTTCATCTTCAATTTGAAAGCTGTCAACTTTATAACCTTCTGTCGATAAAATTTTTATAGCATCGGTCAAATAATATTCACCTTTTGAATTGTTATTGTCAATTTTTTCTATCGCATAAAGCAGACTTTCATTTTTGAAAATATAGACTCCAGTATTAATTTCATCTATTTTTTTCTCATTTTCATTTGCTTCCTTTTCTTCAATAATGTTTGAAATTTTACCATTTTCCTTAACAATCCGTCCGTATCCAAATGGATTTTTAACTTTACATGAAAGCACGATACAATCAAGATTTTTCTCTTCAAACACTCTTTTTAATTCTTCCAGTGTTTTTTCTTTTAACAACGGTGTATCTCCATAAGTGATAAGAACATTTTCACCGTATTCCTTGATTTTATCCTTTGCAATTAGAATAGCGTGTCCTGTTCCAAGCTGTTCTTCTTGTGTGACATAAACGACATTTCCCATTTCAGCTAGAACATCTTCCTTTTTGTGTCCTAGAATAAAAATATTTTTTTCATTCCCAATATTTTCCAGTACATTGACAACTCTTTTAATCATAGGAACACCATTTACCTTGTGTAAAACCTTCGATTGATCGGACTTCATACGAGTCCCTTTCCCTGCCGCCAAAATTAACGAAATCATCATTCCTCCTTCAATTTAATTATTAACAATAAAATATTTGTTTTCATTTTACTCAAAGCTATAAAAAATCTAATGTTTAAAAAAACTCAAATTTTTGAGTTTAACAAAATTACTTTACGTTTTAATTATATCAATTTTTTCCGATTTATTCAAATGGTATAGAAAAGTTTTTTATTTGTTAAAATGTATTGCAAAAAATTTTAACTTTATCGAAATGTAACCTTATATATAGCAATAATTTGTTATATAAAGAATATGAATATCTAAATAATTTATATTCAAAATTTCAATAAATTGAAAATTTTTATCCAATATTTTTAATTGTAATCTTTTATTTTCCAATTTTGTTACTATCCCAACTTTACTATCTTCAAAATCTTCATTGTCAATAAAAACAAATAAATTATTTTCCTGACAAATTTTTAAAATTGAAAGATAATCTAGACTGTTAATGTTTTCAAAATATTTATTTAAGTTTATTTTGTCAATATATTTAACTTCAGTAAATGGTTTAGATATTTCTTCAATAAATTCTTTTCGGATAACTGTTACAAATTTTTCAGTTGCAAAATCGAAAATTTCTTTTAAAACTAAAAACTTTTCATTTTCCATAACAATATTTCCAATATAGGTTTTTCCAACAAATAATTTAATTTTATGAATCTCAAAATCTTTATTTATTTTTTTCCTGTCAAAAAATTTTATTAAACGGATATAATTTTTAGAAATAATTTCTGTAGAAGTTATATTTAGATTATAATCCAGTATTTCCAAAAAATAGTTTTCTCCAATTTTTTTGGTAATATAGCAAATTTCTGTTGTTTCGTCCTTTAAATGTAAAAAAACTAAAGTTCTAGTCTTTATAATATTTTCTAAAATATCATCAATGGAATTTAAGTTTTTTGTATACAGCCATTCGTAACTGCTTTCCGTTTTATCTAATAAGTTGTTTCCTAAATTTTTTATATAATCTGAATCCAAAATAATTCTTTGAATTTTATCAATTTGATAAATTTTCATTCCATCTTCATTATTTTGAGTATCATAAGACTTTAAAAGCAAGTAATTGTCCCAGATTTTTATTATATTTCCAACAGAAAATCCATCAGTATCAAATCTGTAAATTCCAATTTTATAAATACTTTCCAAATTTAATAAAAATTCTTTCATTTTTTCTCCATCAAAATATTTATTATTTATATATGTTCAATAATTTGAGTTTTTTATTTATTTTATTGTAATTTTAAATACATACAGTTTTTAGACAAATCAATTATTTATTTTTTTCCTCAATTTCAGTATCATTTTCATTATAATTCAAATGAATTCTTAAAGCTTCGAGTGAAATCTGAATTTCTAACAATGAAAATATTAACGAAATTATGAGCGATACCAAACTTATTGCAAAACTGATTTTTCCAATAAAATCTATCTGAAAAAACAGAAATAGCATCGAAACCGCACACATTAACAAACTAAAAACCCCAAAATATTGCATTCTTTTAATGTACTTCAATCTTTTCCTCAGGTTTTTAACCTGATAAAATTCATGTTCTATTTCTCCGCTCGAATCCATCTGTCTAACAATCGCTGTAAGTGCCAAAAATCTGTTAGTATATGCAAGTAAAAGTAGAGATACAGTAGGAAAAAGAACGGCAGGTGTAGTAATTTCTAAAGTCATATTTTTTAGTCTCCTTAATTCATTTTTTTAGTGTTTTTTATTTAATATTATACATAATTTTTTCCAAATTTTAAACCCATTTCATTTTTTAGTTTAGTTACTCTGTAATTTACTTAAAAAATTATAAAAAATATAAAAACAATATTTTGGAACAACGGTTTATTTTATAAAAATAAAAAAGAACAGAAAGAAAAGTTAAAAAGTAATTGCAAATTTGGACTAGAAAATATATAATTATATATAGCTAGAATTTTATAAATGTAAGTTAAGTAAAGAAATTATAAAATTCTTTAATTTGGAGGGAAAAATGACAAAAAATATGAAAACAATGGATGGTAACCAGGCTGCAGCTCATATAGCGTACGCATTTACGGAAGTTGCTGGAATTTATCCAATTACTCCGTCGTCAACTATGTCAGAGCTTGTAGATCAATGGGCATCATACGGAAAGGAAAATTTATTTGGAATGCCGGTAAAGGTTGTGGAAATGCAATCAGAAGCTGGAGCTGCGGGGATTGTACATGGATCGCTTCAGACTGGGGCTTTGACTACTACATTTACTGCTTCTCAAGGATTGTTATTAAAAATACCTAATATGTATAAAATATCTGGGGAATTGCTGCCAGGGGTAATGCATGTTGCGGCAAGGGCAATTTCTACACAGGCGTTGTCAATATTTGGAGATCATCAGGATATTTATGCGGCTAGAATGACAGGATGGGCTATGCTTGCGACAAGTTCGGTTCAGGAAGTTATGGATCTGGCTGGAATTGCACATTTGGCAGCAATTAAGTCGAGAGTGCCTTTTATGCACTTTTTTGATGGATTTAGGACTTCGCATGAGATAAATAAGATAGAAGTTATGGAATATGAATTTTTGGAGAGTCTGCTTGATAAAAAAGCTGTGCAGGAATTTAGGGAAAGAGCATTAAATCCAGAAAACCCTGTAACAAGAGGAACTGCTCAAAATGATGATATTTATTTTCAGGCAAGGGAGGCTCAAAATAGATTTTATGAAGCTGTGCCTGATATTGTAAATGACTATATGAAAAAAATTAGCGAAAAAACAGGACGGAACTATGCACCTTTTGTTTACTACGGTTCAGAAACTGCTGAAAGAGTTATTATTGCAATGGGATCTGTAAATGAAACAATCAAGGAAGTTGTGGATTATCTTAATAAAAATGGCGAAAATGTGGGAGCATTGAATGTTCATTTATATCGTCCATTTTCTAGCAAGTATTTTTTTGATGTGATGCCGAAAAGCGTGAAAAAAATCGCTGTGCTTGACAGGACAAAAGAGCCTGGAGCATTGGGAGAGCCATTGTATATGGATGTAAAGGCGCTTTACTATGGACGTGAAAATGCACCGGAAATTGTTGGTGGAAGATATGGGCTTTCATCAAAGGATACAACGCCTGAACAAATTGTGGCAGTATTCAAAAATCTTGCACAAAAGGAACCTAAAAACAACTTTACAATCGGAATTATTGACGATGTTACATTTACATCCCTGGCACTGGAAGATGAAGTGTTTACTGGAAATGAGGATGTGAAAGGCTGTCTATTTTATGGTCTTGGTTCAGATGGAACAGTTGGGGCAAATAAAAATTCAATAAAAATTATTGGAGATAAGACAGACTTGTATGCACAGGGTTATTTTGCTTATGATTCAAAAAAATCTGGCGGGGTAACACGTTCGCATTTACGATTTAGTAAATATCCAATCCGTTCTACTTACTTAGTTACAAAGCCCAGCTTTGTTGCCTGCTCTGCACCTGCCTATCTGGGAAAATACGACATGATTTCAGGGCTACGTGAGGGTGGAATATTTTTATTAAATACAATTTGGGATAAGGAAAAACTGTTAAAATATGTTCCAAATGAGATAAAAAGGGAACTCGCACGTAAAAAGGCTAAATTTTACTTGATAAATGCAACGGAAATCGCAAAGGAAATTGGGCTTGGAAATAGGACGAATACTATTATGCAATCGGCATTTTTCTATCTTTCGGAAGTAATTCCTCACGATGAGGCGAAGCAATATATGAAGGAATATGCTGAAAAAAGTTATGGAAGAAAAGGACAGGATATTGTGCAAAAAAACTGGGATGCCATTGACAGAGGGATTGATGGGCTGGATGAAGTTGAAGTATTACCTGAATGGGCAGATCTTGAAGTCGATGAAAAAATCATTGACGATGCAAAACCTGAATTTGTAAAAAAGGTGGCTGATCCGATTAACAATCTGAAAGGTGAAGAATTGCCAGTTTCTGCATTTTTAGGACGTGAAGACGGAACATTTGAGCATGGAACGGCAAATTATGAAAAAAGGGGAATAGCAGATGAAGTGCCAGAATGGCAGCCTGATATGTGTATTCAGTGTAACCAATGTGCTTATGTGTGTCCACACGCTGTAATTCGTCCTTTCTTGATTGATGAGGAAGAGATGGCAAAAGCTCCAGAAGGAATGCCAACAATAAAGGCACTGGGACGTGGGATGAACGACTTGAACTATAAAATTCAAGTATCGCCACTGGACTGTACAGGATGCAGTGCGTGTGTAGACGTGTGTCCTGCTCCTCGTGGAAAAGCCATTGTTATGAAACCAATTCAATCTCAAATTGAAAGAAATGAAATTGAATATACAAATTATTTATTTGACAATGTTTCATATAAAGATAAAATTTTAGGAAAAAATACTGTAAAAGGCTCACAATTTGCAAAACCGCTGTTTGAATTTTCGGGAGCGTGTGCAGGCTGTGGAGAAACACCTTATATTAAATTGGTAACACAGCTATTTGGGGAACGTATGATTGTGGCAAATGCGACAGGATGTTCTTCAATTTATGGAGCTTCTGCACCATCTTCACCTTATACAACTGCTGAAAGTGGCTGTGGACCTGCATGGGCCTCTTCGCTATTTGAGGACAATGCTGAATATGGATACGGAATGTTTCAGGCTGTAAACACAATTCGGCACAGAATTTTAAAAAGAATAAATGAAATAAAAGACGATGTTTCAACAGAACTTTCTGATTTGTTTACTTCATTTGCAGAAAACTTTAATAGTGGAGATAAAACTGCAGAAATACGTGATGAACTGGTAGCTTTAATGGAAAAGGAAAAATTGGAAAATACAAATGAAATAGTAAAGAGCAATATAGATGAAATATTAGAATTGAAACAGTATTTAATCAAAAAATCCATCTGGATGTTTGGTGGAGATGGATGGGCTTACGATATTGGATTTGGAGGACTTGATCACGTGCTGGCTTCTGGAGATGATGTGAATATGCTTGTGCTTGATACGGAAGTTTACTCAAATACAGGAGGACAGGCTTCAAAAGCATCAAAAGCAGGAGCAGTAGCAAAATTTTCTGCTTCTGGAAAGCCAACTAAGAAAAAGGATTTGGCTGCAATACTTATGACTTATGGAAATATCTATGTAGCAAAAGTTTCAATGGGTGCAAATCAAAATCAGACATTAAAAGCAATACGAGAAGCCGAAGAATATCCAGGACCATCAATAATTATTGCCTATTCGCCTTGTATTGAGCATGGAATAAAAGCTGGTATGGGTAAATTCCAGACAGAAGAAAAACTAGCAACAGAAGTAGGATACTGGCCAATTTTCAGATTTGATCCAAGACTTGCTGAAAAAGGGAAAAATCCACTTCAACTGGATACAAGAAATCCCGCTTGGGACAAATACGAAGATTTCCTGCTAGGAGAACGAAGATATGCAACCCTAGCCACAGAATTTCCTGAAAAAGCCAAAGAATTGCTTGAAGCAAACTTAAAAAATGCCAAAGACAACTGGAACTACTATAAACGAATGGCAGCAATGGATTATTCAACAGAAGAATAAAATTAGATTAAAATAAAATTTATTTTTTTATAAAAAGAAATTCCCCTTTATTTTAGGGGTTTTTCTTATTTTTTAGAAAAAAATTAGAAAAGTTGGCATTTATTTTGATAAAAAAATGTGGTAAAATTATTAAGTATAAAAATAAAAGGGGAAAATATAAAAGAGGAGATAAAATATGAGAAATACGAAATGGGCTGCAAAAATTATTCCTAATCCACGACAGGAGAGGGAATATATTGAAAGAGACAACAAGCAGAAAAATGATGAAAAAACAAAAAAATTGAAAAAAAGTAAGACTGAAAAACAGAATTTTGAAAATATAAATTTGAGTTCAGTAATTGATAATGATATTTTGAAAATACTTTATTCACGTGGGATAACTACAGAGAAGGAAATAAGAGAATTTTTGAATCCAAAACTTGAAAATATCCAGAATCCTTATGGACTGCAGGATATGGAAAAGACGGTTTTGGAAATTGAAAAGGCGATAAAGGAACAGAAGAATATTTGGATATATGGGGATTATGATGTGGATGGAATTACTTCGACATCTATTTTGTATATGGCATTAAAAGAGCTTGGGGCAGAAAATGTGAACTACTACATTCCTATTCGTGATGAAGGGTATGGATTGAATAATGAAGCATTGAAAAAAATAAAAGAATCTGGGGCAGATTTGGTAATTACTGTGGATTGTGGAATTACAGCATTTCCTGAGGTGGAGTTTGCAAATTCTATAAATTTGCCGATAATTATTACAGATCACCATAATTTACATGGGGATAAAGTTCCAGACGCTATTACGGTTGTAAATCCAAAACGTCCTGAAAATGAATTTTCCTTTGAGTTTCTAGCGGGAGTTGGAACTATTTTTATGGTAATTCTTTGTCTTTATGAAAGAATTGGGAAAAAGGCAAAAGCATATAAATATCTCGATTTAGTGGCAATTGGTACAGTTGCGGATATTGTTCCGCTGGTGGAAGAAAACAGGATTTTGACTAAGTTTGGGCTGGAGCAGCTTAGCCGTTCTAAAAATAAGGGGCTTAGATTTTTGCTGTATAAATTGTTTAGTACGCAAAATTCAGATTTTAATGAGAAAACTGAGTATAATTCATATGATGTGGGCTTTATCATAGCACCTGTCTTTAATGCGGCTGGAAGGCTTAAAGATGCAAAAATGGTGGTAAAATTGCTAATTTCGGATAATGATAGAGAAATTGAGATAATCGTAAAGGAATTGATTAATAAGAATTTTGAGCGTAAAGAATTACAGAATGAAATCGTGGAAAAAGTGGAAAAACACATTGAAGAAAGCGATTTAAAGGAAGATTATGTGATTGTAGACTATTCGCCTGAATATCATCACGGTGTAATTGGTATAGCGGCTTCCAAAATTGTGGATAAATATTACAAGCCTGCGATTATTATTGAAGTGAAGGAAGATGAAGGAATAGCAGTTGGATCATGTCGAAGTATCGGAAATTTTAATATTTTGGAGGCATTGCAGTCAATGCCTGAACTTTTTGTAAAGTTTGGGGGACATTCTGGAGCGGCTGGATTTACGATTGGAATAAAAAATTTGGAATTATTTAGGAAAAAAATAAATAAATTTGCAAAAACAAAACTGAAAGAAGAAGATTTTGTAAAAATAATAGAAATTGATAAGCAAATCCCAATTCAAAAGGTTTCCTACGAATTTTTCCAAATAATAGAACTTTTAAAGCCATTTGGCTTTGGAAATCCAATGCCGACATTCAGAACCAATAACGTACTTTTTGAAAATATAAAGTTTATTGGAGAAAATAAAAATCATATAATGTTTGACATAAAGCAAAAAGGATTTTTTAATAAAAATGCTGTCTGGTTTAATTCTGGCGAGTATTTTAAAGAGCTGAACGAGAATTTGTTTTACGATATTGTTTATAAATTAAAGACGGAAATGTTTCAAGATAGATATTATACGAAAGTGTATGTTGAGGATGTGAAGGTATCGCAGTTGAAGGACGATACTTTATCTTATTATCATTCGCTTTTTAACACATCTTTCCCGATGAAGTCAGTATTTTACACAAATATTGAGCTGGAAATGGAAAAGAAAATTACAATGAAAATGGAATTTGACCAGGTTTCGCTTTTTCAAGGAAGAAAGTTCATTGGACGGCTTGATTACAGCATTTCCAACTTGTTAATACTTTTAAATCGGTATTATAATTGGAATTTTACCGTGAAAATTGAGAATGTAAAGCAGGCTTCAAATCATAATATTGTAAATATACTGATAAAAAGAGATTATAATTTCAAGTGTTATGATCACACACAAATTGGCATTTTTAAGAAGATAAAAGAATTTTTGATTGGAAAAATGGAGTATAATTCACAGACTAAAGAATTGCTGGCACAGTTTTTTAAGCAAAATAAAAACTTGATTATAAAAAATATTTTTGATGAAAATGAAAAATATAAATATAAGATGTCAAATTTTGAAAACTTTTTACTAACAGTTGGAATTTATTATAAAAAAATGACTGATAAAAAAAGTCAGATTGTGATAAGTTCAGATAAAAAGCCAGCTTTTAACAATTTTATAAAATCATATTTTGATATAAATGAAGAATATTCGGAAAACAATTATCCATTTACATTATTTTATAACTACAAGGATACAGAAAAGCTCGAAAATATTATAAAAACAGATTTTTCAATGCAAAACGAAATCAATTATGAAATTGAGGAAAATAGCCAAAATCTTGAAGTTAATGAAGAACCAAAACAGCTGGAATACAAGAAAATTGAAAAAATAGAGTTTAAAAATAATGAAAATGTGGAAAACTCTGAGAATATTGTGGAAAAGCATCAGGAAAATACTGAAAAGTTAAGTGAAGCTGGAAAACAGGAAGTGGAGAAAAGATTTTGCATAATAATAAATTCTGAAGATTTTATGGTAAAAACAGATGATTTGGACAAAAATAATATTGAAGAGATTGATATGAAAATTGAAGTGCCAGAAAATATAATATTTTTAGAAAATTCAACGAAGAAAGAGAGAAAAAATGCAAAAAATATTTTTGTAGAATATTTACCAATTGAAGAAAAAATGAAATTGAAAAAGTTGTTTACTGATGGAGAAAAGATTTATTCTGATTATTCAGTTAATGAGATTTTGTAAATAATATAGTAAAACCGCTTTAAAACAGAACTCAAAAGCTATGACTATTTACTCACCCCCCCTGTTTATATAAATTTTAATAGTTTGATTTTAAAAGGGTTCGAGTATAATTGTAAAAATAAAGACTGTATAAGCGTTTGTGTAGAAAGAAATTAGGATTTCTATCAAAAAATGTAAAAAATATTCAAATAATAGATGTATTCGATAACCTAGTTTTTTTTAAATTCTAAATATTTACAGTTGTCGAACAGGTCTAATGAATTTTCTAAAAAATAGGAGGAAATATGGAAAAACTAAAAAAGGCTATTTTGGTTTACAATCCAAAATCTGGAAATGCCAATATAATTTTAAGCAATTTTGACTTAATCACGACAAAACTGCTTGAAAAAGGGATTACATTGACACTTTATAGCATAAGTTGGGATTATGACTTGCTTACAGAAATTTTGAAAAATGAAAAATATGACATTTTAATTTTATCTGGCGGAGATGGAACTTTGAGCCGTTGTTTAAGCGAACTTTACTCTAAAAATATCGAATTTCCAGAAGTTGCAATATTTCCGACAGGAACATCAAATGACTTTGCAAAAGCATTGAAAATTGAAGAAAATATTGAAAACTGGATAGAGAAAATTACAGATAAAAGTGCCAAAAATATTGATTTTGGGTTAATTAATGGAAAAACTGTGTTCTTGTCTTCGTATGCTGGCGGATTATTTACTAAAATTTCCTACAATACAGACAAAACATTGAAAAAGACGTTTGGAAAAATTGCTTATTATATAAATGGACTTGGAGAACTTACAAATATAAAGACTTTTGACTTGGATATTGTGCTGGATAGGAATGAGAAAGTGAAGGAAAAGGCTATTTTGTACGCAATTCTGAATGGAAAAAGTGTTGGAGGATTTGAAAATGTAATTGATGAAGCCAGTATGAATGATGGATTTATGGATATTCTAATCGTAAAAAACATTGACAATCCGCTGGATATTCCAAAAATCCTAATAGACTTAATGAACAGTAACTTAACAAACAACGATTACATCCGAACTTTACAAGCCAAAAAATGCGAAATAAAAAAAATTACTGAAGAAATTGACGTAAGCATTGATGGAGAAGAGGGGGAAAATATGGATGTGAAAATTGAGTTTATAAGTGGAAAATTAAAAGTTTTTTGCTAAAAAATTTACAATATAAGGGAACTTTACTAAAAAAATAAAACAATCAATTGAAATTTGGGAATTATAAAGGTATAATGTAATAAATGAAATATTGTATAGGAGTTGATTTTTGTGAAGAAATTGATTTTGATTGTAATACTTGTTATGTCTGTGGTAGGCTGTAGCCTGCTTGATAATGAAGCTTATCAAGAAATGAAATAGGAAAGAAGAGAAAGAGGCGTGAGATGTTATAGAAGAGGTAATGGTGAATACTATTGCAAAGATAAATATGGAAGTTTATTAACGTGTGATTTAGGAAGATTGGACTGATGAATGTAGAAGTCGGATTTTTAGGATTCTGCTTCTTTTTGTTTTTTGAAAATTTGAGGATTGAATTTTTTTTGGAAAAATGATATAATAATTTTGAATAAAAAAACCTGTCTGGGTTATGTAGTAAAAATGCGAAAAAGAGGTTCTGTTCTTATTGAATGGGATCTTTTTTTATGTTATAATTTTAATCGTTAAGGCTCGCAACCTTAATAACTACATAAAACAGACAGGGGGTGGTCTCAATGATGAACTGGGATTTGACTGTTTTGACAGTTATAATCATATTGTTTTTGATTTTTAGCAGTCAAAAATAGCAGTTGAATTCTTGTCTTATTGTCCTCACCTTTTGCCTGCCAGTTGAATTTAGCTGGCAGGTTTTTTGTAATTTTAAAATTATGTTGTTCAATGAGATAAAATAGATTGATATGAGAAAATTTTGTTACAAGGTTAAAAATTAAAATATGAAATAGCAGGTTATAATAAAAAAAGAAAGTTCAAAATTTCAGTAAACTTTCTATAAAAAAATTTTGAATTTCTGCGAAAATATGGTATAAATATAATATATAAAAATTTATAAAGTATGGAGGAAAAATTATGAATGGATATTTGAGTCTTGTTTTGCATGCACATTTACCTTATGTAAGACACCCAGAATATAAAGAATTTTTAGAAGAAGATTGGTTATACGAAGCAATTACGGAAACATATGTTCCTCTACTAGAAATGTTTGAAAGTTTGACAAGGGATAATATTCCTTGGAACATGACCATTACGATGTCTGGGACACTTGTTAATATGATGAACGACAGTTTATTAAGGGAAAGATACGTTCGTCACATAGACAAATTGATTGAATTTTGCGAGAAAGAAGTGGAAAGACTTAGTCCATATCCTGATATGCTGAATGTTGCAAAACATAATTTATGGTTTAATACAAGGGCAAAACGAGTATTTGAAGAAAAATACAATAGAGATTTGGTTGGTGCCTTCAGAAAATTCCAAGATCAGGGCAATTTGGAAATCATTCCAGTTACTGCGACACATGGATTTTTGCCAGTTATGAAAGATTATCCAGAAGCAGTGAATGCTCAAGTTTTCATGGCTAAAAAAGATTATATCAAAAACTTTGGAAGAGAGCCAAAAGGAATTTGGCTAGCAGAGTGCGCTTATTATCCAGGACAGGATAAATTCTTGGAAAAACATGGAATAAGATATTTCCTAGTTGATGCCCATGGGATTATGCACAGTGACCCACGTCCAGTTTATGGTATCTACTCGCCAGTTTATACAAAAAACTATGTAGCTGCGTTTGCCAGAGATTTGGAATCATCTGAGCAAGTTTGGAGTTCTGAGTCTGGTTATCCAGGAGATGGAGTTTATAGAGAATTTCACAAGGATGCTGGGTATGAACTTGACTATGAACTTGTAAAGCCATATTTACACAGTGACGGAGTACGAAGAAACATTGGAGTAAAATACCATGCAATAACTGATAAAAAAGGAACTTATAAAGCAGTTTACAATCCAGAAGCGGCAGCGGCCAGAGCCAAAGAGCACGCCTACAACTTTGTATTCAATCGTTCAAAACAAATTGAGTTTCTGGCTTCAAAAATGAAATATAGAAAACCAATTGTAGTATCGCCTTATGATGCCGAATTATACGGACACTGGTGGTATGAAGGGCCAATATTCCTAGAGTGGGTATTCAGAGCTACAGCGGAATCTAATTTTTCTACAATAACACCATACAAATATTTAGAGCAATATCCGACAAATCAAATAGTTGATGTAAGCATGTCAAGCTGGGGAGCAAACGGTTATTACGACGTTTGGATAGACGGCTCAAATGATTACGCCTACAGACATCTACATAAAGCCGCACAAAAAATGATAGAACTGGCAAACGGAAGAGAACCATACAACGAATTAGAATACAGAGCATTAAATCAGGCCGCAAGAGAATTATTAATGGCACAAACTTCATGCTGGGAATTTATAATGTATACAGGAACAATGGTTGGTTATGCTCACAAGAAAATAAGCGATCACGTTCACAGATTATTTAAAATTTATGAAGACTTCAAAAATGGAAGATTGGATGAAGGCTGGATAAATGAAATCGAAAGCAGAGATAATATCTTTCCTGAAATTGAATACAGAATGTATAGAAGTGACTGGTTATAATTTAAATAATAAAAATTAATATAATTTGAGGAGTGTTTTTTATAATTTTTTATAAGAGCATTCCTTTTTAATATTAATTGAATTGGTAAATATTTTTATTTGATTTTAAGGTTAAATTGGTATAAAATATATTTAAAAGAGAAAATTATTTTTTCTAATTTTAAGTTATTTTAAGCAAGGGCATCAGACGCCATGCCCTTGCATCCCCGCTTTTCGAATTTTAATTTTACAGCAAAAGACAAAACTCGCTTTTAACAAAAGTTATTTTAGCCTCATAAAGTTATTATAAATTTAAGTAAGATAGAAAAGCTCAAACAAGTTGCCTTTTACTGAAAAATTAAAATCTCGGAAATTTATAACAGATATTTTTTTTGATTCAAATTTTGTTTAGTTTTTATTTCAAAAAGTGCTTAGACAAGCCAGGGATAATGCATAGCACTTTTAGTATTATGTATTATTTGAATATATCAAAATAACCGTTATTGTGGAACAAAGGGAAATGGCAATTGATTTCCCTTGATTTAGAAAAAATATAAGAATAATTAAAAAAACAGTTATTAATCAAAATAATCTGAAAATAAAAGTTTAATAAATAAAAATCAATATTAGAAAAATTTTTAATAGATAATAATAGAAAGAGAGAGAAAAAAGAATGGAGAAGATAATAGGGATAAATCCAGTGATTGAAGTATTGAAATCGGATAAAAATATTGAGAAACTGGAGGTTTATAAGAAGATAAAGAAGGAAACAATTAAGGAAATATTGAATTTGGCAAGTAGAAGAAATATAAAGATTTTTTATACTGATAGACGGACTGAAAATTCACAGGGTGTTGTGGCACTTGTTTCGGAATTTGATTATTATGTTGATTTTACTGCATTTTTAGAAAAGCTTTTGAAAAAGGAAAAATCTATAGTTGTTGTGTTGGATCAGATTCAGGACCCAAGAAATTTTGGAGCGATTATAAGAAGTGCGGAGTGCTTTGGAGTGGATGGTATTATTATTCAGGATAGAAATAGTGTGAAAGTTACGGAAACAGTTGTAAAATCATCGACAGGAGCAATTGAGCATGTGGATATTGTAAAAGTTACCAATATTTCTGATACGATTGACAAGTTAAAAAAATATGGATATACAGTTTACGGTGCAGAAGCTGATGGGCAGAATTATTATTATGAAGAAAATTATCCAGAAAAAGCGTGTCTTGTACTTGGAAGTGAAGGAAATGGAATGCGTAAAAAAGTCAAAGAACATTGTGACAAGATTGTAAAAATACACTTGAAAGGTCAAATAAACTCGTTGAATGTATCTGTGGCTGGAGGGATAATATTGGCGGAGATGTCGAAATAGTAAAATTTGGAATTTTCTCATTGAAAAAAGTTAGTTAATATAAAAGTAAAAGTTATAAAATTCAGATAAAAAAAGTATTTATAATAATAAGAGGTCAAGATTCTTTAGAAGAGGATAGAGAAAAGTAAGAAAAATAAAAGATATTGTATTTATTAGAAGTTTTAGACTTTTACAAATAATTAACAAAAAATGTTTGGTAGGAGAGAATTTTAATGGAAAAGCAAAAATATATTTTAAATAATACTTATGGAATCAATGGGATAGAAAAAATATCTTTAAAGGAAATAATGAAAATTTTTTCTGTACCTGAAGAAGTAGAAATGAAATTGAGCGATGATAAAATAATAATATCAATAGATTTGATATATAAAGGATTAAAAATATACTATTCGTTGTATTTTTTTGTTGAAAATCTTAAAAAGCCAGAGAATCAATCTTTAACTTTTTGCATGGAAAAATTGTACTTGAATAATTGGGAAAGTATAAAAGTGGGAGATGAAATAAAGACAGTTCTTCCTAAAATAAGAAAATATCTTAAAAGAAATAATAAAAATATAAAATTTGAATATGAAGAAGATAGGTTTTTTGGAGAATATTTATTTGACGATGGAAATATTCATATATTTTTTGAAAAATTTGGGAATAAAAAAGTAATAGATGATATAATGATAAGTTTGCCTTATGAGGATATATTGCCAGAAAATAAGGAAATTTTAGTGGAAATTAGTAAAATAATGGAGATAAAGACTAAAATAGATGAGTTATTTTGGGAAAAATACAAGAGAGTTGATTAATTGTGAAATTCAAAAAGTATAATAAAAAAGAGGAAATATATAAAATAAAAAAACTTGAAAATAATATAAAAGAGATTATTGATTTTTGGGATCCAATCAAGTTATTGTCTTTTGCTCCACAGGATGAATACGATTTTGAAATTAAGCAAATTAGGAATAAAATGCTTATAAATAAAGATATTAAAACTGACGAATTGGCTCTTGTGATACAGACTGTATTTAAAAATGCTTTTGGAGAAGATGTATATTATTCTGATGAAAATATAGAGTTTGATATTGCAAAGAAAATTTTGAAGAAATGTATTTAAATATTTTCAAAATACAAAAAAATAGAATCTTATATATTTCATCTAAATTTTTACCATATGGAGACTTGAAAATTAAAGAAAAATATGGTATTATTATATGAAATATTGAAAATAATCATAGTTATAAATAGAAAGGAGCATAGGCAATTATGAAAAAAGATTTACATCCATCTTACGGATTTGTAGTATTTGAAGATACAAGTAACGGAGAAAAATTCTTAGGAAAATCAACTAAAACTTCTAAAGAAACTACAACTTTTGAAGGTCAAGAATATCCAGTAATAAAAGTTGCAACAAGTTCAACTTCTCACCCATTCTATACTGGAAAATCTAAATTTGTTGATGAAACTGGAAGAGTTGACAAATTTAAGAAAAAATACAACTTATAATCTGAAGATATTGGAAACAGGGATGGTTTATTCTCTGTTTTTTATTTAGCTTAATTTTTCTGTTAATATAATTTTAATGGTTGACAATATATTTAATATTTGTTATGATATATGAAATAATTAGTAGGATAGCAGGATAGTAGGAAATTAAATTTATTGAAAAATGAAGATACAAAAGGTAGTTTAGTAGTTTAGAAAATTAGTAGTGTTGAAGATTTGCGGGATTTACAAAAGAATAGAGACTTATAGTTAATTAATTTTGAATAATTTTGGAAAAATGAGAGATTTGAGGTTAATTAAGTGTAATTACTGGATGTAGAGGTTTGAAGTATAATAATTGCTTATAATGATTAAAAGTATCTTTGATTCGTTTAGGCAAATTTTATAAATTTTGGCTTAAGTAAATAAACTATTAAAGTATCGTAAAATATAGAAATAAATGTTATGTATAAATATTTATATTTATCCTCTCCTAAAGTTATTTTAAGAGAGTTTTTTTTTACAAAAATTTAGAAAAGAGGTAAAAATATGATTATTACAACTACAAATGAAATTCAGGATAAAAAAGTTATGGAATATAAAGGGATTGTTTTTGGAGAGGTTATTTCAGGAATTAATATGTTTAAAGATATGGGGGCAAGCTTGAGAAATATTTTTGGAGGAAGATCTAAAGGCTATGAAGACGAGCTTTTGGCGGCAAGAGAGAATGCTCTGGAGGAAATGAAAACTAGGGCTGCAAATCTTGGTGCAAATGCCATTATTGGTGTAAAAATGGATTACGAAGTATTAGGAGCAGATAATGGGATGCTTATGGTAACTTGCAGCGGAACAGCTGTAGTTGTAGGTTAATTTAATATTGTACAGTGAAATCGTTTTATAATTTACGTAATGAAAATGGAATAGGAGAAAAAATGATGATTATTAAAGTAGATGGCGGAATAAGTCAAAAAATCTTGGAAAAATTGATAAATAGATTGGAAACGGAAAATAATGTAAGCGTTAAATTAATTGCTGGCAAAGAATATTCAATTTTAGGATTGGTTGGAGATATTAGCACAATTGATATAAAACATATTCAGGCGCTAGATTACGTGCTGGATGTACAAAGGGTGCAAGAGCCTTATAAGAGAGCAAGCCGAAAATTTAAGCCAGAAGATACTATTGTAAAAGTGGGAAATGTGGAAATTGGCGGAAATAGCCTTGTGATGATGGCAGGGCCTTGTTCTGTCGAAAATGAGAAGCAGATAATTGATACGGCAAAAGCTGTAAAAGCGGCTGGAGCAAATATTTTAAGAGGTGGAGTTGTAAAACCGAGAACATCTCCTTATGCCTTTCAAGGATTGGGAATGGAAGGTATTGAATTGATGAAAAAAGCAAAAGAAGAAACAGGTCTTCCAATAATATGTGAAGTCATGTCAATCGCTCAGTTGCACGAATTTGGTCCACATCTTGATATGATTCAGTTAGGTGCAAGAAACATGCAGAACTTTGACTTGTTAAAAGAAATTGGGAAAACAAATATTCCAGTCCTGCTGAAAAGAGGATTGAGTGCAACAATCGAAGAATGGCTAATGTCGGCAGAATACATTTTGGCTGGTGGAAATGAAAATGTAGTTCTTTGTGAAAGAGGAATCAGAACTTATGAAACAGCATACAGAAATGTATTGGACTTGAATGCAGTGCCTATGATTAAAAGATTGACACATTTGCCAATAATCGTAGATTCAGCCCATGCGACTGGAAAATACTGGATGGTAAAACCGCTTGCAATGGCAGGAATTGCCGCTGGAGCAGATGGACTTATGGTAGAAGTGCATCCTGAACCAGACAAGGCATTGTCAGATGGGCCTCAATCATTGAAATTTGAGGTGTTTGATGACTTGATGCAGGATGTGGAGAAGATTGCAAATGTGTTAGGGAAGAGTTTTAAATAAATTTATTAAAGGGTTGTAAAAAATGAAAAGAAAATGGCTATTATTATTAATTTTAATTTCTTCAATTAATTCTTTCGCTAAAGAAACTTATACTAAAGAAGAAAAACAATATTTAAAGAAAATTGAAAAAGGAGATAAGGATTCACTATTAAAATTAAGTGATTATTATTTTCGAAATAGAAAATTTGAAGAATCTGAAAAATTATTATTAAAATATGAAAAAGAAAATAATAACTTAGGAAATAGTAGAGAAACAAAAGAAAAAATTATTTCATTCTATAGGTATTGGAGAGATTCAATAGTGCTTTCAGTTTTAAAAGTAAATATAGAGAAAACTAAAGAATTAGAAGAAAAAATTATTGAACGGTATAATGAATTAATAAAATCTGGTGATATAAAAGCGTTAAATGATCTGGGAGAATTTTATATTTGGATAAAACAGGATGAAAAAGGAAATAAATTGTTGAAAGAAGCTGCTGATAAAGGATATAAACCAGCTCAAGAAACTTTAGAAAGACAAAAGAAAGATAAAAGTTTTGGTGAACAAAAATTGCAAGAATATGAAAATAATTATAAGGAAACAGGTGATGTTAGAGATTTGAGAATATTAGCATATTCTTATGTGAGCTTGAAAAAATATGACTTAGCAGAAAAAACTTATTTACGGTTAATCGAATTAGAAGACTATCAGCCTGATTACGCTTCATTAGCTGAAATGTACGATTATAAAACTCAAAATTATGAAAATGCCATAAAGTATTACAAATTGGCAATAGAAAAAATATCGAATAAAACTCAAAAATTTGATGCTAGAGATTATTGGATTAGAATAGGAGATATGTATTTTTTACAAGGTAATTTTATTGAAGCTGAAAAGGCGTATAAAAATTCTATGGCATTTAAGCATGCAACTGATGGTAAAACATACGAGCGAAATATGTTAATAGAAATTTATAAGTCGCAAGGAAGAACAGAGGAAATGAAAAAATTGGAAAAGCAAAATAAAAGCTGGTGGAATAATTAAAATTTTGATATTTTTCATATAATATTTAAATTGAAGTAGCTGTTTATAAGAAAATTTGTAAAAAGGGGTGTTTACAATTTTGAAAAAAATAGAAAATTTAACAGTAACAATAGTAGGACTCGGAGTAATTGGAGCAGCTTTTGCACAAAGTTTTAAGGAAATGGGCATTAAGACTGTTTATGGGATTGATATTGATGAGGAAACGATAAAGAAGGCAGAAGAGAAAAATATTATAAATAAAGGTTTTTTGGAAACAAGAGAGCCCTTGGAAAAGTCGGATTTTGTGGTAATTACTCTTTATCCGAACTTGATGAAGTCGTTTTTTGTAAATAATATTAATTATTTTAAGGAAAATGCGATAATTACTGATGTTGTTGGAATTAAAGAGAAAATTATCAAAGATATTGATCCAATTATTGAAAAGAGTGGAAGAAATATTGACTTTATTTTTGGACATCCTATGGCGGGACGTGAGAAACGTGGGATTGATTTTGCAGATAATCGAGTGTTTAAAGATGCAAATTATATAATTATTAAGGATGAAAAAAATAAAAAAGAAAATCTAGAATTGCTCTCAGAAATTGTAAAATGTATGGGCTTTAAGAAAGTCAGTTTTCTTACGGCACAGGAACATGATGAGATTATTGCTTTTACTAGCCAGCTTACGCATGCGATTGCAGTTTCTCTCGTGAATAGTGATAGTGAAAAGTATGATACAAACCGATTTATTGGGGATTCTTATCGGGATTTGACAAGAATTGCAAAGATAAATGAAGATTTGTGGGCAGAACTGTTTATGGGAAATAAAAAAAATCTTTTGAAAATGATACAGCAATTTGAAAGAGAACTTGATATAATAAAAGATGCCCTGAACAGTAATGATTTAGGAACTTTAAAGGAAAAATTCATAATTTCAACAAAACGGCGAGAAAAGATTGACTAAAGGAAATTGATTCAGGAGGAATAAAATGGAAAATAATTTTGAAAAGAAAAAATATTTAAAGGCATTAGTTGGTGACAATGTTTATCTTTCGCCAATTTCTGTTGATGATGTTGAGGAATATGCTGAAATGGTTAATGATATAAAAGTTTCGGTTGGTTTGGGTTATTTTTCCTATACAAATATTATAGATTTTGAAAGTGAGAAGGAATTTTTAATTTCAGTAAAAAAAGAAAAAAGGTTTGCTGTTAGACTACTTGAAAATGATGAACTTTTGGGAAATGTAGGTTTTAAATCAGTAGGAGAGATACATAGAACAGCTGAAATGGGAATTATGCTTGGAAATCCAAAATATCAGCGAAAAGGTTATGGAATGGAAGCTATAAACTTGCTGCTTGATTACGGCTTTTCATTTTTAAATTTGAGAAATATATCGTTAAATGTATTTGAATATAACGAGGTTGCTTATAATTTATATAAAAAAATTGGCTTTAAGGAAGCTGGAAGATTGCGTAAAGCAGTTGAGATTCTGGGAAAAACTTATGATGTAATTATAATGGATATGTTAAAAGAAGAGTTTCAGTCGGTTTATATAAAAAGGGAACTTGAAAAAAGATATAATTTGTAAAACATTTTTGACAAACAAAAACTTAATGGAGGGCAAAATGGCAGAAGTTATAAAAGATGAATTATTAGGTGAAATTGAATGTGTTGATGGATTTGAAACAGAGGTTAACTGGGTAAATAATAAAAAAATAGATGTGTATTTTGATATATCTGATTACCAGCTGTTAAATGAGAAGGATGAGGAAAAGACTGATAAGGAAAAAATGGAAGGCAGAATTAAAACTTTAAAGGAAATTTTGTCAGATGTGAATGGCTGGAATGAAAAAATTATAAAAAATTCGGCAGAAGTAATGCTGGAATTAGCAAACGACTGGTTTGATGTGGAAGATTATTATGAAGACGATGAAATTGATGAATTTGTTGAAGATATGAAACAAGTGTTATCAGAAGAAAGTGCTGAAAAATTGAGAGATAGTGAAATAACGCAAGAAACAATGGAAAAAATAATGTCTGTGGAAAGACTGACTATTTATGGGGATGGGAATTTCAGTATT
Organism: Leptotrichia sp. SK-5; assembly: GCF_055387215.1. Classification (NCBI taxonomy): domain Bacteria; kingdom Fusobacteriati; phylum Fusobacteriota; class Fusobacteriia; order Fusobacteriales; family Leptotrichiaceae; genus Leptotrichia; species Leptotrichia sp. SK-5. Next base: position 2,259,594 of record NZ_AP028931.1, on the reverse strand, counting down.
TATCTTTCAGATAACGATATGATATTTTCAGGACATATAATAAATGTTCTTGCAAATATTAATGGGGAATTTTCTGAAGGGGATATAATGGGATAGTTTTAAATAAAATTTTATTTATAGTAAAATCATTTTAAATTTTGAATTTAATGGTTTTGCTATATTTTAATATACACATAAAGAAGAGGAAATGGAGAAAATTATGGAAATATTAAATGTTGGATTAGGGGAAAATTCTTATGATATTGTAATTGGAAAGAATTTTTTTGAGAAATTTCCTGAATATATTAAAAAGATTTATAATGGCAAAAAATTATTTGTAATTACTGATTCTAATGTGGATAAAATTTATAGGAATCAATATGAGAAGATGTTTAAAGGATTTGATTATACAATTTATGTACTGGAAGCTGGAGAGAAAAATAAGCATATTGGAATAATGCCTGGAATTTATTCTGCAATGGTAAATGCAGGGCTTACAAGAAAGGATATGGTTGTTGCATTTGGTGGCGGAGTTGTTGGAGATATTGCCGGATTTGCGGCTACCAGTTATATGCGTGGTATTGATTTTATTCAAATTCCTACGACAATTGTTTCGCAAGTTGACAGCAGTGTTGGAGGAAAAGTCGGTGTTGACTTGCCTGAGGGGAAAAATCTTGTTGGGGCGTTTCATCAGCCGAAACTTGTTTTAATTGACAATTATTTTTTGAATACATTGACAGACAGATATTTTTATGACGGATTTGCGGAAATTGTGAAATATGGATGTATTTATGATAAGAAATTTTTTGATAGACTTGTGGAAATAGTGGGAACAGCAGGTATTTCCTATGATGATGAAAATTATAAACAGAAATTGCGTAAGCATCTGATGAAATATGTGAATGAGATTGTTTACCGTTCCTGTGAGATAAAAAAGGAAGTTGTGGAAAAAGACGAGAAGGAAAGTAATTTGAGAATGATATTGAATTTTGGACATACTATCGGACATGCGATAGAGCAGTTTACAAATTATGAGAAATATTCACATGGGGAAGCAATTTCTGCTGGAATGGTTGACATTACAAAAATTGGGGAGAAAAAAGGGTTTACTAAAAAGAATGAATTTTTAAAAATTGAGAAATTGTTGAAGGCATTGAATTTACCGATTGAGATTGAATATCCGAAAGACAAGATTTCTGAAATTATGAAAAGGGATAAGAAAAGTACGAGCGATGGAATTAATTTTGTAATTTTGAAGGAAATTGGGGAAGTTGAAATTAGAAAGATAGGGGAAAAGGAGATTTTTGAGTAAGTAGTAAGTATTAGAAGTTTAGGATATAATGAAAAAATGATTTTAAATAGTTATAGATAATATATTTTTTTTGTAAAATATTATGAAGAATGGAGCATTTTTATTTAATAAGAATTTTAAAATATATAAATAAAAAAGATTCTAGAATGTTGTCTAGAAAATGTGAGTTAAACATAAAAAGCCATAATTTGAATATTATGAATATAACTGAGATTGGAGATGAAAAAGATGAAGAGTAATATAAAAAAAATATATGAAAGCTGGAAAGCAAAAAAACAAGATGCTACAGTAGAAACGGTAATTTTAAGTGTAGCAGAAATAATAAGAAATTATGAACAAGGAAGAATAAACATAACTCCTGAATACCAGAGAGCTTATAAATGGAGTAATGAAAAAAAATCTAGATTCATAGAGTCTTTAATACTTGGAATGCCAGTCCCGGCAATATTTGCTATAAAAGAAGAAGATGAAGATTATAATTTGAAGTATGAAATAATAGATGGATTACAAAGAATTTCTACTATTTTAGAATTTGTAGGGAAATTAAAGGATAATAAAAATTCTGAAAAACTAAAAAAAATAGAGGGAGCTGATATATTATTTGAATTAAATGGATTAAGTTGGGATGATATAGAAAAAACAAATATGGGATTTATATTTGAAAGTTCAACATTGCTATTTATGAATTTAAAAACATTAAAATCACAGATAAAGTATGAAACATTTAAAAGATTAAATACCGGTGGAATAAAATTAGAACCTCAAGAAATAAGAAGTAATATACTATCATTAAGAGGAAATAAAAAGTATAAGGAATTAATAGAAAGATATGATAAAATAGAACTGGATTTTTTACCAGCAAAATATAAAAAAGATAGAAAAGATATGGAGTTATTTTTAGAATTTTCTTTAATTAGTGAATATGAAGAATTTATAGAAATATTTAATAAAAAAGAAGAAAAAAATAATGATAAAAAAACATTTGAATTATTGCTAGATGATTATGTAGAATATGTAGAAATAGAAAAATTAATTAATGTATTAGAGAATTACGAAGAATTTTTGAAATTATGTAAAAAATTTAAATTTAGAAGATATGATAAAGAAAAACAAGAAAATACTGGTGCATTTATAAATCAATATTTTGAAATAGCATCATTTATCTATTTTAAAAATAAAGACTATTTAATAGAAGAAAATTTAGAAAAAATATTTAATAAAACTTATGAACAATTTTATCGTTTAAGAGGATTAAATAATCCACCTGCTTTAAGAAGATTAGAAGAAGCTCACAAATATGTGGAGGAAATTTTAAATGGATAAGGAAATTAGTATTTTACAGGAAATATTAGATTATCAAGAAAAAATATTTAATTTTATTAAAAGAAAAGATTTTTTTTTAGAGACTAGCTTAAATGAAGAAAAGTTATTGAAGTTAATATCTGGACTTGCAATAATAAGCTCGGTATATGAAAAATTTACAACAAAATTGATAACAATATATTGTGATATTTTCATGAAAACTGAAAAGGAAAAAAATGGAATTATTCAAAATAATAAATCAATTGGAAATTTATCAAAGATGATAGAAGAACTAAAATTGGAAGTAGATGAAATGTATAGGTTATTAAAGTTAAATAATGATTTTGAAAAAAATGATATACTTAAAAAAGATTCTAATCTTTTAACATACGGAGATTTAATAGTTCATATGAATAAAATTTATCAAAAAAGAAATAAATATGTTCATGGAGCTTTTGAAATTAATGAAAATATAGATAAAGAAAAATTTGAAAAATATGTTTTAGATACTTTAGATAAAGAAAGTGCAATTTTATTAGTATTAAAAAATGCTTTTATTTCAAAAATACCTTATTATTTAATAGAAAAGGAAGAATTAACAAAAAATTATAAAAAATATGAAGAATTATACAATAATTTTTTTGAAAATATAGATAATGAAATTATAAAAGAAAAATCACAATTTTTTACTCCAATAGCAATATCTCAGAAACTAGTTGATGACTTAAAGCATTTGAATAAAAAGTTTGAAAAAGAAAATATAAAAATATTGGATCCAAGTTGTGGATTTGGAATACTTACAATAAATTTGTTAGAAAAAATAGTTGAGATAAGTAGTGATTCTAATAAGAGAATAAATAAAATAGAAGTGGATATGATAGATATAGATGAAAAATGTATAGAAAATTGTAAAATCATAATGAAAGAATTTTTAGAAAAAAATAATTTAAATGATTTAGTTGAAGTAAATTATATTATTGGGAATTATTTAAATTATGAAATTAAAAGAAAATATGATTTTATTGTACAGAATCCTCCATTTAAAAAAATAAAAAAAGAAGAAAAAGTAAAATATGATGGAGAAATAACAAAATATATTAATGGACAGGCAAATTTATATCACTTATTTATTATAAAAAGTTTAAAATTATTAGATGAAAAAGGTATTTTATTTACGATCTCTCCCAAAAATTTTTTATCAGGAAAGTATACAGAAAATTTAAGAAAATTTTTGTTTAATAATTATAGTTTAACTAGACTTCATTTATTTGATGAAAGAAAGAAAATTTTTAAAAATATTATTCAAGAAATTTGTATAACTCAAATTGAAAAAAGAAAACATAAAAATATAAAAATTTCTTATAATGGTAGTAAGCCCTTCGAATTAGATAGAGAAATATTATTTCTAAAAAGAAAAAATAATATTTTATTATCACCGAGAAATAGAGAAGAAAGTAATTTTATAAAGAGTATCAATGAAATTTTTGTAAAAAATAATGTTTTTTCTTTTCATCCAGGAAAGGTAGTACAATTTAGAGTAGATAAAAAAAATTTAAGTTCAGAAAAATTTAATAAAGAAAAAAAACAAGTTCCTTTACTTGTACCTAAGCATTTAAAAAATGGGAGAATTGAATATGAAGGTTTAGATAAAAAGAAAAATAAGAGCATAAGTATCTTTTGCAATGAAAAAACACAAAATTTATTTTTAAAAAATAAAAGGTATATAATTTTAAATAAAAATTCTGGAAAAGAAGAAAAGAAATTAATAAAACCTGTATTGTATGATGGAATTTTTGATATAGAATATATAGCATTAGATAATAATTTAGCATATATTGAATTTTTTGATAATAATGTCAGTGATTTTATATTTTATGGAGTATTTTGTATCTTAAATTCAGAGCAGTTTGATAATTATTATAGAATGATAAATGGAAGTCATACTTTAAATTCTTACGAATTTCAAAATTTATTATTTCCCAAAGAAGAAATTCTTGAGAAAATAGGACGAGAATATTTAAAAACAGAAGAAAAAAATAGTATTGAAAAATGTTCGGAAATTTTTGAAAAATATATAAAAAATAAATAAAAAAAATTAAAAGGAAATACAATATGAAAATAAAAATAAAACCAAGTGTATTAAACGGAAAAATAGAAATCCCGCCATCTAAAAGTTATTCACACAGGGCGGTAATTGCGGCTGCATTAGCTGAAGGCGGGAAGAAGTCAAAGATTGATAATTTGAAGTTCTCGGTGGATATTACAACAACAACGGATATTATGGAAAACTGGGGAGCGAAAATTAATCGAGAGGAAAGTTCTCTTGAAATTATCGGAAATGGCGGAAAAGTCGTTCCAAAAGATAAATATGTACAATGTAATGAGTCGGGATCTACAATCAGGTTTTTGATACCGATTGGGATTACAGATGAAAATGAACTGATTTTCGACGGAAAAGGGAAACTGGTGGACAGACCGCTTGACTCGTATTATAGGATTTTTGATAAGCAGGGAATTTTTTATAAAAATGAGAATGGAAAATTGCCACTTACAGTGAATGGAAAATTGAAGGCAGGAAATTATGAAATTGACGGGAATATAAGTTCGCAGTTTATTACGGGACTTTTGTATGCCTTGCCACTCTTGGACGGAGATTCAAAGTTGACTATTAATAAGAATCTGGAGTCAAAGGGGTATGTTGATTTAACATTGGAAATATTGAAACTGGCAGGAATTGAGATTATGAACAATGACTATAAGAGTTTCGATATAAGGGGAAATCAGATTTATAAGCCATTTGATTATACTGTTGAGGGGGATTATTCGCAAGTGGCATTCTGGATTGTGGCTGGAATAATTTCGGCAGACAAGGATAATGAAGTGAAATGCCTGCATGTGAATAAGAACTCGCTGCAGGGCGACAGGGAAATAATAGAAATTGTTCAAAGAATGGGGGCAAATCTTGAGATTTTTGATGATTATGTACTTGTGAAGCCTTCTAAAACTCAAGGTACAGTAATTGATATTTCGCAATGTCCTGATATTGGGCCAATTTTGACAGTACTGGCTGCCTTGAGCCAAGGGGAAACAAAGATTATTAATGGGGAAAGACTTAGAATAAAGGAGTCAGATAGAATAACTTCAATAAAGACTGAACTGAATAAACTTGGAGCGAATGTTGCTGAGGAAGGTGACAGCTTGATTATCCAAGGTGTAGAGGGATTTACAGGCGGAGTTGCAGTAAATGCATGGAATGACCATAGGATTGCAATGTCGCTTGCGATTGCTTCAACAAGATGTGAAAAGGAAATAATTCTGGAAGAGGCTGAAAGTGTCAGAAAATCTTATCCGCATTTCTGGGATGATTTTGTGAAAATGGGTGGAGAGATTGAGGTTATTGAGAAGTAGAATTGGAGATTGTAAGGAGCGAAAAAATGGGAGCAAATTTTGGGAAAAACTATAAAATATCAATTTTTGGTGAATCGCATGGTAGCGCATTAGGGATAAATATTGATGGAATTCCGGCAGGAACAGAATTGGATTTAGAATTTATCTCGCAGGAAATGAGAAGAAGAGCACCTGGAAGATCAAAATTGACAACACCTAGAGTTGAGAAGGATGAATTTGAGATTTTGAGCGGATTTTTTGATGGGAAAACAACAGGAACTCCTCTTGCAATGATTATTAGAAATTCAAATCAGCGTTCAAAGGATTATAGCGAATTAAAAAGAAAGCCAAGACCAGGGCATGCAGACTGGAGCGGATTTAACAGATATAACGGATTTAATGATATTCGTGGAAGCGGGCATTTTTCTGGTAGAATAACGGCTTCACTGGTATTTGCTGGAGCGATTGCAAAACAGATTTTGAAGGAGCAGGGGATTTTAATTGCAGCTCATATCAAATCCGTAAAGGATATTGAAGACAGGAACTTTATGGAAAGTGATATTACAGAGGAAAATATTGAAAAATTGAGAAACATGATTTTGCCTGTCTTGAATGAGGAAATTGTGGAAAAAATCGAGAAGGCTGTGGAAAAAACTAGGGAAGAAAAGGATTCACTTGGTGGAATTGTGGAACTTATGGTTACAGGACTTCCTGCGGGAATAGGAGACCCATATTTTGAATCCATGGAAAGCGAGCTTTCTAGAATGATTTTCTCGGTACCAGCCACAAAGGGAATAGAATTTGGAGCAGGCTTTGGAATTACCGAAATGACAGGGTACGAAGCAAATGATGAAATGTTTTATGATGAAAAAGGTAATATAAAATCATTTACAAATAATAACGGTGGAATCATAGGTGGAATAACGACTGGAATGCCAATTTCATTTAAAGTGGCAATAAAACCTACAGCTTCAATCGAGAAAGCGCAAAAAACTGTAAATCTTGAAACAGAGCAAAATGATATTTTGGAAGTTAGAGGAAGACATGATCCAATAATAGTGCCAAGAGTAGTGCCTGTATTGGAAGCGGCTACGGCAATTGTGATTTTGGATAGGGTTTTGGAAAGTAAAAAAAGAGTATTGTAAAAATAATTATTTGATTTCAAAAGAACATTTTAAAATAGAGCTACTAAAAATTATATAAATCTAGTATTGAGTAAAATGGTAATAGCTTTTGAATTGAGTTTTAAGGCAGTTTTACTATACGAAAAAAGAAAAATAAATAGTAGTTACAATTTATATATAAATATTAAATAAACACTTCAAATTTTATTAAATTTATTATATAATAAGCAAGGAAATGTTTTTTATAAAAAAAGGATTATGCGTTATCCGTTAATTAACGTAAATTTGTGAAAGGAAAGGATAAAATGTTTAAATAATGGAATTATTAACAATAAAATTAAAAAAATTGTTTTCAGAAAATATAAATAATATTTTTGGTGCTGATTATGCAGAAAAAGTCGATATTCAGAATTCTACAAAAAAAGAATTTGGGGATTTTCAAACAAATTTTGCGATGGTTAGTTCAAAATTAATTGGTAAAAATCCACGAGAGATTGCAAATACACTTTTAGATAATTTTACAGAAAATGATATTATTGAAAAGTTGGAAATTGCAGGACCAGGGTTTATTAATATTTATTTGAAAAATAGCTTTTTAAATGAAGAGATTAGAAAAGTGGAAAATGAGAAATATGATTTTTCCTTCTTAAATACAGATAAAACTGTCATTATTGATTATTCTTCTCCCAATATTGCCAAAAGAATGCACATTGGACATTTGAGAAGTACGATTATTGGGGATTCTATAAAAAGAATTTTACAATTTTTAGGATTTCATACACTTGCTGACAATCATATTGGTGATTGGGGAACACAGTTTGGAAAACTTATTGTAGCTTATAAGAATTGGCTTGACAAAAAGGCTTATGAAGAAGATCCAATTGGTGAACTGGAAAGAATTTATGTGCAGTTTTCTGATGAAGCTAAAAAAAATCCTGCTTTGGAGGATGAGGCTCGTGAAGAACTGAAAAAATTACAGCTTGGAGATGAAGAAAATCAAAAATTGTGGAAGGAATTTATAGATATTTCACTAAAGGAATACAATAAAATTTACGATAGACTTGATGTAAACTTTGATTATTACTATGGTGAATCATTTTACAATGATATGATGCCATCTGTATTAGAAGAATTAAAGGAAAAAGGCATTGCACGTGAAGATCAGGGAGCATTGGTTGTATTTTTTGAAAATGACAAGCTGCCACCTGCAATTGTACAAAAAAAAGATGGAAGTTTCCTGTATACAACTTCTGACTTGGCTACAATGAAATTTAGAAAAGATGAATTGAACGTGAATGAGGCAGTTTATTTGACAGATGATAGACAGCAAAATCACTTTAAACAGGTTTTTGAAATTGGAGAAATGTTAGGAGAACCTTATAATTACAAAAAGACTCATGTTATATTTGGAATTATGAGATTTGGAGATGGAATTATTTTTTCTTCCAGAAGTGGAAATATAATAAGGCTCGTTGATTTGTTGGATGAAGCAAAGACTCAAGTTAAAAAGATAATTGATGAAAAAAATCCGAATATTCCTGAAGATGAGAAAGAAAATATTGCTGAAATTGTTGGAAGTGGAGCTATAAAATATTTTGATTTAAGCCAAAATAGAATTTCTGATATAACATTTACTTGGGACAAGGTTCTTAGTTTTGAAGGAAATACAGGTCCCTATTTGCAATATACTTATGTTCGAATTATGTCGATTTTTAGAAAATTGAAGGAAGAAAATATTAATGTAGAAAATGAAAACATTATTTTAGAGGATATGACTGGCATTGAACGAGAATTAGCTACAGAGCTTTTAAGATTCCCACAGGCAGTAGTAAAATCCTATGAAAGTTATCGTCCAAATATAATAGCTGACTACTTATTTGATATGGCAAAATTATTTAATAATTTCTATAATTCAAGTTCTATTTTGAAGGAAAAAAATAAAAAAGTTATGGACGCACGAATTTTATTATCAGAAAAAACTGCATTTGTTTTAAAGGAAGGTCTTAGTCTTCTTGGAATTAAGACGGTAGATAGAATGTAAATTCATAAAAATTTTAGTTAAAAAAGAAATAATATAAATTTTACTAAAAAAGAGAAATAAATTAATCAAAAAACAATTTTGATTTAATCGGGATTTAATAGTTATAGTGTATACTATATTTAGATCGATTAAAAGATCTGAAACCTCAATTAACCCCCCCTTTTATGGCCCTCTTTTTTAAGAGGGCTTTTTACTTTTTATACATCTGATGATTTTAGCATAAGAATCAACTGATTAATTAAATAAAAAATTAAATATAGAAAAGAGGAGAACAATGGCAAAACAACAACAATTTCTTTATGATTATAGAAATGATCATAGTGGGGAAAGTAGTAGTAAATTAGTAAAAATTGCATTTATTTTGTTTATTATTTCAGCATTGCTGGTGGCATTTTCACATTTTATTTTAATTGGAAAAAAAGCAAAATTTGAAAAAGATATCCCTGTACTTAAGGAAAATAAACAAAAACTGGAAAAGGAAGTGGAAGCTATTAATAATAGTATCAAACATAGTGAAGACACTTACAAAAAAACGGAAGCATTAGTAAATAAATACAAAAAATAATAAATGAGAGGTAAAAAAATGAAAAAAGTATTATCAATTGTTGGTATATTACTTGCTACGGCAGGATTTTTATACTCAGGAATACAAATTTTTGGAACAACTGGAAAATTTATGGAACATAATGGTTTAGAGTCAAATATAAAAAAATTAACTGAAGAAAAAAATAAAAAAACAGAACAACTTGCGGAGCTTACTAAAAAAAATACAGATATGAAAGCTCAATATGAAAAACTTAAAGCTGATAAAAAAATAAAAACAGTTTATTTAACATTTGATGATGGGCCTTCAGCACATACTGATCAAATACTTGAAATTTTGAAAAAAAATAATATAAAGGCAACATTCTTTGTAATTGGAATTGGAAAAAATTACAATGATTATAAAAAAATAATTGACCATGGACATGTACTTGGATTACATACTTATTCGCATGAATATAAAGAAGTTTATGCAAATGAAGAAAGTTTCTTTAAAGATCTTTATAAAATAAGAGATGCTGTAAAATCAACGACTGGGTTAGATGTAAAAATTACAAGATTTCCTGGTGGGTCAAGTAATGCAAAAGCCTCTAAAGCTCTAAAAACAGCTATAATTAATAGAATGACAAAAGAAGGGTATGTATATTTTGACTGGAACTGTGATTCAACAGATGCTTCTGGAAATAATGTTCCTGTAGAAAAATTGGTTAAATATGGTGTGTGCACAACTCATCCTGATATAAATCTCCTAATGCATGATACAAATGCTAAGAAAACTACTGTTCAAGCATTACAGCAAATTATTGATGGATATAGAAAAGCAGGATATACATTTGAAACTTTAGATGTAAATAGTCCAAAAATTCAGCATATGAAACAGCCTGAACTGAAATAACTAAGTAAAAAATAAGTAATTAAACATTAAAAATATGATATAATGTAGAAGTTGTTTAAATTTGGGAAAATTAATTTTTTAAATATTAGACATCATAAAAAAATTTTATTGTATTAAAGGAGAAAAATTAATGAAAAAAATAGTTACTATAATTGCAGGTTTGGCAATATCACTATCACTAATGGCAGAAACAAATACAAATAGTAATATAATTTACATAAAAAATGAAATGATAAAAGCTGTTGATAGTGGAACGGACTTATATGTTGCAAAAGCAAAGACAACTTCTACGAAAGAAAAAACATCTAATTCAGGAAGCTCACAAAGTGGAATAGCTTCATATTATGGTAAAGGGCTGCACGGAAGTAAAACAGCAAATGGAGAAAGACATAATAGAAATGAAATGGTAGCGGCACACAGATCTCTTCCATTTGGTACAAAGGTAAAAGTTACAAATTTGAGTAATGGAAAAGAAGTTGTTGTAAGAATTAATGATAGAGGTCCTTTTGTTAAGGGACGTGTGATTGATTTGAGTTATGGAGCTTTTTCAAAAATAGAAAATCCTGGAAAAGGGATTACAAAAGTAAAACTTGATGTTTTAAAATAATTACTTATTATTTAAAGTTTTTTATAAAATTCTAAATTAAAAAGAAAAGAAGGAAAGGTGGAAAATACAGTGTTAAGCGGTAAAATTGCATTAATTACAGGTGGTTCAAGAGGAATTGGAAAGGAAATCGCACTAAAATTTGCTGAAAATGGAGCGACAGTAATTTCTGGAGATTTAATAGATCCTGATTATAGCCATGCAAATGTTTCACATGTAAAATTGAATGTTACAGATAGAGAAAATATAAAAGAAATCGCAAACGAAATTAAAGAAAAATACGGAAGATTAGATATTCTTGTAAATAATGCAGGAATTACAAGAGATTCTTTGCTTCAAAGAATGAAGGAAGCAGACTGGGATTTAGTAATTGATATTAACTTAAAAGGTGTTTACAATGTGATGCAAGGTTTTGTTTCTTTATTATTAAAGAGTAAAGCCTCAAGTGTAATAAATATGGCTTCTGTTGTAGGAGTTGATGGAAATGCCGGACAAACTAACTATGCAGCTACAAAAGGTGGAGTAATCGCTATGGCAAAAACTTGGGCAAAAGAGTTTGGTAGAAAAAATCTTAGATCAAATGCAATTGCACCAGGATTCATCGAAACAAATATGACTCATGTATTACCTGAAAAAGTTGTAGAAACTGTGCTTGCAAATACTCCGCTTAGAAAAATGGGAGATGCTGAAGATGTTGCAAATGCTGCATTGTATTTAGCAAGTGACATGTCTAAATTTGTTACAGGGCAAGTTTTAAGAGTTGATGGAGGATTGAATTTATAATTCAATAAATTTATTTAAAAATGTCAAAAAATAAAAAATTCTATGCTTATTTCATTATAGATACAAATGAAAATGGAATACTTGAAAACTGGGCAGATTGTCAAAAAAAAGTAAGCGGTAAAAAAGTTCGTTATAAATCATTTAAAAATTTTTCTGAAGCACAAGAATGGCTAAATTCCGGAGCAAATTATGAAAAAAAAGAGAAAAGTAATTTGACGAAACTGTATTCTGAGCTAGAGCGTGATGCAATTTATTTTGATGCAGGAACAGGGCGTGGTAACGGTGTGGAAGTTAGATTAACTGATTTTGATGGTAATTCACTGCTTTACAAAATTATGAATGAAAAAAATATTAATGAATTTGGAAATTATTATGTTGCTAATACCAGGACAAATAACTTTGGTGAATTAGTTGGAATTTATACTGCTTTTGTCTATGCTAAGAAATACGATACAAAGGTAATTTGTGGGGATAGTTCACTAATTATTGAATATTGGTCAAAGGGACGATATAATAGTTCTAATTTGGAAAATGACACAATTGAACTTATAAAAAAAGTAACTTTAATGAGAAATGAATTTGAAAAAAAAGGTGGAACTGTAAAAAAAATCTCTGGAGATGTTAATCCTGCTGATTTAGGTTTTCACAAATAATACTAAAATAGAAGGAGGATTTTTATGAAAAAAATATTATTAGTAGTAATAATGTTGATAACGTCTGTTATTGGATTGTCTAAAACTAAAATTACAGACAAAACTCTTAAAGGCGAATATACAAGAGGAACAAATACATTTACGTATATAAAAGATAATCTGGTTTTTCCCAATAAAGTTCTTACTTTCACAGTAAAAGATAACTCTGGGTTATTGGATAAAATTTATGAGTTTATGATGAAAAATTACGGTGTAGATGATTCAGATCTTGTTACTTTAGATGTTAAAGGCACAGTGTCTAAAGATGGTGTTTTGACAATAAAAAAAATAGTTAATTATCAAATCCCTGAATATAAATTACATGCAGCAGATTTTGGTATTACACCATCAAGTACAAACACGCCTCAAGAAGATTCAGGAATAACTAATGATTCTTCAAATTTAAATACCCCTGGTTCTTTCTTTAATCAAGAAACTGGAAATTAATTTCTCAAGAATTACAAATAATTTTAAAAACAAGGGACGTTTTGTCTCTTGTTTATTTCTTTAGTTATTAAAAAACAAAATCTTGGAAAATATAAATAAAGTATTTGGATTTAATAAAGAATATGAATTAAATTTTTATCTGTTTACATAATTTTCCGTACTTGCAATTATTATTAAAATATGCTATAATCAAAATGATAAAAATTTATATAAAAAAATAAAAAAATAAAAATAATGGAGGAAAAATTAAAATGGCAAAAGCTAAATTTGAGAGAAGCAAACCACACGTAAACGTAGGAACAATAGGTCACGTTGACCACGGGAAAACAACAACAACAGCAGCAATTTCAAAAGTATTGGCTGAAAAAGGGCTAGCTGAAAAAGTTGATTTTGAAAACATTGACCAAGCGCCTGAAGAAAGAGAAAGAGGGATTACAATCAACACAGCTCACATTGAGTATGAAACAGAAAAAAGACACTATGCCCACGTTGACTGTCCAGGGCATGCGGACTACGTAAAAAACATGATTACAGGAGCAGCTCAAATGGATGGTGCTATCTTAGTAGTATCAGCAGCTGACGGTCCTATGCCTCAAACAAGAGAGCATATCCTACTTGCAAGACAGGTTGGAGTACCTTACATCGTAGTTTACTTGAACAAAGTTGACATGGTAGATGACGAAGAATTATTAGAACTAGTAGAAATGGAAGTAAGAGAATTACTTACAGAATACGGATTCCCTGGAGATGATGTACCAGTAATCAAAGGGTCTTCATTAGGAGCATTAAATGGAGAAGCTCAATGGGTAGACAGAATCATGGAATTAATGGATGCAGTTGATGACTACATTCCAACACCAGAAAGACCAGTAGACCAAGCATTCCTAATGCCGATTGAAGACGTGTTCACAATAACAGGAAGAGGAACAGTTGTAACAGGAAGAGTAGAAAGAGGAGTAATCAATGTTGGTGAAGAAGTAGAAATCGTAGGAATCAAGCCAACAACAAAAACTACTGTAACAGGAGTAGAAATGTTCAGAAAATTATTGGATTCAGGACAAGCTGGAGACAACATTGGAGCATTGTTAAGAGGAACTAAGAAAGAAGAAGTGGAAAGAGGACAAGTACTTGCAAAACCAGGAACAATCAATCCACATACAGGATTCAAGTCAGAAGTATACGTATTGACAAAAGATGAAGGAGGAAGACATACACCATTCTTCACAGGATACAAACCACAATTCTACTTCAGAACGACTGACATTACAGGAGAAGTAAACTTGCCAGAAGGTGTAGAAATGGTAATGCCTGGAGACAACATTGAAATGACAGTTGAACTAATTCACCCAATCGCAATGGAAGAAGGATTAAGATTTGCGATAAGAGAAGGTGGAAGAACAGTAGCTTCAGGAGTAGTAGCAACTATTACTAAATAGTTTTCTGTAAGGAACTTTCTTAAAGATAAAAATAAAAATAATTATTTAAAATTTTTGATAATTTATTTGAAAATTAAAATAGTTATAAGTAAAATATAATCAAATAGCACTTGGTAAATAAAAAGTTTTTTATAAATTTATCATAGTGCTATTGTTTTTTTTGAGATTATAGGGTATACTTAACATAGAATTAATTATATGATGAAATTTTGAAATTAATTATAAAATTTCATATTAATAACTTATATATCTTACATTCAAAAATTTTTTATTACAAAAGTATGACTTTAAATTTAAAAAGCATGATTATATCAATTTTTTTATTTACTAAAATTCAGGTTTTTATCTTTAGTTTTATTGTAAATAAATACAGTTTCATATTTTATTTTAAAGTGCTTTTTATAGTATATAAATAACTTTTTAAAAATTGATTTTAGTTTCTTTATTAAATATTGTTTTACTTTACAAATGCACTTTTTTAAAAATGTTGTGAGATAATACATATGTGACAAGAATATACAAAAAAAGAAAGGTTTCTGATATTAATGTAAATCTACCAAACCACATTAAGGAGAAACCTTTCATATGAGTAGTATATCAGAAATATACCGTGTTCGTCAACGGGCAATTGAGTATGCAATAAAACATAATAATAATTCAAAGGCAGCAGTGAAGTATAAGACATCACGTCAGCAGATAAAACGTTGGAGAGACAGATACGACGGCACAGTCCAATCTCTTCTACCAAAAAGCAGAAGACCTAAAAGCCACCCAAACCAGCACACGCAAGAAGAAATAGAACTGGTTATGAAAAAATACAGGAAATTTGGCTATGAAGGGCTGGCAGAAGTTTATGTCAAAGCAAGAAATGAAGGCTACGGCCGTACATACGATTCAATGTGCAAGATAATAAGGAAAATGAAGGGTAATGCCAAAGAAAAGCTTAAAAAGCTACATAAAAGAAAAAAGAAGGTTGAACAGGCTAAGTACCCTGGGGAAAGAGTACAGATAGACATAAAATATGTTCCGGAAGAATGCATACAGTTTGGTACACGTGACCAGAAGTATTATCAAATAACGGCATTAGATGAATATACAAGAAAAAGAGTGTTAAGAATAGCAGATGAAAAAAGTACCTATCAGACTGCAAAGTTTCTAGAGAACTTGGAAAAGGAGCTGGGATTTGACATAAAGAAAGTTCAGACAGACAACGGGAAAGAGTTCACAAATTCTGAAAGTGATAAGAAAACACTGTTTGAGCTGAAACTGGAGGAGAAGGGGATAGAGTACGTGACAACCCGTCCATATTCGCCATGGGAGAATGGAAAAGTGGAAAGAAGCCACAGGCTTGACAGCAAGTACTATGGGGACAAGAAATTTAAAAGCAAGGAAGAACTGTTAAGGGCAATAAGGAAATACAATACAAGATACAACAACATATCAAGAAAAGTACTAGGCTTTAAGAGTCCAAATGAAGTATTAAAAGAGTACAAGGAAAATCAGTAGGTTAAAGATATATTAGGAAAGAAATATTTTTTTTAATATATTTTTGTAACAAATGTTTGACATCTATACACTTTACAAATGCACTTTTTTAAAAAAAACTTTACAAATTCATATTATTATGCTAAAATTAACTGTGAATTGTTAAGATATATATTTGTTAAAATTATTTTTAGGAGGAAAAACAATGAAAAAAGTATTAGGAGTATTAGCATTAGTATTAAGCGTATCTAGTCTAGCTTTAGCTGATCAAGACCAAGATACAGTAAAAGAAATCCATTTCTCTACAGAATTGAGACAAGGGTATACAGACAAAAAAGAAAATACAGGAAATGGATTAGGAATCGCAGGATTCAAAGGAGCAAATAAAGATAGAACTAGATGGAGAAATATCTTTGGTGGAGATTTACATTTAGTAGATGAAGGAGACTTAGGATTAAAATTTGAATTCCAAAATGATCAAGATAGATACAAAAATGATTTTGATTATGAAACTAAAACAGGTACAAAAGGAACTTATGACAAATCTCAAACTTGGGAAAATAATATTGAATTATATAGAGATATTACATTAGGTTCTTGGACTAATAAATGGACTTTAGGATGGAAAAATAAAAATACAAGTGGTACTGGTAGATACTCAGGACATAGAGGAACATCAAATGAAATTTATGTAGGACCATCATTTGGAATTAACTTCTTCGGACATAACTTTGATGCAACAACTCAATTAGTTTACTTCGATCAATCAGGAAACAAAAGTGCAGATAACGCATGGAGCGGAAATGATTTCACAAAAGGAAAAGTATCTGGATGGGGAATCAACTTTG
Organism: Leptotrichia sp. SK-5; assembly: GCF_055387215.1. NCBI lineage: Bacteria > Fusobacteriati > Fusobacteriota > Fusobacteriia > Fusobacteriales > Leptotrichiaceae > Leptotrichia > Leptotrichia sp. SK-5. Next base: position 2,242,716 of record NZ_AP028931.1, on the reverse strand, counting down.
CTTTAGAAAATAACGGACAAATTTTTGATAATGGAATCGGAACTTTAAACTATAACGTTGGTTTAACTAATAAATTAAGAGATGCAAAAGGTAAATTATCTGAAACAGGAAAAGATGCAAAATCTACTGTTTATTTAGACTATGTTGCAGGGTTAACATATAAAACTCCTGATTTAGCAGGATTCTATGGATTAATCAATGCTGAAAATGAATGGGAAAGACAAACTGCTAGACATGGATTCCAAAACAACTTCTCAGTATGGACTGGATTAGGATACAAAAAAGGTATTGATTTGCCAGTAGGAACATTGACTGTAAACCCTGAAGTTAAATACAGAGTTGTTAACAAAGAAACTGTTAAAGGTGTTTATAACGATGGACGTTACTTCAACAACGATAAATATACAAGAGAATATAATGAATTAAGAGCTGGATTAAAAGTTGGTTTAGAAGTTAAATAATAACAACTTAATATAATTTGATTCATAAAAAGGAAAGAGATGAAATATTTCATCTCTTTTTTGAATATTATTTAATTTTTATAAATTAAATTTTGTAACAAATTTTGTCCCTTTATTCAATTTACTCTCAACCTCAATACTTGCATTATGCTGCTCAATGATTTTTGCAACTAATGAAAGTCCTAGTCCAAAGCCCTTGTTTACTTTTTTGTTTCGGGAATCATTTACTTGGTAAAATCTTCCCCAAATAAGTTTTTTATCTTCATCAGATATTCCAATTCCATTATCTTCAATCTCCATAATGCAGTTTTCATTTTCTGAATACAATTTTACACTTATTTCATCCTTTGTAAATTTCATTGCATTATTAAGCAAATTGTCAAGCAGTCTTTCAATCATTACTTTATCAGCATTTATAAATATATTTTGTTCAATATCTTTTAAAATTTTTATATTTTTTTCACTTAGTAAATTTTTGTAGTCCTCCAATATTTTTTGTACTGTTTCTGAAAAATTCATTTTTTGTAAATCAATCGTTGTCTGCTTTTCTATTTTGGAAAGTTCCATTATTTGATTTATTAATTCTGACATTCTTTTGGCTTGACGCTGAATTACAGAAAAAGAGTCCTTTGCCTCTTCTAAAGTATCTGCATATTCCAAAGAATACTGGCTTTCTGTAAGTATAACGCTAACAGGTGTCCGAAGTTCATGTGAAACGTCTGAACTAAATTGTTTTTCACGTATGTAAGAATTTTCAAGTGAATTTAGCATTTCATTAAAGGCGGTTGCCATCTTGTGAATTTCATCTTTTCCTTCGTCAATTTCAATTCTTTTTGAAAAATCGCCGTTTTTTTGAATTTCTGAGGCTGTATTGGAAATTTTTGATACAGGATTTAGGGCTTTTTTAATGATTTTATATCCTCCATAAATTATTATTAATAATAATAACGGACTTGAAATTAAAATTATTAAAAGCATTCTATTAACTTCATTTGTCAACTTATTTACTGGTATAATTCCCCTAATCCATTCACCTTCAGGGGTATCTATTTTTTTATCAAAATAATAGTATTTTCCTCCATTTTTTTCATAAGTTCTAACTGTGTTTTCTACAAGATTTAACGTCAAATCAAATCCCCTCGGCGACATTCCAGCCATTTCTATTCCAGCATTATTATATTTTACAAAATAAATCCCGTCATCAAAATCATCAAAATCGTTAGGATCAGAGGCCATCTCAACTACTGATTCCATAAGTTCCTTCTGGTTTAAGTCCCCTGTTATCTTGTCTGCAACAGTAAAAGATCCAGCTAGCATAATCGCTATCAAAATAACTATAAAAGCAGTATACCAGAGGGTTATCTTTACAGTTACAGGAAAATTTTCCCAGATTTTATTTACTTTGTCTTTCAAAACTCAATTATTCCTTTCTTTGTACAAATATACCTAATAATTACTTCTTTGGACTAATCCTCCTTTATAACATATCCAAGTCCTCTTTTTGTGTAAATTATTTGTTTTCCATCTTCTACGTCTATTTTTTTTCTAATATTTTTTATCAAAACGTCAATTATATTAGAATCTCCTTCATAATCAAAGTCCCACACATGCTCCTTAATCTGATCTCTGCTTAAAATCCGATTTTTGCTTTGCATAAGGTATTCTAGAACTTCATATTCCTTTCCTGTTAATTCTATCTGCTTTCCAGCTCTTGTTACTGATTTTTCTGAAATATCCAAAATCAAATCTCCTATCACAAGCTTATTTGAACTATTTCCATATTTTCTCCTCACAACTGCTCTAATTCTTGCCATAAGCTCATTAAAGTCAAATGGTTTTACAATATAGTCATCAGCTCCCAAATCAAGCCCTTTTACCTTATCATCTGCACTATCCCTTGCAGTAAGCATAAGAACCGAAGTGTGATTTCCCTTATCCCTAAGTTTTTTTATAACTTCAAATCCATCTACTTTTGGCATCATAATATCTAGAATTACTAAATCATATTCGCCATATTCCAGATAGTCAAGTGCTTCTTCCCCATCAAGTACGCTATCTACACTATATCCATTTTTTTTTAGATACCTTGTTACAACATTATTCAAATCTACTTCATCTTCTGCCAACAAAATTTTCATATTTAATTCTCTCCTGCATTATTTTTTAGCAAATGCTAAAATCCTAATTTTTTATTATTCTAATGTAAAAACTATAGCAATTTTACTATAATATATCATGAATTTAAAAAAATAAAAAGAGAGTAAACTGAAAATAATAAATTTTCAATCAACTCTCTGTAAGAATATTTTTTAATTTATTTTATTAATCTCTGTCTGCTTTCCATTTTACAATTGCACCAGTTACTGCGTCAATATCAAATTCATATTCCCATCCGTTATAATAAATTTCTCCTTCATAAACCATTCTTCCATTTTCTCTGTCCAAGTGGATTTCTTTCACATGGGAACTATTCGCTCCTGGCACTTTTTTCAATGCAATATTCATTGCCCTGTTTACTCCAATATAGCTGTTTGAAGAAACGTTTCTGTTATATTTGTGTTTACTTTTTGCGTTTACAGTTACTGATACTCCTAATACCATTATTCCTAATAATGCGATACTTAAAATTTTCTTTTTCATAATTTTTCTCCTTCTTTTTCATTTAATTTTATTTTTTGATTTAAAAATTTTTGCAAGATTTTTTATTTATATTATATTTTAATAATTTCTATTGTAATGCTTTACTTCAGTTCCAATAATTTCCCCTGTTGAAGCATCTATATCAAATTCATATTTTGAATTATTGTAAAAAATTTCGATTTCATAAACTGCTCTTCCGTGATCATAATCTAAGTCTATCTTTCCAAAATGGCTTTGATTCGCTCCTGGAACTTGTGCAAGTGCAATTGATTTTGCTTTTTCCATTGTTATAGTTTGCGAATTGTTCACATTTCTACTAATGTAAGCAGAATTATTTGAAACTCCGTCTACTTTCCATTTTACAATGTCACCAGTTACAGCATCAATATCAAATTCATACTCCTGTCCGTTATAATAAATTTCTCCTTCATAAACCATTCTTCCATTTTCTCTGTCCAAGTGGATTTTTTTTACGTGGGAATTGCTTGCTCCTGGAACTTTTTTTAACGCAATGTTCATTGCTCTGTTTACTCCAATGTAGCTATTTGAAGCAATGTTTCTGTTGTATTTGTTTCTACTCTTTGCGTTTGCAGTTACTGATACTCCTAATACCATTATTCCTAATAATGTAATACTCAAGATTTTCTTTTTCATAATTTCTCCTTCATTTTTTATTTAACTTTAGTTTTTTGAATTAATAATTCTTAATTATAATGTTTTACTTCAGTTCCAATAATTTCTCCTGTTGAAGCGTCTATATCAAATTCGTATTTTGAATTATTGTAAAAAATTTCGATCTCATAAACTGTTCTTCCGTGATCGTGATCCAAATCTATTTCTCCAAAATGGCTTTCATTTGCTCCTGGCACTTGTGCAAGTGCAATTGATTTTGCTTTTTCCATTGTTACATTTTGTGAACTGCCTACATTGTTGTTAATATAAACTGCATCGTTTGGAACTCTGTTTCTATTTCTATATTTTCTGCTTGCTCCATAAGCAATACCAAGTATTCCTAATAATGCCATTCCAAAAATTACAACTTTTACAGCTTTATTTTTCATTTTTCTCTCTCCTTCAGTATTCATTTGCTTTCTGTCTTTCCCTCTTATCTTGAATACATTATAGAACAGTTTCATGAATATAAAATGAATGGAAAAAAATTTTTGCAAAAAAAAAGGAACAGCCCTAATTTTTAATTAGAATTATTCCTTTTATTTGTATTATCCACTGTTACGAAGTCCTGTTGCAAGTCCGTTTATTGAAATGTGAATAGCTTTTCTCAGTTCTTCTGAATCGTCTCCAGCTCTTGAACGTTTTATTAATTCAATTTGTAAATAATTCATCGAGTCAAAATATGGCAGACGATTTCTTAGACTGCTCACTAACTCTGGATTATCTGCCAGTAAAACATCGTTTCCTGTAATTTTTTTCAAGATATCAATTGTTAAAACCCACTCTTTTTCTATTTCCTTAAAAATTTTCTGTGCGGTTTCCTGATTGCTTGCTAGTTTTACATATTCAGCAAAAATTGACAAATCTGTTTTTGATAGAACCATGTCAACATTTGAAATTGTTGAACGGAAAAATGGCCATTCCTTGTACATTTTCTGCAAAATTTCCAATTTTTTATCATCATTGTCAATCCATTTTGTAAATGCTGTTCCTACACCGTACCATCCCGGAAGCATTATTCTTGCTTGCGACCATGAGAACACCCATGGGATTGCTCTTAGGCTGTCTAGTGATTGTGTTTTTTTACGTGAAGACGGTCTTGAGCCAATATTTAACCCTGCAATAAAGTTTATTGGCGTAACTTCAAAGAAAAAGTCTGAAAATCCGTCTGTATTGTAAACTAAGTCACGGTAGGCATAATAACTTAATTCTGAAACATTTTCTATTATTTTTTCATATTCTTCCCAGTCTGCATCTTCCTCTGTCAATGCACTTGATTCAAGAGCGGCCGAAACCAATGCTTCCAGATTTTTTAATCCTAAATCAGGATTTCCGTATTTTGCACCGATTACTTCTCCCTGTTCTGTAAGCCTTATTGTTCCGTCTGTACTTCCTTCAGGCTGTGCTAAAATAGCTTCGTAACTTGGACCGCCACCACGTCCTACTGTTCCTCCACGTCCATGAAAGAATGAAATTTCCACGTCAAATTCCCGCCCGATTGCAGTCAGTTCTTTTTGCGCCTTGTATAAAGACCAGCTTGAACTTAAATATCCACCATCTTTGTTGCTGTCTGAATATCCTAGCATAACTTCCTGTTTTCGCCCTTTTTTATCCATCCATTTTTTCACTAGCGGCAAATTAAACCATTTTCTCAAAATATCAGGAGCCGCAATTAAATCTTCCACTGTTTCAAAAAGCGGAACAATCTGTAAATCACAAAATTCGTTTCCTTCATTTCCTTTTGCAAGATTGGCTTCTTTTAGTAAAATAGCTATCTCTAGCATATCTGAAACGCTTGTTGCATGAGAAATCAGATTTTTTTCAATAATTTTACTTCCAAAACGTTCTCTCAAAGATTTTGCCTTTCTGTAAATTGCAAGTTCTGAGGCCAGTATTTCGCTTTGTGGAATTGTCGGATCACTTAAAATTCTAGGGTCATGTTCCAATTCCCGCAGTAAAATTTCACATCTTGCGTCTTCTGACAGGCTCAAGTAATCTCCTAGAATGTTTGCATTTTTCAAAAGTTCTGCAACACATACTTCATGAACGCTGGAATCCTGCCTTAAATCAATTGTCGCAAGGTGGAATCCAAATATTTTTGTGGCACTGATTAAATTGTTTAATTTTCCTTGTGTTAAAAATTCGCTGTTGTTCTTTTTAAGAGATTCTGCCACGATTATCAAATCGTTTGTAAATTCATTAGCTGACTTGTAAGGAAGATCAATTCCATTTTTTCTTTTTGGCGGTAATAAGTCACGATTGTAATCACATAATTTGTAGGCTGTTGCAAGCAGTCTATCTGTTATTGTTGTCAATGCACGACGATATGGCTCGTGTGTTCGATGCGGCGAAACTTCTCCCGAAGCTTCTGCCAAGTTTTGCAGTTCTTCAGTCACATTTGTCATTGAAATAGACATTGATAAATCTCTGTAAATTTCACGAACTTCATCCAGATAATGCTGGAATAATTTTATAGCCTGCTCTTGCGCCGACTGCTCTAGTGTATTTACTGTAACATAAGGATTTCCATCCCGATCTCCACCAATCCACATTCCCATAGTAAGAGGAAGCAGAGCTTGAGATTTCACTTCAGAATTTCCCAATGTTTTTGAAATTTCCTGAAATTTATTCATAAGCCTTGGAATTTCATTAAAAAATGTAATGTTGTAATAACTTAGAGCATTGCTTATTTCATCTGCTACACGTAATTTGGTAGCCCGTAACATTGCAGTTTGCCACCAGATTTGAATACCACGGCTTAGGTCGTTAAGCCATTCATTTTCATCAATTTGATGGGATTTTACATTTTCATATTTATCAAGAATATCAGTTAATTTTTTTGTCAAATCCAAAATACTTTTTCTTTGAACTTGTGTCGGGTGTGCTGTTAAGACTGGCACAATTGAGACTTTTTCCATAGCCTTCAATATTTTATCCTGACTGATTCCCTTTTTTTTCAAATTTTTTAGTGATTTTTCAAGAGATCCAATCTGCAGTTTGTTAGAAATCTTTGCATATCGCTGTTCATGAGTCTGGTACACATCTTCAGCAATATTTGCAAGTGCCGAAAAAATCGAAAAACCTCTTATTACACGCAAAATTTCCGCATCAGTAAGATCCGAACAAAAAGACGACAAATTTTTTCTAGCTTCCTGTTTTTGCGTCTTATAGTATTTTCTTGAAGCTTCTTTCAATTTTTCAGTAACCTCATAAATATGTAAACCCGCATATCTAAAAATCGTTTCACCTAGAAGAGTTGCAAAAAGTTCATTATGAACAAGCAAATCCTCCTGATGCTTATCAAGTTTCACTAACGGTAAAGGAGTTATCGGTAAATTTTTTAAATCCATTTATTTCACACTCTCTTTCTTTTTTAACATTTATATATTTATCATTTATTCTCCAAATTTTTTTAAATATTTCATCTGTTAAATTATACCATAAAAAAGGCTTAGATTAAATAGCGATTTCAAATTATTACAAAATGTGATATAATTTTAACAAAATAAGACAAGGCAAGGGGGAATAATCGCCATCCCCCTTGCATCCCGGCTTGTCTAAGTATTTTTTTTGAAATATTTCCAAATTTTATTTGGAAAAGTAGTCTAAACATTTATTATTTGAATAAACCTGAATTACTACGAAATTGAAACTCGCTTTTTAACAAAGGTTATTAAAATTCCTTAAACCAATTATAGTCTAAAAATTTTGAAAAAGCTCAGACAGTTAATTTCATTTCAAAAGAATTACGACGTTTTTAGTTTGATTATAATAATTAATTTGATTAAAATAAATGTCAAAAAATTAAAAAATTATTATAAATTTCAGAGATTTTAATTTTTCAGTAAAAGACAACTTGTTTGAGCTTTTCTAATGTACTTAAATTAATAATAACTTTATGAGATGAAAATAGCTTTTGTTAAAAGCGAGTTTTGTCTTTTGCTGTAAAATTGAAATTCGAGAAGCCGGAGTGCAGAGGTATGGCGACTGATACCTCTGCTTAAAATAAACTTTAATATAAATAAAAAAGAAAAAATTATATAGTATTTTATTGAAAAACTACAAGGATAAGATTTAAAAATAGGAAAGAAAGAAAAGAGGAAAAAATGGAAAAAAATTATGATGTATTGGAATTCTATAAGATAATTAACGAACTTATTGATTTATCAAGATTGGAGAAGACGAAAGAAAAGTTTCTGGATATTGATATTATAAAGGAAAAATCGGTTTTGGATAAAGAACTTATGCTTATGATGGAGATGATTGACTTTTATAAGTATGACGATGGATTGGAACTTGCGGGGCTTGCGGATATTACTAGAATGATGAATTCCATTGATATTATTGGTTCTTATTTGAGTGCTGAGGATTTGGCAGTTCTGAAAAAAAATTTGACGATTTTTAGAATTTCTAAAAGCAGGGCTAAGAATGTTAGGGATAAATATAGAACGATTTGGAATCTGTTTAGCGATATTGAGGAAGTTAAGGATATTGAGAACTTTATTTCAGAAGCGATTAATGATGAAGGGGTATTAAAGGACGAGGCTTCAATTGGACTTCGTGATGTGAGAAGGCAGAAGCAGAATATTAATGCTAATATAAAAGAGAAATTTGATGAGCTTATTTCCAATAAAAGTACCCAAAATGCTATTCAGGAAAGAATAATAACTCAGAGAAATGATAGATACGTAATTGCTGTAAAGACTGATTTTAAAGGGCTTATAAAAGGAATTGAACACGATAGGTCTGCAACAGGAAGTACAGTTTACATTGAGCCTTTAAATGTTGTTTCATTAAATAATAAATTACGTGAATATGAGGCTCGTGAGCGTGAGGAAATTAGAAAAATACTGCTTAGACTTACAGAACTTGTAAAAACGAAAAAGGAAGAAATTCTGGAAATTAAGGAAATTTTGGAAAGACTGGACTTTATTGATGCAAAAACAACTTATTCAGTTAATAAAAAATGTATTGTTCCAAAAATTATTAATAAAGAATATTTGAAACTGGTTGAAGCGAGACATCCACTAATTGATGAAAATACAGTTGTGCCGATTAATTTTGAACTTGGGAATCCTGAAAATATAATGCTTATTACAGGGCCTAATACTGGAGGGAAGACAGTAACATTGAAAGTGGCTGGCCTTCTTACAATTATGGCTTTATCTGGTATTCCAATTCCTGCAAATGAAAAAACTGAAATTGGATATTTTCACAATGTACTGGCTGACATTGGGGACGAACAAAGTCTTGAGCAAAACTTATCATCATTTTCAGGGCATGTAAGCAAAATAAAAGATATAATTGAAAATGCAAACAGTAAATCACTTGTATTAATGGATGAATTGGGAAGTGGAACTGATCCAATGGAAGGGGCCGCTTTTGCAATGGCAATCATTGATTACTTAAACAAAAAACACGTAACTTCAATAATCACAACCCATTACAGCGAAGTAAAAGCCTATGCCTTTAACACAACAGGAATTAAAAGTGCCTCAATGGAATTTAACGTAGAAACTTTATCTCCAACGTACAGACTGCTGGAAGGAATACCGGGAGAAAGTAACGCTCTTATAATTGCAAGAAAATACGGAATTAGTGAAGAAGTGATTGAAAATGCGAAAAGCTACATAAGTGAAGATAATCAGCGTGTCGAAGAAATGCTAAAATCAATAAAGGAAAAAAATGATGAGCTGGAAACAATGCAGGCACAATTAGAAGCAACAAGAACTGAACTTGACAAGCAAAAGAGCATTTATGAGCAAAATATGATAAAACTTGAAAATGAAAAAAATGAAATTATAAAACGTGCCTACGAGGAAGCTGACAATTACTTGAAAAACATGCAGGCAAAAGCTAAAAACCTAATTGACAAAATTAACAGCGAGGAATCTAAAAAAGAAGATGCCAAAAACGCTCAAAGAAGCCTGAATATGCTACGTGAATCATTTATTACGGATAAAAAGAAAAATGTAAAGGAAAAGAAAGTCGTTACTCAAAACATAGATTTTTCGGTTGGGGAAGAAGTGCTTGTAAAAACGATGAACCAAAATGGAAAAATTTTGAAAATAATGCCAAACAATCGTATTCAAGTACAAACTGGAATATTAAAGCTAGTTGTATCAACTGACGACATTGTAAAAATTCAAAAGAAAAAAACAAACAAATTCAAAAACTTCGCCTCATTAAAACGAACTTCCCAAGTACGAGGAGAAATCGACTTACGTGGAATGAATGCCGACGAAGCAATCGCAGAACTAGAAACATACATGGACAGAGCAATGCTAACAGGCTACCACGAAATCTACATAATTCACGGAAAAGGAACAATGGTTCTAAGAAAAAAAATCCACGAATACCTAAGAACTTCAAAATATGTAACAGAATTTAAAGATGCCAATCAGAATGAAGGTGGGATTGGGTGTACGGTGGTTATTTTGAAGTAGGACATTTGATTTAAAGGAGAATGAAAATTTATGAAAATCAAAAATCTTCATATAAAAGAATTTAAAGGATTGAGAGATATATCTATAAATTTTGAAAAAAATGATGAGCCGTTAGATTTAGTAGTTTTAGCAGGTTCAAATGGAAGTGGAAAAACTAGAATATTAGAAAGTATTTTAAGATATTTTCAAGATCATCTTAATTATAAACAGAATAATATTGAAGCAGGAATATTTTATGAAGAAAAAGAAAAAAATTGTATAAGTAATGTTCGAGATTTTTTTTACGGATTAGAATCTTTTAGTTATTGTGAAGCTAATGATCCATTACGTGAAAAACATATTGAAATAAAAAATAAATTAGATATTTTACCTAAAGTAATTTATGTTCCAACAGAAATAAATTTTCAAAAAATGAATACAGCTTCGACTACTTTAGTTCAAGAATATAAATTTATTAATATTGTGAATACAAATTTAATAAAAGATATTCCGTCTTACATAGCTACAAAAATGATTTCAGCAATGCTTAAAAATAAAAATGAAAAAGTTGGAGATGTACAAAAAAAAGTTTTTAATGAAATAAATGAAATATTTGAAATTTTAGATATAGATGTAAAAGTTGAAGATATTTCGCAAGATGGTAAAAATATGCCGATTTTCACAAATTCAACAGGCGATAAATTTGATATAAATGAATTATCTTCTGGGGAAAAGCAGTTATTTTTACGAACATTAGCGATAAAAATGCTAAATCCTGAAAATTCTATTATTTTGATTGACGAGCCAGAACTTTCATTGCATCCTAAGTGGCAACAGAGAATCGTTGATGTTTATAGAAAAATCGGAAAAAACAATCAGATTATTATTGCGACACATTCGCCACATATTTTGGGGAGTGTGAGAAAAGAAAATATTATGTTGCTGGATAAGGATAATGAAGGGAAAATTGTGGTTAGGACTGGGGATGAGTTGTATAATTCTTATGGACAGCCGACAGAGAGAATATTAGAAGATATAATGGGGCTTAAAACAACTAGGAATCAGGAAATATTTGATAAATTGGAAAAAATTAGAGAAATGGTTAATGAGGATAAGTATGAAACTGATGATTTTAAAAAAGAGTATGGTGATTTAAAGGAAATATTGGGGACAATGGATGAGGACGTTATGCTTATAGATATGGAAATTCAAATCAGAAGGAAAGGATTGAAGAATGTTAAAAATAAATAAAACTTCAGAGCCAAACTTTTTGAAAGAATTTAAGAAAAAAGAAAAACCAAAAAATTGGAAAGATTTTGATTTTGGAATAAAAAAAGAATTAAAAAATTATATGTTGGAAAATGAACAGAAAATCGGAAATAATAGTTATTGTCCTTATTGTGAAAGAAAAATAATTGCAAGTAAAAATAGTCAGATAGAACATATTAAACCTAAAGATAGATTTCCAGAATTATTTTCAAACTATGAAAATTTTATTACAGGTTGTCTTAATATTGAGAGTTGTGGTTCAAAGAAAGGTAATAAATGGAGTGAGTTATTTGTAAATCCAGTAATTTATGAACCAAGCAAATATTTTTCATATAATAGAATGACAGGAGAGATAATCCCTAAAAAAGATATTACTGATATAGATTTACAAAAAGCAAATTATACAATTGAAATTTTAAATCTGAATGATGATAAAAGATTGCTTAAAGGAAGAAAAAGTGTAATAAAAATTTTACAAAAATATCAAAAGATATATAAAGATGAGAAAATATTAAAAGAAATATCTGAGGATTTAGACTTTCCAACATTGAGAAATTTTTTAATTGAGAGTTTTAAATAATGTAAAAATCGAGGTTTAATTATGGGAAAAGTAACTATAATATTTTTATTATTTGGAACATTACTTTTTTCAGAAAATTATCCAAAAGAAAAAATAATACGAATTATCGAAAAAAATGAAAAATATGAATGTGTTCCTGATAAAAAAGTAAGGAAAATTGGATGGGAATTAAATGGACAGTCTTTTATTGGGCATTTGCATGAGAATGGGGAACGATATGGGGAGTTTAGGGAAATAGATGACGATACTCTTAGAGAATGCTATTTAGAAGATGGGTACATTAATTATTATAAAAATCGATATTTTTATAAGGAAAATAAAAAAATATCGTTAATTGTCAGTTATGGTGAGAAAAAAGATAACATTCAGTTAATATTAAAAAATGCAAAAGATATAAGGAAAGTATATTTTTTTGAGCGAAAAGGCAAGAAATATAAAAGGAAAAATTTGATAATGACATTTGATCCAGCTATTATTTTTTATCCTAGTGGTTTAATAAAAGAAAAATTGGAATAACTAAAATTAAATGAACCAAAATAAATTAAAAGTTTTCAAAAGCAGGGAGAATAAAAAATGAAACTTTACAACACAATGACAAATAAAATTGAAGAATTTAAGACAATAGAAGAAAATAAGGTGAAAATGTATGTTTGTGGGCCTACTGTCTATAATTACATACATTTGGGGAATGCACGTCCAATTGTGGTTTTTGATACGTTGGCACGGTATTTTAAGCATAAGGGGATGGAAGTTGAGTTTGTACAGAATTTTACGGATGTGGATGATAAGATTATAAATAAGTCTATGGAAGAAGGAACTTCTGCGAGTGAGGTTTCAGAAAAATATATAAAATATTTTTCTGAGGATATCAGCAAGCTGAATATTCTTGAGAGTGTGAAAAGACCTAAGGTTACTGAGAATATGGCGGAAATTATTGAGATTATTCAAAAATTAATTGATAATGGGTTTGCTTATGAGAAAGACGGGGATGTCTATTTTGAGGTAAAAAAATATAAGGATTATGGGAAATTGTCAAATCAGAAAATTGAGGAGCTGGAACTTGGGGCTAGGATTGATGTTTCTGATATTAAGAAAAATCCAGTAGACTTTGCGCTTTGGAAGAAAAAGAAAGATGGAGAACCGTTTTGGGAATCGCCTTGGGGACAGGGACGTCCTGGATGGCATATAGAATGTAGTGCGATGGCAAAAAAATATCTAGGGGATGCATTTGATATTCACGGCGGTGGACAGGATTTAGTTTTCCCACATCATGAAAATGAGATTGCCCAAAGCAAGTGTGCTTATCATGGAAACTTTGCAAATTATTGGCTTCACAACGGATTTATTCAAATAAATGGCGACAAGATGTCAAAATCACTAGGAAATTTCTTTTTGCTTCGTGAAATACTTGAAAAATTTTCTGGGAATGTAGTAAGACTTTTTATTCTAAGTACGCATTACAGAAAACCAATTAACTTTTCATTCGAGAATATGGAGGATACAAAAAAAGCCTTGCAAAATATTGTAAAATCAATGAATAAATTTGAGAATATTGTTGAAAAATATAAAAATGAAAAAATAGAAAATGTTAAAAATTCAGAATTTTCTCAAAAAATTGATGAATTTGATAAAAAATTTGAAGAGGCGATGGATGAGGATATGAACACGCCACAGGCACTAGCAACTATTTTTGATCAGATTAGGGAAACAAATAAATTTATTTCTACAAACGAAAATGAGTTTTCCACAATTTATTATGAAATAAAAAAATCTTATGATTCTTTGAAGGCAAAATTAGAAAATGTGTTCGGAATAGCGATTGAAGCAGAAAATGCTGTGAAGGAGGAAGAAGGGGAAAATATGGAATTGACAAAAAAATTAATTGAATTACTGATAAAATTGCGAAGTGAGGCAAGAAGCGAGAAAAATTTCAAATTATCTGATGAAATTCGGGATGAATTGAAGGTACTTGGAGTAGAAATTAAGGATAATAAGGATGGAAGTACAGATTATAATTTTTAAATGTTATAGATTTTAAAATAAGATGGAGATGAAATAATGGCAAGTATAATAAATGCAATAATAAATTTGATAAATAATCCAATAACTGAGATAAAAGAATATTATACAAGTAAAAATAAAATAAATAGTGTAGGAGATGCTTTAGAAATGTATATAAAGGATTTATTTTCAGATGCTTTTAATTTAAGTGATGAAGAAAAATTAGAAAAATATGATAAAATTTTTTCTTATACTGGAAACAAAAATAATCCACCAGATATCATCTTAAAAAATGGAGATGCTATTGAAGTAAAAAAAATTGAAAGTAGAAATTCATCATTGGCTTTAAATAGTTCGTATCCGAAAGCGAAATTATATTCGAATAGTTCTATGATAACAGAAGCATGTAGAAATTGTGAAAAATGGGAAGAAAAAGATATTATCTATGTAGTAGGGAGTTGTGAAAATAATAAATTAAATTCTCTTATATTTGTATACGGAGAAGACTATGCTGCAGAGAATAAAATATATGAAAAAATAAAAAGTAAAATAAAATCAGGAATTAATGCAATAGATTGCTTAGAATTTGCAGAAACAAACGAAATAGGAAGAGTAAACAGGGTAGATCCTTTAGGAATAACATATTTTAGAATAAGAGGTATGTGGGGAATTGAAAATCCACTAAAAGTATTTGATTATGTATATAAAATAGATGATGAGAAAGAGTTTAACTTAATGTGTGTTATAAATGATGAAAAGTGGGAAAAATTTAGTAAAGTAGAAATAGAAAAACTCAAAACATTAGTAAATTTAACAAAAAATTCTCAAATAAAGAATGTAAAAATAAAAAATCCAAATAATCCATGTAAGTTAAAAAATGCAAAATTGATTACTTTTAAAATATAGGGGGAAAGTTAATGAATATAATAAGTTTATTTTCAGGTGCTGGTGGAATGGATTTAGGATTTGAAAAAGCAGGTTTTAAAATTTTAATGGCAAATGAGATTGACAAAACAATTTGGAGTACGTATGAAAAAAATCATAAAATTCCAATAATAAAAAAAGATATAAGAAAAGTTGATTCAAAGGAATTTCCAGATTGCGACGGAATTATAGGAGGTCCTCCCTGCCAGTCCTGGAGTGAAGCAGGAGCGTTACGCGGAATTGAAGACGACAGAGGGAAATTATTTTTTGATTATATAAGAATTTTAAGAGAAAAAAAACCTAAATTTTTTGTTGCCGAAAATGTTTCAGGAATGTTATCAAAAAGACATTCTGTTGCGGTGAAAAATATTCTTAATTTATTTGATGAATCTGGATATGATGTATATATGGATGTATTAAATGCTAAAGATTATGGAGTTGCTCAAGATAGAAAGAGGGTCTTTTTTATTGGATTTAGAAAAGATATGAAAATTAATAATTTTCAATTTCCAAATCCAGTAGCTGAAAAGAATAGGAAAGTGATGAGAGATATTTTATTGGATTTAGAAAAAACAGCAATTCCAGGAAAGGAAAAAAATAAAAGTAATCATGATAAATGTATAGTAAAGAATCATGAATATTTTACAGGAAACTATTCGACTATCTATATGAGTAGAAATAGAGTCAGAAACTGGAATGAAGTTTCTTTTACAATACAGGCAAGTGGAAGGCAGGCTCCACAGCATCCTAATGCTCCAAAAATGTTAAAGGTAGGAAAGGACAAGTTTGAGTTCATCAAAGGAAAAGAAAGATTATATAGACGTTTGTCAGTTAGAGAATGTGCCAGACTACAAGGATTTCCAGATGAATTTGAATTTATTTATGATAATCTTGATACGGGTTACAAAATGATTGGAAATGCTGTACCAGTAAATTTAGCATACGAAATAGCTAAACATATTAAGCAGTATTTATTGTAAAATTTAGACAAAAAGAAGTAAATAAAAAAGTAAAGGAAAAAAATGAAAAATATTTTAATAGGAGTTACAGGGGGAATTGCGGCATATAAATCGGCTGGGATTGTATCGCTTTTGAAAAAGAAAGGATATAATGTGAAAGTTGTGATGACTGAAAATGCTACAAAAATCATTGGACCTTTGACTCTTGAAACTTTATCAAGAAATAGGATTTATGTGGATATGTGGGACAGTAATCCACATTATGAGGTGGAGCATATTTCACTTGCGGATTGGGCGGATGTAGTTTTGATTGCACCTGCGACTTATAATATAATTGGAAAAGTTGCAAACGGGATTGCAGACGATATGCTTACGACAATTCTTGCTGCTGTTTCGGTAAGAAAGCCAGTATTTTTTGCTTTGGCAATGAATGTGAACATGTATGAAAATCCGATTTTAAAAGAAAGTATTAATAAGCTAAAATCTTTTGGGTATAGGTTTATTGATGCAGAAGAAGGACTGCTTGCCTGCAATTATAGTGCGAAGGGGAGAATGAGCGAGCCAGAAGATATTGTCGATGAAATAGAAAGATACAGTATTTTTTCAAAATTTGAGAATTTTGATATAGCCTTGAAAGGTAAAAAAATTCTTGTAACAAGTGGGCGAACAAAGGAAAATATTGATCCAATCAGATATTTGTCAAATAATTCAAGCGGGAAAATGGGATATTCACTTGCTCAGGCAGCTGCTGATTTAGGAGCAGAAGTAACTTTAATTAGCGGGCCTACGAATTTGAAAGTTCCGAATGTGCTTAAAAATTTTATTTCTGTGGAATCGGCATTGGAAATGTATAAAAAAGTGGATGAGTATTTTAAAAATACTGATATTTTCATAGCTTGTGCTGCAGTTGCTGATTACAGACCAAAGGAATACAAAAAGGAAAAAATAAAGAAGTCTGATTCAGATTTGGTTATAGAATTGGTTAGAAATCCTGATATTTTGCTAGAGATGAGTAAGAAGAAGGAAAAACAGCTATTAGTTGGATTTGCGGCAGAAACTAATGAGATAAAGGAAAATGCCTTAAAAAAGCTGGAAAAGAAAAATTTGGATATTATAGTGGCAAATAACGCTTCTGTAATGGGCAGAGATGAAAATGTGATCGAGATTATTAGAAAAGATAGGACTTCGGTGGAAATTAGTCAGAAAAGTAAGATGGAGCTGGCTTATGATATTTTGAGTGAGGTTATTTGTGAATTGGAAAGAAGATAAAGTTTTTTGAAATTATTAATGTGTTGATTTTTATAAGTTTATTGATTTTGTAAAAGGGAGAATAAATTATGAAATCTGAAAAACAAAAGATAAAAAAAGTGTACATGCTGTATCATAGAGATGAAAAGGATGATGATAAATTAATAGGATTTTTTTCAACAAAGGAAAAGGCATTGGAAATTGTTGATAAATGGAAAGAAATGAAAGGTTTTAGGGATTGTTCTGAAGGATTTAAAATTAGAACCATGATAATTGGGAAAGATTACTACACAAAAGGGTTTAAATCTAAAAGCCTTAAATAATTAGGAGAAACTATGAAAATATGGATTTTATCACATGGATATGATTATGGAGATGTCTATGATAAGTATAAGTGGAATGAAGAAGCAAGGTTTTTAGGTGCCTATTATACAAAGGAAGAAGGATTGAAGGCACTGGAAAAATATAAAAAAATTAAAGGATTTTGTTCACATTTGGATGGGTTCTGGCTAGAAAAATGTCATTTGGATAAATATGCTGGATGGGAAGGTGGTTATGTTACTTATTATAGAGAAGATGATGTAGAAATTGACAATTCCAAAAACCAAAAATTATACGTACTTTCTCATTTTTATTATATTGGTAAAGATAAAGCAAAGGAAAAACATCGAATTTTATCAGTATGTTTGTCAAAATTAGAAGCTAGGAAGAAAATAAAGGAATATCAGAAAATAGAAGGATTTTCTTCACATATTTCTAATTTTTATATTGAAGAATACATTCTGGATGAAGAAAAAAATAAATAAAAGAAGGAGAGGCTATTCAAATTTAGCAAATTGATTATTATGGAAAATGAAAATAAAAATGTAGATGAGGTTTTGGATGAAAAAAAAGAAGAAAAAGTAGAAAAGGAAAATTCAAAATCTGGCAGGAAAACAGGGATAATTATAGGTGTAACAACTTTATTAATTTTAGGAATTATAATTGTTGGAATGATGTTTATTAGGAAAAATATTGATTCTGGAAATAATGGTGTGAATGGAGATGAAGAAGATAAGATTTTCAGAATTGATCCGATAAAGAACCCGCAAGTTACGTATTACAATTTTCGTGGGGAAGTTTATCCTGACTCGGCTAAATTTGGGCTAACTAGAAGTAATGGAGCGAGAGGACATCAAGGAATTGATATTTTTTCGTTGCCAGGAACAGATGTTTATGCTGTGCTGGATGGTAAAATTGTGGATATGTATGTTGATAAAACAGGTTATGGATTGAATTTCTATTTAGAAGTTGATCCAAAAGAATTAGAGAGAATAAAAAGAAAAAACTATCAGCCAAAATTAAGTGCAAGGGAAATGGACTATAGCAGCAACTATGATCCAAACACAATGCAGATAAAGTACATTAGATATTGCCATTTAAGCGAAGTAAATGTAAAAGTTGGAGATACTGTAAAGGCTGGGCAAGTGATAGCTAAATCAGGGGTAACAGGAAATGCAAGCGGAACACGTGCTCCACATCTACATTTTGAAATAGCCTTTGAAATGCGTGGAAAAGGTCTTGTAAATAGGGTAGATCCAGAAATGTATTTTGAGATAAAAAATGGAGATCAAATGACAAAACAAGAAATAAATGCTCAAACTGAAGCAGCTAAAACAGAATGGTTTGAAACAAAAGGATATGATGCTGCTTTTAGAGATGCAAGTGTATTTACTGAAGAAAAGATGAATCCAGATGGTAGTAAAATGAACCAAAATACAAGTAAAGTTAAAAATCTGAGAAGAAGAAGGATTAGGAGAAAATAATTTTTTTACTAATATAAATTAAACATTAGAGTAACATTTAAAGGTAAGAAAAAAAGAATGTAAATAATAAATAACATTCTTTTTTTATTAGTTTACATTAAAGAAACTTGGGAGTAAAGTTTAAAGTTATGATTAGAATACCTAAGTTTCAGTTCTCTCAATTTAATTTTATAGAGAGTTAAATATATACTCAGACCTATTTAAAATTAAACTACTAAAATTATATAAATTTAGGGTTTAAGTAAAATAGTTATAACTTTTTAGTTCCGATTTAAAGCTGTTTTACTATGTTTTTTAATATGTTTTAGGTGTTGCACTTGACTTGAAAATACATCTTTATAAAAAATATCAAAAAAAATTTTAAAATGTTGTGAGATAATACATATGTGACAAGAATATACAAAAAAAGAAAGGTTTCTGATATAATGTAAGCCAACCAAAACCACATTAAGGAGAAACCTTTCATATGAGTAGTATATCAGAAATATACCGTGTTCGTCAACGGGCAATTGAGTATGCAATAAAACATAATAATAATTCAAAGGCAGCAGTGAAATATAAAACATCACGTCAGCAGATAAAACGTTGGAGAGACAGATACGACGGCACAGTCCAGTCTCTTCTGCCAAAAAGCAGAAGACCTGAAAGCCACCCAAACCAGCACACGCAGGAAGAAATAGAACTGGTTATGAAAAAATACAGGAAATTTGGCTATGAAGGGCTGGCAGAAGTTTATGTCAAAGCGAGAAAGGAAGGCTACAGCCGTACATACGATTCAATGTGCAGGATAATAAGGAAAATGAAGGGCAATGCCAAAGAAAACATTAAAAAGCCGCATAAAAGAAAAAAGAAGGCTGAACAGGCGAAGTACCCTGGGGAAAGAGTACAGATAGACATAAAATATGTTCCGGAAGAATGCATACAGTTTGGCACACGTGACCAGAAGTATTATCAAATAACGGCATTAGATGAATATACAAGAAAAAGAGTGTTAAGGATAGCAGATGAAAAAAGCACCTATCAGACCGCAAAGTTTCTAGAGAACTTGGAAAGGGAGCTGGGATTTGACATAAAGAAAGTTCAGACAGACAATGGGAAAGAGTTCACAAATTCTGAAAGTGATAAGAAAACGCTGTTTGAGGTGAAACTGGAGGAGAAGGGGATAGAGTACGTGACAACCCGTCCATATTCGCCATGGGAGAATGGAAAAGTGGAAAGAAGCCACAGGCTTGACAGCAAGTACTATGGGGACAAGAAATTTAAAAGCAAGGAAGAACTGTTAAGGGCAATAAGGAAATACAATACAAGATACAACAACATATCAAGAAAAGTACTGGGCTTTAAGAGTCCAAATGAAGTATTAAAAGAGTACAAGGAAAATCAGTAGGTTAAAGATACATTAGGAAAGAAATATTTTTTTTAATATATTTTTGTAACAAATGTTTGACATCTATACAAAAAATATCAAAAAAAATTTTAAAATTAGTTGACAAAATTTAAAAAATATATTATACTGAGTAGGTAATTTATAAATATGCCCGAGTGGTGAAATTGGTAGACGCAACGGACTCAAAATCCGTCGATTTTATATCGTGCCGGTTCGACTCCGGCCTCGGGCACCAATAATAAATTAAATTTTTTCATAATAAATTGCACTCTACACTCCTAGAGTGTTTTTTATTTTAAAAAATATATTAATTAAAAAGTTCTTTTATTTGAACAGTAATTTCAGATGTTGTGTTTCTTATTTTAGAATAAATTAAGTGATAATAAAGTGACTGTTATTGTGAAATACGAGAAATGATATTTGGTATTATTTTTTTAAATTAAGTGTTAAGAAATAAAATTATTAATTAAAAAAAAGAATAAAAATTTCTTGAAATTCTAAAATAAAAATGATACCATTAGGGCAAGAAAAAATAAACTTGAAAAATAAAGACTTATACTTGGATAGTTAGAACTATCTAAGTGGTAAAAATTTATCATATTTAAGCAATTCAAAAACTGTTTAGGAAAAAATCATAGACTTTTAAGAAATAGAACAAAATTTGGAGGGAAAAAGTGGAAAAGAGAGCAACAATAATAACTTATGGTTGTCAGATGAATGTAAATGAAAGTGCAAAAATGAAACAAATGTTACAAACAATGGGGTACCATATGACAGAAGATATTGAAAATACGGATTTGGTATTTTTGAATACTTGTACAGTAAGAGAAGGAGCCGCTGTTAAGGTGTATGGAAAACTTGGAGATTTGAAAAGAATAAAGGAAGAAAAAGATGGGAAAATGATTATTGGTGTTACAGGATGCCTTGCTCAGGAAGTAAGGGATGAATTTATTAAAAAGACTCCTTATGTGGACTTGGTACTTGGAAATCAGAATATAGGAAGAATTCCTGATATTTTAGAAAGAATAGAATCTGGGGAAGAAACGCACATTGTCATGGTGGATGATGAGGATGAATTGCCGACAAGGGTTGATGCTGACTTTGGGGATGATATTGTAGCTTCAATTTCCATAACTTATGGGTGTAATAATTACTGTACATTTTGCATAGTTCCCTATGTACGTGGAATGGAGCGTTCTGTACCGCTTAACGAAATAGTTAGCGATGTTGAACAATATACAAAAAAAGGATACAAAGAAATATTATTTTTAGGACAGAATGTAAATTCGTATGGAAGCGATTTTGCAAATGGGCAGGATAATTTTGCAGAATTATTGGAGGAAAGTGCAAATGTAGAAGGGGATTTCTGGATAAAATATGTGTCGCCACATCCAAAGGACTTTAGTGATGAAGTAATTGATACAATCGCAAGAAACCCGAAAATAGCAAGAATGCTGCATCTGCCGCTGCAATCCGGTTCTACAAAAATTTTGGATGCAATGAACAGAGGATACACAAAAGAGGAATTTATTGCACTTGCTAAAAAAATTAAGGAGAAAGTACCTGATATTGGGCTTACAACAGATATTATCGTAGGTTTTCCAGGGGAAACAGATGAAGATTTTCAAGACACGATGGATGTTGTGAATGAAGTTGGATTTGAAAATGCGTTTATGTTCATGTATTCAAAGAGAACAGGGACTCCTGCGGCTACGATGGGCGAACAAGTCGATGAGCAAATAAAAAATGAGAGACTGCAGCAGCTTATGAGATTACAGAATATGAAGGCAAAAGAAGAAAGCCAGAAATATCTTGGAAAAATTGTTAAAGTGCTTGTGGAAGGACCGAGCAGAAAAAATCCTGAAATGTTGACAGGAAGAAGTTCTACGCATAAAATAGTTTTATTTAAGAGCGATAGAAAGGATTTGAAAGGGAAATTTGTGAATACAAGAATTTATGATGCAAAAACATGGACATTATATGGAGAGCTGGTGGAGGAGTAAATGAAGAAAAAAGAGACAGAGATAGAAGTCGAGATGGGAAAAAATCAGCACGAGCAGATTGAACCTGTAAAAAAGAAAAGAGGACGTCCGAAAGCGTCGGAAACAAAGGAGATTTCAGGACTTAGCGAAAATTTAGAAGAAAAAAAACAAATTGAAAAAGAAGAAGAAACAGAGAAAAAAAATAGTTCAGAAAATTTGAATCTTGAAGAGGAAATGATAAAGGATATTCTTTCACAAAATGTGACAAAACTAAAGAAAATGGCAAAAGAATATAAAATTGAAAATTTTTCAGGAATGTCAAAACTTGAACTTATAAATGCTATTTTGATAAAAAAAGGGGAAGAAAGAGGAAAAACTTATGGATTTGGGAAACTGGATGTAATTGGAGATGGAAATTATGGATTTTTGAGAAATACTTCAATTGGTCCTGATGTTTATGTTTCAATGTCACAAATAAAAAGATTTTTCCTGAGAAATGAAGACATTGTATTTGGAGAATTAAGAATACCAATTGGCACAGAGAAGAATTATGGAATTTTAAAAGTACTGCTAGTAAATGGAGATTTGCCTGAAAAATCACTCGAACGTCCATATTTTGACGATTTAGTGCCATCATATCCAGATGAGAAGTTAAATTTGGGAAGTGGGGAAATTTCTTCAAGAATTATTGACTTAATTTCACCAATTGGAAAGGGTCAGAGAGGGCTTATAGTTGCACCGCCAAAAGCTGGGAAAACAGTACTTCTTTCTACAATTGCCAATGATATTATAAAATATAATCCAGAAATTGATGTGTGGATTTTACTAATTGATGAAAGGCCGGAAGAAGTTACAGATATTAAGGAAAATGTGAAGGAGGCGGAAGTGTATGCCGCGACTTTTGATGAAGATCCAAGAGTGCATACAGAAGTTACAGAAAATGTGCTTCGAATGGCAAAAAGGCAAGTGGAACGTGGAAAGGACATTTTAATTTTAATGGACAGCTTAACAAGATTGGCACGTTCGTATAACATAACAATCCCATCAAGTGGAAAATTGATTTCAGGAGGAATTGATCCGAATGCCCTTTATTATCCAAAAAGATTTTTAGGTGCCGCAAGAAATATAAAAAATGGCGGAAGCCTTACGATTATTGCAACTGCACTTGTTGAAACTGGAAGCAGAATGGATGAAGTAATTTTTGAAGAATTTAAAGGAACTGGAAATATGGAAATTATTTTAAGCCGAACACTTGAACAGTTAAGAATATTTCCAGCAATTGATGTATTAAAGAGTGGCACAAGACGTGAAGAATTATTAATTCCAAGAGAAAATCTGGAAAAAATCTGGAAGTTGCGAAGAGAACTAAGTGAAATGTCAGAAGTCGAAGGGATGAGAAACTTAATTGAATTAATAAAGAAATACAAGAATAATGATGAATTGTTAGAAGATTTATATAAAGCAAAAAAAGGAAAATAAAAATAAATTATTAAGGAGAAAAAGATGTTTGGAAATGTAAAAAATGAAGCAGGATTGCTATTCAACAAGGGAAATTTTAAATTGGTGAAGAAAATTTTGAAAAAAGATGAAAAAATTGCTAAGCACAATCATGAAGATGAGGAAATTATTTTTACTGTTCTGAAAGGGAAAATGGAAATGTTTTTGAATGAAACTGAAAAGCATGTTTTAGTGCCAGGAGATATTTTACATTTTGACGGAATAAATTTTATTAATGGAAGTGCTTTGGAAGATTCTGAAGTTAGTGTAACATTGATAAAAAAATAATTATATAATGAGGGTATAATTTTTTATACCCTTATTTAGTTGAAATATACTAAAAATAATGGAAAAATGGTATTTTAGCAAAAAAAATCAAGAAAAATTGAAATTATCAGAAAAAAAGTGTTGACATTCATTCTGATTTATGATATTATATTTCTTGTCTGAGAGTATTTGAGAAATTAAAGATATTCTTTAGAACGGTGTATAGCGCAGCTCGGTAGCGCACCTGCCTTGGGAGCAGGGGGTCGTAGGTTCAAATCCTACTACACCGACCATTATAGATTTTGCGGGAGTAGCTCAGTTGGTAGAGCGTCAGCCTTCCAAGCTGAATGTCGCGAGTTCAACCCTCGTCTCCCGCTCCATTTTATTTATAAGAACAATTTGGTTATAAATATATGGTGACCGTAGTTCAGTTGGTAGAGCGCCAGTTTGTGGCACTGGTTGTCGCGGGTTCAAGTCCCGTCGGTCACCCCATAACTGCGAGCCATTAGCTCAGTCGGTAGAGCACTTGACTTTTAATCAAGGTGTCACTGGTTCGATCCCAGTATGGCTCACCACTATAATAATTAAATAGTAGATTTGCGAGAGTGGCGAAATTGGTATACGCACTAGACTTAGGATCTAGCGTCTTCGACATGTGGGTTCGAGTCCCACCTTTCGCACCATTTGAAACTTAAAATTACCGATATATACAAGAGCAGAAATTGCTCTTTTTTTTATAATTAAATCATAAAGTATAAATTCAAAAATAATGTAGGATTGAAAGAAAAAAGAGGAAAAAATGGGAAAAAGAAATATAAAAATGATTTATCAGTATGATGGAAGTAAATTTTGCGGATTTCAGCGGCAAAAAAAGATGAAAACTGTACAAGGAGAAATTGAGAGAGCTGTTTTTAAAACTTTTAATCAAGAAATAAATATGATTTCATCGGGAAGAACTGATAAAGGAGTTCATGCTATGGAGCAGGTTTCTAATTTTGCTATTGATGAAAATATTCCGATAGAAGCGATAAAAAGACAAATTAATAAATGTCTAAAGGGAGAAGTTAAGGTCTTGGAAGTTGAGGAAGTTGAAAAAGATTTTAATGCACGATTTGATGCAAAAAATAGGACTTATCTGTATATTATGAGGAATGAGGAAGATATTACGCCGTTTGAAGCAAATTATGTGACTGGATTGAGGACAAGTGTGAATGTGGAAAAATTTCAGGAAATAATGAATGATTTTGTTGGAAAATATGATTTTAGCAGCTTTATGAAAAAGGACAAGGCTTATAGGAATCCTGTGAGAGAAATTGTCTATATAAAATGCTATTATGATGAAAAAATTGGTAAAAAGCAGTTAAATGTTGAAATTTGTGGAAATGGATTTTTGAAAACGATGGTTAGAATTATGATTGGTTCAGCACTTGCGGTTTATTTTGGAAATGTAGAAGAAGATTACATAAAAAGAAGGCTGGAAAATCCTAATGCTGATGATAAGAAAATTTTGGCAGCTTCGGAAGGTCTGTATTTGTACAAAGTGAATTATTGATAAATTTTAAAAATAAAAAAATGTATATTTTAAAATAGTGTTTAATTTTCTAACTTGTAAGCAATTTAATAAAATTATAAAACTGGCTAAAAGATGTATATTAAAATAAATTTTATAAAAAAATAAATATAGAAAGGAAAATTTTTATGGAAAGAAATTACAAAATAAAAATATTGGATGCAAAAAAGGATTCAGATTTGCTATTTAGGATTGTGGAGCATGAAAATGAGGTTTTTGGAGAGGCGACTGTTGGAAATTGGAACATTAAACCGTTTAGCAAATATGGGAAAGTTTTTGCGATGCTTAGTAATGATGAAAATGAGGAACTGATGTCAGTTATTGAAGTTTTGAGCAGCTTTGATAGGGAAGTGGCTTATGTATACGGAGTTTCCACTGTTCCAAAGTTTGAAAGAAACGGATATGCAAGAATTTTGCTTGAGTATGTAATGAAAAATTTAAAGGAAATTGGTATAAAAAAAATAGAACTTACTGTTGATATGGATAATTTTACAGCGAAAAAAATTTATGAAAATCTAGGATTTGAAATAGTGGGGAATTTGGATAATGAATATGGAGATAATATTGAGCGATATTTAATGAGATATTTAGTGAAGTAATTGTAAAATATAAAATAAATTGTAAGAGTTTTTTTAAAAGAACTTAAATATAATAATAGTTAGTTTTAAAAATATTTGGATATTAAAATCTTATAAAAAATTAATTATTCATTAATGATAAATAAAACATAATCAAATAAACTTAGGGTATAATTTACAATAGTATGGTTTTCGTTTATCGAAAATTTTGATAAAATTTGTGATTGAAGTGTCTGGAAAGTCAACCATAAAATGAAACATTAAACATCTCAATTTTGCATTTCGGAAAACTTATAGAGGAGTGATTAATTATGAAAAAACTAATATTAGCAATATTTTTATTATTTGGTGTACTTGGTTTTTCAAGATATGTAGAACGTTGCAGAATAGTATCAGGTAATACTTGTGTGAGCCTTGAATCTGGAAAAAGATTTAATTTTAGAGGATACCCGTTCTCAGGACTTGGAATTGGGGATGTTTATAGAGTATACTTTGAAGGAAGTGGATACAGAAATTTATACTACACAGGATCATCTTACCTTTATTAGATAAGTTCTATAATTTAATTGTATAAAAAAATTCAATAATTTTTAATTATTTTTCCAGACATGAAAATTAAATTATTATGATAAATTGAGATGTTTAAAAAATTTGAAAAATAAATAAAATATTGGAAAAGAGGAAATAATAATGAAACTGTTATTTAAATTGGCTATTTTATTAAGTAGCGTAACAGGATTAATGAGTGCGGCTGAAAAAGTATGCATTGATCCAGGACATCAAGCTAAGGGAAATATGCAAACGGAAGAGATAGCGCCAGGCTCAAGCAAAAGAAAACCAAAAGTAGCCTATGGAACAAAAGGTGTTGCGACTAAAAAAACTGAGTATCAATTGGCATTAGAAATAGGATTAAAATTAAGAGATGCTTTAAAGGCCAAAGGATATTCTGTATTTATGGTAAGAGAAACAAATAATGTAAATATAAGTAACAAGGAAAGAGCCTTGATGACAAATAAGGCAGGGTGTTCAGTATACTTGAGATTACATGCGGATGCAGGTGGAAGCAGTGCTAGAGGTGCAACTGTACTTACATCATCAGCTAAAAATCCACATACAAGAAGTGTACAAAAGTCAAGCGATAGATTTTCAAGAGCTATTTTGTCAGAATATACAAAAGCAACTGGATTTAAAAGTCGAGGGGTTGCCTATAGAGATGATTTAACAGGAACAAACTGGTCAACAGTTACAAATACATTACTAGAAATGGGATTTATGACAAATCCTGAAGAAGATAGAAAAATGGCTTCTCCAGATTTTCAAAATGTAATGGTAAAAGGAATTGTGAATGGAATTGATAAATATTTTAGAGAAAGATAAAATAAAAAAGTTCTAAATTTCATAAGACAAAAAAATTAAAGTTAATAATGTGTAGATATAAGGACTGTTTTAGTGATTAGGCTAAAATAGTCTTTTTTTTTGAGAAAAATAATTAAAAAATATGAGATTTGATTTTAGATTTAAGGTATTTTTATTCTAAAACATACTTAAAATTATGATAAAATGTGATTTTATTTAGAATTTTGTTTTAAAATATATGAAAAAGTGTAAAAAAAGATTAATTTTCTTTTTAAATTAATTTTTATTTAATTTTATTAAAATAAAAATCAAATGGGGGGGGGTATAATATAAAAGGCTTAGTTTTTTATGTAAAAACATTTGAGAAATATTTGTATTTTTTATTGTTTGGTAGAAATTAAGAGCAAAATTAAGTTTGATAAATATTTTATTTTGATAATTTTATGGTATTTATAAAGGAGTGATTAATTATGAAAAAACTAATGTTAGGAATATTTTTATTAACAGGAATTTTGTTGTTTTCATAAAATCGGATAAATGGAAATTTATTTTAAAGATTGTAAAAAAACAGAAAGGAAAATAATTATGAATAAAAAGACTACGTTAATTATTGTATGTACTGCAATATTTACATTTTTTCTAGGAGGAGCGTTTTTAATATATAGTTCATATATTAAAACACAGGAATTGCAGGCAAAAGTCAAATTAGAACAGGAAAAAACAAAACAGGAAATGATAAAAACACAAAATGAACAACAACAAATGGCACAAGTAACAACTTCACAAGAAACACCTGCATCAGTAGTTGCTAAGAAAAGTACAAATTATGAAGCTGAATTGATGAGTAGAATGAGTTCAGTTCAAGATACAGGATTCGAGGGTTCTGATAGTCAAATGTATTATCAAGCTGAAGTCGCGTATCAAACATGGGATAAAGAATTGAATAAAGTTTATAAACTTCTTATGTCAGAGTTGCCAGACAGTCAAAAAACAAAATTGCGAAATGAGGAAAGAGCTTGGTTAAAAGGAATGGTTAATAAAACCAAAAAAATAATATATGAAGAATGTGGAGAAGAAGGAGAAAATGGATGTGGAAGTATAGTTCAGTTAAAAAAAATTGGAACAAAAATTGATATGGTAAAAGCTCGGACTATAGAACTTGCAAGAATGTATGATAGTTTACATAATTAAGTAAATTATTAAAAATTATAGAATAATAAATAAATTTTAGGAGGAATTAAATTATGAAAAAACTAATTTTAATGCTAATTACATTAATTTTAACAGTAAATGTAGTAAGTTATGGTGCTACAAAAAAGAAGGTGGCAAGTAATAATAGTAATACACCACAAAAAGTGGCAGAAAATTTTGTTAATGGCTATTCTATTAGAATTAGAAATGGTAATAGTGATAATTGGGTTTTGAAAAATTCAAATATTACCGAAAATTTTAGAAACATTTATGAAGAGTTAGTTGAATATCGCAATAATTTTGATTGGGATGGAGGAACAATGCCAATAGAGTATTTAGGGGTTCCTATGGATGGAGAGTGGATATTAACTGGACAAGATCCAGATACAAGTGGTGGATATAAAGCAATATATTACGATGAAGATACAGGATATGTGTTGTTAAGATCTCGAAATGTTCATAATACTTATGTAAAAATAGTAAATATAGATGGTAATTGGTATGTAGATGGAGCAGGTTATGTCAATACTTATGATTTTCCAGATGAACTAAATGAGAGTTTATATAATTAAAATTGATAAAGGTTGTTTTTTTAACAGCCTTATTTTTTTGCAACAATAATTTAAGAATATAAATTTGATAGAATCTAGTATTTATAATACTTATCTCAATATTATAAAAATTTTCTGAAAAAATGAAAAAATTTTTAAAAAAAGTGTTGACAAATTTAAAAAAATGTAATATTATATATCTATAGTTAGCAACCTAACCTAGAGAGTGCTAACAACAAAAAGGAAGGTGCCGAGATGAATGATAGGGAGCAATTGATTTTAAAGGCTATTATCAAGCACTATCTGGAATTTGGTGAGAGTGTGGGATCACGGACACTTGAGAAAAAGTACAATATTGGAGTGTCTTCGGCCACTATTCGAAATACAATGGCAGATTTGGAAGATAAGGGCCTAATTGTAAAAACACATACATCTTCTGGACGTATTCCGACAAGTGAAGGATATAAGCTGTATGTCGATGAGCTTTTGAAAATTAGAGATATTTCTCAGGAGGAAAAGGCGAAGGTTATGCAGGCGTACAATAAGAGGATGAATCAAATTGATACGATATTTGAGGAAACATCCAGATTATTGTCAAAAATTAGTCAATATGCCGGGGTTGTATTAGAGCCGGCGTTTACGCAGGAAGGTGTAAAAAAGGTAAAATTGGTACATATTAATGAAACGACTGTACTTGCTGTAGTTGTAATGGATTCTTCCCTTACAAAAAATTTAAATATCTTTCTAGAAAATCCTGTAACTGAAAATGAAGTGGAAGCGATAAATAGTTTTTTAAATGAAAAAATTGCGAACAGTAAGTATTTTACATTATCTGACTTAAAGGATTTTTTCACGAATACAAATTTATTTATGCAAAGTGATTTTCAGGATAATATAATTTCTGAAGAAGGAAAATTATTTTTTGAAGGCGGAACGAATCTCATTGAAAACAATGCATCTGATGTAATGAACCTTATAAACCGTGTAAAACTGTTTAATAATCCGAATGATTTGCGGAACGTGTTTGCACAGTTTTTACAGATGGAGGAATTTAAGGATAGAGAAGTTAATGTAATTTTCGGAGAAGATTTGAACATTGCAGGGCTTGAAGATTTCTCGTTTGTATTCTCGGTTTATACGCTTAATAATGCGAAGGGAATTATTGGTGTGATTGGACCAAAACGAATGGAATATTCAAAGACGGTTGGACTCGTTGAATATGTAGCAGAAGAAGTAAATCAGTTATTAAATCAAAAAAATAAATAATAAGAAGGAGAGTGGGTTTTTTAAATGGCGGAAAAAGATTTGGAAAAGGAAAATTTGGAAGGTGAAGCTGTACAGAATGAAGCGGTTGAAGAGCAAAATGAAAATGTAGAAAATCAAGAAACTGAAAAAAGTGCAGAAGAAACTTCTGATAATTGTGATGATAAAGTAAAGAAATTAGAAGCTGAACTTGAAGAATGGAAAAATTCATATACAAGAAAGTTAGCTGAATTTCAAAACTTCACAAAAAGAAAAGAAAACGAAGTTGCTGAAATGAGAAAATACGCTTCTGAAGGAATTATCGTAAAATTGCTTGACAATATAGATAATTTGGAAAGAGCGGTTGACGCATCGAAGGAAAGTCAAAACTTTGATTCATTAATCGAAGGAGTTAATATGATTTTGAATAATCTAAAAAATCTGTTGACAGAAGAAGGCGTAGAAGAAATTGAAGCAGCAGGAAAAGAGTACGATCCTTACGAACATAAAGCAATGATTACTGAAAATAAAGAGGAATTAGATGACAACGTGGTTGTGCAAGTTTTCCAAAAAGGGTACAAAATGAAAGGGAAAGTTGTAAGACCTGCGATGGTTACGGTTAATAAGAAACAATAAAAATTGAAATAAAAAATAAATAAATTAAATTTATAAAAAATTGATAATAAAGGAGAATGATAGATATGAGTAAAATAATAGGAATAGATTTAGGGACAACAAACAGCTGCGTGGCAGTTATGGAAGGTGGAAACTTTGCTATAATACCAAATTCTGATGGTGGAAGAACTACTCCGTCAGTAGTAAACATTAAAGATAATGGAGAAATTATTGTAGGAGAAATTGCAAAAAGACAGGCTATTACAAATCCTGATTCAACTGTAATTTCAATTAAAACTCACATGGGAAGCGACTATAAAGTTGATATTAACGGAAAAAGCTATACACCGCAAGAAATTTCAGCAATGATTCTTAAAAAATTGAAAAAAGATGCTGAGGCTTACTTAGGTGAAGAAGTAACAGAAGCTGTAATTACAGTGCCTGCATACTTTACAGATGCACAAAGACAAGCTACAAAAGATGCTGGGGAAATAGCAGGACTTAAAGTTCAAAGAATTATAAATGAGCCAACAGCGGCTGCATTGTCTTATGGATTAGATAAGAAAAAAGAAGAAAAAGTATTAGTATTTGACTTGGGTGGAGGTACATTTGACGTATCTGTGCTTGAAATTGGAGATGGAGTTGTGGAAGTTATTTCAACTTCTGGAAATAACCACTTAGGTGGAGATAATTTTGACCAAAAAATTATTGACTGGTTAGCTGATGAATTTAAAAAAGAAACTGGAATTGACTTGAGAAATGATAAAATGGCAATTCAAAGATTGAAAGACGCAGCAGAAGATGCTAAGAAAAAATTGTCAACTACACTAGAAACACAAATTTCATTACCATTTATCACAATGGACGCAACAGGGCCTAAACATTTGGAGAAAAAATTGACTCGTGCGGCATTTGATGAATTGACAAAAGACTTGGTTGAAGCAACTAAAGGACCAGTAAAACAAGCGTTAGAAGATGCTGATTTAAGTCCTAGCGATATTGATGAAGTATTATTAGTTGGAGGTTCTACAAGAATTCCAGCGGTTCAAGAATGGGTAAAATCTTTCTTAGGAAAAGAACCTAACAAATCAATCAACCCTGATGAAGTAGTTGCGGCAGGAGCGGCAATTCAAGGTGGAGTTTTAATGGGAGATGTTAAAGACGTATTATTATTAGACGTAACTCCATTATCATTAGGAATTGAAACAATGGGAGGAGTATTTACTAAAATTATCGAAAGAAATACTACAGTTCCTGTTAAAAAATCACAAGTATTCTCAACAGCGGCAGATAATCAGCCAGCAGTATCAATAGTTGTATTGCAAGGGGAAAGAGCAAGAGCGGCTGACAACCATAAATTAGGAGAATTTAACTTAAACGATATTCCACCTGCACCAAGAGGAGTGCCTCAAATCGAAGTAACATTCGACATTGATGCAAACGGAATTGTACACGTTTCTGCAAAAGACTTGGGAACTGGAAAAGAAAACACAGTAACAATTTCTGGAAGTTCTAACTTATCTAAAGACGACATCGAAAAAATGAAAAAAGATGCCGAAGCACACGAAGCTGAAGATAAGAAATTCCAAGAATTAGTAGAAGCAAGAAACCAAGCTGACCAATTAGTAATCGCAACAGAAAAAACTATAAAAGAAAACGAAGATAAACTTCAAGGAACTGAAAAAGAAGACATCGAAAAAGCAATCGAAGAATTGAAAAAAGTAAAAGATGGCGACGATGTAGAAGCAATCAGAAAATCAATTGAAGAATTATCAAAAGTTTCTCAAGGTTTCGCAACAAGAATGTACCAAGAAGCAGCTCAAGCACAACAAGCAGCACAAGGCGGAGAAACAGCTGGAGAAAGTAACAACTCTGGTGCTGATGATGTAGAAGATGCAGAAGTTGTGGATTAATTAAGAAATAGAAATTTAAAGTAAAAAATAGGATTGAGAAGGGGAATTAGTTCTCCTTCTTTTGTAAAAAATAATCAAAATACACTTAAACACTTGGAAATAGAGGCTTGTAGAGAATCAAAAAAAATTGCTACTCTCTTGATTAAATGCTATAATAAAGAAAAAATTATAAAAATTGAGATTAACTTTTATAATTTAAGAAAGGAAAATGTAGCATGAAAAAAATTAAAACTTTTAAAAATAGAGTAGCAAAATTTTTAAGGAAATGTTCTGAATGTATAAGAAAACATTTTAAATATATGATGTTAATTATAATTATATTAAGTTTTAGATTTTTAATAATTCAGGAAACTAATAAATTAAAATATATTGAAGAATTAATGGTTTATATAGACAAGATTTGTTTTTTTAGAGAAATTAGTAATTTAAAACTTGTTAATAAAAATGTTTTTTTAGAAATGGTTAATGTTGACAACTTAGAGTTATATAAAACATTATTCGATTTTTCTCTTTCTTTTCTTTGTGTAACAATATTAAAAGATTTTTTGAGAGACTATTTAAAAGGGAAATTTAAAAAATATAAAAATTTTAAAAAGAAGCATTTTAAAATTTTAGTAATTATGTTGCCTGTAATAATACTAATGATGCTTAGAGTTGCTCAATGGTTAGGTAACCTAATTGGATGGATAATAAGTATATTTGGAGGACTTCTTTTGGTTCCTCTGATTATTTCAGCTTTTTTGTCCTGTTTTTCAGATTCAGATAATATGGAAGAGTCATTTGAAAGTTATTTTTTGCTACTTGTAATTAATATTTTAGGAATTTTAATAACAATGCTATTTGTTTACATAAAAATAATACCAGATTTTAGTTTTTTTAAATTTTTTAGTAAATACTTTTTTTTAACATTTGGAGAAATATTTAAATTGACAGATGCTAAAAATAAAAATAGTACTAATGAATAGAGAAAGAAAATAGGTTATTACGATAAAAATTTTAGGAAAAGAACAAATGAATAAAAAAATGAGTAATATTGAAAAATTATTTTCGAATTACAAAAGGGAATATGAAAAAATAAATTTAGACTGGTATAATGAGGTTGGCAAAGAAATTCGGTACAATAATAAAATCAAAAAATTGAAAAATCAAAATAAATAAAAATCTTTAAAAAAGGATGTGTTGAAGATGGAAAGTACAATAAACACTCTAAAATATGGGAATGTTGAAATTTCAGTTGCAGATAGAGGAGCGGAATTACGAAGTTACAAAGTAGATGGAGAAGAGTTTATGTGGGACAGGAATCCTGAGTTTTGGGCTGCCAGCTCGCCTGTACTGTTTCCATTTGTTGGGACTATAAAAAATGGGGCTTATAGTTACAACGGAAAAGAGTATAAAATTTCTACACGGCATGGGTTTGCTCGGACTGAGGATTTTGAACTGGTTGAGAAAACTGAAAATTCTTTGAAATTTAGGTTTTCTTCTAGTAAGGAAACTTTAGAGAAGTATCCGTTTGAGTTTGAACTGTTTATAACTTATACAATTGCTGGAAATACTCTGGAAATTGGGTATAATGTTGTGAATAAGAATGATTCTGATATGTATTTTTCACTTGGAACACATCCTGCATTTGCACTTGATGTAAATGATGATATAAAATTGAGTGATTATTATTTGGAATTTGAGAAAAATGAAACTTCTCAGAAATATGAACTTACTGATAATGGGTTAGTTTTTGATGAAAAAGCTGATTGTTTGAATAATGAAAATAAATTGCATATTACTGAAACTGTGTTTGATAATGATGCGATAGTATTTGATGATTTGAAATCAGAAAAGGTTACGATAAAAAATAGTAAAAATTCTAAGGAACTTAGCGTTGAATATAAAGGGTTTCCTTATATTGCATTTTGGAGCAAGCCAAAAGCTCCGTTTGTGTGCATAGAGCCTTGGTATGGAATTTCGGATTTTGAGAATGCAAGTGGGAAATTGGAAGAAAAAACAGGGATTTTGAAATTGAAAAAAGATGGTGAATTTTTTGCAAAATTAATTGTAAAAGGTAAAAAATAACGAAAAATTGAAAAAACTCAAATTTAGTGTTGGATTTCTTGGGAAATTAGGTTATAATATGTTTAATTAGCTTTAAAACCAATTATTAAATGATTATAATTTTTAGAGGTGTTTAAGGTTTAATATAAACTTAAAAATTATAAATTCCTAATAATTAGAGAATATTTGTGGAATGTTATAATAGAAGGATGTGAAAATGACAGGTACACTTAAGGAAAGAATGAGTAGAATTGCAAATTTGATAGGTGCAATTTCTTTTGGAATATTAGTTTCTAGATATGCATCAAATTTTCCACGAATTCATATATTTATATTTTTTTATTTCATGAGTGTCTTAATAATGTGTTTTCTTATGTATAAGGCAGTGAAACCAGGATTTGAGAATGGCGTTGCAGATGTGGCATTTTTTGCAATAATTCATTTGTTAAGAGTAGGTTCAGGATTAAAATCATTTTTATTCGGAGCTTATATATTTGTTTCAATAAGTTCAATTTTTCATAAAGTAAAGGAAATAGAAAAAGGAAAGGATCCTTTAAGAGGAGTTTTATATGTACTTATTGTGATTGTTGTAGTAATGTTGTTTTTAGAGCGACCAACAATATGGTGGGAATTAACAAGTTTTGAAGCTATTAGTGATAGAATGTGGTTGTTCTTTGGATTAGTAGGTCTTGCAATGAGTATTTGATAGTTTATATTTTTGTATAATTTAAAATAAAAATAATAGATAAAAATAAAATTTGCAGAAGTGGAAAGGATAAAAGATAAAAAATGGCAAAAAGAGATTATTATGAAGTGCTTGGCGTACCTAAAAACGCTTCGGAACAGGATATAAAAAAAGCGTATAGGAGTATGGCAAAAAAATATCATCCAGATAGAAATAAGGATAATCCTGAAGCTGAAGCCAAATTTAAGGAAGTACAGGAAGCAAATGAAGTGTTAAGCGATCCGCAAAAAAAAGCGGCGTATGATCAATATGGACATGCAGCATTTGAAAATGGTGGAGCTGGAGCAGGTGGCTTTGGGGGACAAGGCTTTGGAGGCTTTGGAGGTGCTGGTGGCTTTGAGTTTGAAGGTTTTGGAGATATTTTTGATAGTTTTTTTGGTGGAAGAAGTCGAAGTCAAGAACCAAGAGTGCATCAAGGAGATGATTTAAGATACAATTTAACACTGACTCTTGAGGAAGTGGCTTTTGGTACAGAAAAAGAATTAAAATATAAAAGAAATGGGCAATGTAAAACTTGTCACGGAAGTGGAGCTGAACCAGGACACAGTATGAAAACATGTGATAAATGTAATGGTTCGGGACATGTAAGAGTGCAGCAGAGAACATTGTTTGGTATGACAAGTGGAATACATGAATGTGACAAGTGTCATGGAACAGGAAAAATTCCTGAAAAAGAATGCCATACTTGTCATGGAACAGGATTGGAAAGAGAAATATTTACAAAAAAGGTAAGATTTCCATCAGGACTTCAGACTGGACAAAGATTAGTAGTAAGAGAGTGTGGAGATGCAGGGGCAAATGGTGGAGTCTTTGGGGA
Source organism: Leptotrichia sp. SK-5 (assembly GCF_055387215.1). Taxonomy (NCBI): domain Bacteria; kingdom Fusobacteriati; phylum Fusobacteriota; class Fusobacteriia; order Fusobacteriales; family Leptotrichiaceae; genus Leptotrichia; species Leptotrichia sp. SK-5. The sequence goes on along the minus strand of NZ_AP028931.1, from coordinate 2,205,975 downwards.
TTTGCGAGTGCATATAACTGTTGCAAAGCATGATATTTTTGAAAGAATAAGTGAATATGATATTCATTGTGAAGTGCCTTTAAAAATGACAACGGCTATTTTAGGTGGAGAAGTGGAAGTGCCTACACTTAGTGGTAAGAAAAAAATAGTAATTCCTGAAGGGACTCAAAATGGAAAAACATTTAGATTGAGAAATGAAGGAATTAAATATGCTCGAAGTGAAAATAGAGGAGATGAAATTGTCGAAATAAAAGTGGAAACTCCAACAAATCTTACTGATAAACAAAAGGAAATTTTACGTGAATTTGATGGCTCGCTTGACAATAAGAAAAATTACAAAAAGGCACATTCGTTTAAAGATAAAATAAAAAGATTTTTTAGTAAATTTGAAAATTAAAAAAGTTTTCTTAGATTAAAATTTTGAGTTGAAAAAAATAATAATTTGTATATTACACATGTTGTATAAAAAACGAAATACTCAAATTAAATGAAAAAATTCAAAAAAGTACTCTAATCTTAATTGATTAGGGTATTTTTTATTTATAAGGAAATTAAATTCATATTTTTTAGTTATTTACTGATATATTTGATAATTTTAAAAGAGGCGTCAGCCTCTTTTCCTCTTCTTTTGTCAAACAAATATATAAATGTCTACGACAAAATATCCAACCTAGTTGGATTAATAAAATATTAATAGTATTTTTTGAGGGGCGGATATCTGTAATGATAAAATTCCCATACAATCATTTTAACCTTGCATGCTGGACAGTAAAAAGGATTCATCCCGAAAGTCTTGTACATCTGCCTTTGATAAAATGAATATCTTGACACGACAATATTTTTTCTGAAAGCGTCAATTGTCTCTTTAAGCCTGTCAGAAATATGTCTTGAATAAAATCCGTAGCGGTTTACCATCTTAAAGTTTTTAGGAGGTAGATGAATTAAAATATGGGAAACAAATCTCTCAGAAGGCATAGTAATGTAAGTTTTCTTTTTATTATTAGCTAGGTCGTTAAAAAAGAAAGTAACCTCCTTTTCAGTAATGTCAGTAATCTTGTATTCAGCAATGGGGGAACGTGCAAGGTATCGTCCAAGATATTTAATAATGCCTTTTGTGCTGTTAATATCGCCATTTCCAACGTTAAAGAAAAACCTTCTGTTTTCCTTGTAAAGCTTCGTAGCAGTATTTCTAGCGTCTTTCTCAATCTTCTTGCTGGGATAGCTGCCGTTTTCAATAATTTTAAGGACATGGTATTTCCATTGCCCGGCAATAGTGTCAACGTTGAAGTATCTCATTTTCCTGAACTCAAGATTTTTATTGAAACCTCCTAATGAAACAATGGCATGAACATGAGGGTTCCATTTCAAGTCCCTGCCAAAAGTATGAATGACAGAAATGAGACCGTAATGTACAATATCGGAATCAGTAAAGTAATATTTGGAATGTTCAGAAATTTTGTTTTTTCTTTTTCTTTTCCTGCTGATATTGTGAAAGACGAACTTGAATACCTGGTTAACAGCGGCAGAAAGTTTTGACAGAAGAGATCTGTCATAAAAGAAGAACTTTCTGCATTCTTCAGGGATAGTAAAAAGGACATGTCGGTGTTCAATATCGAGAATATGTTTTTGAATATTTTCAGACCATGTCATAGAATACTTGTAACCACAAGAAGGACAGAGTTTAGACTTACAGGTAATAGGGAATAAATGTGTAACAGGACAGTGAGGACATTTGAACTTGAGAAAACCTTTTGAAATATCCCTGCAGGCAAGAAATTTATCAATGGAAAGTTTAATATATTCAAGGTGACTGTTGCCAATATTATTTTTCTTGCAAAATTTTAAGGAATCTAGTAAAATATTGTTGTCACTGAAAATATATTTCAGTTTATTTTGTGTAATGTTTGTCATAAATATATTATACAAAAAAATCAGCCGAATTTCTATTCGGCTTTTTTTATTTATAAGGAAATTAAATTCATATTTTTTAGTTATTTACTGATATATTTGATAATTTTAAAAGAGGCGTCAGCCTCTTTTCCTCTTCTTTTGTCAAACAAATATATAAATGTCTACGACAAAATATCCAACCTAGTTGGATTAATAAAATATTAATAGTATTTTTTGAGGGGCGGATATCTGTAATGATAAAATTCCCATACAATCATTTTAACCTTGCATGCTGGACAGTAAAAAGGATTCATCCCGAAAGTCTTGTACATCTGCCTTTGATAAAATGAATATCTTGACACGACAATATTTTTTCTGAAAGCGTCAATTGTCTCTTTAAGCCTGTCAGAAATATGTCTTGAATAAAATCCGTAGCGGTTTACCATCTTAAAGTTTTTAGGAGGTAGATGAATTAAAATATGGGAAACAAATCTCTCAGAAGGCATAGTAATGTAAGTTTTCTTTTTATTATTAGCTAGGTCGTTAAAAAAGAAAGTAACCTCCTTTTCAGTAATGTCAGTAATCTTGTATTCAGCAATGGGGGAACGTGCAAGGTATCGTCCAAGATATTTAATAATGCCTTTTGTGCTGTTAATATCGCCATTTCCAACGTTAAAGAAAAACCTTCTGTTTTCCTTGTAAAGCTTCGTAGCAGTATTTCTAGCGTCTTTCTCAATCTTCTTGCTGGGATAGCTGCCGTTTTCAATAATTTTAAGGACATGGTATTTCCATTGCCCGGCAATAGTGTCAACGTTGAAGTATCTCATTTTCCTGAACTCAAGATTTTTATTGAAACCTCCTAATGAAACAATGGCATGAACATGAGGGTTCCATTTCAAGTCCCTGCCAAAAGTATGAATGACAGAAATGAGACCGTAATGTACAATATCGGAATCAGTAAAGTAATATTTGGAATGTTCAGAAATTTTGTTTTTTCTTTTTCTTTTCCTGCTGATATTGTGAAAGACGAACTTGAATACCTGGTTAACAGCGGCAGAAAGTTTTGACAGAAGAGATCTGTCATAAAAGAAGAACTTTCTGCATTCTTCAGGGATAGTAAAAAGGACATGTCGGTGTTCAATATCGAGAATATGTTTTTGAATATTTTCAGACCATGTCATAGAATACTTGTAACCACAAGAAGGACAGAGTTTAGACTTACAGGTAATAGGGAATAAATGTGTAACAGGACAGTGAGGACATTTGAACTTGAGAAAACCTTTTGAAATATCCCTGCAGGCAAGAAATTTATCAATGGAAAGTTTAATATATTCAAGGTGACTGTTGCCAATATTATTTTTCTTGCAAAATTTTAAGGAATCTAGTAAAATATTGTTGTCACTGAAAATATATTTCAGTTTATTTTGTGTAATGTTTGTCATAAATATATTATACAAAAAAATCAGCCGAATTTCTATTCGGCTTTTTTTATGACATAATAATTAATAAACTTCACAACTTTAGTTTAACTTTATTTAAAATTATAAAAAATCAGTTTATTGACTTTTGATATTACAAGTGTTACAATAATAATATAAACAAAAAAGATGGAGGTTTTCTTATGAAACAGAATGCATTGATTAACAACATTGTTAAAATTGAAACAAAAGAAAAGGAAATTTTTAGAAATGTTCTTTTAGTATTAGGTGGAGTAGTATTTTTGAGTTTAATGGCTCAAGTTATGATTCCATTACCTTATACTCCAGTACCAATTACACTTGGAACATTTGGAGTCACATTAATGGCGTTGCTATATGGTAGAAAATTAGGAACTGCTACTATACTTTCCTATGTTGCGGCAGGTAGTTTAGGTGCCCCAGTTTTTGCTGGTGCTAAGGCAGGATCTTTATTTTCACCAACAGGAGGGTATATTTTAGGATATATTGTTTCTACAATGCTTTTAGGATATTTAGCTGATAAAGGAGTTACAAAATCTTACGTAAAAACAATTCTTTCATTAATGCTTTCTAGTACAATTATTTTGACATTAGGTGCATTGCAATTATCATTATTTGTAACAGGTAAAAATGTATTCATGATTGGTGTGTTACCTTTCCTTCCAGGAGATGCGTTAAAATCAACAGCTGTAACGTTGCTTGTGCCAACATTATGGAAATTTATTCCAAGAAAATAGTATAATAAAAAGAATTAATTAAATGAGTTATTTAAGAAGTTAAAATTAAAGTAAGAATACTTGATATAAAAAATTCCCGTTTTTAAAAAATTTAAATGGGAGTTTTTTTTTTGTAACCAAAGTTACACTATATTTTTGAAAAATGTTGTACAATATGAATGGAGAAAAATTAATTTGAATTGATTTAGACGAGTTGTATATAAATAGTTTATTATAGCAGCTCCTATCAAACCTTTCAATCAAAGCACGTTTTTTAATATTCAGATAAAAATTCTGGTATTATTAGATGTGCTTTTTATTTTTATGTTTAAATTAATTTTAATTAGTGTGATATTAAAGTATCTTGGTATATTATATAAAAAAATTATTGAAGAAGACTTGACAATCAAAGTATTTAGTGGTAATATAATAACGTTGTTAGGCAAACCTAATTTATAGATTAGGTCAAACTAAAAAAGGAAGGAGTTGGAATGAGCAGAAGTATAGAAGATTATTTAAAAGGAATATATACTTTGAAAAAAAAGAAGGAATATTCCAATAAAAAACTTGCAGAATATTTAAATATATCTCCAGCTTCAGTCAGTGAAATGATAAAAAAGCTGGTAAACGATGATTATTTAACTGTTGACAAAAAAACAGTAAAACTTACTGAAAAGGGGAATAAATTTGCACTTGACATTATACGTAAACATAGGGTTTGGGAAGTTTTTTTGTTTGAAAGGTTAGGATATGATAAAGAGGAAGTACATAAGGAAGCAGAAATTTTGGAGCATGTAACAAGCAATAAGTTACTTCAAAAACTGGAAAAATTCTTATTTTACCCTAAAGAATGTCCACATGGCAGTCCAATTTTTTATGATGTAAAAAACTTCAATGAGGAAAATATTATAAATTTGTCTGAAGCTGAGGAAGATGACGAAGTTGTTATATTAAGTGTCGAAGATAATATCGAATTATATGATTATCTACGAGATTTGAATATAAATTTAAAGGAAAAATATATTGTCGACAAAAAGGATCCATTTGACGGACCAATATATTTAAAAAGCAAAGCAGATCATGAAAAAGCAGTAGCTTTTAAAGCGGCAACTATGATTAAAGTTTACAAAAAAAATGAAGACACGGAGGAAATAGATTATGAGTAAAAATAATATACTTAGAAAATTAAATTTAGTAATTGCAGTATGTGTAGCAATGATGCTACTAATATCTTGCGGTAAAAGTGGAGCTTCGTCAGGTAAAAAAATAAAAGTTACCACAACAACGACAATGCTTACTGACCTTGTAAAAACGATTGGTGGAGATAAAGTCGAAGTTACAGGACTTATGGGAGAAGGAGTAGATCCGCATTTGTATAGTGCCAGTGCAGGTGATATTGAAAAACTTGGAAATGCTGACATTATAGTGTATGGTGGATTGCACTTGGAAGGTAAAATGACAGAAATTTTTGAAAAATTAACTTCTCAAAACAAAAATATATTAAATGTTGGGGACAAACTGGATAAAAGCAAAATTCATCTAGTTGACCAAAATACTCCTGACCCGCATGTATGGTTTAATACAGAATTATGGGAAAAGGAAGCTGAGGCAGTAGAAGCTGAATTAAGTAAATTTGACCCTAAAAATAGCGACTACTACAAAGAAAACCTAAAAAAATATAAAGCCGAACTAAATGAACTTACAACTTATGTAAAAACAAGAATTAATGAAATTCCTGAAAAAAGCAGAGTTCTTGTAACAGCTCACGATGCATTTAACTACTTTGGAGAACAATTTGGACTAGAAGTAAAAGCTATACAAGGTGTTTCTACAGATTCTGAAACTGGTACAAAAAATATAAGTGATTTGGCTAATTTCATAGTTGAAAGAAATATAAAAGCAATATTTGTAGAATCTTCTGTTCCGAAAAAAAGTATAGAAGCACTTCAGGAAGCAGTAAAAGCTAAAGGAAAAGAAGTTAAAATAGGTGGAGAATTGTACTCAGACTCATTGGGGGATGAAGCACATAACACTGAAACTTATATTAAAACAGTTAAAGCAAATGCAGATACAATTGTAAATGCATTAAAATAAAATTGGTAATTATTTTTATTAATTATATATAAAATAATTCAAAAAAACATAGCAGAATAACTTTAATTATCACTCCCCTTTTATTATGTAAAACATAAAAAAATTCCTTAAAGTTGTTTTGCTATGTTATAATTTTTAAATTTAGGAGAGAAGTAAAATGAATCAAAATGTTTCTGATGATGTTATTATAAAAGTTGAAGATTTAACAATAGCATATGAGGATAAACCTGTTTTATGGGATGTTGAGCTGGATATCAAAAAAGGTATTCTTATGGCTATTGTTGGACCGAATGGTGCGGGGAAATCGACTTTGATTAAGGCTATGCTTGATTTGATAAACCCTATTACTGGAGAAGTTAGGTTTTATGATGAAAAATATAGCAAAGTACGTGATAAAATAGCGTATGTGCCTCAAAGAGGTAGTGTTGACTGGGATTTTCCTACTACTGTATTTGATGTTGTGGAAATGGGGCGTTACGGGAAAGTTGGATGGTTAAAGAAAGTTAGAAAAATTGATAAGGAAAAAACAAAGGAAGCTATTCACAAAGTGGAAATGGATGAATTTTCAGATAGACAGATAAGCCAGCTATCTGGTGGGCAGCAACAAAGAGTATTTTTGGCAAGAGCCTTAGTGCAGGATGCAGAGATATACTTTATGGATGAGCCTTTTCAAGGCGTTGACAGCAAAACTGAAAAATCTATTGTGAATATTCTAAAAAAATTACGGGATGAGAAAAAAACTGTAATCGTTGTTCATCATGATTTACAAACAGTAAAGGATTATTTTGACTACGTAACATTTATAAATGTTTCTGTTATAGCTTCTGGTCCTGTAGAGGAAATTTTTACTCCTGAAAATATTGAAAAAACATATAAAAGTAAAAAATTAACTCAAGATAATAAAAATCATCTTGAAATTGAAAAGGAGGATTAAAATGCATATATTAAATCTTCTTGTTTCAGATCATACTTTTAGGACAGTTGCACTTGGCTGTTCATTACTTGGAATGGTTTCTGGAATACTTGGATGTTTTGCTGTTTTACGGAAGCAAAGTTTATTGGGAGATGCGGTTTCTCATGCTTCACTTCCTGGAGTTTGCTTGGCTTTTTTATTTACAAATGTAAAAAATACAGAAGTTTTGTTGCTTGGTGCCTTAATAACAGGAATTGTATGTATCGGTTTGATTCAGTTAATTCAAAATTATACAAAAATAAAATTTGATAGTGCTTTAGCATTGATTTTATCAGTATTTTTTGGATTGGGATTAGTTTTACTTTCTTACTTGAATAAATTGCCGGGTGCGAATAAATCGGGATTAAATAAATTTATTTTTGGACAGGCGTCAACATTTATTAAAAGAGATGTAAATATTATCCTGATTACTGGGATTTTTCTTCTAATTATAATTATTCTTTTCTGGAAGGAATTTAAAATTGTTTCATTTGACTCTGATTTTGCCAAGACATTAGGATTTCCAAGTAAAAAAATTGAAATATTGATTTCCGTATTGATTGTAACTACTGTAATAATCGGTATTCAGGCGGCAGGAGTAATTTTAATAAGTGCAATGCTTATTTCTCCAGCAGTTGCTGCACGGCAATGGACAGACAAACTTTCAATCATGGTAATTTTGGCAGCATTTTTTGGAGGAATATCAGGTTTGTTTGGAACTTTGATTAGTATAAGTGAAAGCAATTTGCCTACCGGGCCTGTTATCGTTATAATTATAAGCATAATCGTGATTATTAGTATTCTTTTTTCAAATAAAAGAGGGATTGTATTTAAAATTATAAGAAATCAGAAAAGAAAAAAAGAATTTAGGGAAAAACTTGAAAATAAAAAAGCTGGATTAAATAATTTTAAAATAAATAATTTGGAAAGGGGGAAATAAATTATGGATTTTTCATTTGAAATACAGTTAATTGCAATAATGGTGGCAAGTGCCTGCTCAATTTTGGGAACATTTCTGGTTTTAAAAAGTATGGCGATGGTTTCAGATGCGATAACACATACTATTTTGCTTGGAATTGTAATAGCATTTTTTGCAGTTCATGATTTGAACTCCCCTTTGCTAATCATAGGTGCGGGAATAGTTGGTGTTTTAACCGTTTACCTTGTGGAACTTCTTAATTCGACAAGGCTTGTCAAGGAAGATTCTGCAATTGGAGTGGTTTTCCCGCTGTTATTCAGTATTGCTGTAATTTTAATTTCAATGTATGCTGGAAATGTACATTTGGACGTTGATTCAGTATTGTTGGGAGAACTAGCATTTGCACCGTTTAATCGGGTACAGATATTTGGCTTCAGTATTGCAAAAGGGCTAGTTACAACTTTTGTAATATTTTTAATAAATGTATCTTTTGTTACTGTTTTTTTCAAGGAGTTAAAAATATCAGTATTTGACAAGGCTCTTGCAATAACGCTTGGAATGAAGCCGGTATTAATTCACTATATGCTAATGTCGCTTGTATCAATGACGGCAGTGGCATCGTTTGAGGCAGTTGGTTCAATACTGGTGGTTGCCTTTATGATTGGGCCTCCAATTACAGCATATTTATTGACAGATAAGTTAAAAGTAATGATTGGATTAAGCATCGTTCTGGGAGCTGTAGCAAGTGTGGCTGGATTTCACTTTGCAAGGCTTTTCGACATTTCAATCGCAGGAAGTATTGCAGTTGCAATTGGTATAATTTTCCTTTTGACATTGATATTTTCTCCGAAAAAAGGGCTTATTTTTACAATAAATCGAAAAAAATCTCAAAAAATGGCATTTTCTGTTAGAATATTGCTAATCCATTTATCAAACCACATAAATACAAAACAGGAAAAAGATGAATGCGGAATTGACACCATTGATAATCATTTACGTTGGAATAAAGGATTTTTAAATAAGGTTATTGAAAAAGCTAAAAAAGAAAAATATATTTATGTAGATAGCACAGTTTATAAACTTTCTGAAAAAGGAGAAAAATATTTACAGCTAAACAATAAGCAATAATTAGTTATCAGTCTTTATATTAAGGCTGATTTTTTATTAAAAATACGGATGTATTTTAAAAGCTTTCACACTGTAAAATAACAGGAATATATGATAAAATATAAAAAAATAATGAAAGTGAATGAAAAAATATGAAAGTTTATGTAAATGTAAAACAAATTGGAAAGAAAAAAAATAAAATTGATAAGAAAGAATACGAAATTAATGAAGGAATAAAGACTGTAAAGGAACTTTTGACAGAATTTGTTACAATAAATGTGGAAAAATTTAATGAAGGCTATACTGAAAACGACATTGTTCCGTATTTGACTGATAAGAAAATTAATGATTTGTCGGATGCTGGAAAAATTTCGTTTGGGGTAGATTATAATGAGCAAAAGCAAGATTTGGAAAAGGCGATTGAAAATACATTACAAAGTTATGAAGATGGAATTTACAGGGTCTTTGTAAATGATGAAGAAATGGGAGAGATTGATTGTGAGATAAATTTAAAAGAGAATGATGAGTTGACATTTGTTAGGCTTACCATGTTGGCGGGGAGAATGTGGTAAGTAATATTTGAAAATTACTAAAATAAAAAATACTATAAAAGCCGTTACTAAATAAAGTAACACAAAACGTAAAAATTAAAAAACATACTTTAAGGTAAATATATAATTAATAAATTAAAAAAATAATTTATAAGGAGAATTTATTATGGTAATAGATTACAACATTCCTGACAAGTTGAAAAACAGTTACAGAACGAAATTGTCAAAGGAAAAGGAAAAATTAAACCCAGAAAGTAGAAAATTTATTGAAAATGCGTTGAAAGGAACTGTCAAAACTGGAGAATATGAATATGAAATTTTTGCAATTGCAGAAATAAAAAAGAAAATTAAAAATATTGAAAATGTTAGGCTTGAAGATATTTTTCCAAAAGAAATTTATCCTGCCTTAGATGCGATGATTGGAAAGAATTTTAGAAAACTTTTTATTGAAGTTTGTGAACAAACTGTACTAACTCCTTATACAAAAGGATATTATAGAAAAATGATACTAAGTTCGAATTACAGAGATCATTTGCGGGATATGTGGGATATTTTGACACGTTTTGTGAAATTCCATATTTTGGAATTGGATATTATGAAAATTTTGAAAAAAGAGTATGATACGAAACAGTATGGGAATATTGACGCAGGATCTTATCTTTTAGCTGAAATTAATAGAGGCAATAAAGAAGTTATTGAGTTTTTGAAAGAAATGATTTTGAGTGATAACAATACATTTGTATTAGATTATACAACTTTTAGGGCAATTTTTTCGTCAAATAATCGCGAGCTTGTAGAATTAGTTGGGAAATTACTATTGGCTGCAAAGCTTCAGGAAGGGCTACGACAGGCTATTTGTGAAACGATGGATGGTGGAACGGTGGAAAACTTTAATTATATGTTTAAAATTGTGTATGATAATAATTTATTACGTTTTTCATCAGTAAAAAGAGCTTTGGCAACATGGACAGGAATTGGAGAAATGTATGCAGACAGGGTTAGTAAAAAGGAAATTGAGATTATAAATAAACTTGTGGAAAATCCAAAGTATGCTGATGAGCTTTTGAAAAGTGATGATAATGTGGAAGTTTTGTTAGGGCTTTGGCAAAAGGGAAGAGAAGATATTTCGGTGGCTGTAAAAGCGATTAAAAAACTTATAAATACTGGAAAACGTCACACTGTTTTGCTTGCTTCCTACTACCTTGATATTATTCAAAATCCAGACTTATCTCAAAAAATTTCAAAAAAAGTTATTCAAAAAAATCCTGATGATTTGGAAATTTATGCATGCTATTCAAGTAATCTTGTGGGAAATGTAAACACTTATCAGATCTTTCAGAGAATAAATAATGGAAAAGTTAAATTGAGTGATTTTTTTGACAATGAAGGTGAGGCAAAAGAATTTTTTGAAATACTTGAAAATTTAGTTAAACAAATGACAAAAGTTAGAAAAGATTTTTCTCCTTGTATTTTCCCATGGTATTCGGTTACGCTTTATAAAGTAGCAATTGTTGATAAAATGGCAATAATATCACTCTTTTTGAAAGGTGAGTATATTGATAAAATTTTAGATTATGCGAAATTTCTTAATTATTATACAAAAGAGGATATTCTACAGCTTGTTGCTCAAAAATTTGAGAATGAAAATCATGAAAAATTTGTGATTGCTAGTTTAAAAGACGGTGCAGTAACTAATAAAGCCTTTGAAATAGCTAAAAAACATAATTTAGTCCAAAAATATTGTAAAGAAATGGAAGAAATGCTAAAGTTAAAAACTCCAGAAGTTCGTAAAAATCTGATTAATTTACTTTATTTGCAGAAAAAAACGGCATTTTATGAAAGTGTTGAAAATCTTATAAAGACAAAGGATGTAAATAAACGGCTGGCCGCATTTGACTTGATTTTGAAGGCTAAAAATGAGAAAAAAGACGATATGAAAACATTGAAGAAGTACGTAAAACTTGTGAAAGAACCTACTTCAAGTGAAATTGTTTTAATTAGTGAAATTAATAGGGAAGAGAAAAAAGCTGTTAATGAGGAACTCAAATATAACATTAATTATGAACCAAGTTTTGAAAATAAAGAATTTTTAGAGAAAAAATTAGATATAAAACAAATATTTACAAAGTCTATTGATGAACTTTTGGAAATTGTAAAAAAATTAAACGATTTGTATGTAAAATACGAAAATTATGAGTACAAAACTGTTTATGGAGAAGAAGCTTTGCTTTCTAATACATTTTCTCCTATTTTTTCTTTGGATAGAAAATACGATTATGGAAATCAGAAATTGGAGGATTATCCGCTGGAGGAAATATGGCGAGAATTTTATGAAACAGAAATTAAGAATTTTGAAACACTGTACCAAGTCTATTTATTTACAAAGGAAAGATTTTCAGCAAAGGAATATTTAAACTATACGAATGAAATGCTTGGATTTGGTGCAAATAACCTAATTGAAAAAATAATATTTGAGCAAAGAAAAAATAATGATTTAAAACATTTTGAGATAAATAAAGGATATTATTATTCAGTTGGAAAAATATCTCAAATTATATATCTGCTTATAAATGAATACAAAAATGAAGAAAAAAATAAAAAATATTGTTATAAATTTGGAAAAACTGTATTTTCTTATGTTTACAATCACTCGGATGAAAGCAAGATTTTGACAAAGCAGGGGAAAAATCATTGGGAAAGAGATGAGGCCAAAGAAATGTATTCAAGCATTTTTGACAATAATCTAATTTTTCGAGAGGCTAAAAATACTATGGAATATTATCCAGATGAGAAAGAATTTTATGAGCAGTTTATCTTAAAATATGAAATTTATAAAAAAATGTATAATTATGTACAAAAGAAAAATGGAGAATTAAATGGTGAGCTGATTTCACTTTATGAATTTGCTCTTGCTGTAACAAAAGGAATTATTGCAAAAGATGAGTTTTACATTGAAGTGCTTAATCGTGGAAATGTAAAGGACAATATAAGAACTTTGTGCAATTTTATTTATAATAATGAAGATTCTAAAAGAAATCAAGATGAACAGAAAGTTATGGAATTCTTTAAAATAGAGGGACAAAAAGTAATTGACTATATTTTGGATTCAGAGTTTAAACGAGGAGAAAATCCTGTTGAATACTCGAATACTATTCATCAGATACCGATTGTAAAAGGTGTTGACAATCTTATCAAGATTTTGATGGCACTGGGGAATGAAAAGCTGGAAAGAGGTGGTTATTATTCCTACTATTACAGCGATGATTCCAAAAAATCAAATTTGAGCCATCTTCTGAAAAATAGCCAGCCTAATAAAAATGACACCAGTGAACTTTTTGCAAAAAAAATAAAAGGAAGCAAAATCAGTCAGCAGCGGCTTATAGAAGTTGCAATGTATGCACCACATTGGATATCACTTATTCAGGGATATTTAGGCTGGAAAGGAATGGAAAGTGCCTGTTACTATTTTCATGCTCATATAAGTGATGTGTCTAAAAATATGGAAAGTCTATTTGCCAAATATACTCCTATTTCAGTTGAAGATTTGGCTGTGGGAGCTTTTGACATTGACTGGTTCAAGTCTGCTTATAAGGAGCTGGGGAAAAAACGATTTGAGATGCTTTATGAGGCGGCAAAATATGTATCAGATGGAGCAAAGCATTCACGGGCAAGAATGTTTGCAGACGCTGTACAAGGAAAGTTAAAATTAAAGGAAACTGAAACAAAGATTCAAGACAAGAGAAATAAAGACTTGGTTGCTAGCTATTCATTAATTCCATTAAAAAAGGCTCGTGACAAAGATTTACTTCATAGGTACAAATTTTTGCAGAAATTTCTAAAAGAAAGTAAGCAGTTTGGAGCTCAGCGTCGGGCAAGCGAGGCAAAAGCATTTGAAATATCGCTTGAAAATTTATCAAGAAATGCTGGATATTCAGATGTAATTCGTTTAATTTGGAGTATGGAAACAGCTTTAATTAATGAAATGCAAAAATATTTTGAGCCAAAAATAATTGACGAAATATCGGTGTTTATAAAAATTGATGAATTTGGGCAAACTAAAACAGTTTTTGAAAAAAATGGAAAAACTTTGAAAACAATGCCAGTAAAACTAAAGAAAAATAAATATATTGAAGAAATTAAGGAAGTTAATAAAAATTTGAAGGAACAATATAGACGTTCTAAAAAAATGCTAGAAGAGGCAATGGAAGACGGTACAGAATTCTACAATTATGAAATAAAAAATCTAATGGAAAATCCTGTAATTTCACCATTGCTGGACACTCTTGTTTTCAAATCTGAAAACAATCTTGGTTACTACAGTGATGGTACTCTTGTAACTGTAAATGGAGAAATTCTTGAACTTGAAGAAAGTCAAGTGTTAAAAATTGCTCATGCTCTTGATTTGTATAACAGTGGAAAATGGAGCGAGTACCAGCAAGACCTATTCACAAAACAGATAAAACAGCCGTTTAAACAGATATTTAGAGAAATTTATATAAAAACTCAGGATGAAAAAGGCAAGGAAAATTCATTAAGATATGCTGGACATCAAATTCAGCCAAATAAAACTGTTGCTGTACTAAAAAATAGAAGATGGGTTGCTGATTATGAAGAAGGGCTGCAAAAAATTTATTATAAAAATAATATTATAGCAAAAATTTATACAATGGCAGACTGGTTTTCTCCATCTGATATTGAAGCTCCAACACTTGAATGGGTTTGTTTTTACGACAGAAAGACCTTTAAACCGATGCTTATAGATGATATTCCTGATTTAATCTTTACAGAAGTAATGAGAGATGTGGATCTGGCTGTAAGTGTAGCTCATGTTGGCGGTGTTGATCCTGAAGCTAGTCATTCGACTGTTGAAATGAGAAAAGCTATTGTTGAGTTTAATCTTAAATTATTTAAACTTAAAAATATTACATTTACTGAAAAACATGCTATAATAAAAGGTGAACGTGCAGAATACACAGTTCATTTGGGAAGTGGAGTAGTTCATCAGAGAGCAGGAGCTGAAATAAATGTACTTCCAATACATTCTCAGCATAGAGGAAGGATATTTCTACCATTTGTTGATGAAGATCCCAAAACAGCTGAAATTATGAGTAAAATCATTTTATTTGCAGAAGACACTAAAATAAAGGATCCGTTTATTTTAGAACAAATTAAGTAATACTATTTTTCCATTTAAATAATGAATTTATTAAAAATTTTTATTTAGCAAATGATTCTTGGTCTTTTATTACTAACTAACTAAAATATAATGTTTATTGTTTAAATGTAATTTAGTATAAAATAACAAAAATAGAAAGGAAAAATTTTGGAAAGTTTTATTTTTTTAGGGCTAATTTTATTAGTTGGTGCAATTACACAGAATAAATCCATAGTTTATGCAACAATTTTCGTGTTAATTTTAAAAGTTTTATTTAATATTACAGAAAGTTATAAATTAAAAGGAATTGATATTCAAAATTTTATGACTCAATTTAGAAAAGAAGGTATAAATTGGGGTGTTTTAGTAATCACAGTTGCTATTTTAATTCCTATTGCTACAGGAGAAATTGGTTTTTCTCATTTATTAAATGCCTTTAAATCTCCGATTGGATGGATTGCGATTATAAGTGGAATTACCGTTTCTATTCTTTCTTCAAAAGGAATAGGATTACTCTCCGGGCAGCCTGAAATTACAGTCGCTCTAGTAATTGGAACAATAATGGGAGTTGTATTTTTTAAAGGGATTGCGGCAGGGCCTGTTATTGCTAGCGGAATTACTTTTTGTATTTTGAGAGTTGTTGAATTGTTTTTTAAAAAATGATTTTAAAGAAGTATTGTTGTTATGTCCAATAATGATTTAATTTATAATAAGAAAAGTTGTAACTGAAATTAAAAGCCACAACTCTTCTTATTTTTTTATTTTTTAAATAATTATTTTTATAACAAACCTATATTAGAAGTTAAATCTAAGTCCTGTTGTAAACACATTGTTATTTCCTTTACCTTTTCCACTGTCAATAGAACCATCATAGTTTACATACCATCCAAATTTAGAATTTACTTCAGTCAATGCTCCAACTCCTATCCAAGTTCTATTTTTAGCAAGTCCAATTCCTTTTACCTTGAATGTCGCTCCTGGTAGTCCTGTATATCTTGCATCAAAACTTAAATCCTGATCATTAAAAGCTCTTTGATGTGTTACATAACCTTGGAATGTAGTCTTGCTTTCACTATTCCAGTTTACAGCTTTTCCAATTCTAACTCCAAGTAATGCAGCTGTCTGGTTATAATTTTTCTTGTCAGCAGTCAATCCAAATTGACTCTTTTCTTCTGAGAATGATCCTCTTACAACTGTATCGTGAGTTAGTCCCACAAATGGTGTTGCAACAAAGTCTCCATTACCATTTTTAATATCATATCCTGTTTCTAAATATCCAGAATAAACTTTATCATTATGGTTAATTTTAGCTCTTGTGTAGTCATTAGTACTTAAAATAATATCTCTTTCGACATCACTGTCAACAAATCCAACTCCAAAACGTCCTTGCAAGTAGAATGGAATATTTTTGTTTCCTAATCTTCCATATAGTGAAACTCCAAAGTTATTAGCATCAGATTTACCACCATATCTGTTAAATTTAACGTTAGCTTTTGAATAAGACAATGCAGTACCTAAAATCAAGTTTTCACCAAATTGCTTATCAACTCCAACTTGCCCACCAACGACTTTAGTATCTCCTTTACCATATCCATCTTGTTTTAATGTACCATTAGCTCCCAATCCAGAAATCCACAATCCAAAATTATCTCCAACATTGTCAAGAGTTCCAAGCATAACTAATCTGTTTGACAAGTCCTTATTTACAGTTTGTGAATGTTGAAAAGTAAGAGCTTGTGCAGAAGCATAAATTTGTCCAGATAAGCTATCTAAAACAGCAGCTCTGTTAGAAGAAGTAAGAGCTTGTAGAGTAGCAGCTTTTCTTTCAAACTGAGCGACATTTCCAGCAGTACTATTTTCTATATTTTGATCTAATTTTTGGAAGGCAGTTTCCAAGTTTTGTGCAGTGTTTTTTTGCATTTCATCAGATTCTGCTATTTTTTCTACATAGTCTAATACATTTTTTCTGCTTACATTTGCAGAAACAGTATTTTCATTTTGATTAATTTTAGCATTTAACATTTCATCAGTGTTTACATTTTCAAAATTTCCTTCGATTTTGTGGTCTGATGTAATTACATTTTGTGTAGTCCCATTAGCTGTCACATATTTTCTTTCTCCATTTTCTTCTGGTTTAATTTCAAGTCTTGAATTATTTAAATTAACTTTTCCTTGTACATGTAAGTTAGAATTTAAATCTGTTACAACTCTTGAATTTTCCAAAGCCTCATAATTTCCAGAAACTTGTGTTGAACCAGAATTTTCTATAATACCATTATTTGTAATATCATTTTTTATTACAGCATTATTTGTAGAAAGAATAGCTTGTTTTTTGACATTTATTGATGAAGCATAAACACCATTTACTTGTAATCTTCCTGCATTTACTGTTGTTGGACCTGTAAATGTAGAGTTTCCAGATAAAATTAAATCTCCAGAACCATCTTTAATTACACCAGCATCTCCTGAAATATCATTTGAAAAAGTATAACTTCCATTTGGAATATTAATAGTCACATTATCTCCAAGTGCAAGCTGTTTACTAAATAATGCAGGTCCTTTAAGAGCTTTATCAATATTTAAAAGTCCCCATCCATAAATATCGTCAACTCCAGTTGCTCCTATGTCAGTTGCAGTTGATAAAATTGTTTGACGAATTAGACTAGCATCCATCCAAGGATATTTTTCTTTAATCAATGCCGCTGTTCCTGTTACAAGTGGTGCGGCAAACGAAGAACCACCACCCACATAATTTTTTCCTTTTATTGAGAATACTTGATCTCCAACTGCTGTCACAGTCCAATTTTTTGCAACTCCTGCAGGTGAAAGCGGTGTCAAGTTATCCCAGCTTGTATCTCCTAATTTTGATTCTTCTTTTGAAGTTAATGCAACTACATTTATCCATCCTTTTTCAAGTCCAGTTTCAAAATAAGGCAATCCTCCTTCAAGAGTAGGTTGTGTATCAGATGAATCATTTCCTGCAGCCCATACAAATAACGAACCGTTATTTACTTCATCTTTATAGAATTCAAGTATATTGCTTCCTATTTGATGCCCATAATAATGGCTAGAAGTTGAAGTATTGTTAAAATCTGTTACTACTCCGTCAATTCCAAATGATTGGTTATAAATAGTAACCCCTTGATTTTTTAATGCTTGATACATTTCCAGTGTTATTTTAGGATATACTCCTTTCTCACCTTGTTTACTAGAATCAATGGCATAAACAGTTGCATTTTTTGCAATTCCAGCAGAAGAACCTGCTGCAAGATCAGCTACAACTATACCATGATCATCATTCGCAGTAGATTCAGCTGTGAATCCAGGAACTGTAAGTTTTGACAAACGACTTCCAAATTTTGTTGATAAATCTGCATCAAATGATGAATTTTGGAATCCTACATCAATAATTCCGATTTTAACATTGGAACCTGTAAATGTCGAATTCGAATTGTTATGTGGGTTATCTTTGTTGTATGAAAAAGTGGAGTCGTTCCATGCAATTGAACTAGCTGATTTAGTTACAGTTGGCTTAGTTTTTACTGGTGCTGTAGGTAGAGAACCAGTATCAGACGTTGGAGTGCTTGATGATGTGGAACCTCCACCGCCACCACAACTTACTAATAATGCAGTTAACGCAATAAGAATTGATTTTTTTCTGAAGTTATATTTTTTTATATCTTCATTAAATTTTTGTAAATTAGCAGTCATAACTATCTATACTCCCTTCAATATATATTTTCAAATTGTTTTATTTATTTTTCTTTGTTAACATTAATATTAAATTAACAAAAATGATATTTTCCAATACTATTTTACCATATTTTTTAAAGAATTTCACTGTGAATTAAAAATTTTATTTAAAAATTTCCCCAGCTTCCTTGTACCATAAAACTAAGTCCAGCTCATCCATTTTTATTTTTGAAAAATTAGAATATTCTCGCATTTTTTCTTCAATTTCATAGTATTTTTTTTCAGTTATTGTTTTAGGAATTTCGCTAATTACATTAAGTGCTTTGAGATTTCTTAGAATATGTCTATCCAAAATGGCAATATTTTCTCCAAACCCAAGATTTCTGAGCACATGATTTGCTTCTTTTAATCCCATTCCTTTAATATTTTTCAAAATCCATTTTCTTTTTTCAAAAGTATCACCAATTTCTGATAATATTTTTTTTGGCTGTAATTTTCCATCTTTTGTCATCAGTTCCCGCAATTCTACTAAATAACGTGATTTATTATTCTTAAATCTGACAATATTTAGAAATTCTACTATTTCTTCAGGCTTCCCGTCGTAAAGCAGTCCATTTTCCACCAAAGTTGTAATGGCTTGCCAAGCATTCTTTGCTTTTGACTGAGGTGTCAGGATACAAAATGCCATTTCTGCAAACACTTCTTTTTCTGTACCTTTCCAAGCCTTTTTATAGCCTTTTATAGCTTTTTCAATACCTCCTTTTATTTCTTTATAAATTTTAAGAATTTCTTCGTGTTTTTCCTTATCAATTTTTTTACTAATTTCATTGTTTTCTATATTCTTTTTTTGTTTTTTTTCAGGCATAATTAAAATTCCTTGTTTTATTATTTTTTATTTTATTTTAGAAAAAAATTTCCGATTTCATCAATAGTTTCTTCTGATTCCTTGAGAGGTGCCAAAATCCAGTCGTGACATAAATTTTCCCCAATTTTTATTTCCACGCTTGTTCCAATCGCAACTTCAAGCATATCACTTAATTTTAAGCAATCAGGATACAAAATTTCATTTGTCCCAAAAATTAGAAAAATTTCTCCAAGATTGTCCATATTTCCATAAATTGGCGAAATCATAGGATTTTTCACATCCAGTTCTCCTGCAAACTGCTTTCCTGTTATAATCAGTCCATTTAGTGGCAAGAGAGGATCTTTTTCTGCAAATTCGGGTATTTCTTCATTTGTCATTGAAACATCTACCCAAGGTGACATTAATGCAGTCTTCTTTGGAAATGGGAAATCTTTCTTATTTTTCAATATTTGTAAAAATGCAAGTGCCAAGCCACCGCCAGAAGAATCACCAAATAAGTAAAATTCATCATCTTTATAATTATTGGTTATATGTCTATAAGCATCCATTAATACTTGATGAGCTTTGTCAACAGTATTTTCTGGAGCAAGCGGGTAGTCAATGAATGTAACTTTTAAATGGAATTTCTTAACCAGCTTTTCAATAATATTTTTGTGAGCCCTGACTGCACGCATTACGTAAGCCCCGCCATGTAGAAAAACAACATGCTTGTTATAGCTTTCTTCTGAAAAAACTGTCAAAACTTGGTATTCATCAATAAACTGTTCATCAAGAATAAGCGTTTTGTCAAAATTTTTTTTATTCAAAAAATCTGTATCTCTTCTTGGATTTAAAAAATCTTTTTCCTTATATTTTTTAATATTCACCAATTTTGCGATTGGCACTGCAATATCTGATAATAAACTCATTTTTTCATTTTATTTTTTAAGAAAAATAATCAAACTCCTTTCTTATTTTTTAAATTTGCTTAATTTAATCAATCAATTAACAAATTTTAAATTTATTATATGATTTCTAATAATTTTTGAACTATGATTCCTTCACTTTCTAATTTTTCACGTATTCTTCTTACAAAAAGCAAAGCTTTTTCACCATCACCGTGAACACAAATAGAATCAGCCTTTATCGGAATTTCTTTTCCTGTTATTGAAGTTACCTTTTGTTCCTTTATCATTTTTATTACACGTTCTATTGCTTCGTTTTCATCGTGAATCATTGCCCCTTCCTTTGAACGTGCCACAAGGCTTCCATCTTCCTCATAAGCCCTGTCTGCAAAAACTTCACTGGCATATTTTAAGCCTAGGTCTTTTGCAGCTCTTAAAGTTTCGCTTCCCGAAAGTCCAAGAATTATGAGAGAACTGTCAAAATAAGCAATAGCCTCACAAATAGCCTTTGATAGTTCATAGTCTTTTGCAGCCATATTATACAAAGCTCCGTGAGGCTTTACATGTTGCAGCTTTACACCTTCATTTTTGCAAAAAGCCCCTAAAGCTCCCAATTGATACAGCACATAGGCTTTCGCTTCATCTAATGAAATTTTCATTTCACGCCGTCCAAATCCCATTAAGTCTAGAAATCCAGGATGAGCTCCTATTCCGATGTTATTTTTTTTAGCAGATTCTATCGTTTTTTTCATAACGACAGGATCTCCTGCATGAAATCCGCAAGCTACATTAGCACTGGAAATAAGAGGAATAATTTTATCATCTCCTCCAATTTTATAATTACCGAAACTTTCTCCCAAATCACAGTTCAAATCAACTTTAAAAGCCATATTTTACCTCTTTTCGTTTTAAATTTAAATTTTTAATAAAGCAATACATTTTCAATAAAACTTGTAGTTGCCTTTCCTTCACAGAAAACCTCGTTTCTCATAATTTGATATTGAAAATCTAGATTAGTTTCCACACCTAAAATAACAGTTTCGTTTAGTGCTGAACGCATTTTTTGAAGTGCCATTTCACGAGTTGGAGCGTGAACTATAATTTTAGCAATCATTGAATCATATTCAGTTGGTATTGTATAGCCTGTGTAAATAGCAGTATCAACTCTTATTCCATTACCATCTGGTAAATGTATGTTTGTTATTTTTCCTGGACTTGGCATAAAGTTTTTTTCAGGAATTTCTGCATTTATACGGCATTCTATTGCATGCCCTCGTAATTGTATATCTTCCTGTGAAAAACTTAATTTTTCATTCATTGCCACTCTAATCTGTTCAATTATCAAATCTGTTCCTGTCACCATTTCAGTAACTCCGTGTTCTACTTGAATTCGAGTATTCATTTCCATAAAGTAATATGAACCATCTGAACCCATTATAAATTCTATGGTTCCAGCATTTGTGTAATTTACTGCTTTTGCTGCTAGAATAGCATATTTATTTAGTGCTTCCCGAGTTTCTGGGGAAATTGCAGGAGATGGCGATTCTTCTACTAATTTTTGATGGTTTCTCTGAACAGAACAGTCTCTTTCCCCAAGAGCCACTACATTTCCAAAATTATCAGCAATTACTTGAATTTCTATATGTCTTGGATCTTCTATAAATTTTTCAATATACATAGTATCGTCACCAAACGCATTTATGGATTCCCGCTGAGCCACATTAAATAAAAATTCAAAACCATTCCTATCCTTTACAACACGCATCCCTTTTCCGCCACCACCAGAAGAAGCCTTTACCATAACAGGGTAGCCAATGTTTTCAGCAGCTTTCATTCCAGATTCTACATCATAAACAGGTTCTTTTGTTCCTGGTACAACTGGTACTCCAGCATCCATCATTGTTTTTCTAGCCTGAGATTTATTCCCCATTCTATCAATAACTTTGGCTGTTGGACCAATAAAGTTTATTCCGTTTTCCTCGCACATTTTCACAAACTCTGAATTTTCCGACAAAAAGCCGTATCCAGGATGAATCGCATCTGCTCCCACATTCAAGGCAGCCGTAATGATACTTTCCTTATTCAAGTAACTATTTCTTGCAGGACCTTCTCCAATGCAAATACTTTGATCAGCCAATTTTATATGAAGACTATCCTTATCTTCCTTTGAGTAAATTGCAACACTCAAAATCCCCATGTTTCTACAGGCTCTAATAATTCTAACCGCAATTTCCCCACGATTTGCAATTAATACTTTTTTTATCATAAATACATCCCCTTTCTTTCTTTTTTTTTATATTTTTTTATTTTGTTTATATCTAAGTTTATTTAAGCAGGGAGATCAGACGCCATCTCCTCTGTTTCGCAATAACAGTTATTTTAGTATAATTAACTAATCAACACTTAATAATGTTTGCGAAAGTTCTACGAACTACTCACGCTTTACGCAAAATTTTCTTATAATAAAGAAAAATAAAACTCGATTTTGAATCAAGATTATTTTGATACAATTAACTAAATACAGTTTCGATTTTATACCAAAATCTCAAACAGTTATTTTTCCTTTAACGAAATTTTACTTGTTATTTGAATTAATTAAACTAACATTGTAATTAATCTAAAATTGTCGTGATTTTTTTGGAATGAAAACGATTGTTTGAGCGAAGCTTTACGTAGCGAGTTTCGTTTTTATTTCAAAAAAATTCTTAGACAAGCCGGGTTTGCAAAGGGGATGGCGTTTGTTCCCCTTTGCTTTATAAAAAAGAAAAAACATAAAAAAGTAGAAAAAATATTTATTAATAAAAATAACTCTTATCAATTTTAATTAAAAATTATTAATCTGAATAATTAAGGATAAAATTTAGTAATTTAATAAAAATAGAATTAGTATAAATTAGATTATTTAAGCAGCAGATTTTTTTGAATATAATACATTATATTTTATTCAATAAATTTTATTTTATCTTCAATTTCTGCATAACGCTCTTTTCCAATAATCTTTTCTAAATCGATATTTGATTTTATGTTACTTTTTTCAATTTCAGGAAGTAATTTTTTTATTTCCTTATTTGTAAATCCTATTTTTTTTAATTCTTTTTCATTTAGCTTGTTAATGCTGTATTTTGTAATTTCACGTCCATAATTCTCATTTGGATTCTGAATTTTTTCATTATCCACAAACAAAAATTTTTGTGCAGTTTCTAATCCAGTTTTTCCAAATCCTGAAATATTTTTCACTTCGTTAATATCTTTAATAATCCCAACTTCATCCCGATATTTCACAAATTTTTCAGCCTTATTCTTATTAATCCCTAATTTTAGTAAATCCTTGTATTCAACATTATTAATGTCAAATTTTACATTACTTTTTGTCAAATCAGCATCTTTTTTAGCCTTTTCCTTTTTATAATTTTTTTCTTTACTAATTTCAATTTTTGGAATATTTTTGTCCTCAATTAAAAGTCTTAAAAAATTTCCCGCAATTAACAGCATTACAAAAATAATGACATATTTTATTTTCATAAATAATCCCCCTTTTGATTACATTATACTTAACATTTTTCCCCAAATCTGCTACTTAAATAAAATAACTTATATTTTATGACAAATTATATCACATTGACTTGTTATTTAACAGATAAAAAAATTAAAATTTGAATTTTATAATTCTGTAATCATTAAACAAAATTTTTAATTATTTAATTAAGTTATTTTCTAAATTTTTTTGATTAATAGTTATTTTTATATTTTAAGTATAAAGGGAATCAATCGCCATCCCCTTTATAATCCTGGCTCGTCTAAGCATTTTTTTGAAATAAAATTGAAACTCGCTTTTTAATAAAAGTTGTTACTAACTCTTAAATTGATTATAACTTAAATGTTTTGAAAAAGCTCAAACAGTCAATTTCATTACAAAAAAATCACGACAATTTTTAGTATAATTACAAAAGATAATTTTATTAAAATAAATTCCAAGCAAAATTTCGTTAGAAGAAAAATAGCTGTTTGAGCTTTTGGAACAAATTTTAAATTAGATAAGATTGTTTGAATTAAAATTATTTATATTCAAAAGCGAGTTCTATTTTTCTTATATAAGAAAGTTTTGCGTAAAGCGGTGTTGTAAGGGCATGGCGTCTGATGCCCTTACGTCAAAAAAGATTTAGAATTATAAATAAAAAAAATAATTAATTAAAATAATCTAGAAAATAAGTGATTAAGGAAATAATTTTATTGAGGGAGAAAAAAGAAAATAAAATAATTTTCTCATTTTTTTTTAATAAAAATGTGTTATTATTATTGTGAAATAAATTGTTTTCTCTATTTATTTAATTTTAGAGAAAAGATCAAAGTATGATAAGAGGTGATTTTTATGAAAAAGATTAAAGAAAATGTAAAGAAACTTCTTTTGCATTTTAAAAGTGGGGTTGAGAGATTTCCAATAACGATTATTCTAGCTTTTTTGCATTTTATTACAGGAATATACATAGCAGAAGTTAGAAGTTTTCAGTCTGATGAATTTGTTGAAGTTAATCTTCTTTTGTTTGGAAGTATTTTTATTACGGCAATGTTTGAAATGCTTTATGAAAAATATTTTTATAAACAAAATAGATGGTTAGTTAGAGGTATTTATTCAGCTATAACATTTGTTATATCGATTATTTTTTTTGTAGAGTATTTACGAACTAATGATTATTACAATATTTATTATTTTACATTGATTCCGATTTCAATAGTTCTGTTTTTATTAATTCCTATTTTGAAAAAAAAAGAGAATAAAGAAAAATATTTACAGTCAGTATTTTCAAATTTTGTTATAACAGGTATTTTTGTGGCAGTTCTCTGGATTGGTATTGAAATAATACTGACAACAGTAAATTATTTGTTTTTTAATTCTGGAGATAGTTTATTTTTTAGATTGACTACGTATTCTTTTTGGTTTATAACTGAAGTATTTGGAGTATCATTGTTTTTATCTTTATTAAAAAAACCTGATGATAATCTTGAAAATTATGAATTTCCATTTATTTTTAATTTATTGATTAAATTTGTAATTATTCCTTTAATTATTATTTACACAGGTGTTTTATATATTTATATGGCGAAGGTTCTTATATCCATGCATTTGCCAAAAGGATTAATTTCTCACCTTGTACTTTGGTACACAGCATTTAGTGTCGCTGTTATGATTTTAATAACGCCATTTACACAGAAAGATAAATTTTTTGAGAACTTTAAGAAGTATTTTCCATATTTTTCGATACCTTTAATTTTTGCTTCACTATTTGCAGTTTTTCAAAGAACGTATCAATATGGAATTACAGAGAATCGGTATTATGTACTAATTTCAATATTCTGGCTATTTTTCTGCATGATTTTGTATATTAGAAAAATGAATATCACAGGAATTTTTATAAGTTTAATTGCCTGTTTAGTCATTTCGGTTTATACTCCGCTTAGTGCCAAAAATGTAAGTAATTTTAGTCAAAGTCAAAGATTAAAAAGAATGCTTGTAAAATACGGAGCTTTAAAAGATGGAAAAATTTCTAAAATTACACAAAAATTGAATAATAGTGAAGGAAGTCAAATTTATACAACGCTTCAATATATATCTGACAACAGCACTATTGCAAAATTAAATTTCAAAAATGAAAAAGGTGAAGTTTATTCGACTCTTGGAGATTTGGAAAAAGGGCTGGATGTGAAAGAGTCATGGAAAGATTATTATTACAGAAGTGATGATCAAGGAAATTATGAAGAACGGAAAGTTATCACATATAAAGTAAAAAATATTGAAAATTCTGAAATTATATCTGATATAGCAGGTTATGATAACCTTATATATTACAGGAATATTTATAATGACGATTCGATAAATCAGGAAAATGAATCTGAAAAATATAAAATTATTTTAAAAAATAAAACAATCACAATAAACAGAAAAGACGGAACAGAACTTGCCAAAATAAACTACGAAGATGCAGTAAAACAAATTGCCTTCAAATTAAGAACTGTAAAATTACCAGATACAAATGATACAGTATACGAAGTTCCACAAAAGGATTTGGAATATATTGGAACAATAGGAAAAATTAATTATAAAATTTCTTTAAGAAGCATTAATGATGAAATAATAAATGGAAAACCAAAAGATTTATATTATGAAGAATTTGATTTCATGTTTTCTGAGAAAAAATAATTACTAAAGAATGAGAAATAAAAACTCTGAATCTTTCTTAAAATAAAGACGGAGTTGATTTAAAAGTTATAAGTTTGATTTCAGTTTTTTGTGAAAGGAGAAAAATGACAATAAGAAAAAAATATATATTAATAAATTTTTCTGTTACGATATTTGTATTACTAATTATATTCGTTTTGTGGTTACGAATGCAACACTCAATTTTTAATTATATATTGATTATTTCGTTAATCTTGGTATTTGAATTTCTGAAAATAGATAAAAGAATGTATATGTACTTTTATCAAAAATATATGAATATATTAAATGAAGAACTTGATCCTGAAAAATTTATAGAAATTACGCAAAATGAATATGACAGAAATAAAAATAAACGATATAGAAATTATATGAAACTGAATCTTTGTGCTGGATATTCTTCACTAGGAAAAGTAGAAGAAGCGTATCAAAATTTAAAAGACATAGATTTATCTAAAAAATCATTATTCAGGGAACAGCATAAAATCCTGTATTACTATAACGAAGCACTGTTATTGCATGGACTCGAAAGAAAAGAAGAGGCAATAGTGATTTACAAAGAAAAAGTTTTAAAAATGATGGAAAAATTTAAAACTAAAAAAGGAATTGATGAAACAAATGCTATGATTGAATTTTTAAATGGAATTTTATTTTATGAAAATGATACCACAAAAATGATAGAAATTTTATCAGAAACATTAAAAAAATTAAGTGTTAAACGTCAGGTTTTGGTAATTAAACATTTATTGGCAAATTATAAGTCAAAAGCAGGAGAGATAGAAGAAGCAAGAAAATTATACGAAGAAGTTATTGAAAACGGGAATAAGTTATATATTGTAGAAGAGGCAAAAGAAAAGTTGAATAAAATGTAATTATAAAAAAATAAATCGGAATTAATCAATATTTTGAATATATTCCGATTTTTTATTGATTTAAATTTTTAAACTATTTTACGATTTTTTTTATTTGAATATTAAAACAGTTTTTCTGCAACTTCTATATTTTTCACAAAACACACCTTTCCATCTTTCCTGTACTCCAAAAGCATCGGATAAATTTCCACTCCATTTTTTATCGCTTCGTAAAAAGTTTCTGAAAATTCCTTGTCGATAATATGTTCAGGTGCAAAAATTTCTGATTTTCTAAAAATTAAAATAAAGACAGCCGTCCTAAATCCCTCTTTTTTAAGTTCTATGAGTTCCTTCAGATGTTTTAAGGCACGCACAGAAGGAGAGCCAGGAAATTGAGCAGTTTTTCCATTTACCAAGGTACAGCCTTTTACCTCAACATAAATTTTATCTTTTTCAGTTTCCAGATAAAAATCGAGTTTACTATTATTATGCTTAATTTCAGGCTTTATATACAAAGGCTTTCCAAATGGGGAAATTTGTGCATTGTTAAATATAGATTCTGTAATGTAGCGATGAAAAGCTGTATTAATAAGTATAATTTCTCCATGAACCTTTACTGCGATTACATCCCATCTAGTTTTTCGATTCTCATTATTAGCCTTTTTTATAAGCAGCTCAGCCCCATCAATTAATAATTCTGTTAGCCTGCCCGTATCGTGCAAATGTGCAAAATCTTCTCCAGAATAATCTTCATTTTTACAGTTGCTTTTAAATTCAAATCTGACTGTAAATCGAGTAACCCTTTCTTTAAAATTTACAATTTTATCATAATTTACTGTATAAAGAATTTTATTTTTTTTCATTTGTCTTTCCTCTTTAAATAGTTATGATTTTAGAATATCACATTTAAAATAAATAAACAAGAAAATTTTATGACTATTAATAAAGTAAAAAATATGTGATATAATAAATGATAATTTAAAAAAATAGGTTTAATAAAAAAGAAAGGAAAATATTATGTTTGCAGATATTATTAAAGTATTTATTTTAAGCCTTGTGGAAGGGCTTACAGAGTTTATACCTGTCAGCAGTACAGGGCATATGATTATTGTGGATCAGTTTTTGCAGCTTTCACAAAATGAGGAGTTTGCCAATGCGTTCAAGATAATTATACAGTTAGGGGCGATTTTATCGGTAGTTGTATATTATTGGAAAAGAATTTTTCCGTTTGCGAAGGGGCTTAGTCAAAGTCAGCGGATGGATATTGTTCAGATGTGGGTAAAAATAGTGATTGCGGTGCTTCCTGCGGTTGTGCTGGGACTTCTGTTTGACGATATTATTGATAAAGTGCTGTTTAATTCGGTAGTTGTGGCAATAATGCTGGTTATTTATGGAGTTATACTTATCTGGCTTGAGTCTAGGGAGAAAAAGGAAGGTGGAATTAATTCAATTACCCAAATGTCAGTAAAAACTGCGATTGGAGTAGGGCTGTTTCAATGTCTTGCGATGATTCCTGGAACTTCGAGATCGGCTGCTACAATTATTGGTGGAGTTTTGCTTGGATTAAATAGAGTTTTAGCAACGGAATTTTCATTTTTTCTTGCGATTCCGACAATGCTTGGGGCGACGCTTTTAAAACTAGTGAAACTTGGTACAGCTTTAAGCGGATATGAATGGTTTTTGATTGCATTAGGTTTTGTGCTGTCATTTGTATTTGCGTATGCTGTGATAAAAGTATTTATGAATTACATTAAAAAGCACGATTTCAAGATATTCGGATATTATCGGATTGTTCTTGGGATAATTGTGCTGGCGCTATACTTTATAGGAGTTATAAAATAGATGATAAGAGCGAATATTGAAATTAATCAGAACAAACTTGAGGAATTTATGCGTGTGCTTTTACCTGAGCACTATGATATTCTTTTTGAAAATAGTGAAAAAGATGTGGAAATTAGTGTTGATTTTAGAAAAAATCGAGATGTGGAAAACTTTGAGAATAATTGTGGAAAACTAAAAGATTCAGAAAGGGATAATACAGAAACAATTACTGTAAATACAGCGTTAATTGATAATAAAAATAGAAAAATTTTAAAAGAAGTAACATTTTCACATAAGAAAGTCAATGAAGAATATTTTGATCAGGCAGAAGTTATGGCAAAAAGTTCCTTGATGAAACTTTTTGATAAAAAAAATGAATATAAATGGGGTATTTTAATAGGAGTACGTCCTACAAAGATTGTAGGGCGTTTTTTAAAGATGGGGTTATCTTATAATGAAATTAATGAAATATTGGAAAAAATATATCTTGTAAGCAAGGAAAAAAGGAAACTTTTGCTAGACATTGTAAAACGTCAAGAGCCATATTTGGACAAAGAAACAATTGGAATTTATATCGGAATCGCCTTTTGCCCTACAAAATGTTCATACTGTTCATTCCCAGCCTATCTACTACGTGGAAAATATGCAGAGCGATATGATGAATACACAGGGTCTATTTATCACGAAATCCGTGAAATTGGTCAATTAACACAGGAATTAGGCTTAAAAATTAATACGATTTATATTGGTGGAGGAACGCCTTCAATTTTAACGGCGAAAGAAATTGACAAATTGCTAAAAACAGTAAAAGAAAACTATAATTTAGATTATTTAAAGGAATTTACATTTGAAGCTGGAAGAATTGATACGCTGGATGAAGAAAAATTAGCTA
Source organism: Leptotrichia sp. SK-5 (assembly GCF_055387215.1). NCBI lineage: Bacteria > Fusobacteriati > Fusobacteriota > Fusobacteriia > Fusobacteriales > Leptotrichiaceae > Leptotrichia > Leptotrichia sp. SK-5. The sequence goes on along the minus strand of NZ_AP028931.1, from coordinate 2,175,914 downwards.
TTATCAAAAGCTATGGAATAAATAAAATTAGTATAAATCCGCAGTCTTTTAATGAAAAAACTTTAAAACTTGTAAATCGTTATCACGATAGGGAACAGTTTGATAATGTTTACAAACTTGCTAAAAATTTTGGATTGGAAATAAATATGGACTTGATTTTAGGCTTGCCACGTGAAACTACAGAAGATATTTTGTACACAATGGACGAAATTTCCAAATACGATATGGAAAATCTGACAATTCACAATTTGGCAATAAAAAATGCCAGCCGTCTTAACAAAGAAAATTATGCTCACGAAGACGTACTGGATTATGAACAAATTTACGAAAAAATTGAAAATGTAACTAAAAATAAAGGGCTTTTTCCATATTATATGTATCGCCAGAAAAATAGCTTTCAATGGGGAGAAAATCTAGGATATTCACTAAATGGAAGCGAGTCGATTTATAATATAGAAATGATTGAGGAAAATAAGACAATTATTGGAATTGGAGCTGGAGCGATTACAAAACTTATCTGGTTTGACAAAGAAAAAAATCGGGATAATATAAAAAGGCTTGTAAATCCTAAAGATCCGCTGGTGTGGATGAATGAGCTGGAAGATCGGCTGGAACATAAAAAATCTGAAATTCAGAAGTTATTTGAAAAATAAATATTTTTTAAAGAGAGAACGATAACAGTTTTCTCTTTTTTTATTTTGAAATATTATAAGATAAAAAATAATTGAATATTTTGAAATATATTAGTGTGTATTATTCTTTAAATAATAGGTATTTTTAGATAATATTTCATGATATGTTTTAAATTGATTTAATTTTAAATTAATATATATAAAATTAACAAAAGTCAATGTTTACCGGTTATTTTTGAAAAGTAAAAAAACAAAAAATATCGTCTAAAAAAATGAACTCATAATTGTTATTATGAAAATGTTTGTAGCTATTATTATTGCTACAAAGTTAAGAATTATGGGGTGAAAGTAGGCAGTGGAAATTGACTTTAATGAGAGTGACTTGTTAAAAGAAGTTTTAAATTTTAAAATTGCAAGTAGAAAATATTTAGAAGAAAAATATGGATTTAAAAGATTGGATTATACTATTGAGAATATAAATGATTTTTTAAGAAACAACAATAATGGAATAATACACAAAACTAAACACTATTTATATTATTTTGGAAAATATGATGAAAAAATATTTAAAATAGAAGATAGAAACATAAACATGAAAATGTTGTTTAGAAGGGAACTTATTTTAATTATTATATTATTTAAAAAAGAAAAATTAAATATTTATCAATTTAATAAACAAATAAATCGAACACAGGAAAATACAAAAAATATACAAAATGATTTGAAGCAGATATTAAAAAATTTTAATATCAAATATTCAGAATATGTGAAATGCGAAAGTATTGAAAAATTATTTAAAGAAAAAAATTATAATATAAAAGAAATAGGTGAAGATTATTTAAAGGAAATTTTATCTAAAAGATTAGAAAAAATTTATCTTGGAAAAAGTACGTATCAAGAAAATTTTTATTTTAAATTACTTAATGACATTTTGGGTCTTAAAAATATCAAGTACATCAAAAAAGTACTTTTTTCATACATAGAAACATATACCAATATAATTTCAACAGATGAAAAATACAGTATGTTAACATATTTAATTTCTAATATAAAAAATGATAATCTAAAAAGTAGATTCAATATAAAAAGAAACAAGGAAAATGAAGAATATTTTTTTATACTAAATAAAATTTTTAAAAAAGAAAAAATGGAAATGAATCTAAAATTTGCAACAATGTTTTATAAAAAGTTACATAAAAAAAGAGAAAATTATAAAAAAGTGATGTATGAAATTAATGGTGAATTGTCATTTGATGAAACTGTAAAAATAAAAAATCTAAATTTTGAAAATAAAAATATTGAAAAAATAAATAATCAAGATAAAATAAAAATTTATAACATTGCAGAATCATCAGTACATTTTGAAAATGAAAATTTATTGAATAAACAAATAGTAAAACAGTATATTCAGTCTGACAAAATTCCTAAAATCTCAACATTAGTATTAATAGACTTGGAAGAAAAAGAAATTTTAAGAACATATAATAAAATAAAAAAACTTTTTAATTTTATAAATATAGTAAAAGTAGAACATTTAGTATCATTTAAAAAAATAATTTCTAAAATCAGCAACGATTATGAACAAATTCTCTTAATTTCGAGTTCAAAATTTGTGAATACAATAAAAAATTTTTCAGATATACCAATTTATCATTTTGAAATAGAAAAAGAAAAAGGAGCACTGAAAAATCGGATTCATTTTTTAAAACAAATGATATATTTGAGAACAATGATGTTACAACATCTAGAATTTAAAAAAGAAAGAAAAATATTTCCTAAAAAGATTAAAAATTAAAAATAAAATTAAAATAATTGGGTGCATTTGAAAAAAAAGAATAAAAAAATAGTAATAAACTTTCTAAAAACAACAAGTTATTTTTTTCACTATAGAGCAGAAGTTTTATAGATTTTTGTTAGAAAAAAAATATTAAAAAATTTTATAAAATATGTTTGCTTTTAAAAATTTTTTGAGGTATAATAAGACATAGAGTGAGAACAATATTATAATGATTACAAAGCAAAGTAAATAAATAAAAAAATTGAAAGGATGTGTTGTTAAATAATGAACGCATGGAGAGGATTTAAAGAAGGAAACTGGAAAGACAACATTGATGTTACAGAATTTATCAGATTGAATTACACTGAGTACTTGGGAGATGACAGCTTTTTGGAAGGACCAACAGAAGCAACTACTGAATTATGGAAAAGTCTTTCAGAAAAATTCAAGGTAGAAAGGGAAAAAGGTATTTATGATGCAGAAACTAAAATACCTTCACAAATTGACGCTTATGGAGCAGGATACATCAATAAGGATTTGGAACAAATCGTAGGATTGCAAACTGACGCTCCTTTAAAAAGAGCAATTTTCCCAAATGGTGGATTGAGAATGGTAAAAAACAGTTTGGAAGCATTTGGGTACAAATTAGATCCTGAAACAGAAGAAATTTTTACTAAATATAGAAAAACTCATAATGATGGGGTTTTCTCAGCATACACTGATCAAATCAGAAAAGCAAGAAAAACTGGTATTATAACTGGACTTCCTGATGCTTACGGACGTGGAAGAATTATTGGAGATTACAGAAGAGTTGCACTTTATGGAGTGGACAGACTAATTGCTGATAGACAAAATCAATTGAAAAATATGGATCCAGCTGAAATGACAGAAGATGTAATAAGACTTAGAGAAGAAATTTTTGAACAAATTAAAGCATTACATGCATTAAAAAGAATGGCTGAAGCTTATGGATTTGACATTTCACAACCTGCAACTAATGGTAAGGAAGCAGTACAATGGTTATACTTTGCATACTTAGCCGCTACAAAAGATCAAAATGGAGCTGCAATGAGTATTGGAAGAACTTCTACATTCTTAGACATTTTCTTGGAAAGAGATTTGCAAGAAGGTACTTTGACTGAAAAAGAAGCTCAGGAAATAATGGATCACTTTGTTATGAAGTTAAGAATAATCAGATTCTTAAGAACACCAGAATACGATGCATTATTCTCAGGAGATCCAGTTTGGGTAACTGAATCAATCGGTGGTATCGGAGAAGATGGAAGATCATTAGTTACTAAAAACTCATTCAGAATTTTACATACATTATATAACATGGGAACTTCACCTGAACCAAATCTAACAGTTTTATGGAGTGAACAATTACCTGAAACTTGGAAAAAATTCTGTGCCAAAGTATCAATTGATACATCATCAGTACAATATGAAAATGACGATATCATGAGACCACAATTTGGTAATGACTATGGAATCGCTTGTTGCGTATCTCCAATGACTATCGGACACCAAATGCAATTCTTTGGAGCGAGAGTAAACTTGCCAAAAGCATTATTGTATGCAATTAATGGTGGAAAAGATGAAAAATTAAAAATACAAGTAACTCCAGAAGGACAATTTGAGCCAATTAAGAGTGAATATCTTGAATTTGATGAAGTATGGGAAAAACTTGATAAAGTATTAGACTGGTTAGCTTCAACTTATGTTAAATCATTAAATATCATTCACTATATGCACGACAAATATTCTTATGAAGCATTAGAAATGGCATTGCATGATGTTCATATCAGAAGAACAGAAGCATTTGGAATTGCAGGATTATCAATTATTGCAGATTCATTGGCAGCTATTAAATATGGTAAAGTAAAAGTTGTAAGAGATGAAGAAGGGGATGCAGTTGACTATATCAATGAAAAAGACTATGTTCCATTCGGAAATAATGACGATGCGACAGATCAGTTTGCAGTAGACATTACAAGAAGATTTATGAACAAATTAAGAACACACAAAATGTACAGAGATGCAACTCCTACACAATCTGTATTAACAATTACTTCAAACGTAGTATATGGTAAGAAAACAGGAAATACTCCTGATGGAAGAAGAGCTGGAGCACCATTTGGACCAGGAGCAAACCCTATGCACGGAAGAGATACAAGAGGAGCTGTTGCTTCACTTGCCTCAGTAGCTAAAATCCCATTTGAAGATGCAAACGATGGAATTTCTTACACATTCGCAATTACACCGGAAACATTAGGTAAAAATGCAAATGAAAAACAAACAAATCTAGTTGGATTAATGGATGGATATTTCAATCAAACAGGACATCATTTGAATGTAAACGTATTTGGTAGAGACTTGCTAGAAGATGCGATGGAACATCCTGAAAATTATCCTCAATTAACAATCAGAGTTTCTGGATATGCAGTAAACTTCGTTAAATTGACTAAAGAACAACAATTAGATGTAATTAACAGAACAATCTCAAGTAAAATGTAATTGAAATCAGTAAAAAATCTGAAAATTAACTGATAATTTTCAACAAATATGAGCAATGTCGCATAGTTTCATAAAAGTATGAGTTATGCGGCATTCTTTTCTATTGTATGATAATTTATATTAAACTCCATTTAAAAATGGGAATAAATTTTTATAATAGGGTTGTTTGTTAGTCAATTCATAAGCATTTAACTAAATTATTTTTTATTATTTTTTAGATATTTTGATTAATAAATATTTTTTCATATTACTATGTTTTTTCATTTTTATTTTCGTAGGATTGCTCATTGCCGCAAATCCTACAACCTATGGCTAGTCTACGACATTTCTCTGTACTGACAAAAAACTCGCTATGCTCAAACAGTTTTGTCAGCACAGAAAAATGCTCCGACAGATTAGTTTATACTAGACTATGTTTAAAAAAATGAAAATAATATAGTATTAAATTCCACTAGGAAATAGTATAAAATAAAATTTAAGTTATTGAATAATTTATTGAATAAAAAAAGAAAGAGAGAAATTAATATGGAAGTGAAAGGGTATATACATTCGTTTGAATCATTTGGGACTAAAGATGGGCCAGGAATTAGATTTGTGTTATTTTTACAGGGGTGTCCGCTTAGATGTCTGTATTGCCATAATGTTGATACTTGGGAAATTAAAGATAAAAAGATGGTGATGACTGCACAGGAAGTCATGAAGGAGATTCTGAAAGTAAAAGGATTTATAAAGACTGGAGGAGTTACAGTTTCTGGAGGAGAACCTTTAATGCAGCCTGAATTTTTGATGGAATTATTTAAACTTTGCCGTGAAAATGGTATTCATACAGCACTTGATACATCGGGATATATTTTTAATGAAAAGGCAAAAAAAGTGCTGGAGCTTGTAGATATGGTGCTTCTTGATATTAAGCAGATAAATCCTGAAAGATATAAAATATTAACTGGAGTAGAGCTTGAAAACACTCTAAAATTTGCAAAATATATAAATGAGATTAATAAGCCAACTTGGTTAAGATATGTACTGGTTCCTGGATATTCTGACGATGAGCAAGATCTTCATGACTGGGCTAAGTTTACTTCGCAGTTGAAAAATGTGGAAAGAGTGGATATTTTGCCATTTCACCAAATGGGGCAGTATAAATGGGAAAAAGTTGGGAAAGAATATAAATTAAAAGATACACCGACACCAACGAGAGAATTAGTTGAAAAAGCTGAAGAAATTTTTAAGTCTTATGGATTAAAATTGCTGGGTAAATAAAATTAAGGGAATTAGTTCTAGTTTTATTAGAATCAGTTCCCTTTTGGTATTTATTTATTTTCACTTATTTGTTCAATTCTATAATTTAATTCGTCAAAATCAATAATTTTAGCTTGTCTGTGTATCTCTCTGCCTTCATAAAATAGAATAACTACTGGGACTGAAAATAGACTTAATTGCCCAACAGCTTCAGCAATTTCAGATGCTTCGATATGATAAGCGGTAAAATTTTTGTCATTAATAATTTTCTCAACTTTTGGCATATCAGAGTGACAGACGCTGCAATTATTCATTGAAACGTATAATAAAAAATATTTTTCTTCTTTTATTTTATTCAGTATTTGTTCATAATTTTCAAGTTTTTTCATATAATTTTTCCTTTTTTATTTTTTAAATTTTACTGAATAAATTATATTTTTTGCTTGCCCCAAATCGTCAACTTGAGCGATTCCGATACCAATAACTTTAGATTTGAAAGGTTTAAAATCATATTTTGAAGTAAATGTATCTATTTTTGCTGAATCTTCTGGAGTAAGTAAAGTTATGTGGGGATCAAAGCTTGTAAATACGTTTGGAGAGCCGTACAAATTAAAGGATTTTACTTTTTCAGGAATAGATTTTGCCCAGTCGGGAACTTGTGCGTCCTTTGCACGATATTTGTTTAAGCTAACTGTTATTTCATCTGCAAGCTGTTGTATAGCTTCATTGTTTTGAGCATCAAGCATAAACCAGTTTCCGCCAGTTTTTCTTAATCTGTAAAACTCTATATCAAAAGGCTTTGTCTGATTTGCAATTTTGTTGACAGTATCTTTTATTGTTTTTAGTGCTTCAGGCTTATATTCTGTAAGGTAAAGAGTTAGATGAACTGCATATCCTTTGGAATAAAGGCTTTCAATTCCTGATTCTTTAAGCCTTTTTGAAATATTTTCCACATTTCTAGTTGCGTTGTTATCCATAATTACAAAAACATTGTAATTTACATTGGAAAAAATGTTTAGACAAAACATTAAAAAAATTGAAAAAAATAATTTTTTCATAATAAAACCTCCTAAATTTTTTATTTTAGATTACTTTTACTACATTATACCTTAAAATATTTTAAAAACAAGATATAAAAAAATTTTAAATAATTGTTGAAATAAAAATTGAAAAAACTTACAAAAATCAAATTAATATATGGTATAATATATATAACGTAAGAAAAGTTTTTAGGAGAGAAAATTGTTGAAAATAGGAATTGTAGCTGAATATAATCCATTTCACAATGGACATTTGTATCAAATCAGGAAAATTAAAGAGATATTTGGTGAAGATGTCTTGATTGTGGTAGTGATAAGCGGAGATTTTGTTCAGCGGGGAGAAATTTCGTTTTTGGATAAGTGGGAGAAAACACATGTTAGCTTAGGATGTGGAGTTGACTTAGTTGTGGAGTTGCCACTTTATTATTCAATTCAGAATGCGGAAATTTTTTCAAGGATGGCAACAAAAATTTTGGATTATTTGGGTATAGATATTCAGGTTTTTGGAGCGGAAGAGGAAAATATTGAGGTTTTGCAAAAGGTGCTTGAACTGCAGAAAAGGCAGGATTATAAGGACAAGCTTATGGAATATATGAAAAAAGGCAACAGTTACAGCACTTCTCAAAGACTGGCATTAAAGGAATATAATTTAGATGGAATTGTGAAGTCAAATAATATTTTGGCTCTGGAATATATGCGTGAGATAGAAAATAGCAATCTTAAAATAAAACCGTATATTATAAAAAGAGAAATTTCAGAATATAATGAAGAGAACGTTTCTGAGGATAGGGAAGAGCTTGCTAGTGCTTCGTTTTTGAGAAATGAGCTGGAAAAGATTTTGGATAAATTTTCTGAAGAAAAATTTGATTTTGAAAAAATAAAAAATTCTATTATTGAAAAAAAATGTAGTTTTTTAAAAGATAGAGGAGTAGAAAATTCAAAAGAAATTGAAAAAAAAAATTATAATTTTGAGAAAAAGCAAAATATTAGGGAAAAAATAGATTTAGAAAGTTTGAAAAATGTAAAAACAGAAGAAAGAATCTTTTGGAAACTAGAAGAGATTCAGAAATTTTTACCAGAAAAATCATTTGACATTATTTTTAAAAATTTAGAATGGAAGATAAATAACAGATTTAGTGGAGATAAAATAAAGGAAGAAATCTTTAAAATTGTGAAATATAAGATTTTGACAGAAAAAAAAGAAAAAATAATGGAAATATATGATATAACTGAAGAAATTTATGCTAGAATATACGGAACAATGTTGAATTCGCAAAAATATATAGAATTTTTGAAAAATACAAAATCTAGAAATTTATCGAATAAACGTGTAGAACGGATTATTTTGAATATTTTACTAAATATAAAAGCTAAAATGATGGATTTTGAAATAAAATATGTAAGAATTTTAGGCTTTAATAAAAAAGGTCAGGAATATTTGAAAGAAATTCGTGAAAATAATAAAATTGAAAACTTTAATGCGGAAAATGAGTTTCAGAAAAAAAATGTCTTTGTAAATTGGAAGGATATTGAAAAATTTGGAAATTTTGCTAAAAAGGATGAAAATTCAGAAAACTTGGAAAATCAAGAAAACTTTTTGGAAAAAATAAAAGTTGAAAAGAATGGATTTCTGATAAAGGAATTAATTTTAGGCAAAAAAGAGAAGTTAAATCCGATTGTTTGTTTAGATTGAATTGTTTTAACAAATAAAATATAAAAAATTATAAAAGTGAATAATGATAATCTTTATACAGAGAAAAGTTAATACATTTGCTCAGAAATAAGATAAAAATAAAAAAATATTATATTAATGAATTTTATAAATAAAAAATAAAAAGAATAGGAGAGGATTATAGGAATGGGATTGTTAATAACAATTAATGTGCTGTTTATGATATTTTTCTTTGTGATAGCATATATGTCGATACGGTATTTTATTAATCAGATTGAAAAATACCCGAGAGTTACATTTGAAGAGGTGTATAACAGTAAAAAATTGAGACAGAAGTATAATATTGAGGATAATAAGGCAAATCCTTATGATTATGGGTATAATTTTAAGGAAATTGAGTATAAATCAGGGAAAATACAGCTTTATGGATGGCTTATTGAGAATAAGGAAGCTACAAAAACGATGATTATTTCGCATGGTCGTGGTGTAAACAGGCTGTCTTCGTTACAATATTTGGAAATGTTTAAAAATATCGGGCTTGACAAGGAGTATAATTTTTTTATTCCAGATTTAAGAAACTCTGGAAAGTCTGATGTGGCTAAAACTAAGATGGGGTACTGCTTTGGACAGGATATTTTTCACACAATGGAAATGCTTAATGAAAAATTTGGGAAAAATAATTTTACGCTATATGGATTTTCACAAGGGGGAATAGGTTCCGCCATTGCGTCTAAAATGTATATAAAAACGCTTCGGAAAAAAGGAATAGTTATTGATAAGCTTATATTAGACAGTTCGATTTCAAATATAAGAAAGAGAATTAAGGAAGATGCAAAAAAACGTCGTGTTCCAAAATTTATTGTAAGTGTTATTGTAAGAATTTTTAATTTAAGAGTTGGAAGCCATCTTGATAAGCTTAGATTATCGTATTTGCTAAAAAGAATACCTACTTTGATAATTCAGTCTAAAAATGACAAGGCTACAACTTATGGAATGCTTATGGAAGAGTATAACGAACTTGCACAGAATGAAAATATCAAGCTAAAAGTTTTTGAAAAAGGTTCACACACAAGAATTTATGCTGATCCTGAATGTAAAGATGAATATGCTGAGGCAGTAAAAGAGTTTTTGACAAATTAAAGTTATAAAAACTGAATAAATTTAAAGTTTGAAGATACAAGTTATAACTTTTAGGTTTGTTTTAAGCAATATAAAAAATAGAAAGGTAGAAAATTTAATGAGTTCAAGATTAACGAAAAAAAGTTACATAATTTACGGGCTTGGGGTTTCATATTTTATGATTGACCAGATTTATAATCAATGGCTGTCGTATTACTATTTACCGCCTGAAACGGAGAAAAATTTAGTTCCGCTGTTAAAGCCGCAATATTTAGTTCTAGCGTTTATTTTTGCAAGAATTATTGATGCAGTATCAGATCCCGTTGTGGGATTTTTATCTGATAACTCAAAATCACGGTTTGGAAAAAGATCAATATTTATGCTAGCTGGAGGATTGCCGCTTGGAATTCTTACGATTATGTATTTTTATCCAATTAAAAGTTCGCAGATGGCAACACTTATTTATTTATCAATCGTTGGAGGACTGTATTTTACGGCATATACTTTAGTTGCAGCACCGTATAACGCTCTAATTCCAGATTTGGCTTCAAATAAGGAAGAAAGGCTTAACCTTTCTACAATGCAGTCAACTTTTAGACTTATATTTACTGGAGTTGCGATGGTTCTGCCGGGTATTTTGATTTCAAAATTGGGAGTAGTAAATGGAGTGCTGAATACAGAAGTTGGAATACGTAAAACAGTAATTTTGATTACAATATTGTCAGTTTTGGGGATTTATGCGTGTATATTTTTCTTAAAGGAGAAGCAGATTACACAAAACCGTCCTAAAACTGAATCGCTAGGGTTTATGAAATCAATTTCACATTTGAAGGATAAGGAAATTATTTTGTACTTTTTAGGATACTTCTTTTTCTTTTGCGGATTTAACATACTTCGTGGAGATTTGACATATTATTTGAGTGCTGTAATGCAAAAGGATATTAAATATTTGACTGTAATATCAGTTGTGCTGTTTGGAATGGCAGGACTGTTTTTTCCGATTACAAATAAGTTTGGGAAAAAATATTCGTATAAGAAAATATTGATTCTGGATATGCTGCTTTTGATAATCGGTACTTTTGGTCTATTGTTTATTAATAAAAATAATTCGATTTTTGCATATTTGCTTTTTGTAATTTGTGGAACAGGATTAAGCGGCGCGGCGTTTATTTTTCCGCAGGCAATGCTTAGTGAAATTTCTGCAAAACTGTCAGAAACAAAAAAAGTAAGTTTGGAAGGCTTTATGTTTGGAATACAGGGAATGTTTTTAAAATTGGCATTTCTAGTGCAGCAAGTTGTTCAGTCAACTTTACTTGTTGTAGGAAATCAGAATGTTCAGAATGGCGTGAAAGGTGCAACTGAAATTGGAGTGAAAGTGACACTTGTCGTGGCGTTAGTGCTGTTTGGCGTCTCGCTGTTTTTCTATAATTTGAAAAAAGAGGATTAATTTTAGTTAATTATTGATATTTATAAATAAAAAATGGAGGTTTTTATGAAAATTGAAGATTTGCAAAAAGAGGCAAAAACATTGAGAAAAGATATTATTGAAATGATTTACAGGGCAAAATCAGGACATCCGGGAGGTTCACTTTCGATTGCTGATATTTTGGCTGTACTTTACTGGAAGGAAATGAATGTTGACCCAAAAAATCCAAAAATGGAAAACAGAGACAGATTAGTTCTTAGTAAAGGGCATGCGGCTCCTGCACTGTATGCGGCCTTGATTGAAAAAGGATTTTTAGGGGATGAAGGAAAGAGCCTTATTCCAACACTTAGAAAATGGCACTCTCCGCTTCAAGGGCATCCTGATATGAAAAAACTGGCTGGAGTTGAAATGTCAACAGGTTCACTTGGGCAAGGACTGTCCGCGGCAAACGGAATGGCTTTGAGCGCAAAAATTTACAATAACGATTTCAGAGTCTATACAATCTTAGGAGATGGAGAATTGCAGGAAGGTCAAGTTTGGGAAGCGGTTATGACATCTGCACATTACAAGCTTGACAATTTAGTTGCAATAGTTGACTATAACAACTTGCAGATTGACGGAAAAGTTTCGGATGTAATGGACGTCGCTCCAGTTGGGGAAAAGTTCAAGGCTTTCAAATGGAATGTAATCGAGATTGACGGACACAATTATGAAGAAATCATAAATGCTCTTGACACAGCAAGAACAGTAAAAGGACAGCCGACAGTTATTGTTGCGAATACTGTAAAAGGAAAAGGGGTTTCATTCATGGAGAATAATGCAGGATTCCATGGAGCCGCTCCAAACGATGAAGAATACAAGAAGGCAATGGAAGAATTGAGTTAATAACAGCAAGGGAAATCAATCGCCATTTCCCTTGCAACCCTGGCTTGTCTAAGCATTTTTTTGAAAGAAAACCGAAACTCGCTACGTAAAACTTCGCTCAAACAGTCGTTTTTCTTCCAAAAAAATCACGACAACTTTAGTTTAGTAGTATTAATTAATTTAATTAAAACGAATATCAAGAAAAATTTTGGTAAAATGTCGTAATTAATATTTCAATTTATGTAATTAAAATAATTTTTAATGAAAGAATCCTTTATACAAATGCTTAGTGATAAAATTTAACTAAGGAATGTTTTAAGGGTTGCAGAACAATTCTATTAAATTATTGCTTTAATGGGAATAGTATTAGAAAATTTTTAAAAATAATGAAATAAAAAATAGGAGAATATGAGAATGGAAAAAAAATCAACTAGAGTGGCTTATGGAGAAGCGTTAGTTAAATTGGGAAAAGTAAATAAAGATGTGGTGGTACTGGAAGCAGACTTGTCAAAATCAACAATGACTGCGTATTTTAAAAAAGAGTTTCCAGAAAGACATATAAATGTTGGGATTGCAGAAGCTGATATGATTGGAACAGCGGCAGGTATTGCAACGACTGGAAAAATACCGTTTGCCTCAACTTTTGCACATTTTGCCGCGGGACGTGCTTTTGATCAGATTAGAAACTCGGTGGCATATCCACAATTGAATGTTAAAATTTGTCCAACTCACGCAGGAGTCTCGTTAGGAGAAGATGGAGGTTCACACCAGTCAGTTGAGGATGTGGCTTTAATGCGTGCAATTCCAGGAATGGTAGTGCTATCGCCAGCAGATGCAGTAGAAACGGAAAAAATGGTCTTTGCGGCGGCTGAATACAAGGGGCCTGTGTACGTAAGGCTTGGAAGACTGAATATTCCAGTATTATTTGATGAAAACTATAAATTTGAAATAGGGAAAGCCGCAACTTTGAGGGAAGGAAACGATGTGGCAATTTTAGCGACTGGACTTATGGTTTCAGAAGCTCTTGAGGCAGCAAAATTACTGGAAGAAAAAGGGATAAAGGCAAGAGTGGTAAATGTTTCTACGATAAAGCCGTTAGACACAGAAACAGTTCTAAAAGCGGCAAAAGAATGTAAATTTATTGTAACAAGTGAAGAACATTCTGTAATTGGAGGTCTTGGAAGCGCAGTTTCAGAATACTTGTCAGAAGTTCATCCGGTAAAAGTTGTAAAGCATGGAATACAGGATGTTTTTGGACAAAGTGCGGATGGAGAGACTATGCTTACGAATTACGGGCTTAGAGCGAAGGATATTGCAGAAATTGTCTTGAAAAATCTATAAATCAAATTGACAAAAATAGAGAAAAAATGATACTATAAATTCAGGTTTTGGAGTTAATCGCTTGAAAATTTATTTTTAAGAGGAAAGTCTGGACTTTGCAGGGCAAGGGAGGCAGCTAACGGCTGCTGGGAGAAATCTTAAGGAAAGTGCCACAGAAAATAAACCGCCTGTTCTTTCAGGTAAGGGTGAAAAGGTAGTGTAAGAGACTACCAGTAATTTAAGGAATTAAATTAGCTAGGTAAACCCCTCTCAAAGCAAGGGCAAGCAGAAAGCTGTTAAGAGGCGGCCCGTCTTGGCTTGATTGGTAGCTCGCTAAAATCCGTAAGTAATTATTGATTTAGATAAATGATTAACGAATACAGAATCCGGCTTATACCAAAGCCTATCAAACTCAGAAAATTTTCTGAGTTTTTTTGTTTTGAAAAAGTTCTATTTTTAAGTGAATCTCATACTAAACCCCATTTAAATAATGAATTTATTATAAACTTTTCCAACAAAGGATAAGAATCTAGTATTTCAAAATAATTAAAATATAATTTTTTGTTTTAATTATCAGTATAAACCTTTACTGCAAGATAAGGATTTGTGGCAATGAGCAATCCTGCAAAAAGAAGAGAAAAACGAATAAAAATAGTAAAAAATGATATTAAATAAAATAATCCAATATTAAATCCCATTATAAAATAGAAACTATGTTAAGAACCAAAAGTTTTAATTCCTTACTAAATAGTATGTAGTTCAAAATTTATTAAACATTCGATATTTAAACAGAGAACCGTATTAATTTCATTCTTTGTGGGTTTTAAAAGCATTTACGTAAATGTCTTGACAAATTAAAAAAATAGTTATATAATATGCCCGCATAGTAAAACAACTTTAAAATTGGATACAAAAAATTAAAACTATTCTATTTGAGTTATTAAGTTTAATGCTTTTAGTATTCCAATTTTGAAGTAGTTTAATAACAAAAATTATAAAACAAATTTGAAAGGAAACAATTAAAATAGTGAACTACAATTTTACAGATTTTTTACAAAAAAGAAATGAAAAACAAATAAGTGAAATGACAAATCAAGAAATTTACTATAAATTACTTGAATATGTTAAAGAAAGAGCAGATGAAAAAACTGCAAACAAATCTAAAAAGAAAATATATTATATTTCTGCAGAATTTCTAATTGGGAAATTATTGTCAAATAATTTGATTAATTTGGGAATTTATAAGGAAGTAAGGGAAGAGTTGAAGGCTGCAGGAAAAAACTTGAGCCATATTGAGGAAGTAGAAACTGAACCTTCATTAGGAAACGGAGGACTTGGAAGACTTGCTTCATGCTTTGTTGATTCAATGTCAACTTTAGGAATCAATGGAGAAGGAGTTGGACTTAACTATCACTGCGGACTGTTTAAGCAGGTTTTCAAGAACAATGAGCAAAAAGCTGAGGCAAACTACTGGATAGAAGACCAAAGTTGGCTAAGAGATACAAATATTGGATATGAAGTTAAATTCAAAAACTTCAGTTTACATTCAAAATTAAAAAGAATTGATATTTTAGGATATGAAAAAGATACAAAAAATTATTTGAATTTGTTTGATATTGAAAGCATTGACTACAATTTGATAGAAAATGGAATATCATTCGATGAAGAAAATATTGAAAAAAATCTAACATTATTCCTATATCCTGACGACAGTACAAAAAAAGGAGAATTGTTACGTATTTATCAACAATATTTCATGGTATCAAATGCAGCAAGATTGATTATTGCTGAAGCAACTGAAAAAGGAAGCAATATTCACGATTTAGCAGACTATGCATTTGTTCAAATTAACGATACACACCCAAGTATGGTAATCCCTGAATTAATTCGTATTATGACGGAAGAGCATAATATTTCTTTTGAAGAAGCAACAGAAATTGTAACAAAAATGACAGGATACACAAATCACACAATTTTGGCAGAAGCATTAGAAAAATGGCCTTTAGACTATCTGGAAGAAGTTGTGCCAAATATTGTTGAAATTATAAAAAAATTGGATAAAGTTATAAAAGCTAAATATTCAGATGAAAAAGTACAAATTATCGACGGACAAAATAGAGTTCACATGGCAAATATGGATATTCATTTCTCTTCAAGCGTAAACGGAGTTGCTTATCTGCATACTGAAATCTTGAAAAATAGTGAACTTAAAGAATTTTATGAAATTTATCCTGATAAATTTAATAACAAGACAAACGGGATTACATTCAGAAGATGGCTTGAAAGCTGTAACGAAGACTTGGCAGACTACTTGAAAGAATTAATTGGTACAGGATACTTGACAGATGCTGAAAATCTAAAAGAACTTTTAAAATATGTTGATGATAAGAATGTTTATGAAAAATTATCACAAATTAAACATGGAAATAAAATTAAATTGAAAAAATATTTACAGCATACGCAAGGAATTGTTATTGATGAAAACAGTATCATTGATACTCAAATTAAGAGATTCCATGAATACAAACGTCAACAAATGAATGCTTTGTATGTAATTAAAAAATACTTAGACATTAAAAATGGAAAATTACCAGAAAGAAAGATAACAGTATTATTCGGTGGAAAAGCTGCACCAGCTTATATCATTGCTCAAGACATAATCCACTTAATACTTTGTCTATCAGAAATAATAAACAACGACCCAGAAGTAAATAAATACTTAAATGTTTACCTAGTTGAAAACTACAATGTAGGATTAGCTGAAAAAATTATTCCAGCAACAGATATTTCTGAGCAAATCTCGCTTGCTTCAAAAGAAGCCAGTGGAACTGGAAATATGAAATTTATGCTAAATGGAGCATTGACTCTTGGAACGATGGATGGAGCAAATGTAGAAATTCATGAACTTGTAGGTGACGATAATATCTATATTTTCGGAAAACATAGTGACGATATAATAGAATTATACGAAACTTCTGGTTATGTTTCAAAAGATTACTACATTCAAGATGGAATAAAAGAAGTGGTTGATTTCATAACTTCTGATGAATTAATAAAAGTAGGAAACAAAGAAAGATTAGAAAGACTTCAAAATGAATTAATAAACAAAGACTGGTTTATGACATTAATCGATTTTGAAGATTACTACAACACAAAAGAAAGAATGTTTAAAGATTATGAAAACAAAGACTTGTGGTACAAACAAGTAATAAATAACATAGCAAAAGCAGGATTCTTTTCATCAGACAGAACAATCGCACAATATGAAAATGAAATCTGGAAAACTAAATAAATTTTATAAGACGGGGATTTAATATCCTCGTTTTAAATTTACAAAAATCTATATTACAAAGTAAACTCTAATCCCCAAAAAAAAATAATTGAAATTATAATATTATAAACATTTGTTATAATAAAACAAAAAACTGTAAGGAAGTTGATATTTATGAAAAAAATATTTTTAATTGTAATACTTGCAATAATTACAGTAAGTTGTGAATTATTTAGTCCAAAAGAATGGGCAGCATATAATAAAAGAAGAGCCGAAAGAGGTGTGCGATGCTATAGAGCCGAAAGTGGATACGTTTACTGTGAAGACAAATATGGAAATCGGCATTAGTCTAAAATTTTAGAGAAATGAATTGTTGTGATTAAAACAGGATTTTTTGGATTGTATTTTATGAAAAAATCTAAATTTGCAAGAAAATTAAGCAAAATTTTGTTAAATAAAAAATAACTGTTTAATATTTTGGAAGAAATTTTAAATTATATATGGTTAATAACACTAAGAATAAGCTTTATTCAAAATAGAATTTTATTTTTTTTATAAGAAAGTTTTATATAAGAAAGGTAGTCCGTAGAACATTTCATCATTACCTCTAAATGATAGTCACTTAAATATGTTAAAACAACCATTATTACAAAAAGTGCATGGCATTTGATGTCCTTACGTTAAAAAACTACATAAATAAAACAAGAAAAAATAATTGTTATTCAAAATAATCTTAAAATAAAAATAGTTATATTTTTTAGGTACTGTAATAAAAATCAGAAAGTTTAAAAAAAAGTAAAGAAAATAGTATTGACAAAAAAAGAGGAATATGATATTATTAATAAGCTAGTTTATTCTGGTAATACCAATATTTTATTGGGAGGGATAGAAAACAATGAGAGTACAAGTTATTTTAGAATGCACTGAAACTAAGTTGAGACATTATGTTACAACTAAAAACAAAAAAACTCATCCCGAAAGATTAGAGATGAGAAAATACAATCCAGTGCTTAAAAGACATTCTCTTTATAGAGAAGTTAAATAATCTCATAAAAATAGATAGGTCAGTAGTTCAATTGGTAGAGCGTCGGTCTCCAAAACCGAAAGTTGCGGGTTCGATTCCTGCCTGGCCTGCCATTTTATTTTATGGGAATTTTTTTTTAAAAAATTAGTTTTGTTAAATTTAAAAGTTAACAAAAAATTTTTTTATGATTACACAATTTAAAAATAAAATAGAAGTTTGAGATTTTGTAATAGAATAACTAAACAAAAATCTTGAAGGATTCTAGGAGAAAATCATGGGTAAATTTAATTTAAAAGAGGCTTTTGGAAATTTGCGTGAAGAATATAAAAAAATATATTGGCCTAATAAAATCGAAGTTTATCATGTTACTATAATTGTAATTTTGATGACAGCGTTTATAGCTATATATACACTTCTTTTTGATACAGCATTTAATTTTATATTGGCAAAAATAAGTGAAATATTGAGAAATCTTATAGGAGGCGCGTAAAGTGACTGAAGCAAATGAAAAACTTGAAGATGAGATTGTATACGAAAAAAAATGGTATATAATTCACACTTATTCTGGTTATGAGAAAAAAGTAGCGACGGATCTTGAAAAAAGAATTGAGTCGCTGGATTTAACAGACAGAGTTTTTAGAATTTTAGTTCCAGAAGAAGAAGTTTTGGAAGAAAAACGTGGAAAACAAGTAAAAGTTTCAAGAAAACTTTTTCCAAGTTATGTGATGATAGAAATGCTTTCTGTTAAGGAAGAAAATGAGCTGGGATTAGGATATCGTGTTGATAGTGATGCTTGGTACGTAATTAGAAATACAAACGGAGTGACTGGATTTGTAGGAATTGGAAGTGATCCAATCCCATTATCTGATGAAGAAGCTTCAGACTTGCTGGCTAAAATTGGAATTGATGTTGATGGAAGCGGACATGCTCCGAGAATTGATATTGATTTCAAAGTTGGTGAAGTTGTTGAAGTAAAAGGTGGCTCTTTTGATGGGCAACAAGGTGAAATTGCAGAAATTGACTATGAACACGGTAAAGTAAAAGTGATGCTTGAAGTTTTGGGTCGTTTAACTCCAGTAGAAGTTGAACATACCGAAATAACAAAAATAGACTACTAAAAGTCAAATACAAAGAAAATAAATCAAGAAGTATTATTAAAGAATAATAATTAGCGAAATTTTAATTTGAAAGAAAAGTGGGAGATTTAACAAATTCAATTACCACAAAGGAGGAAAAATGGCTAAAGAAGTAATCGGAAAGATTAAATTACAATTAGAAGCAGGGAAAGCGAATCCTGCACCACCAGTAGGACCTGCATTAGGACAACATGGGGTAAATATTGCAGAATTTTGTAAATCATTTAATGCACAAACACAAGATAAAATGGGATTTGTAATTCCTGTAGAAATCACTGTTTATGCAGATAGAAGTTTTACATTTGTTTTAAAAACACCACCTGCATCAGACTTGTTAAAAAAAGCAGCTAAAGTTCAAAAAGGTGCTGGAAATTCTATAAAAGAAGTTGCTGGGACTATAACTAAAGCTCAATTACAAGAAATTGCAGAAACTAAATTACCAGATTTGAATGCTGGATCAGTTGAAGCAGCTATGAATATTATTGCAGGAACTGCAAGAAGTATGGGAATTAAAATTTCTGAATAATAAAAATTATTCAAGTTTTAAAGATTGAATAAATGAAAAATAAAATTTAAATGATTTAGAACAAGTGGGAGATTTAGTAAATTCAATTACCACAGAGGAGGAAATAATAAATGGCAAAAAGAGGAAAAAGATATAATGACATTTCTCAAAAAGTAGATAAAATGAAAGTTTACACACCAGAAGAAGCATTAGAATTAGTTTTTGATACTAAAAGTGCTAAATTTGTGGAAACAGTAGAATTAGCAGTAAGATTGGGAGTAGATCCAAGACATGCTGATCAACAAGTAAGAGGTACAGTTTCATTACCAAATGGTACAGGTAAAACTGTAAGAATCTTAGTTATCACAAGTGGAGAAAATATTGATAAGGCATTAGCTGCAGGAGCAGATTTTGCTGGAGATGACGAATACATTAATAAAATCCAAAATGGATGGTTAGATTTTGATTTAGTAATTGCTACACCTGATATGATGCCTAAATTAGGAAGATTAGGAAGAATCTTAGGAACAAAAGGATTAATGCCTAACCCTAAATCAGGAACAGTTACAACAAATGTTGAACAAACAGTTCAAGAATTTAAAAAAGGAAAAGTTGCGTTTAAAGTTGATAAATTAGGATCAATTCATTTGCCAATCGGAAAAGTTGATTTTACAAAAGAAGCTATTGTAGAAAACTTTAAAGTTGCATTAGATCAAATTATTAAATTAAAACCAGCTGCTTCAAAAGGACAATATTTAAGAACAGTTGCAATCTCATTAACAATGGGACCTGGAATTAAAGTAGATCCATTATTAGCTGGAGCATTTGTAGCTAAATAGTAAACAATCTTAATAATAATTTTTATTACCGGGTAGATTTTTCTATTCGGTAATTTATACTATAATTTAAAGGTGTTTTTTCAATAAATTAATAAAAAAATGAAAAACACTTGCAATTTTGTTAAAATTGTAGTATAATACTATATATTGGTTTATAACTATATAAATCAAATATAATATAACCAAAGACAGTAGGTAGAATAAAATTTCTTTAAACCCTACCGAGGTAAGTATTATTATAAATAGATATTAAAATTAAATAATAGATATTTTTATAGTATGATACCTCTGGGCTTATTGTTTTTGTTTCAGAGGTTTTTATTATAAGGAGGTGAAACAAATTGCCAGCACAAGCAAAATTAGAAGCGGTAAAAGGTTTAGTTGAAAAATTAAAAGAAGCTAAAGCGGTAGTATTTGTTGATTATAAAGGGATTAGTGTTAATGAAGATACTGAACTTCGTAAAACTGCAAGAGAAGCAGGAGTAGAATATTTCGTTGCTAAAAACAGATTGTTTAAAATAGCATTGAAAGAAGCAGGATTTGATACAAATGTTGATGATTTATTAGAAGGAACTACATCGTTTGCATTAGGATATGAAGATGGAGTTGCACCATCTAAATTAATTTTTGATTTTGGAAAAAAATTAAAAGATAAATTGTCAATTAAAGGTGGATTGCTAGAGTCTGAAAGAGTTGACGTGTCAACTGTTGAAGCATTGGCTAAATTACCATCAAGAGACGAATTACTTGGTCAAATTGCTTATGGATTGTTGTCGCCAGTTAGAATGTTGGCTGTTGCATTAACAAATGTTGCAGAACAAAAAGAAACTGGAGTATCAGCAGAGTAATTTTAAACATAAAATAATTTTAAAAATATAAAAATAAATAAAAAATTAGGAGGAAATAAAATAATGGCATTTAATAAAGAACAATTTATAGAAGATTTAAAAGCTATGTCTGTATTAGAATTAAAAGAAGTAGTTGAAGCTATTGAAGAAACATTTGGAGTATCAGCTCAACCAGTAGCAGTTGCAGGAGGTGCAGTTGCAGGAGGTGCAGCAGCAGAAGAAAAAACTGAATTTGATGTAATCTTAGTATCAGCAGGAGCAGCTAAATTAGCAGTAATTAAAGAAGTAAGAGGAATTACTGGATTAGGACTTAAAGAAGCTAAAGAATTAGTTGAAGCTGGTGGAAAAGCAATTAAAGAAGGAATTTCTAAAGATGAAGCTGAAGCATTAAAAGCTCAATTAGAAGGTGCAGGAGCAACTGTAGAATTAAAATAGTAAAAAACAGATTAATAGTGAAGGCACTCTTAAAATATAGAGAGTGTCTTTTTCCACTATAAAACTTGGAAAAAAGAAATTTTTCTTTTTTGTATTAATTTTTATAAAAAGTCAATATAGATTATTCATAATTACAGTAAAACACTTTAAATTTAGACATAAAATTAAATGTTTTTACATGCCTGCATGTGTTAAAAAAATTTAATTTTAGCCTATTTTAAGAAGTTTGGCACATAATAATTCATTTTAAGACTAAATATGAAAGTTTAAATTTTCAAAAAAACGGTATTTTTAGTCTATTTTTTAGTTTTTTATATAGTAAAATGCTTTTGAAATTCTTAAAATTCTTCAATGCTATATAATGTGAATTATAAAATAAACATTAGAATTTAAGACTTTGTAAAAATAAAAAGATTTACAGTAAATAGTTTGAAGATACAATGTAAAGATGAATAATCAAATATTTTTTAGATTGCTTATTGAGATAATTAAATTTTTTGTAATTGGATTATTGTTTGAGTAATATGTAATAACAAATCGAAATTATGAGAACATTTTTTTGATAAAAGTTTAATTTTTGAATTAAAACAGAATATGTTCTTTATAGGGAGGAATTTTTTAAATGAACAAACTTATTGAAAGATATAGTTTCGGAAAAATAGTAGACAGAGGGGAAATGCCGCACTTTTTAGAATTTCAGTTAAATTCTTATGAAGATTTTTTACAGACAAAAGTGCCACCTCAAAAACGTGAAAATAAAGGTTTTGAAGCAATCTTTAATGAAATTTTTCCAATCGAATCTAGCAACGGATTATTAAAATTAGAATACTTATGGTATGAAATTCACGATAATGACGAACCTTTAAATGATGAATTAGAGTGTAAAAAAAGAGGTAAAACATATTCTGGTCAATTAAAAGTTAGACTAAAATTAACTAACAAAAGAACAGGAGAAATTCAGGAAACATTAGTTCATTTCGGAGATATACCACTTATGACTGATAAAGCTACATTTATTATAAATGGTGCTGAAAGAGTCGTTATTTCTCAATTACACAGATCGCCAGGAATCACTTTTAACAAAGAATTAAATATTCAGACAGGAAAAGATGTGTTTATTGGGAAAATTATCCCTTATAAAGGAACATGGCTTGAATTTGAAACTGATAAAAATGACATTTTAAATGTAAAAATTGATAGAAGAAAGAAAGTTTTATTACCTGTATTTTTAAAAGCAGTAGATTTTTTCCAAAATAATACCGAAATTATGGATCACTTTTTTGAAGAAAAAGAAGTTGAATTGTCAGAATTTTATGAAAAATATAGAGATACTGAGTTAGAAGAAGTTCTACGTTCAAGATTAGAAGGAAGTTTTGTAAAAGAGGATATTTTAGATGAAGAAACTGGAGAATTCGTAGCGGAAACTGAAGAAATTATTGATATGCCAGTTATTCAAAAAATAATTGATGCAAAAGTACCTGTACTAAGTATTTGGGAAGTAAAACCTGAAGATAGAATTATTGCTAATGCTTTGGTTCACGATAGTACCAAAAACAGTGATGAGGCTGTTATAGAAGTGTTTAGAAAATTACGTCCAGGAGACTTGGTAACTGTGGACAGTGCCAGATCGCTTGTTAAACAGATGTTCTTTAATCCTCAAAGATACGATTTGGCAGATGTTGGAAGATATAAAGTTAACAAAAGATTGAAACTGGATGTGCCAGCGGATGTAATCGTATTGACAAAAGAGGATGTTTTGCAGACTATTGAGTATGTAAAAAATCTTGTAAGCGGAGAAGGATTTACAGATGATATTGACAACTTGTCAAATAGACGTGTAAGAGGTGTTGGAGAGCTGCTTTCCATCCAAATAAAAGGTGGAATGCTTAAAATGTCTAAAATGGTCAGAGAAAAAATGACAATTCAAGATATTACAACATTGACTCCACAAAGTTTGTTAAATACAAAACCATTAAATGCGTTAATTCTTGAATTTTTTGGAAGTGGACAGCTATCACAATTTATGGATCAGTCTAATCCATTGTCAGAATTGACTCATAAGAGAAGAATTTCAGCATTAGGACCAGGGGGACTTTCTAGAGATAGAGCAGGCTTTGAAGTTCGTGACGTTCATAACTCGCATTATGGAAGAATTTGTCCAATAGAAACTCCAGAGGGTCCAAATATCGGACTTATCGCTTCGCTTTCGACTTATGGAAAAGTTAATAAATACGGATTTATTGAAACTCCGTTTGTAAAAATAAATGATGGAAAAGCTGATTTTAATGATATTAGATATTTAGCCGCTGATGAAGAGGAAGGACTGTTTATCGCACAGGCTGATACTCCTATTGACAAAGATGGAAACTTCTTGACTGATGAAGTTGTGTGCCGTTACGGAGATGAAATTGTACATATTGATAAATCAAAAGTTGATATTCTAGATGTGTCGCCTAAGCAGTTAGTATCTGTTTCAGCGGGATTAATTCCATTCTTGGAACATGATGATGCCAATCGTGCGTTAATGGGATCAAATATGCAACGTCAAGCCGTACCATTATTAAAAACTCAGGCTCCTTATGTAGGAACTGGGCTTGAAAGAAAAGTTGCTGTGGATTCAGGGGCAGTTATTACTTCAAAAGCAACTGGAACTGTAACTTTTGTAGATGCAAGAAAAATTATTGTAACTGATGAAGATGGAAAAGATTATTACCATAGATTGTTAAACTTTGAAAAATCTAACCAATCGATGTGTTTACATCAAAAACCGATTATTGACTTGGGAGATAAAGTTAAGAAAGGTGATATTATTGCAGATGGGCCATCTACTGCAGGTGGAGATTTGGCATTAGGTAAAAATATTCTATTGGCATTTATGCCTTGGGAAGGGTATAACTTTGAGGATGGAATCCTTATTTCTGAAAGACTTAGAAAAGATGATGTGTTCACATCAATTCATATTGAGGAATTTGATATTGAGGCAAGAACTACAAAACTAGGTGATGAGGAAATTACAAGAGAAATTCCTAATGTTTCTGAAGAAGCCTTGAGAAACCTTGATGAAAATGGAATTATAAGAATAGGGGCTCACGTAACTCCTGATGATATTCTTGTTGGAAAAGTAACTCCTAAAGGAGAAACTGAACCACCAGCAGAAGAAAAATTATTACGTGCAATCTTTGGGGAAAAGGCAAAAGATGTAAGAGATACTTCGCTTAGACTTCCGCATGGGGTAAAGGGTACTGTTGTGGATGTGCTTGAGTTGTCTAAGGAAAATGGAGATGACTTGAAAGCTGGAGTAAACAAACTAATCAGAATTTACATTGCAGAAAAAAGAAAAATAATGGTTGGGGATAAAATGTCTGGACGTCACGGAAATAAAGGGGTAATTTCAAGAGTATTGCCAGTCGAAGATATGCCGCATTTAGAAAATGGAACACCAATTGATGTGTGTCTTAACCCTCTTGGAGTACCATCACGTATGAATATCGGACAGGTATTGGAAGTGCATTTGGGACTTGCAATCGGAGATATTGACAAATACATTGCAACACCAGTATTTGATGGAGCAAGTGAAGAGGATGTTAAAAATTACTTGGAAGAAGCTGGATACAGCAGAACTGGTAAAGTAAAACTGATTGACGGAAGAACTGGACAGCCATTTGACAACCCAGTAACAGTTGGACGTATGTATATGCTAAAACTTCACCATTTGGTAGAAGACAAAATGCACGCCAGAGCAATTGGACCGTATTCACTTGTTACTCAACAGCCACTTGGAGGAAAAGCCCAATTTGGTGGACAAAGACTTGGGGAAATGGAAGTTTGGGCATTGGAAGCCTACGGTGCGTCAAATATCCTTCAAGAAATGCTTACAGTTAAATCAGACGACATCAGCGGAAGAACAAAAACTTATGAAGCTATCGTAAAAGGACAGGCAATGCCAGAAGCAGATGCTCCAGAATCATTTAGAGTATTAATTAAGGAATTTCAGTCACTTGGACTAGATGTGGCTCTTTATGATAAAGATGGGGAACAAATTGAATTAGATAAGAATGTAGATGCTTAGAAAAAAATGATTAAAACAGATTTTTAAATTTAAAATTGGAATATAAAAAGTTTTCCCACTTTACTTTTCAAAAAAAGTGGAATCAAAGAATAGAGGAGGCTCTTAACGAATGAGTATAAGAGATTTTGACAGTATTCAAATAAAATTGGCATCGCCAGAAAAGATTTTGGAATGGTCGTATGGTGAAATTACAAAAGCCGAAACAATAAATTATAGAACTTTAAAACCTGAAATGGAC
Source organism: Leptotrichia sp. SK-5 (assembly GCF_055387215.1). Lineage (NCBI taxonomy): Bacteria > Fusobacteriati > Fusobacteriota > Fusobacteriia > Fusobacteriales > Leptotrichiaceae > Leptotrichia > Leptotrichia sp. SK-5. The sequence goes on along the minus strand of NZ_AP028931.1, from coordinate 2,149,943 downwards.
GGATTATTCTGTGAGAGAATATTTGGACCGTCTAAGGACTATGAGTGTGCCTGCGGGAAATACAAGAGAATGCGTTACAAAGGCATGGTATGTGAAAAATGTGGTGTTGAAGTAACAACTTCAAAAGTTAGACGTGAAAGAATGGGACATATTAAGCTTGCTACTCCAATTGCACATATCTGGTATTCTAAAGGTACGCCTAACAAAATGAGCCTTTTATTGGGAATCAGTACGAAGGAACTTGAGTCAGTTCTGTATTTTTCAAGATACATTGTAACTGATCCAGGAGAAACTGAGCTTAAAAAAGGAGAAATTTTGACTGAACGTGAATACAAATTGCATGAAAATCAGTTTAAAAACGAATTTACAGCGAAAATGGGGGCTGAAGGAGTTTTAGCCTTGCTTGAGGAAATTGACCTGTTTGATTTGGAGAAAAAACTGCAAGGTGAAATGGATACAGAACATTCTACGCAAAAAAGAAGAAAAATTATAAAAAGATTAAAAGTAGTAAGAGATTTAATAGAGGCTGGGAATAGGCCTGAATGGATGATTTTGACTGTACTGCCTGTAATTCCTGCAGATTTACGTCCAATGGTTCAGTTAGATGGTGGAAGATTTGCCACTTCTGACTTGAATGATTTATACAGAAGAGTAATCAACAGAAATATAAGACTTAAAAAATTAATGTCAATAAAAGCACCTGAAATTGTAATAAAAAATGAAAAAAGAATGCTTCAGGAAGCAGTTGATGCATTAATTGACAATGGTAGACGTGGGAAACCAGTTGTTACACAAAATAACAGGGAATTAAAATCGCTTTCTGATATGTTAAAAGGTAAACAAGGGCGTTTCAGACAAAATCTTTTGGGAAAACGTGTTGATTATTCAGGAAGATCGGTTATCGTCGTTGGACCAAACTTGAAAATGAATCAATGTGGACTTCCTAAAAAAATGGCACTTGAGTTGTATAAACCATTTTTAATGAGAGAACTTGTAAAAAGGGAACTTGCCTCAAATATAAAAGTGGCTAAGAAAATGGTTGAAGAAGAAGACGAAAATGTATGGGAATTAATTGAAGAAATTATTAAAAATCACCCAGTTCTTTTAAATAGGGCACCAACATTACATAGACTTTCAATTCAAGCCTTTGAACCAACATTGATTGAAGGAAAAGCTATAAGACTTCATCCACTTGTATGTTCTGCTTTTAATGCGGATTTTGATGGAGACCAAATGGCAGTACACTTGGTATTGTCACAAGAAGCACAAATGGAAGCAAAATTATTGATGCTTGCAACAAATAACATTATTGCACCATCAAGTGGTAGACCAATAGCGGTTCCATCACAAGATATGGTAATGGGATGTTATTATATGACAAAGGAAAGAAAAGGTGTTAAGGGAGAAGGGAAATCGTTCTCTAACAAAAATCAGTTAATCACAGCCTATCAAAATGGACAAGTTGCAGTTCACGCTCTTGTAAATGTAAGAATTGATGGAGAAATAGTTCAAACTACACCAGGACGTCTTATGTTTAATACAATGCTTCCAAAAGAAGTGAGAGATTACACAAAGACTTTTGGTAAAGGTGAATTAGGAAAATTAATCGCTGAATTATATAAAAAATTTGGATTTGAAAAGACATCAGAATTATTGGATAAAATTAAAGCATTTGGATTCCATTATGGAACACTTGCGGGGATTACTGTTGGAATTGAGGATTTGGAAATTCCAGAAAGTAAAAAAACTATTTTGGAAAAAGCTGAAAATGAAGTGGTCGAAATTGAAGAGCAGTATAAATCTGGTGAAATTATTGATGCAGAAAGATACAGAAGAACAGTTGCTATATGGGATGAAGCTGTTTCAAAGGTAACTAAGGCAATGATGGATAATCTAGATGAATTTAACCCAGTTTATATGATGGCAAACTCTGGAGCCAGAGGATCAATTGCACAAATGCGTCAACTTGGTGGAATGCGTGGACTTATGGCAGACACGCAAGGTCGTATTATCGAAATGCCAATTAAAGCCAACTTTAGAGAAGGACTTAATATTCTTGAATTCTTTATGTCATCACACGGAGCGAGAAAAGGACTTGCCGATACAGCATTGAGAACTGCCGATTCGGGATATTTAACAAGAAGGCTTGTTGATATTTCACACGAAGTTATTGTAAATCATGATGACTGTGGATGCGAACACGGAATTGTGGTATCAGATTTGATGGATGCTGGGGAAGTAATCGAGAAATTAAGTGAAAGAATTTATGGAAGAAACTTGGCAACAGACTTGATTCATGAAGGAAAAGTTATTGCTGAGAGAAATACTTTGATAACTGATGATTTAATTAAGAAGATTGAAGAATTAGATATTCGTGAAGTTGAAATAAGAACACCTTTAACTTGTAAACTGGAAAAAGGAGTTTGTAAAAAATGTTATGGATTAGACCTTTCTAACCATAAGGAAATCCTAAAAGGTGAAGCAGTTGGAGTTATTGCGGCCCAGTCAATTGGGGAGCCAGGTACACAGCTTACAATGCGTACTTTCCATACTGGAGGGGTAGCAACGGCAGCGTCTGTTCAATCTGATTACAAAGCTGATGTTTCTGGAAAAGTTAAACTTAAGGATATTTCCATACTTGTAAATGATGAAGGAAAAGAAATTGTTGTTTCACAAAATGGACGTGTGATAATAGGAAAACACAGATATGAAGTGCCATCAGGCTCGACTTTGCATGTAAAAGATGGAGATTCAGTTAAGAAAGGGCAAGTGCTAGTAGAATTTGATCCTTATCAAATACCGATTATTACTTCTGTGGCAGGAAAAGTAGAATTTAGAGATATTTACGTGAGAGAAAATATTGACGTAAAATATGGGGTTACTGAAAAAGTAGCAATAAAACCTGTAGAAAGTAATGATGTCAACCCTAGAATTATAATTTATACAAAAGGTGACAAGAAAGTAGAATATGCAGTTCCTTATGGAGCATATTTGATGGTAAATGAAGGAGATACAGTAAAAAAAGGGCAAATTATTACAAAAATCTTGAAAACTGGAGAAGGAAATAAGGATATCACAGGAGGTCTTCCTCGTGTCCAAGAGTTGTTTGAGGCAAGAAATCCTAAAGGGAAAGCCATTTTGTCAGAAGTCGCAGGGCGTGTAGTTTTCTCGGATAAAAAGAAAAAGGGTATGAGATTAATCTTGATTGAAGATCCTGAAAATGGGGAATTAATCCAAGAATATACAGTTCCAGTAGGAGAACATTTAGTTGTAACTAATGAAATGTTAATCGAAAAAGGTACGAAAATAACGGATGGACCTGTTTCACCACATGATATTTTGAAAATAAAAGGGCTTGTAGAAGCACAGCAATTTATTCTTGAGTCAGTACAGCAAGTATATAGAGAGCAAGGAGTTGCAGTTAATGACAAGCATATTGAAATAATCGTAAAACAAATGTTCCAAAAAATCAAGATTAAAGAAGCTGGTGATTCATTATTCCTAGAAGACGAATTAATTGATAAGAAAGTTGTGGAACGTGAAAATGAAATATTAATTTCAAAAGGAAAACGTCCAGCAACTTATGAGCCAGTAATTCAAGGTATTACAAAAGCCGCAGTAAATACAGAAAGTTTCATTTCGGCATCATCATTCCAAGAAACAACAAAAGTTCTTGCTAATGCTGCTGTTGAAGGTAAAACAGACAGACTTGAAGGACTTAAGGAAAATGTAATTATTGGTAAGAAAATACCAGGTGGAACTGGATTTAAGGACTATAAATATTTGGATGCAGTCTTAAAAAATGACATTGTGGAAGAAGAAACAACAGGAACTGAAAGTGAAGCGAACGGAGAAGAAGTTGAAACTACAGAAACTTTGGATGCTTTGAAAGACAATTCCAATGAAACTATAGAAACAGTAGAAGCTGAATAATTAAGTTAGATAAATAGCTTAATTGTTGTAAAAAATACTTACAGTAAATGTTAGAGTATGATATTCTAATAAATTTTTAGGATTAGATTATCGGTATAAATATTGTGAATAGGGAGATTTATGAATATGAATTTCCCTTATTCGCGTAAAAAATAAAAGGCGGTTTTTAATGAAAGGAAAGCTAATCATCGTTTCAGGGCCATCTGGCTCAGGAAAATCAACAGTCACAAAATTAGTAAAAGATAGACTAAATATCCCATTATCAATATCAGCTACAACTCGACAGCCAAGAGTCGGAGAAATCGACGGAAAAGACTACTTTTTTTTAACCAAGGAAATATTTGAACAAAAAATAAATAATGATGAATTTTATGAATATGCAAATGTTCATGGTAATTATTACGGTACACTGAAGGAAGTAGTAGAGAGTAATCTGAATAAAGGTTTAAATGTAATTCTGGAAATTGATGTACAAGGAGCATTAATTGCGAAAGAAAAGAAAAAGGATGCTATTCTTGTGTTTTTTCGTACAAGAGATATGGAAACGTTGGAAAATAGACTTCGCAATAGGAAGACTGACAGCGAAGAAGTTATTCAACTCCGCCTAAAAAATGCAGCAAAAGAGCTAGAATATGAACCAAAATATGATTACACTATAATAAATGATGATATTGAAATGTCTTGTCAAGAATTGATAAACATTATTAATTCATAAGTACACTCGAAATCTTTTAAAATTAAACATATAATTAACAATCGTAGATGTTGTTTTAAAGTGGTTTTATTATATAAGAGGAGAATTTAAAATGAAAAAAGAAAAGATAACAATAGATGAATTATTGACTAAAATACCTAATAAATACGAACTTGCAATTGTTTCAGGAAAAATTGCAAAAAAGGAATTTGCTAAAGGGAAACAAAAATCGGAAATAATGGATGAAGTTTTTAAGGACATAATGGATGACGAAGTAGAAGTTATTCGTGAAATTGATGAAGAACATACAGAAAATTAAAAAATTTATTTACAAAGTATTGACTATTTAGAAAAACAAATTATACTAATAGTGTAAATATTTTTTATAAAGCTGTTTTTTGATGGAGGAATAAAAAATAATGATTTATGATGAAAAAGAGATACAAAAATTAATTGATAATTTGGATATTGTTCAAGTGATTGGAGAATATGTAAATTTAAAAAAGACAGGTTCAAATTATAAAGGGCTATCTCCTTTTAAAGATGAAAAGACCCCATCATTTACAGTTAGTCCAGTAAAAAATATTTTTAAGGATTTTAGTACACAGATTGGCGGAAATGTAATTTCATTTTATATGAAAATTAATGATATCAGTTTTGTGCAGGCAGTGGATGAATTGTCAAAAAAGTATAATATTCCACTAAAAAAAAATAGAGCATATCAGACAATTAATCAAGAAATTATTAGAAGAAAATCGGCTAATAAAGAATATTTTGACATAATGAACGAAGCCTTGGTATTTTTTAAGGAAAACATTGAAAAAGCCAACGAAGCATTAGAATATATGAAAGAACGTAATTTTTCCATTGAAGATATAAAAAAGTTTGGAATTGGATTTGCTTCAAATACTCGTGATGACTTGTTTCAATATTTGTTAAAAAAGGAATTTTCTGAAATAAAAATAATGGATCTAGGACTTGTCAAAAGAAATGAAAATGGCGAAATTTATGATACCTTTAGAAACAGGATAATTTTTCCTATTTATAATACTGATTCTCAAATTGTAGGATTTGGTGGGCGTATAATTGACAAAAATACTAATTTGCCTAAATATCTAAATTCACCAGATTCGCCTATTTTTAAAAAAGGAAATGAGCTTTTCGGAATAAAGTACCAAGGAGAAAATATTAAAAAAAAAGGTTTTGCAATGTTGATGGAAGGTTATCTAGATGTATTGACAGCTCAGAAAAATGGCTTTGAGAATGCCGTAGCAAGTCTTGGTACAGCATTTACTGAAGAGCAGGCACAGCTTTTAAAAAAGTACACAGATAAAATTTTGATTTCGTATGACAATGATGAAGCTGGGAAAAACGCAGTCATAAAGGCAAGCTATATTTTAAAAAAATATGATTTTGATGTAAAATGTCTTGTTATAGATGGTAATGAAAAGGATCCTGATGAATTCTTGAGAAAAAATGGGAAAAAAGCGTTTATAGAAGTTGTAAAAAAATCGGAGGAAGTATTTGATTTTTTAACTAAAGAGGCTTCAAAGGATTTGGATTTGGAAGATATAAGTGGTGAAAGAAAATTTATTGAAAGATTAAAGCCATTTTTTTCCAATGTTACAAACAATCTTACTAAAAATCTCTATTTACAAAAATTATCAACCAATTTTAATATTAATGAATTTATTGTAAAAGAGGAGTTAAAGGATTTATCAAAAGAAACTCCAAAACGAAAAAAAAGAATAAATTACGAAAACCAGAAAGTTCAATATAAAAAGGAGAAAAAAGACTTACATATTGAGCTGGAAGAACAGACACTCACTTATATTTTGGAGTTTTACAATTCTGAAAGAGAAAAGTGTGAAGAATTACTAAATAAAAAGTTTAGTTATTCAATATTTAGCGAACTGATAGAAAAATTAAAAAGAATAAATTTTGATATAATACAGCTTGATAAAACAGATATTTCTGAAGAAAAAAGAGAAATTATTACAAAGTTGAAATTACGGGGAGATAATGATATTAACGATGAGGAGAGTTATTTTAAAGAAATTTATTCTGGTTGGCTTAAACGTGAAATAGATGAGGAAAGAAAAAAAATTGATGAAAAGAATGATAAAATAAAGAAACTTAAATTAAAAAAAATATTATCAAAATTAGAAAATATTAGTAAAATTGATGAAATTGAAAAAGTATATGATGAATTTATATTGATAAGGAGACAGGGGTATGTCTGATAAAAAACAAAATTTAAAAAATAGTCTCGCAAATTTTATAAAACAGGCACGAGAACAAAAAATTGTAAGTTACGAAGAAATAAATTCTGTTTTATCTATTGGATTTTCAACAGAGAAAATCGAGCAGTTAATAAAAAAATTAACTGATGATGGTATTCAAATTGTCGATACTAAAAAAGAAAAAGAAGACTTATTAAAAGTCCCTGATTCTTTAGAGGATATTGAAAAACTAGAAATATCAGATTTTGAAGATTCGCATGATGAATTTGTAGAGAGTGAAATCGACGATTCGGAAGTGGATAAATTATTACAGACAGATCTATTGAAAATGGCAGAAAGTATGGATGTGGATGAGCCGATTAAAATGTACTTGCGTGAAATTGGACAAATTCCATTACTTAGCTATGAAGAGGAAATTGACTATGCTCAAAGGGTTTTAAATGGAGAAGAGGAAGCAAAACAAAAATTAATTGAATCAAATTTAAGACTTGTTGTAAGTATTGCTAAAAAGCATACAAATCGTGGCTTAAAAATGCTGGATTTAATTCAAGAGGGAAATATGGGTCTTATGAAAGCCGTAGAAAAATTTGAATATGAAAAAGGATTCAAGTTTTCAACTTATGCAACTTGGTGGATTAGACAGGCTATAACACGTGCAATTGCAGATCAGGGAAGAACAATAAGAATACCTGTTCATATGATAGAAACAATTAACAAAATCAAAAAGGAAAGCCGTATTATTTTACAGGAAACTGGAAAAGAGCCAACAGCTGAGGAATTAGCGGAAAAGCTGGAATTGCCAGTAGAAAAGGTAAAAAGTATTTTGGAAATGAATCAAGATCCAATTTCACTTGAAACACCAGTTGGAAGTGAAGAAGACAGTGAACTTGGAGATTTTGTAGAAGATGACAAATTTGCAAATCCTTATGATGCAACAACAAGAGTTCTGTTAAAAGAACAGCTTGACGAAGTTTTAAAAACATTAAATGAGCGAGAAGAGATGGTACTCAGATATAGATATGGATTGGATGACGGTTCTCAAAAAACACTGGAGGAAGTTGGAAAAATATTTAATGTTACAAGAGAGCGAATCAGACAGATTGAGGTAAAAGCATTAAGAAAATTAAGACACCCAAGTAGAAGAAAAAAATTGGAAGATTACAGGAGCTAAAGGTATTATTTAGCTCTTTTTAGATATTTAGGATTTTTAGATGAACTAAATAATAAATAAAATAAGGGGAAAAAAGATGTTAAAAAATGTTTTTGAAGATATAAGAAAAAAAGGAAGTTTCAGTTTTGAAAAAATTATAGAAAATCATACGATGAATGATGATGAATTTTTTGAATTTTTGAAATTTATCCATTTGGAAAATATTCCAGAGGTTAGGACTTCAACTGATGGGAGTGATTTTATCGTATTAGAAGACGAGAATATTTTTATTGAAGAAAAGGATATGATAAAATCATATTTAGAAGATATAAAGAGAAAATACGAGGAACTTGAGAAAAAAAGTAAAAATGAGAAAGAAAGGGAAGAATTAATTGATAAATATTTAAAAATTGCAGTAAAAGAAAGCTTGCTTTATTCAAAATACGGATTTTCGTTTTTAGATACAGTTCAGGAAGCTACACTTGGAATTATGTCAGGTTTGAATTATTATGATGAAATTATGAAAATAACAAAAGATCCTAAATTTTTTGTGAAAAATTTTGCTGTAAAATATATTTTGGAATTTCAGAAGGAACTGCTAAAAGATATTAAATCATCTGAATTATCATATATTTTATATTTAAAAGTAAAAGTTGATAGGAGTATGGGATTTTCAATGGATGAAATAAGTAAACAGATGAATGTTTCAAAAGAATATATTGAACAGCTTGAAAAACTATTTGACGAGGTAGAGCCTGAAGAGTTAATCGGAAATACACAAATATTGGAGAAAGCTGATAAAATTACACAAATGTATATCTTAGAAAATATTCCAAAAAAATTGAATTATCTAGATGAACAGATTTTGGTAATGACTTATGGACTAGATGATAAAGTGTATACAGAAAAGGAAATTGCAAAATCACTAAATATAGCAAGTCACAATGTGAAGATTTTAAAGGAAAAGGCTCTTAATAAATTGTCAATTGATTTAATGAGAAATGATTTTGTGGAAAATAGTGAAGCAACGGATTATACAATAAATTAATTAAATTACGAAAGGGAAAAATAATTATGAAACTTTGGGAAATAATGGGAGAACTACATACAATTTTTAGTCCAAGAATTGCAGAAGACTGGGACAATGTGGGGCTTTTGATAGGAGATAACACAAGAGAAGTAAACAAAGTATTGTTTTGTCTAGATGTTACTGAAAAAGTTGTACAAAAGGCGATAGATAAAAATATAGATTTGATAATTTCACATCATCCAGTAATTTTTTCTGGCTTGAAACGAATTACAAATGAAACTTCACATGGAAGAAAACTTTTAAAATTGATGGAAAATAGAATAGCAGTTTACTCAATTCATACAAATGCTGACTTTGCTATTAATGGTTTGAATGACTTTATAATGGACAAATTAAATTTAGATGGAGAAAAAATAATTTATAACGAGCAAAAATTTGATGATTATAACCCAATAAAACGTAAAATGGAGCATATACATGGTGGGCTTGCCAGAATAAAAGTATTGAACAAAGCAATGAAACTGGGAGATCTGCTTGAAAGAATAAAGGATTCGCTTGGAATAAGCTATGTAAGATATGTTGGAGATAAAAATGCTTATGTACGTAAAATTGGACTTGTTACAGGTGGTGGAAGCTCATTTTTACATGATGTTGCAGATAAAATTGATGTTTTTTTGACTGGAGATTTGAGATATCATGAGGCTTTGGATGCTCTGGAAGATGGAAAGATTCTCGTAGATGTAGGACATTTTGAAAGTGAGTATTTGTTTGTGGATATGATGGAAAAAGAAATGTCAAAATTTTTTGATGGAGAAATGATAAGGCATTTTGAAGAGGAAGTGTTTAAATTAGGATAGAAAAATATTAAAAATAATCTAATGAAAATTAAAAATATTGATAAAAATACTAAAAAAATTTTGAATATTCATTACAAAATGTTATAATACCTCTATAATTTCAAAAATTTGATAATCAAATGATTTGTTATAATTTTTGGAAAGACTAAGAGAAAAGGAAGGTATTTTTATGACAGCTACTCACTCAAGCTGGTATCACAAGTTTAAAGCCTTTGGACCTGGTATCCTTATGGCTTCAGCAGCTATTGGAGGTTCCCATATCGTAGCATCTACGCAGGCAGGTGCATTATATGGATGGCAATTGGCAATTATAGTTATTTTAGTCAATATTTTCAAATATCCATTTTTCCGTTTTGGGACACAATATACGCTGGAACGTAAACATTCGTTAATAGAAGGATATGAAGAAAAGGGGAAAATTTATCTTTGGGTATTCTTTATTATGAATATATTTTCTGCAGTTATTAACGTGGCAGCAATTGGTATTTTGACAGCGGCAATTTTAGCAAATATTTTAAAATTGACATTTTTAAGCAGTCTTACTCCTGCGGCGATGGCTTCAATGATTAACATGCTTACTACAATTGTTCTTGTAGGTTCACTTGCAATGCTGGTATTTGGAGGTTATAAACTGTTGGACAGTTCTTCAAAATTTATTGTTATTTCATTGACAGTTGCAACAATTATAGCAGTTGTTATTGCGTTATTCAAGCAACATCCGATGGCACCTGATTTTGTTATCCAATCGCCTTGGAAACTGACAGCATTGCCATTTATTGTATCATTAATGGGATGGATGCCTGCTCCAATTGAAATTTCGGCAATTAATTCGATGTGGACTGTTGAAAAACAGCAAAATATGAAAGTTCCCCACAAACTTGCAATGTTGGATTTTAATGTAGGTTACTGGGTTACAACAATTCTAGCCTTTGTATTTTTGGCACTTGGAGCATTGATTCAATATGGAACGGGAACAGCGATTAAAGGAGCAAGTGCAGCTTATATCGCCCAGTTTATTCAAATGTACTCAAGCGTTATTGGAAGCTGGTCAGGGCTTCTTATTGCATTTATCGCATTTATGTGTATTTTTGGTACAACAATTACAGTTGTAGATGGTTATTCACGTGCTAATGCTGAATGTCTTAGATTAATTATGAAACAGAAAGAAGTTAAAACCTCACATTTTAATATATGGATGATAGTAACAGTAGCTGTGGCAATGGTTATCGTATTCTTTTTTGCTGGAAATGTAGCCGCAATGATGAATTTTGCCATGATATTCTCATTTGTTTCAGCTCCAGTGTATTCATATCTTAATTTTTCACTTGTTAAAGACAATAACAAGCTGCCTGTTTGGCTGTGGTTCTTATCAGTGGCAGGAATTATATATTTAGCAGGGTTTACAATATTTTTCCTTGTTTATTTGTCTGGAATTTTGAAATAATATCGTTATTTTATAGAGGAAACCATCCTATAATATGATTTGTCAATTGTATTAGAGGGAGTTTCCTCTTTTTTGTATTTTGAATCTGATTGAAATTATTTTTTTTTAAATTTATTATTATAATATTTCTTCAAAAATTTCTTTCAATCCAATACTTTTAATATTTGAAATAAAAATTAATTTTTTTAATTCTTCTGAAAAAATAACTTTTATACTTTTTTCTTGGCATTTTTCAACTAAATTTTGATTATCTTTTCTTTTAGCTGAAGTGATAATTAAAATTTTATCAATTAATTTTCTATTATTACTCCATTCGTATTCTTCTGATTTATTAATTTGCTCTATAATTTTATCGATATTATTAACCACGTATTTATAGTTTTTTATCTGAATAGCAATCATATAATTTTCAAAAATCCCAGGAATAGTTATTGAAATATCAGTCCCGTGTTTTTTTTCTTTAATGCCTCCCGTATTTTCAACAATATATTCAGACGGATATATTTTCTCTAAAACATTTTTTAATACTTTTTCCCAATCAGTAGCTTCAAATTTATCGTTATATTTTTTATAAATTTTTTCAGAAAATTCATTTAATGATTTGAAATATGTATCCATTTCTTCTGATACAATATTTTCTATACTTTCGTTAACACTTATAAAAGTTTGATTATTTTCTAAATTCTGAATAATTTTTTTTATATTTTTTGAAAATCGAGTTATATTCCAAAATCTATTTCTTGCTTTTAATGTACTCTTTATTTCTCCAGAAACATCCTTTCCATTTCTGTTAAACCATCCAATATACGTTACAGGAAAAATATGTCCGAAATCTTCTTTTTCACCATCAATTTCAAATTTATATCCTTTATCCCAATCTTCGGTTGCTTCAGCTATAGCAACGTCACTCCATTTTGGCAATCTTGGTATTAAAAGAATATCTCCTTTTTTTACATTTTTGTACATACTTAAATTTTTTTTAGCACCACTATCCTTTGTATCAGGTAGTTCTTGATTTTTATCATATCCCCAACCTTGTCGTAATCGTCCTTGTTCTAATTCCTTAAAAAAGAAATCTTGATTTTTTACATCGATTCTGTATCCCCAGTAATGTTTTTCTCTTTCTTGTGTATTTTCCATTCTAAATCCCTTCTTTCTATAATATTAATTAATTAATTTAACTGAATCTTCCACAATGTAAGCAATAATATTTATGAAATTTTCATTTTCTGGATATATTTGCAGTCCCCAAAGAAATACCCGCTCATTAAGAATATTAGTCATTATTTTAGCAATATCTTTTATCTGAGTCAATTCGATATTTTTTCCTGCTGTTATATTCAAAAATATTTTATAAGTTTTATTTTTATCAAAAGTTTCCAGCTTTAGTTTTAGGTTTTGTAGGAAATCATCAAAAGTTTCTAAATTTCCTTTTTCAAAAATTACGAAAGATTTTGAGGTTTTTTGAAATACAGTTTTTAAGTCCGCTAAATCAAGAGTAACCATTCCTTTTGCTGTTAAAGTTTTTGTTATTCCGTTGATTCCATTTTTTAAATCTTCGGAAGATTTGCATTTTATGATAAAGTTTATTTTTGAATCAAATAGGTCGGTATAACCATTTCCAATATCATAAATGCCAGTAAAAATGTCATTTTTCCCAGTATTTTTGATTATTTCTAAGGCAAAATTTTTATTATTTTCAAAATATGTATTTAAAATTATCAAAATTACATCTGTATCTTGAAAATTTATTTTTAAATCTTTGTAGTCATTTTTAATTGTAATAATGCTTATATTTTCATGTGTAATTATTTCTTTCTCAATAGTGCTTAGAGCTGTTTCTCCTAAACTTATAATTTTTATTTTTGGTATTTTTTCCATAGATTTTCTCCTTTTTGTAGAAATTTATTTTAAAATTTTGTATTCAATAACATAATCTCCCTGACTTCGTAGCCACATTTCCGCTCCAAAACTTCCATAAACTTCGATTTTTACAGTGTAAACTGTAGTTTTCCGATTATTTTCCTTAACTATTTTTTTATCTAGTATTTCTGCAGTTGGAAATTTATCAAGCACATACTCGATATAGCCTCTATATTTAAATTCTATTCTTGTAAGAGGCCCTGAGTGCATAAAATGTATATATTTTCTAAATTCACCATCTTTAAATTTTTCAGAATAATTCAAAATCTTAAATTTCTTGCCAGTATTTTCAATTTCAGTAATTCTATCAATCCTGAAAATTGCAGGGTATTCTTCTTTATTTTCGATGTATGCGATTAAGTAAAAGTAGTATTCAGAAAACATTACGGACAAAGGCTTTATATTGTAATTTTTACCTTGTTTATCTTTTGTAGTGTAATTTATATTTATTAATTCCTGTTTTTTTATATGCTGTGCTAAATTCCAGATAACTGTAAGCAGATTTTGTCCGTGCTGCAAAGGGATATAGTTGGATTTTTCGCTATTGATAAGACCTTTTATTGTTTCCCTGTCATTTCCTGATGAGTGATTAATTAACTTATTTATTAATGTTTGAGTTTCATTTTTGTTAAATGCCCTGCTTTCAAGTATAATTTTACTTATTGCTAAAAGCTCTTCATTAGTAAAAGAATTTTCACTATTTTCTTGAAGATAATACCCTTTTTTAGATTTGGAATACTTTATTTCTGCTCCATTTTCTTCCAAAAAATAGGCTCTCAAAGTTTCTATATCTCTTTGAACTGTTTTTATATCAATGTTAAATTCGTTAGCTAAATCAGTTCCATTTAATATTTCCTTCTGATACAACCTTTTTATTATTTTTAGTATTCTAATTGATTTTTCTTCAGAATTTTGATTTTTTCCCGCCATAATCAAGCCTTTCGTACATTTTTTTATTCTATGCTTTAATTATAACTTTATTTCTTATTTTGTCAAATAATCAAAATTTTCTTTTCTAATCTTTTACCAAAACCGAATACCACCTTTTCGCCTTTCATTTTTAATATATTCTTTTATATCTAAACTACTTCTCGCTTCATTAAATTTTTCTATTTTTTCTGTTATTTCATCCAATATTTCCTTTATTTTACTCACCGAAGCCTCTTTATCTACTTTTAAATAAAATAATGGAACTTCTTTCTCTTTTAAGTCAACTTCTTCCAAATAAATTTTTTGAAAATCTGGAAATATATTTTTTAATTCACGTTGAACTGATTCAAACATATCTTCATGTAATTCATCAAGATGAAACCAATTTAACACAAACAGTATATCAAATTCTCTATTTCTATTTTTTTTATATACACATTCTACAAAAAATTCATCTTTTATCCACTTTATATAGTAATCATTTCTATATATATCATAGTTTTTTCTTTTTTTATCAAAATACCACTCCAAAATACTGTATAGTGCTGAAACATTAAAAGAATCATAATCCTCTTCACTTACTTCTCGCATGAGCTGGTTATAATAACTATCAAAAATACTGTCATCAATGTCTTTTTTAAAAGTTTTAAAAAATTCTAAAAGTCTTTCTTCGTCATACATAATAATTTTTTCTCCTATTTCTTCTTTTTCATATCTAGAAATTTTATCAGGAGTAATGTATACGATTTTTATTTTATCTGTCTCATTATTTCCTAAATTTTCATATATTTTAAGTAATTGAACTAGTTCTTGATTATATTCAAAAAAATATGGTGAAAATTCGTCGTAGTCAAAACATTTGAAAAATATATATTTTCTATTGCTCTTTTTCTTTTTATTCACAATAAATAAAAGTGTATATTCATTTAGAATTCTATTAATAAAATCCTCATAGTCCTTCCCAATATAAAAATTAGAATAACATATTTCAATATCTTTCGTATTCAGTTTCTGTCCTAAAATTTCCTCAACGAATTTTTTTGCCATATTTTTTAAAGCTTTTTTATTACTATTATTTGTAGTATCGACTTTTAACCATTTTAACATCCAATACAAAAAAATATCATTATCAAATTTCATATTGTAAAAAGCATCATTTTCAGTTAATTTTAAATTACTCATAATAATTGTCTCCTTTACCTTCATGATATTTTTTACATTATACTTTTTATAAAGGACATATTTTGTCTGTCTAAAAAAAATTGTGTAATTCTCTAAATTTTAGAGTTTTACACAAATTTAAATTATTATTTTTATTTTTATTTATTATTTCTTGGCAGTAATCACATAAATTGGATTTTCTGCCATCATCATATTAAAATCTTTAACTTTTCTATTTTTACTCACAATTAACTGACAAATATCCACATCTTTAAAGTCGTATTTTTTCAATTCCTCAACAGCCGTAAAAATATTTTCCAGCACGATAAAGTTTAGTACTAAAATTCCATCGTCAACAAGGTTATCATAAGAATATTTTATAATTTCCACCAGATTTCCAGCAGAACCTCCAATAAAAATTTTATTAAACTTTGTATTTAAGTCTTTTAGTCCATCTGGAGCCATTCCTTTAATTACAGTAATATTTTCCAATCCTAATTTTTCCTTGTTTTTATGAATTAGCTCAACTGCCTCATCATTTCTCTCAATTACAAAAACTTTTCCGTTTCGTGCAAATCTCGCCATTTCCATACTTACAGAACCAGTTCCGCCACCAATATCAAGACAAATATCATCATCTTTCATCTCCATTTTCCCAAGACTTACAAAACGGATTTCCTCTTTTGTCATAGGAACTTTTCCTCTTAAAAATTCTTCATCTTTTATATGATACATTTTATCACTCCTTATTTTAAATTATAGTTTAAAAAGAAAGCCAAGAGTAAATCCTAACTTTCCATTTTTTATTTGTTGTATAGTAAAACTGCTTTAAAGCCGAACTCAAAAGCTATGGCTATTTTACTCAAACCCTAAATTTATATAATTTTCAATAGTTCGGTTTTAAATGGGTTCGAGTATATTTTTAAATTAATTTTTCAACGCCTGAATTGGAGGAGCTACTTTTCCACCACGATTTATTAAGACAGAACAATCTAAATTATTTATGTTTATAATATCTGCTTCTCCTAGAAGTCCTCCAAACACTACTCTATCGCCAGCTTTTTTTCCAGGAACTGGGATTATTCTAACTGCAGTAGTTTTACTGTTTACCATTCCAATTGCCATTTCATCTGCTATTATTCCAGAAATTACAGCTTCAGAAGTATCACCTGGAATAGCTATCATATCAAGTCCAACAGAACATACACAAGTCATTGCCTCCAGTTTTTCAAGTGTCAAATATCCTTTGCTTGTAGCTTCTATCATTCCCTGATCTTCACTTACTGGGATAAATGCTCCTGTTAAGCCTCCAACACGAGTTGCAGCCATTGCTCCGCCTTTTTTTACAGCATCATTTAATATTGCGAGTGCAAGCGTTGTTCCATAAGCTCCGACTGCTTCCAGCCCAAATTCCTCCAGTACGTTTCCAACACTATCGCCCACTGCTGGAGTTGGTGCAAGTGACAAATCAATTATTCCAAATTCAACACCAAGTCTTTCAGCAACTTCTTTTCCGATTAATTCTCCCATTCTTGTGATTTTAAAACTTACTTTTTTTATTGCTTCTGTTATTTCATCAATTTTTGCCTTTTTTGAAATGTTAGCAAGTGTGTGTCTTACAACTCCTGGACCGCTGATTCCCACGTTTAGTACAATATCTGGATTTTCTACTCCGTGAAATGCACCCGCCATAAATGGATTATCAGGAACAGCATTTGTAAATACGACAAATTTTGCCGCTGCCAGTCCGTCTTCATCTTTGGAAAGTTCAGCCAATTCCTTTACAGTTTTTCCCATCATTTTTACAGCATCCAAGTTGATTCCTGACTTTGTAGAGCCTACGTTTACAGAGGAGCAAACTCTGTCTGTTTCAGAAAGTGCCTTTGGAATACTATTTATTAGCTTAACATCACCTTTTGTAAAACCTTTGTCCACAAGTGCCGAAAATCCTCCAATAAAGTCAATTCCAATTGTTTTCGCCGCTTTATCCAGTGCTTTTGCAAAAATTGTGTAATCTTCGGCGTTAGTTGCATTTCCAATTATTGAAATTGGAGTAACTGAAACTCTTTTGTTAATAATTGGCATATTGTATTTACTTGCCACTTCATCAGCGATTTTTACCAAATCTTTTCCATTTTCCGTAATTTTGTTATAAATATTTTCTGCTGTTTTTTCGGCATTTGCATCAATGCAGTCAAGCAGGCTTATCCCCATTGTGACAGTTCTCACATCAAGGTGCTGCATTTCTACCATGTCTATCGTTTCCAGTATCTCATCAGGTAATAAATTCATTTTTCCCTCCTAAATTTCTTATAATAATTGCTCTCGAAAAATTCTGAAAAATTATATTCTGTGCATCGCCTTGAAAATATTTTCATGTTGCAAGTAAACTCTTACTCCAATTTTTTCCTCAACCGCCTTAAACTCTTCCTGCAATCCTTTTATATTCGTATTTTTAGGAGCTTCCACAAGCATAATCATCGCAAAAATATCATTTTCAAAAACTTTTTGTGTTATATCTATAATATTCAAGTTAAGTTCACTTAACTTTGTCGATACATTCGCAACAATTCCCGATTTATCCGTTCCAATAACTGTAATAACAATTCTATCGTTCATTCTGATACCTCCTGACAAATTAAATTAAAACTCTTCTTAATGTATTAAATTATCGCATAAATTTAGGTATTTCGCAAGTGGGAAGTTTTATTTTGACAGAGTAAAAAATATAGGGGCAGTCATTAAATACCACAACAAATCTTTTTTGACTGCTTTTTTTAAAATATTTTACTTTGTGATATTTCTTTCAAAACTTCCCTAAGCGGACATTCTCCTCCTCTCAAATATGGCATATTTGTGCTTTTTCCTGTTTCATTAACAATTTCTGGCAAGCATTCCATCTCTATTGCCTTTTCTAGTGAACTCGTTCTTTTGCCGCTAAAGTACAATTCATACGCCTTTTTCCTGTCTTTTCCATAGTTTGCAAAAAAGGTGTGATATAACGCTCTTGCCATTATCTTCCTTCTTGAAAACGCTTTCGGCCTGCTTGACAAAAATCTTGAGCATTCGTGGGACACAAGGGCTTCCGTCCTTGAGCCTATGTAATCCTCTTCAGTATATATCCTCCTTATCTTCTCATGCTGGTTAAGCAGCATCTTCATCTGCTCCTTTCTTCTCTGGCTCACATTCTCCTTTTCCTTGAAATTTTCATAAAAGTTTTCAAGTTCTTTAAAATTATCTCCCTTTAGCCATCTGTAAAGTTTTTTTGATATTTCCTTGTCCCTTTTAGAAATTTCAGCTATGGCTTTTACTAAATGGAACTTGTCATAGATGTGTATTGGCTTGTAAATTCCAAGCTCTCTTACAAAGCTGTCTGTCCATGTTCCTCCATCAGAGTTGACAATTAGTTTCTTTTTGTCCATACTGTATCTTTTTTCAAGATAGTTAAGTACATACTCCGACACTTCCTCAAGCGATACGGATGCAGGAAACATTATTGTGTGCTTGTCAATGAGTTTGTTCCTGCCTGTGCAGATTTCTTCAATTCCACGATGTATTACAATCATCCTCATATATGTATTTCTGCTTCTTCTACACTTCATATGATCTTCATCAATCTCCATATATACTGGTGAATTGTCATCTCTTTCAAATCTTTCAATATCAAGTTTCGGCATTTGAAAAGAATTGACAAGATTATACACGGTAGCCCTTGAAACACCGTAAGTTTTTGCAAGAAATGAAGCTGCAGTATGCTGACATTCAAAAAGTATAGTAAAAATCATCTCCTCAGAAAGCCGTCTATACCGCTTAAGTCCAATTTTTTCATCAATGTAATAGTGAATGCCTGTTTTTTTGTTTACATATTTTCGACGTTCAAAAGTTACATCCCCGAAGGCAGTGGTAACAGTTCTTTTAACAAATCCTTTGCTTTTAAACTTATCATTTCTTTCATCGGAATGAAAAAAGGCATCGTCAACTCTTTTGACATAAACTCTAAACAGCGTTTCAAAGGCCTTTGAGACAAACAGCTTAAACTGCTGCTCAAACGGAAGTTTGAAGGAAAAAATATTTTTAAAAAAAGTCTTTACAAGTGAAGAAAAATTTGATATTCTGATCATAGAGGAAACCGCCTTTCAATAGGATTTGGCGATTATATTGTAACTGGTTTCCTCTTTTTTGTTAATTTGAAATTTAATTAAATTTATTTGCCCCTATATTTTTTACTCTGTCGTTTTATTTTATAAAAAACTTAGGATGTGAAATAATTTGGATTAAAAAAAATATCCAAGTAAACAACACTCTCTTTATTGCAACTTTTTTGATTATTAATATCCAGCTTGTAACATTTTTTTATAAACTTCCTGAGCTTCTTCATAGCCTAAATCAGATGCTTGTTTTACATATTTTTTTGCATTGATACGGTCATTTTGGTTGTAATACAAGATTCCTAAATTATACATAGCTTTAACATGTCCTTTTTGTATAGCTTTTAAAAACATTTCTTTGGCTTTGTCAAATTTATTTTGTTCATAGTATAAAGTTCCTAAATTATACATAGCTTCAATTTCACCTTTTTGACTGGCTTCTAAAAACATCTGTTCAGCTTTGTCAAATTTTTTCTGGTAATAATATAAATTTCCCAAATTATATATAGCAAAAACAGAACCTTTTTGGCTAGCCTTCAAGTACATCTGTTCAGCTTTTGGATAATTATTATTCTTAAAATACGAATTCCCATTCTCTAAGTATCCAGCTTGTGCTGCATGTGCTAAAGCGATAGTTCCTAATATAATAAGTTTTTTCATTTTAATTCATCTCCTCTGTTGTTTTTTACTATGTAAACTATAATTTAGTTACATTAATTATATACATTACTTTTTATTTTTGTCAATAATTTAATCAAAAGTACGAGTTTAGATATTATTGAAAGTATAGAAAAAATATTTTATTTATTGATATTTGTAGATTAAAGTGATATAATTTGAAAAAATTAGATTTGCATAAAATCATACAAGGAGGAAAATAAAAAATGAAATTTTTGAATTTTTTCAAAAGATTTTTGATATTTACATTAAAAGAAATATATTCGTTTTTTCTAAAACTGTCGTTATTTATATTTGTAATTTTTATTATTGGAATTTCTACAATTGCAATTTTTAGTTCCAAAGATAAGAATGAAAAAATGAAAAAAAGCTATGAATATATACTTTTTAATGTTTCTGACGTTACAGAAGATAAAATTATCGGTTCAAATTTTCTATCAGATGAAAAATTATCGTATATGGATATTTTAAATAGTTTGGATGATATTAAAAATAATAATCAAGTAAAAGGAGTGATTATTGCTTTAGACACTATAAATTTATCATCTGCAAAAATAGAGGAATTGTCTAAAAAATTTGAAGAATTAAAAGCAAATAATAAAAAAATATATGCGTTTGGTGCTTATATTACGAATGCCAATTATAAATTAGCTTCTATTGCCAATGAAGTAGTTATGGTTCCATCAACATCAGCAAGTCTTGATTTGACAGGATATCATTATTCAGATTTATATTATAAAGGGCTTTTTGATAAACTTGGGGTAAATATGGAAGTAGTCCGTATAGGAAATTACAAATCTTATGGGGAAAATTATACTGGAAATGAGATGACTCCCGAATTGCGTTCAGAATTAACTAGAATTTTGGAAAATCGATATGATAAATTTGTTACAGAAATTTCGAAAAATCGTAAAATTGACAAAAATGTTTTAAATAATGATATTGTAAATGGAAATGATATTAATTTGACTCCATTTGCTGCACGTGATAAAAATTTTGTCGATAAACTTGAGCATTTTTCTGATTTTACAAAACGTCTAAACATAAGGGAAGACAATGTTGCAGATATTTATGATTATTATGAAAAAAGAGTAGAAGATGGTAAAATAGGAAATCCAAGAAATGGAACAATAGCTGTAATTTATGCCGAAGGTTCGATTTTATATGATCCAACTGATGTTACTGAAGGTGTAATTACTCCAGATAATATTTTACAAAAAATTGAAAAAGCTATGAAAACTAAAAATTTAAAGGGAATTGTACTTCGGGTAAATTCAGGTGGAGGTTCAGCACTTGCTTCTGAAATAATTTATCAGGAACTTACAAAACTGAATATTCCAATTTATGTTTCAATGTCTGATACAACAGCCTCTGGAGGTTACTATATCTCAATGGCAGGAAATAAAGTATTTGCAAACAATGCCACAATAACAGGATCAATTGGTGTAGTTTCAATGCTCCCAAAATTTAACAATGCACAAAATAAATATGGAGTTCATTCTAATTCAGTATCAAAAGGCAAATATTCAGAAATTTATGATAGCTTTGAACCATTATCTGAAGAATCTCGTGCGAAAATCAGTCAATCTATGCAAGAAACATACAAAGAGTTCAAATCTCGTGTTTCTAAAAATCGTAAAATAGATGAAAATACTCTTGAAGGCTATGCACAAGGTAAAATATGGCTAGGGGATGAAGCAAAAAATATAAACTTAATTGATGGAATTGCGAGTCTTGATGAAGTTATAAAAATAATGGCAAAAGACTTAAATTTACGTAACAATTATGCTGTAGAAAGTATTTATCTGGAAGAAGATTTTTCTCACAAGTTAAAATCACTCACAAGAATGGTTACAGAAAAATTCAGTTTAACTACACAATTGAAAAAAAATATTCCAGAAGCTAAAAAAGTATTTAACGAATATGATTTTGCAGTTCAAAATCAAAATAAACCACTGTATTATTTAACATACAAATTAAATTTATATTAGAAATTAAGCGGAGTAAAAGTAAAAATTGTTTTTTAGAGACACTTTTTATTAAAAAACTCCGTTTTTTGCTTATTTAGTTTTGATAAATTTTATAAAATATAGTATAATAAAAACAAGAGTTTATAATAATTTAATTTTCATTAGAGATAGTAAAATTATTTTTTTAATAGTCTCTATTTCAAAGGCTATAATATAATTTGAAACAAGGAGGAAAAATGATTTATTTAGATAATTCAGCCAGTACAAAGCCACGTAAAGAAGTTATAAATGTGTTAGTTCAAACAATGGAAGAAAATTATGCAAATCCCGATGCAATTCATGATTTTTCCCATAAAACTTTATTAAAGATAAAAAATGCTAAAAAGATAATATCTGATTATTTAGAAGTTGAAGCTGACAGAATTTACTTTACAGCAGGTGGCGGAGATGGAAATAACCTTGTATTGCAAGGAATTATCAATGCAAATTCACGAATAAAAAAACATCTAATTACAACAAAAATTGAACATCCGTCAGTCTATGAAGTGTTTAAGCATTATGAAAATCTAGGCTTTGAAGTGGATTATCTGAATGTGGATAAAGATGGTTTTATAGATCTTGAAGAACTTGAAAATACGATTAGGGAAGATACGGTAATAGTTTCGGTTGGAGCAGTGAATAGTGAAACTGGAGCGATTCAAGATTTGGAGCAAATTTCAAAAATTATTAAAATGAAAAACAGAGATACATATTTTCATACTGATTTTGTACAGGGACTTGGATGTACGAATATAAAGTTTGATAAAATTCCTGTAGATGCAATAACAATAAGTGGACATAAAATTCATGCACCAAAGGGAATTGGAGCCATCTATATAAATAAACGTGTCAAAATTGCAAATATAATTTATGGTTCAAATGCTGAAAATGGAATTGTAAAAAGAACAATGCCGACAGAATTAATTTTGGCTTTTGCAAAAGCTGTAGAGATTTTGATAAAAGAGGAAAAAAACGAAATGGAGCATTCACAAAAGTTAAAAGAAATGCTTGCAAATAAAATCTCTGAGGAAATTACAAATATAAAATTTAATTCTTTGCTTAGCATTGAAAAATCAAGTCCTAAAGTATTGAATGTATCGTTTAACGGCACAAAAGGTGAGGTGCTGACACATTTTCTAGGAATGTATCAAATTTATGTTTCTACAGGCTCAGCCTGTTCATCAAAAAAAGGGAATAGCAGAATACTTGAAGTTATGGGACTTACTCAATCAGAATTGGATGGAGCAATAAGGTTCAGTTTTTCAAAGGATAATACAGAAAAGGAAATTGATGAAGTTGTGAAACGACTGAAGGAAAGTGTGGAAAGAATTAGGAAAATGAGATAATATTTTTTATATAAAAAACAGAAAGGAAAAAGATGAGCAATTATACTGATAAAAATTTATTGAATGCAATAGGGCTTTCTTATGGAGAGTTGTCACTAAAAGGTAAAAACAGGGTGCAATTTGAAAAGAAATTGAAAAATAAGATTAATAAGGTGTTAAAAGGATTTGATTATCAGTTATTCGATGATTTATCAAAATTATATGTCTTAATAAATCCTGAAAATTTGGATGAAGTTACAGACAAACTAAAAAAAGTTTTTGGAATAGTAGGTCTTAATCAATCGGCAAAAGTTGAAAGAAATGATGAATTTATAAAGGAAAAAGTATTAGAATTTGCAAATTATGCTTATGAAAATGGAGCTAGAACTTTTAAAATAACAGTTAATCGCAGTAACAAAGGATTTGAGAAGAAATCAATGGACTATGCACGTGAACTCGGAGGACATGTACTGGTAAACAGTCCTTTTGAAAAAGTTAAAATGAAAGATCCTGATGTTATGATAAATGTTGACATTAGAAAAAATGCTTATATTTATACGGATAGAATAAAAACTTATGGTGGACTTCCGCTAGGTTCAACGGGAAAGGGACTTGTTCTTTTATCAGGTGGAATAGACAGCCCAGTTGCTTCATTTATGATGGCAAAAAGAGGAATGCGTTTAAATTTTATAACATTCCACAGTTTCCCATTTACAAGCCAGCAGGCTCTTGAAAAAGTAAAGGAACTAACTGATATTTTATCGCTTTATGTTGGTAAAACAAGACTTTATTCTTTAAATATATTAAAAATACAGGAAGCGATAAATACACAGACAAAAAAAGATTTGGCTACAATTTTAACAAGACGGGCTATGATGCGTCTAGCTGAAAGATTGTCAAATACGATGCAGTATCAGGCATTAATTACAGGGGAAAGTCTTGGACAGGTAGCGTCACAGACAATGGGAGGGCTTACTTGTACAAATGCTTCTGTGGAAAAATTGCCAGTATTTAGACCTCTTATTGGAATGGATAAGACAGAAATAATTGAAATTGCAAAAGAAATAGAAACTTATGAAAAATCCATTGAGCCATACGAGGATTCATGCGTGATTTTTGCTCCGAAACATCCTGTTACAAATCCTAAGCTAGAAGATGTGCTAGCAGAAGAGGCAAAAATTGAAAACTATGATGAAATTATGAATGAAATTTTTGAAGAACGTGAATATTTTAATTTTGGATAAATTTATTTTATAAAAAGATTATGTATAAATATATTTGTTTGTAATATTTAGATACATTTAATAAAAAATAAAAAAGAAAATGGAGAAAGTTTATGAAAGAAAAGAAAAATTTTCAAAAACAAAAAAAAGGAGTAAAAGAAAACGGATTTAAGAAAAAAATATCCGAAATAAAAAGAATGATTTACTTGATTTACCGAAATTATCGTGATGGTGAAACGCAAATACTTGCGATTTCTTTAACTTACTACTCACTTCTTGCCATTTTTCCAGTAGTTGCTCTTGTATTAGGAATCACAAAGGGATTTGGGCTGGATAAAATATTCATACAGAAGTTTTTTGAATTATGGCCAGGAAATAACAGTTTTTTAAGGGTAATTGTGGATGTTGCTCAAAGGCTTCTTTTATCTACGGAAAGTAGTATATTAACTGGAGTAGGAATTGTTATTTTAATTTATTCAGCAGTAAAAGTTTTAATAATGCTTGAAAATTCCTTTAATAAAATATGGAAAATTAATAAGAAAAGATCAATTACAAGAAGAGTTATTGACTATATTGCAATTATATTTTTAGGACCAATATTTTTTGTTTTGCTATCAGCCTTAAATTCGGTTGCAGTTGAGGAAATATCCAAACATTTTTCAGGGAATGCAGTAATTATGAACTTATTTATTGGATTGTTCGGGCCTGCGACATACATTATTTTGTTCAGTTATCTATTTTATGTGATTCCAAACACAAATGTAAAAATAAAACCAGCAGTTTATGCAGGAATTGTAACGACATTACTTACTTTTGGATGGAAATTGCTGTTCTTATTATTACAGTCGTCAATTACAAGATACAATATAATTTATGGAAGTTTGGCTCTAATTCCTATTTTCCTAATATGGGTACAATATGTTTGGGTAACAATTTTACTTGGAGCGCAAATAGCTTTTTCAATTCAAACATCGGATGAGTTCTTATACAGCGAAAAAATTGAAATGCCAATCAAAGTAAAAAGGGAAGCTGGAATTTTAATTTTATCCCTAATTATCAAAAATTTTGTTGAAAAAAAAGAGTCATTTACGTATCAAAAATTAACTGATAGGCTAGGTATGGAAGTTTTTTTTGTGAAAGAAATTTTGTCTGATTTGGAAAAAATGGGATTTATTAATGAAGTTTTTTATGATAAAAATTCAGACAGTCAATACCAAGTTGCATATAGTCCAGAATCCATAACAATCAGAGAATTTATGAAAAAATTTGATACAAAAAATATTGAATATTATGAAAATATTTTTGATAATTTGAACGAAGAAGACAAAAAACTTCTTGAAAAAATAAGGGAAAAACTGGCAATGAAAAAAATAGAAAATCCTGATCCTGAATTTGAAAATACTCCTGAAAAAGAGGAAACATATTTTTCAGAATCAGAACAGCCAGAAAATTTTCAAAATCCAATAAAACCAAGAAATCCCGAAGAATTAACAATAGATTTTCAAATTTCAAAACAAAAAAATGAAAATTTACAAATAAAAGATTCTCCAAGAATAATAAGAAAAGAAAGAATTAACCGTGAATCAGAAGTTCAAACTTCTCAATCAGAAGATAATAATTCTCAAGATACTCAAAAAAGAGTCAGATACGAAGATGGAACTTGGAAATTCTTTTAATTAGAAATGAGGAATAGAAATGATAACAGTAGTAATAATTATCGTGATAATAAACATTGTTACAGTTGTTGGAACAATTATTTTTCTTAATAAGAAAAACATTGAAAATGAAGAAAAAATGCTGTTAAATCAGATTAACGAAAATAATCAGCAAAATTTTGAGGAAAATAAGAAAAAATTTGATGAAATTGAAAAAACAATAAGCCTAAATGCAAAAAATAACTTGCTTGAAGGCATAAATAACTTACAAAATAAATTATCTGAAAATAATGAAAAATTACTTTTAAGGTTTAATCAGCTGGGACAAAATTTAAGTGGTACAATGAACGATAATAATCAGTTGTTATCTAAAAATCATACTGAAAACAGCCAACTTTTAACTTCCAGCATGAATAATAACATTCAAAAGCTGTCAGTTCGCCTAAATGAAAATAATACAGCGTTGACAGGTGTAATGACTGAAAATAATCAGAATTTGACAAAAAATATAAACGAATTTAAAGATGGACTTACAAAAAATATAAATGAAAATTTTGAAAAATTAAGTCAAAAAATTGAAAATAGACTTGATGTAATGAATATGAAAGTGGAAGAACGTTTATCAAAAGGGTTTGAGGAGACAACAAAAACTTTTGGAAACGTGTTAGAACGTCTGAGTAAAATCGATGAAGCACAGAAAAAAATTGAAGCTTTGTCAAGTAATGTCGTTTCACTTCAAGACATTCTAACTGATAAAAAAAGTCGTGGAATTTTTGGTGAAATTCAGCTTTACCAAATATTATCTTCAGTTTTTGGAGAAAAAAATGATAAACTTTACCAAAAGCAATACAAACTTTCAAACGGAACCATTGTTGATTCTATTATTTTCACGCCAGAACCACTTGGAAATATCGCAGTTGACTCAAAATTTCCATTAGAAAATTATAGAAAAATGTATAATAATGATTTATCTCAAATTGAAAGAGAAAATGCTCGGAAAGATTTTGTGACTGATTTGAAAAAACATATAGACGCAATTTCTTCAAAATATATAATAAAAAATGAAACGAGTGAACAGGCAATATTGTTTCTTCCAGCTGAAGCAATTTTTGCTGAAATAAACGCTTATCATACAGATATAATAGAATATGCCTACAAAAAAAACGTACGGATAGCGTCCCCAACAACTTTAATTTCAGTATTGACAGTAATTCAAGTTATGATGACAAACTTAGAACGTGATAAATATGCAAATATAATTCAGCAGGAACTCGAAAAATTGAATGTTGAGTTTACAAGATACCGTACTCGTTGGGATAATTTACAAAAAGATATCGAAAAAGTTTCTAAAGATGTAAAAGAAATCAACACAACTTCAAACAAAATAAGCAAAAGATTTACAGAAATTTCGAATGCAAAATTTGAAGAAAAAACAGTTAATAATAATGTTGAAAATTTAAAAATCTTAGGAATGGAAGAATAGATTTTATCAAAATTTATTAGATAAGATTTACTTCAAAAAGGAGAATAAAATAAAAAATGCAAAAAAATGGAATAATATTTGGAAAGTTTTATCCACTTCATATTGGACATGTTGATTTTATTCAAAGAGCTAGTGGTTACGTAGAAAATTTATATGTTGTGGTATGTACTGATGATGACAGGGATAAAAAATTATTTGAAGACTCAAAAATGAAAAAAATGCCAACTGTAAAAGATAGAATTAGATTTGCAGAAAAAACTTTTAAACACCAGAAAAATATAAAAATAATACATCTTGCGGAAGATGGTATACCATTTTATCCCAATGGCTGGAAATTATGGAGTGAAAGAGTACAGGAAACACTTTTAAAAAATAAAATTAAAGTGGACATAATTTTTACAAATGAAACTCAAGATGTGGAAAATTACAAAAATAATTTTTTGACATTACCCAATTTTGAAAAAACTTTCAATAAAAATTTAGAAATTAAATTAATAGACATAAATAGAAACAATTTTCATATTAGTGCAACAGAAATAAGAAAAAACCCATATAAAAACTGGTTTTTTATTCCAAAATATGTAAGAGAATTTTTTGTACTAAAAGTAGCAATAATTGGTTCGGAATATTCAGGAAAGACTAACTTAACTCATAAATTAGCAAATTATTATAACACAACTTATGTAAAAGAATATCGAAAAGAGTATATAAAAGAAGAAATGCAGAATCACATAGAAAACATTCAGTACTCTGATTACAGCAATATTGCTTATGAACACAATAGAAGAATACTAGAATCTATCAAAAATGCTGATAAACTAACTTTTATAGATACAGAATTTTCTTCTTTACAAACATTTTCAATAATTCAAAATGATACAAAAAACCCAGTAATAGAAGATTTTATTAAACACAGCAATTTTGATATTCTGCTATATATTGAAAAAAAATCAAACTCAAAAGATAAATCAAAATATAAAACTTCTGAATATGATAAGATATTACAATCCTTACTTGAACAAAATAACCAAGAGTTTATACAATTATATTACAAAAATAATAATAGTCTTACAGAAAATTATATAAAAAGCATTGAAATAATAAATAAATATCTTGAAATAAACTAATATAAAATAATACCTTTCTAAGAAATAAAAAATAGACTACGAATAAAAATATTCAAAAACACAAAATTTTTTAAAAAAAGTAGTTGACAAATAAATTCAGTTATGATAATATATATCTTGTCGATACGAAATCGTGTCGCAGGACAATTGAGATAAGAATAGAAGAAGCAATAATGTGTAAAAGATAAATAATAGTCAAGAGCTCTTGTTGTAAAACAAGATTCTCGTCAAGACAAAGGTGAAAATTAAATATATGTAAAATATATTGAATGAAGAGTTTGATCCTGGCTCAGGATGAACGCTGACAGAATGCTTAACACATGCAAGTCTTTGGCGAATCTGTGCTTGCACAGGCTAGCCAAGGCGGACGGGTGAGTAACGCGTAAAGAACTTGCCCTGCAGACAGGGATAACAGACGGAAACGACTGATAACACCTGATACAATTGCCAGCACGCATGTGCCTGGCAATGAAAAGAGATGCTGCAGGAGAGCTTTGCGTCCTATTAGCTTGTTGGTGAGGTAACGGCTCACCAAGGCGATGATAGGTAGCCGGCCTGAGAGGGTGAACGGCCACAAGGGGACTGAGATACGGCCCTTACTCCTACGGGAGGCAGCAGTGGGGAATATTGGACAATGGGGGCAACCCTGATCCAGCAATTCTGTGTGCACGAAGAAGGTTTTCGGATTGTAAAGTGCTTTCAGCAGGGAAGAAGAAAGTGACGGTACCTGCAGAAGAAGCGACGGCTAAATACGTGCCAGCAGCCGCGGTAATACGTATGTCGCAAGCGTTATCCGGAATTATTGGGCATAAAGGGCATCTAGGCGGCCAGGCAAGTCTGGGGTGAAAACTTGCGGCTCAACCGCAAGCCTGCCCTGGAAACTGTTTGGCTAGAGTGCTGGAGAGGTGGACGGAACTGCACGAGTAGAGGTGAAATTCGTAGATATGTGCAGGAATGCCGATGATGAAGATAGTTCACTGGACGGCAACTGACGCTGAAGTGCGAAAGCTGGGGGAGCGAACAGGATTAGATACCCTGGTAGTCCCAGCCGTAAACGATGATTACTGGGTGTGGGCATGAAGAGTGTCCGTGCCGAAGCAAATGCGATAAGTAATCCGCCTGGGGAGTACGGCCGCAAGGCTGAAACTCAAAGGAATTGACGGGGACCCGCACAAGCGGTGGAGCATGTGGTTTAATTCGACGCAACGCGAGGAACCTTACCAGATCTTGACATCCTACGAATGCCTGTGAGAACAGGCAGTGCCTTCGGGAACGTAGAGACAGGTGGTGCATGGCTGTCGACAGCTCGTGTCGTGAGATGTTGGGTTAAGTCCCGCAACGAGCGCAACCCCTATCGTTAGTTGCCATCATTAAGTTGGGGACTCTGGCGAGACTGCCTGCGAAGAGCAGGAGGAAGGTGGGGATGACGTCAAGTCATCATGCCCCTTATGATCTGGGCTACACACGTGCTACAATGGCCGGTACAGAGAGCTGCAAAGTGGCAACGCCAAGCGAATCTTTAAAGCCGGTCCAAGTTCGGATTGAAGTCTGCAACTCGACTTCATGAAGCTGGAATCGCTAGTAATCGCAGATCAGCAATGCTGCGGTGAATACGTTCTCGGGTCTTGTACACACCGCCCGTCACACCACGAGAGTTGTCTGCACCTGAAGCTGCCGGTCTAACCGTAAGGAGGAAGGCATCTAAGGTGTGGATAGTGATTGGGGTGAAGTCGTAACAAGGTATCCGTACCGGAAGGTGCGGATGGATCACCTCCTTTCTAAGGAGTTAATTCATTACACTGCTTCTTCGTATATCTTATGGGCGTGTAGCTCAGGTGGTTAGAGCACTGTGCTGATAACGCAGGGGTCGCTGGTTCGAGTCCAGCCATGCCCACCATATTATGTCTTGGGGATATAGCTCAGTTGGGAGAGCGCTGCCCTTGCAAGGCAGAGGTCAGCGGTTCGAACCCGCTTATCTCCACCAATTAATATTTAGGACAATGGGAAATGAATAGTAGGTAAAAGATTACAATGAAACTGGAGTAAAAGTTATTCTGGATAAAAAGCTAACAAGGGCACACGGAGGATGCCTAGGCAACAACAGCCGATGAAGGACGTGATAAGCTGCGATAAGCCGGGAGAAGATGCACATAATCGTTAATCCCCGGATTTCCGAATGGGAAAACCTGCATGCCTGGAGGGCATGCGTGAAAACGGTAAGCCCGTGAACTGAAACATCTAAGTAACGGGAGGAAAAGAAAGTAAAAACGATTCCCTAAGTAGCGGCGAGCGAACGGGGAAAAGCCTAAACCGTGCCAGTGCCAAGCGGACAGCATTGCTGGCACGGGGTTGTGGGACTTCCATCAACGGATTGTCATAATGTTTAAGCTGTATGTATGTAAGTAGAATCAGCTGGGAAGCTGAACCAAAGAAGGTGATAGTCCTGTAGAACATAAAATACATATAGTGACTGGAAGCACCCGAGTAGCGTCAGGCACGAGGAATCTGGCGTGAATCAGCGTGGACCATATCACGCAAGGCTAAATACTGCTGTTGACCGATAGTGAAGAGTACCGTGAGGGAAAGGTGAAAAGAACCCTGAGCAAGGGAGTGAAATAGAATTTGAAACCGTGTGCTTACAAACGGTAGGAGCACTTTATGTGTGACTGCGTGGATTTTGGTTAATCATCCTGCGAGTTATGATTAGTGGCAAGGTTAATAAAGCGGAGCCGAAGGGAAACCGAGTCTTAACAGGGCGTCAAGTCGCTAGTCATAGACGCGAAACCTAGTGATCTAGGCCTGTCCAGGCTGAAGCTGAGGTAAGACTCAGTGGAGGGCCGAACTCACCGCCGTTGAAAAGTTGGGAGATGAGGCAGGTCTAGGGGTGAAAAGCCAATCGAACTAGGAGATAGCTCGTTCTCTCCGAAATGCATTTAGGTGCAGCCTTGACGTTAAGATATGTGGGGGTAGAGCTCTGTATGGTCTAGGGGGCGTACTGCTTACCGAAATCAAGCAAACTTCGAATACCATATATTAATAGTCAGGAGTGAGTCCGCGGATGACAAGGTCCGCGGACGAGAGGGGAACAGCCCAGACCGCCAGCTAAGGTCCCTAATTATGTCTAAGTGGGAAAGGAGGTGGATATTCACAGACAACCAGGAGGTTGGCTTAGAAGCAGCCATGCCTTAAAAGAGTGCGTAATAGCTCACTGGTCGAGAGTATCTGCGCCGAAGATGTAACGGGGCTAAGACATAAACCGAAGCTGCGGAGGCGTGCCTGCACGCCTGGTAGGAGAGCGTTCTGTAGGCCGTTGAAGGAATGCCGCAAGGCCATTCTGGAGGTATCAGAAGTGAGAATGCAGGAATGAGTAGCGAGAAGGCGGGCGAGAATCCCGCCGGCCGGAAGTCCAAGGTTTCCAGGGGAAGGTTTGTCCGCCCTGGGGAAGTCGGGACCTAAGCATAAGCAAAATTGTGATGGCGAATGGAAAACAGGTTAATATTCCTGTACCACTATTATCGCTTGAGAGACGGAGTGACGCAGGAAGGTATGTGAGAAGACTGACGGAATAGTCTTTCTAAGGGCGTAGCATGGACACGCAGGAAAATCCGCGTGTCTAAATGTGAGACCTGACGGGGAAGTGCATTGGCATAAGTCACAGATCCTACACTGCCGGGAAAAACTTCTATCGATGAGAAGTAGTGCCCGTACTGTAAACCGACACAGGTGGACAGAGTGAGAAACTTAAGGCCGACAGGATAACTCTAGCTAAGGAACTCTGCAAAATAGCCCCGTAACTTCGGGAGAAGGGGTGCCTGATATACCTGAGAGGAGAAACGCCTCAAGGGGAAACAGGCCGCAGTGAAGAGTCCCAAGCAACTGTTTACCAAAAACACAGGTCTATGCTAAGCTGAAAGGCGACGTATATGGGCTGACACCTGCCCAGTGCCGGAAGGTTAAGAGGAGGAGTGAGAGCTCCGAATTGAAGCCCCGGTGAACGGCGGCCGTAACTATAACGGTCCTAAGGTAGCGAAATTCCTTGTCGGGTAAGTTCCGACCTGCACGAATGGTGAAATGATTTGGGAGCTGTCTTGGCTGGAGACCTGGTGAAGTTGTAATGCCGGTGAAGATACCGGCTACCTGCAGTAGGACGGAAAGACCCCGTGGAGCTTTACTGTAGTTTGGCATTGGGTTTTGGCTGTGTGTGTATAGGATAGTTGGGAGACTGTGAAGCTGAGGCGTCAGTTTCAGCCGAGTCGCCGTTGGAATACCAACCATATGCCGTTGAAATTCTAATCCGGTAACGGAGACAGTGCTAGATGGGCAGTTTGACTGGGGCGGTCGCCTCCCAAAGAGTAACGGAGGCGTTCAAAGGTTCCCTCAGGCTGGATGGAAATCAGCCTAAGAGTGCAAACGCATAAGGGAGCTTGACTGCAAGACTGACGGGTCGAGCAGGCACGAAAGTGGGAGTTAGTGATCCGGCGGTTCCGTATGGAAGGACCGTCGCTCAACGGATAAAAGCTACCCCGGGGATAACAGGCTGATACTTCCCAAGAGTCCATATCGACGGAAGTGTTTGGCACCTCGATGTCGGCTCGTCTCATCCTGGGGCTGGAGAAGGTCCCAAGGGTTGGGCTGTTCGCCCATTAAAGAGGCACGCGAGCTGGGTTCAGAACGTCGTGAGACAGTTCGGTCCCTATCCACTGCAGGCGCCTGAATACTGAAAAGATCTGACCTTAGTACGAGAGGACCGGGTTGGACAGACCTCTGATGTACCAGTTGTCACGCCAGTGGCATGGCTGGGTAGTCACGTCTGGAACGGATAATCGCTGAAAGCATCTAAGCGAGAAGCCGACTTTGAGATGAGTATTCGCAGTATCCATGGAGAACACATGGTTGATAGGCCAGGGGTGTAAGCGCAGCAATGCGTTCAGCTGACTGGTACTAATATTACATCTGCTTTTTAGTTAATCTTTTACTGCTGCTATTTATTTCTCATTGTCTTAACTTGACAATTTAGTTTTTAAAGTTTGGTGATGCTAGCAGCAGGGATACACCCGGTCACATTTCGAACCCGGCAGTTAAGTCTGTTTACGCCTACGATACTTGGATTCGTCCCGGGAAAATAGGCAGTTGCCAAACTTTTTTCTTTTGCGTGTCTCCGTAGCTCAGCCGGTTAGAGCATCTGACTGTTAATCAGAGGGCCGTTGGTTCGAGTCCAACCGGGGACGCCATTTTTTTTGTTAAAAATATTCAAAAATAGACTTCTTTCATTTCAACTTTTCTATATTTTAGTTTGATTCTTTAACTTTTTATATATATTATACATTCTTAAATTCTGATGTTTATTTAGGTTTTATTTATTAACTATTGTAAAATAAATTTAGAGTAAATTTTATATAAATAATTAATCTATTAAAATTTTTTTTACAAGGATCAGAATCTAATATTTTTAATTAATATACAAAACTTATATTACAGACGTTATAGGTATATTTGGTGGCTTGTAAGAGCATATTATATTTGTGTCTATTTATTTTTAATACATAATAGATTTGTTATTTGATTATGATATTATGTCAAAAAAATAGACTGTGTCATAAAATTGATATCATGAGACAGTCTTAAATTATAATATGTATAAATTTTTAAATATTTATTTTTGTGTGTTTTTTAAAAATTTTAGAATTTTTAAAAGATTCTTATTGAATACGTAAATTATAGTTTTAATTATGGTACTTTTAATTTTTTTATGTATTTATTATGTATTCCATTTTTTTCTCAGATTAATTTTAAAATTTCCAAATTTATCCATTATGTTATAGGAAATATCGCTTAAAAATTCATCAAAAATATTAAATTCAAAATCAAAATTATTGTCAAATTTATTTTTTGAATAATTTTTGTAATGATTATTTAAAAGATTCCATAAGTCAAGACTTGAAAGATATAAGTTTCCAGTAATATTATATTTTTCAGGTATTCTTAACTTGAAAGGAGCGGAATTAATTTCAACATTTTTTGCTGTATTTTGTGGTAATTTGATTGTTTCAATTGCAGAAGTTAATTTTTTTCCCAAATTATTATTAGTATTTGAAAGAACGTGTGATGTTGAGTTATTTATTGATAATATTAAATTTTCAACATTTTGTGGCAAATTATCATAAGGGATATTTGGCATATTTGTTGTTATCATTAGAAATCCTGCATTGCGTTCTTTTGAGAGTTTTAAAAGAGTTTCATACTGATCTGAGGTTGCAGAATGAACGACATGAACAATACGATTTGTATTTTCAGGATTATTTTCAAAATTGTAATTTCTGGGAGTCCAATGGTTTATGTAAGTATCAGCAGATACTTCACTTGTTAACCATAAATCAGAATAGTTTGACATTTCATCTGTAATACTTACACCAGGATTTGCAACGACAATTGAATCAGGATATTTTGTTTTAACATAATTGTATAATTGCGCCATATATTTTATTTCTAAAGGGTTTTTTCCAGATGATATTTCATCAAAGAAAATTCCTGAAATATTATCAGAACCATAAAATTGTATATATTTGTCAATTTCAGAATACACTTGCTTTATGCTTTTAGTATATTCGTTTGTAGTTACGTATCCGAGATTTTTGATTCCCAGTTCTTTATTTTTTTTGATTTGAACAACATAGTTATAATCAGCCTTGTCAGATGGACCGTTGTCAGGATTGATTATAACGTAAGGAATTGTTGTTTCATATTCATAATTTTCAGAGTCTGGTGTACTAAGGAAATCATGATTAGAAGAATAAGTATTTGTAACTTTACTTTTATGAATATCACCAGTATAGCTAAAATCAACTTTAAATTCATTTTCATTTTTTAAATTATTTTTTATAATATCAAAAATTTCATCATTTTTAGAAAAATTAAAATTACTTTCTACACTTGATATGGTTTTATTTTTTAAATCATTAAAGTTAGAAGTTTGTATTGATGAATCAATATTTGAGGAATGTACAGTTTTTTCATAACTTAATCCTGTTACACCCGCTAAGAAAGATGGAATTAAAAAACTATTATTTTTTAACTTTTTCTTCATTTACGACCTCTTTTCAGTGTATATTTGTACTGCTAAAGACAATCTTAGCAGTTTTTTATTTATAGATATTTCAAATTATAAATGAAAGTGTAAGTTGCGTTTTGATTTTCTATAAAGTGATTGACCAATAAAAATTTAATACTAGAATTTTCAAATTCCATTTTAGCAATATATATTATCATTTTTTTTTTATAATTTCAAGAACTTTTTTCTAAAAGAAGATAAAATTTTATTAAAAATAAAATATGCAGCCAAATAACTAACATTGACTGCTTTTTCATAATTTTAAATTGGATAACATAGTAATACTATGTATTAAAGCTTAAATTAAAAGTTTAATTACTATAAAGGAGTTTAGTGTCTTTTTAACTTAGCTTGTTTAAAGTTTTAGTAGTATAAATTAATGTTTTTTATTTTGTTTTATACTAGGTTTTTTAGTGTTTCTTTTTTCTTGAGGATTTATTGTTTGTTTTTTTGTTGGGTTTTTGTTTGTCGTTTTTCTTTTTGACTGAACAACCGTTACTTTTGGTTTTGGCTTTGGATGCTTAGGAGGTACTGCAAAAGAGACTATTGAAATTCCAATAATTCCTAGAATTGCAACCATTTTCTTAAAGGTGTTTTTTATATTCATATTTAACCATCTCCATTCAAATTTATTTTTTCTATTTTCTCTTGACAAGTATATAGTATCATTTAATTTTGTCAAAATTATGTAAATTTTATGTCTTTTTTGTGAAATTTAAGTTTTATTTTTATAATATTGATTAAATTAAAATTAAAAAACAATTGACAAAAATATAAAAATGTAGTATTATAAGTTAAAATTAAAATATAATTAAGAAAATGAAGGGGAATGGATTATTATAAAATACTGGAAGTGTCTGAAAATGCAGATATTTTGAAAATAAAAAAGAAATATAGAAAATTAGCAATGAAATATCATCCCGACAGAAATGCAGGAGATGAAAAGGCTGCAAAAAAATTTCGAGAAATAACAGAGGCTTATGAAGTACTTTCAAATGAGAAAAGACGGAAAGAGTATGATTATAAAAGAGAAAATGAGAATAATCATACAAAAAAGAAAAATGATAAGGAAAATTTTAAAAATAAATATTCTGAAAATAATTTTAGTTTTGGAAAAGAATTTTTTAAAAGTGCGGCCGAAATGAAAGGAATGTTTGAAAATAGTTTTGGACTAGATAAAATGGCAAAGAATAAAGCAAAAGCTGAAAAAGAAAGTGTGAAAAGCAGGTTTGAGAGTTTTTTTGATATGAAAGAGAAAAAGTAAGAAGGGGAAATTAGAAATGTTGTGGGGAATCAGAAGAAGTTTTACAAATTGGAAAAATATTTTTAGGCGTCCGATTGGGCGTGGGAGCATTTACAGGCTGGAAAGGCTTAGAAGTGTAGCACGGCTTGGAAAAAATAGAGAAAATGGAAAAATTAACAATGAAAAAAATAAAATTAGTGTCGATAAGGGAATTAAAAAATATGAAAAACGTAAATTGAATGCAAAAAAACAGAAAAGTTACAAATTTTTAAATATAAAAAATATTTTGATAATGACAGTTTTAATATTTACATTTATTTTTGTCCATCTTTCAGGATATTCTACAAAAAGCCTTTATTTTTCGATTTTTATTTATATCGGAGTTACACTTTACCTTCTTATTGTGGAAAGATTTTTTGAAAAAGTGGAAGTTGAGGAGGAAATCAGAAATATAAAACATGAGAGGGAAAGGGAGCATAATGTATTTTTAGAAAGAGTAAAGGAAATAGAGGATTTGGAGAAAAATCAGATTGAGCATATATTTTTGAAGGATTCAGAAGACTATGATATGAAAATTTGGAAAATTGGGAGGGCAACATCACTTCTCATTGGGAAGCAATCGCCAAGAAACAGAGTGGATATAGATGTAAGTGAAGGAATTTACTCAAATTTAGTCAGCAGGGCTCATGGAATTTTAAATCGTGTCAACGGAATTTGGTATTATGAGGATTTAGGCTCACAAAATGGAAGCGGAATTGAAAGAAGTTTAGATAAACGGAAAATAAAGCTGAAAAAAAATATACCAGTAAAAGTGGAATCAGGGGACATAATTTATTTAGCGACTACAAAAATATTATTAAAATAAATCTATAAATTTATAAAATGAAAAAAGAAAGGAAAATTTTAAAATGAAATTGGATAGATGTAAAAATGGGCATATATATGATGTTTCAAGATACAGCTTATGTCCTTACTGCAAATCAGAAGGGCTGGAAACGGAAAATCTGGATGACAAAATTAATCTGGTTGAAGAAATGAAGGATGAGGACAGAACAACAGCCTACTGGTCTAAAGACAGCACAGTAGATCCGGTCGTGGGTTGGCTTACGTGCATTGAGGGGCATGATAAGGGAAAAGACTACAGAATTGTGAGCGAACGGAACTTTGTTGGGCGTGGAGAAAATATGGATATACAAATTTTAGGAGATACTATGATTTCTAGAAAAAACCATTGTTCAATAAGTTATAATCCTAAACAGAGAAAATTTATGCTAACTCCCGGAGATTCTAATGGACTTATTTATTTAAATGGAGAAGCAGTTTACAACACAGTAGAATTACGGGCTTATTCAGTAGTGGAAATGGGGGAAAGTAAGTTTGTATTTGTGAATTTATGCGGAGATTATTTTGACTGGGAAAAGGAAAAGTCGAGAGAAGAAAGTACAAAAAGGAAATATGAAAATTTAAATGATGAAAAAATTGTGAAAAATGCAAATTTTCAGGATAAAAATAATGATTTAGAAGTAAAAATCGAAGATTATGAAGAAATTTAATAAATTTATACTAAAT
Source organism: Leptotrichia sp. SK-5 (assembly GCF_055387215.1). Lineage (NCBI taxonomy): Bacteria > Fusobacteriati > Fusobacteriota > Fusobacteriia > Fusobacteriales > Leptotrichiaceae > Leptotrichia > Leptotrichia sp. SK-5. Next base: position 2,111,010 of record NZ_AP028931.1, on the reverse strand, counting down.
CCAATATTTTCAAATGATTTAAGATATAATTTTTATTTTTTAAACAGAATTGAGTATAAATTAATCCGTCGGAGCATTTTTATGTGCTGGCAAAACTGTCTGAGCATAGCAAGTTTTTTGTCAGTGCATAAAAATGTCGTAGACTAGCCATAGGTGGTAGGATTTGCGGCGATGAGCAATCCTATGAAAATAAAAGAAAAAATATAATATAAAATAAGAAAAACTGTTATTGAACAAAATAATCTAATACTAAATCTTATTAGAAAATAGAATACAATTCAAAATTTATTAGATATTAACCTTTTTAATGGGGAATAGTATAAAAATATATTTTATAAAGTTGAATTAATAAAAAATAGAGGGAGAAATTGAGAAATGAGGAAAGATGAGGCAAAATTTATTACGGAATTTTTGAGCGAGGCTGGGACGAAGGCTGAAAATAACGATTATTTTGGGTATGTTTTGCTGGATAATTATGCGATTTGGGCCGTGGCGGATGGATTTGATGAGGAAGAAGGGGCAAAAGTTGCGGCAAGAATTGCTGTGGAATCCGTGATTGAATATTTTATACTACGTCCACGGTTTAACTATGATGTAATAAAGGAAATGATGGATTATGCCAATCTGAAAGTTAAGGAAAAACAGGAAGAAACTCAGAAATATTCTCTTATGCACACTTCTCTTTTAATCGTTATAAGCAATTATAATTCAATTTTATATGGAAATATCGGAAATACAAGGTTTTATCATATTAGAGGCGGATATATCATTTCTCAAAGTAGAGATGACACGATAGCACAGCTTTTGGTGGACGAAGAGGCATTGAATATATCGGATATGAGATTTCATAGGCAAAGAAATGATTTGCTGCAGGCAATTGGGGATTTTGGGAAAATTAAGCCAAATATTATAAAAAAACCTGTAGAACTTATGGAAAAGGATGTTTTTTGCTTGACGACTGTAGGATTCTGGGAAAATATTGATGAACATGATATGGAAAATGATTTATCCAGATTTGAGGATAAGAAGCAATGGTTAAATTCATTGGAAAAACGGATACTTGCTTCGCGTAGGGATAATATTGAAAATTATACGATAGCACAGGTAGAAGTGGGTGCTGTAGCAAGTCCAGAGCCGATGGAAAAGGACAAAAGGAAACTTATTAAAAAAATAATACTTGTAATGCTGATTATTGCTGTAATTATTTTGTTTGTTATAATTTGGAATGTAAAAAGGCGAAACGGTATTCTGCAGGCGGCAACGCAGTATGAAAAATTGGCGGATGAGGAGATCTTAAAGAAAAATTTTAATAATTCAATTGATAATTTGAAACTTGAAATCGGAGAGTACGAAAAATTAAAGCCAAAAAGCAAGGGTATAATAGGATTTCTTACGAATGCTGAGAAAAAGAGAGCTGATGCAAGCAAGAAAATTGATGAGATAAATAAGAAAATTGGGGAAACTGAGAAGATTAAAAAGGCATTTTCGGATATTAATGAGGGAAATGAGATGTTTAACAGCGGGAATTATGACGAGGCGAACGTAAAATATCAGCAGGCTAAGTATAACCTGAATGACAACAGTTATAAACGTGACGAGTTGAACACGGAAGAGATTTTAAATACATTGGATTCACGGATAAATTCAACCGTGAAATTAAAGGAAGCCAAGGCTTTGGAGGTCGCTGGAGATACGGCAGTTAATGAAGGAAGCTACAATTTGGCAAAAGTTAGCTATAAAAATGCGGCTGATATGTATTTGGCAAATGGAAGGGCAGATTATGTTTCGCAAGTTGAGAAAAAGCTGGAGGAAATAACGGATAAGGAAAAAACAGCGTATAATGGGGCAATGCTTGCTGAAAATAAAGGGGATTCGCTGGCACAAAGCAATATTAATTCTTCAAAAGAAGCGTATTATCAGGCACGACAGATGTACCAAACGCTTGGAGATACTGTGAAAGTGGGAGAAATCGACAATAAGATACAGGAACTTAATTCCCAGCAAAACGCTGATTTGCAGACTGCCAACAATCTCGTTCAGGAAGGGCTTTCGCAAATAACTGCCAATAATCCAGCACAAGCAATAAATATTCTAACGCAGGCTAAAAATATTTATCAGAAGATGAAAGATACAAATAATGCAAATGCTGTAAGTAAATACATAAATCAGGCACAGGAATTTATTAAATTTGAAAGCCAGAATGCTGAAAAGTTAAAAACGCAGGAAATGGAATATTCGGAAAGGTTAAGGCAGCAGGAAATCCAGATGGAGCAGCAACTGCAGATAAAAGAAGCTGAAATCAAGGCACAGCAGGAAGAAATGGAGCGGGAGAGGCAAAGACGTGAAGAAATAACAAGGAAAATGGAAAATGCGTCAAATCTGGAAATGCAGGCTGATCAACTGGCTATAAATGAAAGATTTGAAGAAAGTATTTCAAAATATGAGGAAGTGAAGAAACTTCTTGAAGAAGTAAATGCAGATGGGAACTTTGGAAATCAGATGTCGAAAATTGAGAATTTGAATAAAAAAATTGAAAAAAGTGAGGGATATTTATTAAAGAAAAAAGCAGAAGAGGATTTTAAGAATAAAAAATGGAAGGAAGCTGTGGAAAAATTTACGCAGGCAAAGGAAAAGCTGGAAAAAAGCAGTACAAAACAAAATGAAATAGCCGAAATTGAGAAAAAGCTAAAAAAGGCTGAGAAAAAGGCAAATAAAAAATGGTGGCAGTTTTGGAAGATTTTTTAAAAGGGAGAAGGGAAAATGATAAAAAATATAAAATTAAATACTTTCTTTTTTAAGGAATATGCACAAATTGCTGAAAAAAACACTTATTCAGCATATATTCCAAATGGAAGTAAGGGAATATGGTGTATTGCTGACCTTGATGAAAAGACAAATGAAAAAATGCAGGAAAAGTCAGAAATATCTCAAAAATTTGAAAATAGTAATGTTGAAAACAAGAAAATTGATAAGATAAATTTAGCAAAAATAGGAGTTCATAAAATTATTGAAAAATATTTGGAAAATAATGAATTTTCGCTGGAAAATATAGAACAGATAATACAATCTTCTATTGATAAAGTGACTTTTGAGAAAACAAAATTATATAAATTTCATAAAGCTGAAAAAGATTTTGATTTAAAAAATTTTTATTCACAAATTGTTATTATTATTGAAAAAAATAATATGATTGTTGGAAATATAGGGAAAACTGAACTTGTTTTGTATAGGGAAAATAGAATTGTGGAAAAGATAGGTGGTGAGCAAGTCAAAAAAATAAGACTTAAAAAACATGATTATTTGCTGGCTGGGAGTCCTGAATTTTGGAAAGTTGTTAATGAGAGTGAAATTGAGGAGATTTATGTTGATAGGAAAAGTAAATTAAATGTCGAGCAGAATTTAAGTGAAAAGATAAAGGCTAGTGAGAAAAAACTGGGAAAAGTGATACCATTTTTGTCGATTTTTGTTGAAGATATTGAAATGGAAAAAAATTATAAATTGTTAGAAAAAGAAATTAATGAAAAAAATCAAAAACAGGAAAAAGTTGTAAAATATATATTTTTGGCTGTAATATTTGTGTTTATGTTTGTTTCTGTGGGGAAAAATATTCAAAAGGGTAACTTGAAAGGTAAAAGAAAAGTAAAAAATATAATGGCTGAGAAAATTATAGAGAAAGCGAATTTGATGAAAATTAATTTAAGTAAACGAGCAGAGATAGAAAGAAATAAAGTCAGACAGAAAAATATTGAAGATGAAGTTGAAAAAACTTTGAAGAATAGTGATCTGGTTGAAAATAAGGAAATAAGAAATAAAAAGATAGAAAATGAAGAAATAGAAAAAAACTATGCAAAAAATTTGGAAATTACTCAAAATATTATAGAAACTAAAGAGAAAAGAGCTGAAAAATTAAATAATTCAAGAATAAAAAAGAAAAGTTCTAAAAATAAAAAATATAATAGAAAAAATTTGAATGCAGATAATAGAAATTTTAAGAAAAATTATAAAGTAAAAAGTAATGGAATCTCACAACTTGAAAAGGAAATTGAGAAAAACTGGGAAGTTATTGGGCGTGATAGAAATGGGAATAATTTTGTGAAAAATAGAGAATTTAAAAGGGAAAAGAAGAATGGATTTTTTATTAAAGGGAACAATATTGAATGGAAAGTATAAAATTTTAAATTATGTGGCTAAAAGCGATTTTTCCAATATTTACTTGTGTGAAGACAGACAAGGGGAAAAAGTAATTATTAAGGAATGCTATCCTTCGAAAATTGTTATGAGAAATGAAAAAGAGGTTTTTACGAAAAAGTATAAGAAAGATTTTGAACAGCTGAAAGAATGTTTTTGGAAAGAAAAATGTATTTTGGAGAAATTTTTGAAAAAATCTAAAAGAAGGAGACAGAAATTTGTGGATGATGTTGTTAAATTCGTGGATTTTTTTAGCGAAAATGGGACAAACTATATTGTTACCGAGTATTTTTATGGAGTTACCTTGAAAAAATATATTTTGGAAAATCGGATAAAAAATGGAAAAGTAAGGATAAATCATATTTTGGAAATATTTTTTAAAATTGCAGAAGTAGTTTGTAAAATTCATAAAAAGGGCATTATTCATTGTGATTTGAAGCCTTCAAATATTTTGATTGATATTAAGGGAAATATTAGGATTATTGATTTTGGAGCGAGCTTGAAAAAGAAGGAAAAGATTGAACTTGTTAAGATTTCAGAAGGATATTCGCCGATTGAGATTTATTCAGAGAAAGTAGAGATTGATGAAAGAACGGATGTTTATTCACTTGCGGCACTTTTATATTTTATGCTTTGTGGAGTGAAAGTGGATGGGGCGATTAAGAGGTTCTATAAGGCTGAACTAGAGTTTGGCAGGGAAGTTATTTTAGGATTTGAGAAGGTTGGAAAATTTAAGGAAGTGGAAGAAGTTATAAAAAAGGGGCTTGAGTTTGAGAGGGAGAAAAGATTTGGGAGTGTTAAGGAAATGATTGAAAAATTGAGAAAAATTTTTATGCAAAGCTAAATATTTTTAATATTTTTAGATTTTATAAATTATACTATTTGTCATTAAAATAATAGAATTATAGTAAAACTTCTTTGAAACCGAACTCAAAAGTCATGACTATTTTACTCAAACTCTAAATTCATATAATTTTTAGTAGTTTAATTTTAAACAGGTTAGAGTACAGTATAATTTTTTTTATGCAACAAAATATAATTTCTGTTTTTTAAATTTGGGTTAGCATTAGATATGCTTGATAACCGTTTAAATTTAAAGTAAATATTGTTTAACAAAGGTAAAGAATTCTTTGTTATTCAGGAAACTATTAGATAAATCACGATAAAATCAAAAACAAGTAAATCTTGAATTTTAATAAAATCGTTATAATACTTGAAAATAGTAAAGGGGAAAAGGTAAAAATGAGATTATTTTATGAAGAGGAATTGCGAAGAAAATCTTATTATGAGATGTATCAGATTGCAATTGAGGAACATTTGGTAAATGTACATGTGGAAACGCCCACGAGAGAGGAGCTTATCTCACTTTTGATGAAATATAGAGGGGTCAAGGAAAATTACTGTATTGACAAGTTTAATAAAAATGGGCTTGTGAATGTTCAGGAACTTTTTGATAATAAACTTGGCGAGAGAATTCATCATGAGAATAAGATACGAGTACCACACAAAATTATTTTATACAAGGAGCTTGATTTGATGAGAGAAGACAATTATAAAATTGAGATTCCTGAAAATGTCAGTAGTGCAAATGCTTTTCTTATAAATGCAAATAATTACTTGTGTGGGATTTTCCAGCTGGAAAAGGATTTGAATAGCAGAAATAAATATTTTCTGATTAGTAAAAAGGAATTTTTTAGAGTTGAAACACTGAGAAATAATAAGTTCTCTTTCTTATTTTTCAAGGAAAATGACTTGAAATTTATTCATAAGTTTTATAATTTGAAGGAAAATGAAATGACACCGCTTTATCCATATCAGATGGACTATTATAAAGTTGAGATTGAAAATTTTATTGTGAAAAATCTGGAAACTACGAATACATCGCTTTGTATTGATTTTGGAACGGTAAATACGGCTCTTGGGGCATATCTGGATAAAAATTATGTGAAAGATTTGCCTACTAATGATATTTTGAATGGAAATGTCGTAATAGATGCTATAAATTATGTGAAATTTGATGATGGAGAGAGACATTATCGTGAGATTTTTCCAACATTAGTTTATGTTGATGATTGCAGCGATGCTAATAATATTAAGTATTCATTTGGGTACGATGTGGTAAGAAAGCTGGAGAGAAATGACTATATTGTCAATGGCTCGATTTTTTACAGCTTGAAAAGGTGGGTGCATGAACATAATAAACTTGAGAAAATTAATGATGAGTTTGGAAATATTCTGTATGTAAAAAGAAAGGATATAATAAAGGCATATTTAAAATATGTTGTGAATCGTGCTGAATATATGTTTAAATGTAAATTTAAAAAAATTCACGCTTCCAGTCCTGTAAAATTAAAGGAGCAGTTTTTGACGATGTTTCAGGAAATTTTTATGATGGAAAATAAATTTAATAAAAATCAGAATTCTGAAATTTCTGAAAAAAATATAATTTCAAGCGAGAAAAATTATGAATATGAAATTATCCGTGAAAATGCGATGGATGAAGCGATTGCAGTGCTGTACAATACAATTGAAATACAGATAAGGAAGGGTAGATATAAGGAGAACGAAGAATACAGTGCATTAATTATTGACTGTGGTGGCGGGACGACGGATTTGGCGGCTTGTAAATATGTGATTAGCAAGGACAAAATTTCATATTATCTGGATATAAGGACGAGCTTTGAAAACGGGGATGAGAATTTTGGTGGAAATGACTTGACTTACAGGATTATGCAGTATTTGAAAATTGTTCTTGGGGCAAGATACTCTGAAAATAGGGTCGTTTCTATTAACGATTTGATAAAATATGACAATGATATGATTTATAAGGTAATTGATGAGAGCGGTGTTGAGAAGATTTTTGAAAATATGAATTTGGAATATGAAAAGTATGAAAATGTAATTCCTACAAAATATTCGCAGTTTGAGAATAAAATGAGTGAAGAATATCAGAAAATACGGAATAACTTTTATATGTTATGGGAAGCAGCTGAAAATCTTAAAAAAGAATTTTTTACATCCGATGGAAGACTGCGGACACGTTTTGATGTGCCTAAAAATTATGAAAAACGGAATGATATTCATATAACGCAGTTAAAAAGCTGGAAAATTCATACTTATGAAAATGGAATATTTACTACAATAACAGATTACCCAAGACATATTTTTACGATAAAGGAAATTGAAAAAATAGTAAAAGCTGATATTTACGGAATGCTCAGAAAATTTTTGAATACATATTACAAGGAAGGACTGCTTTTTGAATATTCATTAATAAAATTAAGTGGACAATCAACAAAAATCAGTACATTTCAGGAAGTCCTAAAGGAATTTGTGCCGGGAAAAATGATTGAATACAAGGAACTGAGCCATCGTGATGATTACGAGCTAAAACTGAACTGTCTGGATGGAGCTATAAAATATCTAGATTATAAGCGTTTCGGGCATATAGACGTGGAAATTGTGAATGAAGTTCCGCTTGTACCGTATTCTGTGTGGGTGGAAAAATACGATGGGGAAAAAGTGGAAATGATACAAACTTCACGAAAGGCTGATATTCTGATTGGACAAATTGACAAAAAGATTTCTGCTGAAGAACTAAAAATTTATGTTTATACTGCAGAAGGCGAATTGAAAAAAGAGATGATTTATAAAAATGAGGATAACTACGAAGAAATGGATGCACAGGAAATTTTGCCTGAATTTACAAATATAATTTCTCAAAATGATACCGATACAATTCAAAACGGCACAATCAGATTTTTTATTTATACTGATTTGAACAACTGGGGATTTTTTGTTGTTCCAATCCAAAGAAAATCAGATCAGCTTTATCTTGGACGAAAGGAATATTTCCCTTATGAAGATAATTTAAGTGAAAATTCCTATTTTGACGGAAACCACTAAAAAAGGAAGAGAATATTGAGAAAAAAAGATGAAATAATTTGGATAATGCCCACAATTTTTATTTTTATTATTCTTTTTATGATAAAATTCTGTACTCCGAAAGTTAATCAGAAATATGTTATTGAAAAAATAACACGTGAAAATCTTGAACTTTTTGTGGATATGAAAGGAACTGTTGTTGCACATAATATTACTAAAATTGGACTGGATGTGAATTTATCCGTTGATGATGTTTATTACAGGGCTGGGGATTTTGTAAAAAAGGGCGATATAATAGTGAAGTTTAGTGATTATCAGAAAAATGGATTGAATGAAAAACGTATGTTATTAGTGATTAAAAATCGGGAATTACGAAATTTGGAAAAACAAAAGGAATTGGGAGCTGATGTTAGTCAGAAAATTCAGGAATTACGTGGAGAAATATCAGGATTGGAAATTGAAATTAAAGATGAAATGAGAAGTACAAGATTGGTTCAGAGAAGTGTAAAAAGTCCATTTGATGCTTACATTGTGAAAATTAATCCAGTGAAAGGTGGAATTACAAACAAAAATGAACCTATTTTGATTCTTGCCAAAAGGGAAGATTTAAAAATAGTTAGTGAAAGTTTGAAAAGTGAGAAAGTTAAAAATCTGAATATTGGAAATGTTGCTGACATTACTATTTTCAGGAGAGAAAATAAAAAGATTGGGGAAGAAAAAACACTTGAAGAATTAATTGAAATGAAAAATGATAAAAGTAAGGAAATTTTGCAAGATAAGAATAAGACAAAAGAGAATTCAGATTTATTTTCTGAAAAAAAAGTTATTGAAGCAGAATTATTTAAGATTAATAAAATTGGTGATATGAATGTGTTTGAATTTTTGCCAACATTATTTAAGGATTTGTTTTTAAATGAGCAGGTAGATATTCGTGTAATTTATAGGAAAAAAGAGAATGTTCTGGCTGTTCCAAAAAAGGCTGTTATTTTTAAAAATCAGAAAAGTTTTATTTATTTGATTGATAAAAATAATTTAGTTAAAGAAAAAGAAGTATTTATTGGAATGGATAACGGAGAGAAGATTGAAATTTTTGGAATGGATATTGGAGAGGGAATCGAAATCATTGGGAATCCTGATGATAAAATTGGGAATAATGTGATTGTGGAACGAAGGAATATTAAGGATGAGGAAATTGAAAAGAAGAAAAAATTGGAAAGTTTAGAGCGGGAAAATGAAAAGCTGGGGAATAGAATGGATGAGAATGAGAGGGAAATTATTAGACTAAAAAGAAAATAAATCAGGATGTTTTTATCCTGATTTTTAGCGATACTTTTTAAATTTATATTAAATGAAAGAAGAACTTTTAATTGTTGATTTTATTAATTTTTCCTTCTTCGCTGATAAAAAGCCCATTTCCATTTGGAAAATCAGATTTATTCAAGGAAATTATCTTCTTTATTGCTAATTTTTCTGAATCTATAAAAGGACCGAAACTTTTGTAAGTTTGTCTTACTGGAATAATTTCTCCAGAAATAAAGTCTCCTTTGTTATTTATTTTAATTTTAAAAATAGGTGCAATTCCCATTGAACCAGAAACATTAATTTTTCCAAAAGTTGCAAAATTTCCTCCACTATACGAAATAAATTTATTTTTGTACAGCTCGACTGCTCTTGTAACATGAGGGCCTTGCCCAAAGATTATGTCAGCTCCATTGTCTATCGCAAAATGGGCAAACTCATAAACATTTCCTCTATCTTCGCCATGAAAAATTTCATGTCTTTTAGTAATGTGTTCAGCATTAGCACCTTCGGCTCCACCGTGAAACATAACAATTACAATATCAACTTTTGATTTTAATTCAGAAATAAGTTTTTGTGCATAATTATAGTCATTTAGTTTTACAGTAGCTGAATTTGGAGAAAATGAAATAAATCCAAATTTTTTTCCATTTTTTTCTAAAATCGTACTTTCAGCAATATCTTTAATTCCAGAATATTTTATTCCTAAATTATCAAGATTTTTCATAGTTTCCTTAATTCCAATTTCTCCAAAATCATTGCTATGGTTATTGGCAATGCTCAAATAGTCGAATCCAGCCTGTTTTAAATATGTTCCATATCTTGAAGGCATACGAAAGACATAACAAACATTTGGATTATTACAGCTTTTGGGAGTTCCGCCTGTATCAAATAGTGTTCCTTCCAGATTTCCTACAGTTATGTCAGCATTTTTCAGTATATTTTGCGTATTTTCAAGAATATTGGCATTATTTTCAGGAAGCAGGTATTCAAAAGGGTAATTTGAGCCAAGCATTATATCTCCAACACCAATTATTGTAAATTCTGTCTTTTTATTATGTTTATCAATTTTAGGAGTATCATTTTTGGAAATATTTGATATTTTTGAATTATTGATAAATTTATTAGCAACAATTTTAAAACTAGGATTTGTTGGAATTATCATAAATATTGTAACTAAAATAGCTATTAAAATTAATACAATATATTTTTTCATAAAGTCCTTTCAAAAATGTTAGTTTTTACAAATATTTTACACATCTTTAATCTAAAATGCAATAAATTTTATATTTGAAAAAATAATTTTTCATTTGTTATTGAAATTAAAATATAAAAATGATAATATAGAAATTAAGCAAAATATTTTATAATCAAATTATTTTGATTGCAAAATTATAGATTGTTATTAGATTGCTTAAATTTTAAGTTTATTTTAAAAAGTTTAAGTATATTTGTGAAAAATATGGGAGAAAGTAAAATATGAAAATAAAAGACTTATCAGTTTTATTGACAAAAGTTTCGTTATTTAAGGGATTAGATCCTGAAAAAATTTCAAAATGTTTGGAAAAATTGGATTTTAAAATAAAAAAATATGAAAAGAATGAAACTGTATTTTTTCGTGGAGATACTTTGGAAAAAGTAATAATTATTATAAAAGGTTCTGCTTATGGAGAAATGCAAAAATTTAATGGAGACACGATTGTTATAGGTGAGATGAAAACAGGGGAAGTTCTGGCTTCTGCATTTTTATTTGGAGAAAATAATATTTTTCCTGTTGATTTGATAACTTTGGAAAATTCTAAATTATTATTTTTTGATAAAGAAAAATATTTAGATACAATTCATTCCGATAAAAGACTTTTACTTAATTTTATAACTGAAATTTCAAATAAAAGTCAACTTTTATCAAAGCGAATATGGTTTAATTTTACAAATAAGACAATTGAGGAAAAGATTTTAAGCTACATAAAAGAAAATTCTGAAAATGGTAAAATTAAATTTTTGCCTAGTATTTCAGCTTTGGCAAAACGTTTTGAAGTAACAAGACCTGCTTTATCAAGAGAAATTTCAAATCTATGTAAAAAGAAAATTTTAATAAAAGCTGAAAATAATGTCTATTTGATAAATTTTTAAAAAGAATGTTTGACATTTTTTCAGATAAAAGTTATAATGATTACAGATAAATAATCAATAATAAATTAAAAGTTTTCTGATCTATGCGACACTAATAATGAATTTTTGGGCTTTACTCTATTTTAATGGGGTTATTCCTTTATAAATTGTTTCAGGGAAATCACGACGGCTAATGCTTTGTACGGATTCTGTACAATTTATAAATATGACTACCACCTGTAACGTCTTACAGGCAACCAAAAATTACATTAGAACGGTAGATCGGATTTTTTTGTGTTTTTAAAAGAAATTACTAAAATTATCTTTGCTGTTTTCTACATTTTCGAATAGATAATCCTATTATCAAATAAAGAATTGTCGGAATTATACCTACTGAAAGTGAAAAGAAAAGTGATTGATTCTTTTCTACAGATACAATTCCTAGGAGCAGTAAAGGATTTATAGCAGCATCTTCCAGAGTATGCATAATAACTGCTGGCCACATTGATTTAGTAATTCTAAAAATTTCTGTGTACATTATAGTCCAGCATGCTACTACTACCATCCCTATCAGAAAAAATGTTAATCTATCAACTGGCAAAGTATTTTTTATTTCACTTTCAGATAAAAATATTAGAATATATGGCAAATGCCAAATCCACCAAATAAATCCCACAAGTAAATATATTTTTAAATCAGATAACTTCAGTTTTAAAAGTTGATTTGTAAGATAAGATCTCCAAACAGACTCTTCAAATATATTTTTTATAAATTGAGACGCAATTTGTATAAGTAGAACTCCAGTATAGGCTGCAATTCCAATATTTACACTGGGAAATTTAATACTTTGTGTTATTAATCCTAATAAAAGAACAGTTAGAGTAACAACAGGATATATTAAAATGCTGATTAGATAAAACTTTTTATTATTTTTAAAATTGAGGGAAAATCCTGTATTTTTCCATCCATCTCCTCTAAAAGTACGAAGTATTATTGTGCAGATTAATGGAGATACAAGCCATATAAGAAGCCCTAATGATCCGTCCTTCCCTGTTACCGTTCCAATATTTTCATAATAATCTTGCCCTGTCAGTTTATCAATAAAATATCCTATCCAACCACAAATAGTAATAAAAATTGTAAAAATAATTACATTTTGTTTAATCCTATTCGAATTATTCATATAATTTCACCTCTTATAAAATATATTTAAACTCTGTAATAAAAAATTTTCAAGTCTATATTTTTGTCTTCAGTTTTTTAAACCATTTAATGTTAAAATCTACAACATCAATTCCATAATCTAAAGTAGCTAAAGTAAATTTACTGATTTCTTTGATATTTTTAGACACATTATTTTTTTTATTTAAGTTTTTAATTCTTTCCTGATATTCTGTATCTGTAAGTAGATAGTTTTCAATTCCTAGTCTTTCATTTTCAAAATTTATTGATTCTTTTAAGTTTTTTAGTTCAGAATATTCTTCTTCTAAAGAAAGAATGATTTTATTAATTAGATTTTTTTGTTCATTTTTTGGAATATATCCCATAAAAAGAAGTTTTCCCATGTCTATATTTTTAGTTTTTGAAATATCAATAGGAATCTTTATCCATTCCATTAATACTTTTTCTCCAATATCAGTTATTGCGTATCTTTTTTTATTTATTCCTTTTTCAACAAGCTCTTCAAAAGTAACCATTTTTAATGAGAGTAGTTTTTTTAGAGTGACCTGAATGCTTCCAAGACTATCGCTGCACATAGACTTGAAATTATCTCTTATAGTATTTCTAAGTTCGTATGCAGTCATTCTACGTAACATTAAAATTCCTAAAATTATTTTATCCATAATACACCTCCTATTTATACCTAATAGTAACATACTTTTTAGGTATTGTAAAGTGATTATTTTTAAGTTATCAAAAAAGAACAGCAAAACATGAATTTTACAGTTCTTTTATTTTTATAGTCAATTTAAAAATTGAAATATTTGTTATTTATTTAGATTAATAAATAGCTCTAAATGTAAGGACGTAAATCTGCTTTTTCACTCATTCTGATGTCATATCGTAAACATGTTTTCAATGTAGCTGCATAATAATGATGTCAGATTTAGCCTAAAATATTTCATCCTCACCCAAGTATTTACGTTTCGTATCATTGATATCAACAAATATATTTCCCCTCCCATTGTCGATTGCAATGTCCTATCCTAATTTTTTTAGGTTATACTGTTTAATTATATTTTCAAAGAGTATGGTTGTAAATTAAAAAATTTATACAATTAAAGAAAAATAACAAAAACTAACTTGATTTTTTCGTATTTCAAGTTAAAATTTAATATAAGGTAAATTTTGTTAATTAAAGAAAGTAGATACAGGGAGGAAATGTTATGAGAATATACGACAGCAGTAACATTAGAAATGTAGGAATTTTAGGACATAGCGGTTCAGGAAAGAGTAATATGGTGGAGGGGCTGGAATTTACGGCTGGACTTACCAATCGTATCGCAGCCAATGAAAATGATACAAAAATTACTAATTCTTTGAGTTTGCATGCTATTGAGTATCAGGCTGCGAAATTTAATTTTGTGGATATTCCAGGGTACGGAGATTTTTTTGGTGAAGTTGAATCGGGACTTGCGGCAGTTGACGGAGCGATTATTATTGTTGACGGAACTACTGATTTAACAGTTGGGACAGAAACGGCTCTTGAGTTGACAGACAGCAGAAATATTCCACGATTTATTTTTGTAAACAAAATTGACAATGAAAAAGCTGATTATGAAAAGATTCTTTCACAGTTGAGAGAAAAATATGGTAAAAGAATCGCTCCATTTCATGTACCTTGGGGACGGGGAGACGAATTTCGTGGGCATATTAATGTAATTGATATGTTTGCAAGGGAATTTGATAAAAATAAAAATGAATGTGCAACTGTGGAAATGCCCGCTGATATGGATGATGAAATAAATTCAATTCGTGAAATGCTTTTGGAAGCAGTAGCTGAAACAGATGAAGAATTAATGGATAAATATTTTAATGGAATTGAGTTTACAACGGCTGAAATTCATCGTGGACTTAGACAGGGAGTGCTTGACTGTTCTGTAATTCCTGTTATTTGCGGTGCGACTCTAAAAAATATTGGACTTCACACAACTTTTGACATGGTAAAGGATTTCTTGCCATCACCTAACGATAACAAAAAAATTGAGCCTGAAAAAAATACATTTGTATGCCAAATTTTCAAAACTACTATTGATTCTTTTTTAGGAAAAGTTTCATACGCAAAAGTTTATTCTGGTGAAGTTAAGCAAGATAGCGAAGTTTTTAATATAAATAGAAAAACAAAAGAAAGAATTGGAAAAATTTACACATTCGTTATGAATAAAATGGAAGAAGTTCAAAAGGGAATCGCTGGAGATATTGTTGTATTTTCAAAATTTAACAGTACAAGAACTTCTGATACATTGTCAACTAATGAAAAAGAAGCTGCCATAAAGGAAATAACTTTTCCAAAACCACAATTATTCGTGGCAATAGAGCCTTTGAACAAAAATGATGATGAAAAAATGTCTTCTGGACTTAATCGTCTAATGGAAGAAGATCCATCTTTCACTTGGCATAGAAACCTTGAAACAGGTCAGACAGTGCTGGGAGTACAAGGAGAACTTCATTCTGCAACAGTTATCGAAAAATTAAAAGCTAAATTTGGAATTTCAATAAAAACTATCGAATTAAAAGTGCCGTACCGTGAAACAATCAAAGGAACTTCTGATGTTCAAGGAAAACACAAGAAACAATCAGGAGGGCACGGACAATACGGAGATGTATTAATTAAATTCTCTCACGTAGATGAAGACTTTGTCTTTGAAGAAACAATTACAGGTGGAAGCGTTCCAAAATCATATATTCCAGCTGTAGAAAAAGGATTAAGAGAATCCCTAAAAGAAGGAGTTCTAGCTGGTTATCCAGTAACTAACATAAAAGCTGTCTTATACGACGGTTCATATCACGATGTAGATTCTTCAGAATTAGCCTTTAAAATTGCCGCAAACTTGGCCTTCAAAAAGGGAATGCTGGAAGCAAAACCAGTTTTATTAGAACCAATTATGGAACTTACAATTATCATTCCAGAAGAATATATAGGAGATGTAATGGGCGACATCAACAAAAAACGTGGTAGAGTAATAGGAATGGAAGCCCACAAAAATACAAAACAAAAAATAATAGCTGAAGCCCCAATGTCAGAAACATTCAAATATGCCAACGAATTAAAAGCCATCACGCAAGGACGTGGATATTTTGAAATGAAACTTGTAAGATATGAAGAATTAATGGGAGACTTGGCACAAAAAGTAATTGACAGCAGAAAAAAATAAAATTTAACTAGAAATATTTTTTATATAGTTTGAGAAAAGAGAGAAATTTAATAATATTATTTTTCTCTTTTTTTGTTTTGATAAAGTAATACTAAGCCCTCATTTGAATAGTGGAAATCAGAAAATTCATGTAATTAAAGTCTTTTTTACAAGGCTGCCAAATTAATTGTTGTAGAATTTTATTTCTATTTTTTAAATGGAGTTTAGTATAAAATATTTGAATGGGGAAATTTTTCTAAAAAACTTTGAAAAATCAAAAAAATATGGTACAATAAGTTTGTAGAAAAAATTCCTACCACTACTAAAAATTAAAAATGCAGAGAAAAATTCGCTTAAAGCCACTAAACATGCTAGTTAGGAGTTACGGAAAATGCTAAAAAAACAGCAAAAAATGATAAAAATTAATCAAAAAAATGCGATTTTAATGTCTGAAAAAATTCTTGTAACATTGATAAATAAGGGGTTTTCTCAAAAGTACGGGTAAGAATAGTGAATCCATTAAAACAAGGATTGAGACCAATATCTTTAGGTATTGATAAATAAAATTTATCATTGTAAGAATAGTGAATCCATTAAAACAAGGATTGAGACGTTTTTCTTATTATAGGCGAAAGCATAAACCTAAATTTTGTAAGAATAGTGAATCCATTAAAACAAGGATTGAGACAAAGGAGTGATCCAAATGAAATGGGTTACAAAAGAAGTAAGAATAGTGAATCCATTAAAACAAGGATTGAGACAATCTATCATTCTGATCCTCCTTAATTTTTGTTACATTGTAAGAATAGTGAATCCATTAAAACAAGGATTGAGACATCCTAATATAAATGTAGTATACGCTAAATTAGGGGAAGTAAGAATAGTGAATCCATTAAAACAAGGATTGAGACATCCTTCACTAAGAAGTCTTTCTCTAAAATAATCTATTCCGTAAGAATAGTGAATCCATTAAAACAAGGATTGAGACAATGATTTAGCACATCCGGTACATGATATACCTTATATAAGGTAAGAATAGTGAATCCATTAAAACAAGGATTGAGACGAAAGAACGTCTTCGTTTCCTTCTAATGTAGAAACGTAAGAATAGTGAATCCATTAAAACAAGGATTGAGACAAGTACCCCTCCTAAAAATATTAAAATTTCTCTTGCTCCGTAAGAATAGTGAATCCATTAAAACAAGGATTGAGACCAGTACAGCCCTTCGCTTAATATTACCGCTCCAGCACCTGTAAGAATAGTGAATCCATTAAAACAAGGATTGAGACCATCTTCTCCTATAAGATATCCAATGTAATCTTTAACTTGTAAGAATAGTGAATCCATTAAAACAAGGATTGAGACTAAAAATTTTAAAACCAGATATGAAATCGATAAAGCAGTAAGAATAGTGAATCCATTAAAACAAGGATTGAGACAGCTAAAGAAAAATTAGATGAACTAACTAGAACACTAGTGTAAGAATAGTGAATCCATTAAAACAAGGATTGAGACAAGTACCCCTCCTAAAAATATTAAAATTTCTCTTGCTCCGTAAGAATAGTGAATCCATTAAAACAAGGATTGAGACGTCCAGTTTTTGAATCTAACTAGAATATTTGCCAACCGTAAGAATAGTGAATCCATTAAAACAAGGATTGAGACATCGTCTAAATCTTTGTATCTATAAGTTTTAGATTCGTAAGAATAGTGAATCCATTAAAACAAGGATTGAGACAGAGTGAAAAATTCTTTTGATATAGATGGAAATATAAGTGAATCCATTAAAACAAGGATTGAGACTTTAGCAATAGTTTGTTTCCATAATTATCTCGTAGAAAGTAAGAATAGTAAATCCATTAAAATAAGGATTGAAACATCGAAAGCTTCAGGATTCATATAATTATTAAACAATGTAAGAATAGTGAATCCATTAAAACAAGGATTGAGACCCTTCAAGATCTAAGACTTCATCCTCTGTTTGTTCAACAAGTAAGAATAGTGAATCCATTAAAATAAGGATTGAAACTTCCGTCCACTTGGACGGTTTAAAGCTGAAATAGGTCTCGTAAGAATAGTGAATCCATTAAAACAAGGATTGAAACCTAATATTCTTATAGAGGTAGTCCCTAGATATAAAACTTTGTAAGAATAGTGAATCCATTAAAACAAGGATTGAAACTATATAGATCGACAACACAAAGGATTTATCGATCCTAGAGTAAGAATAGTGAATCCATTAAAACAAGGATTGAAACCCCCCTCTCCAAAATAGGTAAGGTAATATTAGTGCCAACGTAAGAATAGTGAATCCATTAAAACAAGGATTGAAACTATATAGATCGACAACACAAAGGATTTATCGATCCTAGAGTAAGAATAGTGAATCCATTAAAACAAGGATTGAAACTTTTACTGATATAGTAGTCAAAACCGCTATGCCACTCGGTAAGAATAGTGAATCCATTAAAACAAGGATTGAAACATACATATCTATGAGGACTTTGAATTCTTTTTCATATGTAAGAATAGTGAATCCATTAAAACAAGGATTGAAACGATAAAATATTATCAACATTTGTAACCATAAAATACGTAAGAATAGTGAATCCATTAAAATAAGGATTGGAACAAAGAATTAAAAACAACAACTTTTATGTGAGGTTGTTTTTTTGTTTATAGAAAATTGTGAAAAAGGAGTGAAAGGAATGGCGTTAATTTTTGTTACTGGCGGGGCGAAAAGTGGGAAAAGCAAGTTTGCCGAAGAGTTAATTTTAAGTTTGAATGATGGGAAGCAGGAGAATGTGTATTTGGCAACATCGCTTGTGTTTGATGAGGAAATGAAGGAAAAGGTGAGGTTGCATAAGGAAAGAAGGAAAAACGATTGGGGAACTGTGGAAACTTATAAAAATTTTGAAAATAGTTTAAATAAATATTTTCCTAAAACAGAAAATGAAATTAAAAATAATATGCTTGTGGATTGCCTTACGAATATGATAACCAACATAATTTTTGAGGAAAAGGATGTTGACTGGGATAATTTTGACAAAAAATCTTATGTAAAGATTGTGGAAAAGTTGAATAAAAATGTGGAAAACTCAGTAAATGAATTGCTAAATATCACAAATCAATTTGAAAATACGGTAGTTGTGTCAAATGAGCTGGGACTTGGGCTTGTGCCGAGTTATCCATTGGGACGTTATTTTCGTGAAATTGCAGGAAAGATGAATCAGGCTGTGGCAAAAAGGGCTGATGAAGTTTATTTTGTGGTGTCTGGCATTCCAATGAAAATTAAATAATTAATAGTCCTGTTCGATAACTATAAGAACTTAGAATTTATAACCAATTTATTTTAATGGGGAATGGTATAAAATATTATTATAGGAAATTGTAAAAGTAAAAGCAATAAAATTATTGAATGACAGGGGTAATTATAAGTACAAGAGATTAATCACTCTTTTCAGAGAATAGAGAAAAATAATAGAATAAAAAATTATATTTATTGGAATTTATATACTTTTACAATGGCTGAAAAGCATTAATAAAGGAGTATTTTAATATGAAAAACAAAAAAACAGATTTACAGCTGGAAAAGGATAAAATTAGACAAGAAATTTTGGAAAAAAGAAATAATTTATCCACTGAAGAAGTAGAAAAAAAAAGTGATTTAATTATTGAAAATTTGGGGAAATTTATAAAAAATGCTGAAAATATAATGATTTTTATGGACATGAAAAATGAAGTGAGAATCACAAAATTGATGAAACTTTATCCTGAGAAAAGTTTTTTTATTCCAAAAATTACAGATAGTAAAAATAGAGAAATGAAAATTAATAGATATAACGAAAATGAGCTTGTGCTACATAAGTTTGGATATTATGAATCTTCTTCCAGCGACTTTTATAACGAAAATATTTTGAATATTGTAATTGTTCCAGCAGTTGTCTTTGATTTGGAAAAAAATCGAATTGGATTTGGCGGTGGATATTATGATACTTTTTTGAAAAAGATTCGAGGGGAAAATAAAAAAATTTTGTTTATTGGCATTTGTTATGATTTTCAGATTATTGAAAAAGTTCCGGCAGAAGAGCATGATGTAGTCTTGGATTTTGTTGTAAGTGAAAGTAGAATTTTTTAAAAATTTTACTAAAAAATTGCTGTTCTATTTGATTATCCAAGAGTTTAGTTACTTTCTGTATTTTTTTCTTAAATATGTTGTAATATTTGACTTCTTTATTGCTCTATTATTTTTTATTATAAGTAATTAAAATTTCTTTTTTATTGCAACTTTTTTACTTTCAAATTATTTAAGTGAGCTTTCAAATCATATAAAAAAACATTATCCAAATATTTCTTTGTTTTTTGATTCTGTAGAATCGTAATTTTTTGCAACTTATTTAGAGTTACAAAATCTGTTTTAGTATATACTCTGGTTTCATAATATCACATTTCTATATATTCGTGTATTCTCACTTCTAATTTAACCCTTCTAAATTTTCAAAATTTTTATTCAAAACATATTTTTTTAGTTATATAAAATGTTTTTATAGGCATTATTTGAAGAGATTTTCTAGATTCATTGTAATTGAAAAATATAATTTTCTGTGTATTTTTAAAATACGCTAGATTGTTTAGTTATTGTTCATTTAATTTTTCAGCAGTTCACAAATCATATTAAAAATGCTATAATATCAGATAGCAATAAAAAAGGGTGAGAACATTGAATATTACATTATATAGAAAATATCGGCCTCAGAACTTTGATGAAATTGCAGGGCAGGAATTTGTGTTAAGGGCAATAAAAAATTCTTTGAGGGAAAATAAACTTTCGCATGCGTACTTGTTTACAGGGCCACGTGGAGTTGGGAAAACAACTATCGCAAGGCTTATTGCAAAAGGTGTAAACTGCCTGAATAGT
The DNA here is from genome assembly GCF_055387215.1 of Leptotrichia sp. SK-5. Lineage (NCBI taxonomy): Bacteria > Fusobacteriati > Fusobacteriota > Fusobacteriia > Fusobacteriales > Leptotrichiaceae > Leptotrichia > Leptotrichia sp. SK-5. The sequence goes on along the minus strand of NZ_AP028931.1, from coordinate 2,090,252 downwards.
GAAGATGTGACAGATAATCCTTGTGGAGAGTGTGAAAATTGCCGTGAAATTTCTCAAGGGATTTCTATGGATATGATTGAAATTGATGCGGCTTCTAATCGTGGGATTGATGAAATTAGGGAACTGAAGGAAAAAATAAATTATCAGCCTGTTAAAGGAAGAAAAAAAATATATATAATTGATGAAGTCCACATGCTTACAAAAGAGGCTTTTAATGCACTTTTGAAGACGCTGGAGGAACCTCCTTCACACGTTATATTTATTCTTGCGACTACCGAGATTGACAAGATTCCAGATACAGTTATTTCCAGGTGTCAGCGATATGATTTTTTGCCAATTGATAAGGAAGATATAAAAAAATTGTTAAAAAATGTGGCTGAAAAGGAAAATATTAAGATTGATGATGCAAGTCTTGATTTGATTTACCGAAAGTCTGAAGGAAGTGCAAGGGACAGTTTTTCCATATTTGAGCAAGTTGTGTCAAACTTCAACAATGAAGAAATTGATATTACAAAGACGCAGAATGCTTTGGGAGTTGTGCCTGACGTTATTCTGGAAGAATTTTTAAATCTAGTAAAGGAAGGCGATAAAGAAAAATTAGTTGATTTTATTGATAAAATCTGGGAAGACGGACTTATTATCGAAACTTTTTTAAAGGATTTTTCGTATTATTTAAAAGAGCAGTTTAGGAAAAAAACGGATTTATCGGTAAATTTTCTGCTGGATACGATAAGCGCGATTTTTTTTACCTTGAATGAATTTAAGTATGAAGAGGATAAAAGGCTGCTTGGCTATGTACTTATCCACGAGCTTTATAAAAAGAATAAGAAAAATTCCCAAAGTACAAATTCTAGTGAAAACATTCCTGCTTTTAATAAAAACGACATGAAAGATATGTCAAACAGCATTTATGAAAAAGTATTAAGCCAAGTTATGAAAAATGCTAATATTGTGAATCAGAAGGCTAGCTCTATGGGAATTTCCGAACCTGTAAATATGGAAAAAACTGAAAAAATTGTAAAAGATTATGATATTTCAATTTTTACTGAAAATTGGAAAAAAGTTTTGGCTGGAATAAAAAAGGTAAGCGTTATGCTGGGGGCACTAGCGATAGAAAGCCGTCCAGATAGAGTGGAAAATGGAGTTTTGTATATAAAATTCCCCAAAAATCAAAAATTTCACAGCGAACAAGTTTTACTGCCCGAGAAAAAGCCGAAAATTGAAGCAGTTATTAATCAAATCTGTAATTCAGATATTATGATCCAAACTTTTCTCGAAAGCGAAGATTCACAAAATGAAGAGGATAAATTTTTGCAAAATGCGGTCAAGTTCTTTGATGGAGAGATTTTGGAAAAAAAATAATGTTAAAATATTGAACAAAAAAATTTAAACAAAGAAAGGAATGATTAAATATGAAAATTAAAGTAATTTTGAAGGAAACAATAAAAGGTGTCGGGAAAAAAGATGAAATTGTGGAAGTAAAAGATGGATATGCAAATAACTTTTTATTAAATAAAAATAAGGCAATACTTGCGACTCCAGAGAATGTTAATAAATTGAAGGCAAAAAATGAAAAAATTCAAAAAAATCACGATAGAGATGTAAAAAATGCAAATGAACTAAAAGAATTCTTGGCTGACAAAGAAATTGTTCTAAAAGTGAAGGCTGGAGAAAATAATAAAGTGTTTGGTTCAATTGGGGCAAAGGAAATTGTAGAGGCATTGAAGGAGCAGTTAAATGTTGAAATTGATAAAAAGAAAGTTTCTGCTAATTCAAAAGTTAAGGAAATTGGAGTGCATAACGTAGAATTAAAACTTCACTCTGAAGTTAAAGCAAATTTAAAAGTCAGGGTTGAAGCTAAATAACTTAAATTATATTTAAACTTAGTAAAACTCAGAATAGAAGAAATTCGTTTGGTAAATATATGATTATAAAAAAATATTGACAAAAGGGGGAGGCTTGCCCCCTTATAAAAATAAAAAACAGTAAATTATCAAACACATTTATAATATTATGGCTTCTAGTTTTGATTTTTAAATGGGATTTTTATAGAAAGTGAGAAATTACAAAAATGGGATTGTATGATTTGGAAGAAGAAGAAAACAGCAAGCCGTTTAGTATCGAAGCTGAAGAGGCCTTGCTCGGATCTATCTTTATAAATCCTAATGTTATTGGAGATGTTGTCGATGTTGTAACATCCGAGGACTTTTACAAAAATAACTATAAGCTGATTTTCTCAGAAATGGTAAAGGCTTATAATGTTGGGAAAATAATTGATGTGCTTTTAATTATTGAATCGCTGAAAAAGCAGGAAATGATGGATGAAGTTGGGGGCGAGGACATTATTTACGATTTGACGGAAGTTGTGCCGACTGCTGCAAATGCGGTGAACTACGCTCAAATTGTAAGAGATAAATCTATACAGCGGCAATTGATAGGCATTGGGGAAGAAATTGTTAAAATGGCTGTGCGTGGTTACGAAGATGTCGATAAAATGCTGGATAAATCAGAAGGCATGATTTTTAAAATTGCCGAATCCAAGCAGAAAAAGGACATTGTCCCTCTATTTGAGCTTGTTCAAGGCAAAGTTACACAAATGGACAATTATAGTGAGAGCAAAGGCAAGATAACTGGCATTTCTTCGGGATTTGATAGATACGACAGCATAACCAGCGGGTTTCATGGCTCCGACTTATTAATTCTTGCAGCACGTCCTGCCATGGGTAAAACGGCCTTTGCTTTAAATTTGGCTATAAATGTTGCACGACAGGGAAAAGGCGTACTTATATACAGTTTAGAAATGGGAAATGAGCAATTGTTTGACAGACTTGTAGCAAGTGAGGCAAAAATACGGTTAAAAGCTCTAAAAGACAGCACAATGACACCAGAAGAACTTGTAAATTTGGGAAGTGGATTAGGTCGACTTTCTGAAATGCCAATTTATATTTCAGATTCCTCAAGTGTAACAATGTTGGAAATAAAAGCTACTGCACGGCGTTTAAAAGCTGAAGGGAAATTAGATTTTATGTTAATTGACTACTTGCAGTTAATTAATCCGTCTGAAAATTCAAGAAAAAGCAGAGAACAGGAAATATCCGAAATTTCACGTTCATTAAAAATATTGGCAAAAGAGCTGAATATCCCAATTGTAACACTTTCACAGCTATCACGTGGAGTAGAGCAGAGAGTGGATAAAAGACCAATTTTGTCAGACTTGCGGGAATCAGGGGCAATTGAGCAAGATGCAGATATGGTAATGTTTTTATATCGTGATAAATATTATCACAAAGACACTGCTCCTGAAGTAAACAACATGAATGTTCCATCAAAATATCTAAGTGCATCACAGGAAGTCCCAAAAGATAATAAAAATGAACTTGAAAAAGTGGAACTAATAATTGGTAAACATAGAAGTGGGCCGACTGGAACCATAGAATTAGGATTTAGACCAAGCTATCAGCAGTTTGTAAACGTTGTAGACGATGAATTTGTACCGCCTTCTGAATAATAAAAATAAAGAAAAAGAAAAATTAAGGAGAGAAAATAAAAAAATGGAAACAAAAAAAAGAGTAGAATTATTGGCACCAGCTGGAAATATGGAAAAGTTAAAAACAGCTTTTCATTTTGGAGCTGATGCCTGTTTTGTTGGAGGAAGCGCTTTCAACTTGAGAGGAATGTCTTCAAACTTTAAAAATAAGGAATTAAAGGAAGCCGTGGACTATGTTCACAGTTTAGGTAAAAAAATATATGTTACACTAAATATTTTTGCACATAATACAGAGATTGAATATATGCCAAGATTTATAAAAAAACTTGATGAATTTGGCGTGGATGCGGTAATTGTGGCTGATTTAGGAGTTTTCCAGATGGTTAGGCAACATGCTCCGAATATGAAAATTCACGTAAGTACTCAAGCAAATAATACAAACTGGATGAGTGTAAAAACTTGGAAGGATATGGGAGCAAAAAGAGTTATTTTAGCTAGAGAAATGTCGTTAAAAGAAATAAAAACTATTCGTGAAAAAGTACCTGATGTGGAAATTGAAGTATTTATTCATGGAGCAATGTGTATGGCTTATTCAGGAAGATGCCTATTAAGCAATTACTTTACAAACCGTGACGCAAACCGTGGAATCTGTGCACAGGATTGCCGTTGGAACTATAAAGTGATTGCAGAGGGGCATGAGGAAACTGGGGCTCACGATATTGTAGAAAATGAAGAAGGGACATATATGTTTAATGCTAAAGACTTATGTTCCATTGAATTTATTGACAAAGTGCTTGAAACTGGTGTGGATTCGTTAAAAATCGAAGGAAGAATGAAAAGTATTTACTACAATTCAACTGTTGTAAAACAGTATAAAAGAGCATTGGATAACTATTATTCTGGAAATTACGAATATAATCCAGACTGGCTAAAAGAGCTTAAAACAATCAGCCATAGACAATATTCAAACGGATTTTATTTAGGACCGACTTCTGAAAAAGATCAAAATTATGAAACAGGACTTTCTTATAGCCAAACTTACAGACTTGTTGCAAATGTACTTGAAAAAGTTGACACAAATAAATACAAAATTCAAATAAGAAATAAAGTTTATGCAACAGAAACTTTGGAACTTGTACGTCCGATTGGAGATGCTGTTAAATTCAAAGTAGAAAATTTTTTAAATACAAAAAATGATGAATTGCAAGAATACGTAAATCCAAATACTATCGCTATTATTGAAACAGATGTGGAAATGGGACCAATGGATTTGATAAGAATAAAACTTCCAGAAGGGCAATCTGACAGTGATATGGATACTTCTGATTTTTAATCAAAATAAATTTTATTTTAATAAAAAATTTAACAAAAAAAAAGAGTAATATTCAAAACGCTATATTTTTTAATGATAACCAAACTATATATTCACTAAAAATTATAATAAAAAAAAGATAAAATACTATACAAATCAAAAAAAATAGGTTATAATTATCTATATATTTAGAAACTTTTTATTTTTTAAATGAGAAGATTGAAAATTATAAATTTAAAAACAAAAATAGAATTGGAGATAATTATGAGAGAAAAAATATTAGTAATTGAAGATGATCCTAAAATTTCGAGATTACTTGAAATTGAATTAAAATTTGAAGGGTTTGATGTATTTTTTGCATACGATGGTAAAGAAGGTCTAAATATGGCTAAGTATGGTTCATACGATATTATCCTTCTAGATGTAATGCTTCCGAAAATGAGCGGAATGGAAGTTTGTAAAAGAATAAGGGAAACTTCACAAGTACCTATTATTATGCTTACTGCAAAAGATGAAATTAGTGATAAGGTAGTAGGATTTGACTATGGAGCAGATGACTACATGACAAAACCATTCTCAAATGAAGAATTGCTTGCAAGAATAAAAGCTCTTCTTAGAAGAACTAAAAAATCTGTTGTTCATAAAGGAATATTTGAATTTGAAGATTTGACAATTAACTATTCAACTTATGAAGTGTTCAGAGAATACGGAAAAAATCTAATTCAACTTTCGAAAAGAGAATTTGAATTACTTGATTTTTTAGTGTTAAATAAAGGTATTGTTTTATCAAGAGATAAAATCTTGGAAGAAGTGTGGGGATTTGATTATATCGGAAATGACAATATTCTTGATTTGTATATTAAATATTTAAGAGATAAAATTGACAGACCTTATGAAAGAAAATTTATTCAAACTGTAAGAGGAATTGGATTTATTTTTAAATAAGGAGTAAAGGATGAAAAATTTGAAACTAGAAGATCGTATTTCAGCAAATTACGCTCTTCTATTTTTGGTATTAATATTAGTTTCTAATATTATTCTTGTTTATTCACTGCAAAGGCAGTCCAATAAAGTGTTAGAAGATTCTGCCAGTAATAAAATGGATGAAATAAACAGTTTTTTGGATAAAGTTGGAATTTTTTCGGATAAAACAAATGTTCTTACACTTGATTTTAATCCTGAAATTATTGAAGGGAAAAAAGTTATTCATGTAAAGCCGTTTAATCCTGGTGAAGAAAATTATTTATATGTGCTAGAAATAAAGCAAGCTAAAGATTCTGTAATTCCAATTAATACACTTGGAGACACTGACACGGAAGAAGCTTCTATGACTAATGAAAAAATGGTTAATTTACTTGAAACTTTTAATTTAGAAGACAACGACTATGAAGGAAAAATAATAAATATTGAAAAAAATAAATATTTTGTTTTCAAAGTAAGTCGTGAAATAAAAAATTACAAATTTAATATTTATACTTTAAAGAATGTAACGCAGGAAAATCAAATTTATAAAAGGCTGGAATATCTTGTTATTCTATTTACGATAATTGGTGTTGTTATTACAATTATCGTTTCAAAAATAATGAGTAGAAGAATTTTGAAACCTATTAATAACGTAATAAAAACAGCTAAGAGCATTTCAACAGATGATTTGAGTAAAAGGATAGAAATTCCAAAAGAGGAAGATGAATTGCAAAATTTGACGCTTATTATAAACGAAATGCTAGATAGACTTGAAACGTCATTTGAAAATCAAACAAAATTTGTGTCGGATGCTTCGCATGAATTGCGTACACCACTTGCAATAATAAAAGGTTATGCGGAAATTATACGAAAACGTGGAACTACTGATATTGACATCTTTGTAGAATCGATTGATTCGATAATTAGTGAAACTGATAATATGCGTAATTTAATCCAAAAACTTTTATTTTTGGCTAAAGGTGAGATTACAAAAATTAATACAAAATTTATAGATATTGATGCAAATGAAATGGTTCATCAAATTCATTCTGATACTGTAGTTTCTACTAAAACTCATAAGTTTCATCTTGAAACAGGAGAAAATTATAAGATTAAAGGTGATGAAACATTGTTACAACAAGCGATCAGAGCGTTAATCGAAAATGCTACAAAATATTCTGAACCACATACAAATATTTATATCAAATCATTTATTAAAGACGGTTTTGGACGGATTTCAATTCGAGATGAAGGTGTTGGAATTTCTGATGAAGATGCAAAAAGAATTTTTGACAGATTCTACAGGGTTGACTTGTCAAGAACAAAGGCAACAGGCGGAACTGGACTGGGACTTGCGATAGTAAAACGGATTGTAGAGATTCATAACGGAAGAATTGAAATTGATTCTAAAATGAATAAGGGAACAGAAATTTCAATTGTACTGCCAATTGGAGAAACTGATGCGGCTGTTTCAGAAGAAACAGCAAAAAATGTCAAAAAGAACAAATTGGAAAAAAAGGCTGTTTTCAGTTTTTTAAAAAAAGAAAGCGAAAAAGAAAATAAAAGAAAAAACAAAAAGAATAGGAAGGAAGTATAATGGCTAGAAAATATTTTGGAACCGATGGAATGAGAGGGGAAGCCAACAAAGACTTGACAATCGACTTAGTTACCCGTCTAGGACTTGCTCTTGGATATTATTTAAAAAAACATAGAAAGAAAGCTGGCAAGCCAAAAATTATTCTTGGAACTGATACAAGAATTTCAGGTTATATGATTCGTTCAGCTCTTACTGCCGGATTAAATTCTATGGGTGTGAATATTGACTTTGTAGGAGTACTGCCTACTCCAGGAGTTTGCTATTTAACTAGAAAATTAAAGGCTGATGCAGGAATTATGATTTCGGCTTCACATAATCCTGTAAAGGACAATGGAATAAAAATATTCAGTCAAAATGGCTATAAATTGCCTGATTCAGTTGAAGAGGAACTTGAAAAATTAATGGAAAAAAAGGATGAACTTTTAAAACATCAAGTCCCAGGTGATGATTTAGGAACATTTAAATATGTGGAAGATGATATGAGAATTTATTTAGATTATCTTACTTCTACTGTAAAAACTAATTTTTCAAAATTGCGAATTGTAATTGATACAGCAAATGGAGCCGCTTATAGAGTTGCTTCAAAAGTTTTTCAAAATTTAGGAGCGGACGTTATCGTAATTAATAATATTCCAAATGGGAAAAATATTAATGTAAATTGTGGATCTACACATCCAGAACTTCTTCAGGAAGTTGTCAAGGTTTATAAGGCTGATTTAGGTCTTGCTTATGATGGAGATGCTGACAGGCTGATTGCTGTCGATAATACAGGTGCAATTATAAATGGAGATTTGATTATTGCGATTATTGCCGAATATATGAAAAAGAGAGGTCTTTTAAACGATAATAAAGTTGTAACAACTGTTCTTAGCAATATGGGATTTGAAAAATATCTTGATGAAAAAGGAATTGGATTAATTCGTGCAAATGTTGGAGATAGATATGTTCTTGAAAAAATGAAAGAATATGGTTTAAACATTGGTGGGGAGCAGTCTGGACATATTTTAATGCTTGACTACAATACGACTGGAGACGGAGTTTTATCATCAATTCAGCTTGTTGCAGCTATTTTAGAAAGTGGAAAAACATTGCATGAACTTGTAAAAGGAATAAAATTATGGCCTCAAGATTCTAAGAATATCTTTGTTGCAAAAGAGAAAAAAGCAACTTGGGAAACAAATAAGGAATTAATTGACTTTATTAAGGCAAAGGAAAAAGAAATCGCTGGAAAAGGTAGAATTTTAGTAAGAGCTTCGGGTACAGAATCACTTATAAGAGTAATGGTTGAGGCTGAAAGTCAGAAAATCGTAGATAAATATGTGGAAGAATTAAGTAAAAAAGTGGAAGAAACACTTTGTTAATTAGAAAAAATATTTATAAAAAAAGAAAATCATAGTTAAATAGGCTATGATTTTTTTCTTTAATTAATCTTTTTTCCTTGAACTTACTTCATTTACAAATTTTTTAAATAACTTTTGTGCAGTTTCATCGTTAATTGCCATCATTTCTGGATGCCACTGAACTCCAACGATAAAAATTTCATTTGAAATATTTTCAATTGCTTCAATTACTCCATCTGCACTTTTTGCCGTTACAACAAATCCTTCTGCTAGCTTATTTATTGTCTGATGATGGTAGCTGTTTATAAATCCAATTCCTTCAGGATAAATGTTGCTTAGAAAGCAGTTGCTTGCCACAGTAATGGAGTGAGTCGGAGTGTGGGCTCTGGCTTTTTGAAAATGTTTTATTGAAACGTTTTCATTGTAGGAAAGATCCTGATAAAGTGAACCTCCACATTCAACATTGGCTATCTGCATTCCACGGCAAATTCCGAAAATTGGCTTTTTATAAGTTATTGCATGACGGATAAGAAGTGAGTCAAATTTATCACGTTCAGGAAATATTTCTCCAAGCTTCTCTTTTGGCTCTTCACCATAAAGAAGCGGAAAAACATCATTTCCTCCAGTTAAAATTATTCCATCCACATTTTTTACAAATTCCTCAATAATATCCTCATGCTCATTCAAAGGTAAAAGGTGCGGTACACCGCCAGCATTTATTACGGCATTGATATAGGAAACATCAACATAGGCTCGTTTATAGCCAGCAAAAAGACCTTTTTCCAGTCCAAGTATATTACTGGAAATCCCAATAATAGGTTTTTTCATATTATCCTCCCAATTATAAATTTTATATATAATTTAACCATATATTTTTTTATTAGTCAAATTTTTTATTTTTAAAATGTTTAATATTTTTTTAGTTATTAATTTTTTATAATTTTAAATTTATAATTACAAAAAACCTTTATTTTAAAGAATTTTATTCTATCCATATTTTTTATTTAATTTTATTTTAATTTAAATAAACTTTAAAATATATTTATTTTAGATAGATTTAGGCTAATTAACAAAATATAAAATATACTCTAAAAATTTTGAAAATATTATGATATAATTTTTTTATAATTTATTTTTTTAATAAATTAAACAATTTAAACAAAGATATGGGGAAATAAATAAATATTATATAGGAGGTGAATAATATTGAAATATATTAGGTTAGATGTAAACTAATAATAGGGAATCTAAAATTATAGACTTATAATCTATGTATAATTTGAACTAATGTCAAAAAATCTTAATAATTTAGATTTGATTATAATTAAAAAATTAAAAATCAAAAGGAGAAATTTATGAGAAAAAATACAGAAGATTTCATTTTTTATATGGATAAAGAAAATATTGGTACATTAAATAACGAGATATGCGGAAATTTTTATTTAAAAAAAGATGAGATTAAGGATGAAAACATTGAAAAAGTTCAGTTTGACAATTTAAAATTTGGAATCTATTTTTCTAAATCTGAAGAAAATAAAGAAAGAATACTGGTTTTAAAAAATAAAAAGAAGATAAAATGTGGACATTATTTTATAAATGGGATAAAAAAAGAGTTTTATACAGACTTATATTTTCTAATAATGCACCAAAAAGAAAAAGACAAAAATAAAATTTTTGAAGAGTTAATTGAAAAAATATTGGGAATTATTAAAATAAAAGATGTAAATCTATAGAGTTTTGTTGTAAAATTACTGTGAAATAAAAAGAGCGTTGTTATAATATAAATTAAGCTACATAATTTAAATAACAGATAATATTATCAAAAGAAATTTTTTAAAAAAATAATTTGATTTTTTGAAAAATGGGGGTATACTTTTAATGTAAAGAACAAAAATGGAGGTATTTATATGAAAGTTTTAGCTATGATTTTAGCTGGTGGAAGAGGTTCAAGACTTGACATTCTATCAGAAAAAAGAGTTAAACCAAGTGTTCCTTTTGCTGGAAAATTCAGAATTATTGATTTTGCACTAAGTAACTGTTCAAATTCTGGTATTTATGATGTTGCATTGCTTACTCAATATTTGCCATTATCATTAAATGAACACATCGGATCTGGGAAACCATGGGATTTTGACAGAAGAGACACTGCAATCACAATGTTGCAGCCACATGAAAAACTTGGCGGAAATTCTTGGTATCAAGGAACTGCCGATGCAATTAGACAAAATATTGATTTTATTAAAAGTAAAAACCCTAAATATGTATTGATTTTATCTGGAGATCATATTTACAAAATGGATTACAGATGGATGTTAAAAGAACACGAAGAAAATGACGCTGAATTAACAATTGCTGTACAGCCAGTACCTATTGAAGAAGCAAGCAGATTTGGTATTTTTGAAGTTGATCAAAATAAAAAAATCTTAAGCTTTGAAGAAAAACCTGTTGAACCAAAAAGTAACTTAGCTTCAATGGGAATTTATATTTTTAACACAGACTCATTATTAGAATACCTTGAAAAATTGGAAAACCACGATTTAGATTTTGGAAATCACGTTATTCCTGCAATGATTCATGAAGATAGAAAAGTTTATGTTCACACTTATGATAGCTACTGGAAAGATGTAGGAACTTATGATTCATACTTGGAAGCAAATCTGGATTTAATCAAAAAATCCGAAGAAGTTGGAATTAATTTGTATGACCAAGGATGGAAAATTTACACAAGAAGTGAAGACTTGGCACCTGTAAGAATCGGAGTTACAGGAAGCGTTCAAAATTCATTAATCTGTAATGGATGTAAAATCGAAGGAAGTGTTGAAAATTCAGTATTAGGACCTGGAGTTACAGTTAGAAAAGGTGCAACTATTAGAAACTGTATCATTTTCTCTGGAACTTATGTTGATGAAAATTCTCATTTGGATACAATCATTGCTGATAAAAAAACATATATTGGTAAAAATTCATTTATAGGGAATGGAAATGCAAATATTCCAAATAAAGAACGTCCAGACTTACTGTCTTCGGGAATAACAGTTATTGGTAAAGGTGTAGTTATCCCTGATGGTTCAATTATTGGTAAAAATGTAAGAATTTTTTCTGGAGTAAAAATTGATGAGCATAACAGATTAATTGAAACAGGGGAAACTATAAAATGGTAGTTTGAACTATCTAAAATTAATAATTAAAAAAATTCAAGTTATTGAGATTTTTAAACTATTTTAAATAGTCGATCTTGGTAGCTTGAATATTTTAGAATATGCTCAAAACCTTATAAAATCGAACAGATATAATAGACTTGTTCGACAACTATATGTATTTAAAATTTAATAAAACAAATATTCTAAAGCAAGGAGTCTAAAATAAAAAACTTAGGTTATCGAACACATCTAATAAAAAAGGTTTTGGAAAAATAATAGAATAATAGAATAATCATAATTTTGCAGTTCGGTTTTAAAATGATTGTACTAAAAATATTTTTAAGAATAGGAGTGATTAATTTGAAAATAGTATATTTGGCATCTGAAGTGGCTCCGTTTTATAAATCTGGTGGACTAGCTGACGTTTTGGGGGCATTACCTAAAAAAATGCAGGAATTAGGACATGAAGTTTCTATAATAATGCCTAAATATGATATAATACCTTTAAAATATCTTGAAAAGCTGGAATGGGTAGCAAGGCTTGAAAGTCACGGAGATGTGTTTAATTTAGTAAGGTACCCAGATGATAAGATAAATTATTACTTTATTGAAAATAAAGCATTGTACGAAAGAGGACATGTTTACGGGGATTTTGATCAGGATGTTCAATATGCGATGTTTTCAGAATTGGCACTTAGATTTTTGAAGGAAATTAATTTGCAGGCGGATATCTTGCATTGTAACGACTGGCAAACTGGTCCAGTTCCATATTTTTTGAATGTTAGATATAACTATGATCCATTTTACTGGGATATGAGAACAGTTTATTCAATTCACAACTTAATGTATCAAGGAAAATTCTCTAAATACTCATTTGAAAGAATGGGGTATTATATGGATGACAGACATGACTTGAACTTTATGGAAATTGGAATTGGATATGGAGATGTTGTAAATACAGTGAGTCCAACTTATGCCGAAGAAATAAAATACGCTTACTTTGGTGAAGGGCTGGAATGGATTACAAACAGAAAATATATTCACGGTATTCTAAACGGAATTGATGTGGAAGAATTTAATCCTGAAACAACAAAGGGAATAATCCCTTTTAATAAGGATTCTTTAGATAAAAAGAAAGAAAATAAATATTTACTGCAAGAAAAACTAGGATTGCCAAAATCAGATGTTGCTTTAATTTCCATAATTTCAAGACTTGTGGAAGGAAAAGGGCTGGACTTGGTATCAGCGGTGCTTGAAAACTTATTGCAATATGACGCTGTTCAAATAGTGATTTTAGGAAGTGGAGATAAATTCTACGAAGACTACTATAACCACTTGGCATGGAAATATCCAGATAAATTCAAAGTTTATCTTGGGTACAACGGACAGCTTGCAAATGAAATCTACGCTGGAAGTGACATGTTCCTCATGCCATCAAGATATGAGCCTTGCGGACTTAGCCAAATGATAGCAATGAGATTTGGAACTATACCAATTGTAAGGGAAACAGGAGGACTAAAAGATACTGTACAGCCTTACAACATTTTTACAGATGAAGGAAATGGGTTCTCATTTACAAACTTTAATGCAGATGATATGCTTTTTACAATAAAAGTGGCAGAAGGAATTTATTATGACAGACCTGACATTTGGGAAAAATTGGTAAAAAGAAACATGGAGCTTGATTTTTCTTGGGACAGATCAGCAAGAGAATATGAAAAACTTTATGAATTAGCTAAATCTTATTAATTTTTAAAAAATAAAATGGAGTAGAACTTTGATGTTGCACTCCATTTTTTGTTAATTTTAGTTAGTTGAGTGCGAAAAGAGTCGAATTATGAAACTACTCGGCTGTCTTATATTAAATGGATGTCTAAATACAATAAGTAAATTTAAGTATAGATGCAAAATTATATACAGACAATACAAAAAAGTGTAGGAGAAATTCTAAGAAGTTTATGTGAATACAACAGGATTAGATCAAGCAATAAAAAATATACAGTAGTAATCGACAAATAAAGTGTAAAAGGGTATAAAAATCATTTCAAATTAAAGTGAAAAATTAGAACTATGATATTAAAATCATAAATTTGTTTTGGTATAAAAGAGTTCAAGTATAATTTGAAAAAGATTAAAATAAAATTTTTTTATAATAAAAAATTAAAAACTTTTTCTATTGACAAATTGAAAAAATAGGGTAATATAGGAATATAAGAAACATTAAGTGAAAGGTAAAAAAAGGTGTAATTATGAGTAAAGAAGAATTATTGAAAAAATTAAAAAGGAAATTGATTGTTTCGTGTCAGGCGTTGCCTGGAGAACCTCTTTATATAGAAGATGGTACTATAATGCATCTTATGGCTATTGCGGCAGAACAGGCTGGAGCAGCGGGAATAAGAACAAATGGAATAAGAGATATTGAAGAAATCAAAAAAAACTTAGATTTACCTGTTATAGGATTAATCAAAAAGCAATATGAAGGATTTCCTCAGCATATAACTGTAACGATGAAGGAAATAGATGATTTAGTGAAAGCTAAAACAGATATAATTGCACTAGACTGTACAATGAGAGAACGTCCTGAAGCAAAAACAATAAATGAATTTATAAAAAAAATTAAGGGGAAATATCCTGATGTATTATTAATGGCGGATATTTCAACATTTGAAGAAGGAGTGAATGCTGAGAAAGCGGGTGTAGATTTTGTAGGTACAACGCTTAGTGGATATACTCCTTACAGTAAAAAATCAGAAGGTCCTGACTTTGAATTAGTAGAAAATCTTGCTAAAACCCTTAATATTCCAGTAATAGCCGAAGGGAAGATACATGAACCAAAACAGGCGAAAAAAATGCTGGAATTAGGTGCATTTGCAGTAGTTGTTGGAGGTGCCATAACAAGACCTCTTGAAATAGCTCAAAGATTTGTTAGGGAAATGGAGAAATAAAAATTAGTAATTAAAATAAATATTATAGAAAGGAAATTATTGAAACTGTTTTATAACACAAGAAGGGAGAATAATTTAATATTTTAAATGGTTTCAATATGGTATATGCTATGAAAAATAATGGAATTTTTGCAGTATTACAGAAAATAGGAAGGGCTTTTATGCTTCCTATTGCAGTTTTGCCAATGGCAGGGATACTTTTAGGAGTGGGAGGTTCTTTTACAAATCCTGTCCTTATAAAAACGTATAATTTAACTTTTCTTGAACCGGGAACTCCGTTAAATTATCTTATGCAGCTGTTTTCTAATACAGGGTTATTTGTTTTTGCAAATTTGCCTTTACTGTTTGCGGTTGGTGTAGCTATAGGGCTTGCAAATAAAAACAAAGAAACAGCGGCGTTATCAGCTGTTTTAGGATTTTTGCTTTTTCACACTATAATAGGAACAATACTCAGTTTTAAAGGGATAACTCCTGATTCAGTAACTTATGACGCTCTTGTTGGAAAAGGTTTGAGTGAAGCTGCGGCAAGAGGGACAGCGGCATTATATGCAAAGGAACTTGGAATATTTACATTACAGACAGGTGTGTTTGGTGGTATAGTGTGCGGTATTGTGGCTTCGGCAATTACAAACAGTTTTTCAGATAAAAAATTACCTGATTATTTGGCATTTTTCAGCGGGAATAGATTTGTGCCTGTTATGACAATTATTTTATTTATTCCTTTGGCAGCAATATTTCCGTTTGTTTGGCCTACAATCTTTATGGGAATTGTAAAAGCTGGAGAAATGTTTGCAGCTACAGGGGCTATAGGAACATTCTTCTATGGATTTACAATGAGATTGTTAAATGTATTTGGATTACACCATGCGATATATCCTCTGTTCTGGTATACTCAGCTTGGAGGTTATCAGGAAGTGGCAGGACAGATGGTAGCAGGAGGGCAAAATATATTCTTTGCACAGCTTGCAGATCCTTCGGTAAAACATTTTAGCGCAGCGGCGACAAAAACAATGACAGGTGGATTTTTACCTATGATGTTTGGATTACCTGCAGCGGCCCTTGCAATGTATAGAACTGCGGATGGTAAGAACAAAGCGGTTGTAAAAGGGATATTGCTGTCAGCTGCATTGACATCATTCCTTACGGGAATAACTGAGCCGATAGAATTTACTTTCTTATTCGTAGCACCTGTACTATATGTAATTCATGCAGTGCTTGAAGGACTTGCCTATATGCTGATGTATGTGCTTAATGTGGCAGTAGGAATTACATTTTCAAGAGGAATTATAGATTTCACTTTCTTTGGACTTTTACAAGGAAATGCAAAAACTTCATATTACTGGATACTGATATTAGGGCCTGTATACGCACTTGTGTATTATTTTGTATTCAAAACATTAATTCTGAAATTCAATATTCCTACACCAGGTAGAGGAGATTCTGAAAATAAACTTTACACAAGAAAAGACTATAACGAAGCTAAAGAAAATACAGAACTTATAGACAATATAGTAGTTTCATTAGGAGGAGCAGAAAATATAGAAAATATAGATGCCTGCATTACAAGACTTAGAGTTACTGTAAAAGATGCGTCTATAGTTGCTGATGATGCTAGATGGAAAGAATTGCAGGCAAAAGGTGTAATTCGTTCTGGAAAAGGAATTCAAGTAGTGTATGGAACTCAGGCTGAAACATATAAAAATCAAATAAGAGAAAAATATAGAATATAATTTTTACAAATTTTATTTGTTTTTTGTTTTAAAGTTCAAATTATACAAAAAATTTGATATAATTTTCTCAAGAAATAAAAAATAATTATAGACGTGAGGGAATAAATGATTTATTTTATTGGAGGAAAAAAGCAAAGAGAATTTAAGTATTTTGAACTTTTGGAGAAAATTCGGAAAGAAAATATTGGAATTAGTGAAAGTTTTTTTGATGTGGATTTGAAGGAAAATGAAAAATTTTTGGAAAAAATAAATATTAATTCCATATTTTCAAGTCAAGAACTGGTTGTATTGAAAAGAGCAGAAAAGCTTAAAAATATTGAGGAAATTTTGAAATACATAGCAAACCTTGAGATAGTAAATAAGGAAATTATTATTGATTATGACAAGGAAGACGGGAAATTTGGAGTAAAATTAAAAAAGCTGCTGGATGAATTTAGTAAAAATAAGCAAATGGAAGTTTTTTTGTTTCAAAAGGAAACAGAAGAGGAAATACGGGCTTATGTTGTAAATGAACTGAATATAAACGCAAGGGATGTGGCAATGCTTCTTGAAATGATAGGGAGCAATCCGTTTAAGGTCAGAAATGAAGTTGCAAAAATTAAGATTTTTCTGGATGGAGAAAAGTTTGATATTGAAAAAATTAAAAATATTGTATCTATTGAAAAAGATTATCAAATTTATGAAATGACCCGAAACATATTGTTAAACAATCCGGCGGATGTAATGAGATACTTGGAGCAAAAAAAAGAATATATGGGAATCTTGTATTCTCTTTACAATGAACTTGAAATAATGTACAAAATAAGCTCGTTAAAAATGAAAGGGCGAAAACTCAGTAAAAATTACAACACTTTTAAAATAGAATTTGAAGAAATAAAGGAAATTTTTAAATCCAATAACAGAATCCCAAATTCCTATGTAATTTTCAAAAAAATAGAACTCGAACAAAACTACACAAATGCCAGTTTAAAAAAATTAGTTTTTAGATGCTGGGAAATTGAAAAAGATATAAAGACTGGTAAAATAGAAATGGAAACAGGAGTTGAAATGTTAATTATGGAAATTTGCTCATTATTTAGAAAAAAATAATTTTAGAAATCCTAAAATATGAATAAATATAAACATCTAACAAAGATGTTTAAATAATTGATTTATAATTAGATTGCTTAAAAGCTACTTTAACTGAAACTGATAAAATTTCAACAAAAAAATTAAAGAATACGAATAAAATTTGAAAGCAAACATAAAAGAGGTGTATTTCTAATGGGAATATTAAAAAAAATATGGGATATGCTGCCAGAAGGACGTCCAATTTGTGTGCCTAAGCCTGAAGCGTGGGGAGTAAAACAGGAGGAAGATAAAGAAAAAGATAAAGATTTAAAGAAAAAAGATGATGTGGAAAAAGTAAAGAAATAAAATTTATTGTAAAATTAAGTTTTAATACAAACTGATTATTCTCAGAAAATAATGGAAGAGGGTGCATTTAGACACTCTCTTTTTTATTCTATAGGAATTTTTATACTAAATCCCATTTAAAGAATAGAAATAATTTTTTATAATAAGGTTGTTTGATAATTGATTTATAATCATTCAACTAAATTATTTTTAGATATTTTGATTAATAAATATTTTTTATAATTACTATGTTTTTTCTTTTTTGCTTTCGCAGGATTACTGATTGCCGCAAAACCTTATTTTGCAGTAAAGGTTTGAAAATCTAGAAACATAAAGCAGAAATATACAATTATAAAGAAATGTGATATAATAAAAAAAATATATAGTAAGTTAAATTTTATGAGCACAAATGAATGTAAAAAAAATTTAAAAGAAAGGATAATTTATGTTTTAAAAAGTAGTTCAAAATTTTTGGTATAGTTCAATATAATTCAAAAACAACAAATGAAAATACCTACAAAATAAAGAAAGGACAAAGCTATGACAATTTATTCAGCAGCAGATATGGGAACATATGAAGAATTTTTAAAAATATTTAAAGAAGGAGATCAAAATGAAATAAGTCCATCAGGACGAAGTTTACTTTTTACAGCATTATGTAATACAAAATCAAAAGAAAGATATAAAATAGCAAATTTTCTAATAAATAAAGGAGCAGATGTTAAAATAATAACAGAAGATGGAATGAGTATGTTTTTTCCTTTGTTTTCTTATGAACGACAAGATATAGTAAAAACTACAATTTTATGTAAAACGTTATTGGAAAAAGGAGCAGATATAACAGTAATGCATAAGAAAGAGAAAACAGTTTCATTCAAAATGTTGTTTAACATCGGCACTCCTGAAATAGAAATGTTACCGTTATACCAACTGATATTTTCTCAACCAGGACTTCCTCTTTTAGTAAAAGATAAATGGGGACTAACAGTAATTGAATTTGCAAGAAGGTTTAATAGACCGATAGCAGTGAAAATGATGGAAGACTATGTAAAAAAATATAACTTAAAAGAGGATAGTTAAAATTATTAAATAATCGTTGTTGTGAAAGACAGCGGTTATTTTTTTCTATATCGCATATAATTTGGATTTTTAAAACAGCTTTTTACCCAATAAATTTTATAAAAATAGTAATTTATAATAATTTCAGTTAAAAAGTAGTAATAAAATTTTAAAATAAACTTGACAGTGTTAAGATTTGGGCGTATAATCTTTACAGTGATAAGATAATGAAAGTTAGGGGGAATTTAAGTATGGAAAAATCTAAAAAAAGTTACCATCATGGGAATTTACGGGAAGAATTGATTGAAAAAGGGATAGAGATGATAAATGAAGTGGGAGAAGAAAAATTGTCTTTAAGAAAAGTGGCTAAAATGTGTGGAGTAAGTAACGCGGCACCGTATACATATTTTAAGAAAAAAAGCGATTTACTTTACACAATGAGTGATTATATCTGGGGAATATTGGCAACGGAACTTGATAGAACAAGGAAAAAATATGAAAATCAAGAGAATTTATTGGTAAAATTAGGAAAAACGTACGTTATGTTTTTTTGTGAGAATAACAGATATTATCATTTTATGATTTCAAGAAAAAATATGAAAATAGATTTATTTTCAAAGTTTTCAGAAATAGAAAATAATAACGAAAAAGCCTTTAGTATATTAAAAAGCGAGGCGATAAAAATACTTGAAAAAATGGGAGTGCCAAATCAGGCTATGCAAGATAAAATTATAGCAATGTGGGCGTTGGTACAAGGATTGACAACAATAATGATTACAAATGATATAAAGTATTCTGAAAGCTGGGAAGAAAAAATAGAGGAGATAATAAAATCAGTTTGTATAGCGAAATAATCTTAAAAGAGAATTGAAAGTTGCTGGTTATTGTACGATTTTGAATCTTAAATTTGATTAATATTTAGCAGTTAAATTTTAAATAGATTTAATATATCTATGGTCTATGGAAGGTGAGAAATATGGAGTTAATTATACACGATTTAGACGATGAAAAATTGGAAAATTTAAAGTGGAAAATTGAAAAAAAGGAAAAAATTACGGATAAAATAAAAGATAGCATAAATCAAAAGAAAATAATAGTTGATGAAGATATATCTATAATTTGTGACAATGATAGAATTAAAAGCTGCATGGGATGTTTTGAATGCTGGATTAAAACTCCAGGGAAGTGTAAAATTAGGGATGGATATGAAAATCTAGCAAAATTATATTCAAAAGCAGATAAAGTTGTGATTATAAGTCAATGTGTCTATGGTTCTTACAGTCCGTTTGTAAAAAATGTGCTAGATAGGACAATTCCATATTTGTTGCCATTTTTTAAATTTAAAAATAAAGAGATGCATCATATTACACGAAATAAAATAAAATTTGACTTAAATGTATATTTTTATGGAAAAAATTTGTCGCCAAATGAAAAGACAGCTGCTAAAGAAATAGTAAAGGCTAATGGCGTGAATTTAGATGTAAAAACTTTTAAAGTTTCATTTTTAGAAGATTAGGAGAATGATGAGATATGAGAATTAGTATAATAAATGGCAGTCCAAAAGCAGGCAAAAGTAATTCTGAAATATTAGGAAATTATATTTTATCCTTGCTTAAAGACAATGAAATAAAAAAATATTATTCAATTTCTGTTAGATTAGATAATAAAATTAAAAATGAAATTCACAATAGTGACATCTTAATATTTCTTTTTCCTTTGTATGTTGATGGAATTCCGTCCAATCTGTTAAAATTACTTGTAGAATTTGAAAAGGAAAAAGTTATAAAATATGGAACTAAAATTTATTGCATGGCGAATAATGGATTTTATGAAGGTAAGCAAAATCGGTTGGCAATTTTGCAGATGAAAAATTGGTGCGAGAAAGTTAAGGCAGACTGGGGACAAGGAATTGGTGTAGGTGCAGGGGAATTGTTGCCGTATTTGAAAAAATATAAACTGGGGCAAGGACCGCTCAAAAATTTAGGTAAAGTGTTAGATGAATTTTCTGCTAATATTATAACTTTAAAAAGTGATGAGGATATTTATATAAATCCAAACTGGTTAAAAAGCCTATATTTTTTTCAAGGCACAATTTCATGGATTTTAAAAGGCAGAAAAAATAATTTGAGAGTGAGAGAACTTTTTAGAAAAAGTAATTAAAATTGTATAACTAAAAAAGACTATCCTTAGATTGCGACAGTCTTTTATTTTTGTTAATCTTAAAAAAATTTTTTTAAAATCAATCAGTGGCAAAAAAAATTAATTTGCCAATGAATTAACTTTTAATGTTAATCTAGATTTTTTTCTTGATGCAGTGTTTTTCTTAAGAACACCTTTTGTTACAGCTTTATCTAATTCTTTATATGCTACGCTTAATGCTGATTTAGCTTCGTCGACATTTTTAGCTTCAACAGCGGCAAGCACTTTTTTTACGAAAGTTTTAGTTCTGCTTCTAATAGCTTGATTTCTAGCTGCATTTCTTTCACCAATAAAAACTCTTTTTTTAGATGATTTTGAGTGTGCCATTTATTTCTCCTTTCAATAGTTTTTACTTATAAAATAAAATGCTATATAATTTAATATATGCAAATTACACAATATATTATCATTTTTTTCAATAAAAATCAAGCTATAAAGAATAAATTTTTTTCTCTTATCTTCATACTAGGTTATTTTAATCAATAAATATTTTTTTTGTTATCTATATATTTTTCTTTTTTTATAAAGCAAAGGGGAACAGTCGCTATCCCCTTTGCAAACCCAGCTCGTCTAAGCATTTTTTTGAAATGAAAACTAAACTCACTTTTTAATAAAAGTTATACCAATTCTTTAGATATTTATATTTTTAAATGTATTGAAAAAGCTCAAACAGTAGTTTTCATTCCAAAAAAATCACGACATTTTTAATTTAATCATAAACAACTATTTTGATTAAAAATTATAATAAAAAAAATTCTATAAATTTTAAAATAAGCAAAATTTCGTTAAAGAAAAAACAATTATTAACAAGAAGAACTTATAACATAAGATTTGAAAAAGGTTTTTTTGGAATTTTTTATTCAAATTCCTTGATAAATTTAGAAAAAATCTGTATAATAGATATAGAAAAAGAAAGTTATTTAAAAAATGGAAGGAAGAATGTTTATGAAAAAAAGACCAGTAGTTTTAATAATTTTAGATGGATGGGGAATGAACCATCACGATAATGAAGTAGATGGAGTAAAATTAGCAAAACCTATAAATTTTAACAATTATGTAAAAGAATATCCATATACTGAATTGAGAGCAGATGGGGAATTTGTAGGATTGCCTGAAGGACAGTTTGGAAATTCTGAAGTTGGGCATACAAATATTGGTGCTGGAAGAGTAGTTTACCAAATGCTGCCAAAAATTACAAAAGCTATTAAAGAAGGTACAATTTTAGAAAATAAAGTGCTGTCAGATATTATGGAAACTACAAAAGCAAATGGAAAAGCTTTACATATTACAGGATTGACTTCTGACGGTGGAGTTCACTGTCACATTAATCATATAATTGGATTAGCTGACATGGCTAAGAAAAAAGGACTTACTGAAGTTTATGTTCATGCGATTATGGATGGAAGAGATACTGCCCCTGAAAGTGGAGTAGAGTACTTGGCACAATTGCAAAAAGCATTGGATGAACTTGGTGCAGGAAAAATTGCTACAGTTGTAGGAAGATACTATGCAATGGACAGAGATAACAACTGGGATAGAATAGAACTTGCCTATGATGCTCTAACTTCTGGAGAAGGAAACTTGGCGGCAACTGCTGATGAAGCAATCAGAAATTCTTATGCAGAAGGAATTACAGATGAATTTGTAAAACCTGTTAAAATTGGTTCAAAAGATAATGGATTGATTAAAGATGGAGATGGTGTAATTTTTGCAAACTTTAGACCTGATAGAGCTAGACAATTAACTAGAACATTTGTTGACCCTGAGTTTACTGGATTTAAAAGAAAAGTTTATCCGAAAGTAAATTTTGCTACAATGGCTCAATATGATGCAACATTCAGCTCACCAGTGGCATTCCCGCCTGAAACAATTGTAAATGGATTTGGGGAAGTTGTATCAAAAGCTGGATTAATACAAGTAAGAACAGCAGAAACTGAAAAATATGCACACGTAACATTCTTCTTCAACGGAGGAAAAGAAGAACCGTATCCAGGAGAAATCAGATTATTGTCTGACTCACCAAAAGTTGCAACTTATGATCTGCAGCCTGAAATGAGCGCTTATAAAGTGAAAGACAGATTAATTGAAGAATTAAATACTGGAAAAGTTGACACAGTTGTATTAAACTTTGCAAATCCTGACATGGTTGGGCATACTGGAAATGTAGAAGCTGTTATGGAGGCTTGTCAAGCGGTGGATAACTGTACTGGGCAGATTGTAAGAAAAGTATTAGAATTAGATGGTGCGGTATTAATTACTGCAGATCACGGAAATGCTGATTTATTAGTAAATCCTGAAACAGGAGAACCTCATACAGCACACACTGTGAATCCTGTTCCATTTATCTTCATCTCAAATGATATGAAAGATGCAAAATTGAGAACAGATGGAAAACTAGCTGACATTACTCCAACTATGCTTGATTTATTAGGATTGGAAAAACCAGCTGAAATGGATGGAAGTACATTAATTGTAAAATATAAATTATTTTAATTGAAAATAGATTCAAAATATTGTTAAAAAAAAATCTCTCTGTAAACTTAAAAAGAGAGATTTTTTTGTTGTAATACAAATAAAAAAGTGTTATAATAGAACGAAAACTAAAAAAAATTTAGATTTAGATTTGAATTATAATTAAAAATTAAAATAACATAATTTAAAGAGTCAATCAATTTAAAATTATTATACAGTTCTACTCAAATCTGTAACTTTCTTAATTCTCTTTAACATGATTTTGAATAGATTTGAACATGTAATAAATGTTTTTGGATATGATTGGCTATATTTATGTAAAAATTTAAAATTGTAATTATTACAGAGTGATAAAGATTCAAAAATTTAAAAATAATTAATTAGGTAATGGGACAATTAGAAAATCATATGTATTTTATCTGATTAAAAAATAAAAGTAAAAAGGAGAAAATATGAGTAACAATTTACAACAAGCAAAAAAAGATTTAAAAGCCTTTGCAAAAAGGGCAAAAAATGTAAAGTATACGGAATCATTACTGTTTTCATATTTAATAACAGGAATGATAACGTTTTCAATTGGTTTGAACACTTCTTCAAATGTACTTTATGAGCGTATGAATAAAGAGCTAGTAATGTCAGCTGATAAGACACGTACTGCTATTAAGAAAAAGAAAAAAGCGAATGAAGAAGCAATAGAAGACTTAAATTTAGAATTGATTCAATTAATGGAACAAGGGGATCAAGTTGTAAAATCAAAATGGGCTTCATGGCAATTTGGATCAAATACTTTTATATTAAGCAGCAATGGAGCGTACAAAGGTAGAGGAGATAAAGCTGCAAAATATCCATTTAATGGAATATTTACTCGTGGAAACTGGGCAGATAATGGAATTTTGTCAACTAGACGTAGAGGATTTGGTAGTGCACCAATACATTCTTCAAATGTGGATACAAGATCTTATGGACTAGCTTCATTATTGCATGTTCAAGAGCCAGAAGTAGAAATTCAAATAATTGCAAATGTACGTCCAAAATCAGTATTTAAAGAGGAAATCGCAATAAATCCTCAAATTGACATGCCAAGGGAAGTTGTACGTCCGAATATTAATTTGAGCGTAACTTCGCCAATAACAGCCCCAAATATAAAATTTCCAAACGTTAAACCAGTTAATATTGATATAGAAAATCCAACTGCCCCAAGTGAACCAGAAACAATAACACCACCAACAATAAGTATTGGATTAGCAACACCACAAATTACTTTAGCTCTTGCAGCCCCACAAACACCAAATATCAATATTAGTGTAAGTCCGCCAGATATTAAACCATTGACGATAGCTAAACCAAGTGAAGTGGAATTACCAAGAGTAACACCACCAACAATAAAACCAGTAGACTTTTCTATTGATCCAACTGGAGATTCTAAACATTATAAAAATAAAGGTTGGAATAGTATTCCTAAAAATCATGACATAACTGAAATTGGAAATAGCGATTATATTACTCTTAGTGGTGATAACACAGGGACAACAATGTCTGATGAGTATACATTTAATGTAACACATGACAATAATAGAGCATTAGTTTTGGATGAAGCAAGTCACAAAACAACATTTACAATGGCTGGAAAAATTTATTTAAAAAAAAGTCGAAATGTTGCAATTGATATTCAAGGAACTCATGTTAGTGGTGCGCCGAATAAATGGGAATTTACAGCAGTTAACACGGGGGAAATTATAGGTGAAAAAGGAGACGACAATAGTAATCAAGTTGCTTTTGGATTTAATAATCCAGATGCATCAGATAATAGAACTTTAACTAAAATGGTAAATAATGGAACGATTGAATTAAAT
This sequence comes from Leptotrichia sp. SK-5, assembly GCF_055387215.1. Taxonomy (NCBI): domain Bacteria; kingdom Fusobacteriati; phylum Fusobacteriota; class Fusobacteriia; order Fusobacteriales; family Leptotrichiaceae; genus Leptotrichia; species Leptotrichia sp. SK-5. The sequence continues at coordinate 2,064,760 of NZ_AP028931.1, read as the reverse complement.
GCAAGTGGAAGTGCAGCTTTTCAATTGAAACCCGAAGATCCACATAATTGGCTTCCTAAAGCAGGTCCAGGTGGGTGGGATGCAACTCCAATAAAAATTGAAAGAAGAAATTCATTAAATAATCGTGGAAAAGTTGCGATGAAAGCTATTAACCAAAAAAATATAGATATAAATGGAAAAAATAGCTTTGGGATTACAACTGTGTTTAATGAAGGACTTCCTATAACTTTTTTTAAAGACTCATTTAAAGCAAATTATGAAGATTTGAAATCTCAAAGACAAATTGCAAACCAAATAGTAAATCCAGGTGGAGAATTTGGAAATAGTAATATTTCTGGGTTTGAAAGTGGTGTTTATAATGAAAGTACAGGAAAAATAAATATAAATGGAGAAAATAGTATAGCGATTGGTTTACTACATGATATTCAAGAGGCTAAAATTGATGGGGTAATAAATATAAATTCAAACAAAGGAGTTGGAGTGTTTACTGGTGTTCCCGTTGGACTTCCAACAGCAGCTACACCTGATTTTGTTGAATTAAAAGGTAAAATAAATATAAATGATACAGCTGTAAATGCTGTAGGAGCCTATGTTGGAGATACTTCGACAGCGTTAAATCCTGGAAAAGTAAATGGTACTAATGAGGCAACTCGTAATTATTTAAGATCAGGAGATGTAAAAGCTGAGTCTACTTCTATTATTACAGTTAAAGGTACAACTAATTATGGATTTGTTGTTAATAACTCTTCTAATTATTCTAATTTTTCTGGTGCATTGGACGATATGCAACAAGGTACAGATAAATCAAAATATGGTAGAGGTGTAAATGCAGGTAAAATTAATGTAGAGGGAGTAAAATCTGTAGGATTTGCATTAATAAAAGGAGGAACTTCTTCAAATAGTGGTACAATCAATGTAAAAGCAGATTCCACAAATTCTGTTGGATTTTATGGGGAACAGGATGAATTTGCAAATTCAGGAACTATTGAAGTGACAGCAGCAAAAGATACAGGGAACACAGCTGTTGCGTTAAATGGTAAGGCAAAAAAAATTACATTTAATAATACTGGTAAGATATATGTAAATGCTAACCAGAATTCAAATACGAATTTAATAGGTAATACAAATACAGGAATCTATGCCGAAGGAAAATATGAGTTTAATCATAGTGGTACAAATGCTAATATAATAGTTGGGAAAAATGCTACAGGATTTTATGTGAAAAGTTCTACAGGGAAGGTAAATATTAATGCTCCAATCACATTAGAAGAAAGCGGAACTGGAGCAGATGCTGGAACTACAATTGGATTTTATTCAGATGGAGATGCCAAAGTTAATTTTGGAACAAATTCATTATTAACAATTGGAAAAGGAGCAGTTGGACTTTATTCATCAGATTCAGAAAAATTTAATAACACATTTAGAATAAAAGCTGGAGAAAAATTAGATGTATCTCTTGGTGAAAATTCAACATTTGGATTTTTAAGTGGAAATTCTACAAGTCCTTCATTGAAAAAATATTTAAATAATGGTTCAACAGATAAAATAAATATAACAAATTTTGGTGCAGGTGCAACTATCTTCTTTGCAGCAAATCAAGGAAAAGCACTTTTAGATGGAGATTACACGATAACTAATGGTGGAAATGCTTCTACTTCAGTTTTATCAGTGAACAATGGTTCAACAGTTGGAATTAATAGTGGTGTGAAATTAGTTACGAATACGCAAGTTGGATTGGTTGCAACAAAAGGAAAAAATGCAACGGATACAGCTTCTACAGCTGAAAATTCAGGAACTTTGGAATCTACAAGAACTTCTGGAGTAGGTATTTATGCTAATGCAAGTAATGGTAAAAATGAAGCTACTGGTAAAATAATAATGAAAAATGCTAGTTCTGTTGGTATGTTAGGGTTAGCAGATTCTGAATTAACAAATGCTTCAAGTGGTGAAATTACAGTTGAAAAAGCTTCATCAGCTGGAATATACGCTGAAAATAGTAATGTAACAAATAGTGGAACAATAACTACAGAGGATGAAAAATCAGCTGGAATATTTTCAAAATCTACATCGGCTACTGACAAGACTGTTAAAAATTTAGGAGATATTAAAATTACTGGTGCTGCAGGAAAAGAAGAAAGTGCTGGAATTTATGCGGAGTTAAAAAATACTGCAACTGGTAAATTAAAGGTAACAAATGATACATCTGGAAAAATTGAAGTTGAAACAGCAAAATCAGTAGGGATCTACGGTAAGAATGAAACAACTGTAAAAGAGAATTTTGAAGTAACTAACAAAAATAAAATTACAATGAAAAAAGATTCTTCAGTAGGTATTTTAGCTGAAACAGCAAAAGTAACAAATGAATCTACTGGAAATATTAAAATAGAAGGAAAAAAATCAGTAGGAATATTTGGTAAAATTGATTCTGAAATTGAAAATAGTGGAGAAATTTTAGCAACAAATACGGATGTTGAAAGTACAACTCCACCACTTAGTACTGCCTCAGCTTCAGTAGGAATATTGTCAGATGGTGGAAAAGCAACTAATAAAAAGACTATAAAAATGTCAGGTGGAAGTTCTGCTGGAATAATGGGAATAAATAATGCTGAAATAATAAACGACGCAGCTGGAACGATTACAATGGAAAAAACAGGTTCAGCAGGAATTTACACCCAAAATAGTAATGTTAAGAATAATGGTCAGATTAGTTTAAAAGAAGATAAATCAGCAGGAATTTACGCACAAAATACTTCTGCAAACAATTATACCCTTTCAAATTCAGGAACTATTACTGCTGAAAAAGATAGCAGCATTGGAATGTATGCGAATGTTGTTAAAGATAAAAATACACCAGCTGTTACGCCAGGAATAACTACAATGAATAACATTGGAACTATTGATTTAAAAGATGAATCTTCAGTAGGAATGTATATAAAAAATGAGTTAGATGATAGAACAAAAGCTATAATGAACAATAAAGATACAGGAATAATCAATGTAGAAAAATCTAAATCAGTAGGAATAATGGCAGATACAGCAACGGTTCAAAATGATGGAACAATTAATTTAGAAAAAGAAGAATCAGCAGGAATTTATGCAATTGATAATTCTTTTGTTACTAATAATGCTAATATAACTGCCGAAGATAAAAAGTCAGCAGGAATTTATATAAGCGATAGTGATGTTATAAATAATGCAGATAAGACAATTACTGCAAATAAAAGTAAATCAGCAGGAATTTATGGTAAATTTAAGAATAATAAAGATCATACAATTACAAATGATGGAACAATTACTTTAGCAACAAGTAGTTCTGAAAAAGAAAGTGCAGGAATTTATGGTGAATTGGAATCTGGAGCAACAAAAGCACTTACTATTACAAATTCAGCTGGTTCAGCAATAAATGTTGGAATGAAAGAATCAGTTGGAATATATGCTCAAAATTCTTCATCAAATGGAAAAGAAAATTTAACAGTTGATAATAGTGGAACAATTGTAACTTCAAAGGAAAAATCAGTTGGAATCTTTGGTGAAAAAGCGACTGTTACAAATAATAAGACTATAGAAGTAAATGGACAAGAATCTATTGGAATTTTTGGAAAAGCAGGATCAGAAATAAAAAATGCTTCGACTGATGAAGGAATTAAAGTTGTTGGTCAAAATTCAACAGGAATGTATGCGACAGATTCAGGAACAACTGGAGAAAATACAGGGAAAATTACTTTATCTGGAGAAAATACAACAGGAATGGGTGCTGCGGATAGTGCATCTATAACTAATAAAAATGAAATTTCTGGAACAGTTAAAAATGTAATTGGAATGTATGGTAAAGGTAGTGGAACAAATGTTACAAATATAAAAAATATAAATTTATCAAAAGAAAATTCCACTGGAATATTTACAAAAGATGATGCTGTAGCAAAAAATGAAACAGGTGCAAATATTAATTTAGAAGAAAAAAATTCAGTTGGTATTTTTGGACTTGCAAGTGCTGCAGGTAAAAAAATAGATTTAACAAATAATGGAACTGTAACTTTAAAAGGTGAAGGATCTACAGGAATTTTTGCTAGTAATGTTGAAAATCCTGTTGGAAGTGGTATTTATACAGGAGCACTTACTGATTCTTCTATAAAAAATACAGGAACTATAACTTTAGATGCTAAAAAAACAGTAGGTATTTATACACCAAAATCAAATATATCTAAAGTAGGAAATATAATTATGACAAACAAGGCTGCTTCATCAGTAGGTGTTTATCTTACACAAGATGCAAAGGCGGATGGAACAGGCTCTGTGATTGATTTAAATAGTAATTCACAAAACCAAGTTGCTTATTATATTAAAGGTAATGGAACTATATTAAATTCTATTGGAAATATTAAAGGCTATGGAGTTGGAGTTTACTTAGATGGAACGGATAGTACTGGAGCAGCTTTAGCAACACCAGCACAGTTAAATGCACCAGCACTTGATTTTGTAAGTGGAAGTTCAACACAAGGAAAAGGAATAATTGGATTATTATTAAAAGGGAATACTGATATTTCGACTTATACTGGAGGAATAACAGTTGGAGATTCTGTTTTGGATGGAACAAATGATTTCTATGCATTAGGAATTTATACTGATGGACAAGGAACTTCTGGAACTCCAAAAGCGATATCTACTGCTATTACAACAGGAGCAAATGGAGTTGGATTGTTTGCTGAAAATAGTAGCCATATAAAATATACAGGAATTATGAATATTGGTGCTAATAAAGTAGCTGGAACTGGTATTTATGTTGGAAACGGTGGAGTTGGAGCACCTAAACCATCAACAGTAACTGTAGGAAATAAGGCTCACATTAAATTAGAGGGAGAAAACGGAGTAGGTGTCATAGTTACAAGTAAAGCAAAAGCTGATTTTGAAACTGGTTCAAAAATTGAGTTTAAAGGAGCTGGAGTAGGTGTTTTTGGACAAAAAGGTGCGATTATAAATAATGCTTCAAATATAAATCTGATTACAAATGGAAATTCTGTAGAGAGAACTAGAATAACAGAAGGAAGTTCGATAACTCCTAGTGATTTAACTATTGCAAATGGAAGAGCAATGGAAACTGGAAATATACTTTCTCACGTTATAAATGGAGAAGCTATTATAAATAAAGGCGTTACAGTTGAAGCAAAACCATTAACACAAAATATAATTGGGCTTATGGCAGATGGTAACAAAGATCCCCATCCAACTCGTACTACAGTGTGGACAGAGCCACTTGAGTATGAAGCTGAAAATAATGGTAAACTTGATTTAGCAAATGCAACTAAGAGTACTGCTATGTATCTTGATTCTTCGAGAGGAATTAATAAAGGAGAAATTGTTGTAGGAAATAGTTCTACTGGAATTTATGGAATTTATAAAAATTCAACATCAGTTTACAGTGTAGCACCAGCAGGAACTGTAAATAAAGGTACAATTACAACAACAGCAACTTCTAAAATAACAATTGGAAATAAGTCCTCTGGTATTTACTCAATTGGATTTGATAAAGTTGAAAATAATGGAAGTATAACTGGTGGAGATAAATCAGTTGGAATTTATGCTAAAAATACGTCTGCTAGCAGCAAACTAATTGATGTTGAAAATACAGGAAACATTACTTTAGGAAAAGGAACGGCAGGAATTTATATTGCACCAGAAACTACAAATGCTTCAAATGCAACAGTTGTAAATAGTGGAAATATTACGGTTGGAGATTCTACATTGAATTCAAGAGGAAATGTTGAATCTACTTCAGTTGGAATATTTGTAAAAAATAAAACAAATTTGACTACTACTGGAGATGTAACAGTTGGAAATAAAGGATTTGCATTGTATGGAAATGATTCAACATTGACTGTAAATGGTGGAAATTACAATTTTGCAAATAATGGAAGTTTGGCTTACTTGGAAAATAATGCAGTGTTAAATTATAATAATGCTGGAACATTGACAACTTCTTCAGAACCAATGTTATATATTATCAACAGTAAGGCACAAATGAATAATAATGATATTATCGTGTCTTCAAAAGGAACAGGAATTTATATGACAGGAACATCGACTTTTGGTGGATGGAACGACATGACATTAAATGACGGTTCTACTGGAATTTATGTAGATAATTCAAATGCTACAATAGATGGTAAGAAAATAACTGGTACAGCTGATAAAGCAAAAGGAATTGTTTCAATAGGTTCAAATGTTACAAACAAAGCTGATATGCAATTTTCTAGTGATGATTCAATTGGAATTTTTTCACAAAATAAATCAGGAGTAACAAAAGCAATTATAAATAGTGGAAATATTGACATTACTGGTAAACGTTCGATTGCAGCGTATCTGGAAGGAACATCAGATCAGACATTTGAAAACAGTGGAACAATAAATGTGGATAGAACTGCAACTTCTGTTAAAAATGATTCTACTGTCGGAATTTATGCACAAAATGGATCAACAATTAATATTAAAAATAGTGGAACGATAAATGTTGGAGAGGCCTCATTTGGAGTTTATTCACTTAGTGAAAATGGAAATATAGAAACTACAGGAAGTTCTATAATCAATGTTGCAGACAAGGCTATTGGAGTTTATAAAAAAGGTGGAAGCGTTAATTTAGGTGGAACAGTAAATGTTGCAAATCATTTGGTTATGGATGTGAACAGTGAACCAGTCGGAGTTTATGGAACAAGCGGAGTTACGATAAATGATACAACATCAAACTTTAATGTAGGAGACAAATCTTATGGTATAATTTTGGCAAATCCAGGAATGAATAAAACAAATGTTTATTCAAATTCTGCTTCATCAAATGTAATGTTAGGGAAAGAAGCAACTTTCATTTACGCAGAAGGATCATCAGCAGTTACAAATAATGCAACAATTACATCTGGAACAAATGGAAAAATTATTGCAATTTATGGAAAAGATGGAGCAAATATTGTAAATAATGGAACAATTGATTTATCACAAGGAATTGGAAATCAAGGAATTCTTGTGACAGGAGCGTCAAATGCTGTAAATAGAGGAATAATAAAAGTTGGAAAAACTGATAAATCTGATCCAGATAATATTGTTTATGGAATTGGTATGGCAGCTATAGGCGGAGCAAGCATTTCAAATGAAAGAGACATTTATGTTTCAGGACATCTAAGTATTGGAATGTACGGAGATGACAGAGGAACACGATTGAGAAACTCAGGAAATATATATTTGGATGCTTCAAGAGCAACATCTTCTGATAAAATTCAGACAATGATGGGAGTATTTGTAAATAATGGAGCTACATTTGTAAATACAGGAAATATTACAACAACTGGTTCTTATCGTGGAAATGAAAATGTTCAAGGACTTGTCGGAGTTGCTGTATTAAACGGAAGTACTCTTGAAAATTACGGAACAATAAATATTGATGCAGATAGTAGTTACGGTGTATTAATAAAAGGTACTACAAACAATAAATCTATAATCAAAAATTATGGAGAAATTAATATAAATGGATCTAAATCTTATGGAGTGAGATACGATGTAAATTCTCAAGGAGTAGCTGGAGATTTACCAATAGCAGCTAATGCAACTCCTGGAAATGTGTTGCCAGCATTGAGTTCTGGAACTGGAAAAATTACTTCTGGAAATGGAGCACAAGATTATTATTCACCAACAGATCCAAGTAAAACTGTTGGAGGAGTTGGAATTGTTCAATTGCCAAATGGACGGCTTGCAATTCAGAGAAACGGTGTAACATTAGATGACAGCCAAGTTCAGACAATTGATTACACTACTCCTTACACAAACTATGCTTTCTCAAATTTTGGAGTATATGTGGATACATTAGGAAGAACACGTCCAATTAATATAAATGGAGCAAATTCTCTTGGAATTAACAGTGATTTATTAATCGGAACAGAATTTTCAGTACTTACAAATGCAAAAAATGTAATTATTGGAAAACAAATATTACAGCCGTTCTTAAATCAGATAAATTCTGGAATATTTAACTTTACTCCGTATTCTGCTTCATTGACTTGGATGGCAACGCCTGAAGTTGATCCATCTACACAGCAAATTACACGTGTTCTTATGACAAAGATTCCTTATACAGCGTTTGTTTCAACAACTTCAAATGAATTTAACTTTACTGACGGATTGGAACAAAGATATGATGTTAACAGCTTGGATTCAAGAGAAAAAGAAATATATAATAAGTTAAACTCTATTGGAAATAGTGAAGAGGCGTTATTAGTTCAAGCAATTGATGAAATGATGGGACATCAGTATGCAAATGTGCAACAAAGAATTTTTGAAACTGGTAATTTGTTAAATAAAGAATTTGGATATTTAAGAAATGAATGGGATACAAAATCTAAAAATTCTAATAAAATAAAAGCATTTGGAATGAAAGGCGAATATAAGACAGATACAGCAGGAATTATTGACTACAAGAATAAAGCCTATGGATTTGCATATTTGAATGAAAATGAAACTGTCAGATTGGGAGAATCATCAGGATGGTACGCAGGAGCTGTTAGAAACAAATTTGACTTTAGCGATATAGGTGGTTCAAAAGAAGAACAAAATATCGTAAAAGCAGGTGTGTTTAAATCAATGCCAATTGGAAAAGATCATAATAATGGATTGAATTGGACTGTTTCAGCAGAAGGATTTGTAGGAACTGGTGAAATGAAGAGAAAATTCCTTGTTGTTGATGATATATTTGAAGCGAAATCTGAATATCGTTCATACGGATTTGGACTAAAAAATGAGCTTAGAAAAAATATTAGAACAAGTGAAAGAACAAGTATTTCTACATACGGAAGCTTAAAATTTGAATATGGAAGATTTGACGGAATAAAAGAAAATACAGGGCAAATGCGTTTAGAAGTAAAAGCAAATGATTATTATTCGATAAAACCAGAAGTTGGAGTAGAATTCAAATATCAACAGCCAATGGCAGTAAGAACAAATTTTGTTGCTAAATTAGGACTTGCTTATGAAAATGAATTAGGAAAAGTTGGAGATGTAAATAATCAAGGAAGAGTACGTTATACAACAGCTGGATGGTTTGATATAAGAGGTGAAAAGGATGATAGACGTGGAAACGGAAAAGCTGATTTGAACCTTGGAATTGAAAATACAAGATTTGGTGTAACAGTAAACGCAGGTTACGATACAAAAGGTGAAAATGTAAGAGGTGGAATAGGATTTAGAGTAATTTATTAATTTTATCCTGTTTTAATACTAAACTATTATTTATTATCTGATAAATAAAAAATACATTTAATTGAGAGAGTTATTTCAGAATAAAATGAGATAACTCTTTCTTTTTATTTATATAATTTAAAAAAAATATTAATGAAAAAAAATTAGAAATGTTGTATAATATAATGGGAGTTTTTATGAAAGAAAAATAAAAGGAGGCATTATAATGATTAAAGATGAGGTGATTGAAAACCTTGTTAGTGAGGTGGAAGAAGATTCACACCGCAGTAAAATTAAAAAATTTTTAAATGGAGAGATAGATAATTTTTTAGATATTAATAAAAAAAGTTTGAAATTTGTTAATAATTTTAAAATGGAAAATTATATGGAAGAAGACGTTTTTTTTGAAAGTGAAGCAGGGAAAATATTGTTAAAATATTTTAGGTATATGTATAATAATTTTCCTAATGAACTGAGTTATCAATTTTCAAATTTTCCATTGAAATATAAAATATTTAAACTGTTAAACTTCTCAGAAGAATTTGTAAAAAAAGATTTTGAAAATAATTTAGAAATGAAAAATAAGACAGTTTTTGTTGAAAGTTGTAAATATTTTTTGAATTATTTTGAAAATCTGGCGGATGAATATGTCGAAAATTATAAAAAATATTGTGATAATTTTTTATTAAAAATCGGTATTTTAATAATTATTAGAAATAGTGATAATAAAAATAGTGAAGAAATAAGAAAATTAGAAAATATTTTTGTAAATTATATAAAAAATAAGATAGATAAATATAATATAAATGAAATATTTGAAAAATATTTGGATAATGGTAATTTTACAAGATATTTTATAAATGTGGAAGCTTTAAATTTGGAAAAAACTAGAAAATATGTTGAAAAGATATTTTTTTTGGTACTAAAAAAGAATATAAGTATCTCAAAAGTTATTTCTGAAGGAATTGAATTATTTATTATGTTTTCTGAAATAGAATTTTCATCGACAAATAGTAACTATTATTATAGAAATAAAATATTTGATAATTTAAAGAGAATTTTTAAGAAATATTCTTTTTCGCATGGGCAAAAACTTTATTTACTCGTTAATTATGGAACAAATGTTATTTTTTACAATTTTGATTATTCAAAAAAAATGTATGATTTATTTTTGGATACAATAAAAGAAAATGTTATAAATAGTAAAGCATTTTTCAAAGATAATTTGAAAGGAAACAAAATAATATATTTATTTCTGCTTCATTTTTTTATAAAATATGATTTAATTGATGAAAAGGAAAAATCTAAATTTCTTGTAAGAGCTGAAAATATTCTAATCAGCAATTTGAAAAAATTATTTAAGACAAAAGTTTGGAAATGGAAATCAAAAGAATTTAAAAATCTTGAATTTTTCAAGAAAGATAAAATTGATTGGAAAAATATTAAAGTACAATGTTTGAGAAATAAGGATGGAAAGGCTTTGATACAGAAGGATACGATAGTTTTTTCATTATTAAAGTATTCTGAAATGTATAAAAAAATTTTTCAATTTTTTGTAAATGGAGTAGAGAAAATAGACTTATTTACAGATATATTTGAGAGATATTCTGTAATTTATGATATGAATGATTTGAAATTAATATTGGATGAAATGTGGGATTACAATTTATCAATTAATTTTATAAATCAAAAATATTTTGAATACATTGATAAAAAAGGGTATAAAAATGAAAATAATAAAATTTGGATAGAATTTTTGCATAGGCATGAGAAAGAGCTTTACAAGAGTTTTGGAAATGACGCTGAATTGAAAAATGTGGAAAAATATGTGGAAATTTTATACTCAAAGGATAATAATTTTGATTATTTTCAGTTACCAAAATTATTGTTAAAAGCGGATAAAAATACAGGACAAAAAATCGAAAAAATTTTAAGAAAAAAACCAGAAATAAGAAAAGAAGTGGAAAAATTGCTGGAAAATACATTTGCACCAGCAGTACAAATTGCAAGGAATTTAATTAGATATTGGGACAATGTGGAAGCTCAAAGGGAGCTAAAAAATTTGACAAATCCAAAAGAAATTTTTGAATATTCTGAAAATATTTGTTTGGAAAAACATGAGGAAAATGCCATATTTAGTAGTTTAGTTGATTATGGAATGGTAAGAATAAGAAAAAGCGAGGAAAAGGTTCCTGAAAAGTTAATGAAATTTTATATTTCAGAATATATTTTGGAAAAAGATATAAAAACTATAGAAGTTTGTAATAAAATTGAGAAAATAGTAGATAAAAGTGATTTGAGAAAATTTATTGCAAAAATTTTTCAAAAATGGAAGGAACATAGATTTAATCCTAAATATAAAAATATTTTTATTCCATTAATACTCACTTCTAGTACAAAGATAATCAATGATAATATGATAAGTATTATTGATACACTTGTCAGTGAATACAATAAAGTGGCAGTTGCAGCTTATGGAATAAGAGTTCTTGCTTTAAGAAATGAAACGAAGGAAATTGGAATATTAGTAAAAGGTTTTTTAAACAATTACAAAGATAAACGGATAAAAATGGCTTCTGATCAGACACTTGACATAATTGCGAGAAATGGTGGGATTACACGTGATGAGCTAAATGATATTTTGATTCCTGATTTTGAATTTGGACAGGATAGAACAAGAATTTTTGATTATGGTGAAAGAAAGATTAAGGCAAAAATTGATATTATGAATACACCTGCTAATATCATTGCTTATGATGAAGAAGGGAAAATCTTAAAGGGTCTTCCTAAGGCAAGTAAAAAGTTTAATGATGTAGAAAGTGCAGTTGAAGAGTACAGAAGAGAAGTGAAATATATAAAAAAACAGATAAAGGAAATCATAACAGAACAGTCAAGTAATTTGTTGAGAGCATTGTTTTTAGAACGTAAATGGAAAACAAAAAGATGGATTGAAATTTTTATAAAAAATCCAGTTATGCAAGAATTTGCAGTTCAGCTTATTTGGAAAGAAACTGATGAAAACGGGAAATTAATAAAAACATTTAGGTGTATGGATAATGGAACTTTCAAAATGTCCCAAAACCAAGAATGTACTTTAAATGAGAATAGCTTTATAAATGTATTGTATTTTCCAGAACTTTCAAAAGAGGAACAAAAACATTGGGAAGAAAACTTCAAAAATGAAAAAATAAAACAGCCAATAAATCAAATTAATATGACTGTTTACAAAATCACAGAAAAAAATCAGGAAAAAATAGAAATTTTGGATTATAATAAAAAAGGTTTTTTAGTTAATAAAATGCGAAAAAAAGCTGAAAAATGTGGCTTTGAAATTAGTTATGGCAATGATGGATTAGGATATGGATACCATTACTATGATAAAAAAACAAATATAGACATAAGAATTTTAACAAATTCATTTTATCCTGGCGAATATACAAAAACATTACACATAGAAAAAATACTGTTTTTAGAAATTAATAACGAGAATTTTTTAAAACTAAAGGAAGTTCCACAGCGGATATTAAGTTTAGCTTGCTTTATAGCAGAAATTTTGATTGGTTAGAAAATCAAAAAAATTAAAATTTATGTAGAGAAAAAATAAGGAGAAAACAATGAATAATAAAAAGAAAATAATACTATTTTTGGGAGCAATTTCATTAATTGCTTTTGGAAATTATACACGGTTTCTAAAAAATAATAACGGGAAAACGGTAGTTGAAGGTAAAAATAGTGAAAAAGCTACATCTTCAGCAGGAGGAGCAGGTAAGGAAGGAAAAGGTAGCGAAAAAGCAACTTCATCTGCTGGTGGAAAAACTGGAACGGAAGGGAAAAACGCTGAGCAAACAACTTCGTTAGGTGGGAACAATAAAACTCAGAATGCTCAAAATACTGAAGTTATGGCAGAAATAAAATCTGTTCCACAATCTGAGCTGCAACCAGCTCCAGCTGTACATACACAAAATAAGCCAGCTAATAATGAACCACAAAATAAAGTAGCTGAAAAAAAGGATACAAAGAACGACAACAATCAAAAGAAAAAAGAAAATTCTCAAACTTCAAAACCAGGGACTTCAAAAACAACACAGCAGCAAAAAACTAACACTAATTTAAAAGATAATCAAAGTGCAAAAAATCAGTTTAAGTTAGACAATAAAAAATCAGAAACTTCAAAAACAACAACAGAAACTAAATCAAGTGAAAAAGCGACTTCATCAGGTGGAAATTAGGTGAAAACATGATGTATAAGGTTCAAGTACGTTTTTTATTTCATTCGGATATAAAAATTAAAATACCTGAAAGCTATGATGATTCTGTTTTTGACAGGTTATTTGGAATTTTAGAAAATGTGAATGAAAAGTATAATTCTTATGCTGAAAATTCGTATATTGATAAAATAAATAAAAATAGTGGACATTTTGTAAAAGTAAATAATGAAACCATAAGTATTTTGAATAAAATTATTCATTTATCAAAAATTATTGGTGGAGAGTATGACATTACAGTAATGCCTCTTATAAGATTGTGGGGTTTTTATAAACAAACCCCTATTTTGCCGTCTTTTGATAAAATAAAAAAAGCGAAAAGGCTTGTAGATTATAAAAAGATAATTATTGATAAAAAGAAAAAGCGGATAAAAATTGGAAAGAATCAGGAAATTATAACAGGTTCGTTTATAAAGGCGTATGCAATAGAAAAAATGGTTCAGGAAATGGAAAAAATTGGGATAAAGGACGCAATTGTAAATGCTGGAGGGAGCAGTATCATTGCTATTGATGAATGGGGTATTATCGCTGAAAATCCTGAGGAAGAAAAAGAAATATTAAGAAATTCCGATGGAATGCCTGTAAGAATAACAAAGTATAAAAATAATCAAAAAAATAAAGATAATGATTTATTTGAAATAAAGATAAAAAATACAAGTTACTCCACTTCTAATCAGAAAAATACATATCTTTTGATAAATAACGAAAAATACGGACACATTATAAGTCCCAGAACTGGCTTTCCCTCTCAAAATAAACAAGTCGGAATAATTACAAAGAGCGCTTTTTTTGGTGATATTATTTCAACAGGAATGTATAACCAGACACCTGAAAAATTTTATGAAATTATGGGAAAATTATCTGAAGAAATGGAAATTTCAGGATTTTTGATTAATAAGGCAGGAAAGATATTTTATTTTAATATGGAAGAATATTTTTGTGGAAAATAAAAAAGGAAGAAGGAAATAAAATGGCAAAAGATGTTTTACATGAATTAAGGGATATAAATTCACTAAAATCAAGACGGAATAATGTGGTACTTATATTATTGTGTTTTCTAGTAGGGATTTTTTCAGGAATAATTGTCGGAACATATACATTAATGTTAAAAAAAATGTCGATTTTCAGGGAATTTTTTACAACAAATCTGGAATTTCATAAAATATTTATTGGAATAGCAGTTTTTGTTATTATGGGGTTAGCCATGCAATTTATGCTTACAAAATATCCGTTAATTAGTGGGAGTGGAATTCCTCAGGTTAGTGGACTGCTTACGAAAAAAGTGAAATTTAAATGGTTTGGGGAACTGGTTACAAAATTTGTGGGAGGAATATTAGCAATTGGAGCTGGAATGTCTATGGGGCGTGAAGGACCTTCGGTTCATTTGGGGTCTTTAGTAGGCTCTGGAGTAAAGGAAATTACAAAACGTTCTGAAGTAGAGGAGAAATATCTCGTAACATGTGGGGCAAGCGCTGGGATTTCTTCAACATTTAATGCACCTCTTGCGGGAGTTATTTTTTCGCTGGAAGAACTGCATAAATTTTTCTCGCCGTTATTGTTAATTTGTACTCTTGTAGCAAGTGGAACCTCAAATTTTGTTTCAAGAATGATTTTAGGCTCACAAACTTCCTTTCAATACAATTTTATGCTTCCAAAAGGCATACCATATTATATATTTGCTCTTATAACGGTTGTTTTCTGCGTTATAATTACAATTACTGGAAAAGCGTTCAGCTATTTTTTATTGCTTATTCAAAGACATTATAGAAAGATTAAAATTAATAAATATGTAAAAATAGCTCTGTTTATGGTAATGGCATACGTTATTGCCGTATTTTTTAGTGAAATAACAGGTGGTGGACACGAACTTATTGAGGAAATGTTTGGGAAAGATGTTATTCTAAGGACACTTATTATAATTTTAGCTTTGAAATTCTTTTATACAATGCTTTGCTATGCAACAGGAGCACCTGGCGGGATTTTCTTGCCGATGCTTGTAATAGGAGCTTTAACAGGAAAAGTGTACGGAGGAATATTAAATCAGTATTTTGCAATTCCTAGTGAAGTAATCGTTCATTTTATGCTGCTGGGAATGGCTGCCTATTTTACAGCAGTTGTGAGAGCTCCAATTACGGGAATTACGTTAATTCTTGAAATGACGGGAAATTTTTCGTATCTTTATATGTTAATAATTGTCTGCACAATAACTTATATTTTTACAGAATTGCTTAAAATGGAGCCAATTTACGAACGGCTTTACTTTAATATGTTTCAGAAGCAGATTTTAGAGGAAGACGAGAAAAAAAGAAGAATGCAGAAACGTTTCAAAAGACTCGAAATTTTGGAGAAATGGTGGAAAAATAAAAAAATTGAAATTGGGATGAAGCCAGACGAAAAAAATATAAAGGATAAAATAGTAACACTTTTAATTCCTGTAGGAGCAAATTCTGAATTTGATAATAAGACAGTTAAGGAATTGAATCTACCTGAAAACCTTCTTATTGTGAGTGTACGTAAGGCTGGGAAAGATAGTATCGCACGAGGAGACACGTTGATTCAGAGTGGAAATCAGCTTGTGATTATTACAGATTATACGACAGCACAGAAGTATGCTGGAGAATTGAAAGAAAAAGGAATGAAAATAGTGGATTAATACAAAAAGATGAATAAAATAATAAATTAGGCTAGTTAGCCTTTTTTATATATTTGAGTTTTTTTAAAATTATAATAAAAAAAATTATTCAAAATCTTGCATTCCGTATTTTTCGTGGTACAATATGTATTGGAATCTAAAATATAGTAAAGCCAGTTTAAACCAAACTTAAAAATTAAAACAATTTCGTTTAATCATATCAAGAATTCAAATGATATTTTCAGTTCAATTTAAAAAGGCTAAGTTAAATTATAAAATATTGTTTTTAAAGGAGAGAAAAAATGGAAAATAATCTTAAACAAGTAAAAAAAAGTTTGCGTTCGTTTGCAAAAAGATGTAAAAATTTTAAATATACAGAATCTGCATTGATTGCATTTTTAATTGCTGGAATAATATTTACACCTGGTAATTTGTTTTCTGCGACATCAAAAGATGATGCAAATATAGAAAATCAAAAACACACAATTTCTACATCAATGCAGGATATACAAAAAACTTTGAAAAAAACAAGAATAGAAAATAATAAATTAATGAAATATACAACTTTAGAATTAATTCAACTAATGGAACAAGGAGATCATGTTGTAAAAAATCCTTGGAGTAGCTGGCAATATGGTATAAATTATTTTAATAATAATTGGAATGGAACTTATAAGGGTAGAGGAGATAAAAAGGCAAAATATCCTTATGAAGGAATATTCACAAGAAGTAACGATGTATTTGTAAGAAATACATCTCCACTAAGTAATCAGTACAAAAAATTACCTTCAATGGGCTTGGCACAAACAAGTTACGGTTTAATTAGCAATACACGTGAACAGGAACCATTAGTAAGTGCTAAGGCAGAAGTAGCAATAATCCCGAGAGTAGTATTAAAAAATCCTTTAAATGTAGTCACTCCTACAATGACGGAACCAAATCCAACAACTCCCAATATAGCAATAAAACCGCCAACACCAATAAAAATTGTGGAACCAACAGCACCAAATGTAAATCCAAAAGTTCCGGAACCAAATGCAAACCCTTTTGTTGATTATTGTTTTACAGGATGTGGAAATAGTAATAGTTGGGTAGCGGCTAATGCTAGACGTTCTGCAGGCAATGTTACGTATTATGCAGGAGTGGACAGCAGTGGAAATTTTACTGATGCGGTAAGACCTGCTCAAGTAATTTACATAAATAATTCAGGTAATGCAGGTGGACCTGGTTTTTTGTATAGTAATGATACAACAGGTGTGACATTGCATTTAGCTGGAAGCAGTAATGGGCACAGAAATGTAGGAAATGCGAGTACAGTAGCTGGACAAATAGGTATACATTCAGTAGCCGATGGTAAATTAGCAAATATAACAGCTAATTTATACAGCAGAGCAGCATTTCATTCGATAGAAACATGGCATGCAGGACGTAATTCATACGAGAATGTAGCTGTTAATCTTAAAGGAAAAGATAATACAGTGTTTCTTATTTATCCTGCTGCTTGGGAAACTTTAATTTTACATAATTCTGAGATAGCAAGTTCAACATCAAGTTTTACTACAGCTAGAGCAGGAGCAGCTAACAAAAGAGGAACATTTGAGGGAAATGTAGATGTTACAATACCAGAAAATGCTACAAAAAATATTATTTATTCTGCTCTTGGAGTACAAGGGAGTTTTGGAATAACAAGTAATGGAAATTATATAATTGAAGGTCAAGGAAATATGGTGTACTCAGGATATGGGTATTCGCCAAATTATGGAGCAGGATTATATGGAGAAGTATATGATAATGGGACAAATAAAGTAAAAATTGGATCAGATTATAAGTATACTTTAAGCGGAACCACAACTGTTAAACCTGGTCCTTCAGCAATAGACATGATACCATATATTAATTTATCATCGTATGTTCAATCTTATGGAGATGACAATATAATTTTATACTTTGGTAATAAGACAGATATAGATGGAGATCCATTTATAGATCGTTCATCAAATGCTAATACTAAGATTAATTGGAAAAAATCAGTAGTAGGAATTTATCAAGGAGAAATTTCGGCAAAAGCAGTTATTGGAAATCAATTAAATATAGCAAATGACGGTACTCCTCAAACTGGAGGAAATAAAACTAGTGGAGATAATAAATATGTTGAAACAAATGTTGGAGTATTTGCAAGATCTGGACAAAGAAAAGATATTACTCCTTCTGCTGATATGGCTGCATTAAGTATTTTTGATAAGGATAAAGTACATTCTTTACAAATAAATAATGTCGACATTAAATTTGGAAAATATTCTAAGAGTGGAATTATGTTTGCTACTGAATATGGAACTGTAATGGATGTGGCAATGAGCACAAATAACAAACAAGTAATAACAACATTGTCAACTGATATAAAAGACAATGGTACTGTTGCATCACTAGGGGTGGTAGGACCATCAGGTGCTGGAAAAATTTCAGCAGATGATTCTACAAATGAAGCGGCAACTGGAACTATTATTGCTTATTCAAATGGTGTTTGGGATAATAGTAAACATAGTATGAGTACTGCTACGAATAATACTCTTAAAGGAAAGCCAAGTGAAATTAATATTGGTGCTAATGTTGAGCTTTCGGCAAGATACTTGAAGACAGGTGTTGATGGAAATGGTAATGAAACTGGAATAAATCCGATTGCTTATCTTGCAAAAGACGGAGGATTAGTTAATGCTAAAGGAACAACAGATGCCAAAGGATTTGGGTCGATAATAGCCTATGCGGAAGGATATGATACTAATAATAAAACTACAGTATCAAAAGTAGAAACAACAGGTAAAATAACAGCCATTGATGAATGGGTTTCAAGCGATGATAAGACAGTGCCGTATATTTATAAGAATATAGGAGGATTGGCTAAAAATAAAGGACACATTGATATTAATGGAAAGGCTGAAATAAATGGTATTGGAGGACTTGCCACTGGTGATGGATCAGTTGTAAACTTAAATGGAGCAAATAATGTAATTAGAGCGGGAAGAACTGGGGGACTTGCAGCATTTGATAAAGGAGTAGTAAATGTCGAAGGAATAACGAAAATAGAAGTTAAAGATATAAGATATGTAGATAGTAAAAATGTTGTTCAGACATCAGGAAGCCATGATAGTACAACGCCATTTTATGCTAGTGGTGGAGGAAAAATTAATTTTAATGCCAATACTGAAATAGAAATGCACAATGGATTGATTATTCCTGATACTTCAGATACTAAATTTTATTCTCAAACTGCAACACCTACCTCATCAACAACAAAATATTTCAATATGGGGAATGTAAAATATAAGATAGTTGGAGATAAGGTTACATTTGGAGTATTTAATAATAAATCAAATGTTATTTGGAATGGAAGTACTCAAGATTTAGCGAGCGGATTAGGCTTTAATGGAATTATTACTTATGATTCAAGTAATCCAAATCCATTTGTAAAAACTGTATTTGAAAATTCTGATATAACACTTGATACTACAAGTACAGTTCCAGGAAGCAATAATACTAATGCTGCAATTAATTTAACATTAACACCTTATACTAATGAAGGATTTAATGCGATTACTGCTGAAAGATCAAGAATAACAATAGCTTCTACTCAGACAATAAATGCTACAACAGCTTTAAATGAAAATATTCAAGGACTTTCAATGGGATCTAATAAAAATGCGACATCGAATTCAGAAACTGCATATACTAATTTTGGAACTATAAACAATACTGGAGGAACAGCGTCTTCCAACATTGCTGGAATGAATGTAAGTTATGGAACAATAACAAATAAATCTGGTGGAAATGTTACTGTCAACCAAGGGGCTGGAATTTATGGAACTAATGGAAGTAAACTTGTAAATGAAGCTGGTGCAACGATAACTGTGACAGATTCAGGAGCGGCTATTGCGGCGAAAGTTACGGCTGATAATACTCGTCTTTTAGATTATGGAACTGATAAGTCAGGAAATACTCAGACAGCTATAGAAATTACAAATGAAGGAAACCTTGTGACAACAGGAATGGCAAATCCAATTGGAATATTAGCACAAAATAACAGAGCAGATGAAGTTGATAGAAGTAGAGTGGTTATAAATAATAAAAATAATATTACTCTTGGTGATAGAGGTGTTGGAATAATTGTTACCGCATCTTCTAAGACAGCTGGTGGAAATCCATTACATGGTGGAACAATAAACCTTACTGGAAATGGAAGTTCTGATATAGTTACAGGAGCAACTGGAACAGGAGTATATGCACAAAATTCAAATGTTAATTTACTTACAAATTATGGTATTGAAACAAAAGAAGAAGGAGCAGGTATTTATGTAAAAGGAAATACTTCAACTATAAATGGGCCTGGAAAATTTGAATACAAATATAATGGTTCTGCTACAGGAAAAGGAGCAGGACTTGCATTCGGAGGAAGTCTTGCTGGAGAAAGTGGAAATCCTGATGCCAAAAATTACGTTGATGTGGATGTTGTAAATGCAACAAATACTACAGGTGGTCTTGCTTCATTATATGCAACTGGTGGAGGTACTTTAACAAATTATGGAACTATAAATGCTTCACCTGTAAAAGGATATAACATAATTGGAGATGGAAGAAGCATTGTAAATGAAGGAGTACTTAATGTTGCAGATTCTACAAACTCTTCAGAACCTAATATAGGTATAGTTGTAACAGGTTCTGGAAAAGCTGTAAATAATAAAAATATAATAGCTGGAGATAAATCTGTTGGAATTTATGGACTAGATGCTGAACTTGGATCAAATTCTGTTACAACAGTAGGTAAAGAAGGAATAGGAGTATATTCTAAAGGTGGAACAGTTAAACTTTTGGCTGGAAGTACACTTAATGTTGGTACTGATGAAGGAGTTGGAGTTTATACAGTAGGAAATGGACAAAATATATATTCTTCTGGAAATATAAATTTGGCGGAAAATTCGTTTGGATTTGTAAATGTTGGAAATAATAATATGATAGAAAGTAATTCAAATGTAAATTTGTATAATAATAATATATATATTTATTCATCTGACACAGCGGGAAGAATATATAATAAAGGAAATGTAACAGCTAGTGGTAATAGAAACTATGGAGTATATGCTGCTGGACGTTCAGAAAATAGTGGACACATAAATATGGGAACAGGTTTAGGAAACATAGGAATGTATAGTAAATCTGGAGATGCACACAATATGGCAGGTGGGACAATAACTGTTGGTTTAAGTGGACCTAATCCAAATTACAATCCTATTGATTCAAGAACAGGCAACTTAAAAGATCCGACAAAACCACTAGATCCAGTAGGAACTTTGTACAGTGTAGGAATGGCGGCTGGATATCTTGAAAGAGATCCTAGAACAAATCTTCTGGTAAAAGATTCAGCAGGAAATAATATTGTACATGATCAAGGAAGAATAACAAATTCTGGTACAATAAATGTTGTAGGAAAAGATGGTACAGGAATGTATGGAGCTGGTTCAAATACAGTTATAACAAATGATACTAATGGATATATAAATTTAGCATCTGATGGAGCAATAGGAATATTTGCAGAAGAAGGAGCAAGAGTAATAAATAGAGGTACAATTCAAACTACTGTTGATGGATTGAAGGATGTAAAAGGTGTTGTACTTGGAAAAGATTCGGTACTTGATAATCAAGGTGGTAAAATATTGATAAAAAATGCGGATACTAGTGTAGGAGTTCTTTTGAAAGGTGCGACTATAATTAATAGAGGAACAATAGAAGTTAGAGGTGGAATAGGATCAGCTGAAACTCAAGTATTTGAGCAAAGTTCAACTGGTAAACCAGTATCAGCATTCCCAAATATTATTTCAATATCAGCGGAACCAAATGCTCCTGAAGCAACAATAACAGTAAATGGACAAGTTGTACGGCCTGAACCTGTTAAATTTAATGTAATATCAGCACCTAAACAAGTAAGTATAAGTTCAGTAGGAATTTATGTAGATACATCTGGAACAGAATACACAATACCAGTAATCGGACTTCAAAATCTTACAAAAGAGGCAGATCTAATAATTGGATCAGAAGCAGCAAGAAGAACAACAGCTAAAGAAATAGTAATAGATGATCCAAATATAATAGATCCTTATAATGAATCAATGAGAAGTAACGGAAGAGTAGATAAATGGAATTTCTATTCAGGAGCACTTACTTGGACTGCGACAGCCACAATAATAGATGCCAGCATGAGTGCATTTCCAGGACATGTTCAAATAAATAAAATGTATCTTGTGAAAAAACCTTATACTGACTGGTCTGGAAAAGATGCTACACCAGTAAATAGTACAGATACATACAATTTTACCAATGGATTGGAACAAAGATACGGAGTAGAAGCCTTAGGTTCACGTGAAAATAAATTATTCCAAAAATTAAATGGAATTGGAAACAACGAAGAAGTATTATTGTATCAAGCTTTCGATGAAATGATGGGACACCAATATGGAAACTTACAACAAAGAATCAATGCAACTGGAAACTTGCTTGACAAAGAATTTAATCATCTTAAGAGAGATTGGAGAAATCCATCTAAACAAAATAACAAGATTAAAGTATTTGGTATGAGAGATGAATACAGCACAGATACAGCTGGTGTCATTGATTATACAAGTAATTCTTATGGTGTGGCTTATGTTCACGAAAATGAAAAGATCAAGATGGGGAACTCAAGTGGATGGTATGCAGGTACTGTAACAAACAGATTTAAATTTAAAGATATTGGAAAATCGAAAGAAAACCAAACAATACTTAAAGCTGGAGTATTCAAAACAATGTCACCTAAAAAAGATTACAATGGATCATTGCAATGGACAATTGGTGGAGATGTATTTGTTGGTATCAATGATATGAAACGTAGATACTTAGTAGTGGATGAAATATTTGAGGCTAAATCTGACTATCATTCTTATGGAGCTGCATTAAAAACAGGTTTAGGATATGATATCAGAATGAGTGAAAGAACACATTTACGTCCTTATGGAACATTGAAGATGGAATATGGTAAATTTAATAACATTAAAGAAGACAGAGGAGAAATGAGACTAGAAATACAAGGAAACGATTATTTCTCAGTAAAACCAGAAGTTGGAATGGAATTTAGATATGTACAACCGTTAGCAGTAAGAACAAACTTAACAGTAGGAGTAACAGCTTCTTATGAGAATGAACTAGGGAAAGTTGGAAATATAAACAACAAAGGAAGAGTTAGATACACAACAGCTGACTGGTTTGGAATAAGAGGAGAAAAAGAGGACAGACGAGGAAATGGTAAGTTTGATTTAAATATCGGTGTTGACAATACGAGATTCGGAGTTACAGTAAATGGTGGATATGATACTAAAGGTAAGAATGTAAGAGCAGGAATAGGGTTTAGAGCCATTTACTAATGTATCATAAAAGTTCTTTAAATTAGATTTCAAGTTTATAACAATCTATTTAAGCCTTTATTTTATTTCATTTGGATGATTTAATATTAAAGATATTTAAGTCATAACGAATATTATTTAATTGTTATAAAAAAATGAAAAGTTTTAAAAATAAAAACAGTGGAATTTGACTTTCACTGTTTTTTTGTATTATTTATTATATTTGTTAATCTTCTTCCCAGCTTTTAGCTTTTTCAACCGCCTTTTTCCAATGGATATAATATTTTTCCCTTAAATTGTCAGGTAAGTCTGGTGTAAATTGCTTGTTTAAACGCCAGTTTTTTTTGATTTCTTCTTTATTTTTCCAGAATCCAACGGCAAGTCCAGCCAGATAGGCGGCGCCTAATGCAGTTGTTTCGATAATTTCAGGACGTAAAACTTTTGTATTTAAAATATCGCTTTGAAATTGCATAAGAAAATTGTTTGCTGTTGCACCACCATCGACTTTTAGAGAATTTATTTCAATACCTGAATCTTCTTTCATTGCGTTTATCAAGTCTTTTGACTGGTAGGCGATGGATTCGAGGGCAGCACGAATTATGTGGTTTTTATTAGATCCACGGGTAAGCCCAACGATTGTACCACGGGCGTACATATCCCAGTATGGCGAGCCTAATCCAACAAATGCTGGAACTAAGTAAACGCCACCGTTATCATCGACTTGCTGTGCAAAATATTCTGTATCAGAAGCCTTGTCAAAAAACCTTAATTCGTCACGAAGCCACTGGATAACAGCCCCGCCAATAAAAATACTTCCTTCCAGAGCATATTCCACTTTCCCGTCAATCCCAATGGCAATAGTTGTAAGTAAGCCATTATTTGATTTTATGCACTTGTTCCCAGTATTCATAAGCATAAAGCATCCTGTTCCGTAAGTATTTTTTATATCTCCAGTATGAAATCCAGCCTGCCCAAACAACGCCGCCTGCTGATCTCCAGCGATACCTGAAATTGGAATGGAAGTACCGTTTTCTTCACCAATCGTAATTCCCATTCTTGTTTTTCCGTAAACTTCGCTTGAGTTTCTAACTTCTGGAAGCATACTTTCTGGAATGTTAAGTTCCTTTAAAATTTTTTGGTCCCATTCTAAATTTTTTATGTTAAAAAGCATAGTTCTGGAAGCATTTGTAAAATCAGTAACATGCACTTTTCCGCCAGTTAATTTCCACACAAGCCAAGTATCGACCGTTCCAAAAAGCAGTTCCCCGTTTTCAGCTTTTTCCCTTGCACCTTTCACATTGTCAAGAATCCATTTTACTTTTGTCCCTGAAAAATAAGCGTCAATTATCAGTCCTGTATTTTCCTTTACATAATCTTCAAGTCCACGACTTTTTAATTCTTCGCAAATTTCAGCGGTTCGTCTGCATTGCCAGACAATTGCGTTATAAACAGGCTCGCCAGTATTTTTATCCCACACGATTACAGTTTCCCTTTGATTTGTAATTCCGATTGCTGCTACGTCTTTTAGAGAAATTCCAGATTGTGCGATAACTTCAGTAAGAACAGAACGCTGACTTGCCCATATTTCCATAGCGTTATGCTCAACCCATCCCGGATGTGGAAAAATCTGTGTAAATTCCTTTTGAGCTTTCCCAATAGTGTTCAGATTTTTATCAAAAATAATTGCACGTGAACTAGTTGTTCCCTGATCCAGAGCTATTATATATTTTTTTTGATTATCCATAAAACCTCCTTATAATAAATTATATCTTGAGAAAAATATTTGTCAAATTTTTAATTTGTAAAGCGATGGAATCCGTGATATAATACAAAATATAGCAAAAATTACTAAACTTTTTAAACACAAGGAGGAAAAAATGAACAAAAAGAAAATTAACACATTAGTTGGCTCAATAGGAGCATTTATAGGGATAATTGTATTTATAACATATATTCCCCAAATTATTGCCAATATAGGTGGACAAAAAGCACAGCCGTGGCAACCACTTTCCGCCTCAATTTCATGTTTAATATGGGTAATTTACGGATGGACTAAAGAACCTAAAAAAGATTATATTTTAATTGTGCCAAATGCAGCAGGGGTAATATTAGGATTTTTGACTTTTATTACAGCACTTTAATAAAAAATAACTTTAAAAGACTGTGAAAAATCAGTCTTTTTTTCTTTTCCAGATTTATAAAAAAAAATTATTTTTCTTTAATTTTTAGATTATTTAAGGTATAATAAACTGATAAAATTTAAAATGTGAGGAGAAATATGAAAAATAAAATAAATGTACTTGGATTAGGTCCTGGAAATCTGGACTATACTTTGCCAGTTGTATTAAAAGAAATTGAAAAATCAGATATAATAATTGGTGGAAAACGACACATTGAAAGTCTTGGAAAATATGCAGAAAATAAAGAATATTGTTATATAAAGGCTGATTTACAAAGAGTTTTGGATTTTATCGAAGAAAATCGAAATAAAAAAATATCGCTAATCTTATCTGGTGATACAGGTTTTTATAGCATGCTAACATTTATGAGAAAACATTTTGATGCAAAGGAACTTAACGTAATACCTGGAATTTCTTCGATCCAGTATATGTTTGCAAGAATTTCTGAATATTGGAATGATGCTTTTATATCAAGTGTTCACGGACGGGAAGTTGAGTATGTTCAAAAATTGCGTGAATTTGGTAAAATCGGGCTTTTAACAGATAACAAAAATACACCTCAAAAAATAGCAGAAATACTTATTGAGAATGGCATGGAAGAGGCTATTATTTTTGTTGGAGAAAATTTGTCTTATGAAAATGAGAGGATTTTAGAATTTTCAGCAAAAGAAATGGTAAAGGTTGAGGAGAAATTTGAGATGAATGTGGTTGTGATTTATTGGGATGGGAAGGAATAGTGAAAAATCAAAAATTATACGTATTTTAAGATTTGATAAAACAAATTTTTAAAAATAAAAATAGATTAATGAATATATCTATTGAAAAAATAAAGAAATAAAAATAAAATTTTTTAGTAATAAAGTTAAATTTATAAAAAAGAGAGAAGTGAATAATATGAAAAAAATAATTTTAAGTTTATTTGTATTGCTAAGTTTAGCAACTTTTACACAGGAAAAATATCAAATAGAAATAGAACCATCAGCGAAAATATCTCAAAATGTTATTCAAAGCTATAATTCTCAAATTGAAAAAGAAGTGAGCAAAATATATTCAAAAGAAGAAATGTTTGGATTGATGAATAAAATGATGAATGGAGTTTCTGCTCAAAGCAAAAATGAAGCAAATGATTTGAGCAGATTAATGAATGGATTTTTTGGAGAAAACTATGTTTCTAAAATGATGGATACAGTGTTTAAGTATTATAAAATTGAAATAGAAAAGATAAATTATATTTCTGAAAATAAAGCTTATGTAAAAGTTAAATTGGGATTTCCTATTAATATTGATGAAATGAAAAGTATGAGTAGTATTGATAAAATGCTAGAAAAAGCCGAGGAAACTTCTAAAAAACTTGATGCTGCCTTTAAGAAAAAAACAGGAAAAACAATGGAAAAATATTCAAAGTCAATTTCAGAAAAAGATGAAAAAGCAATGAAAAAATTTTTTGAAATAATGGGCGAAATTCAAATGGAAATTATGGATGAAGAATTTGCCAAAATAACGAAAAATGGAAAATATGTGGGAAGAAAAGAAATTTTAGAGGCTAACAAGAAGAATGGAAAATGGATGATAGAGAATCCGAATTTTGGGTATTGATTAAATAGAAATAAAATTATTTGTTGAAAGACTAACTATAAAAAGTCAAGCATAAATTTTAAAGTTTTTAGAGAAATAGAAAAAATGTTCAAATAATTTGAAGAATCAATATTAGAGATGATGTTTATCTTAAGCAAATAAAGACCAATTAAAACTTATTATCAATGACAAATGAAAATTCATTTGAAACAAGTATGTATATTTATTGAGCTTATGATAAATTAGGTAAAAAATCTGGAGTGAAATTGAAAATGGTTGTAAAATTGAAGAAGTAAATGGTATGAATGATAGACGGAATTTAGGAAATTTATGGTAAATTAATTTAGAATTATAAGAAAAAGATTTTTACTTGAAAGGCGAAAAAATATGAAAAATTCTATTTCAGATTTAATAAAAGAAATATTTGCAGAAGTAAATAAAGAAATAGTTAAAATTTTAAATTTTAAGAATAATGAAAAAGAGTATTTAAAAAATGAAAGTTATGATTTAAAAAAAGAATCTTTTGAAAAAGAAATCATAAATAGTGACATTATTAAAAAAGAAGATGATTTTTTTAGTAAAGAAAACGATATAATAGATATTACAAACTTTAAAGAAGAAAAAATTGTTTATTCTGAGTTTAAAAAAGACGAGATGAAAATTATTAACAACTGGGAATCTAAATTAGGTAAGATAGATGACTATTATTTTAGTGAATTAAAAGTTCCATTTTTGAGAAAGAAAATTTTGGAACTTTATAATAAAATATTTGAAATTTCAAATGTTGAGTTAAAAAATAAAAATAGAATACTTATTAAAGAAATTGAAAAATTTGAAAAGGAAAATTATGTTTTTAAAGGAGAAACTTTTAAAGATGTTTTTTATGGGGGAATACAGATAATAAACAGTAAGTATAACGGAGTTAGAAAAAATATAAGGAATTATTATTATTTTCAAGATTTTTGGAATATTTTACAAGAAGAGGCAAGGGAAGTTGTGATAGATGAAATAAATAAATATTTAAAAAAATTGCCTAGGTTAAATACTGAAATTATAGAATATTATAATTTAACACCAAATGGATTGCCTTATAGATATTGGGATAGAGATGGAAAATTTAGAAAAGAATATAATTTATCAGATTTGGAACAAAGAATATTAGAACAAACGAGTTTCAGACAAACTAAAATTTGGAATAATTATGAAGCTAAGAAGCAAATGATTCTTCTATATTTGGATGAATGGAAAATAATAGAAGAAAAAGTAAAAACTGAAGAAAAACTAAAAAAGAAAAGTAAAAAAATTATAAATGCTATTTTAAATTTACAAGATTATGATTATTTTGAATATAATGAAATAGAAGGGTTATACGCAATTTTAAAAATAGTAGAAAACAAAATTAGGAGCTTTATACCAAATTACAAAATACTTGAAGTAGAAAAAGAATTAGAAAGTATAAAAAAATTTTTTCCTAAATCAATGTCAAATGAATTATTAGAAAATATTGAAAATTTTAAGTTATCCAAAGAAAAAATTGAATCAATTATAACTTATGAGATAAAAAATTATCCTAAAGATTGGAAATTAAAATTAGGATATATAGAATTATTCAATGAGAAAAAAATAAATTTAATAATAAGATTTAATAATGACGAAAATTTAGAAAAAATAATCAAAGAATTACTAAAAAAAGAAGAGAATAATGACAATAGGTTATTCTATTTATTCCTATTAAATAAGAAGAGAGAAGTGAAAAAATCTGAAATAAGAATGTTAGAAAAAATAATATCTTCTGATAGATTTCAAGATTATGAAAAGCTGTTAGAAAGAAATGATGAAATAACTGAAAAAATGTACGAGGAATTAAAATTATTAAAGTTTCAGAAAATGAAAAAAATAGATTTAAATTTCGAAAAAGTAAAAGTGACAAAAGAGAAATTTGCTGAAACAGTTAATATTTTAGAAGAATATTTAAAAGAAGAAAATGAAGAAGCTGATATTAGTAAAATTTGTAATGAAGAACAAAAAGATATAGTTGTTGAGAATAAAGAACAAGAAAAAATAGAAAATTTTCAGGATAATAAAGTAAAAGAAGTATTGAAAGTAATAATAGAAACTCAAAAAATAGACGAAAATGATTTGAAAAATTATGCTAAAGAAAAAAATATGTCATTAAATGCTTACATAGATTCTATAAATAAAGAGTTATATGATATTGTAAATGATCAGGTAATAATTCTTGAAAATAATATTGTAAAAATAGATGAATTTTATATTGACAATATAAAGGAGTGGCTGAAAGAAAATGATTAAGATAAATCTCAAAGAAGCAGATAGTGTGATTAAAGCAATAGAGGGAGGGATAACTCCCAGAAGAGGAATACAGCATTTGTTAGTTGGAAGAAATAACGAAGTTCAGGAAATAGTAAAAATATTAGATAAAATAACTGAAGGAGATAGTGAAATAAAATTTTGGGTAGGAGATTTTGGTTCAGGAAAGAGTTTTATGTTGAGGACAATAGAATCTATTGCCTTACAAAAGAATTTTGCTGTTTCTACAGTTGATTTGAATCCTACAAGAAGATTTTATTCAACAGATGGAAAATCAAAAGCTCTTTATAGTGAAATAATAGATAATATAGTAGTTCAAACTGCTCAAAATGGAAGAGCTATAAATACAATAATAGAAATCTGGATAGAAAAAGTCAAAAATCAAATCATAAATAATAAAAATTTAAAAGCAGAAGAACTGGATAAAAATCCACAATTTATTGAAAAAGAAATATTAAATTTAACTTCTTCATTTACGACATCATCTATATCCTATGAATTTGGTCAAGCAATTATTCAATATTATAGAGGAATGTTAGAAGAAGATTATGATAAAAAAGAGAAAGCTTTAAGATGGTTACGAGGAAATATTGAAACTAAAACTGAAGCAAAAAAGGATTTAGGAATTGGAAAAATAATCAATGATGATAACTGGTATGAGTCCTTGAAAACATTTGGAGAATTAATTTTAGATATGGGATACTCAGGTTTTGTAGTTAATTTTGATGAATTAGTTAATCTATATAAAATACCTCAATCACAAACAAGAGAAAAAAATTATGAGAAGATATTAAATATTTTTAATGAATGTAAATCTAATAAGGCAAGAGGAATGTTTATAAATTTTGGTGCAACTAAAAAAACAGTATATGATAAAGGTAGAGGAATGTCAAGTTATGAGGCATTAAAAGGGAGATTAGGTACAGAAAATGATGATTTATCAAATTTAGTTAATACGAAGAAATCTGTATTATTATTAAAACCTTTGAACAATGAAGAGATATTTATACTTTTGGAAAGACTGAAAGATATTTATAATGTAAATTATAAAACTTCTATAGAACTAGATGCAAATGAAATAAGATTATACATGGAAGGAAAATTAAATCTTCCAGGAGCAGATGAATTTTTGACACCGAGAGCAGTAATAAAGGATTATATTGAAATTTTAGATTTAATAAGACAGAATCCAAATGAAAATACAATAACAATAATAGAAGCAAAATTAGGAAAAATGAATAAAGTGGAAAAGGATGAAAATAATTTTGATGATGAAATAGAGGTATTTTAATGGACACTTATAATATGTTAAAAAAAGAAATTAGAAGATATATCTATGATCAAAATTGGCAGAAATTTACTAAAATACAAGAACATTCTATAAAACTTTATAGTGAAAGTGAGGATAATTTAATTTTAATTGCACCAACTGCCTCAGGAAAAACAGAAGCAGCTTTTTTACCTGCAATTAATAGTATTGAAAATTGGGAAGAAGGTATTAAGATAGTTTATATCTCACCATTAATTGCATTAATTAATGATCAATTTAATCGGATTTCAGAATTATGTAAATATATGGAAATAACTGTTACTAGATGGCATGGAGAAGCTTCTCAAAGAAAAAAGAGAGATATCTTAAAGAATCCCAAGGGGATATTGTTAATAACTCCTGAAAGTCTGGAAGCATTATTTGTAACAAAATCAGATAGAGTGAGGAAATTATTTTACAATGTTGAAAATATAATTATAGATGAGATTCATAGTTTTATTGGTTCTAATCGAGGAATTCAACTTAAATCTTTACTTAAAAGAATGAGCCTGTATATAAAAAATAATAATCCTAGGATGATAGGAATGTCTGCAACGGTATCAGAAGAAAATTATTTAGATTTAAAAGAGATATTTCAAAATAAAAGAGTAACAAAAATAATTAGAGATAAAGGAAGAAATGAACTAAAAATAGATTATAATTTTTATTCTGATGAAACAGAAGTATTAAATAAGATTTATGAATATTCTAAAAGTGAAACAATGTTAGTTTTTCCGAATACAAGACAAAATGTAGAAATGATAGCCGCAAATCTGAAGAAAAAAGCTCAAAAAGAAAAAATTAATATAAGTTATTTTTCTCATCATGCTTCAGTAAGCAAAAACATAAGAACAATGGTAGAAAATTTTGCTAAAGAATCTAATAAAAATTTATTTACAATATGTTGTACATCAACACTTGAATTAGGGATAGATATAGGAGCAGTTGATAGCATAGTTCAATACAATGCTCCTCATTCTGTATCATCTTTAGCTCAAAGATTAGGTAGAAGTGGCAGAAGAACAGGAATAAATAATTTACATTTTATTTCAGATGAAAAATGGAATTTATTACAAGGATTGTCAGCAATTTCAATTTATAAAAAAGGAAAAGTTGACAAAATAGATGTTGTGAAGAAGCCTTATGATGTAATGGCTCATCAAATATTATCTTTAATAGTTGAGAAGAGTGAAATAAATTTATCAGAGTTTAAAAAAATTATTCAAAAATATCAAACTTGGAAAAACATTGAATATGAAGAGTTTTCAAATATTTGTAATCATCTTTTAAAAGAGAAATATATTGAAATGTTGGATAATAGTATTATTGCAGGAGTTAATCTTGAAAAATTATTAAAAAAAGCAGAGTTTTATACTCAATTTAAAGTGGAGGATATGTATTCAGTATATAACAGTCAAATTAAAATAGGAGAACTTCCACTAGAAATAGGAGTAAATATAGATGATAATATATATTTGGCCGCAGGAATTTGGAAAATAAAAAAAGTAGATGAAAAGGTAAAGAAAATATTTGTAAAAAAGGCAACAGATGGGAAAGCACCTAGATTTTTGGGAGAAGAGGGAGAAATTACTGATGAATTAAGAAAAGAAATGAAGGAAATTTTATTCGATAAAAAAAATTGGGAAAAATATTCTGAAAAAATAAGAAAAAATTTAGAAATTATTTCAAAAAATCTTATTTTAAAACAAAAAATTTATTTTTATTTAGATAAAAATAGAAAAGATATAAAAACATTTAGAAGTACTAAAATAGAGAGAACTTTGATGATATTATTATTGATTTTTTTAGATTTAAAAGATTTTAGGGAATTAAATGATACAATTCAATCAAATGATAATGTTATAGAAGAAGCTGTAAACAATATTATAAAAAGTGGGATAAATGAAACACAAATTGTGAATTTTTTTGAAAATGATATAAAAGAGTCAAGGAAGTTAGAAAAAATAAGCTTAGTAGATGCTTACTTAAGTTCAAATAAATATATGCTTTTAGTACCAGATAATTTAAAAATTAAATATGTTATAGATAATAAACTTGATGTTCAAGGTGTTAAAAATTTTTTAGAAATTAGAAAATGATAGGTAAATGTATAAAATATTTTAAAGTAAAGAATTGAAAAATAATTGTCAAAAATCTCAAAATATAGTACAATTATTAGGTAAAAATAGAAAATATATATGATTTAAATTTTAAATAATTATTTTATTCATTAATAATTGGTAGAATAGAATTATGAAATGAATTGAAATAGTAATTTGCATTATGTACTGTTAAAACAACAGAGTTTAGTTACAGATTTGTAAAATGAATAAAAAGTATCAAAAAATAAATACTGAAAAATTGGAGGAAAACGATGATAAAAGAATACAAACCGTCGGAAATTGAGAAAAAGTGGCAGGATAAGTGGTTTGAAGAGGATGTTTTTAAATCGGAAAATAAGGTTGAGGGAAAAGAGAATTATTATGTGCTTGAGATGTTTGCGTATCCATCTGGAAAGCTTCATGTTGGGCATTTGAGAAATTATGCGATTGGAGATGCGATTGCTAGATATAAGAAGATGAAGGGGTTTAATGTGCTGCATCCATTTGGATGGGACAGTTTTGGATTACCTGCGGAAAATGCCGCAATTGACAATGGGGCACATCCTGGGAAATGGACAAAGGCTAATATTGACAATATGAGAAGACAGATGAAGCTTATGGGACTTTCTTATGACTGGAACAGGGAGCTTAGTACTTATACTCCAGAATATTATAAGTGGAATCAGAAGTTTTTTATTGAAATGTATAAAAAAGGGCTTGTTTACAAGAAAAAATCTTATGTAAACTGGTGTCCTGACTGTAATACGGTTTTGGCGAATGAACAAGTTGAAGACGGGAAATGCTGGCGTCACGGTAAAACTGATGTTATCCAAAAGGAATTGTCGCAATGGTATTTTAAAATTACAGAATATGCAGAAGAATTGCTGCAAGGGCATGAGGAGCTTAGAGGACATTGGCCAGAACAGGTATTGACAATGCAGAAAAACTGGATTGGAAAATCAACAGGATCTGAAGTGGACTTTATTTTAGATTATAAATTTGAAAATGATGGAAATTCACATTTAAAATTGAATGACAGGGGAGAAGTTGTAATTTCTGTGTTTACAACAAGACCTGATACGCTTTATGGGGTTACGTATGCAACTGTTGCGCCAGAGCATCCGTTGGTTGAGGAAATTATTTTGAAAGAAAATCCTTCGATAAGAGAAGCTGTTGAAAGAATGATAAATGAGGATAAAATTGCACGTACAGCGGAAGATAAGGAAAAAGAAGGAGTATTTTCTGGACTTCATGTGATTAATCCTGTGAATGGTGAAAAAGTGCAGTTATGGATTGCAAATTATGTGTTAATGGATTATGGGACTGGAGCGGTAATGGCAGTGCCGGCACATGATGAAAGAGATTTTCAGTTTTCTAAAAAATATAATTTAGATTTGAAAATTGTCGTAAATCCTGTTGATAAAAATGGGAATTTGGATGAAGTTTCCGTTGAAAAAATAGAAAATGCTTTGGTAAATTCAGGAGTATTAGTAAATTCAGAAGAATTTAACGGATTAAATAGTAATGAAGCAAAAGAGAAAATTACTGAAAAATTGGAAAAAATTGGATTAGGTAAGAAAACAGTAAATTACAGACTGCATGACTGGCTAATCAGCAGACAAAGATACTGGGGAACTCCAATTCCTGTGATTTATGATGAAGATGGGAATATTTACTTGGAAGAGGAAGCAAACTTGCCTGTGAAACTGCCTACAGATATTGAGTTTAGCGGAAAAGGGAATCCACTTGAAACTTCTGAGGAATTTAAAAATGTGATTTTACCAAATGGGAAAAAAGGGAGAAGAGAAACCGACACAATGGACACTTTCGTTGATTCTTCATGGTACTACTTGAGATATTTAGATTCTCACAATGATAAAGAGCCGTTTAAAAAGGAAGATGCAGATAACTGGACTCCAGTTCACCAATATATCGGTGGAATTGAGCATGCGGTAATGCACTTGCTTTATGCGAGATTTTTCCACAAATCACTAAGAGATTTAGGATACATTGACACAAATGAGCCATTTAAGCGTTTATTGACACAAGGAATGGTTTTAGGGCCTTCTTACTATTCTCAAAACGAAAGAAGATACTTGTTCCCAAGAGAAGTGGAAATGAAGGATGGGAAGCCTGTTTCTAAGGAAACTGGAGAAGAATTGGCAACAAAAGTTGAAAAAATGAGCAAATCTAAAAATAATGGAGTAGATCCTGAAGAAATCGTGAAAGAATATGGAGCTGACTCTTCAAGAGTCTTTACATTGTTTGCTGCACCGCCTGAAAAAGAGCTGGAATGGAATATGAACGGTCTTGCAGGGGCTTATAGATTCATAAACAGACTTTATCTGTTAGTTTCATCAACAGCTGATTTTGCTGATAAAAATGCATCAAAGGAAAATAATTACGGAATTAATTTAGATGCAAGAAGTGAAAAAGACAAGGAAATTCAGAAAAAATTACATCAGACAGTGAAAAAAGTTACAGACAGCATTGAGGACGATTTCCACTTTAACACAGCAATCGCTGCAATAATGGAACTTCTAAATGATATGACAACTTATAAGCAAAATGTGATTGATAAAAACGATATTTCATCAGAAAGTAAAAAAGTATGGCACGAAGTTCTTGAAAAAGTGATCTTATTAATTGCACCTTTTGCACCGCACGTGGCGGATGAATTATGGAGTGATTTAGGAAATACAACTCTTATTTTTGAGGAAGAATGGCCAACATTTGATGAAAAATTAACTGTGGAAAACAACTTTAACTTGGTTTTACAAGTAAATGGAAAAGTAAGAGATATGATACCTGCACAAATTGGAATTTCAAAAGATGATGCTGAAAAATTGGCATTTTCTTCAGAAAAAGTTCAAAAATTTGTTGATGGAAAAGAAGTTGTTAAGGTAATTGTTGTGCCTAATAAGCTGGTTAATATTGTGGTGAAAGGATAAAGTTTAATAAAAGGGGAGGAATTTTTAAAGAGAAAAATTGAATTAGGGGTGATTAAGATGACATATATTGCAGAAATAGAAAATAATAAAATAATTAATGAATTTAAAAAAGCTGTAAAAAAAACTGGAAAAAGTGAAAGTGATGTATTAGTTCAATTGATGGCTAAATTTGTTGAAGAAAACAAAATTGAAAGGAATTCAATGGATATTCTATTTAATAAAATGGAAGAAAATAAAGATGTTTTTATCAGAATGCGTGATAAATAATGATTAAATATTTTGAAGTTTGTGACATTTTAAAAATACATAATAAAGTTTTAGAATTATCAGGTGGTTTAAAGGGTTATAAAGATAAATTGGGAATAGAAAAAGTATGTCTGAAATAAAAAAAGTAGGAGAGAAATAAAATGGCTAAAATAGCAGTAACTGGAGTGACAGGAAATTTAGGTGGTATGGTTTCAAGATTATGCAAAGAAAATGGCATAAAAGTGAGAAACTTGGCTAGAAATAAGGAAAAAGCTGAAAAAATGGGGTTTTCTGATGTTTTTAAATCAAGTTACGACAAGTCAGATGATACTGTAAAATCGCTTGAAGGAATTGATGTACTTTTTATGGTGTCAGGTTCTGAAAATCCTGACCGGGTTCAGCAGCATAAGGATTTTATTGATTCTGCTAAAACAGCTGGAGTGTCGCACATTGTTTATCTTTCGTTTTACAATGTTTCAAAAAATTCGATATTTACATTGGGAAGAGATCATTATGCAACTGAGGAATACATTAAAGAAAATGGCTTTAAATATACATTTTTGAGAGATAATTTTTATGCAGATTTTTTTGTATATTTGTGCAGAGAGTATGGTGAAATAAAAGGACCTGCTGGGAATGGGAAAGTTTCTGTTGTAGTGCGTTCAGATGTTTCAGAAGTTGTTGCAAAAATTTTGGAAAATCCAACAAAATGGGAAAATCAGACTTTGAATATGACAGGGTCTGAGGAATTGACAATGAATGAAATTGTAAAAATTGTGAGTGAACATTTTGGCAAAGAAATTAAGTATACTAATGAAACTGTGGAAGAAGCTTATGAAAGCCGTAAAATCTGGAAAGCTGAACAATGGGAATATGATTCTTGGGTTTCAACTTATACTGCAATCGCTGAAGGTGAGCAAGCTGGTGTTTCAAATGACATTAAAAAAGTGCTGGGACGTAAAGCGACTTCATTGACTGAGTATTTGGAAACACTATAAATAAAAAAAAGATAAAAAATTACCAATAGGAATATAAAATTATTAATAAAGAGTTAGCATTAGGCTGGCTTTTTATTTTTCATAAATTTCGTTATTTAAACAAGGGGTAGGATTAGATACAAATTTTTTAATATCAAGCTGATAAAATTAAATAATTTTAAAGAAGATTTATTATAATTGATTGAAAGGAGAAATTTTTAATTATTAAAATAAATATAAATATGAGAATAGATGAAGTTTTAGAAAAAATTTTTAATATGAGAACAATTAATAAAAGAATAACCAATGAATCTTTGAAACAAAATAATGAAAAACTGAAAAAAATTTATGAGTTGCTGGGAGAGCCGTGTAAAGATAAGAAAATTGTTCATATTGCAGGAACGAATGGGAAAGGTTCGACAGCTACATTTTTAGAGAGTATTTTTTTTGCGGCGGGATATTCTGTTGCAAAGTTTACTTCGCCACATATTTTACGGTTTAATGAGAGAATTTTAGTAGATAAAGAGATGATTTCTGATGAGGATGTAGTGAAGTATTATGAAGTTGTTATGGATATTTTGGAAAAAAATTCGTTGCAGATAAATTTTTTTGAGATAACGACTTTTATGGCTTTACTTTATTTTGAGGCAAAAAATCCTGACTTTATATTTCTGGAAACTGGTCTTGGCGGAAGATATGACGCTACAAATGTTGTAAATTCGACAATTGCAGCTATAACAAATGTGAGTTTTGATCACGTCAGTCTTTTGGGAAATTCACTTGACAAAATTGCAGATAGGAAAGCTGGCATTATAAAGGACGGACAGCTGTGTATTTATGCCCAGAATTTAGTCGAATTGGAGAATGCTGTAAAAAAGGAAACTGATAATTCAGTAAATGTCTTGAAAAAGTATGAAAATTTACAAGTCGAGCTGGATACTCAAAATTATAAGACAATTGTGAAGATTTTTGAAAATGAAAATTTGGAAGAATCTCAAAATATTGAAGATAAAAAAAATAAACGTAATTTGGAAAAAACATTTATATTGCCACTTTTTGGAAAATTTCAGGCAAACAATTTTTTGATTACTTATGAAATTGCTAAAATTTATGGTATCAGCGATGAAATTATTAAGAAAGGGCTTGATGAAATTTCGCTGGCTGGGCGGTTTGAGATTTTTTCACAAAATCCAGCTACAATACTGGATGTGGCTCATAATGATGATTCTGTACGAGTTCTTGTAGAAAATTTGAATGAACTTTTTAAAAATAATGAAGTGATTTTTATTCTTTCGATACTTGGAACAAAGGACATTGCAAATATTTTTGAGAAAATTTTGGAAAAAAATTACAAAATTTTTATAACTTCTCTAAAAGACGTTACTTACGGACTTTCTGCCAATGAAATAAAGAAAAATCTGGAAAATGCAAATATTTTGACAAATAATATTATTTTTGAAGACAATATTTTAGATGCCTATAATCAAGCAAAACAGATGGTTTTGGAAAAGAATAGTCGGTATAAGGCGATAGTGGTTTGTGGCTCTTTTTATGAAATTGCGAAATTTAAGAAGCTGTGTGGCAAGAGGGATGAGCATTTTTTATAGTAGAAAAGGCAATTGTTTCACACGATATTGAAAAATATATACAAAATGAAAGATTTGAAAAGAGAATGTACGAATAAGTAGAAATGTGATATAATAATAGCAAGAAACATAATAAAATAGGGACTTGTAATCCTAAATGAAGTTATTGAATAGATATATAGATTTTAAAGTAATTACAAGAAAGTCTTTTAATTTCTAAAATTATGAGTAGAAATTAATTGTGATATTAATTTTTTAATACTACAAAAGAAAATAAAAAAGAAGGTGATATTTTTGAAATTAAAAGTGAAAATATTTTTTATTATAATAATTATATTTTTTTTGGTAACTATATATAATTATTATTTTCATGAAGCAAAAGATGAATGTCTATTTTCTTCAGAAAATGTGGAAAAAAGTTATTATTTAAAAGCAAATAAATTACTAAAAAAAGAAGGTATAAAATTATTTCTTTATGATAGTAATACGATGAAATATTATGAAGCTAAACGTCCTTATGAAATTTTTTATTCATTAGTACATGTGTCTGGAGATATAATGATAGCAAAAAAACAAAAAAGAATGAATAAAAAAGATAAGGTATCCTGGGCATTAGGTATCTCTAGAGAACCAACATATATTTATATTCCTGAAAATAAAAGAGCAGTTATTTTAAAAAGAAAGAATCAAATTTTAAAAAATATAGGAACATGTTATTTAGTTGATAATTTACTGGGATATCATGTTCCCACAAAAGAATAAAAAAATTTAATTTTTTAAATAATCGTTGTTGTAAAAGACAGCGGTTATTTTTTTGTTTGTAATTTTAAAAAATTTATTTAATAAAATCTCCTATCCCTTTTCTTTCATAAAAAATATGTTATACTTATAATGAGAAAAAGTAAAAGTTCAGATATGCAGTAAAGAGGAAAATATGGAAAAATATGTGATGTTTCGAGGAAAAGTTATAGATAAATGGTACGACTTTGATAAAAGGGCACATTATCATATTGTAGCGATGGATGATGAGGGGAAAAGATTTGATTTGGCGGTTAATATTGGAAGTATTTATGAGAAGATGAATGAGATTGTTTCTTCCAATTTGAAGGTTTATTATGATGAGAGTTATAATTGCCGAAAGAGGATTGTCCGTAAAATGCTGTTGCAAAAAGATGGTATTACAGAATGTCACAAGGATTTATATCTGGATTATATTAGAATGAAACTTTTTCCACACGAAAAGATGATACAGATGAAGGGGTTTGATGTAACAAGTATTTACTTGACTGGGATTATTGAAAAGAATGTTGTGCAGGCTATGAATAATGATGATTATGAGGTAATTGCGTTTGGAAGGCTTTATGCGAATGGGAAAGGTTTGCACGATATTCATATGAATCAGGGAAGTGTGAATAAATTTAGGAAAAATGATGCTTCGTATTCTGATGGAGGGCTGTTTTTTAGAAATAAACGAGATAATAAGATTACAGCTGTATTTATTGCATTTATTACTCAAAGTTTGAATATGCCTGAAAGTGTTTAGAGTCAGATTAATAAAGATTAGATGGAGTTTATGAAGTTGATTTTGAAATGATTTTCTATAAAAATAAAATATGGGGAAATATAAAAGTTGGAAAAGAAAAGAGGTGTGACAAAAATGTCTATAAGAAATTTTGCTACAAAACTTAAAATGAAACGTGAAGAGTTTTGGAAATACATTTCCATATCGCATAAAAAAGCCAAAAATAATAATGAGTTTGTAGACTATTTAATAGATATTCTATCAAAAAAAACAGATGAGGAAATTTTTGATTTTGAAATAATTACATTTGAATTAATGCGTGAAAGTTACAATGAAAAGTTGTGGTGTGCCTCGTATCTTGTGAACGGTGACACAGCGAGCTGGAGCTTTGATTTTTTCAGGCTATGGTTAATTTCGCAAGGGGAAAAAATATATCATTCAATTATAAAAAATCAGGATAATTTATCAAAATATATAAACATATCTTTTGAAGCAAAATTTATGACAAATTATTTTGAAAATGAAAACTTTGCTTTTATCCCAGCCTATGCTTTTTCAAGAAAAAATTGCTCACACAATATTTTAAGCAAGGAAAGTTACAAGATTAATAACAGAACTATTTTTCAAGATGATTTTATCGATGATTATAATAAAAGATTGAATACTTATAAGAGAAAAATAGGATACATCAACAAAAAATATCCCAAAATAATATTTCACTGGTGTGCACAATTTCCAAACAGCATGAAAGAAGTGTGTCCAACATTATTTAAAAAAATGTACTTTTAAAAAAACGAGGGAGTGTCTCAATTTATGGGACATTCCCTCTCCTCTAATGAGATTTAGTATTGAATTATTTTGTTTAATAACAGTTTTACTATTTTTATTATATTTTTTCTTTATTTATTTTCATAGGATTGCTCATTGCCGCAAATCCTCATCTTGCAGTAAAGATTTATCCTAATAATTAAAATTATGGCAAGATTGCTACGCAATAACCTATAGCTAGTCTACGACATTTTTCTGCACTGACAAAAAACTCGCTATGCTCAGACAGTTTTGCCAGCACAGAAAAATGCTCCGACGGATTAGTTTATGCTATACTCTGTTAAAAAATGAAAATTATATTTTAATTATTTGAAAATATTAGGTTTATATCCTCTATCGGAAAAGTTTGTAATAAATTTGTTATGTAAATCGAAAATAGAATTAACGCAAAATAATTAATTCCTTATTACTTTTATTCAATACTTCCCTACCATCTTTTTTAACTACAACGTCATCTTCAATTCTAACTCCGCCCCATCCGTCAAAATAAAGTCCTGGTTCAGAAGTTACAACCATATTTTCTTTCAGTTCAATATGTGAAGCGCTTGATAAGTAAGGTAATTCGTGAATTTCAGCACCAATTCCGTGTCCCAGTCCGTGTCCGAAATACTCGCCATAGCCTTTTTCAGTTAAAAAGTTTCTAACGACTTTGTCAACATCATCTGACATGATTCCTTCTTTTATAGTATTTACACCCAATATTTGCGCTTCTAAAACAGTATTATAAATTTCTACGTGTCTATCAGAAATATTGTCTCCATAGTAAACAGTTCTTGTCATATCTGACACATATCCTTCATAATATGCCCCAAAATCCATTGTAATAAATTCTTCTTTTTGAATCTTTTTGTCAGAAGCTACTCCGTGTGGCATAGCTGAACGGTATCCGCTGGCAAAAATTGTAGTAAATGAACGGTCATCAGCTCCTAATTTTCTTTGAATGTATTCCATATATGAAGAAACTTCCTTTTCAGAAACGCCTTCCTTTATAATTTTTAAAGCCTCTGAAAATGCTACATCACTAATTTCTACAGCCTTTTTAATAAGTGCAATTTCTTCTTCAGATTTTACCATTCTTTCCATTACAAGTTTATTTCCAACTGGTACTAATTCTACTTTAAAAATGTCTTTTATCGTTTGATAAAGAGAAAATGCCACATTCACATCTTCACATCCCACATTTTTTAGCCCAAATTTCTTTATATATTCTCCAACTGTCTGAAGTGAACCACGTGAGACTTCCACAAATTCAAATCCCATTTCACTAACTTGTTTAGTCGCTTGCGTCTTGTATCTAAAATCCGAAAAGAAAAAATTCCCGTTTTTTGTCGCAAGAGCAACTCCAGTCGTCCCAGTAAAGCCAGTAAAATATCGAAGGTTATACAAATCTGTAATAAATAATCCATCAATATTCAGTTCATTTAAAATTCTTGATAATTTTTCAGTTCTTTTTTCCATGTTTTTTCCCTCTTTTTTATTAAAATTTTTTTACTTTTAAAGTGTAACATAAATTCAAAATTTTTTCTATTTATTTTTATAAATGATATTAAGAAAAAGTTTAATTTTCTATTTTTAGTTTGATTAATAATTATTTCTTTAATTTATAATTTTTATATTTTTTAACGTAAGGGCATCAGACGCCATGCCCTTACAACCTGGCTTTACGCAAAACTTTCTTATAAAAGAAAAAGAAAACTCGCTTTTGAATACAAGTTATTTTAATATAAATAAATATCAATGATTTAAAGATTTTTTCAAAAGCTCAAACAATTCTTTTTCTTCTAACGAAATTTTGCTTAAAACATATTTAGTGAGTTTGTTTAAACCTAAATGGTTTTGTTATTACTCCAAATGAGCAATTGTTAGTTTTGAAATTTATTCTTATTCCTTTAGCGGCTCTTTTGGCTTCATTTAGAAAAATAGAACTTGCTCCTGAAGCTGAAATTACTGAGATGCCTCCTCCTCTAGTAAATTTTACTGTAACATTTACAACAACATTAAATTCTCTGTTTAAA
Organism: Leptotrichia sp. SK-5; assembly: GCF_055387215.1. NCBI lineage: Bacteria > Fusobacteriati > Fusobacteriota > Fusobacteriia > Fusobacteriales > Leptotrichiaceae > Leptotrichia > Leptotrichia sp. SK-5. The sequence goes on along the minus strand of NZ_AP028931.1, from coordinate 2,021,607 downwards.
CGTTGACTGCCTTGTGGCATTTCCAATGTTTCTCTGTATGAAACTGAAAAATCAGTACCTTCATGACATCCCCCACCTCGTGTACTTCCAGATTTTTTATCATTTCCATTTCCAGAACTATTTGAATTCCCGCTTGTTCCTGTTCCATTTCCGTTTTTGTTACCTGTAGAGCTTCCGTTAGCAATATTTCCATTTTTATTTTCATGTGAAGTTCCTGAATTTGAGGAAATGTTTTTATGTCCAGAATTATTGGAAATAGTGGAGTTTGAAGCGGTTATGGTATTTTGTACTGACTTTGTGCTGGCAGAATTTCCTGTGGACTGTGAAATTACTGGTTGTGTAGCATTTTTAGGGGTGGAGGTAACTGGGGGGATAATTGGGTGTGATGTAGGTTTTGGTTGTTCTTTTTGTATGGTCTCTTGGGGTACTTTGGGAGGTTGTGGTAATGGTTGCTGTGGTTGTTTTTGCTGTATTGGTTGTGCTGGTGAAAGTTCGGGCTGTTTTGGATTTTTAGGCAGTTTATTTTCTTCTATGTTTTGAGCTTGGGAAATTGCATTGTTTTTATTTTGTGGATTGCCCTTTTGCAACCCGGCTGTTCCGTTGCTTTCCTCATTGTTATCCGTATCAACTGTGCTTTTTGTATTATTCTCTTCTAAAATGCTGTTTTTTAAGTCAACAACAATAGTCTGCTTTTCTTTTTTTTCTTCAAGTTTCTGCTTTAAAACTGGAGTTGCAATTGGAATAAGGAGTATTCCCAAGTTTATTGCAGCTGAAATTATGTAATATTTCATTTTTCACCTCCATTCGTTTTCTGTAAATATCTAATTTTACATACGTTTAATTTTTATTTTGAATATTTAAACTTATATTTTCTATGTTCATATTTTTTAAAATGCTCATTGTATCCACAATGTCCTTATATTCTAAATGTTCATCAGCAGTTAAAGTTATATTTTTTAATGCTTCCTTTGGTAATTTTGAAAATTCGGAAGCTATTTCATTTTGGGAAAGTTCTCTAGTTTTGTCGTCTATTTTTAAAAAGTATTTTTTATTTTTATTTACGATTACTTCTATTTTTGTATCTTCCTTTTTTTCAAGCTGTGCTGATGTTTTTGGGACTGACAGCTGAAATTGGGAATAATTGTTAAATGTAGTTGCAAGCATAAAAAATATTAGTAGCATAAAAATTACATCAATTAGGTTTAGCATTGATATATCAACGTTTTGACGTTTTCGTCTGTTAGAAAATTTCATATTTTTCTCCTAAGAAATTTGATTTGTAAATTTTACTTGAATTTGTTTGAAGTTAAACTAATCTAAATCAGATAAAATTAGTTTGGATTTTAAATCTAAGATTAGAATAAAAGGTTAAAAATCAATCTTTTACTCGGCTCAAAAATTGCAATGCTGCTCTTTCCATTTCTGCCACAATAACATCAATCCGTCTATTAAAATAATTATAAAAGACTAATGCAGGTATTGCAACTATTAATCCAAACGCAGTTGTGTAAAGTGCTTCTGAAATTCCGCCAGCTACTATTTTTGCAGTACTTGTACCGTTTCGGGTAAGGGCTGAAAAGGCTGCAATCATTCCTGTAACAGTTCCCAGAAGTCCAAGTTGAGGAGCAGCATTTACAACTGTTCCCAATAAACTCATGCCTTTTTCGAGTTCAGTAGTCTGCTCTAAAATACTTTCACTTATGATACCCTCGATAACCTGTCTATGTGAATTATCAAGTTCATCAAAGTTAATATCCATATTGGAAATAATTTTTGACACACTTTTAGAAACAGAATCTGTTTTATCTTTGCAAAGTTTTAAAATTTCTTCTCTGTTGCCTGTTCTAAGTGCTTTATAAAGCTGATTTTTCTCGTTTTCTGACAATTTTTTCTCTTTTGACAAAAAAGTATACATTTTTTCAATAATAACAGCAAGTCCAGATACTGAGGCAAGTAAAATTACCCACATAAATATTCCGCCGTCAAAAAGGTATTTTAACATAATTCGTCCTTCTTTCTCTTATTATTTTTGATATAAAATTATTTTACTATAAAAATATTTTTGTGTCAAATATTGTTTGTAAATAATAATATAATAATAATTTAGAAATTTAGTAATATATTTAATTTTTTTAGTTAAATTTTTAGTATATACAAGTAATTATTTTGTTTTAATTAAAATTTTTTAATTATAAATTGTTATTTTAGGTTGATTATAATCAAAATACCTGTTATAATAAATTATGTAATATAACAGGTGATATATTTGTATTTAAAAATTAAATAATTATAATTTGATAGTAAAAAAAAATCATTTTATAAGCAAAAAAAAATGGACTATTAAATTTTATATGGTATTATTATAATACAAAGTTAGTATTTTAAAATTGATTTTATATTCATATATATCTTATTAATCATTTATTTAAGCATAAAGATTGATTAACTGATGTGGTAAAACACAAAAAATATCTTTGTATATGAAAGGAAAAATATGAATAAAAAAACTAAGAATAAAAACGCTAATACGTTATTAGAAATACATAAAAAAGCAGAAAGTTTTTCACAAGGTGAGGAAATTGCTAATTTTGTGAGTCATACTGTTGGTGCTGGACTTGCTGTAATAGCTTTCATAGTACTTACGATACGTGCAAGCTGGAATCGAGATATAGGAACAATTATATCTTTTATGGCATTTGGATTTGGATTAGTTGTTTTATATACAATGTCTGCAATATATCACGGGTTAAAACCAGGAACAGCTAAAATGATTTTTGAAATTTTTGATCATTCTGCAATATATATTTTAATTGCAGCATCTTATACACCTTTTTTATACCTAGTCGTTGATTCTCCAATGAACAAAATTATATTGACGATTCAATGGATAGTGTGTATTTTAGGAATTGTTTTTAAAGCATTTTTTACTGGGAAATTTAAATTGTTTTCCACAATGCTATATTTAATAATGGGATGGATGATTGTATTTGCTTGGAATGATTTGATAAAGAATATAAATCAAGTTTCATTAATTTATTTAATTTTGGGTGGTGTTTTATACTCACTAGGAACAATTTTTTATTCATGGAAAATATGTAAATTTAATCATATGATTTGGCACATTTTTGTTATTTTAGGAAGTGTCTTTCATTTTTTGGCTGTATACTATTTAGTTTCATAAAAAATTTAAAACGGGGTAATTAAGGTACTTATTGTATTAAAAATGTAAATATATATTTTATTTTGGAAAGGGTAGTTTAATGGGAAGAAAATCGAAAATATCTAATGAACTAAAAATTGAGCTCGTAAAACGGGTATTATCAGGAGAAGCAAGCATTAAAAGTTTAGCAAAGGAATACAATATTGCAAAATCTTCATTAATGACTTGGAAAAAGAAATATGTTGAGATTGGCGAAGAAAGTATTATGGTTGGAGATAAAAATAGACGTTATAGCCGTGAAATTAAAGAAAAAGCTATCAAAAGCTATTTAAATAATGAAGGATCTTTGTTTGATATATGTAAAAAATATGATATTGCGTCTGTAAGTGTACTAAATTACTGGATTAGAGACTATAGAAGAAGTATGGATGCAAATGGAAATTATACAGTAGTAAAAAAACATATAAGAAAATCAATTGATGCAAAAGTTGAAGCTGTAGTATTTTGCCAAAATAATAATTATGATTATAATTTAACAATCAAGAAATTTGGCGTTTCATATCAACAAATTTATTCATGGGTAAAAAAATATGAAAAAGGTGGAGTTGACGCATTAGTCGATAATCGTGGAAAAAGACATCCTGAAAATAAAGATGAAAAATCTACTAAGAAAAAGAAATAATAAAAAACTGTCACGTTCTAATAAAATGAATTTGACAGTTTTTTTGTATATTTAAATTTTAAAGAGTTTTGTACAAAGAATTCTTAAATAGAAAATTATTCAGCTAATTTTGTTTCTTCTTTTTTAACTTCAATAGGTGTAAATTTTTTGTCTGGACTACTAAGATATTTTATTCCAATAATTGCAACAATAATCATAGCTATACTTATTAGATATGGAAGTCTGATTCCAAAAAGTAACAAATCTTCGGCTCTAAATGTGCTTACAAACATTCTAATGATTGCATACATAATTAAATAAATCATTGATAAAACTCCAGGGTTATATTCTTTTTTTCTAAAATAGAACCAAAGAATTATAAAGCCAATCAAATTTAAAAATGCTTCATAAAGCATAGCTGGATGTAATGGTAAATTTGGAAATTCTGAACCAGCAGGCGTATCTAATGGAAAACTTATTCCCCAAGGCACAAGCTGTTTAAACTGAGTTTTTGCAGCAATGCTCATCGCTTGATATTCTGACCACCATTTAGTAAATGTTCCTGAAAAAATTACACTAAGTGGAGTAAATGTTGGTACACCGTGTACTTCCCCATTTGCCAGATTTCCAAATCTTCCTAAAAATTGTCCAAATAGTAAAGGTCCAACAGCCATATCTGTGAGTACCCACAAACTTCGCTTATTTTTTTTAGCATATAAATATGAACCTATGAATGCACCAATAATCCCACCATGAATGGCAAGTCCGCCTTCCCAGATATAAAAAATTGATAAAGGATTTCCTATATAATCTGAAAATTTGAAAATAACATAATAAAGTCTTGCTCCAATCAATCCAGCCAAAATTGTTGTAAATGCAAAATCTTCAATAATTTTTCTATCATCAACGCCTCTTTTTTCGGCAACATCATCAGCAAGTGCGATAAACATTCCAAAAAGAAAGGCCAAAATATACATTAAACTATAAATTCTAAGTTCAAAACCTCCAATTTTAAATAAATATGGTTTCATTTACGCTCCTTTTCAATATTTTGCAACAGGAACTGTTAAAGTATTGTATTTTTATTTGTTATTAATAAATAAAATTCTTTAAGACAGTTCCATTACTTTATTTATTTTTTGTAAATTTTATAATTGTTTTTTTAATTCTTCTTCAAAGATTACAAAGAAGTCATCAATCTGCTCTTTTGAAATTTGTCCTAAAATTCCAATTCTCATAAGGCTTTCAGCATATTTACCTTTTCCACCTGTAACAGTGTATCCTTTTTCTTCAAGAGCCGCAATAATTGATTTTATAACAATTCCTTCTCTATACACTGAAATTAATGTATTTGTTCTATTTTCTTCATTTTTTACTAATAGTTCAAATCCTAATTTTTGTGCTTTTTCTTCAACATATTTTCTTAAATCGTGTTTTTGTTTAATTGTGCTTTCAACTCCATTTTTAACTAAGTCTTTTAGCGATTGATTTAATGCTAAAATTAAAGCGATTGCTGGAGTATACGGTGTTTCTGCGTTAGCATCAAAATACTTTTCATATTGTTTCAAATCAAAATAGTATTTTGGCAAATCAGACGTTTCCATAGCTTTTTTTGCCTTGTCACTTACAGCAACAAAAGCAAGTCCTGGTGGTATTAAAAATGCTTTTTGGCTTCCTGCGATTGCTACATCAATGTGCCAAGCGTCAAAATCAAAATCATTTACTACAAGTCCACTAATTGTATCAACAACTAATAGAATATCAGTATTTTTTGTTAAATCTCCAAGTGCCTTTATATTATTTAAAATTCCAACTGAAGTTTCGCTATGAGTTGCTAGAATTCCTTTTAAATCAGAGTTTTCAGCAATAACTTCCTTTACATCGTCTAGGTTATAGCTTTCTCCAAATTCATACTGTAAATTAATTACATTTAAACCATAAATTTCAGCAATTTTTCTAAATCTGTCTCCAAAATATCCAGTATTTATTACTAAAACTTTATCTCCTTTTGAAAAGAAATTTACAATGGCAGTTTCCATTGAGCCTGTTCCAGATGAAGTAAGTATAGCTACATCATTTGTTGTTTTAAAGACTTTTTTCAAGTTTTCATTGTTTTCTTTCATAATTCTTCTAAATTCAGGTGTTCTGTGATGAATAATATCATTTCCCAAAATTTCTAAATATTCTTCGGGTATGTTAGTTGGCCCGGGTGTTAATAATAATTTTGAACTCATAATCATAATCCTCCTAAAAATTTATTAAAATAGATATTTTTATTTTATAATTCTTTTGTCAATTTATCATACTGTAATAATTTTGTTAAAATATCTTCAACATTGTCAAGTTTTAACATATTTGGTCCATCAGATAATCCTTTGTCAGGTTCAGGATGTACTTCTGCAAAAACTCCGTCAACTCCAACAGATACAGCTGCTCTAGCAAGTGGATAAACATAAGCACGGTTTCCTCCTGAAGTTTCTCCTTGTCCTCCTGGAATTTGTACTGAATGTGTTGCATCAAACACAACAGGATAGCCAAATTTTCTCATTTCCAGAAGTCCACGCATATCTACGACTAAATTATTGTATCCAAATGAAGCCCCACGTTCGCAAAGCATTATATTTTCATTTCCAACTTCTTCAAATTTTCTTACAACATTTTTCATATCCCAAGGTGCTAAAAATTGTCCTTTTTTTATATTCACAGCTTTTCCAGTTTCTGCAGCGGCAATAAGCAAGTCGGTTTGTCGTGATAAAAATGCAGGTATTTGAAGCAAATCAATTACTTTGGAAGCTTCTTTGCATTGCCAAGGTTCGTGAATGTCTGTTGCAAGAGCCACACCGTATTTTTCTTTAACTCGTGCCAAAATTTCAAGTCCTTTTGTAAGTCCTGGACCTCTAAACGAGGAAATAGAAGAACGGTTAGCCTTATCAAATGAAGCCTTAAAAACATATTGAATCCCTAGCTTGTTAGTGATGTCCTTCATTTTCCCAGCCACTTCCATAACCAAATCTTCTGATTCAATCACGCAAGGTCCAGCAATCAAAAAAATCTTATCATTACCAATAGTAAGATTATCAGTAATCTTGACTTTTTTCACTTTATCTATCAACATAAGATCAATCCTTTCCTAAAAAAAATTCTTATATTTCATTTTATCATAATATTGTTTTTTTTGCTAATTTTTTTCTAAAAAATATAGAATAAAAATTTATGATTTCATCTTATTATTTTAATTAGTAAATTTTTTTAAAATTACTAACTTGAATCAATATTTGCAAAATAAAATAAATATGATAAAATGGAGAAAATATTATTTAGAAAAGAGGGAAATTTTAATGAAAACAGATAATTCAAAAAAAATTTATGAAAAAGCTAAAAAATCAATACCAGGTGGAGTAAATAGTCCAGTTAGAGCATTTCAGTCGGTGGATAAGGAATATCCGATTTTTATTAAAAGGGGAAATGGGAGTAAACTTTATGATGAGGATGAAAATGAGTATGTGGATATGATAGGTTCTTGGGGACCAATGATTTTGGGACATAATTATCCAAAAGTTTTGGAAGTTGTAAAGAAAGAACTTGAAAATGGAACTTCTTTTGGGCTTCCTACGAAAAAGGAAGTAGAACTGGCAGAACTTGTAAAGAGCTGTTTTCCATCAATTGAAAAATTAAGATTGACTACTTCGGGGACAGAAGCGGCTATGGCAAGTGTGAGAGTTGCTCGTGCATTTACTGGAAAAAATAAGATTATAAAATTTGAAGGATGTTATCACGGACATTCAGATTCATTACTGGTTAAGGCAGGATCAGGGCTTTTAACATTTGAGCATCAGGATAGTAACGGGATTACTGAGGGAGTTGTGAAGGATACGATAACATTGCCTTTTGGAGATTTTGATAAATTAAAGAAAATTTTGGAAAATGATAATGATATTGCATGTGTGATTATTGAGCCAATTCCAGCAAATATGGGGCTTATTGAAACAGAAAAGGAATATTTGGAAAAAGTACGTGAAATTACAAAAGAAAAAAATGTGGTGTTAATTTTTGATGAGGTAATTTCTGGATTTAGAGTTTCATTAGGTGGTGTTCAAAAAGTATTTGGAATTACACCTGATTTAACTGTTCTTGGAAAAATTATTGGCGGTGGTTATCCAGTTGGTGGATTTGGTGGAAAAAAAGAAATTATGAACTTAATTTCGCCAGTTGGTAATGTTTATCACGCTGGAACGCTTTCTGGAAATCCAATTTCAGTTGCTGCAGGAATAGAAACAATTTCGATTTTGAAGGAAAATCCTGAAATTTATGAAAATGTAAATAAAAAAACAGAGAATTTGGTAAATAAGATTAATGAATTAATAAAAAAATATGATATTCCAGCAAGTGTAAACCATTTTGGAAGTCTTTTTACAATATTTTTTGCAAAGGAAAAAGTGAAAACTTTGGAAGATGCAATGAGTACAAATGATGAATTTTACAGCATATATTTTGATACAATGCTTGAAAATGGAGTAATTGTTCCACCTTCAAAATATGAGGCACATTTTGTTTCTTATATTCACAATGATGAGGATGTGGAAAAGTTGTTGAAGGGTGTGGAAAAAACTTTTCAAAAAATTGCTGAAAAATTAAAATAAATTTGTAAATAGAGGAATATATATGGAAAGCATAAAGAGTAAAATTACAGGAGAAGTTTTATTTGATACAATAAAAAAAATAACAACTTTAGATAGAAATAAAATGAAAAAAAAGGAAAATGAACTCAATTCATTGCTAAAAACTCCAAAAGGGCTGGGGAAACTGGAAGAACTGGCAATCAGGCTTGAGGGAATGAGCAAAAATTATAAACCTTGCAAAAAAATGGTGCTTGTAATGGCAGCCGATAACGGTGTGGAAAGAGAAAAGGTCAGCAAATCTAAAAGAGTAATAACACAGTATGTAGTGGAAGCAATGTTAAATGGCAAATCATCAATTAACGCTCTCTCTATGGTATATAATGCTGATGTGAGAGTGGTAGATCTGGGAATTGATGAGAGTTCAGACATTAAAAAAGAAATAGATTTATCAGGAATCATCAACAGAAAAATTATAGAATCTGGCACTAACAATATTGCTAAAGGAGCCGCAATGGAGTATGAAGATGCTGTGAAGGCTATAGAAACTGGGATTGAAGTGGTTGACAAGTTTGCAAGGGACGGATACAATTTATTTGCAACTGGAGAAATGGGGATTGGAAATACTACGACTAGTAGTGCCATTTTAAAGGTTCTGACAGATTTGTCGCTAGATGAGATTGTCGGATATGGAAGCGGAATTGATGATAAAACTTTGAAGCATAAAAAGAATGTCGTTAAAAAAGCGGTTGAAGTGAATGGATTGTCAAAATTTTTTGAAGAAAATATAAATGGAACAGAAAAAAAAGAAAAATTTGAAAAAAATAAAATAATAGATGTACTGGCAAAAGTTGGGGGACTTGATATTGCTGGAATGGTGGGAACTTATCTAGGATGTGCAAAAAACCGTGTGCCTGTCGTGATAGATGGTTTTATTTCAGCGATTTCTGCCCTTGTTGCATATAAAATTTGTCCAAACTGCAGGAATTTTATGATTGCTTCCCACTTGAGCGAAGAGCCTGGAATGAAGTATATTATGAAGGAGCTGGATTTAGAGCCAATGCTCTTTATGAATATGAAATTGGGGGAAGGTACTGGAGCTGTTGTGATGTTCCCTGTGATTGAGGGAGCTTGTAATATTACTGAAGTTGTAAGAAAATATCCTGATGTATAAGATTAGAATGTATTGTTTAAACTATTTAGTTTTTTAGTTTTTATTTTGTTTAGTGTCATATAAATTTATTTGTATATTTTTTAATAAGAGAAATGATAAGATAAAACTTTTTTTATTTAATAAAACAAGTTTTAGATATATTTTTATAAAGTATTTATCATAAATATTCAATGCTTTATTTTTAAGACTTTGAAGTAAATGTATCATCAGGTGTTATATTTTTTAAAATAAGTTGTTGACAAAACATTAAAAATTTGATACTACGCTAATAATTAACAAAAATTTTGTTAAAATAAAAACTAAGAATTGGAGGTAATTTTTGTGAAAAAATTATTATTATTGGGATTAGTTGTAAGTGCAACTGCTATGGCAGATGTAGTTGAACTTAGAGTAGGTAGTGATTTAGCTCATAATGGTAAATTTAAAGGTGGACAATATAGTGGGTCTAATGTTAAACTTAAGAAAAAATCTACAAGAAATGGTTTTGAACTTGCTGGAGAATATAGAAAATCTCTTACAGATACTTGGGAATTAGGAGGGGGAATCGCTTACAGATTTAATAGAATTTCTGAAGAAGGTACTGAAAAAAAAGGATTACATCAAGTACCTCTATACCTTACTACAAGATATAATTTTAAAAATTCATCTGAAATAACACCTTATGTTAAAGCAAATTTAGGATATGCTTTTAATAATGGTAAATTAAAAAATAGAAATGCTTTTTATGATTTTGAAGCCAAATTTAAAAGTGGATTTTATACAGGACTTGGTACAGGAGTGCAATATAAAAATTTTGTAGCAGATTTAAGTTATAATTGGAATAATACAAGGGTTGAACGTACATATAAAGGCGTAACTACTACTGTTAAGGATAAATTTACTCTTAGTCATGGAACACTTACTTTAGGAGTAGGTTACTCATTTGGATTATAATTAAATATAAAATAAAAAACAAATATTTTAACTGTCTTTCAAAATAGAAGGGCAGTTTTTTTGTGGAAATAAAAAACAAAATTTAATGATTTTTATAAAAATTTTAAGGTTATTAATTTTAATACTATTAAATGTAAAATTTTGATTTTTTTAATAATTGTGATACAATGAACAAAGAAAATTTCGCTAAATAAAAACAATGAAATATTGAAAAAGGCAGGTAGAAAATGAAAAAAATATTAGTTTTTATGGTGATTCTAGCTAATTTAGTTTTTGGAGTGCAAGTGTTTGCAGAAATAAATTCTAAGGAATTTGAAAAAGTGATGGGGAAAGTAGCAAAAGAATACGATAAAGGGAACAAGCAGAAAGCATTGTCAATGTTAAAAGGAGAGATACAAAAAAATCCTTCTAATATTAGATTAAAAGTTATGTTGGGAATGTTTTATAATGTTATGGGTAGAAAGAACGAAAGTGAAAAGGAATTAAATGAGGCAGTAGAGTTGCAGAAAAAATATCCTTATATAGCAGATAATGGTAAAAAATATGATGTAAGGCTAGTGATTGGCATATTATATATCTATCAAACGGATTATAAGAAAGCATTACAATGGTTTAGTGAAATTGATAATACAACTTTTGAAAAAATAGATGAAATGGATCTTGTAATGGGTACTTTAAATTATAGATTGGGAAATACAGAAGAAGCAAAAAAATATTTATTAAAATCCTACATCAAGGATGAAGAAGGTATGTCACAAAATATTTTAGGGCAAATTTATCTTGCTGAAGGGAATCAGAAAGAGGCTAGAAAATGGTTTTTAGAATCCTCAGATAAAGGAAATTCAGGAGGCCAAGCGAATCTAGGGATTTTGTACTATCAGCAGAGAGACAAGAATGCAGCATTAAAATGGCTAAAAAAATCTTTTGAAACAGCGAAAAAGGAAAAAGATCAAAAACAAATGAAAGATATACAGGAGATTATTAAAGAAGTTGAGAGTAATAACTAAGTTTATTAATATAGGAGATAGAAAGAAGGGACATTATGAAAAAATATTTGATTTTGTTATTAGTAATTACAAATTTAGGATTAGGAGTTCAAAGCTTTTCAGCGATGACAAAAGAAGAAAAAACAAAATTAGAAAAACAGATAGATGATGCTTATGGAAAAAATGATAAGAAAAAATTGGAAACTTTAATTACAAAATATGTAAATGAATTTCCAAACAATGCAGATTATTTAAATAGGTTGGCAGTTTTATATACTAATCAAAAAAATTATTCAGAGGCTGAAAAGTGGTATTTAAAAGCCATAGAAAAGGGTAACTTTACAGCAATTTCAAATATAGCATATTTATATTTTGAAAAAAAAGATTATGAAAAATCAATAAAGTATTATAAAGAATATCAAAAGTTGGTGGATAATCCCGATAATTATCTTTGGATTGCAGCAGCATATTATGAAATGGACGATTATAAAAATGCAAAAGAATGGTATTTAAAGGTAGCTAAATTTGAGAAAGATGGATTTTCGGAAAATAAATTGGGGGTAATGTTTGAAGAGGAAGGCAATCAAAAAGAAGCATTAAAATGGTATCAAGCCTCTGTTCAAAAAGGATATCCATGGGCATATTATAATCTGACGAACTTTTATGCTGGGTTAGGAGATTCTGAAACAGCAGAAAAATGGGCTAAAAAAGGAATGGAAATATCTAAAAAAGCAGATGATTCAGAATTGAAGAAATATTTACAAGAAGCACTAGATGTTATTCAAAAAGCAAAATAAATTTTATTTAATTTGAAATTGTAAAGATTAATGAAATATATAAGTCATATATATAACATATATTTTACAAAATGATTGATTTTTGTTATAATAATTTCATAGCAAGAGAAAGAAGCAAAAAAATTAAAAATTGGAGGAAATTATGTCATTATTAATTTTAGTCTTATCATTATTACTGATTATTCAAATTTTAGAAATTGTAATTGTGCAAAACCAAAAATATGTTGCCTTAAAAATTTCTGAAAATGATTTTCTTATGTCGGTAAATGGTAGAGATGTAATGACTAATTTTGTTAGAAAATAGTTAATAAAATCATATGCAGTATTAATAATAAAAAACTTGAGGCGATTTATATTTAAAAATCGTCTTTTATTTTTTTAGAAGTAAAAGTAAATTTAAAAAAATTTGCTGTACACATATAAAAAAGTAAAAAAAATATAAAAAATGTGATAAAATATAGATAAAGCCAATTAAAATTGAGTATATAAACTTAGATTTTAGATTGGAATTAAAGAATTTTGGTATTTAATCAAATAGTTTTGAGGCTGATAAAACAGAATCAAGCTAGCTTTATTGAAATATATATAAGAAAAATAGTGAAACATTTGAATTGGATACATTTGTGAAATATAAAAATTTTTAGGAGAGTGAAATCAATGACAATGAAAGGAAAAGGAAGAAGTAACAACTTAACAAGAGGAGAGGCTAGAGCGCCACACAGATCGCTTTTGAAAGGGTTAGGATTTACAAGTGAGGAAATGGATCGTCCAATTATTGGGATTGCTAATTCATTTAATGAAATTATACCGGGGCATGTACATTTGAAAAATTTGGTTCAGGCTGTGAAGGACGGTATAAGAATGGCTGGAGGAGTTCCAATGGAATTTAATACAATTGGAATTTGTGATGGACTTGCAATGAATCATATTGGGATGAAATTTTCACTGGTAACAAGAAACATAATCGCAGATTCGATTGAAGCAGTTGCAATGGCTACTCCGTTTGATGCGATTGTATTTATGCCAAACTGTGATAAGGTAGTGCCTGGGATGTTAATTGCAGCTGCAAGACTAAATATACCTTCAATATTTGTAAGTGGAGGAGCGATGCTTGCGGGAGTGTATAAAGGTAAGAAGATAGGGCTTAGTAATGTGTTTGAAGCAGTTGGAGAATATGAAGCTGGATTAATAACTAAAAGAGAACTTAATTCCGTTGAAGAAATGGCATGTCCGACTTGCGGATCTTGTGCAGGAATGTATACGGCAAATACAATGAACTGCCTAACAGAAGCACTTGGACTAGGGCTTCCAGGAAACGGAACTGTACCAGCGGTATTTTCAGAAAGAATACGGCTTGCTAAAAAAGCTGGGATGCAAATTATGGAAGTATTGAAAGCAGATGTTCGTCCAAAAGATATTTTGACAAGAGAAGCATTTGAAAATGCTGTTGCAATGGATATGGCTCTTGGTGGATCATCAAATACAGCTCTGCATTTACCAGCGATAGCACATGAAGCAGGAATAAAATTGACATTGGAGGATTTTAATGAAATTGCAAAAATAACTCCACAATTGTGTAAATTATCGCCATCTGGAGAACATTTTATAGAAGACTTGTACAGAGCAGGCGGAGTAACAGGTGTTATGAAAAGAATGCTTGAAAATGGAAGATTGCATGAAAATACAAAAACTGTAGCATTGCGTACTCAAGGTGAACTTGCAAAAGAAGCATTTATAAATGATGATGATGTAATCAAGCCTTGGGATAAGCCAGCCTACAAAACTGGTGGAATTGCAGTATTAAAAGGGAACTTAGCACCAGATGGCTGCGTTGTTAAAGAAGGGGCAGTAGATCCAGAAATGCTGCAGCATACAGGACCAGCAAAAGTATTTAATAGTGAGGAAGAAGCTGTAGAAGCAATTGTTGGTGGAAAAATCGTAGCAGGAGATGTTGTAATTATTAGATATGAAGGACCAAAAGGTGGGCCTGGAATGAGAGAAATGTTATCGCCAACAGCTATGATTGCTGGAATGGGACTTGATAAAGATGTTGCATTAATTACAGATGGAAGATTTTCAGGAGCGACAAGAGGAGCTTCAATTGGACATGTTTCGCCAGAGGCCGCTTCGGGTGGAAATATTGCTATAGTTCAAGATGGGGATATTGTTGAAATTGATATTCCGAACAGAGCAATTAATATCAAAGTTTCGGATGAGGAAATTGAAGCAAGAAAAGCTAAATTGGAGCCATTCAAAATTGAAGTAAAAGGGTATTTGAAAAAATATGCGATGCACGTGTCTTCTGCCGATAGAGGGGCTATTGAGATATTGGATTAACATTTGAATCTTTTTTATTAGAATATTAGATTTGAATTATATAAGAACATTAACAAGGAGTCAAGATTCCTTGCCAAGAATAAAAAAAATTATTAATGAAATATATTAGGCATTTACAAATAACAAAAAATCTTTTTATAAGGAGAAGATAGAAATGGGAAATGGTGGAGAAAGTAAAGTTTTAAATATTAAGCTGACACAAGAGAAGATAAAATCAATAGTGAATGTTACTTATTCACAGCCAGTCAGCTATTTTAGAAAAAACATAAAATTGGAAATGGATATTTTAAAACCTAATAGAGAAGGGAAATTTCCAACAGTGCTGTTCGTAACAGGTGGCTCATTTGCACATAGCTACAAGGAAAATTATTTACAGCAAAGAATTGAAATTGCAAAGGCTGGCTATGTGGTTGCAAGCATGGAATATAGAACTATTCCTGATGGAGTATTTCCGCAAAGTGTGGAAGATGTAAAATCAGCAATCAGATTTTTGAAGGCTAATGCTGATGAATATGGCATAGATAAGGAAAGAATAGCTATAATGGGTGATTCTGCTGGTGGATATCTTGTAGCAATGGCTGGAGCGACAAATGGAACAAGAGATTTTGACAAGGGTGAAAATTTATCTGAAAATAGCGATATAAAGGCAGTTATTGATATTTATGGAGTAACAGACTTTGGAGAAGTGGATTTTGAAATTCCAGATGATATTGATGAAGGTTACAGGGCAATATTATTATCAGTGAAATTTTGGCTAAATGATGTAAGAAATGATATAAAAGTAACAAACCCAATATCGTATATTTCCGATAAAACGCCACCATTCCTATTGATGCACGGAGACGCAGACACTTTAGTCCCTCCAATCCATACAGAAAAACTTCACAAGGCATTAATTGAAAAAGGGATAGAATCAACAAGATATGTAGTAACTGGGGCAGGACATTCTGATGAATATTGGTTTCAGCCAGAAATTGTAAATATAATAATAGAGTTTTTAAAGGAAAAGATAAAAAATATATGATTCTTATTTTAAAATATTTGATTAATAATTATTTTATTTTATTCTTATTATTTGTGGCAGTTAAATTAACTATATATAATTAAACTAAAATTGTCGTGATTTTTTTGGAATAAAATTGATTGTCTGAGCTTTTTTAAAAATATTGAAGTTGAATTTGTTTAAAGAGTTGAAATAATCTTTATTAAAAAGCGAGTTTCAATTTCGTAGTAATCTAGGTTTATTCAAATAATAAATGTTTAGACTACTTTCCCAAATAAAATTTGGGAATATTTCAAAAAAATGCTTAGACGAGCAGGGATTGCAAAGGGGATGGCGATTGATCCCCTTTGCGTTATAAAAAAGAAAAAACATAGAAATTATAAGAGGAAATATTTATTAACAGTCATTCAAAGAACTGTTAATATTAATTTGAGTTATTAAAATAAAAATTTTTTGAAGAAGGTGAAGAGATTGCATAAACTTTATGATTTTATGGAAGCAAGAGAAAGATTAAATACTGTGATTACTAAAACTAAATTGATTCACAGTTCAGTATTCTCGAAAGAAACTGGAAATGATGTTTATATTAAGCCTGAAAATTTACAACGAACAGGTTCATTTAAACTTAGGGGAGCATATAACAAGATTGCAAAATTGACGGAAGAGGAGAAAAAAAAGGGAGTTATTGCTTCATCAGCAGGGAATCATGCTCAGGGTGTGGCTCTTGCGGCTCAAAAACTAGGAATTAAGGCAGTTATTGTAATGCCTAAATACACACCGCTTATAAAAGTGGAAGCAACTCGTCAATATGGTGCTGAAGTTATTTTGGCAGGGGAAGAATACGATGATGCCTATAATTATGCGAGAGAATTGCAGGAGAAAGAAGGGTATGTGTTTATTCATCCATTTAATGATGATGATGTTGTGGAAGGACAGGGAACAATTGCACTTGAAGTGTTAGAAGAATTACCTGATGCTGATATAATTCTTGTGCCACTTGGAGGTGGAGGACTAATTTCAGGAATTGCGCTTGCGGCAAAACTGAAAAATCCTGTGATAAAAATAATTGGTGTAGAGCCAGAAGGAGCAGCTTCGGCAATTGCAGCTCTAAAAAATGGAGATGTTGTGGAACTGCCTGAAACTAATACAATTGCTGATGGAACGGCAGTTAGGAAAATTGGGGAACTGAATTTTGATTATATAAAAAATTATGTGGACGATATAATTACAATTTCAGATTATGAACTTATGGAGTCTTTTCTTCTGTTAGTTGAAAAGCATAAGATTGTTGCAGAGAATGCGGGAGTTCTTTCGGTTGCGGCACTTAGAAAGATTAAGGAAAAAGGGAAAAAGATTGTATCAATTTTAAGTGGAGGAAATATTGATGTGCTTACGATTTCCTCTATGATAAATAAAGGGCTTGTTGTAAGAGGGAGAATATTTAGATTTTCGGTTGACTTGCCTGATAAACCGGGGCAGCTGGTTGCTGTGTCACAAATTCTTTCTGAACAGAATGCAAATGTTATAAGGCTTGAGCATAATCAATTTAAAAATCTTAACAGATTTCACGATGTAGAACTTCAGGTAACAGTAGAAACGAATGGTGAGGAGCATATTAACAAAATAACAGAGGAATTTAGTAAAAGAGGATATGTAATAAAAAGGTTAAATTCTCAGGAAATAGAATAATAAAAATAAAATTTTAAAAGAAAAGGTGGTTGAAAAATGAGTAGCGAAATGATAAATGGTGCAAGAATGCTGTTGGAGTGCCTGCATAAAGTAGGTGTGACTGATATGTTTGGGTATCCGGGTGGAGCGGTAATACCTATTTATGATGAAATTTACAGTTTTGAAAAGATTAAACATTATTTTGCAAGACATGAGCAGGGAGCAGTACATGCCGCAGACGGATATGCGAGAGTTTCTGGAAAAGTGGGAGTTTGTCTTGCAACTTCGGGACCTGGAGCAACAAATTTGGTTACAGGGATTATGACAGCACACATGGACTCTATACCATTGCTGGCAATAACAGGACAGGTAAGAAGCAACTTGCTTGGTAGAGATGCTTTTCAGGAAACTGACATTGTAGGAATTACAGTTCCAATAACAAAAGGGAATTATCTTGTGCAAAATATTAAAGATATTCCAAGAATTATAAAAGAGGCTTATTTTATAGCTTCGACAGGAAGACCAGGACCTGTACTGGTGGATATACCAAACGACATTCAACAGCAGGAAATATCTTATGATGAATTTAATAAGCTATTTGACAAGGAAATACAGCTGGAAGGATACGATCCCACTTATGTTGGGCATCCTGTACAGATAAAAAGAGCATTATCATTGATAAAAAAGGCGAAAAAGCCATTAATTATTGCAGGAGCAGGAGTTATAAAATCGCAGGCTTCAAAGGAACTTTTTGAACTTGCAAATAAAATGGATATGCCAGTAACTACAACTCTTTTAGGGCTTGGAGCATTTCCTGAAAATCATGACTTGTCACTTGGAATGCTTGGAATGCATGGGACTGTTCCAGCAAATTATGCCACAGACGAGGCAGATTTAGTAATTGCAGCTGGGATAAGATTTGATGATAGAATTGCGGGAAATCCAAGTAAATTTTGTGAACGTGCGAAAATAATACATATAGATATTGATCCTGCTGAAATCGATAAAAATAAAAAGGCTGATGTTCCGATAGTTGGAGATTTGAAAAATGTGCTTTCTGAAATCAATAAGGAATTGGAGCCACAGGATCACAAAGAATGGACAGATAAAGTAAAAGAATGGAAAAAAGAATATCCATTGGCACATAGAGATGTTGGTAAGGATAAATTGCTTCCACAGGAAGTATTAAAGGCAATTAATGATATTCTGGATGGGGATACAATTGTTGTAACAGATGTTGGACAGCATCAAATGTGGGCTGCACAATATATGACTTATAAAAATGCAAATAGCATTGTAACTTCAGGTGGAGCTGGAACAATGGGATTTGGAGTGCCAGCAGCAATTGGAGCTCAAGTTGGAGCGAGAGATAAGAAAGTTGTGTTAATCGTTGGAGATGGTGGTTTTCAAATGACACTTGAAGAAATTATGATGATTAGACAGTATAATTTGCCAGTAAAAGTAGTAATTATAAACAATTCATTCTTGGGAATGGTTAGACAATGGCAGGAATTATTTAAAGATAGAAGATATTCTTTTGTTGATTTGGAATGTAATCCTGATTTTGTGAAAATTGCTGATGCGTATGGCATAAAATCGGAAAGACTGAAGACAAAGGCAGATTTGGAGAATAAATTAAAAGATTTGATTTTATCAGATGAAGGCGTGATACTGGATTGTATTGTTGAAAAGGAAGAAAATGTGTTTCCAATGATACCAGCAGGAAAAACTGTAAGTCAAATGATAGGTAAGAAAGGGGTACTGGAAAATGATTAAGGAGCATGAAATATTAATAATTACAAAAAATACAAATGGAATTGTATCAAGAATAATGTCTATGTTTAATAGAAGAGGATATTCAGTAAACAAGATGACTGCTGGAGTTACAAATAAGCCAGGCTATGCGAGGTTGACACTTACAGTTGATGGTGACGACAAGGCATTAAATCAGATTCAAAAACAAGTTTACAAAATCGTTGATGTTGTAAAAGTAAAGATTTTCCCAGCAGAAGGAGTTATAAGACGTGAACTTATGCTTATAAAAGTAAAATCCGACGCTCAGACTAGAGCTCAAATCGTTCAAATTGCAGACATTTATCGTGGAAAAGTTCTGGATGTGGCACCAAACTCGCTTGTAATAGAACTTACAGGAAATGTGAAAAAATTACGTGGATTTGTAGAAATGATGAAAAGTTATGGAATACTCGAAATCGCCAAAACAGGGGTTGTAGCAATGAGCCGTGGAGAAAAAATGTAATATTTTCAGAATTTATACAAAACTCTTTTTAAATAACGAAATTATTGCAAATTTTTCAAGTAAGAAAACATAATAAAAATAGAAAAACTATTATTAAACAAAATAATTTGATACTAAATATCGTTAGAAAACAGAAACTGTAGTAATAATGAGAACCTTGCTAAATAATATATATTTTAAAATTTATTAAATATTCACTATTTAAATGGGGAACAGTATCAAAATGTAATTTTAAAAAAACAGAAGGGAAATATTAAAATGAGAGTAAGTCAGCATTGGGAAAAGGAAAAATATGAGAAAAATGCACGTTTTGTATCAATTTACGGAGAAGAGCTGATTGAATGGTTAAATCCTCAAAAAGATGAATATATCTTGGATTTAGGTTGTGGAGATGGAGTATTGACTAAGAAAATTACTGAATATGGGTGCAAAGTTTTAGGACTTGATGGAAGTCAAAAATTTGTTGAGGCAGCAAGAAAAATTGGGGTTGAGGCAGTACAGGGCGATGCACAGAATATGAAATTTGAAAATGAGTTTGATGCGATTTTTTCCAATGCGGCGCTACATTGGATGACTAATCCGGAAAAAGTAATGGAAGGAGTATCTCGAGCCTTGAAAAAAGGCGGACGTTTTGTAGCCGAGACGGGCTGTAAAGGAAATGTGGAAAAAATAGAAAATGCTATTTTTGAAACTGTAGAAAAACATAACCTGAAAGCTAAAAAATGTTGGTTTTTTCCAACTCTGGAAGAAAAAACGAAATTACTTGAAAAATATGGATTAAAAGTCAAAAGAATGATAACTTTTCCCCGTCCTACTTTGCTTCCAACTGGAATAAAGGGATGGCTTCAAACTTTTTCTGCACCTGCTCTTGCAAATGTTCCAGCAGAAATGCATGAAAAACTGATTGATGAAATAACTGAAAAAGTTGAAAAAGAACTGGAAAGAAATGAGAAAGGACAAATTCTAGCAGATTATATCAGATTGAGATTTGAGGCTGTGAAAGAATAGATAATTTGAAAGGAAGATGAATTTGAAAACAATAGGACTAATAGGAGGAATGAGCTGGGAAAGCACAGTAACCTATTATAAAATAATAAATGAAGTTATTAAAGAAAAATTAGGAGGGCTTCATTCTGCTAAATGCGTACTGTATAGTGTGGATTTCCAGGAAATAGAAGAATGTTAGGCAAACGGCAACTGGGAAAAAAGTGGAGAAATCTTGGGAGAGGCTGCATATAATTTGGAAAAAGCGGGAGCAGATTTCATAGTTATCTGCACTAATACAATGCATAAGGTTGTTAAGCAGATTAAAGAAAAAATCTCCATTCCAATATTGCATATTGCTGAAATGACAGCAGAGAAAATATTAGAAAAAGGATTGAAGAATATAGGATTGCTAGGAACCAAATATACAATGGAACAAGATTTTTACAAATCAAAACTTATTGAAAAAGGAATAAATGTTATAATACCTGATAAAAATGATATAGAAATTATAAATAAAGTAATATATGACGAACTTTGTCTTGGAACTATAAATTCTAATTCAAAAAAGAAATTTTTAGAAATTGTTGATAAACTTAGAAGTAAGGGGGCAGAAGGTATAATATTAGGGTGTACTGAAATAGGGCTTCTTATAAAAAATGAAGATACTGATGTTCCATTATTTGATACAGCGATTATTCATGCAGAGCAGGCAGCAATTTATTCTATAAAAGATTCCAGAAATGAAGATTAGGAAGAATACCAATAGTTAAATAAATAATCTAGTATATAATAGGGAAAATATTTTTGTTAGAAATATAAGTGAGTAATAAGTTATATTGAAACTCTAAATTATTATAGAAGTTTAAGGATTGATAGAAAGAGAAAGGAGCCGAATATGAAAAATATAAAAATATTTGATACGACACTACGGGATGGAGAACAGACACCACGTGTCAATCTTAACGCTCAGGAAAAGCTGAGAATTGCAAAACAGCTTGAGAGTCTTGGGGTGGATGTGATTGAGGCTGGATTTGCGGTGGCATCACCAGGGGATTTTGAGGCAGTTAAGATGATTGCAGAAAATGTGGAAAAGTCTACGGTTACGAGTTTGTCCCGGGCTGTAAAAAAAGATATTGAAGTAGCGGCAGAAGCATTGAAAAGTGCCAAAAAACCTAGAATACATACGTTTATCGCAACTTCTCCGATTCATAGGGAATACAAGCTGAAAATGACGAAAGAGCAGATTTTGGATAGAGTAAAGGAAATGGTGGCTTATGCGAGATCGCTTATTGACGATATTGAGTTTTCGGCGGAAGATGCGACTAGAACTGAAAAGGAATTTTTGGTGGAAGTATATGAAACGGCTATAAAAGCTGGAGCCACTACACTTAATGTACCTGATACAGTAGGTTATAGAACTCCAAATGAAATGTTTGAACTTATAACTTATTTGAAAAAAAATGTTAAAGGGATTGAAAATGTGGATATTTCTGTGCATTGCCATGATGATTTGGGACTTTCTGTGGCAAATTCGGTTGCGGCGATTCAAGCTGGGGCCACTCAGATTGAGTGTACAATTAATGGACTTGGAGAAAGAGCAGGGAATACTTCGCTTGAAGAGATTGTAATGATTTTGAAAACGAGAAAAGACTTGTTTGAAGAATATTATACAAACATTGATTCAAAGCAAATTTACCCAACAAGTAAATTAGTAAGCCTTTTGACAGGAGTTTCAACACAGCCAAATAAAGCAATTGTTGGAGCGAACGCATTTGCACACGAATCAGGAATTCATCAACATGGAGTATTAGCAAATCCTGAAACTTACGAAATTATGAGTCCAGAATCTGTTGGAAGAAATCCAGACAGCTTAGTACTTGGAAAACATTCAGGAAAACACGCTTTTGTACAAAAATTAGAATCACTAGGATTTAATCATGTCGGAAGTGATAGAGTAGAAGAATTATTTGCACAGTTTAAAAAATTGGCAGACAAGAAAAAATATGTTTTAGATGAAGACATTATCGCATTAGTTGCTGGAGAAGCAGCAAAAATAGAAGGAAGAATAAAACTGGCTCACTTTGAAATTTCAAGACAGAAAGGGAAAAAGCCAAAAGCAACAGTTACCATTGAATTAGATGGAGAAAAACTAGTTAAAGAAGCTCTTGGAGATGGGCCTGTTGATGCGGCTTACAATGCGGTTAATCTAGCAGTAAGTGATACTTTTGTTCTGGAAGAATACAAGCTGGAGGCAATAACGGGAGATACTGATGCACAGGCACAAGTAGTTGTGATTATCGAGAAAAATGGAAACAGATTTATTGGTAGAGGACAAAGTACGGATGTAGTTGAAGCAAGTATAAAGGCTTATATTAATGGAATAAATAGACTATACAGTAATTAAGTGAAAATATAGGAGAGGAGAATAAAAGACATGATAATGATGCAGTATAAAGTAAAACTTCCAAATGATTTTGATATGAATAAGATTAAAAAAAGAGTGCAAGAAAATGGGTTTAAAACAGATGGATTTGAAGATTTATTTTTTAAAGCCTATTTAATCTCTGAGAAAAATAAAGAATATTCGCCATTATATTTTTGGAAAGATAACAAAGGAATGAATAAATTCATATTTGATGGTTTCTATGATAATATTTTAAATTCTTTTGGATGGCAGACTATAAATATTGGAATACCATTGTTGCAAGAGTTTGATGAAAACTTTTCTAAAGCAAAATATTTATTGGAAATAGAAAATGAAACAAAACCGATGGAAAAAATGAAAAGAATGGAATTTTCTATATCAGATGATAAAATTGTTGGGAAAGCATTAGTATATAACCCTGAAAATTGGAAACACACGGAGTATTATTTTTTTGAAGATGTCCCTAAAGAAGCAGAAAATTCAAAAGTGTATGAAGTTTTGCATGTTTCTCAATAAATTAAAATGAGAGAAATAGATTTTACGGTAATTAAAATTGATTTTGGAAAGATGAAAGTGGAAACAGATTCATTGGTAGAGGACAAAGTACGGATGTAGTTGAAGCAAGTATAAAGGCTTATATTAATGGGATAAATAGGCTTTATAATAAATAATTCTGAATGATCGAGAGGGAAATTTATGCCTAAATTGATTATAAATGATAAATCAAATATTAGACAAAATATTTCAATGAATTTTTTTCTGGATGATGAAATAATAACATTCAAGGGAATAAAAAAAGAAATTGAATATGTAGATTATGGAGAACATACAATTAAAGCAAGTACACTTTTTGTTAAAAGTTCGGAACAAAAAATAAACATTGAAAAAGAAGTTATGGAAATTGAAATAAGATTTAATTGGAAAAATTGGTTATTTGCTTTGATATTTTGGCTTTCAATTATAATTTTATTATTTAAAACTTTAAATGGAGAAATAGCAACAAGTAAATTCCTTTTAAGTGCTTTGACACTTGGTGTATTGGGTAATTTGTGTCTTATTATAGGAAAGCCTTTGGTTTTGGAAGTAAAAGAATAGATAAAATACTAATGTTAGTTTAGGTAGAGATGGAGGGAATTTTCTGATTTTTTAAATACAAAAAGTGTGAACACCGTTCGCATAATTTAGAAAACTTTTATTGTTTTATGGTTTTGGAAAATGGCGGACACTGTTAGCCAAATTAATTTTAAAGATTATAGGTTAAAAATTTTTTTAAAGATGGAAATTGCTAATTTTTGTATTAAATTTAAATGTATCCAAAAAGTTTTAATAAAGTATTTTGAAAAATTATTTGTAGAAAAGAGGAGATTCAAAAATGAAAACAATAGTTTTTGCACATCCATGGAATGGAAGTTTCAATAAAGCAATTTTAGATAAAGCAGTGGAAAAACTTGATGAAACAAAAGAAAAATATACTATTATAGATTTGAATAAGGATGGATTTAATCCTGTAATGACTGAAAAAGAACTAGGATTGTACTCGCAGGGGAAAAGCATTGATCCTTTAGTTCTGAAATATCAGGAAATTTTGAAAAATACAGATGAGCTAATATTGATTTTTCCAATTTGGTGGATGTCGTTACCTGCGATATTAAAAGGATTTTTGGATAAAGTTATGTTGAGAGGATTTGCTTATGAAAGTGGGAAATATGGAATAAAAGGACTTTTACCAATAAAATCAGCTAAAATGATTACAACGGCTGAAGCACCAAAGTTTTTATTAAATATAATGGGATTTGGAATGACAATGAGAAAGGCGAATCTTGGTGGAGTCGGAATAAAAAATACAAAATGGATTCATTATAGTTTGAGGGCGAAAGGAAAAGATGAGGATAGGAAGAAATTTCTTGAGAAAGTTAAGGAATTTGTTAGTGATTAGGAAGAAAAATAGAAAATATTCGCATTTAAAACAAACGAAGAAAAGGAGTTTTATATTATGAAAAATAAATTGTACAAATCAGTAAAAGATAGAAAAATTACAGGTGTATGTGGAGGACTTGCAGAATATTTTGATATTGATTCAAGTATTGTGAGGATAGTGTGGCTTGTTTTGGTTCTTTTTGCAGGAACAGGTCTGCTGGCTTATATTATTTGTGCAATAGTTCTTGATGATAACCCTAATAAGTAAAATATTTTTGAAATTTTTAAATAGTTAAATAAAAAATTAGGTGGAGAATAAAGATGAAAAAAGTACTTTTTTGGTTATTTTACTTATTGTTTTTAACATTTTTTGACATTATTTTGGCGGTTATGAGGTTTAATAATAGTATTTATAATAGTATTTATGAATTTTTTATAAATCTGAATATAAAAAATGAGTGGCTTTTAGAAAACTTATTTCCACTAATAGAGATTGTTTTTATTATAATTTGTCTAACTTTCGCTTACTTAATTTCAAAAATAAAAGTCAGTAAAAAAAGTTTGTTAATTCCGCCATTAGTTATAGTGGCGATAAAAGTAATAGTATTTTTTTGCATACTTGGATTTTTTATGTTGATTCCTGAAACAGAGGATGGAGGAGAAGGAGGATTCGTTTTATATCTTATATTATTCGGATTTGGAGCGTATATGGGAATGCTAAATTTATACTTTTATTTAGGATTATTGTTCAATTTATTTAGAAGGAGAAAGAATGAAAAAAATAATTCTTAGAAGTTCATATTTTCTTTATCTGCTTTGTTTCAATATTCTTTCATCAAATTTATTGTTTTGGTTAGGAGAATCGGTTTTAGGAAATTTAAAAATTGGTGGAGATGCGTATTTTGGAATAAGTTATCTTTTATTGGCTTTGCTTAATATATTTTTATCATATTTTTATGCAAAAGCAAGAATAGAAAAAACCCCATTGATAATTTTAACAATAGTTGGAGTGGCAGTAAAAATATTATTATTTTTATTGTGGGCTCAAGAAGAATTTTCAGAAGTTGGAGATGATAAAATGGGAATATTTATGGTCGCTATTGTTTATGGGTATTTTGTTTACATAGGATCTTTAGATGTAATATTTCTTATAGGGATCGGTATAAATTTATTAATAAGGAGAAAAAATTGAAGGTAAAAAGTTGGATTTTTAAAATTTTATGGAGTTTTCTGGGACTGATTGTTATATTTCTGCTATATTCACATTATGAATACAGACATATAAAAATAAGGACAATAGAAATAAAGTCAAAAGATATTCCGAAAGAATTTAATGGGAAGAGAATATTATTTGTTGCAGATTTTCAATATGATACGATGACACGGTATAATAGAAAACAGCAGAAAAAGGCGATTGAACTGATTAATGCACAAAAGAAAGATATTATACTACTGGGAGGAGATTATGCGACTTGGGAGAAAAATATTCCTAAGTTTTATGAAGATGCTAAGGATATAAAGATTCCAGAACTTGGAGTATATGCAATTTATGGAAATCATGAGTATCCAGGAGCAGAAGAAACGGCTGAAAATATGAAAAAACTTGGATTTAATCTGCTCGTAAATGAAAATAGGAAAATAACAATAAATAATGAAAATATATATATTGCTGGAGTAACAGACTTGTGGCACGGAAAGCCTGATGCGAAAAAAGCTCTTGAAGGATTGAAAAAGGAGGACTTTGTATTATTTTTGACTCATAATCCTGAATACTTTGAGGAAATGACAGAAGATGAGAAGGAAAAAGCAGATATGACACTTGCTGGACATACTCATGGCGGACAGGTTACTTTCTTTGGAAAAATCATTATGTCGGCTATAAAGGATAAGAAGAAGTATGGATATGGAATGAAGGAATATAACGGCAATAAAATATACATTACTTCAGGATTAGGAGGGGCTTTTCTTGAGATGTTTATTAGATTTTTTGCACAGCCTGAGATTGTGATTTTTGAACTGAAGAAGATTTAGATTTAGAAAGAGAGAAGAAATGGGAATATTTGATTTTTTTAAAAAGAACAAAGAAGAAGAAATACCTTTAAGGATAGCTAAAGATTTTCATTTTCATTCAGTTGTTGGAAAAAATGGGGATGGAATTGCACGAAAAATTGTTGAGTATTTTGGAGATAAAGTGGAAGAAGCGGTTGATACGCATAAAAATTTCGTGGATGAAGATGTTCTATCATATTTTGAAGGGGAAGATTCTGAAAAGGAATTTCCAATACAAGAGTGGACACGAATTTTTAGAATAAAATTAAAAGATGGTACAGAAATCAATGGGAAAATTGATGATAGTGAAATGGCTGCAAAATATGGCGCTGGGCTTGCAGAACATTTTTCAGATGTGAATATAAAAGATGAAAATTTGAAGCAGATGTTATTGACTCAAATTGCATTTTTCAATTGCAGAACAAAATTAACGGCAACTTTTGATTTTTACAAAAGTGGGAAAAAGAAAAATGAAAAGGTAAAATTATTGGATTTTATTTTGGGAGCAGGAAAAAGTTTTGATGGTTATTCGTTATTTAGTACAGAAACTTTATATTCGCCTGATAAAAAAGTATTTGTTTCAAAAAAGATAGGAACAGAATTTAAAGAGTTTACGCCGTTTATTCCTAAAGAATTGATTGATAATTTTGAAATGACAGATGAAGATAATGCTAGAATGGCGAGAAGCATTGAAAAAATAAAGGCTGATGGATTGCCATATCTTGAGAATATGCATACAAGCATTTCGGAGGCGAAGGCTGTTATTCCTGATAAAGAATTGATTATAAAAAGAGCAGCTGCAATACAGATGACAGGAATTGCATCAGAACTTTATAATGAAATGCAGGAAAATGCCAAAGAAAAAATCAAAGAGTTTTTTGAAATATTTGAAAAGCAATACGAGATTAAAGAAGTTTTGACTAATGAAGAAAAAAATTATCTTGAAAAATATACAGATGATGTAAAAATAAATTCAGAATATAATTGGCGTTACGAATGTCCACCAGTACTGCTATGGGCTTTATCATTACAGGAATTAACAGATTTGAGTACAATTTGTGATGTTAAGGGAACAATAAAATATTTTTTGAATAATGATTTAGAAACGTTGATGAATAAAGCAGAATTACGTTCAAAAGATGAAATAATGGATATGCTTGATTATTTGTACAGACTTAACTGGAGTGCAGTGGAACTGAGAATACACACTGAAAATCATAATAACAAGAAATTTCCTTATGATGAAAGTATTATTCATTTCATAAGATTGGCACTAGAATGGCTTGTACAGCCTGAAAAAAGTATTAAGGATGTTGAAGCGGAGATGCATACTTAGAAAATTTGATAAAATGAAAACTAAATAAAAGGAGTTGCTGGATTATGGATAAAAAGATAATAATTGGGATATTTGCAGTATTATTTCTTGGTAGTGGTTTTTTACTTTATAATTACTATCAGGAAGCTAGAAAGTTGAATGTACAGACAAAAAAATTAGAGAATAGAGCTAAGGAGCATGAAATTTTAAAAACTCAATCTGAAAAGCAAGCAACAATAAGTACACCTGTATCCACAACAGATAAAACTAAAAATATAACTCAACAATTAACAACTTCAGTAAATAATACTAATGTTGTAAAAAATAGAACTACTTATGAAAAGGATTTGAAAAGTAGAATGACTTCTGCAAATGAAGGTAATGTTAGTTCTGAAATAGATGCTTTAAGAAATAATGAAGATGCTAATGAGGCATGGACTAAGGAGCTTAATAAAATATATTCACTTTTAATGTCAGAACTTTCAGGAAGTCAGAAAGCAAAACTTCAAAATAGCCAGAAAGCATGGATAAAAAGTGTAGAAAAAGAAGTAAATACAGCAATGGATGAATATTGTCCTGCGGATTCAAATGGAGAAAGGGTAGGATGTGGAACATTAGGAGGATTGGAAGAGATGAGGATAAGAGTAAGAAGAACAAGATCAAGAACGTTGGAATTGGCAAGAATGTATGATGAAATGCACAACTAATAAATTTAATATTTAAAAAAATTAAGAAGGAAAAAGTTTATGAAAACAAAAAAGAAAATATTATCAGTTTTGGGAATTTTAACAATATTTTTTTTGATTTGTCTAATTTACGCACATTATGAGTATACACAGCTCAAGGTTAGAACAATAGAAATTGCCTCAAAGGATATCCCACAAGAATTTGATGGAAAGAAGATTATCTTTGCAGCAGATTTTCAGCTGGATACTTATGCGAGGTTTAATCAGAAGCAGCTTGATAGGATTATTAAACTGATAAATGAACAGGAAAAGGATATTATAATTCTGGGTGGCGATTATACCAACTGGACTGGTAAAATTCCACGATTTTACAAAGGAATGGAAAAGTTAAAAAAGCCTAAATATGGAATTTATGCAGTTTTGGGAAATCATGATTATAATTCTGTGGAAAAAAATATGGCTGGACTGAAAAGCCTTGGGTACAAAGTGCTGGTAAATGAAAATGACAAAATAACCGTAAATAACCAGAGTGTCTACATTTCAGCAGTTGATGATTTGCTAAAAGGGAAACCTGATGCACAGAAGGCACTTAATGGTATAAAAAAAGATGATTTTAATATCTTCATCACACATAATCCTGATTATTTTGAAGAAATGACAAATGAACAGAAGGAAAAATCAGATATGACTTTGGCAGGGCATACTCATGGTGGACAGATAACATTGTTTGGATTAATTTTATGGGCAGAAATTAAGCATCCATGGAAGTACGGTTACGGTTTGAAGGAATATGACGGAAATAAGATTTATACTACTTCAGGTGTTGGCGGTGGAGCCTTTGAGATGTTTATAAGATTTTTTGCACAGCCTGAAATTGTGGTGCTAAAATTGAGGAAAGTTAAGTAAAGACTTGTAAGAGGTGTGAAATGGAAGAGAAAGAATTAAAAATTTCAGCAAAAGATATTTTTAAGGAAATAGAGAAAAAATATCAGGAAACGGCAAAAGAAATGATGGTTGCAGATGCTTCGGTCAATGCTTCAAAAGAAATAAAAATAACGGATAGCAAAATTGAAGGGATTCCGTATATTCCAAAAGGGAGAAAAATTCCAACAAATTCAAAAGGACAACAATTTATGTTTCTTGCACAGATAAATTGTGAGGATTTGAAGGGGCTTGAAGATTTCCCGCAGGAAGGTATTTTGCAGTTTTGGATTTTGGGAGAAGATTTGCTGGGATTGGATTTTGACGATTATACAAATCGAGATGGTTTTGATGTGATTTATTATGAAAAAATTGAAGATTATCATTCGGAAGTTGAGTTTAAGAAAATGTACAATCCTTATAGAGAAAATTCAGGAAATTTAGAAATAGCAAATAAGCCTTGTAAAATGAATTTTTCTTTGAAAAGTAGTGAAAAAGAGACTTTTGATTATACACTTTTGGAAAAGTTATTTGAAGAAGTGCTAAAAGAAAAAAATATCGATGTAAATGAAAAAGAAAAATTGTATCAAAAAGTTGAGGAAATATTTGAAAGTAATTCTGATGGGGAAAATGGTGGAACAAAATGCAATGGATTTCCATTTTTTACTCAATTTGAGCCAAGAGATGAAGAACAATTGAAAGAATATGACACTTTGTTATTTCAAATTGACAGTGGAGGGGAAATTATGATTGGAGATTGTGGAGTGATGAATTTCTTTATAAATCGTGAAAAATTGAGAAATAAAGATTTTTCAGATGTTTTTTACAACTGGGATTGCTATTGATTGTTTTACGAAAGGTCTGAAAGTCAATGAAGTTTAAATTTTTAAATTGTATATTTCTGATATGTTTTATATTTGGTGGTGTACTGTATTCGGATGAAAAAATACAAGTTGAAGAAAAAGAAGTTGAAATTATTGATGGAAAGGCCTATGTAAAAGGAGAAAATAAGCCATTTTCAGGGAATATAATAGTTCGGTATGATAGTGGAGAAATTTCAAGTGTATATGCTCTTAAGGAAGGGTTGAGGCAGGGAATAACAAATTATTATTATAAAAATGGAAAATTAAAAGCCGAACTTATTTATGTTAATGATAAACTAAACGGAAATGTGAAAGAGTTTTATGAAAACGGAAATATTCAATCAGAAACAGAATACAAAGATGATGTTTTATATGGAAAGAGAATAGAGCGGTATGAAAACGGGAACTTGAAAACAACATCTGAATGGAATCGATTTTTGGATGGAGAAAAAATAGAATATCATAAAAATGGTAAAGTTAAGAAAAAAGAAATTTATAAAAATGGAGAGTTGCAGAAAGATGGATTAAGTAGATTTTGGAATATTTTGGTAATATTGGCATTTGGAATACCATTTTTGACTTTACCATTTTCTTTCTTCAAAATATATAAACAGTTTCCGAAGGTAAAATTACTGGATGAATATCAGAAAGAAAAAATATTAGAAATTTTAGTAAAATATAATTCACAAATATCATCTTTACATTCAAGTTATTCTATCAATGGAACTGGAACAACTTATGTAAAAATTAGAAATTTTAAAATTAGAGAAGAAAAATTTTCAATTTCAGCAAAAATGTATTCAGTATTTTGGATGCCAATGCCGTATATTATTGGATATATAGTTTGCCGTGATAAAGATAAAATAATTTCTTCTTTTTCAAAAGAAAGTTTTCAAAAAATAAAAGATGAAATACAGGGAAAAATTTTGTGAGGGAAATAAAGATTATAACTGATAGAGAGTTGGAGAAAATGGATATAAAAACTATAAATTATGAATATTTTTTAGATTTATCAGTAAGAATGACATATCATTCAAATGCCATTGAAGGAAATACATTGACATTGAATGAGACGGCTACAATTATTTTGGATAGTATAATACCAGGTAGCAAGAGTGTTCGTGAAGTTTTTGAAGTTTTGAATCATAAAAGGGCGATTGACTATATGATAAGTGAACTTGAAAATGACAAAAAACTTGATATTTACATGATAAAGAATATAAATAAGGAAATTTTGGATAGGTTAAATGATAATGCAGGGAATTTTAAGAGAAATAGTAATGCCATAATTGGTGCAAATTTTGAAACTTCTATACCAAGTCAAGCACCGATTTTTACAAAAAATTGGATTGAAAATCTTAATTATAGACTTGAATTATGTAAAAATGATGATGAAAAATTATTGGAAATATTAAATTCTCATATAGAATTTGAACGAATTCATCCCTTTAGTGATGGAAATGGACGAACGGGAAGGTTGATTATGATGTATCTGTGTTTTCAGGAAAAAATAAGTCCATTTGTAATTGAAAAAGAAGATAGAGCCTTGTATATGAGTTATTTAAGGGAACAGAATGTGGATATTATTTTTGAAAAAGTAAAGGAATTACAGAAATTTGAACAAAAAAGAATAGAGAAATTTTAAAAAAATTATAAATAAAAAAATTTGGAGAGAAATAAACGGAGGATAAAAAAATGTCAGAAATTAAAAATGAAATGAAAAAACCAAAAACTTTGTTTGATAAAGTTTGGGAGAAACATGTGATTACAGGAGAACCTGGAGAAGCACAGCTTTTGTATATTGATTTGCATTTGATTCACGAAGTTACGTCGCCACAGGCGTTTTCGGGATTAAGACTCGCTGGGAGAAAAGTTAGACGACCTGACTTGACTTTTGGAACGATGGATCATAATACACCTACTATAATGTCGCAAAGATTGGATATTAAAGATAAAATTTCTAAGGCACAGCTTGATGCACTTGCTGCAAATTGTAAAGAATTTGGGATTGAACTTGTGGATATGTTTAATGAAAATAATGGAATTGTGCATATGGTGGGGCCTGAGCAAGGACTTACACAGCCTGGAAAAACTGTAGTTTGTGGGGATAGCCATACTGCGACTCATGGGGCATTTGGAGCGATTGCATTTGGAATTGGGACAAGTGAAGTTGAGCATGTTCTGGCAACACAGACAATTTGGCAAAAAAAACCTAAGACAATGGGAATTGAAATTACTGGAAAATTACAAAAAGGTGTATACGCAAAAGATATTATTTTACATATAATCAAGACTTATGGAATTGGACTTGGAAATGGATATGCCTTTGAATTTTTTGGAGATACGATAAGAGGGCTTTCGATGGAAGAAAGAATGACAATATGCAATATGGCGATTGAAGGTGGAGGAAAATCAGGAATTATTGCACCTGATGAAACTACATTTAATTATGTAAAAGGAAGAAGATTTGCACCAAAAGGTGAGGAATTTGAGAAAAAGGTAGCTGAATGGAAGGAATTGTATACAGATTCTGTAGAAGCCTTTGACAAGCATATAAAAATAGATGTTACAAATCTTGAGCCACAAGTTACTTGGGGAACAAATCCTGAAATGGGAATCAATGTTACTGAAAAATTTCCAGAAATCAAAGATCATAATGATGAAAAAGCATACGAATACATGGGCCTAAAACCAGGACAAACTCCATTTGAGATACCTTTGAAACACGTATTTATCGGTTCGTGTACAAATGGAAGGCTAAGCGATTTGGAAATTGTCGCAAAAATTGTAAAAGGTAAAAAAGTTGCTCCCAATATTACGGCAGTTGTAGTTCCTGGCTCACAAGTTGTAAAAAAGGCGGCTGAAGAAAGCGGAATAGCACAAATTTTGAAAGATGCGGGATTTGAATGGAGAGAAGCTGGGTGCTCTACTTGTCTTGGAATGAATCCTGACTTGATACCAGCTGGAGAGCACTGTGCCTCAACTTCCAACAGAAACTTTGAAGGACGGCAAGGAAAAGGCGCAAGAACTCATTTAGTGAGTCCTGCAATGGCTGCTGCGGCTGCAATTTATGGGAAATTTGTGGATGTAAGGGAATTGGATGAGGTAAAATAATGGCGAAAAAAGAAGTGAATACTGATCTTTGGGTATATGATTTATTAAAGGAAGCAAATATAGCTATTAAATTTTCAGCCCAAGGAAGCAGTATAAAAGAAATAAATGAAGCTTTACAAACAGCATCTAAAAGAGGAACAGGGAAAGTAGGATTTCCTGAATATGTTGGAGTAGTTAAAGATTTTTTAATTGTTATTGAAGATAAGGCAGATACAGTAAAACATTTAAAAGTAAATGAAAAAGAAATTATAGCTGAAGATATAACGAGTATTTGTGATTATGCAGCAAATGGTGCCTTATTTTATGGTAAACATCTAAGTAAAAATACAAGCTATAAAAAAATAATAGCTTTAGGAATAAGTGGAAATGAAAAAATAAACAAAATTACACCAATATATATCAATGAAAGAGGAGATTATACAGTTCTTGATGATGTTGAAACTTTGATATCTTTTAGTGAGGAAAATATAGATGAATACTATGTAAAAGAAATCTTAAAAGAAAGTACTGATGTAGAAAAAGAAACAGCAGAAATACTAAAAGAAGCAAGTATATTACATGAAGATTTAAGAAATTATGGAAATTTAGAAGAAAAAAATAAACCTTTAGTTGTATCTGGAATTTTACTTGCACTAAGAGAAATAGAGCATAGAAATTTTAGCATTGATAATTTAAATGGGGATAGTTTTAAGACAGATGGTCAAAAAATTTATGGAGCTATCGAATCTAATTTGAATCGTGCAAATGTTTCTCCACAAGTAAAGAAAGATAAATTATTAAGTCAATTTTCTATAATAAAAGATGATGTGAAAATCAATGAAATTAATTCTACATTAGGTAAAACGCCACTAAAACATTTTACAGAATTTTTGTATAAAAGTATTTATCAAAGTATAAGGTATAACGATTCAGCAGAAGATTATTTAGGAAGATTTTATGGTGAATTTATGTCATATAGTGGTGGAGATGGGCAAAATTTAGGAATTGTTCTTACTCCAAAACATATCACTGAACTTTTTTGTGATTTATTAGATTTGAAACCTGAAGATAGAGTATTAGATCCCTGTTGTGGAACAGCAGGATTTTTAATAGCAGCAATGCATAAAATGATAAAGAAAACAGAGGATAAAATCGAAATAAAAAATATTAAGAAAAATCAATTGTTTGGAATAGAAGAACAATCATATATGTTTACAATCGCAACTACAAATATGATACTTCGTGGAGATGGTAAGAGTAATCTGGAAAATAAAGATTTTCTTTCAGAAAATCCTGCTAAATTACAGTTAAAAGGCTGTACAGTTGGAATGATGAATCCACCTTATTCAATGGGTTCTAAGACTAATCCTGCACTTTATGAGATTAATTTTATAAACCATTTGCTAGATTCTATTGTGGAAGATGGAAGAGTAGCAGTTATAGTTCCTCAAAGTACATTTACTGGAAAAACAAAAGAAGAAAAAAAAATAAAGGAAGAAATTTTGAAAAATCATACCTTAGAAGGAGTAATTACACTTAATAAAAATACCTTTTATAGAATAGGTACAAACCCTTGCATAGCTATATTTACTACACATAACCCACATTCTAAGAATAAAATGTGCAAGTTTATTAATTTTGAAAATGATGGTTATATTGTAAGTAAACATATAGGGCTTATCGATGATGGCTCGCATAAAGATAAAAAACAGCATTTACTTGATGTATGGTTCGGGAAAAATGAAGCACCAACAAAATTTTGTGTAGAAACTACAATAGAAGCTGATGACGAGTGGCTTCATTCATTTTACTATTTTAATGATGAGATCCCAAGCGAAGAAGATTTCAAAAAAACAGTAGCTGATTATTTGACTTTTGAAGTGAATATGATAACTCATGGAAGAGGCTATTTATTTGGGTTGAGTGATGAGGAAACGGTGGAATATACAAAAGAAAATGAAAAAGATGAACTGAAAGTGTCCGAAAGCGAGGAAGATTATGAGTAAGCTGACTTTGGACAGTGTAGAATGGGGAGAATTT
Organism: Leptotrichia sp. SK-5; assembly: GCF_055387215.1. Taxonomy (NCBI): domain Bacteria; kingdom Fusobacteriati; phylum Fusobacteriota; class Fusobacteriia; order Fusobacteriales; family Leptotrichiaceae; genus Leptotrichia; species Leptotrichia sp. SK-5. Next base: position 1,985,719 of record NZ_AP028931.1, on the reverse strand, counting down.
AAAATAAAAGATATTTTTGAAATAGAAACTGTAAAAGGAAAGCCAGTTGAAAATTATGAGAATGGAGAAATTCCTTATGTCTCAACAGCTTCTATTAATAATGCAGTAATAAATTTTATACATAGAGACGAAAAAATTATTACAAAAGGTTTTTCGATAACTGTTGATCCAATAAAAGGAAGTTGTTTTTTTCATGAGTATGATTTTGTTGGTAGAGGTTTTAGCGGAGCTTCAGTAAATGTGTTAAGAAATAAAAAATTAAATAAATTTAATGGAATATTCATTTGTTCAGCTATTGAAAAAACTTCAAAATCAAAAGCTTCTTATGGTTATCTGTTTAATAGTAATCGGCTAAAAAATGGAATTTTATTGTTACCAATAGGTGCTCAAGGAAATCCAAATTGGCAATTTATGGAAGATTATATAAAGCAGGAAATGAAAGAGCAATCTCAAAAAGTGGCAAATTATTACGAGAATAAACTTCTTAAATTAGGATTTGAATTTTTAGATTTAGAAGTTGAATGGAAGGAATTTTGGATTGAAGAAATTTTAAGTGTAAAATCAGGAGTTAGATTAACAAAATCAGATCAGATAAGTGGGAAAATTCCTTTTATAGGTGCGAGTGATTCGAGTAACGGAATTACAGAATTTGTGGGAAATACCAATAGAAGTTTAGATAAAAATGTTTTAGGAGTCAATTATAATGGAAGTGTTGTAGAAAATTTTTATCATTCTTATGAATGTATTTTTTCTGATGATGTAAAAAGAGTAAAATTTAAAAATGAAGATTGTGGAGACGAATATACATATCTATTTTTAAAACAAGTAATTTTACAGCAAAAAAATAAATATCAATATGGTTATAAATTTAATGCTAAAAGAATGAATAGACAAAAAATAATTTTACCAGTAGACGAAAATGGACAGCCACATTGGGAGTATATGAGTCAATTTATTCAAAAACTTAAAATAAGTAAAATTAGTAAAATATTAGAATATATATATATATATATTAGAAAATAATTTGAATAATATTTATTTATTGGATAATACAACATGGAAAGAATATTTTATTGAAGATGTTTGTAAAATATATTCAGGAAAAGATATATATGAACGTGAAAGAATACAAGGAGATATACCTTATGTAACAGCGACTGCTTCTAATAATGGAATTGGATATTTTGTAAATAATACAAATAAAACTAAAGATAAAAATTGTATTTCAGTTAACAGGAATGGTTCTGTGGGACATTCATTTTATCATAACTATGAAGCATTATTTGGAAATGATACAAGAAAATTAAAGTCAAAATACGAAAATGAATATGTTGGAAAGTTTATTTCCTTTATGATATCTGAACAGAAGGGGAAATATGGTTATGGCTATAAAATGGGAACTGGAAGATTGAAAAGGCAGAAAATAATGCTACCTTCAGATAAAGAAGGCAAGCCAAATTATGATTTCATGAAAAAGTGCATTATAATGAATGAACTTAAACATATAAAAAAAATATTGAAATTTTTAAAATAGACAGGTGGGTTAAAAATAAAGGAGATAAAAATGAAAAAATATTATATTTATTGAAATTCTTAGAGTTTTATAAATAACTATAAAAATGAAGGAGATAAAAATGAAACCATTTACAAAATATGAAGGAACAATCGTTCCAATAATGAATGACAATATTGACACGGATCAATTAATTCCAAAACAATATTTAAAAAGTATCGAAAAAACAGGATTTGGACAATATGTATTTGATGAATGGAGATACAATGAGGACAGAACAGATAATATGGATTTTAATTTAAATAAGCCTGAATACAAGACAGGAACAATTTTGATTACTGGAGATAACTTTGGTTGTGGTTCAAGCAGGGAACATGCGGCTTGGGCATTGCAGGATTATGGATTTCATGTAATTGTTGCAGGAGGGTATTCGGGGATATTCTATATGAACTGGCTGAATAACGGATATTTGCCGATAACTTTGCCGGAAGCGGACAGATTGGAGCTAGCTAAACTTCCTGGAGATGCAAAAGTGACAGTTGATCTTGAAAACAATAAATTGACTGCAAATGGAAAAGATTATTTCTTTGAGCTGGAGGAAAGCTGGAAACAGAGATTACTGAAAGGGCTTGATTCAATTGGATTGACATTGGAACATGAGGATGAGATTAGGAAGTATGAGAAGAATCATAAGTAGTCAAAAAAGGAGTAAAAATGAAAAATTGGGAAATCATAAATGGAGAGTACACTCGTAAAGTGATGTGGATAAATCACGAGATAGAAATGAAATTATACTGTAATGGTGAAGATGATATTGATGAAGATGAACTTGATGAAGCAGAAGTCGAAGAAATGGTTGAAAAAATTTTAGAAAATAAAGAATATTGGGATAAAAAATGTAAAAATTTGTTTGCTGAAGAGTTTGTTGACTGGTTTAATGAAGAAAAATGGGTAAAGCCTGAGTATGCTGAAATTTATTATGAAACAAAGAGTATTGATGAAGTGGAGAAAGAATTGCTTAAAATTATTGGAAAAGAAGATACAGAAAAAATTATGAAAAATAATTTTCTTACAAAAGAAGCATTTAAAAAGTTAATTGATAATGAAGATATGGAAATAACAATTGATTTAACTGACGATGATGAAAATAGTTTTTCTATTACTATGTACGAAAGATTGTTTTTTGTTGATAAAATGTTTTATGCTGAGTGTAATTTTAATGGTGAAATAGACGAGTTTTATATGGATTAATTTTCTTAAATTTTTTTAGAAAGGAAAATCAGATATGGAAATTCAGGATTTTGGTGAAAATACATCTAGTAGTTATTTTAAAGAATGGTATGGGAAAATCATTTGGAAAGGTAAAGAAATACGGGTAAGACTAACAATTTCTAAAGAATGTGATAATATTGAAATTGAAAAAGAAAAAATGTTTAAAATTTTCGAAGAATTGTATCTTAATCAGGATGAATGGAATAAAAAAGTGAAAGATACGATGGTTAAGTATTTTTATGATGTGCTGAATGATGATTTTTTTGATGATGGAGTATTTCCAGAGTATCCAACTTGCTATGATATGTTATTTGAAATTTTAAAAGACGATTTTACAAAAGAAGAAGCAGAAAGAATATGGAAAACAAAAGTATTTCCATTGGATAAGTATAGAAATTATATTTTTGTTGATAATATTCAGATAACAAATGAAGGAAATTTTTATTTTGAAGTAGCTGATGATTATACAGTTGTGGGGGATAACTGGATTTGGTTAAAAGGGAATATTGATAAGGGATTTTTTGCTGCAAGTTTTAATGCTCTTTTTGAGTTTGTTGTTGATTTGGAATTAAACGATAAATTTTCTACGATATTTAGAGAGAAGACAAAAATACATTCAATGTGGTTAAGCAAGTGGGGAGAGCCAAGAGAAGGATTGGCAAAATTTTATTATAGTAATCATAATCTAGCAATAATTGGAAATTATAAAGCTGGGAAAAAAGAGGGAATTTGGGAATTTTATGATGAGGATGGGAAATTGACTAAAAAGGTTAATTATGTTAATGATATTGCTGAGGAAGAAGTTGTTTATTGAAATAATAGAATAAAAATTAGAAAGAAAAATTTAAAAGATGGCAGAAAAGTCAAAAAGACAATTAAAAATGGAAGAATATTTTAAACAAAATGGGATAGAGTATGATAAAAATTTTGTTTATGGTATTAATTAAAAAAGAAAGAAATTTTGAATTTGTAACTGAAACTTTTTGTATTTTGCGAAGGGAGAATATTGATTTATGTTTTCAATATTAGGTGCAGTATTATTTGGAGTTATAGCAATTATGACAGTTCTTGTTGCTTGCGGTTTGCCTCTGGGCGAATTTACAATGGGTGGACAACATAAAATCTTACCTAAGAAATTTAGAGTTATGGCAGTCATTTCAGTGGCTATCCAAATTTTTGCAATGATAATTATTTTGCAAGCCGGAGGTTTTATTTCATTGTGGCTGCCTTTTAAGGTTACTAAATATATTTGTTTCTTCTTTGCCGCTTATCTATTTTTGAATACTATTATGAATATGATTTCAAAAAGTAGGAAAGAAAAATATGTTATGACTCCGCTTTCACTTATAGCCGGAATATGTTTTTGGATAACGGCATTTCAGATGTAGTATGTAAAATGAGGATAATCTACAGTGCGTCAAATTGGAAATTTAAAGTAAAAAATACATATAAAAAAATTGATTTTTAATATTGATTATTTATAAGCTCATGTATTTTTAATTATATATAATAAAACATTACATTTTTTTGATTGGTGCTATTTAATAACTAATTTATTTATATTTTTATAGCATTATGTAGTAGATAAAAAATCTAAAAAGAATATGTTAATCCTATATGGATTTTAACTTGATTCACAAAATTTAAAAAATATAATAGAAACTATTTATTGTATATGTCTTTTCGAAAAACTTATATTATTATGAATTTTATGATGAGGATGAAAAATTGACTAAAAAGGTTAATTATGTTAATGATGTTGCTGAGGAAGAATTTATTTTCTGAAAAAAATAGGAAGGAGAACTTTTTAAATGGCAGAAAAATCAAAAGAACAGTTGAAAGTAGAAGAATATTTCAAGCAAAATGGGATAGAGTACGATAAAAATTTTATTTATGGTATTAAAAGAGAAAGAAATTTGAATTCATTTTTGATGATGGGGCTTATTGGATTGATTATGAAAGCAGGAATGAAGCCATGTTATATACTTTTTAAGGAGAATGAAATATTGTTTTTCGAAGTTGGGATGCTTGGTGGAATTAAGGGACTTTTAACAAGAATAGATGTCGATGATATAGAAAAAATTGATTTAAAAAAAGGAATCTTAAACTATAAATTGACAATATCAGTAAGAGCTGGGGATAAAATAAAAAAAGAAATAATAAATTTTGCCCAAATTAATGGAAAGGCATGGTGGATGCAGAATAGAAATAGCTTGATTGAAAGTGGATATTTTGAAAGATTGGCTGAAAGAGTGGGCAAAAGAAGAATGTTGGAACAATAAATAAAAAAAGAAAGGTGACTTTATGAAAAAAATATTACTTTTATTGCTAATTTTGGCAACTTTTGTAGTATCTTGCGGGAACGGAGGCAAAAATTCAAACGCAAATACAGAAGTTCAAAAGAGTGAAAAAAATAGTAAAGAAATTGACAATAGTTTTGATTTTGAGATATATGGAGAAACATTGGAAGAGGCTCATAAAAATTTTAAGACAAAGATTGTCGATAGCCAAAAAACGGAATTTGTACCAGATGGAAAACCAGGGATTCCGCCTAAAAATAGCAAGTTTTCATTGGTAAATTATCCAACAAAATTAGGAGAAATGCCAATGTATATTACAGCAAAAGAAAATAACGGGAAAAAATATCCAGCAATCATATATTTAAATGGTGGATTTGGTGGAATTGGAGATAGTGAGTTTGGCTGGGATGAAGAATCGCCTAAAAATAATTATCAAGGGGCAGGTGCATTTAAAAGAGATGATTTTGTACTTGCAATACCAAGTGCTAGAGGAGAAAATGCAAATCCTGGAAAATATGAAATGTTTTATGGGGAAATTGAAGACTTGGAAGAAGCCAGAAAATATGTAGCATCACTTCCTTATGTTGATCCAAATAGAATTTATCTTGTTGGACACAGTACAGGTGGGACAAAGGCGTTGCTTCTGAGCGAATATTCAAAAGGTTTTCGAGCAGTTTTTGCAATAGGTGCCTTGCCAGATTTCTTTTGGGCGACAGAAAAACCGGATGAATATGGCGGAGTTCCATTTGATTTGACAAATCCTAGAGAAATAGCAGTAAGATCATCACTTCGATACGTCCGTTCAATAACAGCACCAACTTTCCACTTTGAAGGTCAAGAAGAAAGAAGAGATATTTTATTCGAGCCTATGCAAAAAGCCGCAGATAAATACAAAATACCATTCAAGAAATACCAAATTGCAGGTGGAGATCATTTTAATATACTTTATCCATTAACAACAATGATTGCACAAAAAATACTAGCTGATACAGGGGCAAAAACGAATATTCAGTTTAGTGATGGGGATTTGGATGTGATTTCAAAAGGGATTGTTAAATAGCAGATAATTTGATTTCAGAAATTTGATTGAAAATGAAAAATTGTCGATATAAAAGTAGAAGATACGAGTTAGAAAATAAATTTCAAGTTTCAGATATAATCTGAAAAAAAGGAGATATCTATGTGGTCAAAAGGAATTGAGTATAGAAAGCGGGAAAAAGAAAAACTTTCTAAAATAAGTTCAAAAGATTTGCCGTTTGATGTGTTTGTAAAAAATGGAGAACTAGTCAGATGGAGAAGAAGTGGCTGGTGTAAGAGAACTTATCAGTTTTACAAAAAAAGCTGTAATCGGAATTTTAGAAGAAATAAAAATATTGAAACTTCAGTTAAAGGGAATTATTACAGAAAGTGCTATGAGTTGCAGTATGCTTGGATTTAACAAAAAATTTTCAGATGACTAGGAGATAAAAAATTATGCGAACTATCAAAGAATGGAATAAAATAATAGAAAATTATTTTAATGAAAATAATATTGAGTATGACAGAAATTATTTGTGTTTTCTTCCTGAAAACAATTTTATAAAAGTGCTTTTTGATAAAAAACTTATTTACGATGTTAACGAGGATTTAAGAGAAAGTATTATAGTTTTATTTAAGAAAGACAATATAGAAATATTTTCGTGTGATGTAACATTAAAAATATCTTCAGGAATACAACTTTCAAATATAGGTAAAATAAGGAAAATAGTCCCACGGGAAAAAGTAAAGGTTTTAAAATTAGTAAAAAAAATAATGAGATATAAATTATATTTTAAATTAGATAATGAAAGTAAAGCTTTTAGAATTGATATTTTTTATAGATTTAATAAAAACTGGGTAGTTGAAAATATAAATTATTTGATAGAAAATAGATTAATAGATTTTAAAAAATGAAAAAAGTAAATTTTTTTTGAAAAAGTTAATTAAAATATTGATTTTTGCACTATTTAGTAATACAATTACATTGTATAACAAAAGTATTACAAAGGAGTGGTAAAAATGGCTACAGTAACAGCTAGAGTTGATGAAAATGTTAAAAAAGAAGCGGAAACATTATTTAAAAAAATGGGGCTTAATATGAGTACTGCTATGAATTTATTTTTGAAGAAGTGTATTTTGGAGCAGGGAATTCCGTTTGAGTTGAAAGTTCCAAATGGAGAAACTAGAAAGGTTCTAGATGAAGTTGAGAAAGGTGTTGGATTAAGCAAAACTTTTGATAGCATAGATGAGCTAACGGAAGACTTAGAAGATGATGAGAAAACTTCAAATAAAGAAACTTTAAAGGCAATGCAGGAAACTGATGATATTTTGAGTGGTAAAATTGAAAGAAAAGGGTATAATAGTGCTGAAGAATTATTTGAGGATTTAGGGGTTTAGTGGATGAAATTGACAATAAAGACGACCAAAAGGTTTGATAAGGACTTGAAAAAATTAAAGAAAAGAAAATATGATTTAATATTACTGGCACAGGTTATTAATAAATTATCTGATAGTGAAATTTTGCCTGAAAAATATAGAGATCATTGTCTTACTGGCGATTATAAAGGATTTAGAGAATATCATATTCAGACTGATTGGCTCTTAATTTATAAAATTGAAAAAAATATTTTGGTTTTGACATTGTTGAGAACTAGGACACATTCGGATTTGCTTTAAATTGGAGGAATTTTATGAAAAAGTTTATTTTATTTTGTATATTTATAATTGTGAATATCTCTTTTTCAACAACATTAGTAGTACCTTGCAATAGAGAGGAGAAAAAGTGTGTTATAAGAGGTTTTAAAGTTGATGGGAGAATAATAACTGAGTATCAGATATTTGATCTTAAAGAAATTGTAAATGTTTTAAATAAATTTGGAGAAAGTGGAACTGTAGATTTCGTAGGGTATACTGATTCAACTGGAACAAAGAAATATAATCAAAAATTATCGTTGATAAGAGCTAGAAATGTTGCTAGAATACTTAGAGAGCTTGGTTTAAAAGATACTATTTCAATTGGAGAAATAAGTGGTAAAGGAGAAGATGATCCAGTTGATAAAAATGAAACAGATATAGGAAAATATCATAATAGAAGAGTAGAGATTTTATTTAATAATTTAAAATGGAAAAATTTTGAATAAAAAAGTTAAAAAAGATGATATAAAAAATTTAGAAAGGAAGTAAAAAAATGAACTACAAAATTGCATTATTAAAAGGGGACGGAATTGGTCTAGAAATTGTTGATGAAGCGGTAAAAGTTTTGAATAAAATTGGAGAAAAATTTGGGCATAAATTTGAGTATACGCAAGGATATTTGGGAGGAGAATCTATTGATAAATATGGGATTCCTTATTCTGAAGAAACTGCGAAAATTTGTAAAGAGAGTGACTCGATTTTGTTAGGATCAGTTGGAGGGCCTAAATGGGATAATGTTGATCCTGATAAAAGACCTGAAAAAGGACTTCTTGCGATAAGAAAAGACTTGGGAGTTTACACAAATTTAAGACCAGCGGTTTTGTTTAAGCAATTGAAAAGTGCTAGTCCATTGAAGGATGAAATAATTGGAGAAGGGCTAGATGTAATGATAGTTAGAGAGCTTACAGGAGGGATTTATTTTGGACCTAGAGAATATTCTGATGAAAAAGCTGTCGATACATTGCCATATACAAAAGGAGAAATTGAAAGAATTGCAAAAAAAGCATTTGAAATTGCAAAATTAAGAGGGAAAAAAATTACAAGTGTGGATAAACACAATGTTTTAGATACTTCAAAATTGTGGAGAAAAACAGTAAATGAACTTGCAAAAGATTATCCAGAAGTGGAAGTTTCCCACATGTATGTGGATAACGCTGCAATGCAATTAATTGCAAATCCAAGACAATTTGATGTAATTTTAACAGACAATATGTTTGGAGATATTTTGTCAGATGAGGCTTCAATGCTTACAGGATCACTTGGAATGCTGCCATCAGCGAGTCTTGGAGATGGAAAAGTTGGACTTTATGAGCCAAGTCACGGTTCAGCACCTGATATTGCTGGAAAAAATATTGCAAACCCAATAGCGACAATACTTTCAGCAGTAATGATGTTAAGATATTCATTTAATCTTCAAAAAGAGGCTGATGCGATAGAAAAAGCTGTGGAAGAAGTACTGGAAGCAGGATTTAGAACGGCTGATATTTATACAGATGGTATGAAAAAGGTTGGAACTGATGAAATGGGAACTGAGATTGCTAATAGAATTTAGAATCTAAAAATTTTAGAAAAGAAGGATATTTTTATGGAAGAAATATTACACTATGAAAATGTAACTTTTAAGCGTAATGGCAGAGAAATACTGAAAGGAATTGACTGGCATATAAATAAAGGTGAGAATTGGGCACTTCTAGGACTTAATGGTTCTGGAAAGTCAACTCTTCTTGGAATGATACCAGCCTATATTTTTCCAACTTCTGGAGAAGTGCGAGTTTTTGGGTATAAATTTGGTAATTATTCTTGGAAAAAAATAAAGAATCGAGTTGGCTTTGTAAGTTCCACATTAAATAATTTTTCAAGCACATTAAATGGCGAAAAACTGGAAGATATTGTAATTTCTGGAAAGTTTAATTCGATTGGGATTTATGATGAAGTTACGGATGAGGACAGGGAAAAGGCTGATAAGATTATTGAGGATTTTAAGATTTCATATATAAAAAATAATCACTTTGGCACTTTGTCACAAGGAGAGCAGCGACGGACATTGCTTGCAAGAGCGTTTATGAATGAGCCTGATTTACTTATACTGGACGAGCCTTGTTCAGGGCTTGATGTAACTTCGAGAGAGTATTTTTTGAAAGTGCTTGAGGAAAATTCCAAAAATGATAATGCAATACCATTTATTTACGTAACTCATCAGATTGAAGAAATTATGCCATCGGTAACTCATGTGGCACTTCTTCACAATGGAAAGATTTTGGCAAAAGGGCTTAAAAAGGATATTTTGACTGATAAATTGCTTTCTCAGATGTTTGGTTTATATGTGAAGATTGTTTGGGAAAATGAAAGACCTTGGCTGATTGTGAGATGAATTTAGGATTTATCTAAAAGGAGATGATTTATTAAACATGGATAAAAGCAGAAAATTTATGGCGGTAATTTTAGCATTGCTCGCAGCTATTTTTTATGCAATTAATACACCATTTTCTAAAGTTCTTTTAAATAAGATTCCACCCACATTGATGGCATCTTTTCTATATTTGGGAGCTGGAACAGGTGTAGGTATTATGTACTTGTTTCATAGGAAAGTCGAAGAAAAGTATGAAAAGTTAAATAAGGCAGATTTACCTTATACTGTTGGAATGATTGTCCTTGATATTGCGGCACCTATATTCCTTATGATTGGTATAAATATTGGTTCAGCCTCAAATGCTTCACTGCTTGGTAACTTTGAAATTGTAGCAACAACAATTATTGCTCTTTTGATATTTAAGGAGAAAGTAGCATCAAAGTTATGGATTGCCATTGGCTTTATCACAGTATCAAGTATAGTTCTTTCAGTTGAAGGGGCTGAAAGTTTCAAGTTTTCATTAGGCTCATTGTTTGTTATACTGGCAACTTGCTGTTGGGGACTTGAAAATAACTGCACTAGAAAAATTTCAGATAAAAGTACTTATGAGATTGTTTTACTAAAAGGTTTTTTCTCTGGCAGCGGTGCATTTATAGTCGCCCTTATTTCGGGAGAAAGAATTCCTGAAATCAAATATATAATAGCTGCTTTGCTACTTGGATTTGTGGCATATGGACTCAGTATTTTTATGTATATCAGAGCACAAAGAGATTTAGGTGCTGCAAAAACTAGTGCATATTATGCTGTAGCTCCGTTTGTAGGAACTTTTTTAGCTTTTATAGTAAATGGAGAAAAACTTACTTTGGTATATTTCATTGGTCTTGTTTTTATGATAATCGGCAGCGTAATTGTTGTATATGATACAATGGTTAAACGTCACAGTCATAGTCATTCTCACATAATTGTTCATAAGCATGATGGAAAAACACATACTCATATTATCATGCATAAACATGAGCATAGTCATTTTATATCAGAGAAAAAGCATAATCATAGGCATAAAGATTATATAAATAGCATAGAACATAAATTGATACATGAAAAGGGATTGTAAATTTATAAAAGTGCTGTATTTGAAACATAACAAATTAAAGTTTCAAATAAAATAAAAATTAAAAAAATTAAGCAAGATTAAAATTGTTCAAGAAATTAGAAATTTGTAGAGGTGAGAAAAATATAATTGCAACATATTCAACTTAAATCGAAATAGTATAAAATTACGAGGAGATTATAAGATGAACAATTATATAAAATTAAATGAAGATAGATGGAATAATGTAAAAAATGACTATACTGAGCCATTGACACATGAAGAATTAGAAGAAGTTAGAAATAATCCAATTTCTGTTGCATTAACTGTTGGGAAAAAAGTTCCAAAAGAATGGTTTGAAAAAGCCAACGGAAAAAAGATATTAGGTTTAGCTTGTGGTGGTGGACAGCAGGGTCCAGTTTTTGCTATAAAAGGTTATGATGTAACCATAATGGATTTTTCTAAATCACAATTACAAAGAGATGATATGATTGCTAAAAGAGAAGGCCTAAAAATCAATACAGTTCAAGGCGATATGACAAAACCATTTCCATTTGAAAATGAAACTTTTGATATTATTTTTAATCCGGTTTCAAATGTATATATAGAAGATTTAGAAAACATGTATAAAGAAGCCTCTCGAGTATTGAAAAAGGGGGGACTGTTAATGGTCGGATTTATGAATCCTTGGATATACATGTATGATGCTGACATTGTATGGGACAAACCCGATGAGGAATTACTTTTAAAGTTTTCAATACCTTTTAATTCAAAAGAGCTTGAAGAGGAAGGCAAGATAACCATAAATCCAGAATATGGATATGAATTTAGCCATACCTTAGAAACTCAGATTAGAGGACAACTTAAAAATGGTCTCGCTATGATAGATTTTTATGAATCATGTGATAAAAGACATAGATTATCAGGTTATGGAAATGACTATATAGCTACACTCTGCATTAAACTATAATGTTATAGAACATACTTCAGGAGAATAACCCATTTTATTTTCCTTAAGGGTTAAAATCTAAAAATTAGAATTTTGTAATTAATAGAAATTAATATTTTTAATAAAATGAAAAAAGAGGAAACTTATGGATTTTAATAAACTTTATGAAGAAATGATTCGGCATAAAAATGAAGAACAGGCTCAAAAAATGTCAAAATATATGCTTAATAAATTTGAATATATTGGAATCAAGACGCCTGAAAGACGTAAAATATTTAAAAATTTTTTCAAGGAATACAAGAATGAAGAAAAAATCAACTGGGAATTTGTAAATAAATGCTGGGAAAATGAGTACAGGGAATTTCAGTATATTGCAGCAGATTACCTAAAGAATATGAAAGATAAGTTGACAATAGATGATATTCCCGAGTTTAAACGGTTAATCTTGAAAAAATCTTGGTGGGATACGATAGACAATTTAGATATGACAATAGGAGCTTTGGCATTAAAGGATTCAAATGTGAATAAAATATTGCTGGAATGGAGTCTTGATGAAAATATTTGGCTTAGAAGAACTGCTATTGATCATCAGCTTTTGAGGAAAGAAAAAACAAATACTGAATTGCTGGAAAAGATTTTAAAGAATAATCTGGGACAGAATGAATTTTTTATCAATAAGGCGATAGGCTGGGCATTGAGAGATTATAGCAAGACTAATCCTGAGTGGGTAAAAAATTTTATTGAGAAAAATAGAGAAAATATGGCAAAATTAAGTATTAAAGAAGCAAGTAAATATTTGTAAGTATTAAATCAAAAAATATTTGTAAAAAAATGAAAATATATAATTTTAATGATAGAATACCTCAAATATGCTGGAATTACAATAAAATATTTTAAAGTTAAACTCAAATGGTTGTAATATGTTATCAAAATTGGATATTTATTTAATTTTTTTAGATAACATAGATTGTATAATGTATTGCAACAACTATAATTTTACTGTATTATAAGCATAAAAAATATTGAAAGGCTTTATAAATTATGAGAAAAATAATAACGATAATGGGGATGGCTCTTGTTCTTTCATCTTGTGGAGTTGTTGGAGCGGCAGGAAGTATTGCTGGAGGAACAATTAAGGCGGCTGGAACTGTTACAGGAGCAGTAATTAAAACAACTGGAAATATTATCGGCGGGATAATTGGCGGAAATGATGGAGAAATTAATGCGAAAGGCGTTAAGTATAAATTTTCTAAGGCAAAAGTTGAAAATGATGGGAATACAACAATTGTAACAGGAGTTTTAACAAATAGTGGAACTAAAAAGGAAAATGTTACTATTAAAATCCCTTGCTTTGATAAAAAAGGAACAAAAGTCGGAGATGCTGTGGATAGCATTGACTGCATTGATAAAAATAAAAAATGGGAGTTTAGAGCTGTTCTAAATTCGGGAGATGTAAAGGCGTGTAAAGTGAAGGATGCTTATGTAAATGCACAGTAAAAATATTAAATAAAAAATTGCTGTATGTATTGTTCTTTGATAAAGGTTACAAATCTTCGTTAGAAGTAGGAACAATTTATTAACAGCAATTTTTTTTCCGTATGTGTTATTCAAATGGAGCCGATAATTTTATGGGCTATCGGCAGAACCCTCCTAAATAGATAGAAGTAGGAATAACTTTTTAACGGATTATTATTGTATGTGATGTTCTTAATCGTTTATAGTGGGATTCGAACCCACAAGGGAAAATCCCATTACCATAATAGAAGTAGGAACAACCTTTTGACAATAATTCTTACAATGATAATAACATAAATTTTAATAAATTTCAAATAAAAGTTAAAAATAATTTGCTAAAATATCATTCAAAGGCAATGGATTATCATTATCAACTTTATTGAAAATAATATCTGCATTTTCTTTTTCAAAAACTTGTGTTCCTCTAGCTATTGCATTTAATTGTAAAAGTTCATACATTGTAACATATTTTTTATTTACAAAATATTTAAGTACATCTTCCAAATGGGCAATATCCATTTGATTCAAATAATTATTGGAAGAAAAGTTTTCAGAAACAGGCATATTCATATCAATCCAGATATATTCATTTTTTTCAAAATCAATTAAAATTGTATTAGTTGTTCTTGTATTTGACAAAATTTGAAAACCTTGTGTAACTGCTGATGAATAAAGATTTTTTTCACTCGTAGCCTCTTTTTTTGTCAGTTCAAGCACTCCAGCGTACACGCTTCCAATTTCTTCGAAAGAAAATCCATTATATGAACGGATTTCCATAAGAACATAACGAATATCAGAATTTTTCAATTTTTCCAAATTATAAACATCAATAAATTCCAAAGCCCCATCTGGTGCATTTGTAATATCGCCGCTAAATATAAAATTAGGTTCAACTTGATTATAATAAGCGACTGTTTTCAAAAATTTAAAATTTTCATTAAAACAAATAACTGATAAATCAATATCAACCCGCATCTCATTTTTCTTTTCTTTAATGTTTTTCCATCCAACAAAAAATCTTAAAACTTCCGCATCATTATTAAATGAAAATCTCGATCCTCTTGTCATCGGTTTAAGGGAAATATTACTATCTTTTTCACTTGTTGTAATTGCAATATTTTTATAGCTTTTATCAATGAAAATATTTTCTAGCGGATTTTTTAATTTTAAATTTTCCAAAATTCCGTTTTTTACAGTTTCAAGTAAAAATTTTAGTAAATTTTCATTCAAAAATATAGTTTCCTCTAATTTTCTCCAACTACCTTTACTATTTACAATTCTTGGAATAATTTCGGTTTCTTGCTCAATTTCATTATTTTCAATTTCTTTGTTTTCTAAATTTTCATCCTTATTAATGGTACTTCTAAAAATATTTCTAATCTTAAAAAAGTTTTTACTTTTTTCTTCGCTTATTTCCTGTTTTTTAACAATATTTTTCAAATTTTCTTTTTCCAATAAATTCAAAATTCTATCATAAAGTTGAAAAAGAATACGATTATTTACATCTTTCATACAATTTTTTAATCCGTTTGTAATAATTTCATATTGAGTTTCGCTGGCATTATTTAAAAGGGATAAAACATTTCTGACATAATCTCCGGAGTATTTTGAAAATTTGGTAATAAAAATTTTCAATTCATCATTGTTCAGATTTTGAATGTTAACGCTCATTTTATTAAAATACCCTTTTTCTGTTTCAAAAGAAAACTCTCCAAATAGCATATCAACTGATTTTCTAATATTTTTATATTTTTTCAAATTAATTTTTTTCGCATAAAACATAAAAAACTTATGCCAAACTTTTCTGTATCTTTTAATATCTGGTAAAATATTTGAAATACTATCCAATTTTTCCATAATTAAATTTAATTCGGTTCGATTAAAATATTTAAAATGGATATGTTTTGTATTCAAAATATTATTTTCATTAAGTTTATCATTTGAAATTTTCGTAATTAACCGTAAAATATCAGTTGCAGTGTTAAAATTTCCAGCCAAAAAATTTCTATGTTTCAAAGTATAACTGGCAAGCGTCGTCAAAGTTTCTTTCATTTGAATATTATCACAATATTGTTCAAGTTCTTCATCAGAAAATCCGTCAGATAGAAAACAAGCATCATCTAAATATTGCTGGGAAAGTGTAATATTACTTGAAAGTAAGTTCACAAAAAGTGTTTCAATTTCTTGATCTCCTACAAACTTTAAATGAGAAAGTGTAAATAATTCAGCTGGTTCTGATCCTAAATCTTCTTTTTCAGGATTTTCATTTTTTTCATGTGGTAAATATCCAAACCAGTAGTGTAAAATCTGATTTAAATAAATATCGGCTGTTTCCATATTTATCACTTCATTTGGAAAATTTTTATAAAAAATGGTATAATTTTTGTCAGATTTAAACTCTTTTATATTTTCCAATACTTCTTCACATAATAAAATTGCATATTCTCTATCCAATCTAGAGATTATATAAGCCGAGTCTTTTTCAAAAGTATAGCCAAATCCTTGAAATTTTTTTACGATAGTTGCAAATTCACTTACAGATAATGTATTTCTATTTTTCTCAAAGAAGTTACTGTTATTATCAATTTTTTTTAGTTCATCTTTTTGAATATAAATACCATTTAAATGTCGTAAAGTTATATTATTTATCGATTTTATCATAAAAATCGTCTCCTCTAGTTAGATTTTTTTTGTTTATTATATCTTATTATCTGTGTTTATGCAAGAATATTAAGTAAAATTTATATAAAAAGAAAAATAAAATTCAAAAATATATGAAATATATCGTTGCATTAAAAAGAAATATTTGCAAATATTTTTAAAAAGTGTATAATATATACATATAAAATTTAGGAGGATAAAAAATGGCAGGAAATATTTTAGGAACAACAGTTTATTATGATGCTGACTGTGATTTGAGTAAATTGGAAGGTAAAAAAATTACTGTATTGGGATATGGTTCACAAGGGCATGCACACTCTCTAAATTTAAGAGAAGGTGGATTTGATGTAACTGTTGGACTTAGAAAAGGTTCAAAATCTTGGGATGAAGCTACTGAAGCTGGGTTTACAGTAAAAGAAACTGCAGATGCTGTAAAAGGTGCAGATATAGTTATGATTTTGATTCCAGATGAAATTCAGGCTGATGTATATGCATCTGATATTGCACCAAACTTGAAAGAAGGAGCATATATCGCATTTGGACACGGATTTAATATTCATTTTGGGAAAATTGTTCCAAGAGAAGATATAAGCGTATTCATGGTTGCGCCAAAAGGACCTGGACACTTGGTAAGAAGAACTTTCCAAGAAGGAAGTGGAGTACCTTGTCTAGTAGCTGTTTACCAAGATGCTAAAGGAGACACAATGGAAGTTGCTAAAGCATGGGCATCAGCTATTGGTGGAGGAAGATCAGGAATCCTTGAAACTACATTCAAACAAGAAACAGAAACAGATTTATTCGGTGAACAAGCTGTATTGTGTGGTGGAGTAGTAGAACTTATGAAAGTAGGATTTGAAGTATTGACAGAAGCTGGATACGATCCTGTAAATGCTTATTTTGAATGCTTACACGAAATGAAACTTATCGTAGACTTGATTTATGAAGGTGGATTGGCAACAATGAGAAGCTCAATTTCAAACACTGCTGAATATGGAGATTACATCACAGGGCCAAAAATCATAACTGCTGAAACAAAAGAAGCTATGAAACAAGTATTAGCAGATATTCAATCAGGTAAATTTGCAAATGACTTCTTAGCAGACTCAAAAGCAGGACAGCCATTCTTAAAAGAAAAAAGAGCAGAATTTGCAAATCATGGTGTAGAAAAAGTTGGGGCTGAATTAAGAAAACTTATGCCTTGGATTAAAAAATAAAAATTACAAAATAAAAGAACAACTTTAGAATTTTAGCAGTCTTTCAAATAAGGCTGCTATATTTTTAGTAAATGTTTTTTATAAATAAATAAGAAAAAATAGAATTAGATAAGGAGTAAAAAATGGGGAAAAAATTTTTTGATGAAATTGAACTATTTTTATTCGATATGGATGGTTTGCTGTTTGATACAGAGACTATTTATGTGGAATATGGACGTGAAATTGCAGAGAAAATGGGATATACAATTACAAAAGATGTTGTAGAAAAAACAACGGGCGTTACAAATGATAAGGCAAGAATATTGTTTAAAGAAGCCTTGGGACAAGATTTTCCGTATGATGAAATGATGGGAACAGTTAAGGATCATATAATGGAAAAAGCTGAAAAAGGGGAAGTTCCATTAAAACTTGGTGCATTGGAATTGCTTGAATTTTTGAAAAAAAATAATAAGCAGATGATTTTGGCAACTTCATCGGACTTGGATATGGCTGAAACTTTGACTAAAGGAAAGGATATAAAAAAATATTTTTCCCATTTTGTGACGGCAGAAGATGTAACTCATGGAAAGCCAGATCCTGAAGTTTTTCTTATAGGAGCAGAAAAGGGTGGAACATCTCCTGGAAAAACAGTTGTATTTGAAGATTCATTCAATGGAATAAGGGCAGCTCACGCGGCGAAAACTTTTCCAGTTATGATTCCAGATAAATTGAAACCGACAGAAGAAATTGAAAAATTAGTTTATAAAAAATTTGATAATTTGTTGGAAGTGCTTGATTACTTTGAGGGAAAGTAAGTTACTAAAAATAAAATAGAAATTGATTAATAGGAGTTATTTGTGGCAAATAATATAACTTCTATTTTTTTGTGAAAATTATTTTATTAAAAGATTTAAATCAATTGAAAAAAAATAGCAAATATAGTAAAATAAATAGTAAAAAGATAAAATTTTAGTAAGTTAGATTTTTTAGTTTTTACGGTTCAGTTTTTAAAAAAGTAAGAAAATTCTAAAAATTTGGGAGGAATGAAATATGGGAAATAATACTTTTGTAATTGTGGGAACGCAGTGGGGAGATGAAGGAAAAGGTAAAATTATCGATGTACTCTCTCCAAAAGCGGATTATGTAGTTAGATTTCAAGGTGGTAACAATGCCGGGCATACTGTCGTTGTAAATGATGAAAAATTTATTTTGCATTTATTGCCATCTGGAATTATTAACTCGGCTGGAAAATGTATAATTGGGGCTGGAGTTGTTGTTGATATTGAAGTATTATTGACGGAAATTGACGAACTCGAAAAAAGAGGGAAAAAGCTGGATAATTTATTTATCGATGAAAGAGCGCACATAATAATGCCTTATCATATCGAGATTGACAAGGCTAAGGAAGAAGCTATGGGTGAAAACAAAATTGGTACTACTCAAAGAGGAATTGGACCTTGCTACATTGATAAAATTGCAAGAAATGGAATTAGAATTGGTGATTTACTGGATCCTGAAAGATTTAGGGATAAACTTACTTGGAACGTGAATGAAAAAAACGATATGCTGACTAGATATGGTAAAGGAACTTTCGATTTGGAAGAACTTTACGAAAAATTTATGAAACTTGCTGAAAAAATAAAATTTAGAATAATAGATGCTGTTGTAGAAATCAATGAAGGAATTGAAGATGGAAAAGTAGTGCTTTTTGAAGGGGCTCAAGCGTTAATGCTTGACATTGACTACGGAACATATCCTTACGTAACTTCATCATCGCCAACATCTGGTGGAGTAACAGTCGGAACAGGAGTCGCTCCAACAAAAATCTCAAGAGTGCTGGGAGTTATGAAAGCCTACACAACAAGAGTGGGAGAAGGACCTTTCCCAACAGAGTTAGAAAACGAAGACGGAGAAACTTTACGAAAAGTAGGACACGAATTTGGAGCAACAACAGGACGTCCAAGAAGATGTGGATGGCTCGACTTGGTAATCGGAAGATATGCGGTGTTAATTGACGGATTGACAGATATTGTGTTGACAAAACTGGATGTATTGACAGGATTTGAAAAAATAAAAGTGGCTGTAGGTTATGAAATTGACGGAAAAGTATATCATTCTTATCCTGGAAACTTGAGAAAATCCAAAGACTTGAAAATAATTTACGATGAATTAGAAGGCTGGAAAGAAGATATTACTCAAATAAAAAATTACGAAGACTTGCCTGAAAACTGTAAAAAATATATTGAATACATTGAGAAAAAATTGAAATGTAAAATCTCGATGATTTCAGTAGGACCTGAAAGAAGTCAGAATATTTATAGATATGATTTGGGAGAGTTTGTGAATTAATTTTTGAAAGTTGGAGGAAATTATGAGCAAAAGGTTGATATTGTTTCTTTTGATAAGTTTTTGTAGTTTTTCTGGTGGTATAAATGGAAAAAGTATTGAAGAAAGTTTAGAGGAAATTTGTGATAGAATATCTCATTGTCGTTCTGATGAAGAAGAAAAAAAATCTAGTATCCAAAGAATATTGGATAATTCTTTGTATGAATTTGATTATAAAGATAAAAATGGGAATTATAAATTTTATATTCCTGAAAATACAGAAATTGTAAAAGAAGAAAATAAAAATATATTTTTAATAATATATAAAATTCATTTGGCATATAGTACAGAAAACATTACAGTGGCAGAATTAACAAAAGGAAAAACATCGAAGTTTACGTTTAATACTGAAAAATTTGAAGATTATGTGAACTGTCGTTTAGGAAATGAAGCAAATTCAAAAGATAAGATTTTGGAATTTAGGAAAAAACTTTTGGATAGAAATAAGAATTTTATAAAAGAAAAGCAAGATATTGAATTTGAGAAAAAATTATGAAATAAAAAATTTGAATAATGAAATGGAGAGATAAAATGAAAATAAGAAAAATAGCGTTATTAACAATGGTTGGAGTAATTTCTGTGTTGGGATTTTCGTGTAGTAAATCAGGAAATGAAAAAGAAACTTTAGCGATGTCAAAAGAAACGAAAGCTGGGAAAAAAGCAGAATATAAAAAGATAACTTCAGATGAAGCTAAAAAGATGATGGAAACTCAAAAAGTTATAGTTGTAGATGTTAGAACTTTGGAAGAATATAACGAAGGGCATATTCCAAATGCGATTTCTGTTCCATTGGAAACTATTGAAAATGAAGCAGAAGCAAAATTGAAAAATAAAGATGATTTAATTTTAGTTTATTGCAGAAGCGGAAGAAGAAGCAGGGAAGCAGCATTAAAATTGATTGAAAAAGGTTATACAAACGTAATTGATTTTGGTGGAATAAAAGATTGGAATGGGGAAGTTGTAAAATAAAAAAATTTAAATAAGGGAAGGAATGAGGTAGTATGAAATCTTCTTTTTTTGAGAGACAAAGTAAAGGAGATAAAGAAAAATATATTGAGTTGCTGAAAATAACAGGCTCTTTGTCAAATTTATTTTCAGAAAGTGAAAATCCGTTTTTATACTACAGGGCAATGGAAAATATATTTTGTATATCATTTGGTGCAAATAATCTTTCAAGAAGCGATATATCAGTAGATGCTGGTAAAAATGGCATTGGAATAGGGCTAAAAACATTTTTACAAAGTAACGGAAAAACTTTCCAAAAAGTTGCAGAATTTAATAAAGAAAGTTATCTGTTACAAAAGTTAGATGGAAAAGATTTAATTTATCGAGTATCGGAAATGAGAAATGATAGAATTGAAACAACAAAAAGAATTTGTGATATAGATAAAGTAATGTATCATTTAATTACAAGAAGTAAAAATAAAATGGCTATTTATGAAGAAAATATGGATTTTATTGATATAAATAAAATTAAAATTTTAAATCAGAAAAATAGCACAATTCATTTTACTGATAATATTCATGAATATAATTTTAGTTTGTCAAAAACTACATTATTAAAAAGATTTGACACATCTTTAAATAAAAAAATAATAGATTTTGAAGTAAAAATAATTGAAAATCCGTTTGATTATTTATTGAATCTGAAACAAAAGGATTATTTTGAAAATACAAAAATGAAAGATAAAATTGTGGATTACATAGTTTTACCTCTGTATAGTCCAAGAAGTGGAAAAGTCGAAGAATGTTCGGGATTAAATCAGTGGAATGCTGGAGGGCGACAAAGAAATCTTGACGAAGTTTATATAAATTTTCCAATTTGGATTCATAAAGCAAAAGAAGGATTTTTTGAATATAATACAGGAGATCATAAAACATCTTCTTTTGATGTAAAATTACCAAATGGAAAAATTTTGAGCATGAAAATTGCACAGCAAAATGGGAAAGCTTTAATGAGTAATCCGAATAAAGCACTAGGAAAATGGATATTGAGAGATATTTTAAAAATTCCTTATGAAAAATTAGTTAAAAAAGAAGATTTAGATAAAATAGGAATTGATAGTGTGAAATTGTCTAAAACAGAAAATGGGAAATATTTGTTAGATTTTTGTAAGTTAGGAAGTTATGAAGATTTTTTTGAGAAAAATAACTGAAATAAAGAAGAAAAAGGGGAAATTGAAATGAAAGTAGCAGGTTTTTTTAGTGGAGTTGGTGGAATAGAATTGGGATTTGAGCAAGTTGGATTTAATGTGATTTATTCCAATGAAATTGATAAAAATGCCGCAAAAACCTTTTTAAAGAATAATAATTCAAAACTGGCTGTAGATGATATACATAATGTGAAAAGTACTGATGTACCTGATACAGATGTTATTGTTGGCGGTTTTCCGTGTCAAGCATTTTCAATAGCTGGATATAGAAAGGGTTTTGAAGATGAGAGAGGAGAAATATTTTTTCAGCTGGCTAGAATTATAAAGGACAAAAAGCCAAGAGTAATTTTTATAGAAAATGTAAAAAATTTGGCAACGCATGATAATGGCAATACATTTAAAGTTATAAAAGAAACTTTGGAAAGTTATGGCTATCACTTAAAAAAATTAATTCTAAACGCAAGTGGGTATGGAAACGTTCCACAAAACAGGGAGCGGATATACATTATAGGTTTTCGTAAAAAAGAAGATTATGATAATTTTGAAGATATAAAGCCATTGAAATTAGAGAAAAAAATAGGCGATATTATTGATTTTGATAAAAAAGTTGATGAAAAATATTATTATAGAAAAGAAAAAAATATTTTTTATGATAAGCTGGAAAAAGAAATAACTAAAAAAGATACTATTTATCAATGGAGGAGAAAATATGTAAGAGAAAATAAATCCAATTTATGCCCCACATTAACAGCAAATATGGGAACTGGTGGACATAACGTTCCATTAGTTTTAACAAAATACGGAATTAGGAAATTAACCCCAAAAGAATGTTTTTTATTTCAGGGTTATCCAGAAGATTTTGAATTGCCAGAAAATTTGGCACAGAGCCATTTGTATAAGCAGGCCGGTAATTCGGTAGTTGTACCAGTAATAAGAAGATTAGCGGAAAATATAAAAAAAGCAATAGAAAAAACAGATAATAAAATTAAGTAGGAGGAATTGAGAAAATGGAAAATATGAGTATATATTCAAATCCGTTGGCGGAAAGATATTCGAGTAAGGAAATGTTGCATATTTTTTCACCTGAGTTTAAATTTAGAACTTGGAGAAAGTTATGGATAAATTTGGCTGAGGCTGAGAAGGAACTTGGGCTTGATTTTATTACGGATGAGCAGATTGCAGAACTTAAAAAATTTAAAGATGATGTGAATTTTGAAGTTGCGGCCGAATTTGAGAAAAAATTGAGACACGATGTGATGGCTCATGTTCATACTTATGGAGAACAAGCGAAAAATGCAAGAAAAATTATTCACTTGGGAGCGACAAGTGCGTATGTTGGAGACAATACTGATTTGATTCAAATTAAAGAAGGATTACTTGTTATTAAAAGAAGAATGCTTACTTTGATTGAAAAAATGAGAGATTTTGCATTGGAATATAAAGACTTGCCAACTTTAGGATTTACTCATTTTCAGGCGGCACAGCTTACAACGGTTGGAAAAAGAGCGACATTATGGCTTCATTCTTTGCTTCTTGATTTTGAAGAGCTGGAATTCAGACTTGAAAATTTGAGATTTAGAGGAGTCAAAGGGACTACTGGTACACAGGCTAGTTTTAAAGAATTGTTTGAAGGAGATTTTGAAAAAGTGAAACAATTGGATGAACTGGTTACGGAAAAAGCTGGATTTAGTAAGAAACAAGGCGTTTCGGGGCAAACTTATGATAGAAAAGTAGATGCACAAATTTTAAATTTATTGTCGAATATTGCTCAATCTTCTCACAAATTTACGAATGATTTTAGATTACTTCAGCATTTAAAGGAACTAGAAGAGCCATTTGAAAAAAATCAGATTGGTTCAAGTGCGATGGCCTACAAGAGAAATCCGATGAGAAGTGAAAGAATTTCATCACTTGCCAAATACGTGATTTCAAGCTCACAAACAGGAGCATTAGTTTTTGCAACACAATGGTTTGAAAGAACATTGGACGATTCTGCAAGCAAAAGACTTTCAATTCCGCAAGCATTTTTAGCAGTGGACGCAATTTTGATTATTTGGCTTAACATTATGGACGGAGTTGTCGTTTATCCAAAAGTAATTGAGGCAAATATTCAAAAGGAATTACCATTTATGGCAACCGAAAACATCATTATGGAATCAGTTAAAAAAGGAATGGACAGACAAGAAGTTCACGAAATTATAAGGGAACTTTCGATGGAAGAAACAAAGGAAATTAAATTGAACGGAAATCCTAACAGACTAATTGACAGAATTATAAAAGACGGTAGATTAGGGTTGAAAGCAGAAGATATGGAAGGAATCTTGGTTTCAGCTAATTATACTGGATTTGCTGGGAAGCAGACTGAGGATTTTGTGAAGAATGAGATTAATCCGATTTTGGATAAATATAAGGATGAGATTGTTGAAGATAGGGAGGAATTGAGGGTTTAATGAAAAATAATATAATTGATTATGAAAATTCTTGGAAAAGGAAAAATGAAGAAAGAGAATATTTTAATTCAGAATTTTTGAATAAAATAAATATCAAAAAATATAAAGATGAAATTGAAAAATTTGATGCTTTAGCTATAAAAAATCGTGCAAAATATAAAATTTCTAAAAAAACAATTGACGAAATAAAGGATTACTGTTTTTTATATTTGCCAATGCTTACAGGAATGGAAAAGGAAGCAGTTGGTGAACTGTTAA
Source organism: Leptotrichia sp. SK-5 (assembly GCF_055387215.1). Taxonomy (NCBI): domain Bacteria; kingdom Fusobacteriati; phylum Fusobacteriota; class Fusobacteriia; order Fusobacteriales; family Leptotrichiaceae; genus Leptotrichia; species Leptotrichia sp. SK-5. The sequence continues at coordinate 1,960,918 of NZ_AP028931.1, read as the reverse complement.
ATGAAAAATACAATATTGATGAAATGGAAATAGACATTCCAAATAAATTGTTTTTTGAAGATGAAGAAGTAAAAAATGAGCAGAAACATTGGTTTCAAATGTATAAAATGTTATTTGGAAAAACAGAAATTGAAGAGTTTAAAAAAGAAGATTTGATTCCAATTGCGGAAGACGATGAATATATGTTATTCATTGAAAGAAGAACTGGAGAAGTGTATATTAATATTTATGAATTATTCTTTTTTTGTGCAATTTCTGATAGTTTTGATGAATTTTTAGATGCGATTAAAAAATAAGCAAAAGGTGATTTTATGAAATTTATAAAAAAATGGAAATTACTATTTTTATTGGTGTTTTGCATTACAATGTTAAATTCCTGTGCAGTGGTACTGGGAACAGCAATATTGGCACCGACAGCACTAATAGGAGGAGCATGTATAGTTGATCCAGGAAAATGTCCGTAAGGATGTGGAAAAATGAAGAATACAAAGAAAAATATCTGAAAATTTTGAAAGATAGGATTGAGAGGGTTTTTAATTATGAAGAAGAGAATATTTCAGTGCAGATAGAAGTTACTGAGAAAAATAAAAAATATATGAAATAAGGAGATGATGCAGTGAAAAGAAAGTTATTATTAATTTTTTTAGTCTTGATATTGTCTTTTAACATTTTTTCAAATACAAATTCTAAAGAAAAGTTTAAATTGGCAAAAACATATTTAGATCAGAAAAATTATAGGGAAGCTGAAAAAATATACTTGGAATTGGCTAGGGAAAAAGATATTCATGCGATATATAATTTAGGTTATCTTTATATGGAGCAAGGAAAAATAGTGGAAGGTGAAAAATATTATAAAATGGCTGCTGATATGGGGTATGATGATGCGATGTATAATCTAGCGATGTTTTATGATAGACAAAAAGATTTTGTTAAAGAAAAATTATATCTAGAAAAATTAGCTGTGAAAAATCAAAATGATGCAATATTCCAATTGGCTATAATTTACAGGCAGGAAGGAAACTATCAGAAGGCAGATGAACTTTATAAAAAATTATTAAAAGCAAAATATCAAGAAAGTGAAGTTTTTTATAATTTAGGAGTTTCTTGTTATTATCAAAAAAAATACGATGAAGCAGAAAAATATTTTTTAAAAGCAATAGAATTAGGTAATAATGATGATCCAAAATATAATTTAGGTATCTTATATAAAGTTCAAGGAAAATTTACACAAGCTAAAAAATATTTAATACCACTTGCTCAAAAAGGAAAAATAGATGCAATGATAAATACGGGAGCAATTTATCGAGATGAAAAAGATTATAAGAATGCTAAAAAATATTATAAAATGGCGATGGATAAAGGTTCACGAGAAGCAGAGGTGGAATACAACACTATATTGATAATGGAAGAACACGGATTATAATATTTTATAAATTGCAATATTAATTGAGACATTTTACCAATTTTTTATATTCTTTAACAAGGGGAAATCCCCTTGTCTTTTATGTTAAACCAAAATTTTGAACATCTAAAATTTTATAAAAGACAGTATATTTTAATTTTTGTAGACTTTCAATAATAGTTTTAAAAGTTTCTTTATCATCAATGGTTACTAATTCCTTTAAAAATGCTCTAGGTAGTTTTTTTCATAAAATTAACCGATAAATGATTTTTCTTTACAGAAAAATAGTTTCATGTTATTATTTATTAGATAATCTATTATTTAAAATATCTAAGAAAGTACTTATAGTAAAAATGAAAAAGAAAGCCCCTCTTACAAGAAGCCAGAACATGGCAAGAATAAAATCCAAAAATACAAAACCTGAAATTTATATCCGGAAATTGCTTTATAAGATGGGATATAGATACAGAGTAAACTATTCACAGCTTCCAGGAACACCTGATATTTTTATTTTGAAATATAATACTGCGATATTTGTAAATGGATGCTTCTGGCATAGGCATGAAAATTGTAAAATTGCAACTTTTCCTAAGACACATGCTGAATATTGGGAAAAGAAGTTTAGGAGAAATGTAGAGAGGGATATTGAGGTTCGTGAGAAGCTTTTTGAAATGGATATTAGTGTTATTACGATTTGGGAATGTGAAATTAACAGGATGAGAAAAAATGAAGAATACAAAGAAAAATATCTGAGAGTTTTAAGGGACAGGATTGAAAGAGTCTTTAATTATGAAGAAGAGGATATTTCAGTGCAGATGGAGATTGCAGAAGAAAGCATGCAATAAAATAATTGAAATTTGGTTAATTTGTACTGAAATGGCTTTGAAATAATTTGACAAAAACTAGGAGGAATTTTTTGTGAATAAGAATTTAAGCGAGTTTGAAAACAAATTGCCTAGTGTATTAGAATACGATACACAGCAGCTTTTGGATTATTATTATGAAAGTCCAGAAAAAATGAAGATTGCAGAAGTATTTTCTGAATTTCTGTCGGAAAAAGGAATAAAAGTGGAATTGAAGGAAATAGGAGAATATCAGTATATTTATGAGATTGAAACTGGATATTACTTATTGCCTTTATTTGTCGGAGGCGGAACCACTGATAAAAGAATGTCGGTGAGCATCAATGTTCATCTTTTTCACGAAAAATATTTTCCTGAAGGAATGAAAAATTGGAATGGATCTCAAATGAATCTTAATTATAAAGATTCCTTGGTACAGGCTTTTGAAAATTGGTTCAATTATGACAGGCTGAATTATTTAAAATTAGTAAATCCTGATAAAACAGATTTGAGAAGAATAAAAATTAATGGAAAGAAAAAAATCATTGTTTCTGGAAATGTAAAAACAATATATAACTATGCTGAAGAAAAATATCAAGAAAAAGAAAGAGAAGAAAATTTTGGTAATTTGAGGGAAATGGATAGAGGACATGAGGGAGATTTTGCCTTTACGATGGCTGAAGTTTTGTTTGATAAAATGATACATTGTGGTTATAATGTCAAATTAATGGATGATTGGGTGTATGATTTTGATAATGAGTGCTATTTACTTCCTTTGCTGTCAACGAAAGACTATAAAACTATTCCGCACAATGATATTTATCAGGTTGTTACTACGATACAAGTTCATAATAAAAAATATTTTCCAAAAGGGAAATTATATATTCAAAAATTGACAGGCGAACCGCTTTATGATGCAATTTGGATAAATTATAGAAACTGGATAAATAATGACTATAAAAAGTTGTGTGAAAATATTTAAATAGAAATAAACTTTTAAAGTATTAGTAACATAAGAATCATTGAAAAAGATAAATAATCAGAATAAGAAAGAAGGAGGGTTTAATGGCAATTAAAGGGAAAGAGGAATTAAAAAAACTGAATACTTTGCAAGTAAAGTTACAAAGTGAGATTGAAGCTATAAAAATAGAAAGGGAAATTCTGAATAATAAACTTCAAAGTGCTGAAAGAAATTTAGGAAAAATACGAGAAGAAATAAAAAAATTAAAGGAAGGGAACAAAATAATCGTTTCAGAACACGCAATGCTGCGTTACATAGAAAGAGTCTTGGGAATTGATTTGAAAGAAATTGAGAGACGCATTTTGACTGATGAAGTAAAGGAGCAGTATAAAATAGTTGGAAATGGGAGATTTCCCATTAATGATGAATTTAGGGCATTGATAAGGGATAATGTTGTTGTTACCATAACAGGAGTTGAAAAAAATAAACAATAAAAATAATGAAGCTATATATTTTTTCTATTTGCAATGGAGAAAGTGTATAGTTTTTTATTTTAATAAAATATGTTATAATTTTAAAAATAAAAATTAAACGAAAAGGATGATAAATATGAATAAAAAATTTAATTACAAGCCATTAATTGAATATACAGACTATGCTGGGAGAAAATATATTAAACCTGAAAAAGCAGGAGATTTGAAGGAAGATATGGAGCTTTTTAGGAAAAATGGACAGGCTGCACGAAAGATTTTTACTGAAATAGCTAAATCTGTGGAAGAAAATGTGGAAGGATTTCATTTGCAGAAAGTTAGCAGCTGGATGAATCAAGGACAGGTTGCAAGACCTTATCTTTGGGTGTTTTTGAAGCAGGATGGAGATACTGAAAATGAATCTGGAATTGCACTTAGAGTCTTTAAAAATGAGAAAACTAAAAAAGTCGGAATTTCGATGGAAGTGAGTTTTGTTGAACGTAAAATTGGAGAAAATACTCTTGAAAGACAGAATAAGGTTTTAGACTTGCCAATTAAGAAGCCACTTTATTATTTTGTGCAGTTTTCAAAAAGTAAGGAAAACTGTATGCTGGATAGAATTGAAGGAAGTGAAAAAAATAGGGAAAAATTGCTTGAAGATATGAAAGAGAAAAATATCAGAAAAGTACTTGTTAAATTTGATGTGGAAGAAATTGAAAAATTTGAAAATCTTGAAGATTTGACAAAAGAATTTTTAAAAGGCTTTAAATTGCTGATGCCATTTTATTTGAAAACCAAGGAAATTTAGGAGGTAATGATTTTGAATTTTTCAGAAGCATTTAAAATACTGGAAATAAATCCGACAAATGATAAAAAGAAAATAAAAGTTGCTTATTCCAAGATGTTGAAAAAATATCATCCTGAAGATTTTCCTGAGATGTTTATGAAAATTAATGAGGCTTACGAAAAAGCTTTGGGATATGCAGAAAATAATTTTTCTGAAAATTTATATAAAAATACTGAAAATTTTAAAAAAACAGAAGAAATGAAAGAGAGTGATTTTTCAGATATTTTTGATTCAAAAAAATTTGAGAAAAAAGAAGATAAATTTACTGAAACATCTGAAGAAAGACAGTCAAAGGAAAAGTTTTTTGAAAAAAAAGATAGTAAAAATAAATATGAAAAACTTAATATTTTTGAATACTTAAAAAATTCTATGCGGACAGAGGATAGATTTACAGAAGCGTTTAAAATACTAGAAATGGAACCTACAACTAATAAAGAAAAAATAAAAAAGAAATATAAAGAGCTATTAAAGAGGTATCATCGCAACCATCTTGAAAATTATGATGAAATATTTAGCAGAATTAACGAGGCTTACGGAATTGCTTTGGGATTTGAGCAATCGAATTTTAATGAATATGAAGGGGATTCTATTGAGGATATATTTGATAATTTTTTTAATTCTGGCAATAATTCAAGCGATAAAAGTTTTTTTGGAAAAACACAAGATTTTTCAAATAGTTTTGATGAAAATGAAATAACGAACAAATCAATATCTGAGTGGTTAGGACGGCTTAAAAATCTTCTTTTATCTGAAAAACGTCCATTAACAGAATATCGAGAAATTTTACGTGATTTTCATTTTAATTTTGATGTTTCGGAAAAAAATCAAATTAGAGAAATTTTACAAAAAAATGGATTACGTGGTTATGCTTGGAGAAATATAACGAGAATTGAAATGGAACTTTTAATTTATAATCTAAATAATTCTAATATGAATGCAGATATTTTAGGGGAAACTTGGGTAGATACTGGTAAAAGTGAAAATGTAAGTTTAGATGAAATTGTAAAAAATATTGTAAGTGAAAATTTTTCAGAAAATGAAAAAGGATATGAAAAATTTATCAAGGATTATTTTAATATTAAAATTTTTAGATTATTTGGAAAGAATATTGCGTTATACCCTTACAGAGATATAGAGCAAGTAGGCACAACTTTTAAATTTATAACTTATAAAATACGAAATGAATATGTTGATGTTAATAAATATATAGAAATTTTTGATAGAGAACAAAAAAATAATAAGAAAGTAGGAATAAGTTTACGCATAACGCCTTATTTATGGAGTATTTTTGGTGCGATAGTTTTATTTTTATTCTTTTTAAATCCTATTGTTGACTGGTACATAGGGATTCTGGGGACTATTTTTTTCATAATTTTAGACTGGGTTAATATAGCTAGGGAAAAAGAATTTGAGTGGAGTATGCAGTATGGGTATTCAAGTTATTTGTCAATCTTAATGAGTATAATGTTTGTTGTAAATCTTATTGTTATTGGCAATGCAGAATATGAATCCTTAATTATACCATTTTTACTATATTCACAGTTAATATTTCAATTTGTATTTTTTAATATCATTTTGTTTGTAAAAATGGTAGTAACTACAAATATAAGATATAAACGCCTAAGAAAATTTTCAAAACAAATTCTAGATACGTTTATTTTAGAAAAGTAAGGAGTGGTAATTTTGGAGTTTGGTGAAGCGTTTAAGATACTAGAAATAGAGCCGACAGATGATAAGAAGAAAATAAAAGTTGCGTATTCCAAGATGCTTAAAAAATATCATCCTGAGGATTTTCCTGAGATGTTTATGAGAATTAATGAGGCTTATGAGAAAGCATTAGAGTATGGAGGAGAGGATTTTCAGGAAGAGTTTTTTGGAAATGAAGAAGAATTTGAAGAATATGAATATGAAGGATTTTCTAATGAATATAATATAGAAATAACTAATGATGAAGATGAGGAGTTTTCTAATATTTTTAGTGGGGAATTGGAGAAAGTTGAGAAGAATGTAGATAATTGGATAGAGGCATTTGGGAAATTGTTGAATGGGGAGAAAATGTTTTTTGGAAGTTTGAGATTTTTGATGGAGGAGTTTGATAGCTTTGGTAAAGAAGAGAAAAGAAGAATTAAGGAAATTTTGAATTTGGAAAATGACAATTATGAGAATAATGTGATTTTACAGTCTAAAAATATTACTAAATTTGAGAAAGATTATATTTTTCTGCACTTGATAAAAGATAAAACAAAATTTCAGAAAATAGAGGAACTTTATAGAAGTAATGAGAAATCTGAAAGAAATAAGGCAGTTGAAATTTTTGTAGAAAATTATTTCAATGTAAAAAAATGGGGAATATTTGGGTTTTTTATATTTTGGAACATTTATCCTAAAAGCTGCAAGAACGGGAAATTGCATCATTTACTGTTTTTCTTAAAAAATAACGTGCCTTTTAAGAGAATTGCCTATCATTATGAAAAAATAAAGGAAATGCTTCATCGGATGGAAATTTTTCAGGATGATGAGATACAAAATCAGGAAACTGGGTTGTTTGGAATTGTATTTATTCTTAGCAGTTTAATGGTAGTTTTTATATGGATTTTTAGCCTGCCTGTAATAACGGATATGATGCCTGCTGAATATGAAGATGTTTTGACGACTTTTGGAATAGTGAAAACTTTTTCAATTATACTGGCAGTTGCTAGAAGTTATTATGATATTATGCTTGCAAAACGTGGAAACAGCATAAATATAGCGAGCATGCTTTATATTCAGATTCTGCTGCTAGGGATCTACCTTTTTAAAATTTATTTAAAATATGAAATAATTGATTTTACACTAAATGGAACACTCGTATTCTTGTTTGCAAAATTACTGATTGTAAATAGAATAAAATACAACAGGATAAGAAATTATGCAAAAGATATATTGGATAGTGTTTCTTTTGATATTTTATAAAAAACTTAAAAAATTTATTGTTGAAGGAGAATAAAAATGGGAAGAATGATTGGAATTGATTTGGGGACAACAAATAGTTTGGCGACATATATTGATGATAATGGGGAAATACAGTTTGTAAAAAATGAATATGGGAATATTTTGATTCCGTCTGTTGTGGGAATTGATGAAAATGATGGAATAATAGTGGGAGAACTGGCGAAGGAAAGAAGAATGATGAATGCTGGGGAAACTGCGAGCAATTTTAAAAGAAGGATGGGAACGGAAGCAAAAATTAAAGTAAAGAATAGAACTTTTGATGCACAAATGCTTTCTTCATTTGTACTGAAACATTTAAAGGAAAATGCTGAAAAGCAGCTCAATGAAAAGATAGACAGGGCAATAATAAGCGTACCTGCATATTTTAATGATAAACAGAGAAAAGATACTAAAATAGCGGCGGAACTGGCAGGACTTACAGTGGAAAGGCTTATAAATGAGCCAACAGCTGCGGCATTGTCGCTTGGAAGCCATATTTTAGATCAGAATTTGAAGTTTATAGTGCTTGACTTGGGTGGAGGGACATTTGATGTTACTTTGCTTGAAACATTTGAGGATATTATGGAAGTAATTTCGATAAGTGGGGATACGATGCTTGGTGGAGAGGATTTTACTACCAAAATATGTGAAATTTTCTTGAAAAATATAGGATTATCAATATCTGACTTGAGCCGTGATGAAAGAACAAAACTGTACACAAAGGCAGACAGGGCAAAAAAACTGATAAGTTTAAAAGATGTGGAAATTGAACTGGAAATTAAAGGAAAAGACTATAAAGCAGAAATTACACAGGCAGATTTCAGGGTGGCTGTAAAACCATTGCTTGTAAAAATGAAAGTTGCGATTGACAAGGCTTTGCAGGATGGAAATACGGATGCAAGAGAAATTGAGAAAGTTGTGCTAGTCGGCGGGGCTGTAAAATTAGGAATTGTGGAAGAATTTGTGGAAAAGTATTTTAATAAAATGCGTGGAGAAAAAACTTATTTTGACAATACTGATTTTATTGAAGGCAATAAACTCGTGTCAATAGCTCAAAATCCTGATACTGTCGTAGCTTACGGCGTTGGTGTAACTGTGGGAATGAAGGAGAGAAACAAGGCATTTAAGGAAAGAATTTTGACAGATGTGTGTCCTTTTACACTCGGAATTGAAGTAATTGGGCAGAGATTTGCACCGATTATTCCAAGGAATACAACGGTTCCTACAAGCAAGTCTGAATATTTTTCAACAGCAGAAGACAATCAGACAATAATAAGAATCGCAATTTATCAAGGGGAAAGCTTGAATATAAATGATAATCTATTTTTGGGAGAATTTGAAATAAATGTTCCAAGAAATAATGCAGGAAATGAAAAAGTGAACGTAAGATTCACTTACGATATAAATGGGATCTTAGAGGCAGAAGCAACTGCAATAAGTACGGGAGAAAAGAGAAATAAATTAATTATAAATGGCGATTTATCCGAAGAAGAAAAAAATGAAAGAATAAAAACATTGGAAGAAATAAAAATTCAGTCAGAAAATCAAAACAAAGATAAATTGCTGATTGAAAGAGCAAACCGAATTTATGCAGAAATAGTAAATACAGAAATCAGAAACTACATTTCAGAATATTTGGAAAATTATCAGATGATTGTAAGAACTGGCGATAGAATACGTATTCAAAAAGTAAAAAAAGAGTTTTCAGCTTTTCTTGATAAAATAGATCCAGAACTGAACGACTTGAGTGTTGATGATATTTTGAGAGATATTGACGAAAAAGAAGAAGATGGTGCTGTGGAAGAGGAAGATGAACTGGAGTTTTGGAATTAGAAAAATAAATCTATTTTAATTTTTTGATGAGTTTATGAAAAAATAAAAGGAGTAGATGTATGAAAATAAAAAATTTGTTAAGAATTTTGTTATTATTTATTTTATTGGGAAGTATTGTAAATGCTGAGTATTTGAAAGAAAATGGAAGAATTTATTTTGTTGATAACAAAGATGGGACTAAACAAGAGGTAAAGGATGTAGATTTTAAGACTTTTGAAATTTTTGAGAAGGATTATAATTTTGCAAAAGATAAAAATAGTGTTTATTATAAAAATAAAAAATTAAATGGAATAAGTTCGGATAACTTTAAATATTTTGACGGTGGATTATCAGAAGGGATTTTTGTAGATAAAAAAGGAATTTATATACTTTCAGAAAATAAAATAATTCAGCTTGATAGTAAAGGAGTAGATTTGAAAAGTATTCAAAGAATTGATAATTCAAATTATTTTAAGGACAAAAATGGAGTTTATTATATGGATTGGGAAAAATTTGTAAAAGTAAAGGGTGCAGATAAAAATAGTTTTAGAATAGTGACTCCTTGGGGATATGGACAAGATAAGAATAAACGTTATTTTTACTATCCAGAGAGAGATAAAAAAGTTTTGACAAGATAAAAGATGAATAAAGATTAAATTATAAAAAATTATTTTATTCGGATTATTGAGAAAAATAGAGAATTTATTGAAAATATGGAAATAAAAAAATTTAAAAAGGAGGAGTGATTATGAAAATTAGGAAAAATTTATTAAAAATTTTGATTTTATTTATTTTGGCAGGAAATATTGTGAATGCAGAATACATAAAAAGAAATGGAGAAATTTATTATCGGGAGTGGATGGAACAAAAGCCGAAATTATTAAAAAATATAGATAAAAAATCATTTGAAATATTGGAAAATGATTTTGCAAAAGATAAGAATAATATTTATTATCAAGGGGAAAAAATTGAAAAAATAGACCCTAAAAGTGCTAAAATATTTGGAAGCCATTTTGTGAAGGATGAGAAAATTGTTTTTGATGCTTATGAAAAAAAAGAATTGAAAGATGTGGATATAAAGACACTTAAATCAGTTGGAGATTATTATTTTAAAGATAAGAACAATGCTTATTTTGATATGAAAAAAATTGATGAGAAAGTTGATTTAGAGACGTTTGTTTATTTGGACGATTTTTATGCGAAAGACAAGAATAATCTATATTTTCGTGAGCAAAAAGTGAAAGGGATAAGTCCGAATAATTTTAAGTTTTTGACTTCATTAAGCAGTGTTCCCGACAATATCATTAAAAGCGGGAATGATTTTTATCTTGTTTATGAAAATAATTCGAATGAAAAAATATATGCGAAAAAAATGGATTTTCCAATTGACAAGGATACTTTTGAAAGTTTTTCCATGAGAGTTTATAAAGATAAAAACAATTTTTATTATTACGATGAAACTGATGATATAAAAAAGGGAAAAACGCTTATTAAATTTAAAAATGAGGCTGATATAAAAACACTTAAATTTTTGAAGGAAAAAAATGGTGAAAAAAGTGATGAATATATAAAAGATGAAAAGAATGTCTATTATGTGGATGAAGAAAATGTAGAGATAAAAAAGATAGAAAATGCTGATTACAAAACCTTTCAAGTTATTGAATACTTATATGCAAAGGATAAAAACAATGTTTATTATAAAGGGAAAAAGTTAAATAATATTAATCCAAATTACTTTAAAATTGTAGATAATGAAATAAAATATAATAATGAATTTTATAAAATTGATGAAAATATGAATCTTATAAAAAAAGAGAATAAAAGATTGATAAAATAAAAAAGTATTTTATTTACTAAAAATTAAAACTTATAAAAAAGGAGTAGGTACATGAAAAGAAAAAATTTATTAAAAATATTAACTTTATTTATCCTGGCAGGAAGCATTGCAAATGCAGAATATCTGAAAGAAAATGGCGAAATTTATTATCAAATACCGTATTATGAGATTAAGTCGAAAGTAAAAGATGTGGATATTGAAAGTTTTGAACCTTTAAGGGAAGATAGAGGTCTTATTGGTGATTATTATGCAAAAGATAATAAAAGTGTTTATCGTTTTGGTAAGAAACTTAAAGATGTTTTGCCTGAAGAATTTGAAATAGTAAAAGAAAATTATGTAAAAGATAGTAAAAATGTATATAAAATTGAATCTGAGATTACAGATATTATACCAATATTTTCAGATAATAAAATAAATACGAAAAAAATATCTGTAGACGGACTTGATGTTAAAACTTTTAGAGCTTTAGAAAATAGCAAAGATGTTGCGAGCATAGATTATTTTGTTGATAAAAATAATATTTACTATGCCTATGAGAATTTGGAAAAGATACAAGGAGCAGATAAAAATTCTTTTGAGGTTTTGGGTTATTATATCGCAAAAGATAAAAATAATGTTTATTATAATGGTAAAAAAATGGAAAATGTGGATTCTAAGAGTTTTAAAAATTTTGGTGATTTTATAGGAAAAGATAAAAATAGAGTTTTTTACATTACAGGAAATGAGGATATCAAAGATGTTGATGCAAAAAGTTTTGAGATAATGGGAGATACTCGTTATTTTAGAGATAAAAATAATATTTTTGTTATTAAATACAGTAATGATTTTCCTGATGGAGAAGGTTTTATAAAATTACCAAATATTGATAGGAACAGCTTTATTACTTTGAGTGAGGAAATTGGAAAAGATAAAAATGGAGTTTATTATATTGGTGAAAAAATAAACGGAATTAATCCGAATAATGTTAGAGTTATTGAAGAAATGGGACAGGATAATTATATTCTTCAAAGCGAAAATAATTACTATTTGACATTTAATAGCAATAGTGACTTGTATGACAGAAAAAACGATAAAATTGAAGCAAAAAAAATAAATAATTTGAACATTGATTTTAGTACATTTAAGTATTTTGGAATTTTGAACTACTATAAAGATAAAAATAGTTTTTATTATCATTCAGATAATGATTTAAAAAAAATCAAAAGTGAAATCGATGATAAAAGTGCTGAAAAAGTACTTGAATTAAATGATTTTGTAAAAGATAAAAATAATCTGTATTATTTTTCTAATGGAAAAATTAATAAAATAAATTTGAATATTGATGTAAACAGTTTAGTATTTTTGGATAATAACAGTTCTTCTTACAGCAGTTATATAAAAGACAGAAATAACGTATATTTTGTAGATAATAAAAACGGGAAAGTGAAAATAGTAAAAAATGCTGATAAAAATACATTTCAAATTGTAAACGGAAATTATGGGGTAGATAGGAAAAATGTTTATTATAACGGAGAAAAGCTAGATTCTGTTGGTATAGAAGGACTTAAAATTTTTGATGATAATTACTTAAAGGATAATAAAAATGTTTATGAAATCTATATGACAGATGATGAAAAAATAAAAATAAGAGCAATAAAAAATTTAAACATTGATGTGGCAAGTTTTGAGAATATTTTAAAAGAAGCATTTTATAAAGATAAAAATTCGGTTTATTATGTTGATATGACTGAAGATAAACAGGAATTAAAAAAACTGGAAGGAGCAGATGCTGACACATTTGAGCTGGGAATTTTTTCAAAAGATAAAAATAGCGTATTTATTGATAAACAGAAGTTAAAAGGGGTTAGTCCGAAAGGATTTGAAATTTTGGATAAAAATAGGTTTCAATTTATAAAAGATTACAAGAATATTTACTATTTGAGTGAAAATGAGAATGGTACGACTTACACACCAGTAGTACTGAATATAAATGGAGTAGATATTTCAACATTTGAACTTGTTGAAAATTCTTCTATGGGAATTCATGCATATTTTAAAGATAGCAGAAATGTTTATTTTTTTACGACATCCAATGCTAGTAATATAATAGAAATTAGAAAAGTAAATGGAGCAGATCCAAAAACATTTAAATATTCAGGTTACTATTACTATGGAAAAGATGATAAAAATGTCTATTTGTTTAATAAAAGAGCAAACGGAATAGATGCAAAAACTTTTGAAAAAGTAAGTTATAATATCGCAAAAGATAAAAATGGGTTATATATTTTGGAAAGTATTAATGAATTTGAAATGATAACTAAAAAATTGAAGATAGATGGATTGGACTGGAAAAGTTTTGTGAACATTGATGGCGACTATTATAAAGATAAAAATAATGTTTATTATGAATCAGATAATAATCTTTATAAAATAGAAAATGCTGATTTAAAAACTTTTGAAATTTTAGATTCAAGTTATACTGGTTATGGTAATTTTTCAAAAGATAAAGATTATATTTATCTAAATAATAAGAAATTAGAAGAAATAGATGCAAAAACTTTTGAAAAAATGCGGGCTAATCTTATAAGGGATAAAAATGGTATTTATAAAATTGAAGAAGACGAGGGAAAATACAAATTTAAAATAGTTCCAATCAATATAAAAATTGATTTCAAAAATCTAAAAAACTTAGATTTGGGATATTTTAAAGATAGCAAAAATGTTTATTATTTTGACGTGGATAAATTTGAAAAAATAGAAGGGGCAGATGCTAGTTCATTTGAAAAAGTAGAATATGCTGGTTTTTACAAAGATAAAAATTATGTCTATTTTAACGGTAAAAAGATAGTTGGAATGGATTTTAAAGATATTGAAAATAGAGATGAGGAATGGTCAATTATAGAACTGGAGGGAACGTGGATAAAATACAAAGATAACGTTTACTATAAAGGAAAAAAATTAAAAGGGATTAGTTCTGATAATTTTAGTTATTTTAATGGCGGATTATCGTATGAAATAATACTATCTGATAAAAATGGTGTTTATAAATTTACTGAAACTGAAGATAACAAAAAAACAATAGAAGTAACTCGATTAGATAGTAAAGGCATTGATTTAGAAACTCTTGAAAGAATTGAATCTCCAATGGATAGTTCCAATTATTTCAAAGATAAGAACGGCGTTTATTTTATGGATGGAAATAAATTTGTAAAAGTAAATGGAGCGGATAAAGATAGTTTTAGAGTAACAATGAGAGGAAAATATGGGAAAGATAAGAATAATGTTTATTTCGAAGGGAAGAAAATGGAAGGGAAAAATCCAGTTGACTTTGAGGAGGAAATGGAGATTAAGCAATAAAAATTATTTTATTTGAATTGTTAATAAATCAAAAACTTGAGAATAAAAAAGGAGAGTTGTTGTGAACATTAAAGGACATTTGTTAAAAATTCTATTTTTTTTTGTTTTGGTGGGGAGTATTGTGAATGCAGATATTCGTGTGATTCCTATTTATGAAATTAATGGAAACAATGTGTATTATAGAACAGAAAATGGATTAAAAAAATTGCCGAATGCAGATGCGAAAACATTTGAGATTCTGGGTTACCATGTTGCAAAAGATAAAAATTATGTTTATTATTGGGATGAAAAATTAAATAAAATAGATCCAAAAACTTTTGAAGTAGTTGAAAGATATGGTATTACAATTTTTAAAGATAAAAATGGAATTTATACTTTTGGAAAAAATTATGATAAATTAAAAGTTATAAATTTTAAAGAAAATGGGATTGATATAGATTTTAATGATTTTAAAGTAATTTCAAGTGAAAATCCAACTATTTATAGAAATAAGAATGATATTTATTTTCAAAAAGGCGAGAAAATTTTACAAATAAAAAATGTGGACGCAAAAACTTTTGAAGAAATAAATGGACGTAGCTATCTTGATAATAAATATTATAGGGATAAAAACAATGTTTACTATTTTTCTGAAGATAAAATATTGAAACTAGAAAATGCAGATAGAAACAGTGTTAATGAATTAAGTGAAAATATTTTAAAAGATAAAAATTATGTCTATTTTGAAAATCAACAAATAAAAGGTTTAGATGTTAACAGCTTTAAAGTTATTTATGAAAATAGAATATCAGAACCTGAAAATTTGATAAAGGATAAAAATGGTGTCTATTATATTGATGAAAATAAAAAAACTTTAATAAAATTTAGAAATGATGAGATAGATATAGAAAGTTTTGGAATAGCGAATGAAATGTTGGATGATTATTTCAAGGATAAAAATAATGTATATTATTTAGAGAATTATAAACTTCATAAGTTAGATGATTTGGATATTGAGACTTATCAAAATATTTCTATGACAAGATACAAAAAGGATAAAAATAATTTGTACTTTAAATGGAAAAAAGTAAAAAATGTTAATCCCAATGATGTTGAAATAATTGGAAATGACTTCATCAAAATAAAAGATACATTATATGAAATTTCTAATTTTGAAGAAAAAGAAGTTGAAATACTACCTTTAGCAGTTGATGTAAAAACCTTTGAATATATTGATAACAAGTATTATAAGGACAAAACTAACATTTATTATAATAAAAATGGAAAATTAAAAAAAATAAAAGATGTAAATTTCAAAAGTTTTGGAATACCAGAAGAAAATTCTTATTTTGGAAAAGATAAAAATAATATTTATTATAAAGGCGATAAATTAGAAAAAATAGATAGAAATAGTTTTAAAGTATTAAATGAATCTTACGATAATTCTATAATAAAAGATAAAAATGGAATTTACATATTAACTAAAGAGAGTAGCATAAAAAGAATTAAAATTGATAAAAATGTTAAGAATATTAATTTTAATAGGTTTGAAGAAATTACAAATTATCCTTATGTTTTTAAAGATAAAAATGCTGTTTATACTTTGAATACATATGATGATAAAATCGTTACTGTTTTCAGTTCTAAAGAAAATGATTATAAAATAAATGAATTAAGTGGTGTAAATCCTAATACATTTGAAATGATTGAACCTAATTATTTTAAAGACGATAAAAATGTTTACTATTTTTCAGATAAAGAAAAAATGATAAAGAAAATTAAAAATGCTGATATTAAAAGTTTTGAAATAATGAATGATGACTATGCAAAAGATAAGAATGGTGAATATTATCGTGGAGAAAAGATTAGAGAAAATAGAGGAATTAAATAGGATAAGTTTCAAAAAAATGATATAAAAAAAACAGGAATTGAAAAGAAAAAAAGGATAATATGCAGAGCAAGAAATTTACTATATCTTAAAGAAATAATTGAAAAAAGAAAGGGGCAAATTTAATATGGACATTGGGATTAAAGCAAAACTGCCAATTGGAATATCTGATTTCAAAAAAATTATCAAAAATGACTATTATTATTTTGATAAAATCAATCTAATTGAAAATATTTTAAATGATGGTTCTGAGGTAAAACTGTTTACTCGTCCGAGACGATTTGGAAAAACATTGAATATGTCGATGCTTTAAGAAAAGGAGATATTTCAAATTTCAAAAAATATCTAAAAGAAATTCTATTGGAAAATGCTGGAATATTTGATGTGAGTGGAACTTACAAAGAGCAATTTTATCATGGGTTGATGCTAGGATTAGTTTTAATTTTAAAAAATGAATATGAGATTACACCGAATAATTTTGCAGGAAAAGGGAGATATGATTTACTTTTAAAACCTAAAAATATTTTGAAAGGAAAAGAAGGAATTATTATTGAGTTGAAAATTATTAATGAAGTGAAAAATTTAAATGATAATAAAATTTATGAAAAACTTGAAAAAGAATGTGAAGTTGCATTAAAACAGATTGATGAGAAAGAATATGGTTCAGTTTTAAAAAATGCTGGAGTTGAGAAAGTTTTGAAAATTGAAATTACATTTTTGGGAAAAGAATTTGAAATAAAGTTTGAAAGAGAATAATAGGAAATAGTTTTTAAGATATGCTTTTAAAGCATAACTAATTATAAAAAATAAGTATTTGATATAATAGGATAAATATTGTAAAATAAATCATAAGAGAATAAAAAATTTAGATTTTATCTAATTTTGAGAGGTGATTTTTTATGAATAAAGTATTAGTGGCTTATTTTTCAGCAACAGGGACAACAAAAAAAGTTGCAGAAAAATTGGCAAAAGCGACTGGGGGAAATTTGTTTGAGATAAAACCGCAAGTTGAGTATACTTCAATTGAAAATGTTGTGGAAAATATTGATGATTATGATACTGTGTTTGTTGGATTTCCAGTTTGGTGGTATATTCCGCCTCGTATTATTCAGACTTTTATTGAAAAACATAATTTGAGCGGAAAAAAGATAATCACTTTTGCGACATCAGGTGGAAGCGGAATAAAAGGCTCAACAGAATTTTTGAAAAAAAATTATTCGGAATTGAATATTATTGAAGGCAAAAGATTTGGGTGGAATGAAAGCTTGGAAAGCATTGGGGCTTGGGCTAAAAAATTGTAATTTGTTGATAATTATAAACAACATATTGACAAACTCAAATGAAGCTGAAAAAGAAAGGATAAAAATGAATATAAAGGAAACAGAATCTAAAAATATAACGAGTGAAAATCCAGTAAATGATAGAATTGTGAAAATTACTGGAAAATTTATGAAAGAAAATCAAAATAATTTTAAACTGAAAGACAGAAGTGAAGTATTTTTAAATAGAAAAAAAGATTTGAAAATTGATGCTTTTACACATATTTTGACACCAAATTTTTTTAAAGACATTAAGGAATTAAATCCTAAAATTCCTCAAATGTTTGGTACATTAATAAATGAGCCTTTAGTAAATGTGGATACAAGAAGAAAATATCATAGTGAATATTCAGATGTTAAAGAAATTATTTCAATGATAAATTTTAATCCTGAAGATTTTACAAAAAATAGAGAAAAAACTTATGAAATTACAAGAAAAGCTAATGAAGAATTGATAGAAACAGTAAAAGACAATTCAGACTTATTCGTGGGAGCTATTGGAATGGTTCCGATGAATAATGTCGATGGAGCGGTAAAAATTATTAATGAACAAGTTGGTAAAAATAAAGAAATGTTTGGAATTCAGTTGTTTTCAAAGGCTCTTGGAAAGCCAATTGCAAGTGATGAATATTTGCCAATATTTGAGGCAGTGGCAAAAAATGATGTGGTAATATTTTTGCATCCTGTGTATGATATGAGTAAAAATGATAATAATATCGTATTTTCGTGGGAATATGAACAGACACAAGCTATGAATGAGATTGTAATGACTGGCATTTTTAAGAAATATCCAAATATTAAAATATTAGTTCATCATGCTGATGCTATGGTTCCGTTTTTTGCAAACCGATTGCCACTTGTGATGCCAAAAGAATATACAGATGATTTTAAGAAATTTTATGTTGACACGGCAATTATTGGAAATACAAAGGCTGTGGATATGGCAATTGATTATTTTGGGGAAGATAAGGTAATTTTTGCAACTGATGCTCCTGTGGGAATGCAGCCAGCTGGTGCAACTGTTGATGTGATAGAATCTATCGAAAATTTAAATGTAAGTGATACAATTAGATATAAAATATATCGTAAAAATTTAGAAAATATATTGAATGTGAAATTTGATTAAACAGAGGTGAAAGAAAATGAGTAAAAAAATTACTGTAGGAAGAGATTTATTAGGTAATATTGCACCAAAATTTGCACAATTGAATGATGATGTTTTGTTTGGGGAAGTTTGGGCAAGAGAGGATAAGTTGTCGGCTAGAGATAGAAGTTTAATTACGGTCACTGGACTTATGGCTGATGGAATTTTGGATAGTTCTTTGAAATTTCATTTAAAAAGTGCTTTAGAAAATGGGGTTACAAGAGAAGAATTGGCAGAGGCTGTTACACATTTAGGATTTTATGTGGGATGGCCAAAAGCCTGGGCTGTATTTCGGCTTTTGAAAGAGATCTATTCAGAAGATGGAACGGCTGATCCTGTAAGCAGCTTGTTTGGGAAAGGCGATTATAACGAGGCTTATGCAAAATATTTTAATGGGAAAACTTATCTAAAAACATTAGTTGAGCCGAATGACACTTCAAAAGTTGGTATTCATAATGTTGTTTTCGAGCCGGGAGTTATAAATAACTGGCATTCTCATTCAAATGGACAAGTATTATTGGTGACTGATGGATACGGCTGGTATCAAGAAGATGGGAAAGAAGCGATAGAATTACATCCAGGAGATATTGTGAATATTCCTAAAAATGTTAAGCATTGGCATGGAGCGGCAAAAGACAGTTGGTTTACTCATATTGCTTTGTCAGATGGCGGTTCGACTGAATGGTTTGGGATATTGTCAGAAGATGAATATGAAAAGTTGCCAAAAGCGGTGAATGCAAGATAAATTAGTATAAAAAAATTATAAAATGAATGAGGATTTATGGAATTAAGAATTTTAAAATATTTTTTAATGATTGCAAAAGAGGAAAATATAACAAAAGCGGCAAAATCACTTTATATCACACAACCGACATTATCACGGCAATTGGCACAGCTTGAGGAAGAGCTGGGAGTTAAACTTTTTACGAGAAGTAATCATAAAATTTTATTGACTGAAGATGGGAAATTTTTGCAACGAAGGGCGAGGGAAATACTTTATTTAACGGAAAAAACGAAAAAAGAGCTGTCTTATGACAATGAAATTGTTGCTGGAGAAATATCTATTGGATGTGGCGAATTTTTGGGAATGAATGAACTTGCAAAATTACTCTCGGAATTTCAGGAAAAGTATCCAAATGTTAAATTTGACATTTATAGTGGAACAGCCGAAGATATTATTTATAGAATTGAACACGGTTTTTTAGATATGGGACTTGTGTTTGACTATATAAATAAGGAAAAGTATAAATTTATAAGATTGAAACAGATTGAAGAATGGGGACTTTTGGTTAGAAAAGACAATAAATTAGCCTCAAATAAATTTATTTATCCAGAAGAAATCAAAAAAGAATCGATAATTATTTCTAAAAATAAATTGATTCAAAATGAATTTTCAAATTGGATGGGAATTCCTACGGAGAAATTAAATGTTGGCGCTACTTTCACACTGGTTTATAATGCTGCGATGATGGTAAAAAATGGAATGGGAATGGCAGTTTGCTTAAAATTAGAGAATAATTTTGAAGATTTGAAATTTATTCCATTTTATAAAGCAGCAATTTCTAAGACAATTTTAGTTTGGAAGCCGTGTTTGAAATATTCAGTGGCGACGGAAAAATTTATTAAATTTATTGAGGAGAAAAGAAATGCTACTAATTTTTAATATTTTTGAACTTGGTATCAAAGAAGGCAAAAAAAATGCATATGTGGCAGTTGGTAAAAATAATATTACAAAATCAGTTTTAAATGATAAAGGGACACTTGGGATGTATTTGGTTCAGGAAAAAGAAAATCCCAATATGACTTATATGTTTGAGGTTTATGAAGATGAGAAAAGTTACCAGGAACATGTCAAGTCAGAGCAATATAAAGAATTTTTAAAAAAGTCGCCAGCAATTTTGACTGAGCATAAAAAGAAAATTCAAGTTGTTCCAGAATATATGGGAGATAAAAATTTTGTGCAAACAAGAAATACCCGTGTAAATTATGTTACAGTTGATATAAAAGAAGGATTTAATGATGCTTTTAGGGAAATTGTACTTGATGAAATGAAGCAGTCGATAAAAAAAGAAGAAAGTGTTTATGTAATTTATGCTGCAACAGCAAAAGAAAATCCAGACAAATGGCACTTTTTTGAAATTTATGAAAATGAAAAAGCGTATCAAAAGCACAGAAAAACAGCTCATTTTAAAAAATATATAGAGCAAACGGAAAATATAATTGAAAATAAAGAATTTATAAATATTGAAGGTGTAATATTATTAAATAAAGGTAATTTAAATTATGTAAAATAAAAATATTAATTTTGAACTTTGGAAAAATATATGAAAAATGGAGATGATTTTAAATGAAAAAAACAAAAATACAAGAAATAGAAATACCTAAAGTAGCATTAGGAACTTGGTCTTGGGGATTTGGAGGAATCGCTGGAGGAGATTCGATTTTTGGAAATAAATTAGGAAAAGATGAATTGAAACCTATTTTTGATAGAGCAATGGATTTGGGACTAAAATTGTGGGATACTGCAACTGTTTATGCGAGTGGTCAATCAGAAACTATTTTGGGAGAATTTGTAAAAGATAGAAGTGATGCGATAATTTCTACAAAATTTACACCTGAACTTGCAGAAGGAAGAGGAGATAATGCGATTTTTGAATTTCTTGATGAAAGTTTAGAAAGATTGAATAAGAAAGTCATTGATATTTATTGGATACATAATACAAAAGATATGGAGAAATGGGCACCTAAATTGGTTGATGTGTTAAAATCAGGAAAAGCGAAAAAAATAGGAGTTTCTAATCACAATTTAGAACAAATAAAATATGTGAATAATCTTTTAAAAGAAGCTGGATTTCAGTTACACGCTATTCAAAATCATTTTAGCTTACTTTACAGAACAATTGAAACAACTGGAATTTTAGATTATTGTAAGGAAAACAATATCGTAGTATTTTCGTATATGGTACTGGAACAAGGCGCTTTATCTGGAAAATATACAAAAGAAAATCCATTGCCAGCTGGAACAAGAAGGGGTGAAGCATTCCCGCCTGAAACTTTGGCAAAATTGGAGCCGCTATTTTATGAAATGAAAATTTTAGGTGGAAAATATTCTGCAACAATTCCTGAAATTGCGACTGCTTGGGCGGTTGCAAAAGGAACTATTCCAATAATTGGAGTTACAAAAACTAATCAAGTTGACGATGCCAAAAGGGTTGCAAGTGTTGAATTAAGTGATGAAGATGTTGAACTTATGGATAGAGTAGCTATTAGTACAGGTGTTACTGTAAAAGGCGAATGGGAAAGTTCGATGTAGTTTATTCATAGGATGAGCTTTATATCTAGTGTTTATAGAAACGATAGTTTGAAGGAATAAGCATAAAAGCGTTGAAATATGCTGAAAAATTGTAGAATTAGTTAAATAAATTTAAAATATACTGTTAAAAAATAATGTTATTAAATAGCACCAAAAATTTTGGATACAAACAAGATTAGAGGTGCATTTTTTTGTTAAAAAAGTAAGTTTATTTTCAAAAACTTGATTTTATTACAATATATACTCGAATCCATTTAAAATAAAACTATTAAAAATTATATAAATTTAGGGTTTGAGTAAAATAGTCATAGCTTTTGAGTTCGCTTTTGAGGCAGTTTTACTATACAATAAAAATCATTAGAAATATAGAAATTTAATAGGGTAAATTTCAAAAAAATGATATAATAAAACCAGAAATTGAAAAGAAAAAAAGATAATATGTATAACAAAAAATTACTGTATTTTAAACGAGGTTTTAGTATAAGAATTAGATATTTAAAAAGGAGTCGATATGAAAATTAGGAAAAATTTGTTAAAAATTTTAACATTGCTTATTTTATCAGGAAACATTATAAATGCGGGCTATATTAAAGAAAAAAATAAAATTTATTTTACTGATGAAGCTACAGAACCTGAAAGAAAGGAAATTGTAAAAAATGTAGATTTCAGGACTTTTAAAATTTTTGAGAGAAATGATGATTTTGCAAGAGATAAAAATAATATTTATTATAAAAATAAAAAATTAGAAAATGTAGATGCGGATTCTTTTCAGATAGAAAATTCTTTTATTGCAAAAGATAAAGATAATGTTTTTTATATTGCAAATAATGAGATTATAAAAATTAAAGGCTTTAGTCCAGAAAAAAGTAAAGTTATTGTTCAGTTTTACGTACCAGCTATACTAATTAATAAAAATGGGATTTATACTTTTGATAAATATGAAAATGGAGAAATTACGATAAAGTCAATAAAACCTGCGGGAATAGATACGAATACTCTAGAAGTCGTGGACGGAGAAAACATGACAATGCTTTTGTACTTAAAAGATAAAAATAACGTTTATTTTATTAATTATAAAGAAAGTGAACAGAAAATTTCAGATATTGATGTCGAAAATGCAGAGGATGTGGGAAATGATAACTGTAATATCGATATTGAAATAAAAAAATTAGAGAGTGCAGATAGTGGCAGTTTTAAAATAGATTCTATATACGGGAAAGATAAAAATAACTTATACTTTTTAAATAAAAAAATAATAGGTGTAAATCCTAAAACTTTTGAAGTTGTTGGCTCAAATAAACTTATTATCAAAGATGATAAAGGGGTTTATTATCTTGGAAGAGAAGAAGTGAAAAAAATCCAAAATACTGATTTAAATACTTTTGAAGAAGTATCGAAAGAGTATTATCGAGATAAAAATAATGTTTTTTACTATGATAATTATGATGGTGATGTAAAAAGAGTTAAAGGGGCAGATGCAAAAAGTTTTGAAGTAATAGATGGTTATGCGATAGGAAGAGATAAAAATGCTGTTTATGACAGAGGAAAACAGATAAAAGGCTTGGATCCCGTGACATTTGAAGATTTGAGCGGAAATTTTTACAAAGATAAAAATGGAGTTTACTATGAGGGAATGCTGATGAAGGGAATTGATCCAAAATCTTTTGAGCCATTTGTCAATTATACACATGTGAAAGATAAAAATGGAATACACCACTTTTATCAAAAGAGCAATAACGTTGTTGTTGAAAAAGTTGAAATTTCTCCAGAAATTGATTTAAAAACCTTACAACCTATTGAAAATTATTCTGGATATTCAAAAGATAAAAATAACGTTTATTATCATTTCCAAAAAATAGAAGATGCAGATACAGGAACTTTTGAACCTGAAGGATATTCTATTGGAAAAGATAAAATGGGAGTATATTATGAAACTCGTAAAGTAAATGGAGTGGATGTAAATAGCTTTGAATATTTAAAAAATGGTTTTTTTAAGGATAAAAATAATATATATTATAAAAATAAAAAGATAGAAAATTTTAAACCAAAAAACTTTGAAGTAATAGACTATTCTTTAGTAAAACAAAATGAAGATTTGTACTATTTTACTGAAGATGAAAGTGATAATACAAAATTTGTTCCATTAGAAAGCAAAAATGTGGATATTGATACTTTTCAAATTCTTGATGTAGATTATGCAAAAGATAAGAATAATGCCTATTACAAAGGTAAAATTTTTAAGGAAGCAGATGCAAAAACTCTTGATAAACATTATAATGAAAATGATAATGGCTATAAAATAAGAGATAAGAAGAAAGTGTATAAAATAAAAGAATTAAACTAAATAAAATGGTTATATTTATAAAAATGATAATAATTCAAATATAAAATATTAAAAAAATTTACTAAAAAGATTCTGGATGTATTTACAGTTTATAGATTGTGTTATTGATGCATCCAGCTTTTTCATTGTAGTTGACACTTTTGTTACTAATGTTCGGATAAATGATGATATTATGAAGTAAATTTTAACTTTTTCATTTATTCTCCTTATGTTCTTTATATTTATTATTATTTTTATTGAAAATAATTTCCTCTTAACTTCTCCTATTTTTATTCTGAAATATAGTATAGCCATTATACTAGTTTTGTAGTAAAAAATTCATATTATCGCTATTATTATTAATCTTTAATTTTTACTAATTTTTCGGAATTTCTGAGAATTAAAGTAGGAGAAACGATAACTATTTTCTTACTTCTGCTACTATTTTTCATCTCTTCAAGTAAAAGTTTCGCTATTTCCATTCCTGTTTCTTCTATGTCTCTATTTACTGCACTTATATTTATTCCTAATATTTCAAAATATTTATGATTATCATAGGATACTATTGCTATGTCATCGGGTATTTTTAGATTTTTTTCTCTTATTGCTTGTAATGCTCCTAAAGTCATTTCATTATTACATATAAAGATTGCAGTTATTTCCTTATTTTTTTCAAGAATTTTTTTTGTGTTTTCATATCCGCTATCAAAGTGAAAATTCCCTTCATATATATTTTCTTCAGATATTTTTTTGTTTTTTTCCAACATTGCTTTTTTGTATCCTTCTAACCTATTTAATCCATTTGTTGTAGAAAAAGGTCCTGTAATTATCGCAATATTTTCATGTCCTGAATTAATTAATGCTTCTGTTGCTAAATAACCACCTTTTATATCATCAAAAAATACTCCCGTAAAAGTTTCATCAAAAATTTGTCTGTCAAATAAAACAAAAGGAATACCTGAATCAAGCAATACTTTTATATCCTTTTTTTTATGATGCTGAAGAGATATCGAAAGAATAATACCACTTGGTCTTTGTTCAATTACATTTTGAAATACTTTTTTTTCTTTTTTTATATTCTCATCAGTACTGTAAACAAGCATATGTAAATTATTTTTATCCATTATGTTAGAAATTCCCTTTATTATATCTCCAAAATATGAATTTTGAATATCTGGTATAATTACAGCTACTGTATTTGACTTATTGCTAGATAAGGAACGGGCGATTCCATTTGGTATATAATTTACCTCTTCAATAATTTTTAATATTTTTTCTTTTGTTTCTTTACTAACATAACCATTATTTGAAATCACACGAGATACTGTTGATTTTGAAAATCCTGATAATTTAGCTATTTCTTCTATTTTCATTATATTACTTCCTTAAATCATAAATATTATTTTTTTATTTCAATCATTAATAAATGTTATATCATATTTTACCATTTAAATATTAAATATCAGTTTAGAATTTTTTATTTTTTGAATATGATAAAATTATTTTTTAAATTTGGTGTAATAGATTAATTTATGATATATAAATCTTTTCTCAGTGTTCCTATTCAAAAATATAATACCATGAATTCATTATTTACGCTATCTTTTTCTTTATTTATAGAACTACATAGTATTTTTTATTAAAAAATATTTAATAATTGTAATCTATAAAAAGAACACGATTAAAAGATTAAAATTTAAAGCTTAAAAATCTATAAAATCGTGTTCCCTTATTTTGATATTTGTTATTTATATGTTATTTTATAATTCCTTTCTTTAAAATAACATTTGCATAAATAGCTTCTTCAGATGTAGCAATTATGGCGTATGCCTTTTTTGCTCTTTCATAAAATTCAAATCTTTCTACAAATTCAAAGTCTTTAAATTCTTCATGTTTTTCTAAAGTTTTTCTATAAACACTCCATACTTCAGGTTCTCCTACATACTCGCTTCCTGTTTTCATTAATGAAACTGCACTTTCTACATACGTATCAAGGGGCAATATTTCTAGTATTGATTCTAGAAGTTCTGCTACACCGCTTGCATCTGATCTGATAAGTCTTTGTGCATGACTTGCAGCAGGAAAGTTTCCATCTCCTATCACAATTTCATCTCCGTGTCCCATTTCACATAATATTTTCAGTAATTCTGGACTTAAATTTTTAGGTATATTTTTAAGCATTTTTTTACTCCTTCATTTAGATATTTTCTATTTACCTATTTTTTTATAAATTGGTCCAAAATTTTCACATGCTCTGTAATCAGCACCTTCTTCATTCATGTCTCCAAAACTTGCCCAAACTTTAGGACGGAATATTCTGTCAGGATTTACATTGTGCATACATACTGGAATTCTAAGCATAGATGCTAATGTTATAAGTTCATCACCTATATGTCCATAAGATATTGCTCCATGATTTGCTCCCCAGTTATTCATTACAGAATAAACATCTTTAAATGCTCCTTTACCAGTAAGTATAGGTGCAAACCAAGTTGTAGGCCAAGTTGGATTTGTTCTACTGTCAAGTGACTCATGAATGTCTTTATCTATATCAATTGCATATCCTTCAGCAATTTGAAGTACAGGCCCTTGCCCTTTAACAAGATTTATTCTGCACATTGTAACAGGCATTTCTCCTTTTGTAAGGAAGCATGAAGAGAATCCTCCACCTCTGAAATAATCATAATCTGCTGCAGGCCAGCTTGTAGATTTTAAGGCATTGTTCACTTCTTCTTCTGTAACTTCCCAGTATGGTTTCATAACTCGTTTACCATCTCTTATTTGATCTCCAGTTGCATCTAACGTGGCTGATCCTGAGTTAATTAAGTGAATTATTCCATTTTCAGCTTTTCCTGTCAATTTTTTACCTGTAACTCTTTCTACAGCTTCTGGACTCCAGTAAGTTCTAACATCTGCAAATATTTGTGCAGTTCCAGTCAAAAGATGTCCAAATAGCATTGATATTCCGTTTAAAGCATCATTTTCAGTTGCAACTGTAAAAGCTTGTCTTATTCCATTCCAGTCAAAAGATGAATTTAATATAGCCTCAGAAAAGTCACCATTAGGCATAAAATCTGTCCATTGTCTTTGTCCTTGGAAACCTGATACTATTGCATTATTTCCTTCAGATTCTTCAACAAATCCCATTTCAGCCAATTTAGGATTTCCAATCATCATGTCTCTTATTATAAGAGTCATTTTCACAACTGTTTCCCATTCTTTATTTTTTACTTCCTCTGTTCTAGAAACTTTATTTATATCTAATCCTTCTTTACAATGTTCTTTAACCCATTTCAAAGCTTTTTCATATTCTTCCTTATCGTAAATCTCATTTTGTATTCTTCTAGTAATTTCACTCATATCTTTGAATTCAGGACGAATTCCCAAATAATCTAGAAGGAATTCGTTATTGACCATAGATCCTGCTATACCCATGGAAACTCCACCTACAGATAAGTAAGATTTATCCTTCATTGTTGCAACAGCCAATCCAGCTTTTGTGAATTTCAGCAATTTTTCTTTTACATCGTCAGGAATGGAATCATCAGATAAATCCTGTACATCATGTCCATAAATTCCGAATGCAGGAAATCCTAGTTGTGCATGTCCTGCCAATGCCGCTGCAAGATAAACTGCTCCTGGTCTTTCTGTTCCATTAAATCCCCAGATTGCTTTTGGAATGTCAGGTGTCATATCAATTGTTTCACTTCCATAGCACCAGCAAGGTGTTACAGTTATTGACAAACCTACATTTTGATCTTTAAATTTTTGATTACATTTTGCCGCTTCAGAAAATCCTCCAATTGTTGTATCAGAAATCACGCACTCTACTGGTTCTCCACTAGGATGTTTTAATGTGGAAGAAATTAACTCTGCAAGTTTTTTTGCCATTCCCATTGTTTTTTCTTCTAAAGACTCTCTAACTCCGTTTCTTCTTCCATCAATAACAGGTCGAATTCCTACTTTAGGAAGTTCTCCTCTTAATCTGTTCATTAGTCTCACTCCTTAAATCTTTATTTATTTTCTTCCGAAAGGAAACATCTTTTTAGTAATATCTGGATTGTTTATATTTTCTTTAGTTACAAGAATTGCTCCTGTATCTATTCTTTTTTCAACTTTTTCACCTTTTGAAAGTTTATATAATTGTTGTACTGTTTGATATCCCATGTTATAAGGATCTTGTATAACTAATCCTGAAATAACACCTTTTTCAAGGAATTTAGCTAAATCTTCAGATGAATCTATTCCTACTAGAGCTACTTTACCAGTTAACCCTTTTTCTTCTACTCCTTTAGCAACACCAAAAATAGAAGGTTCGTTTGTTCCATAAATTCCTGCAATATCTGGATTTGCATTGATAATGTCAAGAGTTATTGCCAATGCTTTTGATTTATCTCCATCACTAAATTGTGTATTTAATATCTTAATATCTGGATATTTTGCCAATGCTTCCCTAAATCCAGCTTCTCTTTCTATAGCTGTTGTTGTTCCAGGATTATGAGAAACTACTGCCACTTTACCTTTTCCGTTTATAAGTTTTGCTAGTTGTTCTCCAGCCATTGCTCCTGCAGCTTTATTATCTGTTGCAATGAAACTTGATGTAATATCATCTTTTACATTTGAATCAAATGTTACAACTGGTATTTTTGCATCCATAGCTTTTTTCGCTACTACTGCCAATGCGTCTGGGTCAAGAGCTGCAATTCCTAATGCAGATACTTTTTTGTTAATTGCGTTTTCAACCATACCTACTTGTTTACCAATTTCAGTTTCTTTTTCAGGCCCAATAAAGTTTACTTCTACTCCTAATTCTTCTCCAGCTTTTTTAGCTCCTGCTTCTACTGATCTCCAAAATTCATGCTGGTAACCTTTACTTACCAATTCAATTTTAATTTTGTCTCCAGAACTTGCTGCTTGTCCTGCTCCAGCATCTTTTTTGTCTTCACTTTTTCCACAGCTAAGAATTGCTGCAAACACTACCAAAAATAATAATAACTTTTTCATAAGAAATCTCTCCTTTAAATTAAATTTATTTTTTTATTTTTTATTTTTTAAACTATCTATATATACTGCCACAAGCACTACTACTCCTATGGCAAATTGTTGCCAGAATCCTGATACATTAAGCATATTAAGCCCATTTTTCAATGTACTCATTATAAAGGCTCCTAGTATTGTTCCTAAAATTGATCCTGAACCTCCCATAAGGCTTGCACCACCGATTACTACTGCAGCAACGGCATCCATTTCATATCCTGTTCCTTCAGTAGGTTGTGCTGAAATTAGTCTTGATGCAAGAAGGATTCCTGAAATAGCACATAGAAAACCACTTAATCCATATACAAATAATTTTACTTTATCTACATTTACTCCTGAAAGTTTTGAAGCGGCTTCGTTACTTCCAACTGCATAAGTATATTTTCCAATGACTGTTTTTTTAAGTACAAAAGAAAATATTGCTGTTATTATAATTAGATAAATTACTGG
This sequence comes from Leptotrichia sp. SK-5, assembly GCF_055387215.1. Classification (NCBI taxonomy): domain Bacteria; kingdom Fusobacteriati; phylum Fusobacteriota; class Fusobacteriia; order Fusobacteriales; family Leptotrichiaceae; genus Leptotrichia; species Leptotrichia sp. SK-5. Next base: position 1,930,988 of record NZ_AP028931.1, on the reverse strand, counting down.
ATTTGGAATACCTAATACTGTTCCACCTGATAATTTATCAAAACCATCGTTTAATCCTGAAACTGGGATTCCGTTTGTTATCGCCAATACAAGCCCTCTAGCAATCATCATTAACCCCAAGGTAGTTATAAATGGAGGTAAATTAGCTTTAGATACTAATAGTCCGTTTATTATTCCACATGCTACACCACTTATCAGTCCCAAAATTATTGCTAGTATTGTTGGAATTCCAGCTTTCATTGCTAATCCCATTATAACTCCTGAAAATGCTACAATAGAACCTACTGATAAATCAATACCTCCTGTTATTATTACAAATGTCATTCCTATAGCTATAATTCCAATGATAGCTGTCTGTAAAGCTATTGTCATAAAATTTGTTATTGAAAAGAACTGACTGGATGTTATTGAGAAAAATATTATCATAATTATTAAACTGGCAAATGTAACTAATTGTTGCATTATTTTATTCTTTTTCATATTTATTTATTCCTCCTGTCGCAAAATATAGTATTCTTTCTTCTGTTGCATCTTTTATATCTATTATATTACCTATTTTCCCTTCATGCATAATCATTACTCTGTCACTCATTCCAAGTATTTCAGGTAATTCAGATGAAATCATTATAATCCCTGCTCCTGTTTCGACCAGTTCATTCATAAGATTGTAAACTTCTCTTTTTGCTCCTACATCTATTCCTCTAGTAGGCTCATCAAATATTACTATTTTCTTATTTTGACAAAGCCATCTTGCCAATATAACCTTCTGTTGATTTCCTCCACTCAGATTTTTTGTAAGCTGTTCTTTTGATGGAGTTTTTATTTTCATTTTTTCTATGTATTTCTTTGTTATATTTTCAGATTTACCTTTATTTAATACTGATTTATCTGATACTAAATTTAAATTAGCAATCATAATATTGTCTTCTATTGACAAATTAAGAAAAAGTCCATCTTTTTTTCTATCTTCTGTTAAGTATGCGATACCTAATTTTATTGCTTCCTTAGGATTTTTTATATGTACCTCTTTCCCCTCCATGAAGACTTTTCCACCTGATTTTTCATAAGCTCCAAAAATAACTTTTGCCATTTCTGTTCTTCCAGATCCCATTAATCCTGCAACACCTAAGATTTCTCCTTTTTTTACTGAAAAGTTTATTGCTTTTACGTGTTTTTTATAAGATAAATCTTCAACTTCTAGTAAAGCGTCACCAATTTCAACATTTCTTGCTGGATATTGATCGGTTATATCTCTACCTACCATCAGCTTTATTAAATCATCATTTGTTGTGTCCCTATAATTTACAGTATCTATATATTTACCATCTCTCATTACTGTTGCTCTATCTGCAATTATTTTAAGTTCTTCCATTCTATGTGAAATATAAATTATACCTACACCATTCTTTTTAAGGTTTTCAATGACTTCAAAAAGTTTTTCAATTTCCCTGTCTGTAAGAGCTGCAGTTGGTTCATCCATAATCAATATTTTTGCATTTGTTGAAAGCGCTTTTGCTATTTCCACCATTTGCTGTTCAGCTACACTTAAATTCATTACCTTTTCCTCAGGTGATATTTTTAATCCTAGTTGATTCAGAATTTTTTGAGCTTCTTCATTTTGTTTGCTTTCATTTACAATCCCCTTCATCCCTTGGAATTCTCTTGTAATAAATATGTTGTCTGCAACTGAAAGATGAGGTAGCAGGTTAAATTCCTGATAAATTATACTTATTCCATTTTCCTGTGCTTCTTTAGGATTTTTAAAATTTACACTTTTTCCATTGTAAATTATCTCACCTTCATCCTTTTGATATACTCCGGTAAGAACCTTCATTAATGTTGATTTTCCAGCACCGTTTTCTCCTAGAAAAGCATTTACTTCTCCAGCATACAAATCAATGTAAGCATGATCCAGAGCTTTTACTCCTGGAAAAGTTTTTACTATATTTTTCATTTCCAGTATTTTTTCAGCCATTTATTTTTCCTCCTTTCTTTTAGATTTATATTCTATTATTTCTACAGAATTTTTTACAATTTCTCTTCCTTCTTCTAAATTTTTAACAAGTCCAAGAGCAATAAACTGTGTTATTATATTTCCAAACGCTGATGCTTCTATTGGCCCTGCCTTAATTACTCTATCTGTTTCATCTGAAATTTCCTGACATAGGAATTTATCCTGTATTCCTCCTCCAATTGCTATAATTGAAGTGAATTCATTTCCAACCAGTTTTTCTAGTTCCTTTATACTCTTATTGTACTGTTTCTTTAAGCTGTTGTATGCTACTCTTAGTAAATCCTCATCTGTTTTTGGAACTTCTTGCCCAGTTTCCCTGCAATATGCTTTTATTTCCATGTCCATCTTTTCAGCGTGTAAAAATCTTTCATTTTCTAAATCGACAAATGAAATCAAGTTTGATTTCTTAGCCATATTTCCAAAATCTGAATAATCTATATCAAGATTTTTTTCATTAAATATTTTTTTCAGCTGCTGCAGTATCCACAAACCTGGTATCATTTTGAGCACTCTTGCTTTTTTTTCTATTCCGCCTTCATTTACAATATTATTTTTAAAAGCTTCTTCATTTACAACGGGAACATCTGATTCAAAGCCAATTATTGACCATGTTCCGTTTATTACATATAAAGAATTTTCTACTAACGGTGCTCCTGCTATTGCCGCCGCTGAGTCATGAGATGCAGTCAAGATTACATTCAAAGGTTTTATTCCCAGTTCCTTCTGAATAGTTTCTTTCAATGGTGCAAGGACTTGACCTCCATGTTCTATATCTCCAACAATGCTTTTAGGAATATCCAACTTTTCAAATATTTTTTTGCTCCATTTCTTATTATCAATATTTACCATTCCGCTAGTGGAACTGATTGTATATTCCCATGATTTTTTTCCTGTAAGAAAATATGCAAATAAATTTGGCATAAATTGAAGCTGTTTTGCTCCTTTTTCAAGAACTTTTCTTTTATGTATATCATAAAATATTTGATAAACGGAATTAAAAGAATAAAACTGAACTCCTGTTTCATTAAATATTTCTTCAAGAGAAACTTTATCGTGAACTTCTTCAAAAACTTCTTCCGTTCTCGTATCTCTATAGCATATAGGAAGCGACAATAGTTCTCCTCTTTCATCAATCCATCCGTAATCTACTCCCCAAGTATCTACACCTAATCCCAGAACCTCAATATTTTCACTAGTAACAATACTTTCCTTCGAAAATACTTTTTTTAGCCCTTCTTTTAATTCATTATATAAATAAGGGAAATCCCAATATTCATATTGATTTAATTTAACAGAGCAATTTTTAAATCTGTGCATTTCCTTCAATTCTATTTTCTTAGTATCCTCATTTAAAATACCCAAAACCAATCTTCCTGACGAAGCTCCGTAATCAAATGCCAGAACTGCTTTTTTTCCCAATGCAATCACCTACTTTATAGATTTTATTTGTCCGTATGTTTTAAATCTCTCAAGCATGCTGTTCATTTCGTTGTCAGGTAATATAATAGGTTCTCCTATATTTCTCGCCTTTATATACAAATTAGAGATATACTCTACCTGAACTGTTATATTGAAAGCATTTGCTATATCCTTTCCAGCTGTTGTCAATCCATGGTTTGCGAGTATTACTGCAAGACTGCTTCCCATTGCTTTATATGCATTTTCAGCTAGTTCCTTTGTTCCATACGAAGCATATTCAGCACATTTTACTTTTGTTGCTCCTGTAACAGCAATCATATAATCAATTGCTGGTAAATCTTCTCTCAAGCATGCTAATACTGTAGTGTACACTGGGTGGGTATGTATAACAGCATTTACATCTTCACGATTTCTGTATAAAATCATGTGCATTTCCAATTCACTTGAGGGTTTCAATCCTTCGATAAGTTTTCCTTCCAAATCAACTATTGAAATCATTTCTGGAGTTAATTCTGAATAGTTTACTCCAGTTGGGCTTATTGCAACCAACCCTTCTTCTCTGTTAAAAATACTTACATTACCAGCTGTTCCGTTTGTAAGTCCTTCTGATAATAATTTAAGAGAATATTCAATTACCTGCTCTCTTTCTTTTTCAAGAATCATAATTTCCTCCTTTTAATTGTGGGAGCGTTCCCAGTTAATTATTTTGCTCTTTTCCACGAATCATAATCTCCTTCTTTTATTCATAGGAGCGTTCCCAGTTCCCTGTTTTACTTCTTTTTCAAGAATCATAATCTTGTCATCTACTTATAGAAACGCTCCCGATTACCTGTTCCCTTTCTTTTTTAAGAATCATACTTCCCTCCTTCTGTTTATGAGAGCGTTCTCTTTAAATAGCCTCTTTTATAGCATATTATCGGTATAATCTAATTAATTTAAGTATGTGAGAACGTTCCTATATATATCTTACTACTAATATAACCTATTTTTTAAAAAAGTCAATACCCTTTCTTAATTTTTTTTAATATATTTTTGTAACAAATGTTTGACATCTATACAATTATGTTTTATTGCATACTCAATTGCCCGTTGACGAACACGGTATATTTCTGATATACTACTCATATGAAAGGTTTCTCCTTAATGTGGTTTGGTAGATTTACATTATATCAGAAACCTTTCTTTTTTTTGTATATTTTTGTCACATATGTATTATCTCACAACATATTTTTTGTAAAAATTAGTAAAAAATTTAGTTTGTATTACTAAAAAGAAAGATTTTATAGCTTTATTTATGAAGAAATTTATTATTAACATTGAAAAAAACTCTAAAAAATTGTAAAATAAATTATAAGTAAAAAAATATAAAGAAAGTAGGGAAAGTAAATGGATTTAAACAAATATGAAACGCTTAAAGAGAGATTTTTGAAATATGTTAAAATTGAGACTAGGTCCGATGAGAAAAGTGAGAGCATCCCATCCACACCAACACAGCTTGAGTTTGCCAAAATGCTTGTAAAAGAGTTGGAAGAAATAGGAATGGAAGATGTATATGTGAATGAAAATTGCTTTGTTAATGCAACTTTGAAAAGCAATGTTGATAAAGATGTGAAAACTATTGGATTTATTGCACATATGGATACGGCTGATTTTAATGCAGTTAATGTAAATCCACAGATTGTGGAAAACTATGATGGGAAAGATATTGTTTTGAATAGGGAGCAAAATATTGTGCTTTCTGTGGACGAATTTCCTAATTTAAAGGAATATGTTGGAAAAACTGTAATTACTACTGATGGAACAACTCTTTTAGGGGCTGACGACAAGGCTGGAGTTGTGGAAATTATAGAGGCTATGAAATATTTGATTAACCATCCAGAAATCAAGCATGGAAGGGTAAAAGTGGCGTTTGGGCCTGATGAGGAAATTGGGCGTGGAGCAGATAACTTTAATGTAGATGAATTTGGAGCAGATTTTGCCTATACAATGGATGGCGGGCCTGTTGGAGAGCTTGAATATGAGAGTTTTAATGCGGCTGGAGCTGTATTTAAAATAAAAGGAAAAAGTGTTCATCCAGGAACAGCCAAAGGAAAAATGATAAATGCAAGTTTAATAGCTGCAGAAATTATAAACAGTTTCCCAGCAGATGAAGTGCCTGAAAAAACAGAAGGATACGAAGGGTTTTATTTTCTTGAAAAAATTTGTGCTAATTGTGAGGATGCTGAATTATCATATATTTTAAGAGACCACGACAGACAGAAGTTTGAAGAAAAAAAGAAATTTGCTGAAAATGTTGCAAAAAAAATTAATGAAAAATACAAAAAGGAATTAGTAACAGTTGAAATAAAAGACCAATACTACAATATGGGAGAAATTATAAAAGATCACATGGAAATCGTAGAAATAGCCAAAAAAGCAATGGAAAACCTTGAAATAGAACCAATAATCAAGCCAATCCGTGGAGGAACAGACGGCTCAAAAATCTCATTCATGGGACTTCCAACACCAAATATTTTTGCAGGTGGAGAAAATTTTCATGGGAAATATGAATTTGTGGCACTTGAGAGTATGATTCTAGCAACTGATGTAATTATAGAGATTGTAAGATTGAATGCCGAAGGAGAGTAAGAAAATGCGAAAGGCGGCATTAAAAACTTATCTGTATGAAATAATTTTTATATTAGTTTATAAATTTAAGTATGGAAAAGCGTTAAAGTATTTAAATAAAATAAAAATAACTAGATTAACGTTGCCAATAATAAAGTTCAATTTAGCTAAAACATATGAAGAAATTGGAAATTTTGAAAAAGCAAAAGAGTTATATAAAGAAGTGGCTGAAAAAGGGAATAAACTTTATATGGGTAAAATTGCACAGGAGAAAATTTTGGAACTAAGTTAATAGAAGGAGTGATTGAGAATGAAAAAAATTTTATTGGTGAGTTTTATTTTATGTAACATCTATGGATTTTCCGCAAAAGTGAGCGTTCAGAGGAGTAGCACTTTAAAAAGTGAAAATAAAGATGGCAAAAACATTGGTGAAATGACTATAAAAGATACGATCAAGGAAATTAGTGAAAATGATAGAAAAAGATTTGAAGAGATAGATTTGGAAAAAAAAGAGAAAAAAGAGGTTATAGATTTAACTATGAAGGAATTGACTGAGCTCGGAATCAATAAAAAATCTATTGAAACAACATTTAAGGCAATAGAAGAAGAAAGTGACTATGAAAAAAGAAGAAAATTATTTCTGCAAGCTATAGAGGAAGATAAAAAAAATTATCTGCCATATTATTATTTAGGGCAAGAGGCGGATAATATCAAAGTTGCGATGGAATATTATAAGGATGCGATTAAGGCAAATCCTAAAAATCCGATGGCTTATACTAATCTTGTAGCAAAATATGGACAGGCAGGGATGGAAAAAGAGCAAGTGGAGCTTGCTAAGAAAATGATAACATTGTTTCCAGAGTTTCCAGAAGGATATTATTCGATAGCTGCAATAGATTTTCAAAATGAAAATTATTCAAATTCAATAAAATATGCAAAATTGGCGATAGATAAATATGATAAAATGAAGAAACTGGATTATTCTTATGTTACAGAATCAGCAAAATACAGATATAAGGCGGATGCTCAGTATCTTGTATTTTTAAATTATATTCAAATGAAAAAGTATGATGAAGCATTTGAATATTCTAAAGAAGCATATATTTTTATGGCTCAACATGATAATGATTTGAGATTTCAAATTTACAGTATGCTTGCTGATTTTACAGAAGAGATAAAAAATAAGAATAAGGAAAAATATAAGGAATATATTTCAAAATTAAATGCACTAAGATTGGCAGAAGAGCTTGTGAAGGCAAATAATAAAATAAAAAGTGGAAAAGCAGGCGATAAAACTATAAAATTTAGTCCTTTAAAAGCAGATTAAATTTAAAAATGAAACATATAAAATAAAAATATAACATGGAAGGATGTTGATTGAAATGTTTGATTTGGCTGGAGAAGTTGCTCTTGTCACGGGCGGAGCAAAAGGTATAGGAAAAGGTATTGCAAAAGCATTGAAACAAGCTAGAGCAAAAATCATTATAGGAGATATCGATAAAGAAAAAGGTAAGGAAACAGCAAGTGAACTGGATGGCGAATTTTATTATCTTGATGTTACAGATAAAGAACAAGTTCAGTATGTTGTTCAAAGTATTTACGAAAAATATGGCAAATTAAGCATCCTATGTTCAAATGCGGGAATTTTTCCACAAGTAAGCATTGAAAATATGACAGAAAAAGATTGGGATAAAGTTCAAGATATAAATGTAAAGGGAACTTTTTTTGTGTCACAGGCAGTACTAAAATATATGAAAAAACAAAGCTATGGGCGAGTAATACTGACTTCTTCGATTACAGGGCCTATTACAGGATTTTATGGATGGGCACATTATGGTGCTAGTAAAGCTGGACAGTTGGGATTTATGCGAAGTGCAGCATTGGAATATGCAAAATATGGAATTACAGTTAATGCTATTCAGCCAGGAAATATATTAACAGATGGATTGATAGAGGCTGGAGAGGAATATATGAAAAAAATGAAGGAGATAATACCAGTATATACTTTGGGAAAACCTGAAGATATTGGATACACAGCAGTTTTCTTGGCCAGTCGAGAAGCTGGTTTTATTACAGGTCAAACAATAATTGTAGATGGTGGGCAGGTATTACCAGAAACTCCCAATATGTAGGAAATAAAAGATTACATTATGATTAAACTTAGTTTAAGTTTGGAAAAATTGTAAAAAAATCTTTTAAAAAAAGTATTGAAATTATATCTTGTTTTGTGATAAAATGATATAATTTAAAATAAGGCAAGAAAAGTAATACAGAAGAGTCTAGTTTCATAAAATTTTCTCTTGATTTACTAAATTTGCAAATTTGGAAATTAAAAATAAAACGAGGAGGATATTTAAAATGAGTCAAAAAGATAAAATTGTAATTTCTGAAGGATTAACTTTTGATGATGTGTTATTAATCCCACAAGCATCAAGTGTAGTACCACATGAAGTCTCTTTAAAAACTAATTTAACTAAAAAATTGGTGTTAAATATTCCAATATTAAGTGCAGCAATGGATACTGTTACAGAATCAAAACTTGCAATTGCACTTGCAAGAGAAGGTGGAATAGGCTTCATTCATAAAAACATGACGATTGAAAGACAGGCTGAAGAAGTGTCGAAGGTAAAAAGATATGAAAGCGGTATGATTACAAATCCAATTACATTGAAGGAAGATGCTATTTTAAAAGATGCAAATGACTTGATGAAAAATTATAAAGTTTCGGGACTTCCTGTGGTTGATAATGACGGTAATTTAAAAGGAATTATTACCAACCGTGACTTGAAATATAGAGAAGATTTATCATTAAAAGTTGTAGATATTATGACTAAAGATAACTTGGTAACTGCACCTGTTGGGACGACTCTTGAAGGTGCCAAATCAATTCTTTTAGAAAATAGAATTGAAAAATTGCCAATCGTTGAAGGTACAAAATTAAAAGGATTAATTACAATTAAAGATATTGACAATGTTATAAATTATCCTAATGCTGCAAAAGATGAGCAAGGTAGACTTAGAGTTGGGGCAGGAGTTGGAGTTGGAACTGATACAGTGAGAAGAGTTGCAGCTTTAGTAGAAGCTGGGGTTGATATTATTGCTGTTGATTCAGCACATGGACATTCAATAGGAGTTATTAATAAAATAAAAGAAATCAGATCAGCTTTTCCTGATTTGGACATTATCGGAGGAAATATTGTAACTCCAGAAGCAGCGCTTGATTTGATAGAAGCAGGAGTAAATGCAGTGAAAGTAGGAGTTGGACCAGGGTCAATCTGTACAACTAGAGTTGTGTCAGGAGTTGGAGTTCCACAAATTTCGGCTGTAATGAATATTGCAGAAGTTTGTAAAGACAAAGGAATCGGACTTATTGCCGATGGTGGAATAAAATTATCTGGAGATGTTGTAAAAGCTATCGCAGCTGGAGCAGACTGTGTTATGCTTGGAGGAATGCTTGCGGGAACTGATGAAGCACCAGGAGAAGAAATTTTGTATAATGGAAGAAAATTTAAGACTTATGCAGGGATGGGTTCACTTGCGGCTATGAAGAGAGGAAGCAGCGACAGATATTTTCAGCTTGAAGCGGCAACAGAAAAATTAGTTCCAGAAGGAATCGAATCAATGGTTCCTTATAAAGGTGCATTAAAAGATACAGTTTATCAAATTTGCGGTGGACTTCGTTCTGGAATGGGATACTGTGGAACAGCTACAATTGAAGATTTAAAAGAAAATGGAAAATTTGTAAAAATAACAGGAGCAGGACTGAAGGAAAGTCACCCGCATGATGTTATAATTACGAAGGAAGCGCCTAATTATAATAATTCAAATAATTAAAACTAAAGGAATTTGTGAAAGGATGAGAATGAATAAAGTAAAAAAAATAGCACTTTTATCAGTATTGGTGTTTGGAATAAGTGTTTTGTCTTATTCCTATGAGGATTATTATCAAAAAATTTATACAGTAAAAATTTCTAAAGATGATTTGTTTAAAATCGTAAATGCAACTAAAAATCAGCAAAAAAAATTGTCAAAAATATTTGATGAATATCAGAAAAAAGCTGAGGGAGTAGAAAAGGATTTAGTCCAGTTTGATGGGAAAAAAGCTAAAATTGGTAAAATAGAAGAAGACAGATACAGAGCAATTGCAAGAGTTTTGTCAAATGAACAGCTGGAAGCTTATAATTCCTACATAAATTCCCAAAAGAATTTGTTTAACGAAAAAAATGATAAAGTTAAAAACTTTATTGACAGTATGGATTTGTCAAATGAGCAAAAAGCACGTATTTTGAAATATGAGCGGGATTTTAAACGAGAAGTCGGTAAATTAAAGGATCAAAGATTGTCAGAAGAGAATTTTATTGCAAAATATCAAGAATTAAAGCAGGAAAGAAATGAAAAAATGCGTACAGTTTTGTTAGATGATCAGGTAAAATTGATAGAAAATTTTGACAGAGTAAAAAATATAGGGGCAGTCATTAAATACCACAACAAATCTTTTTTGACTGCTTTTTTTAAAATATTTTACTTTGTGATATTTCTTTCAAAACTTCCCTAATCGGACATTCTCCTCCTCTCAAATATGGCATATTTGTGCTTTTTCCTGTTTCATTAACAATTTCTGGCAAGCATTCCATCTCTATTACCTTTTCTAGTGAACCCATTCTTTTGCCGCTAAAGTACAATTCATACGCCTTTTCCCTATCTTTTCCATAGTTTGCAAAGAAAGTGTGGTATAACGCTCTTGCTTTTATCTTTCTTCTTGAAAATGCTTTTGGCCTGCTTGATAGAAATCTTGAGCATTCGTGGGATACTAGGGCTTCCGTCCTTGAGCCTATGTAGTCCTCCTCCGTATATATTCTTCTTATCTTCTCATACTGATTAAACAGCATCTTCATCTGGTCTTTTCTTCTCTGGCTTACATTCTCCTTTTCCTTGAAATTTTCATAAAAATTCTCAAGTTCTGCAAAGTTATCTTTCTCAAACCACCTGTAAAGATTTTTTGATATTTCCTTGTCCCTTTTAGAAATTTCAGCTATGGCTTTTACTAAATGGAACTTGTCATAGATGTGTATTGGCTTGTAAATTCCAAGTTCTCTTACAAAGCTGTCTATCCATATTCCTCCATCAGAGTTCACAATTAGTTTCTTTTTGTCCATATTGTATCTTTTTTCAAGATAGTTAAGTACATACTCCGACACTTCCTCAAGCGATACGGATGTAGGAAACATTATTGTGTGCTTGTCAATGAGTTTGTTCCTGTCTGTGCAGATTTCCTCAATTCCACGATGTATTACAACCATCCTCATATATGTATTTTTACTTCTTCTACACTTCATATGGTCTTCATCAATCTCCATATATACTGGCGAATTGTTGTCTCTTTCAAATCTTTCAATATCAAGTTTTGGCATTTGAAAAGAATTGACAAGATTATACACGGTAGCCCTTGAAACACCGTAAGTTTTTGCAAGAAATGAAGCTGTAGTATGCTGATATTCAAAAAGTATAGTAAAAATCATCTCCTCAGAAAGCCGTCTATACCGCTTAAGTCCAATTTTCTCATCAATGTAATAGTGAATGCCTGTTTTCTTGTCTACATATTTTCGACGTTCAAAAGTTACATCCCCGAAGGCAGTGGTAACAGTTCTTTTAACAAATCCTTTGCTTTTAAACTTATTTTTTCTTTCGTTAGAATGAAAGAAGTAATCATCAACTCTTTTGACATAAACTCTAAACAGCGTTTCAAAGGCCTTCGAGACAAACAGCTTAAACTGCTGCTCAAACGGAAGTCTGAAAGAAAAAATATTTTTAAAAAAAGTCTTTACAAGTGAAGAAAAATTTGATATTCTAATCATAGAGGGAACCACCTTTCGATAGGATTTAGGGATTATATTGTAACTGGTTTCCTCTTTTTTGTTAATTTGAAATTTAATTAAATTTATTTGCCCCTATATTTTTTACTCTGCCAGAAAATTTTTAGAGTATTGACAAAAGTTATAAAAAAATGTTAAAATACAACGATTAATCACACTTTGTACTGTTTAGAGATAGGGTGTTGCAATTTTATAGTTTATTTTTTAAAAAATTTTTATTTACAAAAAATAAAAAAGATAAAAAACAAAAATTACAATCTGTCTTTTAAAGAAAAGTGGGAGAAAAACCAAAAAAAATTAGGAGGAAAAACGTAATGGCAGTAATTACAATGAAACAATTATTAGAAGTAGGAGCACATTTTGGACATCAAGCAAAAAGATGGAACCCTAAAATGAAACCCTATATTTTTACAGAAAGAAATGGAATCCACATTTTGGATTTACACCAAACTTTAGGAGCAACTGAAGCAGCTTACGAATTTGTAAGACAAATTTCAGAAGAAGGTGGAAAAGTATTATTCGTAGGAACTAAAAAACAAGCTCAAGAAGCTATTAAAGAAGAAGCAGAAAGAGCTGGAGGATTCTATGTAAACCACAGATGGCTAGGTGGACTTTTAACTAACTTGGACACAATAAAAACAAGAGTAAAAAGATTGAAAGAACTTGAAGAAATGGATGCAGATGGAACTTTAGATGAAGCATACACTAAAAAAGAAGCAGGATTATTAAGAAAAGAAATGGCAAAACTTTCTAAAAATATTGGTGGAATCAAAGAAATGAACACATTGCCAGCTGCATTGTTTGTAGTTGACATCAAAAAAGAATTTTTGGCATTAGAAGAAGCTAAAAAATTGGGAATCCCTGTAATCGCATTAATCGATACAAACGTAGATCCTGATTTAGTAACTTACAAAATCCCAGCAAATGATGATGCTATAAGATCAGTAAAATTATTTGCACAAGTTATTGCAAATGCAGCAATCGAAGGAAACGGTGGAATTGAAAACGTTGTTGAAGGAGCAGAAGTAGAAGTTCCTGCAAACGAAGAAATCGTTGAGGAAGTAGTAGAAGAAGTTGTTGAAGAAACTACAGAAGCATAGTTAAAACATAATCCAAAAAAATTAAATAAAAGTAATAGGGGAATAAAGCCATTCCCCTGTTCTCGTAAAAATAGTAATTAAAAGAATAAACTCATATTTCTATTGGTCAAAAAATAAAAAAAGGAAAGGATGAGAAATCATGAAAAAAGTTTTAATGGGATTATTTTTAATAGCAAGTTTAAGTATTTTGGGTATAAATAAAGAAAAATCTCCAATGGAGCATGATATAAATTATGTATGGTATCATTATGAATTGGATTCTAAGTATGAAAACCTATTTTCAAAACAAAAAAAGGAATTTAAGGATAAGTGGGACATTTACCAAGATAAGAATGATCATAAAAATTTTATTATGCTACTAAAAAAATATATTGAGAAATATCCAAGCGATGCTTATGCCTATGAAGCTCTAGGTACAATGTATATGGCAACGAATAATTTTAAGGAAGCAGAAAAAAATTATTTAAAAGCTATGGAGCTGGGAGATAATGATACAGCGAAATTTTCTTTAGTTGTTCTGTATAGCAAGAAAGAGTTAAATAATGATAAAGAAAAATCAAAACTTGCTGAGAAATATTATGAAGAACTGAAAAAAGAGGGATTCAAATCATATGACAGCCTTGAAATTCTTAGAGGTTCTAAAACTGGGGCATTACTAGGAAGTGCTAAGGCGATATTTGGATTAGCAGCTTATTATGATAATTATGAAAATTATAAAATATCAGAAAAATATGCTACAGAATTTTTAGAATTTGATAGAGAAAATTTAGACAATTTAATGTTTTTGAGTAACGCATACATTGCACAAAAAAAATATGCTGAATCAGAAAAACTATTTTTACCACTCGCTCAAAAAGGAATGATGCAGGCACAATATCTTTTAGCACTTGGATATTATCACGCTGGAAATCTTAAGGAAGCAGAAAAATGGGCTAAAAAGACGCTGGAAAAACCTGAAAGAAAACAGTCAGATGATATTGAAGCAGCGAAAGAATTGCTGAATCGAATAAATTCAAAATTAAAAGAATTAAATAAAAAATAAAGGGAATGGTGAAAATTATGAAAAAAGTTTTAATTGGATTGTTTTTGGTAGCAAGTTTAGGTGTTTTAGGTGCAAAAAATCAAACTCTAGATACAGCAAATGATGTAAAAAAAGGAAAATATTTTTTAGATCATGAGATAACTTATGTAGAAGCTCATTATGAAATAAATCCTAAATATGAAAATATATACTCAAAAGAAAAGAAAGAGTTTAAAGATAAGTCGATAGCTTATGTGAATAAAAAAGATTATAAAAGTTTAGCCGAACTATTCAAAAAATATATTGAAAAATATCCAGATGATGCTTTTGGTTACGAAACTTTAGGTACAACATACATGGCAATGGATAATTTTAAGGAATCAGAAAAATATTATTTAAAGGCTATAGAGCTTGGTGATACTGATACTGGTAAATATTCATTGGCTCTTTTGTATATTGATGAAGATTTAAATAAAGACAAGCAAAAAATTGAACTTGGTGAAAAATACATCAAAGAATTAGAAAATGAAGGATTTAAATCTCATTACAGCCTTAGAGATCTTAGGGATGATAAAAATGGCGCATTAATGGGAAATGCTTATGCAACATTAAGATTAGCAGCTTTTTATAGTAACTATGGAAATTATAAACTTGCAGAAAAATATGCAACAGAATTTTTGGAATTTGATAAGGAAGATGTCCAAAACTTGAACATATTGAGTGAAGCATATATTGCTCAGAAAAAATATTCAGAAGCAGAAAAATTCTTTTTACCACTTGCTCAAAAAGGAAATGCACAGGCACAATACCTTTTAGCACTTGGGTATTATTATGCTGAAAATCTTAGAGAAGCGGAAAGCTGGGCTAAAAAGGCGTTGGCGCAAGCTGAAAAAAGAAAACATTCAGATAATACTAGAGCAGTAAAAGAATTATTGAGTTTTATAAATTCAAAATCAAAAATGCAAAATAAAAAGTAGGTGGAAATTATGAAAAAAGTTTTAATTGGATTGTTTTTGGTAGCAAGTTTAAGCGTTTTGGGTGCGAAAAATACAAAAAAAGCAGCAAGTACCCAAAATTATACTAAAAATGTAAATAATCAGTATTCTGTAGTAGATGGAAACCTTATGAATATGTATTCAAAAGAAAAAAATGAATTTAAGAATAAATATATTGCTTTATCTGAAAAAAATGACAAGAAAAATTTAATTGCATTACTGAAAAAATACGTTGAAAAATATCCAAATGATGCTTACGCTTATGAGGAGATAGGAACTGATTATGATATATTAGGTAATCCAAAAGAGGCAGAGAAGTATTATTTAAAAGCAATTGAGTTAGGAGATAATGACACAGGAGCTTACTCACTAGTTTTATTATACAGTGATGAAGATTCTTTAAAATCATTAAATTTAACTGCTAAAGAGAAAAAAGAAAAAATGAACATAGCAGATAAATATGAAAAGCAACTATCAGATGCTGGTTTTACACATGACAAACTTAAACAACTTAGAGAGCATAAACAGATGGCATTAGTTGGTAATGCCTATTCAACATACCGATTAGCAGTCCAATATTATGGTGCTAAAAATTATAAGATGGCAGAAAAATATGCGAAGGACTTTTTAGAATTTGATAACGAAAATCCAGAAATTTTAAATATGCTAAAAAATATTTCAAAATAATTTTTGTGAATAATAAGTTAATTATTAAGTAAAATAAATAAAAAAATTAAAAATATAGGAGGGAAATAAAGTGGCAATTACAACAGCACTTATTAAAGAATTAAGAGAAAGAACAGGAGCAGGAATGCTTGACTGTAAAAAAGCTTTACAAGAAAATGACGGAGATATTGAAAAAGCAATTGACTGGTTAAGAGAAAAAGGGATTGCTAAGGCAGCTAAAAAATCTGGAAGAGTTGCAGCGGAAGGATTGGTATTTGCAGCGATTTCTGAAGATAGAAAAAAAGGTGCTATCTTGGAATTTAACTCTGAAACTGACTTCGTTGCTAAAAACGATGAATTCAAATCTTTTGGAGAAAAATTGGTGGCATTGACTTTAAGCCATGATTTAACAAGTGAAGATGAATTAAAAGCATTTGAACTTGAAGGAAAAACTGTTGAAACTCATTTGACAGAATTAATCGCTAAAATTGGTGAAAACATGAATATTAGAAGATTAAAAGTTGTTTCAACTGACGGATTCATCGAAACTTATATTCACTTAGGTGGAAAAATCGGTGTATTATTAAATGTTAATGGAGAAGCTACTCCTGAAAATATCGAAAAAGCAAAAGGTGTTGCAATGCATATCGCAGCAATGGATCCAAAATATTTGGATAAATCACAAGTTACAGCTGATGATTTGGAAAGAGAGAAAGAAATCGCAAGACATCAGTTAGAATCAGAAGGAAAACCAGCTAATATTATTGAAAAAATATTAGAAGGAAAAATGAGAAAATTCTACGAAGAAAACTGTTTAGTGCAACAAAAATATGTTAGAGATGACAGCGTTACTATCGAACAATTTATTGCCCCAAGTACAATAAATTCATTTGACAGATTTAAAGTTGGAGAAGGAATCGAAAGAGAAGAAGTAGATTTTGCTGCTGAAGTAGCTGCACAAATTTCTGGAAATTAGTTTTACTATAAGGGGAATGAATCCCCTTATTTTTTCGCAAATTTTTAAATAATTGTTTTAGACAAAGCATATTTATTTAATTTATAAAAAATTATGGAGGTTCCTATAATGCTTAAATATAAAAGAATATTATTAAAACTAAGTGGAGAGGCGCTTGCAGGGAATAAGGAATTTGGTTTTTCAAATGAAGTGCTTGAAAGTTTTGCAAAACAGATAAAGGATGTACATGAAAAAGGTGTACAAATTGCTATTGTTATCGGCGGTGGAAATATTTTCCGTGGGATAAGCGGGATGGAAAAAGGCTTTGACAGAGTGACTGGAGATACGATGGGAATGCTTGCAACAATTATGAATGGACTTGCATTGCAAAATGCAATTGAAAGCATAGGAGTACCAACGAGAGTTATGACAGCACTTCAAATGCCGCAAGTAGCCGAACTTTATATTAGACGTAAAGCAATAAGACATCTGGAAAAAGGAAGAGTTGTTATTTTTGCAGGTGGAACAAGCAATCCTTATTTTACAACAGATTCTTCGGGAGCATTGAGAGCTGTGGAAATCCAGGCAGATGTACTTGCGAAAGGTACAAAAGTTGATGGAATTTATAATAAAGATCCGATGAAATTTGATGACGCTGTAAGATACGAGACAGTAACTTTTGATGAAGCTATTTCAAAAAATCTTGGAGTAATGGATACAGCGGCACTTTCATTATGTAGAGAAAATCATATGCCGATTGTGGTGTTTAACGCTTTGGAAGAAGGAAATATATTAAAAATGGCTCAAGGCGATAATATAGGAACAACTGTAAAAAAATAATTGACAGAAAATATAATTTGATATAAAATATTTTAATAAAAAATAAAAAGGTGGTAAAAATGTTAGAAGCAATTTTAAAAGAAGCTGAAGAAAAAATGCAAAAATCTGTAGAAAATACAAAAACAAAATTTTCTCATGTAAGAGCTGGGCGTGCGAGCGTTTCTATGCTTGATGGAGTAACTGTGGAAGCTTATGGTTCTGCTACCCCACTTAATCAAGTTGGAACAGTTTCAGCTCCAGAAGCTAGATTATTGGTAATTGATCCTTGGGACAAATCATTAATTCCAGCAATTGAAAAAACGATTTTACAGGCAAACTTAGGATTTAATCCGTCAAATGATGGGAAAATCATCAGACTTGTAGTACCAGAACTTACAGAAGACCGTAGAAAAGAATATGTAAAAATGGTAAAAAAAGAAGCTGAAGAAGGAAAAGTAGCAATTAGAAACGTGAGAAAAGAAGTAAACAATAAACTAAGAAAACTTGAAAAAGATAGTGAAATCACAGAAGATGAATTGAAATCAAGCGAAGAAAAAGTACAAAAATCAACTGATAAATTTATCGCACAAGTTGATGATGCCTTGAGTAAAAAAGAAAAAGAATTGTTGACAGTTTAATTTTTTGGATAAAATTTAGGAATGAAATAAAAATAGGGAATTATGTCTAGTTCTGGTAGAATTAGAACAGTTCCCTTTTTATATTTTAAATAATACTTGAGATTTATCTTCATTTAATACTATTTCCCATTTAAATAGTAGAAATCAGAAAATTCATGGAATTAAAGATTTTTTTTATAAGATTGTGTTGTTTATAACCTATGTAATTATAAAATTTCTTTAATTAAAATTAATCATTAAGTATCCACCTTAAAGACTTTTGTAATTTTATTTATATGTTTTTTTTAAGTAAGGGCATCAGACGCCATGCCCTTACAACCTCGCTTTACGCAAAACTTTCTTATAAAGAAAAAATAAAACTCGCTTCGTAAAAACTACGCTCAGACAGTTATTTTTCCTTTAACGAAATTTTGCTTATTTAATATTTTCCAAATGTAAAAACCTAAAATTTAAATATAATAATTTTTATAATTTAATATAGAATGTCGTGATTTTTTGGGAATGAAAACGACTAAACACATTTATGTGTTTCTTTCGCTAGAACCTTTATAGCAGACATATTTTATAGAGTTGTTCTAATTATCTATTTGCGAAAGTGAGCGTTAGCGAGTTTCGTTTTCGTAGTAATTCAGTTTTATCCAAATAATAAATGTTTTGACTACTTTCCCAAATAAAATTTGGGAATATTTCAAAAAATGCTTAGACAAGCCAGGGTTGCAAGGGAAATGGCGATTGATTTCCCTTGCTTATATAAAAAGAAAAAACATGAAATTATGAAAAAATATCTATTAATAACAAGCAGTTTTTCAAACCCCAAATAAAAATCCCTTATGTGGATACTTAAAAATTAGATTTGGATTTTTTTAATAAGGATCAAATCAATTATTCTAGAATTTTATTGCTATTTTTTTAATGGTGTTTAGTAGAAAAATATTATTTCCAAAATAATTTATCAAATAATGTTTTTCGAGGTGGCATTCCCTCCAGTTTAACTCCATTTTTAATCCAGTATGTTTTTTTGGAAATATCATAAAGTGGCTTGTCTGCCAAGCTATCAGAATAAAATTCTGTGATTTCGTACTCAAAATCATTTTGTTTTGCCCATTCGTTCAATTTCTTTACTTTTTCATCGCCTTTATTATTTTCACCATCAATTTTAGCAATGAAAGTTTCCTTGTTATCGTTTACAAAATTTGTACCAAAGACCTTGTCATAGCCAAGTGACAATAAAAATTTTTCTATTAGGAATAATGGACTTGCAGAAGATACAATAACCATTTCGCATTCTTTTTTGTTTTTTTCCAGCTCGTCTTTTATCCACGGATAAATTTTATGCTTTTTAGTTTCCCAGAAATCTGCAACTAATTTTTCAATTTCTTCTTTTGAATGGCTTTCTAAAAATTCAAAATATCTTTCTTTCAAAGTAGTTAGATTTATTATTTTTATTAGGTAAAAAAGTAAATCCTTTGAATATTTTATCAAAAATAAAATAGATTTTAGTGGATATTTTTTTAAATAAAATGTGGAAAAATTAACACCAGTTTCTCCATCGTAGATTGTCTTGTCAAAATCATAAACTATAATTTTTTTTTTCATTAATTAACTCTCTTTCTTTGATTTATATTCGCTTAAAATCATTTTTTGATATACAGTTAAGTTATCAGCAGGTTTGTTAAAGTTTTTGCATAGAAAATTCCAATGTTTTTCCGTACAAAACATACTTTGTATTTTGCAATTCTTTAATATTTTTTGCATTTAAGGCACACATTATCATTTTGCATTCAGTTTTCCAGTTTTCCACAATTTTGATTATGTTTTCAACATCATATTTTACAGCTAACTCTAAAATCGTTCTGGAAAGACCAACAGCCTTTGCTCCCAAAACAAGGCATTTTATCATATCCAGCGGATTTCTTACACCGCCACTTGCGATAATTTCCACTTTGTCAGTATAATCTTTTAAGTTTAAAAGGCAGGAAACAGTAGTTTGTCCCCAGTTATTAAGGTAATCAAGGCTATTTTTACGTCGCATATTTTCAATAAAGGCAAAACTTGTGCCACCACGCCCACTTATGTCAAAAGTTTTTATTCCCAGCTTAATTCCCTGCTTTATAGTATCTTCTGTCATTCCAAATCCAACTTCTTTTAAAATAATAGGAATTTCTATATTTTGGACGAATTCTTTTAAATTGTTTTCCCATTCGTTAAAATTTCGGCTGCCTTCTGGCATAATTAATTCCTGCATCAGATTTACATGAACTTGTAAAAATAATGGATTTAGAGCCTTTATAGCGGCAATTCCAGCTGTGTAATTTTTATCAATCCCAATATTTGTGGCAAGCTGTAAATCTGGATTTTCCTTTTTTACAATCTTAAATGAATCATCATCAGAATTTTTTAGAGCGGCGCTATATGAGCCTGTTACGAACAGCAAATTGCATTCATTTGCAACTTTTGCCAGTTTTTGATTAATCTTTTTCGCATTTTCACTTCCGCCTGTAATTGCGTTAATAAAAAATGGAAATTCAAAATCGTGGCTTGCAAAATGAGTTGATAAATCAATTTCATCCAGATTATATTTTGGAATGGAACTGTGAATAAGTTCAACATCGTCAAAGCTGTTATAGTCACTTTCGTGTTCCAATGCGTACTTGATATGATCATCTTTTCTATTTTTCATATTTCTCCTATTTTTTATAATTTTTCAGCATACAGCAATTCAATCCCATATTGTTCCCATCTGTCGATAATAATTTTTGTATCATTTCCATCAAAAGAAAGTGCAATTCCGCAATCTCCACCGCCAGCACCGCTACTTTTGGCACAAATATCCAGTTTTTTCGCAGAATTTACTAATTTTCTCAATTTTTGGCTGTAGATACTTTCATTTAAGTTTTTAAGCAATTTTCCATTTTCATTAATACATTTTTTTATCATTGGCTTATCACTATTTTTTATGGCAATTCTCAAATCTTGTACGATATGTTCTACATTTTTTAAAAAGTTTTCATCAATGGAACTTTTTACAATGTTTATTAAATTGCTAGAAATAGCAGGTTCCTTTGTCCAGCCAACTAAAAAATTACAATTTAAATTGTTTTTGTTAAAGTGAAGTTCGGAAATTTCGTAATTCCAGTTAATTTTTAGAACATTTTCTAGAGTTTCATTTTTTATTAATTCACAAATTTTTTTTCTGTCGAAAGATTTATAAAAAATTAAGTTTCCGTAGGAAATGCAGGCTATATCGCCCATAGAGCCGTTATCTCCACGTTTTAGCAGCACATAGGAAGACAGCTTGAAAAGTATTTCCTTTGAAACTTGCAGATTGTAGAGGCTTAAAATGGATTTTATTGTTAAAACGACAACACTTCCGCTCGAGCCAATTCCTAGTTTTTTGTTATCTATTTCCATTTTTCCATTAATTTCTAGATTAAAAGGCTTAATTTCCAAATTTTGTAATTTTAAATATTCATTCATAACGGATATTGCTTCACAGATTAGTGAATAATTTTTATCAAAAATTTGTGAAGTTTTTTTATCGAAAGCAGTTTTTTCAAGAGTTATGGCATAATCAAACATATCTGAAAAAATTGTATATTTATCAGCAAAATTTATTTTTGAAGTCATAAAAATATTTATGTTTTTTATGATTGCACTTTGTCCAGCTGTTAGAATGGAATATTCTCCAGCTATATAGAGTTTTCCGCAGGTTTGGTTAGTTATTATTTTATTTTTTTGCATTTTAATATTTCTTTCTTTTTTATAATTTTTAATTAACAAATTATACCACAAAAAATGGTTATAGTAAAACAGCTTTATGATGATTTTTTTGATTTTTATCAGTTTGATTCTGGCTTAATTAGAGATATGTTTTAATAATATCTGACGAGAAGTCCCTAGCTTCTGTAAATGAAAAAAGTTCGCATAATTGACAATACAAATATAATATGATAACATTAATTACATAAATTGGAAAAAAGGATGTGAGTTGAATGAATGAAGTAATAAAACAATTGCAAAATAGACGTTCTGTAAGGGAATTTACAGGAGAAAAAATAAAGGAAGAAGATTTACAAACAATACTTGCGACTGCTTAAAGGGCGGCAAATTCAGTTAATGGACAGCAGACTTCTTTAATTATCATAAAAGATAAGGAAAAATTGGAAAAAATTGCAGAACTTTGCGGAGGACAGAAACATATTGCAGAGGCTGGTGCTTTTGTATTTGTCTTAGTTGACTTTCATCGTGGAGTTTATGCTGCAAATTCTGTTGGAAAGAGAAATATTGGACCAAAATCTGCAGATGGAGTGCTAGTTGGTGCAATAGATGCTGGAATAATGGTAAATGCATTGCAAACTGCGGCTCATGCACTTGGATACGGAACTACTGTAATTGGGGCAATAAGAAAAGCAACAAAGGAATTTATAAAAATGCTGGAACTTCCAGAATATGTATTTCCAATTGTTGGGACTACTATCGGAGTGCCTGTGGAAAGACAATTAACGAGAGTAAAACCAAGAGTTCCGTTAGATACATTTGTATTTGAAGATACTTATAATGCAAAAAAAGTGGAAGAAGGAGTGGAATTTCACGAAAAAGACACGATAGAATGGCGTGAAGAAAATGGTACACCACAATTACCTTCATACAAGGAAATGATTGCAAGAATTTACGAAAATTTCTATAATACATCAAAACAGGACTTGGAAGATCAAGGATTCAGATTTGCTGATGAACTGGATGAGAAATAATTAATGGAATTTTTTAGAACGGAAATTACTAGATTAAATTATTTTTGAAATTATAAAAAAATAGGGAAAATTCTAAATTTCTTTAATTTTTATGGTTTAATCTGGTTTAGTTTTAAAAGTAAAGTGGGAAAGAGAAAATATTATGAATTTTTTAGCACATTCGCTGATTTCGTTGGAAATTGATGAAAAGGAAAATAAAAAAACGCTGTATGGAAATTTTACCGGAGATTTTTACAAAGGGTTAGTTGATAAAATAGATCTTTCTGATGAATTGAAAGAAGGAATTGTCTTACATAGGATAATAGACGGCATTTCTGATAGGAATGAGAATTTTCTGAATGATTTGCTTACAGAAAAATTTGGGATTTTTAAAGGAATTGTGGCAGATATGTTTATTGATCATTTTTTATCCCAAAATTTTAATAGATTATTCAATGAAAATATTAATAATATTGAAAAGAAAATATTGTATAATGTATCTGAAAATCAAAAAGTTTTTCCAAAAAATTTTGTTGGAACTTTCAAATGGATTAACAGTGAGAAAGTAATGTCAAATTACAAAAATATTGATTTTTTGGAGCGTACATTTTATGGAATTGCTCAAAGAGTTAGAAAAGGAGAGATTTTAAAATTAGCTGTGCAGGAATTAAAAAAAGACTATAAATCTTTTGAAGAAAGGTCCATAAACGAATTTTTTTATGTAAAAAAAGAAAGTATAAAAAAATTTTTTGAGACTAAAGTTTGATTTTAGAGCGTTTTTGCTATAATTTTGATTTTTAAATATAGTTTAATAGAAAGAAATTGGAGGAAGAAGAAAAATGATAAAATTTACAAAAGTAAGAAAAATGTTAATGGGATTAATGGTTGTGGGACAATTAATAGCTGTACCAGCTGTGGCAAATGCAGCACCCTCAAAAGAGTCTGTAGAAGTAAAAAAATATGATTCATTAAAAACAGCAGCAGAAGACTATGCAAAAGTTTTGCAAGAAATTTCAAATTATGGTTCAAGACAGATGTTAAAATCTATAAACCCTGATGTTGATAAATATGTTGCTAAAAAAAATAATGCGACATTAAAAAAACAATGGGAAGATTCAAATACAATGCTTATTGAGCAGTTCGATGTATCTGTTTACAAAGTAAATGAAAATGGAAATGAAGGTGAAGTTGTATTTTTGATAAAAGGGTATGATGAAAAAGCTTTAAATAAGTATTTAGGAGATAATGCTAGTAAATATGTTGAAAAAGTTGATAATTCAAAAGATGAAATAGAAATTAATATTGATAAATATATAAAATTACAGTATGATTATCTAACAAAAACGAAAAAGATTAACTTAGCTACTTCAACAGTTAAATTTAAAAAAGGTAGCGACAATAAATGGCAAGTTGTTAAATAAATAACTGTGTAACAATTAAAAAATAATTTTTGAAACTTATAGAATTTTGATATTTTATAAGTTTTTTTTATATATAGAATTTATTTAAAAATAATTCTGTTAAAATTTGTTTAATTTTTTCATTTTACTTATTTTTTATTTTTTTAATCTTTTTTAAAAAAATAATATTTTATAATTAATATGAAAACACAAAGAAATTAGTATTTAATTAATTTTGCTTTTCAAAATGTGTTTTTTATCAGACAGAGTAAAAAATATAGGGGCAGTCATTAAATACCACAACAAATCTTTTTTGACTGCTTTTTTTAAAATATTTTACTTTGTGATATTTCTTTCAAAACTTCCCTAATCGGACATTCTCCTCCTCTCAAATATGGCATATTTGTGCTTTTTCCTGTTTCATTAACAATTTCTGGCAAGCATTCCATCTCTATTACCTTTTCTAGTGAACCCATTCTTTTGCCGCTAAAGTACAATTCATACGCCTTTTCCCTATCTTTTCCATAGTTTGCAAAGAAAGTGTGGTATAACGCTCTTGCTTTTATCTTTCTTCTTGAAAATGCTTTTGGCCTGCTTGATAGAAATCTTGAGCATTCGTGGGATACTAGGGCTTCCGTCCTTGAGCCTATGTAGTCCTCCTCCGTATATATTCTTCTTATCTTCTCATACTGATTAAACAGCATCTTCATCTGGTCTTTTCTTCTCTGGCTTACATTCTCCTTTTCCTTGAAATTTTCATAAAAATTCTCAAGTTCTGCAAAGTTATCTTTCTCAAACCACCTGTAAAGATTTTTTGATATTTCCTTGTCCCTTTTAGAAATTTCAGCTATGGCTTTTACTAAATGGAACTTGTCATAGATGTGTATTGGCTTGTAAATTCCAAGTTCTCTTACAAAGCTGTCTATCCATATTCCTCCATCAGAGTTCACAATTAGTTTCTTTTTGTCCATATTGTATCTTTTTTCAAGATAGTTAAGTACATACTCCGACACTTCCTCAAGCGATACGGATGTAGGAAACATTATTGTGTGCTTGTCAATGAGTTTGTTCCTGTCTGTGCAGATTTCCTCAATTCCACGATGTATTACAACCATCCTCATATATGTATTTTTACTTCTTCTACACTTCATATGGTCTTCATCAATCTCCATATATACTGGCGAATTGTTGTCTCTTTCAAATCTTTCAATATCAAGTTTTGGCATTTGAAAAGAATTGACAAGATTATACACGGTAGCCCTTGAAACACCGTAAGTTTTTGCAAGAAATGAAGCTGTAGTATGCTGATATTCAAAAAGTATAGTAAAAATCATCTCCTCAGAAAGCCGTCTATACCGCTTAAGTCCAATTTTCTCATCAATGTAATAGTGAATGCCTGTTTTCTTGTCTACATATTTTCGACGTTCAAAAGTTACATCCCCGAAGGCAGTGGTAACAGTTCTTTTAACAAATCCTTTGCTTTTAAACTTATTTTTTCTTTCGTTAGAATGAAAGAAGTAATCATCAACTCTTTTGACATAAACTCTAAACAGCGTTTCAAAGGCCTTCGAGACAAACAGCTTAAACTGCTGCTCAAACGGAAGTCTGAAAGAAAAAATATTTTTAAAAAAAGTCTTTACAAGTGAAGAAAAATTTGATATTCTAATCATAGAGGGAACCACCTTTCGATAGGATTTAGGGATTATATTGTAACTGGTTTCCTCTTTTTTGTTAATTTGAAATTTAATTAAATTTATTTGCCCCTATATTTTTTACTCTGCCTTTTTTATCAAAAAAACTTGACATATTTTTTTTTATAGGGTATACTAAGATTGTTTCAATAGTCTTTGTAAAATGATACGGATTTAATAATTTTATAAATAAAAAAAAGGAAAATCTTGAGGAATAGTAAGTTTTGTAAAGTTGAGCTATTGTATCCGTTGTGTCAAAAACATTGATTTAATGAACAATTTAATAAAATTAGAAAAAAATTAAAAAAAGAAATAACTTTTGAGATTAAGAAATTTTTTATTTTTTCAAATAGTAAAAATTTATCATTTTTTAACGATAACTATACAAATAAAGAAAAGGAGATAAGCCAACATGATATTAAAATAAGTTTTTCTTATGAATATGTATTATGTTGCTTTTGATATATAAATTTTTATGGAATAATTGTATGTGTTATTAATTTAGAAAATATAAAATTTAATTTTACAAAAATTTCTTGTCGAAATTAAAAGGTAAGAAAGGGCTATAAGCGAATTGAATATTGCTTTTTGCTAATTAATTCGTTAATCTAAAAAATTATTTGAACTTAAAATATTGTATATAAACTAATATGGTAATTAACCATCTTCTTGACAAGTTAAAAGTTTAGTTTATATCTAGTATTATAAGTATTATAATTTTAAAAATAAAAAAATAGTTAATTTTTTATTTGTTGAAATCACTATCACTCACTTACCAATTTTAACAAAAGATTAATTATTTCTACAAAAAAAATCACTTATAAATGCTCTAAGGAACGTTTTACCTTTTGTATACTATATTTTAATTATTTTTCTGAGCTTATTATTTGTTTCAAAATCATGTTTTTAATCTTTTGTTTTTTATTATTGACTATTCTAGTACTTACTTTTTTGGTACAGAATGAAACATTATACTGCTTAATAGTCACTTTTTGACT
The DNA here is from genome assembly GCF_055387215.1 of Leptotrichia sp. SK-5. Lineage (NCBI taxonomy): Bacteria > Fusobacteriati > Fusobacteriota > Fusobacteriia > Fusobacteriales > Leptotrichiaceae > Leptotrichia > Leptotrichia sp. SK-5. Next base: position 1,904,062 of record NZ_AP028931.1, on the reverse strand, counting down.
ATTTTCATAATTTTAAGGAGGAAGATATGAGTAATAACTTACGACAGATTGCTAAAGATTTGCGATCATTTGTAAAAAGATGTAAAGATGTACACTATTCTGACAGCCTGTTAATCACTTTCCTTGTTACTGGGCTTCTTACATTTGTGCCTAGAACGCTTGTTGCTGATGTGGTTACAGAACAACAGGAAGTAACAGCGCAAACATATGATGCCATTACTGATCTTAGACAGTCTTTCATACGTGCTAGAAAAGAAAATGAGCAATCTTTAAAAGGTGCCGAAAGAGAACTTGCAATGTTGTTGCAACAAGGAGAACAAGTAATTAAAAGTCCATGGGCATCATTCCAATTTGGTACAGGATATACTAATAACGACTGGGGAACTACTTACAGAGGACGTGGAGGTAAATTCCTAGAATATTACAGAAGAGATAATGATTTGACTAAATATGTATTTGACGCAAGCAAACATTTATACGGGGCTACTAACTTAAACATACCTCGTAACCAAGAGCCAAATTCATTAACTATCAATCCGGCTAATGTGCATGAGCCTTATAAGAATTATGTTCCTGAAAAAATAGATAATATTAACACACCAAATGCGGTAAGTTATAATCCAGTTATTTATGTAAGCACTCCAGTTTCAACAACTACAACAACTTATTCTTTTAGTGATAATAGAACACCAACAACACCTACACTTGGAGGAGCAGCTAAAACATCTTGGGGAAATTTTGGAGTTGTAACTAATAGTACGGGAGCACCATTAAAACCTGATTATACTTTTTCAAGTGATGACTATAAGTCATATAATGGATGGGATAGCAATACAGTATCATATAAATACAAGAATGACGGAACAGCAGATTATCGTAATGAACCTAATGTAACAGCAACTATTTCTAAGATAGGAGGTTCTGGATGGGGTTCTATGGCTACAATGTGGAATGGACGTGACTATACTAGTAATACAACAGATTTAAATGATGTTAAAGGAACTAGTAATTGGTGGAATCCACATACTTCTTGGAGTTCAAGTGTACAGTATGAGAACTTAAATGATGCTACAACATCAAGCATTGCTCCAGGATCTACTGCTACTACACCTTATTATACACCTGGACAATACTGGAATAATTCTGTTTATGGAAGCAATGGAACGATTGGTTATGATTATATTTATGCTAGAAATCGTAGCTGGTGGCCTTCTTGGTGGTCTTGGGGAATTAACTCTGGTGTAGGTGATACTACAACTAGAAATAATGCTTATAATCACTATATTGATAGTGCTAATCACGATGAAAATATATATGGTACTGGACATAGTTATAATAATTTTTCAGTAGTTCATACTATACCAGGAGGAACTCATACTTGGACAATATCAGGACTTCCTGGAGGAGGATCAGTTTCTAGTACAGTAAGTGAGGCTGATGCAAGACAAAGAGCAGTTAGACAAATAATAGATAATCAACATGCTAGTAACTGGTCTACTTGGTACAGTACTTATTTTAATGCATATGGATCTACTTACACAGGAACAGGTGGGTATAGAGAAACATTAATTTATGCACCTTCAAGTATAGATATAAACTATACTAATGCACATATAGGAGATAGCCATCCAGGAGGATCATTTGCATTTATCGGTGCATTGTCTGGTGGAAGTGCTGCAGTAACTGCTAAGATGAATGCTACACGTGTTTGGTTAAAAAATGGAGCAACTAGTGGAAATGCGGCATATGTAATTTCTACTAGTGGAGGAGATAAAACTTTAACATTTGAGAATGGAAGTTATATTGAAGGACATAATAATGATATAGGATTTAATATACAAGCTCGTGATTGGGCTCCTACTGTAAATGTAAGTATAAAAGGAAACGCTGATTTAACATTTACAGGAAGTAATAACTCTGTATTTAAATTAAACAGCCATATTACTAAGTTAGAAATAATAAATGGAAACAAAGCAGCTTCAGCAAGTGCTTTTGGTGATGATGTTGTAGCTTGGGGAACAGGACCAAATAATTATGGAAGAATTCATGTTAATGGAAATAACAATATAGTTTATGATGCTCGTAATATTGTACGTGATGCTACAAATTCAAAACTTTGGTTATCTGATGTACAGGTAGGAGGAGTTAATAACGTAATTGTAGGATTAAGACGAAGTACATATTTCCCAGGTGATGTCAAAATACAAGGTGCTATAGGTGGAGGTACTATGCCTGTTACTACAAACAATATAGCAATTTTCGCTGGAAATGCTCAAGGAGCTGTACCAAACAGTGCATATAATTCTCACGCAACAGCAGCAGATGCTGGTAATATGACAAAAGCAGTTAATGTAACTGTTCTTAATGTAGGACTAGGTTCAAATTCAACTAATTCCACTTTAGTTTATGCAAATAATGCAACACAAGTAGATGTAGCACAAGCAGCAACAACTAATAATGGTATAATTACAGATGGTGCAGAATGGATTACAGGTAAAAATGGAGTACATAGAGGATACGATGTAAAATTAGGGGCTACTTCTGAAAAATCTGTAATTGGATATGCTACTGGAGGATATTTAGGCGGAGGTATTACGGCAGTTGATCCAACATCTTCATCTACAATTAACTTTAAATCTAATGTAGACATGGTATCTAAAAATGGAGTAGTTTTCTATACTCAGGATGGTGGATTAATAACACAAGGACAGGGAACTGCAAAAGATACAAGAGCAGGAGGATATCATTCTATAATTGCTTTAGCTGATGGTGTAGCAACTGGTAAAAACAGATCAGCAGCTTCTACAGTTAAAATTAATGGTAATATAACTGCGGCAGATCATGTTGCTTTGAAAGATGCTACAACGTATGCAGGACTTACAGCTGCCCAGCAAGCTGCTACTTATAGTAACATTGGAGGAGCTGCCCTTAATGGTGGACAAGTTCTTATAGAAAATGCAGCAAAAGCTGGAAGTACAATAGAAGATGCTACTAGTTCAAATCAATCATTAATTTATGGTATGGCAGCTTATGCATATGGTAATAACTCTAAAGTTACTTACTCAGCAGAATCTGGTAAAGAAGCCTCTGTAAATGTAGTAAGTGGTTCAAGAGGAGCTCTTTGGGCAGAAAATAACGGTACAATAGAATTTAATGGAGATATTACTCACCAAAATAATGTTGGATCTAGTATCACTGATGCAAGCGGTACAAGATTTGGTAGAGGTAATATTACAAATGATGATATAGGACGTTTTGATAACGATCATGATTTAATATCACCATTCTATGTAAAAAGATGGGGAAATGGAAATGTTACAGGTTCTGTTTCAAATGATTCAGCTTCTATTACATTCAACAAAGCTACTAAAATTAATATGTATGATGGTATTTTATTAAATGGTAACGTTTATGGTAATAGATATGAAAATAATAAAGGATATGCGATTTCAGATTATCACAAAGAAATAACAGATAGCTCAGACCAATGGAAAGCTGCAAAATATAAAGGTATGGGACAAGTAACTACTGATATTCTATCTGATAATATTATAATGGGAATTGTTAACCAAGCAAAAGATACTATTAACTGGACATCTGATAAAGCTGGAGGAAGTGGAACTGGAGCGGTAACAGGTAGTGAAAACTTCTTAAGTGGAATTGGTGCTTATGCTGGTGGTATGAAAATTAACAATACTGCTAACCATAAACTTGATACTACTTTAATTAATGGTGCTTTAAAAATATCTGAAAATGTTAATATAGAAGATATTGAAACAACAAAACCAACTGGAGTAACAAATCCTAAAAATGATGCTTTCAATCACATAAAAATGGAAAGTGAAAAAGTAACTAATGAGGCAGAAATCACTGGAGATGCTGCTAATAGAGATATTTTTGGAGCTAGTAGAACTACTAATTATCAACTTAATAATGTAGGATTTACTGTTGGTAACTCATTAAGCAGATGGGATAGAACAGATAACCCTAATCCAACTTGGAGAAAAACAAGAAAAGATGAGTCAGGATTTACAAACTTAGGAAAAGTTGACATTTGGGGAGGTTCTAAAACTAATTCTATAACAGGACTTCTTGTAAACTTTGGAACTATTCAAAATGGTGACGGAACAACTAAAGGATACGTTAGAGTTGATCACGGAAATGCCATTGTTGGTACTGACGGAAGTGAACTGAAAAACTTGAAAGGCAGTGAAATAACAGTAACTGGTAAATATGTAAAACCTACTACTAATTCACCAACATTAGGAACTAATGGTGGTAGAGGAGACGATACAAGCTATGGTGGAGAAAACTATGGTATTGTAGGTATTTCTGACGGATATGTAGGATATAATTATGCTAATTTACTTAATCATACAGGTGTAGATAACTCTATTAAGATTACACACGAAGATGCTAAGATTTTTGTTGAAGGAGATCAAGCAACTGGTATTTATGCAGAAAATAGAAATGATGCTGCAAAAACTAATGTAGTTATTGATTATACAAATAGCAAAGCTGGAACAACTGGTATTGATATAAGAAATTCAAATATTACAGATACCAATGCACGTGGAATTGGTATTGCATTAGTAAACAAAACTCAAAACTATACAAATGAAACACAAGCAGGTGGAACTATTAACTTGACAGGAGCAAGTGATGGAGCATTTACATTTGGAAATAAAGCAACAAATACAAAAATAGGTTCACTTACTCTGGATATGGGTAAAAATGATATTCTAACTGGTAAAAATGGTATAGGTATCTATGCAGAAGCTGCTAAAATTAATTTAACTAATGATAAATTTACAGTTGAAACTCAAGATAATGGTGTTGGATTATGGGGAGTAGATGATACTCATGTTGCAACAGGTGCAAATCACCAAAAAACATTCCAATACAATTATAGTGGAGCTAGCAATAAAAATGGATTTGCAATGGCATTTACTGGTAAGAAATCTGGTATAACAAATGCATCAAATGATTTAGATATTAAATTTACTAACGTAAATGATACAGCAGTTGACCTAGCTTATGAATTAACAGAATCTAAAGCTGCTACACCAACAGCTAATCGTGGAACTTATAAAGGTATCGCTGGTATCTTAGTAAACACTAATGATGCTGGAGACACTGTAACTAACAGAGGTAACATTGAAGAAGATAAATCATCTGTTACTAATATAAGAGCTTATGGAGCTGTAGTTAATAAAGGTACATTTGTAAACTATGGTAACATTAAACTTAATGATTCATTGAATGAACAAGCTAACAAGATTACTTCTGAAGATATGAAGAAAGCTAATATCGGTATCTTTGCAAACGCTGCTAATGGTAATGCTGGTGGAACTTATACAACTATTACAAACCATGGAGATATTACAATTGGAGATTCTACAAATGATAAGAATATAGGAAGCTGGGCTATTTATGGATATAACGTAAATACAGGTGCTAAAGCTGATGGAAGTAAATCTCAAATTACAGTTAACAAAAATAACTACGGAATCTATTCAGGAGATGGAAATGTAAATATCCAACAAACTAAGATTTTAGTAGGAAATGACACTGTAATGGGACATGTTCAAACAACATCAGGAGTATCAACTACACCAGGAGCATACCCAATTAATAGACAAACTCAATATGCTAACCCTAATAACTTATTATCAGCATTAGATACTCCAAGAGAAAGAGATTCAGTAATCGGGGTTTACATTGACAGTAATCAAACTAGAACAAATACTGCAAGAAACATTAATGTAAGTGCTGATATGGATATCGACAGATTCTCATACGGTATTGTAATGGCTGAGAAAAACGGAGGAGCTCCAACAAATGTAACAATTGGTTCGGCTACAGATCAACCAACAATTAGATTGGCATACTCTACAAATAACAATGCAGGTGGACATGTTAAATCAACAAAACCTACAAACCCTAAAGTTCCAGAAGAAGTTTACGAACAAGGAAATGCTGTATATTACTACTCATTAGATACTGCATCAACAGGAAAATCTTATGCTAACGTAACAATGGATGGAGATTACAATACAGCTTACTATACAAAAGGGGCAATAGACAACTATGGAACAATTGACCTAAGATCTAAATATGATGTTGATAATCAAAATAATGATAGCTTAGGATTCGGAAACGTTGGGGTATTCTCAAGTAACACTGGAGTAGCTTCAACTAACTACGGAACAATTACAACTGGTATGTCAGATACAATCAACATGAGATATTCAGCAGCGATGGCCGCAGGACGTAATGTTTATAAAACTGACGGAACATTTGACAGAACACAAGAAGAAGGATACGTTGTAAATAGAGGAATAATCAATGTTAAGGAAAAAGAAGGTATCGGAATGTTCGCAACTGGTACTGGATCTAAAGCACTTAACTATGGAACAATTAACCTTGAAGGTGAAAGTTCAATCGGTATGTACCTTGACAGAGGAGCAATCGGAGAAAACCACGGAACAATTACTGGTAATGCTCAAAACTTGAAAGGGGTAGTTGCAATTAACGGAGGATACATTAAGAACTACGGAACAATTAATGTAACTGGAACAGGTTCTTATGGAATTGTAACTGATGGTTCAAGATTCCTTGTTGATGCAAACGGAAATCCTACAGAAGTTCTTTCATCAACAGATCCAAGATACTTAACTGCAGCAGCTAAAACTGCAGGACAAACTAACGGAAAAGGTGGAACTGACTTATATGGAGGAACTGAATCTTCAATTGAAGAAGGTACAGCAGGAAATCCTAAGACAACAGGAGTTGGAACAACTATAACTGCTCCAGACATCGTACCGTTAACTAAGATAAGTGTTGATGGTATTGATACTCCAATCTTCAATGTTGAAAGTGATGCTGCAAACCCTGGAGATTTTGCTAAGAATATAACTGTAACAAGTAGTATTCAAACTGGTGGAACAAGAATAATTGATCTTAATACGAAAGATGAATGGGGTAACCCAGCTTGGCCTCACCATAACAGAGAGCAAATGTCAGAAGTTACAAGTATCGGAATGTATGTTGATACATCAGGAGTTAGATATACTAACCCAATCAATGGTATTGAAAACTTACGTAAATTAGGAAAAGTTGACTTGTACTTCGGAACAGAAGCAACACTTTATACAAACTCTAAAGCAATTAGAATTGGAGATAAATATGACGAAAATGGAAATCTTGTTGCTAAGAGTAATATCTTGAAACCATTTAACGATGCGTTGAATAAATTACCAGGTGGAGCAAGAATTAATCCATTATCAGCAAGCTTAACTTGGCAAGTATTAGCAAAAATATCTGATGATAATCAATTATCAGAAGTGTACATGAGTAAAGTACCTTACCACTCATTTGCATTTGATGATGATAAATCACTTATAAACTTCACTAATAACTTGGATAACATTTATGAAATTGCAAGACCAGGAAGCCCTGAAAAAGTTATCTTTAATAAACTTAATACTTTAGGTAATGGAGAAGGACATATCCTAGCTCAAGCATTTGACCAAATGAGAGGACACATTTATGGTGGAGTTCAACAAAGAATTAAAGCAACATCTGATATTCTTGGTGGAGAAATAAATGGACTTAGAGGAGAATCTAATGGTTCTAAAGATTCTAACAAGTTCAAAGCTTTTGGACAAAGAAATGAATTTAAAACTGATACAGCTGGAATGCCTGATTGGTTCAGTAATGCAGGAGGATTTGTTTATGTTCACGAAGATGAAACTGTAAGACTTGGTCAATCTTCTGGATGGTATGCAGGGGTTGTAAACAACTACTTCACATTCAAAGATTTATCTAAATCATACGAAAATCAAGCAATGGCTAAAGTTGGAGCATTCAAACAAATACCACTTGATGAAAATGGAACTCTTAGACTTAACATAGGTGGAGACGGATTCATCGGTAGAAACGATACTAAACGTAGATTCTGGGTAATTGATCAAGAATTTAGAGCAAAAGCTAATTACTATTCTTATGGTGCAGGAGCAAACATTGGACTTGAAAAAGCATTTGTAATAAATGATGGATTTAGCATTGTTCCAAGTGTAGGAATTAAAGCTGAATACGGAAGATTCTCAGGAATCCACGAAGTTGGAGATATGGCATTGAATGTTAAGAGCGATGACTACATTTCAGTAAAACCAAATGTAGGAATTGACTTCAAATACACTCAACCAGTGTTCAAGAATACAAACTTCACAGCTACATTAGGATTTACTTATGAAAATGAAATTGGAAAAGTAAACAGTGTAGAAAATGAAGCAAGAATTGTAGGAGCATGGACAGACTATTATACAATCAAAGGAGATAAAGAAGACAAGAAAGGAAACTTCAAGTCACATCTAAACTTAGGATTGGATAATGGAAGATTAGGATTCTTGGTAAACACAGGATATGAAACAAAAGGACATAACTTCAAAGCAGGATTAGGATTGAAAGTATTGTACTAATACAGAGTATAAACTTTAGATTTAATAATGTTTGAAGGAAAGGAAATAGCTTAAACTTAGAGAGAGGCTGCCATATAGGTAGCCTTTCTTTTTATTTTAATTTAAGGTAGAAAAATTTTATAAATATTGGTATAATTAAATATAAGATTTAAAATTAAACTATTAAAAACTATATAAATTTAGAGTTTAAGTAAAATAATCATAACTTTTGAGTTCGTTTTTAAAGCAATTTTACTATAAATTTAATTTTTAAGTATTTTTTGTAAAAAAGGAGAATTAGTGTGAATAAGAAAAATATTTTGATATTTATATTTTTACTATTGGGAACAGTTTCATGTACGTCACTTTCAGAAGGGCTTACAATGAAAAGTGAAGTTTATAATGCAGATAATGTCGATTTTTATTATGATCTGACGTATAAAAAAGATGGAGAAACCCATTATGAAAGGCAGATTTGGGAGCAGGCCTATGATATTCTGGATAAGGCAGAGGATTTTTTTCTAATGGATATTTTTGTATTTAATGATTTTTTAGGAAAAGGTGTTAAGGAAAAGTTGCAGCCTTTGCCGATTGCAGAGGAGTTTGCACAGAAAATACTCGAAAAAAGGGAAAAAGATCCGAATGTGGAAATATACTTGATACTCGATGAAAGTAACACTTTTTATGGGGCATTTGACAACAAAACTCATAAAAAGCTGGAGCAGGCAGGTGTAAAAATCGGATATGTGGATTTAACAAAATTAAGAGATCCAATGCTTGTTTATTCGGCTCCATGGCGTCTTTTTATACAGCCTTTTGGAAATCCAAAAAATCGTGGAAAAACTAAAAATCCAATTTACGAAGGTACTGACAAAGTTACAATCCGAAGCATTTTAAGAGCATTAAATGCCAAAGCTAATCACAGAAAACTTATTATGAATGAAACTACAGCAATGTTGACATCGGCAAATCCACATGCAGAAGGTTCAAAGCACTCAAATGTGGCATTTAAGTTTTCATCGCCAATTATTAAGGAAATTTACGAAGGAGAAAAGCCGGCTGCAAAAATTACTAAAAAAGATGGAAGCTTAAAACAAAAACTGCCAGATAAGGATTTTAGTAAAATTCCATTTTCATCAAATGACAAGCTAAAATTACAATATTTTACGAATGGAGCAACAGCTAAAGATATTTCCCAAGAATTAAAAAATACACAGTTTGGGGAAAAAGTCATTATTGCCCAGTTTTTCCTTGCAGACAGAGGAATAATTAACGATATAAGGAAAGCTGCACGGCGTGGGGTAAAATTTGAGATAATTTTGAACAATTCAAATGCAGGACTCCCAAATAAAGCAGCTGCTGGAGAATTAATGAAATATGCAAGAAAGCATAATTATGACATAAATATCAAGTTTTACAACAAAGGAGAGGAAATGTACCACGTAAAAATGCTTTCTATTTTGAAAAGTGATTATTTGATAACTTACGGCGGTTCAACAAACTTTACAAGAAGAAATATGCGTAATTTCAATTTGGAAAATGAAATAAAAATTATGTCAGCTTATGATCAAAAAATTTCTAAAGATATTTTGGATTATTATGACAGATTATGGACAAATAGAGATGGAGAGTTTACACTGCCTTATGATGAACATAAAAATGAAAAATTAATGAATGATTTATTGTTTAGATTTATGGAAATGAATGGATTTGGAGCCTTTTAAAATATAAATATAGCCTTAAATACTTATCTTGCAGTAAAGGTTTGTCCTAATAATTAAAATAATTTATTTGAAAAATTTAAAGAATAAATATATGGATTTTATTAAAAGAAAAAGAGTGATTTTTATGGAAAGTGAAATTAAGACGAACAAGATTAAGATAGAAAAAATAGATGAGAATGATTATAATCGAATTTTTGTAATGTCAGATATTCATGGACAATATGATTTGTTTTTGAAAATGCTGGATAAAATTAAATTAAAAAGAGAAGATTTACTTGTGATTATAGGAGATATTTGTGACAGAGGTAAAAAGTCTTATGAAATTTATATGAAATGTATGAAAATGATAAAACTTGGGTATAACTTAAAGTTTATTTTGGGAAATCATGAGGATATGCTTCTGGAGGACTTAGAAAATGATTATCCAATTAGATATGAAACAGAATATTCTGTTTTTAGAAATTCTAAATATTTTGAAAATAAGGATATGAAAGATTGGCATGAAGAGAATTTTTTGGAAGAAATAGAATGGCTTGTAAAATGGCTTAAAAACTGCCCTTTGATAATTTCTGGGAATGAAAATATATTTGTACATGCAGGGCTTGATTTGAATAAGGTTTTGGAAAAGCAAGAAAAGGAAACAGTGCTTTGGACCAGAGAAGAGTTTTGGCTTATGGAAAATGTAGAACTTGAAGAATACAAAGGTAAAAACATATATTTTGGTCATACGCCTAATATAAATGGAAGAATTTCTAAAAAAACTGATAGAATAAAGGGAATAGATTGCGGTGCATTTTTTACGCATTTTTTAGGATGTATAGAAGTAAAAAGTCAAGAGGAAATTTATGTTTATGAAGATGAATTTATCCAGTTTAGCGAGGTTTCAGGAAAGGTATTTTTGGAACTTTGGAACGAGGAAGTGGCAGAGTTTATAGATTCTGAAAAGTATAAGATTAAAAGTGGGAAAGGGGAAGTAATAATTTTAGAAAAATTAGATAAAAATGAAAAAAAAATTTTAGCAGATTTTTGGAAAAAATATGAAAAATTGCTTGGAAAGAATATTGCAAATTATATTAAAAAGAAGAAATTATAAGTTAAAAAATTTAGGGGAATTGACATTTTTATAAAATATGCTATAATAAACGTGTAAAATCCCTAAGGGAGACTTTGTATAATATTTAAAAAAAATGTGCTACAAATTAGACTGGAAAAATCCAGTCTTTTTTGTTATAATATTTTAGGTGAGTTTTAGCACAACTCACAAAATATTATATAAAGAAGATAGTGAGATGGTAGATTTCATTGCGATATTTATTCTTTTTGTAATTATTTATTACAGTTTGAATAGATAAGAGCATGAATTTCACCTCTACTCCTCGCCCTTAGGGGAATACTTTAAAATTTAAGGAGGAAATATTAACAAGAAATTTGTTAAAACAAAAAATGAACAAAATTAAAAACATTGCAATTATTGCACACGTAGATCACGGAAAAACGACTCTTGTCGATGCTTTATTGAAACAGGCAGGAACATTTGGGGAACATGAAAAAGTAGATGAAAGAATTATGGATAGTAATGATTTGGAAAGAGAAAGAGGGATTACGATTTTTTCTAAAAACGCTTCATTTCATTATGATGGTTATAAGATAAATATTGTGGATACTCCTGGCCATGCGGATTTTGGTGGGGAAGTACAGAGGATCTTGAAAATGGTAGATTCTGTTTTACTTCTGGTAGATGCATTTGAAGGTGTTATGCCACAGACTAAATATGTATTGAAACAGGCGTTAGAGCATGGACTTCGTCCAATTGTGGTAGTTAATAAGATTGACAGGCCAAATTCAGATCCTGATGCAGTTGTGGATTCTGTTTTTGACTTATTTGTGGATTTAGGGGCAAATGATATTCAGCTTGATTTTCCAGTAGTTTATGCATCTGCAAAAAATGGATTTGCTAAATTGGAACTGGAAGATGAAGATAAGGATATGAAACCGCTTTATGATAAAATTATGGAGCATGTGGAAGATCCTGAAGGAGATGTGAATGAGCCGCTTCAAATGCTTGTTACAAATACTGAATATGACGAATATGTAGGAAAATTAGGAACTGGAAGAATCTATAACGGAAAAATTGAAAAAAATCAGGAAATTACATTGATTAAGAGAAATGGTGACTTGGTAAATGGTAAAGTTACTAGAATTTATGGATATGACGGACTTAAAAAAGTTGAAATGGAAGCAGCATTTGCTGGAGATATTGTAACAATTGCAGGAATTGAACAAATTGATATAGGAGAAACTGTGGCAAGTAAAGAAAATCCTAAGCCATTACCATTAATTGATATTGATGAGCCAACACTTGCGATGACTTTTATGGTAAATGATTCGCCATTTGCAGGGCAAGATGGAAAATTTGTAACTTCGAGAAATATTTTGGAAAGATTGCAAAAGGAAGTAAATCATAACGTGAGTATGAGACTTGAAATGACAGATTCGCCAGATGCATTTATTGTAAAAGGAAGAGGAGAGCTTCAATTATCTATTTTGCTTGAAAATATGAGAAGAGAAGGTTACGAAGTGGCAGTTTCAAAACCTGAAGTTATTTTTAAAGAAGAAAATGGACAGAAACTAGAGCCAATTGAACTTGCAATTATCGATGTTGCCGATGAGTTTGTAGGAGTTGTAATTGAAAAATTAGGACTTAGAAAAGGTGAGATGGTAAACATGAATCAAGGAAGCGACGGATATACAAGACTTGAGTTCAAAGTGCCTTCACGTGGATTAATCGGATTTAGAAATGAATTTTTGACGGAAACAAGAGGAACAGGAATTATAAATCACTCATTCTTTGAATATGGAGCTTTCAAGGGAGAAGTTACAGGACGAAGAAGAGGAGTTTTAATCGCAATGGAGCCTGGAATAAGTTTAGGGTACTCATTAAATAACTTACAGCCACGTGGAATCTTATTTATAGGACCAGGAGTGGAAGTTTACGAAGGAATGATAGTTGGAGAGCATTCAAGAGAAAACGACTTAGTTGTAAATGTATGCAAAGGTAAAAAACTTACAAATATGAGAGCCGCTGGAAGTGATGATGCTGTGAAATTGGCACCTCCAAAGGAATTTACACTGGAACTTGCACTTGAATATATTGAAAATGATGAGTTAGTGGAAATTACGCCTAACTCTATCAGACTTAGAAAAAAATATTTGAATGCTAACGATAGAAAAAAATATGAAAACTCTAAAAATTAAATATTAATATAAATTAGTAGCGATGTGATTTTTATGGATAATATAAAACTGGAAGAAAAGTTAAAAGCTGAGTTGTCAGAAGAAAAAATAAAATTTATTGAAAAATATAGCTTGGAAATAAATTCTAAAAGGCAATGGATAACTAGAAAAAATAATACACCTGAACGATTGTATTTTTCACATAAATTTATTTTAAGAAATAATATCTTAGAAATAGTTTTTAGAAAATATCAGCTTTGTTTTGCAAAATTAAAATATTTTAGAGCGAATATTGAAAAATATGATTTTTATAAATATACTCCCAAAGAAGGTTTTATAAAAACGCAATTGTGGGATGTGGAATTTTTTTATCATAGAAAATCAGAAAAAATAATAGATTTAAGATATTTGCAGCAAATAAGAAAAGTGGAAGATTTTTTGGAACTTATCGAATGGCTTGATAGTTTTGAAAGAAAGAAAATTATTTAAAACATTATTTAGTTTATAAAAAATTTGCTATAAAAATAGAATTCAAGTTATCTTTTTAGCTTTGAAGTCTTAAGTTTTTATAGCAATTCTTTTTTATTTATATTTTTTGTGAATGTTACATTTGTATACCTAGTGTTAGTGCTTTTAGAAGTTTTTCATTTTTTTCAGGGCTTATTTCCCAAGTATTACCTTTTTTTGTATAGATAACATCAAATGTTTCTTCATTGTATTTCAAATCAGGACTATTTAATTTTTGCGAAATAACTTCTGAAAAAATCTTTTTACTTTCTTCTTCTAGTTCTTTTCCAGATTTTCCCATCAACTTATCTAGATTTTGCATAGATTTTTTTTGAATTTCTTCCATTACTCCTGTTAAGGCAGGAGATTTCATTGTAACATTCAAAATAGATTCATTATTATTTGTAGTAACTTTGTTTATTTTATATGTTATTTTTTTGTATCCGTCAGTGAACAACATTAGTGCTTCTGCTGTTTCTTTATCATTTCCTACTAATGATGAAACATTTCCTTTTTGTAAAGAAGCCATTGTATTTTCAAAGTCCTTTTGAGTAGCATGTTTTCCACCACAACTTACAATTGTTAACAAAATTAAGATTAATACTGATAATATTTTTTTCATAAAAATCATCTCCTAAAAAATTTATTAATACACCATGTCTAATTATATAATACCTTGAAAAATACAAAAAACTTATCATAAATTGTGAAAAAATAACTTTTCATAAAAAAGATTTTATTATTTATTTAAAAATAAAATATATACTAATTTTATGTGGTATAATAATAGAATAATAAAAAATAGTAATTAAAACTTTAAATTGTTATTTATTATTAAAATAAAAGGTTTAAAAGAAATGGGCTGATAAAATGAAAATAAAAGAGATTGCCGAATATATGAGAAAAAATATTGAAAAAAGTTGTACTGTTGAAGGAACTGCTAGAGAATTTGGGTACAGTAAATTTGAATTTAGTAAAAAATTTAAGAAAAAAACAGGGTTTTTGCCAAGTCATTTTCTTTCGTTTTTGAAAATTGAAAAAGCTTTAGAAATAATAATTAACGAAAATGAGAATATTATCACTGCTCAAATAAGAACAGGTTACAGTAGTTCAGGCACTTTTTCAAATATTTTTAAAAAATATACGGGAATTTCACCATCAAACTATAAAAAAACTATCAAAAAATTTTATAAAACTATCAAAAATTATATAAATTCAAGTGAAGTGACAGAAATTTCTTACAATAAAGCTTTAAAAATAAATAAAGCTAAAAATTTTTTATATGTAAATTTAATTTATCCAGAAAACTATGAAAGTGAAATTACATTTATAGGACTTTTTAAAAATTGTATTCCTGATGATTTACCTGATTTTGGAAAAGTTTTAATTTCTACTAAAGTAAAAAACAGATGTATTTTTGAAAATATTCCTAACGGTAAATATTGGATTATAGGCTGCTCAATAGAAAAAGGAAGTGCTTTGAAAGACTTTTTTTATCTAAGAAATTCAATACATGCAAAAGAAAACAAAGCTATTACTTTTCCACTGGATAAAGAATACACATTAAAATTTAGAAAACCAACCTCCTCCGATTTTCCATTCTTAATAAATATTCCAAAACTTGTTAAAGAAGTAATTGAAATTAATATGGATAGACCTTCTTCAACACTTTATTCAAAAAAATAAACTGAAGCTATTTTCATAAGCTCCAGTTTTTTATATTTTTTAATTTAGAAATTTTTAAATTATTTTTTAGTTTCTACTATTTTAGCTTGTTTTAAAATACTATCTGGTACTTTGATTCCTAATAATTCCATATTTTGTTTATTAATTTCAATTTGCAAGTTTTTAACTGTTTCTATTGGAATTTCATTTGGTTTTTTACCTTTTAGTAAAATTTCAGCTGCGATTTCTCCAGAACGATAGCCAATATTATAGTCAGTAGTTCCTTGTGAAATTAATCCTCCTGCATTTGAGTAAACGTCATTTGTAGCTAGAATTGGAACTTTTGTGTTGTTAAAAACATCAAGTATTGCTGCAAAATATGATGCTACTGTATTGTCTTGAATTGCATAGTAGATATCAATTTCCTTTGAAATAAGGTTTGCTGCTGCAACCATTTCTGTTCCGTTTGTAACAGCTTTTTCAACTACGGTAAATCCATATTGTCCTGCGAGTTTTTTCAAATTATTTACTTCAGAAACTGAGTTTTGTTCAGATGAATTATAAATGATTCCTATTTTTTTAGCTTCTGGTAATAATTCTCTCATTAATTTCAAGTTTTCGTTTATTGGTGCCGCTCCACTTGTTCCTGTAACATTGGGAATTCCTTCAAGTCCTGCACTTTTTGGATCCGTAACTGATGCAAATACCACAGGGGTATCTCCTATAATCTGATTTTTAGCCGCCTGTGCTGTCGGTGTAGTAACCGCAAATACCAAATCTTTCTTATCCGCTGCAAACTGTTTCATAATCAATGTTTGATTACCCATGTCATTATTTGCAATTTTATCATCAAAATCAGCCTTTATTCCAGCTTTTTCCAAAGCATCTTTAAAACCTTGTTTTGCTGCGTTTAATGCTGGATGATCTACAATCTGTGACAATCCAATTTTATAAACCTTTTCACTAACTTGAGAATCTTTTTTTCCGTCTTGAGAATTATTACTTTTTTTATTTCCACAAGACAAAAGCATTCCTCCTAACATACCAAATAACAGTACACCTCTCATAATTTTTTTCATCTGTTTTCCTCCTAAAATAAATAATTTTGAATTTTTATAGTAAAAACTTTAAAAGTAAATTTCTGTTTTTTCGCTAAAACTTTGAATTTGTTTTTAAATTAAATTTTACTATGTTATTATTTTACCATATTTTTTTTAAATTTCCAGTAATATTTTGAAATAAAATTAAAAAACTAACTTATAGTTACTATAAATCTTATTCTATTAAATTAGTAAAGAAAGTATAAAGTTTCTATTAAAAAAAATGTTTAGTAAAAATATTTATAATTTTACTAAAAAAATATTTAAAGAAAGGATAATCTATGTTTTTAAAAGAAATTCAAAATTTAGGATATACTTCATACAAAAAAACTTGACAAAAAACGATTACTGTTGTAAACTATTAATATATAAGATTACAAACGTAAACGTTAAGCGAGGTAAAATATGAAAGAAAACTGTAAAATTGATAAAAAACAGCATATAACCGATGCAGAATGGGAAGTAATGCGTGTTGTGTGGGCAAATAGCGAAGTTACTAGCAAGTTTGTGACAGAGGTGCTTTGTGAGAAAATGAACTGGAAACAGGCTACAATAAAGACGCTGTTGAATCGGTTGCTGGAAAAGAATATTTTGAAAAAGAGGGAAATTCGGAATAAGTATATTTATTCGACGGATTTTACGGAAAAAGAGGTCGCTAACAGTTATATATTGGGAACTTTTGATAAAATTTGCAAAACGAAAGTTGGAGAAATGATAGGGAAAGTTATTGAGAACAGTGAACTGAGTTTTGGCGACTTAGACTTGATTTTAAAGGCTGTGGAGGAAAAGAGGAAAACGGCTGTGGAAGAAGTTTTGTGTGATTGTCTGGAGGGGCAGTGTAATTGTGAACATAATGGACATAAGCATATTTAAGATATAGTGTACTAAATGAAATCACAAGAGTAATTTGTTATTTTAGTAATAGACTTGTTAGGAAAACTGTAAGTGTTAATAAAGTAAGGTATTATGAAGTAAGGAGTTTTAACTCCTTCTCAAAATAAAAAGAAGAACATATTTAGTAAGTATAAAATTTGATAACTGGAGGTATAGAATGAATATTCTAGCGGGAAAAACTAAATACGAATTCGGTGTGAATAGAATTTTGAATGAAACAAATGATTCATTAAATTATGAAGAAATAGAGCAAGATATTGATTATATTGAAAATAAAAAAGGTGATCAGCTATACTGTATGAAATCTCTTGGATTTGAGTATTTACAACTCTCTTCAAAAAAATTATTTGTAGAAAAGGATATAAAAACTTGTAGATATTATTGCTATATAATTGCTAAATTGGAATTTTTATCAAAAGCATTAGATGAGAAGGTATTTTTGGATAATTCAGATTTATTTTATATGCTGATGTCAAATAATCCTGATTTTATAGTGTTTTTAAAAAATAATATAGAGGAAATACAACCTAACGATTATGATTCAGAAAAAGATATTTATAAAAATTTAACTAATACATATGGAGATTTTTTTATAACAAGGACAACTTTATTAGCAATGATTGGTGATTTTGAAGAAGTGAAAAAGCGATGTTCATTATATTTGAAAAAATCTAAAAATTTTAGAGATAGTTATTATAGATACCGTGTTTATGGAATGGAATTTTTGAAGGCTTTAGCATTAAAGGATATTGAAAAAATGAAAGAAACGATAGATATGATGATGATGCCTAAAATAGCAAAGGCATTGGTTAAAGATCGTATTACTAACTATAGTTTTTATTTACATATTTATGTTATAATATATGCAAAAATAGCATTGCTTCATGGATTTGATTTAGGTATAGACAATGAAGTTGCCCCTAAAGAAATAATTGATAATACTCCATTAGAAAGTTATGAAGATCCATACGATTTTATGAAAAAATTTGATTTAAAAACAATAACTCCAAAAGAATGGAGAGAATGGACAGAAAGTTATTCAACATTTATACCAATTGATTAAGAGGTGATAAGATTATGTCAGAGATAATAGACTTTTACACAAGAATTAAATATAAAAAAGATAATATGATAAAAGAAGATGATATACTGGATGATTTGGATATCTATGATGCTATACTAGAACTTGAATATGATACAATTGTTTATTATGATGAAAAACTTCTAACATTACAGGGACGTGCCAATTGGAGTTATGCAAGAACTTTTTCTCCAAGTCAGGAAAGAAATGAACTTCAAGAAGTTGCAAAAAATAAAGGAATAGATAATTTATACTATATTTTTTGCAGTTATTCACTATCAATGGGAATAGTGTATGGAATCATAAATTTTGATATTAATAATAATGCTATTTATGAAAAAATTTTTAAGAAAGAAAACTATGAAGAAGTTTTAGAAAAATTAGTTCCTGAATTAGTTAAAAAATTTCAAGTGCTTAACGAAGAGGAAGAAGAGTATACTGATGACAGTAAAGATCTTGATGATATTGTGGAAGAAATGAATGATAAAATAAGTAAATATTGTTATCAAGAATTTATTAAATTTATAAATGAAACAAAGTTAGAAGAATTAGATTTTAATTGTTAATGAATTTTTGAAGAAATGAAAGGAGCATAACATGAAAACAGAAAACTATACAGTAACTGGAATGAGCTGTGCAGCTTGTGCCAATGCTGTGGAAAAGGCACTTAATAAAAATAACGATATTAACGCTTCAGTTAATATTGCAACTGAAAAATTGAATATTGAATATGATGAGAAAAAATATAATTTTGATAAAATTAGGAAAATAGTGGAGTCAGCCGGATATGGACTGGTTGAGGATATGACAGAAGATAAAAAGATGGAACTTTATCAAGAGAAAATAAAAAGTTTGAAAAAGCGATTAATTTTGGCAATTGTGTTTGTTGTTCCACTTTTGTATATTTCGATGGGGCATATGCTTGGGGCAGCACTTCCTGAATTTTTGAATCCTAAGGTAAATCCGCTTAATTTTGCATTGGCACAGTTTGTATTGACTTTGCCTATTATTTATGCTGGGAGAGATTTTTTTTCGCATGGATTTAAAAATTTAGTAAGAAAATCTCCAACAATGGATTCATTAATTGCTATTGGGGCAACAGCGGCGGTACTCTATGGAATTTACGCAACTTTTAGAATTGTAACTGTAGACCCTGAAGCACATATGGATTTATATTATGAGTCGGCTGGTACAATTATTACGTTAATCTTGTTTGGAAAACTGCTGGAGGCAAAAACAAAAGGTCAAACTTCATCGGCAATAAAAAAACTTATCGGACTTCAGCCTAAAAAGGCTAAAATTATTGAAAATGGAGTGGAAAAGGAAGTTCTGATTGAAAAATTGAAAGTTGGAGATATTGTAATTGTGAAACCGGGAGAGAAAATTGCGGTGGACGGAAGGATTGTGGAAGGAGCGACTTCTGTTGATGAGTCAATGTTGACTGGGGAAAGTTTGCCAGTAAGCAAAAAAGTTGGGGATAAGGTTGTTGGAGGAAGTATTAATAAAAATGGAAGTA
Source organism: Leptotrichia sp. SK-5 (assembly GCF_055387215.1). Taxonomy (NCBI): domain Bacteria; kingdom Fusobacteriati; phylum Fusobacteriota; class Fusobacteriia; order Fusobacteriales; family Leptotrichiaceae; genus Leptotrichia; species Leptotrichia sp. SK-5. The sequence continues at coordinate 1,883,879 of NZ_AP028931.1, read as the reverse complement.
TTAGATTTGAGGCGACTGAAATTGGTAAAAATACAGTTTTGTCGCAAATTATAAAACTGGTTGAGGAGGCACAGGGTTCAAAGGCTCCGATTTCTCGGATGGCAGACATTGTGGCGGCATATTTTGTACCGATTGTTATTGGGATTGCGATAATTACAGGGATTGCATGGTTTCTGAGTGGAAGTGGATTGGTTACTGCATTGTCGTTTTTCATCGCTGTACTTGTAATTGCGTGTCCGTGTGCATTGGGACTTGCAACACCTACATCAATAATGGTTGGGACTGGAAAAGGGGCTGAGAACGGTATTCTTATAAAAAGTGGGGAAGCTCTTGAAACAGCATACAAAATAAAAACAGTTGTATTTGACAAGACTGGTACGATTACGAAAGGAAAGCCTGTACTTACTAATTTGATTGCTTATGGAAAATATAATGAAAATGAATTGTTAAAAATTGCCGCAAGTGTGGAAAATAATTCAGAACACCCATTGGCAGAGGCAATTGTAAATGAAGCAAAAGAGAAAAATATTGAAATTAAGCCGTATGAAAAATTTAGGGCAATGCCAGGTTATGGTATTCGTGCAACATTTGAAGGCAAGGAAGTGCAAATTGGAAATAGAAAACTTATGGAAAATCGAAAAATTAATGTGGAAATTTCTCAAAAAGATTATGACATTCTGTCGGATGAAGGAAAAACGCCAATATACATTTCGATTGATAACGAATTGGCAGGGCTTGTTGCAGTTGCAGATGTTATCAAGGAAACAAGCAAGGAAGCTATAGAAAAACTGAAAAAAATGGGAATCAAGACAATAATGCTAACTGGAGATAACGAAAAAACTGCGAAATTTATCGCAAAACAAGTGGGAATAGATGATGTAATTTCAGAAGTACTGCCTTATCAGAAATCTCAAAAAGTAAAGGAACTTCAGGAAAAAGATGAATTTGTTGCAATGGTTGGAGACGGAATTAATGATTCACCAGCACTGGCTCAGGCAAACGTTGGAATTGCGATAGGAAATGGAACAGATGTTGCGATAGAATCAGCTGATATTGTCTTAATTAGAAACGATTTGAGAGATGTTGCGGGTGCAATAGCATTAAGTAAAGCGACAATCACAAATATAAAGGAAAATCTGTTCTGGGCATTCTTTTATAACGTACTGGGAATTCCATTTGCCGCTGGAATATTTTATGCATTTTTCAATGGGCCAAAATTAGATCCGATGATAGCGGCTTTTGCAATGTCGTTTAGTTCAGTATCTGTTTTGGGAAATGCTTTGAGATTGAAATTTTTTAAAGTTAAATAGAATTTTGAAAAATAGGTTGAAGTTTACAATATTATAATTTATAAATAGAAAATGACTTAATACCTTTTAATAAATAACAATTTACAAACTTGTAGAAATGATATAAAAAAATCCTTATTCTTAGATTGAATAAGGTATTTTTTATTAAAAAACTTAAAAAGTCTATTCTAAGAAATTTATTGACAATAACTGCTTTGTCTGATAAAATTTTATAGGCATAAAGCTATTTTTTAGATTTAATTTAAATTTTGAATTTATGCTAATTTTCTATTTTATGGAGGTGAATGTTTTGAACGAGGAAGCCCCGAGTAAGAAACTGAAGAATTTAGATTTTACAAATGTATGCAATGGATAAGGGGAATATCTTCGTTACTGTTATTCTTCTTATTTTGAAATTGTATAAAATGAAAAAGTATAAAAGGAAGGAGATAACAGTGGAAAACAACACTATTCAAACACTTATAGATGAAAAAAAATATTTTGAAATTAGAAAATATTTGAACGAATTAAATACTGTTGAGGTTTCGGAACTGTTAAATCAGTTTGAATCTTCTGAATTAATAATGATTTTTAGATTACTTTCTAAAAATAGGGCAGCGGATGTATTTTCATATTTAGATACAGAGCATCAGGAAATGATTATTAATACTATGACTGATGTGGAAACTAAAAATATATTTGATGAGCTTTATTTTGATGATATTGTTGATATTATCGAGGAAATGCCGTCAAATGTAGTGAAAAAGATTTTGAAAAATACTGATGCAAAAGATAGACATACAATAAATCTTTTGTTAAAATATCCTGATAATTCAGCTGGAAGCATTATGACAACAGAATATATGGATTTGAAAAAGGATATGAAAGTATCTCAAGCAATTGCCAAAATTAGAGATACTGTGGAAGATATGGAAAATGTCTATACTTGCTATGTAATTAGTGAAGACAGAAAATTAGAAGGAGTAATTTCCTTAAAGGAATTAATTACAAACGAAGATGATACAGTTGTGGGAAATATCATGAACCGTAATTTTGTAAGTGTTCATACAAACGATGATCAGGAAAATGTTGCTGAAATAATTAAAAAATATAATTTGATTGTACTTCCAGTTACAGATATAGAAAATAGACTTCTTGGAATAATTACGATTGACGATATAATGGACGTTGTTGAGCAAGAGGCAACAGAAGATTTCCACAAAATGGCAGGAATTTCACCAGTTGAGGAATCATATCTTAAGACAAGTGCTTTTACGATGGCAAGACAGAGAATTAGCTGGCTTATTGTACTTATGATTTCTGCAACTTTTACAGGAAGAATTATAAAAAGTTATGAAGATGTATTAGAGTCAGTAGTTATTCTATCTTCATTCATCCCAATGCTAATGGATACGGGAGGAAATGCAGGAGCTCAATCTTCTACAATTGTTATTCGTGCTTTAGCATTAGGTGAAGTAAATCCAAGAGACACTTTTAAAATATTAAAAAAAGAATTTTCTATTTCGTTTATTGTGGCAGTCGTTCTAGCGGGAATTAACTATTTACGACTTATGACTTTGACAAAAACTCCTTTAAATGTAGCTTTGACTGTTTCAATTACCCTCATTTTTGTAGTTATGATTTCCAAAATAATAGGTGCATTTTTACCTATCGTTGCAAAAATATTTAAAATGGATCCCGCAATCATGGCAGGGCCTTTAATAACTACAATTTTAGATGCTTTGACTCTTTCTATCTATTTTAAATTTGCAACTATATTTTTGAGTAATATTATAAAGTAAGGAGGGAATGATGAAAGAATTAATTGAAACTCTTTTAAAAGAAAAAAAATATTTTGAAATAAAAAGAGAATTAAACAAATTAAACACAGTAGAAATTTCTGACATATTGAATCAGTTCAAATCTCCTGAACTTGTAATAATGATTTTTAGACTGTTAAAAAAAGATAAAGCGGCAGATGTATTTCCTTATTTGGACTCAGAACATCAGGAAATGATCATTCATACTTCAACAGATATTGAAACCCGTGAAATTTTTGATGAATTATATTTTGACGATATTGTTGATATTATTGAGGAAATGCCGTCAAATATTGTAAAAAAAATATTGAAAAACACTGATAAAAAAGATAGACATCTGATAAATCAGCTGTTAAAATATCCTGATAATTCGGCTGGAAGTATTATGACAACAGAATATGTGGATTTGCAAAAAAATATGACAGTTTCAGAAGCAATTGAAGAAATTAGAAAAACCGGAAAAGATAAAGAAAATATTTATACATGTTATGTTACTGGAGAAAACGGAATACTGGAAGGTGTACTTTCTCTCAAGGAATTAATTGCCAAAAAAGATACTATCCAAATTGAAGATATTATGAACAAAAATTTTGTAAGTGTCAATACAAACGATGACCAGGAAATCGTAGCAGATTTATTTAAAAAATATGACTTTATTGTAATGCCAGTTGTGGATCATGAAAACAGAATTTTAGGTATAATTACTATAGATGATGTAATGGATGTTGTAGATCAGGAAGTTACAGAAGATTTTCATAAAATGGCAGGAATTACTTCCCCTACTGATGATTCTTATTTAAAGACAAATATTTTTACAATGGCAAGACAAAGAATTGGGTGGCTCGCCGTACTTATGATTTCTGATACAATTTCTGGAAATATTATTCAAGGTTATGAAAAAGTATTGGCAAAGTCCATAATTTTAACAGCTTTTATTCCAATGCTAATGTCAAGTGGAGGAAATGTTGGTTCTCAATCATCAACAGTTGTAATACGTTCGTTGGCACTTGGAGAAATTTCTCCAAAATCTGCCTTTAAAGTTATAAAAAAGGAATTTTTTATCGGTATAATGGTTTCTATTGTCTTATCAGCCTTAAATTTTATAAGATTGATTACATTGGAAAAAACAGATCCGACAATCGCTCTTATTGTTTCATTAACCCTTGTATTTACAATAATAATTTCAAAACTGGTAGGAGCATTGCTGCCACTTGGAGCTAAAATCGTAAAAGCCGATCCAGCCGTTATGGCAACGCCTCTGATAACAACAATTTCAGATGCTGTAACCCTTGTTATTTACTTTACTTTTGCAACAATGCTTTTAAAGAACCTTAAATAATATAAATCTAATGAAATACTGTCTATAAAATTATATAAACATAGTATAATGTAGAAAAAATTGAAGGAGAAATTTATGAAGGCAAAAATTTTAATTTTACTAAGCATGCTTTTATTTGTAGTAAGTTGTGGAACTCATCCTGCTCAAAAGGATTTTGAGGAAAAAATGAAAATAATCCAATCAGGAGATATGTCAAAATTTGGAAAAGCAGAAGGAAATGTTAACGTTATTTTAGAAGAATTTGGTAAAATATATGGTAAAGGAATGAAAAAAATAACTTATAAAATAAATAAAGTTCAAACAAAAGGAAATACTGCAATAATAAATGTTTCTTTAAAAGCCCCTGATTTAACTTCATATGTAGGTGAACTTCAAAATAGACTTTCTGAAAGAATGTCTAAATCAATGCCACAAACTAATGCTGAACTTCAAAAACAAGTTATTCAAATTGGAAAAGAATTTTTTGATGAAAAATTTGACAGTAAAGATTTAAAATATTCAGAAAAAACATTGGATGTAAAATATATAAAAAATGGTAAAGACTGGGTAATTAGTGATGAAAATGAAGAATTTTTCAAAATTATTACTTTTGGATTAAGTAACTAGAATATTATTTTTCTTATAATTATAAATGCTCTAATTTTAATTAATTGGAGTATTTTTTTTGAAAATAAGTACTTTCATTAATCTTCTTTTTTAAATTTTTCCAAAAAAAACCACACCTCTTACCTTGTATTCAAGATTTTAGGTGCAGTTTATTTTCCTATTTTTTAAATTAATATTTTGTAATCAGGTATTCAAATGCTCCTAGTGCTGCTTTTGCACCTTCTCCCATTGCGATAATTATTTGTTTTTGTCTGATGCTAGTAACATCTCCTGCTGCGAAGATTCCAGCTACAGAAGTTGAATTATTTTCAGGGTTAATTACAATCTCTCCAATTTTATTTGTTTCAACCAAGTCTTTTACAACTTCGCTTCTTGGCGATAGTCCAATTTCTACAAACATACCTTCTACATTCAATGTTTTTTCTTCATCAGTTTCTCTGCTTTTATAAACAATGCTTTCCACAAATTCATTTCCATTAACTCTAACTGTTGCAGAATTTAAAATAGTTTTTATATTTGCTTGTTCAGCCAATTTTTCTTGTAAAACTTTATCTGCCTTTAATTCAGGCATAAATTCAATTAATGTAACCGATTTTGCGATTCCAGATAAATCAAGTGCCGCTTCCACACCTGAATTTCCTCCACCAATTACAGCCACATTCAACCCTTTATAAAAAGGTCCGTCACAAGTCGAGCAGTAATGAACTCCCTTTCCAACATATTCAGCTTCTCCAGGTATATTCAAACTTCTAGGTTTTGCTCCAGTTGCTACAATAACTGTTTTTGTTTTATAAGTTTTTCCATCATCAGTTATTAAAATTTTATCCTTGCCTTCTTCTTTAATCTCTTTTACTAAATGCCCTTCTTTAAATGCAATTTCATGTTCTTTTAAATGTTTTTCCAATGTTTCAGCAAATTTAGCTCCAGTTGTAGAAACAGTTCCAATAATATTCTCAATTTCATTTGTATCAAGAACCTGTCCCCCAATCTTCACTCCAATCATCGCTACATTAAGTCCTTTTCTAGCTGCATAAATTGCTGCTGAAACAGCCGCAGGCCCAGAACCAATGACAGTTACATCATAAAGTTTATTTTCATCAATTTTTACTAATTTTCCTTCATCTAAAGCACCAAGGTTTAAGCTAAAATCCATTTTCTATACCTCCAAATTTAATTTTTATTTATTTTCTAATACTTTATTTAATTTTGTAATCATTACAATTTATTTTAATATAATTTTCTAAAATTGTCAATATTTAAATTTATAATATTTTGAGAAATAAAAATTAATAACAATAAAAAATGTTGAGTTTATAAATATCTTCTAATAAAAAAAGAATTAGAAATATATTATTTGACGAGATGAATAGGATTTTTTGAACTAAAAATTTAAAACATTAGAAAATTAATTTTTATAAGTAAATTTATGTTGTAAATATGATATAATTGAATTCTATAAAATAAGTTAAGGGGAAATAAATTATGAATATTAGAAAAGCAAAAATGGAAGATTTAGATGAGATAACTGCAATAGAAGCAGAGTGCTTTCCAGCAAGTGAGGCTGCAACTAGGAAATCTTTTGAAGGAAGATTAGCTGTTTATCCTGATTATTTCTGGATTCTTGAAGAAAAAGGGAAAGATGGAAATAAAAAAATTGTGAGTTTTGTGAATGGAATGGTGACAGATAGTCCTAATTTGGAAGATGAGATGTATGAAAATCCTAATTTACATAACGAAAAAGGAAATTGGCAAATGATTTTTGGAGTAAATACATTGCCTGAATACAGAAGAAGAGGATATGCTGAAAAATTAATCAATGAGCTTATATTTGAGGCAAAAAGCAACGGCAGAAAAGGGGTTGTTCTGACTTGTAAGGATAAACTTGTTTCATATTATTCAAAATTTGGGTTTAAAAATGAAGGAGTCTCAGAATCTGCTCACGGTGGAGTTGTCTGGTATGAAATGAGATTGACATTTTAAAAAATTTAAAATGAAACAAATAGTTCTTATTCTTTCCTGGAAAAATATGGGCTGAAAGACTTTGATAAATGAAGCGAAAAATGGTATTTTTTAGATGAAGATTTTTGCCATGAATTTTTTAAAAATAGCTTTACAGTTGTCGTAATTTATGATATTATAGATAATAGGAGAAGAGCTTTTTAAAAAAACTTCTAAATTTTTTTTAAAAAAAGTAGTCTACGGTGAATTAACAGAAATCGAAGAAGATTATTATTTTATGTAGAAATTGCCACGATACTGTAAAAATGGGACTTAGAACATATTTTTTGCTTTTTTGGAAAAGAAAACTAAAAATTTAAGCGATTCTCACGCAAATAGTCAAATAACATACCATAAAATAAGGGTTTAATTGCAGGTAAGTTATATACTCCGAGAGGAGACGGAAACTTTTCATTGTCAGCTTCCTGTTTCGTTATTTCTGAAAAAGCAACAGTTATATACTCCGAGAGGAGACGGAAACTTTAACGCAGAAATAAGTTATGTTTTAAAATTAAAAATGTCTATAATAAGGCATTTTTTTTATGTTCTAAATTGCAATGTTATATTAACCTTCATTTAAATAAAAAATTTATTATAAACTTTTCCAACAAAGGATAAAAACCTAATGTTTTCAAGTAATTTAAGATATAATTTTCATATTTTAAACAGAGCCTAGTATAAACTAATCCGTCGGAGCATTTTTCTGTGCTGGCAAAACTGTTTGAACATAGCGAGTTTTTTGTCAGTGCAGAAGGATGTCGTAGACTAGGCATAGGTTATTGGGTAGCAATCTTGCCACAATTTTAATTATTAGGATAAACCTTTACTGCAAGATAAGATTTTGCAGCAATGAGCAATCCTACGAAAATAAAAAATAAAAAATGTAACTAACAATTAAGTTAATTACATTTTTTTGTTTATTTAGATAAATTTAAATGAATTAATGTTTATGTCCACATCCGCATGAATGTTTCATATCAATAACCATACGTCCTTGGATTGTTCCTTCTTCCATTTCTTTAAAAATTTCAGGAGCTTCGTCAATATTTCTTGTTTGAACTACTGGTACAACCAATCCTTCTGCTCCAAATTGGAATGCTTCTTTTAAGTCTTCCCTTGTTCCAACAAGCGATCCGATTACTTCGGTACCATCTAATACTGTTTTTACGATTGGCAAGTCCATAGTTTCAGATGGAAGTCCAACTGCAACAACTTTTCCAGCGGCTCTTACTGAATCAATAGCTTGGTTAAATGCAACTTTTGATACAGCAGTAACTACAGCAATATGAGCTCCAATTCCACTTAATTCTTTAATTTTTGCAACAGGGTCTTCTTTTTTACCATTTATAATATAGTCAGCTCCAACTTCTTTAGCAAGTGCCAATTTGTCGTCGTTTATATCAACAGCAATTACATGAGTATTGAATACTTTTTTAGCATATTGAACTGCCAAGTTTCCTAATCCTCCAGCACCGTAGATTACTACCCATTGTCCAGGTTGAGGTTTTCCAACTTTTATTGCTTTATAAGTTGTAACTCCTGCACAAGTAATACTGCTGGCTTGAGCTGGATCCAATCCTTCTGGAACTTTTACTGCATAATCAGCTGTAACGATACATTGTTCAGCCATTCCTCCGTCAGCAGAATATCCTGCATTTATTACATCTCTGCATAAAGTTTCTTGTCCATTGATACAGTATTCACATCTTCCACATCCTTCAAAGAACCAAGCAATACTTACTCTATCTCCAGGTTTTAAAGATGTTACACCATCTGCAACTTCTCTTACAATTCCAATTCCTTCATGTCCCAAAACTCTTCCTGGAACTTTTCCAAAATCTCAATGAGCCACATGTAAATCAGTATGGCAAACACCGCAATATTCCACATCAACTAATGCTTCTCCTGCTTTTAGTCCTCTTAATTCTTTTTCTACAACTTCTATTCCAGTTCCTTCTTGATTAACGACTACGCTTTCATTATACTATTCCTTTCTGTTTTAAAAATTCATATTAATATATGTGAATATGTTCACATAATAATATATACCTCATAAATTTAAAAAAGTCAAATATTTTTTAATAATTTTTTTATAATTTGAGATGTTAAAGTAATATATAAAAGAAGAAACACCTAGTAAAAATAATACATCAAAATCTCCTAGAAATTAGAAATTATCATTATTATTTGAAATTAAAATTTTAAGTGATAAAATAATATTTATTACCAAAATTACTGGTAAAAGAAAAGATTAAAAAACTGCATAAAATTATTGTTATAATTTCATTTTTTGAATCTTGACAAAGAGAGAAAACAAGTTATACTTTTAGTGGATAGTAGAGAAATATCTTGGAGGTTAAAATGATATACACAAATTTAAAAGATACTTTGCAAAATAAAAATGTTGCTAAAAAAGTTCAAGAATGTATTGAATATACAAATAAAAATTTAGAGGAACTAAAAAAGCTTGATGCTGGAGCGTATGATATTGATTTAGGAATAAAAATGCATGTAAATGCTTATGAAACTGGCACAGAGGAAGATAAAATCATGGAAACCCATCTAAAAAATTTGGATGTGCAAATAATGCTTTGTGGAGAGGAATATGTGGCATTTAACACTTCAAATAATATGAAAGTTGAAAAAACAGAAGAAGAGAAAGATTTAGTTATTTACTCAGGTAATGTATTATTTAATGTTCTGTTAAAAGAGGGAGACATTTTAATTCTGTATCCAAATGATGTGCATATGCCAGGATTAAAAGTGAAGGAATCAAAGAAAATAAAAAAACTTGTCTTTAAAGTACCATTAAAGGAACTTTAATTTTTTATTTTTAATTAAAATAATTTTAGTCTTTATTAGACCTGTTTGGTAACGGTATTAAATTCGAAAATATAATGAGATAAATATTTCTCTAAAGGGATTGAGTCATCTTATTAGAGATAAAAAATATAAAGTTGCCGAACAAGTCTATTATTATTTCGAGTTTTGCTTAGATATATCTAAGTTATTATTAAATAAAAAAAACTTTTGTTTTAAAGTAATCATTTTTTGGAAAGGAGGGAAAAAAGTGAATGTAAAAAAGGTTTTTTCGGATGAATTACCATCATGCTATGCAGTTAATCGTATTCAAAAAGATGATAAAGATTATTTGCTGGTGGCATCAGAAGTTGAAAATTCTTGTTTTGCTTATGATATAAATGATAATTTTTCAAAAAAAATTGTTTGGGATAGTGTAGGTGGGACAATGAGCATTATTCAAGTGCCAGGTACACTGGATTTCTTAGCAACTCAAAAATTTTATCCAGGTTTTAATTCAAAAGAATGTCAAATTGTTTATGGAAAATATAAAGATGAAAAATGGGAAGTTAAAAAAATTGCAGATTTTCCGTATTTGCATAGGTTTGATTTGATAAAACAAAAAGATGGAAAAATATTATTTGTTGGTTGTACGATTGCAAATTCTAAAAAATTTGTCGAAGATTGGTCTGATAAAGGTAAAATTTTTGTTGGTGAATTTGATTTAGATAGTGCAGAATTAACAAATTTGAAAGAATTGCCGTTAAGATTGTTAAAAAATCATGGATATTATGAAGTTCAAAAAGAAGGATACTCACTTATTACAGCTGTGGAAGGAATTGTGAAATTAACTTATCCTGAGTATTCAGACACAGAAGACTGGAGACTTGATGTAATTTTTGGCGAGGAAACGAGCGATATCGTTCAAGTTGATTTGGATGGTGACTCTCAAAAGGAAAATGTTATAATTCAAGGATTTCATGGAGATACGCTTAGAGTTTTCAATGAAGATTTTTCAAAGGAATTATATAAATATCCAGAGCCAACAGAGTTCGGACATGCTATCTGGGGTGGAAAATTATTCGGGAAAAATGTGTTTTTGTATGGTTTTAGAAGTGGAAAAGCTGATTTGTCGCTATTTAGTTATGAAAATGGAAAATTTGTTCAAAATATAATTGAAGAAAAATGTGCGTCAAGTAATGCAATAGCCTTTGAAAAAACTGGAAAAGCATATGTATTTTCGGCAAATAATGGAAATCATAAAGTGACGCTTTATGAGATTTCAGAAATTTAAAATTTTAGTGATAAATAAAAATACAGGAGGTATTAAATGGCAAAAGAAAAAGTATTAGTAACAGGGATTGTACCAAAAGAAGGACTTACAGAATTAATGGAAAAATTTGATGTGACTTATTCAGAAGAACCTTTCACTAGAGAATATGTGCTAGAAAATCTTCATAAATATGATGCACTTTTATTGATGGGGCAAAAAGCAGATAAAGAGCTTATAGAAGCTGGAGAAAATTTAAAATTAATTTCTTTAAATGCGGTAGGGTTTGACCATGTTGATATTGAATTTGCCAAAAGTAAAGGAATCGTAGTTTCAAATTCACCACAGGCAGTGAGAGTTCCTACAGCGGAAATGACTTTTGCACTGTTGCTGGCCGCAGCAAAAAGATTGGCATTTTACGATAAAATCGTAAGAGATGGAAATTGGATCGACCCAAGTGAAAGAAAATATCAAGGATTATCATTGGAAGGAGCAACTTTAGGAGTTTATGGATTTGGAAGAATTGGGCAAACAGTTGCAAAATTAGCTCAAAGTTTTGGCATGAAAGTTTTGTATCACGACACTTTTAGGCTTAGTGAAGAGAAGGAAAAAGAATTAAATGTAAAATATGTTGAGTTTGATGAGTTATTGGCAAATTCTGATGTAATAACAATCCATGCGCCTGGATTACCTGCTACAAAAGGTAAATTTAATAAAGAAGCGTTCAAAAAAATGAAAAATAGAAGCTATCTTGTAAATGCCGCCCGTGGTCCAATTGTGGTGGAAGCTGATTTGGTGGAAGCACTGAAAACAGGAGAGATTGCGGGAGCAGGGCTTGATGTGTTTGAGTTTGAACCTAAAGTTTCAGAAGAATTGAGAGCCTTAGACAGTGTGATTATGGCACCTCACGCTGGAACAGGAACTGTTGAAGGAAGAATAACTTTGGCAAAAGAAGCGGCTGACAACATTATTGAATTTTTTGCGGGAAATGCAAGAAATGTGGTAAATCCGTAAAAAATTAAAATAAAAATTTTAAGGAGAAAATTATGTTAAAAGTATTTAGTGATATATTTAATACGCTGGGACCAGCAGTAGTTGTACCTATAATGATTTTTGTAGTAAGTGTAGCACTTGGAGTACAAGTTAAAAAATCTATTATGAGCGGACTTTATGCAGGTATTGGTCTTACAGGATTTGGATGGGTAATAGGAAGTTTTGCGCCAGCAGTAACTCAGTTAGTTGATCAAATGGTAAAAGCTACAGGATTAAAGTTGGAAGTGGTGGATATGGGTTGGCAAATGGGCTCAAAACTCTCATTTTCAACAACTATTGGACTTTCATTTTTTGTATTTGGGCTATTAATTGAAATTTTATTATTTGTAATAGGAGTAACTCGTGTATTTGTTCCGTCAAATTTATGGAATAATTTTGGATACATGATTTGGGGAGCAATGGCTTATCAATTTACTCAGAATTTTGCGTTATCATTTGCGTTTATGATTTTTATGTTACTTTACTCGCTGCTTTTATCAGAAACAGTTGCTGACAGATGGTCTGAATATTATGGAGTTAAAAATGCAACCATTAATTCGATTCATAATGTAGAATCATTAGTTCCGGCGATTATTTTAGATCCTCTATGGAATTTGTTGGGACTTCACAAATCAAAATTAAATCCAGAAACATTAAAGACAAAATTGGGAGTTTTTGGAGAACCAACAATGCTTGGAGCAATTTTAGGACTTATTATGGGAATTTTCGGGAATATTAAATCATTAGGAACTTTGACTGCCTGGGGACAAATTTTAGGATTTGCTGTTTCGCTATCGGCTGTTATGACAATATTTCCATTAATTACAGGAGTATTTGCAAGAGCATTTGGACCACTTGCGGAAGCTGTTGAAAAAAATAAAAAGCAAGATGCTTCAGCTGAACGTGAAACTGATAAAAAAAGATGGTTTATTGCTGTTGATGATGGAGTGGGATTTGGAGAACCTGCAACAATTATCGCAGGAGTACTATTAATTCCTGTTATGGCAATATTGTCATTTGTTTTGCCAGGAAACAAAACATTACCGATGGTTGATTTAATCGCAATTCCTTTTATAATCGAAGCAATGATAGCAGTAACTAAAGGAAATATTTTAAAAACAATATTAAATGGAATAATTTGGCTAAGTTTAGGACTTTATGCAAGCAGCTTTATAGCACCATATTATACGAGTGCAGCAATTGCAGCAAAAGCTTTACCTGCAGGGGCGGCATTAATAGCAAGTTTTAACTTGACAGCCAGACCGTTAAATGCACTAATTTTCTTTGCTTGGATTTCAGGAAATCCTATATTTATTGGAATTACAATAATTGTATACCTAGTGGGATTATTCTTCTTAAGAACAAAACGGGAAAGCATATATGCTTACTTGAAAAAAATGGCTGATAAGAATAGTGGATTTGAGGGAAGTAAAGAAAAAATATTTATGGAACAAAATTAAATTATAAAAATTGAATTATAATTAAAGGAGAAGGATATGAAAAAAATAGATGCACATGCACACATTGTAAAAGCAGTTGCTGGATTTAACAAAAAAGGAAGAATGACTCCGCTTGGTAATGGAAAAGTAATTTGGGATGATGGAGATGTGACTCAATTATTCCCTGAAGGTTATGGAGATACAGAGTTTACAGCAGAATCATTTTTGAGATTAATGGATGAAAATGGCATTGAAAAATCTGTACTTTTACAAGGACATTTACATGGATACCAAAATTATTACACTTATCTTGCAATAAAAAAATATCCTGAAAGATTTATTGGAGCATTTTCAGTAGATCCTTACGCTAAGGAAGCTCTTGAAATTGCTCAGAGATATGTGGAAGTCTTGGGATTTAGAGCAATAAAATTTGAAATAAGTGAAGATGGGGGAATTCATGGATATAGAAACACAAATCCATTTAGACTTGATGCAGATCCATTTGTGACAAGATTATTTAACTATTTGGCAAATTATCCTGGATTTGTTGTTACAGTGGACTACGGTAACTGGGATCAAATAAGCCATCAGCCACAAGCAATTGCAAATCTTGCAAAACTTTATCCTAATATTGATTTTGTGGTTTGCCATTTGTCATTCCCGCATGCAGCTACTCCAGAAAGACTGAAAGCTGACCTTAGCATGTGGAAGGAATACCCTAATATATATAGTGATTTATCAGCTATTCAAGATATTGACAGACCTGAAGACTACCCATTTCCAAATTCATACAAAAATGTAACTATAGCAAAAGAAATTTTGGGAGCAAAACGACTTATTTGGGGAACAGATTCACCTTGGTCTGCTACATTTAATACTTATAATGAATTAGCAACTTGGCTTGAAAATGTAGATATCTTCACAAAAGAAGAATTGGAAGATGTTTTTTACAATAACGCTCAGAAAGTATATTTTAAACCTGAAGCTGTAAAAGCTATAAAAGAGTCTGTTGACCCGGCAACTGAAGGAATAGAAATAAATCTTTAAGAAACTTTAAAATATTTAATCTGGAATACAAGGGACTTATGTTTCTTGTATTTCTTAATATTAACTTTTTAAAAAAGGAGAATAATTTATGAAATATTTTTTGAGTGTAGATTATGGGGGAACAAATACAAAAGCTATTATTTTTAATGAAAATGGAGATGAAATTGGAGTTTCTTCGTTTCATACAATGAGGAAGGAAATAAAACCAGGTTACAGGGAAGTTGATTTAAAAGAAACTTCAGATGCAATTTATGATTCAATAAAGAAAGCTTTAAAAAAATCAAATTTGACAGGGAAAGATATTACTGCAGTTGCCTGTGTCGGTCATGGAAAAGGGCTTTATGTGCTGGATAAGAATCGCAAGGAATTTATAAACGGTATTTTATCCACAGATGGAAGAGCAGGAGAGCTGGCAAATAAATTTGAAAATGAAATAAAAAAATTGTGGAATAAGACAAGGCAGCATGTTTTTGGAGTTCAAAGTCCAGTATTGCTACATTGGTTAAAAGAAAATGAACCTCAATCCTACAATAATATAGGAGCAATTTTATCAGCAAAAGATTACGTGCGTTTTAAACTCACTGGAAAAGTGAATCAGGAATATGGAGATGCTTCAGGAAATCATTGGATTAATTTTGAAACAGGAACTTATGATGATGAAATTCTAGAATTTTTTGGAATACCTGAAATGAAAGAGGCATTGCCGCCATTGGTTGATTACAAGGAAATTGTCGGAGGAATTACAAAAGAGGTTTCTGAAATTACAGGACTTCTGGAAGGGACGCCTGTTGTTGGAGGACTGTTTGATATTGATGCCTGTGCGATAGGTTCTGGAGTTCTGGACAGTTCTGCATTTAGTGTTATTGCGGGAACTTGGAATATAAACACTTATCCGTCAAAAATACCTGCAGGCTATGAAAGTGGTCAAATGAACTCGTATTTTCCAAATAGGGATTTTTTAGTAGAAGAGTCAAGCCCAACTTCTGCTGGAAATTTAGATATTATTTTAAAGATGCTAATGTCGGAAGAAATGTCCAGTTTAAAAGAAACTGAGAGTATTTATACAGGACTTGAAGTTTTTTTAAAGGATACGACAGCTTCTTACAGTAAAGTTATATTTTTACCATTCCTGTATGGAAGTAATACTCACACTGAAGCTCCATCATGCTTTTTAGGACTTACAGCGACAACTACAAAATTGGAAATGATTCGATCTGTTTATGAAGGAATCGTATTTTCTCATAAGCAGCATTTGGATAAATTGGAGAAAAGTTTAGGGAAAAGACCTCAAGTAATCCGTATTTCAGGTGGTGGAACTAACTCAAAGCAATGGTGTCAGATTTTTTCAGATATTTTGAATATTCCAGTTGAAACTTTGCAAGGAAGTGAATTAGGGGGACTTGGTGGAGCGATTGCAAGCCAGCAAGCTATAACAGGAGATTCATTAGAAGACGCTGTAAGAAAAATGGTCAGAATAAAAGACAGATACGAACCAGATCAGGAAGAGCATAAAAAATATATAAAAAAATACGAAGTGTATCAGGAAATTTTGAAAAGCATGGATACAACTTTCCATAGCTTAAAAAAATTAAATGAAGAGCTATAAAAATCAAAATCATTTTTAAAAGGTGATCTTGACTAGAATCAGAAAGCAAAAAACTAAATAAATTTATAAGACTCCTTAAAAATACAAAATTTAGGCAGTCTTATTTTTATTTGCTACAAAAAAAGAGAAATAGAAAAATCTATTTCTCCACTAAAACTTTATTATTTTTGATTTTAATGCTTTTTATAGAATTAAATTTTTTGTTATTTCCTAAGTAGAGCAAAGGCTTTTTGTATTGTAGTTCGTAGGATATGGTACTTATAAGGGTAAGGGCGTATTTGTCTGGCTTGGTATCTTTTCCGTCTTTTGTTATTAATTTTTTTAAATTAAAATTCCAAAGATAAAGATTTGAATTTTTATATTCTAATTCACTTTCAAATTTGGCTTTTCCAGTAGTCAGTTCAGAAGTAGCTCTGTCTTTAAATTCATAATCAGCATCAATTATAAGTTTATCATTTTCAAAGTAGACTGTAGGGTTGGAAAGTTTCATATCTCCAAGTGTATACATTGATTTTTCGATTGGAAATTGTGATGTAACAGCAGAAATTATAGTTTCTTTTGGAATTTCTGTTTTATTTTGTGTAAATAGATAGGTACTAATGGCAATTATGAAAAGGATAACTCCTAAAATTATAAAATTAATAAATTTTTTCATATTATATTTCTCCAATTTTAAATTAAACTATTAAAAATTATACAAACTTGGGATTTAAGTAAATAGCCCTAGCCTTTGAGTTCTGTTTTTATAAAATAATATTATCACATGAGGCTTTTAAAGTGCTTAGAATAGGCATTTAAACAATAGATGAAAAAATAAAGCAGTAAAATAATTATTACTAAAATATTTCAAAAATAGTTTATGTAAATGAAAAAATTATGGTATAATTAACAAAGAAAAATATTAAAAAATGAGACAAAAATAAAACATGAGGGAGCAAGATGATAATGGAAGAAGAAGGAGAAAAAAAAGAACTTGTTATAATAACAGGAATGAGTGGTGCAGGAAAATCCGAAACGATGAATTTTTTTGAAGACAGAGAATACTTCTGTATTGACAATTTTCCGATAAGTCTGTTTCAGTATCTAAATGAGATATTTTTGAGCAACAAAAAAAGAAATAAAGTTGCGGTTGCGATAGATATAAGAAATCAGGAATTTATAGAGCAGTTTTTAAAACAGCTTGAGATTTTGGATAAAAATGGAATAGACTATGAAATCATATATCTTGACGCAAGAACAAATGTACTTCTTAGCAGGTATGAGCTTTCCAGAAGAAAACACCCTTTAAATTTATATGATACACTGCTTGAAAATATAGAGGCTGAAAGAAAAATAATTAAAGACTTTATGTTAAAGGCAGATTTGGTAATAGACACTACTAAAACGTCTGTAAAGGAACTTCAGAAAATATTGGAAAAAGAATTTGCAGGGAAAAAAGCAAAATTAAGTGTAAATCTAACTTCTTTTGGATTTAAGAATGGAATACCGCTGGATCTGCATTTGATGTTTGACTTGAGATTTTTGCCAAATCCCTATTATATTCAAGACTTAAAGCGTAAAACGGGTAATCATAAAGATGTACAGGATTATGTAATGGGACTTCCAGAAAGTCAGGAATTTTATAAAATGCTTCTTGATATGCTCAAATATTTGATACCAAAGTATGAAAAGGACGGAAAATCTCATTTGCGTATAGGAATAGGGTGTTCAGGAGGTCAGCATAGATCTGCAACCTTTGTAAATATGCTATGTAAGGATTTATCTCAGAGTCTAGAATATAAGATAACAAAATTCCATAGGGAAATAGGTGATAAAACGGAGGTATAAAAAGACAAAATGGAAGAAGAAATAAAATCACCAATTAAATATAAAGATATTCCGACACATCCAGGAGTTTATTTGATGAAAAATGCTCGAGGAAAGATTATTTATGTTGGGAAAGCGAAAAATTTGCAAAATAGGGTGAAATCTTATTTTATGAATGTAAATTCGCATAATCAGAAGACTCTGGAATTGGTGAAAAATATTAGAGATATTGAGTTTTTTATCTGTAAATCAGAAGTTGAGGCACTTATTCTAGAAAATAATCTTATAAAGAAGAATAAGCCAAAATACAATATTTTATTAAAAGATGAAAAAACTTACCCATATATAAAGTTTACAAAAGAAAAATTTCCTAAAGTGGAAATTGTAAGAAGTACCAAAAAATTAAATGAAAATGCAGAATATTTTGGGCCTTATCCGATGGGAATATTTTTTGCGATGAAGTCGCTCATTAAGATATTTCCAGTACGGGACTGCAATCGAAATATGGACAAAATTACAAAACCCTGCTTAAAATATTATATGAAAACTTGTCCTGCCCCTTGTAAATACAAAGATATCGAAGATGAGTACAGTACAAATGTCAAAAATTTCAAAAATTTTTTGAAGGGGCATTCTGACAAAGTTATTGAAATGCTGGAAAGCCGAATGAAAAAGTTTAGTGATGAAATGGAATTTGAGCGTGCGATTAACGAGCGTGAAAAATTGGCTGTGATGAAAAAAATGCTGGAAACTCAGATTATTGAATACAGTAAGGAAATTGACGAAGATGTATTTGTATTCGAGGAAAAAAGAGAAAATGTGTTTTTGTGCGTACTGAATATTCGGGAAGGGAAGGTTATTAATAAGAACCACACAGTAATTTCGATGGAGAGAAGTCAGGAGGAAAACCTGTTTGAGCGGTTAATTACTTCGTATTATGAAAAAAGGAACATTCCAAAGCATATTATTTGTGATGAGAGATTTATGTCAAGCGAACTTTTAATAAAAGAATGGGCAAAAATTGAAAAACATAGGGAAATAAAATTTCATTTTCCAAAAATAAATAGCCGAAGATTGCAACTGTTAGAAATGGGGTATTTAAACTTACGTGAAGAAGTGGAAAAATACTACAGAAAACGTCGTATGGTTCAGGAAGGGTTGCGTAATTTGAAAAAAGAACTGCGGTTAAAAAGTTTGCCTTACCGAATTGAATGTTTTGATATTTCAAATATTCAAGGAAAAGATGCGGTTGCGGCTATGACGGTGGCACTTGATGGAGAAACAACGCCAAAGGAATATAGACATTTTAAGATTACCGTAAAAGACACGCCCGATGACTTCTTAATGATGAGGGAAGCATTGACACGAAGATATTCCAAAATGGAAAATGATAAAATGCCTAATTTGATTCTAATTGATGGTGGAAAAGGACAGCTCGGTGTAGCTGTAGATGTACTCGAAAAACTTGGGAAAATAGAGCATACTGATGTAATTGGAATCGCAAAAAGGGAAGAGGAAATTTTTAAAAGTTATGAAAGCGAGCCTTATTTATTTGAAAAGACAGACGAAACATTGAAAATTTTGCAAAGATTACGGGATGAAGCTCATAGGTTTGGAATTACTCACCATAGAAAATTACGAAGCAAGCGAAATGTAAAAAGTGCATTGGATGATATTGCAGGAATTGGACCAAAACGTAAAAAGGAATTAATAAAAAAATTTGGATTGATAAAAAATATACGAAATGCAACATTGGAGGAACTGATGGAAGTTGTGCCAGAAAACATTGCTATTTCGATAAAAGAAAATTTATAAAAATATTAGGAGGAAAAACTTGAAAAAATTAATAATTTTGATGTTGCTTGGATGCACTGTGACGAGTTTTGCTCTTTTTGATAAGATAAAAAAGGAGATAAAATGGAAGGAAGAAGAAAAGCCACGATTTAATCAGGTAAAAGTGATAATTGATGGGGAAGAGAAAATGCGGAAGGTTATACCAGGGCGGTATGAGATAAAATTGTTTGAAATTACTTATCCAACAGATTTATTTGGGAAAAATAGATTTTACAATGAATTTAACACTTTTCTGAAAAATATAAAGAAAGGAAAGAAATATTCCTTGCTTCTGGAAAATAGATTTTATCAGGAAATGCAGGATATAAAAATCGATCAGCTTTCGGAAGAGGAAAAAATACTGGAATTACCAGCTTCTTCTTTGGATGAGTATTATAGACAGCAGATGGTTGCAATGTCAAGCGGCGCTAATTTGACGGAATATATAGGAACAGATCAGGAATATTTAAATAGACAGATTTATGTACTTTATGAGCTTTTAAATAAAACTGATTTTAATCCCGCAAATGTTTATTCTGAACTTGACAAGGAATTTTTAATTGAAGAATTGAGAAACCATCGAAAAGAAGTTGTGGAAAACTTTGAAAAATCGAATGTTGAATTTTTTATAAAGGAAACTTATGAAAATTCTGGATTAAATAAATTTAAGGATGATTCAATTTATAAGTTTGATAAGGATATTGTTCTTTCTGATAAACTGGAGGATCAGGCTGTGTTGCCAGAGCTTCAGAGAAATATATATTTAACAGGTTTTCCTAATGATATAATTGAAGAACTTGCCAAAAATAAATTAAAATTAAAAAGATCGCCATTGCTGCTTGAAAATAACGAATATACAGGGTATACTTATAATGAAAACAATACAGTTGTGTTTATTGGTGGGAAAAATCCTAAGTATTATTACAAGGATTACAAGATAAATGTAGTAAAAAAACCAATAGCAGTACTTGATTTGTTGAAGACAAATTCTAATTATTACGTGTCAGATTTTTTTTAAAATTATATTTTTAATAATATAAATAATAATACGAATTCCAAATCATTCATTCGTCTATTTTTTTATGTTTAAATTTTAGATTATTTTTTTTATTTATAGTTTTTTTGAGTACTTATAATTTTCTAGTTAAAGCAATATTTAAAATAAAAGAATATAAAAACAAAAGGAACAATAATTGTTTATAAAAATAATTGAAAAATGTAAAGCGTAAAAAAATTTTTTGGATGAATGATTTTAGGAATAAAAAATATTGAACAAATAAAATCTTAAGAAGTAGGAGGAAAGATGAGCGAATATATTTTGGAAATGAAAAATATACGGAAAGAGTTTTTGGGCGGAAAAATTGTCGCAAATGATGATATTACGCTAAAAGTAAAAAAAGGGGAGATTCATGCAATTGTTGGGGAAAATGGAGCAGGCAAGTCCACGCTTATGAAGATTTTAAATGGATTGTATTCTCCGACTTCTGGTGAGATTTTTTATAAGGGGGAAAAAATTGATATTGAAAATCCTACAACTGCGGCAAATTTGGGGATTGGAATGGTTTATCAGCATTTTATGCTAGTTGATACATTGACAGTTGCTGAAAATATGGTTCTAGGATTTGAACCTACAAAGGGTGGTGTATTTTTTGACCTTAATACTGCGAGAAAGCAGGTCAGGGAAGTTTCTGAAAAATATGGGCTGAACATTGATCCAGATGCGAAAGTATCAGATCTGTCAGTTGGGATTCATCAAAGAATTGAGATTTTAAAGGTATTATTTAAAGGTGCAGAATTACTTGTATTCGATGAGCCAAGTGCAGTGCTTACACCACAGGAAGTAAAAGAACTTTATGAGATTATGAGAAACCTTATAAAAGAAGGAAAAACAATTATCTTTATTTCACATAAATTGCAGGAAGTACTTGATTTATCAGATAATATAACAGTTATTCGACGTGGAAGCGATGTTGGAGGATTGAAAACCGCAGAAGCAACAAAGGAAAAAATCGCAAACCTTATGGTTGGACGTGTGGTATTGTTTGAAGTGAAACGTCCAGATGTAAAACTTGGAAATGTGGTTGTAAAAGTTGATAATCTGACTGTAAAAAGTGGAGGCATTGAAAAAGTTAAAGGTGTTTCATTTGAAATACATGAAGGTGAAGTGCTTGGAATTGCTGGAGTAGAAGGAAATGGACAGACTGAACTTATTGAGGCCTTGGCAGGGCTTGTAAAAGTTGATGGTGGAACTTATTTTATAAATAATGATGAGCTGGAAAACAAGACACCTAAACTTATCAAGGAAAAAGGACTTTCCCATATACCTGAAAATAGACATAAACGAGCAACTATTGATGATTTTACAATAGAGGAAAATATGGCTTTGGGACTTCAGGATTTGTATTCTAAAGGACTATTGCTTAATTATAGTGAAATTGAAAGAAAAACTAATGAATATATAGAAAAATACGATATTAGACCTACAGATGGAAAAATCAAGTTTGGTGGATTATCTGGTGGAAATCAGCAGAAAGTTGTTGTAGCAAGAGAGCTGGAACGTGAAAACAAATTTATTATTGCGGCACAGCCTACAAGGGGAGTCGATATAGGGGCAATAGAAATGATTCACAATACAATTTTAAATGAAAAAACTAAGAAAAAGGCAATAATGGTTGTTTCGGCGGAACTGTCGGAAGTAATGGCTCTGAGTGATAGAATAGCCGTAATGTATTCAGGAAAAATTGTAGGAATTCTGGATAGAAAAGATGCAACAACAGAAAAATTAGGAATATTAATGGCAGGAGGGAAAATAGATGATTAAAAATAGGATAAAGGATTTTCTACCGTCTATAATTGCAGTATTAATCGCATTGATTATTGGTGGAATAATAATGATGACGAAAGGTGTAAATCCGTTTACAGCCTACATTGATATGATGAGAGCAGCTTTTTATCAGGCTTCTCCAAGATCACCATTCTTTAGTGGACTTGCAAAAACATTATTTATTGCAACGCCATTAATATTTTCAGCACTTGCGACAATGGTAGCTTTTAAAGCGGGATTATTTAATATTGGAATGCAAGGGCAAATGGTTGCTGGGGGACTTGCTGCAACTTTCTGGGGAATTACATTTAAAAATTATGTTTTTGGAAATGTATTTGTTGTAATACTTGTAGCTATAATCGCAGGATTTTTATGGGCTGGAGTAGCTGGACTGTTACGTGCAAAGTTTGGAGTGAATGAAGTAATCAGTACAATTATGTTAAACTATATCATGATTGAAGTGCAAAATTTCCTGTTAAACGGAATTTTAAAAGATACAACTACACAAAATACACAATCGCCACGTGTTTTTGAAGGAGCCAGATTGCCGTTACTTTTTGCAAAAGTTACAAAACAGAACTTGAATTTTGGTTTTGTAATCGCAATTCTTCTGACAATAGGAATATTTTTCTTTTTCAAATATTTCAAAAAAGGATATGAAATAAAAGCAGTTGGACAAAGTGATACAGTTGCTGAAAATGCAGGAATTAATCCAAAATACATTATGTTTTTGGCAATGGGAATCGCTGGAGCGTGTGCTGGACTTGGAGGAGCTGAACGTGTTTTAGGTGGAGCTTCTCAGTACACATACACTGAACTTATAATGGGAGATTATGGATTTACAGGACTTGCAGTAGCGCTTCTTGGAAAAAATAACCCATTTGGAATATTAGTTGCGGCTATATTTTATGCGGCACTTGAAGTTGGGGGACAAATGTTGCAGCAAAGATACCAGATTGACAAGGATATTGTATTTATTGTACAAGCGTTAATCATTATTTTTGTAGCATCAGAAAATTTATTTAAATTTATGCTTAACAAAAAGAAAACGGCATAAATTTAGTTATTTAAATAAAAAATATTGAGTCAGAAAGGAAAAATAAAATGAATATATTACAACAAATATTTAATTTATTACAGCAGACAATAATAATAGCACCTCCAATTCTTATAACAGCCGTAGGAGCGTGTATTTCTGAAAGAAGTGGAATTGTTAATATTGGACTTGAAGGAATTATGTTAAGTTCAGCATTTGCAACAGCAGTTGCTAATATAACTACAGGGAATCCATATTTAGGAATAATTTTTGGAATAATAGTGGGAATTCTAATTTCGCTAATTCATGCAGTAATCAGTATCAACCTTAGAGGAAATCAAATTATAAGTGGAGTTGCAATAAATCTGTTTGCGGCTGCAATAACTTCATATTCAATAAAAACTATCTTTAAAACTGCTGGAAGTACTCCATTAGCAAAATCATTGGCAAATCGTCCATTAATGATAATACTGATTTATGCAGTTGCCATAGCAATGTATTTCTTTTTGTATAAAACTGTTTTAGGTTTGAGAATCCGTTCAGTTGGAGAACATCCATTAGCAGCTGATACAGTTGGAATAAGTGTTTACAAGACAAGATATATTGCTGTACTTATATCAGGTGCATTAGCAGGGCTTGGTGGAGCTTATCTTACAGCTGTATTGCTTCCTGCCTTTTCAAATAATATGTCAGCAGGACGTGGATACATCGCATTGGCAGCAATGATTTTTGGAAAATGGAATCCATTAGGAGCAATTTTAGCAAGTCTATTATTTGCTTTCGGACAAGCATTTGCAGATGTTTCAAAAACAATCGGACTGCCAATATCTCAGCAATTTTTGACAATGATACCATACGTTTTGACTTTATTGGCGTTAGTTGGATTTGTAGGAAAATCGAAAGCACCGAAAGCATCAGGATTGCCGTATGAAAAATAAAATTTGATAACAAAAAAGGAATAAAAATGACAAAATCTTATCAGGAAATAAATGCAGAAACAATTGACCGATGGGTTGAAGAAGGCTGGGAATGGGGACAGCCAATTAGCCATGAAACTTATTTAAACGCTAAAAATGGTAATTGGGATGTCCTCTTAACACCAGTCAATCCTGTACCTCACGAATGGTTTGGAAACTTAAAAGATAAAAAAATATTAGGACTGGCTTCTGGTGGTGGACAGCAAATGCCTATATTTGTTGCTTTGGGTGCAAACTGCACTGTTTTGGATTATTCAGATAAACAGCTGGAAGCTGAAAAAATGGTTGCAGAACGTGAAAAATATGAAATAGAAATTATCAAAGCTGATATGACAAAAAAATTACCATTTGCAGACAATAGTTTTGACATAATTTTTCATCCAGTAAGCAACTCCTATATCGAAAAAGTTGAACCAGTTTTTAAAGAATGTTACCGAATCCTGAAAAAAGGTGGAATTTTATTGTGCGGCTTGGATATTGGAACAAATTATACTGTAGATGAAAAGGAAGAAAAAATCATCAATAGTCTTCCATTCAACCCATTAGTCAATGAAGAGCAAAGAAAACAGCTGGAAGAACAAGACTGTGGAATTCAATTTTCCCACACAATATCAGAACAGATAGGTGGACAGTTAAAAGCTGGATTTAGACTAACAGATGTTTATGATGATACAAATGGATTTGGAAGGTTGCATGAACTTAATATTGCAAGTTTTGTAGCAACAAGAGCAATAAAAGAATAAAAATACAAAAGGAATATTTAATATGAGAAAAATAGTTTTTATATTTATGGTATTTTCTTTAGTTTCTTTTTCAAATTCAGAATTTCCAGGCATTAGATTATTAGTAAATTTTAATCAATGTGACAAAAATGATAGAGAACATTTAGAAACATTGAAAAATGAAAATCAAAAAATGATTGAAATATACAATAAACTAATTCAAAAATTTGATAAAGGTGGAGAAAGTTACTATAAATTAAAACAAAAATTAGTTAGTTCACAAGAAAACTGGTTAAAAAACTTTTATGAAGGATTGAAAGATTTGACAAAAGATGTTTATTTTGTTAATTTATGTGCGGCTGAACAATTTCGAGTGAGCTCAGAGGTTAGTTTTATACAACAAAGAATATTAGAATTAACTGATGAATATAAAAAATATTTAGATTAAATAAATAATTGAAAAAATCTGTTTCATAGATTGTAAAAAAAATTTGTGAAACAGGCTTTTTTGTCTTTAAAACAGTAAAAAATTTATTTTAAAGTTTATAAAATAGTGGTTATTAATGAATATTTTTTCTGTAGTTTATATGTTTTTTCTTTTTTATAAAGCAAAGGGGAACAGTCGCCATCCCCTTTGCAAACCCGGCTCGTCTAAGCATTTTTTTGAAATAAAAATGAAACTCGCTACGTAAAACTTCGCTCAAACAATCATTTTCATTCCAAAAAAATCACGACAATTTTAATTTAATTATAAAAAGTAATCTAACTAAAATAAATAAAGAAAAAATTTAAACATTATAGAAAATACTTATTAATTATTTCATAAACTTTAAAAGTAAAAAATTAAATTTAAAATAAAAAAATAAAATGGAATTGGTTTATTGAGGGGAATTTTAGGAGAGAGGAACATCGAAAAGAATGAAAGACAACAAGATAAAAATTATTGGAGCAAGAGAGCATAATTTGAAGAATATTGATATTGAGATTCCTAAGAATGAGCTTGTGGTAATTACAGGGGTTTCGGGGAGTGGGAAGTCTTCGCTTGCGTTTGACACGATATATTCGGAAGGGCAAAGGAGGTATGTGGAGAGTTTGTCGGCTTATGCGAGAATGTTTATTGGGCAAATGCAGAAGCCTGAACTGGATAGTATTGAGGGGCTTTCGCCTGCGATTTCGATTGAGCAGAAAAGTGTTTCTAAGAATCCACGTTCGACTGTTGGGACAACTACGGAAATTTATGATTATATGAGGCTTTTGTGGGCACACATTGGAGAAGCTCATTGTCCTATTTGCCATCAGAAGGTGGAAAAACAATCGATTCAGGAAATTGTGGACAATCTTGTGAATGGTCGAAATGAAAAGGATAAACTTATTGTATTGTCACCTGTTGTTATTGATAAAAAGGGGACTCATAAAAATTTATTCTTGAATTTGCAGAAAAAAGGGTTTCAGAGAGTTCGAGTAAATGGTGATATTCTGGACTTGAATGACACAATTGACTTAGATAAGAATAAAAGACATAATATTGAAGTTGTTGTGGATAGGCTTGTTGTAAAAAAAGATGATAAGGAATTTTTGAGCAGAATTACAGAAGCTATCGAAACGGCGAGTGAGCTTTCTAATGGAAAAATTATTGCAAATGTGAATGGAGAAGATAACAAATATAGTGAAAATTTTTCCTGCCCAAATCATCCTGATGTGATTTTTCCTGATGTTGTGCCAAGACTGTTTTCATTTAATGCACCTTATGGAGCCTGTGAAGTTTGTAATGGGCTTGGTTCAAGGCTGGAAGTGGATGAGAATAAATTGATTGTAGATGAAAATTTGTCAATTAATGAAGGTGGAATAGTTTTTCCAGGAGCAACTACGAAAAAGGGATGGAACTGGGATTTATTCACAGCGATGGCAAAGGCACATAAAATTGATTTGGATAAAAAGGTGTCTGAATTGACTCGAAAAGAGAAGGATATAATTTTTTATGGAAGTAATAAGAAGTTTAAGTTTTCTTGGAGCGGGGATAGTTTTAGTTATAATGGAAATAGAGAATTTGAGGGAATTGTGAATGGTATTGAGCGTCGATATAGAGAAACTGCTTCGGAGTCAGCAAAGGAAGAGATGGAAGCCAAATATATGACCGAGAGAACTTGTAAGACTTGTAAGGGAAAAAGACTGAAAGATGTTGTTTTGGCGATAACTGTAAATGATAAGAGTATTATTGACTTGACAGAAGTAAGTGTTGTTGATGCACTGAAATTTTATGAAAATATTACGCTTACTGAAAAGCAGATGCAAATCGCGGCGGAAATATTGAAAGAGATAAAAGAGCGGCTAAAATTTATGATAAATGTAGGGCTTGACTATTTGAGCCTTTCCAGAATGACAAAAACTCTATCTGGTGGGGAATCACAGAGAATAAGACTGGCAACTCAGATTGGAAGCAGGCTTACAGGTGTAATTTATGTACTGGATGAGCCAAGTATTGGACTTCATCAGAGAGATAATGATAAATTGCTTGCAACATTGAAGGATTTACGTGACATTGGGAATAGTCTGATTGTGGTTGAGCATGATGAGGATACGATGAGAGAGGCTGATTATCTGATTGACATAGGACCAGGAGCTGGAATTAATGGTGGAAAAGTTGTTGCAGAAGGGACTCCGAAGCAAGTTATGAAAAATAAAAAATCATTGACTGCACAATATTTGAATGGAAAAATAAAAATAGAAGTACCTGAAAATAGAAGAAAAGCCACTAAAGAAATTGTTTTGAAAAATGCGAAGGGAAATAATCTGAAAAATGTTACAGTACATATTCCATTGGAAGTATTTACTGTGGTTACAGGAGTTTCTGGAAGTGGAAAATCGACATTGATAAATCAGACACTTTATCCAGAACTTCACAACAGGCTGAATAAAGGAAAATTGTATCCGCTAGAAAATAGTGGGATAGAAGGTCTTGAACATTTGGAGAAAATTATTGATATAAACCAGTCGCCAATTGGAAGAACTCCTCGTTCAAATACTGCAACTTATACGAAAATATTTGATGATATAAGGGATTTATTTGCTCAGACAAATGATGCAAAAGTGAGAGGATACAGCAAGGGAAGATTTTCGTTTAATGTGAAAGGTGGAAGATGTGAAGCCTGTAGCGGTGCTGGAATTAATAAAATTGAAATGAATTTCTTGCCAGATGTTTATGTAGAATGTGAAGTTTGTAAAGGAAAACGTTATAATAGAGAAACGTTGGAAGTACATTACAAAGGGAAAAGTATTTCGGATGTGCTGGATATGACGGTTGAAGAAGCATACGAATTTTTTAAGAATATTCCGACACTTGAGAGAAAATTGCAGACATTAATTGATGTGGGAATGAACTATATCCAGCTGGGACAGCCTGCGACAACTCTTTCTGGAGGGGAAGCCCAAAGAATAAAACTGGCTACAGAACTTTCTAAAATTTCACGTGGTAAAACAATTTATGTGCTAGATGAGCCTACAACTGGACTTCATTTTGAAGATATTAGAAAACTGCTGGAAGTACTGAATCGTCTTGTAGAAAAAGGAAATACAGTACTTGTAATTGAGCATAATCTCGATGTTATAAAATATGCTGATTATATAATAGATATAGGTCCTGAAGGTGGTCATAAGGGCGGACAGATTATTGCACAAGGTACTCCAGAGGAAATATTAAAATCTCGAAAATCACATACAGCAAAATTTTTAAAAAAATATTTGAAATAAAAATTCAGATTTAAGGTAAAACTAATTTTAAAAATATGAAATAATAAATAATATTTTGTATTATTAGGGCAAGCAAATACTTGAAAATTATTTTAAAATATACTCAAAACCGTTTAAAATTGAATTGCTAGAAATTATATAAATTTAGGGTTTGAGTAAAATAGTCATAACTTTTGAGTTCTGTTTTAAACTAGTTTTACTATAAGTTCAAGTAAATTGTAACAAAGAAAAGGAGAAAAAGATTGGTTATGAAAAGTAAAAATTCATTTTTAAAAATGGTGTTATTAATGCTGATAATGATGTTTGGAGTAATTTCCTGCGATTTTTTGGCAAATAAAACCATTCGTGTGCCAAAATCGGTAATTGAGTCAAAGGCTAAGGAAAAATTCCCGATTACAAAGAACTTTCTAGTAGGGAAAATTACTGTAAAAAATCCCAAAATTTCATTTAAAGATAACAGAATTTATCTTGTAACGGATTATGACGCCTCATTGCTGGCAGATAGATCAGAAGGAGTTATTGAGTTAAATAGTGAAATTAAGTTTGACGAAAAAACAAACCAGCTCTATTTGGTAGACATGCAAGTAGAAAAAATTATGGATAAAAATGGAAAAGATGTTGTGACAACACCTGTTGCAAAATCAATGAAAGCCCTAATATCAAATTATTTGGAAACAAATCCAGTTTACAAATATGAGCCAGATGATAAGAAAAAAGTTAAAGTAAAAAATATGTTTATAAAAAATGGAAAGTTATTTGTACAAACTTAATGGAGAATTTTAATTTTTACAGTGGAATTTAGATTTCACTGTTTTTTGTTGAAAAAATTGTATATTTTTAATTTGTCTGATATTATTAAGTAATGAAGATGTTTTTAGGAAGGAAAGTACAGAATTGGAAAAATTATTTGAGAAACTAAAAAAATTGACTACCCCAACTATTTCTGATAGGGGGAAAATGTATTTTGTTAATAAAAAAGCAGAATTGACAAGACTTATAAAAACTTCAGATAAAATAACGATAGAATCACGAGTTATGGGAAGTTATGAAAATATTTACTATGTTGATATAACTTATTTTGAAGGTAATGAGAAAAAAGAAGAGAATCTTGTGTATGAATGTGACTGTCTAAATTTTTTGGAAAATAAAAAACCTTGTAAACACATTATAGCGACTGGAATAGCGGCAGATAAAGAAATCGAGGCTGGAAATATTTATTTTAAAAAAAATAGGGAATTTAAAATGGAAGAGGAAGAGCATAATATTAAAAGAGAAGAAGCGAAAGAAGAAAATGATTCCTTTGAAACGCTTCAAAAAAATTTAGGAATAAAAAAAGCATTTTCTAAAAAAAATACATATAAAGATATTGAAAAAGAAGCAATTAAAAAATTTAAGGAAAGGTTACTAGAATTAAAAAACAGAATTGGCAACGATGAAATTCCAAATTTGGAAAAAACTGAATACAAATTGGAACTTGAATTAAACCAGGATATGCCATCAATGTCTACTTTAAGAGTAAGAGCGGGAGAGAAAAAATTAAGTTACATAAAAGATCTAGAACATTTTGTTCATCAAGTGGCAAGAGGAAAATCTTATGAAATAAGCTCTAAAAATGTTTATAATCCAAATATACATTATTTTAACGAAATAGATAAGAAAATAGTTGAAAATTTGAATAATTATTTTGGTAATAAAGAAAAATTTGGGATGCATTTTAATGGTTATTACGTAAAGCTACAGGGGGAACCCTTAAATCCGATGTTGGGAGAGATGATATTTTCAGCTGTAGAAAATAAAAAAACAATAAAATTTGGAAATAAAACACTTTATGTGACAGGAGAACATGAACCTGTGTTTGCATTTCAGAAAGATAAACGTGGACGAGAAAAGATAATCATAAGGGATTTTTCGGTTTTATCTCCTACGAGTCGTTATTTTAACTTGAATAGTGGGATATCAAATATTATAAAGTTTTATAAAATGAGTGGCATGGAATGGGAAATCATAAATACACTTACAGTAGGTAGTAAAAGTGAAATAGAATTTTTGAATGAAATATCGGGAAAATTAGTTAATGAAATAATAGAAGTTCTTTCAAAATATGAAATTCCAATTGCCAAAGTTACAGAAGAATACGGAAAAGTTAATATTTTTGTGGAAGAAGGAAATAGAAAAAATAAACTTTTGATAATGCTTTCGTGTCTTGAAGAAAGTGTCAAAATAGACGGTAAATATTTTATTCCTCGAAAAAATAAAAAACTTCAAAGAGAGATTTCTGAAGATTTTCAAGAAAATGCCGATGCTCACTTTATAGATATAGAACCACGCTTAGAACGTGTATACAGCAAAAAAATGAGAAAATTCACACACAAAC
This sequence comes from Leptotrichia sp. SK-5, assembly GCF_055387215.1. NCBI lineage: Bacteria > Fusobacteriati > Fusobacteriota > Fusobacteriia > Fusobacteriales > Leptotrichiaceae > Leptotrichia > Leptotrichia sp. SK-5. The sequence goes on along the minus strand of NZ_AP028931.1, from coordinate 1,852,315 downwards.
AGTTAAAATCTGATGATATTATGTTAGAAATTGATAAAAACAAGTTTTTAAAAATAGCGGATATTATTGACGAAAAATATGCTGAAAATGTAAATATAAATGTAAGTGACAAAGTAAAAAAAATTCGTAGAGTTAGTGTACAAATGAATATAAAATCTGTTGAAAATGAACTTTTTAGTTTCGATTTCAATGTTGAAGGAGTTGATGAAAAAGATGTCGAAACAATTTTAGAGGGAGTAAAGAATGAAGAAAAATTCATTACGCTGTCAAGTGGTGAACTTGTGAAAATAGCTAACAAAAGTAGTGAAGAGATGATTGGAATTGTAGATGCGATTTCAGATTTGAAGATTGGAGAAAATAGAATTTCTAAGATAAAGGTTTTACAGCTGGCACAAGTTTCTAACAGTATTAACGAGGAATTAAATGAAATGGAAGAATTTAAGGAACTTTTCCAAAAAATAAAAAATCGTGAAAATAAGGAACCATCAAATATAAAGGCAAAACTGTTTCCCTATCAAAAAATTGGGTTTAATTGGCTAAAAAATATGTACGATATTGGCTTTAGCGGAATTTTGGCAGATGATATGGGACTTGGTAAAACTTTACAGGTGATTTCGCTTATTTCAGAGATTCAGCTGAGAAATAAAGATTTGTTTGGAATAATTATTGTTCCGACTTCACTTCTGCACAACTGGAAGGAGGAATTTCATAAATTTTCGGATATAAAGCCAATTCTTGTAGAAGGAGCTGCCAGTGTAAGAAAAGAGCTAATTGAAAAAGTTGAAAAAGGAATTTTGATAACAACTTATCAGACTTTTAGAAATGATGTAAAAAATTATAGAAACAAAAAATTTGATGTTGCAATACTGGATGAGGCACAAAATATAAAAAATGTATCTTCACTTGTAAAAAAAGCAACAGATAAGCTAAACAGCTCTGTAAATTTTGCACTTACAGGAACTCCAATTGAAAACAGCATTATGGAACTCTGGTCAATTTTTGACTTTATCTTGCCTGGTTATCTAGACAGCATAACAAAATTTAGAAAAAAATATAAAAATTCATTAAATAATCCAGATTCTAAAAAAATATTTAATTTGAAAAAAATAGTTTCTCCGTTTATTTTACGAAGAACAAAAAAAGAAGTATTAGCAGAACTGCCTGAAAAAGTAGAAAACAATATGATTGTTGAATTAAGCAGTGAGCAGAAAAAATTATATATGGCATACGTAAAACAAGCCAAAAAACAACTTATAGAATTTGACAAGGAAGAAAACAATAATCTGAAAGTACTGGCAATTTTAACAAAATTACGCCAAATCTGTAATTCTCCACAATTGTTCGATGAAAATTATAAAGGTGAAGTTGCTAAAATTGAACTTTTAAAGGAATTAATGCCTGATATTTTGGGAAATAACCATAGAATGCTTATATTTTCACAATTTTTAGGAACTCTTGAAGAAATAAAAATAGAATTGGAAAAAGAAAAAGTTAAATATTTTTTCATAGACGGAAGCGTGAAATCAAAAGAACGTATGGAAATTTCCAAAAAATTCAATTCAGGTGAAGGACAAGTTGTTTTAATTTCGTTAAAGGCTGGAGGAACAGGATTAAATTTGGTTGGAGCAGATGTCGTAATTCATTATGATCCGTGGTGGAATTTTGCAGTAGAAAATCAAGCAAATGACAGGGCTCACAGAATCGGACAGAAAAAAAGCGTCCAAGTCATAAAACTGATAACAGAAGGTACAATTGAGGAAAAAATAATAAAACTTCAAGAAAAAAAACGAACCTTGAGTGAAAATATTTTGGAAAAAAACAATAAAAGTGATAATCAGAAATCAAAAGATATTTTTGAGATGAATGAGAGAGAATTGATGGAGCTTTTGAGTCTTGAAAAATAAAATATTGATTTGAAAAAATTTCAAAAATTTTAGATTTCAGTGCTTATGAAAAAAGAAGTTTTATTGTTGTGAGATAATACATATGTGACAAGAATATACAAAAAAAGAAAGGTTTCTGATATAATGTAAGCCAACCAAAACCACATTAAGGAGAAACCTTTCATATGAGTAGTATATCAGAAATATACCGTGTTCGTCAACGGGCAATTGAGTATGCAATAAAACATAATAATAATTCAAAGGCAGCAGTGAAATATAAAACATCACGTCAGCAGATAAAACGTTGGAGAGACAGATACGACGGCACAGTCCAGTCTCTTCTGCCAAAAAGCAGAAGACCTGAAAGCCACCCAAACCAGCACACGCAGGAAGAAATAGAACTGGTTATGAAAAAATACAGGAAATTTGGCTATGAAGGGCTGGCAGAAGTTTATGTCAAAGCGAGAAAGGAAGGCTACAGCCGTACATACGATTCAATGTGCAGGATAATAAGGAAAATGAAGGGCAATGCCAAAGAAAACATTAAAAAGCCGCATAAAAGAAAAAAGAAGGCTGAACAGGCGAAGTACCCTGGGGAAAGAGTACAGATAGACATAAAATATGTTCCGGAAGAATGCATACAGTTTGGCACACGTGACCAGAAGTATTATCAAATAACGGCATTAGATGAATATACAAGAAAAAGAGTGTTAAGGATAGCAGATGAAAAAAGCACCTATCAGACCGCAAAGTTTCTAGAGAACTTGGAAAGGGAGCTGGGATTTGACATAAAGAAAGTTCAGACAGACAATGGGAAAGAGTTCACAAATTCTGAAAGTGATAAGAAAACGCTGTTTGAGGTGAAACTGGAGGAGAAGGGGATAGAGTACGTGACAACCCGTCCATATTCGCCATGGGAGAATGGAAAAGTGGAAAGAAGCCACAGGCTTGACAGCAAGTACTATGGGGACAAGAAATTTAAAAGCAAGGAAGAACTGTTAAGGGCAATAAGGAAATACAATACAAGATACAACAACATATCAAGAAAAGTACTGGGCTTTAAGAGTCCAAATGAAGTATTAAAAGAGTACAAGGAAAATCAGTAGGTTAAAGATACATTAGGAAAGAAATATTTTTTTTAATATATTTTTGTAACAAATGTTTGACATCTATACAAGTGCTTATGAAAAAAGAAGTTTTATAACATTGACAATATTTAAGAAAAATGATATACTAATTTAGTCATACTAGCCGGGGAGTTAGCGGTGCCCTGTATCTACAACCCGCTTTAGTAGAGGTGATGTCAAATTTAAGGGAAGTTCTAGTATCAACGTCTTATTTCAAAAGTGTTGAGAAAATAGTCCTGTATTGTAGAGAGTTAGCGAAATGTGTCAGGTCGGGAACGAAGCAGCACTAAGTTAGTTTCTCTAGGTTTACAGGGTAGCTGTTTTTGAGCTTTTGGATTAAGAAACGGATGGTAGAATGTTTTCGAGAATTTGATGTATGACTTTTTATTTAATTAATTATAGTGTATTATCTTAAAATTGAAATTCCTTTTTTAAAAATTAAATTTTTTTAGTTTAGTTTCTTTTACTACGAATGGAGGTTTCACGATGAAAGTAGTTGAATGGGATAGAAAGGAGAATATAAGTAAAATTTTAATAGATTTATTGGAGATAGATCCGAAATTTTCTTTTGATAAAGAGAAGGATGATATATTTTTTTTATATAATAATGGAGAGTTGTGTGGATATGTAATTCTTATTTTAAACAATATTGCCCAATTGAAAAAAATATTTATTTTACCAAGATTAAGAAATAATGGATATGGAACATTTTTTTTAAAATATATAATTAATTGGATTACAAATAAAAATTTTGATTCACTAATCATAACTAATCATAAAAAAATGAACAATTTCCTTGAAAAACAGCGATTTATAAAAACAGAGGACGGATATATATTAAATAATCTGAGAGAAACTAAAAGACAGAAAAAAAACATGCTATCTATTTCCAAGTTTGCAATTTGTGTAAATATTGTTTTGGCTCTATTAAAAATTATGGCTGGGAAAATTTTTTACAGCATGTCGCTACTTTCTGACGGATTAAATTCACTTTCGGATTTGATTACAAATGTGCTGGTTATCGTGGGACTAAAGGTTGGAAGTAATCCTGAAGATAAGGAACATCCATTTGGGCATGGAAAGATAGAATCGGTTTTTAGTGTGATAATAGGGACGTTTATAATGATAACGGCTTTTGAGCTGATAAAAGATAATTTTTCAAAATTAACTTCTTTTGGTAATGAAAATAATGTGAATATTACACTTATTCCAATAGTTATAACTGTTTTGGCAATATTGATAAAAATTTTTCAATTGACTTTTATGAAGAAAAAGGCAAAGAAATATAATAATGCCTTGATAAATTCCTTACTTGCAGATTACAATACTGATATTGTTATTTCCAGTTCTGTTTTATTTGGGTTGCTTTTATCAAGGATTCATCCTATATTTGATACGATTGTAGGATTTATTGTGTCAATTTATATTATAAAGAGCGGTTATGAACTGATAAAGGAAAATTCTTTGATATTACTGGATTCACAAGATGATGCCCTGATTGAAAAAATTCGTTCAGAAATATTACAATTTGAAGAAATTGAAAATGCGCACGATTTTCGCATGACTACTTCTGGAAAAGACATTTATATGTTTGTGGATGTACGAATGGATAAAAATAAGACGATTGAAGAAGCACATGATATTACAAATAAAATTTCAAAAAAAATTAAACACAAATATAAAAATATAAAAAGACTTTTGATTCATATTGAGCCTGTTTATGAAGATGATTAAATTTTTTGAAATAGAAATTAAATAAGTTACTAATTTATAAAAATATAAAGGAGATATAGTAAAATGATAGAAAAAATAAAACATGAGAAATACAAGATTTTAAAAAGAAATATTATTGAAGATTCTGATTTTACGAAGGAAACAATGTTTATTCTGATTTGTGCAATGATTATAGCGTCAATAGGATTAAATACAAACTCTGTTGCAGTAATTATTGGAGCAATGTTGATTTCGCCACTAATGTCGCCAATTCAGTCGCTAGGATTGGGATTATCAAATGGAAATTTAAAAAGAGTTTATGTATCACTTTTTAGATTGGGAATTTTTATATTAATAAGTGTAGTAAGTTCCACTTTTTATTTTTTAGTAAGCCCTATAAATGATGCAACACCACAGATACTAGCAAGAACTTATCCTACTTTATGGGATGTTTTAATCGCAATTTTTGGTGGAACTGCAGGAGTAATTGCAAAAACTGAAGAAGATGGTGGAAATGTAGTTCCTGGAGTAGCTATTGCAACAGCATTAATGCCTCCTTTGTGTGTAGTAGGATTTGGGATTGCTCATGGGAATCTGAAAATTTTTCTTGGAGCAGGATATTTGTTTATAATAAATGTATTTTTTATAATGATAGCAACATTAGTTGGCTTGATAGTTTATTCTGGAAATATTTTTGAAGCAGGACATAAAATTTCAATAAAAAAACAAATAATATTTTATATAGTAAGTTTAATCATAATTATTCCAAGTATATATACAGCAACAACTTTAGTTCAAGATACAGCGAGAGAAAATTCATTAAAAAAATTTATTTCAAGGGAATTAAAAACTCATTATGTTTTTGATAATTCTATTAATAAAAAAGATAAAACTGTTACTTTAAAAATTGTAGGAGATGCCTTTAAAAAACAGGATATTGAGAAATTAGAAAAAAAACTGGAAAAATATAAATTGAAAAACTATAAATTAAAAATACAGCAGTTATCCAATGAAAAGTATTTAACAGCACAGGACTTATCAAAATATCTGAACGAAGAAAAAATAAAAGAAAATGCTGAAGATGTTTCATTACCGATTGAAAATAAAAATCAAGAAATTTTGGAAAATGATTTAAAAACTGTTGAAAATATTTTATATAAAAATTTTTCAAATAATATTAGTGAAGTTAAAATTGGGAAATTGATAGATGCAAATAATAATGAGAACTTTGTTGTTTTAGTTGTTGGGAATGAAACAATGACAGATGAAATTTCTGAAAAAATAAAAAATCTTGAATTTGATACTGAGAAAAAATATCAAATTATTATTGAAAAAAATAAGCAAGAAAAAGTTAATACATTATCTGAAGAGAATCAAAAATAAATTTTTGAAAAATTAAAGTAACAGAAATTCAATAAAAGTTAGAAAAAATAATAAGAAATCTTGTGAATAAATGGAAAAAATAGATTAAAGCCTTGACAAATAGCTTTAGATTTATTATAATAGTTTGTATAAATGTAAAAAGTTATGATTTTATATAATTGTTTTTACAATGTTAAGTTAAAATATTAATGATATAAAAATTAGAAAGGAGTCGATAAATAATGGCAGTACCTAAGAAAAGAACCTCTAAAGCAAAAAGAAATATGAGAAGATCACATGATTCTATCAAAGCTCCAAATATTGTTGTAGAAGCTGATGGATCGGTAAGAAGACCGCACAGATTAAACTTGGAAACAGGAGTTTACAGAGGTAGACAAGTATTATCGAATAATGAAGCAACTGAAGCTGAGTAGTTTGTTGAAGCAGGATTTATGTCTTGCTTTTTTTTTGGCTTTATTATTTATTAATTTAAATGTTTTTAGTTGTATTTTTAAAAATTTTATGATAGACTTTAGTAGAATGATTTTAAACTGGAATTGGTATAAAATTATAGTAAAAAAACTTTAAAACTGAACTCAAAAGTTATTACTATTTACTCAAATACTGAATTTATATAATTTTTAATAGCTTAATGTTAAGCGAGTTCGAGTATATAAGGAAACTAAGAAATATAATAAAGTAAAAATAAAAAATAAATTTGAGGTGAAATATGAAAGTTGGAATTTTAGGAACAGGATCTTATGTACCTGAAAAGATAATGACAAATGATGATTTGGCAAAAATTGTGGATACAAATGATGAATGGATAACAGTTAGAACTGGTATCAAGGAAAGAAGAATTGTAGATGAAAATGAAGGAACATCCGATTTGGCATTTAGAGCAGCACAAAGAGCAATTGAAGATGCTGGAATAGATAAAAATGAGATTGATTTGGTTATTGTTGCGACTATGACTCCTGATTATGGAACTCCATCGACTGCAGCACTTGTTCAGGATAAATTGGGAATAAATGCCGCGGCATTTGACTTGAGTGCAGCTTGTACTGGGTTTGTTTACGCTTACTCTGCTGGACATAGTTTTGTTAAAGCTGGAATTTATAAGAAAGTATTGGTTATCGGGGCAGAAGCAATGTCAAGAGTAGTTGACTGGACTGACAGGGGAACTTGCATTTTATTTGGAGATGGTGCAGGAGCTGTTGTACTTGGAGAAGTCGAAAATGGAGGATATTTAGCAAACCATCTTGTAGCTGACGGTTCTGGAGCATGTGAATTATTAGTGCCTGCAGGAGGTACTAAAGAGCCTGTATCTAAAGAAAAAATTGATAATAAGGATATTTATCTGAAAATGAATGGAAGAGAAATCTTTAAATTTGCAGTAAGAGTGTTCCCAGAAACTGTAGAAGATGTACTGGCACAGGCTGGAATAACTGCTGATGATGTTGATTTATTTATTCCACATCAGGCAAATATCAGAATTATTGAGTCAATTGCAAAAAGATTTAAGCAGCCGCTTGATAAATTTTTTGTAAATTTGGATAAATATGGAAATACTTCAGCTGGATCAATTCCGATAGCGCTTGATGAGGCGATAAAGGGAGGAAAACTTAAAAAAGGCGATAAGTTTGTTGCTACTGGATTTGGCGGGGGACTGACTTATGGTTCAATTTTAGTGGAATTATCAAAATAATTGGAAAAATAAAAAAATTAAAATATAAAATTAATTAGGAGGAAAAGTTATGAATTCAAAAATCTTTTGGGGACTGGTAATCGTGGTTTTAAGCTTATTTAAATTCATACCTGAGGATATTATGAAGTATATTGTGAATTATCAGGTAGTAATGATTCTTGTAGGTATTTATTTCTTAGTTAAAAAGAAAAAACATGGATGGATTTTTCTTGGAGTAGGAGCATATTTGTATGTTACTCATTATTTATGGGAAAATTTACCGTTATTTTTAGTTCCGCTTATTTTAGGAATAGTTGTTTTCGGACTTGGTATAAAGGAAAATTCTGATAAAAAGCAATTAACTAAATTTAGCAGTAAAGATATTAAAGAATCAAAAGATGAAGAAATAGTGGATGCTGAAGAAATAAAAAAATAATTATATTTATATTTTTTATTGAAATTAAAAATTATGATTATTTGACCAATTAAAAATAATTAAAAGATATGAGAATAAAAGGAGAATTTATGTCAAAAATTGCTTTTGTATTTCCAGGACAGGGTACACAGTATACTGGAATGGGGAAAAAATTATATGATGAAGTAAATGATGAAAACAAAAAATTAATTGATGAGATTTTTAAAAATAATGAAGATGTGAAAAAAGTTATTTTTGAAGGAACTGATGAGGAGTTGAAAAATACAAAATATGCACAGCCTGCAATTGCACTATTTTCAGTTGTTTTAACAAAATTATTGAAAGAAAAAGGTATAAATGCTGATTTTGTGGCTGGACACAGTTTGGGAGAGTACAGTTCCTTATATGCGGCTGGAGTTTTAAGTGAAACTGATACGCTAAAATTGATTTCAAAAAGAGGGGAAATAATGAGCAATGCTAATATTGACGGTGGAATGGCTGCAATATTAGGGCTTAGTGCAGAAGATGTAGAAAACATATGTGGTGAAATTGATGGAATTGTGGAAGCAGTAAATTATAATGAGCCAAAACAGACTGTTATCGCTGGGGAAAAAGAAGTAATTGAAAAAAATCTTGAACTATTTAAGGAAAAAGGAGCAAGAAGAGCATTGCCTCTAGCAGTCTCAGGACCTTTCCATTCATCATTAATGAAACCTGTTGCAGAAATTTTGAAAAAAGAGTTTGAAAACTACGCTTGGAATAATCCAGCAACTCCGATTATTGCAAATACCACAGCAAATATTTTAAATTCTGCTGATGAAATTCAAAATGAACTGTATAATCAGACATTTGGACCAGTAAAATGGGTAGACACAATAAATAAACTGTCTGAAAATGGGGTTACAAAAATTTATGAAATTGGACCAGGAAAAGTATTGGCAGGATTAATTAAGAAAATTAATAAAGAAATTGAAGTTATTAATATTGAAAATGTTGAAAATCTGTAATTTCAAATTTATGTAAGACTGACTTAGAAAATTTTGTCTAAGTTTAGTTTTATTATAATAATTTTTTAATAAAAAACAACAAATGAATATAAAGTAAACTTCGAGAAAAAAATAAAAGATTATTTCATAGAAAAGCAGCTTTATCAATTTAAGGCTGCTTTACTATAAATATAAAAAATACTATTGAAAATGTTTAAAAAATTCTACTCTTTTAAATCAATCATTGAATATAATCAAAAGTTTCCAAAGTTAAATTTCTATTTCCATTTCCATAAAAATATACTTTAAATATTGTTCCTTTTGAAAATTTGTAATAAGTCTGGTCAACAAGTCCTGTAAAATTAAATGTTTTTCCTGACTGAAGACTGACACAGTTTGCGAACCTTTTGCCATCTTTTGCTATACCTCTTGAAGTTACACGACATTTTTCTACCGTTCTTAAAGTTTTTTGTGCTGCAAAATTGTAAACACTTCCTAATATTAAAAATGCAAAAATAATTTTTTTCATAATAAATCAGCTCCTATCATTGTAATTTTTAGTTATTTGTGAAAATTTATAAATTCTACCATATTACTCCCAGCCTTTTTGCAAGTTGTACATAATTTGCAGGAGGCATCCAGTATTTAATAATTTTTTTGTTTTTATTGAATACATCCAGTGCTTTTTCTTTTTCGCCTTTTTTCAGATAAACATCTATCATAATTCTGAACAGTTCATTCATCGGATGATTTCTGCTACTTTCATAAACAAATTCCGGATATTTTTTTGTATCGACATTTTTATATGCTTCAATTCCTTTTTGTGCATAATTCAATATCTCTGAATATTTATCAGGATAATTATGATAAATAAAATCTGTCATAATGAGATATCCTTTTGGATAATCAGGGAAATTTTCTATTAATTTTTGCGATATTCTTTTAAAGTTAATGTTATCAGGATTTTTTACCGGCGAGTAAAGCATTAGAAGCAGTTTATAATCATCAATTTTTGCTGTTTTATTTCTTATTTTTTCCTCTTTTTCACTGATTAAAAGTTTTGTATCATCATCATTTCCCGGCGTTCTTACAATTTCTCCTATGGTTTTATCCATTCCTTTTATTTTATAGCTGTCAAGTGAAAGAATATTTATAAACTCTATATTCTCATCATAAGGAATTTTCCATTTTTTAAGCGGATAGAAGTACTCAAATTTTACAATCATTTCTTTTTCGATATATTTTGTGTCATTTTTCTTTAATTCATTTTTCAAAAAAGAAGAGATTTCCTGTTCTATTATTTCTAGCTGTGTAGATCTGCTTTTTCCTCTTACCAACGAATTAAAGTCTTTGTTTTTATAAAATTTAGACATTGTATAGTTTAAATCGGGATATTTTAATGAAACATTTACATAAGCCAGTTTTATATCCCTTCCGTTTCCATTTTTCTGCTTCGTTAGTTCAATTTTATTTATTTTATAAGTAAGATATTTATAACTTTCTTGTGAAGTACGCCAGATATTAAACCACATTAAATGATATTCACTAACTTTTTTTGTATCTTCATTTTTTGCTGCATTGATATAATCTTCAAAAGCCGATGCTACTGCCTTTTTATCATCATTTTCAGAACTCTCGCTAATTCCACAGCTTGTTATAAACATCATTGCCAGTAAAATAAATGATATAAATCTTTTCATGATTCCTCCTGATTTTTCTAATAATAAGTTTTCTTACTTGTACTAAAAAATACTATATTTCAATCAAAAAGTAAACTATTTTTTTATATTTTCTGGAGTAGATGCCACATCTTTGGAAAATGTCATTGAAATTCCTGTATCCTGATTATACTGCACTTTTCCATTTTTTACAATAATTTCATCTGATTCCTTGCCATTTCCTACAAGAATGTATCTTCCGTTGCCCTTACTTTGCATATCATAGGTTCCTGCCTTTGTTATACAGTTCCCATTAACTACATTGTTAAGGCTTATATAGGCAATATTTCCTTTGATTTCAAAATATGAATTTTCAAAACATTCCTGACCTGCCACCTTTACAGTCTGCCCTTTTGTAGTCAGCGTTTCCACATTATATTTTCCTGAAATACTGCTTTGGGAAACTTTCCCCTTTGCTTCACATCCCATACTAATTAAAATCATTCCTGCCATCATAGCTAGATTTGTTTTTTTATTTTTCATTTTTTCACCTCTGTCTGTATTTAACTATTCAAAATTCCATCAGCTATTTCTTATCCTATTAAAATAAATGTATATGTGCTTTGCTTCCATATAACAAAACGAATGTGATAATCGGCATAAAAGGTATAAAAAGAAGCATACTCTGCATTATCTTCATTTTAAAAAGCCTAAATTTTACTTTTGGAATCTGCTTTTTCTGAATTATGTCTATCATGTTGTCCACAATTTCTGAAATTCTGTTATTTTCTATCATTATATCTGTTTGCAAAGATCCTTTTAAGTTTTTCTCAGGCACAAAACAGATTTCCTTTTTTCCGTCAAGAAGATAAATGTGAGATTTAAGTCTGATTATTCGAGTGCCAAATAGGGGAAATAATTCAGTTCCCCAGTTATAGCCCTTTATATCCAGCAGTCTTCCATTTAAATAAAAATCTTCATTTATTATCTCAAGCGTATTTTTTGTTTTTTCTTTTGGATAATAATATTTGTTCCCGTATGTTATACTTATTACAACACAGCTAAGTAAAAGCAGTATTCCAATTTTTATTCCAGAAAACATTAATATTTCTGTTATGGTAAAGCAGATAATATTTAGAAGAACTGCTTTTTTCAGATTTTCAGGCACTTCATAAAATACCGTTCCTGTTTCTGTTCTTTCACGGTAAACTGTATCAGCTGCTAAAATTCCAAGTTTTATTTTCTCTTTAGCTTCATCTTCATGCTTTTGAATAATCTTACGTAAATTTTTTTTGATTTTTCTATTTTTCATATCAAAAATAATTATTATACTCAAAACTGCAAAATATATTAATGCAAAAACTAAACTATATAGCATTTTAAACTCCCTGAATTAATAAGATATTCCTTGCAATGTTATATGAATTCTGTCAGCATCCACTTTTAAAATTGTTTTCAGTACCTGTTTTTATAAAGATAATATTGTTATACACCATATATGCTACCATTATTTTACTAAAATAAATACATATATGCTTTGCTTTTATACAAAAAAACAAGTATCACAATTGATATAAAAAGTAAAAAAAGAAGTATGCTCTGCATTTTTTTCATTTTAAAAAGTTTGAATTTTACTTTTGGAATCTGTCTTTTCTGGATTACATCAATAATATCATCTATAATTTTAGAAATTCTGTCATCTTCTATTATTATATCTACTTGAGATCTTTTTAACTGTCTTTCAGGTACAAAACAGATTTCCTTTTTGCCATCAAGAAGATAAATATGGGATTTAAGTCTGATTATTCGAGAGCCAAACAGGGGAAACAATTCAGTTCCCCAGTTATAGCCCTTTATATCCAATAATTTTCCATTTAAGTAAAAGTCTTCATTTATTATTTTAAGTGTATTTTTTGTTTTTTCTTTTAAATAATAATATTTATATCCGTGTATCATACTTATTACAGCACAGACTATTAAAAGCAATATTCCAATTTTTATTCCCAAAAATATTAATATTAGCATTATGGCAAAGCAAATAAGATTTAGAACAACTGCTTTTTTCAAATCCTTGGGCACTTCATAAAATACTCTTCCTGTTTCTGTTCTTTCACGGTAAAGTGTATCAGCTGATAAAATTCCAAGTTTTATTTTCTCTTTAACCTCATCTTCCTGTTTTTGATTAATTTTACGAAGATTTTTTCTGTTTTTTATTTGTTTCACACCAAAAAAGATTAATATAACAGCAACTAAAAAATACACTAATGCAATAATTAAATTCATTTCAGTCCCCTCCGTATTAATAAGATATTCCTTGAGCTGTTATACGGACTCTATCAGCATCCACTTTTAAAATAGCTTCAAGTATTTGTTTTCCTGCCTCCCTTAATTGAGCTGTAGTCTGTGAATTAGGATTGCTCTGATTTAAGGACTGTCCCACAGCTAAAGTCATTCCAACCATAACCATCTGGTCGTACATACTTTTTTTCTCCCTGTTGCTCATTCCGTCAAAAAATCCGCTGTTTTCAAGATGAGCCTTGAACTGATCTGCCATAGGTTTCACATAGTCATCATTAAGACTTATATTGTTATATGCCATGTATGCTCCTGCTATTACAGCCGCTACTGCTGAAGACAAATCATTTGTCGGTATTCCTACAGAATGGGCTACCTGTGGGAAAGAATCATACAGCTGTTTTAATGATGCCCTTATTTCCTTTTGCTGGCTTTTTGGATAAGTTGCAACCAATGTTTCCAGTCCATCGGTACTTCCGTCCTGTGTGAAAGTAAGTGATGATTTTCCGTAAGATTTACCTTGTGAAGATGAAGTTGTATTTAAAAGTTCCTGCATTATTTCATTTTTAAACATATCGCCATAATCAGCATGAGCTTGTCCTGAAATTCCAAGTCCCAGTGCTAAAATACTTAAAAGAAATATTTTTTTCATAAATTTTGCTTTCATAACTTTTCCTCCTGTAATTTTTTTATTTTACTATTAATTTAAATTATATAATTTTTTCTTGTTTTCCTCATATTTTTTACTATTAGTAGATTTTAACATTTCATTATCCTTTTTGGCATTTTCTAAAGCTATGTTATACAAAAGGGGATTATAGTTTTCTTTTAGAAATTTTTGGTTAACTATAAAAGTCTCTACTGCTTTTTCATTATTTCCTGACAATCTGTAAGCCTGTATCAAATTTTTTTCAATTATTTCTGAAAGTACATTATTTAATACTTTAATATCCTTGTATTCCGCATAACTCTGTTTACCATGTTTTAAAATACCTATTGCTTTTTCATAATATTCAGCACTTTCCTTATATTTTTTTTCATAAAAGAGAATATCTGCCATCACTCTGTAACCATAAGAATAATCAGGAGCATTTTTTAAAAATATTTCTGTAATTTCCTTTGTTCTTTTAAATTCACGGTTTTGATAAAATGCCACAGTTACATAATTATGGTATTTCTCAAGATTTTTGCTGTCCTTTAAAAATTCCTCTTCCGCTTTTTTTATAACTTCTTCTGATGAAACTTCTTTCTGCTTTTCTATTTCAGAGCTGTCTTTTTCTGAATTCTTTTTATTTTCTTCAGTTTTATTTTTATCGCTCTGGCTTGTATCAATATTATTACCTTTTTTTGTTTTATTTTGTTCTTGTTTCTTATTGCAGCTAAAAACAGCAAAAACTATCATAGCTATCATTAAAATTTTTTTCAATTTTATCACTTCCCCAATGGATACAGAATTTTTTATGTTTTCTATTTTCCTAACAGTCCTTCTTAAACTTTTGCTTTGTAAATATTGGCTTCACTTAATTTCCATAATTCTTACCTATCAAAGAAATCAGATATATCATAAAAGAAACATAAATCGCCACTATTAGTAAAAGGTGTAATGGATAAAAGAAATAAAACATATATTTTGTAAATTTATTATGAATACCCTGCTTTCCGTTATAAAGCCATATTATCGGCAGTGAAAATATCGCAAATATCTGTGTTTTTATAAATATTTCATTTCCAAAAAAGTTAAACGGAAATTCAAGTCCAGGCATAATAAATACGTTTAGAAACACCATTAATACAGCCTGAAATATTATATTCCTGTAATCTTTCCCCCTGAAAAAATAGAATATCAGAATAATTGCAATCCCATATCCTAAATAATCACTTCTTGCAAAATGTGCAATTGCGACAGTTAAAATGCTTATAGCAGCTTTTACAAAAAATTTTATTATTTTATTCATATTTTCTGATTTTTCCGTTTTTTCCAGTAAATTCATTCCACATAAGGCAATTCCAAAAGTCCATAATACATTGTTATATGGATAAAATACCATTATTTCTCCTCTTAATGCCAGACTTGCAAAAAGATTGAACGGAATTTCCGAAATAGCTGCAAAAATAAAGATACGTATTAAATATTTTTTTCTGTTTTTAGTCCTGTAAAATCCTTCCGTAAGCATAAAGGCAAAAATAGGAAAGGCAAGTCTTCCAAGCATATTTAACCATATCTGATTAGGAAAAAATATATTCCACAGATGATCTGCCACCATAAATGCCATTGCTAGAATATGTAGTGTAAAAGAATTTATCCCTTTAGAAAATATAACTTTTTTATCCATTTTCACTCCTATTCTATTATTTTAATAAGAAAGCCCTGATGCCGTTATTCTCACTTTGCTTGCACTTACTCCAAGAAGTCCCTCAAGCACCTTTTTACCAGCCTGTCTTAATTGAGCTGTAGTCTTTGCATTTGGATTTTGCTGATTTTCGGACTGACTTACAGCCAAAGTCATCCCTATTATTACCATTTGGTCATAAATATATTTTTTTTGGCTGTCACTCATTTTATCAAATTCAGAAACACTTTGCATAGCTTCTTTAAACTGATTTGCAATAGGTTTCATATAACTGTCATTCAAACTGACATTGTTATAAGCCATATATGCTCCTGCTACAACAGCTGCCATTCCTGTTGATAAATCATTTGTAGGTATTCCTACAGAACGTGCTACTTGCGGGAATGAATCCTGTAATTTTTTCAATATAGGTTTCACTTGGGCTCTTTTATTTGAAGGATATTGAAGAACTAAATCATCTAATCCTTTTGTATTTCCATCAGGTTTAAATGTTATTTTAGCTTTTTTTGTAGAAGTAACTGTCTTAGCACTTGTCGATGAAGATGTACTTTTTTTATTCGATGATGTTTTTTTTGACATTAAATTATTATATTCGTCTTCTCCATACATTTCCTCATATCTTTCTCTATTCCTTTTTTCTTGTTCTCTTGCATTTTTGAGCCCTTGATTAGCCATCCATTGTGCATTATAATCAATAAAAAAAGCGTGAGCCTGATTTGAAATTCCAAAACTTAATGCTACTATTACTGTTAAAAATATTTTTTTTATTTGCTTAACTTTCATAATTTCTCCTCCCGAATTAAATTATATATTTTCATATTTTTTGTTTTCTATTTTTTTACATTACCACTATATACTATGATAAAAAATTTCTTATTTTTGTAATTATTTATTTTAATAAATAAGTCCTGATGATGTTATTTTCACTTTGCTTGCATTTACTCCAAGAAGTCCCTCAAGCACCTGTTTACCTGCATTTCTTAACTGAGCAGTAACTTTTGCATTTGGATTTTGCTGATTTTGGGACTGATTTACAGCTAAAGTCATTCCTATTATTACCATTTGGTCATAAATATACTTTTTATCACTGTCACTCATTTTATCAAACTCAGTTACACTTTCTATAGCTTCCTTAAATTGTTTTGCCATAGGTTTCATATAACTGTCATTTAAGCTAACATTGTTATAAGCCATATATGCTCCCGCTAATATAGCAACCATTCCTGAAGACAGGTCATTTGTAGGTATTCCTACAGAACGTGCTACTTGAGGGAATGAATCATACATTTTTTTTAGATAAATTTTTGCTTCCGCTCTCTGTTTTGACGGATAGTTATTGACAAGATAATCAAGTCCTCTTGTACTTCCATCCGATTTAAAAGTTATTTTGGCTTTTTTTGCCGGTTTTGGTTTAGACGATGTTTGGGATGAAGACGATTTACTTTTACTACTTCCTGTACTCTTAGAGTTTGAACTCTTTTCAAGAATATCGTTGGTACCAGTAACTTGATTGTAATAATCAAATGTTCTTTTTAGGGTATCTTGTTCTATTTGAAATCCAATATAATCAAAATCATATCCTGCAAATGCGTGTGCAGGCTGCGACACAAATACTCCCACTCCAATAATTGCCGTAACAAATAGTTTTTTCAAATTTATTTTCATAATTATTCCTCCCGAATTGAATTATATATTTTCATATTTTTTTTGTTTTTTATTATCATTATATACTATAATAAAACTTCTTATTTTTGTAATTATTTATTTTAATAAGAAAGTCCTGATGCCGTTATTCTTACTTCACTTGCATTTACTCCAAACATTCCTTCAAGAACTTTTTTTCCTGCCTGTCTTAATTGAGCTGTAGTCTTTGCATTTGGATTTTGTTGATTTTGAGACTGATTTACTGCCAAAGTCATCCCTATTATTACCATTTGATCATAAACATATTTTTTATCACTATCGCTCATTTTATCATAATCAGAAATACTTTCAAATGCCTCTTTAAATTGTTTTTGTAAAGGCTTCATATAGTTATCATTAAGACTGACATTGTTATAAGCCATATATGCTCCCGCAATTAAAGCAGACATTCCTGTTGATAAATCATTTGTAGGTATTCCTACAGAACGTGCTACTTGCGGGAATGAGTCCTGCAATTTTTTCAAATAAACTTTTGCTTCCGCTCTCTGTTTTGATGGATAGTTATTGACAAGATCATCAAGTCCTCTTGTGCTTCCGTCCGATTTAAAAGTTATTTTGGCTTTTTTTGGAGTTTCTGCTGTTTTTGAAGACGAAGATGATGTACTTTTACTGCTTCCTTTATTTTTAGAACTTGAATTATTTTTATTTGAATTCGCTTTTTTCTTTTTATTTTTATAATAATCAGAAATTCTTTTTTCTGCATTAGTATATAAATAAGAATCATAACCGAACTCAATTGTTAAAGCTGAATATGCCGGTTGTGATACAAATAAACCTGCGCCAATAACTGCTGTAACAAATAGTTTTTTCAAATTTATTTTCATAATTATTCCTCCCGAATTGAATTATATATTTTCATATTTTTTTTGTTTTTTATTATCACTATATACTATAATAAAACTTCTTATTTTTGTAATTATTTATTTTAAAAAGAAAGCCCCGATGATGTTATTTTTACTTTACTTGCACTTACTCCAAGAAGTCCTTCAAGCACCTGTTTACCTGCATTTCTTAACTGAGCGGTAACTTTTGCATTTGGATTTTGTTGATTTTGGGATTGATTTACAGCCAAAGTCATTCCTATTATTACCATTTGGTCATATATATATTTTTTATCACTGTCACTCATTTTATCAAAGGCATCTACACCTTGAAGCACTGTTTTTAACTGATTTTGCATAGGTTTCATATAATCATCATTCAGACTTACATTGTTATATGCCATATATGCTCCTGCTATTGCAGCTGCCAGTCCTGAAGACAGGTCATTTGTAGGTATTCCTACTGAACGTGCTACCTGCGGGAAAGAATCCTGCATCTGTTTCAGGTATGTTCTTGCTTCCCCTCTCTGTTTTGACGGATAGTTATTAACAAAATAATCAAGTCCTCTTGTATTTCCGTCCGATTTAAAAGTTATTTTGGCTTTTTTTACTGGTTTTGGGGCTGTAGTTGAAGTTGTTGAACTTCCCGTTGTTTTTGTAGTTGTTTTTTTAGAATTTGATTTTTTCTTTGAAGAATAATCTCCTTTTTTAATGTGGCTTATTACTTCACTACCAAGTAAATAATTTCTTGTACTATTTATCACATTGTTTGTATAGTTAAAACTGTCTGACATATCATAATAAAATGCCTGTGCAGGCTGTGATATAAATAAACCTGCCCCAATAACTGCTATAATAAATAGTTTTTTCAAATTTATTTTCATAATTATTCCTCCTAAGAATTTTATTTTTTTATGATTTCTATTATTTAATTATACTGTATATTTTTTAGATTAAAAGAACATTAGAGTTTTTTATTTTCTATTTATTTTTTGATACTTTTTTAAATATAAGATTACTCTCAGGAACTCCAATATAAAGAGTTTGCTCATTATCCATAAGCGTTATTACATCGGCATTACTTAAATCGTATAAAAAATCTTTATCACTGTCGCTCAGTTCACTCTCTTTTTTCAGCAAGTTATTTAAATTATCTATTTCAAAAGAAATCCTGTGATTTTTTAAGAAATATTTTCCCGAATATTTTTTTCCATTTTTTCCTGTTATGACAACATTTCCTTTATCAAGTTTTATTGAAATTTTACTGTTTTTAAGTTCAAGCCCTGCAATATTTACAAGTGTCCATTCATTAGCCATTATTTTTTTCTCAAAATCTTCAATATTACTAAAAAATGAAAATCTGTCTTTATATTTTTCTTTAGAATATTTTTCCATATTATTTAACATAAAGCCGTCCCCTTTTTCAAAGCTGTTTTTCAAAAAATCGGGAATATCCTTTCTGTATATGAGATATACAGTTTCATAATTTTTATTATCCACATAGACAGGATAATAGCCGTAATCAGAATTTCCTAATGACAGCATAGGCGAAAGGATTGCTTTAACTGTTCCATTTTTGAGATTCTGCACCATAATATTACTGTCCTTATATTCAGTCGCTTTGAAAATAGTATAAGTGGGAGAATGCTCTATTTTTTCAGCAAATTCCCTGTCAATCTCATTGGATACACCTACTTCTAATATATATCCCTTGTCTATTATATCTTTTTTTGAAGGTTTTCCACAGGAAATAAATATTATTCCAAAAAGTAGAAAAATTATAAATCCTGTCAATTTTTTAATTTTTATCATACTGTTTTCTCCTTCCTATCAATAAATTTACACCAAGGCCCACAAGAAATATTACATCCAATAAACCTATGGCAAAATAAGCATAATAAGTTGGTAAAAATTCTTCATCTCCTGCTGATGAAACTAAATATTTATACGATATTAAAAATATTAGTATTTTTAATATTACACCAATTATTGTTAAAATTATCAAAGCCTTTTTTCCTATTCCTGTTTTTGCATAAAAATATGATAAAAATATATTAAGCAAAATTAATATAAGATTGCCCGAGTATATACCTCCAATCATTTTCAAATTACTTAAAACTGATACTTCTAATACAGCCAGAAAAAATAGTACCAGAATATTAAAACAGAGCAGATGAATAAAATATAGGCTTCCAAAAAATATTTTTTTCATTTTTCCTCCTTATTCAAACACTAATTAATCAGTCATTTTTCAATTTTATGATATGTAATATAGATTAAAATAAAATGAGAGTTTTTACTTTTCTTTTTTCTTTCCATAGATATAAAACCAGGCTACAAGAAATATAATTGATGGCAGTAATGACATAGTATAATTCCCTTTTCCAGTGTGCCCTATTACTTCACTACCAAGTATATAATTTCTTGTACTGTTTATCAGATTGTTTGTATAGTTAACATTGTCTGACGTATCATAATAAAATGCTTTTGCAGGCTTTGATACAAATACTCCTGCTCCGATAATTATTGCAATAAATAGTTTTTTCAAGTTTACTTTCATAATTTTTACTCCTTGCTTAAAGTTATTTTTTAATTTTGTGATATGTAATTCTAATTAAAATAAAATGAAAGTTTCTACTTCACTTTTTTCCTTTCATAGATATAAAACCAGGCTGCAAGAAATATAATTGAAGGCAGTAATGACATATTGCTGTTTGTTTTATTGCTATTATTAAAAACTTTGTTGTAGTTATCAAAAGTTTGCTGTAAAAGATTTTCCCTTAACGTATCGCTTGGCAAATTTGTAGGATCCATATAATAATCATACCCCATAAATGCATGTAACTGTTGTGATATAAAAATCCCTGCTCCAATAATTGTTATAACAAATAATTTTTTAAAATTTAATTTCATAGTTCTTTCCTCCTAAAATTTGATTTTTTACATTTTCTGTCTTTTAATAAAACTTATTACAAAAAAAACTATTCCTACAGCTAAAAGAGGAGTATTTTTTATTAAAATTCCAATAGCCAGAGCGTATATTCCTCCCCATGCAAATTTTTTAACGAAGCCATGTTCCTCTATCTTTTTATCAATTTTCGCTTCCATTTCTTTTAGCGTCAAAACCATATTATCAACCTTTTCTGCCATTTCCTTTTTATTTTCCCAAAGTATCTCGTCATCTTTTGTCACAAATCTCCAGCCACTTTTCAAAAGCATATTAATATAAATCTTATTATATAAAAAACTAAATACCATCAATATCAGAAACATTAGTATAGGCGACATCATATGAGATATAGCCGTTATTGCCAAAAGTATCCAGCCGGTCTTCCAATCTTTCCTATAAAACGGAACAAGAAAACCGAAAAAGAAAGTTATCCAGGAAAATCCAATTTTCACTATCTTTATCTCTTCTTCTTTGCTCAATGTTATTTCTTTTTTGAAGTAGCCATTTCCACTATTCATTTTCATATCCAAAATCCTCCCATCATTTATTTAAAAATCTTATTTCACTTTAACAATATGCTTTTTAGATTAAAAGAATATTAGAGGAAAAAATTGTTTTTATTTTTTGAATAACAAGATTTGTAATTTTCTGAATGTGAAATGCAATAAAAAAATGTTTAATAAAATTATACAAAAGAAATGAAAAAATTAAATACAGGGATTTACGAAAATGAATAATCCCTGCAAAAATGGAAAAATTGAAAAAATTTAGTAAACTACCTTCAATCCTTCCTCTTCCAGTTCCTGCTGTCTTATTTCCAGAAACTGAACATTTATCATATAGAGAATTTGAAAAAGTTCATCATTTGTGCTGATTGAATTATCTATAAAATCTCCAATAAATAACATATCCTGAAAAGCGAGTGCCTTATTTGTCGGAAGCTCCAGTAAATAATAATCTCCTTCTTCTTTATTTATTGTCTGTTTTGTAAGATATTCAACTGCATAGTCTGAAGCTGTTATATAACGGTACATATCACCATCATATTTACACCTCATTTGAAATACGACAAGCCTTCTTTCCTTTAATGCTTTAACAATTTCAGGATTTGCCACTTCAGGCGGTATTTCCTCATTTTTATATTTTTCTGTATCTTCATAAATTAATCTCGCTTTACTGTTTGTTTTTAGTTCTTTAGGAATATAGCACATAATTTTTTCAATCTGTTCCGCAGAGAGACTTGAACTAAAAAATATAAGTGCTAGTACAATAATTATTTTTTTCATTTTATTTCCTTTCATATGTGCAACATAAAGTAAAAATTTGATTTTAAAGTTGTTTAAATACATTATATAACAGAAAAAGGTTTTTCTCAAATAAAATCTTTAAAAATAGCTGAAAGTTACTTTACTACAAAATAAAATAAATAGAAATAGAATAAAATATCTCTCATTTTATTTTAATATTCTAATGGTAGATTATTTTACAAGAATAATTCATGAAAGGAAGAACAATCAGAATGGAAAAAAATATTAATAAATCTAAAATGAAAGAATTGAGACTGCTGATATTGAATACAGCCTGCTACTCAGCATTAATTATAACATCTGTAATAATTTTACTTACCGTTTTAAGTTCTTTGTTATCAAAAAAGATAATTCTTGCCGATTATTCAAAACAGTCTTTTGAAGTTAATGAACTGCTTAAATTCCTAGTATTTTACCCTATTGGGGAAGAGCTTTTATTGAGAGGACTAATACTTCAATTTTTAAAGAAAAAGACAAAATATGCCAATTTAATTCAGGCTGTAATTTTTGGAATACTTCATTTGAATCCAATTAAAATTATATACACAACAATATCAGGTATCTTTTTCGGAAATGTACGGCTAAGACCCAATCCAATCTGGTGGATAATTTTATTACATTCGACATTCAATCTTGTTTCGATATTCCTATACAAACCTTTTATGATTATAGTTGAAAAAATATTTTATCTTCAGAATATGCCAATAATAACATTAACTATCGTATTTATTCCACCTTTATTCATATTTGATTATACTCTTAAACAACTTAAAAATAAATTTAATTATGAAAAACTTTACAAAGTATAATTTTTTAACAAAAAATACCCTCTTCAGTATATCAAACTTTAGAGGATATTTTACTTTACTAATTCTCATTTACTTCCCAGTTTATTACTTCACCTGTTATAGCATCAATGTCGAATTTGTATTCTGTATTTTTATACACTATTCTTCCTTCATAAATCATTTTTCCTTTTTCATTATCCAGTTGAATATTTGTAACATTAATTTTTTTCGCACCAGTAATCCGTGCAACTGCTATTTCTTTTGCTTTTTCCATTCCAATATATTTTGGTGTTTTTCTTATTTCTGTATCACTGCCATTTGTATTAATGATTTTACCATCATCTCTTATTGTCGTTGAAGCCGATACTCGGTCTTTTTGGCTGTAACTCAGAACTTTTCCTGTATTCGCATCAATGTTATATTTGTATTTTTTCCGTTCTGTATAAAATTCTATTTCATATATAAATTTCTTATTTTCTTTATCCAGACGAATTTTAGTCATTTTTGCAGTATTTTTTGCCACTTTTGAATGGTCTAACGCAAGCTGCTTTGCCTGTGCAATCGAAATTTTTACATCAACATTCAGAACTCTTACTGTTTTAGTCTCTTTAGCTGAATTTCCATTTGCAGAAACTCCCATTACTGTAGTAAAAAATACTATAAGTAATTTTTTCAAAAAATTATTTTTCATTTTCCCTCCTTTTTCAACTTAAATACAAACGAACTTCCTTTTCCAATTTCACTTTCCACATAAATCTCTCCGTTATGTGCCTCTATAATCCATTTTACCATTGATAATCCAAGCCCTATATTTTCTGTTGTTCTGGAACTTTCCACCTGATAAAATCGCCCCCATATTTTAGGTATATTTTCTTTTTCTATACCGATTCCATCATCAATAATTTTACATATTGCAAAATCTTTATCCTGCGACAGTTTTATCCATATATTTCCATTTTCACAACCATAGTTAACTGCATTTGAAATTAAATTTACAAAAATTCTCATGATCATGGTCTCATCGCCAACAATAAAAATATCTTCCTCTATTTCAGAATGAATTTTTATATTTTTATTGTCTGCATTATGTTGCTGACTGTCAGCAATAAGATGTGCCATTTCACTTATATTTATTTTATCAAAATTAAGTTTCTGATTTCCTCTGTCCATTCTCGATAAAGTCAGAAGCTGTGAGATTAATTTTGACATCTTTTTAGTTTCATCAAGCACAGAAGAAATTGTATTTCTAGCATTTTCTATTGAAGTGAGATTTTCAAGACCGTATTCACATTCGGAAATTATAATTGACACAGGTGTCCGCAGCTCGTGTGAAACATCTGATGTAAACTGTGCTTCTCTTTCAAAGGAACTTTGCAGTCTGTCAAACATTGTATCAAATGTATTTGCCAAAGTGTAAATTTCATCATTTCCTTCTCCAATATTAATTCTTTGTGTCAAATCATTTCCCTCATTAATTTTCTCCGCAGCTCCCCTTATTTTTTCTATAGGTTTAAATGCTTTTTTTGTTATAAAGTATCCACTTATTGCTGAAAATAACAAGAAAAATGGTAATACAATCAGAGAAATTAAAACAATTGTTTCAATAATATTTTCCACTTCTGTTGCAGGAGCAATTCCACGAATATGAATAATACCATAGCCTGAAAAATTCTTTTTGCTGTCAAAAATATACCATTTTTTATTTTTATGTTTTATAATTCTTACATCATTTTTATCGGAAAAAGTTTCATCATATTCAAAATCCAATGGAATATCCCCATAAATAAATCCTGTTTCATCATCATAAACCGACAAATGAACATTATTATTAAAAATAATAAAATCATTGTCAATCGTAAGTTCACCATCATAAACTTCAATTTCATCGAATGCCGAGACTACAGAACTTTTCAAATTTTTATAAGCGTTTGCCCGTACAAGATTTTCACTAATATAAATTATTGTTATAAGAAATATGACTATAAGGCTTATCATAAGACTGATATACCAGAAAGTTATTTTGGACTTTATAGAAAGTTTATTCATTTTCATTATCGACCCTTAGGACATAACCCAATCCACGAATGGTATGAATAAGTTTCGGAGTATAGTTGTCATCGATCTTTTTCCTCAAATATCTGATGTAAACATCTATAACGTTGGTTCCACCTTCATAGTCATAATTCCATATGTGATCTTCTATTCTTTCTCTTGATAAAATTTTTCCTTTATTTCGTATCAAATATTCCAAAATCGAATATTCTCTACCTGAGAGTTTTATTAATAAATCATCTCTAAAAACTGTCTTAGCATCAAGATCGATTTTAAGATTAGCTACTGTAATTACATTGTCGGCATTTCCAGAATTACGTCTTAAAAGTACACGAATACGAGCCATAAGTTCTTCAAAGATAAAAGGTTTCACAAGATAGTCATCTGCACCGTAATCTAACCCTTTAACTTTATCATCTATATTGTCTCTTGCTGTTAAAAGTAATATCGGAACTTTATTTTTCTTTGCTCTTATTTTTTTAATTACTTCAAATCCATCAAGTTTTGGAAGCATAATATCTAGAATTATTGCATCATATTCAGTCCCTTCCACGTATCTGACTGCCTCCTCTCCGTCAAAACAGCTGTCAACTCCATAATATTCCTTTTTAAGCTTTTTTGTAATAAGTTCGTTCAACTTCTTTTCATCTTCTACAACTAGTAATCTCATTATCTTTCACTCTCTTCCATCTCCAGCAGAACACACCGATTCTCTTCACAAAATAATTTTAATTGCTCCATTTTTTCTTTTTTTTCACATTTTTTCTCACTTTCTGTGAACGGTTCATTTTTATTATACCTCATAAATGCTGTTAAAAACAGAGAGAGAATAAAAAGTTTTTTTATTGTGTTTCTGTAATTTCCAGATTTAATTAAATATTTTCTTATTTCCATTTTATTTTATCCTTATTTTTTACAGCTAAAAATGCTCCGCCACCTGTCAGTCCAGCTCCTAAAAGAATTAAAACAATATTTGCCGTGAAAACTCCTAAGATAAGAGAAACAAGCCCTCCACCAATTGATCTTGCAACAAATTTCTGTATTGTGCGATTTTTATGATTCATTTCCGTATTATTAGGATTTCCATTAAAAGAACTATCAATATTTGCATTATTTGTATCATAAAAATCATTATCATTGTTATTTTTTTTAAATTCAATAACTTCTATTTTTCCAGACTCTTGTTTTTTAAAATTTTCTGTTTCTTCTACCATCCTTTCTTTATTGCTTCTATGGGAATTATTTTTATCATTAAAAAGTATTCCATTTTTTTTCAAAACCTGCGCATCTTCTTCTGTAAACGGATGCCATCCTTGTTTAATAAGCCTTCTAGCATACATTTTATTATATATAAAACCAAATACCATCGGTAGAACAAATATCAACGGAAAAAATATCATACTTGCCATACCAATTACGACAAAAGAAATTCCAGCCACCATATAATCCTCTTTAATTAACGGATATATAAATCCTAAAAAAAATGCTCCCCATGAAAATCCAAATTTGATTTCTTTTCTTAAAACTCCGTTTTCGAGAACGGCTCTTTTTCCATTTATCTGTTTCATTAATAATCATCTCCTTTTATTCTATTATTTTTCAATATATGGCTAACTTAAGAAAAAATTACCATAATCTCATGCTTTCTGTACGTATATTATTTTTATTCCAGTAATTAGGATTTTTTGTTAAAATAGCTCTTTCGTTACCATATTCTTTCAAAATATATGGGCCTGTTGATAAAATTTTTTTAGAATCCATGTTATAGACAAAATATTTATCCTTATCTGAAATTTCTTTATTTTTGGGTGCATTTACAGGTTTTGCAAACTCTTTTAAATAGAATTTTGACACATCTTCCCATTTTTCCATATTTATTTTGTCTTTAAGTTCCACTTCTAATATTTTATCATTCACAGCTTTTATTATCAAATACTTATCTTCATAAAAACTTTTACTGTTTTTCCATTTACTGATTGTTCTCAGGAAATCTTCCGAAGTCATAGGCGTCCCATTGAAATATTTAAGATTATCTCTTAAATAAAAGATAATCTTTTTATAATCCTGTGAAATTTCCCATCTTTGTGCTAATCCTGCTACAATTTCACCTTTTTCGTTTTCTTTTGTCAGTCCTTCAAAAAGTAGCCTGTTTACTTCTGTATCTGAAGTATTAATGTTACTATATGATGCATTACTAAATGACAAATTAATCACAATATCAGATTCCTTTTTCCCAACAGAATTATCACAGGAAAAAATATTATAAAACTTATTATAAATATAATCAATTTTTTCATAATAATAAACCTTTCCGTATCAACTTTTCCTTTTATAGTCATTCAAAATCTACATCTATAACTGGCTTTCAGCGTTAACATATATAATCTTGAAAAAGGGAATTTCTATTGTATCGGTTTCCAGGTATATGCTATTTTTAATAATTCATCAATGTTGGATGTTTTTCCAATAATATCAATTAAATATACATTTCCATTATAATCAATATAATTTTTTCGAAAAGATATCCCAGTTGAATAATCAATAGATACTTGATAACCATTATAACCATTAATCTGAATTTTCGATAATTTAAGTTTTTCCTGCTCTTCCTCTGTTTTTGACATTTTGTTCAATGCTTCATTCGCCACTCCTTTGGCGTTCATATTTTCAACAGGTGTAAGATACAAAGTAATAGAGCTTTCATCATATCCAATATAAGTTATTTCTCCCTGACCTCCTGTATTTTCAAGCTGTTTCCATCCATTTCCAAGCGAAATATAACCTACTGTTCTGTTCCCAAATCTTGTCGCCTTTGCATCTGTTATCTGGTAATCCGTTTTTTCAATTTGTGATCCAGTTTGATTTTTATTATCATTCTGGGACTGTATACTTTCACCGTTTCTTTTATTCCGTTCAATATTTTCATTTGAATTTTTACTGTCAAAATCTGTATTTGAAATATTTCCACAAGACAGCATAATCATTCCTAAACTTATACTTAATAAAACTAATTTATGTTTTTTCATAACTTTCAACCTCTTTCTCAAATTTTTAAATATTGAATAGTATCTATACCTTTAAAGACATGGTATTATTAAAAGATTAAAATAAAATGAGAGTTTTAATTTTTATTCGTTATGAATTATATTTTAAATTTTTGATATAAAAATAGGATTTACAATTTATTCTTAAGTTAAATCTTTTATAAAAAATTAAATAAAAAATAAATAAGAAAACTAAAATGAAAATATTAAAGATACATGGTATAATATAAAATTTTATGAAATTTAGGAGAAATTTGGTATGAAAAATTTATTCAGAGAGTTGTTCTTAGGTTCTTTAATGTTGATTATAAATGCATGCGAATTATTTAGTCCAAAGGAATGGGTAAGGTTTAATAGAGAGGAAAATATGAAAGGAGAAGTGTGTCATAAGAATATTTGGACTGATGAAATAGAATGTAGGTATAAGAGACCATATTGCTTAAAAGATTCTAGTGGAGAAGTTTTAGAATGCAGTTCAAAACCTTATAATTAAAGATATTGTATTATCAATAAAAAAATGGAAGGAGACTTTTATGAAAGGCATTATTAAATTTTTGGTTATCGCAGTAATGTTTACTTTATTTGTTATTGGATGTAATACTGCGGGATATAGAAAAACATGCGATGAAAAGAACCGTTGTAAATACATACCTTATCTCTATAATAGAGATTAAAAAATGTAATATGTGAATGCGAAAAGGCTGATTTGGAAGTAAATTTCTAAGTACAGTCTTTTTTTATAATAAATTTCTAATCAAAAAAAAATGAATAAGGAAAATAAAATTGGAATATCAAAAACATAAGTTATACTCTAATAAAAGAAAAAATAAAAAAAATTATAAAATTTAGGAGGATTTGTTATGAAAAATTTACTCAGAGTATTGTTTTTGATTTCTTTAATGTTAAGCATAACTGCATGTGAATTGTTTAGTCCAAAAGAATGGGCAAAATATGAGAGAGGGAAGGCGAAAAGAGGGTATACTTGTGATTATCATAGAGATAGAGGATATGAATGTTACGATAAAAGACCATTTTGTAAAAGGGATTCGACTGGAGAAATCACAGAATGCACGGCAGATTAATTTTATTATATCAGAAAAAATGATAGAAAATTTATTAAAAATATTACTAAACTTTTAATTATTTCAGTAGTATTTGTGTTATTTATTGTTGGATGTGCCGATGTGCCGAATACTATGGGGAACAGAAAAACGTGTGATGAAAGAAATCGTTGTGAATGTTCACGGTATAAGTATGATAGATAGATATTAAAAAATATGTGAAAAGACTGGCTTGGAAAGCAAATTTCTAGGTA
Source organism: Leptotrichia sp. SK-5 (assembly GCF_055387215.1). Taxonomy (NCBI): domain Bacteria; kingdom Fusobacteriati; phylum Fusobacteriota; class Fusobacteriia; order Fusobacteriales; family Leptotrichiaceae; genus Leptotrichia; species Leptotrichia sp. SK-5. The sequence goes on along the minus strand of NZ_AP028931.1, from coordinate 1,822,857 downwards.
CAGTCTTTTTTTGTATTATAAAAAAATTTAATAAATTTTAAAAATAATTTAATTTATATATTGACTTTTATTTAAAAATATAGTATAAATTATTAAATAAAAATTAATAAAAGAGGTGGTTAATTATGGATAAGGTTTCAAAAAAAGAAAAGAGTAAAATTGAAAAAATGAAAAAAAGGGAGAAAATCAAAGGATTAAAGGAAAGGGAAAAAGGGTTTACGCTCGTAGAGGTGATACTAGTAGTAGCGATTATTACGATAATATCGGCAATTGCAGTGCCACAAGTTGGGAAGTATTTGAATAAGGCTAATAGAAGTAAGGTAATTGGAGCAGTTGCAGAGCTTAATAATACGACAACTTCTTGGAGCATTGATCATGGTGGAGATGCACCTAAGAATTTACAGGATATTTTAACAGAGCATGGGAATCTTAATAAACTTGGAATTGGGCTGGACAGCAACGGGAAATTTAAGATTGGAAATATTGAAGGAAATGTAGTTTATCAGGATGGAGAGGTTTTTGCCAAAGTATCTGCAGGAAGCAAGGCATTTGCGGGGGAAGAAATTAGGAAATAATGAATATTGTGTTTGAAATTGTAAAATATTGTATTTTTTTTAGAATTATCTGGATTGATTTAAAAAAAAGGATTATTCCTGAAGAAAGTTTTGTTATTTTGCTTGTATTAGGATTGATATCAGCAATTCAAAATACCAATTTAGAAGGTTATTATTTGGGAATTTGTGCTTATTCAATGCCCATGGTAGTGCTTTATATTTTAGAAGATTATTTTGGAAAAACGCTGATAGGCTTTGGGGATGTGAAACTTATGATGGGGATTGGCGGTATTTTGGGATATTTGGGAGTGGATAAGATTGTAAATTTTTATATGATTTTGTATATCTTTTCCGGAATAGTTGCTTTTTTATTTTTATTTTTGAAAAAGTGGAAAAAGTATGAATATATTCCATTTGCACCGTTTATCATCGTAAGTTATGTTGTTTTTGAGATTTTTGGCAAATAAAAGTTGGGGAAAAAATGAGAAGGAATAGTGGAGAAACATTAATTGAGAGTTTGATTTCGATGTTTTTTGTAACAGTTATCATTGTGCCAGTTGCAAATTTATTTTTACAGACATTTAAAACAGACGTTAAAGTCGATAATTTAAATGAAAAGAATGTAAATATTGAAAATATGGCTGAAATATTAAAGGCAAAAAAATATAATGAAATTGTGAATTTCATTGGGAAATATGAGATTTCAAAAGTGGAAGATTTTTATAATAGATTTGCAGTTGAGAAAAAATATCAAGTTTTGAAAAATTTGGAACAAAAATGGGATAAAAAGGGCAAGTTTCAGGAAGATAAAATAAATGTCGAAATAAAGAGGACGGAAGGGTATTTTGTAAATGAGCTTGGACAGAAGGAATATATTTTTGAAATAAATATTGATAAAATAAGGGATTATTATTTTCCAAATATTGATGAAAATAGTTAAAAAATTAGTTTGTAGGAGGAAAATAAATGAAAAAAAGAGAAGGATATTTATTAGTGGAAATATTAATAAGTATGTTTATATTTTCTGTTCTTGTATTCGTAATTTCTGTGTTCTTAAAACGTGTAGTTATTGTAGAAAAGGCAAAGAAGGATAATCAGAAAATGTATGAGAAAATGTATTTTTCGATGGATAAAATTGTTTTGGATATAAAGAACAGAGATATTCAGAGATTTTCATATGAGGGAGAGAATAATAATATTTTTGTTAAAGAAAATCAAATAGTTTTTAAATTGAATGAGCTATTTTACAAAATTGAATTTGATAAAGGAAAATTGTATATTTCTGATGCAGAAAATTTAAAAAAGTTTGGAAGTAGAGCAGAAGTTGGGAAATTTCGTGAGGCAAAGTTTGAGAAAGTGGGAGAAGTACTTATTATTAAGTTAAATAGTGATAAAAATGATAGTGTTAGGGCTGTGAGAATTTAAATTGAGGTTTTGGATAATGGGGAATAGATATTTTAGGTTATTGAAAAATATAAAACTTGGAGGAAAAAATAAGAATATAAAAAAAAATGAGGGAGCTAGCCTTGTTTATGTTTTGGTAATTTTGTCAATAATTTCAGCATTTTCAATTAATTTTGCTTACTATGTTCGACAGAAAAAGGAAATGGTGTTTTTGAAAAGCCAAAAGGAAAATAATGTCGAGAAGAAATATTTGATACAGAAGGAAAATCAGAATGTAGAACGAATTTTGAATAAAGGGGTTTTATTTGATGGGAATACAGTTTTGTTAGATAGGAGAGAGCGATATTTTGATAGTGCTTTAAAAAAAGATGGGCAAGCTGTTGAGATAAAAAATTTGATTTTTTTAGCAAAAGATACTGAAAGTGTTGGGAATTACAAGGTTAAGTCAATAAGGGACAGCAATGATAATGAATATTCATTACCGCTTGAAGAAAATAAGGTTTATAGTGAATTGAAACTTATTTTTGCAAGGAAAATTTTGAATGAAGAGATATTGTTTCAGGAAAAGGTAGAATTTAGGAGATTAAGTTCACTAGAAGTGGAAATGAAGGTTTTGGAATCAGGTTTTTTATAGAACTGTTCAAAATGGAATGCTTAGAAATAAGATAAAATATTAAAGGGGGAGTGATGGGAGACAGAATAAAAATATATATAAGAAGTAAAAATAAGATTTATATATATTTTAACGAAGAAATATATTTTTTTGAAAATCAGGAACTAGAAATGGCTTTAGAATCGTTTATTGAGGAAAATCAGACTGAAAAAAATACTAAAGTAACTGTAATTTTACATTTTTCATATTTTTTATTTAGTAATTTTGGAGAAAATGTGGAAGAATCTGATAAAAAAGAAAATAATATTGAAAAGTTAGCGAAAAAATCTGTGAAATTGGAAGATGTTTCGGAAATTTTTAAGAAAAAGATTAGTTTTGTAAATAGAAAATTAGTTATAAATCATTTTGAAAATCAATTTTTAGATATTTATTTGGATAAAAGGGAGATTAATAAAGTAAAAAATTTCCTGAAAAAATATTCTATGGTAATTTCGGAGCTGAAAATAGATTTTGATGCTGTTTATAATTATTATAAGGACGGAAATTTTGAAATAAATCAGAGTGAAAATTTTGAAAATGAAAATAATTTTTTGAAAAATGAAGAAAATTTTCAGAATGTGATAGGAAATTTTGAAATTGTCCAGAAAACAGGAATTATTGAAAATTCAGATATTGATAGAAATTTTGGTGAAATAGAGGAAATTGATATAAATGAAGAGAGTAGCGATAATCAAGAGATTTTTAGCAATGGTGTAAAGTCAGGGAATAAAAGTGATAGAATAGAGATTTTGCAGATTGGGGAAGAAAATAGCCTTAGAATTTTAATTGTGGATGAGAAAATTACTGAAATAGAAAAAATTGAGTTGAAAACTGAGGATGTGAATGATTTTGAAAACTTTGATTTTGGAGATATGAAAGTTGTCGGAAGTGGAGAAAATGATGTAAAAGTTATATTTACAGGGGCTGAACTTTCGGATAGTCCTGATTTTGTGAATAAAACGGCAATTTTTGATAAAGAGAGTGTAAAAAATATAAAATTTTCTGATGTTGTTATTGCTGGAATTTGTATCATTGCGTATTTTGGGATTTATAATTCAATTCCACTTCAGAAAAAAACTGTTGAAAATGAAATTATTCAGAAGGAGATAAAATCGCTGGAAAAGGACTATTTAAATAAGAAGGCTGAGGAAATTCCAGATTATTCAAAGGAGCTTGCTACATTTCGTGAAATTGATGGTGCGATAAAAAGGCGAGAGTATTATTCGGTTATAAAATTTTTGGTTGAGAATAGCAAAAATGGGATTGACTATACAAAAATTAATTATGAGAATGCAAAGTGGACTGTACAGGGGGAGATGGAGAATTTTAATAATTTTGAGAGATTTGAGAATAATATTTTGAGAAAATATCCGAATTCTGAATTGGGGTATTTGAAGGATAATGATACAGCGACTGTTTTTGAATATGTGGTTGAGTCTTTTTAAAATGAAATGTGTAAAAATTAAATAGATTTAGGATTTTAGGTAAATAATCGAAACTTGAAGTTTTTTTGATTGAATAAAAAAATATAGGAAGAAATAAAATGATAAAATTGAATTTGAAAATATTAATACTTTTGGCTGGGATTGTTTTTATGATGGTGAATATTAATAAAAAGTATGGGAAGTATAAGGAAGTTTTGAGTAACAGGAAGATTTTGATTGAGAATAAAAGGAATCTGGAAAGTAAGATTGTAGATGTAATGGAGGAGAAAAAGTCAGAACGTGAAAGAATTATGGGAGAATATAATCAAATATTGGCATTAACTCAAAGATTGTCGTTTTTGTCGATAAAAAATGAATCTGAATTTAAAAAGATGATTTATGTGTTTTCGCATGACAGCGGGCTTAAAATGAAGGAAATCTCAAAATCGGAAAATGTGTGGGAACGCAATGGGTATAGGCTCAAATATATTCATTTTACGATGTATGGAAGTCTTAATGATTTTGGGAAGTTTATTTATTTTGTGAATAAAAGCAGAAAATATATTGATACTTCCAAAATGTTTATGGAACTCACGAGCGATGGATTTAAAATTTCGCTTGGCTTTATAGAGAAAGTTATAGACAAAAAGAAAATTAATGCTGAAAATAAAGGGAAAATTGCATAAATCACATATTTGAAAGTGGGGATTAAAATTTTGAAAAAAAAGAGAAGTTACAGATTGTTAATTGTTTGCTTTTTGGCTTTTTTGCTTGCTTTGAGTAATATTTTTGGAGCGAAAGCGGCTGATTATGTGAATAAGAGCGATGTGGAAAATGCTAAAAAAATATTTATTTATGAAGTTCCGAAGAAAGTGCAGGCTGAAAAAAAGGAAAATAGTGATAATAAGGGGAAAAACAGTAATAAAAAGGATAATAAAGATAATAATCCTGTAACTAAAAAAGAGGAAAATAAGAATCAGGGACAGAATCAGAATAACGCACAGCAGACTGTAAAGGAAGTTAAAAAGAAAACTGGGGAAGTTGACTTGGAATACAGAAATGTGAAAGATATTACCGAGGCACTTAATGGATTTTTTGGATTTGAAGTTATTGGAATTGATAATAAAGTAATTTTTAGTGGAGATGAGAGTAAAGTTGAGGAGATGAAAAGGATTATAAAGTCGCTGGATAAGGAAAAGGAGCAGATTATAATAAAGGGAACTATAATTGATACAAGTTCAAATCTTTTTGAGCGCCTTGGAATTGACTGGAGCATAAATAGTAATAATTCTAATGCGACTAAGGATAATCTGGTGGCAAAATTTTTGAATGGAGAAGTTTCGATTGCGTCAATTTTTTCAAAAGGAGGACGATTTTTAGGAATAGATTTTAACTTGCTGAAGGAAAATGGAGATATACGGATTGAGGCTATGCCGACACTTATGATTATGGAAAATGAGGAAGGGGAATTAAAGGTTACGGAGGAAGTGCTTGTTGGAGAAAAAAAGACTACAAAGAAAGATACAGAATATGTAGAGCCAATTTTTTCTGAAGCAGGTATAGTCTTTAGGATAAATCCTGAAATTAGAAAAATTAATGGAATAAAGAAAATTCTGCTTAAAATTGATACAGAAATAAGCAACTTTAAGCTAACTTCAAGCTATAACGCATCTTCTGGAGCTAAACAGAAGAATCAGACTAAAACAACAATTACGTTGAATAATGGTGGCTCAACTTTTATTGGAGGGCTAAAGCAGGATGTGAGCAAGGAAACGATAAGAAGAGTGCCGGTGTTATCAAAAATTCCTATAATTGGTCCACTGTTTAAATATCGACGTACTAATAGGGAAATGAGGGATATTTATATTGAAATTGAGGCAGTAATTCAAGATAAAACTTAATAAAAAAATAATCATTTTAAACTTTTTTCAGTTCAAATGAAAAACTTTACAAATTATACTGAAAATTTCCAAAATATGTAGTATAATATTAAATAAAGACTAAAATTAAAATTATAATTATAATTTAAAACAGTAAATTAATGAATTTGAATTTAAGGAAAGGATAAAGATGATTTCAATTCAAAGGCTTGAAGAAATAATAAAAAAATTTAGTAGTGTTAGAATAGCTGTAATTGGTGATATGATGCTAGATGAGTATCTAATTGGGAAGGTTAACAGAATTTCTCCTGAAGCGCCTGTTCCAATTGTGAATATTGAAGAGGAAAGATTTGTGTTAGGGGGAGCTTCAAATGTGGCGAATAACTTGACTTCGCTTGAAGCAAAAGTTTTCGTTTACGGAATAATTGGCAATGATGCAAATGGAGAAAAATTTATAAAGGAGCTTGAAGATAAAAATGTGAATCCTGCTGGAATTGTGAAGGATGAAACCCGTCCAACAATTATTAAAAGCAGAGTTTTGTCACAAGGTCAACAGTTACTTAGATTGGATTGGGAAAAAGATGCTGATATTTCAGAAGATATTCAAAATCAGCTTTTGGAAAACTTTGAAAAAAACATTGAAAATATTGATGCAGTATTGATTTCTGATTACAATAAAGGATTGCTTACAAAACATTTATCAGAAAGAATTATAGAAATAGCAAAAAAACATAATAAAAAAGTAATGGTTGATCCAAAACCGCAGAATTTTAAAAATTATGTTGGAGCAACTTCAATGACTCCAAATAGAAAAGAAATTTTGGATTATTTTGGAATGAAAAAATTTACGAGCGAGGAAGAAATTGCTGAAAAAATGGCTCAGTTAAAGGATGATTTAAAACTGGACAGCGTTGTGCTTACTCGAAGTGAAGAGGGAGTTTCGCTGTTTAGAACAAAACATAAGAGGATACCGACTGTGGCAAGGGAAGTTTATGATGTTACAGGGGCTGGAGATACCTTTATATCGACATTTTTACTTTCGATATGTGCTGGAGCGGATTTGTATGAGGCTGGGGTAATTGCAAATATGGCATCTGGAATTGTAGTGGCAAAAATAGGAACAGCTACTGCAATGCAAGATGAAATAATAGAATTTTACAAGGATAATGACAATATATTAAAAAATATATAAAAATGAAATGTCCTTTAATTTAAAGGTTTTTTAAAATAAAAAAATACAAATAAAAATTTAAAAAGAAAAGGAAGTGAAATTATGGCAATTATTGCGGCAGTTGAAGCTGGGGGAACAAAATTTATATGTGGATTGGGAACTGAAGACGGAAAAATCATTGACAGAGTAAGTATTCCAACTACAACTCCTGAAGAAACAATGGCACAAGTTATTGAATATTTTAAAGACAAGGAATTTGATGTAATGGGTGTTGGGAGCTTTGGACCGATTGATCCTGTAAAAGGCTCTAAAACTTACGGATATATTACAAAAACTCCAAAGCCTTACTGGAGCGATTATGATTTGATAGGAGAGTTGAAAAAACATTATGATGTTCCAATGGAATTTGATACTGATGTAAATGGAGCGGCGCTTGCGGAAAGCTGGTGGGGTGCTGGAGAAAATTTGAAAAATGTTATGTATATTACTGTTGGAACTGGAATTGGGGCTGGAGCAGTTGTTGATGGTAAAATGCTTCAAGGTTTGACTCACCCTGAAATGGGACACATATTCTTGAAAAGACATAAAGACGATAAATTTGAAGGAAGATGTCCTTTCCATAAGGATTGTATGGAAGGAATGGCAGCAGGGCCTGCAATAGAGGATAGATGGGGTAAGAAAGGATTTGAACTTGCCGATAGGGATGAAGTTTGGGACATGGAAGCATATTACTTGGCTCAGGCTGTTGTAAACTACATTTTAATTTTATCTCCACAAAAAATAATTATGGGTGGGGGAGTTATGAAACAAAAGCAGCTGTTTCCATTAATTAGAAAATATGTGTTGGAATTTTTAAATGGGTATGTTCAAAAAGATGAAATTTTAGAAAAAATTGAAGACTATATTGTTTATCCTGGACTTGGGGATGAAGCAGGATTTGTTGGATCAATTGCATTGGGGAAAATTGCGTTGGAAAATAACAGAAAATAATAATTGATTTGTAATTAATCAAAGGGGAGGGTTAATTAAAATGATAAGTATTATAAAGAGCAAGGAAAGCGAACTTAGTGAAAAAGACTTGCTATCATTTACAAAAAGTGTATATTATTTATTAAATGGCAAAATTTCGCTAATTGATACACTTGGAATTGTTGCACAGAATTATAGTGGAGATTTGAAAAGTAAGATAATTCGCACAAAACAGCAGATTGAAAAGGGAGTTTCTCTTCATAGGGCTTTTTCAAAGATTACTGCAAATAAGGAATTTATGGAAATGATTAAAATTGGGGAAGAAACTGGAAATTTGGAAATAGTCTTTAAGAATCTGTATGAAAAGTACGAGTTTAATCAGAAAATAAAAAAAGATGTCAAAAATTTGAGCATTTATCCAGTAACAGTTATAATTACAGCATTAATTATTGTATTCATACTGTTAAAATTTGTAGTGCCTAAATTTGTGGTAATCTATTCTGATATTGGTCAGGAATTGCCAAAAGTTACGCAAATTGTGATAAATATTAGTAAAATAACGGATAAATATGGTATTTTTCTTTTAATTGCCATAATTTTTTTATTTTTTGGATTAAAAAATTGGAAAGGAAAAAATGAAAAGAATTTTGAAAAAATTTTTTTAGAAATGAAACTGATTGGGCAAATGTATAAAAATATTTGCATATTGAATTTTACAAGAAATATGTATTCTCTGACAGATGCCAATGTTCCATTGATTCAATCCTTAAGAATGTGTACAAATTCCAAAAGTTATATTTTAAATGAGGAACTGAAAAAAATTATTTTGAAAATAGAAAAGGGTGAGAGTATTCAAAAATCCTTTAAAAATACGACTTTTTTTGATAATGAATACGTAAGTTTCCTTGCAATTGGAGAAAAGACCGGCGAAATGAAAATATCATTTTTTAATTTGAATGAAATTTATTACGAAAAAGTTAGCGAGAAAATAAAATGGTTTTTAAAAATGTTTGAGCCGCTTTCAATAATTTTTATTGGAGTAATTATTGGGCTTATTGTGTTTTCAGTTATGCTGCCTATTTTTAAAATGGGAGAAATGCTGTAAATATTAAATGAAAAATATGAAAGATTAAAGTTGGAAATTAGAATTTTAGATTTAACACAAATAATGATATTCTTTGTTAAAATACAGGATTTATTACGAACTATTCTAATAAAGGGGAGACAGGGCTTTTATTATAAGTGAATAAAATAAATATAACATATGTTTTTAAAAATAGGAATAAATTGTTTGGTTTATCTAAAATAATTTGGATTATAATAAAGATAGTTTAAAATAAGTATGCTGTTTAAATTTTACAGATTTAATTTTAAATGGATGTCAATATACAATAAAAGAAAAAAGGGAAATTTATGATAGAAAATTTTATAGAATCATTGAAATATGCACAGAATTTGTTTAAAATAAGGAATGAAATTATACAGGATATAAAAAACGAAAGTTTGGAACAAAATGTGCCGATTATTACAGATGAAGTGCTAAATTATATGATTTTTACTGCTAGAAATATAAAGGCTCGAAATATTTTGGAAATTGGTACAGCGACAGGCTATTCAGGGCTATTTTTAGCACAAATTGCTAATGAAAATGGTGGATTTTTAACAACAATGGAAATTGATGAAATTCGTTATGGAAAAGCTGTGGAAAATTTTAAGAAACTTGGATTATTTGAAAAGAATAAGATGATTTTTGGAGATGCTTTGGAAGAAATTCCGAAACTTGATAAGAATGTGAAATATGATTTTATTTTTATTGATGCGTCGAAAGGTCAGTATTTGAAGTTTTTTGAAATGAGTTATGAACTTCTCAATGAAAATGGAATTATTTTTATTGATAATCTCATGTTTCGTGGGCTGGTTGCGGCAGATAAGGAAGAAATTCCAAAAAGATATAAGACAATTGCAAAAAGGCTCAAAGAGTTTATAGAAAAGTTGAATGAAGAGTATAATTTTGTACTGCTGCCGTTTGGAGATGGAGTTGGGATAGTAAAAAAATAAATATTCAGTATTAATCACTCAACTTAAAAATTGGATTAAAGATATGAGAAAAGCAATGGATTGCCTATAGATGGAGTCTAGTTTTCCACTTTTGTTTTAAATTGGAATTGTTATAAATAGGTTTGAATTTATAATATAATTTTGTAAATATGAGAAAGAGAAGTGAGGAGAAATGAAATTTCTTTTGTATAATATTCGATACGGGACTGGAAAATATTTGAATCAGCCGTTTAAACATATGCGAGGGTATTTGGGACGTTCTGTAAGGCATATATATCGGATTGGGAAATTTATTAATAAATATAAGCCTGACATTGTGGGACTTGTAGAAGTTGATCTTGGCTCGTTTAGAATGTACAGCAGAAATCAGGCTACGCTTCTTGGAAGAATTACTAGAAATAATAATGTTTATCAGTACAAATATGAGGAAGATTCTAATTATATGAAGTTCCCGATGGTAAGAAAGCAGGGAAATGCTTTACTTTCGAAAAAACCTGTTTTACGGGAAGAATTTCATTATCTGGATATTGGAATGAAAAAATTGATTATTGAGGTGGAAACGGAAGATATTGTGGTGTTTCTAGTTCATTTGGCACTTGGTGGAAAAACAAGACAGAAACAGATTGTACAGCTTTACAATTTTGTGAAAAACTGCAAAAAGCCAGTTATAGTCGCTGGAGATTTTAATGTGTTCTGGGGAGAAGAGGAAATTGAAATGTTTTTACAGGCTTCTAACCTGCAAAATATAAACATAAGGAAAGAGCCAACTTTTCCGAGCTGGAATCCAAAGCGGGAACTTGACTTTATACTTTGTTCAAAGGAAATAAAAGTAAAAAGTTATGAAGTTATACAAACTCAGCTTTCAGATCATTTGCCAATATTAGTTGATTTTGAAATTCTAAAATAAGAAAAATAGGAGGAAATTAAATAATGGTAATTAATGCAAAAGATTGGAAATGGATTAGGGAGCCTAAAGATTATGTGATTACTAATGAAAAAATTGAAATTATAACAAGTCCACATACAGATTTGTGGCAACAAACATATTATCATTTTAGAAATGATAATGCACCTGTTCTTCAAATTGAAGCAGATGAAAAATTTTTCTCTTTTATTGTAAAGACAGAGTTTGAGAGTAAGCATAGGTTTGATCAATGTGGTGTAGTTATGTATTTAGATAGTGAAAATTGGTTAAAAGGTTCTATAGAGTTTGAAAATGATAAATTTCAGCATTTAGGGAGTGTAGTTACTAACTTGGGTTATTCTGATTGGGCTACTACTGTTATTAATGCCGATATTAAGTCAATGTGGTATCGTTTTAGCAGACGTGAAGATGATTATTGCATAGAATGTTCACAAGATGGAGTAAACTTTACTCAAATGAGAATTTGCCATATGTGGAAAGCTGACAAGAAAATTTCTTTTGGAATTTATGCATGCAGTCCAGAAAATTCATCATTTAAGGCAACATTTACAAATATGGAAATAACGGAATGTATGTGGAAGGCTCATGATGGACAAAAGCCAGATGAAATATAGAACATAAATTTTATTAATGGTAACATTTAAAACTTATATATTTGATATATTGATTTTAGATTATTTTTCTGCTATAATAGATTTATCAAAAAATAAATTAAAATGATAGGAGGAAAAGATTATGAAAATGATAAGAAGGATAAGGGATAATAAATTTACACAATTAAATTATAAACCCTTGTCAGATGGTGTATAATCATTTTTATAATGGATTCCTGTTTTACATAAAAATTTTACTTTTGCCAATGACTTTTGGGTTGTTGGTTCTTTGTTTTTATATACAATTTGTATAATTTTATTTAGAGCCTGTAAAAAGGGCTTTTTTTTATAAAAAAATGTAGGGAGATGATAATTATGATAAAAGTTGGAATTATTGGAGCGACTGGGTATGCTGGGCAGCAGCTTGTATGGATATTGAATAACCATAAAGAAGTGGAGATTGAATTTATTTCTTCATATTCAAATGCTGGAGAGAATATGGGCGAAGTGTATGCAAATTATAAAAAATATTTTGAGAAGAAATTGATTTCGCAGGAAGAGGCTGAGGAAAATTTTGGAAAAATTGATGTGCTGTTTTTGGCATTGCCGCATGGATTGTCGGAAAAGATGACCAAGAAGGCGCTCGAAAATAATGTAAAAGTTTTTGACTTGGGAGCAGATTTCAGGCTGGATGACTCGGAAACTTATGAAAAATGGTATGATGTTAAGCATGAGTTTCCTGAAATTAATCAGAGTGCAGTTTATGGCTTGCCTGAGCTGAATAGGGCAAGAATAAAGGAAAGTCAAGTTGTTGCCTGTCCCGGGTGTTATCCGACATCGGCGATACTGGGAGCGGCGCCGCTTTTAAAAAATAAAGTTGTAAAAACGGATAAAATAATAATTGATTCAAAATCTGGAGTTTCAGGAGCAGGTAGAAGTGCCAAAATAGATACGATTTTTACAGAAGTAAATGAAAGTTTTAAGGCTTATGGAGTCTTAAAGCATAGACATACGCCTGAAATAAAGCAGGAAATGGATAAATTATCAGAAAACGATATGAATGTAGTGTTTACTCCACATTTATTGCCAATAAATAGGGGAATTCTTTCAACAATTTATCTGGAAGTAAATGAAAAATGGAAGGAAAGCTTGACAGAAGAAAAAATTTATGAAATTTATAATGATTTTTATAAAAATGAGTATTTTATAAGGGTTACTGAAAATTTGCCAGAGATAAAAAATGTGAAAAATAGCAATATTTGTGAAATTGGTGTCCGTTATGACTCAAAAACTGGAAATATTGTTGTAATTTCTGCGATTGACAACCTCATAAAAGGTGCAGGAGGGCAAGCTGTTCAAAGTATGAATATTATGTTTGAGCTTGAAGAAAATATGGGGCTGGAATTTTTATCAATGTATATTTAATTTTTAAAAGGAGTGATTTTTATGAAAATAATAAAAGATGGTACAATTACTAATGTTAAAGGGATAAAGGCGGCAGGAATATCGGCACAGTTGAAAAAAAGCGGGAAAAAAGACTTGGCATTGATTTATAGTGAGAAAAAGGCAGTTTCGGCTGCAGTGTTTACAAAAAATCTTGTAAAAGCGGCTCCGATTATTTTAAATATGGAAAATATAAAAAATGGAAATACACAGGCGATTATTGTAAATAGTGGGAATGCTAACTCGTGTACTGGAGAAACTGGACTTGAAAATGCTAAAAAAATGACGGAATTTGCAGCAAATGAGCTGGGACTCAAAAAAGAGGAGATTTTAGTGCAGTCTACTGGAATTATTGGAGTTCAGCTGGATATGAAAAAGATAGAAACTGGAATTAGTAAAATTTGCAAGGAAATATCGGAAAATGGGGGAAATGATGCGGCAACTGCGATTATGACGACGGACACTTTTACAAAACAGATTTGTGCAGAAATTGAAATAGATGGAAAAACAGTAACAGTTGCGGGAATGGCAAAAGGTTCTGGGATGATACATCCAAATATGGCTACAATGCTGGCTTTCACAGTAACGGATGTAAATATTGAAAAATCGTTGCTGCAAAAAATATTTTCTGAAATTACGGACAGCACATTTAATATGATTTCAGTTGACGGAGATACAAGCACAAATGATATGGCCTGTGTTATTGCTAATGGGGCTTCTGAAAATAAAAAAATTGTAGATGAAAATTCTGAAGGATACAGCAAATTTAAAGAGGCACTTTATTTTGTGAATCAGGAGCTGGCAAAGCTGATTGCAAAAGACGGGGAAGGGGCGACAAAATTAATTGAAGTTACTGTAACTGGCGCAAAAAGTAAAAAAGACGCACAAAAAGTTGCAAAATCAGTAATAACTTCAAGCCTTTTCAAAGCGGCTGTATTTGGGGAAGATCCAAACTGGGGAAGAATCCTTTGTGCTGTAGGTTATTCTGAAGCGGAACTTATTGTTGATAAAGTAAATATTTTTCTTGGAAATGATATTAATGCTTTACAGAAAGGAGTCCAAGTTGCAAAAAATGGCATGGGAATAGAATTTGACAACGAAAAAGCTGTTAAAATTTTGAAAAATGAGAAAGTTGAAATTTTGATTGAACTGAATGATGGAGACTTTTCTTCGACTGCGTGGGGATGTGACTTGAGTTATGATTATGTGAAAATAAATGCGGAGTACCATACTTAATAATTTTTATAATTTTGAGACTTACTTGTCTGTTAGATTTTTTAATATAGTTAATTTTTTTTAAAATTAAAGAAATGAGAAAATTTTGATAAAAAGAAAGGGAAAATATGATTTCAAATTTAGATAAAGCAAAAATTTTGGTAAAAGCGTTGCCATTTATAAAAAAGTATCATAATAAAACGATTGTGATTAAATATGGTGGAAGTGCGATGGTCAATCCTGCTGCACGGGAGCAGTTTATTCAAGATATAGTTCTTATGAAATATGTTGGGATAAATCCTGTGATTGTGCATGGTGGCGGGCCTGAGATTAATGAAATGCTTCAAAAAATTGGAAAAGAGAGCAAATTTATTGATGGAAATCGTGTAACTGATGAAGAAACTGTGGAGATTGTGGAAATGGTGCTTTCTGGGAAAGTAAATAAAGGAATTGTTGCGGATATTAATAAATATGGCGGAAAAGCTGCTGGACTTAGTGGAAAAGACGGGAATATGGTGTTTGTTGAGAAGAAGTTTGCTGAAGTTGACGGAGAGAAAATTGATATTGGGTTTGTTGGAGAGATTAAGGAAATTAATACGGAAGTAATCAAATTGTTGGAGGCAAATGATGTGATTCCTGTGATTTCATCTATTGGAGTTGACAAGAATGGTCAGACATACAATATTAATGCCGATTATGTGGCAGGCGCGATTGCTGGGAAATTACAGGCAGATAGATTGGTATTTTTGACAGATGTTGATGGAATTTTACTTGATTATAATAATAAACAGACACTTATTGATGAAATTGATGTGGAAAAAGTGAACGATTTAATTGAACGAAGAATTATTAGTGGTGGAATGTTCCCTAAAGTTACGACTTGCCTAGATGCGATTGAAAATGGTGTGGAAAATGTAGTTATTTTAAATGGGAAGCTGGAACATTCATTATTATTGGAGCTGTTTACAGAGGAAGGAGCTGGAACTTTAATAAAAAAATAAATTAAATTTTAGAAGGGAAGGAAGAAAAATGTTATTAAATGTGTATAACCGTTATAATAAAATATTTGAAAAAGGAAAAGGAACATATATTTATGACAATGAAGGGAATGAATATTTAGATTTTGTATCAGGAATATCGGTAAACTGTCTGGGGCATGCAAGTCCAGTAATTATAAATGCTTTGACTGAACAAAGTAAAAAATTGATACATATTTCAAATCTTTATTACAGCGAGCCCCAATTAGAGCTGGCAAAAAAACTTACACAAAACAGTGCGATGGAGAAAGTATTTTTTACGAACAGTGGAACAGAAGCAATTGAGCTGGCAATAAAAATTGCTCGCAAATACGGCAATAATTTATCGTATGATGAAAATGGAAATAAAATTATTGACAAAACTGAAATAATTTATATGAAAAACTCATTTCATGGACGTTCCACAGGAGCATTAGCAGTAACAGGACAGCCTAAGTATCAGAAGCCTTTTGAGCCTTTGATTTCCAATGTTACACAATGTAATTTTAATGATGTGGAAGATTTGAAGGCAAAAGTGAGCGAGAAAACGGCAGCCATAATTTTGGAGCCGATTCAAGGGGAAAGTGGGCTGGAAAGTGCAACGCCTCAATTTATGCAGGCAATAAAGGAACTGAGTGAAAAATATAACGCACTTGTGATTTTTGATGAAATTCAATGCGGAATGGGAAGAACTGGAAAATTGTTTGCTTATGAAAATTTTGAGATTATTCCAGATATTGTCACTGTGGCAAAGTCGCTTGGTGGCGGTGTTCCAATTGGAGCAGCTCTTACAAAGGGTAAGGCAAACGATGTTTTAGAGCCTGGAGATCATGGTTCAACTTATGGAGGGAATCCGCTAGTCTGTGCTGTTGCAAATGCTGTTTTGCATGAATTGATTGACAATAAACTGGTTGAAAAGGATGTTGTGGAAAAAGGGCAGTATTCTCTTAAAAAATTGGAAGAATTGAAGGGGAAATATAATTTTATTGAGGAAATTCGTGGGAAAGGTCTGCTTTTGGGAATAAAATTTGATGAAAGCAGAGTCTTGGGAAAAGATGTTGTTTTAAAAGCATTGGAAAATGGTCTGCTGTTAGTTGGAGCTGGAAATAACGTTGTAAGATTTTTTCCGCCATTTAATGTGAGCAAGGAAGAAATTGATGAAGCAATTTTAATTTTGGACAAATTTTTAAAAATAATTTAATTTTTTTTTAAATAATATTGTAAATTAGAAGTTATTGAGGTAAAATTATATTGAATAAATGAAAAATTATAATTTAAAGGGGAGATTTTATGAAAATTTTTAGAAAAAGTGTGATAATAGTTGTTTTGGTAAGTTTGGTAAGTTTTGGTAATGTAAATGTTGAAAGTAAGATTGCTCAAATTAGGAAAGATTATGCAAGTACTAATACTATAAAGAATTATATTGTGAAGCAAATTGAAGATGATGAGCAGAGTATAGAGGGCGGCATTGTAAAATATTATTCACAAAATGGAATTGTTAAAAAAATTGTAGTTGAGCATTATGGAGAAAGCTGGAATGGATTGACTGAGTACTACATAAAAAATGGGAAAGTTTATTTTATTTTTGATAAAACTGAAAAATATAATGTTCCGTATTATGTGAACGCTGACTGGTATAAAAGAGATAATATGAAAGTTGGAGAAGTTTTTGACAGCAGAAAATCAAAAATTTCTGAAAAGAGGTACTATTTTGATGAAAATATGAAATTGATTCGGTATGTTGGAGAGAATAAAAAAATTGTTGAAAATGTGCAAAAATTGAAGGAAATTGAAAAAAATGTGTTAGATGAGTATTTTAGAATAAAAAATAAAAATTAAGAAAAGAGGTAAAGGCATGTTAAAAGGACGTTCGTTTTTAAAATTATTAGACTTTACAACAGAAGAATTACAATATTTATTGAATTTAGCGAAAAAATTGAAGGAAGATAAGAAAAATAAGACTGAAGAGAAAAAGTTGACTGGTAAAAATATTGCATTGATTTTTGAAAAGACTTCGACACGGACTAGATGTGCTTTTGAGGTTGCGGCTTATGATCAGGGGGCGAATGTTACTTATATTGGGCCTTCTACTTCTCAGATGGATGATAAGGAGTCGATTGAGGATACTGCAAAAGTTTTGGGAAGATTTTATGATGGAATTGAGTATCGCGGATATGGACAGAATTTGGTAGAAGCATTGGCGGAATATTCTGGAGTACCTGTGTGGAACGGGCTTACGACTGAGTTTCATCCGACACAGGTTTTAGCGGATTTTTTGACTATTTTAGAGAAAAAGGGAACTTTGAAGGGAATTAAGTTTGCGTATCTTGGAGATGGAAAAAATAATATGGCAAGTTCACTTATGATTGGCACGGCAAAATTTGGGATGGATTTTACAATTGTTGCTCCGAAACAATATTTTCCAGATAAGGAACTGGCTGAAACTGCCTTGAAACTGGCTGAAGAAAATGGAGGGCGTGTTTCATTTACCGATGACCGAATTGGTGGAGTTAAGGATGCAGATGTGATTTATACGGATGTCTGGGTGTCTATGGGAGAATCTTACGATGTATGGGATGAAAGAATAAATAGACTTTCGTATTATCAGGTAAATAATGATCTTGTAAAACACGCAAAGGAGGACTATTTGTTTATGCATTGTCTTCCTGCATTTCATGACTTGAATACAAAAGTTGCACAGAAAATTGAAAAGAAGTACGGAATTAAGGAAATGGAAGTTACTGATGAAGTGTTCAGAAGTAAAAATTCGGTTGTATTTGATGAGGCTGAAAATAGAATGCATACGATTAAAGCGGTTATGGTGGCAACTTTGGGAGAAGAATAAGAAAAATTGAAAAAATGTAAAAAAATAAGGATAATGTATTGAAAATTTAGGAAAAATGTACTAAAATGATATTGAAGATTTAACATTCAGAAAGGAGATATTGGTGAAATCAATTTTAAAAAAAATATCATTATTAGCAATTACAGTTTTAACGGCGGCGACATTAAATGCCTCTAATATTATAATGGGAAACAACCAAAATGCGTCAAAAGTTAATAATCAGAAAGTAACAAGAAACAGCGAATTAAGAGGAGTATGGGTAGCAAGTGTAAGCAATATTGACTGGCCATCTAAGAAGGGACTTAGCGTAGAGCAGCAAAAAAGAGAATTTTTGACAATTCTTGACAATGTAAAAAAATGGAATATGAATGCTGTGTTTGTACAAATCAAACCAACAGCTGATGCTTTTTATCCTTCTAAATATTCGCCATGGTCTGAGTATTTAACAGGAACACAAGGAATAAACCCTGGATACGATCCATTAAAGTTTATGGTAGAAGAAGCACACAAAAGAGGAATCGAGTTTCATGCATGGTTTAATCCATACAGACTTTCTACATCAGGGTCAAGAGACAGATTGTCAAAAGATAATATTGGACGTAAAAAACCTGAATGGACAGTGGCTTATGGTGGGCAATTATACTTAAATCCAGGAATTCCTGAAGTTAATGATTATGTTGTGAATAGTATTGTTGAAGTTGTGAAAAATTATGATGTTGATGGTGTTCATATGGACGATTATTTTTATCCATACAAAGTTAAAAATCAAGAATATCCAGATTCTGCACAGTATCAGAAATATGGAAGTAAATTTGCATCAGTTGGAGACTGGAGAAGAGATAATGTAAATAAATTAGTTGAAAAATTGCATACTTCTATAAAAAAAGAAAATAAAAATGTGGAATTTGGAATAAGTCCGTTTGGAGTATGGAGAAATGCTTCCACTGATCCCTCAAGAGGTTCTGCAACAAAAGCTGGAGTTCAAAATTATGATGATTTATATGCAGATATTTTATTATGGATGAATAAAGGCTGGATAGATTACGTGGCACCGCAAATTTACTGGAATCAAGGGCATAAATCAGCTGAGTACAATACGCTTGTAAAATGGTGGAGCAAATATGCAGGGCAAACGCAAACAGACCTTTATATCGGACAAGCCGCATACAAAGTTAATGATTGGCAAAATGCAAAAGAATTAATAAATCAGGTAAATTTCAACAGAAATTACCCAGAAGTAAAAGGAAGTATATTCTTTAGCTACAAATCATTACTGACAAATCCTAAAAATGCTACAAACAGCTTGGCACAAGGGCCTTATTCTAATAATGGCAATCAGGAATTTTAGTATCTGAATTTAGAAAAAATCAGTATTATTGAAGTTGTTATGACTTTGGTGATACTGATTTTTTTTGTAAAAAGAATTAGAACGTGTAAAAAGTAATATAAATAATTTGTTATTTTTATAGATAAATGTTCTAAAAATCCTTTAAATAAAGAATTTTTTCCAATATTAATAAAATTTGCAAAATGAATTTAATTGGAGTATAATAATTATATGTAACAAAGAATATTAAATCTTTGCTCAAAGTTGAGAGAAAGGAGGGAGATAATGAAAAATAAAATTTTTAAATTTTTTGGATTCTTATTTCTTATGATGGTTTTTGTAAATGTGATTTTATCAATTATTTCGACATTTTTACCAGTAAAATTTGAGTCTCCAAGTTCGGTTGTAGAAGCACCGCATTATTTTAATTTTGTTTTTGGGAACTTTAAATTTTCATTAAGTCAGACAGTTCTTGATACATGGGCAATTATGATTATAATTATATTTATTGTAAGAGCTGGAACAAAGAATATAAGTGTCGAAAAACCTGGAAAAATGCAGATTGTTATGGAAGAATACTATCATTTTATTGAAAATACTTTTTTGACTACTTTTGGAAAACACAAAAAAACTTATATACCGTTTTTTGCGGCATTGTTTGCATTTATAATGTTTTCAAATTTAAGTACTTTCTTATTTCCGTTTATTATGATGGTAGTAAAGGAAAATGGGATTAGAACGGTAAAACCGTTTTTTAGAACGCCAACAGCAGATCCAAATACTACAATTGGATTATCACTTGTTGTAATTGTTGTCTTTTTGGCAGTTTCTATAAAGCAAAAAAGTCTAAAAGGGTATATAAAATCGTTGTTTGAGCCAATGTGGTTTATGTTTCCATTAAATGTAGTTGATATTTTTTCAAAAGTGTTAAATACTTCAATGCGGCTTTTTGGAAATATGCTTGCGGGACTTGTAATTGTAGGACTGTTATACAGCCTTGTTGGACGTGGATTGCTTCAATCAATGACAAATAATATGCTGAAGGGAAGCTTTTCATTTTCGGTTGGATGGCCGATGTTAATACAGCTTTATCTGGATTTATTTATTGGAATAGTGCAGGCATTCGTATTTACAATACTTTCATCAGTTTATATAGGTGAAGCGTTGGGAGAAGAGGAATAAAAACAGATTTGTAGTTCTTTTATATGTTCAAAGTCAACGAAATTAAGATTTTGTATAAATAAGAGAATTATAATTAAAATATAGTTTTTTAAAATAAAGAAAATAAAAAATAATATAAATTAGGAGGATTAAAGAATGGAAGGAATAGTTCAAGCGGCAGCTTTATTAGGAGCAGGAATTGCAGCGGTAGGAGGAATTGGAGCAGGATTAGGGCAAGGAATAGCAACTGGTTATGCAGTAGAGGCAGTATCAAGACAGCCTGAAGCTAAACAGGATATTATGCAAACATTAATCACAGGGCTTGCGATTACAGAATCATCAGCAATTTATGCGTTGGTAATAGCTTTCTTATTGATTTTCTTAAAAGGATAATAAAAAATATCCAGTATTTTTAGAATCAGAAAAAATAAAATAATATTGTTATGAAAATTATTATAAAGTAAGAATTAAAAAGAAACAAAATAGGGTTAATGTAAATTAAGGAGAAAAAATGAATGAAGGAGCAAAATTAGTAAACATCGATTTTACGATGGCTATTCAAATAATAAACTTTATAGTGTTAATCTATTTTTTTTCACGAGCTTTTGCAAAAAAAATTGGTAAAGTGCTTGAAGACAGAAAAAAATTAGCGTTGTCTGAAATGGAAATCGTTGAGAACGAAAAGGAAAAACTGGAAGAACAGAAAAAATTAATGGAAAAACTGAAAAAAGAATCCAAAAGACGTGCGAATGATATTTTGATAAAAGCTGAAAGACAGGCGGATGATAGAAAAGATCAGATTATATCGCAAGCTATGAGCAATCGTGAAAGAATGATGATGAAAGCGGAAGCTGATATTGAAAAAATGCGACAAAATGCCAAATTTGAACTTCAGAAGGAAGTTGGGGAAATGGCAGTTGAACTTGCAGAAAAAATCATTAAAGAAAATATTGATGATAAACAAGATGAAACTATAAATAAGTTTATTAATGAGATAGGAGATTAGAATGGCTAATGATGAGATTGCAAAAAGATATGCAGCGGCAATTTATAATATAGCAAAATCTTCTGACAATATAAATGAAGTTCGGGAAGTATTAAATATTCTTATGGAAAACTACGAGGAAGAAGAGGAATTTAGAAAAATTTTGGAAGATCCTTTGAAAAAATTTCCAGAAAAAGAAAAATTTTTAGAAAAATCATTTGATCATGTGACAAAAGAAGCGCTTGGAATAGTAAAATATATTGTGAGAAAACAGCGATTATCACTTGTCAGTGATATAAAAGAATATTTTTTAAAACTTTACTACGAAGAAAACAATAAACTTCCAATAACCGCTATATTTGCAAAGGAGCTATCAGAAACACAAAGAGAACAGTTAATAAAAAAACTTGAAAACAAATATGGTAAAAAAATCGTTTTGAATCTTAAAGTTGATAAGGAAATAATCGGTGGAGGAATTTTAAAAATTGGAAATGAAGTTATTAACGGTTCAATAAAAAATCAGATTGAGGAAATAAAGAAAAATTTTTAGAAACGGAGGTGCTTTTCTTTGAGAATCAAGCCAGAAGAAATAAGTAAAATAATCCGAAGCGAAATTGAAAATTACAAAAGTTCACTGGATATTTCCAACACTGGAACGGTCTTGGAAGTGGGAGATGGAATTGCTAGAATCTACGGATTAAGTGACGCTATGGCAGGAGAGCTTTTGGAGTTTGAAAATGGAACTGTCGGAATGGCACTAAACTTGGAAGAAAGTAACATTGGAGCAGTAATTTTTGGAAAAACACAAGGAATAAAAGAAGGAAGTATAGTAAAAGGATTGGGAAAAGTAGCTGAAGTTCCAGCTGGAAATGAGATGCTTGGAAGAGTAGTTGATGCGCTTGGAAATCCTATTGATGGAAAAGGGACAATAACAGCTGATAAATATATGCCAATTGAGAGACAGGCGTCAGGAATTATCGCAAGAAAACCTGTTACACAGCCTATGCAGACAGGAATAAAGGCAATAGACGGAATGTTTCCGATTGGAAAAGGACAAAGGGAATTAATAATTGGAGACAGACAGACAGGTAAGACGGCAATTGCGATTGACTCTATTATAAATCAAAAAAATAACGATGTTATATGTATTTATGTCGCAATTGGACAGAAAAGATCTACAGTCGCACAAATTTATAAAAAACTGGAAGAAACAGGGGCTTTGGAATATACAATCATTGTTGCGGCAACTGCTTCGGAATCTGCACCACTTCAATATTTGGCACCATATTCAGGGGTTGCCATGGGTGAATATTTTATGGATCAGGGAAAAGATGTACTGATAGTTTATGATGATTTATCAAAACATGCGGTAGCTTACCGTGAAATGTCGCTATTGTTAAAACGTCCACCAGGAAGAGAAGCCTATCCTGGAGATGTTTTCTATCTTCACTCAAGACTTCTTGAAAGAGCCGCAAAATTAAGCGATAAACTAGGCGGAGGTTCAATTACAGCACTTCCAATTGTAGAAACACAAGCTGGAGATATTTCGGCATACATTCCTACAAACGTTATTTCAATAACAGATGGACAAATATTCCTGGAAACAGATTTATTTAATTCAGGATTCAGACCAGCGATAAATGCAGGAGTTTCTGTATCACGGGTTGGAGGAGCGGCACAAATTAAGGCTATGAAACAAGTTGCTTCGAAAGTAAAACTGGAACTTGCCCAGTACAATGAATTATTAGCATTTACACAGTTTGGATCAGATTTGGATAAAGCAACTAGAGATCAGCTTAACCGTGGATCTAAAATTATGGAAGTATTAAAACAGCCACAATACACTCCATTTAAAGTTCAGGAACAAGTAATTTCATTTTACTGTGTAACAAATGGATATTTTGATGATGTTCCGACTGAAAAAGTCAGAACATTTGAAAAAGATTTGATAGAAGCACTTAAAAATAATTCAGAAATTTTAACTGAAATTCGTGAGAAGAAAGAATTAGACGATGAAATGAAAAGCAGACTAGATGAATTTATAAAAAACTTTAAAAAAGAATATGTGTGGTAAAGCAGGTGAAATAATATGTCAGCAAATATGAAAGAAATAAAGGAACGTATTGACAGTGTAAGAAATACAAGCCAAATAACAAACGCAATGAATATTGTTTCTTCTACAAAATTTAAAAAATTTCAGGTTTTAACTCTAAAATCTAGAAACTATGCATATGCTGTAAATGAGGCTTTTGATAATTTAGTTGCAAGTCTTAAGGGAAATAAATTTGTAATTTTTGATGGAAAGCCAGAAGTTAGAAGAGTCGGAATTATAGTAATGACATCAGATCGTGGGTTATGTGGAAGCTTTAACTCAAATACTTTTAGAAGGCTTGAGAGCATGAGAAAGCAGTTTGAGAAGGAAGGAAAAGATGTTTCAGTTGTAACAATTGGAAGAAAAGCAAAAGAATATTGTAAAAATCGGGATATTAATGTGGATAGTGAGTATACACAGATGATTCCAGAAACAATGTTTGAAACTGGTAAAAAAATCAGTGAAGATGTAGTGCAGTTTTATTTAAACGATTTTTATGATGAAGTCTATATGATTTATTCAAAATTTGTATCAGCAGTTGAGTATAATATTCAGGTGGAAAAATTACTTCCAATAGAAAAAAAGGAAGGATTGCCAACAAAGGAATATGTGTTTGATCCGTCAGAGGAAGAAGTGTTGAACTCATTTGTTCCACAAGTTTTGAATATAAAATTATATCAGTCGTTACTTGAAAATTCGGCAAGTGAGCATTCAGCTAGAATGTCGGCGATGAAACAGGCTAACGATAATGCTTCTGAAATGATAAGAAATTTGGAAGTGCAGTACAACCGTGAAAGACAAGGAAAAATAACACAGGAATTAACAGAAATTATTGGCGGTTCTTTAGGAGTACAGTAATTTATTTTTAAACTGAAGAACTTGAGAATAAACTAAGAAGGAGGTTAAAGGTAACCGATGAATAAAGGTAAATTAGTGCAAGTTATTGGGCCAGTTATAGATGTAAAATTTGAAAAAAAATTGCCTGATATTTATAATGCGCTTGAAGTGTATAAGGAGAACGGAGAAAAATTAGTAGCTGAAGTTCATGCCCACAATGGAAACAACGTTGTAAGAGCAGTTGCAATGTCTGGAACTGAAGGATTAAGACGTGGACTGGAAGTTATCGATACTGGTAAACCAATTCAAGTTCCCGTTGGAAGAGCTACATTGGGAAGGATTTTCAATGTACTAGGGGAAACGGTTGATGATGGTGAAAAATTGGATGCAGATGTGTTAAGGGAGTCTATCCACAAGGATGCACCATCATTTGAACAGCAAGGAACAGATTCTGAAATACTGGAAACGGGAATAAAAGTAGTAGATTTGCTTGCTCCATACTTAAAAGGTGGAAAAATTGGACTGTTTGGAGGAGCAGGAGTTGGGAAAACGGTATTAATTCAGGAATTAATTAATAATATTGCCAAAGGGCATGGAGGACTTTCTGTATTTGCAGGAGTTGGAGAGCGTACACGTGAGGGACGTGATTTATATAACGAAATGACAGAAAGTGGAGTTATTGATAAGACAGCATTAGTGTATGGACAAATGAATGAGCCACCTGGAGCAAGATTAAGAGTAGGACTTACAGCACTTACAATGGCGGAATATTTTAGAGATAAGGAAGGACAAAACGTACTTTTATTTATTGATAACATATTCAGATTTACTCAGGCAGGATCAGAAGTATCGGCTCTACTTGGAAGAATGCCATCAGCCGTAGGATACCAGCCAAACTTGGCAACTGAAATGGGGGCCTTGCAGGAAAGAATAACATCAACGAGCACAGGTTCAATTACATCAGTACAAGCTGTATATGTGCCAGCAGATGACTTGACAGATCCGGCACCAGCAACAACATTTGCCCATTTGGATGCAACAACAGTATTATCAAGACAAATTGCATCACTTGGAATTTATCCAGCAGTAGACCCGCTTGATTCAACTTCAAGAATACTTGAGCCTGAAATTGTTGGGAATGAGCATTATAAAATTGCAAGGGAAACTCAGAAAGTATTACAAAGATATAAGGAATTACAAGATATTATAGCAATTCTAGGAATGGATGAGCTGGATGAAAATGATAAATTAACAGTAAATCGTGCTAGAAAAATCCAAAGATTCTTTTCACAGCCTTTCTCAGTAGCAGAACAGTTTACAGGAATGAAAGGTAAATATGTACCTTTAAGGGAAACAATTCGTGGATTTAAAGAAATTCTGGACGGACTTCATGATGATTTGCCAGAACAGGCATTCTTATACGTTGGAACAATTGAAGATGCAGTTGCAAAAGCACGAGAGTTGATGAGCGAGTAATTTAAAATAATGTGTAATGAAAACAGGGACGATGTTTTTCCTGTTTTCCAATAAGAAAGTTTAGATAAAATAAGCATACTTTGGAATGGAAGGAGGCTTTATGGCAACGGAATTTATTTTGGAAGCAGTAACTCCAGAAAGGCTGGTTTTTGAAAAGCCCGTTGAATTTGTTAAATTACGTACGGAAGGCGGAGATATTGGAATACTTGCAAAGCATATTAACTACATTACACCAATTGGTGCAGGGGAAATGCTTGTTCGTGAAAAGGATAATAAGGAAATGACATATTATCTGGAAGGGGGCTTTCTAGAAGTTCGTCAGGATAAAGTTGTTATTTTGGGAGTGAATATCGTTGAAGCAACTAAGGCGGAAGCAGAACGGATGGCAAGAGAAGTTGCCATTGAAAGAGCAAAAAAGCAAAAAATAAAAGAAGATCAGGATATTTTAGGCTCAAAAAAACGGATTCAAAACAATTTAAGCAGGAAATAAATTTTGAAATTCTAAAAAATGTGGTATAATATGTATAAAATATAGTTAATTAATTTTAAAATTGATTATTTAATTATAATAAATTTGTTTAAACTCTAAAAATTAAAAGATTTATCATAGAGTATTCAGTTAAATATTTTTTATATAATTCATCTGTTTTTCTTTTTTATGAAGTAAAGGGGAACAGTTATCATCCCCTTTTTTTCGCAATATTAGTTATTTCAATTTTTCAAATTATAATATCTGAAGATTTTGGCGAAACTGCTACGCACGAATCCTCGCTTGTCTAAGCATTTTTTAGTTTAAGTGAAATAGTTAATTTAACTAAAATAAATAAGAAGTAAAATAATTTAAAGAATAAAAGATTATTTAACTGAATAATCAAAGGATAAATCTGTATTTTTAAACTAATATTTGAATAAATTTAACAATAAAAAATAATGTAAAGGTGGAATGGGAATGGAGAAATTGAAAAAAAATAGAACGAGAACATTTTATAGAAATTATGTTAATGAAAAATTAGTTGGGAATAGAAATAAAAAAGAATTGAAAAAATTAGAAAGATTTATTTCAATGGAAGTTATCGAAAGGGAAACTATTGAGAAAATTTTGATAAAATACTTTTTTATTAAAAGAAGCAGAACGTTTTACAGAAACTTTGCTGATAGAAAATTAGTAGGAAATCTAGGTAGAAAATATAGAAGAATTTTTACAGCTTTAGATTTTAATTATGAAAAAATTTCGCCAGAACAAATAAGACGTAGATACGTAGAAACTGAAATTAACCGTTCAAAATTTGCAAAAGGTGCGGAATTTGACGGTAAATCAAATCACGAAGATATTTACTTTGACAAGGCTCCATTACCAGCAGCGTATTTTACAGATGAACTTGTCCTAATGCCAAAAAATCCTACAACACTATACATTTATTGGGAAATTCGTGATGATACCTATGAAAGATTAGCTGCAAATAACGGAGTTATTGATAATGTAGTTATAAAAATATTTAAAGACGGACACGAATATAGAAAAATTATAAGACACGAAAGAATTGGTTCGCATTATATTACTGAAATTGATGTAAATCAAAATTATGAAGCGTCTATCGGATATGAAGATCAATATGGAAACTTTTCAGAAGTAGCACACTCAGTAGAAGTCATCACACCAAATGATAAAGTTTCTGATAATATTGATTTAGTATGGGGAACAGTGAAATTCGATCCAAGCACAAATCAGCTTATAAAATATATAAATACTCCAGTTTCAACACCAGAAGGAAGGGAGCTTTTAGGAGTACCTGCAGATTATGATGTAGATGAAAATAATGAATTTATAATTGAAGTTATAGAAAGATTGACAAAAGTAGGAGCTTCAGAATCATTAATCGAAAGAAAAGTGATAAAAGGAAAACTTCCAAATCTTAGACTGGATATGGGTGGATCAAGAAGCAGTTAGAACATTTTTATAAATGTTTTTATAAAAATTAGAATTAAAGGAGATTTAAAATGGCTATGTTAAATATGCTGCACGCTTGTTTACGTGTAGAAAATTTAGAAAAATCTATTGAATTTTATGAAAAGGCATTTGGATTTAAGGAAGATCGACGTAAAGATTTTCCAGAACATAAATTTACTATTGTTTATTTGACTCTTCCGGGAGAAAGTTTTGAAATTGAGCTGACTTATAATTACGGTCACGGTCCATATACAATTGGTGATGGTTTTTCACATCTGGCAATTGCTTCAGATGACTTGGAAGGAGATAATGAAAAACATAAGGCAATGGGATACAAGACAACAGATCTTATGGGCTTGCCTGGTAAACCTGGACATTATTATTTCGTAACGGATCCAGATGGTTACCGTATGGAAGTAATTCGTGCAGAATAAAAATTAGCAATAAAACATATTTAAAGCAAATAATAGAAATATCATAAGAAAAGACCGAGATTTTCGGTCTTTTATAGTAAAACTATTTATACAAAATTTTAACAACTGCAAGGAGAAAATATGAAGATAATAGTATATGGTGCTGGAGTTATGGCACAGTATGTAAAAGAATCAGTAATAAATTCTGGGAATGAATTTGCTGGGCTGGTTGATCCGCTTGGAAATGGGGATTTTGAAAATCTGAAGGGAAAAGATGTGGATTTTGATGCGATTATTGATTTTTCACATTTCAGTTTGCTGGAGGATGTACTTGAAGCGGGAATTGATAAAAAAGTTCCAGTTCTAATTGCTACAACTGGACATTCAGAAGAACAGCTTGCAAAAATTCAGGAAGCATCAAAGCAAATACCGATAATTAAAGCGACAAATACTTCAGTTGGAGTAAATATCGTAAATGAAATTGTAGCCTTTGCGACAAAATTATTAAAGGATTTTGATATTGAAATAATTGAAAAGCATCACAACAGAAAAATTGACGCACCAAGCGGTACAGCAAATACTTTACTTGAAGTTGTCAAGGAAAATCTGGATAATGATGGAAAAGACTACAGAACAATTTACGGAAGAGAAGGGCACAGTAAACGTGCTGAAAAGGAAATAGGAGTTCACGCTATACGTGGCGGAAATATAGTCGGAGAACATACCGTAATTTATGCAAAAAATGATGAAATTATCGAAATAAAGCACGAAGCATTATCAAGAAAAATGTTTTCAGACGGTGCAGTTAAAGCTGTAGAATTTCTTGCTGGAAAAAAAGCAGGACTGTACACAATGAAAGATGTACTTGGTTTATAATAAAAAAAACTCTAGTTTTTATTAGACTGGAGTTTTTCTTTTTCCAATTATTTTGTATCTTCACAATAAACATTTCCATTATATTTCTCATAACAGGTTCTACCTCTTTCTTCTCGGCTCTGATTATATTCTTCCCATCGTGAAGGACTAAAAAGTTCGCAACTAGCCACACTTACCCAACTAAAATTAAAATTAGAATTTTAAAAATGTTTTTCATAAAATACCACTCCTTGTATTATTTTTAATTATTTTGTATCTTCACAGTAAAAATTACCATAACAATCCCTGTGACATGTTCTACCTCTTTCTTCTCGGCTCTGATTATATTCTTCCCATCGTGAAGGACTAAAAAGTTCGCAACTAGCCACACTTATCCCAACTAAAATTAAAATCAGAATTTTGAAAATATTTTTCATATAATATCACTCCTTATATTATTTTTAATTATTTTGTATCTTTACATTCAATATTATTTCGTATTTTAATAGTAGAAATTAAAAAATTTGTGTAATTTATAAAATATCCTCTAATTAAATTTAATCATTAAGTATCGATATAAAGGATTTTTATTTAGATTTTGAAAAATTACTTGTTGCTAATAAATATTTTTTCATATTACTATGTTTTTTCTTTTTATATAAGCAAGGGAAATCAATCGATATTTCCCTTCATTTCGCAATAATAGTTATTTTAATATATTAAAAATTTTTCTAATTAAGGGATAAAACTTAATATTTTCAAATGATTAAAATATAATTTTTACTTTTTAAACAGATTCTAGTATAAAGTAATCCGTCGGAGCATTTTTCTGTGCTGGCAAAACTGTTTGAGCATAGCGAGTTTTTTGGCAGTGCAGAAAAATGTCGTAGACTAGCCATAGGTTGTAGGATTTGCGGCAATGAGCAATCCTACGAAAATAAAAAAGAAAAAATATAGTAATATGAAAAAATATTTATAAATAAAATTACAAAAATCTTTTAAGATGAATACTTAAAAACTAAATTTGATTTTTTTAACAAACCTATCAAACTAATTATTATAGAATTTAAAAATATTCTACTATTTATATAATTATAACAAATAAAATAAAAAAAGTCAATATATACGGTAAATAAAATACTATATAAAAATGAAAGTTTTTTAAACTTTTTTATAAAATGGTATTGACATAATAAAAAATGTGTAGTATTATACTATTGAAAATAAGAGAAAATTGATTACTGTAAAAAAGGAGAGATTTATTATGAAATCTAAAATTAAAGTTTTATTATTAACAACAATTATTGCTTCTAGTTGTATTAGCTGTACTTTTGCACAGGCAGGTAAAATAATTGGAGGTGAAGATGGAAGAACCATGGGAATGGTAATGGATAGTGGAGTGACACTAGGAAACAGTATAGGAAGAAGTATAAAAGGAGCAATTTCCAATAAAATGTCAAAAACCCCTAAAACTCCAAAAGCACCAAAAACTTCTGCAACAAATATAAACACTAATACCGCAAAAACTGTAAATTTAAAAAATACAAGTACAACTACAAATAAAAACAAAAAATAAAAGTTAGAATGTTGATAATAGTTTGAATAGAATGACAGCAGCCAGTAAACAGAGAAGTTATATTGGCTGCTTTTTTATTTTATGATAAATTTAAAAATTATATTATTGTAATTTTGTTAGGAATTGTTATTTCTTTTCATATGTGCTATAATAACAGTTGTTATATAAACAAATTATTTTATAACCAAAGTATTTTGATTGTAACTACTTGATTAGGAGGAGAAAAATGAATAAATTTATAAATGAAAATTTATTGAAAATGAATACGGAAGAATTTTTGTCTAATATAAAAAAGGTGTTTAACGATGTTTTTTCAGACGGAAATATTGAGAAGATAAATCTAATGAACTATTTATCAGAAAATAAATGGTTAAGTATAAAAAAACGTGGACTCTTATTACCTTTTCTTTCTGAAAAATTTGGAGGAAGAAAGGATAGTCAATTTGAAATTCAGGAAGTTCTTAGAATAGCTGGGAGTTATGGAGTGCCAGTTACACTTAGAATGGGAATTGAAGGAGCTTTAGTGTTGCAGCCGCTTGTTGAATATGGAAATAAGGAACAGATTGAAAAAGGTCTGGAAATGATATTTAACGGAGAAGGCGGAGGACTGGCTATAACAGAGCCTGAGACTTCTGGATCTGCCATAGCAAAAGAAATGCAGTCTTACTACGAATATATTGATGAAAATACAATTCATGTTAAAGCTGATAAATATTGGCAGGGAAATTCTCAAAGTGATTTTTTATTAATTGCAGCAAAGGAAAAGAAAGAAGGAAAACTTTCAAAGGTAATTAGCTTAATTTTAGTTCCAAGAAAATATATAACTTATGATGTGTTAAATTCAGAAGGGCTGAAAGCAGTGAGATATGCTGTAAATCATGTAGATGCTCATATTCCTGCAAAATATGTAATAAAACTTTCAGAAAGTAAAGCAAATTGCCTTAGAGAATTTCAAAATATATTCATCCGAAGCAGATTACAGCTAGTTGGAATGACACATGGAATCATGGAATATATTATAAAAAATATAAAAAAATATGCCAAATCTGATATTCCATTTGTGAAAAGGGAGCTGGACGAAATAGAAACAGCTTACGGCGTGTCAAAAATTATGTATAATTACACTTGCAATAATGTTTATCCTGAAAAATCGGTGTCAGACAAACTTATGGAAGCAAATATTATAAAGAGCCTTGCTACTGAGTACACATACAATGCTGCAAAAACAGCACAAAAGTTATTGGGGGCAAAAGGATTTGAATCTGGGCATCCGATGAGCAATGTGGCAATTGATTTTAGACCGTTTACTATCTTTGAAGGTCCAAACGACATGCTTTATGCTGAAATTTATGATCAGTTTTCAAAAGCTACGGCTGTGGAGAAGAAGGAAGGAATTAGAGTAGACAAAAATTCCACAATCTATGAAAGATTTATTTCAGATAGACGATTTTCAAGTATTTCTGTTAGCGGTATCCTGAATAAAGCAGATGATTTGACAAACTTTTTAAAAAAACATGCTTTAAATGAAATGAATCAGATAACAAAAGTTTTTGTTGGGAAAATACTGGCAAGATTGTTTCTTTTAATTCAAACAGAATCGGATAATTTGGTAAAATTCTTGATAAGGGATATTAGAAAAGATATTTTAGATTTTGAGTATAATAGTTAAATTAATAAAAAAAGAAGGATAACTAATAAAAGCTATTCTTCTTTTATTTTATTCAGTTATTTAAAAAACTGCGTAAATATTGTAATGATACTGATATTGGCAAAATCAATAAATAATGAACCGACAATTGGAATTACGAAAAATGCCATTTTTGAATAAATATATTTTTCTGTAACTGCTTTCATGTTTGAAATTCCGTTTGGAGTTGCTCCAAGTCCAAATCCACAATGTCCTGAAACCATTACTGCCGCATCATAATCAGATCCCATTGTTCTAAATGTAACAACATTTAAATAAATATAAATCAATATAACTTGTGCAACTAATAAAATAATTACAGGCAATGCTAAATCAATTAATTCCCATAATCTTAGTGTCATTAGTGCCATTGAAAGAAATAGACTAAGTGCCACATCTTCAAGAATGCTTATTTCTTTTGTCGGAGCATTCATAGCCTTTACATTGTCTGATAAATTTCTAATAATTGCAGCAACAATCATTGGTCCAATGTAAACAGGGAAATGTGCTTCAAAATTTGTAAAGCTCATAAGATAATCAATAAATATTGATAAATATGAACCAATTCCCATTGCAATTAAGATATAGAAAAACGCCATTGAAAATCGTTCCCCATCAAGATAAGGCTTTTGTCTTTTTAACACTTCTTCATCAATATCTTCATCTCCATGCTGAATACCGTCTTTTACAAAATGTTCAGGCAATAATTTGTGTTTTTTAATAAGTCTGCTTGCGATAGGTCCTCCCATAGCAGATCCTACAATAAGACCAAAAGTTGCAGAAGCAATGGCAATAGCATTTGCTCCTTTGTATGCAGGACCGAGAGCTTCAATTGTTGGAGCTACAGCGGCGGATGTTCCATGTCCTCCAGTCATTGGAGTAGATCCTGTCATTAGTGCCAGTAATGGCGGAAGTCCTACAAATTTTGAAAGTCCAACTGCAACAGCATTTTGCAAAATACATAATCCTGCTGCAACAAATAGGAAAATAAGTACCTTTTTTCCACCTTTTTTCAATACTTTTAAACTTGCGTTAAATCCTACACTTGTAAAAAACATAACCATAAAGAATTTTTGCAATGTATCAGTAAACTTTACTTCAGCTATATTTGTCTGTCTTAAAATAAAAACAAGTATTGAAAATAGAAAACCACCAATAACAGGTGCTGGAATACAGTATTTTTCAAAAAATTTGATTTTTTTTCTAAGTTTCATTCCAATTAACAATAAAATAACTGCTAGACCAATTGTCTGAATCATATCCATGTTAATTTTAACCATAAATAATTCACCTCACTATAAATTTTTTTTGTAATGCAACATTATACTATAAATTCAAATAAAGTGCAAATCTAAATCAAAAGTTATTTTTTTAGCTCCAAAATTATAAAAAAAATAACAATAATTTAAAAATAGAATTGCAAAAATTTGGAAAAAGCAATAAAATATGGTAAAATATAGTAAATTTGAGAGATTTTCTCTAATTTTTAATTTACTTAATTTTTAAAAGTTTGAGATTAAAGAAGTTTGGAAATAGATAATATAATAAAAAAAACGCAAATAGATAATAAAAATCTGATGATATGAAAGGTGGCTTGAAATATGGATTTTACTAAAGTTAGAGAAGATGAGGAAAAATCAATTTTGGAGAAAAAAGAAATTGTTGAAAAAGATTTTTGGCGACAAAAATATCATATTCAAGGAATTGTGGGATTAATTAACGATCCAAATGGATTTTCGCAGTTTAATGGAAAATATCATATGTTTTATCAATGGAATCCATTGGGAACTAATCATAAAAATAAAACTTGGGCTCATAGTGTGAGCGGTGATTTATTACATTGGGAAAGGCTGAAAACAGCTTTGCGACCTGATACTTGGTATTCTAAGAATGGGGTTTATTCTGGGAGTGCGATTGTAGATGATGAAAAACTTTATTTGTTTTATACAGGAAATGTGAAAGATTCTGATGGAAATAGGGAATCTTACCAATGCATAGCAGTTTCAAGCGACGGAGAAAATTTTGAGAGATGGGAGCCAAGCATTGTAAATCAGCCAGATGGATATACACGGCACATAAGAGATCCAAAAATCTGGAAAAAAGATGGTAAATTTTATGCTGTAATTGGTATTCAAAGTAAAAATTTGGAAGGGAAGGCAGTTTTATACAGTTCAGAAAATATAAAAGATTGGAAATTTGAAGGAGAAATTGCTGGGGCAAATCATGGAAAAATTAAAGACTTTGGATTTATGTGGGAATGTCCTGATTACTTTCAGTTAAAAGATGAAAAAACTCGAGAAATAAAGGATTTATTGGTTTTTTCGCCGCAAGGATTAGAGCCAGAAGGAGATTTATACAATAACAAATATCAGACAGGATATTTATTTGGAAAATTAGATTACGAAAAACCTGAATTTGAAATTTTATCAGACTTTGTGGAAATTGACAGAGGAAATGACTTTTATGCACCACAGTCAATGGAAGATGATAAAGGAAGAAGGCTTATTGTAGGCTGGATGGGAATTCCAGAAGAAGAAGACTTTCCAACTGTAAAAAATGAATGGCTTCACTGCTTAACTTTACCAAGAGAACTTAAAGTAATAGGTGGAAAACTTTATCAAGTGCCAATAAAGGAAATGGAAAGCATCCGTGGAGAAAAAATTGAATTTAGCGGAAAAGTTGCTGGAGAAGTAAAAGTTGGAACAGGAGCAACTTATGAATTAAAAGTTAAATTTAAAGATTTTAATTCTGATTTTGGATTGAAATTACGAACTGGTAAAAGTAGTGAAACAGTTTTAAAATTTGATTACAAAGATAAAAAATTTGTGTTAGACAGAGCAAAAGGTGAACAGCCTGATAAAAGATTAAGAAAAGTCTATTTAGGAGATATTTCGGAGCTGGAACTTACTATATTTGTTGATAATTCTTCTGTGGAAGTGTTTATTAACGGCGGACAGGAAGTATTTTCTTCACGAATATTCCCTGAAAAAGATGCAGATGGAATAATTGTATTTGCAGATAAGGATGTAAATGTGGAAATAGAAAAATGGGAATGGAAATAAAGTTTTTTTTAATAAGAGAGGAAAAAATTGATAAAGAAAAAGAATATAAAATTAGACATAGTAAATTTACTGGATGAAATTCAGAACGGAAAATACAGTAATATCCAGTTAAATTACTATTTTTCTAAAAATAATTATACAAAAAAAGAAAAAATGTTTATTACAAATGTAATAAATGTTGTGATAAAAAATTTGATTTATATTGATTATCTGATTGGGAAAAGTGTTAGGAATGTGAAAAAGAGAAAGATAAAACAGCTTTTGAGAATTTCGGTTGCACAATTGTTTTTCATGGAATCAGATAATGCGGGGGTTATTTTTGAGGCTGGGGAGATTACAAAAATTTTGAATGCACATCAAGTTGGATTTGTGAATGCGACTTTGCAGAACAT
Source organism: Leptotrichia sp. SK-5 (assembly GCF_055387215.1). Taxonomy (NCBI): domain Bacteria; kingdom Fusobacteriati; phylum Fusobacteriota; class Fusobacteriia; order Fusobacteriales; family Leptotrichiaceae; genus Leptotrichia; species Leptotrichia sp. SK-5. Next base: position 1,786,897 of record NZ_AP028931.1, on the reverse strand, counting down.
TTTGAAAAATAAAGAAAAATTTGATGAGGAAATTCCAGAAGACAATAGGGAAAGTATTGTTTTGTCGTACCCACAATGGTTTGTGAATAAGATGAAAATTGATTATCCTGATGATTATTTGGAAATGCTTAAATCTTATAAAAAAAGAAGTTATTTGTCAGTTAGATTTGATAAGAATAAAATTACGAGTGAAAAATTTGAGGAATTGCTGAAAAATATTAAGACAGAAGTCTTATTTTCTGTTGGTAAAGTTTATTATTTATCAAATGCGAATATTTTTGATACGGAAATTTATAAGAATGGGGATGTTGTGATTCAGGATGCATCGTCTTATCTGGCTGTGAGAAATTTAGGCGTGAAAGATGGGGAAACTGTACTTGACGCCTGTTCTGCTCCTGGTGGAAAATCCCTTGCAATTTTACAGCTGTTTAATCCGAAAAAGTTGATTTCTACTGATATTCACGAGCATAAAGTGAAATTATTGAATGAACTTAAAAATAAATATGGTTACAGCAATTTTGAAGTAAAATTGAATGATGCCGCACAAATTGAGAATTTAGACACAATGTTTGACAAGATAATTTTAGATATGCCTTGCAGCGGGCTTGGAGTTCTTCGGAAAAAGCCTGAAAAAATATATGAGCTGACTGCAAATGATATAAAAAATTTAAAGAAACTTCAGAAAAAAATATTTGAAAGTGCATATAAATCTTTGAAAAATGGCGGAGAAATAGTTTATAGCACTTGTACATTTTCTAAAAATGAGAACACTAATAATATTCAGTATTTTCTCGAAAAATATGAGGATTTGGAAATTATGCAAGTAGAGATTCCTGAAAATATTGAAAATATAAGAGATGAATTTGGGGGAGTTTATATTTCGTATAAAAATAAATACATGGATGGGTTTTATATTGCAAAATTAAGAAAAAAATAAAAGAGTTTTGAGTATACCAAACTAAGAATAAAAATGGGACTAAATATTTTAGAGCAAGTTTACAAAATAAAAATAAATTTGAAAATGAATTATTCTATAAAAGTACAGAAAAAATGATTGAAAGGACATATTTGGGATGCGATTTAATTTGGATGATGATGTAAAATTCATATTGGAACAACTGAATAGAAATGGAAAAGGATTTCTTGTCGGTGGAGCAGTTAGAGATAAAATATTAAATAAAGATCCTGGCGATTATGATTTTGCAACTGATATAGAATATTCAGAATTGAAAAGAATCTTTGCTGGTTATAACCCAAAAGAAATGGGAGCTCATTTTGGAATTCTTATGATAAATGTTAATGGAAAAAGCTATGAAATAGCAAAATTCCGTAAAGAAACAGGAGTTTACAACAGCAGATACCCAAAAGATATTAAGTTTGTAAAAACAATTGAAGAAGATTTGGCAAGAAGGGATTTTACGATAAATTCTATTGCTTACAGCGAACAGACTGGAATAGTTGATTTGTATGGGGGAAGGCAGGATATTAGACGGAAAGTGATAAGATTTGTAGGTAAGCCAAAGCTTAGAATAGAAGAAGATGCTCTTAGAATTTTAAGGGCTTTTCGATTTATTTCAAAATTAGGATTTAATTTGGATAAAAAAACAGCTGAAGCCATTTACAAAAAAAGAAAATTTTTGACTAAAATATCTAAAGAAAGAATTTTTGACGAGTTAAGTAAAATTCTTATGGGAAAATTTGTTAAAAAAGCTTTTATAGAAATGAAAAAATTACGGGTTTTAGAAATGATAATTCCCGAATTTTATTATACTTACAATTTTGATCAGAATAATCCCAATCATCCAGACGACTTGTTTAATCATATTATAAAAGTTATTCATCTTTGTGATTATGATTTGGTAACTAGATTTGCGGCACTTTTTCACGATTTGGGTAAAATAAATGTAAAAATTATTGATGCAAAGGGTATTTTTTATTTTTATGGACATGAAAAGGAAAGTGCATTAATAGCAGAAGAGGAATTAAAACAGCTCAAGGCATCCAATGATTTTATAAATTCAGTAAAAAAAATTGTAAAAAATCATATGTTAATTTATCAAGATGTTTCAGATAAGACGTTGAAAAAGTTGATTATTGAAATGGAAGAAAAAAATCTAAAAAGACTTTTTAATTTATTTTCTGCAGACTTAAATTCTAAAGGACTTAGGACAAAAAAAGAAAATGAAGAGATTTTACAAAATTTTCGGGAAAAAATTGAAAATATAAAGAAACAGGGTAAAATACCACAGTTTAATGATTTAGATATAACAGGGATTGATTTGATAAATCTTAAATTTAGTAACCGTGAGATTGGAGAAGTAAAAAATAGATTGTATGAGCTTGTGCTTGGCGATGAGATTGAAAATGAGAAAGAAGCATTATTAAAATATGTTGTCAAGCATTACAAATTAAATGATAACTTTGAGTATGAAAATTCATGCGGTGCAATTGTTTTTAATGAAAATACCGAAAAAATTCTGCTTGTGAAAATGCACAATGGTAACTGGGGCTTTCCAAAAGGGCATATCGAAAAGGATGAAACTAAGGAAGAAACGGCAATTCGTGAAGTTCTTGAAGAAACAAATGTAAGAATAAAAATAATTCCTGATTTTGAAAGAGAAATAAAATATATTCCAAATGAGAAAACTATTAAGAAAGTTACAATTTTTATGGGAATTACGCAAGATGAAGAGGTTACCATTGATACTTTTGAAATTGAGGATTTTAAATGGTGTACTTATGAGGAAGCATTAAAGCTGGTTACTTATAAGCTTCAGAAGGATGTGCTGGAAAACGCAAGAAAAGTATTTATAAAGTCGAAGACAGGTTAGAGCTTTAATAAAAATAAATGTAAGAGGAAAATAAAGTAAAAAATGAAAACAGAAAAAATTTTAGGTTATGAAGTTCACAGAAAAAAAGTAAAAAATATAAATTTACGAATAAAGCCCAATATGGAAATCTATATTTCTGTACCAATGAATTTACATCGTGATTACATTGAAAATTTTATCCGATCTAAAGAAGGCTGGATAAAAAGTGTTTTGAAAAAAGTTGAAGATGTTAAGGAAAAACAGAAGGGCTTTGAGTACAAAACTGGTGAAATTCATAAATTTTTGGGAAAAGAATACAATTTAACTGTGAAAACTGGGAGTTTTAATGGTGTGAATTTAATAAATAATGAAAAAAATCCAAATATAATTTTAACAGTTAATGAAAATATTTTGGAAAATATTGACGAAAAGAAAAAAATTATGGAAAAATGGTATTTTGAAAATGCAAAAAAATTATTTCCGCAATTTATGGAAAAATGGCTAAAAATATTGGATGAACATGTGGAGAAAGTAGCAATAAAGCCTATGAAGACTAGATGGGGTTCGTGTAATTATGTAAAAAAGTATATAAATCTTAATACGGAGCTTATAAAAAGAACACCTTTTGAGATAGAATATGTGGTTTTACATGAATTGACTCATTTAAAATATCCAAATCATGGAAAAGGTTTTTATAATTATGTCGAACGATATATGCCAAATTACAAGATTGCTGAAAAAATGCTAAATGCTAAACATTATTACTAATTTTAAAGCAAAAAAAATGAGTAAAATTACAATATTTAAAAATATTCTTTACTAATTAAAAGAGGAACTATCGCTTAAAGACAGTTCCTTTATTTTTTTATTGACTTAATTAGTATCTGTTATATCATAATCCGCTAAAATTTCAATTTCTCCATTTTCATAAACAAAAAGTCCAGTAACAGCTTCATGAGGCAAGTCGCTATGCATTTTCTCGGCTGCTTTACGAATATATCCTTTTTGTGTTTCATCATTAGTTGGACAACCAGCGCAGTCACTATGTCCTGCCACAAAGATATGGTCAGATTTATGTTTATTAACTGAAATTAAAACAACCTTATCTTCTATTTTTTTTAAATACTCCTCATCACTAACAATTTTATTTACAGCTCCTGCATCAGTAATGGTATCAACAAAAGTATATCTATAATTACTTCTGATATATTCATTCAAAATATGAATAAATCTTCCATCCATACAGCATACTAAAGTACAAAACATAATTTCCTCCCTCGTTCAAACAACTATAGATTTTTAATTGTTACAAGTTTGAAGTTATTTGAAATATATCTTAAAGATGTTGAAATTATAGCATATTTAATGGTAAAAATCAAAAATTTTAGCTTAATAAATTTTCTAGAAAATATTCAATCACATACTCTGCACATTTTATCCCATCAACTGCCGCCGACATAATTCCGCCTGCGTATCCTGCACCTTCTCCACAAGGCATAAGTCCTTCGATATTTGAGAAAAATCTTTCATTTCTAGGAATTTTCACTGGAGATGAACTACGGCTTTCGACACCTGAAAGAATTGCATCATAACTGGCAAATCCTTTTATTTTTTTATCCATTAAGCTAATTCCTTCTTTTATTGAATCGTTTATGAATTGTGGAAAAATTTCATTTAAGTTTGCAAATTTGTAGCCTGCCAGATAGCTTGGTTTCACTTTTCCTAATTTTGTTGAAGTTTTATTATTTAAAAAGTCGCCAAATAGCTGAATAGGGGCTTTGTAACCCTTTCCACCAAGTTCAAATGCTTTTTCTTCCAGTTTTCTTTGAAATTCAACTCCAGCCAGAACGCTTTCTCCTGAAAAATCCTCAGGAAATACATTTACTAAAATTGCAGAGTTTGCATTTTCCAAATCTCTTTGTGAATAGCTCATTCCATTTACGACAAGTCTGCCTTCCTCACTTGAAGATGGTACAACGACACCTCCAGGACACATGCAGAACGTATAAACTCCACGTCCATTGCTTGTCTTTACATTTAATTTGTATTCTGCGGCCGGCAATTTATCAGCAAATTTTCCATATTGCGAATAATTTATCATACTTTGAAGATGCTCAATTCGGACTCCTACCGAAAAAGTTTTCCGTTCCATTGCAACGTTTTCTTCGTTCAGCATAAAGAAAGTTTCTCTTGCACTATGCCCAATTGCGAGAACTACAATATTTGTTGGGATTTCATAAATTTTATTTTTATCAGAATTTTCTACATTTTCAACTAAAATGCTTTTTATTTTATTGTTTTCAGAATTAGATTTTTCATAATTTATTTTTGTTAATTTTGTGCTAAATCTGTATTCTCCCCCAAGACTTTCGATTTTATGCCTGATTTTACGCATTATTTCGATTAATTTATCGGTTCCAATGTGAGGCTTTGACATATAGTTGATTTTGGGATCAGCACCAGCGAGAATTAGTTCATCATAAACCTTCTGAATCCGAAAATTATTTGTATTCGTGTTTAGTTTCCCATCTGAAAATGTTCCAGCTCCTCCTTCTCCAAACTGTACATTTGAATATTTATCAAGTTTTCCAGTTTTGAAAAAATTATAGACATCCTTTTCACGCTCATCTACATTTTTTCCTTGCTCAATGATAATAGGCTTTAATCCAGCTTCAGCAAGCACAAGTCCAGCAAAAATTCCAGCGGGACCGCTTCCAACAATAATAGGACGTTTCACATTTTCAGTTTCTGTAAAGTTCTCAATTTTTTCCGTAGAATAAGGTTTTTTCTCAATTTTTCGCACATTTTTTACATTTTCAAATCTTTTCTTTTCCGTTTCCTCATCAAAGTTAAAGGAAATATCCACCGCATAAACAAATACGACATTATCTTTTTTTCTGGCATCAATTGCCTGTCCTGCGATTTCAAATGACTTTACTTCATTCTCATTAATTTTGTAAAGTTTGTAAACTGTTTTTTTTAAATCATTTTCGCTATGTTTTACAGGCATTTTTATATTATTTATTCTAATCATTTTTCTCCTTATTAGTTTAGTTGTTTTTAAAAGTTGACAATATTATTTTTCATTTTAAATAGTAAATTTGCTATAAATCTATTTTAGCAATAAAGTTAAAAGTAAATAATTTATAAAATTTATTATTAAGGTATCTAATTTATTGACATTTTAAATTATACCGTTTTTTTAAAGATTTTTTCCTAAAAAATATCCAGAAGTCCATGCCCATTGTAAGTTAAATCCGCCACATTCACCGTAAACATCCAGTATTTCCCCAGCAAAATACAGATTTTTAACTTTTTTTGATTCCAGATTTTCCAGATTAACTTCACTTAGAGGAATACCTCCAGCAGTAACTTGAGCTGCTTTAAAGCCATTTGTATCAATAATTTTTATTCTATATTTTTTTAAAGTTGTACAAATTTTGCGAATTTCGTTGTCTGTAAGTTCATTTATACTTTTTGATAATTTTTCAATTCCTGCCGATTTTGTCAAAAATTGTCCCAGTTTTTTATTGACAACTCCATTAAAAAATTGTTCCATTGTAAAATCCTTTAATATTGTCCGACGTTTTTTTAAAATTTCAAAAATTTCATTATAAGTAAATTTTGGCATAAAATCAATTTCAAATTCCACGTTTCTGTAAATTGGGAAAACATACGAAATGTTAAAAACTACATTTCCAGAAATGCCAAAATCAGTAAACAGCAGTTCACCATCATAAGTACAAATTTTTTCTTTTTCACCGTTTCCATTTTCTCCAAAAGCCGTAATTTCCACATCCGACTTAATTCCTTTTAAACCTTTAATTTTTTCTTTTTCTGCCTTTAGCTGTACAATAACAGGCGTTAATTCCGTAACAGTATGCCCAAAGGTCTTTGCCAGCTCATAGCCGCTCCCGTTCGAACCAAGTTCAGGATACGATTTTCCACCAGTTGCAATGACTACTTTTTTGGCAATTATTTGTTTTTTATCTTCAGAAATTATCTTAAAATCAAACATTTCCTTTTCAATTTTTGTAACATAAAAATCTGTAATTATCTCTATTCCAAGACTTTGTGCATAAAATCTAAGTCCATCTACAATTGATGCAGCCTGTCCACTAAGTGGATAAACTTTTCCACGGTTTTCCTCATTACAAATAATTCCGACTTCATCTTCAAAAAATCTCATTGCATCTTGTGAAGTAAAACTCTTTAAAATTTTCTCAATCGGCTGTTTCATTTTTTCGATTCCAAAATAATTTTTATTGGAAGCATTTACATTTGTCAAGTTACATCGTCCATTTCCAGTTGTAAGCACTTTTTTCAGAACTCTGTCCTTTCTTTCCAGAATGACAACATCCCTTCCGTTTTTCTTTGCAGTAATCGCTGTCAAAAAACCTGAAGCGCCACCTCCAATTATCGCTACTTCTCTTTTCATATTATGATTCCGTTCTCCTAAATATTTATGATAAATTTTTTAAATTTTATTAATTTTTTGTTTAAATGATAATTTATAAAATAAAAACGAGCCGTGTGCTCGTTTTTTTGTATGAAAGAAGTCTAAATGTAGAGATGGGGCGTCTCTATTAGACAGTTATTTATATCACATATATGTATATTTGTCAATATTCTAAAAAAATTCAAATATTTTATGATTTTGATTAATATTTTTTTATTTTAATTTTTATTTTAATAAAATTCTTCTTGATTTTAGTTTTAATAAAATGATTTTATTATGTTTAAAAAAAAGAAACATGAAAATTTATAGAAAAATATTTATAAACAATAATCTATTTCATAAACTTGAATAAATAAAAACTATAAGTTAGAGTAAAAAATTTGATTTTTGAAAAAAAATAAAGTACAATTTAAGTAGGAAAATAAGGGAAAATATGATTATGGGGGTATAAAATGAAACATAAAAAAGAAAAAATTGTAAAGACAAATGCACTAAGACAGCTGGATAAACAGAAGATCCCATATACTATTCATACTTATGAGTGGAGCGAGGATAAAAGCGGAGGGCTTGGTGCTGCTGAAAAGTTGCCTGAATTGGCGGATAGGGTTTTTAAGACTATTGTGTTAAAGGGAAAAAGTAAGAATTTGTACGTTTGTGTGATTCATGGAGAGGCTCATCTTGATTTAAAGAAGGTAGCAAAGGCTTGTGGGGAGAAAAATATTGATTTATTGCCATTATCAGAATTGGAGAAGGAAACAGGATATATTCGTGGAGGCTGTTCTCCTGTGGGAATGAAGAAACTGTTCAGGACTTTTTTTGACAAGGAAATTGAAAAATTTGACAAAATAATGGTTTCGGCTGGCAGACGAGGACTGCAGATGGAAGTGGAAACAAAAAAGCTGATTGAAGTAGTGAAAGGGAACATTGTGGATTTGACGATGGAAGAAATTTAGATTGTGAAGGGATGATGGTTTTTATGAAAGAGAAAATTAAAATTGGAAAAGAAGAAATCGAAAAAATGAGGGAAAATAGTAGAGATGTTACGAAACTTACTCTTGAACTTAATACAAAATATAATTCGGCACAGGAAATTGTGGAGCTTATGTCAAAAATTACAGGTAAAGAAGTTGATAAAAGTTTTGCTCTTTTTCCGCCGTTTAATACAGATTATGGAAAAAATATTATTTTTGGTAAAAATATGTTTATAAATGCCGGGTGCGAGTTTCAGGATCAAGGGGGAATTGCAATAGGAGATAATGTTTTAATAGGGCATAATGTCGTTCTAGCTACATTGGATCATAACATTTGTGTGAGTAAAAGATCTGAACTGTTTGCAGCGCCAATTGTTATTGAAGATGATGTGTGGATTGGAGCAAATGTTACAATTACATCTGGCGTTACCATTGGGAAAGGCTCTATTGTAGCAGCTGGGGCGGTTGTTACGAAAGATGTTCCAGAATACAGTATTGTAGGAGGAGTTCCTGCTAAAGTGATAAGAGAATTGACAGAAGAAGAGAGAAAGTAATAGATGAACAGTAAAAATTTAAAATAGCGTCTTTTTAGAAAAAGTTTAAATAACTAATTTTTATAACCGATGGATTATATAATAGAATGCAATAAATATAAATGCGATATAATAAAAAAGTTACTAGTATTTCATTATTTTGATTCTAATCGGAATATCGTCAGATATATATAAAAATGAAATATTCATGAAAACAATTCACAGATGAGAGAAGCAGATAAAAAACTCAAAAAAGAAAAATTAAGTTTTTTAGAAAATAGGTTATAAGAATAAAATAATCCAAGTTTATAATGTAATTAAAACTTAGGATTTTTTATAAAAATGTGAATATTTTCTAGAAGAAGAACTTTTAACATTAGAATTTTAAAAAAAGAATATTAGAAATAACTTTACATAACTATACTAATATGGTATTATATAAACGAAAATAATAGAAATACACATCATGGGAAAATACTGTTCGTTTTATTACTAATTTAAAAATTTTTTATTAAAAGAAGGAGCTGAGTGTCGTGAAAAAAGTGACAAAAAAAGCATTTGGGATTTTAGCATTAGTTGTATTATCAGTGCCTGCTCAAGCAGGGTGGTTATCCAATCTAGGACAGAGAATAGTAAATGGTGCAGCGAATACTGTACAGACTAACATTTCTGGAAAGGTTAACAAAGCAGTAAATGATGTCATGGATGGGAAAGTTGGAAATCAGCCTAGTGAAAAAAAGACAAATCAGAAATCGAAAGAAACATCTACTGCACGAACACAAGATTCAAAAGTTTCTGCTAAAACTGCTGAAGAAGCTGTTGAAGGTAAAATAACGTCGACTACTAAGAGGGGAAGAGCTATACCGTATACTAATAATTATGAAGACATAGATCTTGGTATAACAAAATTTAGAGGAGAACCAATTTTTGGTCAAAGTTTAAAAATTGGACAAACCAAATCATCTATAGATCAATTTTTAGATCCTGGATATTATTTGATTTCTATCAGTGCAAGTTCTTATAGTGATCATATCAGTGCTATATATGAACATGAAGAAAAGGGAATTCAATTTGGATTCGGTATTATTACAAGAAAAAGAATATATGATACTGGTAATTATAAAATTGTTGGTGGTCAGAATGGACTTTTATACATTGTAGAAGTTTTGCCAAATACACAAGGACATTTAGAAGTTAATTTGGTAAATAGTCAAAGATTAATGGGATCTGGAAATTTATCAATTTATAAAATCCCAGGACCTACATTAAAGTAAGACAAAAAGAGCTGTCTCAAAATGATTAAAATTTTGAGTTCAGCTTCTTTTTTTTGTTATAAAAAGAATAGAAATATTGTAGTCATACCACCTATTTACTTTCTAACAAGGGATCTTGCCCCCTTGCTAAACAGAATTATAAAAACTCCCCTGTTTTAATGGGGAATAGTATAAAAAGTAGAAAAAATTGTGCAACTTTTAAAAACCTCAAACTCTTGATACTGTTAGAGTTCGAGGTTTTAACTGTCAAATTTGAGAATATATCATACACATTTTTCTTTGTTAAATTATATTTTATTTTTGTTACATTAAACACAAAAAAAACATACATATATTTCATATGTATGTATAATTCTACCTTTTTGGGGTCAGTACTGGTATGTTATTAGATTGACTAATAAAATTTATGAGTTTTTGGATCAATATAAGTTGCCTGTTTAGTCGGTGTATTTAAGAATTGTGAAGCACCTATATGTGTTGTTTCCATTATAGCGAATAAACTATTGCTTTGCTGTTCCATATATGCAGTTGATACAATAAATCGCACAATTGCCTTTTTAACAGGTTTACCATTAGAGTATTTCGTTTTTACTTTAAACTTTATGCTATCCCAATATTTAGGATAGTACACTGTTCCATTATCATAAACATAAAAATGCCATGCTCCAGCATAAATATCCTGCCTATTGTTTATAAACTCTACGGCATCACTTGAATAATATGGTATCAGAGCGGCATACGACATTGACCCTAAATATTGAATTATAGCTATGTACTCTTTACCGGGTTCAACTTCGACTTCAACAGGATATACTTTTAAATCACGAGTGTTTCCAGGCCTTAACGAACCTGTTCCATCAGGTCCCAACTCTACCGGCATATTAACTGTTAATGGCATAGAAATATCTTTTCCGATTATTTCATAAACAAATTTTTTCTCTGCACGAACACAATTAAAGAAAAGTTCCTTCTCCTTTTCACTTCTCCATACATTATTTGGAAGAAGTGCATGGCTAATAGGGCTATAATTTTTTTGAAACTTTGCATTTGATACTGAACATTCTTCAGCTCCTGCAAAAACTGCAGTATTAATACAGGTTAACAAAAATATTATTTCTAAAAAAATCCTTCTCATAGATTTCATAACAGCACACTCCTTTATTTAATTTTAAAATTTCTAAGTTACTAATAAAATGACTTGTATTTTTTTACGATATGTACCTCTATCACTTTTATTTATATAATATCATATTAGTGTGTCCATGTAAAGCATTTCTCAATTAATTTTAAGTGTTGCCTTTTTCTTCTTTTTGTTGTTTTTTGTTTACAAACCATATTAGTTTTCTCCTTTGATTTCTTGTAGTGAATTAATCATACCACAGAAAACTTTTATAGTTTTTATTTTATTTCTAAATAGTAACACTTTATTTTACAAATTTTAGATTAATTTTTTTGTATAACTTAGATAACTTTTTTCGATGTTTTTCAGTTTTGTAGTTTAACTGCTAGTTTTTTAGTTAATAAAAATATGTATCAGCTGATATTGAAAATTAAAATATCAAAAAATAATACATGGACTGGATTTTATTAGCCCTTTTTAGTATAATTATTATTATGGATTGAAATGAAAGGAGAAGTAGTAAGATGAAAAAGGACAGATTAGTAGGCTTTTTTGATGGAGTTATAGCGATTATAATAACAGTTCTGGTATTGGAGCTGCCTAAAATAAAAGGTACGACATTGGCAGCCGTTTGGGAAAATAGAGTGAATTATTTTGCATATATAACTACATTTACGCTGTTTGTAATATTTTGGGATACTCATCATATGATATTTGACAAGGTTGAGAAAATAAATTCTAAAATAGTTAAAATACAGATGCTTCTATTGTTTTTAAATACTTTGTTTCCATATATAACATTGTGGGTTTCTGAAAATCCTTACAGTTATTTGGTGGAATGTGTGTATATATTTTTTCTATTAGGAGAAAATACTATTTATTCATGGCTTTGCAATGAACTTGTGAAGGCAGATCCTGAGAATATAAAGCTAAAGAAAACAGTAATAAGTCTTAAAAGACACAAAATAACAACGATTTTACAAATTTCTTCTTTTGTAATAGGTTTATTTAATCCAATGCTTATGCTAATAATAGGATTTATTTCATTGTCAATATGGTATATTCCAATGCCTAAACTTAAAAAAAGAAATTTTAAAAAACATTAAAAAATGATGGAAATATTTTAGATAAAATAAATAAAGGAGAAAAAATGAACTACAAACTTGTATTAATAGACTTGGATGACACACTTTTTGATTATCCAAAAACTGAAAAAACAGCGTTTAGGAACACTTTTGAAGAATTAGGATTTTTTGTGGAAAGTAAATTAAGTAATGATAAAAAAGAAGAAATTTATGAAAAGATAAAAGATAGATACAAAGATGTGAATTTCCAGTTATGGAAGGATTTAGAAAAAGGGGCTGTGGATAAGGATAGATTAAAGATTGTAAGATTTGAAAAAATAATTGAGGAGTTTGATTTGAAATACGATCCGTATGAAATGAGCGAACTTTACCTGAAAAAACTAGGAGAAGGGATTTTTCCATTTGAAGCAACTGAAAAACTGTGTAAATACTTACATTCAAAATACAAAGTTGGAATTGTAACTAATGGAATAAAGGAAGTCCAGTATTCACGAATAGAAAATTCAGCAATTGCCAAATATATTGATAAAATCATCATTTCTGATGAAGTTGGTGTAAATAAGCCTGATAAACGAATATTTGAATATGCAATGAATTATTTTGAAATAATGGATAAATCTGAAGTTATAATGATAGGTGATTCGTTAGGAGCAGATATAAAAGGTGGACAAAACGCTGGAATTGATACTTGCTGGGTAAATTTGAGAAATAATGTGAATGATACTGGGATAATTCCAAATTATGAAGTAAATAAATTGGAAAAATTATTTGAAATATTATAATTTACTCAAAACTTTAGTGAATTTATAAGAGAAAAAAAATTTTCTTATAGTAAAATGACTAGAGAGTCAATTATTTAAAAAATTAAAAAATAAATAAAAAAGTAATTATTAAACCAAACAATCTAATACAAAATTAAAAAAGGGAACTGCATTAATGATTATAGATAAATTTTTATAAATTAAGTTTAATAAAAAATCAATAAAAGAGGAGGATGACATAAATGACTGAAAAAAGAAAAAGTTTTTTGCTTTTAATTATTTTTCTTTTGGTAAATAGTTTTGGGATTTCTGAAAATTTAAAAGATGAAAATTATTTTGCACTAAAAAAAGATGAACAAAATTTCATAGAAAATAAAAAAGACAGCGAAAAAGAAGTTTTGGAAAATGAACTCAAAATAGAATTGGACAGAAATATTTTAAATAAAGAAAAAAAATTAGAAAATAATAAAGATATAGCTTTTCAGGAGAATAAGAGAATTGGGCTGGTGCTTAGCGGGGGAACAGCGAAAGGGCTTGCTCATATTGGGATATTAAAGGTGCTGGAAGAGGAAAAAGTGCCTATAGAATATGCGACTGGAACGAGTATGGGAAGCATTATTGCGGGAATGTATAGCGTCGGATATACTCCGCAGGAAATTGAGGAAATTGCAATTAGCATGGATTGGCTGGGACTTTTTAACGATAAAATCGAGAGAAAGGACAAGGGGGCTATAAGAAATTTAATTGAAGATAGGAATAGTACGGTAATTCCAATGAAAAACTTTATGCCGAAATTGCCTAGCGGAGTCGTTGGAGGAAAAACTGCTAGTCAAAGGCTAAATGAAATTTTTTATGGAGCAATTGGAATACAGGATTTTAGAAAGTTTCCGAGAAAGTTTGCAGCAGTTGCTACTGATTTGGAATCTGGAGAAGGTGTTATGATTGATAAAGGCTCGATTGCAACGGCAATTAGGGAAAGTTTGTCATTGCCATCAATTTTTGCACCGATTCGGGATGGAAAAAGGCTTTACATTGACGGGGGAGTTACACGGAATTTGCCTGTGCAGGATGTGAAAGTGCTTGGAGCAGATTATACAATTGGAGTGAATGTAGGAGACGGATTTACAAAAAGAGATGAGAATAAAATGAATTTGGTTGACGTAATTACAGATTCGACAACAATTGCTGGAAGGCAGGAAGTGGAGCGTCAAATTCGTATGCTTGACTTATATATGAAACCAGATTTGGAAAAATTTGAGTCTTATGATTTTTCAAAGGTAAAGGAGCTTATTGCGGCTGGAGAGAAAATTGCAAGAGAAAATATAGATGAAATTAGAAAATTATCAAATCCTGAACTTTATGAAAAATTGGAGGAAAAACGGAAAGAGTTTAGACGGACTTGGAGCGATGAGTACAATATTACAGGAGTTGTGATAGAAGGGAACAAAAAATATAAAAAAGCATATTTTGATAAATTTTTGCCTAAAAAACTTGGTGTTTTAAGCAGGCTGGATATGGAAAAAATTGTTAATAATATTTATCAGAACGGTGATTTTACAACGGTGTATTACGAAGTGAAGGACAATGATTTGGTAATAAATGTGCAGGAAAAACCGAGTGACTATTTGACACTTTCGGGAAATATAAATAACGAAGACTTGGCTACGGTAAATGTTGGTTTTCAGGGAAGTAAAATTATAAATAATACGAATGTCAGATATTCAGTAACAGGAACAGTTGCAAATGAATATGGGGCAAGAGGTAAGGCTACCGCTGAACTTGGAAAAGATTCAAAAGCCTTGATTTACAGCGAATTTGAATACAAACGTGATATTATAAAAAATCAGAAATACAATAACGGATATTTCAACTTTGAAAACAGAAAATTCAAAATTGGAGCAGGAATTGGATTTGAAATGTATAAAAATCTGTTATTCTCAATTGGTGGAGGCTATCAGATTTCAGATGTGACAAAACATCAGAATAATGCTGAAAATGTAAGAAAATCATTCCCATACTTTGAAGCCCAGCTAGATTACGACACAAGAGACAGTATAAACTTTGCAACAAGAGGAGTGCATTTATTTTCAAAATATACATTAGCAAATGCAAAAAAGGCTAAATTTAACTCGTTAAGTGCAGGTGGAGAAATTAATATACCGATTGGCGAAAGAATTACAATTACTCCAAAAGTATCATATCTAACATCTTATGGAGATGACATTCCAGAAACTTACAGACCTAAAATGGGAGGAATACGAACAGCTGACAATTCATTGGAATTTGCTGGAATGCCAGCAGATAAAATTCGTGGAAACAGTATTTTTATTGGAAGCCTGAAGGCTCAATATAATGTATCAAAACTTGTATATTTAGACACAACTTACTCAAGGGCAAACATTTTTCAAAAAGCCTACAGCTTCGGAAATGAAGAAAAGGAAAGCTATAAATTTGGGTTTGGAGTAAAAGCCTTGTCAATTCCGCTTTATTTTGGATTTGCAAAAGTTCCGGGAGAAAGCTGGAGATACATTATAAACTTTGGATATTCGCCAGAATAATAATTTTGGGAATAGTAAGCAAAGTGAAAGAAAAATCTTTTTGATATTGAAAAAATATGATAGAATAAAATTGTAAAATTTAAAAAATACGAAAAATTAGGAGGAAGAAATGAAAAAAATACCAGAAGCAGTTGGACCATATTCAGCTTTTAGAAAAGCAGGCGACTTTTTGTACATCTCAGGACAAATCGCAATAAATCCTGAAAATCAGCAAATCGAAGCTGTTACAGTAGAAGAACAGGCAAGACAAGTTCTTGAAAACTTGAAGGCAATCTTAGAAAACAACGGATTAACAACAAAAAACGTTATAAAAACAACTGTATTATTAGACAACATCAACGACTTCGGAGCAGTAAACAGCATTTATGCAGAATACTTTACTGAACCATATCCAGCAAGATCAGCCTTTGCAGTAGATAAACTACCAAAAGGAGTTTTGGTGGAAATTGAAGCGATAGCTTATTTTGGAGAATAATATTTTGTTTTTTTGTTAAATTTGGCAAACTTGGAGAAAATCTGAGTTTGCTTTTTTGGTTTAGCCATTGTCTTTTTCTTTTATAAATGATATAATTACAAAAAATAAAGGAGAGAATATGAATTATATAGGTTCAAAATATAGCTTAATCAATTTTTTGACAGAAACAATAGAAACTGTTGTAGAACATAAAAACAACAAAAAAAATTATATATTTGCAGATTTATTTG
The DNA here is from genome assembly GCF_055387215.1 of Leptotrichia sp. SK-5. Taxonomy (NCBI): domain Bacteria; kingdom Fusobacteriati; phylum Fusobacteriota; class Fusobacteriia; order Fusobacteriales; family Leptotrichiaceae; genus Leptotrichia; species Leptotrichia sp. SK-5. Next base: position 1,770,621 of record NZ_AP028931.1, on the reverse strand, counting down.
CAGGAACTGGAGTGGTAGGTTCAAAATTTAAGGAACTGGGATACAATGTTATTTCAAATGACATACAATATTATAGTTATGTTATTAATAAACATTTAATAGAGAATAGTGAAAATATTGGGATTTCTAGTGAAACTTTGGAAAAACTTAATAATATGGAAGGTATTGAAGGATTTATTTATAATAATTATTGTTCTGGCGGGAGTGAAAGAAATTATTTTTCTGATTATAATGGCAAAAAATGTGATGCTATGCGAATTGAAATTGAAGAATTATATAATGAGAAAAAAATATCACAAGGACAGTATTTTTATTTATTAGCAAGTTTGATAAATTCAATTGATAAATATGCAAATACAGCTTCTGTTTATGGAGCTTTTTTAAAGTGTTTAAAAAAATCAGCAAGTCGTGAATTTGTATTGGAATTGTTACCAAAAGTAACTGGAAAAATTGGAAAAGTTTACAATAAGAACATAAGTGAATTGATTAAGGAAATAGAAGGGGACATTTTATATTTAGATCCCCCATATAATTCAAGACAATATTGTTCAAATTATCATGTATTGGAAACAATAGCACGATACGATAATCCAGAATTATTTGGAAAAACAGGACTTAGGGATTATTCGGATCAAAAAAGTGAATTTTGTTCCAAAGTGAAAGTTGAAAAAGTATTTGAAGAATTAATAAAAAATGCAAAATTCAAATATATTTTTTTAAGTTATAATAATGAAGGAATTATGACGCTAGATGTTATAAAAAAAATTATGGAAAAATATGGGGAATATAAAATTTTTACTAAAGAATACAAGCGTTTTAGGGCAGATAAAGAAAATTCTAGAAATCACAAGAGTAATTCAACAATTGAATATTTGCATTGTTTAATAAAAGGGTAAAAAATTTAAGGGGGAAATATGGCAAAGTATAATGATATTGATAATAGTAAATGGAGAGAATATGAAGATATAAACACAGATTCTTTGTGGATAATTGATAAAAGAGACAACTCAGGAGTGCATAGTGGACATTATCATGGTAATTTTGTTCCTCAAATTCCAAATCAGCTGTTTAAAAGATATACTAAAAAAGGTGATTGGATACTGGATTCTTTTATGGGAAGTGGCACAAGTATTATTGAAGCAAAAAGATTAGGTAGAAATGCCATTGGAATAGAATTGCAAAAAGATGTAGCTATGGAAGCATTAGAACGTATAAAAATTGAAAAAAGTTCAAGTTCTCAAGGAAAAATATGTGTAGGGGATAGTAAAAATATTGATGTATTTAAGATATTAAAAAAATTAGAAATTGATAAAGTCCAGTTTGTAATAATGCATCCGCCTTATTGGAATATTATAAAATTCTCTGAAAATAATGATGATTTGTCAAATGAGGAAACTTTGGGAAAATTTTTAGAATCTTTAGGACAAGTTATTGACAATACAACAAAGCATTTAGAAAAAAATAGATATTGTGCAATAGTTATTGGGGATAAATATGAAAATGGACAAGTTGTACCACTGGGATTTTATTGTATGAATTTATTTCTACAGCGAAATTTTTTGTTAAAAGCAATTCTTGTTAAAAATTTTGAAAATACAAAAGGAAAGGCTAATCATCAGGCTCTTTGGAGATACCGTGCTATAACTAATGATTTTTATTTATTTAAGCATGAATATATATTTGTATTTAAAAAAATAAAATAATTATAGAATAAAAAATCACCTTTAAAAGTACCAGAAGTATTATTTTTAAGGTGATTTATTATTTGTTTGGAAATATTTAAATATTTATACTATTCTTTGTTTGAATAGTAGATGTTTTATAAATTTTGAATTACATATTGTGTTAGAAAAAAATAAAATTTTTACTTTTAAATAGGAGTTTGGTATTAGATAAGATTTTCATCAATTAATTTTACAATTCCTTTCATATTAAATCGAAATTTAAAACAGTTTCTATTATTATGAACTTGAAATTCTCCAATAGAAATATTTTCATATTTTAAAGTTGTGGATTCATTCCAACTATCTAATCCTTTAGTAAATTTAAATTTATCTTTATTCCAATTTGGAAGTTTACCACTTTTACCCCAAACTTTGTAATTGTGTAGAGGTTCTTGTCCATTTTCTAAATTAAAAAGAAGGATTAAATAATCACAATCAAAAATATTTTTCCAATACATATTTATTAAACAATCAATATGTTCAATTGTTATTTTTTTGAAAATATGTCCTCTGTTTTCGTAATTATCTTCTATATTATTTTGTTTAAAATATTCTGTTATATCAAATGATGGGAAAATATTATTAGACTTGAGATATTCAAAATAAGTTTTATCGGTTGGCTGTCCAATATTTTGAGGAGAAGCCTTTCCAATATTATTTTTATTTGTTTTAACAGATAGAGATTTATTACCAAATAATTTAAAATCTATTGGGTTTTGATCTTCAGCAATATGTTCTATTGGATTTGGAATATTTTCTTTGTTAAAGATTTCCACAATTTTTTCTTTACTTAATAAATTAACTATATTGTTATCTGCTCTTAAAGCATACTCAGGATTAATATTAATATCAAAAGCTTTTGCAATGGCTACTTCAGCCGATATTCCGATAGTTTCGTTATTGTTCTTCATTTTTATCACTCTCCATAAATAATTTATAAGTTTCAATTTCAAGAGCATCTGCTATTCTTTGTATATTTTCTAACGAAATACTTCTTTTATAACATTCAATAGAACTGATGTAAGTTCTATGAAGTTTACATTTTTCTGCGAATTTTTCTTGAGATAAACCTAGTTTTTTTCTATATTTTTTTAAATTATTTCCAAACACTTTTACTATATCCATAATATCCTCCATTAAATTTTATTATATCAAATTTTTAATTTAATTTTTGAATACAATAAGTATCAAAAATAATTATAATAATATTGAAAAACTTTGACAAAAGTGATAGAATTAAACAGTATAGTAATAATAATATATTAATTTTATAAAAAGACAAAGGGGGATAATATGCTGCATGGACTGGCTATAATTATTTCAAGCTGGATAATTCCGTTTGAAAGGCTGCATTATCTGATAATTATTGTTTTGACAGTATCGGTACTGTTGTCGGATAAATCGCCGAATGCGATGCTTGCCTGGATTTTTACAATTTTTACATTTCCACTTGGTGGAGCGGTTTTGTATCTTTTGTTTGGGATTAACTGGAGAAGGAATAAGATAATTTCTAAGAAGATGAAGGGGGAAGAAAAAAAGCTGTATTCAAGGATTTTTAATTTTATGCAGCGGGATGTGTCGGATATTTTTAGATCACAGGACTTTTTTTATTATAATCGTCTTGAAAATGTAGACGGAAATACCGAAAAAATGAGTGAAACTGAAATAAAAACCACAATACGGAATCAGATTGATACAATGATAAAAAATATTAATTTAGGCAGTCAGCAAAGTGAACTTGTAAAAATGCTGTATGAGGCTGAAGGGACGTTTTTGACAAATAATGATTCGTATAAATTGTTTTTTCATGGGAAAGAGGCATTTGATTCGATTATTTCTGATATAGAAAATGCAAAAAGTATGATTTATATGGAATATTTTATTTGGAAGGCTGATGAACTTGGGGAAAGAATAAAAAATGCACTTTTGAAAAAGGCTAAGGAAGGAGTTAAAATAAAATTGCTTTTTGACGGAGTGGGAACTTGGAAATTGCCTAGAAAATATAAAAAGGAACTTAGAAACGCTGGAATTGAGATAAGATGGTTTTTAGATGTTAAATTTTTTATTTCCAAGATGAATTATCGTAATCATAGAAAAATAGCGTTAATCGATAATAATATAGTGCATACTGGCGGCATGAATGTAGGGCAGGAATATATAGACGGTGGAAAGAGATTTGATAGCTGGAGGGATACAAATATTCGGATTACAGGAGAAATAATTGGACAGTATCTGGCAATTTTTGTTACAGATTGGCTAAACAGCGGTGGAAAAGACGATTTTATTGAAGATATAAAAAAAGAGGCAGTTCACGAACTGGAAGAGCAAAAGCCGATAGACAGGCATGAAAAGTTGGAATATCTGATGCAGGTTTCCTCAAGCGGGCCTGACACCGAATGGACAACTTTGAAATATCTGTATTCTAAAATGATTGCAACGGCGAAAGAGGAAGTGCTGATTCAAAGTCCATATTTTGTACCTGATTATGATTTGATTTCACAACTGAAAATGGCGGCTCTTTCTGGAGTCAAAATAAAGATAATGGTTACAGGAGTGCCAGATAAGAAAATGCCTTACTGGATAGCAGAAACTTATTTTGCGGAATTAATTGAAGCGGGAATTGAGATTTATCGTTATACAGCAGGATTTTTACATAGTAAAAATATTATTGTGGATGAAAAAATATCAACACTTGGAACGTGTAACTTTGATATGCGAAGTTTTGAAATAAACTACGAGGTAAATTCGGTATTTTATAACGAGAATATCAGTAAGGACTTGAAGGAGCAGTTTATAGAGGATTTGGAAGTATGTGAAAGATTCGATGAGGCAAGATTAAAAAAGGTGACTTTTATGAAACGGCTCAGAAACTCTGTATTTAAACTGATTTCACCGATAATGTAAATAAATTATGGCAATTGTAGGAAGGAAGGGAGTAAAATGGAAAAAAATTTTACTAAGGATGGACTGATTCTTTTAAATAAAAGTAAGGGGGTAAGTTCGTTTGGGGCAATAAATCATTTGAAAAAAGTGATAAAGGCTAAAAAAGTAGGACATGCTGGAACCCTTGACCCAATGGCTGAGGGACTTATGATTGTTATGATTAACGAAGCTACAAAATTTTCTGATAATTTGATGAAAAAAGACAAGGAATATTATGTAGAAATGGAGCTTGGATACAAAACAGACACTTACGATCTGGAAGGGACAGTTATTGCAAAATATGATTCTGAAATTAATATAAGTGATTCTGAAATAATACAGGCTGTAAATAGTTTCAAAGGCAAGATAAAGCAAGTTCCGCCGATGTATTCCGCAATAAAGATTGAAGGGCAGAAACTTTATGATCTGGCAAGAAAAGGGATCGAAGTGGAAAGAGCCGAAAGGAATGTAGAAATATCAGAAATTAGAGAAATAAAAGTAATGCGTCCAGATAAAAATTCAGAAAATGCTCAAAATATTAAAATTTCATTTTATGCAAAAGTTAGTAGTGGTACCTATATCCGTTCATTAGTTTATGATATTGGAGAAAAATTGGGAGTTTTTGCCACAATGACAAGACTTGTGAGAACTAAAATTGGAAGATTTGATATTGAAGATGCGATTACTTTGGAAAAGGCTAAAGCTGAAATTGATAAATTGAAGAATCTTATGGAAGGAAAAACAGAAAATGAATCTTTCTGGGCTACAAAGAATGATTCAGCTATAAGGGCTGAAAAAATTCGAGAAATAGTTTGTTTTGTGGAAATAGAGTATGTGCTGGACTATTACGGGATAAATGTTTCAAATGTGAAGTATGGGAAGCTGAAAAATGGGATGACGGTAATTGACACGTTTAAAAAATTTGAAAATATAAGCAAAGAAGCCAGTAAAGGGGCAAATGTAAGAGAAAATCAGAAATTTAAGATATATGTTAGAAATAAGAATACAAATGTAAGAGAATTTAAGGGGATTGTGAAGATTGTAAATATTAGGGGAGATAGGATTTATTTGAAAAGAGATAAGTACTTTTTGTAACTTGTAGAACTGAAAAGTGGTGATAATAATATATGAAGAAGTCAAATAAATATGTATTTGATATTGAAGTTTTTCCAAATTATTTTTGTGTGGTGTTAAAAAAATTAAATGATGATAAAATCCTAATTATTGACTCAGATAATTTTAACCGTCAGAAAAAACTTTTTTACGATATAGTTTCTAAAAATGTGCTAATTTCCTATGCAGGACACGGATTTGATGATATTGTAATTAATAATCTTTTAAAATATAGAAATACAAATGTAAACAGGAAAAAATTAAATAATGAATTAAAAATAATAAGGAACATGCCCAAGGATGAGTATAAGAATGAAAACCATGAGTTTTACTCGTATGACTTGGCGTATGAATATAATTTGAATCTAGGTGTAAAAGGATTTGAGTTTAATTGTGGGGATAATATTGAGGAACAGGATTTTGCCAATTTTAATTACGTAATTAAAAAAAATATATATGATGAAATTGTGGATAAAGTGATTGATTATTGCCTGCAGGATGTACTGGCAACAGAAAAAATGTACAATTTTATAATAAAAGAAAAAAGTAACTGGGATGAAAAGGAAAATCTTTTGAATATAATTACAAATGGAAGTTACAGTAACAATATGAAGCTTAAAAAGAAAATAAAATATTTAAATTATAATAATGATAAATTAATAACTTTGCTTTTACATGGTGAAACTTCTTCTTCCAGTCAGCCAAAAATAAATTATTCAGTTAAAATGAAAATGAATGACTATAATAATTATTTGCAGGAAAAAGTGTACAAATTATCAATAAAAAAAGACTATTTATACGAATGGCTCATTGACAATAAACTTTTTTCTGGAAAAGATAAAAAAATAATAAAGAAGATACCAGAAGAACTTTTATTAAAGTCTTCATTTTCAAAAGATATACTAAATAGATACAGGACAAGTATTGTAAAACGGATAAAAAGAGTTTTTGCAAAAGAAAATATAGATGTAATTGCAACATCAGAAAATAATATCTTTATAACAAATGTAAATGATGAAATTTTAAATAAAATAAAAATTCAAATAAATGAGAAGTATAACAATATTTTTGATATAACTGATGTAGATAATTTTTTGAAAAATAAAAATTCCATTTTGTATAAAATAAAGGATAAAATAAAGGGAACAAATGAATATCGTTACAATAAGCTGATTATGCCAAAAAATCATATATGGATAGCAGAAGTGCTGAAATTATATTTTTGGGAAAAAAAAGATGTGATGACGGCTGTAGAGGAAATTTTTATAAAAAATCCAGATATATTTTTTATGTATGCATCGGTTTACGAAGATATTTACGCTTGTGATAAAAACGGACAAATGATGTTTGAAAGCAAGGAAGTCCTTGATAAATTTAGAAAATACCGATTATATTTTGCTACAACTGGAATGAACAAAGTAGTTATTCAAAAACAAGAAAAATATTATGAAAAATACGGATTTGGTGATATAAACAGTAGTCTTTATAAAGTAAAAAAGGTCGAAACGAGCGTAGATGAATTTGATAATTATGCTGATATTGATTTGAACAGTTATGTGGATTATGCCAAAAATTATATAGAAAAAAATTTTTAGTGAAATTTGCATACATCCGTTGAGTATGATATAATAAAAAACACAATATTAGACTAGGAGAAATATGAGAATTTTGGGGATAGATCCTGGTACAGCGATAGTGGGATATGCCATTGTAGATTATGAAAATGGAAAATATACGCCACTTGATTATGGCTGTATTTTTACGGATAAAGATGAAGATATGCCAATAAGGTTAGAAAAAATTTATGATGGATTGGAAAATATAATAAAATTATGGAAACCGACTGATATGGCTATCGAGGACTTATTTTTCTTTAAAAATCAAAAAACAGTAATAAAAGTTGGACAGGCTCGTGGAGTCATAACTTTAGTAGGGCAGAAAAATAAATTGAATTTATACAGTTACACTCCGCTTCAAGTAAAAATGGGAATTGCAAGTTATGGTAGAGCTGAAAAAAAACAAATTCAGGAAATGGTAAAATTAATATTAAAATTGGAAGAAATTCCAAAGCCTGATGATGCCGCAGATGCACTTGCCATCGCAATTACCCATATTAATTCAAAAATAGGATTTGGCGGTTTTGATAGAGGAGATAACATTACCAAAAAATTAAATAAAATTACTTCTAATCGAATAAAACTTGAAGATTACAAAAAATTGATGAAATAAATAGATTTGTATGGTAAAATAAACTTAAATAGAAAGAATGGTAGATAAAATGAACATAGTTCTATTAAATCCAGAAATTCACGTAAATACAGGAAATATAGGAAGAACTTGTGTCTTAACAAACACAAAATTACATTTAATAAAACCTCTCGGTTTTGAACTGGATGATAAGAAAATAAAGCGTGCAGGGCTAGATTACTGGAAAGATGTACAGCTTTTCGTATGGGAAAACTGGGAACACTTCTGGCAGGAAAACATCGAAAACAGTAATGCAAAAATCTATTTTGCAACAACAAAAACAAAACAAAGGTACACAGATGTAAAATTTAATGACAGCGATTATATAATGTTTGGGCCTGAATCACGTGGAATACCAGAAGAAATATTAAATAAATATAAGGAAAATAATATTACAATCCCAATGCTTCCGCTTGGACGTTCACTGAATTTGTCAAATGCTGTGGCGATTGTTCTGTTTGAAGCTTTGAGACAGAATGGTTTTGAATATTAATTTAAAGAAATTTAGGAGAGAAAATGAAACAATATCTGGATATGGTTAAGTATGTACTTGACAATGGAGTGAAAAAAGAAAATAGGACAGGAGTTGATACAATTTCTACTTTTGCTTATTCATATAAAGTAGATTTAAGCGAGGGTTATCCCCTTTTGACAACAAAAAAAATGTATTTTAACTCGATGTTGCACGAGCTGTTCTGGTATTTGTCGGGAGAAGAGCATATTAAAAACTTGCGAAAAAAGACGAAAATATGGGATGCTTGGGCGGATGAGGAAGGAAGACTCGAAACAGCTTATGGAAGATTCTGGAGAAGGTATCCAGTGCCTGAAATTTCGTTAGATGGAGAAGTTTTTGCTGATGAAAATAATCCTTGGGTAACTAGAGAAGAAAATGGACAGCTTGTATTTGACCAGATTCAGTATATTATTGACACTCTAAAGGAAATGAAAACAAATCCTAATCACAAAAATGGAAGAAGAATGATAGTTTTGGCTTGGAATCCAGGAAATGCGACAATTAGTAAATTGCCACCATGCCATTATACTTTTGCATTTAATGTTCTTGGTAATAAACTTAATTGCCACTTGACTCAAAGAAGCGGAGATATTGCACTTGGGATACCGTTTAATCTGGCTTGTTACTCATTGCTTACAATGATGATTGCAAAAGAATGTGGATATGAAGTTGGAGAATTTGCTCATACAATAATTGATGCTCATATTTATGAAAATCATATTGAAGGACTAAAGGAGCAACTGACAAGAGAGCCCTTAAAACTTCCAAAAATCAAGATTGCAGATAAGCCATTTAATGAATTGACATTTGAGGATATTACGTTGGAGGATTATGAAAGCCATCCTGTAATTAAATTTGAAGTTGCGGTTTAATCAAAAATTTATACTAAAACTTCTTTAAAACCTAAGTGGAAATCAAATTAAATTCTTATTTGGATTTTAGAGTAGTTTTAGTATAAAAAATAAGATGCAGCAGAAAGGTGATGTTTATGTTTAGCTTAATAGTCGCTGTTGGGAAAAATAATGAAATTGGGAAAAATAATCAGCTTTTGTGGCATATTCCTGAAGATTTAAAAAACTTTAAGAAAATAACGACAGAAAAGACTGTTATTATGGGAAGAAATACTTATAAAAGCATAGGTAGGGCTTTACCAAATCGAACAAATATAGTTTTATCTAGGGATTTTTTTAAAACAGATGAGAAATTTAAAGAAGATAAAAAAAAATATGAAAATGAAACTACGAAGCTGGAGTTTTATGATGATTTTCAAAAAGTTATTGAAAAGTATAAAGATTTTACAGAAGAGATTTTTATTATTGGCGGAGGGGAGATTTACAAAAAATCTCTTAAAATGGGAATTATAAAAAGGATTTATATGAGCCATATTGATTTTTCTGATACTGAGGCAGATGTTTATTTTCCAGAAATAGAGTTGGATAAATGGGTAACTTTGACAGAAGAAAACTATGATGGCTGGAAATTTTGCATTTATGAAAAAATTAATGTATAAAAATTATAAACAAATGGAAATCTGAAAAGGAGAAAATATGTCTAGGCTTAAATTTACGAAGGAAGTAGTGATTGAGGCGGGATATGAATTGATGAAAAAAGAGGGGTTTCAAAATATTAGTGTCAGGAAAATTGCTAATTACTTAAAATGTTCAACAGCACCGATTTATTTTAATTTTAGTACAGTTGATGAATTAAAGGAAGAAATTATAAATGTGTGTAAAGAGAAATTAAAAAAATATTTATATGGAAATTATTCTGAAAGAAAAATATTAAGTGGTGCGATTGGTTTTGCAATTTTTGCAAGAGAAGAAAAGGAATTATTCAGGACAATTTTTTTAGATACAACAGAAAGATTTGAAAAACTTTATGAAGAAACGTTAAATGAACTTTTGACAAAACAAAATTTATTGGAAAGTTTTCCAGCGTTGGAGGAAGAAGAAGCCAAAAAAGCTGTAAATAAAATATGGTACTTTTTATTTGGTTATGCAACTTTGCTTTGTACAAGACTTGATGATAATTATAGAAAAAATGAAACTAACGAAGTGATAGAAAGTAAAATTTCAGAAATAGCAAAACATTTTAAAATGCAAATATAAAAATGTTATTTTAAATAAGCTTTAAACAAATTTTCAAGAATCTAAAAATATAAGAAAAGTTATGATTATTTTACTTAATATTAAACTATTAATTTATTAAGGGATTTGAGGATAATTTAAAAATAATGGGAGAAAAAATGAATAAATATAAATTTTTAGGTGCAATTCTTCACATTGTATATAGAATACTTAGTTTTATGACACGAAAGGAATATTTTTATGCGGATGGAGTAGAAATGAATAGTGCAAATATTATCGTTTTCTGGCATAGAAAAATTTTTACAGTGTGTAACGCCACCAGAATTATTAAGAAAAAAGCTTCTATTGTAAGTGCGTCAAAAGATGGTGAGATATTGGCTGAACTTCTTAAAAGGGAGTGCAATGAGCTTATTCGAGGATCCTCGAATAGAGATAACATAAAAAGTTTAAAAGAAGCTATGAAATACGCTAAAAAAGATTATACACTTGGAATTGCGATAGACGGACCAAGAGGACCTATTTTTGAGCCTAAGGCAGGGGCAATTTTTATAGCACAGAAAACAGGAATGCCAATCGTTCCAGTTAGTTCTTATTGCAGTAAAAAGTGGATTTTTAAGAATATGTGGGACAAACTTGAAATACCTGTTCCATTTTCTAGATGTGTTCATTATGTTGCAGAGCCATTTTACTTAACAAAGGAAACAACTTTAGAAGAGTCAATAAAATTAGTAAAAGAAAAAATACATCAGGCTGGAAATAAGGCATTTGAAATTTACAATAAAAAATACAATAAAAACAAAAATGTTGACTTTAAAGAAGAAAGTTTTACATAAATAATAACTTTAAAAATATAAAACTACAGACATAAATATTATAAAATCAGAAGGAGGAAAAAAAATGTCAAAACCATTTTACATAACAACGCCAATTTATTATCCTAATGCCGCACCGCACGTAGGAACAGCTTACACAACTATAATATGTGATGTTGTATCCAGATACAAAAGGTTAACTGGGAAAGAAGTTGGCTTTATGACTGGAGTCGATGAACATGGACAGAAAATTCAGGAAGCAGCTGAAAAAAATGGATTTACACCACAGCAATGGGTAGATAAAATGTCTCTTAATTTCACAACTTTATGGGAAAAGTTAAATATTTCAAATACAGATTTTTTAAGAACGACGCAGGAAAGACATTTAAAAACTGTAAGAGAAATAATAAAAAGAGTGCATGACAAGGGGGATATTTACAGAGGAGAGTATGTTGGTAAATATAGTGTTTCTGAAGAAACTTTTGTTCCTGAAAATCAGCTTGTTGATGGAAAATATATGGGAAAAGAAGTTATTGATGTAAAAGAAACTTCGTATTTTTTTAAATTATCCAAATATGAAAATGCGTTATTGGAACATATTGAAAAAAATCCTGATTTTATAAAGCCAGAAGGAAAGAAAAATGAAGTAATTGCCTTTATAAAGCAAGGGCTTCAAGATTTATCAATTTCAAGAACTACATTTGATTGGGGAATACCATTAGAACTGGAAGAAGGACATATAATTTATGTATGGTTTGATGCTTTGAATATTTATCTGACAGGAGCAGGATTTTCAACTGATACAGAGCAGTTTGATAAGTTCTGGACTAATGGAACTGTAAATCATGTTGTTGGGAAGGATATTTTGAGATTCCATGCTATAATCTGGCCTGCGATGCTTATGTCAGCTGGAATAAAGTTGCCTGATACGATTGCAGCACATGGCTGGTGGACTGTGGAAGGTGAAAAAATGTCAAAATCACTTGGAAATGTTGTTAATCCAGAGGAAGAAGTTGAAAAATATGGACTTGATGCTTTTAGGTACTATCTGATGAGAGAGGCGACTTTTGGTCAGGATGCTGATTATTCTAAAAAGGCAATGGTTCAGAGAATAAATGCCGATTTGGCAAACGACTTGGGAAATTTACTTAATAGAACGATTGGAATGCAAAAAAAATATTTTAATTCAGAAGTTGTATTAAATGAAGTTGAAGAAAGTTTTGATATCGAAATTAAGGAATTATGGAAAAATACATTGATTGTTTTAGATAAGCATATAAATAATTATCAATTTTCTGAGGCATTAAAGGATATTTGGAAATTTATTTCAAGAATGAATAAATACATTGATGAATGTGAGCCTTGGAAACTTTCAAAGGATGAAAGCCAAAAAGACAGGCTATCAACTGTTATGTACAACTTAGTCGATTCACTTTACAAAATTGCAGTGCTGATTTCGCCATTTATGCCAGAAACTGCACAAAAAATGATAAATCAGTTAGGACTTGACAAAGATGTGACAAAAATACATCTGGACGATATAAAAGAATGGAAAAGTTATCCTAGTGGAAATAAATTGAATGAAGCAGTTCCATTATTTCCAAGAATTGAGCTGGAAGAAGAGCCTAAAAAAGACTACAATGAAAACTTGAAAATTGAAAATCCAATTACAATAGATGATTTTAATAAAATTGAAATAAAAGTTGTTCAAATTGAAAAAGTAGAGAAAATTGAAAATGCAGATAAATTGTTAAAATTCATTGTAAATACGGGGAAAGAGAAGAGACAGATTATTTCTGGGATTGCAAAATGGTATCCAAATGAGCAGGAATTAGTCGGAAAAAAAGCACAGGCTGTATTAAATCTAAATCCAGTTGAGTTAAAAGGTGAATTGTCACAAGGAATGCTTTTAACAACTACAGAAAAGAAAAAAACAAAATTGGTAGTTATAAATGATGAGGTAAAAATTGGAACAACTGTAAAATAAACAGTTTGAGTATGAATCTGAATTTGTAAACTAAAAAAAGAACAAAAAAGCGGGGGGAACAATTTTTAAACGAATAGGACATGTGATAAAAATATGAAAAAATGGATAAATATATTATTTGTGTTATTGCTTTCAGTATCTTGCTCAAAAACTGATACAGGTTATGATGCACTTGAAAAAAGTCTTATTGGAATTTTAGAAAAAAAAGACTACGAACATATAATGAAAAATATGAATGAATCAGCAAAATTAGGAAATGAAGATATTTACGGACTTGCCTACACTTATCTTGCTGAAAATGGAACAATGTTTTTTAATAGATATATGAAAAAAAGCAAAGGGATTGCCGAATATTATCAGGCACTTTTATTGCAGCAGACTAACGGAGATGAGACTCAAATTCTAGATTTACTTGAAAGTGCAACAAAGCAGGGGAATATAAAAGCGTATTATATGATTGGAAATATTTACGAAAATAAACTGGAGTTTACAAAAGCACAGGAATATTTAAAAAAAGGTAAAGATGCTGGAGAAATTTATGCTCTTTATTCTTATGAATACAATAAAAATATGATGAATTTTTATAAACGTATAGAAGAATTAAATAAAAAGTTAAATGAGGGAACGATTTCGACGGAAGAAAAAAAGGAACTAGGAACATTAGTTTTAGAAAAAGTTTCAAATCCTGAAAAAGCATACGACATCTTAAAGGATTTTCTGTCTGAAAATTATTCACCAGCACTGTATGCAAAAGCAAAACTTTTGGAAAATGACGATAAGGAAGAAGAAGCTGTCCAAATTTATAATCAGGTATTTTCACAAAATAAATATTATTTAGCAGCATTTGAGCTAGCATCTAGACTTGTAAAAGGCGAAAAGAATTATGATCTGGCATTAAAAATACTAGATGATACAAATTCTGATGAAGTTCTTATTTTAGGGTATAAAGGATTTATTTATGAAAATTTAAAAGATTTTACAAAAGCCGAAGAATTTTATCAGAGAGCTGCAAATAAAAACGACATTGATTCAATGAACTATCTGGGACGTTTATACGAAACTCAAAAAGAAATAAAAAAAGCTAGAAATATTTACAATAAGGCATATTCGCTGGGTTCAATTTCTGCAGGTTATAAACTTGCTTATATCTTAGAAGATATGGAAACAAGTAAGAATCCTGCAAAAGCTGAAGAAGTAGGAATAAAACAAAGTAAAGAAGCAAAAAAAATACTTGAAAGACTTGTAAATAGCGGTGATGATTATTCAATGGTTGATTTAAGTCTTTACTATCCTGAAACTGATAAAATGGTAAGAATTTTGAATTTAAAAGCTGCTGCAAAGCTTAATACGACAGCTTTTTATAATTTGGGAGTTTATTATTATAACAAAAAGAACAAGCAGAAATCAAAATTCTATTTCAAAGTTGCAAAGGAAAATGGCTATGATATTGGAGAAATTTTTGATGCTTATTTAACAAATTAAAAAATAGATTCAGAAGTTATTTCAATATTATCTTTTAGCTTAGGTAAATTATAGGAAATTCTAATAAATATAGTGTATACTTGTATAGTAAAATGTTGTTTTGAACAACAAAAAATAAATTAAGGAGAAAAAATGAAAAAAATAATTGTAATGATGTCTTTGCTTCTACTATTTGTAGTATCTTGTGGAAGTTCAAAGGAATTTAGTATTGATGTGGATGGAAAAGGAAAAGTACCTAATTTTGAATTAAAGAACTTAAATGGTAAAACAATTGATAGTGGAAAAATACTGAATAATGGTAAAAAAACATTATTCATTGTAGCGGCTGAATGGTGTCCTCATTGTAAAGAAGAAATGCCAGAAGTACAAAAATTTTATGATGCAAATAAAGATAAAGTAAATGTTGTAGTCGTGTTCACAAATAATCTATCAAGCCTTGGAAAGGTTCAAACTTATGTAAAAAATAATCAATATACATTCCCAATATATTATGATGAAAGTGGTGCAATTGCAAGAGGATTTAATGTTACAGGATTTCCATTTAATGTAAAAATAAATAATGAAAACGTTGAGGAAACTCTTGAGTTACCTGTAGATTTTGATTCATTAACAGCTAGTTTTGCAAAATAATGTTGTGAGATAATACATATGTGACAAGAATATACAAAAAAAGAAAGGTTTCTGATATAATGTAAGCCTACCAAAACCACATTAAGGAGAAACCTTTCATATGAGTAGTATATCAGAAATATACCGTGTTCGTCAACGGGCAATTGAGTATGCAATAAAACATAATAATAATTCAAAGGCAGCAGTGAAGTATAAGACATCACGTCAGCAGATAAAACGTTGGAGAGACAGATATGACGGCACAGTCCAGTCTCTTCTGCCAAAAAGCAGAAGACCTAAAAGCCATCCAAACCAGCACACGCAAGAAGAAATAGAGCTGGTTATGAAAAAGTACAGGAAATTTGGCTATGAAGGGCTGGCAAAAGTTTATGTCAAAGCAAGAAAGAAAGGCTACAGCCGTACATACGATTCAATGTGCAAGATAATAAGGAAAATGAAGGGCAATGCCAAAGAAAAGCCTAAAAAGCAGCATAAAAGAAAAAAGAAGGTTGAACAGGCGAAGTACCCCGGGGAAAGAGTACAGATAGACATAAAATATGTTCCAGAAGAATGCATACAGTTTGGCACACGTGACCAGAAGTATTATCAAATAACGGCATTAGATGAATATACAAGAAAAAGAGTGTTAAGGATAGCAGATGAAAAAAGTACCTATCAGACCGCAAAGTTTCTAGAGAACTTGGAAAAGGAGATGGGATTTGACATAAAGAAAGTTCAGACAGACAACGGGAAAGAGTTCACAAATTCTGAAAGTGATAAGAAAACGCTGTTTGAGGTGAAACTGGAGGAGAAGGGGATAGAGTACATGACAACCCGTCCATATTCGCCATGGGAGAATGGAAAAGTGGAAAGAAGCCACAGGCTTGACAGCAAGTACTATGCAGACAAGAAATTTAAAAGCAAGGAAGAACTATTAAGGGCAATAAGGAAATACAATACAAGATACAACAACATATCAAGAAAAGTACTGGGCTTTAAGAGTCCAAATGAAGTATTAAAAGAGTACAAGGAAAATCAGTAGGTTAAAGATACATTAGGAAAGAAATATTTTTTTTAATATATTTTTGTAACAAATGTTTGACATCTATACACATTAACAGCTAGTTTTGCAAAATAAATTCTTTACAAAAAAAGAAATATGTGATAGAATAACACTTGAATTTATACTATGAATATAAGTTTGCCGCTATATTCTTGGTTTAAATAATAATTATTAGGAGGAAATACAATGGCATTAAAACCAAAAAAAGAAATTATTGAAGCATTCGGGAAGAACGCACAAGATACAGGATCTGCTGAAGTGCAAGTAGCATTGATTACAGACAGAATCAACCATTTAACAGCTCACTTGAAAACACATCCTAAAGATGTACACTCAAGAGTAGGATTATTAAAAATGGTTGGTAAAAGAAGAAGATTATTAAACTACATTAAAAATAGAAACGTAGACGATTACAGAGAATTAATCGGAAAACTAGGAATCAGAAAATAGTAATTAAGATAAAAGAGCGTATTTTATGTATGCTCTTTTTTTGAAAATAAATTTTAAGGAGTTTAAAAATAAAATGGAATATAAAGTAAGTGAGAAAATAACAGGATTTTTTGTTGTTTTATTAAAAAAAGTTTTGTCAATTTTTTCTCTTAAAATGAGATATAAAATTTTTGAAAATTTTGGAATAATTGCCTATTATGCTATAAAAAAACGGCGATTACTTGCTATAGATAATATAAAAAATGCTTTTCCTGAAAAAAATGAGAAAGAAATAGAAAGAATTGCGAAAGAATCCTATAAAACAATGGGAAAAATGATTATGACTTCGATTTTTTTGGAGGAAATTACACAGAATGGCAATACAGTTGTGGAAAATGATGAGATTATGAAACAGGCTTGTGAGAATAATGAAAAGGCTGTATTAATAGTGTCACTTCACTTAGGTGGATTTGAAGCTGGAAGTAAGATGAGAAATATTAGAAAGTTTTATGCAGTATTTAGAAATCAGAAAAATAGAAAAATCAATGATTTGATGACCAAATGGCGTGAAAAAGGAGGGCTTAATTCATTACCATTACATGATAGTGATGCACTAAGAAGTGCAATAAATGAAAAATCGATCATTGCACTGGCTTCAGATCACTATGGAAAAGATGTGAATGTAACTTTTTTTGGAAGAGAAACGACTGGTGTAGCAGGACCTGTGTTACTTTCAATTAAACATAAGATACCCATAGTATTAGCTTATGCTATATTTGATGGAGATGTAATTCGTGTCAAAAATAAAAAAATTATTGAAATTGAAAAACAAGCAAAATTGAAGGAAACAATGCAGTATAATATGCAAAAAATTTATCATGAATTTGAAGAAATCATTAGAGAATATCCAGAGCAGTATATGTGGCAACACAAGAGATGGAGAAATAAGAAAAAATAAAGCAAAAAAAGCAAAAATTTTATTTTTTCTAACTTGAATATGTGGAAAAATTGTGATAAAATTAAATGACGAAGTTTTTGGAGGAAAATATGAAAAAATATTTATGTCTATTTATTTTGTTAATTCTTACAAGCTGTACTAGTTTAACTGCTTCTACTAACAAAATGTCTCGTGCAGAAACAAATGTTATTAGTACTGAGATAATGAAAGTTACTGAAGATTTGAAAGAAGCTGCCAGCTTAAATGAATATGATAAATTAAAAGAAATTTTTTTACCTACATTTAAAAATAATATTATTGTAAAAAAAATGCAAGAATACGATCTTTCGGGATTGACATTTGTTTTTTCTGATGTAAATGTCGTATCAAATAATAAGGCAAATAGCCTGATGGTAATTAATTTTGCAACAGAAAGTAATTATTATAAATTAACTTGGAAGAAAACAGATGGTAATACTTGGAAGATTTCAAATGTAGCTGAAAAAAAATAAGAAGGGAGAAAAATGCACATATCAATAACTATTCTGTTGATTGTTATTTTTTCTTTTTTGACTTTTTTTATAGCTTATTTTTTTGGAAGTTCAATATTTAAGAAAAAATATGGAGAACTAAGCGAACTGGAATTAAAAATCATTGATGCTAAAAGAAGACTTGAGACATCAAAAAAAGAAGTTGAAAGAGAAATTGAATCGTTTAGGAAAGAAGAAACATTAAAGGTAAAAGAAGAATTATTAAATGAGAAAAAAATAGCAGATGACGAGATAAAAAAAATGAAATCAGAACTTGCTACAAAAGAAGAAAGAATTGCAAAAAAAGAAGAAACATTAGAAACGAAAATGGAACGTCTAGAAGAGAAAGAAGCAAAAGCAGAAAAATATCGTGAAAAATTATCTCGCAAAGAAAAAGAATTAGACGAAATGATTGCAAATGAAGAAAAAGAACTTGAAAGAATTTCTGAACTTACTCAGGAAGATGCTAGAAAAATCATTTTAACTAAACTTGAAAATGAGCTGGATCATGATAAAGCTGTATTAATAAGAGACTATGAATATAATCTTGATAGAGAAAAAGATAGAATTTCTAAAAGAATTATTTCTACTGCAATTGGTAAGGCAGCATCGGATTATGTGGTTGATTCAACAATTTCTGTTATTCAACTTCCAAGTGAGGAAATGAAAGGTAGAATCATTGGACGTGAAGGACGAAATATTAGAGCCATAGAAGCAGCAACAGGAGTTGACTTAATAATTGATGATACACCTGAAGCAGTTGTTTTATCATCATTTGATGGTGTTAGAAGAGAAGTTGCAAGAATTGCACTTGAAAAACTGATTTCAGATGGACGTATTCACCCAACAAAAATAGAGGAAGTTGTAGCAAAAGCACAGCATGAAGTAGATGAAAGTATATTGGATGCAGCAGAACAGGCAATTCTTGAAGTTGGAATTCCAACATTGCCACGTGAAGTATTAAAAGTATTTGGGCGTTTAAAATTCAGAACATCTTTTGGACAAAATATTTTACAACATTCAATAGAAGTTGCACATATAGCGGCAGCTCTTGCAGCAGAAATAGGAGCAAATGTAGATATAGCCAAAAGAGCAGCATTACTGCATGATATTGGAAAAGCCTTTTCACACGAGCAGGAAGGTTCTCACGCCTTAAACGGTGGAGAGTTTTTAAGAAAATTTTCAAAAGAAAGTGAAATTGTAATAAATGCTGTAGAAGCTCACCATAATGAAGTTGAGCAGTTAAGCATAGAAGCTGTGTTAGTACAAGCAGCCGATTCTATTTCAGCCTCAAGACCAGGAGCAAGACGTGAAACATTATCAAATTATTTAAAACGTCTGGAACAATTGGAAGAAATTGCTAATAGTCATGAAGGAATTGAAAGTTCGTATGCAATTCAGGCTGGTAGGGAACTAAGATTAATTGTTCATCCAGATAATATTGATGATGATAAAGCTACGATACTTGCTAGAGATGTAGCAAAAGAAATTGAAGAAAAGATGCAATATCCAGGACAGATAAAAGTTACGGTTATTAGAGAAACTAGAGCTGTAGAATATGCAAAATAAATAAAAACTAATTAAAAAGAGAGCTTATCCGTTAAAAATATCTTTGAGATAATTTTTATTCTGGGGGGCTCTTTTTATAATAAAATAAGCTTAAAATTGAAAAATTAAAATATAGAAAAAATAAATTAAGAAAAACTATAAAAAAATGATAATATGTAGTATAATAAATATTAGATAAATTTGAGACGCAAAGGGATGATTTTACATGAAATTTTTAATAATTGGTGATATTGTCGGTAAACCAGGCAGAACTACATTGTTTAAATACTTGGAAAAACGAAGACAGAATTATGACTTTATCATTGTAAATGGAGAAAATTCAGCTGGTGGATTTGGAATAAATGTAAAGATTGCAAAGGAAATGTTTGAGCGAGGAGCAGATGTTATCACTCTTGGAAATCATAGCTGGGATAAAAGGGAAATTTACGCTTATATCAATGAGCAAAAAAATCTGATTAGACCAATAAATTATACGAAGGAAGCACCAGGAAACGGTTATACAATTGTTCAAAAAAATGGAGTGAAAGTGGCAGTTATAAATGCACAATGCAAAGTATTCATGCCTCCGATTGCTTGCCCATTTTTGGCAGTAGAGGAAGTTTTACCAAAGATTAAGGAAGAAACGGATATCATTATTCTTGATTTTCATGGAGAAGCTACTTCAGAAAAGCAGGCAATGGGTTGGAACTTGTCTGGAAAAGTGTCGGCAGTTTACGGAACACATACACATACACAGACAGCAGATGAGAGAATTTTACCTGGAGGAACTGCCTATATTTCAGATATAGGGATGACTGGAGGACATGATGGTATTCTGGGAATGAATAGAAGGGAAAGTATACAAAGATTTAAGGATGGAATGCCAACAAGATACTCTGTATGTGAAGAAAATTTAAGAATTAATGGTATTGAACTGGAAGTAAATGAAAAGACTGGCAAGACAGTATCAATTAAACGTGTAAACATGGGATATGACGAAATATAAAAAAGGAAAATAAAAAAATGAAATGGATAAAAGTAAAAGTAGATTATTTTTCAGATAATTTAGAAGAAACGAAGACAAAATTAGTAAATATGTTTGATGAAATTGGAATTAAACAGATAGAAGTTATTGATTATTTTTCTGAAAATGTACTTGATTATAATGCTAATTTCTCTCTAAAAAATGAGGTTTGGAGTATTATTGGATACATTGTTGACAATAGATTTGCAAATACAAAATTAAATATTATTTTTAATAATTTAAACGAATTTCAGAACTCAGATGCAGAGTTTATGTATGAAATTTATACAGCTAAATGTAATGACGAAGACTGGCAAGATGAGTGGAAAAAATATTTTCACACTGTAAACATAACTGACAATATTGTTATAAAACCAAGTTGGGATAAGTATGAACCAGAAAATAATGAAATTGTAATTGAAATTGATCCAGGTCTTGCTTTTGGGACAGGTACACATGAAACGACATCTTTGTGTGTGGAGTTTTTGGAAAAATATTGCAAAAGTAAAAAGAAATTACTGGATATAGGGTGTGGCTCAGGTATTTTAATGTTAATTGGGAAAAAATTAGGTGTGAACAAAGTTGTTGGAATTGATATTGATGAAAAAGTTCGAGATGTGGTTTTGGAAAATTTTTCTAAAAATGATATAAATGATAATTTTGAAGTGATAATTGGAAATTTGGTAGATGATGTCAGTGAAAAATATGATTTAGTTGTGTCAAATATTTTGGTGGATGTTTTGGAAAAATTGCTTGAAGATATAGAAAAAACTCTAGAAAAAGGTGCAACTGTTATTTTTTCTGGAATTTTGAGCGAAAAAGAAGAGACATTTGTGAAAAAGGCTGAAAATTATAATTTGGGACAAATTGATAGAAAAGAAAAAAATAACTGGGTGTCACTTGTTTTTAAATATAAAAACTAATTGATTTAAAGTTGAAAAATCTCGTTATTTTTGTGAAATAGTCAAAATTTTCAATTTTAAAATAATTAAAATGTAAAAATAGAAAATGGAATAAAAATAATAAAATAGAAAGTAGGAAAATATGATAATTGCTATTGATGGTCCTGCTGGAAGCGGAAAAAGTACCATCGCAAAATTGATTGCAGAGGATCTGGGACTTGTTTATCTTGATACAGGGGCAATGTATAGGCTTGTTACGTTAAAGGCTTTAAATGATGGGATTTTGGGTAATTTATACAAAATTATAAAAATGCTGGATAATTTGAGCATTGATATTAAAGAAAATGGCTTTTATTTGGATGATATTGATGTGAGCGAGGAAATTAGAAAGCCTGTTGTTTCGGAAAATGTATCTGATATTGCGGTGATACGTGAGGTTCGTGAGAAAATGGTGGATTTACAGAGAAAATTTTCAGAATCAAAAAATGTTATTCTGGATGGACGCGATATTGGGACAGTTGTTTTTCCAAATGCAGATGTAAAAATATTTTTGGTGGCAGATGCGAAAGAAAGGGCAAATAGACGATATAATGAACTTGTTGCAAAAGGCGAAAATGTTAGAATTGAAGAAATTTATGAAAATATTTTGAAAAGGGACGAAATTGACTCTACAAGAAAAGAAAGTCCATTAAAAAAAGCGGATAAGGCAATTGAAGTGGATACAACTTCTAAAAATATTGAGGAAGTAAAAAATGAAATTTTGAATATAGTAAGAAAAAAAATTAACAATATTGAAGTTAAAAAATAACATCAATTTTTAGTTTTAAATTATATTTTAAGTAAATAAGTTTAGAAAATTAATTATTCGAATACTTAATTTGTATTTTTATAAAAATTATTATACGATAATATAAATTTAATTCAAAAACGAAAACTTATTTTATCCATATATATAATTTTTTTAAGTATAAAAATTAGCATAATTTGCATTTTTTTTAAATTAGAAAATCCATAGAAATGTAAAAAAATAGAAAAAAATGAAAAATTTTAAAAAAAACACTAGACAAATATTTAAAATAGTGTATAATAGTCTAGTAATTTGCAAGAAGAAAAAAATTGGAGGTTTGATTAATATGTCAAAAAAAGAATTTGTAGATGCTTACGCAAAAGCAACTGGAGAAACTAAAAAAAGATCTGAAGAATTGGTAAACCAATTTTTAGAAACAGTTGAAAAAACTTTATTAAAAGGAGATTCAGTTCAATTTGTTGGATGGGGAACATTTGAAGTAAAAGAAAGAGCAGCAAGAACAGGAATTAACCCACAAACTAAAAAAGAAATTAAAATACCTGCAAAAAAAGTTGTTAAGTTTAAAGTAGGTAAAAAATTAGCTGACAGCGTAGCAGAAGGAAAATAATTTTTACTTCACAAACTAATGGAAAGGCTATTTCTAAATGAAAAATCATTAAGAGATAGTCTTTTTGCATAAAATATAAAATTTACAGATAGGAAAAATATGATTTTATATAATTTATTAAGAGTTTTGTTATATTTTATAATAATGATTTTATCAATTTTCAATAAAAAACTATTAAATTTTTTTAAAACACGTCTGTTTCAGAAAATGGAAAATAACAATTTCCTAAACAATAATGAAAAAGCAATACTTGTTCATTTCTCATCAGTTGGAGAATTTAATTTATCAAAAGAATTAATTGAAAAAATATTACAAGCCAGGAAAGGTGAGAAAAATCAAAAGGTGATACTTTCTGTTATGACGGATACTGGATTTTCTGCAGTTAGTAAAATATATTCTGAAGATAAAAATGTAAAAATATTTTATTTTCCACTTGATGATTTTTTTGCAATGAAAAAAATTTATAAAAAATATAAAATAGAAAAAACAATAGTTGTGGAAACTGAAATTTGGCCAAATTTGTATTATTTTGCTCAAAAAAATGGTCAATTATTTATCGTAAATGGAAGGCTGACTGAAAAGAAATTGAAGTCGTATTTAAAATTTGGATGGCTTATAAGAAAAACATTAAATTGTGCTACGAAAATAATGGTCCAAAGTATTCCAGACAAGGAAAGATATGAAAGGCTGGGAATTGATAAAAATAAAATTAAAGTTTACAAGAATTTAAAATATTCAATTAAATATAATAAAATTTCTAACGAACAGAAAAAATATTATTTGGATACAATTATAGATAAAAATAAGAAAGTAATCGTGTGTGGAAGTACGCGTCCTAACGAGGAAAAAATCTGGCTTGAGGTCTTTAAGATGATAAATATTGATAATGAATATCAATTAGTGCTAGTTCCTAGACATCTTGAGAGACTTGGCGAAATTGAGAATATTATTTTGGAAAAGTTTTCAAAAGATGATTATTCATTAATTACACAAATTGAAAAAGAAAAAATAAATTTTAAAACTCAAGATTGGAAAAAAATAATTGTAGTTGATAAAATGGGAGTCTTGACAGATTTTTATCAGCTAGCAGATTTTGTTTTTGTTGGTGGGACACTTGTTGACATTGGAGGACATTCTATCTTAGAGCCGTTGTATTATGGGAAAAAGCCAATTATTGGTGAATATTTTCAGAATATAGAAGAAATAGTAAAAGATGCCAAAGAACTAGGATTTGTGGAAATTGTAAAAAATAAGGATGAAATTATTGAATATTTGAAAAAATCTGAAAATATTGACACAAGAGAGTTTTTTGAAAAAAATAATGAAATTGATAAAATATTGAACGAAATATATTAGTTAAATTGCAAAAAAAAATTTAAAAATTATAAAAATAAAAGTTTAAGGAAAGTAATTAAAAAATGGAAAATAAAATTAAAGTTATAGGGAAAAATGGACAAAAAATTGAAATAACAGAAGCTGAAAAGGAAAAGAGAGAAAATATAAAAAAAGTAAATGATGAATTCAAAAAAATAAATGCAGAAAAAAGTAAAATTATAAATGAACAGGAGATTTGGAAATATTTTTTTGAAAAGCCAAAAAAAAATTATAACAAATATATGTGTGAAATGCTTGAATTTCCTGAGTATTTGATGTACAATAATACAGATGTAGATAAATATTGTGGCAAATGGAATGAATTTTTTGGAAATAATAATGATATTTATCTTGAAATTGGCTGTGGAAGTGGTAATTTTACTGTACAGAATGCAGAGAAATTTAAAGATAGAAACTATATTGCATTAGAATTACGATTTAAACGGCTTGTTCTTGGAGCAAAAAAGTCTAAAAAAAGAAAGTTAAAAAATATTCTTTTTGTCAGAAAAAGAGGAGAAACAATACTAGATTTTGTTGGTAAAAATGAAATTTCGGGTGTATATATTAATTTCCCTGATCCTTGGGAAGGTGAAGAGAAAAAAAGAGTTATAAATGAGGAATTATTTTCTAAATTAGATGTTATTTTAAAAATAGACGGAAAGTTATTTTTTAAAACAGATCACGAAAAGTATTATGAGGATGTTTTGGAATTAGTAAAAACACTTGAAAATTATGAAATTGTTTACCATACACGTGATTTACATAATTCAGAGAAAGCAAGCGAGAATATTAAAACAGAATTCGAACAAATGTTTTTGAGTAAACATAATATGAATATTAAATATATTGAAATAAAAAAAATTAAATAATAAATATTGAAAGGAGAGGTAATAAGAAAATGGTTTGAAAAACAGAAATAGAAAACTGTACCTCAAATTATTCTTATTATAAAAACTATGGAAAATAAAAATACATATAACGAACTGCTTTACAAATCTAATCCATTTAATTATACTATTCCAGCGTTACTAGAAGCATATGGACGTTTATATGGATTGACGCCAAAAGATTCAAGAAAAGCGAGAGTTTTGGAATTAGGATCATCATTTGGTGGAAATATTATAACACAAGCACTTTATAATCCAGAATCTGAATATATTGGTATTGATTTGACGGCAGAACAAGTAAAAAAAGGAAATGAAGTAATTGAAAAAATTGGTTTGAAAAATGTAAAATTAATTGAAAAAAACATTTTAGACATAAATGAAGAGTTTGGGAAATTTGATTATATCATTGTTCATGGTGTATTTTCTTGGGTTCCTGAAAATGTAAAGGAAAAAATTCTGAAAATATGTAATGAAAATCTTACAGAAGAAGGAATTGCATATATTTCTTACAATACATATCCTGGATGGAAAGAACCTGATAAAATACGTGAAATGATGCTTTATGCAAATAAATATTTTCCAGAAGTTGCACTTGGAGATAAAAATCAACGTGGAAAAGCATTTATTTCAATTGTAGCAGATCAGATGAAAAGTTATAACGACATCTCTGAAAAAAAAGGAGATTTTATTAGACAAATTGAAGAAATTCTAAATATGCAGGATTATTATGTGGCTCATGAATATCTTGAATATTTTAACAAGCCAATGTATTTACATGAATTTGTAGATTTAGTAAGAAAAGAAAATTTGGAATATATATCAGATGTTGCGTTAAGACTCTCAATCGCAAGTGTTTATAATGATAGTACAGTCCAAAAACTGCAACAACTTTCACAAGGAGATCATGTTATAAAAGAGCAATGTCTTGACTATATACTTGATACTAAATTTAGAAGATCTTTAATTTGTAAAAAAAGCCAAGCGGAAAAACTTAATTTTACTGAAAGTTTTTCAAATGAGATATTAGATTCATTCTTTTTCACATTAAAATATTCAGAAGGAGAATTGGAAACAATAAATGAAGAAAATATAAAAGCTATTATGTTAGAATTAGTAAAAAACCCTAATAAAAGTTTTAGAGTTCAAGATGGAATGACAATATGGAAAAATTTAAAAACACAAGATAAAAGTGAAGAAAATAAAGAAAAAGAAATTATTGCAAACTTGAGAAAATTTATTTTGAACAGTATGATTAATGGTAAAATAAAATTTTATTGTTCTGAAAATGAAACTGTGCTTTATGAAGAAAACAAAGTTTATATACCAGAAACATTTAGAAATTATTTGAGAACTCTTATTGTGGGAGAGGGAGTCAATATAGTTGGAATAGCAAATTCTAGAAATGAAATTATAAGTGATTTAAACGATGTTGATGTAATAGTTGCTGATATTTTATCAGAACCAAAACCAGAATCAGAAATTTTGGAAGAATTATCAAAAACACCTATTTACAGAACGACAATGGATGGGGAAAAAACAGAAATTGAGGCTTCGGAATACTTACCTGAAAGTATAAAGAAACTTGAATTTATAGGATATTTTACAAAAAAATAAAATAATAAGATGTGATAAGTGTAAAGAATGCTTGTCACATTTTTTATTTACAAAATGTAGTATTTGATATATTTTTTACATTATTGAAATTATTATATTTTTTCATAGACAGAATAAAAAAAACATGATATAATAAAAAGCCTGTGAAAAATTTAAGTAATTTCATTGAATATTCAAAATATACTCAAATTTTTTTAACTTATACTGTATATAAGCTTTTTTAAATCATAAATAACAGTATTTAGTGATAATTTTTGAGTTTGATTTTAAAATGGATTTAATCTAGAACTAAAAAGGAGAAACTATGAAGGAATTACAAAAATTTTTAGAATGGGATAATACAATTAAGTTTTTGAAAACAAATCTGTTTAAACTATTTATAATTTATTTAATTATAAAAATAGGAAAGGTATTTAAAAATAGAGTTGAAAAAATACTAAAAATTATATTAGAGAAAGCGAATACAGACAAAAGTCTTGCTTCTTTTTTGATTTCAATTTATTCTATTTTGTATTATTTTATTTTAATTTATGTTTCAATAGGAATTCTTGGTATAAATGCAACTTCTATTACGACTTTTTTAGGAGCAACTGGAATTGTGTTAGGGATTGCATTTAAAGAAACTTTAGGGAATTTCTGCGGTGGACTTATAATTTTGACATTTAAGCCATTTAAGGTGGGAGATACAATCGAATATAACAATTATCTTGGTACAGTAAAGAAAATTGAATTGTTTTATACAAAAATGTTAAATCCACAAAATGAACTTGTAATTATACCCAACGGAATAATTACAAATACTGAAATCAGAAATATTAAGCAAAATGGAGAACGTAGACTGGATTTGAGAATCGGAGTTTCCTACAACAGCGATATTCAAAAAGTAAAAAAAATTTTAGAACGAATTATTAAGACGGAAACAATGGATGAGATTCAAGAAACTGAGAGCAGAAAAAACTTATTAATCAAATTACAAAATAGCATATTAGAAACAAAGGAAAAAACTAAAATAAATCTTTTTTCAACAATTTTTTCAAGAAAAAAAATGCAAGAAGCTGAAAAAGAAGCAAGTAAAAATTCTAATGATCAAGTTGATGATGAAATGGAAGATTTAGAAAGTACAGTAATAGGACAAAATGTTTATAATAATGATGAAAAATTGATTTTAGCTTCCAAAAAACCAGTAATAGGCGTTGGAGAATTGGGAGAATCAGCCATAATTTTTTATGTATATGTTTACACAAGAAGTGAAAATTATTTAACATTAAAATTGAAATTAAACGAAATAATAAAAACTGAATTTGATAAGGAAGGTATTGAAATACCCTATCCACAAATGGATATACACATGATTAAATAAAATATTGATTTATAAAAAAAATTACGGATAACTAAGGAGAGACGATGGAGATAAGAAGATTTTTGAATGACAATGCAGCACAAAGTAACTGTTATGTGATTTCTTATGAAAATGACTGTTATATTGTAGATCCTGGAGAAGAAAAAATGACACAAGTTATTGACTATATCAAGGATAATAGCTTAAATTTATTGGCAATTCTTTTAACTCATGGACATTGGGATCACATTCTAGGAATCCCTTCTGTATTGGAATATAAGAAAGTTCCAATTTATATAAGTGAAGGTGGGTATGAATTTTTGTTTAATCCAGAATTGTCGCTATTGGCATGGAGGGAAGGAGAATTTGAGTTAAGCAGTGATGCTCAGATTATAACTTTGAAAGAGAATGATAAATTAGGGAAAAATGGGAAAGT
This sequence comes from Leptotrichia sp. SK-5, assembly GCF_055387215.1. Taxonomy (NCBI): domain Bacteria; kingdom Fusobacteriati; phylum Fusobacteriota; class Fusobacteriia; order Fusobacteriales; family Leptotrichiaceae; genus Leptotrichia; species Leptotrichia sp. SK-5. The sequence continues at coordinate 1,741,626 of NZ_AP028931.1, read as the reverse complement.
AACTGAAGAAAATGTTAACAATGGACTTTTTAATTTTGAGATAATCGAAACTCCAGGGCATAGTAGAGGGGATATTTGCTATTATGATAAAGCTAACAAAGTGTTAATTTCTGGAGATACAATGTTTGCTGGAACTTATGGGAGAGTAGATTTACCTACAAGTGATCCAATTCAAATGGGAAAATCGTTAAAAAAATTATTAGCATTAGATGAAGATGTGAAGGTTTATCCTGGTCATTCTTTTGATACTACAATTGGTGTAGAAAAAAGATACTATTAAATTTAAAGATATGGAATTAAGGAAAAAATGAAAATAATAATTCAAAGAGTAAATTATGCAAAAATATTTGTGAATGATAAATTTAAAGGAGAAATTAATAAGGGAATAGTTGCATATGTGGGAGTTTCCAATAAAGATTCTGAAAAAGATATTGATTTTTGTATTGATAAATTACTGAATCTAAGAATTTTTAATGATGAAAATGACAAAATGAATTTGTCAGTGAAGGATATAAATGGAGAATTATTGGTTGTAAGTAATTTTACGATTTATGGAAATACAAAAAAAGGGAGAAGACCAAGCTATACTGATTCAGCACCAGCTGAAAAAGCAGAAAAAATCTATAATCAATTTGTTCAAAAGTTAGAACAAACAGATGTTAAATTTGAAATAGGGGAGTTTAGGCAACATATGAAAATTATTTCTGAAAATGATGGACCTGTAAATTTGATAATTGATTCAAAATAAAAATTGAGAAGGGAGAAAGTCGTAAAGATGGTAAGAAAATCAGCAATAACAATGACTTGTATGTTATTAACAGTAGGATGTACAGGGTTGCAAACAAAAGGAGTTAATGAAAGTGCAAGTGGTAACAAAAAAAGGAACAACGATAATAAGTTTTTAACATCAAATAATGTAGATAATGAAAATATTACTATTGAAGTTGTACAAAATAAAAAAAATACTAACGAGAATGAAACAAAATATTCAAAACAGGAAACTACTAAAATAGAAAAATCAAATAAAAATAGCAATGCTTATATAGATGAAAGTATAGACAATTTAAGAGTAACAAAGTTATTTGATGAAAACAAGTTAGTAGATCGTTCAATGCCAAATTCACAATTAGTATTACAAAAACTATCTGAACTAAAAAGAAAACATCAAGAAATATTAAAAAGTGGAACATTTAGTGAAAAGAAAACAATGAAATTACAAAATGAATTGTTAAAATCGTATAGTAACTGGAAAGGAACTAAATATGAGCTTGGTGGAGATTCAGAGTATGGTATGGATTGTTCAGCTTTAACTCGTAGAGTGTATCGTGAAGTATATGGATATGAATTACCAAGACGAACTGTGCAGCAAATTAAAATGGGTTCTCATGTCTCAAAAGAAAATTTAAAACCTGGAGATATTGTATTTTTTAGACCAGAGGAGAAAAATAATCATACAGCAGTTTATTTAGGAGACACACTTTTTATTAATGCATCAACGTCTAAAGGAGTTGTAATTTCGACTTTGGAAAACACATACTGGAATAAATACTTTAAATACGGTGTGAGAATAAGAGAAGTTTAATAAAATTTAAGAAATATGTATTTTTAGATACATATTTTTTATTATTTTATTTTTTGTTGTGAGATAATACATATGTGACAAGAATATACAAAAAAAGAAAGGTTTCTGATATAATGTAAATCTACCAAACCACATTAAGGAGAAACCTTTCATATGAGTAGTATATCAGAAATATACCGTGTTCGTCAACGGGAAATTGAGTATGCGACAGAGTAAAAAATATAGGGGCAAATAAATTTAATTAAATTTCAAATTAACAAAAAAGAGGAAACCAGTTACAATATAATCGCCAAATCCTATTGAAAGGTGGTTTCCTCTATGATTAGAATATCAAATTTTTCTTCACTTGTAAAGACTTTTTTTAAAAATATTTTTTCCTTCAAACTTCCGTTTGAGCAGCAGTTTAAGCTGTTTGTCTCAAAGGCCTTTGAAACGCTGTTTAGAGTTTATGTCAAAAGAGTTGACGATGCCTTTTTTCATTCCGATGAAAGAAATGATAAGTTTAAAAGCAAAGGATTTGTTAAAAGAACTGTTACCACTGCCTTCGGAGATGTAACTTTTGAACGTCGAAAATATGTAAACAAAAAAACAGGCATTCACTATTACATTGATGAAAAAATTGGACTTAAGCGGTATAGACGGCTTTCTGAGGAGATGATTTTTACTATACTTTTTGAATGTCAGCATACTACAGCTTCATTTCTTGCAAAAACTTACGGTGTTTCAAGGGCTACCGTGTATAATCTTGTCAGTTCTTTTCAAATGCCGAAACTTGATATTGAAAGATTTGAAAGAGATGATAATTCACCAGTATATATGGAGATTGATGAAGATCATATGAAGTGTAGAAGAAGTAGAAATACATATATGAGGATGATTGTAATACATCGTGGAATTGAAGAAATCTGCACAGGCAGGAACAAACTCATTGACAAGCACACAATAATGTTTCCTGCATCCGTATCGCTTGAGGAAGTGTCGGAGTATGTGCTTAACTATCTTGAAAAAAGATACAGTATGGACAAAAAGAAACTAATTGTCAACTCTGATGGAGGAATATGGACAGACAGCTTTGTAGGAGAACTTGGAATTTACAAGCCAATACACATCTATGACAAGCCATAGCTGAAATTTCTAAAAGGGACAAGGAAATATCAAAAAAACTTTACAAATGGCTAAAGGGAGATAATTTTAAAGAACTTGAAAACTTTTATGAAAATTTCAAGGAAAAGGAGAATGTGAGCCAGAGAAGAAAGGAGCAGATGAAGATGCTGCTTAACCAGCATGAGAAGATAAGGAGGATATATACTGAAGAGGATTACATAGGCTCAAGGACGGAAGCCCTTGTGTCCCACGAATGCTCAAGATTTTTGTCAAGCAGGCCGAAAGCGTTTTCAAGAAGAAAGATAATGGCAAGAGCGTTATATCACACTTTCTTTGCAAACTATGGAAAAGACAGGGAAAAGGCGTATGAATTGTACTTTAGCGGCAAAAGAACGAGTTCACTAGAAAAGGCAATAGAGATGGAATGCTTGCCAGAAATTGTTAATGAAACAGGAAAAAGCACAAATATGCCATATTTGAGAGGAGGAGAATGTCCGCTTAGGGAAGTTTTGAAAGAAATATCACAAAGTAAAATATTTTAAAAAAAGCAGTCAAAAAAGATTTGTTGTGGTATTTAATAACTGCCCCTGTATTTTTTACTCTGTCTTGAGTATGCAATAAAACATAATAATAATTCAAAGGCAGCAGTGAAGCATAAAACATCACGTCAGCAGATAAAACGTTGGAGAGACAGATACGACGGCACAGTCCAGTCTCTCCTGCCAAAAAGCAGAAGATCTGAAAGCCACCTGAACCAGCACACGCAAGAAGAAATAGAGATTGTTATGAGAAAATACAGGAAGTTTGGCTATGAAGGGCTGGCAGAAGTTTATGTCAAAGCAGGAAAAGAAGGCTACAGCCGTACATACGATTCAATGTGCAGGATAATAAGGAAAATGAAGGGCAATGCCAAAGAAAAGCCTAAAAAGCTGCATAAAAGAAAAAAGAAGGCTGAACAGGCTAAGTACCCTGGGGAAAGAGTACAGATAGACATAAAATATGTTCCGGAAGAATGCATACAGTTTGGCACACGTGACCAGAAGTATTATCAAATAACGGCATTAGATGAATATACAAGAAAAAGAGTGTTAAGGATAGCGGATGAAAAAAGCACCTATCAGACTGCAAAGTTTCTAGAGAACTTGGAAAGGGAGCTGGGATTTGACATAAAGAAAGTTCAGACAGACAATGGGAAAGAGTTCACAAATTCTGAAAGTGATAAGAAAACGCTGTTTGAGGTGAAACTGGAGGAGAAGGGGATAGAGTACGTGACAACCCGTCCATATTCGCCATGGGAGAATGGAAAAGTGGAAAGAAGCCACAGGCTTGACAGCAAGTACTACGCAGACAAGAAATTTAAAAGCAAGGAAGAACTGTTAAGGGCAATAAGGAAATACAATACAAGATACAGCAACATATCAAGAAAAGTACTAGGCTTTAAGAGTCCAAATGAAGTATTAAAAGAGTACAAGGGAAATCAGTAGGTTAAAGATACATTAGGAAAGAAATATTTTTTTTAATATATTTTTGTAACAAATGTTTGACATCTATACAACATATTTTTTATTATTTTATTTTTCATGTTGAAAAAGACGCGAGAATAGTGTATTATATATACATTAGATTTAGGGTAATTAATAATAAAATAATTAATTCTTAGGTAGATAAACCTTAATCAAAAAGTTTTTAGGAGGAAAAATAATGAAAAATTACAAAGTAGCAATTATTGGAGCAACTGGACTTGTTGGAAGAACATTTTTAAAAGTGCTGAAAGAAAGAAACTTTCCAGTAGAAAAATTATACCTTTATGCTTCAAAAAATTCAGCTGGTAAAAAAATTGAATTTAATGGAACAGAATATACTGTTATTGAACTAAAAGATGACACAATAGCTGAGGATATTGATGTGGCTTTATTTTCGGCTGGTGGAGGAGTATCGCTTGAATATGCTCCAAAATTTAAGGCAAAAGGTGCAGTTGTTATTGATAACAGCAGTGCTTGGAGAATGGATGAAAATATTCCGTTAATAGTTCCTGAAGCAAATCCAGAAGCATTAGAAAATCATCCAGGAATTATTGCAAATCCAAACTGTTCGACAATTCAGGTAATGCCTGTATTAAAAGTTTTACAGGAAAAATATGGATTAAAAAGAGTAATCTACTCAACTTATCAGGCCGTGGCAGGTTCTGGACAGAGAGGACTTGATGATTTGGAAGCTAATCTAAAAGGAGAGCCTTCAAAAGGATATCCTCATCAAATTGCATTTAATGCATTGCCACACATTGATGTTTTCTTAGATAATGGATATACAAAAGAAGAAGAAAAAATGATTAACGAAACTAGAAAAATATTAAACTTGCCAAATTTAAAAGCAACAGCAACTTGTGTAAGAGTTCCAGTTAGATATGGGCATTCAGTATCTGTAAATGTGGAATTAGAAAGACCATTTGAACTGGAAGATGTAATTCGTGCATTTGAAGAAAAAGAAGGAATTGTAGTGCAGAATGATGGTAAGGACAACGTTTATCCAATGCCGATAAATGCTCAGGATACCGATGAAGTTTATGTTGGAAGAATCAGAAGAGATTTTTCAGCAGATAATGCCCTTAACTTGTGGGTTGTGGCAGATAATATAAGAAAAGGTGCGGCTACAAACACAATTCAAATAGCTGAAACTTTAATAAAAAAAGGAGCATTATAATAAAATATGAAATTTAGTACAATAAAAAATAAAATATTAATATTATTAGTTTTTGTTGCAACTTTCATAACAGGCTATAGTGATGATATAAAAGTTGGGATGGAGTGTGGATATGCTCCTTTCAACTGGTTTCAGAATGATGCTAAAAATGGTGCTGTGAAAGTTGATGGAGGTTATTGTGGCGGATATGATGTTGAAATAGCCAAAGTTATTGCAAAAAAATTGAATAAAAATTTGGTAATTGTAAAAACGAAATGGGAAGCGTTGCTTGGTCCTGCACTGACTTCTGGGAAAGTTGATTTAGTTATAGCGGGAATGTCTGCAACGCCTGAAAGACGTCAAAGTCTGACATTTTCGAAACCATATTATGAATCAGATTTAGTAGTAGTTGTGAAAAAGAATGGAAAGTATGCAAATGCCAAATCAATTAATGATTTTACAGGAGCAAAAATTACAGGACAATTAAACACGCTTCACTATGATGTTGTTGATCAGATGAAAGGCGTACAGAAGCAAACTGCAATGGAAAGTTTTCCAGCTATGATAGTAGCATTGAATTCAGGGAAAATAGACGGATACATATCAGAAAGACCTGGAGCTATGGCAGCTCAATTTTCAAATCCTAATTTAAAATTTATTTCATTTGATAAAAGTACAGGATTTAAATACGATACAGAAGAAGTGAATGTAGCTATTGGAATGAAATTGGGAAATACAGAGCTGGAGGAAAAAATCAATAAAATATTAGATGAAGATTTAACGCCTAAAGTACGTCAACGTATTATGGAAAAGTCTATACAAAATCAGCCAAATGAAGCCTCGCGTTCATTTTTTGGATGGGTAATATTTTTTATTAAAAATAACTGGATGACTTTTGTGAAAGGTACAGTTTCAACACTGTATATTTCAATTACGGGTACAGTAGTTGGATTTTTCATTGGATTACTGGTTGCATTATTAAGATATTCAGAAGCAGAAATCGATGGACAGTCTCATAAGTATAAAAAAACTGGATTAAAATTTTTAAACTGGCTTTCTTCAATCTATATTGCTGTATTTAGAGGAACCCCAATGATAGTGCAGTCAATGGTAATTTATTACGGATTATCACAAGTATTTCATATTAATCTGTCACCAATGGTAGCGGCACTGTTTATTGTATCAATAAATACAGGTGCATATATGAGTGAAATTATACGTGGAGGGATTGATTCCATTGATAACGGACAGTTTGAAGCGGCAAAAGCTATTGGAATGACGAATTTTCAGTTGATGCAAAGTATTATTTTTCCACAGATGTTTAGAAATATTTTACCAATGATTGGAAATGAGCTTATTGTAAATATTAAAGATACATCTGTATTAAATGTAATAAGTGTTACTGAACTGTTCTTTATTTCAAATTCTGTTGCGGGAACTTACTCACGTTATTATGAAGTATTTATTATAACAAGTGTGATTTACTTCTTCTTAACGTTTACATTATCATTAATCTTAAAACAAATCGAAAAACGAATTGACGGGCCTCAACATTTTGAAATTTTGGATGATGCTGATGGGGAGGAGAAATAATGAGTAAAAAGGTTATTGAAATAAAAAATATTAGAAAAGATTTTGGAAAGAGAACAGTTTTAAAGGATGTAAACTTTGATGTTCATGAAAAGGAAGTTGTAAGTATAATCGGTTCGTCTGGAAGTGGGAAATCAACGCTATTAAGATGTATAAACTTGCTTGAAAAACCTACAAGTGGACAAGTCTTAATTCATGGAAAAGATGCGATGGCAGGAGATGTGTCGCTTGTTACGTTGCGCGAAAAAGTAGGAATGGTATTTCAGCAGTTTAATTTGTTTAATAATTTAAGTGTTCTCGAAAACTGTGTAATTGGACAAATGAAAGTTTTGAAAAAGTCAAGAGATGAGGCTGAAAAAATAGCAAAAGAATTTTTGGCAAAAGTAGGAATGGAACGTTTTGTTCATGCAAAGCCAAATCAAATTTCGGGCGGTCAGAAGCAACGGGTGGCAATAGCGAGAGCATTGGCAATGCAGCCAGAAGTTTTACTGTTTGACGAGCCGACATCAGCGCTAGATCCTGAAATGGTTGGAGAAGTTCTGAAAGTAATGAAAGACTTGGCAAAAAGTGGACTTACAATGATTGTGGTGACGCATGAAATGGATTTTGCCCATGATGTTTCGAGCCGAGTTGTGTTTATGGATCAAGGTGTAATTGTGGAAGATGACAAGCCTGAAAATATCTTTGAAAATCCAAAACATGAAAGAACTAAGGAATTTTTGAGCAGAATGTTGAAAAAATAGATTATAAATAAATTATAGAAATTAAAATTTTACAAAAAAATATAATTTAAAATTATTAAAAAAGATCTAGAAAGCCTTTAAAATTAAGGAAATTTAAAAATATAAAAATTATTACTGTTTTATAAATTATATTTAAAAAATAAGAAAAAATGAGAAAATTCCTTGAAATTTTTTTAAAAATAGTGTAAAATAGTAAAGGTTAAAAAAAATAAATAGGAATTATTAAAAATAAGGAGAAAAAATGGCTAAAAAAAATGAAACTAAATTAGCTTTGACTGAAGAAGAAAAAGCAAGAGGGCTAAATGCTGAAGAAATAAAAGGACTTTTAATTAATAAAGCAATTTTAGAAACAGCTAAAAAATATGACTTCAATGAAGAAGAAAAAGAAGAATTTGAATACTTCTTTAAAAATGAAAAAAACAAATTCTTTATTGCAAAAGCAATTGAAGATAAAATTTCTGTAAATGAAAATGATGTTACAAAACTATATACTGAGAATAAAGCAAATTTTGATGCACAAAATATTCCATTTTCAGAAGCAAGAGAAATTATTCAAAGAGATTTATTAAATCAACAACTTGTTACACTTGAAGCTGAAGAATTAAACAAATTAGTTGAAGAAATGGAAGATAAAGTAGAAATTACTAAAGAAGAAGTATTGTTCTCTAAAGGAAATTCTGAAGTATTAAAAACTTTAATTGTTGGAAAAATAATTGCTAAAAAAATGGAAGAATCAAACTTTGAAGAAAATAATAAAGATGATCTTGAAATTATTAAAGATAATGTATACATCAATTATTATTTAGATTTAGAAGTAAGAAAAAATGTAAAAGTTACTCAAGAAGAAATTGCTGAAATTTATGAAAATGAAAAAGCAAAATTAGGAAATGTAACACCAAACAGTGCATACCAACAAATTGCTAACGCATTGGTAAATAACAGAGCTATTGAAGAAAGAAATAAATTAATAAACAAAATTTCAGAAGAATATAAAATTGAAGAAATAGCAAAAGAATATACTGAAGCTAAATAAAAGTTAATAAAGTAATTATATAAAAACTTGGAAAATAATGATCAATTTATGAAATCCAAGTTTTTTAATTTGTAGAAAAAATAAGGAGTACAGTATAAGTACTCCAAAAATTATTTGAAAATTTTAAGCTAATTTAAGCAAGAAAAGAAATAAAAATTAATTTTTTCCCAATTCATCTGCTACTAATATTGCAGCAAAAACATCATCGGCAGTAACTTTGAATGGCATATTATGAATTGTTTCACCTTCAGCTGTACTTGCTTTTGCTACTTCATACAATCTTTCTTTAGAAACACTTCCCATTCCCAATTCATCCAATGTTGTTGGAAGTCCTACACTCTTACAGAACTCTACAACTTTTTTGATTTCACATAGACATCTGTTTTCTAGAACTAATTGCGTAATTGTTCCGAATGCAACTTTTTCTCCATGATACATGTGGTGCCCTTCTTCCAGAATTGTAAGTCCATTATGAATAGCGTGAGCTGCTGCAAGTCCTCCACTTTCAAATCCAATTCCACTTAAATAAGTATTTGCTTCGATTATATTTTCAACAGCTTGTGTAACTACTTTATTTTCCACCGCAATTTTAGCTTTTAAACCATCTTGGAACAGAGTATCTTTACACAATTCTGCAATTGCAATAGCGGCTTTTGTAATTCCTCCTCCAGCGATTGAAGAAGCATTTGAATCAACACAGGCTTTGGCTTCATAATAAGTGGCAAGTGCATCTCCAATTCCAGCGACAAGAAGTCTAGCAGGTGCATTTACGATTACATCAGTATCCATTATTACCATATCAGGATTTGCCTTTAAGAACAGGTATTCTTCAAATTCTCCATTTGGAGTGTAGATTACTGACAAAGCGCTGCATGGTGCATCTGTTGAAGCAATTGTCGGAACGATGAAGACAGGAATATTTTCGTAATATGATACTGCTTTTGCCGCATCAAGAGTTTTTCCTCCACCGATTCCAAATACTGCATCACATTTTTTTTCTTTTAAAATATCAATATTTCGGTTAATTTCATTTTTTGAACATTCTCCGCCAAAAACTTCAATATGGTAGTTTACTCCTTCTTTTTCAAAACTTTCAACAATTTTATCCTTAAAATTATCAAAAATAAATTTATCTACTAAAAGATATGCTCCGCTGTTACCACGTAATTTGTAATAAGTTGCCAAATTGGCAATTTAATTTTTTCCTTGAATGTATTTTGATGGTGAATTAATAATTTTTGTCATAAAAAATCATCTCCTATAAAATTTAAATTTATTTAATAATATTATAGTGCATTTTTTCACAAAGTCAATAGGAAATTTAAAATAAAAATCAGAAGGCTATTCAAATCTAATATTTGAGGTAATCCCCTGATTTTTAAATTTATTAAATTTTCAAAATATTTTTCAACTCTGCTTCTAATTTAGTGTAATCTGGCAAATGAAGTCCTCTGATTCCTTTATTTTCGGCGGCTTCAATATTTTCCTTCATATCATCAATAAATAATGTTTCTTCTGGAATTAATCCAAATTCATAAAGAAGAGTGTCATAAATTTTTTCTTCTGGCTTTAAAAGCTTGAAATAGCATGAAACTAGGCAGCCTTCAAATAATTTAAAGAAATCGTTGTGTTTAAAGACATATTCGTATGAGTCCTTGTGAAAATTTGAAAGCACATATAATTTGTATTCATAATGATCTCTTAATTTATAAAGAAGCTCAATATTTTCTTTTATAGGCTTTAACAATTCAAAAAAGTCCTTGTCAAAAAAATTATCAATTTCAGCAGCCAAATGTGGACTTCTTTCCTTAAAAATTTTCTTGGCTTCAGGATAAGTCAAAGTTCCCCTGTCAAGCATTAACCATTCCTTTGTACCAATCACATTGTCGTGAAAATCTTTTCTTTTTTCTTTTGGCAATTTTTCTTTTAAATAAGTGTCTTTGTCAAAATTTATTAAAACATTTCCTAAATCAAATACTATGTTTTTTATTTTTTTAGAATTTATATTTTCCATTTTGTTTGCACCTCCGACTACTTGTCTATCTTTTAATTAATAATTTTTCTATTTTCAACGTTTCTAATAATTGCATATTGTTTCCTAAACTTCATAATATCAAACTTTTTCCAAGTTTTTGTATAATTTTTTAAATATTTCTCAGCTTGCGGATATTCTTCACCATTAATTCTACAATCAGCAAATTTTATTCTGCCATAAAATTCTTCACAAAATTTAAAACGTCCTCAACTTTTACATCTGTACTTTCTCCAGTTTTTCTATCTTTTATTTCCACAATTCCATCAGCTGCACCTTTTCCAACAACTATTTTTAATGGGAAACCTATTAAGTCGGCATCTTTGAATTTGAATCCTGCTCTTTCATTTCTGTCATCTAGTACAGTTTCAATTTTATTTTGATTTAGTTCATTATACAATTTTTCACCTATATTTACCTGTGTTTCATCTTTCATATTGGCAATTATTACGTCAACGTGGTAAGGGGCTATTGCTTTTGGCCATATTATACCGTATTCATCGTGGTTTTGTTCGATTGCGGCTGAAATGATTCTTGACATTCCCATTCCGTAACATCCCATTTTCATAACTGCCTGTTTTCCATTTTCATCAAGAACAGTAGCATTTAGGGCTTTTGAATATTTTTCCCCAAGTTTGAAAATATGCCCAACTTCTATTCCACGTGCAATTTTTAGGACTCCTTTTCCATCAGGGGAAATATCTCCAGCTCTCGCAGTTCTGATGTCTGCAACTAAGTCGTATGCCAAATCTTCAAGATTTACGTTTATATAGTGATAATCAGCTTTATTAGCGCCTAAAGCAAAGTTTCTTACATATTTTACAGTTTCGTCAATTACAACGTATAAACCTTCTTTTTTTTCATAAGAGCCTGCATATCCAGCAACCAGTCCGAATTTTTCGCATTCTTCCTCGCTCATCATTTCAAGTTCTGTAGAAGCTCCAATTACATTTTTTAATTTTATAGGATTTACGTCTAAATCTCCACGAATTAGGGCTAGCACAAATTTTTCCCCATCTTCAAGAACTTCCTTCAGCATTACTGCCTTTACAGTTTTTTCTTTAGGGATATTCAAGAAATTAGCCAGCTCTTCAATTGTTTTTGCATTTGGAGTTTCAACTAATTCTTTTGGAAGTTTTTCTTCGTTGCTTTCCTTTAATTCAATAATACTTGTTGCTTTTTCAACGTTTGCTGCATAATCTGAAGAGTCGCTGTATAAAATATCATCTTCTCCACTTTCTGCAAGCACCATAAATTCGTGCGAAGCATCTCCTCCAATAGAACCTGTATCAGCTTCAACTGCCCTGTAATTAAGTCCCATTCTTTCAAAAATTCTTGAATAAGTGTCTTTCATGTTCAAATATTCCTCATCAAGCGACTCTTGTGTCAAATGGAAGCTGTAGCCATCCTTCATCACAAATTCCCTTCCACGCATAAGTCCAAATCTTGGACGCATTTCATCCCTAAATTTTGTCTGAATCTGATAAACGTTAAAAGGCAGTTCTTTGTATGATGAAATCGAATCTCTTACAATATCTGTAATAACCTCTTCGTGAGTAGGTCCAAGCGAAAATTCCCTTTCGTTTCTGTCTTTTAATCTCATAAGTTCAGGCCCGTAAGCAAACCAACGTCCGGATTCTTCCCAAAGTGAAGCAGGCTGCAGTACAGGCATAAGAAGTTCCTGAGCCCCAGCTCTATCCATTTCTTCCCTCGTAATATTTTCTATCTTTTTAAGAACTCTATACCCAAATGGCAAATAAGTATAAACCCCTCTCGTAAGCTGCTTAATCATAAATGCTCTAAGCATAAGCTGATGGCTCACAATTTGAGCCTCTTTTGGCGCTTCCTTATATGTTTTTAAAAATGCTTTTGATAATCTCATATTTTCTCCTTCTATATTTAATTTTTATTGTAGTGTAATGCTTATATTGTATATTTTTTTTGAATTTTTAGCAATAGTTTTTTGAATATCTTTGTGTAAATATCAAATATTTATTACAAAAAAATTAATTGGTAATTTGATATTTTTCTGTACTAGTAAGTTTTGAATTTTTATAATATTCAAATTGAGATAAATCTTTATTAACTCTGTATTCCCATATATTTTTAGGTTCTTCTAAAAATAATGAATTGTCCTTTTTGTAAATTGTAAAAGTAATCTGGTTTTTATTATTTCTTACTATTAATTTATTGTTTTCAAGAGTAAAAGTGTATTCTATTTTTTTGAAATCATTGGTAAGCGACCAGATAAATTTATTATCATTTATTTGTTTTACATAAAATGCCATATTCATTGGAATAACTACTAAAAATCCTCTATCTGTTGCATAATTTGTTATTTTGTAAGTATCTGGACTTATTAGTTTAGTGTCGCCTCCTACTATGTTTAAATTATTTTTTGATTCAGCTCTGTCAGCTTTTACATTTTTTTTATAATTGGAGTAAAAATCATTTTCATCATAACGAATCACATCGCTCGAATATTTTATTTTCCCTTTTTTATTTGTTTCATAAACTTTAAAATCCTTTTTTAACACATCAGAAAAAAATTCATAGTAGTTAATAATAGCAAGTCGTGTTGGAATAAAAGCTAAATAGTTTCCAGCATTTAACTGTGCAAAGTATGCTTCTTTGTCTTTAGAAGCATTAACAACAGTTGTAAAGGGTAAAGTTGCAGTTGACATTCGTACATTAAATTTTTCAAAATTATTGTAAGTTTGAGCATTGTCAGCACTTAAAATAACTGAAAGTAACAAAAATTGTAAAATTAAAAAAATCTTTTTTTTCATTTAAAATCCTCCATAATTTAATATCATTTTATTATTATAGCTTTATTTAAAAAGAATGTAAAGGTAGATTTTGAAATTTAAACTATTTTGAGGTATAATAAATCAAGAATGAAATAAAAAGGTGAAAAATTATGTTTTTTAAGAAAAATAAAGAAAAATTGTCAGTTGAACTGGTAGATATGGCAGTTGACACATCTGAGGTAATTAATATAAAAAATTCAAAAGTAGTTTATATAAATGGTGCAGGGAAACTTAAAGAAGTTTACAAAGAAGTTGAGGATCTAAAAAATAGTTATCTTGCTCAAATAAGATTAAATGATATTCCATTAATTCAAATAAATACAGACTATTATATTTCTACAATAGAATGTTTGCTTGCAACAGGATATGGAATAGAAAATGCAAACTGTAAAGAAATTTTAGAAATACAGGAAAAAATAAACTTGGATTTTATTTCATTGGAAGATTCTATAGAAACAATAACTCCTTTGTTAAAACTTTTAAATAATGGATTTTATATGATTGCCGATGTGGAATGTTATCCGACTGATGGGAATGGAAATTTTTTCTGGAATGTTCCTAATGATTTGGTTTTAAATCCAGCAACAGCTATGAAATGTCTGAGGGATGATGATTTTACTTATATTGGAAGACAGCCAGTATATTTATATCCAACACAGACAACGGATGCTTATAATTCTGAAAGAGTCGATTATTATATTGAAAAATTTAAAAAAATGAGCGATAACGAACCTAGAGCTATTGTGTATAATTGTGGAGAATTTATAAATTTTATAATTGATGGACATCATAAAGCCTGTGCTGCCGCTTTACTTGGAAAACCTTTAAAATGTATATTAATAAAAAAAGCTGGTTATTTTATGGAATCTGAAAAAGGTAAGTGGGTAGATAAATTGTATTTCTTTTCACTTTACGAAAAAGTAACATCTAAAAATGTTCCTAAAAAATATTTGCCGTTTAAAAAAAATGAAATGAAGATAGAAAAATTAAATGAAATAAAATTGGAAGATGGAAGAGTGAATAAACGTAAATGGGAAAATAAATATTTAGATTCTGTAGAAAATTATCCATCTCTTGAAAAATATGCAAATATTGTAAATGCTTCAATTAACTTTGAATTTAAAATAACAGATGAATTAATAAAAAAATATGTGAATATTTTTGATGAAAATAGTCAGGAAATGATGAAAAAAATTATTTATATTTTGATGTATACAGAAAGTCTGGAAAAATTACAGAAAATTGTTATAAAATATGCTAAAAATTCATTAAATCATAAAATTGATAAAGATTTAAAATTAATGATTTATAATATTTTATTTCAAATGAAGAATAATTCCGAAGTAGAGCAGATATTTATTGATTATATAGTTTATAATGAAGATAGGGATGATCCTGTTTTGGAATTGATTAATTCTTACTGGAAATAGAAAAATCATTATTAAAATATAAGTTTTAAGATTTGGAAATTTGTAAAACATGTGGTATAATTACCTTAGAAGAATAGTAAAATTATTTTAAAATTACTAAAAAAATTATAAAAAGGAGAGATTTAAAATGAAAAAACTTATTTTATTGGGATTATTGGCATTTTCAGTTTTTGGAGTAGCAGAACCTTCTAGGGATGAAAGAGGTGTGCTGTTTATGAGTGAAGAAGAATGGACAGAATTTTATAACAAAGATGGTCAGGAAGTAGCCGCTTGTGTGCCAATTGGATCTATGATTATGGAAGAAAGCTACATAAAAGATGGTAAGAAAATGACACATACTTTGGCAGAAGTACAAAAGGGTATTAAACAATTTAATGAAATGTTAGGTGAAGCTGGACTTCGTGATATCAATGGAGGAAAAGATAAAATCCATGAGTTTTACTATGCGGCAGTATGTAAAAGACCTACACAAAAGCAATATGATTTAGTAGGTTCTCCAACATTCAAAAAAACAATGGAGAGAATTTTTGAAACTCATAAAGCTATAGAAGATTAAAAAAGTAATTTTTGTGATATTTAAAATAAAAAAAGTTATAAATCTGCTTTAAGTTTATTTTATTAAGGCAGATTTTTATATTGCCTTATTATTTTTTAGATTTAAAAAGTATAAAAAAATACGGACTAAGTTAATTAAATAGTCCATATTTTAATTTATCTTAATGTAAAGCTCCGCCTACTTTTTTTATGTCTTCATTATTTTCAACAATAGCCTCAATAGCTGCAGTTAATCCCTTAACAACAGTATTTGAGTCCATTGATGGCATATTTTTTTTGTCTACAACTTGCTCAGGAAGGTATGGGATGTGAATAAATCCTGCTCTTTTATTGTTGTATTTTTTGTTTACAAGATAAAGGATACCGTATAAAACATGGTTACATACAAAAGTACCAGCAGTATAAGAAACAGAGGCAGGTATATTATATTTGTGAATGTTGTTAACCATAGCTTTAACAGGTAAATTTACAAAATAAGCATTCTCTCCATCCGGATAAATTGGTTCATCAATAGTTTGATTTCCTTCATTGTCTGGGATTCTAAAATCATCAAGATTTATTCCAATACGTTCAATAGATATGTCAAATCTTCCACCAGCCTGTCCAATTGATAATATAACATCTGGATTGTGTTCTTCGATAGCTTTTTCAATTTTTTCAATAGATTTTTTTCTTACAGTTGGTATTTCAAGTTTTATAATCTGTGCTCCTGCTATTTCATTGGGTAGTTTTTTTACTGATTCGATAGCAGGATTTACTGGTTCACCTCCAAATGGATCAAAACCTGTGACAAGAATTTTCATTTTATTTTTTCTCCTTTCAGACAATTATTTTATTCCAAATAAAAGTAGCATTAGAATAATATGAACAACAAATAATGCTAAAGCCATAGGTAGTTGTGTCTTAATAATTCCATTTTTATTTTTTATTTCAAGTATTGAAGCTGGAACAATATTAAAGTTTGCAGCCATTGGGGTTATAAGAGTTCCACAGTAACCAGCAGTCATTCCTAGTGCACCGATAACAGCAGGATTTCCTCCGTGTTTTAAAATAAATGGAATACCGATTCCAACAGTAATTACTGAAAATGCAGCAAAAGCATTTCCCATAATCATAGTAAATACAGCCATTCCGATAGCATAGATAACAATTCCGATAAATATGTTACCTTGTGGAACTACTGATGATATAATTTGAGAAATAACATCTCCAACTCCTGCTTTTGTGAAGACAACACCAAGTGCAGCAAGAAGTTGTGGTAAAAGAGCAGTTGCTCCAATTTGCATAAGTAATTTTGACGTATCGTCAGTTGTTTCACTAAATTTTGGTTTGATAATTAGCATTGCAACTAAAAGTGCTACAAGAGATCCACCACCGATACCGATTGCAGGTGGAATTGCAGTTTTTCCGATTTTAAATTGCAATATTAGAAAAGCAGCAGTACCTATTAATATTGCAGGAATAAAAATTTTGTTTTTTAATCTTTCACTTTGTGCAAGTTTAAATTGAGCAGTTACATTTTCAAAACTTCCCATTTGTAATTGTTTTGTAATAGTAATTAAAGCTAAAATGATAAGTAATCCACCAGTAACTTTATATGGAATAATTTTTCCAAAAATAAATGTAATTCCTAGAATAAACCAGAATAAGAATGTTCCAATTTTGGCTTTTTCATTTTTTAATCCTCTAATTGCAGTGGCAACACTTACAAGTCCGCAAAGAATATAAATAATTTCTGCTATATTGCTTAAAGTTTCTTTTAATGCCATTATTTATCCCCACCCTTTCCTGCTTTTATTTTTTTGTCATATATATACACTTGAATAAATGTAAATATTATAGCAACAATTCCAATTAGAGTAGAAAATAGAGCCAATTTTTCTAATGTAACATCATATCCATTTTCTTTTAAAGTTGTTTGAATTAATAAAAGTCCAGATGCACCGATAAATATGTTTTGTGCAAAAAAGTTACCATAATTTTCAATAGCGGCACTTAAACTCTTTAAATCTTCATTTTCCTTTTCAGTCAATTCCTCTTTTTTGTGAGATTTTGCTGCGGCTTCAGCCATTGGGAAAATAAGAGGACGGATAAACTGCACATGTCCACTGATTCTAATTGATAAAGCACTCGCAATTGAACGAATAACCATATAAAGTCCTAAAATTCTACCAGCAGTAGCATTTTTAAGATTTTCAATGAGTGTTGCGCTTCGTTCTCTTAACCCATATCTTTCTAAAATAGCTATAACAGGCAAACTAATCAAAAAAATGGACATAAGTCTATTGTCAACAAAAGCCTTTCCAATAATTTCAAGAATTTCTCCAAAGCTCATATGGGCAGCAAATCCAGTTCCAATTCCTGCAACAAGTACAACTGCCAGAACATCAAGTTTTAAAGTGAATCCTACTACGATAATAACAATACCTATAAGTATCCACAAGTTCATAAGTATTCCTCCTAATTTTGTATTTTCTAAGTATTGTTATAATTTTACCTTTAAAAACAAAGAAATGCAATAGCTTTGGAAAAAATGTTATTAGAAATTATTAATTTTATATATAAATTGTATTGTTTTATATAAAAATAATTGTAAGTTAAAAATTTTGTTTCAATAAATGTCCCATTTTTTCTTTCTTTACCTTTAAATAACTTTTATCCATATCATTTGCAGTAATTTCAATTTCTGTACGTCCAGCAACTTTAACTCCGTATTTTTTAAGTCCTTCAATTTTCTTTGGATTATTAGTTTTTAAGATAATAGATTGTATTCCAAGATCCTTTATAATTTGCGCTGCCACAGCGTAATCCCTTAAATCATCAGAAAATCCCAATTTATGATTTGCTTCAACAGTATCATAGCCTTCATCCTGAAGCTTGTATGCTTTTAATTTGTTCAAAATACCAATTCCACGTCCTTCTTGACGTAGATAGATTAAAAGACCTTCTCCACTTTCTTCCAGTTCATATAAGGCTCTATGAAGCTGTTCTTGACAATCGCACCGTCTTGAACCAAAAACATCACCTGTCAGGCATTCAGAGTGAAGTCTGACAGTGACATTCTCTTTATTTTTTATTTCCCCTTTCATAACTGCAATATATTCTTTATGTTCAATTTTATCACTATAACCTGCAAAAATAAAATTTCCAAATTGTGTTGGAATATCAACAACTGCTTCATTTTTAACTAATTTTTCGTTTTTTTTTATGTAAACAATCAAATCATCAATTGTAATTAATTTTAAATTATGTTTTTGGCAAAATTCAAATAAGTCATTTCGACGAGCCATTTCCCCATCTTCCCTTAAAATTTCCATAATTACGCCTATATCAGAAAATCCAGCAAGTTTAGATAATTCAACAGCGGCCTCAGTATGTCCTTTTCTTTCAAGAACGCCACCTTCACGTGCAATTAGCGGGAATATATGTCCTGGTCTTCTAAAGTCTTTTGCAGTTTTTAGAGGATTTGCCAAGTCTTTTATTGTTTTTAGTCTATCGCCTGCAGAAATCCCAGTAGTTGTACCTTCCAGCGAGTCAACTGACACTGTAAAAGCAGTTCCGTAATAATCAGTGTTGTGCTGAACCATTGGGTTTAGTTCAAGCTCTTCTGCACGTTTTTTGGACATTGGGACACACATAAGCCCACGTGCCTCATTAATTATAAAATTTAAAGTTTCATAAGTTACTGCATCAGCCGGAATTACAAAATCCCCTTCATTTTCCCTGTCCTCATCGTCAACAACCACTACTGGGATACCATTTTTTAAATCTTCAATGGCAGCTTCAATGCTGTCAAAATTCATCTTTTTTTCTGACATTTAAAATCACTTCTTTCTTCTTGTTTTATATTTTTAATTAAAATCCATGTTTTTGTAAAAATTCCATTGTTAAATTGGATTTTTTGCCTTTATTTTCTGTATTTTCAAAATTGTCAAACTTTAATATTTTTTCAACATATTTTCCAAACAAATCTGTTTCAATATTTACAAAATCTCCAGTTTTTTTCATTCCAACGGTAATATTTTCAATTGTATGTGGAATAAGTGAAACCGAGAAAATTCCAGCGTTATCGTCTACATCAATTACTGTAAGGCTCGCTCCGTCAATCGTTACACGTCCTTTTTCAACAATGTATTTCATATTATTTTTATAATTTTTATCCAGCTGGAATTCGTACACTTTTGCAATCCCTTTATCTGTGATTGATACAATTTTAGCCTCACAGTCAACATCTCCCATTACGAGATGTCCGCCTAAAAAAGTCGTAAGTGTAAGTGACTTTTCAAGATTGACAATGTCTCCAGCCTTAGCACGTTTTAAGCCGCTTCTTTCAATAGTTTCAAACATCACATCGGCAGTAAAGTCGTTTCCATTTAGTTTTGTAACAGTCAGACACACGCCATTTACAGCGATACTGTCTCCAATCTGTGCTTTTTCAGCGACTTTTTTCCCCCTTATTGTAATTTCGATACTTGCAGCTTTTTTTGCAATATCAATAATTTTTCCAGTTTCTTCAACTAAACCAGTAAACATAATTTTCTCCTGATTTTTAATTTTTTATTCTAAATGATAGTAGAAAGTTTAGGTTGTATTTATAACCAATCTACTAACTATAATTTTTTTGTAAAAATTCCATTCCAACATTTTCACCATAAACATTATATTTTACGTTTTTCAAAACGATAGATTCATTCATATTTTTTTTATCAAATCCAGCAATAAAAGATTTTC
This sequence comes from Leptotrichia sp. SK-5, assembly GCF_055387215.1. Lineage (NCBI taxonomy): Bacteria > Fusobacteriati > Fusobacteriota > Fusobacteriia > Fusobacteriales > Leptotrichiaceae > Leptotrichia > Leptotrichia sp. SK-5. The sequence continues at coordinate 1,721,337 of NZ_AP028931.1, read as the reverse complement.
CTTCAGTATCGCCTAAAATTTTATTAGCAATAAAAATCTCCCCAGCATCAATAACATCTTCTTCAAATGCCTGTGAAATAAGTGATTGACCACCTTCCAGCAAAATTGAGTCAATTCCTAATTTTCCAATTTTTTCAAGAATTTCTTTAAAGCTGAATTTTGTACCATTTAAAAATACAAATTTAACCTTGTTATTTTCAGAAAAATCGAACTGCTTTTCAGAATTTTTATTTTTTTCTGATGTAACAATTATCGTCTTTTCATCAATATTTTCCTTAATAATATTATGAATTTTTTCAGTCTTTAAATGCGGATCAATAATTATTCTGTATGGATTTACACCGTTTTCAATTCTCGCAGTAAGGCTTGGATTGTCAGCTAAAACAGTGTTTATGCCAACCATTATTCCCATAAATTTATTTCGGTAAAATTGCACTTTTTCACGTGCAGCTTCGTTCGTAATCCATTTGGAATTGCCTGTTTTTGTAGCAATTTTTCCATCTAGAGTAATCGCACATTTTAAAAATAAATATGGTAATTTTGTCAGAATATATTTGAAAAACACTTGATTTATTGCATCACATTCGGTTTTTAAAACATTTTCAGTAACTTCAATTCCAGCATTTTTCAATATTTGTACACCTTTTCCAGTCACTTTTGGATTTGGGTCAGATGAGCCGATAACACATCTTTTTAGTCCCAAATTTACAATTTTTTCTGCACAAGGCGGTGTTTTTCCATAATGCGAGCAAGGTTCCAATGTAACATAAATCGTAGCATTTGATAAATCTTCAGAATTTTTTGAAGCTTCGCCTAAAGCGTAAACTTCGGCGTGAGCTCCTCCAAAATACTTGTGATAGCCAGTTCCAATAACTTTTCCATCTTGAACGACAACAGCTCCGACCATTGGGTTGGGATTTACTGATCCAGCACCTTTTTTTGCCAGTTCAATTGCCATTCGCATATATTTTTCATCAATATTTTCATTCATTTTATTTTCCTTTATTAAATTCACAATGCTGTCAATTAATTTATAATTTGATTTTTATTATTATTTTATGGAAATCTTACAAAAAAATATTTTTTATCCAATTTCTTTTATTAAATTAATCATTTCGATTGCGGAAAATGCAGCATCTGCCCCTTTATTTCCAGCTTTTGTTCCAGCTCTTTCAATAGCTTCTTCAATATTGTTTGTAGTTAAAACTCCAAAAATTACAGGTAATTCACTTTGTAATGAAATTTGGGCAACTCCTTTTGAAACTTCTGCACAGACATAGTCAAAGTGTGGTGTAGAACCTTTTATAACAGCTCCAAGAGTAATTATTGCATCATATTTTTGTGTATTTGCTAATTTTTTTGTAATCAATGGTATTTCAAAAGCTCCTGGAACCCAGGCAATATCAATATTTTCTTCAGAAACATCATTTCTCTTCAATACATCCAAAGCTCCGCCAACTAATTTGGAAGTAATAAACTCGTTAAATCTTCCAGCTACAATCGCTATTCTTACATCTCTTCCATCAAATTTTCCTTCAAAAGTTCTCATTTTCAAATCATCCTCTCGTTATCTGTATTTTTAATTCTCTTTAAAAACAAAAATCATAACTTATGAGTCTGGTTTCAAAGAGGTTTGACGTGCTAAAATTAAAAAATAAAATTTAAAGGCATTATTTTCTAATAAAATAAAAAAGCCAAGAACGTTATGATTCAAGGCTTTTTTAATATTTAAAAGGTAGATGATATATAATATAATTTAATTAATGCTGAATGTATCAAAATTATTCAAAATATTGCAGATAAAATACAATAAAATTGAAAAATAATTTTAAACAGCCAACAATTTCACTTCTACCATCTAGACTATAACTATCGGTACTGGAATCACACCAGTTCATGTCGTTTTCATTTTATTTAAAATAAAAACAACTCGTGGACTTTACCACCGGTCGGGAATTTCGCCCTGCCCTGAAGCTTTAAATTTATTTCTAAATTAATAATATCACTTTTTTACTATAATTACAAGTACTTTTTCAAAATAATGTAAAATTTTTTTAAAAAATCATTTTTTTTATTGACAAAAGTTAAAACATAAGGTATTATTATATAAATTAAAATAAAATGAATAAATATAAAAATATTTATATAGAATAAATTTTTTGTTAATTAAAAATAATAACATAACAGGAGGCAAAATGAGAAAAATACTGGGAATACTAATTTTTATAGTATTTATGGCTTGCAGTAACAGTAAAAGCGAAGAGTTGAAAGAAAACAGGAATGCAAATGAACAAATGGCACAAATTCAGACAAGTTCTAAAAATTCAAAAAGCTGTACAGAAGTAGGAAAATACAGTATTAACGCTGAAAGAATAGAATTGAAAAATAAAGAACTGGAAGAGATAAACTGCATTGCAAATTACAAAAATGTAAAAATTCTTGATTTACGCTGGAATAAAATAAAAGATATAAAACCGCTGGAAAACCTAAAGAAGCTGGAAGTATTGAAAATAAATTTCAATCAGATAGAAAATATAAAACCGTTATTAAATTTGCCAAATTTAAGGGAACTATGGATACATAACAATAAAATAAGCGATATTCGGGGAATTGGAAAATTAACAAAGCTGGAACATTTAGATGTAAGTTTTAATCCGTTAAAAAATGGAGTTGAGGAAATTTCTCGATTAAAAAACTTAAAAAGGCTGGAATTACGTGAAGTTCCAAAAGAAATAGTGGATTATGTATATGAAAATTATCGTAATTTTATGATTCCTGAAAAAATATTTATTGAGCAAAGATACCCGGAACTTACTGCAAAGAGGGAAAATGTAGCAAAATATCCTAATTTTTCAGAATTTGAGAACAAAATAAACGGCTTTGAAACAGTAAAAGTAAAGGAACTTTCTACAAAGGAAATTGCACTGGATAAACTTCCAAAAGAAGTTTACAAGATAGTTGATGAATATAATAAAAATTCTGAAGAAGCAGATGATAAAGTCGAAAGTGTAATATTTTTTACAAATAAGAATTATTCAATGTACACACTTATTTATCCGTATGCTTATGCTGGGCAATCAAACAGAGAGACAATTTTTGTAAAAAATGGGAAAGTAATTGGAAAAGATACAGTAGATTTGGGTTATCAATTAGAAAGTATTGACGGAGATAATCTATTTTTATCAATAGTTGCGGCAAGTGGTGCGGCAAATTATGCAATAACAGATATGAAAAGTGAGCAGATGTGGCGTGAAGAATTTAGGGATTTCGGACTAATATTACCTAAGAGAACTGGTAAAATTTTTATAACAGCTTCAAAGGAAAATGTTGTTAATGTAAGGGAAAGTTATGGTACAGACAGTTCAATAATTCATAAATTAGCAAATAATGTTGCAGTTGAGGAAATTTCAAATGAAGAAGGCTGGAAATATGTGTATTTTTATAATAAAGATGGGGGATATTATATGAAGGGGTATATACATAAGAGCCAGTTAAAATAGTTTATAAAAAGTAATTATAAATAAGAATTTTATACAATTCTCTGTTTAAATAGTAAATATTTTATAAATTTTAAATTATATATTATTAGTTTAAAACTTTTTATCGATAGTATAATTTCTGTTTTTTAATGAGATTTAGTATAAAAGAAAGGATGTGATAGCTTTTTTAAAATTAATAAAATTAGTCTTATGAAAGTTTTAAAATTAAAAGGGGGAAATTAATTGTGGTAAACAGGAAATTTAATGGGGCAGATATTGGGGATAGTGCGGTTGAATTTTTTGAAAAATTGGCTAAGCTGGAAAGTGGAGGAAAATATGATTTAGCAGACCAAAAATATTATATTGGAAAATATCAAATAGGAACAGATGTTTTGATGGACATGGGGTGGCTTCCAAAAGGCTCGACTTGGGCAAATGCGAGATTTATAGGTGAAGGTGCCACAAAATGGAAGTTAACAGGAAAACAAAGTTTTTTGAATACTCCAGCAGCACAAGATGAAGTAATTATGCGTTCTGTAAAAATGAGATGGGCAACTTTGAAAAAACATAAGGACAAAATTTGTAAAAATATAGCAGTTCCTAAAAATGCAGTTTACAAAGCGCCAGGAAAAGTAACTGCTTCTGAAACCAAAGTAAAAACAATAATAATGAAAAAAAGAAATCAAGGCTATAAAGCAGAAGATTTGAGAGGAAAAAGTTTTTTGCTTACATCATCTGGAATGCTTGCTGCCTCGCATTTATGTGGACAAGGTGCAATGTCTAATGCTTTGGAAAATAACTTTAAAGGAGTATGGGGAATACCAGTAGATGGAAATGCCATGCCTTCTCTACTTTATGCTGAAAATTTAGCAGGACATGACTTATCAGTAATTATTGGATTCAAGGATAATTGTGAAGTTGGACATAAAGTTGTGGAGAAAAATCATACTCAGACTGATAACAAAAACATAAATAAACAGGCTGCAGTTCAGCAGAAACCTAAAACTAATGTTTCAAACAATTCTCAATCAAAATCAGGACAAATACAAAAACCTGCTTCAACCTCAAATACTATAAAAATAGAAAATGTTGAAAATACCAGCAAAGTGGGAGTATTCACATTTAATGGACAGAAATTTGAGGAAGTTTGGAATAGCGAAGAGTATAAAAGAGACAGAGCTGAAAATGGGAAAGCTCCTGAATTAGCTTTTGTAAATCCTGAAGAATCTATTCTAAAGAGACTGCAGGCTAAATTTCAAGATGAAAATCTTTATAATCAGGATTATGTAAAATATTTGGAAACTAAGACTGGGAAAAAGGTGCTGGAAGAGAATAATGAAGATATAAATATTATTTTAAAAATGTATGATGAGGCAACCAAAGATAACGGGAATATTGGAAATGTGATAAGACAGCATGGGTTTGATGTCTTGAGGGGAAGAGAGGAGAATAATGAAGTTTTACGGATACAGGATATAGTTTATTATATTTATTCGTACCCTATTCCAAATAAAACTAGCATAGAGTCGCTGGAATACGTGCTTAGCCAATATTCAGCAAAATATGTGAAATTTCCTGATAAAAAGCCTGTAAATAAATTTAAGAAGCAAAATGATTATGTGGATAAAATACAGGGTGTGATTAAGATACATGTGAAAGATGAGGAAGTTAAGATTGAAAAAAATCAATTACCTGAAAAATATGATAAATACATGCAAGGAATAAAAGATGTTGACGAAATTGTTATAAAAGTTACTAAAAAACAGCCATCAGAATTGCAAAAGACAAGATGTGAAAATTTGATACGAGAACTTGGAGAAAATGATTTGGAATATGAAAAAACTTATTTGATGGATGAAAACGGAGTTAGGCAATTTCCTTTGTCAAGAAGGCTGATTGATAATATAATAATTGAATTTTTGAAGGTTCAGACTGGATTTAAGGAAGAAAATGAAATTAAGTATTTTGATAATCATAAATACAAAGATAGTAATATAGTGAGAAATTATTTATTATGGTATATAAAAAAACATAAGGGAATAGATTTACCTTCAAAAAGTGAAATGGGACTATTTGACAGGCTTCAAAAAATTGGAAAAGATATAAGGGTAACTACTGTTCTTAATGACTGGATAACTTCAAAATCAGCAATAAAAGTACGGAATATCAGACAAATAAGTAATTTGATAGATGAAGTTTATGAAAATTACAGGGATAATTTGGACTTTGAAAAGGATAAAAGCATTATTTTGGGATTATTTAAAGACAGTAAAGAATTGCGAGATTATGCATCAAATATTGATTCTATGGACTTGTATTCGTTTTATAAATCATTTTATGATTTACAGAATATTATAAATCCTACTGGAGAATTATTTGTAAATACTAACTGCATGTTAAAATGCACGCTTGGAAAGGATATAAGCAGGTTAACAATAAATGAAGATAGAGTTATGCTTAGAGGAGCAAAGCAGGCAAATATAAATGACACAAATATTCAGCCTTTTAAATCATGTAGTGCTATCGGGATTTGTCAGCCGGCATTAATAGGGACATGGGAGAAAAATACAGATGTAAAAGTAAGAGACAAGCCTGCATTGCTGGATATTTCGACTATACAATGTATGCACGGTGGAATAATAAGTGTTGATGATGCTGGACAAAAAGAAGTAGGAACAGCAGTTACCAAAACGAAAGAAGTTAAGGAAGCTGAGAGAGATGCAGATTGTCAATATAAGCTGTTAATAAATATTTGTAGCGATATAAATAATAATTTTATGCAGACGCAACTAAAAAAAGAGGCACAGAAATATGCTAAATGGAAAAAATATAAAGCTGGGGTAATGGACAATATGCGTTCTTACTTTGCAAAGGATGTAAAAAATATGCTTGGAATGAGAAAATTAACTGATTCCGAAAAGAAAGATAAAGAAAATTTCATAACGAAAAATAAGGCAAAAATGCAAATTGCAAATCAGGAAGTTACTTCAGAAAAGGAAAAATATTTAAGGCAAAGGATATTTTCTGTTTTTAAAGAAGCGTATAAAAGAACAAAACAAAAATCAGCACCTAAATTTGATACAAAAGGAGTAATAAAAAATCACGGATTAAGCCTATGTGATTATGAAAGAAAAAATTTTTATTCTGCAAAAATGCTTCCAGTAATAACTTATGGTTATTTAATGCGGGCTGGAAATTTGACTATAACAGAAAATTCCAAAAGATTAATCGAATCAGAATTAAATAACGATATAAATACCACAAACACAGGACAGATAAAATTGCAGAACTATAAAATACAAAGCAATGTAAGACAGACAAAAACAATTCCAAAACAAAGAATAAAATCATCAGATGTAGCAAATTGGATTGGAATTGGGAAAATGCTTTATACATCTATAAAACATGCTCCAACTGCAAATGATATTTTAAATGGAATAAGAAAAAATGGGAGAAGTGTGGCAGTATGTCCGTTCAGTCAAGGAGAGTGGGATGAGACTCATAGATCATCAAGTAGGATAAGTATGAATAATGGTGTTCAGAAGAAAGTTGAGAATGGCTCTGGGAATCAGATTAATGGAAATGAAAGTAAAAATTTACAAAATAATACACAAACTATAAAAGATGGATTAAAAAAGACTTCTGATGTTAAGTCTGTGGGACAGACAAATAACCCTTCAAATAATTCAGATTCAAAACAGATTCAAACCTTAAAATCAAAAGAAAGTGAAAAGAAAAATTGTTCAACTTGTCCGCATGAGAATCAAAAATTGGATTGTAGAGATACTTGGGATAAGGTTACTAACGAAAGAATAGAAAAACTAGATCCTAGAATAAGATGTACAGTAAAACATTTGATAAATTTTATGGAAGATAAATATAAAGTAAGAATGAGAGTCACAGATGGATATAGGAGTCACGCTCAGCAAAATGAACTTTATAAAAAAGGAAGAACAACAAAAGGACCTGTAGTAACATGGGTTAAAGCAGGGTATAGTTATCATAATTATGGTTTAGCTGTTGATGTCTGTACAATAGAAAATGGAAAAGCATATTGGAGAGAAAAAGATTATAAGTTATTTAATAATGAAGCTGTAAAATTTGGTGCAGAATGGGGAATTAAGTTTAAAGACAAACCACATTTTCAATTTAGATTTGGTAAGACAGCAAGTCAACATTATCAAGATTATAAAAGTAGAGGAAACAAATTAAGTTATACGCCTTAAAAAATATAATAATTAGATTATTTTATGCTTTTTTAGTATATTTCTGAATATAAGATAGTAAAACTGATAAAAAATAAATTCAGATATAAGAAGAAGAAAAATATCTAGATTATAAAAATAGCTCTACTAGAGATTAAGGCGAAGTTACTAATGAAAATGGTAAACTTAGAATGTATTTTGAGAGTGGAAAATTACATTCTGAAATAATTTACAAGAATGGAAAAAGAAAGTATGTTGAATATTATGAAAATTTGAAAATAGAAGGCTCTTTGATATTTCATGAAAATGAAGATATAAGCAGTGAGGGATCAAGTGTTTACTATACAGAATAAAACTGAAAATAATAATATTGACAAAAATTTAATTATAGTGTATTATTATAGTAATTAAAAATAAATTAAAAATAAAAGAAAGGGGAAAATAAAGTTATTTGGAATATTGTATAAAAGTAGTTTAAATGAATTGCAAAAAGTTGATAGCCAGTAATTAATTTTATATGATTCTAAGAATAATTTTAAAAGGAAAATGGGGAATAAGAATGTTATAAATCAGACTAATCGAACTATTTTATTTGAGGAAATTAATCCAGAGAAAATGGATATTTTAACGCTTATTAATGATGCGAGGGATATGGATTCGCTGGATGATGAGAATGTTATTGAGATTAACAGGCATCTTTTGATTGGGAGCTTTGAGGAGTTTCTGGAAAAATTTGATCCAAAGGTGTACAGTTATTTTGATGCAGAGAGTCAGAGCATTAAGTATATTTTGAAAAAGCCGGAGGGAGTGCCTGAGGATCTTGTGACAGAAATTAAGATTAATAATGGGAATACGTTTTTTAAGATGCTTAGTACTTTGATTGAGGCTAGAAAGTCACAAGGTAACAGGAATGTGGATTTTAAGTTTGAAAATATTTTGGAGTTAATTTCGCCGAAAAAGGTTATCGAGGATATTAAGCAGACGAGAAAAGAGATTGCGTATATTTATCAGAAATACGAAGAACTGGATGATGAGAATCCTAAAAAGCTGGAATTAGGAGATAAACTTAACTCGAAATTTGAAGAAGCTTCAGAAAATTACAGCAATGTGCTTGGAATGTTGCCGCTTGCGATTGAAGACATAAAAACTCGGCTTTTAATCGGAACTGATACGAATAATTTTAAGTCAGAGAAAATAAAGCTTGGAATGCTTCAAGTGGGAGAAAAAGGAGAGCTTGAAGTAATTGAGTATAAGCAGGAAAATCAGACGGCTCTTGCAATGATTGAAGAAAAAAATACAACAGCTTTAGTTGAGGCTTTTAGAGATGACTATGAAAATGTGACCGATGAGCCAAATAAATATATTAGCGATTTGGTTGTCAGAACATTTGTACCGCTTGCAAAGACATTTGTGGATGTTGACCCTGAGCAGGAAGTTGAAAATTATAACAATTATTTGGCGTTTTATAAATCGGCACAGGAGGATTTTATAAAAATTGCGAAACCTCTGATAGAGAAAATATTGGGTGTGAAAATGTTTTTTGAGCAGTATGATGTGAGAATGGGGCTTATGAAACCAACGCTTTTGATTACAAATGTAAAGCCTGAAATGATTGTAAAAGCTGGAAATAAGGATAAATTGAGAGCATTTTTGAACACAACTAATGAAAAGAATGATTTTGATAATACAGTATGGTTTGGAATTTATCCAAATGTTGATTTGGAGATGAAAAAATCTGAGAAAAAAGTCCGTGAAAGATTTATGGGGAGTAAAAAAGATGAGAAAACTGAGAAAAATACAGTTGAAGTTTTGACAAATTTAATGACTGTGCTGGCAGAATATAGAGTCCAAGTATTTTTTAATTTTGAAGGGAAGCCTGAAACTTCGTTTGACAATCTTGCTACAATGGGTGTGGATAAATATATTGAAAAGACTCAAATGTTGGAAAATCAAAAATATTCTGAATATTTAATACCAGTAATTCCTAATTTTACTATAATTCCAAAGGATAAATCAGGTGTTATGCTGGATTATAAAATGAAATTTGAAGAAGAAACAGGGGTATCACTTTCAAAAGAACAGGAAGATTTGTTAAAATTCTGGATAGAAGGAGTGTATGTTGATGCGTCGTATGTTGCAGCTGGAATAATCGGAGCCACACAATGTCCAAATTATCTGAAGGAAAGATTTTCAAATGTGTCACCACAATATCCGGGAGTACGTTTTGACATTGAGGAAAAAGACAATTCTTATCATGCAAAAACAACAATGTCTAAGGAAATATCAGGATTTACAAATACAATAAAGGATAGAATAAATCAATTTAACTATGGATTTGTATTCTCATCAGATAATGCAAATGTGGCACGTGAAAAAATACGGAATATAGTTGTGTATAAAGCAAGAACTTTGTTAAAAAATCTGGATGGAGGCTATGAACCGCTTTATAAGACGCTTACAACGACGTATATTGAAAGAACGTTAAGATTTACAACGACAGACTTCAAGGAAGATAAGTTAAATATGTTTTTCAGTACAAATCCTGAAAGTCAGAAATCAGTCTGGTTAAAAGATACAAAATTTGTAAATGGAATTATGCAAAAAGGAGATGACTTATCCCATATAATTGATGTGGATAATGGTATTTGCCAGTTAAATATAACTTTTGCAGGAAATTTGAAAAATTTACAAGTTGAAATTAATAAAAATTAGTAAGATAAAAAATGGGGGAAAGATGATTGAGAATAAGTATCCAATATTTGGGCATGGGCAGGTGATAAGTAAGCAGGCGCTTGATTTATTGAGGGATAATCCCGTAGAATTGACAGAACTATTATATCTGGATAGAAAAGACGGGATAATTTCGGGATTTAATCTTGTTACAGATGCAGAAAGCAAACAAGTGACAGTAACAAAAGGAATTGTGAAATGTGGCGGTAAAATTTTTTGGATGAATGAAGATTATAAATTTGATATGCCTGAGATTGAGAATAGATATATTTTGAAATTAAATCTATTTTCAGATTTTCAGAAAAGAAAATTTTATGTTAGAAGTGCAGATTTTTCGTTAGAAATTTTAAATAATAGAGAAAATGTTGAAATAAAAAATGAAGATGATGTTGAAACAGGATTTGATTTATACAATCAATTAGAAATAAATTATGAAAATGTTGAAAATACTGGGAGAAAAAAAATCGGAGAAATTGAAATAACGAGGTTTATTACAAGAGTTGGAGCAGAACTTAGAAATGATTACAATAGCTTTAAAGATTTAAGGCGTGATTTTAACTTGCTGGAACTGATAAATACAAAATATTCTTCAAAACATGAATTAGGGACACTTCATCCTAAAATTTTGGAATTGTTTGGAAAAGAGGCCTCTAAAAAAACAAATTTAGATATTTTTGATGTAAATTTTTATGTAAATTGTTTAAACGGAAGTATAGAAAGAGATGTTATAGTTGCTTATATTAATTTAAAGTTAGAGATGGAACAGAAAAATTATAGTAATGAAGAGCTTTATCAATATCTAGTTAAAATTTTGGATAATTTGGGAAAAGATAGGGAAATTATTCAGAAAAAGAGAGTTGTTCCAAGGAAAATTACCATTGAATAAAAAGTTAAATTTTACAAGTGTAACTTTAATTTCAAAAGATGTAGTTAGATAGCTAAATGAAACACTAAAGCTTATAAAAAAGTTTACAATACTTTTCTATAGTAAAAATGTTTTAAAACTTAACTTAGAAGTTATGATTATTTTACTAAAACCCTAAATTTATATAATTTTTAGTAGTTTAATTTTAAATAGGTTTGAGTATAATTTTAAAAAATAAATATAAAAAACACTCAGACAGTTAAATATATAATTTACCTGCTTGAGTGTATTTCTAAAAATTAATTTTAATGGAATTAATCGACTGTGAATATAAATTGATTTCCAGAATATAAGCCTAATTTATTCTTGTTTAGCTTAAATGTATATGTTCCATCTGTTAAACTGTCGTTCTTTTCATTAAAAGTCAGATTTTTGGTATCTACTTGCATTCCATTTTCAGATTCACCTTTGTAAGTTATTTTATATTGGTTATTTTCTTTAGAAAAGACTAGAATTCTATCTTCCATTGGAATCTCCTTACCAATAAGTTTGTCTACATGCTGTAAAGTATGGCTAGTTTTTACTTCTTCAGGTTTTACTTGAGAAGGAGGCTGATTATTAGCGTTTTCGTCAATAGTTTCAGAAGATTCTACAACTGGCTGTGCTTCCTTTGGGTTAGACTGAGTATTATTAGTTGTAGCATCAACACTTTGCTGTTCAATTTGAATTTCATCCTGATCTTCATTTTGAACCGCTTCTTTTTTTCCACAGCTCATTATTGTCAATATTGCAAATGAACTGATTAATATTTGTTTTTTTAAATTCATAAATTACCACGTCCTTTTCAGTTAATTCTTAATATATATTTTATATTGTTTTTGGATAAATTACAAGGGTTGTAATGATAAATATTTGTTAAAAATTATACTTAACAAATATTTTATAATATTTGCTTAAAACAAATTAAAATTTTGAAAAAAAGGGCTATGATTTTTTGAAAAAGTGTGGTATAATAATTGCAGATAACCAAAAGCAAGTAAGTGTAACAAAAAATATATATTTGTAACAGTAACAGTTGTTTGAGGTATAAAATTTTAGGAGGTAATACTTTGTTAGGTAAAGTAAAATGGTTTAACGACAAAAAAGGATTCGGATTTATTTCAGGAGAAGATGGAAATGATTATTTCTTACATTTCTCAAAAATCAATAAAGAAGGATTCAAAACAGTTAACGAAGGTGAAGAAGTAAGTTTTGATGTAGAAGAAGGACCAAAAGGACCTCAAGCAACAAATGTAATTTCTCAATAATCGATTAATTAATTTTTTGTTTAAAGAAAAGCTGTTTCAAAATGATAAATTTTGGAATGGCTTTTTCCTTTATATGTGATTTTATTTTAAAATATAATAAAACTCTTTAAATATGGACTTATACTAAATCCCATTATAAAATAGAAACTATATTAAGGACAAAAAATTTTAATTCTTTACTAAATATAGTATGTAATTCAAAATTTATTAAACATTCGCTATTTAAACTGAGAATAGTATTAAAAATTACAATTGGCCAATTAAACTTAACTGTATCAGTTCAAAATTAAAGAAATTAATTATATAGAAAGAGAGGGAATATTATGTTAGTGGATTATCACATGCATTTTGAATATGGGAGTTATGATGAGGATTATGTAAATCCATTTTTTGAAAAGGCAAAGGAAATGGGGCTTTTTGAAATAGGAATAACGGAACACACTCATGGATTTAAGGAATTTAAGGATTTATATTATGATGAGCTGATTTTGGATGAGCGTGAAACTGGGAAGTTTCAGAAAAAATGGCTTGAGCAGAAAACAAAATTTGTCCATACATTGGATGAATACAGAGATTTTATAGATAAATTGAAATCAAAGGGATATCCAGTAAAATTTGGGATTGAAGTATGTAACTTTAAAAATCAGGAAAAAGTTAAGGAAATATTGTCTAAATATGATTTTGACTATCTGATTGTTTCAATACATTTTATTAAGGGCTGGGGATTTGATTTTAGTGCTTTGAAGCATAAATTTACAGATGAGAATTTGGTGCAGATTTGGAAAGATTATGCAAAAGAGATTGAGGATGTGGCAAATACAGGAATGTATGATATTTTAGGGCATCCGTTTAACTTGAGATTATTTAAAAATATTCCAGAAAAAAAAGATGTTGATAATCTACTTGAAAGTACGGCTAAATGCTTGAAAAAAAATGATATGGTTGTGGATATAAATACGGGAACGTTTTATCGGTATCCGATTAAGGAAATCACACCGTATAGAGATTTTATGGAGTATGTGAAAAAATATAATATTCCTGTGATTTTGTCAAGTGATTCGCATTATTCTGAATATGTTGGAATGAAAATAAAAGAAGCTGGTGAATATGCAAAGAAATTTGGAATTACTGAAATGGTAACTTTTGATAAAAGAAAGAGAAAGATGGTTGAAATAGGTTAACAATTTTAGTAATTGAAATTAGTAAAAAATAAAAATAGGGATTGCCTCAAAGTATGAGATAATCCCTTTAGTTTTGTTAATTTCGTCTTTTTTTAATATCTTCCCAATCTAATGTAGTAGAAAATTCTTTTATAAAGGCAATCAAAATTCCTAAAAATAATCCTAAAAATAATGAACCAGCCATAACTAACTTTTTATTCAATGCAGGTTTTGTTGTTGAATTTACATATTTAACAACTGGATTTGAATCGTTTTTTAATAAACGATAATATGCAAGTCTTGATATTAATGTATCTGTTAACGAATCTTTTGTAGTTCGCACATCAATGTTTTGTGTTAAAAAGTTATATTGTTGTTCTAATAATTTTATTTGTGTATTAAGAAAGTTATTTTTTCTTTCAAGCAAATAGCCTTGAGCAAGTGATGGATATTCTTTTGCGAAATTTTCACCTTCTGCTTTGTTATTTGTAGTAAATTTTACCTTTATTGTGGGATCGTTATTTTCAGACTGTGCTGTTAATCTTGTTGACATTTCCTTAAAGAATTTATCCTCTGGCAAATTTATATTTCTCAAAGTTTTTGAATTTTTTTTCAAGTAAGAGTAGAAATCAAAAGAGTTTAGTGAAAATTGTGAATTTTCTCCAATTTCAGTAAGAACTTTATCATTTCCATAAAGGGTAATGTCTGATTTAAAAGATTTATTTATAAAGACAAAAGCTGTAGAAAGTATTACGACGATTATTGCAGTTAAAGAAATTAAAGTTTTATTTTTATAAATAATCTTAATTATCATATTAGCATCAATTATTTGCTGATTTTTATTATCCATTTTATTTCCTTTCAAATTAAATTTATATCTTAATTCTATCAAAAAAAGTGTAAAATGACAATGGAAAATTTAATAAAAATTATAAAATAAATTGAAAATATGATATAATTGGTTATAAATCTGAAAATATAAAGTAAGAAAGAAGGTTTTTAAATGTATATAAATCCAATTATAGAGGGAATTGAGATTTCTGATATTAGAAAAATTCATGAAAGATTAGTAAATTATAAAAATGTGATAAATATGACAATTGGAGAGCCTGATATTGATGTTCCGCAGGAAATTAAAGAGGCTGTGGCGTATCATGCCTTAAATAGCAGAATAAAATATTCTCCTGTGGGAGGGATGCCGGAATTAAGAGAAAAAATTGCCAAATATTATAACGAGAATTTTTCAGGAAACTATAACGCTCAAAATGTTTTGGTGACAGTCGGTTCTACAGAAGGGCTTGCTTCGGTTTTGAAAACTATTTTGGCAAAAGATGATGAAGTGATTATCCCGACACCTGCGTATGTGGGATATGAGCCATTAATTACTATTTCTGAGGCGAAAACTAAATTTGTTGACTTGGAAGAAAATAATTTTGTGTTGACAAAAGAAATTTTAGAAAAAAATATTACTGATAAGACTAAACTAATAATTTTGACATATCCGAATAATCCATCTGGAATTACGCTTGAAGAAGAAGAAATGGTTAAAATTGTGAGATTTTTGAAAGATAAAAATATTTACTTGATAAGTGATGAAATTTATGCGGCAATTACTTTTGAAAAATTTACTTCCTTTGCGAAATTTTTTGATGAATTGAAGGAGCAGCTCATTATAATTAATGGATTTTCAAAATCACATTCAATGACAGGTTACAGACTTGGCTATATTATTGCCGATGAAAAATTACAGAATCAAGTGAAAAAAGTTAGCCAGTACAATGTAACAAGTGCGTCAACATTATCACAATATGGAGCGATTGCAGCCCTTGATAAATGTTCTGATACAGCGAAAATTTCTGAAATTTATAAAAAAAGAGTAAAATATTTTGTAAATAGACTAGAAAAATTAGGTTTTGAATGTTTAAAACCTAAAGGGGCATTTTATGTTTTTGCAACTTATAAGAATATTGAAAAATTTAAAAATATGAAATCATTTGATTTTGTGCTTGATTTACTGGAAAAGACTGAACTTGCGATTGTGCCTGGAATTACATTTCAAGTGGAGGGGTACGTAAGATTTTCAATTGTGCATGATATTCCAGTATTGGAAGAGGCTATAAAGAGGTTGGAAAAGTATGTTAATTTATAATAAAGTATGTAAAATGGGGGAATAATAAAATGATGGAAAATTTAAAATTATTTGAAATAGATAAACAAAATGATTATAAAGAAAAAATTAAATTAAATAACGGAATAAGGTACTTAGGAAATAAAACTTCTATTCTTTCAGAAATAAAAAAATTGCTGCATGAAAAAAACTTATTAAATAAAAATTTAATCTTATTTGATGCATTTTGTGGTACTGGTTCAGTATCTAATTATTTAAAAAAAGATTTTAATATAAAAATAAATGATAATCTTACCTGGGCCTCAATTTATACAAAAGGTAGAATTGTAGCAGGAATATGTAAATTTCAAAAGCTAGGATTTAATCCAATAGAGTATTTAAATAAAAACAATGAAGTACAAGAAGGTTTCATGTACAATAATTATTCTCCTGGAAATTCTAATAGAATGTATTTTACTGCAGAAAATGCTGGGAAAATAGATTATTACAGATTTCAAATTGAAAAATGGAAAACTGAAGAAAAAATAAACGAAAATGAATACTGCTATCTTTTAGCCTGTCTTATAGAAGCTGTTTCAAGCGTTGCAAATATAGCAGGGGTTTATGGAGCTTTTTTAAAAAAATGGGATTCAAGAGCACTTAAAGAAATAAAAATAGATAATATAAATATATATGATGAGTTTTATGGAGAAATAAATTTTTTAAATTCATATAATTCCAAAATAGAAGATATTATTAGTGAAGTGGAATGTGATATTCTTTACCTTGATCCTCCATATACTCAAAATCAATATGGAACACAGTATCATTTATTAGAAACTTTGGTACTAAATGACAATCCTGAAATAAGCAAGATTACAGGCTCAAGACCAACAGCTTCAATGAGATCGGACTGGTCAAAGGATATAAAAACACATATACTATTGGATAAAATAATACACGAAACGAAAGCTAAATATATTATTATGAGTTATAATAACAACGGATTTATGTCAAAAGAGTATATTGAAGCTATTTTTAAGAGATATGGAAAAGTTGAAACATATTCAATGAAAAAAATTCCTTATAAAAAATACAAAAATTGGAAATCTTCTAATGAAAATGAAAATTTTGAATATTTATTTTTTATTGAAAAAAAGAAAGAAGCTGATATAATTTATGAATCTCCTTTAAATTATATAGGAAGTAAATATAAAATATTAAAAGATATAAAAAAAAATGTGCCTTTCAAAATTCAAAAAATATTTGATATGTTTGGAGGCGGATTTAATGTGGGAGTTAATTTTTATGATAAAGAAATAATATATAATGATATAAATTATTTTGTAAAAGATATAGTAGCATCGTTTTATTATAATGATACTTATGAGTATATTCAATATATAAGAAAAATAATAAAAAAATTTAATTTAGAAAAAGGGAATACAGAATCATATATAAAAGCAAGAAGTTATTATAATCAGCTGCCTGATGAAAAACGTGATTCAAAATTATTATTTACTATTATCTTATATGGATATCAGCAGCAAATAAGATTTAATAGTAAATATGAATTTAATAATCCTTCAGGAATTCGTTGGTTTAACGATAAAATATTGGAAAAAATGATTAGTTTTTCAAGGCATATAAAAAAATGTAAAGTTTCTTTTAAAAGTAAGAATTATTTAGAATTAAAGGAAAAATTGGATTCGAATACGTTTTTATACCTTGATCCTCCTTATAACCTAACTACTGGAACATATAATGATGGTAAAAGAGGATTTAAAGGATGGGATAGTTTACTTGAAAAAGAACTTTTTAATTTTTGTGATGAAGTATCAAAAAGAAAAATACCGTTTATGTTATCATATGTAATGGAACATAAAAATAATGTAAATTATGATTTAATTAACTGGATAGAAAGAAATAAATACAGAATTATTCAGTTAGATAGTGTAATAGGAATTTCAGGGAGCAAAAGAAAAGAGGTGCTAATAGTAAATTATAGCTAATATACAGTTGCCACATTTTATTATAAAAAGAAATTTTCAAAAATCAGAACAGACAGGAATTTATTTTGATAATATTACTACTGAAAATATATTAAAAGATATGTGTAAAAAAATAACAGGAGTGGAGCAATTTACATTTGAATATGTTAATAACAGCTATTGTAATGATTTTATTGAAACTGGTTATAACAAAGGAAGAATGGCATTTTTAATTTATAATGGCATTGTTAATTATATCAGTTTATCTGAATGGACTGTAGTCGGAAGAAATTCAAGTGTTCAGAGTGTTCCTACAGCATTTAACATTTATTATAATTCTATATATCCGAAAAGACTTTTTTACTATTTTTTAAATACAGAAGGTAACAAAACAGAATATCAAATGTTAATTTATAGATTAATGAAAACTATAGGATTTGAATTTTTAAATGACTATGAAGTTTTAAATCAGAAAATTTATGGATTTACAACAATTGAAGATGTAATGAATATTAGTAAAGAAAATTCAAAAAGAAATAGAAGTAATAACTCAACTTATATTACAAAAGAAAAGAATAATGTGTATGAAATTTATGGAAAGACATATGGAGCTAATAAATACGATACTATTATGTTTTGCTATGCTCTTTCAACCCTTGCACAGCCATATCAAAAATTAGTGTTATATGAAATACCGGAAGGAAATTTAAAAGAATTACCTGAGCCATCAAAGGAAGTTATTAGTAAAATGAATAAAATTCAGATAATTTCTACAGATATAAAATTAGAAAAACAAATATTTAATAATAATCTTAGATCGCCACGATTTATTTTTAATATGCTGGAAAAATTTGGTGAAAAATCTTGTGCTTTATGTGAGTGTAAAGTGCCTGAACTCATACAAGGTGCCCATATTTGGAATGTATTTGATATAAAGAGAAATGCTTATTTGTCAGAAGGATAAAAATTAGAGCATGCAACGGATGGAGACAATGGCATTTGGCTATGTGCAAATCATCATAAATTATTTGATGAAAATTTTTTTACATTTAATAGTTATGGTCAAATTATATATAGAAATGATATAAAAGAACAGGATTTATCCTATATAAATAAAATTACTGAAGAATTGAAAATTTCTGAAAAATATATTACTCAGAAGTTTTTATCTTATTTAAACGAAAGAAATAAAAATTTAACTCAAATATAAAAATTGGAGAAATTGATGGAAAAAATGGAAAAGAAAAGTTTGAAAAAAGGGGACTTGTTACAGTTAAAAATTACGAATCTTGATACTAAGGGCAGAGCCTATGGCTTTTTTGATGAAAATAAAATTTATGTGAATATTAATGCTGCAGAAAATCAAGTTGTTGAGGGAATTTTTGTAAAAAGACGGAGAAAGTATGAGCTGATACATTGTAAAATTATTGACTTTGCTGGAAGGCAAAATGTGATATATGATGATATTGCAAGACAAAATGGAGGCTGTAACTATCAGTATTACACCTATGATGAGCAGCTTGAAATAAAGTCAGGGCATATAAAAAAAGAATTAGACAAGATTATTAAGTATGACTATATTTTTGAAGAGCCTGTCAGAAGTGTAAAGCCTGATAAATATAGAAACAAGATGGAATTTAGCTTTGGAAATGCTACAAAAGGAGGGTCTATAATTTTAGGACTTCATAAGCAGAACAGTTTTCACGATATTGTAGAAGTTGATGGGTTAAAATTAATGGATGATAATTTTAATAAAATTTATGTTTTTTGTAATGAATTTTGTAAAAAGACAGGTTTTGATTTTTATCACAGACTTGATCATATAGGTTTTTTTAGAAATCTTGTAATTAGAAAGGCAGAATTCACCAAACAGATTTTGGTAAATATTGTAACAACGACGCAAATTAGTGAGATAGAAAAGAAAAAATTTCAAAAAGAGTTTAAGGAAGGATTATTGGACTTAAATTTAGATGATAATTTTAAAATTACTGGAATTTTACACACATTTAATGATAATTTTTCGGATATGGTTATTTCCGAAAGTGAAACGATTTTGTATGGAGAACGTGATTTGACAGAGGAAATTTTTGGATTAAAATTTAAAATCAGCCCATACAGCTTTTTTCAGACAAATTCCCAGACAGTAGAAAAATTATACGGAAAAATCTTAACATATCTTGAAGAAATTGAAAATATTAAAATTGATGAAGCAACAGTTTTTGACTTATTCAGCGGTACTGGTACAATCGGACAAATTGTTTCAAAAAAGGCAAAGCAGGTTTACGGAATCGAATTAGTGCCAGAAGCGGTAGAAAAGGCTAATGAAAATGCAAAATTAAATAATATTCAGAATGCACATTTTATTGCAGGAGATGTCTTTGCAAAATTAGATGAATTTGACAATGACGGAATCAAGCCAGATATTTTAATTTTGGATCCGCCACGTGCTGGAGCAGGTGAAAAAACTATTATAAAACTGGTAAAATACAATACCAAAAATATTATTTATGTGTCTTGTAATCCAAAAACTTTGATGACAGATCTGATAAAGTTTGGGGAATTTGGGTATAGGCTGGTTAGGTGTTCGGTGGTTGATATGTTCCCGGTTACGCCGCATTTGGAGGTTGTTTGCTTGCTAGAAAAATCCAAAATTGAGCATTCATAAGCATAGCAAAATTAGATAAAAAAATAAAAATATTTTAAAACTGCACTTTCAATCCTGTATTTAAAGTTTAAGTGCAGTTTTTATTTTTATAGTAATATACTTTTATAATCTTTTCATTTCATTTGCAACAAATTCCACTAATGGACCAATAATTACCTGAACATCTGTTTTAGAAGGTTTTATTATTCCTGCTGCAACCTTTTTTATTTTTTTGTCGTCAATTATAGTTGAATCTTTTACTTCCAGTCTTAATCTTGTAGCACAGTTATCTATAGAAACTACATTATCTTTTCCACCTAATGCTTCGTATATAATTGCAGCAACTTCTGCGTGATTACTATTTGAAGCTTCTATTTTTAATTCTTCTTCATTATCCTCGTCTTCTCTTCCAGGCGTTTTTAAATTAAACTTATTTATCAATACTTTAAATAACAGATAATAAACTGCTCCAAATGCAACTCCTAGAACTAACAACATAAACGGATTATTAGCCATTGGCATCCCTGAAGTAAGTGAAAAGTCAATAAGTCCCGCACTAAATCCAAATCCTGCTGTCCAGTGGAACATAGATGCTATAAATAAACTTAATCCTGTTAAAACAGCATGAACTCCGTACAATAAAGGTGCCACAAACATAAATGCAAATTCAAGAGGTTCTGTCACTCCTGTTACAAATGAAGTGACCCCTGCTGCTAACATTAACGATGCAATCTGTTTCTTTCTCTCAGGTTTAGCTTCTTGATACATTGCAAATGCAGCTGCTGGCAGTCCAAACATCATGATAGGGAAAAATCCTGCTTGATACATTCCTGTAATACCTTTTACTCCTGTTCCTCCAAGGAAGTTTCCAATATCGTTTATTCCTGCTACATCGAACCAGAAAACTGCATTTAATGCGTGGTGTAATCCTAAAGGGATTAACAATCTGTTAAAGAATCCGAATATTCCGGCTCCTAAAGGTCCAAGTTTTAAGAATGTTTCTCCTAAAGTTACTAACGCTCCAAATATTATAGGCCATACAAAGAATAATACAGGAGATAATATAAGCATTACAGCTGATGTTAATATTGGAACTAGTCTTTTACCACTGAAGAATGCAAAAGCCATTGGCAACTGTGTCTTGTGAAATCTATTAAAAATTTCAGCTGCTATTATTCCTGATAATATTCCTATAAATGCATTATTTATTTTTCCAAAAGCTAAAGGAACTTTATCTACTTCCACTTTTGTCAAAAC
Source organism: Leptotrichia sp. SK-5 (assembly GCF_055387215.1). Lineage (NCBI taxonomy): Bacteria > Fusobacteriati > Fusobacteriota > Fusobacteriia > Fusobacteriales > Leptotrichiaceae > Leptotrichia > Leptotrichia sp. SK-5. Next base: position 1,699,592 of record NZ_AP028931.1, on the reverse strand, counting down.
TGCAACAGCATCTTTAGATAATAACGTAGTTATTACTAAAAAACCTACTAACCCTGCTAATGCCGCAGAACCATCTTTCTCTTTAGATGTTCCAACAGCTATTCCTACTGCAAACAATATAGGAATATTGTCTAGTATAGAAGCTCCTGATTTTATTAGGAAAGCCGCTGCAGGACTGTTTGCTCCCCAACCAACAGGGTCAAGTCTGTAACCTATTCCTAAAAGTATTGCTGCAGCTGGTAATACTGCAACCGGTAGCATAAGTGATTTACCAATTTTCTGTAAATACTTCATCATTTTTAACCAACTCTCTTTCTACTTTTTTGTTTATATTTTTTTATTTATGAATATAAACTTTTTACCTTATTATTATATCTTATTTTTATTAGATGTCAATATTAAAAAACAAATTTTTTTAATGTTTTTCTATTTTTTTTCTAAGTATTTTTATCTTATTCTATTTTTTCTTATTTTGCATACTTTTCTAATTTTTAACAGTTTAATTATGTAATAAAACATTTTATTCTGTTAATCTAATGAGATTTAATGTAGAAAATAAAATATCGACTTATTAATAAACTCTAACTTAATAAATCGATATTTTTCATTTTAATTAAAATGGATTTTAATATTTTAGCAATTTCATTGCAGCTTGAAAAATATGTTCTGCAGTTAATTCATATTCATTCATCAAAAAATTCAAAGTTCCAACTTGCCCAAATCTTTCTTTTATTCCAATTCTATGTAGTTTTGCATTTCCAGTTTCCGCAATTACTTCAGCAACTGCACTTCCTAAACCGTTATGAATGCTATGATTTTCACAAGTTACTATTTTTCCTGTTTTTTGTGCATACATTTCAATTAACTCTTTGTCTATTGGATTTAAAGTGAACATATCTATTACAGCGGCATTTATTCCTTCGTTTTTTAATTTTTCTGCTGTTTTTAAGGCTTCTGCCACCATAATTCCGTTTGCTATTAAAGTAATATCTGAACCATCTTTTAATAAGTTTCCTTTTCCAATTTCAAATGTTGAGCCTTTTTCATAAATTGTCGTTGCATTTTTTCTAATTGTTCTAACCCCGTAGAAACCATCTTTTGTAGCAACTTGTTCAAGAACATTTTCAAACATTGCCGCATCTGTCACTTCCAGAACAACTGTATTGGCAAGACCTCTCATTATTCCCATATCTTCAAAAGACATGTGAGTTCCTCCATTATGTGCGGCAGTTACTCCTGCGTCAGAAGCAATTATTTTAATATTATTTTTCTGATATGCCCCCGACATAAATAACTGATCAAAGCATCTTCGGCTTGCAAAAGCTGTAAAAGTATGTGCGAAGGGGTATTTACCAGCAATGGACATTCCAGCTGCAACACCTATCATATTTGCTTCCATTATACCGCAGTTTATAACTCTTTCAGGATATTTATTCTGTATCTTGTCAGTTGTAATTGCGTTCATTAAGTCAGCTTCAAGAGCTACAATTTTATTATGTTTTTCCAGTAATTCACAAAGTTTGGAAGAATAAACTTTTCTCATTTCTATTTCATCTTTTTTTGGAGTTCCATTATAAATTTTTATCATTTATTCCACCTCGCTTTCCAAATCCTTTATCGCCTTTTCGATTTCTCGCTTTAGTTCATCAGTTAATCTTAGATGATGTGAATTTTTCAATTTTTCAATGTATTCGACACCTTGCCCTTTTATAGTGTCAAGTATTACAAATAGTGGTTTTTCATTATTTTTACGAGGCACTTTTAAAATATCATACATTTTTTCAATATCATTTCCTTTTACAGTAACAGCATCAAAGCCGAATGATTTCATTTTTTCCTCAAAAGAGAATGGCTTTATTATTTCATCCAAAGCACCGTCCAGCTGTTTTTTGTTGTAATCGAGGAACACCGTTAAATTATTTAAGTTATGGTGAGCAATAAACTGAAATGCCTCCCAGCACTGTCCTTCATTTATTTCTCCATCTCCAACAATACAGAATACCCTATTAGATTTTTTATCTATTTGTAAGGCTTTTGCAATTCCTGTGGCAATTGAGATTCCTTGCCCTAGAGAACCTGTTGTTGCATCAATTCCTTTTGTTTTGAGTCTATCCGGATGGCTTGGCAAATTTGTTCCATTCTGATTTAATGTGTAAATTTCTTCAAGCGGGAAAAATCCTTTTAAAGCTAAAGTTGTGTACAGTGCAGGGCCTGCATGCCCTTTTGACAGCACAAAATAATCTCTGCCTTCCCAATGTGGATTTTTAGCATCAACATTCATAATGCCGCCATACAGTACTGCTAATATTTCAACGATTGATAAACTCCCGCCGTAATGCCCAAAACCTAGATTAGTAAGGGATTTTAGTGTATTTATCCTAATATTGGCGGCTAATTTTTTCATTTCTTTCACCTTTTCATTATAATCACTATTTATTTTTTGCTCCTTCCAAATGATAGTCAATTGTTATTCAGTTTTAACAATGATTTATTCTGATTTTTTTGAAGGTACAAATCCAAAGACTACTAAAATAGCAGTTATTCCAACGATTATTCCAGAAATTACTGCTGGAGATATATGTTTTGCCATATTTCCCAATACAATTCCAACTGTTACAAAATCTGCATCAGAGAATGTAGTGTTTGCAAATCCTAAATTTCCTAGCACTGGTAATAAAATTACAGGCAGGAATGTTAATAATAGTCCATTTGCAAAGGCTCCAATTGAAGCACCTCTTCTACCACCAGTAGCGTTTCCAAATACACCTGCTGTCGCTCCGCAGAAGAAATGAGGAACTACTCCTGGCAAGATAAGAGTCCATTTCAACATACCAAGCATAAATAATCCAATAACTCCTCCTAAAAAGCTGCATAAAAATCCGATTAATACAGCATTTGGTGCATAAGGGAATACGATTGGGCAATCTAACGCAGGTTTTGCATTTGGTACAAGCTTTTCAGAAAATCCTACAAAGGCTGGAACTATTTCTGCAAGAACAAGTCTAACACCTGATAAAATAATATAAACTCCCGCTGCAAATGTTATAGCCTGAATAATTGCAAATACTAAAAAGTTATCTCCGCTGCTTAATTCCTTTTCAACATATTCTTTTCCTGCAACTAATGCCAGAATTAAGTAAATTATCATCATAGTTAATGAAATTGAAATAGAGCTGTCTCTTAAAAAACTTAAATTTTTAGGCAATTTCATTTCTTCAGTTGATTTTGAACCTTTTCCAACTAAAGATCCGACAAATCCTGATAAAACATACCCTATTGTGCTGAAATGCCCAAATCCAACATCGTCACTTCCAGTAATTTTTCTAACGTAAGGTTGTGCCAATGCAGGAAATATTGCCATTACAAGTCCTAATGTCAACGAACCAATGATTACTAATAAAGGCCCTTCAAATCCGCCAACTTTTAATATTATTCCAATCATGCATTCCATATATAAAGTGTGATGTCCTGTCAGGAAAATATATTTTAACTTTGTAAATCTTGCGATAAATATATTCCAGAACATTCCAAGTGCCATTATTAACGCTGTTATTGTTCCGTATTCTTTTAATGCCAATGAAACAATTGCTTCATTATTAGGCACTATTCCTTGAACGTGAAATCCTTGTTCAAACATGCTTCCCATAGGTGCCAGCGAGTTTACAACAAGTCCTGCTCCTCCACCTAGCACTAAAAATCCTAAAATCGTCTTAATTGTACCTTTTACTATATCTGTAGCTGGTTTTTTCTGGACTAGTAAACCAATCATAGCTATTAATCCAACTAAAATTGATGGAACTTTTAAAATGTCTACAATAAGAGTTAATAAGCTTTTCATTTTTACCTCCTGAATTTTATATTTTATTTTTTGAAATAATCTGTTAATTTTTCTTCCAGTTCAGGCATACTGATAATGCTGTCTAAAACAATTAACTTGTCAGCTGGAACTGTTGCGCTTTCTGCAATGTCCTTTCCCATTACAAATACATCTGCTGCTCCTGGAAGTGCTGATGCCAAGTCGGAATGTTCAACTTCAGCTTCTACGCCAATTTTTTTAAGAACCTTTTTAATGTTCATTTCCACCATAAAGCTGCTCCCTAATCCTGATCCACAAACTGCCATAATTTTCATAATAATCTCCTCCTAATTTTTTTATAAATTATTTTTATTTTTTAAATCAATATTTTTTTATAACTTCTAATATTTCATTATAATCTTTTGAATTTATAAGTTTTTCAATGCTTTCATCATCCTGAAACAACTCCATTAACTGCATAAGAGTTTCCAAATGGCTGTTGGCATCTTTAGTTGCCAGCACAAATACCAGCCGTACTTTGGAATCCCCATAATATACTGGATTGTTGAGTTTTAAAAGGCTCACTCCAGTGCCCGATGTACCGTCTTCAGGTCTTGCATGCGGCATTGCCAAATTATCTCTTAAAATAACATAAAAGCCTAGTTTTTCGATGCTTTCTATCATAGCGTTGATATAATTTTCCGTTATTATGTTTTTTTCTAACAAAGATTTACTTGCAATTTTTATACTATCTTTCCAGTCGATTACAGAATCTATTATTTGAATGTTACCATCAAGTATTTTTTCTAACATATAAGTTCCTTTCTGAAAAATTCTTCTAATTCTTCATATTTAGTTATCTTTGAGATTTTTTCAATAAAATTATATTTTGTAATTAATTCAAATAAGTCGTTTAAAATTCCTAGATGCTCTGTTTTGCTGGCAGCTGCAAAACTTAAAAATATGTTTGCGCCTTTTCCATTTGGAAATAGAACTTTTTCTTTTACAATTAATAATGAAATCCCCGTTTTTAATACATTTTTTGAAATTGGTGCATGTGGAATTGCCAGTCCTTCCTCAATAATAATATAAGCTCCATGTTTTTCAATTAATTTTATCATTTCTACTGTATAATCTTGCTTGATAAATCCGTTTCTTTCAAGTATATCTCCAGCTTTAACTATTGCTTCCTTCCAATCTTTAACTTTATCCACAAATTGGACATTATTTTTACTAAGCATTTTCTTTAAAATAATTCCTACTTCTGACAAATCATCAATAACTTTATTTTCAAGTTTATTTTTCAATTCATTTATAAGTCTATTTTCATCTGTTATGGTTGTATTATTTTTTATTATGTCCATTATTTGCTTTAAAGAAATTTTTGTTATATTTTTTCTTATTCCATATTTTGATAAGAGGATAAAATCTTGTTCTTTAAGCAATGGATTTATTTTTATAACAGGAATATCATAGTTTTCTTCTAAATTGATAGTAGATAAAATTAAATCAATATTTGCATAATTGGGCATTGAAGTCTTTATTAAGTAGTATGGCAGAACATCTACAATATCCAAATCATAATTTTCCTTTAAACTTTGTTCAAGTACTTTTGAACTGCCATAACCTAGTCCGCAAATTAATATTACTTTTTTGGTTTTTTCAGAAGTGTTTCTTTCGATGGAAGCCTTTATATGAAAGCCCATAAGAGCAATTTCATCTTCTGGAAACTTTACTTCAAAAAGCCCTTCAATTTCCTCGACAGCTTTATTTACTACTTCCAAAATAGGATCTTTTTCTAAAATAAGTTCTTGAAAAACTGAATTTGTAATTTGAATATTATTTTTTATTCTATACATAGCAGGCTTTATATGGTATAAAAGTCCATTGTATAATATTTCATCACGTGTCAAGTCAGTTTTTACAATTTTGCTCACTTTAGAAATCATTTTTTTTATAATCAGTTCTTCATTTATCCAGCCTTTAAATGAATTATTTTTTAGACTGTTTATATTTATTCCCATTATCAAGTCAGTTATTTCAATTAACATTTCAGATTTTATTTTATTTTTATTCAGAATTTTTTGTAAAATCTTTTCAATTTTTTGATATTCTTCTGTGTGAATTAAAAATTTTTTTGCAATCAAATCTGTTTCATTTTCATGAGATTTTTCAAAGTTTAGCAGTAACAATACATAAGAAAATATTTTATTATAGCTTTCTTCATTTATATTTAAAAACATCACCTTTTCAATTTCTACAATAAATTTTTTTGCATTTTCAATATTTTTTTGTTTAATATATTTGAAAAAATAACGAAAAACTTGTGTTTTGATCACTTTTGAAAAATTTTTATTATTAAGGGAATCAAATATTTGCTCCAAAAGGTCAATTTTTTTTATGAGAATTTCTCGAAAATTACCATTAAGGCGATAACCGTTAGCATTTTTATAAACTAGCTCGATTCCTTGCATTTTAAATTCTTCTGACATCAGTTTCAAATCTTTTTTTATTGTTGTTCTCGAAATTTCAAGTTCTTTACATATTTTTGTAATATTAAGCCCTTTTTCGTCAAAAAATAATATTAACTTCAAAATATTTATTCTATCTTCTATAGATAGTTTGTTAATTTTTTCCAAAATCTCAAATAGATTGTTAAAATCCTGATTAGTATCAAGATAAATACTGTTTTTAACTTTTTTAGTAATCTTATAGTCAAGTAACCGTAAAATACTGTCAATATTATTAATATAATATCTAGCGGCCCTGTCTGAAACGCCATATTTTTCAGATATTAATTTGAAATTATATTTTTCTCCTTTAATAAGGTTATTTAATACTTCAGTTTCCCTATAATTTAACATATTATTCACCTTTCTATAATAAGGATACCTCAAAAATTTAAATAATCAATCTAAATTCCATTTCAAATATATTTGAAAAAATGTTACCATCTGCATAATTTTATTATTTCCTTATTTTTTTTAAGTTTATTTAAAATCACGGAAAAAACATTACTTTAAAAATTGACATTATAGAAAAAATGTGGTATAATAATGTTGTGTTAAAAGGATATTTTGGATTTGAATATTGCTTTAATCAAATAGGTAAAATGTCAAGAATTATATTTTCAGTGAAAATAAATGGAAGGAATGATAAATATGAAAAAAATATTAGTGTTAGCTATAATAGCTTTAGGAATTAGTACAAATGTATTTGCTTGTTTTGGTAATAGTATGATTGAGAGTATAATGGCTGATAAAATTATTCGTTCAAAAGAACTGGAAGACATAACAAAAAAAGAAATGAAACTTATTAAAAAATGTCGTATGGAAGATTCGTTAGCATATAAAATTGCCAGTTCAAAAACTCCAGAGGAAATAACAGAAAAAGAGATGAAACTTATTAAGAAACATGGATATGAGTTTTTGTTATCAGATGAATTTAGAAAAAAAATAAAAAAAGAGATGAGTAAAAATCTTGAGAAAATGGAATGACCAGATTTTTATAAAGATTAAAAGTAAAAAGGGTATTTTTTATGAATAAAATCTTTTAAATTTCTTCAAATGGAAAAATATCAAGGAAATTCACTTGACAAGTAAAAAGAAATAATATATAATTAATTAATATGAGCCTTTCCCACAAAGGACCGTTATTCTATAAAATAGAGAATAAAAACAGGAGGAAACAAAGTGAGTAAATACACTGTAATGCAAAAAAAAGAAGAAGTTGTAAGAAACTGGTATGAGATAGACGCAGAAGGAAAAGTACTTGGAAAATTAGCTACTGAAATCGCAGTTAGATTAATGGGTAAACATAAGCCAAGCTACACACCACACGTTGATGGAGGAGATTTTGTTATCGTATTGAACGCTGATAAAATTGCTGTAACTGGGAACAAATTATTAGACAAAAAATATTACAGACATAGTGGATATCCAGGTGGATTGAAAGTAAGAAGTTTAGAAGAAATGTTACAAAAACAACCTACTGAAGTAATCAGAAAAGCTGTAGAAAGAATGTTACCTAAAAACAAATTAGGAAGCCAAATGATTAACAGATTGAGATTATTCACAGGAACAGAACATACACATACAGCACAAAAACCAGAAAGAATAGAGTTATAGGAGGTAAATTTTCGTGGCAGAAAAAATTCAATATTTAGGAACTGGAAGAAGAAAAACTTCAGTAGCAAGAGTAAGATTAGTACCAGGTGAAACTGGAGTAACAATAAATGGAAAAGATATGAGAGAATATTTTGGTGGAAGAGAAATCTTGGCTAAAATAGTAGAACAACCATTAGAATTAACAGAAACTTTAAACAAATATGGAGTAAAAGTTAACGTAAATGGTGGAGGAAACACAGGACAAGCAGGAGCAATTAGACATGGTGTTTCAAGAGCTTTATTAGTAGCTGACGCTGAATTAAGAGGAGCTTTAAAAGAAGCAGGATTCTTAACAAGAGATTCAAGAATGGTTGAAAGAAAGAAATACGGGAAAAAGAAAGCAAGAAGAAGCCCACAATTCTCAAAAAGATAATTGTATTATTTTATACGCCCTTGGAAACACTGGTTTTCAGGGGTTTTTATTTGGTTAGAAAAACAATCAAAAATAAAAATTTTGAAAATTTGAAAAAATAAGGTATAATTAACTCAAATAAATGATGTTGGAGAATGTATGCAAAAGATAAAATTATTATTTCTAATTGTAATATCAATGTTAATTTTCACAGCTTGTGGAAATAAGTACAGTGTTGAGAATTTAAAAAAAGATGATAAATTGTTGAAGGAAACAGTTTTGAAATGTAAGGAAAAACATGATGAAAAGATTTGTAAAAATGTTGAACAAGCACAGAATGAATTGGCATTATAGGCTTGGAATAAGGTAAAACCTGAAATTAAGACAAGACTCGATAGAATTGCTAAAGCAATGGAAGCTGGAGATTTTATGGCAGGAATGAGTGAAGTTCCAGAAAAATATTTCAAGTACCAAGCTGACAAAGCTTCAATATCAGTGGAGCAATTAAAAGAAATGTCAAAGAAAATGTTTGATAATTTTACAAAAGGAGTAAAAGTTACCCAAAATAGCTATGATTTTGAAAATGTAAAAGTTGGAAGAACTGAAACAGGAAGAAGTTATGCTATTATTCCTACAACAGTTGCAATGGAAGTTAATGGACAGGCAATAGAAACAAAAGGTAAATCAATGGCATTTGAAGATGAAAATAAATGGTACATTATTAATTTTGATAAAGATTTTATATTTTTTATCAAAGGTGTGTATCCCGATTTAGCAGAAGTAAAAGTAGATTAGTTAAAAATTTAGACAATTTAACAAAAAATACTGGGGAGCAATTTTGCTGAGAATTAAACCCATATAACCTGTACAGGTAATGCTGTCGGAGGGAGTATTTTATATAAAATAAGGAATAATTTTAAAGTTATTTTGCATATCTTTTTAAATTATTTTAGAAAATTTATAGAAATATAGAATCTCCTTGTGATAAGGGGATTTTTTTATACAAAGAAATTTTAAATAAAAAAACAGTTTTAAGGAAAGGGATGATGAATTATGGAAAAAAAAGAAATTAATGCGAGTATTGCAATTCAGGTATTGCCAAATGTTGTGGGAAATGAGGAAATTGTAAGAGTTGTTGATGAAGTTATTGAATTTATTAAAAGCAAAGGGTTAAAAATGAATGTTGCTCCATTTGAAACAACGGTAGAAGGGGATTTTGACGAGCTTATGGAAATTGTGAAGGAATGTCAAGTTGTGGCTGTGAAGGCGGGGGCTGAGGGTGTAATGTCGTATGTAAAAATAAATTATAAACCGAAAGGAGATATTTTAAAGATTGATGAAAAAATTTCAAAATATAACAGATAAAATTGCACCAAGTATTATTATTGCTGTATTATTGATAATTTGGCAAATTTTGTCAATGGTGAATATTATTCCAAAATTTATGCTGCCGTCGCCATTTGAAGTTGTAAAAGCGTTTGTTTATGATTTTCCATTGCTTATGGAGCATACAAAAATTACTTTGCTTGAAGCATTTTTGGGGCTTGGTCTGGGAATAATTCTGGGCTTTGCCGTGGCGGTTGTTATGGACAGGTTTGAGTATGCGTTCAAAATGATTTATCCTGTGTTGGTTATTACTCAGACAATACCTACAGTTGCGATTGCACCGCTTTTGGTACTTTGGCTGGGATATGGAATATTGCCAAAGATTACGCTTATTGTTATGACTTCGTTTTTCCCTATAACTATTGGGCTTCTGGATGGATTTCGCTCTGCTGACAAGGATATGTTGAATTTGTTAAAAACGATGGGAGCAACGCCATTTCAGAACTTTGTTCATGTCAAATTGCCAGGTTCATTAGGATATTTTTTCGCAGGGCTTAGAATTTCGGTTTCATATTCTATAATTGGAGCGGTTGTGGCTGAATGGCTCGGTGGATTTAGCGGACTTGGAGTTTATATGACAAGAGTCAGAAAATCGTATTCATTTGATAAGATGTTTGCGGTAATTTTTCTTATTTCTGCAATAAGCCTGCTGCTTATGTATCTTGTAAAAAAAATACAGAAATGGTGCATGGTTTGGGAAAAGTAAGTTTTAAAATAAAAAATTCAAAATAAAGTGAAGAGAGGTATAAAAAATGAAAAAAATTTCAAAAATTTTAATTTTATGTTTAATCTTGGTTTTGGCTGTTTCGTGTGGAAAATCTAAAAGTAATCAGAAAATAAAAATTGTACTGGATTGGGTGCCAAACACTAATCATACAGGGCTTTATGTGGCAAAAGACTTGGGATATTTTAAGGAAGCAGGATTGGATGTGGAAATTGTGCAGCCACCTGAAGGGAGCACAACGGCACTTATTGGAGCTGGAGGAGCAGAATTTGGAATAAGTTTTCAGGATACATTGGCAAAATCATTTGCAAAGGAGAATCCTGTACCAGTAACAGCTGTCGCTGCAATTCTTCAGCATAATACATCTGGAATTATTTCATTGAAGGAAAAAGGAATAGACTCGCCAAAAAAACTGGAAGGTAAAAAATATGCCACTTGGGAAGACAATATTGAGCAGGCTATCTTGAAAAAATTAGTAACAGATGATAAAGGCGATTTTTCTAAAGTAAAATTGATCCCTTATACTATAACAGATGTTGTAACTGGCTTAAAGACTGATGTTGATGCTGTCTGGGTTTATTATGCGTGGGATGGAATTGCTACAGAAAGAGCAGGACTTCAGACAAATTTTCTAAAAATTCGTGACTATGGAGAAGAACTTGACTATTACAGTCCTGTAATTATCGCAAATAACGACTTTCTGAAAAAAAATCCTGAAATTGCAAAAAAAGTTTTGAAGGCAATAAAAAAAGGGTATGAATACGCAATGAAAAATCCAGAAGAATCAGCAAAAATTTTGGTAAAAAATTCTCCAGAGCTTGACATAAACTTGGTAACAGCCAGCCAAAAGTGGATTTCTAAAGAATACCAGTCTGATGCAAAAGAATGGGGAATAATTGATACAAGCCGTTGGAACAGATTTTATGAGTGGCTTTACAAAAATAAGGCTGTAGAGCGTGAAATACCAAAGGATTTTGGATATAGTAACGAGTATCTGAAATAGAAAATTTATCAAAAGGAGAAATATTAAGTGAAGAAAGACAAAAAGCTTGAAATAAAAGATATTTCCATTTCTTTTGAAAATAAAAAAGTTTTGGAAAATGTTTCGATTGATTTGTATGAAAATGAGCTGGTTTGTATTCTAGGAGTGAGCGGTGCTGGGAAAACGACGTTGTTTAACATTATTGCAGGACTTTTAAAGCCTGATTCTGGAAATGTGAAAATGAATGGAGAAGATATAACTGGAAAATCTGGAAAAATAAGCTACATGTTGCAAAAGGATTTGCTTTTACCTCATAAAAAAATTATTGACAATGTGGCACTTCCGCTTGTAATAAGAGGTGAAAATAAAAATAAGGCACGGGAAATTGCAAAGCCGTATTTTAAAGATTTTGGATTGGAAGGTACAGAAAATTTGTATCCAAGTAAACTGTCAGGGGGAATGAAGCAAAGGGCGGCATTGCTTAGAACATATTTATTTTCCAGCGAAGTTGCTCTCCTTGATGAACCTTTTAGTGCATTGGATGCCATTACAAAGCATAAAATCCATAGCTGGTATCTGAACATAATGAACAAAATTAAGATGTCAACTTTGTTTATCACTCATGATATTGATGAGGCGATACTGCTTTCCGACAGAATTTATATTCTGGCAGGAAGTCCAGGTAAAATTGCCGCACAAATAAATGTTGACTTGAAAAATAGTCAGAACAAGGGCTATAATAATGAAGAAATTATAATGTCTGAAAAATTTATTGAATACAAGCGTGAGATATTAAAATATTTGTAAATTTTTTTATTTGATTTTAAAACGATTTTACTATATAATAAGATAAAATATTGAAAGGAAGTTTGAAAAATGGAAATAAGACATGTAGTAAATGAAGGATTTTTTATATTTGGAGAAAATGGAGATGAACTTGCAAAATTGACTTACAGAAAAGAAGGGGAAAAATTGTATTTTGAATCAACTGTAGTTTCTTCCGAATTAAGAGGTCAAGGAATTGCAGGGAAATTGTTTGATGCTGGTGTGGAGTACGCAAGAGAAAATGGTTATAAAATTGTGCCGATTTGCAGTTACATTGTGAAAAAGTTTGAAAGTGGAGAATATGATGATTTAAAAGCATAAAAGGATTATTAGTTCATTGAAAAATGCTAAAAATAAAAAGCCTTAAAATAAAATTTTTACAAAATTATGTAGAGTAAAAGTTTATTTAAGGCATTTTTTAGTTATATTTCTTTTGTAAAATCGTGTTTAATAAGTTCAATAAATGTAAATTTACCATTTTCATACTCATATTTGAAAATGGCACAGTTTGGAAGGCCTGTAAATGGAACATCTGGAGCATGCTTTAAAAAGAAAGTGTAGCAGGCACCACCGTGGCTCACAGCAAGAACAGTATTATTCCCATCCTTTTCCATAATCTGAGTCAAAGTTTCGTGCATTCTTTTCTCAACATCCTTGTTACTTTCTCCACCAAAATTTACAAAAAAGTCCCCATAAGTTCTTTCATTCGGATGTTTTGGATTCAGATCCTCACTTTCTCCTTCAAACAATCCAAAATTCCATTCCTTTAATCCTTTTAATCTTTCATATTTCACCTTATTATCAGTTACAATTTCAAGTGTATCACAAGCCCGTTCCTGAGTAGAAGAATAAGCTGCATCAAAAATAATCCCATTATCCGTAAAATATTTTCCAGCCACTTTAGCCTGTCTGATTCCCTCGTCAGTCAATGGAGAATCACAGCTCCCTTGAATTTTTTTCCGTAAATTGAATAAAGTCTGGCCATGCCGCATTAAATATAAAGTCTTTTTCATAATTAATCTATTCCTTTCTATTTTTATAGATATTCTACTACTCTAGCCACTGATTATTTTTAACATTATTATACCATATTTTCTCATAATTATTAAATTTAGAAAAAATTTACAATATTGATTTTAAAATATAAGTCTGATATAATTAATAAGCATATAAAAAAGGAGGAAATTTATAAATGAATAAAAATAAAATCGTAAAAATATTGCTGTTATTCGTTATTATATTGTTTGGACTAGGAAAACTGTATTTAAGCAGAAATAACAGTATAAATGCAAAGGAAAATTCTTCAAAGGAATTTGTTGCGCAAAATAAGAGAAATAGCAAAAAGAATGCTATTAAACAGAAAAATATAGAAAATAAAAATGGAAAACGTACTCGAAATACTTCAAATCAAGGAAATAGAAAATATCAAATTGATTATGATCATGTAATTGGTGGAGATGAAAATTCCCAAGGGAAAGTTACTGGTGGACATTCACTTTTGCGTGGAGATGTGAGAATTGTGAAAAAAATTGGAAATCCAGCTAAAAATGGAGTGTATAGAGCAAGTATTGAAGTAAAGAAAAAAGATGGAACTTGGCAGGCAAAAACTTCTAATGGTGGAGTAAATACGATGTTTCCAGAAAACTGGGATGAAGCGAGAATTATTGACGAGATAAACTCAGCTTGGGAAAATAGAAAAGATGTTAAAGGCAGAGATAACAATATGTGGCAGGGAATAAGCAAAAGTGGAGTTGTAATCCGTGGTTACAAAAGCCCTAGAATAACGGCTTATCCAGTTTATGAAAATCGTTAGATTTTAGAAAGGAGGAAATGATGATTATAAAATTTAGTTATTATTACGATGAAGATTTTGGATTGACTGCATTTCCAGAAATAACATTTTCTGAAAAAGAAATAACAAAAAATAAAAAAAATAAGAATTTAGAAAAAAAGAAAGAAGAGTATACAAAATATCTAATAACTGGAATAATGGAAGATTTTCCAGATGTGGAAATAATTGATATTTTTTTGCCACAGCTAGAAAAAGTTGAAGCTGGGAAAATGCAAGAAACTGTTTGGGATGGACAGGCTTTTCAACATAAAATTAATAAAGAAAAAGTAGAATTTGAGCATACAATTTTTGGGATTTGTGAGGAATATCCGCTGTGGGATTGTAAGTTTGAAGAATATAGAAAGGTTTTTGAAGGCTGGAAAAAGTTTTTGGAAATGGAAGTTGATTTAAAAAGTGAAGTTGCAGTGGAGATTTAAGAAATAAAAAATATAGTAATATGAAAGAATATTTATTAATTAAAATATGTGAAAAATAATAAAAAACAATTTAGTTGAATGATTATGAATTAGCTATAAAATAACCCTATTATAAAAATTTATTCCTATTTTAAGTGGGGTTTAGCATAGTATAAATAGAGAAAAATAGAAGATTAGAAAGGTAATTATGATAAAAAGAATAGATACGAAAAGTGGTAAAATAATTTCTTATGTTTACAATTTGAAAGATGAAGATTATAAGATTTTATCAGAAAGATTAGAAATTGAAGAAGATAAAATAAAAAATGTTATTGATGAGGAAATTTTTACTCCAAGAATTTCAAAATCGGACTGGGAAATTTATAAACTATATTATCCAACTGTTAAAAAATCTACGAAAGATAAAGAATTTACATCTTATGAAATTAATCCAATTGTAATTTTTTTTAAAGAAGATAAAATTGTTATTTTAGATGATGATTATTACAACGATTTCTATCAATTTGTTGAGGAATATGCCAAGTTAAGAAATGACGTTCTTGAAGAAAATCGTTTTTTTCTAAATATGCTTCATAAAATTTCTCAAAGTTTGTATAAATATGTGAGAATTTTGATTGGAGAACACGATAAGATAGAAACTGTTTTGAGAGAACAACAAAGTAACGAGAAATTAATTTCTCTTTCAGAAGTAGAACAAGGATTTTATGTTTATAATATTGCATTGAGAAATTTGGATTATGTTGTTGAGAATTTGAAAGAAGATGAGCAGTTTGAACAATATGAAGAATATATGACAAGAATTTTGCAAGAGATAAATTTTACACTTGATTTATCCTCTTCATACTGTGAAATTTGTAAAACAACGAGAGAGACGTATTCATCATATATTGGAAATAATATGAATATAACAATGAAGCTTTTGGCAGCAGTAACGATATTGATTACTGTTCCAAATATGATTTTTGGATTTTATGGAATGAATGTGAAATTGCCATTTCAAGAAGCAGGATTTTTTGCATTGGGAACAATTTTTGTAATAATGATGGTACTGATGGTAATTTTATGGAAATATTTAAAAAAGAAAGTTTTGTAATATAAAAATATAAAAAATCAAAATAAAGTCATATAAATACAACTATAATTTTAAAGTAAATTTATTATACAATATAATAAAAGACTATCTTAAAGAATATTTTTTCTAAAAGATAGTCTAATTTTTTGTTGTTTGTTTTTGTAAATTTTTAAAATTAAGGTTTTAATTTTGCTAATTCATCTAAGTCAATATCAGCATCATAATCCACATTGTCAAAATCAAATCCATTTAACTGCATAAATTCTTCTCTTGCTCCAGCATAATCGCTTATTTCCTTAAAGTTATCTGGAGTAACTTTATCCCAAAGAGCTTCTACTTCAGCTTGAACGTCTTCACGCATTTCCCAGTTATCTGGACGTAATCTTCTTTCTTCGTCAATAACAGGATTGTTTCCATAAACCATCTGAGTCAAAAGTCTGTGTTTTTGTTCGATTGTACCTTCGTGGATACCTTTTTCCTTCATTACTTTGTAAAGCAATGCTGCGTATAATGGGAAAATAGGGATAACTGCACTTGCTTTTGTCATTAGAGCTTTACTTAATGAAACGTATGCTTCTCCATTGTATTTTTCTTTTAAAAAGTCATTTAAAACATCAGAAGTATGTTCCAAATCTCTTTTTGCGGCTCCAATTGTACCTTCCTTATAGATTCCATAAGTTACTTTTGGGCCTAAATATGAGTAAGCTACTGTTTTGAAGCCTTCAGAAAGAACACCGCCTTTATCAAGCGCCTCAATCCATAATTTCCAGTCTTCTCCACCCATAACTTTTACAGTGCTTTTGATTTCTTCTGGAGTTGCGACACCCATTGTTGTTTCTTCCATAACTTCTTTTTCAAAGTTGATAGTTGGACCTGTAATGTCCTTTGTTGTAGATTTTAATGCTGAACGGTAAGTTACACCGTCAATTGGATCAGTTCTGACTGCACTTGCTAAGCTGTAAATTAACAAGTCGATTTTTCCACCAAATTTTTCTTTAATGAACTTTATTACATCATCTTTCATTTCCATTGAGAAGGCATCGCCAATGAAGTTTTTAGAAACTAAGCCTTCTTTTTCAGCAGCTTCGTTAAAGGCAATTGTATTCCACCAGCCAGCAGAGCCTACTCTTTTTCCTTCTACACCTTTTTCAAATGCCACTCCGATAGTTTCAGATCCAGCACCGAAGGCAAGGGAGATTCTTGTGGCAAGTCCGTATCCAGATGAAGAACCGATAATTAGAACTTTTTTTGGGCCTTCATATTTATCTTGTGATTTTACATAGTCAATTTGCCTTTTTACAAATTCTTTTGCTCCAATTGGATGGTTTGTAAGTGCTAAACCACCTTTTAATCTAGGTTTTATAACCATTTTTTCTTTTCCTCCTAAAAAATTATTTATTATAATTATTTTTCAATTTTAAAAAAATCATACATTTAAAATGATAACATATTTTATCATGTATTTTCAAGAAATATTTTAATTTAAATAAAAATAAATAATTTTGGAAATCAAAATAATTTTTTGGAGAAAAATTTTTGTAAAATTATAACTGTGCAGTAGGATAAAGCGTGATTTCGTTCATGCTAACTTCTTCTGGCAAATCAATCGCAAATTTTACAGCTTCGGCAACTATTATAGGATCTGCTCCAATTGTGTCGTAAAGGAATTCGATTCTTTCCTTAATTGCTTTATTTGTGATACGTGTTGCAAGTTCAGTTCGGAATGCTCCTAAATATAGAGTTGTTGTACGGACATTCATTTTTTCGTTGGCACTTTCTTTTCTCAGTACTTCCATTAGTGCTTTTACACCGTGTTTTGTAGCACAGTAAACTCCTGCTCCAAGATATGTGTTTAGTCCAGCAACAGAAGATGTGCTAATAACATGTCCAGATTTTTGCTTGATAAAATGTGGAAGTACAGCTTCAATACCGTTTAATACACCTTTTAAGTTCACATCAATCATTTCGTCCCATTCGCTATTTTTTAGTTCTGACAATGGTGCATTTGGCATTAATCCTGCATTATTAAATATAACATCTATTTTTCCATATTCAGAAATTGCAAAATCAACCAATGCTTTTACTTCCTCTCTTTTTGATACATCTGTCACTTTGTAAGCGGCTTCTCCTCTTTTTTCCTTTATTTCAGCAACAGTTTCCTGTAATTTGTCTTCATTTCTTGCGGCAAGTACAACTTTTGCTCCGCTTTCTCCTAATAATTTCGCAGTAGCCCTTCCAATTCCTGAAGAAGCTCCTGTAACAATAACGACTTTGTTTTTTACAGCCATTTAAATCATCTCCTTTAAATAATTAATTTTTACATAATGAAATTATAACATATCTTTCTAAAAAGTCAATAGGTCTATATATATCTATTACAAAAAATAAATGGTATGTTATAGTTGTTATTTTTAATATTTTAAAGTATAATTATAATAAATTAACTTTAAAAGTTTCAGTTATTTCATTCAAATTATAAAAAAGAAATACGATGTTAAAGGGATTATAGCATTTCAGTTTAGAACGAGAGTAGAAGGTTAGATATAGACAATTTCTTGTTTTTATCGATTTTTGCTTCAAATTTTAAAAGGATTGACTATAATTTTGGAAAGGTAAAGAATGAGTAAATATAAAGAAGTATATAACAATATAAAAAAACAAATTAAAGATGGAAAATTAAAGCCAAAAGATTATTTAAAAAAGGAAGCAGATTTTGCCAAAGACTATTCCTGTTCAGTGCTTACTGTGAGAAAAGCGCTTGCTTTACTGGAATCGGAAGGATATATTCAAAAAATAAAAGGTAAAAGATCAGTTGTGGTTGAAAAAGGGGATTTGAAAAATATTTCGCTTACTTCAATACAGACATTTCAGGAATTGAATAAGATAAAAAATATAGATGTCAAGGCAAATTTAGTTAGTCTATATATAGTACAAGGTGTCGAGGAACTGATGGAAAAATTTAATGTTTCTAAAACAGCTGATTTTTATAAGGTTGTCCGTACTTATTCCTTGGATGGCGAAACTGTTCAGTATGCCACTTCTTATTTTGATAGAAAAATAGTTACTTATCTGAATGATGAAATAGCCGGCAAGTCTATTTATGAATATCTGGAAAATGAACTAAATTTAAAAATATCATATTCAAGACGGGAAATAAAGTTCAGAAGTGCAACAGATGAGGAAAGAAGGCATATAAATCTTGAAAATATTGACAGAGTTGTAGTTATTGAAACTTACGCCTACTTATCTAACGGAAATCTTTTCCAATACGAAACAATAACTTATCATCCTGATAAATTTACTTTTACTGCAATTGCTAAAAGATAGTTGCTAAAAGGGAAAAAACTCGGTATACTTATAGTGAATAAAAATAATAAACAATAAATCAAGGAAGGGAATGGTAATGATGAAAATAAACAAATTTATTGACCACACAATTTTGAAAGCAATGGCTACAAGGGAAGATGTAAAGAAACTCTGCGACGAAGCAAAAGAATATGGATTTTATTCAGTTTGTGTAAATGGAGCAAATGTTGAATATGCTTTTAGTCAAGTTAAGGACAGCGATGTGAAAATTGCGGCGGTAGTTGGATTTCCTTTGGGAGCGATGGCAACTGATGTGAAAGTGTTTGAAGCGAAAAAGGCTATTGAAGATGGAGCTTCGGAAATTGACATGGTTATTAATATTGGAGCATTGAAGGACAAGGACTATGATTTAGTGGAAAACGAAATTAGAAAAATAAAAGAGGCAATTGGAAACAATGTTCTAAAGGTAATAATTGAAACTTGCTATTTGACAGATGATGAAAAAGTAAAAGCGTGTGAATTGTCGGTTAATGCAAAGGCAGATTTTGTAAAAAGTTCAACAGGATTTGGAACAGGAGGAGCTACATTTGAAGATGTAGAACTTATGAAAAAAACAGTTGGGGATAAAGCAGAAGTAAAGGCAAGTGGTGGAGTGAAAGACCTTGAAACTGCAAAAAAATATATTGAATTAGGAGCAACAAGACTGGGAACAAGTTCAGGAATCGCTATTGTAACAGGACTGGAAAGCGGAAAAACAGGGTATTAAATTTTAGTCAATAAAGAGGAACATAATAATAGACTTTTTTTAAACTATATATTTTTATAATTTAATAAAAGAAGGATTATGAAGCAAGGGGTTAGTACCCCTTGTTAAAGTAAAAAATTGGATAACAGATATTTATGCAGCAAGAAATTAAGAACTTTTATCATAAAGAGAAGAAGTTTAAAATTGAAAATAGTATATTAATTAGGTATATAAACTTTTGCAAATAGCTGTCAGTAAAATGTAAAGGAGAAGTGAGTATTTATGAAATTTAAAAATTTTAAATTTAGAAATATTTTCTTTTGTTGTTTTCTTCTGCTAGTTTCTATGCTTTCTTTTGGGCAAAATAGGAAATCTGATGAGATTATTTTGACTGATGATGGAGTAATTTTGGATTTGAAGGGAACATTTAAAATTAATTGGGATAAAAGTGATTCAGATGTGCCCTGTTCTGCAATAGAATATGGGGAAATGCTGTTTTATCCTGATAATAAGGATATTGTGAATGGGAAAGCGATAGTTTTGAAGCCTAGGGATTTTGATTATCATAATTGGGATGAAAGCAGAAATGCTGAAAAGGAATTTGCTGATATGGAAAAGGCTAAAGTTGAAATATTAAAAAAAACTTTTCCAGAAGAATTTGAAAAAATGGAAAAAATTCAAAAAGGGGAATTACAGTCTCCGGTAAGAGTTAGAATAAAAAAAGTAACTCCATATACAGAATGTGATTTTACAACAGTTTATGCTCAAGTTACTGAAATAAAGAAAATTGATGGTACAAAATCAAAAATTACAAAACTTGAAGTGAAAAAGTTGGATGAATCAGATGATTTTGATGAACCGCATTTAGATGAAGCGGGTTACCTTCGAGAATACAGGGTAAACTCAAAGGATGGATATGCAAATATGCGTGAAAAACCGACTAAAGATTCAAAAGTTATTTCAAACTTAGATAATGAAACGATTGTAAGATATATTACAAAATATGGTGACTGGTATTATGTTTACTTTGCTGACTATCCTTCTGACCTTGAGAAAGAGTGGAAAGTTAAAGAATATAGAGGATTTATCCATAAGAGCCAGTTGAAAAAATATGTTGATTAGAGTGTTTTTGTAAAAAAAAATTGAAAAAATTTGTTAAAGATAAAAAATATTAAGTTGGGAAACAAGTTTATTAAATAAATTTTGGATTTGAAGAGAGGATCACTTGTGAAAAAAATTTTTTTGAAAATAGTATTATTATTAATTTTGGCAAATGTGGGTTTTGGAGATGTTATTCAAATTTTAGGAGATAGTTATTCAATATACAAAGGAAATGTTTATTATGGAAATGAAATTTTGGAGGGAGCAAATCCGAAAACTGCTGAGTTGATAGGATTTTCTCTTTTAAAAGATGATAAGAATGTTTATTACATGGGTGAAAAAATAAAATATGTAAAAATTAAAAATTTTGAGAAATTAGGTCAAAATTATTGGAAAAATGATAATAAAATTTATTATCGGGATAAAAAAATAGAAAATGCTGATATTATGAGTTTTAAAGTTTTAAATGAAGATTATGCAAAGGATAAAAATCATGTTTATAGCGGAAATGAAGTAATAGATCCTTCTCCATTATTGGGAAAAATTAAAAATCCTGAAACATTTGAATTTTTGCCAAACGGAATAATATATGCTACATTATATGGAAAAGATAAATACAATGTATATTATATAAACAATACAATGTCAAACTGTTTTGATTCATACTATTTTATTTATGAAGTAAAAGGAATTAATAGAGATAAAGTAGAAGTTCTGAATAAATGGTTTATAAAAGATGATAAAAATATTTATTTTAAGGGAAAAATTTTAGAAGGTGTAGATTATAATACATTTGAAGTGCTTCCAAATGGAGATGGAAAAGATAAAAATAGAAGTTATGAATATTTGACTAAAGACGAGTTGAAATGGTTTTAATCAACTGGAAACTAATTGCTTATACAGATAAAATAAAAAGGGTAGGAAATAAAAAATGGAATTTAGAATAATGACTTACAATATTTACGGAGCAAGGCTTGCTAATGGTAAGAAATTGGCAAAAAGCATAAAAAAATATAAGCCTGATTTTGTTGCGTTGCAGGAAGTTGATAAAAATACGAAAAGAAGTAATTTTCGTGATGTAACGCAAGATTTTGCACTTGAACTTGGGTATAATTATTATTATTTTCAAAAGGCAATGGATTTTGATAAGGGAGAATTTGGAATTGCGTTTGTTTCAAAATATGATGTGAAAAATATATATGTTCACGAGCTGCCATCTGCTGGAAATGAAAAAAGACAGGTTTTGGCAGCACAAATTAGTTCAAAGTATAAAAAACATATCTTGGTTATAAATACTCATTTAGATTATGAACCTACAGTAAAAAGTACCCAAATTAACGATTTGATGACAGTTATAGATTATTTTAAGGGAGATATAAAATTTCTATGCGGTGATTTTAACCTCTTGCCAATAACAGAGCATTACCAGAAAATTGCTGAAAATTGGAATGACACTTATTTTGAAGGCAAGGACTTGGAAAATAAATCAAATCTTGAAAACAGAAATCTTGAAACACAGAGAATTGATTATATAATGGCCAAAAAAGGTGAAAATTATAGAACTAAGCAAAGTTTTTTTATAAATGATGATTCGCAGGAATGGACAAAGCTGTCGGATCATTTGCCGTATATGGCGGTGTTGGAGATTGAGTGAAGAAGGAAAGTGTAAAAAAATGGAATTAGCAAAAGGTGAAAAAAATTTTTTAAAAAATGTTGTAGAAGATTTAAGAGAACTTGGGAAACTTTCAATTAAATACAAAGAAATATATGAATTTGAGGATGAAAATTTAAGTTTAGTATGTAGTTCTTTCCAAAATTGGTTGAATAATATTTTTACATATATGAACTCTCAGCTACAAGCTAGATACTTTCACGCAAATGATTCAAGAGATTTTATGGAGTTAAATGAAAAAATAGAAGAGTTTGTTTCAAATTTATATAAACAAAAAATAGCATTACGGAAAGAATATAGCGATAAAATAGCAGAAATAAATACATTTATTTCTAAATATAATGGAACAAATGTTCCAGAAAGTTTTTTAAAAATTGATATAATAAAAACAGAACCAGTATTTTATTTTGAGGAAACTATAGTAAAAAAAGATAAAAAAATAAAATTGGAAATTATCGGCGAAGGTGCATATGCTAAAGTGTATAAATATTATGATGAAGATTACGAGGAATGGTTTGCAATGAAAAAATTAAAAGGTGAAGATTCAAAAGAGATAGAACGTTTTAGAAGTGAATTTAGTACAATGAAAAAATTAAATTCGCCTTTTGTAGTCAAAGTATACAAATATTTAGCATCTCAAAATAAATATATTATGGAGTATTTAGATACAACATTATTTGATTATATTCAAAAAACTAAACCAAATATGGAAAAAATTAAACAAATAATTCGCCAAATTTTAGGATGTTTTTTATATTTATCACAAAATGATATTTTGCATAGAGATATAAGCCCGTATAATATATTAATTAAAAAATATGATAGTAATGTTTTGATAAAAGTAAGTGATTTTGGATTAGTGAAAACAGAAGAAAGCTTTTTAACTTCAACAAATACAGATATAAAAGGTTCATTAAATGATCCTCAGTTAAGGGTGGTAGGATTTAAAAATTATGAAATAAGGCATGAAACATATGCTTTAAGTCAATTAATAACATTCTTGTTAACTGGAAAAAGAAATTTTTCCAATATAAAGAACAAAAAAATTAAAGCTTTTATAGAAAAAGGAATGAGCGATTTAGAAAATAGATTTCAAAATATGGAAGAATTTTCTACAGAAGTAAAAAAATTATTAAGAGAATTAAATTAATTGTACTAGACGGTATGGTAACAAGAAAATTGTCAGAGTACTATTTGAAAGACTGTTTGTAAACTACTAAAATTAATTTTCAGATTTTACAGTAATAAGATACTTGTAAAATGTGGAATTTTGGAGGCGATTGGAGAGAAGAAAGGGAGAAAGTATAGGAAGAAATAATAAAATACGGAGATAAATTGGATGAAAATAAAATATTCAAAATTTGAAATTAATATGTGGGATATATTTTTTCTAGTAATATGTTTAAGTCATTTATTAGGAGGAATTGATATTTTATTTAATAAAAAAGAAAAGGTTGGAATAATTTTTTTGGCTATTGGAATAAGTTATTTTGTATACAGATTTCTTTTGGTAATGATTATTAAAAGCAAGATGAAATTTGATTTTTCTGATTATGAAGTGAAAATAAAAGGTCTATTTTTTAAGAAGACTATTGCGTATAATGATATAAAAACTTTGACAGTGAGAAAAAATATATTAGGATCGTATGATATTTTTTTAAACTTTGATAGCTCAATAAATATTTATAAGTATTTCTGTAATTTAATAATCGATGTTTCAATAGAAAGTAATCATAAAAAAAGTTATATTTTTTGTGACATAAAAAATAAAGATGAGATTTTGGAATATTTGTTGGAGAAAATAGATTATCCAAAAAAAGAAATTCGTGAAAAAGTGAATGGAGAAAAATTATATGTGAAATATTCAATTTTTGAAAGATTTCGTATGTTGTGTTGTTCAATATTTAGTATAGTATCAATTTTTTCGGTTGGAATTGCTTGGGGGGATTTAGAATTAATGATTGAATTATTTGTAATAATAATATTATTACTAGTGATGACTATGATAAAATTTTTTAGAAAAGATTATATTATGAAAAGATATAGTAATTACAGTATATCAATATTTGAAAAGAAAAAAGGAATTTATATTATGGATGATTTTTTTGAAACAGATAAAAAAGTGATAGTTAATTATGAAAATACAAATTTTAATAGTGTAAAATTTAATTTCTATTATTTTCAAAATAATATTATGCCTAAAAATTATAAAAAATATGATAATTAAAATTATAAAAACAATGATTTACAGGAATGAATAAAGTTATCAGATTATTTATCATACCTGGCGGTGTTGGAGATTGGTTAAAAATAAAATGAAGAAAAGAAGGAGAAATTTATGAAATATGTAGCAATTGATGAGCAAGATGAAAAAGGGTTTGAGGAATACATTGAAAGTTTGAAAAAAAGTGGAATGGAACTTTCAGAAGAAGAAATACAGGAAATAAAGAATGATATTAACGATCAAGTAGCCTTTTGTCTAATGAATAATGATAAAAAATTTGATGAAATTTTTGAAAAAGTATCTGAAATTAATGAAGAAGCCTATTTAAATGGCCATGGATGGGCGGCTTTGATTGAAAGTTATTTGGAGAATAATTATCCAGAACTTTATGAAGATTATGATTCTGATCCTGAAGCTGGGGGATATGTCGGACGCTATTTTGGAAATACTAAGGAAAACTGGGAAAAAATACGGAAAGTGGCTGAAATAGTTGAGGATTTGATTGAAAATGAAGATAAAATTTATAAATATATTGAGGAAAATGGAGATGATATTTTTTGGGATTCATTTTAAGTAAAAATAGAAATGAGGGAAAATGAAGATAGCGTTTAATGTAAATGATAATAGCGATATTGAGGATTTTGAAGTTGACTGGCTTGGGAAAAAAGTGTACGTATCAATGGAAGAAGCTGAAATTTATGATAAGGAACTGGAAAAACAGATGTCTCTTATTCTTGATAATGTAGAAGAATGGGATGTCAAAATAAAGAATAGCATTGTAAAAAAATATTTAGGTATGGCAAACAGCCGTTTAAAAGAGAATAAATTGTCTGTTCCACTGGAGAAGGTTATTCAAAAATTGGGAAATAGCTTAACTAAATACGATGTAGAAAATGCTAGAAATGGAATTATTACAGAAAACTTTTTCTTTCAAAATTTAATAATTGATGAAATAATGCCATATTCTATTAGTCAATTTAGTGTGTGGGCTTACGATGAAGTACTTTTTGATGGATATATGTTTATAACTGATGCTGAGATTTACGAGAAAGTTGTTTTTGATGATTTGACAAATATTTATAAAAAATCATAATTTTGAAAAGGAATTATCACAATGAAGAATAGGGATTACATTGAAGGGTTTATTGAAGGTGTTTCAATGTGTTGGAATAATGGAATGAAGGTTTGTCCTGAATATACGGCAATATACATTGATACATTTTTTATTGATAATGATAAAAATAATGATTTGAATGAAATAATAAAGAAAAAATTATTGCAATATTATGAAAGTAGTTCATCTGAGAAAAAAGATAATAATATTAGAAAAAAATTGGAAAAATTGAATATTGTTTTCAAAAAAAATAAAAAATACGAAAATCTGATAAAACAAAATGAAACAAAAGCTGACTATGATAGGATTTCTGAATTTATTAAATTGCAAACAGAATTTACTGTTGAGGAAATAATTGAAAACTTAGAAAATAAAGTAGATAAAAAGGAACAATACTGGAATGTAAGATGTTTTTTCAATCAAATAACACATTGGTTTGGTGAGCCTGGAAATTTTTATGTAGCGATAAAGAAATATGAAGCTATTTTAAGTGAATTTTATGCATACAATGTTTTTTCAGCAGGAATGATACGGTACAAAGAATATTTATTAATGATTGTTTATGGCTCTGATGAATGAAAGAAAAAAAACAGGTAATTTATTTGCTTTTAAAAAATATAAAAGGTATAATATTAGTAAATAAAAAAGAAAGGGATAGATAGAAATGAAAAAAATAGAAAGAATTACATTAATTGTACTGGACAGTGTTGGAGCAGGAGAATTGCCTGATGCAAACTTATTTGATGACTGTGGGTCAAATACCTTAGGAAATATGGCGAAAGCTTATGGGGGAATGAGCTTGCCTAATATGGGGAAATTGGGGCTTGGAAATATTACTGAGATTGAAGGGACTCCAGCTGTTGAAAGTGCTGAAGGGGCTTATGGAAGAGCGATTGAAGTGTCACATGGAAAAGATTCCACAACTGGACACTGGGAAATTGCCGGAGTACCATTGGAAAGACCGTTTCCAAACTACCAAAATGGATTTTCAGATGAGGTTATAAAAGAATTTGAAGAAAAAACTGGAAGAAAAGTTATGTTAAACAAGCCACTTTCAGGAACTGTCGCAATTGATCAATATGGAGAAGAGCAGATAAAAACAGGTAACTGGATAGTTTACGGTTCGGCAGATCCTGTATTCCAGATTGCCGCAAATGAAGAAATTATACCGTTAGAAGAACTTTACAAAGCGTGTGAAATTGCACTTGAAATTTGTAATGAGAAATCACCTGTAGCAAGGGTAATTGCAAGACCTTATGTTGGTAAAAAAGTAGGAGAATTTAAGAGAACTGCAAACAGACACGACTTCTCTATTGACCCTCCAAAAGAAAGCATGCTTGAAAGATTGGAAAAAGCTGGACTTGATGTAGTGGGAATTGGTAAGACAAGCGATTTGTTCAATGGAAAAGGAATTACAGATAACAGAAAAGCTAATCAGGACAATCTAGATGGAATAAAAAAAACAATAGCCGCATTGAAGGAAGATACAAAAGGATTGATTTTCACTAACTTAGTTGATTTTGATGCTGTTTACGGACATAGAAGAGATGTAGAAGGATATGTAAAGGCTCTAATCGAATTTGATAACTGGCTTCCTGAAATCCAAAAAAACTTGAAAGATGATGAAATTCTGATTATCACAGCTGATCATGGAAATGACCCTACATTCAAAGGAACAGACCATACAAGAGAATATATACCTATAATGATTTGTGGTAAAAATGTTAAAAAGAATGTAAATATTGGAACAAGAAAAACTTTTGCTGATATTGCGGCAACTGTTGAAGAAATTTTATTGGAAACTGAAAAAGAAGGAAGTTTTGCAAAAGAAATTTTGGAAGACTAAAAATAGATAAATATGGGTTAATTGAGGTTAGAAATTAGATGAAATGAGAAAATAATGCTAAAAACACCTTTTGGAAATATACGAATGTTTTTAGATAAAAAGGAAGTTGAGTTTAATTTTTCTAAAATTCAAAATTCTAAATCTTTTTTGAAAACTGAAACATATTTATTGAAGTATGAATTTAAAAAGGAAAAAGTATATAAAATAAACAAACATTTTTTAAAATGTATTTTAGAAACAGATTTTGAATATGAAAGTTTTGTTGAAACTGGAGAGAGATTGGAAGCAATCTCTTTTGAAGTTAATAGAGGGAAATTAATAATTGGGACAACTTCTGGATTGTCTATGGCAGAGTCTGATGGGAATAATAATGATTTTGATGTTGAGTATTTGGAAAATGGAATTGAAATTGTAATTTTGGAAAAAACAAGGAATCAAATTTTTAGTTTTGGAGTTTCTTTTCTAGAAAATGTAAATGTAGAAAA
This sequence comes from Leptotrichia sp. SK-5, assembly GCF_055387215.1. Taxonomy (NCBI): domain Bacteria; kingdom Fusobacteriati; phylum Fusobacteriota; class Fusobacteriia; order Fusobacteriales; family Leptotrichiaceae; genus Leptotrichia; species Leptotrichia sp. SK-5. Next base: position 1,671,528 of record NZ_AP028931.1, on the reverse strand, counting down.
TGAAGTTCAAACATGGCTTGCAGTTGATTATGCAATAAATTTAAAAGAAAGGGTAAATAAATGCCAAAATTAATAATAAACAACCTAAATATAAAAGAAAAAAATGCTGATAAAAATCGAACAACTGGTTACAGAGTAAAAATAGATGGTGGAAATCCGATAGAGTTTAGGAAAAAATATTTGGAGATTCAAGTTTCAAAAGGGGAGCATGAAGTTACAATATTTAGGACTGGACTTAAAAAGGTTGTGAAGAAAATTAAGGTAGTGGGGAGAGATGCCAAGGTCTCTGTAAGGATTGATGTTAGTTTGCCGATAATGATGGTAATACTTCAATTAATAATAAATAATTTTATTTTACAAAAACCATCTATTTTGAGAACAATTATTAGTGTTATCTTTTTAATTTTATTCTTGTATTTGATGTTTATGAGAGAAGTAATAAAAGTCAATGTTGAGGAGTAAAGTTTTGATGGAGGGTGATGATTGATGAAAGATGGAAAAAAATCGGAGAAAAAATTGGAAGAAGAAAAATGGCTAAATTGGGCGATTGAATTGCAAAGTCTGGCTCAGGCGGGACTTGCGTATGGAAAGGATAAGTTTGATATCGAGCGATTTGAGAGAATTAGAGAGATTTCAGCAGAGATGGTAGCTCACAAGACTGATATTTCGGTAGAAAAAGTAAAAAATCTGTTTTGTAATGAAGTTGGATATCAGACACCTAAAATTGATACTAGAGCTGTGATTTTTGAAAATAATAAGATTTTACTAATTCAGGAGAGTAATGGAAAATGGGCATTGCCAGGCGGATGGGCAGATGTACATCTTTCAGTTAAGGAAAACGTATTAAAGGAAGTTAAGGAGGAAGCTGGAATTGAAGCAAGTGCAGAAATGATTGTAGCCTTACTGGATGTAACAAAAAATCAAAGGAAAGCAATTCCTTATGGTATAACAAAAATTTTTGTGTTGTGTAAATATGTTAGCGGAAAATTTGAGAAAAATATAGAAACGATTGACAGCCGATATTTTGGAATTGATGAATTGCCAGAGCTTGCAACTAATAAAACTACCGCTGAGCAGATACGAATGTGCTTTGATGCAAATGAAAATAGAGATAATTGGAAAGTAATTTTTGATTAAGTTAAAAAATGAATAAGGAGAAAAAATGTTATGAAAAAAGTTAAAGCTATGCTGATTTTAACAGCGTTTATTGGATTATTAAGCTGTGGAGGTAATTCAGCGGATGATTTAAAAAAAGATGAAAAACTTCTGAAGGAAACAATGCAGAAATGTAGTACAGGAAAATTAAAATTAAATGACAAAAATTGTGTTAATGTAAAGAAAGTACAAGCTGAAATGGCAAAGGAAGTTTGGGATAAAAATAAATCTGAAATTGAGGCTAAGGTAAAAAAGAATGAAAAATATATAGAAAATGGACAATACGAGCATATGTTTGATTTGTTTCCAAAAAAAGTGGCTGAACATGTAGGAAAAGCTAACGGAGTTACTGCAAAGGAATTTGTAGAAGAAATATCTAAATATGCACCTGAAGAATATGGAGATGGAAAACTGATATTAACAAGAGATTTCAGCAAAGCAAGAGTAAATCAAACTTTCGTGGGGAGAACATACGCAGTTGTACCACTTAGTTCCCAGTTTAAGACAAGTGATGGTAAATCTGAAGAAGGTAAAAGCGAAACTTTAATATTTGAAGATGAAGGGCAATGGTATATGATAAATATTGATAAAATATCAATACCAGTATTAAAAGAAGTATATCCTGATTTAAAAGAGTTAAAGGAGTTGAAATAATACAGTTAATTCTTGCTAAATAAAATATATAAAAAAGACTAACCCTAAAACTTGATAAGTTCTAAAATAGTCTTTTTTTATATATCACACTTTTTTACTTTTAAAATATTTTTTAAAAATTATAATTAACGAGAACCTTTTTTATTATAATCTTTTTGTTTTTCTTTATATTTTCTAACTTGTCTTTCCAGTCTGTCAGATAAGTCGTCAATCGCTGCGTATAAGTCTTTATTTTCAGCTTCTATTTTTATTTTTGTACCACTTGCATAAACTAATCCATCAGCTTTGTGAACAGGACCTTCAGACTTGGTATCTTCGACTGTTAGAACAACATCGATTTCTGTGATAGCATCTGAATACTTAGAAATTTTGCTTACTTTTTCTTCAGTATAATTTTTAATTGCATCTGTAATTTTAAGTTGTTTTCCGCTAATAATGATTTTCATAAATCATCACATCCTTTCATCTATGTCAATAATATTGTACCTTGAAAATCCTAAATGTCAATAGCCGAAATAAAATAATTAAAAATTCTTTATAATAAATGATTAAAAAAACATCTGTTATTTATTAAATTGTATTAGATAAACTGGCATATAATAAGATTTATAAAGTAATTACAATGTTATGTAATTTCAAATTTTTTAATCTATATTTTAATATTAAAAAGATTAAGTATATAATATAAAAATTTAAATTAGTGTTTATTGAATTTGAAATTATTCAATAAATTATATATAATGTAAATTATTGATTTATAAAATGGAAATATAAGGTGAAAAAATGATAAAGTTTTTTAAGCAGGATACAATTTCGCTTGCAAAAGATTTACTTGGGAAATTGATACTTGTGAAAAAGGATGATGAAATATTAGGTGGATATATTGTGGAAACAGAGGCTTATTTGGGATCAGTTGACAGGGCTTGTCACGGATTTGAAGGCAAAAGAACTCCAAAGGTTGAGGCTTTATTCGGAAAAGCTGGCACAGTTTATATTTATACAATGCATACGCATAAAATGCTTAATATTGTCAGCTGTGAAGAAGGAAATCCGCAGGCAGTACTGATTAGGGGAATTGAGCCAGTGATTAATGTTGAAAGAATGGTTGAAAATAGAGGAAAATCTGGGATTCTAGTTAGCAATGGTCCGGGAAAATTGACAAAGGCTATGGGAATTAGTGACAAATTTAATAAGAGTAATATTTTTGAAATTACTAAAAATTTTCATAAAATAACGCAAGAATTGATTTATAATAGTGAAAATATGAATGAAAATCTACTTTATGTTGATTTTGAAAATAGTAAAATTCCAAAGAAAATTGAAATTTCGGCAAGAATAGGAATTCCAAATAAAGGAGTTTGGACAGAAAAGCAATTACGATATTTTGTGGCAGGGAATAAATATGTTTCAAGAAGGAAAAAATCTGAATTTAATGATAATTGCTGGAAATAATTTTTTAGGTATTGAAAAAATAGTAAAATTTTGTTATACTTTTATTAAGTGGAAGATTTTACGAAAAATATCAAAATTTTAAGTGAAGTATTTATTATTGTTTGTAAAGTTAAATTTGTTGTGGAGGAAAGATGAAAAAAAATTTTTTTGTCAGAAGAGCAATCAAGATATTTTTTACAGGACAAATTGTAAAATTGTCTGCTTTGTTATGTATAAAATGTAAAAAAATTAAATATATAAATTTATGTCAGAAATCTAGGTGAATTTTGTTTACTTAGATTTTTTTTGTTTTTTTATATTGCTTTGATTAATAATAGTTATTTTATTTATTATTTATAACAATCTTTTTTATGCAGAGGTATCATACGCCATACTTATGCAATCCCACTTTACGCAAAACTTTCTTAATAAAAGAAAAAGAAAACTCGCTTTTGGGAATAAATTATTTTAATATCAAAAAATAGATTTTTTTAAAATGTTTTGCAAAAGCTCAAACAATTCTTTTTCTTCTAACGAAATGTTGCTTGGTATTTATTTTAGTCAAATAAACTATTATGATTAAATGTCAAAAAATACTTAGATAAGTCTAATTTTTAAAGGAGATGGCAACTGTTTAGGATTGTTTTATAAAAATAATTACTTAATAAAAAATAATATGGGTTTCAATTAATTAATATAAATAAAAAATATAGCAGAAAGAAGGAGAGAAAAAAATGAATTATAGAATCTTTGTGGAAAAAAAAGAAGATTTTAGAGTGGAAGCACAGAATTTGTTTAGTGACTTGAAGGAAAACATCGGGATAGATGGGCTTGTTGATGTAAGAGTCTTGAATATTTATGATGTGTTTAACTTGGGTGAAAATGATTTGGAAAAATTGGAAAGAACTGTATTTTCAGAAATAAATGTTGACAATGTTTTTAGATCATTCGATGAAGTGTTTAAGGAAAAAGATTCAGAAAATGTGTATTTTTCAATGGAGTTTTTGCCGGGGCAATATGATCAGAGGGCGGATTCTGCAATTCAATGTATAAATTTATTGATTGACGAAGATAATAATATTAACGTAAAAAGCGGGAAATTGATAATTTTATACGGAAAAATTTCTCCTGATGAACTTGCGAGAATAAAAAAATATTATATAAATGAGGTTGAGGCGAGGGAAAAAGATTTAAATGTTCTAAGTGAAAATGTTGAAACTGAAAATACGGATGATGTTATAGTTTATGAAGGATTTACTGAAAAAACAAAAGAGGAAATTGAAAGTCTTAAAAATGAATTGGAACTGGCGATGACTGTGAATGACTTGCTGTTTATTCAGGAATATTTTAAAAATGAGGAAAAAAGAAATCCTACAGAAACTGAAATTCGAGTGCTGGACACTTACTGGAGCGATCACTGCCGACACACAACTTTTGAAACAATTATTGATGATATAAAAATTGAAAATGAAACTTATAAAAATGTTATTGAAAAGGCTATTAATGATTACTTGGAAAGCAGGGAGTACGTTCATGCTGACAGAATTTCTAAAAAACCTATGACACTTATGGATCTTGCTACAATTTTTGGAAAAGAGCAGAGAAAAAATGGGAACTTGCCAGATTTGGAAGTTTCGGATGAGATAAATGCGTGTTCGATTTATATTGATGTGCCAATTGAAAGAATTAATGAAAATGGGAAAAAGAATACAGTTACTGAAAAATGGATTTTGCAGTTTAAGAATGAAACTCATAACCATCCAACAGAAATTGAGCCGTTTGGAGGAGCTTCTACTTGTATTGGTGGAGCAATCCGTGATCCGTTATCTGGAAGAACTTATGTTTATCAGGCTGTAAGAATTAGCGGTTCTGCTGATCCAACTGAAAAAATTGAGGATACAATGGCTGGGAAATTGCCACAAAAGGTTATTACACAAGTAGCTGCACACGGATTCTCTTCTTACGGAAATCAGATTGGGCTTGCAACAACTCACGTGAATGAAATTTACGATGAAGGATATAAGGCTAAAAGAATGGAATTGGGATTAGTTGTGGGAGCGGCACCTGCTGAAAATATTATTCGTGAAAAGCCTGAAAATGGGGATATTGTAATTTTACTTGGTGGAAGAACTGGAAGAGACGGAATTGGAGGAGCAACTGGCTCATCTAAGGAGCATACAACTGAATCTTCTGAAAAATCAAGTGCCGAAGTGCAAAAAGGAAATGCAATTGTTGAAAGAAAAATTCAAAGACTTTTCAGAAATAGAAATGTTACAAAATTAATTAAGAAATGTAATGACTTTGGAGCTGGAGGAGTTTCAGTTGCGATTGGAGAGCTTGCTGATGGGCTTGAAATTGACTTGAATAAGGTAAGAGTGAAATATATTGGGCTAAATGGTACGGAACTTGCTATTTCAGAATCGCAGGAGAGAATGGCAGTTGTTATTGAAAAACAAAACTTGGATAAATTTATAGAATTTGCAAATGAGGAAAACCTGGAAGCGTATCAAGTAGCCGAAATTAATGATTCTAACAGGCTTGTTATGAAATACAATGGAAAAGCGATTGTAGATATTTCAAGAGATTTCTTAAATACAAACGGAGCAGCCTCAAATATCAATATTACAATTGAAAATACGCCAAAACTAAACTTGAACAGAGAAATTGAAGGAAATGATTTTAGAAGCAAATTTATAAATAACCTGAAAGACTTGAATGTAGCTTCACAAAGAGGATTGGTTGAAACTTTTGATTCAACAATTGGAGCAACTACTGTATTGATGCCATTTGGTGGAAAATATCAGTTGACTCCTGCGGAAGTTTCGGTACAGAAAGTGTCAGTAATTAATGCGGAAACAGATGTCGCCTCAATGGTTGGATATGGATACAATCCTTATGTTGCAAAACAAAGCACATTTCACGGTGGTGCTTACGCTGTGATTGAGTCAATGGCAAAAGTTGTTGCTGGTGGAGGAAACTACAAAAACATCAGATTTACATTCCAGGAATATTTTGAAAGACTGGGACAGGATTCTAAAAAATGGGGTAAACCATTATCAGCATTATTAGGAGCATTGCACATTCAAAAAGCTTTTGGATTGCCGTCAATTGGTGGAAAGGACTCAATGAGTGGAACATTTAACGAAATTTCTGTACCGCCAACATTGGTATCATTTGCAGTAAGCGTTACAGATGCCGAAAATGTAATTTCTAGTGAATTTAAAAAGGCTGGAAACAATGTGTACTTAATTACAACGCCAAATGATGAAAATGATTTACCAAAACTTGATGAATTAAAGGAAAACTTTGACTTTATAACTGAAAATATAAAAAATAAAAAAATTGTATCTGCTATGGCTGTGAAAAATGGTGGAATAGCAGAAAGTATTGCAAAAATGACATTTGGAAATAAACTGGGTGTGGATATTTCGGCACAAGTTGATGAAAATGACTGGTTTAAAGTAAATTACGGAGCATTTATTGTGGAAACTGCTGAAAATATTGAGCATAAAAATGCGATGTTGCTCGGAAAAGTGACTGATGAAGCCAAAATTAGTATAAATGGAATAACTTTTGAATTAGATGAGTTAATTGGAAATTGGGAAAGCAAACTTGAAAAAATCTTCCCAACGAGAAAAGAAGTGGCAAAAGAGCATGAAATTGCACATTGTGAAGGCTTAAAATATGAAAAATTGAAAAAAATTGAACATGAAAATATAATTAGCAACATTTCAAATACTTATTCAAAACCGAGAGTATTTATCCCAGTATTTCCAGGAACAAATTCAGAATATGACTTGGAAAGAGCATTTAACCGTGAGGGAGGATTTGCTAAAATAGGAGTATTTAACAACTTGTCACATAACAATATTTTAAATTCGATTGATAATTTTGTTAAAGAAATTAATAATTCACAGATTTTAATGCTCCCTGGAGGATTTAGTGCAGGAGATGAGCCAGATGGTTCTGCTAAATTCATGGTTGCTGTTCTAAAAAATAAAAAAGTAAAAGAAGCTGTGGAAAATTTACTAAAGAGAGATGGACTAATCTTAGGAATTTGTAACGGTTTCCAAGCATTGATAAAATCGGGATTACTTCCTTATGGAGAAATCCGTGAATTGAACGAAACTTCACCAACATTGACTTTTAACACAATTGACAAACATATGTCAAAAATCGTGCAGACAAAAATTATTACAAACAACTCGCCTTGGCTTTCTGATATGAAAGAGGGAGATATTCACTCTGTTGCCATTTCTCACGGCGAAGGAAGAATAATTATTACAGAAGAACAATATAAAAAATTATTTGAAAATAATCAAATTGCAACAAAGTACGTTGGTTTAGATGGAAACTCAACAATGGATTCCCAATTTAATCCAAACGGCTCATATTATGCAATTGAAGGAATGCTTGCTCATAATGGTAGAATTTTTGGGAAAATGGGACATTCTGAAAGAAAAGGCAAGAATGTTTACAAAAATATTTGTGGGAATAAAGAGCAGAATATCTTTAGAAATGGAATAAAATTTTTTAAATAGAAAAAAATTATGTTATGGGATAGAATCTTGAATTAATATTGATTCTATCTTTGCATAGTAAAACTGTTTTAAAACAGAACTCAAAGGCTATGACTATTTACTCAAACCCTAATGTCTAATTTTTAATAGTTTAATTTTAAATGGGTTCGAGTATAACTTAAATAATTTTAATTTTTTGTAAAGGAAGTTTGGTGTGAAAAAAATAAATAAATTTCTGTTTTTAGCTATTTTACTGTCGTTAGTTTTATCAAATTGCCAAAAGAAAGAAGAAAAGTCGACAAATACTCAAAATAAAAAGGTTGAAAATGTGAGTAATCAGGATGTTCTACGTGAAATCTCACTTGATGAAATGCTGGATTTTGAACATATACCTAAGAATTGGAAGGAAGAATTCAGAGAAATTGCTGAAAACATGCCTAATTATGATAACAATGTTACTAAAATAATTTTGTATTTTTATGAAAAAGATTTTTTTTATGATTACAAAAAGATATTTTTAGATGATAATAATAATTTTGTAAAACCTGATGAAAAGCAAATAAATGACTTTTTGAAAATGGCATCAGAAAAAAATTTTTCAGATTTTGACAGTGTAATTCAAGTGCTGGAAAAGGAAAATAAAAATGATAAATTGTTTGGTAAATTAACGGGAAATTGGATTGAATCGTTAAAAATTTGGAAGTCGAAAGCAGATAACTTGGAAAATTATTATCAATCAGGAGATTATAAAAAGGACAATTTTGCAAAGGGAAAAACTTTAAATTCTGAATATTTAGAAAGTATTAAACAACGTAAGGAAAAATATAGGGAATTAAACAAAATATTTATTTTTAAATTAAAATATTTACTAAAAAAAACGGCTGTTTTTTATGCAAATCAGCAATATGGAAATAATACACCAATAGGTGATTTGTTTAAAGAAAGTTTACTGATTGATATATTTTACTATAAATTGTACGATTGGAATGAAATTTATAATACAGAAGAGGTATTTGAAGTTCCAGTTGAAGAAAAAGACAGGGAAAAATATTTACAAGATTTGAAAAAAATTCAATCAGAAATAAAAAAATTATCAGATGCGATGGAAAATAAGGAGTATGAATTTATAAACTCCAAAACAATAATAAACAAAGAAATCTATCTTTTGGCTAAAAAAGAAAATAAAGCAAATTTAGAATTAATTAATCAAATAATGTCTGATATGGAAAATAAGAAATATACAGATATAAATCCAATTGGAATACTTCTTATGAAAAGAAATCAGGAAATAGAACAAGTTATAAGAAAACAACTTGCAAGAAGCAGATAGTGATTCAAATAAAAATAAAGCTGATTTTTATATAGATAAGTAAAAATAAATAAAGAAGAAATGAAGGGAGAATTAAAAAATGAAAGTAGCAATATTTTTTGGAAGTCAGTCAGATACTGAAAAAATGAGAGGTGCAGCAAACTGCCTGAAGGAATTTGGGATTGGGTACGAGGCTTATGTCTTGTCGGCTCACAGGGTTCCTGAAAAATTGGAGGAAGTTCTTGCAGATGTGGAAAAAAGAGGGGCTGAAGTGATTATCGCTGGAGCAGGGCTTGCGGCACATTTACCAGGAGTTATTGCTTCAAAGACAATTCTTCCAGTTGTAGGCGTACCTTTAAATGGAGCGATTGGAGGACTTGATGCACTTTATTCAATTGTACAGATGCCAAAGTCTATTCCTGTGGCAACGGTTGGAATTGATAATTCGTATAATGCAGGGATGCTGGCTGTGCAGATTTTAGCGCTAAAATATCCTGAAATTAAGGAAAAACTGATTAATTTCAGAAAAGAGATGAAAGCTAAGTTTATTAAGGAAAATGAAGAAAAGGTAGAATTTTAAAAAAGATACTTATGAATAATAAAATTTATGAACTTTATAAAAAAGAAATATTTTTGACTCAGGAAGAGTTAAATGAATTTAAAAAGAAATATATAAACGAAGAGAATAAGGTTTGCGGAAAAGATACTTTGAAAGGAAATTTAAGAGATAACATAAGTTACAGTAATTTTGAAAAAGATAAAAATTACTATTACTACTTCTTTAAAATGAGTGAAGGAAAATACACTGCTATCAAAGTTAATAAAAAATTTCCTGAAGAAATTGAAATAAATAGTGAAGATGATAAAATCCGTAGAGAAAATTTAAGAATAGTAGGAGAAGCTATAATATATTATTATAGTGAAATTGTAAAATATTTTCAAATAAAAGTAGCTTCATTAGATTTTGAAAAGCTGTATGGAGATTATTCTGAAGAAGGATTAAAGAAAATAGAAAAAATAATACAGGAAATTACATTGTTTTATGCAAAAATGTATTACAGATATCCTATCCGTGAAGTAAGAAGCGCTTCAACAGAACTGCATGAAGTTATGGAAGAATATAATATTGATGAGCAGTTTACTGAACTGGAGAAAATAATATCCCTTATTAGAGATGTGACATCTTATCAGTTAGAAAGAAAACGGGAGAAGGAAAAAGAGAAAGAAGATAAAAGAAGTGAGAATTGGAATAAAATTTTTGCAGCTATAGGGGTAGCTTTGGCAGTTATTGAAATAGTTCAAGGTTTTTTGATAAAATAAAAAATATAAATGGAGGAAATAAAAAATGGAAAAAAGAGAACAAATTTACGAAGGAAAAGCAAAATCAATTTTTTCAACAGATAAAGCGGATGAAATAATTATGTATTTTAAGGATGATGCAACAGCTTTTAATGGAGTTAAAAAGGATCAATTGGAAGATAAAGGGATTTTAAATAATAAAATTTCTACATTGATTTATGGATATTTGATAAAAAATGGCGTGAAAACTCATTGGATTGAAACTTTGAACGAAAGGGAACAACTTTGTAAAAAGGTGGAAATTGTGCCTTTGGAAGTAATTATTAGAAATAGGGCGACTGGAAGTTTTGTGAAAAGATATGGAGCTGAAGAAGGAAAAATTTTTAAAAGACCTACATTTGAGCTGTCGTATAAAAATGATGATTTAGGAGATCCTTTATTGAATGATGATCACGCTTTGGCACTGGAATTGGTAACTGAAGAGGAATTGGCTGGGATTAAGGAGCAAACTTTTTTAATAAATGACTTGCTTTCAAAATTGTTTGATAAAATGAACTTAATTTTGGTGGATTATAAAATTGAGTTTGGAAGAGATAAGGATGGGAATATTTTGCTGGCAGATGAAATAAGTCCAGATTCAATGAGATTATGGGATAAGGATACACTTAAAAAATTGGATAAGGATAGATTTAGACAGGATTTAGGAGATGTAATGGGAGCATATCGTGAAGTTTTACGTCGTTTGGAAGAAGTGTTGAAATAAATTTTTTAGGAATTTTAAAGCATACATTAGTAAGAAAGTCTCGAATACTTGTTATCAGATAAACGGGAGATAATTTTTTTATAGTAAAAATATCAATAAAATTATAAATTTAGAATAGTTTATAATAAAAATGGAGGAAAATTACAAATGATTAAGAGTTTGAATGAGGAATGTGGAGTATTTGGAGTCTATGGACACCCTGATGCGGCAAGACTTACTTATTACGGGCTTCATAGTCTTCAGCATAGAGGGCAGGAAGCGGCAGGAATTGTAGTAAGTGACGGAAAACGTGTAAATGGACATCGTGGGCCTGGATTAGTGTCAGAAGTATTTAATGATGACAGAATATTTAACCGTCTGGAAGGGAATAGTGCCATAGGGCATGTGCGGTATGCAACTTCTGGGAGTAGCAGTGAACGTAATATTCAGCCATTTTTATTTCAATTTTTTGATGGAAGCATTGCTTTGGCACACAATGGAAATTTGATTAATGCAAGGACGTTAAAAAGAGAGCTAGAAGAACACGGTGCAATTTTTCATTCTTCATCTGATACAGAAGTATTGGTTCACTTGATAAGAAGAAGCAAGGAAAAAGATTTTCTGAGCCAGTTAAAAGATGCATTGCGTCAAGTAAAAGGTGGATTTTCTTTCGTAATTCAAACTCAGACAGAATTGTATGGGGCAGTAGATCCATTTGAATTCCGTCCTTTAATTTTAGGGAAAACAAAGAATGGAGCATATATTTTGGCAAGCGAAACATGTGCATTGGAAATTGTTGGAGCAGAATTTATTAGAAATATAAGATCTGGAGAAGTAGTTATTATTAATGAAAACGGATGCAGAATAGAAAAATATACTGAAAATACTTCAACTGCCATTGCGGCAATGGAATATGTGTATTTTGCGCGTCCTGATTCGGATATTTCTGGAGTAAATGTTCATAAGTCACGTAAAAGATGTGGAAGAAGATTGGCACAGGAAGCCCCAGTTGAACATGCAGATATTATAATTGGAGTTCCAAATTCATCATTGTCAGCAGCAAGTGGATATGCAGAGGAAATCGGAAAGCCTTATGAAATGGGATTAATTAAAAATCAATATGTAGCACGTACTTTTATTCAGCCGACTCAGGAATTACGTGAACAAGGTGTCAGAATGAAATTATCAGCTGTAAAAAGCATTGTAAAAGACAAAGTTGTAGTTATGATAGATGATTCGATAGTTCGTGGCACAACTTCAAGCCGTATAGTTCAGCTCTTAAAAGAGGCGGGAGCAAAGGAAGTGCATGTCCGTATCGCCTCTCCAGAATTTAAGTTTCCCATTTTTTATGGAATAGATGTTTCAAATTCATCAGAATTAATTTCGGCAAATAAAACGGTTGAGGAGGTAAGAGAGTACATAGGAGCAGATTCTCTTGCATTTCTTAGCATAAATGGGCTGATTGACTCCATAGGGCTTGATTTTGATGCACCTTACACAGGGCTTTGCATGGAATGTTTTAATGGAGATTATCCAGCGGGATTGGGCGATTATGAAGAAGAGTTTTATGATTCGTTGACACCAATTCAAAAAGAGGCTTTGAAAAAATTAGAAAAATAAAAATTAAAGACTTTGTATAAAAATAGGAGGAAAAAATGTCAATTTCTTATAAAGATTCGGGAGTAGATAAAGAAGAAGGATATAAAAGTGTAGAAAAAATAAAAAATGGTGCAAAAAGTACGTATAATGCCAATGTTATGAATGATTTGGGAAGTTTTGGAGCATTGTATAAACTTGGAGATTATAAAAAGCCTGTGCTGGTTTCTGGAACTGACGGAGTTGGGACAAAATTAAAAGTTGCATTTGAAACAGGAATTTACAACACAGTTGGAATAGACTGTGTGGCAATGTGCATAAATGATATTCTGTGTCACGGAGCGAAACCGTTATTTTTCCTAGATTACTTGGCTTGCGGGAAATTAGACTCAAATGTGTCGGCTGAAATTGTAAGCGGAGTTGTGGAAGGATGCTTACAGTCAGAAGCTGCCTTAATTGGTGGAGAAACAGCTGAAATGCCAGGATTTTATACTCCAGGTGAATACGATATTGCAGGATTTGCAGTAGGTGCAGTAGAAGAGGATCAAATTGTCAATGGCTCAGATGTTAAGGAAAATGATGTTTTAATTGCAATTCCATCAAGCGGAGCACACAGTAACGGTTTTTCATTAATTAGAAAATTATTTACTGATTTTACTGAAGTTTACAATGGAAAAATAATTGGAGAGCATTTATTGACTCCAACAAAAATTTATGTGAAACCAGTTCAGGCTGTAATGAAGGAAGTAAAAATTAATGGAATGGCTCATATTACTGGTGGAGGACTAATCGAAAATGTGCCAAGAACAATACCTGATGGACTTTGTGCAAATATACAAAAATCAAAAATTCAAATTCACGAGTTATTCAAGCACGACGCATTTTCAAGAGTAAGCGAAGAGGAAATGTGGGGAACATTTAATATGGGTGTAGGATTTGTATTGATTGTAGACGCAAAAGATAAGGAAAAAGTAATTGAAATTTTACAAAAAAATGGCGAAAATGCTTATGAAATTGGACATATTGGGAAAGGTGATGAAAAAATATGTCTAAAATAATTGAAAATTCAAAAGATAATCCAAAAAATAAAAAAACACGAATAGCAGTGTTTATATCAGGCTCAGGCTCAAATTTGCAGTCAATTATTGACAACATTGAAAATGGTAATTTAAACTGTGAAATTTCCTACGTAATTGCCGACAGGGAATGCTTTGGACTGGAAAGAGCTGAAAAACATGGAATAAAAAGCATAATGCTAGATAAAAAACTATTTGGAAATAAATTATCGGACGAAATAAGTGCAATTTTAGAAAATGATATTGAAAAAACAGACTATGTTGTACTTGCAGGTTATCTATCAATTTTATCAGAAAATTTCATAAACAAATGGAATCGTAAAATTATAAATATTCATCCATCGCTTCTCCCAAAATACGGTGGAAAAGGAATGTATGGAATAAAAGTTCACGAAGCCATAATCGCAAACAAGGAAAAAGAAAGTGGCTGCACAATCCATTTTGTAGACAATGGAATCGACACAGGCGAAATTATAACAAATGTGAAAGTTCCTGTTTATGAGAATGATACACCTGAAATTTTACAAAAAAGGGTTCTGGAAAAAGAGCATATTTTGTTAATTGAAGGGATTAAGAAATTGCTGGGACAATAAATTTTGAAAAGTAAAGGAATGAGTTAAATATGGATTTAGAGGGAATACTAGTAGTTGTTGTGATGATTGCCGGAGGATTAACTGGTTTTTTGATGGTAAAGTTTATTCAGAAAAAATTAAAGGATAAAAATGAAAAGAAATAAAAATTAAAAGTGCAGTACTAAATTTTGTTTAAACATAAAAATATTTTTAATAACAAGGGGCTTGCCCCCTTGCTTAAGATTCACAACAAATTCATTACTCAACTGATAGGAACTAGAAGTTACTTATACAAAAAATCAAAAAAAATTTTGAAAAATCAGAAAAATATGGTAAAATAAGACTGTAGAAAAAATTCCTACCACTATAAGAAATGAAAAATGAGGAGAAAAATCCACTCAAAGTCAATAAAAATGAGTATTAGGAGTTACGGAAAATGCTAAAAAAACAGCAAAAAATGATAAAAATTAAGCAAAAAAATGTGATTTTAATATCTGAAAAAATCTCTGTAACACTAATAAATAAAGGATTTTCTCAAAAAGACGGGTTAAAGTAGAGTATCCATTAAAACAAGGATTGAAACGTTACAGATTGTCCTAATGACGAAGTTATAGCTGAGTTAAAGTAGAGTATCCATTAAAACAAGGATTGAAACCAAGGTACAGAAATTGAATATCTACACCTCTTTTAGTTAAAGTAGAGTATCCATTAAAACAAGGATTGAAACAAATGGATATTTTTACGATCCAGCTTATTATGAAGGTTAAAGTAGAGTATCCATTAAAACAAGGATTGAAACCTCCCATTGCAAAGACCACTAATAATACAGATCCCCAAGCTGTTAAAGTAGAGTATCCATTAAAACAAGGATTGAAACTTTTCGTGACCCCATAGAGATACAAGTTCGTCTTTAACGTTAAAGTAGAGTATCCATTAAAACAAGGATTGAAACATACAGTGGAATCTGGTCGTTTAATTCCTGTTATGAGAGAGTTAAAGTAGAGTATCCATTAAAACAAGGATTGAAACCATACCGTACTTCTATGACGGTATGGGTACAAACTGGTTAAAGTAGAGTATCCATTAAAACAAGGATTGAAACTGCTGCAGTGGGAGCTCTAAGTGCAGTTTTTTTAAGGTTAAAGTAGAGTATCCATTAAAACAAGGATTGAAACAATGGGTAGATTCCCAACATACGTTAGAATTAATGGAATGTTAAAGTAGAGTATCCATTAAAACAAGGATTGAAACTTAATGGGAGAAATTTATGATGCTACTAATGGTGCTAGTGGTTAAAGTAGAGTATCCATTAAAACAAGGATTGAAACCTTCTCTAGATGTAAGCTGTTCTAACATTTCTGTCAACTCGTTAAAGTAGAGTATCCATTAAAACAAGGATTGAAACATTAGACCTTTAATTATACAAAGATAGTTCCTTTTAAATCGTTAAAGTAGAGTATCCATTAAAACAAGGATTGAAACAAGAGAAGAATTGAAATTAAATGAAGTTAACTTAAGTTAAAGTAGAGTATCCATTAAAACAAGGATTGAAACCGTTTAACCAGTACACGGCACCGTCTCTTAACTCGATTGTTAAAGTAGAGTATCCATTAAAACAAGGATTGAAACCTTTCTTCATTAGAAAACGGTCTTTCACACCATGGAAAGTTAAAGTAGAGTATCCATTAAAACAAGGATTGAAACTTATTTATCTAGTTGCTGCATATACCATTACAGCAACTGTTAAAGTAGAGTATCCATTAAAACAAGGATTGAAACTTGCCCCCTGGGTTAGGGACTACTTTAACGAAGTAGTCCGTTAAAGTAGAGTATCCATTAAAACAAGGATTGAAACTCAGTATATCCTTCATTAAGTAGTCTTTCTCTAAAAATTAAAGTAGAGTATCCATTAAAACAAGGATTGAAACCTTTTCAAGCTCATTTCTTACTTCTTGTTCTTCGAGATCTGTTAAAGTAGAGTATCCATTAAAATAAGGGTGAAAACAACTTTTTTATAAGGTTGTTTTTTTGATTATTGTCAAATATGAGAAAAAAAGCAAAAAAAATAGAGAGTCAATACAAATTTTGTATATTCTCTCTATTTTATTTATTATAAAGTGTATAATTTCAAAAAAGTTTTCGAATTATCTTGAGTAAATTTTTGTTAATTTAGAAATTCTTTCTGCCAATTCGTCTGTCAATACGCCGTCTTTTAATCTCCATTGCCAGTTTCCGCTAGCAATTCCAGGGGTATTGATTCTAGCTTCGCTTCCTAATCCTAAGAAATCTTGAATTGGAGCGATTGCCATGTTTGCAACTGAACTCCACGCACCTCTTAGGGCATCCCAGTGGATTTCGTCGTCAGAGTGTGAATTTAGATAATCTCTTGCAACTTGTTTATCTTCTTCTTTTGCTTTTGTGAACCATCCGATTAGCGTATCGTTATCATGAGTTCCTGTATAAACTACGCAGTTTTTTGTATAAGTATGAGGCAAATATTCATTTTCTTCGTTAGAATCAAATGCGAAACCTAAAATTTTCATTCCTGGGAATCCAGTTGCATCTCTTAAATCAATAACTCCTTGTGTCATTAATCCTAAATCTTCTGCAATAATTGGTAAATCTCCTAGTTCTTCTTTTATTTTGTTAAATAAATCAATTCCAGGTCCTTTTACCCATTGACCGTTTATTGCAGTATCGTCTCCATAAGGAACTGCCCAGTATGCTTCAAACCCTCTGAAGTGATCAATTCTTATGATGTCGCACGTAGAAAGGTTGGCTCTAACTCTGTCTACCCACCATTTGTAGTTTAACTCTTTTAATTTGTCCCAGTCGTATAGAGGATTTCCCCAAAGCTGTCCTGTAGCACTGAAATAATCAGGCGGAACACCAGCTACTTTAACAGGTTTTAGTTCAGGATCGAATAGGAAAATTTCTGGATTTGCCCATGCGTCTGAGCTGTCTACTGCAACGAAAATTGGAATATCTCCGATTATTTTGATTCCATTGTCGTTAGCGTATTTTTTCAAGTTGTCCCATTGAGTAAAGAACAGGCATTGAATAAAGTTGTTGTATTCAATATCATCAGCTAATTCTTCTCTATATTTATTAATGGCAGCTTCTTCTCTAACTTTAATGTCATGCGGCCATTCAGTCCAAGGAAGTCCATTGAAGTGATTTTTTAAAGAGATAAACAGGCTGTAATCATTTAGCCAAGCATTATTTTCAGCTTTAAAAGCATCTAATTTTCCTCTTAAATAATCATTTCCATTAGCTTTAAAGTTATAATAAGCTTTTCTTAACAAAGGATATTTTTGATTATAAATAGCACCATAATCAATATATTCTTCATTTCCTCCAAAATCAACATCTCTAAAATCTTCCTCAGTCAATAAATTTTGCTCGATTAACAAGTCAAAATCAATTAAATATGGGTTTCCAGCGAATGTTGAAAAGCATTGATAAGGCGAATCCCCATACCCAGTTGGTCCAAGCGGGAAAATTTGCCATAATTTTTGATTTGCTTTTTTCAGGAAATCTACAAATTTGTATGCTTCTTTTCCTAAACTTCCAATTCCATATTTTCCAGGAAGTGAAGTAGGATGTAACAAAATTCCAGAACTTCTCTCAAACATTTCTATATCCTCCTTAAAATTTATTAATAAAATTAATTTGATTTCTCATACTAAATATACTATATTTTATTTGAATTGTCAACATATACGTAAATGTTCTGAAACAAAAATTTTTAAGAAATATTTTTATATAATTTTTATCAAAGTTTGATTATTTTTCGGTTATACAGTTTTTCTTTCCTATTTTATTTGAATTTGTGAGAAAAATAGGGTAAAATATAACAATAAAAAAATATTAAAATCAAAATAAGGGGGAACGCAGATGAAAAAAAATGTAGCGGCATTTTTTGATATAGATGGAACAATTTACAGGGATTCTTTACTGATTGAGCATTTTAAGATGCTTGTACAGTATGAATATATTGACATGATGACTTGGGAAGGGAAAGTTAAGGAAAAATTTTCCAAGTGGGAAAACAGAACTGGGGATTACGATGATTATCTAGATGAGCTTGTTCAGACTTATATGGATGCATTAAAGAATTTTAGCAAGGAAGATATGGATTTTATTGCTAAAAGGGTAATGAAACTAAAAGGGGACAAAGTTTACAGATATACACGTGAAAGGCTTAAATATCATAAGGAAAGAGATCATAAAGTTATAATTATTTCTGGAAGTCCAGACTTTCTTGTAAGCAAAATGGCTGAAAGATATGGAGTCAAAGATTACAGGGCTTCTATTTATGAAGTTAATGAAGATGGTATTTTCACGGGGAAAGTAACTCCAATGTGGGATGCCAAGAGTAAACAGAAGGCAATAGCAGATTTTTGTAAAATGTACGAAATAGATTTGACAAAATCGTATGCTTACGGAGATACAACAGGCGATCTGACAATGTTTAAAAACGTAGGGAACGCCATTGCCATAAATCCTGCTAAAAAATTATTGCAGAAAATAAAACGAGATAAGGAATTGAAAGAAAAAGTTATGATTGTTGTAGAAAGAAAAGATGTTATCTATAAATTAAAAGCGGATGTGGATATTATATAAATTGACATTAAACGAATATATTTTTCAATCAAAAATATAATTTGATAAAATAACTTTTTATAAATATGTAAAAATTAAATTAACTAAAGAAAGATGATAATTATGGATAAAAATTTAAAGATAGTTTATTTAGACAGAATTACGGCAGGGCCTATTGATTTGAAAGAAAAATTTTCTAAATACGGTAAATACATTGAGTATGAAGATACTGATTCTAGCGAAATTGACGAAAGAATAAAGGATGTGGATGTTGTAATAACGACCCGGATAAGATTGGGGAAAAAGCAATTTGAGAAGGCTGAAAAACTTAAATTGATACTTGTTACAGCGACAGGATTTAATCATATTGATGTGAAAAGCGCAAATGAGTTTGGAATAAAAGTAGCGAATGTTTCGGGGTATTCGACTAATTCTGTGGCACAGCTTGCGATTACTTTTTTATTGAATGAATTGACACCTGTTAATAGGTATTTTGAGGAAGTTAAGGAAGGAAAATGGATAAATATTGCTGTTCCTGAATATCAGAAATATCCTATAGATGATGCGGCTGGGAAGATTTTGGGAATTGTGGGATTTGGAAATATTGGGAAAAGAGTTGGAAAGATTGCTGAAACGCTTGGAATGAAAGTTATAGTTGCTAAAAATACTGGAAAAGAATATGGCAAAAGTGAAACTGCAATTGGAGAAGATGGAATTTTACGGTATGAATTGGACGAAGTGCTGGAAAAATGTGATATTTTAACGCTTCATGTCCCGCTGACTGATTCGACACGGAATCTTATAAATCTTGAAAAAATGAAAAAGATGAAGAAAAGTGCGGTAATTTTGAATCTTGCAAGAGGACCTG
Source organism: Leptotrichia sp. SK-5 (assembly GCF_055387215.1). Lineage (NCBI taxonomy): Bacteria > Fusobacteriati > Fusobacteriota > Fusobacteriia > Fusobacteriales > Leptotrichiaceae > Leptotrichia > Leptotrichia sp. SK-5. Next base: position 1,651,701 of record NZ_AP028931.1, on the reverse strand, counting down.
TAATAAATCAGGAAGATTTGTATTTTGCATTGAAAAATAAAATAATAAAATCAGCGGCTGTTGATGTTACAAGTGTTGAGCCAATTGAAAAAAATTCTAAATTATTTGAGCTGGATAATATTTTAATTACACCTCATATTGCTTGGAAATCTGAAAAAAGCATGATAAAGCTGATGGACGATGTTGAGAAAAATTTAAAATTGTTTCTCGAAGGAAAGCTGGAAGGCTTAAAATAAGGAAAATTTTTCAAAAATATTACAGAAAATTCTGTACTAGACTAATATTTTAAAAAATGCTTTTTACAAAAAATTTTACTAGGAATGCGAGAGAGGTGAATGATAATGCTGATAAATAATTTTAGTGGTATAAAACTTGAGTTTGATGGACTTTATTATGGTGGAAATTATGAAATTGAAATTTTTCCAGATGGAAGATTTTATTATTCATACATTGAAAATACATCAGTTGAGCTAAAAAAAGGCTCTTTTCAGATTAATCAAAAGGAAATTATGATTTTTGAAGAAATGATGGACTATTTTGAACTTTTGAAAAATCAGCGAAATTATATGATAAATGAATTCAATTTTGGGAATGGAGTGCTTGTTATTCAGAAAAATAACGGACGTGAGGAAAAAATTAGGCTTGGCAAGGAAATGATGTTTGAATATGCCAAAACATTAATTGATAAATATACAAAAAAATCAAAACGTCTATTTTTACTGGATACTTATTTGGAAGGGGCTAAATATATCAGAAATTTTGCAATTAAAATTAAAGATGAAGTTCAATTGGATTTATTCCGTGAATTTAACGGCATTTCCCTAAATGCAGTGGCTGTATTTAATTCCAATAAGGAAAAAGTAGGATATTTGCCAAAGAATCAAAGTGAAATTATCGCAAGAATGATTGATGCTGGGAAAAAGTTTATTGCAGTGCCGATTCCTTATGATGAGGAGATAGCTCTTAAAATTTACCTTGTAGATTGATTAATAAAAAATTAAAAATTAATATTGACAAATAAATATTTTTGAGGTAAAATAATATCAGATAATTAAAATTAAATTAATTTAAAAAATAGTACTATTATTTAATTGTCAAAAATAAAACAGGGGGAATAATTATGGGATTCAGATTGAGTGTAAAAGGGCAGGAAAATGAAATTTTACTTGATAAGGAAAGCATTCTGGATGTAAAATACATTTCTGAAACGCCTGATGATTCAAATGCGAGAGCAACAGACTTGGGAGTAATCTTGGAAATTCGTGGAAAAATACTGGCAGCAGCAAATGGAGATACGGAAGACGACACAAGAAAAGTAGCACAATGGTCGTTAGTACCATCAGAAGCAAGCGACGCTTATAGACAAGCCAGCCTTGAAATAATTTCAGCAGGACAGATGGTAAGAAAAATCGACATGACAAACGTATTTGTAGTTGATTATATTGAAGAATACGGAAATCAGGCTGGAACTGGAACTTTTTCACTAAAAATAAAACAGAAGAAGGAAAAAGTAAAGGAAGTGGCAATCGAAGGCGGATATGCAACACAGGAAGCCTAATTTAGCAAATTAGAATTTTGAAAATTCTAAAATATATCAAAAATATAAAAACATTTTTGAACTTTGGAAAATTTTTGTAAGTAAAATTATATAAAAGTAAAAATAATCTCTTTTTTCCTAAATTTTATCTAGGATTAGAGGTTATTTTTTTATTAAAATTATAATTATCGTATTATACTATTTTCCATTTAAATAGGAATAATATAAAAGGATTGAATGAATATTAAATTTGAGAAAAAATGTAAAAAATGGTAAAATATATAAATATAAATATTGTTAAAATTTAAATAAAGAAAAGAGGAATAATTAAGTTGAAAAGAGCGGTTATATTGGATACGAGTGCGATTATGTATAGAAGCCATTTTGCACTAATGGGAATGAGAAATAGTAACGGAATGTCTACTGGAGCGACATTTGGGTTTATTAATACGCTGGAAAGCGTGATTAGAGAGTTTAAACCTGATTATTTAGTGGCTTGTCTAGATGTTAAAAGGAGTGAACTAGATAGAACTGGGGAGCTGGAAACATATAAAGCACATAGGGAAAGTATGCCTGAAGAATTGGTTATGCAGATTGATACTATTATGAAGGTGTTAGATGGGTATAGAATTCCGAAATATAAGAAGGCTGGGCAGGAAGCGGATGATGTTATTGCCACTTTTGCCACTAAATTTTCTAATGATGAAGATGAGCAGATTGAGGTTTTTGTAATAACTGGGGATAAGGATTTGGCACAGCTTGTAGATGGGAAAATTAACATTGCCTTACTTGGCAAAGGGGATAAAAATTCTGCATTTAAACATATAAAGACTGATGAAGATGTAGTTGAATATTTGGGAGTTACGCCTGATAAGATTCCTGATTTGTTTGGGCTTATGGGGGATAAATCGGATGGGATTCCAGGAGTTACTGGGATTGGTCCTAAAAATGGGGTAAAACTTATTACGACTTATGGAAATTTGGAAGGAATTTATGAAAATATTGATGAGATAAAGGGAAAACAGAAGGAAAAATTACTGACTGACAAGGAAAATGCCTTTATAAGCCGTGAACTTGCAACTGTGAAGCGAGAACTTGATGTTGAATACGATAAAACTAAATTGAAATTTGAGGAAAAGGATTTTGACAGTCTTTTAAAACTTTATGAGGAGCTTGATTTTAAAAGATTTTCTAAAGCTGTGGAGGAAGAAAAGGAAAGATTTTTGCAAAATGGAAAGCAAAAAGAACTTACTGAAGAAGAAAAGCAAATTTTAGAAAAAAATAAAAAAATTAATGAAGAAAAATTGGAAAAAGAGAGACTTGAAAGAGAAAAAGTTGAAAAGCAGGAATTGGAGTATAATAAGGAAAATCCGATTTTTGATGGAATTTCACATTTTTATGAGCATGTAGAGTACGAACATAATTCAGAAATAGACAAAAAAATTGATGAAATTCAGGTTTTAAAAGAAAAATTGGCAATAGAATATGAGGCTCAGAAGAAAAGGGCAGAAGAGATTGCGTTAGAAAATCAGAAAACTGAAAAAACTAAGAAAATTAAAGATGAAAAAGTGTATTTTGAGAAAAATTATGGAAAAGTTGTGAGCTGGAGTGATGCTTATTCCGTGATTGAGAAAATGGATAAAAAAGTGGCTATTTTTGAGAATATGCTTGGAATTTCCATTTGTGATGAAAAAACGAATATTGTGCTTTTGGACAGTGAACTTCAGGATATTTTGCAAAATGGAAATCAAAAAAATTCAGAGGCTGGAGTACAGATTAATTTGTTTAGTTTAAGTGATAATGCTAATGAGCAAAAAGATAATAAAAAAAATATTGAGAATATTTATAAATTATTGAGTGGGAAAGAAATTATTGCCTATAATGTGAAAGAGTATATGAAAAGTGGGGAAAGTGAGTATTTTGGATATTCTGTTGGAGGCAAAACTTATGGGATAAATAATGACAGGTTTGGAATAAAATGTACTGAATACTTTGATATTTTGCTTGCAAGATATGTACTTGGGACGGAAAGTTTGCAGGAAATTGAAGAAATAATTCTGGATGAGTTTGGTGTTGAGATTGCAACTTTTGAGGAGCAATTTAAAAAGGAACGAAGAAAGAAGGATTTTAGCGATGTTTCTGATGATGTGATTTGTGAGTTTTTATCAAAGAGGACATTTTTTATTTATAAATTGGAAACAATTTTTAGAAACAGATTGCAAAATGAGCAGTTTCTAAATATATTTGACAAGCTGGAAAGTCGATTAATACCAGTATTGGCACAAATGGAAGAAACTGGAATAAAAATTGATAAAAAATATTTCAGTGAATTTCAGAATGAACTGGAAGAAAAGATAAATATGCTTCAAAGTGATATTTATAAACTTGCTGATGGGGAATTTAATATTGATTCGCCACAACAATTAGGGGAAGTTTTGTTTGAAAAATTACAGATTCCATCAGGTAAAAAGACAAAAACTGGATATTCAACAAATGTGGAAGTTCTGGAAATGATTGCTAGCAATACGGAACTCACGGAAGAAAAACGGATGATTGGGAAAAAGTTGCTAGAATACAGGGCTTATAAGAAATTATTGTCAACATACATTGAGCCAATTCCAAAACTGGCGGATAAAGATGACAGGATTCATACGACTTTTAACCAAAATGGGACATCTACTGGACGGCTTTCGTCAGCAAATCCAAATTTACAAAATATTCCTGTGAGAACAGATGATGGAATAAGGATTCGTACTGGTTTTGTCGCAAAGGGAGGGCATAGCTTGATTTCATTTGATTATTCACAAATTGAATTGAGAGTTTTGGCTGAACTGTCAAAAGATAGGCATTTAGTGCAGGCATATCAGGATAATCAGGATTTGCATAACTTGACGGCAAGAAAGATATTTTTCAAAACAGAAGAAGATGAGATTTCACGGCATGAGAGAAGTATTGCAAAAGTAATTAATTTTAGTATTCTGTATGGAAAAACTCCGTTTGGATTGTCAAAGGAACTGGGAATTACAGTTCAGGAGGCTTCTCAATATATTACGACATATTTTGAGGAATATCCTAGAGTTAGAAAATTTTTGGATATTGTGACAGAAACGGCTAAACTTCATGGTTTTGTAGAAACTTTTTATGGTACGAGAAGATATATTAGCGGAATTAATGCTACAAATAAGAACATACAGGCACAGGCTGTAAGAATGGCGGTAAATACTGTCGTTCAGGGAACAGCGGCAAATATTATAAAAAAAGTTATGATTGAACTTCATGAGGAATTTAAAAATGATGAAAATATAAAAATGCTTCTTCAAGTTCACGATGAACTGATTTTTGAAGTTCGTGACGAATTTGCTGAGGAATATATGAAAAAAATTGAAAATATTATGGAAAATACTGTTAAATTTAAGAAAGTTCCGTTAAAAGCTAATGGAAGTGTGGCTAAAAATTGGGGATTATTAAAATAATCATATATTTTATATATGATAGAAATATATATTATATATTTGACTAATTGTTTTGAAATTGTTAGAATAATACTATATAAGGAAGGAATCAGAACAAAAAATGTCACAAATAAGAAAACTGGAAAATTATTTAAAGGGATTAAAAGACGGTACTGGAATCGGAATTGCCTATATTCCCTTTGGAGTTGCAATCGGACTGATTTCAGCCAAAAGTTTTTCCCAAATTTTGCCAATGATTGGGCTTACATCGTTTGGAATGTATGCAGGAGGGGCTCATTCATTACTGTTAAAGATACTTTATGTGATGAAGTCGCCTCCAGTTGAAGTGATTTTATCTATTATTCTTATCAATTTAAGATATTTATTGTTAAATATTGTTATTTTTAGACAGCTTGGTGAAAAAACTCCTATTTTTCAGAAGTTTCTGGTAGGCGTGGGACTTACGGATGAAACGGTAACATATCTGATATTGAAAAAGGCAACAAATGCCTGGTATATGATCGGAGTAAATACAATTCCATATTTTTGCTACTGTTTTGGTACAATTTTTGGAGCGATATTTGGTGAAAAATTGCCAGAATCACTTATGACTAGTATGAATTTTGTGCTTTATTCAATATTTTTCAGTATGTTAATAATGGCTTTAAGCCAAAATTTTAAATATATAAGAATTGTTTTGCTGGCACTTATTATAAAAATGGTATTTTCATTTTTGCCTATTTTAAATAAGGTAAGTTCAGGATGGGTTATGATTTTAACGATGTTTTTGGCAAGTTTTATATATGCACAGCTTTATTATAGAAAATCCTGAAAAGCAGGAAAACGATTAAATTAATAAAGGGAAAGGAAGTGATAAGATTGAATTATAACGAAAATTTAGGGATTTTAACAATGATTTTGATGACACTCATAATCATGACGGTAATACTGAGGACATTGCCAATATTTGTAAAAATTCCAGAAAACAACCTAAAAGTTAATAAGTTCTTTGAAGCACTTCCTTATACAGTACTGACAGTATTAGTATTTCCAGATATTTTCACTTCTACTGGAAGTACAAATTTTGACATAATAAGAGTTTTGATCGGAATGGCAATCGTGGCATATTTAACTTTTAGGAAGACAAATCTGGGAATAATAATAATTGTTTCTATTGTAGTGATATATTTTTTAGGAATGTTAAAAGGAAGTTTTTAAACAAAAACAGAAAATTTTAAAGAAATATAGATTAAAATTGATATTTAAAAAGGATTTTTATGAGTTTAGATAATTATAAAAAATTTTTAGGACAAAAAATACATGTAAAGATGGATAGAAAAATGGGAGAAAGACATCCTAAATATAATTTTATATATCCAGTAAATTATGGATATATTCCAAATACTATTAGTGAAGATGGAGAAGAAATAGATGTGTATATTTTGGGAGTTTTTGAACCTGTTGATGAATTTTGTGGAATATGTAGAGCTATTGTGTATAGGTATGATGATGAAGAGAATAAACTTATAGTAATTCCAGATGGGAAAAATTATACAGTTTCCCAAATGGAAGTACTGGTTGAATTTCAGGAACGTTTTTTCAAACATAAAATTTTAACTGAATAATAATTAAAATTATTTTTTATTTAACAACTGTCAATTTATTATTTTCAATTTTTATATCCTTTATCATTTGAAATTTTTCAACTCCTGATAAATTCAAAATTTCTTTTTTTTCAAGCTGACTAAAAGCATAATTTAACCCTGTTCTGATAATAGGTTTTTTATCAAGATCAATTTCTTTATTTTCTTTTGTAAGTCTTACAATTTGGAAGTCCTCGAGATAAAGATTTGATTTCATTGGATCATAACGAATGTCAGTTGCAAAGGTCATTGTTCCGCTAATCTGATCATTTAATGCATCATTTAGGTATTCTGCTTCAATAATTAACTTATCATTCTCAAAATGTACTTTTGGATTAAATAGTTTAATTTTTCCAAGAGGATAGGATTTTTCTATTGGAAATTTCGAAGCAACAGCACTTTTTACCATAGAATCTGGAATTTTTAACTGATTTTGAGTGTAAATGTAGTAACCTAAGCCTGCAATTAATACAATAACTGAAAAAAATAAAAATTTAAATAATTTCATAGTTATAACTCCTTTTTAAATTATGTTCTGTTTTGGAATTTTTGTTAGATTTGTAAATATTATTTCCAAAATCAAGTAACTATATCACTTAATTATTTAAAAAGATTTTGAAAAAATATTTAATAGTCTTTGAAGAGGGCTAAATAGAAGAAAAGGAATGAGTTAGATAATAAAATAAAATTTTTTTATTGAAAAACCTATAAATATTAGGTATAATAATATTATAATAACTAGAATATAAGGAGGATATGAACAAAATTAAAGTTCATTAAATATAATGGAAGAATTGGAAAAAACACGAAAAATAGTAAAAACCTCATTTTTTATAGCAGTTGTAACTGTTGTGGTGCTTCTTGTGTTTCCGTATGATATGAAACCAAAAGAATGGGAAATTTATGCAAGCAGCTACTTTGTAACTACGTTAGGACTAACAGTTGGAGGGGCTGCTATTGGTATTCTTTTGGGAATGTTGTTAGCATTTTTTAAATTTCAAAAGACAAAAAGTGAAACTGTTAATATGATAAAAGATGTTGTTATTGATGAATATGTTGATATAATGCGTGGTACACCAATGGTTCTACAGCTTTTGACACTATCTTTTGTAGTTGTGATATTTAATAATTACTGGATTGCATTAATTGCTTTAGGACTTAATAGTGCGGCTTATGTGGAGGAGACAATTCGTTCTGGAATTGAAAGTATAGACAAGGGACAAATGGAAGCTGCAAGAGCGACTGGTATGCCTTATAGAATGGCAATGAATGAAATTATAATGCCACAAGCAATAAAAAATATTTTACCAGCACTCTTGAATGAATTTATAAACTTATTTAAGGAAACAGCTGTTGTAGGATATATTAGTGTTGTAGACATTACAATGAACAGTAAAAGTTTACAAGCTGTGTATTATAGTGTAAAACCAATATTGTTTACTGGTTTGGTTTATTATATCAGCGTAAAATTATTCTCATTTATTGGGAAACGATTGGAGATGAGATTAAAGGAAAATGATTAAGATAAAAAATTTGAAGAAGAAATATGGAGAACTGGAAGTGCTAAAAGGAATTAGCACTGAAATCAAAGAGGGGGAAGTAATTTCAATTATAGGGCCTTCTGGAAGTGGAAAATCAACATTTTTACGTTGTATAAATAGACTTGAAGAACCTACATCTGGAGAAATTAAAATAAATAATACAAATATTTTGGAACATGGAGTGGATATAAACAAAATTCGTGAAGAAGTTGGAATGGTGTTTCAGCACTTTAATTTATACCCTCACAAAACAGTATTGGAAAATATTACTTTAGGACCAATTAGACTGAAAAAAATGTCAAAATCTGAGGCAGAAAAATTGGCTGTAGAATTATTGGAAAAAGTAGGACTTGCTGATAAAAAAGATGTTTATCCAAACAAGTTGTCTGGTGGTCAGAAACAAAGGGTTGCGATTGCAAGGGCATTAGCAATGAATCCAAAAGTAATTTTATTTGATGAACCAACATCTGCACTTGATCCCGAAATGATAGGGGAAGTTCTGGAGGTAATGAGAGAACTTGCAAATGCTGGAATGACGATGATTGTTGTAACACATGAAATGGGATTTGCTAGAAATGTTGCAAATAGAGTATTTTTTATGGATGAGGGATATATTTTGGAAGATGCAAAACCACAGGATTTATTTGATAATCCAAAAACAGAAAGAGCAAGGGAATTTTTAGATAAAGTGTTAAATCATTAAAAAAATCACTTTAACTAGATAGTGGGAAAATGATAAGTATTTAGGATAAATTAGTAATTTTAGATAAACATAAATAAAAATGAAATATAAAAATGGAAAGCGAGGAAGGTTATGAAAAAAGTATTTTTAGTATTGACATTGGTAATTTTTGGACTTGTGTCGTGTGGAAAAAAAGATAGTGGGCAGAAAAAATTAAGAGTGGGATTAAATGCAGTTTTTGCTCCGTTTGAATATGTTGAAAATGGTCAAGTTGCTGGATTTGATGTAGATATGATAAATGAAATTGGGAAAAATCTTGGATATGAAGTTGAAATTATAGACCAGTCTTTTGATGGTCTGATACCAGCATTAAAAGCAGGGAAAATTGATATTATTGTATCTGGTATGAGTTCTACTGAAGAAAGAAAAAAATCAGTTGATTTTACAGATGATTATTTTATTTCAAAAGAAACTTATATAAGAAAAAAAGGAAATACAGCAGTTACACCATCTACATTAAGTGGTAAGAAAATAGGAGTTCAACTTGGAACAATTCAGGAAATAGCAGCAAAAGCGATTAACGGAGCAACTGTTGTTCCAAACGAAAGCACAGTAAATACAATTTTGGATTTAAAAGCTGGAAAAATAGATGTGATTATTCTTGAAAAAGCAGTAGCTGAAGAATATATGAAAAAAAATCCTGAAATGGAAATTTTTGATGAAAAACCAGCTAAAATTGGAATGGCAATGGCTGTAAATAAAGGTAAAAACCCTGAATTAATAAAACAAATAAATGCTGAATTGAAAAAAATGAGAGAAAATGGAAAATATGATGAATTAATTAAAAAATATGATTTAGAAAAAAGCCAAAAATAAAATAGCTGACTGAAAAGGGAGGAAGAATAAATCATGAAAAAGCCAACATTAGTTGCAGTTTCTTCAATAGTAGCAATGGCTGTACCAACGGTATCTGAAAAAATAACAACTTCTGATATGAGAAAAGATATAATTCGTGCGAATGTGGCAGATATACAACAGGACGTAAAAAATGATGTCCCTACACTAGATACGCCAAATCCCCAAAAGACAGTATCAGCAGAAGAAAATCCAGATTTAATAACTGTTACATTAACACAAGATGGTACTGGAACGCAAATAGTTGATAAAAAAACATCAACACCAATAGCAGCACCAGAAAAGACTGAGCAAAAATCATCAATTGTTCCTCAACAAGATCCAACAGTAACATCAGTACAATCTGAACAGATATCTTCTGATATTCAGAAAAATCCAATAAATAATCCGGAAAGAGTAGAAATTTCAAAATCAGAAATAATAACGTTGAGAACAAATGATTTGAGCTTTCATAAAAATAGCGTCGATATAAACAAGGAAGCATATTCTGTTTTACGCGATATAAAGGATTATATTGAAAATAATGATTTTATTGTATCAATAATTGGATATACAGATGCTAGGGGTGCCTCTTCATATAATAAAAGATTATCTCTTAGAAGGGCTGAAAAAGTAAGTTCAAAATTGATAGAATTAGGACTGTCTAAAGATAGAATTTTGGATATAATAGGTCGTGGAGAAAGTAATCCAATTAAAACAAATGATACAGAAGAAGGAAGAGAAGGAAATCGAAGAGTAGAATTTAGATTTTTGAAAAAAGGGCAAGTATAACAAGTCGAATTATTTATTTGTTATGGGGAATTATTTCTAGTTTTGGGATAATTCCTTTTAAGTTTATATAAATAATTATTATAATTAAATAAATTTTTTATAAAAAATATTAGTAATACAATTTTGAAACGGAAAGGAAAACAATGATAAAATTAATTGCAATTGATATGGATGGAACTTTATTAAATGAGAAAAAACATATTGATAAAGCACAAAAAGAAGCTATTCACGAAGCAATAGAGGCTGGGATAAAGATCGTTCTTTGTACAGGCAGACCTTTATATGGAATTTTTCCATTTTATGAAGAACTTGAGTTACATGAGCTGGATTTGGAAGGGTATGTTATACTGAATAATGGATGCTCAATTCATAGAACTCACGATTGGGAGTTGATAGATTCGGCTAAGATGACTGCTGATGACATCGATTATTTGTATAAATGCAGTGAAAAAAAGGAAGGTATAAATTTTACATTAGTTGATGAAAAACATTATTTTAATATCGGGAAAAAGCCAACTGATGAGCTTATTATGGATGCAAACTTTGTGTTTTCTGATATTACAGATATAACTTTGGAAGAAGCTAAGAGCGGAAAATACAACATTGTTAAAGCGATGTATTTGGGAAACCCTAAAAAAATGGCAGAGTTTCACAGTAATTATGAAAATATTTTAAAAGAAAATTACAGCCAAGTCTTGAGTCAGCCTTATGTTTATGAAGTATTGCCAAAAGGAAATAATAAAGGAACTGGTTTAAAGGCTTTGGTGGAAAGATTGGGGATAAAACAGGAAGAAGTAATGGCAATTGGAGATGGAAACAACGATGTTGAAATGCTTGAATATGCAAATTATGGTGTTGCAATGGGTAATGCTTCTGAATTAGCAAGAAATGCAGCTAAATATACAACTGATACTAATGAAAATGATGGAGTGGCAAAGGCAATTAGAAAATATGCTTTAAATAAATTATAATTATCATATAGATAATTGTAAAATCAAAAGCTTTAAAAAAATAAAATAGTCTCCAGTAACAAATTTACAGTTTAGAGTTGAAAGAATAGATTTTGTTGGGTATTTAAATGAAAATGGAAAACCTTGTGAGAAAAAACGCTAGAAAATGTTTTTTAAATTTTTATAAATAGCTAAAATAAAAATAGATAAGGAGGAAAAATGAGAACACTGTTACTGCTAAGGGGAACAGTTGGAAGTGGAAAAAGTACCTTTATTAAGAAAAATAGTTTGGAGCCATACACTCTTGAAGCTGATAAGTTTAGACTTTTAATTTCAAATCCTAAATTGACAAAATTTGGAGATTTTGAGATTTCGCAGAAAAATGACAGGCTGGCTTGGGAAATGCTTTTTAACTGTCTGGAAGAAAGAATGAAAAAGGGAGAATTTACAGTTGTTGATGCGACACATACTACAAAAAAAGCGATGAATTCCTACAAGGCTCTTGCAGACAAGTATAAATATACAATTTATTATTATCAGATTGATACCCCACTTGAAGAGTGTATTGAAAATAATAAAAAGAGAGAAAACTATAAGCAGGTTGCTGAAAATGTTATAAGCAGAATGTTTAGGAATATTCAAAATGAAAAACTTTCAGGAAGTTTTAAAAGAATTTTTGACATAAATGAAATTATAAATTTTTATGTTGATGATGTAACGGAAAAATATGATAAAGTTCGGATAATTGGGGATATTCATTCATGCTTTACAGCGATTTCTGAAATTGTGAAGAATTTTGACAAAAATACCTTGTATGTATTTTTAGGAGATTTTTTGGACAGAGGAATTGAGCATAAACAGACACTTTTGTTAATGCTGGATTTATATAAAAAGGAAAATGTTATAATGATTGAAGGAAATCATGAAATTCATCTGGAAAATTTTGCCAATGATTTTAAAATTAACTCAAAGGAATTTTTAAATGTAACTTTGCCAGCAATTTTGGAAAATGAAAAAAATATAGATAGTTTTAAAAGGGAAATTAGAAAATTTTATAAAAAATTAAGACAATGTTATGCCTTTAAATTTCACAATCATAAAATTCTTTGTACACATGCAGGGCTGTCTTTTGTACCTAATTTAGCACTTGTATCGACTAACGAAATGATAAACGGTGTTGGAAGCTTTGAAACCGAAATTGGAGAACTTTATGAGGAAAATTATTTGAAGGGAAAATGTCAGAATTTTGTGCAGGTTCATGGGCATAGAGGTGTAAATTCGACTGAACATTCAATTTGTCTGGAAGGGGAAGTTGAGTATGGAGGGGAACTGAAATATTTGGATGTAATGCCAGATAAAATTTTGCAAAAATCAGTTATAAACCCTGTTTACGATAGAGATTATTTGCAACACGAACTGGAAAAGGCAAAAGAAAACAAGCAGATAAATTTGACAGCCGATGAAGATGTGAATAAATTGATTGTAAGTAAACTAATCAGCGTTAAAAATACAAAACCGAACTTATATTCATTAAATTTTGGAAGAAACGTGTTTCGGAAAAAGTTGTGGAATGATTCGACAATTAAGGCACGTGGACTTTTTGTGGATGCGGAAACAGGAAAAGTGAAAATAAGAAGCTATAATAAATTTTTTAATTACGGAGAAAATAAATATTCTACTAGAGAATATCTTGAAAACAACATAGTTTATCCAGTTACAGCTTACGAAAAATACAATGGATTCTTAGGAATACTTTCAGTTATTGATGAAAAATTTGTATTTGCAACCAAAAGTGTAACAAATGGAACACATGTCAAATATTTTGAAACTCTTTTTGAAAAAGCAAGTAAAAAGATGAAAGATGAGATTTTCAGAATTTGCAGTGAAAATGATGTTTCCATAGTATTTGAAGTGGTTTCAAACGAAGATAGGCACATAGTTGATTATTTTGGAAGAGAACATCTTTTTATTTTAGATGTTATTGATAATAGCTTGTTTATAAATGGTGTGCATGTGGATAATAATTTTAGTGAAAGATTTTTAAAAGAGCTGAATTTTGATGATGATGTTGTTAAAATGAAAAAGGAAATCAAAAAATGCAATAACTTTGACGAAATAATTGACTTGATGGAAAATTATGATAATTTTGAAAATGCTGAAGGTATTGTATTTTGTGCTCAAAATGGACTTATGTTTAAATACAAGGCAAAGCACTATAGTCTTTGGAAAAAACGGCGTGGAATTCTGGAATTTTATAGAAAAGATTTCAATAGAGCAAAACTTGCTGGAAGATATAAGGACGAACAGGAGTTTATTGAATGGCTTATTGAACTTGATAATGATAAAGTTGAAAATGCTCATATTATTGACTTAATGAATGAATATGAGAGTAAGAAAAAATAATTAATAATAAAATATGGGCTTGATCTAGGAGAATGTCTTAGTGTAGCCCATAATTTTTATTATATTTTATTTCTTAGGAGTTTGTTGTTTAAAAATTATTGAAATTTAAACTATCTTTTTGCAATTGCACTAAAGGTGAATTTTTCAGGATGATGAATTATGGTTTCGTATTGAAATAGTGTGCCATTTGAAAGATAGGCATGAGTTTCAATAACCACAACCATATTTATATCCTCTAACTTAAAATATTTCTGTTCTTCAGAAGTAATTTTTCTAAAACTAATATCTCTACGTGAATAAGCTATTTTTAGGTTAAGTTCTTTTTCCAGATATTCATATATTGATTTTTTTGCTATTTCTTCATTTAGAAAAGGTACAATTTTTCTATCAAAAAAACTCGTAGAATAATTTAAAACTTCTCCATTTAAAGAATTGGTACGGACAACTTTATAAAAATCAGCACTTTCAGGTACTTGAAATTCTTCCATTAGTTTTTTTATGTTGTGAGATAATACATATGTGACAAGAATATACAAAAAAAGAAAGGTTTCTGATATAATGTAAGCCAACCAAAACCACATTAAGGAGAAACCTTTCATATGAGTAGTATATCAGAAATATACCGTGTTCGTCAACGGGCAATTGAGTATGCAATAAAACATAATAATAATTCAAAGGCAGCAGTGAAATATAAAACATCACGTCAGCAGATAAAACGTTGGAGAGACAGATACGACGGCACAGTCCAGTCTCTTCTGCCAAAAAGCAGAAGACCTGAAAGCCACCCAAACCAGCACACGCAGGAAGAAATAGAACTGGTTATGAAAAAATACAGGAAATTTGGCTATGAAGGGCTGGCAGAAGTTTATGTCAAAGCGAGAAAGGAAGGCTACAGCCGTACATACGATTCAATGTGCAGGATAATAAGGAAAATGAAGGGCAATGCCAAAGAAAACATTAAAAAGCCGCATAAAAGAAAAAAGAAGGCTGAACAGGCGAAGTACCCTGGGGAAAGAGTACAGATAGACATAAAATATGTTCCGGAAGAATGCATACAGTTTGGCACACGTGACCAGAAGTATTATCAAATAACGGCATTAGATGAATATACAAGAAAAAGAGTGTTAAGGATAGCAGATGAAAAAAGCACCTATCAGACCGCAAAGTTTCTAGAGAACTTGGAAAGGGAGCTGGGATTTGACATAAAGAAAGTTCAGACAGACAATGGGAAAGAGTTCACAAATTCTGAAAGTGATAAGAAAACGCTGTTTGAGGTGAAACTGGAGGAGAAGGGGATAGAGTACGTGACAACCCGTCCATATTCGCCATGGGAGAATGGAAAAGTGGAAAGAAGCCACAGGCTTGACAGCAAGTACTATGGGGACAAGAAATTTAAAAGCAAGGAAGAACTGTTAAGGGCAATAAGGAAATACAATACAAGATACAACAACATATCAAGAAAAGTACTGGGCTTTAAGAGTCCAAATGAAGTATTAAAAGAGTACAAGGAAAATCAGTAGGTTAAAGATACATTAGGAAAGAAATATTTTTTTTAATATATTTTTGTAACAAATGTTTGACATCTATACATTGAAATTCTTCCATTAGTTTTTTTACTCCTTGAACAATGTATAAACTGATTAAATCAGTTTCAAGATGAATATTTTGAAGCTTGTTAATTTCTTGTACAGTCTGAATGGAAGTCAAAGAAATATTTTCTAGATTTTTTTTCTCAAGTATAATAGATTTTTTACCTTTTATTTTTTGAATATAGCCTTCTGCTTCTAGCATGGAGAGAGCTTTTCTTACAGTCAGCTTGGAAAAATTATAATCTAGTGCCAAATCGTCTTCTTTTTTTAGAAAATCTCCAGGCTTTAGTTTATCATTTTTAATTTTATCTTTTATATCGTGATATACTTTTTCGTATTTATTCATTCATTTATATAAACCTTTCTTATAAATTTTAAGTTCGATTTTAAGTATTATTACTATGATTATACAATAAATAATAATAAATATCAACAAAAAAAGGTTTATATAATTCTTTTGAAAAATTAAAAAGATTTATATAAAAGTATTGACATTTTAAAAAATTGTGATATAATAAATAATAAAAATAGGAAATAAAATTAATAAAAATAGAAATGGAGATGATTATTTATGAAGAAATTTTCAATTGTAGTAGCTGGTGGAGGGAGTACATTTACTCCAGGAATTGTGTTGATGTTACTTGAAAATTTAGATAAATTTCCGATTAGACAAATAAAATTTTATGATAACGATGCAGAAAGACAAGAAGTTATAGCAAAAGCTTGTGACATTATTATAAAGGAAAAAGCACCTGATATTAACTTTGTTTACACAACAGACCCTGAAACAGCATTTACAGACGTTGACTTTGTTATGGCACATATAAGAGTTGGAAAATATGCAATGCGTGAAAAAGATGAAAAAATACCTTTAAGACACGGAGTATTAGGGCAAGAAACTTGCGGACCTGGAGGAATTTCTTATGGAATGCGTTCAATTGGTGGAGTTATCGAGTTAGTTGATTATATGGAAAAATATTCGCCAAATGCATGGATGTTAAACTATTCAAACCCTGCAGCAATCGTAGCAGAAGCAACTAGAAGATTACGTCCAAACTCTAAAATATTAAATATTTGTGACATGCCAATTGGAATTGAAATAAGAATGGCTGAAATGCTTGGGCTTAAATCAAGAAAAGATATGGTAATTAGATACTTTGGATTAAATCACTTTGGATGGTGGACAGACATTAGAGATAAAGAAGGAAATGACTTAATGCCTGCGTTAAAGGAAAAAGTTGCAAAAGTTGGATATAATGTACCAATTGAAGGCGAAAACACAGAAGCAAGCTGGAATGACACATTTACAAAAGCAAAAGATGTATTTGCAATCGATCCAACAACATTGCCAAACACATACTTAAAATACTATTTCTTCCCTGACTATGTGGTAGAACATTCAAATCCTAACCATACAAGAGCAAATGAAGTAATGGAAGGAAGAGAAAAATTTGTATTCGGAGAATGTAGAGCAATCGCTGAAAAAGGAACAGCAAAAGATAGCAAACTTCACGTTGACGATCATGCTTCATATATAGTTGACCTGGCAAGAGCAATCGCTTATGATACAAAAGAAAGAATGTTATTAATAGTAGAAAATGACGGAGCAATTTCAAACTTTGATCCAACTGCAATGGTTGAAGTGCCTTGTATAGTAGGTTCAAATGGACCAGAAAAAATTGTCCAAGGTAAAATCCCTCAATTCCAAAAAGGATTAATGGAACAACAAGTATCAGTTGAAAAATTGGTAGTAGAAGCATGGATTGAAGGTTCATACCAAAAATTATGGCAAGCAATCACATTGTCAAGAACAGTACCAAGTGCATCTGTTGCAAAAGCAATATTAGATGACTTAATTGAAGCAAATAAAGACTTCTGGCCAGTGTTGAAATAGATTACATCTTAATAATTTTAAAATGAAAATAAATTTTTAGTGCTTGAAATGTTAATTAGTTTATGATATAATTACTTTAAGAAAATAAAAACCAACTGTTTCATTTGGAAATAAAAAATTTGCAGAAGAAAAGGCTCTATTCTTTATTGAATGGGGTCTTTTTTTATGATATAATTACCGAGTTAGTTCTGCAAAATTAACAAACAAATGGGACAGTTGAGAGGTGGTAAAAATGAATTGGGATTTTACTATTTTGATAACTATAGTCATTTTGTTTTTGATTATTAGTAAAAAATAGTTAAAATTCATCATCGGCATCACCTTAATGCCTGTTAATCTGTATATTTAGATTGGCAGGTTTAAAAAAATGACTTTATTAAATATGAAGGAGAAAATATGGATACAAAAAAATTAGATAAAAAATGGTGGAAGAAAGAAATTGGATATCAAATATATCCAAGAAGTTTTTATGACAGTAACAATGATGGAATTGGAGATTTAAATGGAATTACTGAAAAATTGGACTATCTAAAAGAACTGGGGATAACTCTTATTTGGATTTGTCCTGTGTATAAGTCGCCAATGGATGACAATGGATACGATATTTCTGATTATTATGATATAAATCCTGAATTTGGAACAAAGGAAGATTTAGAAAGATTAATTGTAGAGGCGGAAAAAAGAGGAATAAAGATAATTTTAGATTTAGTAATTAATCATACTTCAGATGAGCATGAGTGGTTTTTGGAAGCGTTGAAAAATCCTGAAAGCAAGTATAGAAATTATTATATTTTTAAAAGAGGAAAAAATGGACTGCCACCAACAAACTGGAGAAGCCATTTTGGAGGTTCTGCTTGGGAAAAGGTTGAAGGGGAAACTGATGAAAATGGGAATGAAATGTATTATTTACATTTATTTTCAAAGAAACAGCCTGATTTAAATTGGGAAAATCCTGAAGTAAGGGAAGAACTTTATAAAATGGTGAATTACTGGCTGGAAAAGGGAATTGCAGGTTTTAGGGTAGATGCTATAAATTCAATAAAAAAAGATAAGGATTATCTGGATTTACCTGTTGATGGTGCAGATGGGCTTGCACATAATATAAAGTACACTTTGAATCAGTCGGGAATTGAGGAATTCTTAACAGAACTGGCAGAAAAAACATTTAAGAAGTATAATTGTATGACTGTAGCTGAAACACCTTTGCTGGAATATGAAAGATATAATGATTTTATTGGTGAAAACGGATTTTTTTCAATGATTTTTGATTTCAGCTATTCTGATTTGGATATGGCGAAAGAAGGTTTTTACTATTCAGTGCAGGATGTGAAAGTGAAAGAATTAAGAAACAAAATTTTTGAGAGTCAGCTAACACAGCAGAAATATGGATGGGGAGCACCATTTTTGGAAAATCATGACTTACCTAGAAGTTTGAATAAATTTTTAGGGAAAAAAGCAAATGAAATAAATGCAAAATTACTTGCTACATTGTTTTTCTTTTTACGTGGGACACCATTTATTTATCAGGGACAGGAAATAGGAATGGACAATTTTGAGAGAACTGACATAGCACAGTTTGATGATATTGCCAGTAAAGATCAGTATCAACGAGCATTGGGAGAAGGATTTTCGCCTGAAGAAGCACTATATTTTGTAAACAAAAGAAGCCGTGACAATTCAAGAACACCTTTCCAATGGAATAGCACTAAAAATGCAGGATTTTCAAAAGATGAGAATATAAAAGCATGGATAGAATTGACTGGAAGTCACGAAAAAGTAAATGCCGAATCTCAAATAAATAATGAAGATTCAATTTTTGCCCATTATAAAAAAATGATTGAACTACGGCAAAATGGAAAATATTCAGATTGTCTGACTTTTGGAGAATTTATTCCAGTAGACTTAGAAAATGATAAAATAATTGCGTATATAAGAAAATATGAAAATCAGAAAGTTCTTTGTATTAATAATTTTTCTGAGAAAAAACAGGAAGTGGAATTAAATGAAATCGCTAAAAGTATTAGTGAAGAAGAAATCAAATTGGGCGATGTTCTGATTAATAATTATGAAAATGCTGAAAATAATGGAAAGGTATTAGTTTTAGAAGGATACCAAAGCTTGTTAGTAGAAATTTAACAATAAAATTTAATGTAAGATTTTTTAAAAAATAGAATTAAAAATAATTAATATTGTTTGATTACTTGCAGAGAAATGAAAATAAAAACTGTCTTTTATTCTTAAAATAGAAATATTGGACAGTTTTTATTATTTTCGATTTATAATTAATTTAATTAATTAAAATTTTGTTTAATATTATAATTTTTAGTTTTATAGAATTACATGGTATTTTGGTCATATAGGATAGTAAAACTTTTTTTAAATCAAACTCAAAAGCTATGACTGTTTTACTCAAATCTTAAATTTGTGTAATTTTTAGTAATTCCATTTTAAATGGATCGAGTATAATATTAAATTTCATTTTCTAGTTTCATTTTTTCAATAATATTGCTTGGAAGATATATTTCAATAATGGATTTCTTGCTAGAATAATATTTTACAAAAATTCTGATATATTTATTTGAAAATTCAAAAGAGTCCTTATCGTTAAAATAGCTTATGGAATCAATGTTTCTTAATTTAAAGTTATGCATAAGTTCTTCAATTTTTGGATAATGTCTTTTAATTTTGTTAAGTTTTCTTGTAAGAGTGTAAAATAGTACTATCGGAGATTTAACGGATTTTGATACATTCACAAAAAGTTTTAGATTGTTTGAAGCTAGATTAAGCATAAGAGATTTTTTTAAATTTTTTTCAAAATCTTCAGAAAAAGAATTTTTTACATAATCTATATTATCATAGACATATTTATATCCTCTCTTTGTTACGTATAGAACGAGTAAATGATAAATTTCTTCAGGATTAGAAATTTTTTCCTTAATAAGTTCCAGCATTTTATAAATTTTATTATCATAAGGCTTGTAAGACTGTCTTGATTTATTAATAAAAAAATTTATTGAAATAATTTTATTTGTTGCTTTTTTACTTTCTTTTATCTTTTCATATTCAACTAAAAAATCTGTAAAAGTGTTTATATCTGATATAGCTTTTTTCAAAATATGTTTTTCAAAATCAAAAAATCTTTCATATTTGTTATCCGTGTTTAAATACATTTTTACTAATGAAACAGGTAAAGTAACTTCGTTTTTATTTTTTAAATTTTTGATAATATTATTATAAAAATTGAATGAGAAGGAATCATTCATAAAAATAAATTTTTCAATATCAAGAAGAGAGAAAAAATTTTTTTTGAGAGAAAAACAACTTTTAAATTCTTCAGTAAAAAATATCTGGCAATAGTCAGAATGCAAAATAAAGGATGAAATAATTCCAAAAGAACCTGAAAATTGAGCATCTGTAGAAAAAAGTATGTATTTTTCTGATAGAGTTTTAAAAAATGTTGTGAGATTGTCAATTGAATCAAATTCAAGTGTAGAAAGAATTTCTTCAAATCTGATTTCAGCTTTTTTTAAAAATAAAGAATCTGAAATAATTCTAAAAAATAGTAATTTGAGAAATATTTTTTCATTTTTTGTTATTTTTTTTGAAAATTCAAGTTTGATATTGGTTTGAAGATTTGTAAATTCTTCTGAAAAATAGATATTCATTTTATTCTCCTTAACAACGAAAAAAAAATTATATTTTTCGTCTAATTTTTATAATTAATTTTATTATTTATAAATTATATTTATTTAAACGAAAAACATAAATAAATTTTCGCTTTTTTATAATTATACTTTAAATAAAGGAAAAAATCAACTAAGATAAAAATAAATAATATAAAAAATATTAAATTAATAATTAAAATTTTTTTTGACAAAATGAAAAATGTGGGGTATAACGATAGTGAAAAATAAAAATATTTAAAGATAAAATTAAAATTGGAGGAAGAACAAATGGGAAAGAGGTTATTAAGCTGTTTTACTAGTGATTTTAATAAAATGTCAGGCCAAGACTTGAAGAATGCTATTAAGGCAAGTGAAGGAAGAACAGTATTATCAGAAAATGTTGCAGGAAGAAGAAGTGTTACAGGTGATGTTACAAATAGTGAACTGGCAAGAGCTTTTGGAGCAGACCTTATACTGCTGAATGGAATTGACGTATATAATCCGGTTATAGATGCTCTTCCTGAGTCAGATGAGCCGATAAAGCTTGTAAAAAAACTTACAGGAAGACCTGTAGGACTTAATCTGGAACCTGTGGATTTGAAAGCTGACATGATGGAAGAAATAGAGATTATTCCTGAAGGAAGAATATGTTCAGAAGCTACATTAAAAAAGATAGAAGAAATGGGATTTGATTTTGTGTGCCTGACAGGTAATCCTGGAACAGGAGTTACAAACAGTCAGATTGCTGAAGGAATAAAACTGGCTAAAAAGTATTTTTCAGGAATGGTAATAGCAGGTAAAATGCACTCTGAGGGAGTTGACGAACCTGTTGCAAATTTAGATGTTGTAAAAGAATTTATTGAAAGCGGTGTAGATGTCATCATGCTTCCAGCTGTGGGAACAGTACCTGGATTTACTCAGGGTGAAATGGAAAAAGCTGTAAAATATATCAAAGAAAATGGAGCACTTTCAATGTCTGCAATAGGAACAAGTCAGGAAAGCTCTACAAGAGAAACAATAAGACAAATAGCAATAATGAATAAAATTGCAGGAGTGGATATTCAGCATATTGGAGATGCAGGATATTCAGGAGTTGCAAATTATGAAAATATAATGGAACTCTCAATAGCAATAAGAGGTGCAAGACATACTATAAGAATGATTGCTGCTTCAAATGATAGATAAATAAAAATATAATAAATAAAAATATATAGCAATTCTAGTTTAAAGCAAGAGTAGGAGGTTAGGTTGTATCTATAGCCAATCCATTGTTTTTTACATATCTTTACTCCAATTTTTAAGTGGATTGACTATATATAGCAGAGGAGGATTTTATGAAAAGAATATATTTGTTTTGTAGTGCGGGAATGTCTACAAGTCTAGTTGCTAGAAGGATGCAGGAAGTTGCTGATAAACACAGTCTTCCCGTTGAAGTGAAAGCTTTTCCTGACAATAAGATAGATATTATTGTTGAGGAATTTCATCCTGATATAATTTTGTTGGGACCACAAGTAAAGTTTAAACTTGAAGAGACAGCTTCAAAATATGAACCAAAAGGTATCCCAGTAGCAGTAATTGATCTTGAAGATTATGGAAAAGTTGACGGGGAACGTATATTAAAAAGAGCAATAAAAATACTAAAAGAAAAGGCGGTAAAATAACATGTTTGATAAATTAGAGAAGGTTTTAGGACCTTTAGCTTCTAAATTGAGCAGTAATAAAGTTTTAGCAGCAATTCGTGATGGATTTCTTGTGGGAACACCGTTAATTATAGCAGCTTCAATATTTTTAGTTATTGGTAATTTCCCTATTGAAGGATATGAAAAATTTGTTGCACAGTTTTTAGGTGAAGGATGGGACGGATATCTTAATGCTGTTATCCGTTCAACATTTGGAGTAATAGCACTTCTTGGTGTTATTGGTATTGGATATTATTATGCGAAAGCAAAGGGAGTGGAAGGGATTTCAGGAGCAGCTGTATCATTAGTAGCCTTTCTTATCATAAGTCCTCAATCTCATGATTTGTTTGTAAATGCAGAAGGAAACGCTTTTAGAGGATTTGCACTTAGAAATTTAGGAACAGAAGGTTTATTCCTTGCAATGATTACAGCATTACTTGCTGTAACTGTATTTGCTGCAGTTAAAAATAAAGGATGGACAATAAAACTTCCTGAAGGAGTGCCGCCTGCAGTAATGAATTCATTTGCAGCATTAATACCAAGTATGTTTGTAATGCTTCTGTTCTTTGTGTTAAGACTTTTCTTCTATTTCTTTACAAAAGATCAGTATGCACATGATTTTATTTATAAAGTTCTGCAAGGTCCTCTTGAAGGTTTAGGAAAGAATTTCTTCTTTGAACCGATTTATCAGTTCTTATCAACATTATTCTGGTTCTTTGGTATTAATGGTCCTGCTGTTACAAATACAGTTTTCTCCCCATTACACCTGGCTATGACAACAGGAAATCAGGAAGCATTTGCGGCTCATATGCCATTACCTCATATATTTACAGGTTCATTCTCTGATTTCTTCTGTAACTTCGGTGGAGGAGGAAGTACACTATCTCTAGTGTTACTGATGATCTTTAAAGGTAAGTCAGAACGTATGAAAAAATTAGGAAAATTATCTATAGTACCTGGAATTTTTGGAATAAACGAAATGGTTATTTTTGGACTTCCAGTTGTATTAAACCCAATTATTGCGATTCCATTTTTATTAACACCGCTTGTTAATACAATTTTAGGTACACTTGCAACAGTATTACATATTATTCCTCGTACTACAGGAACATTATTACCTTGGACAACGCCTTTATTCTTTTCAGGATGGCTTTCTACAGGAAGTATAGTTGCAGGACTTTTCCAGATAGT
The DNA here is from genome assembly GCF_055387215.1 of Leptotrichia sp. SK-5. NCBI lineage: Bacteria > Fusobacteriati > Fusobacteriota > Fusobacteriia > Fusobacteriales > Leptotrichiaceae > Leptotrichia > Leptotrichia sp. SK-5. The sequence goes on along the minus strand of NZ_AP028931.1, from coordinate 1,627,789 downwards.
ACAGGTAGCAATAGGATGTATGATTTACTATCCATTCTTTAAAATATTGGATACTCAATATCTAAAAGATGAGACAAAACCTATAGAACAAAATGAAAAAGATGATTTGGAAGATATTTCACTTGATGATATCTCTTTCTAATATATAATTTATAGAATAAGGCTGTTTCAAAATTAATTATAAATTTTAATTTTGGGGCAGTTTTGTTCGTTATGGAAGGAAATTTAAGATAAAGAATATTATTGTCGATAAAAACATTAGAACAATATAAGTAAAATTTTTTAGCAGTAAAGGAGACAGACAATGAGAATAGTTTTATTTTTTGATCAGATTCAATCTGGAACAGGCGGGAAAGAAGGAGCTAATGTGGAACTTGCCCTTGAAAAGGGTGGAATGGGTTCATACATGATGTTTTCAGAATATATAAAAAATATAGGTGGAACAGTGCTTGCAACAACATACTGCAGCGACAGCTATTTTAAGGAAAATCAGGAACTTGTCCTTGAAAAAATGACAGGTCTTCTGAATAAGGTAAAAGCTGATATTCTTTTGTGTGGACCATGTTTCAACTATTACAACTATGCAGAAATGTCCTCTATTTTAGCAGAACACGTAAAGAAGGAAACAGACTGTAAACCTGTAGTTGTATGTTCAGAAGAAAATAAGGAAATAATAGATAAATATAAAAATAATCTGGTAATGATAAAAATGCCAAAAAAAGGTGGAGTAGGATTACGTGAATCACTTCAGAATATGGCAAAAGTAATAAAAAAAGTTTATGATGGAGCAGATTTATCTGAAGTAAATGATTACATATATAAATAAAAGAAATGGAGTAGGTATGAGATTAGAGGAATTATGTCAATTAAAGGGAGTTTCAGGGGATGAAAAGGAAGTACATGATTTTTTGTACAATGAATATAAAAAAAGAAATCTTTCAATAATAAAAGATAGACTAGGGTCCATTTTTGGTCTTAAAAAAGGAAATGATTCATCATATAAAATAATGATAAGTTCCAACATGGATGAAAGTGGAGGAATGATTTCAGACATCAGAGAAGATGGATTTATGGAATTTTTAACAATAGGACTTTATGAAAAGAATCTGTTTGAACAGAGAACAGTAAAAGTACTTAACAGAAGACATGAAGAATATATAGGATTTATAGTAAAAAATGAAAATGAACTTTTACTTGATACAGGATATGGAAGCAAAGAGGAAGTTTTAAAAGCAGGAATTCAGATTGGAGATATTTTTTTACTTGATGTCCCAACTTTATGCCTTCCGGAAGGAGAAATACTTTCTAAAAATCTTTCTAACAGGGCAGGACTTGAGGTTGGCCTTACTATTCTGGATAAACTGGAAGAAGGGAACGAAAATCTTCCATTTGATGTAGCAGTAGGCGGAATATCCCATTCGGTAACAGGTCAGCGTGGTGCAATAACGGCAACGACTGCTGTAAAACCTGATATAGCTATTGTTATTGATACAGCATATGTAAAAGAACCCAAAGAAAATGCCATATATATTCGTAGTTTTGATAAGTCAATGCTTCCAAATCAAATGTTAAAACAGGAATTTTATGAAGCTGCACAGAAAAAAGGATATATTCCTAAAGGGCATGTTCAGCTGGAAGCAACAGACGGCTCATTTATCCATAAGTCATTGGAGGGAACTCCGACAGTTGTACTTGTACTGCCTTTAAAACATAAACAGGCTCTTTTAAATTCGTTAAAAGTAAAGCACATAAATAATCTTAGTGATGTAATTATAGAGTTTATTAAGAGACTGACTGCTGAAAAAATAGAAAAATTCGGATTTAAAGGGTGAGAAAAATGAATTTTGATATAAAATGGGAAGTTTTGAAGGAGCTGACAGAAACTTATGCAATTTCAGGATTTGAAGAAGATATTGTCAATATATTGAAAAAGCATATAAATTTTCCATGTTCTCAGGATGGCCTTGGTTCCTGCCTTTTTACAAAGGAAGGAGATGGAATTTCCATAATGATAGCAACTCATATGGATGAAGTAGGATTTGTCGTAAAGGAAATAGATGAGCAGGGGTACCTGTATTTTCAGAATGTAGGAAATATGTGGTCGCATGTTCTGCTCAATCAGAAAGTGGCAGTTATAAATGAAAAAAAGAATATTTATTATGGTGTTATTGGTGGACCTGCAGTCCATTCAATAAAGGAAAAGGAAAGAGAAAAGGTATTGCCAATTGATAAACTGTATATTGATATGGGAGTCAGCAGTAAAAAACGGATTGAAGAACTGGGAATAAGAGTAGGAGATATGATATGTCCGTATGGAGAAATGATAGAGCTGAATGAAGAAGGATACCTTGCAGGAAAAGCCTTTGACAATCGTGTGAGTGTAGCGACAGGAATATGGCTTATGAATATACTGAAAAAGGAAAATATAGGTAATAAGGTTACTCTCGCGGCAACAGTACAGGAGGAAGTGGGACTTAGGGGTGCAAGAACAACAGCACATAAAGTATTTCCTGACCTGGCAATAGCTGTGGATACTACTTTGGCAGGGGATACTCCCTTGAATAAAAACAATATAAAGCTTGGAAAAGGAGTAGCTATTAATGTTATTGATTCAATGACCATAATGAACAGGGGACTGCTTATTTATATTGAAAATCTATGCAGAAAGAATAACATTCCTTATCAGCTGAGCTGTTTTACAGATGGTGGGACTGATGCAGGAAATATTCACAAGTCAGGAACTGGAATACCTGCAACAACTTTATCCATACCTATGAGATACATGCATACTCATCTTGGAGTTGTACATAAGGATGATATTATTGCGACATTGAAACTGCTGAAACTGATAGTAGAAGATCTGACTCCTGAAAAGTATGACAGAATACTGAAGGAAAACTATAATTACAGTGAATAAGATGAAAAAACTTGAGGAGGTAAGAAGATGTGGGGAATAATTGCAACATGGTGCATGGCACATGATGGTGTCAAAGAAGCCTCAGAAATACTGAAAAATGATGGAAAAGCGGGAGAAGCAATAGAAACAGCAATAAAAAATGTTGAAGATTTTCCTTTTTATAAATCTGTTGGTTACGGCGGACTCCCAAATGAAGAAATGGAAGTCGAACTGGATGCAGCATACATGGATGGAAGCAACTTTGATTTTGGTGCAGTATGTGCCATTAAAGATTTTGCCAATCCTATATCTGTCGCCAAAGATTTAAGTAATTTAAATGAAAATAGCATGCTAGTAAGTGAAGGCGCAGAAAAATATGCACATAAAAGAGGTTTTGAAAGAAAAAATATGCTTACAGAAAGGGCAAAAATACATTATAGAAACAGATTGAAGGATATGACACATATAAAAGAAATAGAGATAAAACCTTATTCAGGGCATGATACAGTTGGTATGGTGTGCCTTGATAAGGAAGAAAATATAGTTGCAGGAACTTCTACAAGCGGACTTTTCATGAAAAAGAAAGGAAGAGTGGGAGATTCCCCTGTAATCGGTTCAGGACTTTATGCGGACAGTGAAATTGGAGGAGCAAGTGCAACAGGTCTTGGAGAAGATATAATGAAGGGGATAATTTCATATGAGATAGTAAAACTTATGGAAAGTGGACTCTCTCCTCAGAAAGCATGTGAAAAGGCTGTATTCACTTTTGAAAAAAAATTGATAAGAAAAAGAGGAAAAGCAGGAGATATTTCTGTAATTGCCATGAATAACAAAGGAGAATGGGGAGTAGCTACAAATATTGAAAATTTTTCCTTTGTTGCAGGAAATGAAAGGACTCCTGTAAAAGTATACAGGACAAAAAGAAAAGGCAATGAAATGATACACGAAGAAGCGACTGAAGAATGGCTACAGGAGTATATCAATGAAAGAACTAAACCTCTTATAGAAAAGTAAGGCAGGTAGAAAATGGATAAAAATACGGATGATAATAAAAAATATGATAAAAATAGGAATATTTCCGATGAGGAAATAATATTGAAAATAAAAGAAGAAGTGAAAAAAATACAGCCTGAATTAATAGAGAAAATACGTGAATTAGTTTCAATTTACAGTATTCAGACGGAACCTGAAGAAAATGCTCCATTTGGAAAAGGGCCTGCTGAGGCACTGGATAAAGCTCTGGAAATATCAGAAAAACTGGGATTTAATACAGCGAATATAGATAATAAAATAGGTTATGCAGAATATGTACCGGAAGAAATAAGGGATTATGAGGAATATATAGGGATTTTTGGACATGTAGATGTTGTTCCTCTTGGTGAAGGGTGGAAGTATCCTCCATTAGGTGGAAAAATAGAAAATAATCGCATATATGGAAGAGGTGTTCTAGATAATAAAGGTCCCATTCTGTCAAATCTTTTTGCACTCCATATTCTGAAAAAATTAGGAATAAAATTTGATGTTCCTGTAAGAATAGTTTTCGGAACAAATGAAGAAACAGGATTTGCATGTGTAAAACATTATCTAACAAAGGAAAAAGCCCCTATTTTTGGCTGGACTCCTGACTGTAAATGGCCAGTTGTGTACGGAGAAAGGGGAAGGCTTAAGGTAAGAATATATTCTGAAATGAAAGATTTAGAGAAATTATATGAATTTGTAAATGGATATATTTTATCAGCACCCAGTAACGGTGTGAAATTAAAAATAAATTTTAAAGATGATGATTTTGGAGAAATGATATTAAGAGGATACAGATTTGGAATTTCTGAAAACAGACATTTTTTTGAATTTGTAATGAGTTATCCTGCAATATGCAAAAAAGAGCAGCTTATGGATTTAATCAGAAGTAATTTGACGGAAGGAACGGAGCTGGAGGAAATTTCCAACTGGAATCCAGTTTTATATGATAAAAGTTCTGAATATGTGCAGACTTTACAGAAGGTATATAATTATGTTACAGGCTTTAATGCGGAACCTGTCACAACGACAGGAGGAACTTATGCAAAGATAATTCCTAATATTATTGCATATGGTCCAAGTTTTCCAGGTCAGAAGGATATAGCACATTTACCTGATGAGTGGCTTGATCTGTCAGATTTAAAGAAAATAACAGAGATTTATGCACTTTCATTATATGAAATAAGTAAGTTGAAAAATATGAAATAGAATAGAAAAAAACTGTCTTTTATTCTTAAAACAAGAATATTAGACAGTTTTTATTATTTTCAATTCTCAATTAACTCAATAAATTTAGAAATAATTCTAAATATAAATTTTATCCCTTTTATCTATTTGAACAATTAAAATGACTAATTCATCCTTTTCAATTTTTGCAATAATCCTATAATTTTCAACTCTATATCTCCAAAATCCTTCTTATACTAACCCCTATTTAAAAATCGTAATTAAAATTTTATAATAATTAGTTTGATAGTCTTGTTAAAAAAGTCAAATTCTAATTTTTAAGTATCCATCTTAAAGACTTTTGTAATTTTATTTATAAATATTATGATTAATAAATGCTTTTTCTTATTTCATTTATATGTTTTTTTAACGTAAGGGCATCAGACGCCATGCCCTTACAACCCCGCTTTACGCAAAACTTTCTTATAAAGAAAAAATAAAACTCGCTTCGTAAAAACTACGCTCAGACAGTTATTTTTCCTTTAACGAAATTTTACTTATTTAATTGTTTTTCAGCTTTTTGTCTGATGATAACTTTATATTTCATTTTCCAATACCATTTTTTTTACTAAATCTTCAAATGAAATTGCTTTTTCCTTATTTAACTTATATTCTTTATAAGCTTCAACAGCCAATTTGCAGTCCTCTTCATCTTCGATTTTTTCAAGAATTAAATCTAATATTACTTGGTTTAAATTGATATTGTTTTCCTTAACATAGTTGTTTATTTTGTCTTCTATGTCTGGATGAGCATTTATAGAAACGGTTATTATAAAGGTCACACCCTTTCTTATTATTTTTGTTAATAAAATTTTGACATAAGAAATAATAAAAAGCAATGAAAATATTATTTCTTCTATTTTACTCTATTTATTTGGTTTCTTTGGATACAAATAATTTTATTCTATTTGGAGTGTCAATAGTTACTGTATTTTCTTTTATATTTGGGAAAGTTTTTTCAAATTTTTCTTTAACTAATGATAGATGTATTTCTTCAACACCTGTAGAATTATCATTTTTAGGAATCTTTCTTTTTCCGTTCCATTGATTCATACCAAATTGATGATGATATTTACCTGTCGATAAAAAATATGCTTTTGGTAATTTCGATACTGTTTCAAGTCCTAATGCCTTTATATAAAAGTCTTTATCATTTTCAAGATTAAATGTTTCAAGATGAACATGTCCAATTTTAGTATTTTCAGGGATTTCAAAATCAGGAAGATTGTCCGAAATTCTCAATAAATCCTCTAAATCTATAGTTTCTGTCCCCATTATAACCTGTCCATTTTCCCATTTCCAAGTATTAGAATCTCTATCTGCATAAACTTCAATACCGTTTCCTTCAGGATCTGTCAAATAAACGGCTTCACTTACATTGTGATCCCCTACTCCATCTAATTTGATTAGCTCTTTTGCACAGTTTCTTAAAAAATTTCCTAAATCTTTTCTCTCAGGCAGCAAATAAGCAATATGAAATACATTTGTTTCGTTATCGTTTTTCAATACTTCATTTCCAAAAGAAATCATTTTTATAAGAGGAACTGTCTTAGTTCCCAATATAATTTCTCTTTTTCCGTTTTCTTTTTTATCATTTAAAACTTTCATTTTTAGTAATTTTAAATAATAATCTCTCATTTTTTCGATATTTTTTACTCTTAAAGTTATAAAATTAAAATTTAATCCATAATTTTTATTATTCATTAATATTCCTTCTTTCAAAATTTCAAAATTCAAACATACTATAATTAATTTATTGATAATCTACTATTTTATTTTAATACCTTCCAGTTCCAATAAAAACTCCTTTATATGAAGTCCGCCACCATATCCGACTAACTTTCCGTTCATGCCAATTACACGATGGCAAGGAATAAAAATTGAGATTTTATTTCGATTGTTTGCCATTCCGACTGCACGGACTGCTTTTTCATTATTGATTGCGATTGCGATGTCCTTGTAGGAACGGGTTTCACCGTAAGGAATTGTTTCAAGAGCGTTCCAGACTGAAATTTGAAAAGGAGTTCCTTCTTTTAGAAGTGGCAAGTCAAAATTTTTTCGTTTTTTGGAAAAGTATTCAAATAACTGATTTTTTGCCTTTTTTATTAACTTGGTTTCTTTAATTTGAAAATTATCATCATTTTTAAATTTTTCAATTTCATAATTCCAGATTACATCAGTAATATGAGAATCATTTTCTGTTGTGGCAAGTCCAATTTTTCCAATTGGAGTATCAGTTTCATAAAAATAGACATTTTTTTTCATTATTTCAGCCTTTCAATTTTTGAATATTTTATACTTAAAATTTATTGATAAAATTAGTTTTGATTATAATAAACTGTTAAATTTTTTATTATAGAAACATTATAGTATAATTTTATAGAAAAGTAAATATAGCATAATAAATTTTATAATAATTTTTTCATTACTTCTAGTTTTTTTGAATAATATGTGTTATAATAATAACGTAAAATAAATTAATTTTATTTTTTACAGATTTTAAAAAACTGTTATTACATAATTGTATCAGATATAACAAAGAAAAAAGACAGTTAATAAAAAACGTTGAAGGAGTTGAAACTTATGAGAAAATGTAGAAAGTTAATGTTAATGTCGATATTTTTGGCATTTTGCAGTTTAGGATTTTCTAAAACGTATTTTCAAGTATATTTAAATGATGCCTCATTAGCTAATCTTAGGGAAAAACCTTTAGGCAGTTCAAAAATATTAGCTGGATTGGATATGTTTGAGGAAGGCGAATTAATTAGAAAGGAAGGTAACTGGTATTACATAAAACATAGAACAGAATCAGGGAAAATACTATATGGGTATATTCATAAAAGTCAAGGCTACCTGATGGAGACTTATGTTGTTTCTTCAAAGGACGGATATGCAAATATAAGATGGGAACCTTCTTCAAGTGCAAAAATAGCTGAAAAAAAAAATGGAAAAATATTAGAGGTTTATGAAGAAAAAGGAGATTGGCTGTATATTACATACGGAGATTCTCCGCATATACCAGTAGCATACGTACATAGAAGTCAAGTTAAGAAAGAGAAATAATATATTGTAAAATTTAAGATAGGATGATGTGAAATGAGAATATCGAAAAAATTATTAACAATAATAGGAGTATTAATTTTAGTTGCAGTCGTAGCAGTAGCGGTAGAGAATAATACGATGAAAAAGACTACAAAAAAGATAGAGGCAGAAGATACTATGAAAAAAGAGTCGTTGGAAAAAATGGAAGAAAAATTCAACAATTACGCAAGATATGAAAAATATGAAGAACTTTTTGACTATTTTTTTGAAACATTTTATCCTGAAATGAAAAGACAAAATTATTCTAAATTACAACATTTTATAGAAGCAACTTTTTTTATAAACGATCAGCTGAAAGATGAAAATGAAAAACTGTATAATAAAAATGTAAAAAGATTTAAAAAAGCAGGACTAGATTATGCATATTCTTCAAAACATAAAGAAATGAAGGATTAAGGAGTGTTGAATTTAAGATTTAACTAGAAAAATTTCTAATTTGAACATTGAGCAGAAATTTTTAAACATAATTTTGAATCAATAAATTATAAAAATAAAGAGAGGAAGATTAAAATGAAAATATGAAAAAGATTATTAATGGTAACGGTAATATCAATTTTTACTGGAGTTGCAGGAAATGCTATGGCAAATGGAAGAATATGTTCCGGAGTTCTTTCAAATGGAGATTATTCGGGAAGATTCAGAGTGACTGCAAATGGGAATTTAAGTTATTATACTGAATATTTTGAAATAGAGAATGGAGAAATAAGAATTTATCCAACTTTCAATTTTCAGACAAGGGAACTGGCTTTTGATATAAGGGATAATAATGTAAGAGTTTCATGTGAGTAATAAAAACTCCACTAAAGAAGAAAATTTGAAATGAGAACTTTGATATTTTCAGAGTTCTCTTTTTATGATATAATGGGAAATAAATTAGATGAGGTTTTTCAGTTATGTTGAATAAGTCATTATGGGAAAAGAAAATATTTTGGGATAGTTTTCTTTTAAAAAAGATTATCAATAGAAAATTAAAATTGTGGCTGTATAATCAATATAAAAAAGAAGAAACAGATAGTGGAGAAGAAGAGGTAATAATTAAGGAAAATTTAAATTATGAATTACTTTGTGACATTTTAAACAATACAGAAAAATATGTAAAAGTCAAAAATGGAAATTCAGAAAATAAGTTTTTGATTTATAATGAGACAGCAAGAGAAGGTGAACCGTTTATTGTGGCAATACTTAAAGATATTTATGCTTTTTGCGTATTTTTTTATATAAGTAAAAAAGAAGGAAAGTACATTGTTAAGAATAAATGGTTTGATGAAATTGAAATTGAAGATATGGAAAAATTTTTGAATAATTTGCAGGAGTGTAACGTAAATCTTGATGTCCCTGAATTTGTAAATTTGAAAAGATATTATTATAATGAATTGACGTTAATTGAAAAAATCTTAAAGAGATATTTTGGTACAGGGAAAATTGAAGTCAAACTAGATGAAAATATTAAAATTAACCGTAAATACAGTGGAATAAAATTAGGAGATCACATTGAAAAAGTAATTCCTGCGTCAGAGAAAAGAAATCTAAAAAAATATTATCAGTATTTGCTGTATGAAGACAAGGAACAGAAATATTCATTATTTGCAAATCCAAAAACTGGAAAAATTGTAAAGATTGATATAAAAGATGAGAAGTATTTTCCAGCAGAAGATTTGAAAATTGGTGATTACTTAACCGAAGAGAAAATGGTGAAATATGAAATTTATTACGATGAAGATGATGAAGATGTGTGGCTTAGTGAAGTAATAAAAGAATTGGCAATAGTAACAGAACTTATTGGGGAGTATCCTAATCAGAAAGAAAAAATACTGTGGTATATTTGGTTTGATTGTAAAGAGTACAGTTTTTAAGAGAAAGAAATCATACTTAAAATTGTAAATGTTGATTTACAAAAATTCAAAAAAATTTAGAATATAATGGAGGTTTTCATGAGAAATTTTGAAAAGAAAGTGGAAAGAGATTTTTTTGATGTTTTTTTAGGAATATTAAAAATAACAGGAATATTTATTTCTACATGGATTGTGTTATTAGTACAAAGAGCAATCTTTAATTATTATTACTATATCAATGTATTAAAGTTGAATTATGGCAATGAAAATGCTGGGATGATTCCAACGTTAGTAGAGGCGGTATTTAGTTTTACTGTTTTGGTTATACTAACTGTTATTTTTATAAAAATGATGAAAACAAGATTTGGCGCAAATAATTTGATAAAAATAATGCTGTGGACTTTTGCTATGATGGTTATAATAATTTTCTTGCTTGGAGGAGGATTTGCTTTTTCTGTGTCAAAGAATTCTGAAATAATAGATTTGAATTATATGATTTTAATATTTTTTAAAAAAGGAATTTTAAATGGAATAATGGGAACAGAATTAGTTGGAATCTTGCTGACAGTATCCTTATTTTCTATCAAAGTATATGAAAAAAATAATGGAAAAAGTATATTTTCAATTATTTATACAGCTATAAATTCAATAATCTTAATTATAATGTATTATTTTATCTCTATTTTTATGGATATATATATATATCAAACTATAGCAGGTACAAAGAATGATTATATTTGGAAATTTATGATAGAAATAATAAAGAGTACAGATCTATCTAAAGCAATCTTTAATTATTTTTTTTATGTGGTAGTTTTGATTATTGTAATTTTTACAACAATATTAATTTTAAATATTTTTTCAGATAATAAAAAATCGCAATTAAAAATAAATAACACTAAATAGAAATTATAAAAAAGGAAATATAAAAAATGAATTTATTTGACGAAGTATATGAAGATAAAAAGCCGCTGGCATTTAGATACCGTCCCAAAAGTCTTGATGATTTTTATGGACAGAAGAGATTGGTTGGAGAAAATGGGATTTTGAGGAAGATTATTGAGCGAGGAAACTTTATGAATGCGATTTTCTGGGGAGCACCGGGAACAGGGAAAACGACGCTTGCAGAAATAATCGCTGTTAAAATGAATTACCATTATGAATATTTGAATGCTATAAAAGCCTCTGTAACTGATATAAAGAATATTTCTGACAAGGCACACAGCAGCTTTCACACAAATGGACAGCAGACGCTATTATTTTTGGATGAAATTCATAGATTTAACAAGTTGCAGCAGGATTCACTACTTGAAGATTTGGAAAATGGAAATATTATTTTGATTGGAGCGACTACTGAAAATCCTTATTATAACTTGAATAATGCGTTGTTATCAAGATGTATGGCATTTGAATTTAAGAAACTGAGAGAGGATGATTTGCTTAAAATATTGAAAAATATTAATGAAAAGGAGAATTTTGGAATTTCAGATGATATTTTAGGATACATTTCAGAAATAATCGAAGGAGATGCAAGGCAGGCTATAAATATTTTGGAACTTATAACAAATGTTGGAGTGGAGTTTACGCTGGAGGAAGTAAAGGAAATTTTGAATACAAAAAAATCATATCACAGGACAGAAGACAAGTACAATACAATTTCAGCAATGATAAAAAGTATTCGTGGGAGCGATCCTGATGCGGCTGTCTACTGGATGGCGAAAATGCTTTCTGGCGGAGAAGATATTTTATATATTGTAAGAAGACTTGTAATTTTGGCTTCTGAAGATATTGGACTTGCAAATCCGCAGGCTTTACCAATTGCTGTGGCAGGACTTAATGCGATAAAGGAAATTGGAATGCCCGAAGCTAGAATCATCTTATCTGAAGTGGCAATCTATCTTGCAATTTCTCCCAAGAGCAATTCAGCCTACAATGCTATAAATTCAGCACTAAGCCACATTGAAAATGAAAAAATTCAGGAAGTGCCAGTTCATCTCACAAAAGTTGGAGCAAAAGCCTACAAATACCCGCACGATTATGAAAATCATTATGTAGAGCAAGTTTATATGAATGAAAAAATGAAATTTTATGAACATGGAGAAAATAAGTTTGAAAAGGTGGCGGATGAGTGGCTGAAGAAGATTAAGAAAAATCCCAAGCCTTGATAAATACAAGGGTTTGTGATAAAATAAATTAACAAAATATATTGGAGGAATGATGCCGAATGAAAAAAAGAGCTTTGATTAGTGTTTTTGATAAGACTGGGATATTGGAATTTGCACAGTTTTTAAATCAAAAAGGTGTGGAAATTATTTCTACTGGAGGGACTTACAAGTTTTTGAAGGAAAATGGGCTTTCTGTAATAGATGTTTCAGAAGTTACTAATTTTAAGGAAATGCTGGATGGAAGAGTGAAAACATTGCATCCAAATATTCATGGTGGAATTTTGGCGATTAGGGACAATAAGGAGCATATGGATACGATTGCGAAAGAAGGAATAGAGACGATTGATTATGTTGTTGTTAATCTTTATCCGTTTTTCAGGGAAGTTCAGACAGATAAGACTTTTGATGAAAAAATTGAATTTATTGATATAGGTGGGCCTACAATGCTTCGTTCGGCTGCAAAATCATTCAAAGATGTTACAGTTATCTGCGAAACAGAAGACTATGAGAAAATTATGGAAGAAATTGAAAATAATGGGGAAGTTTCATTTGAAACGAAAAAAAGATTGGCTGGGAAGGTGTTTAATTTGACATCAGCTTATGATGCGGCTATCTCTAATTTCTTGCTGGAAGAGGAATATCCAAAATATTTGAATGTTTCGTATGAAAAGAAATTTGACTTGAGATATGGGGAAAATCCTCACCAATCGTCTGCATACTACGTTTCAACTACTGAAAATGGAAGTATGAAAGATTTTGTTCAGTTAAATGGAAAAGAATTGTCGTTTAATAATATCAGGGATATGGATATTGCCTGGAAAGTGGCAAATGAATTTGATGAAATTGCCTGCTGTGCTGTAAAACACTCGACTCCTTGCGGTGTGGCAGTTGCAGATGATGTTTTCACAGCTTACAAGAAAGCCCATGATTGTGATCCAGTATCAATTTTTGGTGGTATCGTTGCGATTAATAGAGAAATTGACGCAAAAACTGCACAGGAACTGAATAAAATTTTCCTAGAAATCGTAATTGCCTCAGCATTTACTGATGAAGCTCTGGAAATATTAAAATCCAAGAAAAATTTGAGAGTAATAAAATGCGAAGTTGCAAAACCGCAGGATAAAGTGGAATATGTAAAAGTTGACGGCGGAATATTAGTTCAGCAGACAAATCGAAAAATGATTGACAATATGGAAGTTGTAACGAAAAAACAGCCAACAGAGCAAGAATTAAAAGATATGGAACTTGGAATGAAAGTCGTAAAACACGTAAAATCAAATGCAATTGTAGTCGTAAAAGACGGAGCAGCAACAGGAGTTGGAACAGGACAGACAAACAGAATCTGGGCAACTCAGCACGCACTTGAACATGCCAAAGGGGACTTGGATTCACTAGAAGGAGCAGTTCTGGCATCAGACGCATTTTTCCCATTCAGAGACTGTGTAGACGAAGCTGCAAAATACGGTATCAAAGCATTAGTACAGCCAGGTGGCTCAATTAGAGACAAAGAATCAATCGAAGCCGCCGATGAACACGGAATGACAATGGTATTTACTGGAATCAGACATTTCAAACATTAAAATTAAACAAATACTTGTTTTTATAGATAAACTGTACTTAAAATATATGAAAAGGGGTAACCTATATCAAAATTTAAGAATAGAGGGACAATTAAAATTCAAAAAACTATATAATCCCAATTATATAATGGAGATATAGACCACTCCAATATCGAAGGTGACTGAAACAAAAGACACGAAAAGAAGTTCTTGAGATTGAGAAAGAACTTAATTCATTAACATAAATTATAAAGGAGATTTTTATTATGAGATTTATTTCATCTATATTTTCAATATATTTTTCTATTATGGAGTTTTCTATAATAACAAAAATTATAGTATTATTTGCTGTTGTATTATATATATATTCACTTATTAAATTGCTCCATTTTAAGTTTATTGAACTTATATATAGTTTTATTGGATTTACAGTTGGACTATTAGGAATAGTAATTGTAGGTTCTATATATAGAATTATATATCATATGTTAGTATTTATTATATTTGGTGCTAAACTTGAGGCTTTTTATACAATCCCTTTTGATGATATTGGTTGTGTGATTTTAACTGTGACGTTCCTTATGTTTAGTTATGCAGTTCTTGAAAGATTACTTGACGATGACAGAAATCCCATCGTTATTTCCAAGAACAAAGAATATAGTTCAAATCGGTATACTGGCGGAGGATTACTTGATGAATATAACAGGGGTCATTTTGAGTTTATAAGTTATAGCGAGTTTTTAGAAAGGCGACAAACTAAGTCATTTGATGAATTATATGAAGAAGAGCTTGATTTGATAAGTCGTCGTATTATCGAATTATATGAAGAAGAGATGAAAGAAAAAGAGGAACGTGAAAATTGAGTAACTGTTAATCGTGAATGGGATTATCATACAGGTGATTATGTTGAGGAAACACACTATAAATTTTAAATAAAATAATACTAGAGAGTGTTTATAATTTTGTGTAAACTCAAAATTATAATATATGGTACAGGATGGTAGTTTTATCGTCCTGTTTTTTTTATTCTTCCTTCAAAATAAATGCTTAACTGGGAGTATGTTTCTCCCCATACTTATATTCTTCATACTACAAACATTATAAATGTTTATAGTATTTGTAGTATGATTGCCTACTAATTCCCATGTATCTGCAAAACCCATTTACAGATATTTCCTTATTTTTAACTCGTTCCAACATCTCAGAATCCTCTTTAAATAAATTAATGGACTTAGCAGGCGTTCTACACAATTGCCCGTTTTTCTGCTAAATTTTCTACCTAAATCATTAACAGGCATATTTCTTATACCGTCATTAATTCTTTCAATAAGTGTAGTTCTTTCTCGTTCTGCCAAGTATATTAGAAGTGGAATGATAACTACATTTACAATTTCGTCTTTCTTATCATCAACTCTGTGATTTAAAAGTTCCTGATTAATTACAATGATATTAATGTTCATTTCTTTCAGTTTTGTATAAAGCTCTGTGACTTCTGTAAAGTTTCTTTCAAGTCTGTCAATATCAGTAACAATAAATGTATCATTTTCTCTAATTTTTGAAACAAGTTTTTTAAGTTCGGCACGTTCCATATTTTTTCCACTTTGCACATCGCTTTATATTTGTATGTTAGAATAAAAAGTGGAGAAGTTAAAGAGAGTAAATTTTAATAAAAAATGATATAATAAAAAACTATTAGGAGGATCAATGAAAAATCAAAATTTACTCAGGAATTTAAGGAAG
Organism: Leptotrichia sp. SK-5; assembly: GCF_055387215.1. Taxonomy (NCBI): domain Bacteria; kingdom Fusobacteriati; phylum Fusobacteriota; class Fusobacteriia; order Fusobacteriales; family Leptotrichiaceae; genus Leptotrichia; species Leptotrichia sp. SK-5. The sequence continues at coordinate 1,612,251 of NZ_AP028931.1, read as the reverse complement.
ATACTGTAAAATATTATCATTCATCAGGAAAATCAGTTAGAGAAGTTGCTGACGAGATGGGAATTGGGAAATCAACATTAGATGCCTGGATATCAAGGGCAAAGAAAAATGACGGCAAGATAGAAATGCGTGGGGCAGCAAACTATGCTTCAGATAAAGACAAGGAAATCGCAAGACTGAAAAAAGAACTGAAAGATACGCAGGATGAATTAGAAATATTAAAAAAAGCAATGGGCATACTGAGCAATTAATGAAACAGAAAATTTATGAATCAGTTGAAAGCTATGAGAAGGAACGCAAAGTTTCTGTTAACAGTGTGCTCCCAAAATTAGGTGTTTCATCATTGGGATATTATTCATGGAAAAATTGGGAAAATCGAGGCAGGAGATAAAGAGAGAAATAAAAAAAATATATGAAAGGTCAAAAAAAAGTTTACGGAGCCCTCAAGATAATGAAAGAGCTAGAAAAATTGGAGAAAAAGTGAGCCAGAAGACGGTAAGTAAATATATGAGGGAAAGCAATATGGGTAAAGAAATATAGGCTGGAAAAGTATGAAGAAATGGAAAAGGAATTGAAAAATGTATTAAGCAGGAAGTTCAGTCCGCCAGAGTCAAATATGGTCTGGGTAACGGATATAACATATGTCTATACATAGGCTTCGTATATTTATCGAGCATAATGGATCTTTATTCATGGAAAATAATATCATGGGAAGTGTCAGACAGCTTATCAGTAGAAATAGTGTTAAAAACAGTAGCCAAGGCAAAGAGTGCGAGAAAATTAGGAAAAGCATTAATAATCTACAGTGACAGGGGAAGCCAGTATACGAGCAAGGAGGATAAAAATGTGACAAGGCATCCGAAAATTGAAAGAAGCTACTCAAGGAAAGGGAATACATGGGACAATGCGGTAATAGAGTCATTTCATTCGATAATAAAGAGAGAATGGTTAAATCGTTACAGAATAAGGGGTTTACTGGAAGCGAAGTTTTTAATTTTGAATATATAGAAACATTTTACAACAGCAGAAGACCGCACTCCCATTGTAAAATGCTATCGCCGAATGAATTTGAAAAAAAATACTCTGCTTAACTTCTCCTTTTTCTTGACATAAGACCAAATAAGGAAAATGAAGGGCAATGCCAAAGAAAAGCCTAAAAAGCCGCATAAAAGAAAAAAGAAGGCTGAACAGGCGAAGTACCCTGGGGAAAGAGTGCAGATAGACATAAAATATGTTCCGGAAGAATGCATACAGTTTGGCACACGTGACCAGAAGTATTATCAAATAACGGCATTAGATGAATATACAAGAAAAAGAGTGTTGAGGATAGCAGATGAAAAAAGCACCTATCAGACTGCAAAGTTTCTAGAGAACTTGGAAAGGGAGCTGGGATTTGACATAAAGAAAGTTCAGACAGACAACCGGAAAGAGTTCACAAATTCTGAAAGTGATAAGAAAACGCTGTTTGAGGTGAAACTGGAGGAGAAGGGGATAGAGTACGTGACAATCCGTCCATATTCGCCATGGGAGAATGGAAAAGTGGAAAGAAGCCACAGGCTTGACAGCAAGTACTACGCAGACAAGAAATTTAAAAGCAAGGAAGAACTGTTAAGGGCAATAAGGAAATACAATACAAGATACAACAACATATCAAGAAAAGTACTGGGCTTTAAGAGTCCAAATGAAGTATTAAAAGAGTACAAGGAAAATCATTAGGTTAAAGATATATTAGGAAAGAAATATTTTTTTTAATATATTTTTGTAACAAATGTTTGACATCTATACAACTAAATATAAAAGAAATTAAATATTAAATTGACAAATTGAAAAAATTATGTTATTATATTCAAGGATTGTTAAATTAGCTATATAATGGGACTGTAGCTCAACTGGTCAGAGCAACCGACTCTTAATCGGTAGGTTGTGGGTTCGATCCCCACCAGTCCCACCATCATCTTCTATAAAATATTAGTGATAAGAGTTTTTTAGGCTCTTATTTTTTTGTTTTAATATTACAAATTCAGAAATAGAAGAAATATCAAAAAAAAAACAAAATAAAGCCCTTGAATAATTTCAAAAAGTGAAGTACAATTATAGTAAGAAAAAGTTTTTAGAAGATATAAAAATAAATTATAAAATTTAGGAGGTAATGTAATGGGAACACCGCATATTGGAGCAAATAGAGGAGATGTTGCAGAAACTATACTATTGCCAGGAGACCCGCTTAGAGCAAAATATATTGCAGAAACATTTTTGGAAGACGTTGTTCAGTATAATAATGTTAGAGGAATGCTAGGATTTACTGGAACTTATAAAGGGAAAAAAGTATCTGTGCAAGGAACTGGAATGGGAGTGCCTTCAATTGGGATTTATTCATATGAACTGATAACTGAGTTTGGAGTAAAGAATTTGATTAGAATTGGAACAGCTGGTTCTTATCAGGAAGATGTAAAAATTAGGGATGTTGTTATTGCAATGTCAGCTTCAACTGATTCAGCTATTAACAAATTAAGATTTAATGGAGCGGATTATGCGCCTACAGCAAGTTCAGATTTAGTTTTCAAGGCTTATGAAATTGCTAAGGCAAAAGGATTGAATGTAAAGGCTGGAAATGTATTTACAAGTGACACTTTTTATGGAGATGACCCTAACGCTTGGAAAAAATGGGCTGAATTTGGAGTATTATGTGTGGAAATGGAAACAGCACAACTTTATACAACTGCAGCAAAATTAGGGGTAAATGCCTTGACATTGCTTACAATTAGTGATTCATTCATTACTCATGAGGTAACAAGTGCTGAGGAAAGACAAACAACTTTCAATGAAATGATAGAAGTGGCTTTAGAAACGGCATTACAGTTGTAAAAATAATTAAGGAAAATAACTGAGGGAGAAAAAGTAGTGGAATTTTACAAAAGATTAGTTATAAAAATTTTAGAACGTAGTTCAGTTGGTTCTGAAAATAGAATTTTGAAAAAGTTAAAAAGCGGGTATGACTTGACACAGAGAGAAATGTCAGAACTTGAAGAATTACTGGAAAATATTTTATAAATAAAGATATTTAATAAATCTTTATCTTTGAGACAAGGGGATTATCCCCTTGTTGTTAATTTAAACTAAAAGAAAGGAAAATAAAATGAAAATAGAAAATTTATATCCTGAAAAAGTTTTTCACTATTTTAGTGAAATTTCAAAAATACCAAGAGGTTCAAGAAAAGAAAAAAAGATTAGTGACTGGATTGTAGAATTTGCGAAAGAAAGAAATCTGGAAGTTATTCAGGACAAGGCATTAAATGTATTAATAAGAAAGCCTGCAACAGCTGGATACGAGGAATATTCACCACTTATCCTGCAAGGACATATGGATATGGTTTGGGAAAAAAATAAAAATACACAATTTGATTTTGAAAAACAGGGAATTGAACTTGTTGTGGAAGATGGACACTTAAAGGCAAATGGAACAACACTTGGGGCAGATAATGGAATTGCTGTGGCTTATGCACTTGCCATACTTGATAGCAATGACTTGAAACATCCGGCACTTGAAATTATTATCACAACTGACGAAGAAGACGGAATGAGCGGAGTTAATAACCTTGACTTTGGAATTTTTTCTGGAAAGACACTTATAAATTTGGATACTGAAGAATACGGACAAGTTTATGTGAGTAGTGCAGGTGGGGCGAGAATTCTTAATGAGTTTAACTTTGATGCTGAAAAACTAGAAGAAGATGATACTGTAATAAGTGTTGATGTGAAAGGTCTTCTAGGTGGGCATTCAGGTGCTGAAATTCATTTAGGATTAGGAAATTCAAATAAAATTTTGGCAGAAGTTCTGAATCACTTAAATAAAAAATACACTCTTGCAATAATAGATATTGACGGTGGGGAAAAGACTAATGCAATACCGAGAGAGGCTGTGGCATTACTGGCTGTGAAACTTGAGGATGAGAAAGTCAGCGATTTTGAAAAATTAGCAAACCTTGCTTTTGAAAATATAATAAAGGATTTTAAAATTATTGATAAAAATCCAGTTATTGAAGTGAAGGAAGTTAAGAAAGAGGAACTAAAAAATCAAGGGAAATTATCAATTTCCAATACAAATGCCGTTATTTCATTTTTCCACGAATTTCCAAATGGAGTTATCTCAATGAGTAAAGATATCGAGGGACTTGTAGAAACTTCAATAAATCTTGGAGTTATAAAAACTGAAAATAAAGATGGAAAAATTGTTATAAAAATTCAGGCATTACCAAGAAGTTCAGTAAATAAATCACTTGAAAAATTACTAAATGATGTGAAGGAACTTTCAGAAAAATATGGAGTGGCAGTAAAAATAAATTCTCCGTATCCATCTTGGGAATACCGAAAAGGTTCAAAGATTCGTGATATTGTAGTAAATTCATTTAAGAAAATAACAGGAAAAGATCCTGAAATTAAAGCAATTCACGCTGGACTTGAATGCGGAATTTTTGATAACAATATGGAAAATATTGATATTGTTTCAATTGGGCCTAATATTTACGGTGCACACACTCCTGAAGAAAGAATGGAAATAGATTCAGTTGGAAAAACTTGGGAATTATTGCTAAAAGTTATGGAAGATTATAACATTAAATAAAAAATAAAAACAAAAGGAATATTAAATGAAAAAAGAGCCAAATAAACAAAAAGAAAAACTAAAAATAAATGAAATTATAGTGGTTGAAGGGCGAGATGACATAACAGCCATAAAACGAGTTGTAGATGCACATATTATCGCCTTAAACGGTTTCTCCGCATTATCTAAAAAAACAATAAATAAAATGGTTGAGCTATCAAAAAATAACGATTTAATTTTATTTACAGATCCTGATTTTGCAGGAAAAAAAATTCGTGATACATTAAAAAGATATATTCCAAATATAAAGCATGCTTTTGTAAGTCAAAAGGATGCAACTAAAAATGATAATATAGGAGTTGAAAATGCCAATGACAAAGCAATTTTAGAGGCATTAAAAAATGTTATTACAGCTAGTCAAAATATTGAAGATAGATTTAATATCAGCGACTTGATTGATAATGGATTTGTTTCTGGAAGTAATGCAAAAAAACGTAGAATAATGCTCGGAGATATTTTAAAAATTGGCTATTATAATGCAAAACAGCTTTTAAAGGCTCTAAATTCATTTAATATTTCAAAAGAACAGTTTGAGGAAGCTGTTGAAGAGATAAATAAGGCTGGTGTAGAATAAAAAATTTAAAAAAGGCTGTGTTTGAAGTTGTAATTTGTTAATTGAAAAAATACAAGTTAAAAAAAGGATATAAAAAATGTTTAAGATTAATGATGAACTATATGGAGAATGTTATGTAGACGATGTTATCTATGAAATAATAAATACAAGAATTTTTAAAAGATTAAAAAATATCTATCAGTCTGGTGGTGGATATCTGGTTAATGAATTATGGAATGTAAACAGATACGAACATTCAATAGGAACAATGATATTGTCTTTAAAATTTAATGGAAATATTGAAGAACAAATAAAAGCCCTTTTACATGATATTTCACATACAGCTTTTTCCCATGTAATTGATTATGTCTTAAAAAATAAAAGTGAAGATTATCATGAGAAAATTCAAGAAGATTTTCTAAATGATGAAGAACTGTTAAGCATTTTAGAAAAATATAATTTAAATATAAAAAGAATAATGTCAAAAAATTATAGTTTTTTAGATGACGAGTTACCTGAATTATCCTTTGACAGAATAGATTACACTTTGAGAGATCTGTTTAGGCAGAAAAAAATTTCACATAAAGACGTAAGGGAAATAGTTAATAATCTAGCGGTATATCAAAATAAATTATGCTTTAATTCTTTAGAAATTGGAAAATGGTTTCAGAAATTATATTTTCAGGAAGTGGTAGAGTATTTTCAAGATCCGTTAAATATGTATATAAACACGATGTTATGCAATTTACTGACTTCAGCTTTGAATGAAGAAATTATTCAGCTTCAGGATTTTAATTTTACAGATGAATATATAATAAAAAAAATAAATTCTTCGTCCAAAAAGAAAGAATTGGAAGATATAATAAATAAGAAAAAATTTGATGAATTTTTATTATTGAAAGAAAAAATAAAAGTAAAAAAAAGATGTATAGATCCTTATATACTCGTAAATAACGAAATAAAAAGGATCTCTGAAATCAAATAAAATATAAAATTTATTTTACAAAATTTTATAAATAATTATTTAGATGATTTTTTATAAGGACAACTAATTAAATGGTCATCAACTATTCCGATTGCCTGTAAGAAAGAATAAACGATTGTAGATCCAACAAATTTAAAGCCACGTTTTTTCAAATCTTTACTAATTTTATCAGATAACTCTGTAGTAGCAGGTGCTTCTGATATCTCTTTCCAGTTATTGATAATTTGCTTGTTGTCTGTAAAATTCCAAATGTACTTGTCAAATGAACCAAATTCCTTTTGTACTTCCATAAATGCAAGGGCGTTTTTAACAGAAGCGGCTATTTTTAATTTACTTCTCACAATTCCTTCATTTTGAGCCAGTTCAGCCAACTTAGTTTCATCATATTTTGCAATTTTTTTATAATCGAAATTGTCAAAAGCTTTTCTAAAATTTTCTCTTTTATTCAAAATAAGATTCCAGCTAAGTCCTGCTTGAAAGCCTTCTAAAATTAGCATTTCAAAAAGATAATTATCATCGTGGGAAGGTACGCCCCATTCAGTATCATGATACACAATGTCATTTTCAGATTTTGCCCATGGACATCTAGTTTTTTTCATATTCTAATCCTTTCAATTTTTTAGTTATTATAAGTAAAATTATTTTAAATTTTAAACATGTTATTAGGATTTAGCGTATTTTAAATATTCATTTATAAACAAGTCAATGTCTCCATCCATAACCTTTTCAACGTTTCCCTCTTCTGCCTTTGTTCTGTGATCTTTTACCATTTTATAAGGCTGGAAGACATACGAACGGATTTGGCTTCCCCATTCGATTTTTGATTCTGTTCCTTTTAATTCTGCCATTTCTTTCTCACGTTTTTCTAGTTCCAGCTCGAATAATTTAGATTTTAATATTTTCATTGCAGTTTCACGGTTTTTTAGCTGTGAACGCTCGTTTTGGCATGTAACTACGATATTTGTTGGTAGATGAGTAATTCTAACAGCTGAGTCTGTTGTATTTACGTGCTGTCCTCCTGCACCGCTTGCCCTGTAAGTATCAATTTTCAAGTCTTCTGTACGAATATCAATTTCAACATCGTCTTCTATTTCTGGAGTAACATTTACTGCGGCAAATGAAGTATGCCGTCTGGCATTAGAGTCAAATGGAGAAATTCTGACAAGCCTGTGAACGCCTTTTTCCCCTTTTAAATATCCATAAGCGTAATTTCCTTTTATATTTAATGTTACACTTTTTATTCCAGCTTCTTCTCCAGCGAGACTGTCAAGGATTTCAACTTTAAAATCATGCCGATTTGCCCACCTGTCATACATTCTGTAAAGCATTTCAGCCCAGTCACATGCCTCAGTTCCACCAGCCCCCGAATTTATCGTAAGAATTGCATTATTCATGTCGTATTCCTCATCCAGAAGCAATTTTGTCTTAAAATTATCAATTTCGTTCTTCAAATCCTGTGCTTTTTGCTCAAGTTCATTTTCAAACGAATTGTCCCCCATCTCAATAAACTCAATAATGGTAGAAACATCTTCAAAAAGCCCGTTTAAACTGCTGTATTCCTCAAGGAGCTTTTTCTTTGCACTAATAGTCTTTAATATTTCCTGACTGTTCTCGCTATTCCAGAAATCTGCCTCAAACGTCTTTTTCTCCAAATTGTCAATTTCATTTTTTAAATTTTCAATGTCAAAGATGCCTCCTGATTTCTTCAATATTAATTTCATTTATTTCGTTTTGTTTTTTTATTTCAAATAAATCCATATTTTTAAACCTTTCTTTATATTATTTTGCTAACTTTTTTGATTCTAAAGTAAATTTTTTTTTAGAAAAAAAGAAAATAACTATTAAATAAGTTTTCAATACAAAAAATCTTTTAAATTTAGATTTTGTATTTTTTTGGAAAATATTAAAAGAAGCTGCTTTTTAAAACAGCCTCTCATAAGTTTTTAGAAAATAAAAATTTTTTTATATTTTAGGTTATAATTATTTTCTCAAACCTTCAACAACTTTACCAGTTTCTTCGTTGTACCAAACTTCGTTTGTTAATGGTTCTTCTTTTACGTAAGATAAAATATTGTTAAATGTTGCTTCAGCAATATTATCTAATGCTTCTTTTGTTAAGAAGGCCTGGTGAGAAGTCAAAACAACGTTGTTAAATGATAATAATCTAGCTAGTAAATCATCTTCCAGCACGCTTGCTGATTCATCTTCGAAGAAATAGCTGCTTTCATTTTCATAAACATCAAGTCCTGCTCCGCCGATTTTTTTGTCTTTTAATCCTTCAACGAGAGCCTCGGTATCAATTAATCCACCTCTGGCGGCATTGACGATGATAACCCCATCTTTCATTTTAGCAATAGTTTCTTTGTTAATTATATGTCTTGTTTCAGGGAATAATGGGCAATGTAATGAAATCACATCAGAATTTGCAAATATTTCATCTAATGTTACATAAGTGAAGTTTTCTTCTTTTGCGGCTTGTTCATTAGGAAATTTATCATAACCAATAACTTTCATTCCTAGTCCATTTAAAATTTTTATAAAAATTCTTGCGATTCTACCAGTTCCTATAATTCCAGCAGTTTTTCCGTTTAAATCCATTCCAGTTAGTCCTGCTAAACTAAAGTTTCCTTCCCTTGTTCTGTTGTAGGCTTTGTGAGTTTTTCTGTTTACTGACATAAGAAGAGCTAGTGAATGTTCAGCAACGGCAAATGGCGAATAGGCAGGTACTCTTAAAACAGTGATTCTGTTTTCACGTGCAGCTTTTAAGTCAATATTGTTATAACCAGCACATCTTGCAGCAACAACCCTAACTCCATTTTTTGCAAGGATGTTTAATACCTTTGCATTTAAATCATCATTTACAAATGTGCAGACTACATCCTGATATTTTGTAAGCATTACATTTTTTAGACTTAATTTTTCTTCAAAATATGTAATGTTTGCCCCAAATGTTTCATTCCATTTATCAAAAAATTCAATATCATAAGGTTTTGCATCGAAAACTACAATTTTCATTTTACATTCCTCCTAAAATTTATTATCATATTATATTCATTATAGCAAAAAAAATTAGGCTAAGTCAAATGATTTTACAAGATTTTTATTATTTTTAAAAAGTTTTCTATAAAGTGATTCTAAAAAAGTAAAGAAGTAAAAAAATTCAAATTAATTTTTTAAAATAAAAATTTTTTGTAAAATAAAGTAAATAAAATATGTTAAAATGTTTTATGAGAGAGTAAAAATGAAAGGAGAGGTTATCTTTATATGATAAAAAATTGAAAAAAGATAACAAAAATCATGAAAGATTTAATTGAATTATTTTTTGTATTTGCAAAAATAGGATTATTTACCTTTGGTGGTGGATATGCAATGTTACCTATGCTACAAAAAGAAATAGTAGAAAAACATAAATGGGCTAAAGAAGATGAAATTATGGATTATTTCGCAATTGGACAAGTTACACCTGGCATAATAGCTGTAAACACAACTACGTTTGTCGGACATAAGACAAAGGGAATTATAGGAGGAATTGTTGCTACAGCGGGTATGGTGTTTCCGTCAATAATTATTATTACAGTAATTGCTGCATTTTTGAAAAACTTTGCGAATTATAAGCCAGTTCAGTATGCTTTTAATGGAGTTAGAGCCTGTGTTTGTGTATTAATTTTTGAAGCAGTGAGAAAAATGGCAAAAAATTCAGTAGTTGATAAGTTTTGCCTTGTAATTTTTATTATGGTAATTGTGTTATCAGTTACAAATTGGGTATCTCCAGCTTTAATTGTAGTTCTTGCTGGAATTTCTGGTATTTTTATAAAAAATTTTGTAAAAAAGGGGATTAAATAATGAAAATAGAACTAATTAAATTATTTGAGTTATCATATGAATTTTTTAAAACAGGTTTATTTGCAGTAGGTGGAGGACTTGCAACACTTCCATTTTTGTATGATATTGGAAAAAGAACTGGCTGGTACACAGCAGGCGATGTATCAAATATGATTGCAATTTCCCAATCCACTCCAGGTCCAATGGGAATAAATATGGCAACTTATGTTGGCTTTTCGGTATCAGGATTAATCGGTGCATTATTAGCTCCAACAGCAATAGTACTTCCATCAGTGATTATAATAATTGCAATTTCAAAAGCATTGACAAAATTTAAAGAAGCTGCATTAATGCAAAAAATCTTTTATGGATTACGTCCCGCATCAACAGGTCTTATTGTAGCCGCAGGTTTAGGAGTAGCTAAAATAACACTTTTAAATTTACCAAAATATAAAATTACTCAGAATTTAATTGATGTATTAAATTATAAGTCAATAATTCTAGCACTGATTATTTTTGGAATAATGAAAAAATTTGATTTACATCCGATTGTGTTAATTTTAATTGCAGCTATTATTGGAATAGCGTTTAAATTTTAATTAATAATTTTATTTCTATTTTCCTAGTAAAAAAATATAGCAAATTTGAGAAAAATATGATATAAGTATAAATGAAGAAGAAATTAAGTAAATTAAAAATTTAAGATTTAAGAGAGGATTGATTTGATGAACGCAGTAACAGTCAGTACAATTAACTATCAGCAGATGGCTTTTGGATTCCTAGGTGGATTAGGATTGTTCCTATTTTGTATAAAGTACATGGGGGACGGACTGCAAATGGCTGCTGGAGATAGACTTAGATATATTTTGGATAAATATACAACTTCTCCGTTTTTGGGAGTTCTAGTTGGAATTTTTGTAACGGCTTTGATACAGTCAAGTTCAGGAACATCAGTTATTACTATAGGTTTAGTTGGAGCAGGACTTCTAACTTTAAGACAGGCAATCGGAATTATTATGGGAGCAAATATTGGTACAACGATTACAACTTTCATAATTGGATTTAACATTACGCATTATGCATTACCGATATTGTTTTTAGGAGCAGCGTGCCTATTTTTCGTAAAACATAATTTCATAAATAATTTAGGTAGAATTTTATTTGGTTTTGGGGGAATATTTTTTGCATTGACATTGATGTCAAGTGCAATGGAGCCACTTAAACATTTACCAGCATTTACAGAATTAACAATAAAATTAAGTAACAGTCCAGTTTTAGGAGTATTCATCGGTACAATAATTACAATGCTAGTTCAGGCTTCAAGTGCCACAATTAGTATTTTACAAAATGTGTATCAAGAAAATCTTATAACGTTAAAAGCGGCATTGCCTGTACTTTTTGGGGATAATATCGGAACAACTATAACAGCAATAATTGCAGTAATTGGAGCAAATACTTCAGCAAAAAGACTTGCTTTGTCACACACAATGTTCAATATAATAGGAACAATTATTTTTATGATTTTCTTATCGCCATTTTCGATGTTTGTGGAAAAAATGGCTCAGTTTTTTCATTTGAATCCAAAAGTAACAATAGCATTCGCACATGGTTCGTTTAATGCTATGACAACAATTTTGCTGTTTCCGTTTATTGGAGTGCTGGAATACATTGTTGTAAAATTAATCAGAGAAAAAGAAGAGGACAAAGTTGAACATAAGCCAAGATATCTGGATGCTGCATTAATATACACTCCTTCAATCGCATTGGGACAAGTGAAACAGGAAATGCTTTCTATGATTTCAATTGCATTAAAAAGTTTGGAAAGATCAGTTGAATTTTTTCATGATCATAACGAGAAAACTGCAGAAAGAGTTGACAAAACAGAGGAAGCAATAAATAATATCGATCAGGAAATTACAAAATACTTAACTTCATTATCACAGGAACATATAACTGAAAAAGATGGGGAAGAAATCAGCATGTATCTTGATATGTGCCGTGATGTAGAACGTATAGGGGATCATGCAGCTGGAATCGTAAGAGATACCAGATATGAAATTAAGAAAAAATTGGTATTTACAGAGACAGCTCATGAGGAAATACAAAAATTATTCCTAATTTCAAAACAAATTATTGAGACTGCTGAAGAGGCGCTAAGAAATAATGACACAGAAAAAGCCTTCGCAGTAGTAGACTTGCACAACAAACTTTACACAAAGGAAAAAGAAGTGAGAAAAGCGCATATAAGCCGTGTAAGTAAACAGGAATGCGATGTAAAAGCAGGACTTTACTACATAGATGTTGTATCACATTTCACAAGAATTGGAGACCATGCCAGAAACTTAGTTGAAAAAATGATTGAAAATAAGGCAAATTAAGGCAAATTAAAGTATATGAGAATAGGCTAGCGATAGCCTATTTTTTTAAAAGGTTAAATTTTTGGGAAAAATTACAGGATTTTTTAAGGAAAAAGACTAAAATTTTACAAGATTAGAGTGTATAATATAATTGTGGAAGTGTTCAAAAATTATAAATTTAATTAAAATAGTTATGAAAAAGGAGGATGATTAACTATGAGAAAAATTGGAAATATAATACTTGGAGCTCTAATTATGTTAGTTGGACTCGTAATTTTGACAGAAAGTAATGATAATCATATTGATATAAAAATTTCAGATAACGAAAATTTGAGTGTAGATAACATAAAAAATGTAACAGCAGTAACTGAAAAAAAAGGTTCAGGAAAAAAAGTAAAGGCTGTAATTATTGAGTTTGATAAAACAATAAAAAATGAAAAATTATCAAAAAATGCAGTTACTGTTACTCAAAAGAGTATTGCCAAAAAAAATATAGACGATCCAGAGGATGAACCTTTAGCAAATACAACTGAAACAAAAGTAAATAGAGAAGTTTCCAAGATATATGCGAGTGATAAAATTGATGAAAATGGAAAAGAAGGAAATGGGAAATATCTTTACGTAGAATTGGCTGAAGATGGCGAAAATAATAATATTGTTGCACAAACAGACTTGGATAGTGTTAAAATATCTGTTTCGCAAGATAATAATAATTATTTTATAGGTAGTAAAAGCTTTAATGTGAATGGTAAATAAAATTAAGAGGGGAATGACAAGAATGGTAAAAATGAGAAAATTAGTAGTACTAATAAGTTTACTGATGGTAATAATCAGTTGTTCAAATAAAAACGACACACAAGTAAATAAATCTGATTTGACAGAAAATAAAGTTAAAAATGAAGTATCAACAGATACTGGATATTTAAAAAACATAACATATTCAAATTTAGCGGATAAAAAAGTACAAAACGAAGTACAGGAAATATTAAAAAATTCTGGAGTTAATTCTAGCAATATAAATCTTTTTTTTAAAAGTGTAAATTATTATAACGAAGCAACTCAAAATAAAGGGCTTCTAAAAGAAGGTTTTGTTAATTCTGAAAATATAAATCCAATTTATGATGAAGTGGCTATCCAGCAAATCTGGGATAAAAAAAATAAGAATTTTCCAGGCTTTAATTGCCGGATAACAGCATTTACATTTATGAAAGATTACGTAAAAGTAGAAAAACCAGTTGTAAAAACAGGAGAAATGCTTTTTATGGATATGGAGTCACTGAAAAATGTACCATTTGAATTATTTTCACAAAATGAAAAGGATAGATTTGTAAATTTATTTTCAGAAATTCCGACAAAGGCTACTAAAGATGTAAATATTCACGTTGAAAATGTTAAAAATGTGTGGAAAGAGCGAGGAGTTACATTTGATAAAAATAGTAAAATATCAATGATTTCTGTGTTTTTTCATTTTAATGATGAACCTGAAGAAAATATTTTATTTATTGGACATGTTGGAGTTCTTGTTCCAGAAAACAATGGAAAACTTATATTTATTGAAAAACTGGCTTTTCAACAGCCTTACCAAGTATTAAAATTTAATAATCGAACAGAACTGAATGATTATCTTATGAACAAATACGATACTGCATGGGGACAACAGACTGCGAAGCCATTTATTATGGAAAACGATGAATTGCTAAAGGGCTACAGAGGGAATCCAAATAATAATAAATAATTATTTAAAATATTTTAAGAGGAGTATCTAACAATGCTTTTTTTTACAAGAAAAAAATCATGGAAATTATTTGCTGGAATAAGTTTATTGGTAGTTTTTCAATTTGCTTGTAGTAATGAAGTGAAAAATAAGTCTAAAGAAATAAATTCAGAAAATAATATGAAATCTGAAAAATTAATAAATCCAGAGGAAATGACACTGCAAGCAAGATATGGTGTTCCGCAAGGATATAAAAGAGTAGTGGTAGAAAAAGGCAGTTTTGCTGAATTTTTAAGAAACCAGAAATTAAAGCCTTATGGAGAAAAAGTGCAGTATTTTAATGGAAATTATAAACGAAGTGAAGGGATTTATGATAGTGTATTTGATGTAGAAATAGGTGACAGAGATTTACATCAATGTGCTGATGCAATAATGCTTTTACGTGCGGAATATTTTTATGGTAAAAAAGAATATGATAAAATTAATTTTAACTTTGTAATAGGATTTAATGCACAGTATTCTAAATGGATGCAAGGTTATCGGATAAATCCTAGTGGGAAAGGAAGTTACTATAAAAAATCACCTTCATCTAATACATACAAGGATTTTAGAAACTTTATGAATATTGTTTTTGGATATGCAGGAACATTATCCCTTGAAAAGGAAATGACACCGCAAAAAATTGAAAATATGAAAATAGGAGATGTCTTTATTATGGGCGGCAGTCCAGGACACGCTGTTATTGTAGTGGATATGGCAGAAAACGAGAAAGGGGAAAAAATATTTATGCTTGCCCAATCGTACATGCCTGCACAGCAGACTCAAATTTTGATAAATCCTGATAATGATGGAGTATGGTATTCATTGAAAGGGAAAGATGTACTTGTAACACCTGAATGGAAATTTCCAGTAGAAAAATTAAGGAAATTTTAGTTATTATAAAATGCATAGTAAAACTATTTTAAAATGGAACTTAAAGGCTATGAGTATACTTTTAAAATTAAGATTAATTTGAATAAAATTGATAGAATAGTTTGAATATATAAAATAAAAAACTCAGAAGATAAATATTATTTTCCGAGTTTTTTTGTTTAAGAAATTAAATAATTAGATTATTTTTTTACTTTTCTTGTTTTTTTGTCTTTTTTTGTTTTTGAACCCTTTGATGATTTTTTTTCAGAAGATTTTTTTCTTCCTTTTTTATCTTTTCTTATGTCTGATTTTTTACCAGACTTTTCTCCGCTGTTTCTATTTCCAGTAGCTTCTTCAACAAGCGGTTTTGAATCTTTTTTAGAATTTAAGGCTCGCATTATGTATTGGGCTTCTTGTAATGGTACGGTTATGAAAGAGTATTTGTCCATAATTTTAACATCTTTTACTTTTCTTCCTGGTGTTTTTGCTTTTTTGTTTAATAAATCAAGCAATCTTCCCACATTATAACCATCTTTACTTCCAAGAGCAATAAATAATCTTGTTTTATCATCAATTTTAACTTTTACATCTTGAATTTCATTATAATTGTCAGGTAAGAATTCATCTTCATAAACATGTCTTAAAACAGATGCAAGGACTTGTTTTGCATCTCTTCCATCCATTAGTTTTTCAGCCAGTTCTTTATAGGCATCAAAATCATTTTCCTTAATGATTTCATCAACATAAGCCACCAATGCTTCTCTTTTTGCCTCAAGAATTTCTTCTACATTTGGAATGTTTTCCCGTTTTATGTCAGTTTTTGTGATACGTTTAATTTGAGCAAGTTTGCTAGCTTCTCTTGGAGTTACAAATGTTATTGCAACACCTTTTTGTCCAGCACGTCCTGTTCTTCCTATTCTGTGAACATAAGACTCGGCTTCTTGCGGAATAGAGTAATTGATAACGTGCGTCAGGTTGCTTACGTCAATTCCACGTGCAGCAACGTCTGTTGCAACTAATATTGTCAATATTTTTTTCTTGAATAAATCAAGTGCCTTTTGTCTAAGTGCTTGAGTAATATCTCCGTGAATACATTCAGCATCGTAGTTTCTAGCTTTTAATTTGTTTGTAACATCATCTACTTCAGATTTTGTACGGCAAAATACAATTCCATAAAAATCTTGTTCATAGTCAAGAACCCTACATAGAGCTTCAAATTTATCTTCCTGTTTTACTTCATAGTAAATTTGTTCAGTCAAATTAGTAGTAAGTTCTTTTTTTTCAACTTTTAATAATTTATGTTCTGGCATAAATCTTTTGGCAATAGCCATAATCGCTTTAGGAATTGTTGCTGAAAAGAATAACATTTTTTTCTCATCGTTAGTTTTTTCCAGAATAGCTTCAATATCTTCCAAAAATCCCATATTTAGCATTTCATCGGCTTCATCTAGTACAAAATAATCTAAATTGTCAACTTTTAGTACTTTTTTTCTCATTAAATCCATAACACGTCCTGGTGTTCCAACGACAATATCTACTCCAGATTTTAATTTTTTTATTTGATTTTCTATAGAAGCCCCACCATAAACAGCAAGTACTTTTAAATCCTTTGTTCCTTTCAAAGAATAAATTTCATCAGCAACTTGATTGGCAAGTTCTCTTGTTGGTGTTAATATTAAGGCTCTAACTGTTTTATCAGCTTCAATTGTTTCCAAAATTGGGATACCAAATGCTGCAGTTTTACCTGTTCCTGTCTGTGCTTGTCCTATCAAGTGAGTTCTTTCTTTTAATAATTCAGGGACTACCAGTTTTTGTATTTCACTTGGCTCCTCGAATCCTTTTTTGCTTAAAGCGTTAAGCATCTCTGTACTTAATCCAAAATCTTCAAATCTTTGCATTACTTTTTTATTTACCTTCTTTCGTTTTATAATTTAATTTATACTTATTTATTTAAAAAAATTTTTGTATATATTATTATACCACACTTTTGTTATTTTTGTACTTAAATTTATCTAAAAAAATATTTTTTTGTAAAAATATACCATAAAGGCTAAATATAACAAAAAAATACAGAAACAGTAAACGTTCCTGTATTGAAAATATTTTATCTATTAGGATGCCAAGTCGAAAGAACCTCTGCTAGCTCTGCTTGATATTTCGGATAACCTTCTTGAGTTAAAGAATAAAGTTTTCCATTGGCTTTAATAAAGTACATTGCTAATACTGTTCCATCATCAAAAGCAACAATTACTCTCTGTCCATTGTAACCATTTAAAGTAACATCATTCATCTCGATATTTTCTTCAGAGATTCCTGAATTAAGATACTTTGCTACTTTTGATATTGCCATTTGTTCAGGAGTGACACTTTGATTATCAACTATACCCAGAGTAATAATGTTTGTATTATCTATGGATACTTGTTTTGCGGTGGAGGGAGTAGCTGGATTAGAATCGACAAATTCATGCCAATTTGTTGGTACTGTAATAAATCCAACTATTTTGCTTCCAAATCTGATAGTTTCTTGTGAGTTTTCTCTTGCAAAAGAGAATAGTGAAATTGCCAAAAATAACACTAATAAAATTTTTTTTAAATTTTTCATTTTCTTTACCTTACCTTCTTTTTAATTAAATAATGTTTGTTAATCAACTTGTTTCCATTTTAAACATTGTCCAGTATAAGTGTTTTTAACAGCACAATAAGTTTTTAATTCATTATAAGTATGGTTACGTAGTTCGGCATCTGCTTTTTCACTTCCTGCGAGTGCCAGTAAACTTGTACAGCTGTTAAATGCTGACATTACTAAAATAACTGTTAAAAGTTTTAAAAAATTTTTCATAAATAATCATTCCTTTCTAATTTTAAAAACGGTAAATTATTTTCTTTTATTTTCAAAATAATTATACAACAAAAAATTCAAAAAGTCAATACGCTTATAATGAAAAATGTAAAAAAATAATAGTAAACAAAAAACTGTTTAATTTATATTTTAAAAGATAAAAAAGTAAGAAGATAAAAAATATTTAATTTGCAATTTAAAAAATGTGTGATATAATTAATAAAAATTGGGTTATTCTTAAAGTAAACTTGAAAATTTAATTGTAAAAAATATAGAATTAAAGTATTATTTTTAGAATAAAATGAATTATAAAATTTGAAAAATTGAAGATAAAAAGGTGAATGCTTTGAATAGACAAAAATTTAATCAATATGAGAAGATAAAATTGTATATTGCAACTTGTTTTTGGGTATTTTCGCTGTCAATTCTTGCTAATGGAAGTAAAAATTCAATTAATAAGAATAAAGTTGAGGACGAAGCTGTAAAAATTGATATTATTATTAATAAGGATGATATTAATGAGTTTGAAAAAGGTAGCAATGATACAAATGATACTGATGAAGATAAAGATTTGATTTTTTTGGATCAGATTAAGGATGACGAAGAAGAAATAAAACAGAAAAAGTTGGAAAAAACTAATAAGCTTGAACGTTTTATTCAAAAAATAGATGAAAAAGTTAATCCAATAATAAAATTCCAAATTTCAAAAAGCTATGGAACGTGGTACCTATTAAAAACAGAAGATAGTTTAGAAAAGGATTTACGAAATGTACGTTATGATTTTTTGCAGCAGGAAAACGGTTACTTAGTTGTTAAAAGTTATTTTGATTCTAAAACGAATAACTGGAATGAAGAAAGACATAGAGCTTGGATAGAAGAAAAAAAAGGACATGTCTATTTGGATGTTGAAAAAAAATATTTTAAGAATAATAAAAACGAAATTGTTTTTTTTGATAAAAATTACCGTTATATGATTATAAGATATAGTAATGGAGTTACAAAGGTATTTTCACGTTATCCAAATAATGATAAAATTTCTCTTGAAAATGAGGAATTGGAAGAATTTGAGCAAATCGTTGAAAGTAAAAGAAATTTAAAAAATGTTGTTTATGACGTAAAAATAAAAAATATTCGTGAAATAGAAAATGAAAATAGAAAAGCTGAATTAAAAGCTAGAACAGATGAATTGGAAAAACAATTAAGTGAAAACCCTGCGAGTGTATTTCAGATTGATACAATTGGTGCGAGAAAAGAGCTAGAACGAAGAAGAAAAAAAGAACAAATGTTAAAGTTTGAAACAAAAGACGGCACTAAAAACGTAGAAGTCATAGAAATTCAGGATAAAGACTTAAAAAATGAAAATGAAACTAAAAATAATGGTAATGACACAGAAACAAATAAGGAATATTAAGTATAATAATTAATTATCAAATTTTTATGTAATAAAATTTGTAAAGTCATTTTCAAAATAGTATTTAAAATAAAAAAAAGCAAATAACTTTTTTGAATACACTAAAATGACTACAAAATATAAAATACTGAATATTTAGGAGAATAAAATGAAGAATACACTAAGAGTTGTTTATGTTGTAATATTTTTGATATTATTTATGTGTCTAGCACTTTTTTATAATTTTTTTGCTGCAAAAAAAGAGTACAAAAATGTTAATATCAATGTAAAAAAAGGAACTACGTTTACACAAATTTATGATGACTTAAAACTAAATTATGGAATAATAGACAGAATTTATCTAAAATTGAATGGCGGAAATATAAAACTAAAAGTCGGAACTTATAAGTTTAATGGGAAATTTTCCAAATATGAAATTATAAAAAAAATTAAAAATAGTGAAACTAATGGAGTAAAATTGACAATACCAGAAGGATTTACTTCAAAACAATTATTTGCAAGAATGGAAGCATTGGAGTTGGGAACAACTGAAGAAATTAATAAAGTATTGAGTGAAGTTGATTTTCCGTATCCACATGAAAATAATAATTTTGAAGGATATTTTTATCCTGAAACTTATATATTTTCTGAAAATGTAACGACAAAACAAGTTATTCAAACAATTCTTGCTGAATTTTTAAAGAAATTTCCACCTGAAAAATATCCTGACAAACAAAAGTTTTATGATACTTTAAAATTGGCTTCAATTGTAGAGGCAGAAGTTCCAGATGCAGTAGATAAACCAAAAGTTGCAGGAATATTTTTAAAAAGGCTAGAAATTGGAATGAGATTAGAGTCAGATGCTACTTTAAAATATGAGTTAGGTAGACAAGCTACAAGAAATGAATTAAAACAGCAAAATACTCCATATAATTCATACAAAGTAAAAGGTCTTCCACCAACACCAATTGGAAATCCACCAATAGAAACTTTTAAAGCAGTATTAAATGCTGAAAAAACAGATAATTTATTTTTCTTTACACATAAGGGAAAGACCTATTATTCAAAAACACATGAGGAACATTTACAAAAGCGTCGTGAGAGCGGACAGTTAAAATAAATTTGGATGTCTAAAAATAAAAAATAGAATTTGGGAATAAATTTAATGGAAAAAACAAAAAAAATTGAAAAAAAAATATTAAAAAAAATGAAGGAAATATTTGAGAATAAACTGATCTTGGAAAAGGAAAGAATTCTTGTTGCATTTTCAGGAGGACCAGATTCAGTTTTTCTTTATCATTTCTTGAATAATCTAAAAAAGAAGTTTTTACTTGAAATTTCGATAGTTTATATTAATCATAATTTACGTTATGATGTTGAAAATGATTTAAAATTTGTAAAGAAATTCGCACTTGAAAATGATGTTGATTATTATGTTGAAAGTGTAGACGTAAAAAAGTATGCAAAAGAAAATAGGAAGTCGCTAGAACTTGCAGCACGAGAACTTAGATACGAGGCAATTGAACGTGTGAGAAAAAAAATAAACTATAATAAGATTGCAACTGGACATAATTTGGATGACAATGTAGAAACATTTGTTTTTAGGCTTTTGCGAGGAACTTCTTTAACTGGTCTCAAGGGAATTCCTAAAATTCGGGAAAATATAATAAGACCGATATTGGAATTTGAGAAAAAAGAAATTTTATACTTTTTAAAACAAAATAATTTAAAATATATAATTGATTATACAAATAACGAAAATGATTTCACAAGAAACTTTATCCGAAATAAAATTTTTCCTAATTTTGAAAAGGTAAATCCAAATTTTAAACAAAAAGTTTATACATTAATAGAAGAAATTAATGAGAGTGAAAATGAAAAACTTGAAATTTCTGAAGTACTTAAAACTAACAAAAAATTCAAGAGCAACTTAAAAGAAAAAGAAAGATTAGCTCAGTTTTTGAAACAAAATAATGTGGAAATTTCAAGAGATAAAATTAATCAAATTTTTGATAGTTTTTTTTATAAGAATGGAATTTTGAAAAATGAAGGGTCAAAAGAAATTTATTTGGGGAAAGATAAATTTTTACAAAATCAATATGGGAAATTGAAGATAATTGAAAACAGAAATGAAAAGTCCAAAATACAAAATATAAATAATTCATTTGAGAAACTGGAAATTTTAAAGAAAAATCAAAGGATTGAGTGGTATAATTATAAGATAGTGTTGTATGAAAACATTAGGGATTATAAAGCTCATTTTGTAAATGAAAGAGATGTGAATTATACATTTTTTAAATTTGCTGATGATATAGAAAAATACGACAGGATTATTGTTAGAAACCGAAGGGATGGGGATAAGATATTTGTAAAAAATTTGGGGCATAAAAAAGTTAAAAAAATATTGATTGATGCAAAAATTTCAAAATGGGAAAGGGATTTGATACCGATTATTGAAATGGAAACTTCTGAGAATCAAGATTATTTAGGAAATTTTGAAAATACAAAGATAGAAATTGAAAAATCAATTTTTGATTTTCAAAATGGAGCAAAAGAAATTAAAACTAAAGAAATTTTAACTGTTTCAGACATTAAATTTTCAAAATTTTTGGAAAAAATTTATAACAATGAAATTAAAGAACTAGAAAATAATAGTAAATTATTAATAATTGGGAGGAAAAATGGCAGATAGAGATAAAAATGACATAAGAAAGCGACTAGAAGAATTACGAAAAGATAATAATAGGCAAAATAATAGACAAAATAATAATAAGTCTCCTTTTTCAGGTTTTTTATTTTTTGTTTTTGTTTTTTTATTATTTGTGTTTACATTAATATTTCAGCGTGATATACAAACATATTTTTTGGAAAAAAGAGATATTCCGTATACGGAATTTGTAAGTAGAACACAAAAGGGAGATTTCCCAGAAATTAGCGAAAAGGATGATAAATTAATTGCACAAGTAAAAGAAAATGGCAAAGATGTTCTTTACTACACTAAAAAAATAACTGAACGTGTTGGAAATGAGCCTAAGATAATCAATGCAGTTGAACAAAAAAAAGTAAAATTAAATGCATTGCAACCATCAGGTGGAGGATTATTTTTGACACTACTAATTCAATTTTTACCAATGGTTATAATGATTGCACTTATGATTTACTTGGCTAGAAAAATGGTTGGTGGTTCGCAAGGTGGAGGACCTGGAAATATTTTTGGTTTTGGAAAATCGCGAGTTAATAAAATTGATAAAAAGCCAGATGTAAAATTTGATGATGTAGCAGGTGTTGATGGAGCGAAGGAAGAACTGCGAGAAGTTGTAGATTTCTTGAAAAATCCTGAAAAATATACAAAGGCTGGAGCAAGAGTGCCAAAAGGAGTGCTTTTATTAGGAAGACCAGGGACTGGAAAAACTTTACTTGCAAAAGCTGTAGCTGGAGAATCTGGAGCATCGTTTTTTAGTATTTCAGGTTCGGAATTTGTAGAAATGTTTGTTGGAGTTGGAGCATCGCGTGTAAGAGATTTATTTGAAAAAGCAAAGGAATCTAGTCCGTCAATTATCTTTATAGATGAAATTGATGCTATTGGTAGACGAAGAAGTGTTGGAAAAAATAGTGGAAGTAACGATGAAAGAGAACAAACTTTAAACCAATTACTTGTTGAAATGGATGGATTTGAAACTGATACAAAAGTTATTGTACTTGCAGCAACAAATAGAGAAGATGTACTTGATCCAGCATTGTTACGTGCAGGTCGTTTTGATAGACGTGTAACAGTTGATGCCCCTGATTTGCAAGGACGTATTGCTATATTAAAAGTGCATTCAAGAAATAAAAAACTTGCAAATGATGTAAGATTGGAAGATATTGCTAAGATAACACCAGGATTTGTTGGAGCTGATTTGGCAAACTTATTAAATGAAGCTGCAATTTTAGCAGCAAGAAGAGCAAGTGATACAATAAAAATGACTGATTTGGATGAGGCTGTAGATAAAATTGGGATGGGACTAGGGCAAAAAGGTAAAATTATCAAACCAGAAGAGAAAAAACTGTTGGCATATCACGAAGCTGGACATGCAATTATGACTGAATTGACACCAGGAGCTGATCCTGTTCATAAAGTTACAATAATCCCTAGAGGCGATGCAGGTGGATTTATGATGCCACTTCCCGAAGAAAAATTGGTAACTACAAGTAGACAAATGTTGGCTGAAATAAAAGTGTTATTTGGTGGACGTGCAGCTGAAGAAATTGGTTTGGATGATGTAAGTACAGGAGCGTATTCTGATATAAAACGTGCTACAAAAGTAGCAAGAGTCTATGTGGAAAGTGTTGGAATGAGTAAAAAACTAGGACCAATTAACTTTGAAAATTCAGATGATGAATACTCATTTGCTCCAAATAAAAGTGATGAAACAGTTAGGGAAATTGATCTTGAAATAAGAAAAATCTTAACTGAAGAGTATTTTAACACATTGAATACATTACAAGATAACTGGAGTAAATTAGAAGAAGTTGTAGACTTGTTACTGAAAAAGGAAACTATTACTGGAGATGAAGTTAGAAGAATTATTAAAGGTGAAACAGCTGAACATATTTTAAAAGAAAATGATAATTCAGAATCAGAAAATCAAACTGAGAAAACTTTTGAAACAGAGCAAGTTGAAAGAACGGAATCAGTAGAAGAAGTAAAAAAAGAAATAATGTTAGAAGAAAAAATAGAAGAGCAAATTGTAGAAGAAGATAAACAACTAGAAGAAAAAAGTAAAACTGAAAAGTTAGCTGAAGCTGTAAGGGAAATCACTGGAGAAACAGGTGGAATATTAGAAAAATCTACGGAAATAGAAGAAACAAAAGATGAATCTGAAAATGATAATCAGGATGAGAATGATAATAATTCCGATGACTCTTCTGAAAATAATGATAATTCAGATGAACATGATAAGGATTCGAAAGATGAATCTGAAAAAGGTAAAAAACGAAAAAGTAAGTTTAAATTACCTAGCTTTATGGAATAAAGTTTAATTCTATTCTAAAGATATTTAAAATCAAATTATGTTACTTAAAATGAATCAGGTAAAAGATACATCTAAATTTAATATTAATAAAATAGAGAGATAACATATAATTTTTATTATTTCTCTATTTTTATTTAAAACGGTTTTTAATTTACTGTAAAAAATACAAAAAATTATAAAAAAGCTATTGACAAATGAAAAAATATATTGTATACTTATTATGTAAAAAGAAAAGAAAATAATTTACCGTAAAAATACTGGTGTGATAAAATTTTTGAAATATATCAACTTAAAATAAAAAAATAATATTAATTATATTTTTTTAAGAAATTGTATGATATAATATTACAAAATAAACAAGGAGGAAGATTTATATGAAAAAAATGTTATTAATCGCATTATTACTAGTAGGAGCAATAAGTTATGGAGCAGGAGGACTTAATTTAAAATTCAATACAGATGGAAAATTGCATGAAGAAAAATTGTTGAACAGAAGTATAGTTTCTGAAGATACAGAATTAGAAATAAGAAAAATAGGAAAGGGGAAATATGAAATTGTCTATTCTCCTGAAGAGCCTGGGGCTAAAGAATATGTAAGCAAGGCAACTTTGAAAAAAAATACTATATGTGGAGAAAATACTTGTATTGGATATGATGTAAAATTAAAAAAAGCAGTATTTCTAGATCCTGAAGACATGAGAGTTATTTATCCTGAATGGTAAAATAGAGGTGTATTTAAGAAGGAGTGGGAAAATGAACAAGAAGAAAGTAGCAGTATTAACAGTAATAATTGGGGCATTATCGTATGCAGCTTATCAAACTGGAAAAAGCAAAGTTAATGAAAAAAATCAAAGAGCAGTTGAAGTTAATCTTACATCGTCTGTTAAAGATAATGGGAAATTTGATTATTATTCTGAAAATGAAATAAGAAATGAATTGCAAAAGGCGGGGGTGAACAAAAAATCAATAGAGGCATTTTTATCAGCTAATAAAATGGCCTTAAATGCAGATATACCGTTGAAACAGAAAAAAGAGATCTTCATGAAAGCTCTTGAAGAAGATAGTAACAATTATTTGGCAATAGCAGCTTTGGGAAAAATTGCTTATGCACAGGATGACCGTTCTACAGCGATAAATTATTACAAAAAATCAATAGAAGTAAATCCAAAATTCCAAAAAGGATATGAAAATCTCATAAGAAGATACAGAGATTATGAAGATTATGAAAATTTGAAAATAACAGCAGAGCAGTTGATAAAACTTTATCCTGAAAATCCTGTAAGCTATGATGGACTGTATCATTACTTCAAATACAAAAAAAATTACAAGAAAGCAATCGAAGCTGGGAAAAAGGCAATAGAGTTGTATTTGAAAGGGGAACCGAAATACTATAATTATGAATTTACAACTACAGATTTGATTCATAGGATAGCAAAAGATTTGGGACAAAAGCCTGAAGAAACTGAACTGACAAATGACTATGAAGGACGAAATTTTCAATTATATATTCTTGATGCTTATATTGAACAAGGTAATGACGAAGAAACTTTTGATTACTTTTTCAATAATTATCAAAAATTTAAAGATAATATTAAATATATGGGAGATATGGCTTATGAGTACAAAGGATGGATAGACGAATATGTCGTATCGTTGAAGCAATTAAACAATAAGTATAAAAATAAAGATAAGAAATTTTATGAGGAAAATTTGAAAAAGTTTGGGACATTAGGATATTAAGGAGAAGATTTATATGAAAAAAACAATGCTAATAGTAGCAGTATTGATTGCTGGAATTATAGGATGTTCAAAATCTGGACAAGATGATGTGTCTGAATCAAAGGTTGATAATAAACAGGAAGTCTCTAATATTTCTGAAAATAATATGCAAAATCATAATAGCAATGAAAATTACGAAACAAGCCTAAAAAAAAGAATAGAGGATATCCAAAAAGAGGTTCAGCCAGGACTGGATAGCGGTGTAACAGCAGATATGAATAATGCGGTTTCAAAACAGGAAGAACTTTTGGAAGCAGAAATGAAAAAAATTTACAGTTTGATTGAAGCAAAATTATCTGATAGTGAAAAAGAAAAATTGAAAAAAGAGCAGGAAGATTGGAAGAAAGAAGTAGAAAAGAATGCTGATGAAGCTGCCAAAGAAGCAGAAGGTGGAACAATATCAGGAGTTATGGGAGGAAACGCTTGGGTAAGTGAAATGGAGAAAAGAGTTTTGGAACTTGCAAAAAGATATGACCTATTAAATAAAAAGTAATAAAGTTAAAAATTCTCATTTTTCTTTAATAGAATTATGGTATATTAATATTGAGATAAAAAAGAATAGAAAATAGGAATAGGAGGAAACGAAAATGAAAAAAATTATTATGGCATTATTGCTATTAATAGGGATTGTTGGGTTTTCAGAAGAAGAATTTAGTTACAAAGGTTATGATTTGCCTTTTACAAGTGATGGAAAATTACATGAGGAAATATTGCTAAAAAGAACAATAACAGCTGATGATACTTCAATAGAAATTAAAAAATTGAAAAATGGAAAGTATCAGTTTTGGGATTATGCTATGTATGATGCAGACGATACTGAAGCTCCAAGAATAAGTGATGCTGTTGTAGAAAAAAACGTACTTTGTGATGAATATATCTGTGTGGGATATGATACAAAATTAAAAGATCCAGTAATTTTAAATAGAAAGACAAAAAGAATAATTAGTATCGTACGTAAAGAAGGTGATAATCAAATGGATGATCCTGAAACTTTGAGAAGATTCCCTGAGGATAATCCTGAAATGTATAAATTATATCGTGATTATTATAAATTGTACAAATAAATTGTGATTAAAAAATGAAAAAATATAAATATTAAATTTAAATAGAAAGAGCAGGTAAAAATTATGAAAAAAATATTATTTTTAATTATGGCATTAACTGCAATACCAGCGTTTGCAGTAAAGGTTACGACAGATGGAAAACATAATTTGGAGAAGGCAGCGGGTAAATACGAAAATGTTGAAATATTCCAAAAAAATGGAAAATGGTATGCAACACGAACATTTGGGGACTATGAAACAGATACAGCTCCAATACTTTTAGGGAAAAATGGAAAATTTTCAGCAGATTATCAAAATACTGATAAAGAAACTTATGCTTACGATACGAAAATGAAAACTTTGGTAATACTTGCTAAAAATGATACAGATCAGATACTTACTATTCAACTGCCTGAAGGGAAAAAAACAAAAGTGACAGTAGATACAGACTTTAATATGAATAAAGTGAAAGGATATTGGTGTGATCAACTGTTTGAAATTGTTCAAAAAAATGGAAAGTGGTATTTCCAAGGTGAAGATGATGGAGGATGGGAAGCACCTATAACTACTGTAACAAAAAATGGTTTTACTACTGGATCTGGAGATGCTGAACATATTAGAAGATATACATTTGATACAAGATTTCAGACATTAGTGGAATATGACAAGGATGGAAATATAGTTGATACATTTATATTAAAGGATTATTGTCCAACAGGATATAATTAATATCTGAATTTTATTTAAAATTAAGTTTACTAAAAAGGGGTTTGTGATTTAATATAAAAAACAAAAATAGGAGTTGATAAAAAATGAAAAAATTATTATTAATAGCAGGATTATTAGTTATAGGAGCTGTTACATTTGCAGGAAATTATGAAAATGAATTGACAGAAAGAATGAAAGTTTCAGAAGAAAAAGCACAAGCTGGATGGGATAGCGGAGTAAGAGCCGATATGGTTAATGCTTCACTGGATTTGGATACTGAATGGGAAAAAGAATTAAACGATGTGTATAATTTGATTTTGAAAAAATTGCCAGCAAAAGAAAAAACAAAATTTAAAGCTGAACAGAATAAATGGTTAAAGGACAGGGAAGTTAAAGTTCAGAAGGCGTATAATAAATATACAAAGGAAGAAGGAGCTAGAATGGCTGGAGAGCTAGCTGCTAGCGAAAGACTGAGCATAACAAAGGAAAGAGCTTTGGAGCTGGCAAAAAGATACGATAAAATTAATGTAAAAAAATAAAAAGATATTTTAATTTGCGGAGATTACTATGAAAAAAATATTATTATTAGGAATGCTTCTTGCAGGAGCGATTGTGTTTGCAGGGAAATATGAAGATGAAATGACAGAAAGAATGAAAGTTGTAGAAGAAAAAGTTCAGCCAGATTTGGAGTCTGGAAGTACAGATGGCATGCTAAATGCTAGCTATAAATTGACAGGCGAATGGGAAAAGGAATTAAACAAAGTTTATGATTTGATTTTGAAAAAGTTACCAGCAAAAGAAAAGTCAAAATTTAAAGCTGAACAGGAAAAATGGATAAAAAGTAGAAAAGCGGCTATAAAAAAGGCATTAGCTGATGAAGAGGACGGACCTAGAATGGCTTTGTTTGGAGCGGCTGGAACTGAATATGAGATGACAAAGGCAAGGGTTTTGGAACTGGCTAAAAAATATGATAAATTAAATAAGTAAAAATAATTATAGTTATGAAATAAATTAGTTTCATAACTATTTTTATTGACTGAGTTATGAAAGTGTAGAAAATATAAAATTAACTGATAGATACATACTCGAACTCGTTTAAAATAGAACTCCTAAAAATTTAAAAATCTAGGGTTTAAGTAAAATAGTTATAGCTTTTAATTTAGTATTAAGGCAGTTTTACTATAAAATACAATCGTATAACAAAAAACACCTTTCGTTTTAATAGGATTGCTAAATTAACATTAATAAAAGAAAGGTGCTATGTTTTGAGCAAATTCTAAAATATTTCTATTTTAAATCATTTATATATTTTTTCACAAAGTCCTGAATATCAGCCTTATCAATTACATTTGAAAATCTTATTTCTGAATTTCTCACTTCTGTTAATTTTTCTGGGAATTTTACACCAGTAATTTCGGATACTTCATCTAAAATTGCGTAAGGCTCTTTTGTTTCATCAAGTCCCAATGCTTTTGCAATTGGAGTTGGGAATTTAAATGGATGTGCTGTTGACATTATTACTGTGTGAATGTTTTTATCTAAGTTGTTGTTATCTAATTTTTCATAAACAGAATAAGCTACTGCTGTGTGCGGATCCATTAAATAATGATAATTTTCATACACACTCTTAATTGCATTTACAGTTTCATCATCGTTTGCAAATTCTCCATAAAATTCATTTTGAATATTTTTCAATTCTTCTTCATTTACAGACAACTCTCCTCCTGAAAGTAAGTTTGTAATCAATTCGTTTACTCTTTCAGAGTTTTCATTTAATGCGTAATACAGGTATCTTTCAAAGTTTGATGAAAGAAGAATATCCATTGATGGTGAGTTTGTTGCGTAAAAATCTCTATTTTTGTTGTATATTCCAGTTTGGAAGAAGTCAGCTAGAACTTTGTTCTTGTTTGAAGCTGAAATAAATTTTTTGATTGGTATACCAAGTTTTTTGGCAATAAATCCAGCCAAAATATTTCCAAAGTTCCCAGTTGGAACTACCACATTAAATTCCTCATCAGCCTTAATTGTTCCAGCCTTTACCAAATTTACGTAAGTTGATACGTAATATATGATTTGCGGGAATAATCTTCCGATGTTAATTGAATTTGCACTAGAAAACATTACATTATGGTCATTTGCATATTTTTTAAATTCTTCGCTGGAAAAAATGACTTTTATGGCACTTTGGGCATCGTCAAAGTTTCCGTTAATCGCAACTATTTCTACATTGTTTCCAAGCTGTTTTCGCATTTGTTCTTCCTGCATTGGGCTAACTCCATTTTTAGGATAAAAAACGACAATGTTAATTCCATCAACATCTTTAAATCCTTCAAGTGCAGCCTTTCCAGTATCTCCAGAAGTTGCAGCGAGAATCAATATTCTTTTATTCTCTTTTTGTTTTTCTTTACTTAAAAGCAGCAAATATGGAAATAATGAAAGAGCCAAATCTTTAAATGCCAATGTTCTTCCATGAAACAGTTCACCGAAGCTTACTTTTTCATTTAATTTATGTACAGGGACAATGTTTTTATCAGTAAAAGTAGTATCGTTATAAGCATTGTTCACAGCATTTTTTATTTCTTCGTCTGAAAATTCTGTAAAAAAAAGTTTTATAATTTTTTCGGAAAGTTCCTGATAAGACAAGTTCTTTAGTTCATCATAAGTCAATTTAACTTCTGGCAATTTTTCAGGGATATAAAGTCCGCCACCATTTGCAAGGCCATGTAATGTGGCAAAAGTTGAGTTTTGTGTTTCTCCGCCTCTTGTACTTTTATAATTCATAATTACACCTCTTCTTTGATTAATTTATTTATAAAACATTATAACATAAAAAAATACCCCAATCAATTGTAATAAAGTATTTTTCTCATTTTTCTTTAATGGCTATTTTGTATAATATAAGTGAGACATAAGAACTTTATTACAAATAATAAATAGAAGAAATATTCCTGAAAAATTTAAAAGAATATCGGCTTGGAAAAGAAGGTGTGAAAAATAAAGCATTTCAATCAATGGAAGGAAAAGTTCACACAGAGTTGCAAAATTTAATAATAGTTATAAAGAGTTTATAAATAAAATTATAGATAGGCAAGGAGATTATTTGCCCTCCTTGTTTTTTTATTGAATTAGTTTTTGAAAGAGAAAATTAACGGTAAATAATTTAATTTAAAATTCTCTCTTCTCTCTATTGACTTTTTTAAAATATATGGTATAATATTTACTGTAAAAAGGTTTAGTTGATTAAAATATGAAATAATTTTAGGAGGAATAGTTATGAAAAAAATAGGATTGGGATTATTTCTGATGATGTCAATGGCGGCATTTTCAGCACCAAATTTTGTAGATGTGAACAGGATACGTAAGGACGGTTACACGATATATCAAGATATAGACAGTACATTTGCATTTACGCAGGAAACAAACGAAATGAAAGTAGCAGTAACACTTTACTTTTCCAATGAAGGAAGTCCAAAGGCTGTAAAGGATATATTTAAAAAAGTTGCACCAAGTAATTTGAGATTATTAGGTGAAATGGAAAATAGTAGAGCCTATATTCAAAAATTTTATGAAAGTTCAACAGGAAAATATATGTATAATATAATAGCCAAAAGAGAAAAAGTTAAAGGATGCTATGTTACAGCACTGCTGACAGTAAATGGAGAAGTCTCAGAAAAGAAATTATCTAGAATAACTGATATAGTAATAACAAATGTTGAACAGTATTTAAGAAAATAATAGAGAATAAGAGGAGATTTTTATGAAAAAAATATTATTAAGATTATTTCTAGCATCGACAGTCTTGTAGTAGGAAAACATCCTAAAGTAAAAAATTGCTATGTTGTAATAGTGTATTCTACAAGTGAAAATTATACTAATAATTTAGAGCGTAAAGCAAACGAGCTTTTGAGTGAAGCAGAAAGTAATTTAAGATAAAAAATAAAATAATAAAAAATAGGAGGAATTATTATGAAAAAATTAATATTAGGACTATGTTTGGCATTTGGAATCGTAGCGTTTTCAGCACCTAGCTTTGTTAATACGAGGGAGATAGAAAGAAAAAATTATAATATCGTTCTTGATGAAGATGCAGCACTTGTTTATTATGGAAAACTTGGAAAAAATAAAGATGTAATAGTAACATATTTTTATGACGGTATTAGCGGAAAAACTGTTTCTAAACTTCTTGAGAGAGAAATTATAGATAAATTAGGAGTAAAATTACAAGGTAACTTTGAAAATAATAGATATTATGTTAGCAAATACTATGATTCGAATGAAAGAAAATATATTTATCATATAGTGGGGAAAAAATCTAAAACAAGAAACTGCTATATTTCTATTGCTTATCTTACAGATGCTAATCTTAATGAAAACCAGATAGTAAAAGATGCAAATACACTTTTAAATGACGCAGAAAGTAATTTGAGAGGATAAAAAATAATTACAAAGTAAAGGGAGTTTTGAAAGAAGAAATATATAAAATTGGCTATTTCCATTTGGGAATAGCTGTTTTTATTATTTTGCATTGTTTTGATTAAAATGATTTTAAAATCTAGGAAATTAAATAAACCTTGATTTAAAATTAAATAAACATAATAAAAAAATGTAGTTTAAAGCAGTATCAGAATAATAAAAAGAATTTAATTACTTGTATTTTTTTTCTGAAAATGGTATCATACTGATGAAAATATGTAAGGAGGGAAATTTTAAATTGAAAAATAGGGTTGAAGAAAAAAATGGTAGATTAAGGATGGAAAATATAAATTCAGAAAATCTAAAAAGTAAAAATAATGAAATAAATAAAAAAGATTTAAAAACAGAAAACTTGAATAAACAAAAAGAGGAAATACTGAAGAAAATATTAAAAGATATGGATGATGAAGTGAAAAGAGAAGAAATTATTCATATGCTTTTAGAACAAAAGGTTTCAAAAGTTATAAAAGAAGAAGAAATTGATAAAAAAAAGTTATCATATAAATTTTCAAATTTTGTTGGAAGTAGGGGATTTATTGTTTTTATGATAATGTTTATAGCAATATGGGTTGGGATAAATATTGTATTTCTTGTGATTAAGCAGTTTAATCCATATTCATATGTAATATTGAATGTTGTATTGTCTTGTTTTATGCTTATTTTCTGTTCACTTATAGTTTTTAATCAAAATAAAAAGAAAAAAATTGATGAAAAAAAGTCTGAAAATGATTATAAAGTGAATTTGAAAAATGAAATTATAATAGAAGATTTACATTATAAGCTAGATGATTTGATTGAAAAGCAAAATGAAATTGCAAAACGAGTTTCAGAGCTGGAAACTAAGAAGAAAGTACCACCAGTAAAGGAAAAGCGAGAATATAAGTTTATTGATATTTCAGAGCATGATGTTAAAAGAAAGTAAAAAAGAATAAATACAGAAAGAAAAGGGGAAAATGAATATTTTTGATTTGAAGGAATTATCTGAAAAAGAGGAAATTGTTAAAATTTTAGCTGAGAATGAAAATATCAAAATTGAGAAAATTATTTCGACTGGACAGACAACAGATTGGCAGGAATCTAAACAAAATGAATTTGTAATTTTAGTTCAAGGTGAGGCTGAAATTGAGTATTTTAAAGATAAAAAATTTGAAAAAAATGAAAATATAATAAAAAACCAAAGGAATACTAATAATAAGAAACTACAATTGACAAAAGGGGATACAGTATTAATTAATAGAGGTGAGAGACACAGAGTAAGCTATACAAGTAAAAATCCTTGCTGTATATGGATTTGTATCTTTTTTAAATAAAAATTGAAAATAAAAAAGTAGGTGAGAGTAATGTTGTTATTTTTAATATTTGCATTGGTTGTCGTTATTGCGACAGGTATACCATTTGTGAAAAAAGGGATTGAAAATAGAAATTTGATGAAGGAATATATCGAACAGGGCCTTGGAAAACATGAGGCGATTGGGAAAATAAAAGATACTAAAACGACAAATGATAAAGTAGTTGAAGGACTGTTTTACTTATCTTTTATAGCTTTGCTTGGTGGTGGATTTTACAACTTTTATTTGTACGAAAATGAAAATTCTGACAATATGACGGCTCAACAACAGTCAGAAAGAACAATGGCAAAAATTACAACAGATCAGAATCAAAATCCTCAAAATCAGCAAAATCAAGGAACACCAATTATTCAAAATAATATAATTACAGATTCTGGCGATACACAAGTTCAGGAAAACGTAAGAAAAGAGCAGGCAAGAATTGACAAAATGTTTGCTGACAGCCAAAAAAATACAGAAAGTTTATTTGAATCATTGAAAAAAAGTTTTGAAAAGCAAGATACTGATTCTGGAATAAAAAATGGTGAAAAAGCATTGGAAAAAGTAAAAAAATCTAACGATTTATTTAAAAAGGCCAAATGTAATCCAACTGGAGATGCCACTTTTGATAAGGAATGTCCAAAACTTCTTGAAAAAGGAAAAGAGCTGTATTCTGCAAAACAAATTGATGTTGAAAAAATGCTAGGTGTATTAAAAGAAATTGAAAAAGGTATAAATAACGTTAAGAACAGTGAAATAGGACAGCAAGCGATGGAAGAAGGCGGTAAATTGTGGGATAGCCTTATGAAAAAAGTGGATGAAATTCAGAAAAAATAAGAATTTTAAAATTTAGAGAATAAAAAATCGAATAATAAAAAGCAATAAAAAATTGGAAGAAAATCTAAAATATAAATACTTCCAATTTTTTTTGTTATAAGTTTTGTTTTATTTAGTTGGTTTCCAAGTTTCAATAACGTTTGCCATTTCCATCAATGTTTGTCTATTTTGAAGTCCTTCCATAGAGATAAAATAGACTTTACCCTCATGATCAATACAATTTACAATCATTATGGTACCATCATTATACTTTATTGTTAAACTTGTACCTTGATAGCCATTTATATCAACAGGATCTAAAGTAATATTTTCTTTAGGAATTCCTTCGTTAAGATATTTTTGCATAAGTACATAGGCACCTTTTTCTGAATTTGCTTTCCCATCTTTAGAAAGTATGTCTAAAGTTACAATGTTTACAGGATCAATACTTAACTGAACTGCAGTTGGAGACGAATTTGGATCTGTAAATTCAAGCCAATTTTCAGGTTTTGTTACATAACCAACAGTATCATTTCCGTATCTGATACCTTGTATAGTATTTTCAGTTTGACTTTTAGTTTCAGTATTGTTAGAGTTATTTTCTTGTTTTGTAGTTGTAGTATTAGCAGCTGTTGTTGTAGTGTTTTCATTGTCGCTGTTGTCACTTCCGCAAGAAAACAATAATGCCATTATAAATAAAAGTATAGCTAGTTTTTTTGAATTTTTCATTTCAATCCTCCTATTATATTTTGTTTAAATTAAAGGTAACTCATTTTCTGTTTTTTGCATAATAATTATACAATATAAAATTTTAAAAGTCAATGATTTTAATTTTCAACTACTTCAAATTTTTCTCTTTTCCACAGAACAACAATAAGAACCCCAGCAAAAGTACCTAAGTGACTGGCTTCGACATCTGAAAGTAAAAATAATTTTACAATAACTGCAAATATTGGAATTATTAAAAATACAGTAATTAACCTAAAAAAATCATATTTTATTTCTATTAAAATTTCTTTTTTATCTTCAAGATCTATTCCTAATCTTCTATTTTTAGCCATATTTTCTGAAAGGATTACATACTTTTCATCAGTTTCAAAAATAGTTTCAGAATTTGATTTTAATTTTATCTTTTCATTATCAATCCAAAGTATTTTTGGAAATATCCTAAATTTTAATTTATCACGAATTATTATTTTTGCCATTTATCTCTATTTTCCTTTTCAATTTTCTTCTGATTCTCTATATATTCTGTAATGTTTATAAAAATTCCTTTTAATTCAAATAATGTAATGCAATAAAGTGATAGAATGCTTAAACTGTTAATTTCAATATTAAAAATTAACATTAGCAGTAAAAATATTAAAACAGTAATTGAAACTATTGTCCATTCAATTTTAGAAAAAGGATTGATATTATTGTCATCCATTCCAACATCAGTTGTAATAAGAAGATGAAGGATATAAACGCCGATTAATTTTATTGATTGCCAAAAAAATGAAAGATTTTCTAGAATAATCTTGTTTCCAGCCAGATGAAATAAAATAATCATAAGAAATTCAATTATAAAAAATTTTTTCTCGTCATATAAATTTATAATTCCATTAATTAGTGACAAAACAAGCATTATTTCAATAATATGTATTGTAAATCCTTTTTTATCCAACTTTTGGATATCAATATAATCCATAAAAATTGAACTTAATAAAATCATTTTTATTATTTGATACATTTTGTTTCTCCTTTCATAAGCAAAGTGCATTATATAAGTTAAAATAACACACTTCACTTATAAAAAATTCAAAAAATTACATATTAAAATATTTACAGAACGGCTGTGAGAATACAATCGCACTTACCGTAGCTTCTGGATACATCATAAACTCCTCTGTTAGAGAGATTCCGTATCTTTCTGGTTTTAAAAGATTAAACAATTTTCTCTGGTCACTTAAATCTGGGCAGGCTGGGTACCCGAAAGAGTAACGGTTTCCTTGATACTGGGCACTTAAAATTTCGTTTAAAGTAATATCCTTGTCGATAATTCCTACATCCTGACGCATCATCTTGTGAATATATTCTGATGTTGCTTCAGCAAGTTCAAGTCCTACAGAGTTTACAATATGCCCTCTGTAAAATTCACCTTTTTCTTTAAGTTCATTTGAAACAAGTCTTGATTTTTCTCCTGCAGTTGCAACGAAGAATCCGATGTAGTCAATTCCATCTGGGCTTACATAGTCATTTAATGATAAATACTGTCCATATTTTTGTCTTGGGAAATCAAATGTTTCTAAAACAGTTGACAAGTCATCTGATAAAACTTCGATTTTGAAATCTTCCTTTCTTTCTCCAGCTTTTCGACGTACAGGGAAAAACTTGTAGATAGCTTTTATATCAAAGTATTCATCACCATTTTCGATAATATCCAAAATCTCATTGTATAATTTTATTGTTCTAGGGTCTTGCTTTTCAATTAGATTATTTACAATCCATTTCATTCCAAGATGTTTTCCAATTAGCATTTGTAAATTTATGAATGGGAATACATCTTTTGCTTTTATGTTTGTTATAATTTGTTTATTTAATGTTTGTGGCTTATAAATTTTTTCAAAGTCATATTTTGGAAGTTCAACTTTTGAAAAATCAAATGTTCCATCAGCATCCTTAATATCACTTACCGTTGGTTTAACTTTCAGCTGTTCAAGTTTTTTTGCATCTTTAATTGTTACAAGCTCTCTACGCTTTTGTAAATATTCCTTAAACTCTTCAAATTTTTTCTCATCAATCATTTTGTTTAAGTCAGCAAGAGCTGTCATTGCATCTCTTGAGTAAATTACAATATTATTTTTGTAGGCAGGCTCAATTTTATTTACAGTAAATTTTTCCGTAAGTGCAGCACCTCCTACAAATATTGGAATATCAATACCAGCTTCATGCAGAACGCCCATAGTATTTACCATTTCTGTGGCAGATTTTACAAGAAGTCCGGAAAGGCCCAAGAAGTCTGCTTTATGTTCAATAATTGCTTCACGGATTTTTTCAGCAGGCGTATTTATTCCTAAGTCAATTACTTCGTAACCATTATTTCCAATGATTATACCAACCAGATTTTTTCCAATGTCGTGAACATCCCCTTTTACTGTTGCCATAATTACTTTTCCTTTTACAGATGATTCATCTTTTTCCATAAATTGTTCCAGATGAGAAACTGAAGCTTTCATAACTTCTGCACTTTGCAACACTTCGGCAACAATTAAGTCATTGTTGTTAAACAGTCTTCCAACTTCATCCATTCCAGTCATCAGAGGACCGTTTATTATGTCAATTGGAGAATATTTCTGAAGTAACTCATCAAGATAGACAATCAGATCTTTCTTACTTCCTTCAACAACTAAATTTGAGACTTTTTCTTCGGTAGTTAAGTTGCTTGTGTCGACCACTTTTTGGATGGCTTTTTTCTCACGGTAGAAGTTTGCAAATTTTGATACATTTTCATCATTTGTATGGAATAACAGATTTTCTGCCAATTCCTTTTCTTCATCTGAAATTTCGTCCATTGGCATAACTTTTTCAGTATTTACTATTGCATAGTCAAGTCCAGCTTCATAGGCTTTTTGCATATAGTAAGTATTCAAAACTTCTCTTCCTGCGACAGGCAGTCCAAATGAAACATTACTTACTCCTAAAATCGTCTTTACATTTGGCATTTCAGCTTTAATTTGCCTAATTGCCTCGATTGTTGCTGTGGCAGAGCCGATATACTTCTGATCTCCTGTGGCAACTGGGAAAACAAGCGTATCAAAAATTATATCTCTTTCATCAATTCCGTATTTTTTCGTAAGAAGTTCGTAACTTCTTCTAGCAACTTTCAATTTTTTCTCAACTGAAACAGCCATTCCTTCCTCATCAATCAGTCCTACAACGACAGAAGC
The DNA here is from genome assembly GCF_055387215.1 of Leptotrichia sp. SK-5. Classification (NCBI taxonomy): domain Bacteria; kingdom Fusobacteriati; phylum Fusobacteriota; class Fusobacteriia; order Fusobacteriales; family Leptotrichiaceae; genus Leptotrichia; species Leptotrichia sp. SK-5. The sequence goes on along the minus strand of NZ_AP028931.1, from coordinate 1,573,928 downwards.
CCCAAAATCCTTAATAACTTTTGCCATATCAGCAAATTTCTTTTCCCCATCTTCAAGGTTAATTGAATTTATAATTCCCTTCCCTTGCAAGTAAGTAAGCCCTTCTTTAACAACATTTATATCAGTTGAGTCAATCATAAGAGGAACTTTAGCAAATTTTGCTACTTTATCTAAAAATGCCTTCATGTCGGCGATTTCATCTCTATCAGGATTCGCAAGACAAATATCAATTACATCTGCACGTCCCTTAATCTGCAATCTAGCAACTTCTGTCGCCTCGTCAAATTTCTCGCTTGCAATTAAGTTTTTAAAAATACGTGAACCAATTACATTTGTACGTTCCCCCACGTAAATTGGACGGTTTTTTGGAGTTTCTAAAGTAACTAGTCCTGATACATCATTAAAATCTTTGTTTTCGTCAATAACTCTTGGAGAATAGTTTACACTTTTTTCCTTAATTTTCTGGATATGTTCAGGCGTAGTTCCACAGCACCCTCCAACAATATTTAAATAATTATTTTGGAAAAACGGCTCAATTTTTGCCGACAATGTGTCTGGAGTTTCCTCGTATTCTCCATCTTCGTTAGGCAGTCCAGCATTTGGGTAAACTGAAATATATGTATTTGAAATATTATTTAATGTCTTTAAAAATTGTGTCATAAATTCAGGCCCCGTTGCACAGTTCAGTCCCACAGAAAATGGATTCATGTGGTTTACAGCGTAATAAAAGGCATCTGCAGTTTGTCCTGCAAGTGTAGTTCCTGTACTTTCAATTGTAAACGACAGCATTAATGGAACAGTATAATTTTCTTCCATAGCCTTTTTAAGCCCCAAATAAGCCGCTTTCAAATTTCTTGTATCTTGAATAGTTTCAAACAGAATTAAGTCAACTCCACCAGCCATAAGCCCAGAAACAGCTGTATAATAGCTATGGATAAGCTCTTCAAAAGTTACTCCCCCAGTAACACTGATAGATTTGTTGGAAGGTCCTAATGCTCCTGCAACATAAAGATTTCTCGTAACTTCAGGATGCTCGCTTCTATATTCAGCAATAGCTTCATTTACAAGCTCTGCCGCAGCTTTATTCATCTCAAAAGCTTTATCTTCCAAATCGTAATCCTTTAATACAATATCCAAAGCTCCAAAACTGTTAGTTTCAATAATATCACTCCCAGCTTCTAAATATCTTTTATGAATATTTTTAATAACGTCAGGTCTTTGCAATACAAGATAATCATTGCACCCTTCATATTTTTCTCCGCCAAAATCACTTGCAGTCAGTTTTTCCTGCTGAATCATAGTCCCCATCGCTCCATCCAGCAGTAATATTTTATTTTTCAAATCATTTTGTAATAAATTGTAAGAATTTTTGTATTTATTTTTTGTCATTTATTCAACTCCTATTTTAGTAAATTTATCCTATTATTTTATCATAAAAACCTTTATGTGTATATAAAAATATGAAATTAATTCAAAAATATGTTTAAAAGTACATATTATCAAGTTAAATTTAACGTCGATAATATTGTGAATATATACAGTTATTGAGAAATATAATGAAGGACAGGAGTTTTCTCATTCAGAATAATTCTTTCCTGTCTTTTTTTATTTTAATGATTGTGTTTATATTCCGAATCTCATTTCTTCATTTACTTTTATTGGAGAGTAAGTTGCATATTTGATGCAATTTTTAAATATAAAAGAATAAAAAAGCTATAAATTGGTGCTGATGTTTTTAGATTGTTTGTTAATAAAATTTAAATATTCAAATATAAACTTTTAAAAATTTTGTATCATCAGTAAAACAAAAAAATAAAGCTGTTATACAAACTATCATTTTTTCGGAATCCTTCTAAAATATAATAAATGACTGAATTTTAATATATAAAATATATAATTAATAAACCCCTTTATTCATCAACTTAAAAAACTGTTTAATCAAAAATTAAATATAATCTTATTGAAAAAATTTTAAAAATAAGATACACTACATATATGTTAAAAAATTCAAGCAAAACACAATATATTGTGTTTTTTATATAATATAGAAGGAGATAGAAAAAATGAAAAAAATAGTGAAATTTGAGAAAAATGATTGTAATCCGTGTGCAATGGTGTCGGATTTATTAGATAAAAAAGGTATAGAATATGAAAGAATAAATCCATTTGATAATCCAGAAATTGCTGTAAAATACAGAGTAAGAAGTGTTCCAACAGTAATTTTGTTTGAAGAAAACGAAGAAATAAAAAGAACAATTGGATTTAAGCCAGAAGAAATCAATGAAATCATCTCAATGATGTAATGAACAATTTAAAATACAATTTAAAATAATAAATTAATACTACTCAAAACGATTTTTATTAAAATATCTAGTTTTGAGTATATTTTATGCCTAAAATTTGGAAATATACTTAAATCCATTTAAAATTAAACTGTTAAAAATTATATAAATTAAGGATTTGAGTAAAATAGTTATAATTTTTGAGTTCGGTTGTAAAGAAATTTTACTATATATTTAAAATTACTTGAAATTTAAAGTTATAAAAGTTAAGAAAATTAGCATAATTAAGGATTTTTGATTTTAAAAAGTATTTGTAAAACAAAATTTTAGTAATAAAAAGGCATAATAAATATTAAAAAGCAAGGTGAAATTGATGTATATATATTACGATTCAAAAACAGGAAATGTTGAACGTTTCATACAAAAAATGCAATCCCAACGTCCAGACTGGCATTTTATAAAGATAAATCCAACTATGGTAATCGAAAATGAAGGACATTTTCTGACATTCACAACAAAAATTGGAGAAATTCCAGCAACAACAGACGAATTTCTACAAAACGAAAACAACAGCAAATTATTAAAATCAGTAAGTTCCAGCGGAAACAGAAACTGGGGACAATTTTTCGCACTAGCAGCCGATAAAATTCAGGAAAAATACGGAATTCCATTATTGATGAAATTTGAGCTATCGGGAACAAGTACGGAAGTGGAGAATTATATAGATTATTTGGAGAGTAATTAATTTTTAATTTTATAAAATTTATTGTTATTAATAGATATTTTTTATAATTTATATATTTTCCTTTTTTATAAAGTAGCAGGAACATTCGCCATTCCCTTTTGAAACCTGTTTTGTATAAGTATTTTTTTGAAATATTTCGAAATTTTATTTTGAAAAAGTAGTCTAAATATTTATATTTTGGGAAATTTAAACTGCTACGAATACGAAACTAAATGATCATTTTTATTTTAAAAAAATAACGATACTTTAAGTTTAAGTCTAATTATAACAATTAAAAGGTTTTTAAGTAAAATTTCGTTGAAAGAAAAATAACTGTTTGAGCTTTTGAAATAAACTTTAAATTGAATATAGGTTGTTTGTGTGTTAATAATTTATATTCAAAAGCGAGTTCTATTTTTCTTTTATAAGAAAGTTTTACGTTAAGCGAGAGTGCAGAGGTATGGCGTTTGATACCTCTGCATAAAAAAATGAATTTAGAAAAAATAAGAAAAATAGTTATTAATCAAAATAATCAATTATTTGAATTTTTGAGAGATGGGATATAATCAGATTATATAAAAAAATAAATAGGAGAGAAGATTATGGTAGATAAAAGAGCAAAAAAATGGATATATCTAAATAACGAGATAATGGTAAAACAAGGGGAGGATTTTCAGCTTGAGAAAGATAAGGAGGCTGTTTATTCGTATTTTGTAGATTATGTGAATAAAAATACGGTGTTTTTTCACAATCTTGAGGAAAAGATGAGATATTTGATAAAAAATGATTATTATATTGATTTTTATGAGATGTATAGCCACGATGAGATAAAGGAAGTGTTTAAGCTGGTTTATGATAAGAAGTTTAGATTTGCTTCGTTTATGAGTGCATCGAAATTTTATCAAAGTTATGCTTTGATGGATGATACTGGAGAGAAATTTTTGGAAAGATATGAAGATAGGATTGCGACAGTTTCGCTTTATTTGGCACAGGGAAATGCTGAAAAGGCAAAAGAGTATGCTTTGATGTTGATAAATCAAGAATACCAGCCTGCTACACCAACTTTTTTAAATTCTGGAAAAAAACGTTCTGGAGAGCTTGTTTCTTGTTTTCTTGATGAAATGGGAGATAATCTGAGCGGAATTGGGTACATTTTTGATTCTTCAATGAAACTTTCTTCAATTGGTGGAGGAGTTTCAATTAACCTTTCTAAAGTAAGAGCAAGAGGAGAGTCAATAAAAGGAGTTGAAGGAAGAGCTTCTGGAGTTTTGCCGATTATGAAGATTTTGGAGGATATTTTTTCGTATGCAAATCAGCTGGGGCAAAGAGCTGGAGCTGGAGCGGTTTATTTGAATGTTTTCCATTCTGATATTAATGAATTTTTGGATAGTAAAAAGATAAATGTAGATGAAAAAATCAGGATAAAATCATTGTCAATCGGAGTTATTGTTCCAGATAAATTTATGCAGTTGGCAATGGAAGATGAAGTTTGTTACACATTTAATCCACACACAGTATTCCTAGAATATGGGCAATATCTGGATGAAATGGATATGAACGAAATGTATGAAAAACTAGTTGATAATCCAAATGTTAAAAAGAAAAAAATAAACGCAAGGGAACTTCTTGTAAAAATTTCTCAAACGCAAAAAGAGAGTGGATACCCTTATTTATTCTTTAAAGATAACGCAAATAAGGAACACGCATTAAAAGAAATCGGAACAGTTAAGTTCTCAAATTTGTGTACTGAAATTATGCAATTATCAGAAGTTTCAGATATTAATGCATATTATGAGGAAGACACGATAAGACGTGGAATTTCATGTAATCTTGGTTCATTAAATATTGCTACAGTAATGGAAAACAAAAAAATAAAAGAAGCTACAAAAGCGGCAATTGATTCACTTACAATGGTATCAGACTTGACAAACATTGATATTGTTCCATCAATAAAAAAAGCAAACGACGAACTGCACTCAGTAGGGCTGGGAGCAATGAACCTGCATGGATACTTGGCTAAAAACTTTATTATGTACGAAAGCAAGGAAGCACTTGACTTCTGTAACGTATTCTTTATGATGGTAAACTTCTATTCGTTGGAACGTTCGATGGAAATTGCAAAGGAAAAAGGCGAAACTTTCAAGGACTTTGAAAAATCTGAATATGCCAGCGGAAACTACTTTGACAAATATATTACAAAAGAATACATGCCACAAACAGAAAAAATAAAACAGCTATTTGAAGGAATCTATATTCCAACAAAAGAAGACTGGGCAAACCTAAAAGAGCAAGTAATGAAACACGGAGTCTACAACGCCTACCGAATGGCAATCGCCCCAAACCAGTCAACATCCTACATAATGAACTCCACAGCCTCAGTAATGCCAGTAGTTGACACAATCGAAGTAAGAGAATACGGAGACAGTACGACATTTTACCCAATGCCGTATCTGACAAACGACAACTACTTCTTCTATAAATCGGCTTACGATATGGATCAAAAAAATATCTTGAAACTAATTTCTGTAATCCAAAGACACGTAGATCAAGGAATCTCGACTATTTTGTATACGAAGAGTACGGACAGCACTAGGGATTTAGCTAGACTTTATATTTATGCACATAGGCTGGGGTTGAAGTCGCTTTATTATACTCGGACTAGGAAGGCTACGATTGAGGAGTGTATTTCGTGTTCGGTTTAAATTTTGGAAATATAAAGTGAATATTAAACAAGTTAAGATATTTTACTTAAATATTTTGAAGAAATAAATAAGTATATTAAAAAAATTGATAAACTTCAAAAAATAATTAATAAAAAATTAGGAGAAATGTGCATGTTAGAAAAAGAAATGATGAATTTATTAGACAAATGTTATGATGGAGCATTAAAAGGAGTATTACCTGGAGAAAAAAATATCATGGAGTTAGCAGAAGATTATTTATCAAAAAGTAACAGTAAAGAAAAAGCGATAGATGACTTAATAAGAAATCAAATATTATTATGTGGAACAAACGGATTTGTAGCAGGATTAGGTGGATTACTAGTGTTACCAATAGCAATACCAGCAAATGTAGCAAGTGTGATTTATGTACAATTAAGAATGATAGCAGCAATAGCATATATGAATGGATACGATGTTTACAGTGATCAAGTAAGAACAATAGCATATGTATGTTTAACAGGAAGTTCAGCAACAAATATATTGAAAAATGTTGGAATAAAAATTGGTGAAAAAGTAGCAGTTAGTGCATTAAAAAAAATTCCAGCAGCAATATTAATAAAAATAAATCAACAAGTTGGATTTAGATTAGTAACAAAATTTGGGCAAAAAGGGGTAGTGAATATTGTGAAAATGGTACCATTAGTAGGTGGAGTAATTGGTGGGGGATTTGATGCAACAACAACAGGTACGATAGGTAAAATAACGAAAGAAGTCTTTTCAGAGAAATAAATTATACAGAATACATCAAAGAGTGTTTAGTTTATAATAAATCCTATAATAAAGCAAAATCTAAATAAATTATTGAAAGACGTTTTGAAAATAAAATTATTTAAATTTTTGACTTTGATTAATTTTTAAAAAATAAATAAAAGGGATGAGATAAAAAATGTTTAAAATATCTAAAATTGAAATTTTTAAAAACTTTTTAGAAAAAGAAAGACCCTTAAATAAAGGGATTTTGACAAAATTGGAAAATAATCTTAAAACAAATTTTATTTATAATTCAAATGCGATTGAAGGTAGTACTCTTACTTTGAAAGAAACGGATATTATTCTTCAATATGGGGTTACTGTGAAAGGGAAAAGTTTGAAGGAGCATGAAGAAGTAAAGGGGCAGGAATATGCTCTTAATTTTTTGAAGGAAGTTATAAAAACAAATGAATCTTTATCGCTGAGGTTGATAAGAGAATTTCATGCTCTTGTGTTGAATGATGATATTGAGAATAGAGGGAAGTTTAAGAAAAGTAATAATGAAATTTTGGGTGCTGGATTTGAAACGACACCTTATTATCTTGTTGAAGAGAAGTTGACGGAGTTGATTGAAAAATTCAATAGCAGTGAAAATAATGATTTGATAATGAAGGTTGCTTGTTTTCATGCTGATTTTGAAAAGATTCATCCGTTTATTGATGGTAATGGACGGACTGGGAGATTACTTTTGAATTTGGAGCTTATGAAAAATGGTTATCCGATTACAGTTATACGAAATGAAGATAGAGATGAATACTATACTGCTTTGGAAACGGCACAAGTTGAATCAAATTACGAGTTGCTTGCTGATTTTATAGAAAAGAGTGTTGAAAATACTTTTTGGATGTATTATAAATATTTTGATGAAGACACAAAAATGAAGTTTGAAGAATATTTAAAAAAGAATGGAATTAATCCGAAAAAAGTTTATCAAAAGAGGTTTGAGGATTATCCAGAAACAGAGAGGGATTTTCCAAGAGATTGGGATAAATAGTTAAATAAAGGCAGATGTTATTTTATAAAAAAAGCGAAGCAAAATAAAATTTTTTTACATTTGACAAATATCAAAATATAGAGTATAATAATTTTAGTGATCGTACTACAAGAATAACCCACTTAATTGTGCGTTGTTGTAGACTGTAAAAAAAGCTCTTTCAATTTTGATAGGGCTTTTTTGCATTTTTGAGATAAAAGGGGGAAAGGGAATGGATAAGCCATTTAAAACTTTTAAGGAACAAGTTGAGATTTTAAATGGAGGAGACGGAGGTAAATTACGGGTAAAAACTGATGAGAAAACAATTTATTGTTTAATGAGGTATAATTATTATTCCATCATAAATTTTTACAAAGAACCTTTTATAAAAGGGAAAGATTTAAACGGAAATGATATTTATAAATCGGGAGTTCATTTTAATCATTTGAAAGCATTGTATGATTTTGATAAAAGTTTGAGAATGTTGTTTTTTGATGTTTTGACACAATTGGAAAGAGCTTTTAAAACGGCAATTGCATATTATTATTCGGAATGTTATACAAATAAAGAAAGTTATTTGGAACTTAATAATTATTATGTTGGAGTTAGAAATGAAAATATACATCTTATTTCACATTTAGTAAAAAAACTAAATTTTTTAAGAAATAACAAAAGCAATAGTATAATAAAGCATTATAGTACAACAAAAGATAACATACCATTTTGGATAGTGATTAATTTTTTTACATTTGGAGAAATGAGCAGATTTTATTTGATTTTGGAAAATAGAGTACAAAATAAAATAATAAGCTATTTTAGAAATTTGTATAAAAATGAGTACACAAATTTACCTAAATTAAATAATAATTTTATAAAAACTTTTTTACGTGCAAGTTCATTATTTAGAAACATAGCAGCACATAATGAAAGAATGTATGATTTTTCATCAAAAAATATTGTAAATATAAATAATATTATGGGGATAACAAATAATAAGAAACAAAAATTATTTACGATATACGAGGGACTTAAATTATTTTTATCAAAAGAAGAATATGAAAGTCTAACAAAAAAATTACGAGAATTATTAAGTTTACTTGAATTCAAACTAAAAGATATTATAGATATAAATATAAATGATATTTTATATAAAATGGATTTTCCGAAAGATTGGCATAAATAAATATTATGATAAACTAATTGATTGACAAAAGATATACTTTGTATGTATAATAAATATAAAAGGAAGTGATATTTTATGGCAATAGTTAATACAAGTATAAAGATAGATGAGGAAACTAAAAAAGAAGCACAGAAATTATTTAAAGATTTAGGATTAAGCCTTAGTACAGCAATTAATATATTTTTGAAACAAGCTATAAGAGAAAAAGGCATACCATTTTATATAAATTCTTTACCTGAAAATTCAGAATTGGCTCAAGCATTTGAAGAAGCCAAACAAATTAAGAAAAATCCTTCAAATTATAAATCGTACAGTAGTCCAGAAGAAATGTTTAAAGATGTCTTGGGAGAAGATTATGAAGGGTAAAAAAGAAGAGTATAAATATTCTATTATTCTTACTGGGAAATTTAAAAAACATTTAAAAAATCTAAAAAAACAGAAAAAAGATTTAAAATTATTAGAAAGTATAATCTCAATATTAGCAAAGGGAGAAAAACTTCCTCCTAAAAACAAGGATCATAAATTAGTTAATAATTATGATGGGGCAAGAGAATGTCATATAACTCCAGATTGGTTATTAATCTATGAGATAATTGAAGATAAATTAATATTGATTTTATTAGCATCAGGTAGTCATAGTGAACTATTCTAAATTTTATATAAAATGTGGGAGTTGACTGAGATAACATAAATTGATAAAACAATTTATCAAGAAAGGAAAACAAAAAAATGGAGAAAAAAATATATGAGGCAGTAAACTGGAACACACCGGAAAATGATTATGTAGAGATGTTTTGGGAGCAGAATTTGAAGCAGTTTTGGATTGATACCGAGTATATTCCGTCGAAGGATATTGATAGCTGGAATTCGCTTGAGCCTGCGATGAAGTTGGCGTATTTGCACGTGTTGGGAGGATTGACACTTTTAGATACGTTGCAGAGCCATACGGGGATGCCGAAGATTATTGATCATATTGAGTCACTGCAAAATCGTTCGGTGCTTTCATATATGTGTATGATGGAAACGATTCACGCAAAGTCTTATTCGACAATATTTACAACGGTTGCGTCTACAAGGGAGATTAATGAAACATTCAGATGGGTTCAGGAAAATCCGCATTTGCAGTATAAAGCCAATAAAATTGATACATATTATCAGAAAATGAATAATCCTGAGGCTTCAAAAAGAGATATTGCGATGGCTCTGGCGGCTTCGGTTTATTTGGAAACATATTTATTTTACAGCGGATTCTTTTTACCGCTTTGGCTTGCAGGACAGGGAGAAATGGTTGCAAGTTGCGATATAATCAAGAAAATCATAGCTGATGAATCAATTCACGGAGTTTTTGTAGGATTATTGTTCCAAGAATTATACAATTCTTTCAGCGAAGAGGAAAAAGCTGATATGAGGGCTGAACTGAAAAAATTGATGTACGACTTGTATGAAAATGAAACAAAATATACTGATGAAATTTACGGTGATTTAGGGCTTACAGGCGATGTGAAGGAATACATCCGTTACAATGCAAACAAAGCCTTGATGAATCTAGGATTTGAAGAAGAATTTGAAGTGAAGAATGTAAATCCAATTGTGTTAAATGGATTAAATGTGGAAACAACACAGCACGATTTTTTCTCTAAAAAATCTACGAATTATGAGAAAGCACTGGAAGTGGTGCATTTGCATGATGACGACTTTAAGTTTGATGAAGAAGTGAATGCGGATGATTTAATTTAAGTTTGGAAACATACGAAAATGAGAGCTTTAATTACTGGTTCTCATTTTTTTTGAAAAAATATCCAAAAAGATTTTGAAAAAAGAGAAAAATGTGGTAAAATAAGTTTGTAGAAAAAATTCCTACCACTATAAGAGATGAAAAAATGGAAAGAAAATCAACTCAAAACCAATAAAAATGAGCGTTAGAAGTTACGGAAAATGCTAAAAAAACAGCAAAAAATGATAAAAATTAATTCAAAAATTGTAATTTTAATGTCTGAAAAAAAATCTGTAACACTGATAAATAAAGGGTTTTCGCAAAAGTACGGGTAAAAGTAGTATATCCATTAAAATAAGGATTGAAACAATTTTCCAACTAGATGCTCATATGCTCTAGAAGCCTTAGTAAAAGTAGTATATCCATTAAAATAAGGATTGAAACCAGAACGGTAACTTCCTATGAGGTCATCTCCTTCGTTAGTAAAAGTAGTATATCCATTAAAATGAGGATTGAAACTTCCTAATATAGATACCATATCATAAAGATATGCGTCTGTAAAAGTAGTATATCCATTAAAATAAGGATTGAAACATAGTAATGTAAATTCAGCTTTGTTCATAATTTCTGATGTAAAAGTAGTATATCCATTAAAATAAGGATTGAAACAAATTGGAAAGAAAATGGAAAAGATAAAGTTGTACAGTAAAAGTAGTATATCCATTAAAATAAGGATTGAAACCATATCAACAACACCACGTTTAGGTAATAAAAAGTACGTAAAAGTAGTATATCCATTAAAATAAGGATTGAAACTCGCTTGGTGTTTCTTCATCGTAATATTTCATAACACGTAAAAGTAGTATATCCATTAAAATAAGGATTGAAACCGCCTAGGCGTTTTCTTTCAAGATATTCTAATAACGTAAAAGTAGTATATCCATTAAAATAAGGATTGAAACAACATTTAAAAGAAGTATCAATCTTCTTTTTTTGCAAATGGTAAAAGTAGTATATCCATTAAAATAAGGATTGAAACACACAGAAATGACTTGAGAATTAGTCGTTATCTACTGGTGTAAAAGTAGTATATCCATTAAAACAAGGATTGAAACGTTATTATCTGTGTCATTATGTTTGCTTCTCTAAGATGTAAAAGTAGTATATCCAGTAGAATAAGGAATAAAAAATACTAATAATCATTGTAAAATGCAATGGTTATTTTTTTTTGATCATTTGAAAATAGGGGAAATAAGTTGAAAATTGTGGCTTGCTATTGACTTTGGGTGTTTTTTAGGTTATTCTTAGATAAAGTGTAAATGAGTTAAAAAATAAATGTTTAAATAAGGAGTGATAAAGGAAAGGATAAGATTGATATTAAAGAAAAAGGAGAAAAATAGAGATGGCAAAAGTATTAATAGCAGGAATTGGTGGAGGAAAGAAAGAAAAAGGTAAGGGATATAATTTAGCAGATTATTACATTGATAATGAAAATAATTTGTATGAAGATAGAACATTTATTACTTCGGTACTAGAGGAGCATTATAAAATAGATAAAACAATATATATTGGTACAGTTGGTTCGATGTGGGATGAATTGTATTTACATTATTCAACAGGTGAATTAAGTTTAGAAGACGAAAATTACATAGATGAATTGGAAAATATAATTGTAAATGCAACTAAAGATTCGGATGTTTCAGAAATTAATATAGAAAAATTTAATAAAAAGTTTGAAGGTAGGGTTAAGGCAATAGTAACAAAATTTGGAATTAATGAAAATGAAATTTTTGAAAATTTTAATTTAATAATGCAAATTGGAGAAATATTGAGTGATGGCGATGAAGTTTACATTGATATAACTCATTCATTTCGTTCAAGTGCTATGTGGATGTTTTTGATTATGAATTACATAACTGATGTTCTTGATAAAAAAATAAATATTGTAAAAATTACATATGGTATGTTTGAAGCAGGTAGAGATATTCCTAGAGAAAATGCTAGACCTAAAAAAAGAGCACCTATAGTTGACTTGAAGGCTTTTTATGATTTGATGAAATGGATAAAGGGAGCAAATGAATTTAAGAGTTATGGAAATAGTTATGGGTTATTAGAAATAATGGAAGATAAGGAAGTTAAGAATAGTATAAAAGATTTTTCTGATGGACTGAATTTGAATTATGTTGGAACTATAAAACAAAATATACAATCTTTAAGTAAATTACGCAATCAAATGAATACGATAGAAGGTCCAGGGAAATTAATAATACCAAATGTAGTTGAGAATTTTTTAAAACATTTTAAAAAATCAGAAAAAGATTACGAGATCCTTTTAGAACTAGGTAACTGGTATTTTAATCAAAAAAAATATGCTATGGTTGCAATTAATATAAATGAAAGTATAAGAAATTTTGTGATTGATATATTTATGTTAAATAGTAATGCTAAAGAAACAGCAAAAAAAGTGAGAAAGCATTTTAAATTTAGTAAAAAAAATTTAGAAAATATAAAAAATAAGGATATATTTGAAAAGAAAGAAGAAAAATTATGTACGATTTTTTTTAAATCTCAAGAAATAAGAAATGAAATTGCACATTCGTTAGGTAAAAAAACTAAAATAATAAATGACATAGGTTTTTTAAGAAATTCTATTAAAAAATTGAAAAAAATAATATACGATAGAAAATTTATTAGTTATTACGAAAATAAATATGCAAATGGACTTTTAAGAAAATAGAAATATTAAAATGAATTGAATAGGAGAAGATATGAAATGGAAAAAGGAAAATCAAGGAAAGTATTTTTAAGTTTTTTAGGATTAGGAAATTATGAAAAATGTGTTTATACATTTGAAAAAGAAAAGAGCAAAAATGTAAAATTTGTGCAAAATGCTATTGTAGAAATATGTAAAGATAAATTTGATAAAAAATTTGTACTATGTACACCAAGTGCTAAAAACACTCATTATAATTCTCTTGTAAATGAAATAGGCCATAGTTTTGAGGCAGTTAACATATCTGAAGATATGAGTGAAAAAGGAATATGGGAAATTTTTCAGCAAATATACGATATTTTAAATGAAAATGATGAGGTTGTTTTTGATATAACGCATAGTTTCAGATTTATGCCGATGCTTGGAATAACTTTACTACAAATGGCAAAATTTTTGAAAAATATAAAAGTAAAAAAAGTTTTTTATGGTGCATATGAACCAAATAAATTTAAAAATGGAATTACAGAATTTCCGTTAGTAGATCTTACAAGTTTTTCAATGTTGCAAGACTGGATATTGGCAGGATATACATTGGTAAACACAGGAAGAGCTGAAGAAATTGAAAAATTAGCTAAAAATGATTTAATACCGATATTAAAAGAGAGTAAAGGGAAAAACATAGAAGCAGCCAATCTAAGAAAAATTGCCGATAAAATACAAGATATGACATTAAATTTTAGAACTAACAGAGGAAATGAAATAATAGCAGCACTCGAAATGAAAAATATCAATGAAAGTGTAAAAAAAGTAAAAGAAAGTAGTCTTTTAAAACCATTTAAACTTTTAATAGAAAATATATATTCAGACACTAAAAAATTTAAGTATAGAAATGAGGAGAATATAATTTATAATATTCAGTGGTGTATAGATAAAGATTTGATACAGCAAGGAATGACTATGTTGCAAGAAGGTATAACTACATTAATATTAAAAGAAATAGGAGAAAGTGATAAGTATAAAGATATTAATGTAAGAGGAGAAATTTCTAAAATTTTACAGAAATTAAATAATCCTAAAAAAGAAGAGAATATAGAAAAAATAAAATCTGAACTAGAAAAGAAAATTTTAAATGTGAAAAAAATAAATGAATTATCTAAAATATTCGCTGATATTTCAGGTATTAGAAACGATATTAATCATGCAGGATTTAGACCTAGCCCATTGGATGCTAAAGATTTTAAAATTAAATTAGAGAAAGAATTTAAAAAATTTAAAGAAATATGGGAAAATAAAAATGATGTTACAGAATAGGAAATAAAAAATGGAACAGACACTTGATAGTATAAAAAAAGAAATTTTAAATATGGTTGATGAAAGTTATAAAACAAATAGAGAGTTACTGGACTTAATTTTGAAGTTGTATTTTTATGAAAATAATGAAATTACATCTGAAGAGAAATTATTATTGGAAAGGGATTATAAAAATATAATTCAAGAACAGGGAGAAAAATTTGCAAGAGAAGCTGATCTTGATAATTTTCGAATTACAAAAATTGTGTCAGCTGTAAGTTATTCGGAAAAAAAAGATATATTTTCTGAATTGCCGTTTGAAAAGGATTTAAGGATATTTAAAAATGTAAAAAAAATATATTTTTTGTATACTAAAGAAACTATAGAAAGTTTTAACAAAATTTCAGAAGATATGAAAGGGAGAAATATAAAATCATTGGGTATTCAAATAGTTGGAAATACAATTGAAGAAAGCTATAAGGAAATAAAAAAATTGATTTATTCAGGTAAAATATCAAAATTAGATACTATTTTTGATACTACATTGGGAATGAAAACATTATCTACAGCAATGTACAGAATTTCATCTGAAAGACAAATTAGAGCAATTAACTGGAATGAAAAGCAAATTTCAAGATATGTTGTAAATGATATAGGAATAAAGAAAGCTAATGGGAATATACATTTATATCCAACTATGACTTTAAATTTTATGAAAGAACCTATAAAAGAACATTTGAGCATATACACAATGATTAATGAAGCAATAGAAAAAATGGATTATCACAATGTAGCGAAGTTTTATAAGATAACAGGAAGAGATGATATGGCATTTTTTTATAGCGAAATAAGTAAAATTTTTGATCTTGATAAAATGTTGGATGATGATAGTTATAGTTTTTATGACAAATTAGAAGAGATATTGAAAAAAATTTTTAATTATGAGAGATCCTATGAAAAAGAAACACAAAATAAGTTAAAAAAAGTTATATGTTTTTTATTATTTTTAATTTTATATGAAGATTATGAAGATTTTGAAAAAAGAGAAATTGAGTGGTTTAAATTTAATGACAAAACTTTTGGTATAAAAGAAAAGGATTTTAAAAAATTTGAAGAAGAGTATTTTGAATTTGATAAGGATAAATACTATTACTATTTAATGGCGAAAGAATATTTCTTATCAGGCAAAAGAAATAAAATTTATTTAAATGAAGTAGTCAAAAAAATAAATGATGAAATTAAAGCTGATGGAATGGAAGAAGAATTTAATAATTTAGATGAAATAACAAACTATATATATGAAGACGAAGAGATTATTGATTTTGATTTTGAAAAAGAGCTGAAAGAGGAAACTCTAAAACTGACTTTTGGAGAAACTTTTATAAAAATTCCTTGTCTTGAAGCAAAAAATAATTTTTTGGAAATAAATGTGAATTTAAAAGCAAATAATATAAAATACATACCTATTTATAAATTGCTTGAAGTGGCTAATACTGAAAGAAAGTTAGGATCTGACGAAGTACGTAATATTTTAGAAAATAGAGATAGAAAATTAAGAAAGGAAGCTAAAAATCCATCTCCAATATCCAGAATCTTTAATGAAGTAAAATCAGTAATAAAAGAAATTAATAAATTAATAAAAGAAGAAATGAAAAAAAATAATCTTTTAGAAGAAGATTTTATACTGTTAAATTCACAAAAAGCAAATTACAGCATATTTATTTCAGATAAATTTCAATGGTAATAAAAAACCAGCGGAATAACCACTGGTTAGACGATAAAGACATCAATTAGTAATCATAGGAATAATATCAATAAGAAGAATATCACGAATATTAGTAACCATAAGAACACCTCCTAAAAATATAAACAATAAAGATACAAAAATTAAAGATCATTTAAAGCATCAGTAACCAGAGTAGTAATAATAGTGGCAATAGCACCAATAATAGCTGGATTCATGTTAAACACCTCCTTTGTGATATTATATATAAATTATAGACGGTAAAGATTACGAAACAAACAATTAACTTACGAATTAATGGTTATTTAAAGCATCAGTAATAATAACGGTAATAATTATACCAATAGCACCAATAATAACAGGATTCATATTGAACACCTCCTTTATAATTATGTATTAATTATAGTGTATACAGATTACGAAAAAAAATTGATTTTTACGAAAATGAAAGGAAAAAAGATAATAAATGAAAAATAAAAAGGCATTACTAGTATTTTCACATCAATTAACAGAAAATCAGGAAAAAGAATTAATTGAAGAATATGGAGTAAAAGAGATTGAAAGTTTGTCAGAAGAATTGCAAAATATATGGTCAAACGTTTCAATAAAGAAAGGTTATAAAGAAAATTTAGAAAAAATAAAAGAATTTGTTAAGGAAAATTTTAATAAAGGAGATATAATTTTAATACAAGGCAACTGGGGATATACTTATAATCTTGTGAAATGGTCAATAGAAAATGAATTAATCCCTGTGTACAGTTACACAGAAAGAAACGTTGAAGAAATAAAAGACGGTGAAACTGTAAAAAAAATCAGTTATTTCAAACATGTAAAATTTATTAAATACGAATAAAATCTACAAAATATCTAAAGTAATGTTAAAGAATTGTTTCAAAATTTTTGAAGCAATTTTTTTTTGAATTTCATAAATAGCAGTATAAAAATTATAACTACTATTGACTTTGGTTATTTTTTAGGCTATCCTTAGATAAAGTAATAAAAAGAGATAAAAATAAATATTTTAATAATTATTAACAAAGTAAATAATAAATTTTTAATTAATAAAATTAAAGAAAAATAAGAGTTTTTATATAATAATTAGTTAATTAAATATAAATGTTTTTGAAGAATTTTGAAAAATATAATAAGAAAGGATAAAAGACTATGGAACTATATATAACAGATTTAGGGACAATGGTGAAAAAAAGAGATGATTTGTTTGAGATAACGACGAGTGAGAAAAAAGTGGCTGTGGCTCCACAAAAAATAAAATCATTGGTGCTAGCAAAAGGGATATTTTTAACGACGGATGTAATAAAATTGGCAGTGGATAATAATATTGATATAGTGATTGTTGATGATTTTGGAAATCCATATGGAAGATTTTGGCAAAGTAAATTTGGATCGACGGCTAATATAAGAAGGAAACAACTGGAAATATTTGGTACTCAAAAAGGAGTTGAGATAGCAAAACAGATATTGATACAAAAGATTAAAAATTGTGCAGAACATTTGGAAGATTTGAAAATAAAAAGAGAATCGAAAAAGGAATTTTTAGATGAAAAAATAAAAGAAATGAAAAAATATATTTATCAAATTAAATTGGTGGAAGGGGATGTAAATGCAAAAAGAGGGACTTTGATGGGATATGAAGGGAATGCTGCGAAAATATACTATCAAACATTGTCAGAATTGATGCCAAAAGAATTTAAATTTGAAAAAAGAAGTATGCACCCTGCTCAAGATGAATTTAATGCAATGTTAAACTACGCTTTTGGAATATTATATAGTAAAGTTGAAAAAGCCTGTATAATAGCGGGCCTAGATCCTTATATTGGAATAATCCATACGGATAATTATGGAAAAAAATCGCTTGTTTTTGATATTATAGAAGGTTATAGACATTTAGCAAGTAGAACAGTATTTTCTTTGTTTACTCAAAAGAAAGTTCAGAAATATTTTTTTAAAAGAGAAGGAGAAGGAGTTACATTAGTAGGTGATGGGAAGAAAGTTTTGGTAGAAAGTTTTTATAACAGATTGGAAAAAAAGGTAAGGTATAATAACAGGAATATATCAAGTTTGGATAAATTACAATTTGAATGTCATGAATTGGCAAATCGTTTAATATCGAAATAAAATTATTAATAAATTATAATTGAATAAATTTAAAATACATTAAGTAGGTGATTGAAAATGATGACATGGTTTATATACGATATAACAGATGACAGAAATAGAAGCAGATTAATTAAGATAGCACAAAAGCATGGATTATACAGAGTTCAGAAGTCAGTATTTTTGGGAAATATAGAAAAGGACGAAATAGATCAGATTATAAAAGAAAGTAAAAAAGTTATCGATTTGCGAGAAGATTCGGTATACATTTTCCCAGTTTGTGAAGCGGATTATAAAAAGGCAACATTGCTAGGCTTGTCTTTTGAAGAGGACATTGTTAAAGATGAAAAGCCAGTATTATTTTTTTAAAAGAGGTGAATAAAGATGGAAGTTATTAAATCTCAAAAAATATCAACGTTTGAAGTTTTAGACTATATATATTGCCCTAGAATTATATATTATGAAGAAGTATTAAAAATATTTGGCAATAAAATGAATGACTTTAAAAAGGCGGAAGAAGAAAGAGTAGAAGAAAAAGGGAAAATAAATAGAAAGTGGATATGGGAAAGGTTAAAATTAAGAAAACAGGACATAAAAAACTTGGAACAATGGGAGAATAAAGAATTTAACAAAGAATTATATTCAGAAAAATATCATTTTTATGGAAAAATAGACGAAATACTTTATTTACAAGACGGAACAATAATCCCACTTTATTATCACAATTCCAAATATACCGCAAGAGAAGAAAACCGATATAAATATCTAATGGCAATGTTTTCTATGCTAATTGAAGAAAATTATAATATTAACTCTCAAAAAGGCTATATATTATTTTTAAATGGACATTCATTGAAAAAATTTGAATATACAAAAAAAGATTTTGAAAAAATAAAACAACAAATTTCCGAAATATTGGAACTAATAGAAACAGAACGATACCCGCTAGAAGTGGAAGGCGGAACAAAATGCAGAGACTGTTATTATAAAAAAATTTGTGGAAGGTAATCATTAAAAATATAAAAACAATGGGGAAAATAATCTTTTCAATAATATGAATTGTAACTAATTTTCTCTTTTTTATTTATAGTCGACTTTTGAGAATTAATAAATTAAAACGATATGTTTTTTAAAAGCAACATTTACAATTATAAATTTTTTTTAAAAAAACTTTGAAAAATCAAAAAAGTATGGTAAAATAAGTTTGTAGAAAAATTCCTACCACTACAGGAAATAAAAATGTTGAGAAAAATCCTCTCAAAACCAATAAAAATACATATTTGGAGTTACGGAAAATACTAAAAAAATAGCAAAAAACGATAAAAATTAATCAAAAAAATACGATTTTAATATCTGAAAAAATCTCTGTAGCACCTATAAATAAAGGATTTTCTTGAAAGTACGGGTTAAAGAAGTGAATCCATTAAAACAAGGATTGAAACAATTATTGAAATACTTCTGTTTTTTAATTCTATACTTAAGTTAAAGAAGTGAATCCATTAAAACAAGGATTGAAACATCATTTTCTACACTAGTTAAGATAATATCTGATAATATGTTAAAGAAGTGAATCCATTAAAACAAGGATTGAAACGTTTTTTATTTTGTAGAAGGTATTGTGGATAATCCACTTGTTAAAGAAGTGAATCCATTAAAACAAGGATTGAAACATACCCTTTATTGGGTCGTTATCCCAATAATAAGTATAAAGTTAAAGAAGTGAATCCATTAAAACAAGGATTGAAACTGACTAAAAAATATTATTATAGTAAACCGACATACAAATGTTAAAGAAGTGAATCCATTAAAACAAGGATTGAAACGTCCATGAATATACTAGATAACTTATTCTTAAGGTAAGTTAAAGAAGTGAATCCATTAAAACAAGGATTGAAACATTAAGACTTCTTGTAAATAGTAAATTTGCTACTGCGTTAAAGAAGTGAATCCATTAAAACAAGGATTGAAACCTGAAAATTATTCAAGATATCTGCTATAATTTTTTCAAGTTAAAGAAGTGAATCCATTAAAACAAGGATTGAAACCTGAAAATTATTCAAGATATCTGCTATAATTTTTTCAAGTTAAAGAAGTGAATCCATTAAAACAAGGAAAAAGATATTTAATCACAATTTATAGTTGTGATTTTTTTTTGAAAAAATTAAAAGATGTGGTATAATTACATTAATAATATTAGTTTAAATTAAAAAGAAATTAGTAATTCTATTTTTTAAAAATTAATAACACAGGAAATTAAATAGTGAAATGACAATAGAATATTCTTTTGTTGAAAAAATTAATAAATAAAAATGAGAGGAGAAAATAAATGAAAAATCCAAAATATATTTATGAGGTAGAATTAGAACAGATAACGCCTTATGTCAATGAAATAGATGGAGAAGGCAAGGATATTTTGAGACCAACAGAATTTAAACCTAGATTTGATAAATTTCTTATTAGAAAATATGAAGAAGCTAAAAAGGAAATTCCTAAAATTTTATTATTGAAGGTAAATGGAGAAAATAAAAAAGAAAATGAGAAAATATCATCGGAAAAAAAAGGAAAATCATTTGATTATAGTATGACCACTACAAGTGATGATCTAGAATATAAACAAAGAGAACCGTATAAAAAATTTATGACATCTGGCGGAGACGGATATCAGGTAAGAAAGAAAAATATAAAATTAAAAATGAGTTTCTTTTCTTTAAACTTAAAAATGATAGAAATAATAAAAGAAAATTTACCTGAATTTTTAGCAACAACGAATTTTGGAAAAAGAAAAAATAAATGTTTCGGTTCTTTCTATATCTCACAAGGAGATTCAAACTATAAAGATATAGATGAAATTGAAGTGTTGAAGGCTTATAAGTTTTTTAAAATTGGTACAGAAAATAAAGAATATCTAAAATTAAAAGAAGATAATATGGAAGAAATATTAAAAAATTTAGAATTTAAAGCAAAAACAAAAGAAAGAATTGTAAGTAAAGCGTTAATTCTTTTAAGAATAGATGGAGTAGGTAGAAATGAATCGTTAGGAGCAATGAAAATTTTAAAAACAAAAGATAATAAATACAGATTATACTTTATACCTAATTTCGAATTAATAAAAGAATTAATTGAAAAAGGTGAAATAAATAGAGGAAAAGTAACAAACACAGACATTGAAAGTGTTGGAAATCCAATTTATGAACCAGATGTATTTAGTTATGAAGAGTTTAATAAGTATATAAAAAGAATGAAAGGAGAGTAAAATCATGAAAATTGTAGGGATTACATTGGGTCCAATAGTGGAAACTATTTCAGAAAGTAGAAAAATTTATGAGATAGCAAATGCATCCGCCTTTTTTTCAACATTTATGTATGAATTTCTAAAAAAAATAAATGAGTCGAAAAAATATGAAATAATAACACCCTATTTTAGTTCTGAAGAAGAAAATAGTAAATTATATCCAGATCGAGCTATTTTAAAAGTGAAAATAGAAAAATCAGAAGAAGTTGAAGAAAAAGAAAAAAACAAAAGAATAATAAATGAAATCGAAGAATTTAAAGATGCAGCTTTTAATAAATTATTGAAAAAAATAAAAAATTCTGAAACTAAAAATAATGTTTTAAAAGATTTGGAAAATATAAATGAAATTGTAAAGAAAAATGAAAGTAAAGATTATAAGGATAATCGTGAAAAACAAATAGATTTACTAAAAGAATATATAAATTTCAATACTGTTTTAATGGATACTGAAAAAAATGAGGAAATAAAAAATATTTTTTCAAAATTAGATGGAATTGAATTAATTAAAAATTTTCCAATACAATATAATGAAAAAGAAATAAATGAAATTATAACAGACAGCTTATCAGAAAAAATCAAATTAAATGAGGAGAGTTTTTTAGTAAATGAAAATAATTACAGAGCAATTATTTTTCTTGATTTAGATAACATGGGAAACTTTTCTCAGGAAGAAATTGAAAAAATAAAAGATGTTTCATTTAAAATATATGAATATATTTCAAAATTAGAAAAATTTATAAAATCAAAAAAAGTGAATGGAAAATCACAAGGTTTGGTTTTATATTCAGCTGGTGACGATATTCTTACTATTTTGAATCCTAAATATATATTTGAATTTATTGAAAAAGCTTGTAGTTATTTGAAGGAATGTTTTGGAGATGAAAATAAGAAGTTAAGTGTATCTTTCGGAATATTTGTTTGTTATAAAAAGAATCCAATTAAAGAATCTATTGAAAGAGCTCATGATTTATTATTTTGTAATGCAAAAGAATTAAATAAAAAAAATTCAGCAGTCATATCAGTACAAAAACATAGTGGACAAAGTTTTGAATTTGTAATAAACGATTTAGTTAAAAATATGAAATTTAATGATAATAATATATTTTTTAATAAAATAAATAATTATTTAAAAAAATATACAGAGAATGGTAAAGTATACTCAAATGAGAAAGAGAAGTTATTAAATACAATTATTCAAAAAGTTTATATGAATAATTTTATTTTTAAAGAAATTATTAAAAATCCTGAGCAAATAGGATATTTTTTAGATAATTTATTCGATAGTAATAAAGAAAAAAGTACATTAATAAAAGATTTATATGAATTGTTGGTTTATATAGGAGAAGAAAATTTAGAAGAAAAATTTGAAATAAAATTAGAAAAAGTAAATTCATATTTTAAATTAATAAAATTTTATGAAGATAGAGGAGGAAAATAGAGTGGTGGAGTATTTTATAAAATTAAAACCATTAAATCCTTTTTATTTTGGAAGTACAAAAAGTTTTGATGATAATAAAGGTAGCAAAGATTACAAAAAACCATATTTTTTAAAAGGAAATTTGTATCCACAGCAAACTGCTATACTAGGAATGCTACGAAAAAAAATACTGGAAGATAATGGAATTTTAATAGAAAATGTGAAAAGAAATAATGAACAAAAAAATAGAGAAAAAGAATATATAGGAAAAATAACTAATGATTTATCGGAAAGTACATTTGGAAAAATAGAGAATATTAGTTCAGTACAGATTTATATTGAGGATAAACCGTATTATTATTATGAAGATAATAAAGAAGGAGAGGAAAGAGTTAAATTTTCCCAAAATAAAAATCTTACTAATAAAAATGGGGAAAAAAGATTATTAGAATACAGTCCAAAAAATTTCAGAGAGTACTTTAAAAATTTTGAAAGCAATAAGCGAAAAAGTAAAGACGAAGTATTTACAGAAGTTATAGAATTTGGAATAGATAAACAAAAAAAAGAAGGAGAAGATAACAGTTTATTTAAAAAACAAAGATGTTTATTTAAAGGAAAAGATGTTTATTTTGGATTTTATGCAGTTTTACAAGATGCTGGTATAAAAAATGGATTTGTTCAGTTAGGAGATAAGCACTCGATTTTCTATTTAGAAGTAGAAGAAAAAAAGAAAAAAGATATAGGAATTGCTGCAGATAAAGATAATAATCTGATGTTATTTACAAGTGATATGTATATAGAACAAGATGATTTGAATGAGTTGTTAAATTCAAGCGAAGGTATAATTCTTAAAAATAATAAATTTAAATTTATCAATGATAGCAATGAAAAATTTTATAAAAATAAGAAATCACAAAATTTAATAAAAAGAGGAAGTATTTTGATAAGTAATAAAAAAATTATTGATATTTTAGAAAATAAAAAATATGAAAATTATAAAAAAGTAGGATTTAATGATTATAAAATAATAAAAGGAGATGAATAATATGAAAACAAAATTATTTAAAATGCGTTTAGTTACAAATTTACATATGGGAAGTGGGGAAGCTAATTTTAATTTTATAGATAATCAGGTACAAAGAGACCCTATTACAGAGTATCCAAATATGCATTCTTCAGGTATAAAGGGTGCATTAAGGGAATTTTTTGGTGAAATTGAAAATAAGGACTATGTAAGGGAAATTTTTGGTTCAGAAAATGCTGAAAAAGAAGATAATAAACAAGGTAGCGTAAGTTTTATTGAAGGAAAGTTATTATCAATACCTGTAAGAAGTAATAAAAAATCGTATTTTATGGGAACAACTATAGAAATAATAAGAGAATATGTGGAATTCAGTAATTTATTTGGAAAAAATACTGAAAATTTGAAAGAAATAAAAGAAGAATTAGAAAAAATACATAAAAAACTAACTGAAGCAGGAAAAAAAGTTTGCGTATTAGGAAATGAAGAAAAAGGATTATTGATAGAAAGTTTTGAAAATAATGAAATAGATTTTTATGCTGAAAATGATGTATTAAGTAAAGTGTTGGGAATAAAAGATATTGTTGTAATAAAAGAAGAAAATTTTAAAGATGAAATTTCAAAAAGATTACCAGTAATAGCAAGAAATCAGCTAGAAAATGGTGTAAGTAAAAATTTATGGTATGAAGAAGTAGTGCCTAGGGAAACAGTATTTTATACAGGACTTGTTAATTCTCAAAATACAGATAAATTTGAAGATTTTTGTAAAAAATTAGAAGAAAATTTAGTTCAAATAGGAGCTAATGCTACAATTGGTTACGGTTTTACAAAATTTGAAGAGGTGAAATAGAATGAGTAGAAGAATAGAAAAATATTTTCCTGATATACTAAAAATGACAAAAAAAGAATTTGAAGAAGATATAAACAAAAATGGTATCCCTTCAGAATACAAAGGTTATATATCAACATTTGGGGCTATGGTTATTCAAAATGGATTAATACCGGCATTAGCTTATTTTGAAAAAACTGATGCAAATGAAAAAGGAAACAGAAAAAAGATAGCAAATATAGTAAAAGAATTCCTAAAAGTAAAAGGTGATATTAGAATAGATGATAAGAAAAAATTATGTCAATATTTAGCAGATGAAGTTCAAACTAAGAGAATGTCAAAGGATAAATTAAGAGAAATAGAAAATAAAGTAATAGATGTTGCAATTGCATTAAAATTAGCTTTGCGAACTTTCTTAGAAGAAAAATAGGAGGATATAATGGAGAAATATGGTATTAATTTAGGTTACTATTATATGAAATTAAGATTACAGGAATTTTATTTAAATAAAGAAAATAAACAGCAAACTCCTTTTAAAGTAGAAAAAAAAGTTGAAGATAATAGCCAAAAAAAATTAGAAGATTTAACAAATATTGATAAAATTTATCTTTCAGTAAACTATCCAGGATTATTAATTGGAACGGGTACAACTATTGAATACACACCATTTAATAAAGGTAAAAAAGGCAATGGTAACTATGATAATTTTAAAAATGGCCTTTCTTTTGATTATACAACTGGACTTCCATACATTCCAGGAAGTGGTATAAAAGGTGTAATTAGAGATTTTTTTCCAACTGAAATTGGAGATAAAAACGATTCAGAAGAAGAAAAATTAAAATATCAGGAACAAAATAATGCTAAAACAGAGCTAATAAATCAAATTTTAGAATCAAACTATACTTTAGAAGATATTGAGAGAATAGGGGAATCTATTTTTGAAGGAAGAAATTTTGAAAAGAAGGAAAATTTTGTAAAAGAAGAATATTTACCAATATTAAAAAGAGATAAATTTATTGAAGGGAGAATAATAGTCAATAATGACAAGCAAATAATTCTAGATAAAGATTATATTACACCACATAAAAAAATATTAGAAAATCCTGTTCCAATAAAGATTTTAAAAATAGTACCTAAAACAGAGATAGAAATTTTACTTCAATTAACCGAGACTAAGATATCTATTCCAGAGAAAAATGATATTGTTATAACAAAAGAACAAAAGAAAAAATTATTTACAGAAATTTTATTTTTAACAGGATTAGGTGCGAAGACAAATGTTGGTTATGGTCATTTTGATGAGGAAGAAAGTATTAAAATAACAAGAAAAAGAGAAGAAGAAGTTAAAAAGTTACTAGAAAAAGAAAAATTAGAAGTTCTAAAAAAAGAAAAAGAAGATATGAGTGATTTCAAAAAGTTTGTTTATGAATTTAAAAATGAATGGAATGATGAAACAAAAAAAGGAAAAGTTTCGGAAGTAGAGAAATTTGAAGGTGAGGAACAAAAAGAAATTGCAAATTTATTATTAGAAGTTCTAAAAAAAGAAAAAAAACATAGTAAAAAAACAGAAAAGAAAATAAAAAGATTAGAAGAAATTTTAAATTCCTAATACGGAGAAATAGGTATTTGTAAGTGAGGGGGAAAAAATGGAAAATCAAAAAGAAGAACAGCAAGAAAAATTGATATCAACTCATATTTTTATTTTACCTTTTAAGATATTAAATCTAGATAATATAAATAGAACAGAGTTACTTCTTAAAGAAAAAGAGAAATGGGAAGATTGTACAATTAATCCAGATGTAGAAAAATATTTAAATAAATATGCGAAGGAAGCACTATTTTCAAATTATGGGGATAGTGGTAATGATGACAAAGTAATAGAAAAAAGTTATAAAGATATTCAAAAGGGAATATATGAAATTTATTTTGAACATAATGATGAAAAGCTAGAAAAAAGTTTTAAAAAAGAATATTCACTAGAAATAGAAGATATAAAACTGAGATGTTTTGATACAAATATAGGCACATTATCATTTGTTTTAAATAATAGAAAGCATAATGAAATAGAAGATATTTTATATATAAATAATTTAGGAAGAAAATTATATAGAGCATACATAAAAGAAGAATGTCCAAAAATAAGTCTATATGATGCAAATAAAAGAGAAATAATAAGTCAGGATATTCATAATGCAGACATTATAAAGAAAACTGAAAAATTAAAAAATAATATAATTTCTTATTTTCTAAAAACAGAAAATATAGAAATCATACTAGATGATAGAATGTTTGTAATGTCTCATTATATTTCTGAAGTAAAAAAGGAAAAAGGAATAGAAGATTTTTTCTTTGAAGAAAAACCAATTGATGCATGGAGAAAATCTAAAAACTGGTATAAGTATATTTTTATAGATACTGGGGATCCAATGTGTCAAGATGAAAAAATGATGGAAGAGTTATTAGAAAAATCTACATATGTTCGTTGGAAGGATTATAAAACTTTATATGGAATTTCTAGATATTCATTTTCTGCTTGGTCAAGTAGCGATTTTATAAATGATCATATGAAAAATCATTACTTTCAACTGGTCTCTTTGGTAGTAGCTCAAAAAGCAACTATTATTTCTTTGAATGAAAAAATGAATAATTTAATCAATAGAATAATTAATGGAAAAGATGATGAAACTTATGAAAGTAATGAAGAAACAAAAGAATATTTAACTTATTTATCTAAAATGCATTTTTCTGAAATTACACAACAGGAGCAAGGGATAGAACTATATGATTTTTTTCAAAAACAAATGAGAATAAAGGAATTGTTAGAAGAATTAGATTTGAAGATAAAAACTTTAAATGAAAAGTTAGAGAGAGATAGTGATAAGAGAGATGAAGAAAGAGAAAAACAAAACCAAAATAAAATAGAAAAATATGGGATGATATTTGCAATAGTTGGTTTATTTGCTGGTGGAATTTTTGAGATTAATTTTGATAAAAAAATAAGTGAATGGATATTTGCTTTTTTACTAATAGTTTTTATAATAGTAGCAACAAAATTAATTAATACAGGTAATGCAGATAAAGCTATAGAAAAAATATCAGAATTTTTAAATGTTTTGAAAGGTAAGAAAAATGATAGAAAAAAGTAGATGGATTGAAAAATTTGAAAGTGAATTAGAAAGAAGGAAAGTTTTTTGCCTATATGGAAGCATAGATGATGACTATTTTTACAAGGAAAGTACTTGCAATATAAATGAGTTTTTTGAAAAAAAATTTGGAGATGATCTGTTTATTTTTTTTGGAACTGACTATTTTGAAAAAATAATAGAAAGTGAAGAACAGCAAGGTGAAGAAAATGATTTAACAGATGGAATATTTTTAAATACAAGAGTTGATTTTTTAAAAAATATTCAAAAATTAGAAAATTTAAGTGAAAAAAATATAATTATTAAAGATCCAAAATTATTTTTTGGAGATGCTTCATGTTATGATTATTCATATACTTTAAGATATTTTTTGGAATATATTAACTCGGAAGAAAATGATAAAAAAATAATATTTATATCTGAAACTTTAGGAGATTTTCCTGAAAAACTGACTGTTAATAATCCATATGTCTCAACAATTTATATAGATTATCCGGAAGAAGATGAAAGAGAAACATACATTAAAGATATTTTGAATTTCTTTTCTTTGAGAGAAAAAACAGGAGAAGATTCTGATTCTATAAAAGAAGATTTCAATATTTTTGTGAAAATAACTGGAAAAAGAAAATTAAAGGAAGTATCAAATATTTTCCAAAAAGCAGAGGAAACAAAAACAATTTTTGATTCTGAAAAAAGTATAAAAGATATAGTTAATGACTATGATTTTGGAGAAAAAAAATCTCCTTGGATAAATTTAAAAAATAGTACAATAAAAAGATTAGAAGAGAAGTTAAAAAAAAGAGTTAAAGGACAAAATGAAGCTATTGAATTTGTAAAAAAAGTAATTTACAGAGCAAAGCTAAATTTAAATGGTGTTATGCAACCATATAGTACGAAACCAACTGGAGTTATGTTTTTTACTGGTCCTTCAGGAGTTGGGAAAACTGAACTGGCAAAAACACTTACAGAGTGTATTTTTGGAGATGAAAGTTCTTTTAAAAGATTTGATATGAGTGAATATAAAAGTGCAGAAAGTATAAATAAATTAATTGGTTCTGATCCGGGATATGTTGGATACAATGAAGGAGGACAGTTAACTAACTGGATTATGTCAAACCCATATTCTGTAATTTTATTTGATGAAATAGATAAAGCAAATGTAAAAATATGGGATACATTTTTACAAATATTGGAGGATGGAAGGTTAACTGATAATAAAGGAAATACAGGATATTTCACAGAATCAATAATTATATTTACCTCTAATATAGGAAATGCAGAGTTTGATGAAATAGCTGAAAAAAATCCTAAAAAACACTATTTAGATGCTTTAAATAAATATTTTGAAAAAGAAGTTGGAAGAGTTGAAATTCTAAATAGATTTGGTGATAATAAAATAGTATTTAATCATATAAGTAACGATGTATTTGAAGAAATTATTGAAACTAAGCTTGAAATAGTAATAAAAAATATGAAAAAAAGAATAAAAAATTTAGAATTAGAAATAGAAAATATTGAAGAAATGAAACAATTTTTTATGAGAAAATTAGAAACTTCAAAAAAATTTGGTGCAAGATTAGTAAATACTCTAATAGAAAATTATTTTATAAATGAATTTTCTATATTTTATACTGAAAAAAATGATAATAAAAATAGAATTATAGCTTTTGTCAATGATGAAAAGGTTGAATTTAGATGTTAATAAATATTGCAAAAATAGATAAAAACTGTAAAGTTTTAGGTCCTGGAAAAAGATATATAATCTGGGTACAGGGCTGTTTTTTCAATTGTAAAGGATGTTATAATACAGAATACCAATCATTTGAAAAAAAAATATTAATTGATACAGAAAAAATAATAAATGATATTTTATCATTAAAATCAAATATAGAAGGAGTTACATTTTTAGGCGGAGAACCTTTATTACAAGCAAAGCAGCTTGCACTAATAGCTCAAAAATGTCAAGAGAATAACTTATCGGTTCTATGTTATACAGGTTTTGAATATGAAAATTTAAAAAAGGATAAAAATGAAAATGTAGAAGAACTTTTTAAATATATTGATGTTT
Organism: Leptotrichia sp. SK-5; assembly: GCF_055387215.1. Classification (NCBI taxonomy): domain Bacteria; kingdom Fusobacteriati; phylum Fusobacteriota; class Fusobacteriia; order Fusobacteriales; family Leptotrichiaceae; genus Leptotrichia; species Leptotrichia sp. SK-5. Next base: position 1,543,947 of record NZ_AP028931.1, on the reverse strand, counting down.
TAATTGATGGACTTTATATAGAAAAATTAGCTATAAATAGAGAATTTAAAGGATCTTCCAATCAGAAAATTATTTATTTTACAAATAGATACAGCAAAAAAGATTTTGATGTTGAAAATTCATACGAAATAGAAATAAGTAAGAATAGTATACAGATAAAGGGGTTTTATAAATGATAAAAAAAGCTGAGAAAGATATTTATATCCAATATCTAGGTGGAGCTTCAGAAATTGGGGCTACATCTATATTTCTATATTGGAAAGGTGAAAAAATTCTAATAGATTCAGGAGCAAGACGAACAAAAGATAAATATCCTATTTTTGAAGAAATTAGTGATGATATAGATTTGTTTATACTTACACATTTACATTCAGATCATGTAGGTTCTTTAATGGAATGTGAAAATCAATTAAATTTAAAAAGAATGATAACAGTTCCAGATAACAAAGATATGTTGAAGATTGCTTTGGAAGATTCACAAATAATATTAAAAAGAAATTTAGAAAAAGAAAAAATAGAAAATAGAAAACAAGAAATAGAAAAAAAATTAGAAATATATTCTGATGAAAATATAGATAGAGTTGTAAAGAAAATGGAGACAAATGATTTTTATAAATCTATTTATATAGGAAAAATAAATTTAAAAATAACATTTTACAAAACATCTCATTTATTAGGTTCATTAGGAATTTTATTTGAAGATGGGAATTATACGTTATTTTTAACTTGTGATTTTACTGAATCTAAAAAATTTTTCCATCAAAAAACAGAATTTATTTCAAAACTTAAAGATAAAAAAATAGATACAATGATAACAGAAACAACTTATGGAAAAAATGATGAAAGCGATGAAGTACTTAAAGAGAAAACATTGACAGATTTATCGTATGGAATAAACAAAATATTTGAAAATGAAGGAAATGTTCTTATTCCTTGTTTTGCATTAGGAAGAATGCAGGAAGTAATTTCTGCAATTTTAAGATTAATTTTAGAAGGTAAAATACCAAGAGATACAAAAATTTACTTACATAATAGTTCAAATTCTTTAGGAATAAAATATACTGAAAAATATTTAGAGCAATCTTTAGATATTTTAGCAGAAGAGTTGACAATAGATGGAAAAGATTATTTTAAAATTTTAAATAAGGGACAAAATCAAAGTAAAAGTTTAATTGAAAATTTACAAAAAAAATTAAATTTAGAAAGATATAATCCAAAAGAAATTGCTAGTGAATTTACTAAAAAAGCTAATAAAGCAATTTTTCTTATTCAACCAGGGATGTTATCTTTTTTAAATGAAGAACCTAATGATAATACGAAATTGGCTTTAGATATAATGCATGGAAATAAACATGGTATAATTTTTGTAGGTTATCAGGCACCTAATACGGTAGGTGGAAAAATTCAGAATACAAACTATTTGGAGTCTATGACAATTGGAGGGAGAACTTATAAAAAAAATAATAGAAATATATATAAAGTTACATTTCCAGGACACGCAAGTGTAAGAGGTGTAATAGATTTAGTAAAAAAACTAAATCCAGAAAATGTTATGTTAGTTCATGGAGAGTTGGAAGCGAGTAAAAGTGTAGCAAAAGGGATAAAAGATAAAATGGTGTTTATTCCAGAAATTGATGAAAAAGTTTACTTAGTTGATAATGGAGTAAAAAAATTTTTTAGTATGCAGCATAAATTTTCTAGAATAATAATAGATACAGATAATGAATATAAATTGGATTCAGAAGAGGCTAATATTTTAGAAAACGAAAAATATGATAATTATCCTATTATAAAATTATTTAAAAGTAAAAATATAGGCAACATTCAAAGAGAATTATTGCATTTTGAATTTATTATATCTGAAAAAAATAAAGAATTTTTTGAAAAACTAGTACAGGAATTAAAAAACATGGAAATAAGTTCTAATATAAACTATTATAATAATAAAATAACAATGATGGAAGATTTAGCAATGCTAATTTCAGATACCAATGAAAAATCAAATATATATTTAATTAGTACACTTTTTGAATTTATTGAAAAAATTGTAGTTCTTTCACAAATGACAGGAACATATTTATATATGTATAATAGGAATACTTTCGATTTAATTCCAAATTTACCTTTTGATATTTTAGAAAGCGCAGAAGATAATTTAAGAGAAAAATATAGAACACCAGAGATAAGAGCATTAATTCGTAAATTAAAATATTATCATCAAGTAAATAAAAGAAAAAAAATAATAGAACAAAAACTTTCTGAAAGACCAAATTATGATGTTTCAAATGGAATTTATAAAAGAAATATCTTCTATCATTCAGATAATTCATTATGGGGAGATATAGATCATATTTATGAGATAAAGTCAAAAGAAGTTGTAAAAGATTTAGAGTTTATATATTCTAAATTGAATGAAAAAATTGAATCAATTCATATGTTGAATTATATATTTTCTTATAAAGAAAATAAAATTTATAGAGAAATTTTAGGTATTCAAAAAAATGAAATATTTGGAAAGTATTATTTGGAGAGTGGGATACAATATTTTAAGATAGTAGTAAAAAGAAATGAAAAAATGAAAGAAATTATAAACAAAATAGAAAAATATAAAGAATTATAAGGAAGTATAATAATGAAAATAGCAGTATATGATAAAAAAGTAGAAATAAAGAATGATAGCTATGATGTAGAGATTTATTTGGAAAGTCAAATAGAATATTTGAATAATGAAAAAATTGATAAAAATGAAATTTTAAAATTCTTAGATTATTTATATGTGAAAATAGATATATCTAAAAATACAGATGTATATTATTTTGGAGAAAATTTAAGAATGTGGTCCTCCTTACTTTTATTTTCTTATATTGACGAAAAAATTCGATTATTTCACCTAGATAGAGAAGTGAAAGAGAGTAATCTATTAAGGTTAAATTTAGAAAATATAGGCTTAGAGGAAGAAAATATAAAAAATATACTATCGAAAGAAGAGTATAACAGTTTACCAGAATTTATAAAAAATCTTTATTATGATAATGAAAATATGGAAGAATGTAAACTTTCAGAGATAGGAAAATTATATGTTGAAAATATTAAGAATAGAAGAAAATAAATATAGAAATATTTATGTAATTTCAGATATTCATTCTCATGGAAATTTATTAGAAAAATTATTAGAAAAAATAGAATATTCAAAGGAAGATTTGTTTTTAATTTTAGGTGATTCCTGTGACAGAGGAAACGAATTAGAAAAAACTTATGAAATATTATTTAAATTGCAAAAGAAAAGCAATTTGATACATTTGATAGGAAATCATGAGAAAATGCTAGAAGATTACTATATGGGAATTGAGAGAAAAACATATCTTATAAATGAAAATGGAAGTAAAAAAACGAGAGAAATTTTAGATAGTAATGAAGATTTAAAGGACAAAATATTAGATTTTATTTATGAGATGCCACATATTGTATACAGTGAAAATTATATATTTGTTCATGCTGGAATAGATAAAAAAATATCTCTTGAAAATCAAAATGAAAAATATATTTTATGGACAAGAGATAGATTTTGGTTGGATAAAGATAATGAAAATAAGAAAATAATTATTTTTGGACACAAAATACAGGAATATGGAAATATAAAAATAGATAATTTTTATAATTATATTGGAATAGATTGTGGAACTTATAAGTTTAACAGGTTAGGTTGTTATGAATTGAAGAGCAAAAAAATTTATATGAGTGAGGAAAATATATGAAAAATAATATAAAAAAATATTTTATTTTAAAAAAAGACTCAAATTCAGTTTTATGTAAAGATGGGGAAGAAGAAGTCAGACTTTTAAGAAATGTTTTTCTTGTGTATGACGATGTAGAAGAAGGAGATGTTTGGGAATTAAGATGGAATAAAAAAAGAGAACAATATGACCATTTCTCACAACTATTTGATGCACAGCATTATAGAAAAAATTTTTCAGAAGGAGTTACTTATAGAGGAAAAATATTTAGAACAGCAATGAATTTTTATTTGGTAAGAGTTGATAAGTATAAGTATGGGTTAGTTTATAAAACGGACACAGTTTCTAATGCTAATATTGGAGACGAAATAGAATTCATAATAACTTATACAAAAAAAGGTAGACATAATTTGAGTAGTTACAAAGTTAATGAAGATAAATATATTAAGTTAATAGAAAAATCAAAAGAAAAGTCTAAAAAATTACTTATTCATAGCGTAAAAGAAGAGATAACTAGAAAAAATGATAACAAAGAAGATATAGAATTAAAAGGTTGGAATTATTTAGTTGAAGATGTAGAAAATAACTTAAAATTTAAAATATTTATTTCTTCAAAAGTTGATACATATTATAATCAAAGAAATTATGAAATAATAGACACGCTAATAGTTGGAAATGAAAAAGTAGAAAGATATTTTAATTGTAAAATTAAAGATAAGAAAACAAGATATTGCCATTATAATCTTCAAGTAGATAAAGAGTTTAAAGAAAGAATCCAGTTAGAAAAAGATGAGTTTTTTGCAATGTTTAAGAAAAATGAATTAGATGTAGAAGATTTGACCTATTACATTGAGAGAGAAGATATAGGATTAGCAAAATTTAATATAAATTCCTATAGTTTAATAGAGTTAAGCTTATTGGATACTTTACATAATGATTGGGTTTGTCTTGAATTAAATCAGTATAGAATTCAGTTGAAACAAATTATGTATCCTAAAGAAGAAATAGAAAATTTTTATATTTCAAAAGTAATAAAAACATTTTCTGATAAAATCATATATCAGTTAAGTTCTCAAAATAAAGAAAGTACTCTAAATAACAGATTATTTATAGAAGCTTCGGATATAGATTATTTAGAAGATGTTGTAGAAGTTGGAGATGTATTAAAAAAATTAAAATATAAATATAAAGTAGGAGAAACTTTTTATTTTTATACACAACTTCCGTATTTAGAAAATCCATTAATTCAAATATTGAAGAATAAATTTTCAGGAGATACAATAATAGCGAGAGTATATGAAGTAACAAATAATGATATACAAGTTATTATTGAAAATAAGTATAAACTAGTTATTCCAAAAGAAAATTTGAAAAAATTAACAAAATTTGATATAAAAGATTACTATCAAAAAGATAAGCTATATGAATTTTATATTGATGATATTTCAAAAGAGACTGGTGAATTATCATTATTAGGTTATAATCCATTTAAAATTAAGAAAATAATGCAAAAAATTGAAAAAGATGATATTTTAGAGTGTACGGTAAAAAATACTTATCATGGCTTAGTAGGTATTTATGAAAAAGATGGAGAATACATAGAAATAAAAGTTCCAGGTGAGGAGATATCATATCTTTCTAAGGAATTAAATTTTGAAGAAAATAAAAAATATCAATTTAAAGTTTTGGAAAAAGAAGAAAATTTATTAATATTGTCCCGTAAAAGATTATCTCCAAATATACGATGTGAATTAGAAGAAAATTATCCTGTTGGTAGTGAGATAGAAGGAATTTACTTTACAGAAGACGAGGAAGGATTCTATTTTAATTTGACAAATCAAGGTTATTCTCTAAATTTAGGAGATTTAATAGGATATTTACCATATAACAAAATTTCTTTGTATCCTGATGTAGAAAATTTAAAACAACAATTTTTGAAGAATTCATATAAAAAGTATAAAATAGATAGTTATCCTAAAAATATAAATAGTTTAAATTTGAAAGATAGAGCTATTCAATTAAAGATGTTGGATGAATATTTTACAATAGAACAAATAATAGAAGAAATTAATTTTGATGAAATTGTTTTAGATATAAAAAATGTAACAAATAGAAAATTGATAGTAACTGATGAGGATAGATTATATTTTGAATCAATTATAAAAAATCAAAAAATTATTTTTTCGATAAAAAAAGATGAGTTTTTATTTGGAGAAGAAGTTTCAAAAGAAAACTATTCATCAAAATTAGAAAAATATTATGTTCATTTAAAAGAAAATAAAGATAACAATATTATATATAATGATTTATATTCAATATTTGATGGTAATTATGATAAAATTTATGTTTCATTGAAAAAAATTGAATTATTAAATAATACAATAGAAGTTTCTTTAAAACAAAAAATAAAAAAAGTTTTGACTGAAGGAAATTATTCTATTAAAGGAAATTTTGAAAATAGCTACCTTTTGGGTGATGAAGAATTAAATATAAAAATAAAATTAAATTCAAAAATTTCAGATTTAAATTATAAATATTATATTTCAGAATTTGAAAAAGATATATGCATACTAAGATTAAATATTTTTGATGAAGATATGAAAGAAAATGAAATAGAAGTTACAGTTAAAGAAAAAATTTCAGAAACAGAGTATATATGTAAAATTAATAAAGATGAAATTCTAGTAAAAACTAACACAAAATTATATTTAGGAGAGAAAATATATTGTAAAATTAATGAAATCATAGATAAAAAAGTAATTGGTGAGTTGAAAATTTATGAAAATGAAGATGAGATTATAAAAAATAGTTGTTATAATTTACAATTATATTTAGAAGAAAAAATTCAAGGACTTTCAATTGAAACTTTACAGAAATATATTTTAAAAAAGGGTAAGTATTATAAAAAAATACCAATATTCAATAAATACTGTTCATTGATTTTATCAGGAAATAAAAAGAATAAATATATCTTTAGCAAAGATGAATTTTCTAATGGAGCATTTGGAAAAATTTATTCAGGTTATAATCTAATAACTGATGAAAAAGTTATTTTGAAAAGATATAGTGCAGATAAAAAAATAGAAGAATATGAAAGTTTTTATCATGAGGCACAACTTTTAAATGAAATGGATTTAGAAGTATTAATGAAAGTATATGAGTATGATCAAAATGAATATGTAGGAGAATATATAGAAGGTAGAACATTTAGAAAATATTTAGAGGAAGAAGAGCATACACCTAAAGAAAAGATGGAGAAACTAATTGCAATATGCGATGCTTTAGATCTGATTCATAGTGAAGAAATTTATCATTTAGATATAAAACCTGATAATGTTATGATTGATAGAAATGAAAATATAAAGTTAATTGATTTTGGTTGTTCACAATCAAAATATGAAGAATATGGGAAATACGGAACTTTACTTTATTCCTCTCCTAAACAATGTCTTGCATACAATGAAAACGAGAAGTTAAAATATAGTGAAAAGGATGATATTTATTCATTTGGTATAATGATGTATCAATGTTTTGCAGGAAAAGTTCCTTATGGGAATAGTCTTGGAGAAGATGGTATAATAAAGGGACATAGAGAAGGAAGAATAGTTACGGAAGATATCGAATATAAGTATTACAGTCCAATTGAAGTAAATAAAAAGATAAATGTAAAATTATCAGAAATTATTGATAAATGTTTAGAAGTGAATGAAAATGATAGATATGACAATATTTGGGATGTAAAAGAAGAGTTAGAAAAAATTATTGAGGAGATTTAAATGGGATTTTTTAATGGTATGTTTGGAAGACGTCGTTCAGATGATGAAGAAATATTACGAAATCAACGAGAGCAACAAAGAACCCAAGAACAATTTAGAAAAGAAGTATTAAGACGGGAAGAAGAACACAAAAAAAATGTAGAAGAATTACATAATGTAATATTTCAATTGAAAGAAGAAATGAGAACTATAAAAAATGAACAAAGAAATTTAAAAAGAAGTAAAGATGCAGCAGATAAAATTAAATTAGATGAAAATAAGCTAAGAGAGGAGGTAACCCAAGAACAATTAGAAAAAAAAGAAAAAGAAGAAGAAGAATTAAAAAATAGAAATAAGATTTCTGAAAAAGAATATATGGAAGCAAAACAGATTACTGAAAAAATAAAAAAACAATTAGAAAAACATATAGAACATAAAAATAGTATTGAAATAGAGAAAATTGAAAAAAAATTGAAAGAGAACATTATAATTTTCAAAAATAGATTTGTAAATGGTAGAAGTAAAAGCATGAAAGAACTAGAGCTTGTAAAAGAAATCATTTATAATATCGCTAATTTTTACTATAATTCTGATGAATATCAAAAAGCTTTAGATCTTTTTTTAGAATATAAAGAATTTAGTACTTCAAAAGATGACAGAAATATAGAAAAAGGAATTATCAATTCTTCATTTAAATGTGGAAAATACAAAGATGTTGAAAAATACTTAGAAGATTATTATGAAAAAGAAAAAGAAGAAGAGTATATTTTAAAATTAACATTGTATTTAAAACTAAATAATGAGAAAAAAATGGAAGAATACATAGAAAAAACAGAAGAATTATTTTTAAATGATACAAACAATATAGGGAAGCTTTACTGGGAAAAATATGCTGAATTACTCGAAGAATATTGCTTGAATAAGAAAAATAATAAAAAATATATTAGCTATTTATTTTTTGTACTTTTATATAGAAAAAAATTTGCAAAAATTAAAGAATTACTAATAAAATTTGAATCATTTGAAGAAAAAGAATTTTTTGAAGGATTATTAGATTTAAGAAATAATGAAAATCAGTTAGCAGCTAAAAAAATGAAAAATTATACAAAAACATTGTATGGAAAATTGTACTATCTAGAAGCTGTTAAAAATAATCTGAATAAAGAAGATGTATGTATCTTAAATGAATTTTTAAAAATTAAATTTGAAAAAATAGAGAAGAATATGTTTTTTACTGATTTTATGCATATTCAGAATAAAAAATATGAGTTTATAGCAGCTAAATTGGAATATGTGGTAAAAGTAAATAAAAAAGAAGAAATATCAAAAATTTTAAATGAAATAACAGAAGTTTTGGAAGAAGACTCAAGGAAAAAACAGGAAAAAGGTAATGTGTCTTTATGGGTAACGTTAATAAAAAATAAAGAATATTTAGAAAAATTAAGTAGTCCATTGGCAGAAGAAATAGATAATATATTACAAAAATATTTATCAAAAGATGAGATTTTGAGATTAAAAGACGGGCTAGAAGAAATACCAGAAATAGATATTTCAGAAGAATATACTATGTTAGATTTAAAAAATAATATTTCCTGGTATAGAGATATAAAATGTAAAAATAATTTAACAGGAGATTTAAAAATTTATATTGAATTAACTGAAACTATGAATAATGAAAAAAGAAATGAAAAGCAAATAGCTCTTTCAAAAGATCAAGTATTAGGTAAAAATTCAGATTATTTTTTAAAAATAGATAACTATTATTTAGAAGATAATAAAATCCAGATTATAACAGAAAATTATACGAATTTGTATGAAGAATTTAAAGACAAATATACTGTTATGACGTATGAAGATAAATTAAAAGAATCATGTAAATTAATAGAGGCATTTAAAAAATTAGAGAAGGAAGGCATAGTTTTTAATCGACTTAATCCTGATAATTTAGTTATTGGAGATGAAAATTACAAATTTAGATTTTTAAACTACATAAAAACTAATTCAAATGGAAGTTTGAGTTCAACAAATAGTATTTTAAATAAAAAGAGTAACTTTTATCAATCTCCAGAGTATATAGAAAAAAATATAGGAAAAGAAAGTAATATTTATATATTGGGTTTAATCTTACATGAAGTATTTTATGGTTATCATGTTATAATGGGAATTGTAGATTCCAATTTGTCTTTAGAAATTAAAGAAAAAATAAAAGATGCATTCTATCTTGAGAAAGATATAGATAAATCAATTGTAAAAAATATATCTTCTGAAAGATTATATGGAGAAAATAGAGAAAAAAATACTGTTAAGATTAGAAAAATACAGCAAGTTTATTATGTTCCAAAATTAATAAGTAATTTGATAGAAGAAATTTTATCAAGTACAAAATCAGCTAGACCTTCATTAGAGGAAATATCTGAAAGATTAGAAGATATAGCAGATGATACACAAAATTATACAGGTTATATTCCGAACAACTTTAAAAAAGAAGATTTGATAAAAATTATAAATTTACTAAAAGAAAATATAAATAGAATAACTGTTAGAGATGAAAATTTACAAAAAATCATTTCAGAAGTAGAATGTGATAAAGATGCATCAGCTTTAATTGTATTAGAAATGAATGATAACAAAGTTTTTGAAATAAGTGAAATTGGAGAATTGTATAATCTTGTTGAACGAAAACAAAAAGAAGAATTAAATGTCTCAAAAGAAGAAATAAAAGAAAAAATTGAAAAGCTGTTATTAGAAGGGAATTACAAAGAGTTCTCAGAAAAAAATAAAATTTCAGAAACTAAATCAGAAGAATTTCTTTACGGTGTAAGAGAAATTTTAAATAAATATTTTGAAAATGGTATAATTGAATTGGAGAATGAAAGAGAGTATTTTGAAGAAATTTTAGGAAATACTAAAGAAGTTAGTCAATTATTTGCAACATCAGATTCAGTAATTCTATTTAAAATATTAGAAAAATTATTATATTAATAAGGAGAAAATAAAATGTCAGCAGGAATAGAATTTGAGATTTTTATAGATGGTGTTAAAGATTTTATTTTTAAAAGAAAAAACAATATGGATCAAATAAATTCTAGTATGAGAAAAGAGATAGAAAATTCTAAAATAGATTTAGAAAAATTACAAAATATGTCTTCTAGTAATATTGAAGAATATAAAAGCAAAAATATATCGACAATAACAGAATACATAAATTATTTTTTAAGTAAAAATGAATTAGAAGAAGTGAAGAAATATCGAGATTTACTAAAAAAAGTAGAGAAAACAACAAAATTTTCTGAAATTTTAGAAATTTATGATGAAGTAATAGAATATTATGATGAATATCAGTTTAGACTTGAAGAAAAAAATAATGAAAAACTTTTAAAAGAATATGTAATTTCAAAATTACAGGAAATGGGAAGAGAAATATATGTAGATGAAGATGGAAAAATTATTTCTCCTAAAGGAGAAAATGATTTAGTCATTGAAATTGAAAAAGATAATTTAAAATTAGATATTCCAGGAAAAGAAAGAAGTTGTGTTTCAACATTGATAGAATTTGAAAGAATAACACAAAATGAATTAAAAAAGAACAAAACAGAATGGCATACGTTAGAAAAAGAAAAAAAACTTAAAAAAAATATTACTAAGGTAAGAGAAAAGTTAAATTTTAATCAGATTTATGATAAAAAGTTAATGGAAAAAGAAAAATAGAAGGAAGTTCTGTAGATAGTTGGAGACTAGAATAATATTTCTTGTAAGTTATTAGTCTATAGGATGATAAAAGTGCAATTTTTTAAATGAGAAAGGAAAAGCAAATGAATAGTATAGTTTTAGAACTTTCTGCACTGGAAGATAAAGTAATAGATAATACAGGAATGTATAGTCTGGAAATTCATAAAAAAATATCTGAAATCTTAGAAATAGAAAATAAAAACGAATTGAGAGTATCTAATATTTTTGGAGAATTTTTTAATAAAACAATACGACTTGAAAAAAGTAAGAAATATAAAATTAGAGTAATTACTAAAACACAAGAAAAATTTTTAAAATTGAGAGATCAATTATTTCAAATAGCTATAAATAAGGAGAAGATAGTGATTGGAGGTGGTATCTTTCAATTAGCTGGGATTATAACAAAAAATGATACTTGGTGCGGAGAGTATGATTTTGAAAAAGAAATAAAAAGTTTGAATGTAGATGCACTTAATTTTTCTGCAAAAATAAACTTAAAAATTATAAATCCTATCCTAAAAGATGTAAAATCTATTTTTGGATTAGAAAAAATACTAGAAATTATTTTAAAAGATGTAAAAAATGATACAAATTTAGTAATAGAAGGAATAAAAGAAAATATTTTAAATTCTATTACAATAAAAAAGGAATTTTATAGAGAAAAAAGAGTAGACTTATTAAATAGTAAGGTTAAAAAAATATATTTAGGAGATATAGAAGCAGTATTACGAGGATATTATGGGAATCTCTTTTTGCTTCTTCTTAAACATGTAAAATATGCTGGTATAGGTGAATTTAGAGAATACGGATTTGGAGAAATGATAATTAATAATTAAATGTACTTAAATAAAACAATCAGATTTTAAAGATTTAGATAAAAATCGATTAAAAAAGTAAAAAAACAGCAAAATTAATAGAAATATTGAAAAGGAGTTCTACTAGTGAAATACTCAATATTAAAATTCAAACGAAATGAAACATATACAATGAGAGATTTGGAAAAGTTAAGAGGCTTTTTAGCGGATAAGTACAGAGAAAATACGGTTTTTCATAATCACTTGTCGGATGGCTATAATTACGCGTATCCTAAGTTGCAATATAAACTGATTAAAAATATGCTTTCTATAATGGGAATTGGTGAAGATGTTACTGAGATAAATAAGAAACTTTTTGAAGAAATTGATTATTTGAATATTGATGGGAATTTGATTTTTGATATTCAGAAAGAAATTGAAATTTTTGATGATGAAATAGAGTTTACGGGGGATAAGATGTATGAATATAGATTTGTGACGCCGTATTTACCATTAAATGACAAAAATTTTTCTAAATACTTGAGGAGAGAGTACACATTGGAACAAGCGATTACGAATAACATTTTAGAAGTATTAAAAGGTTTGGGAATTTGGCTTGAGAAAGAAAATAAAATTTATGTTTCGGCAGATTTGCAAATAACTTCAAGAGATTTGAAAAATGTAAATATGATAGCATTTATTGGAAATTTTTATACAAACATAAAATTTCCAGATTATTTTTCGCTTGGAAAAAGAAAAAGTTTAGGTTATGGAACGTTTGTGAAAGTTGAGAAATAAATTTTTATGAAATTATATGAAACTAAATATTTTTAATTGATAAAACTAAATAGATATGGTAAAATGAATGTGGTTATTATTACTATATCTTTATATTTTAATTGTAATTTCTTTTACTTGCAAAGTAGCTAAAATAAAGGAATTGGGAAATAAAAAAGTTACGGAAACAGGTGAAAAAACAATAAAAATCTTGTCATATATCTGTTAATTTTAATAGAGTTAGATTCTCAAAAAAACTCTATAAGAGTTGAAAATAAAGAGTCTGCTCTGTAGAACGGATAAAAGAAGAGAATCCAGTAGAATAAGGATTGAAACACATTTCCATTTCTAAACTCTACTTGAAGAATGTAAATAAAAGAAGAGAATCCAGTAGAATAAGGATTGAAACTTTATTAGTATCCAACTGATATATATTGCTTTCTTCCTATAAAAGAAGAGAATCCAGTAGAATAAGGATTGAAACTCACAAAATTGGTTGAATTCAAGAGGATATGTTCCTAATAAAAGAAGAGAATCCAGTAGAATAAGGATTGAAAAAAGAAAAGATTTGGAAATTTGGTTTGAAAAAAATAAAACGAAATATACTGATGAAATTTATGGAGATTTAATCTATGAAAATTATAATATCACCAAGCAAAACTAAAAAAATTAACAATTTGCCAATAAAAGACAGCGGCTCTTTGACTGAAAAAGAGCCTTTTTATCTAGAAATAACGAAGGAAATTATTGAAAAAATAAAAACCTTTTCTGTAGAAGAAATTGAGAAAAAGTTTAAATTAAAAAATGAAAAGGCACAAAAGTTATTGGAATTTTATAAAAATTATGAAAACGAGAAAAGTGGAAATGCTTTGACAAGCTATACTGGTGTTGCGTATAAGGCTATAAAGATTGAAACATTTGATAAAAATGATGTTGAATATTTGGAGTCGCATTTAGTTATTTTATCTGCTTTATACGGTATTTTGACTCCTTATACAAATGTGAAAGAGTATCGTCTTGATATGACAAATTCGATTTTTGAGAACAAGTCGCTTTATGAGGTTTGGAAATCAAGTGTAAATGAATATTTTGAAAAGGAAGAAATTATTTTAAATCTTGCCTCAAAGGAATATTCTAAACTTATAAACTCTGATAAATTGATTGATTTTGAGTTTTGGGAAGATTCAAATGGCAAATTAAAGCAAGTGAGTACAAACTCGAAAAAAATGAGAGGATTTACTTTAAATTATATTGTGAAAAATAAGATTAGTGATGTGAAAAAATTGAGAAATATTACTTTGGATGGGTATATTTTTGATGAGGGAATGTCAGATGGGAGAAAATATGTTTATGTGAAAGAGTGATAACAAGGGGAATGAAAAAATAAGTGTCAGATTTTGGTCTTTTATTAAAGTTATGAAGGGAAGATATATGAATAAATTAATCTTTATTTTTTTATTATTGGGAGTTTTAGGATTTTCAAAAGATAAAACTGTGATAAGAGATAAAAAAATATCTGAGGGGAAAAGAAAATTTTTATTAAAACTTTCAGAACAAGCACCATATAAGACAGAAACTGAAAATCTGGTAGATTATAGTTATATCTGCATTTTTAATAATTAAATAATTTAAAAAATAGAGAGTTTTAGATATATACTCTCTATTTTTATTTCTCTACGTTTATAGCAAAAAATCAATTAAAAATTTTCCCTTTCACAAATCCCCCAACCTTAACTAACGCCAACAAAATCGTAAGCAATACAATAATTGAAGGGCCTGACGGAATATTTAGCGTGTAGGAAAAATATAGTCCTGACAGTATTCCGATAAATGAGAAAATTATGGATAGAATTATGATTGCTGAGTATTTTCTTGCGAGTGAGGCTGCGATTGCCTGCGGGATTGTCAGGATTGAGATTATTAGGATGATTCCTATTGTTTTTATGTTTATTATTATTACGGATGATATTAGGATTATCATAAAGTAGTTTATGAAGGCTACTGGGACGCTGTGGATTTTGTAGAAGTTTTCATCAAAGCTGGTGTAGACGATACTTTTGTAGAAGATGATGAAAAATGTGATTGTGATGATGTCCAGTATTAGCAGTAAAATTATGTTCAGGGTGTTGGATAAAAGGATATTTCCGAATAAATAAGTTGACATATCGGACTGATAGCCTGGTGTCAGGAAGGCAAAAATAATTCCGATAGCCATTCCCATTGACATAACGATACCTATTCCCAAATCACCATCAACATGAAGAGTGTCTTTTAAAACCAAAATCAGCACACCTGACAGTATTGAGAAAATCAGTCCAAAAAATAATGGATCTTTTATTGGCAAGTTAAAGAAATAAATTAGATAGATTCCTATTCCGATACCGCCGTAAGAGGCATGGCTAATACTTGATGAAATAAAGACCATTTTTTTATTTACAATATAAGTTCCTATTATTCCGCAGCATATACTAGAAAGAAGCCCTACAATAAGGGCGTTTCTCATAAAAGCGTATTCAAAAATTTTTATAAATTCCATAATTCCCCAATCTTTAATAGTTTATCTTTTAATTTTGTAAATTTTATTTGTGTGAATGTAAATAAGGATTGCTGCACACGTAATCTTCCTTTTTCTCGTAAATTCGGATATTGCCTTCCACGACAAAAATGGAATCAATGTAATCGTAGATTTTTTCCAGTTCATGAGAAATTACAACGATTGTTGAATCTGACAGCTCCTTTATTTTTTCAAAAAGTTTAAATTCAAATTCCTTATCCAGAAATGATTCCGGCTCATCAAGAAAAATAAGTTCTGGCGAAGAAATTAAGGCACGTGCAATCAATGCCCTTTGAAGCTGTCCTCCAGATACTTCGTTTATTAATTTATTTTTTAAATGAAAAATATCAAATTCCTTCAAGAGTATTTCAGCACGTTTTTTTTCTTCGTTGTTGAATCTTCTGAAAAGATTATTTTTATTAGTCAATCCCGATATTATCAAGTCAAAAATATTAATGGGAAAGGAAGTGTCAAACTCCCTTATTTGTGGCAAATACCCAATTTTGTTTTCACTTGTAAAAAATTCAATACTGCCAGAATTTTTCCTCAAAAACCCAAGCATAACCTTTACCAAAGTCGATTTTCCACCACCATTTCTTCCCAGAATTGCAACATTTTTTCCTTTAAAAATATCTAAGTTTATATCGTTCAAAATATAATCATTGTTGTATTTAAAATTAAGATTTTGTACGCTCACAAGTTTTTTATTCTGTCCGTTAGCCATCAAATTTTTATCCTTTCGTTTTTCTTCTCGTTCTTTTTTTGAATAAAAATTTTTAATTTAAATAATCTACAAACTGTTTTAGATTTTCAAAGACATTTTCCTTGTCAACATTAAATTCAGCGACTTTTGAGTTAGGAATTTCTTTTGAAATAGCTTCGGCACTTTGTTTTGGAAATTGAGGCTGAACTAAGATTGTAGTTACATTGTGTTCTTTTGCTTCATCAATAATTTCTTTTATTTGCTGTGCTGATGGTTCTTTTCCTTCCTGCTCGATTGAAATTTCTTCAATGGCATAATTTTTTAGGAAATAGTTTAATGCAGGGTGATAAATCATAAATGATTTTTTAGTTTTTGAAGCCATTTTTTGCGAAAGTTCTGCTTTTACTTGATTAAGTTCTGTGATGAAAGCATTGTAATTTTTTTCAAAAGTTTCTTTTTTTTCTGGATAAAGTTTTGACAATTCATTTTTTATATTTTCAGCAACTTTAGGCATCATATCAAGCGAAAACCATACATGCGGATCAATCCCACCGTGTCCTTCATGTTCGTGATGATGTTCGTGTTCTTCTTCCTTTTTATCTGCATGTTCATGCTCATGTTCGTGATCATGATCTCCTTTGATAAATAAATTTTTATCAACACCATCCAAAACATTAACAATTTTATTTTTATCGCTTAGGCTGTTAGAAATTGTTTCTTCAAATCCCAACATATTGTAAGTGAAAAATACTTTTGAATTTTCCAAAATTTTTAAATCTGAAGGTTTTGGCTCAAATAGTTCGTGATTCATATTTGGCTGCACAATTGAAATAACTTCAAAATCATCTCCTGCAATTTTTTGAGTAAGCCATCTTAAAGGCGATACGCTTGTTACAATTTTTTCCTTTGCTCCTGCAGTAGTTCCTTGCTCTTTTTTAGTTTCTGATTTATTTCCGCAAGAAAAGATAAACAGAGCTGATAATAAAAATAATGATAATAATTTTTTCATTTTAATTCCTCCTAAATATGTATTTTGTAAATCATAAATTTTAATCACAATCGTTGCATTTTCCCTTAAAAATCGAAAGATGCGACAATAGTGAAAAGCCTCGTTTTTTTAATTCACTTTTTTCCTTTTCTGTTTCTTCATTTGAAAATTCTGGCACAGTTTCAATATGCTTGCAAGAATCACAAATAAAAAAATTGGCATTTTCTTCTTTAAAGTAATATTTTTCATTTTCAAAGTCAAACGAAAAAATATAATTATTTTTTTCTAAAAATTCCAAAGCCCGATAAACTGTCGACAAGTCAAAATCTACTTTTGATTTTAAAAATTTGGCATTTATTGGAGTGTCTGAAGACTGTATAAGATTAAGTATTTGCTGCCTTTTCTTAGTTAATTTCATAATAACATCTCCTAATAATAAAAAACGTTTTTTATTTTACAAATTTGCAAATCATTCGCAAAACATAACTTATTATATATAAAAAAATGTATTTTGTCAAATGAATTTATAACAATATTTCTTAATATAAAAGGATGTCAGAATTTTTTTAAATTAATTTATTTTGATGTAAAGAAGTGATGTTGTTGAATTGTACTGGAAATTATGGTAATATATTAATTAAATAAATGCGTTGATTAGAATTGAGGAGGAAAAATATATGTATAAAGTATTAGTTGGGGAATATATTGATGATGATGCGATTGCGGGACTGCAGGAAGCTAGAGATGTAAAAGTTGATGTGAAAGTTGGGATTTCACGTGAGGAAATTTTGGATATAATTGGCGAATATGACGCTCTGATTGTGAGAAGTGTTATAAAGGTGGATAAGGAACTGCTGGATAAGGCAAAAAATCTGAAAATAGTCGGACGTGCGGGAAACGGTACAGATAATATTAATATTCCTGAGGCAACTGCACATGGTGTAATTGTAGCGAATACTCCTGACAGCAATACGGTTTCGGCTTGTGAAATTGCGATTGGGCTAATGCTTGCCTCTGCGAGAAATATTATTGCGGCAAATAATTTTATAAAAAGTGGAAAATGGGAAAGAGAAATATTTGTAGGAAGCGAGATGTTTGAAAAAACATTGGGAATTATCGGACTTGGAAGAATTGGTGGTCTAGTTGCTACGAGAATGAAAGCGTTTGGAATGAAACTAGTTGCTTATGATCCGTATATTTCAGATGAGCGTTTTAAGAGATATGGCTGTGAAAAGGCTAAAACATTGGATGAATTGCTGGAAAAAGCAGATGTGATAACCATTCATACGCCTAAGACTAAAGAAACTGTGGATATGATAAACGCTGAAAATATTCACATGTTAAAAGACGGTGTAAGGCTTGTAAATGCGGCACGTGGAGGATTATTTAATGAGGAGGCTGTGGCTGAAGGATTAAGAAGCGGGAAAATTGCAAGTTTTGGATACGATGTTCATACGGTTGAGCCGCGTTCTGAATGTATTCTTTATGAATTTGAAAATGCAATTACAACGCCACATATTGGAGCGACAACTTATGAAGCACAGCGAAATGTAGGGACTCAGGTTGTAAAGCAGGTATTAAATGGACTTCGTGGGGAAATAGTTGAAACGGCTGTGAATCTGCCTGCGATTGGAAGAGAGGAATTTTTAATTGTAAAACCATTTATAAATCTGGCTGAAAAATTAGGAAAAATTTATTTTCAGATTGAAAAAACTCCAATTACAAATGTTGTGCTTAATTATTACGGAGAAATTGCCGAGCAGGAAACTGCACTTGTGGATTCGACAGCGATAAAAGGAATTTTGGAGCCAGTTTTAAAAGAGGAAGTTAATTATATTAACTCAAAGCCGCTTGCTGAAAAAAGAGGGATTAATATTTCAATAAATAAAAAGGAACATAAATATAAAAATTATTCTTCAGCAATAGAGTTTGTAATAACAAATGAAGAAGGCAAGAAAATATATGTTGTCGGAACAATTGGAATGAACAACGAGGAAAGAATTATCAGCATAAAGAATCACGATGTGGATATGGCAATTTCTGACAATATGATTTATTTAGGAAATGAAGATGTGCCAGGAGTTATCGGAGCTGTGGGGGCAACACTTGGAAAAGAAAATATAAATATTGCTACAATGAATGTAGGTAGACGTGAAAACAGTGCAATTATGCTGCTTACAGTTGACAGTGAAGTTGGAAGAAGATCATTGAAGGAACTTAGAGGATTAAGTCAGATAAAATGGGCTCATTACTTGGATTTGACAATATAGTGTTTTGTGAAAGTTGATAAATTGTAGATGAATGTAAATGAATATTTTAAGAAATTGAGAAATTTAATAAAGAAAATAGATTTTTTAGATTAAGTCTTGCGACATGGTTCTTCTTGTAGAAATTATGATGATAAAATGAAAGGAATAGATATGGGTTTAAAATTTAGAGTAAAAGTGCCGGGAACATCGGCTAATATTGGTGTGGGATATGATTGTCTGGGAGTTGCGTTGGATTACTTTCTGGAACTGGAAGTAGAGGAAAGCGATAAAATAGAATTTTTGGAAAATGGAGAGCCGTTTTCGATTCCGATTGAAGAGAATTTGATTTTTGAAGCGATAAAATATACGGAAAAACATTTGGTAAAAAACATTCCTAGTTATAAAGTGAATATTGTGAAAAATGATATTCCAATTTCACGTGGGCTTGGAAGCAGTTCATCTGCTATTGTTGCTGGGATTATGATTGCAAATAAATTTGCTGGTGATGTGCTGGATATTAATGAGGTGGCAAAATTGGCTGTGGAAATGGAAGGACATCCTGATAATGTAGTGCCTGCAATTTTCGGAGGAATGGTGCTTACTGCACATGATAAGGAAAATCTTGTCTACAGTTCGTTACTAAATTCTGATGATTTATGTTTCTACGTAATGATTCCAGATTTTAAATTATCGACAGAAAAAGCAAGAAGTGTGTTGCCCAAAACCTACTTAGTTTCTGACGCAATAAACAACATGTCGAAGTTAGGATTGCTTGTAAATGCTTTTAACAAAGGGCAATACGACAATTTACGTTTCCTTTTAGGCGATAAAATTCACCAGCCTTATAGATTCGCATTAATAAACGATTCAGAAAAAATCTTTGAAGCGTCTAAAAAACACGGTGCATTGGGAGAATATATAAGCGGGGCAGGTCCTACATTGATTTCCTTGAATTACGACAATGATGAATTTTTGGAAAATATGAAAAAAGAACTTGCAGAATTGTCGGATAACTGGACTATTGAGAAGAAGAAAATTAACTTGAAGGGTGCGGAAGTTTATTAATTTTTTTTAATTTAAAAAGGGAAGTTAATTTAAGTTAGTTAGTCAAAAAAGGGGAGAGGTTTTTTAAAAAAATTTTGAAAATTCAAAAAAATGTGGTATAATAAGTTTGTGGTAAAAATTCCTACCACTACTAAAAATTAAAAAAGCAGGGAAAAACCTATTCAAAGCCAATGAACATGCACGTTAGGAGTTACGGAAAATGTCAAAAAAACAGCAAAAAATGATAAAAATCAAGTCAAAAAATGCGATTTTAATGTCTGAAAAAAATTCTGTAATACTTATTAATAAAGGGTTTTCTCAAAAGTACAGGTTAAAGTAAGTTATCCATTAAAACAAGGATTGAAACTACATCTGTGTTTCCTTTATTAGTGATATAATCCCTGTCGTTAAAGTAAGTTATCCATTAAAACAAGGATTGAAACCAATGCTACTTTCTTTAGATTGTATACCGTTAATATTGGTTAAAGTAGGTTATCCATTAAAACAAGGATTGAAACCTTTCATATTTACCATTACCAGCATCTTTAATATTGTTAAAGTAGGTTATCCATTAAAACAAGGATTGAAACTTATTATTGAATTCCAGTGATCTTATACTGTTGATTGTTAAAGTAGGTTATCCATTAAAACAAGGATTGAAACCAATGCTACTTTCTTTAGATTGTATACCGTTAATATTGGTTAAAGTAGGTTATCCATTAAAACAAGGATTGAAACAATGCACTTGATTCAAAGTCAAGTCTTATAATGTCTTGTTAAAGTAAGTTATCCATTAAAATAAGGTTTAGAAAATAACAACTTTTGTATAAGGTTGTTTTTTTGTTTGAGAATAAAATTAGGGGGTTGAAAAAAAAGTAAAAATATGTTATTATAATTATAGAAAATAATTTTAGGTAGAGAGTGGGTTAGCCCACTCTTTAGTTTTAGATATGAGGTGTAATTTTATGGAACAGATTTTAAATGAGTTTGAGAAGAAAATCGAATCGCATTTAAAGGAAATGAATCTGGAGTTGGCAGATTTGGAATATGTGAGGGATGGGGGATATAATTATTTGAGAGTATATGTGGAGAAACTGGATGGGACTACTACACTTGATGATTGTATTGATTTTAGCCGTGAGATTGATGGGATTGCGGATGAATTGATTGAGGAGAAGTTTTTTCTAGAGGTTTCAACACCTGGAGTTGAGCGTAGATTGAGAAAACCTAAGGATTTTGTGAGATTTTTAGGGGAGAAAGTTAATGTTCAGGCTAAGAATAATATTGAGGGGGCTAAAAGATTTGTTGGAAAATTGGAAAAATTTGAAGATGATACGATTTTTCTTTTGGATGATAAATTGGGGAAAATAGTGGAAATACCACTTTCTAAATTAAAAAAGGCAAATTTAATATATGAATTACCGAATGGCATATTAAATAGTGAGGAGGAATGATGAAAGGGCGAGATCAAAAAATATTTTTGGAAGCACTTGATGAACTTGAAAAAGAAAAGGGAATTTTAAAGGAAGAATTACTGGAAACAATAGAAACTGCATTGCTTGCGGCGTATAAAAAAAATTATGGTGAAAAGGACAATGTAAAAGTAACGATTAACAGAAACAGCGGAGATGTGAAGGTTTATTCACAAAGGCTGATTGTAGAAAATGTAGAAAATCCTGAAGAGGAAATTAGTCTAGAAGATGCAATTTCTGTTAAAAAGCGTGCTAAGCTGGGAGATATTCTGGATTTGGAAATTAATGCGGAAAGTTTTAAGAGAAATGCAATTCAGAATGCAAAGCAGATTGTTGTACAAAAAGTTAGAGAGTGTGAAAAAAGAAATATCTTTAATAAATTTAAGGAAATTGAAAATTCAATTGTTTCTGCAAATGTTAGAAAAACTGATGAAAAAGGGAATCTGTATGTAGATATAAATGGACTTGAAGCAATTGTGCCGGCGAAGGAATTGTCACCAGTAGACATATTCAGACAAGGGGACAGAATTAAAATTTATATCGGCGCTGTGGAAGAGTCTACGAAATTTACAAAAACTTTTGTTTCAAGAAAATCTGAGGAATTGCTTCGAGGACTGCTTGAATTGGAAGTTCCTGAAATTTATGAGGAAATTATTGAAATCAGAAACATTGCAAGGGAAGCAGGAAGCCGTTCTAAAGTCGCTGTTTACTCAAATGATGAAAATCTGGACGTTAAAGGTGCATGTATTGGACGTAACGGAATGAGAATCCAAAATATCATTGATGAACTTTGCGGAGAAAAAATCGACATTGTTCTGTGGAATGAGGATATAACGGAATTTGTAAAAAATGCCTTGAATCCTGCAGAAGTTCTGTCAGTGGAAATCATTGAGGAAGGCGAAGAAAATATGAAAGTTGCAAGAGTGCTTGTAGCAGAAAATCAGTTATCGCTTGCAATTGGTAAGAAGGGTCAAAATTCAAGGCTTGCAGCAAGACTGTGCGGCGTGAAAATAGATATTCATACAGAGCCTGCTGAAATTGATGGATTTGAAGAGTACGAAGAAGATAGGGCTTTTAATGATTCATTTGAAGATGAAGTTGAGGAAAGCGCATTTGCTGGACTTCACGAGGAAGACTGAAATTTGTAAAAAAATTATAAATTATAAAAGATAAGTATCGAAAAAGTATCAAACAAGGAGATGATTAGAGAGTTTGGATACATTAATAAAAGAAAAGAAAGAAAATAACAAACCTGAAAGAATGTGTATTTGCTGCAGGAAAAAAGGTAAAAAGATGGATTTTTTCAGGATAACTGAGCAAGACGGAAAATATGTTTACGATAAGGAAATGAAGGTGCAGGCAAGAGGATTTTATGTCTGTAAAACGAATGAATGTATTGAAAGGCTGTCAAAACATAAGAAATATAATGTTGAAATAGAACAGCTTGTACGAATGCTTGAGGAAGTGAAAAAACAAAAGAAAAATATAATTGATATTTTAAAGCCGATGAAAAATTCTGAATATTTTGTCTTTGGAGTTGAGGAAACAATTAACGGAATAAAGCGTGAAAAAGTAAAGCTTGTTATTATTCCAAAAGATATAAGGACAAAATACATTGAGGAGTTTAAAAAATTAACTGAAAAATTTAATTTTAAAATTGTATTTGTTGAAAAGAAAATCGAATTAATAGAGCTTTTTTCAAGAGATGTGAATGTTGTCGGTATTTTTGACAAAAAAGTAATCAAAGGAATATTAAGCAAAGTGGAGGTGATGAATGGATGAAAGTGCATGAGTTAGCAAAAGAAAATGGTTTTACGGCAACTAAATTTATGGAGGAAATTAGAAAATTTGGGGTAGACAAAAAACATCATATGAATGTACTAAGTGATGAAGAAGTAAGCCTAATAAGGAAAAAACTTCAAAAAGGTGTCCAAAATAATCAAAATAACAGTAAAACTGAAAATCTGAATAAAAGTGAAAATAAAACAGAGAGTACAAAAGAAAATATTGCAAAAACAGTAAGTAACCATTCAGAGAGTCAAAAAAACAGCAATGCTGAACACAATAAGATTAGTGAATCTAAAAACATTAATAAAAATTACGAAAAATCAAAACAGCCATTGGAAAAAGATATTAAACTAAATGTAGAAAAAAAATCAGATGACAGCAATAATAAAAATAATCTGAAGACTACAAAAAATTTAGATAATAATAAAAATCAAAAATTTGAAAAATCAAATAAGTTTGATAAAAAAGAAAATAATAGGAAAATGGAGATGAAAGTTAATTTGAGTAGCCAAAATAATAAAGCGAATGAATTAAATAAAGAAAAGCAAAATTTTCAAAGTAGAGAAAACAGAGATAGTAGAGAAAATAACGGAAGAACTTTCCAAAATAGAGACAATCGAAATAGAGAAGACAGAAATAAAGACGGATTTAGAAAAGAAGGAAGAGATAATTTCAGAAGAGACAATCGTAACTTTAATAAAGACGGAAATAATCAAACAAGAGATAACCGTGACAACAGAGGTTTTCAAAATAGAGATAACAGAGAAAATAGGGAAAACAGCGGAAGAACTTTCCAAAATAGAGACAATCGGAATAGAGAAGACAGAAACAAGGACGGATTTAGAAAAGAAGGAAAAGAAAACTTCAGAAGAGAAAATCGAAGCTTTAATAAAGACGGAAATAATCAAACAAGAGATAACCGTGACAACAGAGGTTTCCAAAATAGAGATAGAGATAATCAAAGCACAGGAAGAAACTTTAGAGATAGACAGGATAATAGAGGATTCTCTGATAGAGGTGGATTTAATAAAGATAGAGATGACTTTAGAAGAGACAACCGAAATTTTTCTAACGCTAAAAAGGAGTCAGCTTCTGAAATTCCAGCAGCGACAGTGGCTGAAAAAGGAAAAGCTGGTGGAAAAGGAAAAGGAAAATTCGACAAGAAAAAATATGAAAAAAATAAAAGGGACAGAGAACATCAAGAAAAGGAACTTCGTTCAGACTTTAGAAAAGATGACAAAAAGAAAAAGAAAAACAAAAAACAGGAAAAAGTTGTCAAGGATGAAATTGTCAGAATTGAAGGAGAGAGCATAGGAATGATAACAATTGGAGAAGAAATTGTTATTAAAGATTTAGCTGAAAAACTAGGAATCAATGTTTCTGATATAATCAAAAAATTCTTTATGGAAGGAAAACTTCTTACTGCGAATGCTATTTTATCATTTGAGGAAGCTGAAGAAGTGGCACTTGAATATGAAGTAATTGTAGAAAAAGAAGTAGTAGAGGAAATTAGTTACGGTGAAAAATATCAGCTTGAACAGGAAGATACAGCTGAAGAACTTGTAACAAGAGCTCCAGTTATTACGATAATGGGACACGTTGATCACGGTAAAACATCACTGCTAGATGCACTTAGACATACAAATGTAATGGGTGATGAAGCTGGAGGAATCACGCAAAAAATAGGAGCTTATCAAGTAAACTGGAAAGGTCAAAGAATTACATTTATTGATACTCCAGGACATGAGGCGTTTACTGAAATGAGGGCAAGAGGTGCCAATATTACTGATATTTCGATTCTGATTGTAGCGGCTGATGATGGGGTAAAACCTCAGACTGTGGAAGCAATTTCGCATGCTAAGGAAGCGGGAGTTCCAATAATTGTTGCAATTAACAAAATTGATAAGCCAGGTGCAGATCCTATGAAGGTTAGAACTGAATTGACTGAATATGGACTGATGTCACCTGAATGGGGAGGAACTACTGAATTTGTTGAAATTTCTGCAAAACAGAAAATTAATTTGGAAGAACTTCTTGAAACAATACTAATTACAGCGGAACTTGAAGAATTGAAGGCCAATCCAAATAAACGTCCTAAAGCGGTTGTAGTAGAGTCAAGACTGGATCCAAAAATGGGAGCAGTTGCCGATGTACTTGTGCAGGAAGGGACACTTAAAATTGGAGATGTGTTCGTAGCAGGGGAAGCTCATGGTAGAGTCCGTTCAATGCTTGATGACAGAGGTAAAAAAATAAATAAAGCCATTGTTTCACAGCCAGTAGAAATTACAGGATTTAATGTTGTGCCAAATGCAGGTGATGTTTTATATGGTGTAGAAAGCGATAAGCAAGCTAAAAAAATTGTAGAAGACTTTATTAGAGAGAAAAAGGTAAACGAGCAGAACAAGAAAAAACATATTTCACTGGAAAGCTTGTCTCAAGAATTAGAAGAACAAGAATTAAAAGAATTGAAATGTATTATAAGAGCCGATTCAAAAGGGTCTGTTGAAGCACTAAGAGAATCGCTTGAAAAACTTAATACTGAAAAAGTTGTAATTAATGTAATTCAAGGAAGTGCAGGAGCTGTAACAGAAGGAGACGTAAAACTTGCAGAAGCATCAAATGCGATTATAATTGCATTTAATGTACGTCCAACAACACCAGCTAGAATCATTTCCGAAAAAATTGGAGTAGAAATTAGAAACTATAACGTAATCTACCATGCAACTGAAGAAATTGAGAAAGCAATGAAAGGAATGCTTGATCCTGAATTTAAAGAAGTTTACTATGGAAGAATAGAAGTTAAGCAAGTGTTTAAAGTATCAAATGTTGGAAATATCGCTGGAGCTATCGTTGTTGATGGAAAAGTTACGAAAGATTCAAAAATCCGTGTGATTCGTGATGGAATTATTATTTTTAATGGCGAATTAGGTTCGTTAAAACGATTTAAAGACGATGTTAAGGAAGTTGTAATGGGACAAGAATGTGGAATTGGTATTCAAGACTTTAATGATATTAAAGCTGGAGATATTATCGAATCGTATATTATGGAAGAAATCCCAAGATAACAGATAGATAGGTGATAATTGTATGAATGACAGAAGAAAAAGAGGGTTGGAAAAGGAAATATCAAGAATTATCGGAATGACACTTTTAACAGAGATAAAAAATGATAAAATAAAAAATCTCGTATCAATTCACAAGGTTGAGCTGACAAAAGACGGACGGTATCTTGATTTAACTTTTTCAATACTGGATTTGAAAGATAATGTAAATAAAGAAAAAATCGCTGAAGATTTGAATAAATTAAAAGGTTTTTTTAGGAAAAAAATTGGTTCACAACTGTCGATAAGATTTGTTCCAGAAGTGAGAATTCATATGGATGACAGTGTTGAATACGGAGTAAAAATTGCTTCGATACTGAATGAAATAAAAAAGGAAAATGACAATATCGAGTAACAGAAATACTGGACTGCTTTAAAAAAATATGAGGTAGTCCTGCAACTATACAAAAAAGGAAGCGATTAATCTTGTAATGAAATGGGAATTAAAAAGCTATAATGAAGATTATTTGACATCAAAAAGTTCTGAATTTGGTGAAAGCAAGTTAATTTCAAGGCTGCTTTTAAATCGGGAAATTAATACAAAAGAAAAGGTTTCTAAATTTTTAAATTCAGATAAGAAGGACATCCATAATCCATTTTTATTTGAAAATATGGAAGAAGTTGTAGAAAGAATAAAAAAAGCTGGAAGAAATAAGGAAAAAATTGTAATTTACGGAGATTATGACGTTGACGGAATCTCTGGAGTAGCGTATCTCGTAATAATGCTACGAAAATTGGGGCTTAATGTTGATTATTATATTCCAAATCGGGTTCACGAGGGAATAGGTATAAATAAAAATCTTTTGAATTTTTTGAAAAAACGGGATGCAAAGTTGTTTATAACAGTTGATATTTCAATAAATAACTGTGAAGAGATATTGATGTTAAAAAATAGCGGTATCGACATAATTATAACAGACCATCATAGACAGATTGGGGTTCTGGAGGATAGGGAGCAGGAAAAAGAATTGGGCATTCTTACAATAAATCCAAAGACCAGCAGTACTTATCCAAATAAGTCCTTGTCAGGCTCTGGAGTTGCCTTTAAACTTGCGGATGCCATTTATGAAAGATATGGTGCAAATAAAAAAATACTGTATGATTATATGGATATTATAATGATTGGAACAGTTGCAGATGTTGTACCAATGACTGATGAAAATAGGTTTATCATAAAAAAAGGTCTAAATAATTTAAAAAAAACCAAAATAAAAGGTTTGAAGTATATTATTAATTATTTGAAGATAAATCCTAGAAATATAACAACCAGTGATATAGGATTTTTCATTGCACCAATTTTCAACGCACTTGGGAGAATTGATAATTCAAAGATTGTTGTAAATTTCTTTATTCAGGAAGATGACTTTAAACTTTTCTCAATAATTGAAGAAATGAAACGCGCGAATAAAATCAGGCGTTATTTGGAAAATGAGATTTACAATGAGCTGGAAGAAAAAATACAACGCCTGGAACGTCCAAAATATATTTTTATGAAAAGCAGAAAATGGCATTCTGGCGTAATTGGTGTAGTCTGTTCAAGAATTTCCATCAAATACAACATACCAGTAATTTTGATTTCAATAAAAAATGGATATGGAAAGGCATCATGCAGAAGTATCGAAGGAATTAATATTTTCGATATTTTAAAAAGTGTATCAGACAAACTGGAGAGGTTTGGAGGGCATGACTTGGCGGCAGGATTTCTTGTTTCAGAAAAATATTTAGGTGAAATTGAAAAACATCTGCGGCAAAGACTTGCAAGAAAAAACAGGGAAAATGTGCAAAAAACTTTGTATGTTGACGCATGGTTGAATATTGAATATTTAAACAAAAGAAAATTGCACGAAATAAACAGGCTGTCACCTTTTGGGCTGGATAATCAGGAGCCAAATTTTATGGATTCAGATGTAAGTTTTCTTAATTTGACAAAATTTGGGATAAATAACCGGCACTTTAAGGGATTTATTAGAAAAAATAACCGTATTATTTCAGTAATTGGATATAATTTAGGACATAAATTGAAGGCAAATAATTTTTATAAGAAAAAATTTAAAATAGTTTATACTCCGATATTTAAGTCTGGGCATTCGGATTTATTTATCGAATTGAAAATAAAGGATTTTAAGTAAAAATAAATTAATAAAAAAATTATATATAACAAAAAATTTTAGGAGGAATTAAAGAAATGGCAGTAAAAAAATTAAATGAATCTACTTATGAAGTATCAGCAGTTAGAGAAGGAGAAGAGTTAAAACATTTAAAGGAACATGTTTTAGTACATTTTAAAGATGCAAAAGTCGACGGATTCCGTCCAGGACATGTACCTGCAAAAGTGATTGAAAAAAAATTCAAGAAAGAAATTGAAGGGGAAATCTTAAATCATATTATTTCTGATGAATATAGAAAAGCGGTTGCAGAAAATGAATTAAAACCAATTGCTGATATTAAACTTGAAAAATATGAACTTAACGATGATAAAGTTGAAGTAGTATTTACAATACCTGTATTGCCTTCATTTGAATTGGGACAATATAAAGGTGTGGAAGTAGAAAAAGAAAAAGTGGAAATTACTGATGAAAAAGTAAATGAAGAAATCGAAAGATTAAGAGAAAATGCAGCAAAATTAAAAGAAGTTGCAGAAAATGAAGAAGCTAAAAACGATGATGTTGTAAATATTAACTTTGAAGGATTTATAGATGGCAAGGCATTTGATGGCGGAAAAGCTGAAGGATATGACTTGACATTAGGTTCTCACAGTTTTATCGATACTTTTGAAGATCAAATTGCAGGGCATAAAAAAGGCGATGAATTTGAGGTAAATGTTACATTCCCTGAAGAATATCATGCTGAAAGCCTAAAAGGAAAACCAGCTTTATTCAAAGTAAAAGTAAATTCAATCAAGAGAAAAGAAGAAGCTGAATTAAATGATGATTTGGCAAAAGAATTAGGATTTGACTCTGTTGAAGATATGACAGCTAAAACTAGGGAAAATATTACAAAAAGAGAAGAAGCAAGAGCTGAAAATGAATTTAAGAACAAAGTTATTGACGCTGTAGTAAGTGGAACGGAAGTTGAAGTTCCAGAAGCATTGGTTCAAAGAGAAATTGACTATCAAATCAACAGATTTGCACAACAATTGCAAATGCAAGGAATTAATCTTAACCAATACTTCCAAATGACTGGACAAACAATGGAAGCAATGAGAGAAAGCTCAAAAGAAAATGCTGAAAAATCAGTAAAAACAGAATTAGTACTAGCTGAAATCGCAAAAGCTGAAGGAATTAAAGCAACTGATGAAGAAGTATCAAAAGAAATCGAAACATTAGCTGCGATGTATGGACTTGAAAAAGACGCATTAATTGCCGATGTAAGAAAAAATGGAAACTATGAAAGATTCATTGATGAAACAAACTACAGATTAGTAAATCAAAAAACAATTGATTTATTAGTAAAAGAAGCAAAAGTTAAATAATAATTTTGAGAAAATTGTTAAATAAAAAGAATATTTTGATTTTAGAAGAATTTTGTGATAAAATAGTTTATTGCGGAATTCTTTTTCTCTATATTTAAACTGCAAAATTTAAAAGCAATTTTACTATAGTTTTGTAATAAAGAGAAAATAAAAAATGAAAGAAAAATTGACAGAAATAGGAGGAAATAATATGTCAGCATATAGTCCAGTAGTTATTGAAAATGATGGGCGTGGGGAAAGAAGCTATGATATTTATTCAAGACTTTTGAAGGATAGAATAATTTTTGTAAGTGGAGAAGTTGAGGATGGAATGGCAAATGCGATTGTCGCTCAATTGTTATTTTTAGATGCACAGGATAATGAAAAAGATATTGTTATGTATATAAATAGTCCGGGAGGAGTAATTACCGCTGGACTTGCGATTTATGACACAATGCGTCACATTAAAAGCGATGTTTCTACAGTATGTGTAGGACAGGCGGCAAGCATGGGAGCAGTGTTATTGGCGGCTGGAGCAAAAGGAAAAAGATACTCATTACCAAATTCAAGAATAATGATTCACCAGCCACTAGGCGGAGCAAGAGGTCAAGCAACAGACATTCAGATTCAGGCAAAAGAAATTGAAAGAATGAAGGAAATTACAAGCAAAATTTTATCAGAAGCAACTGGAAAATCAGTAGAAGAAATCTACGCAGATACTGAAAGAGACAATTTTATGTCACCAGAAGAAGCTGTAAATTACGGATTAATTGATAAGATATTGTAATTATTTTCAAAAGGAACTATGATTGAATAATTTACTAAAAATGATTTTAATTATAAGTTTTTTAATTTACTTAATTAATAATAATTTTTATGTATTATTTATTTCTAGTTCATTTTAAGCAAGGGTATCAGACGCCATACCCTTGCATCCCCGCTTTACGCAAAACTTTCTTATAAAAGAAAAAGAAAACTCGCTTTTGAATATAGGTTATTTTGCTATAAATAAATGTATATGATTTAAAAATTTTTACAAAAGCTCAAACAGTTCTTTTTCTTTTAACGAAATTTTGCTTATTATAACGAAATAATAGATTTTTTTATTAAATATAGGTAAAAGTATAAATTTTAAAGAAAAAACGAGGTGAAAAATATTGGCAAATAAGAAAAAAAATTACTGTTCATTCTGTGGCAGGGAAGAGCATGAAGTGGAACGATTGATACAAAGTCCTGAAGAGGATGATGTGTTTATCTGTAATGAATGTATAGAAGACAGTGCTGAATTACTGGACAGTTTTAGAGAATATGACGAAAATGAACATAACAGGGAAATCACTCTATTAAAGCCAAAAGAGATAAAGGCAAAACTTGATGAATATATTATCGGACAGGAACAGCCTAAAAAGGTGTTATCTGTGGCGGTTTATAATCATTTTAAGAGAATAATGCACAAACAGAAAAATGTAGATAATGATGTGGAGCTTCAAAAATCAAATGTACTGCTAGTAGGGCCTACTGGAAGCGGAAAAACCTTGCTTGCACAGACACTGGCGAAAACATTGAATGTTCCTTTGGCAATTGCAGATGCAACGACATTGACAGAAGCTGGATATGTTGGGGATGATGTCGAGAATGTACTTTTAAAGCTGATAAAAGCGGCTGATTATGATATTGAAGCAGCAGAGCATGGAATAATTTATATTGATGAAATTGACAAAATCGCTAGAAAATCGGAAAATATGTCAATTACAAGGGATGTTTCTGGAGAAGGAGTACAGCAGGCATTACTTAAAATTATTGAAGGGACTGTTGCAAGTGTGCCGCCACAAGGTGGAAGAAAGCATCCAAATCAAGAAATGATTGAAATTAATACAAAGGATATTCTATTTATCGTTGGTGGAGCATTTGAAGGCTTGGAAGCGAAGGTTAAGGATAGAGTTAATGAAAAAAGAGTTGGATTTGGGCTGGAAACAAATAATACAAAACTGGATGATTTGACTTTATTTGAAAATGTACTGCCTGAAGATTTAATAAAATTTGGGCTGATTCCTGAATTAATTGGGCGGTTACCAGTAATCACAGCACTTCATGGACTTGATGAAGAGGCTATGATTAAGATACTAACAGAGCCTAAAAATTCGCTTGTTAAGCAATATAAAAAATATTTTGAGATGGAAAATGTTGATTTGGAATTTGAGAAGGATGCGATTACAGAAATTGCACAGCTGGCGCTTAAAAGAAAAATTGGAGCGAGAGGACTTCGTTCTATCATTGAGAGCGTTATGACTGATCTGATGTACGAAATTCCATCAAAAAACAATGTTAAGAAAGTAATAATTACTAAAGAAGCAGTTACAGATAAAGAGAAGGTAATTGTTGAATAATGTTTAATAATTAAAACAAAGTATGAAAGGGGAAATTATGCAAAATAAACCATTTATAGCTACAAGAGAATTAGTTGTCTTTCCAGGTGTTGTAACTCCGATTTTTATCGGTAGGCAGTCAAGCCTGAAAAGTCTTGAAGAAGCAATAGCAAGATATGACAGTAAACTAATTCTTTCAGCACAAAAAGATGCAAATGTAGAAGAGCCAAAATTTCCAGAAGATGTGTATGAAACAGGAGTACTGGTTCATGTAATACAGACTGTAAAAATGCCAAATGGAAATGTAAAAGTTCTAGTTGAGGCAAAACATAGGGTTTTAATCAATCAATTTCCAAAAGATGATAAAGGCATTGTTTATGCTGAATATGAAGAAATTTTTTCAAAACCAATTGACGAAAGTAAAGCTGAAGCACTAAAACGTAGGGTTATCGATGAATTTTCAAATTATGCACAAAAAACTAATAAAGTACTGCCTGATATTATTTACAATATAAAAGAAATAAGTAATATTGACAAAGTTTTTGATTTGATTTGTACGAACTTGATGGTTGCGGTGGAAACGAAACAGGAGTTGCTTGAAACACTTGATGTAGAAGCAAGAGCGTATAAAATTTTGGGTATTCTTGAGAGAGAAATTGAGATTTTTATGCTTGAGCGTGAAATTGAAAATCGTGTGAAGGAACAGATGGCAGAAGTTCAGAAAAACTATTATTTACGTGAAAAAATTAAGGTAATGCGTGAAGAAATGGGTGAAGGAACTGATTCTGACGAGGAACTGGAGGAACTTGACCAAAGAGTTAAAGATGCGAAAATTCCTCAGGAACTAAAGGATAAGCTAGTAAAAGAGCTTTCAAGAATGAAGAAAATGCCAGACTTTTCTGCAGAATCTTCAGTAATTAGAACATATCTTGAAACTGTACTTGAATTACCATGGGAAGTTTCTTCAAATGATGAAATTGATATTGAAAAAGCTGAAAAAATTCTAAATGAGGATCATTACGGACTGGAAGAAGTTAAGGAAAGAATATTGGAATTTTTGGCAATAAAAAAATTAAACAATACATTGAAAGGTTCAATTATCTGTCTTGTGGGACCTCCAGGTGTAGGGAAAACATCACTTGCACATTCAGTGGCACGTTCAATGAACAGAAAATTCACAAGAATTTCGCTTGGTGGAGTAAGAGATGAAGCTGAAATTCGTGGACATAGAAGAACTTATGTAGGAGCAATGCCAGGAAGAATTATAAATTCTTTAAAACAAGTTGGTGTAAATAATCCGGTAATGCTGTTTGATGAAATTGATAAAATGGCTTCTGACTTTAGAGGAGATCCCGCTTCAGCAATGCTGGAAGTTTTAGATCCTGCACAAAACAACTCATTTGAAGATCATTATATTGACCATACTTTTGACTTGTCAAACGTATTTTTCATTTGTACAGCAAATGATTTGGGCGGAATTCCAGGACCGCTTCGTGACAGAATGGAGATTATCTCAATCGAATCATACACAGAATTTGAAAAATTAAATATTGCAAAAAGATATTTAATACCTCAAACACAAGAAGAAAACGGATTAAAGGAATTCAAAATTTCATTTTCTGATAAAGCAATCATGAAGATTATAAATGAATATACAAGAGAAGCTGGAGTAAGAAATTTACGAAGAGAAATTGGTAAATTATTCAGAAAAATAGCAAAAGAAATACTTGTATCAAAATCTAAGAGCCAAAAAATCTCTGTTTCTGAAACAAAAATCAAGAAATATTTAGGAAATGCAAAATTCAGAGCAGATAAAGTCAAGGAAAAAGAAGGTAAAATTGGTGTTGTCAATGGACTTGCATGGACAGCAGTCGGAGGAACAACTTTAGAAGTGCAGGCAGTAAAAATGGAAGGAAAAGGTGTACTGCAGCTTACAGGAAAACTAGGAGATGTAATGCAGGAATCAGCTAGAGTGGCTTATTCTTACGTACGACATATAAAGAATGAACTTGGAATCAAGGAAAAATTTAACGAAACAACAGATGTTCATTTACATTTTCCAGAAGGAGCAGTGCCGAAAGATGGGCCATCAGCAGGAATTACAATTACAACAGCAATAATTTCAGTATTGACTGATAAGGAAGTTAGGCAGGATGTGGCAATGACTGGAGAGATTACGATTACTGGAGAGGTTCTGGCAGTTGGCGGAATAAAGGAAAAGGTAATTGGGGCTCACAGGGTTGGAATAAGAGATGTTGTACTTCCTTATGACAATAAAGTTGATACAGAGGAATTGCCAAAGGAAATTGCAGACCAGATGAAATTCTATTTTGCGAAAACTTATGACGATGTTAAAAAGATTGTTTTTGTGGATAAGAAAAATAAAGAAGTAAAGAAAAGCAAGGCTGTGAAAAAATAAATATATTGATTTAAATATTGGGAAATTCTATTTTATAGAGTTTTCCATTTTATTTTGAGAAAATAATAAAAGAGAAAGAAATATGAAATTATTTTATCCTAAATTTGAACAAAAAAAAAGGAGTAATATCTCTGTTAAGATATAACTCCTTATTCCAAAGTTTCTTAATTTTTCAAAATCTATTTGATTTTATAATTACTTGTTATACAAGAATTTATGTAAAGAATATATTTATTTATAAGAAATTAATTCACAGTTTAACTAAATGGATTAATTGCCCATCTAAATGTCTTGTTGTAATAATTACTGTCTAAACTAGAAACTGTTACTCTTCTACTTCCAGAAGAAGCGTGAATAAATTGTCTATTACCCATATAAATACCTACATGAGAAATACGACCTTTTCCAGTTGTTTCAAAAAATACCAAATCACCTTTCGTCATATTCATTGATGAAATTCTTGGTTTAAATGTTGCTTGTGAACTTGAAACTCTAGGCAAGTTTACATCAGCAGCTTTTTTGAATACATAACCAACGAAGCCAGAACAATCAAAACTGTTAGGACCAGTTGCTCCCCAAACGTACGGTGAACCTAATTTTGTTTGTGCAAAAGAGATAATTTGATCTCTTACTGCTGTAGAAGAACTTCCACTACTTTTCACCTCTTGTTTTGGTTTTGATACAACGGATAAATCTATAGTTTTATTACTATAATGATTTTTGATTGTATTTTGTAAATCTGCAAATGATAAAGCAGATATAACTAAAGCTCCAGCTAGCATCAATATTTTTTTCATTAGAACCTCCAATCTACCTTTGAACTTTGGTAAATATATTATAGCAACATTGTCTTTTATTTTAGTTTTTAAAAAATTAATTTTAGATTAATTAAATGATAGTATAACTTATAAAATTGTTTGAAACAACTAAATTAAAGTAAATTAAATTGAATTTATAGCATATTTAATAGTCCAAAATTAATTATTTTACTTCTACAATAACTTTTCCATTAGCACTATTCGTTTCTAAAAATTTATGTGCCAAAGAAATTTCATTTAATGTAAAAATTTTTGCAATTCTTGGCTTTATGCCATGTTTTTCAATAAAATCAAACATTTCTTTATATTGTATCTTTTTTGACAATTGTGCTGTTAAATGAAGTTAGGTAGGATTCTGAAGGAATTTCGTCAAGCGGCTCAAAATTTTTAATTACCCATCCTCCAAGACAGCCTGTCATGCAGACTATTCCACCTTGTTTCACAGATTTTAAAGAATTTTTCAAAGTGGGAGTGCCGATTAAATCAAGAACTTTGTCAACTCCGTATGGAAAATATTCTTGTAACTGAGTGTCAAAAGTTTCATCTTGAATTAGGACAAAATCTGCTCCTATTTCTTTTAAAAATTCAACTTTAGTCTTACTTCTTGATGTTGCAATCACGGTGTTCCCAAAACTTTTGGCAAGCTGGATTGAAGCAAGGGCAACTGAACTTGTTCCGCCACGAATCAACAGAGTGTCAGTGTTTTTTAACTGCAGGCTTTTGAATAAAGAGCCGTAAGCTGTGTAGTATAATTCAGGATATGCTGCAAGCTTTGACAGTCTGTTTCTGAAAGACTTATCGGATAAACTTGAGAAGACGGTACAAGCACATATTCTGCGTAACTTCCGTTAAATTCACGCCCCAAGCCATTCATCATTGTAAAAACTCTATCTCCTTTCTGAAAATGGCTATCAGAAGCATCTTCAATAACGCCAGCACATTCAATTCCAATCACACGTGGCAATTTCACAGAAGGAGAAAATCCATCTCTAGTAAATATTTCAGCCCGATTTATTCCAAAAGCCTTAATTTTTATAAGAACCCAGCCATTTTTTACTTTCGGAATTTCAATATTTTGAATTTTTAAATCATCAGCAGTACAAGGTTTTTCAAGAACAACAGCTTTCATAGCATTTTTTTTATTTGACATAGTAAAATTCCTTTCTTACTTTTAAATTTTAATTGACAAAAATAATTCTTTGTAGTATTATACTATATAGAAGTAAAAGTCAAGAAAATTTTGTTTAGGTTAGGAGGCTATGATGAATAAAAAAGTAAATTTGGGAATATATATAAGCAAAATTAAGCAGACGCACGATAGAATCTTAAATTATATTCTTTCAAAAAGAGAAATTACCGTTTTTAATGGTGAACGTGGGAAAATCTTGCATATACTCTGGGAGAAGGATAATATAACGTGCAAGGAATTGTCGGAAAAAACGGGGCTTGCGATAAATACGCTTACGCCAATGCTGGATAGGATTGAAAAGGCTGGTCTGATAGAAAGAGCGCCACATCCTGATGATAGACGGAAAGTGCTGATAAGACTTACAGAATACGCACAAGGCTTTAAAAAAGAATATGAGGAAATTTCTGAAACTATGACAAATTATGTTTATGAAGGTTTCTCGCAAAAGGAAATTGAGATGTGTGAAGGGTTTTTTAAAAGAATTTCACAAAATTTAGAGAAAGTTGAAAAGGAAAGAAGCAAGAAATAACGGGAAGGAGAGAATATGAATAAAATTATAGAATTTCAGAATGTGAATAAAGTGTATCCAAATGGAAATGAAGCTGTAAAGGATATGAATTTTTCGATAAATGAAGGAGAATTTATTGTGTTTATCGGAACTTCGGGAAGCGGAAAAACTACAGCTTTGAAAATGATAAATAGGCTGGAGGATGCGACTTCTGGGAAAATAGAAATAAAAGGGAAAAATATTTTTGAATATAATATTCATAAAATGCGTTGGAATATGGGTTATGTTCTACAGCAAGTGGCTTTATTTCCACATCTGACAGTAGAAGAAAATATAAGTATCGTGCCTGAACTGAAAGGGTGGAAGAAAGAGGAGATTAAGGCAAGGACAGAGGAACTTCTGGAAATGATTGGGCTAGAAAGTGAGAAATATTTAAAAAGAATGCCGTCTGAATTGTCTGGCGGGGAAGCACAGAGAATCGGAATTGCAAGAGCATTAGCAGGGAATCCTGAAATTATACTTATGGATGAGCCTTTTAGCGCGTTAGATCCAATTACAAGGAAAAGTTTACAGAAAGACATAAAAGAATTGCAGCAGAAAATTAATAAAACGATTGTTTTTGTAACGCATGATATTGAAGAAGCCTTTTATCTGGGAGATAGGATTTTTATAATTAAGGATGGGAAAATCCTTCAATCTGGGACAAAATCAGAATTAATTAATAATCCGAAAGATGAATTTGTAAGGGAATTTATTAGTTTGGAGCAAAATAAGAATATTGAAAATGAAATTGATAAAAAAATTATTGAGAAATTGAAGGAAAATGGGGAATATGAGAAAATGATTTTAGAAATAAAAAAAATATAAATAAAAATGAAAAAAATTTTTAAAAGATTATTATTTTAATAGTTTTCAGACATGCCTTAATAAAGAAGTAATTTTAATAATTTTTGAAAATAAATTATTAATAAGACAAATATGAAAAATTTGAAAGAAAGAAGGAAAATAAAAATGAAAAAAACATTAGTGGTTTTGGCACATCCTGATATGGAAAATTCAAGAGCAAATAAAGCCTTTAAAAAAGAAGCTGAAAAATTATCAAATGTAGAGCTTTATAATGTTTATGAAAAATATCCCGATGGAAAAATTGACGTTGAAAAAGAATTAAAATTATTATCTGAAACAGGGACTTTAATATTGCAGTTTCCTTTATACTGGTTTAATTGTCCATCTTTGCTAAAAGAATGGATAGATACAGTGTTTATGGCAGCTCATTATGGTGAAAATAAAGTGCTTAAAGGTAAAAAAATCGGAGTTGCAGTGACAACTGGAGGAATTGCATCAAGATACGATGGAACAAATGGATTGACAATAAAAGAAGTGTTAAAGCCATTTTTATTAAGCATAGCTCATGTTGAAGGAATTGAACTGCCAATTTATTCATTATTTGGAGTAATGCCAGATTTAAGCGATGAAAAAATTGCTGAAAGTGCAAAAAAATATGCAGAATATATAAAAAATAATTCACAAGATTAAATTCAAAATAAACAGTTATAATTAGGCATGCTGAAAACTATTAAAATGATGATTTTTTGAAAATTTTTTAAGTCAAAAATAACAGTATTAGTTTTATAACAATTCATAAACAAAATACAACATAGATTTTGAATTTTTTAGACACTCCCTGATTTAACTTTAAATGAGTAAATTTTATAAATAAAAGGAGAAAAATAATGAATAATAACTTTTTTCAAGTATTTTATGAGCGTAAAGAGGAGTTTTTCAAGGCTGTTCTTGAGCATATCCAGATTTCATTTTATGCACTTGTAATTGCTTTACTTATTGCAATTCCACTTGGAATTTATTTGACATATAAAAAGAAAATAGCAGAAATAATTATCGGACTCACAGCAATAATGCAAACTATCCCTTCACTTGCATTACTCGGATTATTGATTCCAGTTATGGGAATTGGTAGAAAACCTGCAATTACGGCACTTGTAATTTATGCCTTGCTTCCACTTTTACGAAATACATATACGGGAATAAATGGCGTTGATCCAGTGTATATGGTGGCTTCAAGGGCTATGGGAATGAATAAGATGCAACAGCTTTTTAAAGTTCAGTTACCACTTGCGATGCCTGTAATTATGGCAGGAATCCGTACAGCGACAGTGCTTATCATTGGAACGGCAACACTTGCTTCGTTAATTGGTGCAGGAGGGCTTGGAAAACTAATTTTGCTTGGACTTGACAGAAACAATATGAACTTAATTTTGCTTGGAGCAATTCCGTCAGCATTGTTAGCAGTTTTATTTGATTTTGTACTGAAAAAACTGGAAAATAAAAACTGGAAAGTGATTGTAATTTCATTTATGAGTCTATTTATAATATTTTTTGCTGGAAATTTAGTTATGAATAAGCAAAGCAAAAAAGATAAAATTGTAATTTCGGGGAAATTGGGAACAGAGCCGGAAATATTGATAAATATGTATAAACTTCTGATTGAGGATGAAATGAATGTGGATGTGGAACTAAAAGCAGGATTTGGAAACACATCATTTAACTTTAATGCCTTGAAATCAGGAAATGTTGATATTTATCCTGAATTTACAGGAACTGTAGTATTTACATTCCTTAACGAAACGCCAGTTAGCAATATAAAAGAGCAAGTTTATGAGCAGGCTAGAAATGGGATCTTGAAAAAATATGATATGGTACTATTAAAGCCGATGGCTTACAATAACACTTATGCAGTTGGAGTTACGCAAAAATTTGCAAGTGAAAATAATCTTACAAAAATATCGGATTTGGCACGAGTGAAAGATAAAGCAAAAGTTGGTTTCACAAGAGAGTTTGTTGACAGGGAAGATGGATACAAGGGGATGAAGAAACTATATAACTTTGAATTTTCAAGCGTAAAGGAATTTGAACCGAAATTACGTTATGTGGCGGTGCAAAGTGGAGATATAAATGTGATTGACGCTTATTCTACGGATAGTGAGCTGGAGCAGTATAAAATTACAGTTCTGGAAGACGATAAGAATTTATTCCCGCCTTATCAGGGAGCTCCTTTAATGAAAAGAGAAACTTTGAAAAAATATCCGAAATTAGAGCAAATTTTGAATAAATTACATGATAAAGTTACAGATGATGAAATGCGTAAAATGAACTTTGAAGTAGGAGTCAATGGAAAAAAAGCTTATGATGTGGCAAAGGAATATTTGATAAAAAATGGAATGATAAAAAAATAAAAACAAAAAATGACAGTATATCAATTTTTATCACTGTCATTTTTTTCTTGAATAATGAATATGGAGAGAGAATTAGAATAATTCACTATTCAAGATATGAATTATTAAAAATATATTTATTAGCATTATTATTAGTACGATTTTATTAACCAAGTTAATTTTTAGGAATATCATTAGATCTTGATCCTCTATGACGGTTATTTAGCATTTCTATTAATTTACTAGCTTCATCTTTTGAAACTTTTCCGCTGTTTAATGAATTTATTAATGTTTGAATTTCTGTATCAGTTAATCTTTTTGGAGCATCTTTTGGTATGCATTTATCATTTGGTTTCCCATGAGGTCCTTTTCTTTCCAACATTTTTGCAATTTCAGCACCTTCATCTTTTGTAATTTTTCCATTAGTTAGTTTTTTCTTTAACTCTTCTATTTTAGCAGGATCAGGTTTTTTTATGATATTTC
Source organism: Leptotrichia sp. SK-5 (assembly GCF_055387215.1). Classification (NCBI taxonomy): domain Bacteria; kingdom Fusobacteriati; phylum Fusobacteriota; class Fusobacteriia; order Fusobacteriales; family Leptotrichiaceae; genus Leptotrichia; species Leptotrichia sp. SK-5. The sequence goes on along the minus strand of NZ_AP028931.1, from coordinate 1,502,792 downwards.
CATTTTCATCCAGAAGATTTCCGTTGCTGTCTTTTTGTAATTTATGTGGTGGTTTACATTCATCGTTAGGCATACTATTAGCAGCAGTAGTAGCTCTGTTACTATTATTTGCCGTAATTGTTGTTCCTGCAAATATTGATAATGATGTTAGTAAAGCGATTCCTAAAATTTTCTTTTTACCTATTTTTTTCATAGTAATTCCTCCAATTGTTTATTTATAATTTTATTTTTTTCGTCTTTCTTACCGACAAGAGTATAATATCACTAAATTTTGACAAAAAAATGAAGAATTTGTGTCTTTTTTGTGAAATTTTAATTTTATTGTTAAATTGAGTATCAAATGAATTCGAATTCATTATAATTTTGTTTATCAAAATATTATCATTACAAATATAAAATAATTATTTTTTACTGTGGACTTTTTTAAATATATATGTAATAATTTAATATAAGAATTCTTTCACAAATAAATTTGATAGGAAAGGAGAATGTAATAAAATATAGAGATTTTATTATAATGTAAAGAATGAGAAATAAAGAAACTTTAGAATCAGTAACAAATGCCGCGAAAAGTAAAATTGGACTTTTAAAAGAAGGTAAAGGAAAGTACTTCCTGTCTGCATTTTTGGCTGGAATGTTTATTGGGATAGGAATTTTATTAACTTTCACAGTAGGAGGAGTTAGCAGTGGATTGCCGACTAACAAAATTCTTATGGGAGTTAGTTTTGGGATAGCGCTTAGCCTTGTAGTTGTTTTTGGAACTGAGCTTTTCACAGGAAATAATATGATTGGAGTAGCAGGGTTTTTAAACAAGGGAATAAGTTTTAAGGATATGATTCTTATGTGGGCAGCATCTTATGTGGGAAACATCGTAGGGTCAATTATGCTTGCAATAGCGTATGTATTTTCAAATTCTGCTTCAAAACCTATTGTAGAATTTATTGTAAAGGTTTCAAAGGCAAAAATTGCTGCACTGCCTCACGAACTGTTTTTTAAAGGAATTTTATGTAATATTCTTGTGTGTCTTGCGGTTCTGGCTGGAATAAAATTAAAAGAGGAAACTGCTAAGCTAATAATGGTATTTTGGTGTTTATTTGCATTTATAACTGCTGGATTTGAGCACAGTGTTGCTAATATGACTCTTTTAATGATGGGAATAATATACAATGGAGCAAAAGAAATAACATTAAATGGTTATTTTTATAATTTATTATTTGTAACATTGGGGAATATTGTTGGTGGAGCATTTGTTGGTTTTGCTTGCTATTATTTAGCAAAAAAGGATAAATAATAATTTAAATAAAAAAATAATTTTTAAATGGAGAGATAAAGTAAAATTTAGGAGGGAAAATGAAAATCAGTTTAAATCGTGAAAATTTTAATCTGGCACTTGAAAAGCTGAAAAAAGAATACAAAATATATGCTCCAATTGAGATACCATTTCGTGGTACATTTTCAGATACTTCTGTAATCAGATATTCTGAAATTGAAAAAATTGATGAAATATGTTTTGACAAAAAATCTCATTTTTCAGCAAAAGAAATAATGTTGCCAATAACACAAACAATGTTTTATTTTACAGAAGAAGGATGCAAGATGCCCAAAGAACAGGAGCAAAAATATCTTATATTTCTTAGAAGCTGTGATTTACATGGTGTCAAAAGAGTTGATGATATTTACTTGAATAATAAATTTTTGGATATTTACTACAAAAGAGTTAGAGATAAAGTTAAATTTGTAGTGTTTGGATGTCCAAATTCATTTGAGAACTGTTTTTGTGTAGATATGGGCACTAACAAGACTGATGAATATAATATTGGAATAAAAGTTACAGAAGAGGAAATATTTGCTGATATAAAAGATGATGAGCTGAAGGTTTATTTTAAAGAACTTATCGCTGAGAAAAACAATGGAAGTAATGATGAACATAAAATAAATGAAATGTACATGGATGTAAAAGATGAAAAAATGAAAAAATATCTTGAAGAGATAATTGCTGAAAATAATAGCAATAAAATAAAGGAAAATGTTGAATTTGAAATGGAATTTGTAGAAGATAATGAAATTCATGTGGATATTCCTGACAATATTGAGCTTGAAGATATAATAAATTTAGATTTATGGCGTGAATACGACAGCCGTTGCATAGCCTGCGGAAAATGTAACTTTGTTTGTCCAACTTGTACCTGTACCACTACACAAGACGTTTTTTACAGCGAAAATGAAAAAAATGGAGAAAGACGGCGTGTATGGGCTTCATGTCACGTAAATGGCTTTTCAGATATGGCTGGGGGTCATTCATTCAGACAAAGACATGGAGATAGAATGAGATTTAAGGTAATGCACAAAATATCTGATTTTAAAAAAAGATTTGGATATCAGATGTGTACAGGATGTGGAAGATGTGATGATGCATGTCCTGAATATATTTCGTTCTCAAATTGTATAAACAAGCTAAGTGCCGAACTAAAAAGAATCTCGGCTGAAAAAAGAGGTGAAAAATCAGAATGAGTACAATTAACACATTAAATACAATAAATATGGATGAACAAGCTATAATGGATATGAATGTATATTTACCGACTGTTCACAAACTTTTGTTCATCGAGAAAGTTACCGAGCTGGAATGGCTATTTCGGGTGGAATATAAAAAGGGAAATGTAGAAGCCGGACAGTTTATGCAGGTTTCATTGCCAGGAGTTGGAGAAGCCCCTATTTCTATTGCGAATTTTGACTTGGAGGAAGGTTATCTTGATTTTCTGATTAGAAAAGTTGGAAAAGTTACAGACAAGATTTTTGAACTGAAGGCAGGAGATAGAATTTTTTTGAGAGGACCTTATGGACACGGTTTTCCAATTGAACAATACAAAAATAAGCATATTGTAATGATTGTTGGAGGAAGTGGAATTGCTCCAGTTCGTCCAATTATCGAATATTTTACAAAACATCCTGATCAAATGAAGTCCTTTAAAATCATTGTTGGATATAAAAATTATGAAAGTATTATTTTTGAAGAGGAATTTTCACGTTGGAGAGAAAATATTGAAATACTTGTAACATTGGATAATGTAGAAACAGCAAGAAATATTGGAAAAACAGAAGATGAAATTCACGAAGGAATGGTTACCAAATATATTCCAGATTTAAAGATTCCTGAAAATATGGATGAAGTTGAATACATTGTTGTAGGCCCTCCAGTAATGATGCATTTTTCTTGTATTGAAATTCTAAAAACAGGTATTCCAACTGAAAAAATATGGGTTTCATTTGAAAGAAAGATGTCCTGTGCCGTTGGGAAATGCGGACATTGTAAAATCGATGAAACATATATTTGCCTTGAAGGTCCAGTATTTAGATATGATTTTGCAAAAAAATTACTTGATTAAGATATGAATTTTAAGAAAAAACAAAAGAAGAGGTAAAAATAATGAGCATGGATATAAATAGAAAAACTGTTACCAAAAATGCATTCAGGGTAACAAAGGATAGATCTAAAACCGCATTGCGTGTAAGAGTGCCAGGAGGAGCAATTACTGGCGAAATAATGGAAATGGTTGCAAAGATAGCTAACACTTATGGAGATGGAAATGTTCATATTACAACTCGTCAAGGTTTTGAAGTGTTGGGAATTTCTTGGAATGATATTGAGAAAGTAAATAAAATGGTGCAGCCAATCATGGAAAAACTGGAAATTAATTATAAGGATAAAGATAAAGGATATGCTGCAGCTGGTACAAGAAATATTGCCGCTTGTATTGGAAACAAAGTGTGTCCAAAAGGTGCCTATAATACGACGGAATTTGCAAAAAAAATCGAAAAAGCAATATTCCCACATGATTTTCACTTCAAAGTAGCATTAACAGGTTGTCCAAATGATTGTCAAAAAGTTAGAATGCATGATTTTGGAATAATTGGAATGGCAAAACCTGAACTTGATGAATCTAAATGTGTTTCTTGCGGAATGTGTGAAAGAAAATGTAAAAAGCTTTCAACAGGAGCAATTTCATATAAAAACTATAAACCTGTAAGAGATCACCAAAGATGCATAGGTTGTGGAGAATGTGTCCTAAACTGTCCAACAGGAGCATGGACAAGATCCCCTAAAAAGTATTATAAACTTGCAATAATGGGAAGAAGTGGAAAACAAAATCCAAGATTGGCAGAAGACTGGTTATTCTGGGCAGATGAGGAATCAATAATAAAAATAATAAAAAATACTTACGAATATGTTGATAAATATATCGACAGAAGTCTTCCAAAAGAACATATTGGTTACATTGTTGACAGAACAGGTTTTGAAGAGTTTAAAAAATGGGCATTAAAAGATGTTAATCTTCCAGAAGAAGCTGTAATTGTAAATAATGTGTACTGGAAAGGTATAAAATATCAAGGAATATTATAAATATTAAGATTAACTTTTAATAAAAATAATAAAAAATACAAGGAAGGGTGGTTTGTATGTCTTCATCTTGGATGGATAAATACAAAAAATATAAAAAAGATTTTAACAAAAAAGATTATCATGGTGAAGATCCTAGTGAAGTCAATGAATATGATGAATATGACGAATATGAAGAGCATCAGGATAAAGATAATGATGATAAAACTAAAGAATAAAATTTGTAAAATATTGTAATTTATGATATTAAAAATTAAATTTAGAAAGAGGCTATTTTGGGAAATGGAAATGAAATTCTGAAGTAGTCTTTTTATTTTAAAAATAATTTTATTTAAATATAAATTTGTAAAAATTTCAAAATACTATTGATTTTTTTTTAAAATGTAGTATAATTAAATAGATTGGGAAAAAAATAATTTGATTTAACAATTATTATAAATTTTGTTTAAAAATTAAAATATGAATATAGTGAAGGAGAGGAAATAGATGAAAGTAGTTGTAATTGGATGTACACACGCTGGTACAGCGGCAATCTTAAATTTGAGAAAGACAAATCCCGATGCGGAGATAACAGTATTTGAAAGAAATGATAATATTTCATTCTTATCTTGTGGAATTGCCTTGTATGTAGGAGGAGTTGTAAAAGATCCGCAAGGACTGTTTTACTGTTCACCTGAAAAATTAAGAGAATTAAATGTTGACACTAGAATGAGACACGAAGTAAAGAATGTTGATATTGAAGGTAAAAAAGTAAGAGTTGTGAACTTGGAAACTGGAATTGAATTTAATGAAACTTTTGACAAATTGATTATCACATCTGGTTCTTGGCCTATTATTCCACCAATTGAAGGAATTGACTTGAATAATATTTTGCTTTGTAAAAATTACAATCATTCAAATGAAATTATTGAAAGAGCAAAACATTCACAAAAAGTTGTTGTTGTTGGAGCAGGATACATCGGAGTGGAACTTGTTGAAGCATTTAGAGATAACGGAAAAGAAGTTGTGCTAGTAGATGCAGAAGAAAGAGTTTTGAGCAAATATTTTGACAAGGAATTTACAGATGTTGCCGAAGAATCGTTTAAACATAGAGGAATTGTAATTGCAACTGGAGAAAAAGTTGTTAAATTTGAAGGAAGCAATGGAAATGTAACAAAAGTAGTTACTGACAAAAATGAATATGAAGCTGATATGGTAATTATGTGTGTTGGATTCCTGCCAAGCACTTCATTGTTTAAAGGACAGCTTGAAATGCTTCCAAATGGAGCGATTAAAGTTGACGAATATATGAGAACAAGCAATAAAGACGTTATGGCTGCAGGAGACTGCTGTTCAGTATTCTATAATCCGCTACAAAGAGAAAGATATATTCCGCTTGCAACTAACGCTGTAAGAATGGGAACATTAGCAGGTATAAACTTGCTTGAAAATAAAGTTAGACATCTTGGAACACAAGGTACTTCAGGAATTAAAATTTATGAAAACAATATGGCTGCAACTGGATTAACAGAAGAAATTGCAAAAGAAGAAGGAGTAGAGGTTGAAAGTGTAATTGCAGTTGACAACTATCGTCCTGAATTTATGCCAACTTATGAAAAAGTAACATTAAAAGTAGTATTTGAAAAAAATAGCAGAAGAATTTTAGGGGCACAGTTAACTTCTAAAATTGACTTAACACAATCAATTAATACATTGTCAGTATGTATTCAAAATAAAATGACTGTAGAAGAGTTGGCATTTGTAGACTTCTTCTTCCAGCCTCATTATAACAAACCTTGGAATTTCTTGAATTTAGCAGGATTAAATGCTTTAAAATAAAATTTAAGATAATTAAAGGATAAAAATGAATAAAATGATAGTAAAATATGACAAAAATTTCAGAATGAAAATAGAAAATAACAGAAATAGCGAGATTATTTTGACAGACCGTAATGGCGAAATGCTTTCTCCGTCAGAACTTCTCGCTGCCTCTGTAGCTTCATGCGCTATGACAGTTTTATCAATAAAATTGGAATCTAGTAACCAGAATTTTCAAAATTGCTATGCAGAAGTTGCGAAAACAGTCGATTTAACAACTTTTAAAGTTACAGAAATCAATATTGCATTTCATCTGAAAAAGGAATACAGTCAGGAAGTAAGAGAAAAAGCTGAAAAATCAGTAGAAGAAATGTGTGTAGTTGGCAGAAGTTTGAGTAAAGATGTGAAACAAAACTATTCATTTATTTATGATGTTGAATAGAAAAAATAATTAATAAAAAAGGAGCAATCTCATGGATTAATGAAGAAAACTCCTTTTTTTACTATATTAACTTTTTAATTTTGAAAAAATTAAGATTTTAATTGTAATGATTTATTACATTTTGAAATCTCCAGTTTCACCATTATTAGCTTTATTGATTAAAAAGTTTGACATTTGTTTAAATTCTGATACTGCTGCAGCATCTTTTCCTGTTACGGAACTTACGTCTTGGGAATTTATAAGATTTCTTGAAATTTCAAGAGCTATATCTCTAAATGAGTTTTGATTCATTGACAATAATTCACCTTTTTGATTTTTTCTGTCGTACTGGGCACCAATTATTTTACCATCTTTAACAGTTAATTTTACGAATGAAGTCCAGTTACCATCATATTTTTTCTCAACTGAATAAATACCATTTTTCATTGCTGAAAAGCCCAAAACATTCAATAAAAACATTAATACAAACAATAATTTTTTCATACTTAAACACCACTTTCTAAAATAAAAATTTTTTCTTAAATCTCCTTAAATATATATTCGGATTACTTCAAAATATAATTATAAAAATTAATAAAATATCATGTAAAAATCAATTTCATTTTAATCTTTTTAGTTAGTTTTAAAGTTTTTCCACTATAATTATACACTATTTTATAAAAAAAATCAATCGTTTCTAATAAAACCCTTGAGTATCAGTCAAGTATCCATCTTTGTTATAAAAACTCCAGTTTCCATAGGCTTTGTAGTTTTTTAATGCACCTTGAACTTTGATTTTTCCGTTATCATAATATTGGGTAAAATTACCATTTCCATTTACAAGTTTCATTTCACGCTCTTTTGAACCATTTCTTGAATACCCAAGAATTTCAGTAATTATACCGTTTTGATAAGTTTCAATTAATTTTTTCTTACCATTTTCATAATTCCAAGTCCATTGTCCATTTCTGAAGTTACGCGAATAATTTCCATTTGAACGAACAGTACCGTTAGAATAATACGATTTTGCTTCACCGTTTAATTGTCCGTTTGCGTATGTATTTTCATTTGTTACAACACCATTAGAAAATTTTATTTCTTTTCCATTTTTAGCATTATTTACATATTCAAGCGAAGAAGTTAAACGTCCAAATTCATCAAATTCAAAACTTTTTCCATTTAACAGACCGTTTTGGTAATTTCTTAGGACTTTTGAATTTCCGTTTCCGTAAAAATCAATATCTTCACCATTTCTTACACCATTTACATAGTTTACTACTTTTTGGATGTTACCGTTTTCATAATACAAGAACATAGGCCCGTTTAATGTTCCATTTTGAAAATTTCTTACAACTTGAGCATTTCCAGACTGATTAAATTCAACATAAGTTCCAGTAAATGGTTGCCCAGTTTCTTTTACAGTCGCAAGGTTTCCAGAAACAGCAACATCGGCAACTGTGCTGTAAGGCGAACTTAATGCACGTGATGATTGTGATAGATATTCACTGCTTCTTTTGGGTGTAACACTTTGAGTTGCGGCAGATGAAATAATGCTTATAGATATACATGAAAATAAAACAATCATTGATTTTTTGAATGATTTTAACATAATAAAATTCCTCCTTTTTTAGCATTAGTTTTATTATATCAATAATTAATTATATTTTGCTTAGAGAAAAAAATTATTTAACAAAATGAAAAAATTTATTTTGGTAAAATTTATAAACTGTAAGAATAAAAAACAGCTAAAATAAAGGAAAATAATTTTTAAAAACAAATAAAGTATGTTATAATTTTAGCATTGAGAAATTTTAAACTTATTTTTGTAGAAAGAGGTAGTTTGGATGAATTTAGGGAATTTGAGAAAAAGTTTACAAGAAAAATATTTTTCCTTTTTAGAATATGTGAATAATAGTTTTGATGTGTTTAAATCCTTTGTAAAAAAGTATCCTTTAATAGTGTTTTTGCATTTTTTAGTTTCTACTATTTTAGGACTTTTCATATCATTTGTTTTATGGACACCATTAAGAAAAATGTATGAAGCAGCTTTTGAGTATAACAAAATACAAAACAAATTAACTACAGATAAATTTATTTTGGCAATGTTGACAGTTGTTATTTGTTTATTGGGCTATATTGCAATTTCTGGATTTATTGAATTCATTATTGTGATTATTAGAAAAAAAATAGGATTAGAAATAGAGGAGAAGATTGATGAATTTAAAGTGTTGGAAATTATTGTTAAATATTTAATAATGGTTTTTATAAATATATTGGTTTGGACAGTATTGCTAATTATTGCAATTATTTTTTCAATAGTTGCAAGTCCATTAGTCTTAATAGTAATGGTTTTACTGATTCTCAAAATAAATCTTTTATATTTTAAACAAGCATATTATTTAAGAGATGTAAATATAATAGAAGCATTTAAATATAATCTTCATTTGAGCAAAGGAAAAAGGTTATTAATAATAATTCCATTAGTAATAATAATTTTAATTACTCTTTTATTAAATCAATTTTTGGGATGGACTTTGGAAATAATGATTAAAAATCCACAATTATTAGTCGTAGTTATTTCAATAATTGCTGGAATAATTAAAACAATTTCTGAAATTTTTGTAGTTACACTTGAAAATGTTGTTTATTTGAATTTGGAATATATGGATTTAAAGGAATTGAAAAGTGAAATAATTTAAATTATGAACAAAAGGAGATTAGTTATGAATTTTGAAAATTTACAAAGAGAATTATTCGAAAGAAAGTTAAAAATAGTAGAATATTTTAAAAAAGTACCTGAAGTATTAAAGTATGTAATTAAAGAAAATAAATTATGGATTTTATTTTTTGTCCTAGGTTATATATGGTTAATGCTTTCAAATGTAAGGATAAGAGAAATATTTTTAAAAATGCAACGATTATCATTAGAAATAAGAAATACGGGTTCGTATGAACAAATGGAATTATTAACAGGATATTTCACCTCAATGTTATTGATTGTTTTTAGTACATTTTTAATAATTTTGTATGTAGGTTTTGTAAAAAGAATTATATATTTTAAAGTCGCCTGTAAAATTGAGGGCAACGAAGATAGTTATAGTTTAAAAAAAATCTTTGTAAAATATATAAAAATGATTGGAGTAGCTCTTTTGGCTACAATTGTATTTTTTCTTATAGCTTTATTTGTATCAATGATACAGACTTTCATTATATTAATTATGAAAGTAGATTCGGCATTAGCGGTAAAGGTTATTCAAATAATCTCTATGATAATTTTTGGAATTATTGGATTTTTTATAGCTATAAATATCCTTTATTTTGAACAAACTTATTACATTAGGGATATGACAGTAATAGATGCTTTTAGATATAACTTAAAATTGTCTAAGAAGAATAGACTAAGAATAGTGGTTCCTGTTTTTGGAATTACAGTATTAAATTTTATAATTTCTCTAGTACTTGATAAGTTATTGTTTTATATACCAGCTTATATTATACCTGTAAATATTATATACGGTGTATTTGCAAGTGTCCTAGTGCTTATTATAACAATAATGAATGTAGTAATATTTTTAAATGTAGAGTATAATTATTTAAAAAATAAAGATGAAGAAATGAGAAAAATTGAAAAAAATATTTAATTTATAGAAAGAGAGGTAAGATGAAATTATGAGTTTAGAAAATATAAGAGAAAAATTAATAGAAAAAAAATTAAGTACCTTAGAATACTTTACTCTTGCTTTTGAAGCATTTAAAAATTTTTGGAAAGAGAATACTTTAATGATGGTTTCAATATTTGCATTTATAATTGCGTCAATTATAATAAAAATTGTAAATTTAACATTGGATGAGGAATTGCTTGTTTATTTTAGGGCCAGTAAAATGATGTTATTGTGGGCTAAAATATTTAATGTTTTAGATGAAATAATTTCAATAGCTTCAATTTTTGTCACAGTCTATTTTTTTAGAAAAGTAGCATTAACAATTGAAGGAAATAAAAAAAATTTAAAATTAAAAGAATTGTTTTCAAAAGCTTCGGTATTGGCACTTATATTTTTTGTAGCAAGAATTATTATAACTAGAATGGAAAATTCAATAGTTGGAGTTATTTTTTTAATTATATTTAGTATTGTTTCCTTTTGTATTGCGATATGGGCTTTTTGGTATTTTGAGGCTTATTATATTCGTAATGTTGGACTTATGGAATCAATTGACTACAGTTTGAACTTGTCTGATGGAAATAGACTTAGAAAATTTTTACCAGGACTTATTATTGCTTTAGGAATTTTAATTTTTAACATTATGACAAACATATTTTTCAATATTTTAAATATAGAAAATTTTGTAGTAAATTTAATTATAGTATTTATTTTTGTGATGATTTTGAGTTTATTTGTAATGTATTTACAAATTTTAGATATTATAATATTTTTAAATGTGGAATATGATTACTTAGGGGGAAATTTAAACGAAGAATTAAAATTTGGAATTAAAAATAATTCAGATGAAAAGAATCAAATCTCAGATAATAACGAAAATAAAGATAATTAAAAATTGTTAATAAATCGCTGTTTTAGAGAGCAGCGATTTTTTTGATGAGAAATTTTTGATATTTTAGAATTTCATTTTTAAGAAGTTTTAGAAATTGCATTAAATTTGGTTTTATATTTTAAAACTTTTTCTTTAAAAAATCTGATAAAAATATTATATTTTTATAAAAAAACACTATTTTTTTCTTTTTTTTATGATATAATACGTCTTGTGATAAAATTTTTGAAATCTTTACAATTTGGTTATCAGTTTAGGTTTATATAAAATAATTATTTATTCAAATTTTAAAGTTAAAAACTGTTTGATTTCTAAAAGTGTTGAGTTTAAGAATATTATTAAGAAACATAAATAAAAAAAAGAATTATAAATAAAAAAGGAGAGAGAAATGACAAATAATCTTAAAACTTTACAAAAAGATTTGCGTTCATTTGCAAAGAGGCACAAAAATTTTAAATATACAGATTCAGCGTTGATTACATTTTTGATAACAGGAATGATTTTTTCTGTTAAAAATGCTTTTTCAGAAGGGAAAAATTCAAATATTGAAAAGTAGAAACAGGAAATTTCTAAGTCAATTAAGGACATACATCAAAATTTTAAAAGAGCAAAAGCTGAAAATAATAAATTGCTAAAAAATACAAATATAGAATTAATACAATTGATGGAACAAGGGGATCATGTTACAAAATCGCCATGGAGCAGCTGGCAATATGGGATAAATAATTTTTATAATGACTGGCATGGAACTTATAAAGGACGTGGTAATAAAACTGACAATATAATTTATACTAGAGATAAAAATGCTAAGATGTCTGGAGATACTCATTTTGGAGCAAAATATGGTGCAACTAATTTAGCAAGACTAGTGGAACCAATAGCATTTATACTAATAGATGCAGGAGTTGTTCCTAAAAATATAAGTAAAACAGCACTAAATATAAATTTACCAGTTATTGGAACTCCAGCGACTCCGCAATTAAATTTACGAGTATCGGATCCACTCCAAGTAACAACTATTAATCCAACATTGCCAAATATAATACCATCAACACCTTCACCAAATTTGAATCCATTTTCAGATTTTACATTTCTTAATGGGTATTGGAATAGAAGGGGAATGAGTGATAATGGCAAAACTTTTTGGGCTGGATACAATCCGTACTCAAATACTTATGTTCAAGGATTTGGAAATAATTTATTGGTTAATAATACTGCAAGTAACAGTGAAAGAACAGGAGTTTTGATATACTTGACAAATGGGGCTCCTACGTATTCTGGTGTAACTGTTCACGTTGCTGGAAATACAGGAGGAGCTGGAAAAGTAGGAACAACAACTTCTACTTCTTTAGGTGGAACAGCTCTTGATGGAAGGGTAATATCACAAAATGCTAGTAATTCTATGCATAATGGACAGATAGCGTTTCATTTGTTTGGGAAAAATACAGTCACTAATTCTACAATTAATATGTATGGGAAAGCAAATGCTTTCTCACTAGAAACATGGCAAATGCATGATTGGAGTTTTAGTGGGGTAAAAGTAAACAAAATTGATAAAGGGCTTGAAAATGAAGCTGCAAATCAAAAAGGGCTTTCTAATTAAAATATAATTTTTAATATATATCCCAGCTATTATGAAACTACAACAGGTTTTAGAGCAATCACTTTTTCTGAGCGTAACAGAGGAAAATTTAATGGAGACGTTAATGCAGATTTGACTACTCGTTATAATATAGTTTATTCTGTCGTTGGAAATGCGGGTTCATTTGGAATAGATAGCAATCATGGAATATATAACTTGGAAGGAGCTAAAAACACATTGTATTCTGGATTAGGGTATCAAGCGAATTATGGGGCATTTGCAAGTGGACTTCCTAATCCAACTACAAATGGTTCACCGCATACACTGGCAGGAATGAAGCCATATATAAATTTTGACAGTAATAAGATATCGTCTTCGGGAGATGGAAATATTGTAATGTTTTTTGCTCCAAATACACTTACAGATACAGTTCCATATTTAGGTGGAACTGATACTTTTCCTGAAACTTCACCCGAAAGAATAGCCTGGAATAAATCTGTAATAGGAATTTATCAGGGAGAAATTAAAACTGGAGCAAAAATATGGACAGAACTTAGTAAAAATGGAGGTACTACTGCTCAAACTCTTCAGGGTGATACAGGAACTAGAAGTAACAGTAATCAGTGGGTAGAAAAAAATGTAGGAATATTGGCAGCATCTGGTCAAAGAACAGGTATAAGTTCACAAAACGACTTGGGAGCTGACGCAGGTTCAAGAACTCGTTATATTCCTTTTTCTCAGGATGTTATCCATTCATTGCAAATAAATGGAGCGGATTTCAAATTTGGGAAATATTCTAAGAATGGAGTAATGGTCGCTGCTCAAAATGGGACAGAAGTTGATGTATTGATGAGCACAAATTTACAGGATGTGCAGGATAGTGGAGGTAACAAAGTTACTCAAATAACTCAGACTAAATTAACTGATTATGGAGTAAGTGGAGCAGCACCAACATCTGCTGTGGATGATACCACTAATGAAGCGGCAACAGGAACCATAATAGCATTGGCACAAGGAAAATGGAGTGATGCGGCAGGCAATGTAGCCAATATGTCTGCAAACACAGTAACAAACCTTAAAAATCTTTCAAGTACAATTAACATAGGTCAAGATGTTGAAATGTCGGCAAGATATCATAAATTTGTTTATGGAAAAGCAGACGTGGAAGAAGTTTACCCAATTGTTTATGCTGCAACTGAAGGTGGAATAGTTAATGCAGAAAAAACTACAAAGGCATTGGGATATGGTTCGATAATTGCTTACGCTAGTGGAATAAATGGAGATACGAAAGCAGGAAGTGAAGTTAATTTAAAAGGAAATGTAACGGCTCAGGATGCAAATGCTGCAAATGATGATGATACTAAAAAACTAAAATGGACTAATGTTGGCGGATATGCCAAAGATGGTGGGATTGTAAACTTTGGAACAAGTAAGAATACGATAACAACTGTTATAAATGGTTTAGGAGCTTATGCGGATGGAGAAGGCTCTACAGTCAATATGTACGGAACAAATAACACAATTAATACAGGAGCTGCGGGTGCACTGGTGGCTAAAGATAAAGGGGTAGTAAATTTTGGTGGAGGAACGATTACTCACAAAGATAATCTGACTTTGGCTACTGATGATAAGAACGATCATGATAATACGACTCCATTTTATACTACTACAAATGGACAGATTAAATTTAATGGTGCAACTACGCTTGATATGCACGATGGAATTTTGATAACAGGAACAAATACTGATTACAGTAAAACTATTGATAATAAGAGTAAATATCAGGGATTAAATAATGTAACAGTAAATATTCACGGACACAATGTTACATTAGGTTCATTTGATGGGCTAGATTTAGAATGGGATGACAAAACTGATAGTAAACAGACTTATCAGAATGGATTACCAGGAATTTCAAAATTTGCAGGTGGAAAGGTTAATTTGATATCAAATGCTACTTATAAGTCAATTCTTGTAAATGGAACATTAAAAGTGTCAGCGGCAAACGTAGATTTGAATGATTCTAGTGATTTGTATAATGGAATACAAATGGGAAATGAAATGGTAACCATTAAAAATACTGCAACTGTAACTGGAAATATAGGTTCAACAGGGTTAGTTGGAAAAGGTGAGGCTCAAGGTCTTTCTATGGGAAATATTGCAACAAGTATTCAAGTATCAGCAGGTATAACACCTTCAAATGCTACATCTGGTTTTGTTAATGAAGGTACAGTAAATGTAACTGGAGGAACTGCTGCACAGGGAATTGCTGGAATAAATGTAAGTTATGGAACAATACAAAATAAAAATTCTGTGACAATAGACAATGGAGCAGGTCTTTACGGAACAAATGGAAGCAAGCTTGTGAATGAAAAAAATGGAACGGTGACGGTTTCTACCTCTGGAGTTGGAATTGCTGGGATTGGAACAGGAGCAGCAGTCCAAACTTATGGAACAGATGATACAGGAACGGGGCCTACTGTTGAAATAGAAAATCACGGAACAATTAATGTTGCGGGAGATAAAGCAATTGCAATTTTTGCAAAAAATAATACTGGTGTTGCGAGAAATCGGGTAACAGTTGTAAATGACCATCAATTGACGGTAGGAAAAGAAGGAGTTGGAATTGCGATAGTTTTTGAGAAATCAGCAAGTGGTACTGAAAATGGCGGGATTTTAACGGCAATGGCTTCTGGAACTGGTTCAGACATTACTGCTGGAATTGAAGGAAAAGGGATATTTGTTAAAAATTCGGATGTAAACCTGACAGGTGGAGATTATGTGATTGAAACACAAGATGACGGTGTTGGAATATTTGCTTCAGGAGAGACAAATGTAACAGGGACACTTGAATATAAATATGCTGGAAATACTTCAAAAACAGGTATGGGAATAGTTTATGACCAGACAGACACAAACGGAAATCTTGTAAATATAACAAATTCTGCCAATATAAAATTAAATAATGCTTCTGGTACAGCGGGCGGAATAATTGGAATTTATACGCTTTCTACTGGAAAAGACTTGATAAATACTGGAATAATCACAGGAACATCATCTGCAAAAGAGTTTGGAATAGTGACAAATGGCGCAAATGTTGTAAATAAAGGAGCAATCACATTGTCTAATGCAACATCGCAATCTGATGCAAATGTAGGAATTTATGCAAAAGGAAGCAGTAAAATAATTAACGAAGGAATAATTACAACAGGGAAAAATGCTATTGGAATTTACGGATATGGAGTGACTAATAGCGGAACTATAAATACTGGAGATAACGGAACAGCTATTTATACAGTTGGAAACGGAACAAATCCTTTAGAAAATGTGAATTTAACTTCAGCATCAATTGTAAATGTTGGAGAAAATCAATCAGTTGGAGTATATGCCGTTGGAAAAAATCAGATTGTTACAGCAGATTCGGGAGCACAGTTTAACATAGGAAAAGATTCATTTGGCTTTGTAAATGCTGGACAAGGAAATACGATAACTTCAAATGCAAATCCAGTAACATTAAAAGGTGATGCGATTTATATTTATCAGAATGATAATACAGGAAAAGTATTCAATAATACTGCATTGGTTTCGACTGGAGATAGAAATTATGGACTTTACGGTAACGGAATTATTGAAAATACAGGAAATATTGATTTTGTGACGGGTGTCGGAAATGTAGCTGTATATTCTACTGGGGGAACTGCAACAAATCACGGATTAATTAAAGTTGGTGGGACTAACTTGCAGAATAAGGAATTTGGTGTGGGAATGGCAACAGGATATTATGATAAACACGCTGCAAATCCTTATAGTAATCAAGGAACTATTATAAATAAAGGAACTATAGAAGTAAGTCAGGCAAACTCAATGGGAATGTATGCAGTTGGGCCTAGCTCAAAAGCAGTGAACTATGGAGATATAAATCTTTCAGGCAATAATACGATTGGAATGTATCTTGACAGAGGGGCTCATGGTGAAAACTGGGGAACGATTCAAACAACAGTTTCAGGACTGAAGGAAGTAAAAGGTATTTATCTTGCAAATGGAAGCTATATTAAAAATTATGGAACAATAAATATTCAGGCATCTGATGCCAAAAGTGCTGGAATATGGACTGATAAGGAATCTTCAGAAAATGTTGAAGAGAATGCACTTAATCCATTAACAAACAGAAGAGGGACTTCAACTCCTGCGACAAAAGTAGTAACAGCTACTGATATGAAAGAAATGGGAGGGGTAACTATAAAAGTACCGCCTGCAGCAACTCCGGTAACTGTAACTGATGCTAAAGGGAATGTGCTTCCAATAGTTAATGTAGATACAAATGTATCTTCTCCCGCACCGGCAATGGTAAATGTAACTTCTCCTTCAGGAGTTACTGCACTTGATTTAAGTACACTAAAAGTTGGAAATTCTTCAATGTTGAATTATCCGTCAGTATCGCAAGCAAATACAATTGGAATGTATGTGGATACATCAGGAATAAACTACACAAATCCGATTCAAGGTATTGAAAATTTAGGAAGACTTTCGGATATTAACTTGTATTTTGGTACAGAAGTGGCAAGATACACTACTTCTAAAGTTATACAAGTTGGAGATAATATATTGACACCATACAATGATGCGTTAAGCAGAGTAGTGACAGCAGGAACAATGCTTAATGTAACTTCATCAAGTCTGACATGGATGGCTCAGCCAACAAAAGATCCGGTAACTGGACTTCTTGACAAAGTGTATTTAGTAAAAGTTCCTTATACTGCTCTAGCTCAAAAGGGAGATGAAAATACATATAATTTTTTAAATGGTTTGGAACAAAGATATGGTGCTGAGGGAATTGGGACACGTGAAAATGAAATATTCCAAAAATTAAATGATCTTGGAAAAGGTGAAGGACATATAATGGCTCAAGCCATTGATGAAATGAAAGGACATCAATATGGTAATTTACAACAAAGAATCAATGCTACTGGAAATGTTTTGGATAAAGAATTTTCATATTTGAAAAATGAGTGGAGAAACCCAAGTAAGCAAAATAATAAAATTAAATTATTTAGCTCAAGAAATGAATACAATACAGACACAGCTGGAATTGTTGATTATACAAATAATGCTTATGGTGTAGCCTATGTTCATGAAAATGAAAAAATTAAAATGGGAAATTCAAGTGGATGGTATGCTGGAGCTGTAATTAACGGATATAGATTTAAAGATTTGGGAAAATCAAAAGAAAATCAGTCAATGTTTAAAGCTGGGGTTTTCAAGACCATGTCACCTAAAAACGATCATAATGGTGCATTAAGTGGACAGTTTCGGGAGATATATTTGCAGGAATTAATAATATAAAACGTAGATATTTGGTTGTTGATGAAGTATTCGAGGCTAAATCTGACTATCATTCTTATGGAGCGGCAATTAAAAATGAGTTTAGCTATGACATTAGAATGAGTAAAAGAACACATTTACGTCCATATGGAGCGTTGAAGATGGAATACGGTAAATTCAACGATATCAAAGAGGATAGAGGGGAAATGAGACTTGAAGTAAAAGGTAATGACTATTTCTCAGTTAAACCTGAAGTTGGAATGGAATTCAGATATGTACAGCCACTTGCAGTAAGAACAAACTTAACAGTTGGAGTAACAGCTGCGTATGAAAATGAGCTAGGAAAAGTTGGAGATGTGAACAATAAGGGAAGAGTAAGATATACGACAGCAGACTGATTTGGAATCAGAGGAGAAAAAGAGGACAGACGTGGAAATGGTAAGTTTGACTTAAATATTGGAGTGGATAACACAAGATTTGGAGTTACAGTAAATGGAGGATATGACACTAAAGGAAATAACGTAAGAGCAGGAATAGGATTTAGAGCTATTTACTAGAACAAAGCCAGAAGACAGAATAAAGAAAGAGAGGGCAGCGGAACTTAGGTTTTGCTGTTCTTTTTTAGAAAATAAGTATATTTTGTTTTTATGATTTTTAGAGATTTATGAATAAATTATTGAAATGATTGATAAAATTAAAAAACGTGATATAATACAAGCAAAGAAATTTATATTTATTAAGATTGAAATTATAATATTTTTTTGAATTTTGTTGTGAGATAATACATATGTGACAAGAATATACAAAAAAAGAAAGGTTTCTGATATAATGTAAGCCAACCAAAACCACATTAAGAAGAAACCTTTCATATGAGTAGTATATCAGAAATATACCGTGTCCGTCAACGGGCAATTGAGTATGCAATAAAACATAATAATAATTCAAAGGCAGCAGTGAAGTATAAAACATCACGTCAGCAGATAAAACGTTGGAGAGACAGATACGACGGCACAGTCCAGTCTCTCCTGCCAAAAAGCAGAAGACCTAAAAGCCACCCAAACCAGCACACGCAAGAAGAAGTAGAACTGGTTATGAAAAAGTACAGGAAATTTGGCTATGAAGGGCTGGCAGAAGTTTATGTCAAAGCAAGAAAGGAAGGCTACAGCCGTACATACGATTCAATGTGCAAGATAATAAGGAAAATGAAGGGCAATGCCAAAGAAAAGCCTAAAAAGCCGCATAAAAGAAAAAAGAAGGCTGAACAGGCGAAGTACCCTGGGGAAAGAGTGCAGATAGACATAAAATATGTTACGGAAGAATGCATACAGTTTGGCACACGTGACCAGAAGTATTATCAGATAACGGCATTAGATGAATATACAAGAAAAAGAGTGTTAAGGATAGCAGATGAAAAAAGCACCTATCAGACCGCAAAGTTTCTGGAGAACTTGGAAAGGGAGCTGGGATTTGACATAAAGAAAGTTCAGACAGACAATGGGAAAGAGTTCACAAATTCTGAAAGTGATAAGAAAACGCTGTTTGAGGTGAAACTGGAGGAGAAGGGGATAGAGTACGTGACAACCCGTCCATATTCGCCATGGGAGAATGGAAAAGTGGAAAGAAGCCACAGGCTTGACAGCAAGTACTATGGGGACAAGAAATTTAAAAGCAAGGAAGAACTGTTAAGGGCAATAAGAAAATACAATACAAGATACAACAACATATCAAGAAAAGTACTGGGCTTTAAGAGTCCAAATGAAGTATTAAAAGAGTACAAGGAAAATCAGTAGGTTAAAGCTACATTAGAAAAGAAATATTTTTTTTAATATATTTTTGTAACAAATGTTTGACATCTATACAGAAATTATAATATTTTTTTGAATTTCTTATTAAAATATGCAAGAAATTATGTTATAATGTGAAAATATGGATATAAATTTGAACCTAATAAAAAAATTTATAAAAGTAGACAAATTTATAATTTTAGTAATAGACTTTGAAATTATAAGTTAAGTTTTAAAAAGGTTTAGTGTAAACTAAGAAATAAATGAAAATAATTTTTAGGAAAAGGAGAATAATAATATATGTTATTAGAATTAAGAGAACTTCAGAAGAATACAAAAGAGTATTTGGGAAAAGAAATTGAAATTAATGGATGGGTAAAAAAAATCAGAAGTCAGAAGAACTTTGGATTTATTGAATTAAATGATGGAACCTTTTTTAGAGGGATTCAAGTTGTCTTTGAAGAAGGAATGGAAAATTTTGAGGAAATTTCTAAACTTACAATTTCGAGTTCTATTAAAGTTGCAGGAATTGTAGTTGAATCATTAGGAAAGGGGCAAGATTACGAAATTAAAGCCACAAAAATTTCTGTTTATCAAAAAGCTGATTCAGATTATCCGTTGCAAAATAAAAGACACAGTTTTGAATTTTTGAGAACAATTGCACATTTACGTCCTAGAACTAATGCTTTTTTTGCAACATTCAGAGTGCGTTCAATTTTATCTTATGCAATTCATAAATTTTTTCAGGAAAAGAACTTCGTGTACGTTCAAACACCTATAATTACTGGAAGTGATGCGGAAGGCGCTGGAGAAATGTTTAGGCTTACGACACTTGATATAAACAATGTTCCGAAAACTGAAAATGGAAGTATTGACTTTAAGCAGGATTTCTTTGGAAAAGAGGCAAATCTTACAGTAAGCGGACAGCTAAATGTTGAAACATTTGCAACAGCGTTTAAAAATACATATACTTTCGGACCTACATTTAGAGCTGAGAAATCTAATACTCCAAAACACGCTGCAGAATTTTGGATGATGGAGCCTGAAATTGCATTTGCAGATTTGGATGTAAATATGGATATTATTGAGGAAATGATAAAATATATTGTAAATTATGTAAGGGAAAACGCTAAGGAAGAAATGGAATTCTTTAACCAATTTGTAGACAAGGATTTGTTTAACAGGCTTGATACTTTAGTAAACAATGAATTTGGCAGAATTACTTATACAGAAGCAATTGAAATTTTGAAAAATTCAAAACAGAAATTTGAATATGAAGTAGAGTGGGGAATTGACCTGCAAACTGAGCATGAAAGATACTTGGCAGAGAAACACTTTAAAAAACCTGTATTTGTAACTGATTATCCAAAAGATATAAAAGCATTTTATATGAAGTTAAATGAAGATGGGAAAACTGTAAGAGCAGTTGATTTACTGGCACCAGGAATTGGAGAAATTGTAGGTGGAAGCCAAAGGGAAGATGATTATGACGTTCTTTTAGGAAAAATTCATGAAATGGGATTAAAAGAGGAAGATTACTGGTGGTATTTAGACTTGAGAAAATATGGAAGTGTGCCACATTCAGGATTTGGACTTGGGTTTGACAGAATGCTTATGTACATTACTGGAATGACAAATATAAGAGATGTGATTCCATTCCCAAGAACTACTAAAAATCTTGAGTTTTAGTATTTTAGGAAATCCCGCTTGACAATATATTAAAGTTGTATTTAAAGAAAAAGTAGAATTATATTTTTTGTATAATTTATGTTAAGGTATAAAAATAATATGGGAACTATATAGTCAGGAGGAAAAATGAGCAAATTAAAACGAATATTAATGGGAATATTGTTACTTTCTTTTGCAACAATTGTAAAGGCAAATTATTATATTGTAGAAAATACAAACAATAATGATGCAACTGCGACAACTGTTGAAGAACCAATAGTGCCAGCAACAAATGAAAATGATGATAGCACACAAAAAGCACTTGAGCAAGGAAATGAAAAGACGAATCCTAAAGAAGAAAAAAAGACAGTTGACACAGGAACTATGCCAGCAACACAGACTGAAGACATATCAACTGAGGCAAAATACAATTCTTATGCAAATTACGAAAATGCCACACTTGCGAAAAAAAGCTCATCAGCCACATTCAGAATGGCACAGCTTTACTTTCGTGATGGACTTTATGAAAAGGCAGTAAATCTAGCATTAAAAGACGAAGCACCTGATATTCCTGTAATGTATGTAATTGCGATTGGTTCAAGGCTTATGGGGAATAATGAGCAGTCAATTGATTATTACACTAGAATTTTGTCACAGGATAGCAATCAGGCTGAAGCAAAACTGGGGATAGGCATAGCCTACAAATCAAAAGGGGATTTTTCAAAAGCGTTAGGATATTTACGTGAATACAATTCAAAATATTCTGACGATGAAGTAAAAAAAGAAATTGCAGTATTAAATGAAATATTAGCTGGTTCAAAATAAGAAAATAGGGGGGGGGAATTATTGTGGAATGGCTTAGATTAAAGGAATATGGGATGAAGAATGCTCATATAAAAAAACTTATGTTAATTTTTCAAGATTTTGAAGAGTTATTTTATGAAGAAAATTTTAAATTATTTAATGATGAATTAAAATATCAGCTGGAAGAAGCAATGAAAATTGATATGAAAGCAAGGCTTGATCTTTATGAGCGAAACAAAGTAAGAATAATAAGTGCAAATGATAAGGAATATCCAAAAAAACTAAAGGAAATAAAGGATTTTCCAGTCTTTTTGTATTTAAAGGGGAAAAAATTAAAAGATTACGATAAAATAAAAATGGATAAAGACAAAATTTCAGTAGATAGTAAGCGAAATATTGGTGTAGTGGGTACAAGAAGAGCTACTAAATTTGGAAAAACAGCCTGTGAAAAAATTGTAAATGAACTTGTGAACTATAATGTAACCATAATTAGTGGACTTGCTGATGGAATAGATACAATTGCATTAAAAACAGCACTGGATAAGGAAATAGAAGTTGTGTCAGTAGTTGGAACAGGGCTGGATGTAGTTTATCCATACGAAAATCGGGATTTATGGGAAAGAATAGGAGAAACTGGAACTCTTATAAGCGAATATCCGCTCGGGACACAACCCACAAGATGGACTTTTCCTAGAAGAAATCGAATTATAGCAGGAATGTCAGATGGAGTTCTGGTAGCTGAAAGTTTTAAAAAAGGTGGTGCATTAATTACAGCAGAACTGGCTTTTAGCATGAACCGTGAAGTTTTTGCTGTACCTGGATTCATAAATTATCCATCTTTTGAAGGCTGTAATGATTTAATAAAAAACAACAAAGCAAAATTAGTAACTTGCGGGAATGACATTGCTGAAGAATTTTTGTGGGATATAAAAAAAGAAAAAAGCAAATTACAAAAACTTACATCAGAAGAACAAATTGTATTCGAAACAATAATGGAAGAAGTAAGTTTTGAGCAAATTCTGCAAAGTGTAAAAGAAAAAATCGAAAAAAATAAATTGTTTTCAATAATTATGAGCCTAAAAATTAGAGGATTAATTACAGAAACAAATGGGGCGAAGTATATAAGGATAGTATAATTAAAGTAAGGAATTAGTACTATACCTTGCATCCCGCGATTGTCTAAGTATTTTTAATTTAGTAATACAATGGATATTAAAAAAATAATAAGCAAAATTTCGTTAAAAGAAAAATAGCTGTTTGAGCTTTTGGAATAGATTGTAAATTAAATAAAATTATTTAGATTGAAATAATTTATATTCAAAAGTGAGTTCTATTTTTCTTTTATAAGAAAGTTTTGCGTAGAGCGTGGGTGCAGGGAGATGGCGTTTGTTCTCCCTGCTTAAAAATTAAATATGAATAAAATAAGAAAAGTAATTATTAATCAAAATAATTTAAAAATAAACATATATAAGTAGATAAAGAAATAAGGAGAAAATAGAGTTGGCTAGAAAGTTAGTTATTGTTGAGTCACCGTCGAAGGCAAAAACTATTGAAAAAATACTTGGTAGAAATTACGAAGTTGTTGCATCTTACGGACATGTGATTGATTTACCAAAAACAAAAATTGGAATAGATGTAGAAAATAATTTTGAGCCTCAATATAAGGTTATAAAAGGGAAAGGTGAGGTTTTAAAAAAATTAAAGGAAAAAGCGAAAAGTGCAAATGCTGTTTATCTGGCATCAGATCAGGATAGGGAAGGGGAAGCGATTGCTTGGCATATTTCTAATTATATTAAGCAGCCTGACAAGGTAAAAAGGATAGAATTTAACGAGATAACAAAAACGGCTGTAAATAATGCGATTAAAAATCCAAGAGATATTAATGATAACCTTGTGAATGCGCAGCAGGCGAGAAGACTGCTGGATAGAATTGTGGGATATAAGATAAGTCCGCTTTTATGGAAAATAATTAATCGTAATGCCAGTGCTGGTCGTGTACAGTCGGTTGCATTAAAGCTGATTTGTGACCTGGAAGACGAGATAAATGCGTTTGTACCGCAAAAATATTGGGAAGTAAGCGCATTAATTGAAAAAGATATTAATCTTAATTTAGTAAAAATTGCAGATGAAAAAGTGGATAAAATCTTTGATGAAAAAATTGTAAAAAAATTGAAAAAAGATTTGAAAAATGAATCATTGACGCTTGAAAAAATAGAAGTTAAGAAAAAATCTCAAAGACCGCCACTTGTATTTAAGACAAGTACACTGCAGCAGCTTGCTTCATCCTATCTTGGCTACGGTGCAAGCAAAACAATGAGAATTGCACAGCAGCTTTATGAAGGACTTGCGATTAATGGCGAAAATAAAGGGCTAATAACGTATATGAGAACAGATTCCACAAGAATTTCTGTTGATGCCCTAAATATGGCAAAAGATTACATTACAAAAAATTATGGCGAAAAATACGTTGGAAAATATATTGTAAAAAATTCAAAATCAAATGTTCAGGATGCCCACGAAGGAATCCGTCCATCTGACATTAACTTAGTTCCAGATAATATAAAAGATTATTTGACTAATGATCAGTACAGATTGTATAAATTGATCTGGGACAGATTTCTAGTTTCACAGTTTGCAGCTATGCAGTACGAGCAGATGCAAATTAACGCTGTGAATGGGGATTACAGTTTTCGTGGGACTATTAACAAAGTAATTTTTGATGGATATTACAAGATTTTTAAAGATGAGGATGAAATTAAGACTGGTGATTTTCCAGAATTAAAGGAAGGCAATGTTCATCCAATAGACAAATTGAATGTGGAAGAAGGAATAACAAAGCCTCCAACAAGATTTTCCGAAGCGACGCTTGTAAAAAAACTGGAATCAGAGGGAATTGGACGTCCATCTACTTATGCTTCAATTGTTGAAACACTTAAATCAAGGGAATATGTTGAACTTATTGAAAAGCGTTTTTATCCAACGTATTTGGGATACGAGGTAAAGGATGAACTTGTCAAGAACTTTAAGGACATTATAAATGTGAAATTTACGGCGAATATGGAAAAGGAACTGGATAAGGTTGAAGAAGGTACAGTTGAATGGGTACAGCTTTTGAGAACTTTTTATGATTCTCTTGAAAAGGACATCGACAAGTTCGAGAAGGAAATTGATAAAATAAAGAATCGCAGAATTGTGTCGGATGTGCTGGATTCAGAGGGGAATCCAATGGTTTTAAAAACGGGGCTTTATGGAAAATATTTAATCAGCGAAACAAACGAGAAAGAAAAAATTTCGTTAAAAGGAATTGCAATATCACCAGAAGTTCTTAAAAAGGGAGAAATCTTTGTAAAAGAGGAAGTAGAGAAACTTCAAAACAATAAAAAAGGAATTTTGACCGATTATTTTGATGAAACTGGAAACAGATATGTGTTGAAAGTCGGACGATTTGGGGAATATCTTGAAAGTGAAAATTATGAAAACGATGAAAAGAGAATGTCGTTGCCAGCTGAATTGAAGCAAAAATATAAAAAAGGCGCTGTAATAGAGCTGGATGGAGTATTGCAAATAAGCGATGAAATGAAACGGCTTTATGAAATTGACAGAAAAATAATAGAAGAAGCAGGAGTCTGCGAATTTTGCGGAAAACCCTATGAAATAAAAACTGGAAGATTTGGAAAATTTTTGGCTTGTACAGGCTATCCGGAATGTAAAACTATAAAAAATATAAAAACTGGGAAAGTTACAAGAGTAACTGAAAAATCGGAAAAATCCAAAAAAACTACAAAAAAGGCAACTAAAAAAACAACAGCTAAAACAAAATCTACATCTACAAAGGCTAAAAAGACAGCAACAACTAGAAAATCTACAGCAAAAAAGTCTAAATAGCTAGAAAAATAATTAATTTATTAAAATATAAGTTTAAAATTATTTTGTTATTTATTATCGGACTAATAAATTGAATAATGTAGAGTGTTATAGATTTTAAATACGATTTTAGATAGTTTTTAAATAAAAAAGAGAATTAATCTGTATTGCTGTGAATGATTGTGTTATAATAAATGGAGAAGTTTTAATGAATAATAGTGACAAAGACGTTGAGAAAGAAAAGGCAATTGGAAATAAAGACAATATAAGAAATGAAAATCTTGTGATGTATGTTGACAAATTTTTGTATTATGAAGAGGTTATTCTTGGGAAAAGTTTTAATACGATTAGAAGTTATCGGCGGGATTTACTGCAGTTTATGGAATATCTGGATGAATATGAGGAAATTCATAATTTTGAGGAAATTGAAATGATGACATTCAGATCTTTTATTGCATATTTAAATTCTCCCAAAAGGCTGATCAAGGATGAGGATAAGGGAGAAAATTCAGAGAAAATTTCTGAAAATTTAGAAATTGCAGATACCGAAACAGAAATTAATAAAATAAAGAGTATTGAAGATATGGAAGAATTAAATACAAAAATAAGTGTCAAGCCAGTGTCTAAAAGGACTATAAATAGAAAGATTTCAGCACTTAGGACATTTTTTAAATATCTTCAGGAAATAAAAGTGATTGAAACGAATAAGGCGGCTTATATTAATGTTCCAAAATTCGAGAAAGAATTGCCAAATGTCTTGAATAGAGATGACTTGAATAGATTGAGAAACGTTATAAATACCGAAAAAATTACTGGGATTCGAGATAGATTGATTATTGAACTTCTTTATTCTAGCGGCCTTCGTTCGATGGAACTTATTAATTTGAGTGAATTTATGATTGATATTGAAGAGCGGGAAATCAGAGTTATTGGAAAAGGGGATAAGGAGCGGATAACTTTTTTTAGTGAAAATGCTAAGAAATGGCTCATAAAGTATATTGAAGAAAAGAAAAGGCAATATGAAAACTATACAAGGGAAGTGCTGATTGTAAACAGTAAAGGAAAAAAATTGACGACACGTTCGTTAAGAAGGCTTATTTCGGCACATGCACATGAGGCGGGGATACAAAAGGAAATAACACCGCATGTATTTAGGCATTCGTTTGCAACAGAACTTTTGAATAATGGAGTGGATATCCGATATTTACAGGAATTGCTTGGGCATAGCAGTATTGCTACAACGCAGGTTTATACACATGTGAGCAAGGCTTTCTTGCGGGATATTTATATGAGCACTCATCCGTTGGCTAAGGAATAATGGGTTTGACTGGATTGAATTTTAATGTAAAAGGAATGAGAAAAATAGGAGGAAATTTTGATTATAAAAAAATGTAGCGGTTGTGGAATTGAACTGCAGTTTGAAGATAAAAATAAGGAAGGGTATGTTCCAGAAGAGAAGTTTATTACGCAGGATAATTTACTTTGTCAGAGATGTTTTAAAATTAAGAATTATGGGGAAAATCTTGTAAATAATTTTAGCAGGGAAGATTATCTGAAGGAAGTAAATGAAAGTGTGAAAAAATCTGATATAATACTTCCGATTTTTGATATTATTGACTTTGAAGGCTCATTTACTGAGGAAATTTTGGATTATCTAAGAGACTACAGATCGATAATTTTAATTAACAAAATAGATTTGCTGCCTGACTTTATACATCCAACTGAAATTTCAAACTGGGTAAAGGACAGGCTTGCAGAAGAAGACATTGTACCTGATGATATTGCTTTTATCAGTGCGAAAAATAAATACGGAGTAAATGGAATAATCAGAAAAATTAAAAATATTTTTCATAATAAAAAAGTAAAGGCAACTGTGCTTGGAGTTTCAAATGTTGGGAAATCATCAGTTATAAATTTACTTCTTGGGAACAATAAAATAACAACTTCTAAATATTCTGGAACTACTTTAAAATCAATTAACAATAAAATTCCAAATAGTGAAATTACGATAATTGACACGCCTGGACTTATTCCAGATGGAAGAATTTCTGATTTGATTAGTGTAGAAAATGGATTAAAGCTGGTGCCAGCTGGAGAAATTTCACGAAAAACTTTTAAACTTGAAGAAAATCAGGTATTTATGTTTGATGTTTTCTGCAGATTTAAGATACTTGGAAATGAACTTTTAGAAAGTGGAAGCAAGCCTATTTTTTCTGCTTATGCTTCAAAAAGTGTGAAGTTCCATGTAGCTCGTGAGGAAAGAGTGGAAGCCTTGCTAAATGGAAATTACTTTGAAATTTTACAAGGAGCTGAAAAAGAAAAGTATTTTCAAAATGAATTTGTAACTCATGAAGTGGAAATTGAGGAAAATGAGGAACTGGTAATAGCAGGGCTAGGCTGGATAAATGTTAAAAGAGGTCCGCTAAAGTTACAGCTGGAAGTTCCAGAAAATGTAAAAGTGATTGTCAGGCCGTCAATTTTTAGAAATAAAAAATAAATTTAAGAAATTATTAGAAACTTGAATTTAATGAAGGTTTGATTTTTGAAAAAACAAACTGAAAAAATAGGAAAATTGAAGTAAAAAAATCTGAAGGAAGGAGGGCGTGATTTTTTACATTGTAATTATTAAATTTAAAATTTTGTAAATTTCATGCGGGAAAATGGCTTTTGATAACGATTATTATGTAAATAATAGAGCAAAAATGACTAGAAAAATTGCTCTTCGTGGAATAACTTTTCTTATAGTTGTATTTATCGCAATACTAAATGTTGTGATTTTATTGTCAAGAAAAGTAGATAAACTTATAACTGCGGATATTCAGGTAGAAACTATAAAATTACAAAATGCAGTAAAAAAATTTAATGAAAAAACAGGTTCTAATCCTAAATTGGCGGGATTAGAAAACAATCTTCATGATGTAAAGAGTTCAGATGGAGTATATAATTTTGGAACTTTTTATGGAAGTGATAAAATTTATGAAATTCCTGAAAGCATAAAGGATTTTAGG
Organism: Leptotrichia sp. SK-5; assembly: GCF_055387215.1. Classification (NCBI taxonomy): domain Bacteria; kingdom Fusobacteriati; phylum Fusobacteriota; class Fusobacteriia; order Fusobacteriales; family Leptotrichiaceae; genus Leptotrichia; species Leptotrichia sp. SK-5. The sequence goes on along the minus strand of NZ_AP028931.1, from coordinate 1,473,595 downwards.
GAAAGAAGCAATAGAATTGTAACAAAAAAGGATAAAAAAGGTGGATGGGTTTATGACCAGTTAAAAGGAACGATTTCACCAAATATTTAAAATCATAAAATGGGGGAGTTGAAAAACTCAATTAGAAAGAAGATTAGTAAAAAAAATGAAATTTTCAAGTTTGGGAAGTGGAAGTAGCGGAAATTCAAGCTATATTGAGATGGGAAATAAGAAATTTCTTATAGATGCAGGATTTAGTGGTAAAAAAATTGTAGAAAAATTGAATAATATTGAAAAAAGAATTGATGATATAATGGGGATATTTGTGACACATGAGCATTCTGACCATATTCAAGGACTTGGTGTCGTTTCACGAAAATACGATATTCCAATTTATCTTCATGAAGTAACTTATAATGTAATTAAGGATAGAATTGGAAAAATTGAGAAAAAAAATTTAAATTTTATAAGAGATGAAAAAATTGTTATTGACAATTGTGTGATAAATAATTTTGAAGTAATGCACGATGCTGAAAAGTGCTTGGGATACACATTTGAATACGAAGGAAAAAAATTGTCCTATGCAAGTGATGTTGGCTGTGTAAACAATATTATTAAGGAAAATTTGAAAAATAGTGATGTAATTGTGCTGGAAAGTAACTATGACTATAATATGCTGATGACAGGCCCTTATCATTGGGAACTGAAAAAACGTGTAAAAGGAAGAAATGGACATTTGTCAAATGCAGAAGCATCAAAGCTGATTGGGCAGGTGCTTTGCGAGAAACTTAAAAAGGTTTATTTGATGCATATAAGCAAGGACAATAACACGCCAGAGCTGGCTTATAATTCGCTGTATCAAATTTTGGAGCGAGAAAATAAAAGCCATTTGGAAATTGAAATTATTAATGAAGAGGGAACAGAAATTTATAAAATATAGAATATTAGAATAAAGAATAAGGAAAAAGTTATGTGGAATGACTTAAAGCTGGAAATCGACATTTGTACTAAATGTATATTAGAAAAAACTAGAATTAATCCAATTGTTGGCGAAGGGAATAAAAAGGCAGAAATTTTATTTGTGCTGGATAGCATAAGTGAAGAAGAGGATGTAAAGCAGAAACTTTTGATTGACAGAAATGGAAAATATTTTAAAAAATTTTTGGAATATTCAAAGCTCGATTTGAAGAAATGTTATTTTACAACTCTCACAAAATGCAGTTCACATGGTAATTTAATCGAGAAAGACAGTATTACAAAGTGTAATGAGTTTCTTGTAGCGCAAATTGCCTTAATTAATCCAAAGTACATTGTAACAGTTGGAGAAAGGGCAACTAAATCACTTTTAGAAGATGTAGAAAAAGAGGATATAAAAGATTTGGTGGGTAAAGTGTTTGATTTTTATGGAGAAATTAAGATTGTGCCGATTTACGATATTTCCTATTTGTTTAAAGCAACAGATAAGGAAAAATGGAAATTAATAAAAATTTTGGAAAAATTATAAAAGAAGAAAGGAAATAAAAAAAGAATGATAGGAATAGGAATTGTAGGATTACCAAACGTGGGAAAATCAACATTATTTAACGCAATAACAAAAACACAGAATGCAGAGGCGGCAAACTATCCATTTGCAACAATTGAGCCAAATGTAGGGCTTGTAAGCGTGCCAGATCCACGTTTAAAAGATTTGGAGAAAGTAGTTAATCCAGAAAGAACGGTTGGAGCAACAGTTGAATTTGTAGATATTGCAGGACTTGTAAAAGGTGCATCAAAAGGGGAAGGACTAGGAAACCAGTTTTTATCAAACATTAGAAATACAGCTGCAATTTGTCAGGTTGTAAGATGTTTTGATGATGATAATATTATTCACGTGGAAGGAAGCGTTGATCCTATAAGAGATATTGAAACGATTAATGCAGAATTGATTTTTGCTGATTTAGACACAGTTGAAAGGGCAATTCAGAAAAATCAGAAGCTGGCTCGTGGAGGAAACGCAGAAGGAAAAGAATTAGTCGCAGTTCTCGAAAGATGTAAAGCTCATCTGGAAGAATTTAAGTTGTTAAAAACATTGGAATTTACCCAAAGAGAAGAAGAATTAATAAAAGTTTATCAATTTTTGACAATAAAGCCAATGATGTTTGCTGCAAATATTTCGGAAGAAGACTTGACGGCTGGAATTGAAAACGATTACGTAAAAAAAGTGCGTGAATTTGCAAAACAGTATGACAGTGAAGTAGTAACCTTTTCAGCAAAAGTGGAAGCAGAATTAATTGAAATAGAAGATGAAGAAGAAAGACAAATGTTCATTGATGAATTAGGAATAAAAGAACCAAGCCTAAACAGACTAATTAGAGCAGGATTCAAATTGTTAGGACTAATCACATATTTTACCGCTGGAGTAAAAGAAGTAAGGGCATGGACAATAAAACAAGGAACAAACGCTCAAAAATCTGCCAGTGAAATTCACACAGACATTGAAAAAGGATTTATCAGAGCAGAAGTAGTATCTTTCGACAAATTCATCGAACTAAATGGATGGAACGGTGCAAAAGAAAAAGGTGCAATGAGACTGGAAGGAAAAGAGTACATTGTGCAAGATGGGGATGTAATGTTCTTTAGGTTTAATGTATAAGAAAATATTTATTAATTTTAGAAGCTCTTTTTTAAGTTTGTTGCTTATTTAAAGGGCTTTTTTTAAATTGTTTGGGAGAAAAAAAACTATGAAATATAATAAAGTTATGTTAGAAGAAATAGAAAGAGATATATTGAATGCAAAGTATGAGCAAGCAGCAAAAAAATTTAAAAATATGAATAATAAAGAGATACACGATATAATTTGGTTTAATATTGCTGATAGGACAGAAAGTTTAAGTGTCTATGGTTTTACACAATATATGTTTAAAAAAACAGGTAATACACTTTGGTTAAATTTATCAGTAATTATAATGGCTTATACATTATGTTGGATGGAAGGTGCTTATGCTGTTGGAATTTTTCATGCTAGGGAATTGGTCTCACTGAAAAAAAATGTTGATAATCTGCTATTATTATTAAGTTTCTACGGACTTCCAGAACGTTTAATGAAAGAAGAGGAAGCAGAAAGTATAGCCAAAGAAATATTAAAATTAGATAAAAATAATGAAATAGCACTTAACGTGTTAAATGAAGTTTCAAAATCTAAATAGGAATACAGAGAATAGAAGATTTTAAGTAATAAATAGAAATTTGATAAGATAATTTTCAAAATAATTTTAAGTTGCGTGTTTTATAAATAATAATTATTGAAATTTAATTAAAAATGTAGTATAATAAAAATAAATTAATATTTAATTAATAAAATTGTTACAAAAATATTTTCTTAAGTATAAAAATTAATAATTATTCCTAATTTTTGCAAGGAGGTTTGTTGTTAATAAAGATTTTTTTTGATAATTTATAGATTTTTTTAACGTAATGGCATCAATCGCCATGCCCTCTTTCGCAATAACAGTTATTTTAGCATCTTTAACTAACTGCTACTTAGAGATACTGGCGAAATGTTCTACGAACTACCCCGCTTTACGCAAAATTTTTTATTATAATTGTTATAATTAAATTTAAAGTGTCGTGATTTTTTTGGAATAAAAACGACTGTTTGAGCGAAGTTTTACGTAGCGAGTTTCGTTTTTGTTTCAAAAAAATGCTTAGACGAGCGGGGATTGTAAAGGGGATGGCGATTGATCCCCTTTACGTTATAAAAAAGAAAAAATCTATAAATTATCGAAAAAATTTTTATTAACAACAATTCTCTTTTCAAAAATTAGAAATAATTGTTATTTTAGTACTTAAGGATTAAATTGTAAAATGATTGTTAAATAAAATTAATAAAAGGAAATAATTGAGGTGGTAAAAATGAGTAAAGATGTAAATGTTGAAAATATGTATGAAGGGAAAAATATTGGAATCATATTGAATAAAACAAAGTTAGAGAATTTTGTGATTCAGGAATTTGTGTTGGATGAAAATATTAATGAACATCAGAAGCTGGAAATTCAATTGGAAATGGATGATGAGCAGAGAAAAAATTTGGAAAGAATTATTGAAAAAGAAGATGTTGGGATTGAAATTGAGCTTGCTAATGCAGATAAGGATATCAAAAGAAAAGTTTTTAGCGGAATTGTTGATTATTTTGAGATTCTGGATTATGGGAGTTATGGGTGCAGAATTTTGATGAAGGCGTTTTCTAAAAGTGTGATTTTTGACAGGAAAAATGAGAAAAAGTATCGGGTTTTTCAGGATAGGAATTTAATGTTTTCAGATATAATTGATGAGATTAATAAGGATTATGCTGATAAAAAGCTGGAAATAAAGTATTCTGATATTGCGAAAAAGCAGATAGGCAGTTTGATTGTTCAGTTTGATGAAACAGACTGGGAATTTTTGGTAAGACTTGCGAGTCAATTAAAAACGGGGATGTTTGTAATAGAACAGGGAATAATATTGTTTGGAATCGTAGAAATGGGAGAAATTAAGAAGGAAAATAAATATTTTTCAGATTATTCGCTGGTAAGAGATTATAAAAATCTATATTATAAAGTGCAGTCAAATAAAGTAATAAATTTAGGAGATACTGTTTCCATTTCTGAAAATGCTGTAGAAAATGAAGGAAATGATAAAGATTCTAGTGGGAATAAAGGTAATTTTTCTGTATTAAAAACTAGGATATTTTTGAAGGATTTTATTTTAAAAAGTGAATTTTTAGCAACGGATATGAGCAGTTATCATATATTTAGGAAGTATAATGAAAAAATTAGAGGGTGCAGAATTGAAGCAAATGTTGAACGAGTATTTGAAGATGGTGGAATTGCGAAAATGGAAGTCAGATTTGCAGAAGGGATGAAAAAAATTGTTCAGGAAAGAAGCAATGAGGAAAGTAATGACAAAGCGTATGATGATTATGGGATAAAAAGATTTCCATTAAGTTATCAGACTTTTTATTCGCAGACAAATACTGGATTTTTCTGTACTCCCGAAGTAAATGATACTGTGGAAGTTTATTTTCCAAATGAAGATGAGCGATTTGCAAAAGTGTCGTGGGCAATAAACAATAAAGGAAATGGAAGATTTAGCGATTATACCAAAAGAAATTTTCAGGTTAATCAGAGTGATTTTAATTTTAACTTGAATTTGAACAGTTTTGAAGTGAAAACGGCTGAGAAATATAGCGTAGAATCACCAAATATAGTTGAAAATGCAGATAATTTTGTAAATAAGGCTAATCAAAATATGATAGTGGCTTCTAATAATTATTTGGGGATAGAGTCGATTGGGGATGCTGATTTTTATGGCTCTAAGATAAATATTATTGGGAAAGAGAAGGAAATAACGATGGAATCATTAAGTTCAGATGTGAGAATTAAAGGGAAAAAAGTTCACAGTAATTAATAGTAGTTAATAATAAAAAATACAGGAGAATAATAAGGTTAGTTAAAACTAACTGTTCTTCCTGTATTGAAAAGATTTTAGTATAATTTATTTTTTTCTTTTGTTTCTTATAAATTGTATAAAAGTTATAATTTCCTGTTTTTCTGTATCTGTATAGTTTTGGGAATTTAAAACATATTCATCTAAATCATCATCTGGAATTAAATCAGTTTGCCGATTTAAGAAATAACTTGTGATTGCTCCCGTAATCATTCCAAAAGTTCCCATTCCAATCAATATCAGAAAAATAGCAATTATTCTTCCAATAAATGTATGTGGATAGACATCTCCATAACCAACAGTAGTTGCAGTTACAAAAGCCCACCATAGGCTATTAAAATAAGAGAGTTTTTCGACATAGGAAACTATTAGGGCAGATACTATGATTCCAAGTACAGCAAATATTAACAAATAAATAAGTCCATTTGCTCTCAAGATTTTTTTTATTTTTTTGTAGAATTTTTTTACAGACAAATAAGCTTTTGTCAGCTTTAAATGCTTAAAAACTCTTGCTAAACGTCTAATCTTAAAAATTCTGAATAGCCTAAAAATAGAATAATACGGAATAATTGAGATTAAATCAGGAATATTGCTTTCAATAAAATCTAATTTATTGTCTGAATTTGTAAAACGTATAAAATAATCCACTGCAAAAATTAAATAAATTGATACATCAATAAATTCCAGGATTGGATTATTAAAAATGCTAATATCACCGTGTAAATCTAAAAGTGTAGTGACAAAGCTGTATAATGCCAAGAAAATAAAAATAACCTGATAACTTATACGGAATCTTTTGTTTTTATGTAATTTTTCAATTTTCTTTTTCATAAAAACTCCTGTTTTATTTAATAACTTTTCTATATGTTACTAATAACGGATTCCAAACACTTGCATTTGTTGGGGAATATGCAAAGTCAATTTCTATGAATTTTTCAATAGGTGTTTCAAGAGCAATAACAATGGCCATTTGATCTACAAATTGTGCTACTGCTTCTTTTCCTGCCATTGCTCCACCAAGAACAATTTTTTTATCTTTGTCGTAAATAATTTCGGCACTTGCAGGAACAGAGTCTTCAAAGCCAGAATTTTTATACATTGCTTTCATTGAAACTATATCAGCATTGTATCCTAATTGCAGGGCCTCTTTTAGGGAAAGTCCAGTTTGTGCTAGTTTTACATCATAGAATGAGGTTGCAAAAGAACGGATTAACCCTTTCCAGCTAACGTTTTTTCCAGACAGATGTTTTGCAAGGAACATTCCATGCTTGTTTGCCACATCTCCAAATGGAGCGTATAAATTTCTGTTTGTTTTGTAATATTTATTAAAAATACAATCTCCAATTGCATACACGTCTTTAATATTTGTCTCAAATTTATCATTTACAACAATTTTTCCAGAATCAGTTTTTAATTCTTTCGGTAAGAAATCAATGTTTGGAGTAATTCCGATACTAAATAATGCAATATCAAAGTCTACAGTTTCGCCATTATCCAGTTTTACTGATTTTGCTACATTATTTTCAGAAATAATTTCTGAAACGCCAGAGTTTAATTTTAATTCAACATCATTATTTTCTATTTCTTTATAAATTCTTTTTTTCAAGTTTTCAGAAACATTTGGAAAAATTTGATCAGCTTTTTCAATCAGTGTAACATTTAATCCATTTTTTCTAAATGATTCAGCCATTTCAAGCCCAATGAATCCAGCTCCTACGACAACTGCATTTTTTAATTTTGATTTATTTTCGTTAAGATAATCTTTTATTTTAAAGGCATGTTCTGCGTGAGATAGAGTAAACACATTTTCCAAATCCTTCGAGTATCCAGTAATATTTGGCACAAATGATTTTGCCCCAACAGCAATTACCAGTTTGTCGTAAAAGATAATTCCATTGATTTCATCGCCTTTTACTGTTACAGTTTTATTTTCAAAGTTAATTTCTGTAACTTCGTGATGAATTTTCACATCAATTCCACGCTTTATAAAATCTTCTGGTGTTCCGTGCAGAACATCACTTTTTTTCAATTCATCAGCAATGAAATAAGGTGTTGGACATCCAGCCCAAGCCACATAAGATGATTTTTCAAATAAAATAACCTCATCTTCAGGATTTGCTTTTTTATATTGAGTCGAAAACATCATTCCAGCTGCTCCGCCTCCGATTACAACTATTTTCATAATATTTTTTGCATGATAATTTATAAAATCATACACTCCTTTCATTTTTTGTTATTTTTGTTCTTGATTCATTTTATTAAATAGATACCTAAGTCTGCTTGCTACCATATTTATACCTACTTTGTTATCTTTCCCACGTGGAATTATAACATCTGCATATCTTTTGGAAGGTTCAACAAATTCCAAATGCATCGGTTTTACTGTATTTATGTACTGATTTTTTACACTTTCAAAACTTCTTGCCCGCTCGTTTAAATCCCGTTCAATTCTTCTTAAAAGCCTTTCATCATCATCAGTATCAACAAAAATCTTTGTATCGAAAAGATTTCTAATTTTTGCAATCGCAAGGACTAAAATTCCTTCAACAATAATTATATTTGCAGGCTCAATATGCTGAGTCTCATCAACTCTGTTATGAACCTGAAAATCATAAATAGGCTTTTCAATAGATTTTCCATCCTTCAATGCAAGTATATGCTTTTCAAGCAAGTCAAAGTCAATTGCATCTGGATGATCATAATTCAATGCAGTTCGCTCTTCATAAGTCAAATGATCATTTCTCTTGTAATATGAATCCTGTTCAAGCAAAATTGAGTAAATACCTGTTTTTTCCAAGTTTTTAATTATGGCTTGAGTAACGCTAGTCTTACCAGAACCAGTACCTCCAGCAATTCCGACAATTATAGTTTGATAGCTCATAAAAATATTTCCTCCCAAATAGATTTTAGTATTTTTTGATTTTTTTTAGAAGACTTGTATCTTGTTATAGTTTTTAAATAATTTTAGCATTTTTTTTACAGTTTTACAATAATGTAAAAGTTTAAAATTTTATATTTTTTTAAAATTAAAAATTTAATAAAAATGTTTGAAAAAAATTTAATTATATGATAAAATTAAAATATAGTTAAATATTGGAGGGGTTATGAATAGAGAGAATGAAATTTTTGAGAAGGAAATGCTTGGAAAAACTTTAAGAGAGATGTTTTTTGAGTTGAATTTGGAGATGGAGGAGAGGTTTCGAGAAATCAAAGATAAGTTTTTAGAAGCAAAAATTAATAAAATTTCCGAATATGAAGATATTTTTGTTGAAACGGTATTAGCGGAAAAAGAAGATGTATTTAAGATGGATGGAGTTTTTTTTCCTGTAGTTGATAAAATAGATATTCTTGATGAGAATTATAAGGATATTTATTTGGAAAATGTATATTTGAATTTGAGCTTGCATAAGATTGAGGAAGTTCTGGAAAGGGAATTTTTTGGGTGGATAGACATTGATGGAGATAATTATGAGATTAAGGTAAGGCTTATAAAAGATGAAAGATATTTTGATGAAATAAAGAAATTGCATAATTCTTTTGAACTCAATGGAAAAAAATGGAAAACTATTAACATGGCACATTTTATGAGGTGTTATAGGGTTAAACTAGCTGAGTACGGCTTTGACATCTCGCAGGATATTTTGGAGAAAATTCAAAATGGAGAATATGAGATTACTTATGATTTTGAAGAAATTCAGGAAAAAATTCTAAGAGGCAGGGAATTGCTTTGGAATATTGAAAAGAAGAGGATTATAAGCACTATCTTTGTACGTCCGACCAAAATTGACCTATCTTTTGAATATACAATAAATTTTGAAAATGATGAACAGATTTTGATATCAAATCATGAAAATGGAGATATTTTGTGTTGCTATTACAGCGGGAAAAACAAATTAAATATTCTTTCAAAGAAAAATACAGGCGATATTTGGTATATATTTTCAGTAAAGCCAATCGAAAAATGTAGAAAAATTCTTGAACTTTATGGAAAAAATAGCGAGAATCAAGAAGATTATTTTCATTTTACAAATTTTAGAAATAAGAGCTTTATTGATAAAATTCAAACAAAAAATAGAAATACTAGAAGCCGTGCATTTTTAGAAAAATATTTTTTGGAATATGAATTTATAAAAGATAAAATTTTGTTAAAAGATATTAATTTTAAAGAAAATATTGAAAAAAATTTAGATACTTATGACTGTAATGAAAGTTTGAAAAATGATTTTCAAAAGGGATATTCTGATAAAAAGCCAAAGATGAATTTATTTGTGGAAATAAAGGATTTTGATGATTATTCAGAAGATAAGGTAAGTTTTTTGATTTCAGAAATTCAGAATGATTATAATGAATTTGAATGCAGGGGGTATCTATATGGCTAATAAAAATAAAAAAGGATATACATATATATGGGCAGTTCCTCCAAATGTGCAATTTGAACTGGCAAATAATATTTCGGCATATATTGAGGTAAATGCAGATTTTTTGAATAATAAATTTGAAAAAAACAAGACTGTAAAAGTGAATCCTTATGTGAGATTTAATAAGATTTTTACTAGTTTTGTTAATTATTATGATAATTTTTTTGAATTTGAAAATAAACTGGAGAAAGATACTAAAATTAAAAATCTGACAATGGTGAATGTACCTAAAAAAGAATCTAAAATAAATAGTTTTAGACGTAGGAATAACATAGCTAAAGAAGAAAAGGAAAATATATCAGTTTTAAGAAATTTTAAGAAAAATATTGAAAATAATGTGATAAATTATTTGCAGGAACTTGATTTTGTTAGTGGAACAACGGTAATTGGTGTTATTTGTGAAAAAATTTCAGAAGATATAAAAAAAGGAATCCTAGGAATAAGCTTGAAAAAGTATTTTTTACTTTTGAATAGCGAAGAACAGCAATATATAGCACTTTTAATTTATAATGAAAAAATAAATAATGTAAATTGCATGAAAAATTTTAGATTGGGAATAAAATATTTTTTTATTGATTCTCTTATTTATAGACAAAAATCAGAAAAAAATAAAATAATAGTTTATATAAATAAACCCAAAAATAAGGTAAATATTGCAAAAATAAAAACTTTGGAATTACTGTTCCTGGAACTTGGAATGGAATTAAAAGTATTTTGGGAAAATCATTTTGGAGTTGTAAATGTTGATGAAACAGCAAAAATCGATGAAATAGCAGTTTTTTAGAAAAATGAAGGGGTGGAATAAATGAAATATAGATTGAAGATTACAGATGAGGAAAACAAAAAGGAAATAAATGTAAGTGAAGATGAAATTATGGAAGTGAAATATAAAATTGGACTTGCAGAAGATACAAATCTTGCAAATAGCAGAAGCACAGTAGAAATGGAAATAATTGGAAAAATCATTTCAAACTTGGAAAATACAGGAAATAATGTAGAAAATGAGAGCATAAATGATGATTTGTATGAAAAAAATAAAAAGAATATAATAGATTTAGTAGAATGGGCAGAATCCTATCTGGAAAAAAGTGATTACAGAAATTTGGAAATGTTTGTTGATTTGGGTTCAAATAAAAAAATGGATTTGAAATTTACAAATATGTTTGTGTATAATTTTTCAGAGGAAATGAGCATTGAAAAAGGGATAGGAATTTTTAAGCTGAAGTTGAGACAAAAATTTCATCAAAAAAATAAACTTGATATTGTTTAAGCAGGGGTATCATCGCCATACCCCTGCATCCTGGCTAGTCTAAGCATTTTTTGAAAATAAAATCGAAACTCGCTACGTGAAACTTCGCTCGAACAATCAATTTTATTTCCAAAAAATCACGACAGTTTTAATTGAATTACATCAAGTAAATTGATAAAAATAAACTTTATTTTGAAAAAATGATTGTTGATACTTCTTTGGTTATAATAATTGCCATAATTTTTATAAAAATATTTTGAGATGTAAGTTTTTAAAGGTATAATATATTAGAAATTTGTAATTTATATTAGCACAAAACAATTTGTCTAAAATAAAAATAAAACTAGAGGAGATGAGTTTTTATGAATAGAAATATTTTTATTACTGGAGCTACAAGTGGAATTGGGAAGGAAACAGCTTATGCCTTTGCGAAAAATGGGGATAATGTGATTTTGTGTGCTAGAAATGCGGATAAATTGAAGGAAATAAAGATTGATATTGATAGAAAATATGGAACTAACGCATATATTTTTGTATTGGATGTTACTAAATATAACGATGTTGTAAAATTTACAAAAAAAATATTGGATGATGTGAAAAAGGTGGATATTCTTGTGAATAATGCAGGACTTGCCTTGGGACTGGATAAATTTCAGGAATATGATATTGTAGATATTGAACGAATGATAGACACTAATATAAAAGGTCTGTTATATGTTACAAGACAAATTCTACCAAGCATGGTTGAAAATGATGAGGGGCATATTATAAATATTGGCTCAACTGCTGGAATTTATGCTTATGCAGGAGCTGCCGTCTATTGTGCGACTAAATCGGCTGTAAAGGTTTTGAGCGATGGAATTAGGATTGATACAATAGATAAAAATATTAAAGTAACTACTGTTCAGCCTGGAATTGTGGAAACTAATTTTAGTAATGTAAGATTTCATGGGAATACAGAGCAGGCTAAGAAGGTTTATGAAGGAATTGAGGCATTGAAGCCAGAAGATATTGCAAATACAATAGTTTATATTGCAAATCAGCCAAAACACGTACAAATTTCAGATATTACAATAATGACTACAAATCAGGCGACTGGATTTAATATTTACAGAAAAAATCAAAATAAATAATGGTCCGAGATAGTAAATACATAGTAAAGATGTATAAAATCCGCTAAACAAATTCATTGACTTTTATAAATAAGTTTAGTATAATAGTTTGTAATTATTTTTTTGAAGGGGAAGTATCGCCTAATGGTATGGCAGCAGCTTGGAAAGCTGTGGGCGGTTAAACGTCTTGTGGGTTCGAGTCCCTCTACTTCCGCCATTTATAAAAATAATTTGACAAATTAGTGAAAATATAGTAAACTAATTAAGATATACGCATAAAATTGGTGGCTAATACCAATGATAGCGATAAATTATTTGGAGGTGAACATAAATGTTTGCAGTAATTAAAACAGGTGGAAAACAGTACAAAGTAGAAGTTGGAACTGTATTAAAAGTTGAAAAATTAGCAGCTGATGTTGATTCAGACATCGAAATTAACGAAGTTCTATTAGTTGGAGAAGGAGATAACGTAACAGTTGGAACTCCAGTAGTAGAAGGAGCTAAAGTTGTAGCTACAGTTAAATCTCATGGAAAAGCTGATAAAAAAATTAACTTTAAATATAACAAAAAAACTTACTACAGAAAAAAAGGGCATAGACAATCTTTTACAGCAATTGAAATCAAATCAATCAATGCTTAATGTATTTTTTAAATGTAAATTTAGATTGTGAAAGCTGTTGTGGTTTGAATGATAAAAATAAAAATTCAAAGGCAAAAAAATAAAATAATATATTTTGAAATAAAAGGACATGCAAATTTTTCAGAATATGGAGAAGATGTAATTTGTGCAGCTGTTTCATCAGTAGGGCAAATGACAGTAAATGGACTTATTGAAACTTTAAAACTTAAGAAAAAATTGAAGTTTATTGAGGAAGATGGGTATATTTCCTGTGATTTGAAAAATTCTGGATTGACTGATGATGAACTAGAAAATGCAGATATTTTGGTTGAATCAATGTATTCGTATTTGAAAGATGTTGCAAAAAGTTATAAAAATTTTGTAAAACTTAGAGAAATAAAAAAATAGATCTAGGTTTATAAATGTAAAGATTTAAGAAAAATCCAAGAAAATAAAATATGAGAAAGAAATCGAGGAGGTTGGAAAATGTTATTAAAATTAAACTTACAGTTATTTGCCTCAAAAAAAGGGCAAGGATCAACTAGAAATGGTAGAGATTCTAACCCTAAATATTTAGGAGTAAAAAAATATGATGGAGAAGCTGTAAAAGCTGGAAACATTATTGTAAGACAAAGAGGAAGTAAATTTCACGCAGGAACTAACGCTAAATTAGGAAAAGATTACACTTTATTCGCATTAACTGATGGATATGTAAAATTTGAAAATTTTGGAAGCGGTAAAAAAAGAGTAAGCATTTACCCTGAAAAAGTAGAAGCATAATAACAGAATTGTATAATATATTTTTGAAATACTGTCTTAGAAATAGGATAGTATTTTTTATTTAAATTTTATAAAATAAATACTTATTAATAGATATTTTTCTAATGATTTATAATAAAACTTCTTTAAAAGCGAACTCAAAAGCTATAACTACTTAACTCAACCTCTTAATTTATATAATTTTTAGTATTTCAATTTTAAATGAGTTCAAGTACACATATTTTTTAGTAAAAGAAGTCATTTGAAATTTAGTTTATATCTTTTGTTGTCTATAACTTAATGAATAATACCTAAAGGACTATGCAGTATTTTTTTGAAAAAAATTAAATTAAACTTATTAAAGAAATAAAAATATATTATTTTTTTATTTAGTAGAAAGGGGAGTAAGCCTTTGCAAAAAAAGTTTATAATAAGTGTAAATCTACTGTTTTAGTAGTTAATAACAAAAAATATCTTTTTTACTGTATTTTTTAACTCGTTACAACCCTATCCTACTCTATCCATGTATTTTTCATTTATCAAATAAGCAGTAAGTATCTAAGTTTTTAGAATTTATTTCACTCCTAAAAATTGGAAAAATTAATTAAAAATCCTTGTATTCAGGAATCCATTTTGTATTTTTTATTGCTTCTTTTAAATTGTTTAAAGATTCTGTATTTAATTTTTGGTCTAGTACGCTTTGTCCGACTGCCAGTGCCACTGTTTCAGAAAATTCTGTCAGTTTTGATACTGGAGGAAGTACGGCAGCTCCAGGTTTTGTTGTGTCAATTATTCCACCTAGTGAATGTGCGGCCGCTGAGATTATTTTGTCGTTTACAATTTTTGATTTTGTTGCGATAATTCCAAGTCCTAGCCCAGGATAGATTAAAGCATTATTTGCTTGCCCAATTTCGTATGTAATTCCGTTGAGTTCTATTGAATCTGATGGGATACCTGTTGCAACAAGGGCTTTTCCATTTGTCCATTCAATAAGATCTTTTGCACTGGCTTCTGCTAGTTTTGTTGGGTTGCTAAGTGGAAAAATTATTGGTCTTGCAGTGTGTTTTGCCATTTCTTGAACTATTTCTTTTGTGAAAGTATTTGGCACTGTCGAAGTTCCAACAAGTATAGTTGGTCTCACGGATTTTACAGCGGCTTCCAAAGTAGTTAATTCATTTGCATTTGTGAATTCACTCCGTTTTCTTGCGAAAGGAATTTGTTCTGGAGTTAGTCCTTCCGTGTCTTCAAATAATAAGCCTTGTCTGTCAACTAGATAAAACCGTTTTTTTGCCTCTTCTTCAGAAAGCCCCTGTTCTACCATTTCATTGAAAATTCTTCTGGCAATTCCAGCTCCCGCAGTTCCTGCTCCAAAACACATATAAATCTGGTCAGTAAGCTTTTCACCTGAAATTTTTAATGCTCCTAAGATTCCGGCTAAAGTGATAATTCCAGTTCCTTGTATATCATCGTTAAAAGTTGCGATTTCATTTTTATATTTATTTAAAATATTTGCCGCATTTAATCTTCCAAAGTCTTCCCAGTGAAGATATAAATTTGGGAAAAGTTTTTCAGCTGTTTTTACAAATTTGTCTATAAAATTATAATATGCATCTCCTCGAACTCTCTCAAATCTATTTCCTAGATACAAGTCGTTTTCCAGCAGCTCTTTTCTATTTGTTCCAGCATCAATTACAACTGGCAGGACAGTAGCGGGATCAATTCCAGCGGCGGCAGTGTAAACCATCAGTTTTCCAACTGAAATGTCAACTCCGTTAGTTCCCCAGTCACCAATTCCAAGGATTCCTTCTGCATCAGTAACGACAATTAAACGAATTTTTCTGTTATCAGCAGCATTTTTTAAAATAGTTTCTATGTTTTCTGGTTCTTTTACTGACAAATAAGCCGCATTTTGAGGATTTACAAATAATTCACTGTAATTTTCTATGCTTTCTGCAATTACAGGATCGTAAACAATTGGCATGAATTCAACTACGTGTTTGCTAAATAAATAATAAAATAATGTTCTGTTTGTATTAAAAATTTCCATTAAGAAATGTCTTTTTTCAATTAACTTGTCTTTTTTCAGAAATTGTCCATAAGCCTGTTTTGCCTGTTCATCTATAGTTTGAATATACGGTGGTAAAAGTCCTAATAATCTATATTTTTCTCTTTCCTTTTTTGTAAAAGCTGTACCTTTGTTAAGAAATGGATTGTTTAAAATTTCATAACTTAATTTCATAAATAATCACCTCTAAATAATATTTCAAATTTATTTTCGCAATAAGCTTGATAAAATAAGTATAGCACTGAAATGTGAGAAAATCAATTTGTTTGTAGTGAATACAGTTTGATTTTTTATTGACAAATTTTGATTGATATGTTATTATTAATAATATTATAAGTAATTATAAAGAAAAAAGCCTTTTATATTTAAAATAAATTATATATAATGTATTTTATATAAAAAACATATCTAAAAAAAAGGAGATGACGAAAATTGAAAAAATATATAAAGAAAAGTATATTTATAGGAATATTTTCCATTATAGGAATTATGGGAACTGGAAGTAAACTTTATGCTGAACAAAATTTTCGACAATGGTATGCAGATGATAAGACTGAAAAAATTGAAACAGAATTAGAAGATGTTTATAATAATCCTTCTCATGCAACTGCTGTAAAGCATATGGTTTGGGTTGAAGTACCTGTATGGAATTTAAAAAATGGGAAAAAGGTTTCCAGTAAAGCAAGAATACAAGTATTGAATCTATTGGCAGATGAGGTTAAAGAAATATTCACAGAAATATATAATGGACCAGAAAAGTTCCCTATTAAATCAGTAGGAGGATATAATTGGCGTCAGAATGGAATTGAAAGTCTTCATAGTCTTGGGCGTGCAATAGATATAAATCCTGATGAAAATCCTCAATTGAGTCCCGATGGAGTAGTTTTGGTGGGGAAAAAATGGGAACCATATCAAAATCCTTATTCTATAACTCCTGAAGGTGATGTAGTAAGAGCATTTACAAGTAGAGGATGGGTTTGGGGAGCAAATTATACTAGACCTGATTATATGCATTTTGATTTCCCAACTAGAGTTGAATTTGAATTTATAAATTATTAAAAATACAATATAAAATTGAAAAAGGTCTTCTCAGAATAAGTAGAATACCTTTTTTTATTTACTTCATAAATTTGAGATTATTTTCCTTGTTTGTTATAAAATATTGTGGTATACTTATTTTTATAAAAATAGAAGTTTGAAAGAAGTTTGAATTTTGGGAAATAGAGAGAGAAAGGAAATATTATGGAAAGAAGAAAAAAAGTAGTTCTAGGAATGTCTGGCGGAGTTGATTCTTCCGTTGCGGCAATTTTGCTTAAAGAACAGGGTTACGATGTAATCGGGGTTTTTATGAAGAATTGGGAAGAGAAGGACGAAAATGGAGTCTGTATGGCAGAAGAGGATTATAAGGATGTGATTGCTGTGGCAGAGCAGTTGGATATACCTTATTATTCGGTGAATTTTGTGAAAGAGTATTGGGACAAAGTGTTTAAATATTTTCTAGATGAGTATAAAAAAGGAAGAACGCCCAATCCTGATGTGATGTGTAATAAGGAAATCAAATTCCGTGCATTTCTGGACTATGCAATGAAACTTGGGGCTGATTATGTGGCGACAGGGCATTATGCGAGAATTGTTCATGAAGAAAAAGATGGAAAAATCAAATCGACTATGTTAAGAGGAATTGATGATAACAAAGATCAGACGTATTTTCTTTGCCAGTTAAGTCAGGATCAACTGGAAAAAGTTCTGTTTCCATTGGGAGAATACACAAAGCCACAGATTCGTGAAATCGCTGAAAAATATAACTTGGCAACAGCGAAGAAAAAAGACAGTACAGGAATCTGCTTTATTGGAGAACGTGATTTTAATAAATTTTTATCCCAATACTTGCCAGCAAAGGGTGGAAATATTGTAAATACACAAGGAAAAGTGCTAGGGCATCATAATGGACTTATGTATTACACAATCGGACAAAGAAAAGGAATTGGGATTGGAAATACAAAGGAAGGAACTGGAGAGCCTTGGTTTGTTGTGGATAAGGATTTGGAAAAAAATGAACTGATAGTAACACAGGGTGATAACTCGGTACTTTATTCAAAAGGGTTAATCGCAACAGATTTTAATTTTATAAATGAAGTACAGTTTCCGTTGGAATGTACTGTAAAATTTAGATATAGACAAAAAGACACAAAAGCTGTGATTAATAAACTTAGTGAAAATGAATATGAAGTGATTTTTGATGAGCCGCAAAAGGCTGTAACGCTGGGACAGATTGTGGTTGCTTATGATGGTGAAGTTTGTCTTGGTGGAGGAATTATTGACAAAATTATAAAATGATTTAGATTTTATAAAGGTATTAAATATAATATTAGTTATATGGGAAATAAATTAAAAATTAAGATTAGATAACTATTTAAGATAACACAAAAACATTTTTTTATTTTTCTTAATTACTTGACAATTAATAGTTATGATAGTATAATGACATAAAGATTGTTCTAATAATATTAGAAAAGTTTATACCTAATCAAAATACTAACATCTCTAAAATTGTATTATACAAATTACAATTTTACAAATCTGAATAATCTTATTTTATAAATAATATTTCATTAATATGTATTAATTTTAATATTTAATAAAGGAGATGAACAAATTTGAAAAAATCAAAGTTTTTAATAGGAATATTCGCTATTTTTAGTATAGTGTCAATAGAGAATAAACTTTATGCTTATAATGAAATACAAGGTATATTTAAATCAGGCAATAGAGAAAATAAAAACACATCAGATAGTAAACAATCAAAAAGCGAAAATATTCAGATACCACCACAAGTAGAAATTGTTAATGATCCTATGTGGGAATATTATATTGAATATCATGAAAGAATTGATGCAGAATTACAAGATGTTTATGATAATCCTTCTCATGAAACTGCGATAAGACATATGGTTTGGGTTGAAGTTCCTATATGGAAATTAAAAAATGGACAAAAAGTTTCAAGTAAGGCAAAAGTACAAGTATTAAATTTATTAGCAGAAGATGTAAAAAGTATATTTACTGAAATATACAATGGGCCAGAAAAATTTCCTATTAAATCGTTAGGAGGATACAATTGGCGTCCTAATGGATTAAAAAGTCTTCATAGTACTGGCCGTGCAATAGATATAAATCCTGATGAAAATCCTCAGCTAGATGTTGAAGGAAAAGTATTGGTAGGTAAAAAATGGGAACCAGGAATAAATCCTTATTCTATTATACCGGATGGTGATGTTGTAAAAGCATTTTCTAAGAAGGGATGGACTTGGGGAGCTGCATTTTCAAGAGCTGATTATATGCATTTTGACTTTTAATCATAAAAGTTTATATATAAAGATAAAAAAGTACTAGAAAACTGTATAATAAAAATGTTAAAGGTACTTTTTTTTATTTATAAATTTATTTTCCTTGTTTGTTTACCGATATTGTGTTATACTTTTACTACAATATAGTGTTATTCAGAAATTAGACTTGACAATTATAATTATTGATTTAAAATTTTAGAATAGTTTAATTTTTATTAGTCGTGTATTTACTTTTATTTGACAATAAAATTACATAAATATAAAAATATGAGTATAAAATTGAATTTATGACCTTTTTTATATAGATGAAGGAGAAAAATGGAAGAATTAATATTTTGCTTGAATGCGACAATGCCTGTCTTTTTACTTATGATACTTGGATACATCTTTAGGAAAATAGGAATTATAGATTTAGAATTTGCAGATAAGATGAACAGATTTGTATTTTTGGTACTTTTGCCTGTACTTTTATTTAAAGAACTGTCGCTGTCTAATTTTTCGGCAATTTGGGATTTGAAATATTTACTTTTTTGTTTTTTTGCAACATTTTTTTCGATAAGCATAATGTGCATTACTTCTATTTTTTTAAAGGATAAATCAATCCGTGGAGAATTTATTCAAGCTGGATTTAGAAGCAGTGCTGCCTTACTTGCTTATGCCTTTGTGCAGAATGTATATGGAGAGGCTAAAATTGTGGCTCTTATGGTAATTGGAGCCGTTCCTTTGTACAATATTGCCTCAGTTGTGATTTTGATGCTGCTTCGTCCAAAACAAGGAAAATTGAATAGAATAATTTTGAAAAATACGTTAAAGGGAGTTATGAGGAATCCCTTGATACTTGGAATTTTGGCTGGGATGATATGGGCATTGTTAAAAATCCCTCAGCCAGTAATTATGAAAAAATCAATTTCGACATTTTCTGCAGCGGCAACTCCTCTTGGATTGCTTGCGCTTGGAGCAAGTTTTGATGTAAGGGAAGTTTTTTCAAAAATAAAGATTGTATTGGTTTCATCTTCATTCAAGCTGCTAATTCTTACAGCAATATTTCTGCCAATAGCAATAAAATTTGGATTTAAGGATGAAAAGCTGGTTGCTGTGCTTGGAATGCTGGGAAGTCCAACAACTCCAACTTCATTTACTATGGCAAGAGGAATGGGGCATAATGGGGCAGTAACCTCGGGGACTGTAATGATTACTACAATTATGAGTATATTTACACTAACAGGCTGGCTTTATATTTTGAAAATTGCAGGATTAGTATAAATTTGTTAAATAAATAAAAATTTGGTATAATAGCAGAGTATTGTGAGAATAATTAAGTTTATAAAAATAAAGTATTCTGGAGGGAAAAAATGAAATTAAAAAAATATGTTTTGATTGGGATAATGTCATTGTTAGTTATTGTTGGATGTGATAACAAGGGCAATGAAAAAAATGACAAGGATAATGTGAAAGTAACAGATGTGAAAAGGGATATTTCAACTGAGGAAATCATAAAATATAATGAATATTTGAAATTAAGTGATGTGCCAAATTCTGAAGAATGGAATGCTTTTTTTACAGAGATAAAAAAAGAAGAATTTACTGATCAAGCTGGAAATATAAAAAATATCTCAGAGCTGGCTACATTTACTGAAAATTTAGATAACTCAATTAATTTGACTGGTGAATATATAAAAGAAATTAGGGATGTAATGCAAAAAGCTCCAAAAATGGAAGCAATTGATAAAAATGCTGAAAATCTTTTAAATTCATTGATTGAAGAACAAAAAGTGCTAACGGAGATTAATGATTATTTTGAAAAAGGCGATTATAAAACTGATAAATTGTCAAAAATTGGAGAACTAAACGATAAATACAAAGTTGTGTGGCAAAATAGACAGGAAAATCATAAAATTTTTACTAATTCATTAAATGAAATTGCCCAAATAATTAATCAAAAAATAGAAAAACAATTACAATCAGATGGAAAAACAGCAAAATTAAATATTTTGAAATTTGTAAATTCAGTAGATAATTTTGGAAAAATAGCTTTTGGAAAAAATAATTTGAACTTTGATGAAAATGAAGTAAAAATGCTGGAAGAAGCAAATAAAGACGTGCAAAATACATATAAGGCAGTATTTGAAATGACACTTGAAAATGTCAAAAAAGAAAATATAAATGAGGAAGACTTCAAGAAAATAAAAGAAAGTTCAAAATTATTATCGGAAAATATGCAAAAAATGGTAGCAGGCGTCAAAAACCAAAATATTCAAGATGTGGTAATGAGTGCCAGCAGTATTTTAAGTGCAAAAACAGATTTAGAAAATGTATTTAATGTTTTAGTATTAAAAAAATAAAATTTAGAAATTGAAAGAGGTGAGTAATTATTACTCACCTTGTGTTTTTAATTTTTAATCATAAATAAAATATATTGATACATATAAAAGTTATATATTATAATTATTGACAAAGGGTTTCAAAAAATGTTATTATTATAATATGTTTAGAAATTAATTTGTAAAAGTTATTATATAAATAAAAGCAGGAGGAAATAGCTATGAAAAAAATATTGTTATTGATGATTTTAGCACTAAGTGTTTTTATGTGTAGTGTTGAAAAAGAAGAAAAAAAAGCAGGAAAAAGTACTGATGGAGTTCCTAAGAAAATTGTAATTGGATTGGATGATTCATTTGTTCCAATGGGATTCAAGGATGAAAAAGGCGAAATTGTAGGATTTGATATTGATTTGGCTAAGGCAGTTGCTCAAAAATTAGGAAGCGAGGTTGAATTTAAACCTATAAACTGGGATTCTAAAATATTGGATTTGAATGGTGGAAATATTGATTTAATTTGGAACGGACTTACTATAACGGAAGAAAGAAAAAAAGAAACTGAAATGACAAAACCGTATTTTACAAGTCACCAGCTTATAGTGGTTAAAGCAGGTTCAAGTATTAATACAAAAGCCGATTTGGCAGGAAAAAATGTTGGAAGTCAAACTGAAAGCAGTGGAGAGGAAGCTGTGAAAAAATCAGGGGATGACAAGAAATTTAAGGAATTTAAAACTTATGCTCAGTATGATCAGGCGTTTATGGATCTTGATGCAGGCAGAGCTGACGCAATTATAGCTGATGAAGTATTGGCAAAATATACTAAAAAAACAAAAGAAACTCAAGCTAAAAAAGAACTGTACCAAATTTTAAATGATAATTATGGTGAAGAGGAATACGGAATTGCAGCTAAAAAAGGGAATACAAAATTAGTTGAAGCTATAAACAAAGCTATTGAGGAATTAAAAGCAGACGGGACATATCAAAAAATTTACTCGAAATGGTTTAAAGATTAATGAATCAATCGTTACCAATATTTATAGAACTGGTAAAAACTTTACCAAATGTAGTAGTACTGTATATATTCACGGTTTTATTTTCCATCCCGTTAGGAATTTTAGGAGCATTGGCATATACAGGAAAAAATAAGATAGTAAAATTTATTATTTCAGTTTATACCTGGATTTTTCGTGGTACTCCCTTGATGTTGCAATTAATGGTTGTTTATTATGGAATACCGCTAATGAAGTTTGGAGGTTATAAAATTGTTCTTGCACCGTACATGGCAGCCACAATTACATTTATAATAAATTATGCCGCATATCTTGTGGAAATTATGAGAAGTGGAATTGAAAGCATAGACAAAGGACAACATGAAGCTGCAAAAGTACTAGGCTATAGTTATTGGCAAAAAATAATATACGTTATTTTACCGCAGGCAATAAGAAGAGTACTGCCAACATTGGGAAATGAGGCGATTACTCTTATAAAGGATACTTCCCTTGTATATGTTCTTGCTGTTACAGAAGTAATGAAACGGACAAAGGAGCTAGCAAATATTTATTATAATATTACTCCGTATATTTGTGCAATTATTATTTATCTAGTATTAAGCTTTGCTGTTGACAGGCTATTTAAGAATATTGAAAAAAGAAATAAAATCAGGATTTAAAATTTCTGATTTACGAATGGTTTTATTAAAATATAAGAAACTGGGAGATAAATCGTGGAAAGTGAAAAAATAATAGAATTGAAAAATTTAAAAAAACAGTATGGCGATAATGTAATTTTGAAAAATATTAATTTGCATGTTGATAGAGGTGAGGTTGTTTCGCTAATAGGGCCTTCTGGAAGTGGTAAGTCAACAATTTTACGGTGCATAGTTGATTTGGAAAACATAACATCAGGAGAAGTAATGATTGAAGGAAATAATTTGGCGGATAAAAATGTCGATAAAAAAATAAAAAAGGAAATGCTGCTAAAGACAGGAATGGTTTTCCAGACATTTAATTTATTTCCTCATCTATCAGTTAGAAACAATATAGTCAGAACTTTAAAACTTGTAAAGAAAAAGACGACAATAGAAGCTGAAAACATTGCCAATAAAATGCTAGACCTAGTTGGACTTTCGGATAAAATTGACAGTTTTCCGAATGAACTTTCAGGTGGGCAGAAGCAGCGTGTGGCAATAGCGAGGGCATTGGCATTACAGCCAGATATTATGCTTTTCGATGAACCAACATCAGCACTAGATCCAGAGCTGGTAAAGGAAGTGCTGGATATAATTAGAAAACTGAAAAAACAAAAAATTACCATGCTAATTGTAAGCCATGAAATGAATTTTGTACGTGAAATTTCAGACAGAATAATTGTTATGGAAAAGGGTGAGATACTGGAAACAGGAACTTCACAGCAAATATTTGAAAATCCAGCTTCTCAAAGAGTAAGGGAATTTTTGAATACAAATGATTAAAAAGTTAATTTTTATAGCTACTTGTGAATTAATTCTCAAAATTTAGCTTGAAATTAGATAATTAACAAGGATTGATTTCTATATAAAATAGGAGTTAATCCTTTTAGTCTTTTTTACTTAATTTTCATATAAAAAACTGCACCATCTATCTTACTTAGAAGATTTCTGGTACAGTTCACATGTAATATTATTTCTTAAATTAAATTATTTATTTTTTAAAATATCTCTAATTTCTGCTAATAATGTTTCTTCTTTTGTTGGAACA
This sequence comes from Leptotrichia sp. SK-5, assembly GCF_055387215.1. NCBI lineage: Bacteria > Fusobacteriati > Fusobacteriota > Fusobacteriia > Fusobacteriales > Leptotrichiaceae > Leptotrichia > Leptotrichia sp. SK-5. Next base: position 1,449,534 of record NZ_AP028931.1, on the reverse strand, counting down.
GCTTCGGCAACTTCTTCTGCAATTTCAACAGCAGGTTTTCTTAGTTTATTGATAAATTTTACCATTAAGAAAATAACAAATGCCATAATTAAAAAATTAACTATATTTTGAATAAATAATCCATATTTTACTGCAGCTTCTGGAGTAGTTGCAGTAGCAGGTGTAATAACAAATTTTAAGTTTGAAAAATCAATTTTTCCTAAAATAATTCCAATAACTGGCATAATTATATCATCAACCAATGAAGTAACTATTTTTCCAAAAGCAGCACCAATTATAACTCCAACTGCCAAATCCATTACATTTCCTTTTGAGATAAATTCTTTGAATTCTTTAAACATTAAAGTAATTCTCCTTTCAAAATTTTATACGGTTTATTATAATGTATTTTTTACAGAATTGCAACTTTTTTATAAATTTTTTTTGTAATTCAATTTTTTCAAGTAATAAATAATAAAATTAAACTATTTAAGTTTAGAATTTATAAACGTTTTAAATTTAATTTTAAAATATATTTTTTTGTTTTTTTGATTTATACATTTCTAATGTTTTAAAAAATACTTTGTTAAGAGAAATTAACAGTTTTTTTCTAGCTTCATTGCTGATAGTACCATTATCCGTGTAAACAAAAGTATCAGAAAGTAAACATTTGATATATTGAATTTTTTCGTATTTATTTAGTTTTCCTACTCTTTCATCATTTGAAAGATTGTATTTTTGAACTTCTTTATCTAATTTATCAATACTATATGTTTTTATTTCCTTAAAATAAGTTAATTTGTCCTTTTCAAAATTAAAATTTCCATTTTCATCAATAACTGCAGAAATAGCTTCTTTAACTAATGTCATTTTTTGTCCTCCTCTAATTTAAAATTATTTTTATTTTTACCATTGATTTTCTAGAAAAGTCCTAATTACTCGCCCTTTACAATATAATAATTCAGTGTTTAAAATAATAATATCGTCGTAATCAGGATTAAATGAATGTAATCGAATAATTCCTTGTTTATCTATTATTAATTGTTTTATATATGTTTCATCATCATATTCAAATACGCATACTTTTCCATTCAAACTTATTGGATTAGTACATAACTCAGGATCTACGATAGCAATTGAATCATCTGGGATGCTTTTATCAAAACCATTCATACTATCACCTGCGACTTTTATTGCAAAAAGTCCTTTTTTATAAATATCTTTTGGTACAGAATAGCTCCCAATTTCTTCAGAAAGATTTATATATCCTGTTCCTGCACTAGCTTTACCATACATTGGAATTTCTCTTATTTCAACAGGAATTATTTCTCCGTGAGATATAGTACTGTATTTTTCATTAGAATCAAAATTTGTTATACCAGCTAAATAATTTAAATCGACATTAAAAAATTTTGCATAGGCTGTAACAAATTTGTTGCTTGGTTCAGATAAATTGTTTTCCCAGCGTGATACCATGCTTTTAGTTATACGTAAATTATATTCTTTATTTAGTTTTTCAACTAAGGAATCCATTGATAATTTACTATTTTTTCGTAATTCTTTTAATCGTTTTCCAATATTCATAAAACAGTCCTCCAATACTTTCAAAATATATAAATTTATAGGGTTTTAAGTTAGATAATTATACTTTAAAATTTAATTTATTATATTATACTCCATTTGTTCCTAAAAAGCAACAAATTTTTTAAAATCTTTTTTAGTTGCTAAATCGGTACAAAATTTTCTTTGATTAATTTATAAAAACATAGTACAATTATATAAAATAATGATGTGTAAGAAAGGAAATATAAATATGAGAACTTTGAAGGATATAAAGGAAATGTTGGTTAAATGTGGTGCAGCAATTTGGGGAACGAAGAAGGAAGTGAAGGAGTTACCAAACATTATTAGTGATGATGAAATTATAACATATGCTACTTCAGGTGTTTATGATGGACATACTTGGTTAGTTATTTCAACGAATAAAAGAATTATTTTCTTAGATAAAGGAATGTTTTTTGGTGTAAATCAAATAGAGATACCTCTAAGTAAAGTAAATTCAATAAAATATAGAAAAAGATTTTTTCTTGGAGAAATAGAAATATGGGATGGAGCCTCTATGATTAAAGTAACGAATATACTGAAAAAAACGCTTGTTCCATTTGTAAATGCTGTAAATGATTCGATAGAAGAGTTTGAGAATTTAAAAAAAAATCAGACTTCAGTTGCTGACGAACTAATAAAATTTAAAAAATTACTAGATGAAGGAGTAATAAATCGGTTAGAATTTGACAAAAAAAAGAAAGAGTTGTTGAAATAAAAATTTTGGGTTGTTTAAATGCAAGAAAAGTAATATTTACGTGAAAATTTATTTTAAATAAAATAATAAAATAATAAAATATTGATGTATTATTTTAAAAATTATGATATAATTAGGTAAAATTGAAATTACATAATAAAATTAGTTTAATTTCAAAAATTATGACTTATTATTGTTTACTAATTTAGACTAAATTTTTATGATTCAATTTTAAAAAGTTAAGTATATATCGGAAGGATGTAGATAAAATGAAAAAATTAATATTATCACTTTTAATTTTAGTTGGAATGCAAGGATTTAGTAATAGTACATGTAACTTTGCCTCTAACCCTGATACTTTTTTAGATAGAGTTATAAAAAAAATCCAATCTGAAAAGCGAACAGATGATATTTTTTGTGATAGAGACAAAATAAAAATGGCATATTATACTATTGAAGATGAGGATTATAATGCAAATGTAGGGATTGTAATAAAAGTTAGTCCAACAACATCGAATGATGAGTTTAAAAAGGACTTTTATAAAAAATTTAATGACTATAAAAATTTCTTTACAAAAATTGATACAAAAAATTTGGGGAAAAATCCACTTCCAGATAAAGAAATAGTACGTTTCTATATTCAGTTTCCAGATGAAAAAAGTATAATAATAATAGGAAAATATGAATATGATTTAAAAACTAAGGAATATAAGCTAGTAGCCAATTCAAAGGCCAAAGAATACTTTGAAAAAATAAATTTGTTTGCTCCGTTAGCATCAACAAAAATAACTTATTCTGATGAAGGGCATATATATTAAAAATTTGATCATATTTGAGTCTATAATTATTCAGGAGGGAAATTAGATATGAGTATAAAAAAAATAAGGAAAGCTGTTATTCCAGCCGCTGGACTTGGAACGAGAGTTTTACCAGCAACAAAAGCGCAACCTAAAGAAATGCTTGTAATAGTAGACAAGCCTGCATTGCAATATCTTGTGGAAGAACTGGTTGAAGCAGGAATAGAAGAAATTTTGATTGTTACAGGAAGAAATAAGGTATCGATTGAAAATCATTTTGATTATTCTTATGAGCTGGAAAAAACTTTGGAAGAAAAAGGAAAAAAAGACTTGTTAAAAGTTGTAAATAATATTTCTAAAATGTCAAATATTTATTATGTGCGTCAAAAAAAACCATTAGGTTTAGGACATGCAATAAGCTGTGCAGAAGCGTTTGTGGGAGATGAGCCATTTGTTGTGCTTTTAGGAGACGATATTATCTATGCGGATAGAGATAAAGGACAAAGTCCTGTCACAAAGCAGCTTGTAGAAAAATATAATGAATTACAAGGCGGAACAATTTTAGGAGTACAGGAAGTTCCTCATGAAAATGTTTCAAAATACGGGATAATAAAGCCATTAAAACAAATTGACGAAAAAACAGTGGCAGTAGAAGATTTTATTGAAAAACCTTCAGTTAATGAAGCTCCGAGTAATCTTGCAGCTTTGGGACGTTATGTATTGGAGCCTGAAATTTTTTCATATTTAAAAAGGACAAAACCTGGAAAAGGTGGAGAAATTCAGTTGACAGATGCAATTTTGGCAATGAAGAACGATGGTGAAAAATTGTATGCGTATAATTTTGATGGGTTAAGATACGATACTGGAGATAAATTTGGAATGTTTGTTGCAAACGTTGAATTTGGATTAAGACATGAAGAATTAAAAGATAAAGTAAAAGATTACTTGAAAGATTTAGTGGAAAAACTATAATTTTCTATATTAAGAGCATAAGTTTAATAGCGCTATGCTCTTTTATTTTTGAATGAATGCTATTTATTTTTAAGATTTTATATGTTAAAATATACACAAATTTTAAATCGAAAATTAGGGAGATTCAATTGTATAAAATAAAGATTAATAACATGAAATTTCATTCATATATAGGTGTTTATGAAGAAGAAAAAAAAATTGGACAAAATATTGAAATTGATTTAATCATTTCACTTTCAAAGGAAACCATTAAGAATGATGATATAAATAGTACATTGAGTTATGGAGATTGTTATAGGAAAATAGAGAAAATTGTTAAAGTAAGCAGAGTAGATTTACTGGAAACATTGGCTTTGGATATTATAAAAGAAATGAAAAAATTGAATGAAAAAATTGAATATGTACAAGTAAATATACGAAAATTAGCAGTTCCAATTAATGGAATTTTCGACAGCGTTGAAATTCAGATAAAAGATTAGGCAAAGCAAGGAAAGGGATAAAATAAAAATGGTTAAAGATATAGTTTATTTAAGTTTAGGCAGTAATATTGGAAAAAGAGAAGAATATATTCAAAAAGCTATTGAAGCAATTGAAAAAACTGAAGGAATTGAGGTATTGAAAAAGTCAGGATTATATGAAACAACTCCTGTTGGATATTTAGAGCAGGATTTGTTTTTAAATGCAGTAATTAAGATTGAAACTAATTTTTCAGCAAGAGAAATCTTAAAAATCGTAAATAAAATTGAAGCTGAACTGGATAGAAAAAGGGAAATTCGATGGGGACCAAGAACGATTGACATTGATATTTTGATTTTTTCAGATAAAAAAATTAATGAACCTGATTTGATAGTTCCACATAAGGAAATGCTGAATAGATTATTTGTACTAGTTCCATTGATTGAAATTTACGATGGAGAGTATTTTGGCAAAGAAGAAATTGCAGAAAAAATAAATGAGTTAGTTAAAGCAGGAGAACAAAAAATCGAAAAAATAAAAAAAACTAATTAGTAACTTATAGTACCAAATTAGGGAATAACATAAAAAGAATTGTAATAATTCTTATATTTTTTTAAATTTTAAAAATTAAATTATCGGACGTTAATTATATTTATATTTATTGTTTTATTTACAATTATTAAATTATTACAACGACTCATTTAACAATTACTAATGTAATTGAATAAATTTAGAGATATACTATTATTGTAAAGGAATTAATTTTATTTATTAAAGACGAATAATGTTAAGTTAGTGAGTAAGTTTAAATATCATTTATTGTAAATAATAATTTACAAAGATAAGATCATGCAATAAATATGGACTAGACTTACTTTAATACTATAAATATAAGAAGAAAGTTTATCAAAAGAGAATTGAAAAATACCGAAAAAAAAGAAAGGTTAAGAAAATGAAAAAAAACAAAAGTATAGATAAAGAAACAAGATTAAAAAATATTGAAAACGCAGTGCGTGAAATTTTAATAAATATTGGAGAAGATGCCGATAGAGAAGGACTTGTTGAAACTCCTAAAAGAGTTGCAAAAATGTATGATGAGATTCTGAGTACAAAAAGTGTAGATGATTTTGAAAATTATAAATTATTTGATGTAGATCTAGGTGATTCTCAGGAAATGGTACTTGTGAAGGAAATACCTTTTTTTTCAATGTGTGAGCATCATATGCTGCCATTTTTTGGAAAAGTACATGTTGCGTATATTTCGAGGGAGAATAAAGTTATTGGGCTTAGTAAGATACCAAGACTTGTGGAATTTGTTTCACGAAAACTGAGTGTTCAGGAAGAAATTACTGTAAATGTTGCAAAAAAATTAATAGAGATACTAAATCCATTGGGAGTTGCTGTTGTGGTTGAGGCAAGGCACATGTGCATTGAAATGAGGGGAGTTAATAAAATTGGTTCTGTGACTAGGACTTCTTTTTATAGTGGCGAATTTACGGAGAATGCGGATAGGAAGAAGGAGTTTTTGGATGGGATAAAATAAAATTTAAGGATATTTTTTTAGTTTGGAGAAAAAATATGATGGAGTTAATAACTAAGGAAAAATTTTATAAATTAATGGAAGAATATTCTGAATATATTTTTTGGCGAAAATACGAGGATATATCTGAAAACTTATTACAAATATTGAAAGAAGATATTTACAAGAATGAAAATTCATACGATATACTGACGCCTTTTAAAGAAGGGGGAAAAGATTGGTTATTGAAATACGTATACAAATATCAGCCTAGAACTGGAAAAATTTTAAAGGAGAACTCTAAACTTTTTGGTGGAGTAGATTTAGATACTAAATTAGAATATACAGAAAAAGGAGAATTGGGAAATACTTTCTTAGGATTAGAATGCAATGATACGATAATTGAGATTGAAAGAGAATTTTATGGAAATAACTTATGTGATAAAGAGGAAAATAAAACTATATCTAAGGAAATAAATAGGTATCATTTTCTTCCAGAAAAAATAAGGATGGCTTATTTTTATAGGTTTAGTGGATTTGGAACTAGTGGAATCGGATCTGTATTGCCTTGTAACAGCTAGGATAGTTTTGATGGATATATGGACTCATACAAAATTCCTAAAGGGAAACAGAAGAAATGGTATAAATGGATGGAACAATTTATGCCGAAATTTGATTTGAAATCATTGGGCGCAACGTGTACGGATTTTATGAGTTTTTTGGATACAAGATATGAAGGAAATGAAAATGAAATTGAAACAACGCTATTTGTGAAAACACATTTAAAAGATGGAATTGTATATGCAATACAAAATGGTGATATAGAAAATATGAAGATACTTAGCAACCCAGCTGAAGCGATAGATAGATATTGTGAATATGTTTTGACAATGCACAAGACGGATTTTGATTTTACCCCGTATTTTGAAGCACTAGAAAAACTGGATGGAAAAGGAACAACTAGTATTTCTATGGAAGAGAAAGATTTGTATATGGTGAAAATAAGGGTGGCATATATAAAAGGTAAATATATAGGTGACAAAGAAAGGAGTTAAAATGGTATGAACAGATGAAATGGTATTTAGATTTTCATTCATTTGAAAATAATTATGTAAAATTAAGAACAGATGATGGTTGGCTAAATCAAGATAATTCATTAAAATATTTAGATATATCAACAGATAAAAGAATAAAAGAAATGATAGAAAAAAATGAAGTTGAAGAAATACAAATTTTTTCGATTTTAGATAGAGGAAAACCAACTGGTGAAAGTGATGCTGTTGTTTTTATAACATTTAATAAAAAAGAAGGATTAACTACTTTTCACGTATGGGATGATTATACCGAAGAAACGGATATGAATGAAAAAATAAATGAAATGAAATTGTTAATAGAACCAGAAATAGAAGAAATATTCGACTGGAAATGCAAAAATAAATTTCCTTATGATTATGTAAAATTTGGAAAAAAAGGATTAATCCCTAAAGCGAAAATAGATAGAATTTATAAGAAAACAACGAAGTGAGCAAAAAAATGTTTGAAGAAAATAATTATTATATAAAATTTGTAAATAACAAAAAAACAACTTTTGAAGAAGCTGAAGCTATTTTAGAATCTAAATATAAAAGTTCATTAGAAAATAAAAAACAGGCGTTAGGATTAAGATTAGATTTAGTTGAGATAGAAAAACAGATCCCGTATATATCTAAAAGTTTGAGTATATCAATGTTAGATGGGAAATTTTTACTTGAAGTTAGTGATGAAGATGATGAAGAATATGAAAATTATTTCTATATAAATCCAAATGCACCTACAGCATTGACATATTATCCAAATTATCCAGATTTAATAGAGAATGATCTGCATAAAATTCCTTTAAGTATGTTTATGGAAGATAAAGAATTTGTTCGTGAAGTTATAAAAGATTTTTTTGATAAAGGAAATACTGAAAAAATAAAGGAGAATTATATAAAAAATAAATCATTGATGGATAAGTATAGAGGATAAAATTAATAGAATAGGAGAGTAGTCATGATAAAAGGTGAAGAAATATTAAATGATTTTAAAAAAGAAAAAGATATGCCAAAAGAAGTTATAGAAAAATATAGAAATTTAGTCCCTAAAGAAATGATAGAAATATGGGAAAAGTATGGTTTAGGAAGTTTTTTGAATGGATATTTAAGAGTGATAAATCCAGATGATTACAAAGAATTGGTAGAAGAAACTTACTTTAGAGGAAATGTAGCAATACCAATATTTATAACAGCTTTTGCTGATGTAATAACTTGGGAAGAAGATGAATTCATAGGAATGATAGAGTATAAAACTTTAGATGTGAATGCTATATGGGAGGGGATGGATAACTTTTTTGAACTTTTAAGTAATAAAAGATTTTTGGAGAAAAATTTTGAGTTAGAAATGTATAACAAAGCATTAAAATTACATGGAGAAGTAGGATATGAAGACTGTTACTGTTTTGTTCCCGTAATACCAGTAGGTGGCAAGAAAATAGAAAATTTACAGAAAGGGAAAGCGTTTACACATATAGAGGTAATTGTATATTTGATGGGACGAGTGGAATAATTAAAAAATATCAAAATTAATTAAAAATAACAATTGTAAAAGTAAAGATTGTAAAAATTAATTGATAACGATATTTCTACGGCAAGAGATCAAGGTTCTTTGCATTAGGGGGAAATAGTTCTGTTATAAGAATAAAAACAAAGACAGAAGAAATACTGACAACCCCAGAACATCCATTCTATGTGAAGGGAAGGTATATATTATCAGGTTTCTTGAGTGTAGGAATGAGCCTGACGGGATTCGCGGGAGAACAAATATACCCTGACTTAATATATGATAAATAGGAGGATAACATGAAAACAAAAGAATTTATAAATTTTTTAGAAAATGAAATGAAAGTAAAGCCAAATTTATTTTTATTTAGAGACAATGAACCTAAAGCCACAATAGAAGATATAAATAATATTGAGAAAATTTTATCAGGAAAACTACCTGAGTCTTTTATTGAGTTTCAAATGAAATTCGGTGGTGGAACATTTGCATTTGCAGAAATATTCTCTGTATGTGAGAAAAGTGATTCTTATGTACTTAATTATGAAAATATTTTTGAGAAAGATTTTTTTCCAGTAAGTGATGATCAATGTGGAGGAGTTTATTGTTTTAAGAAAAATAACGGAAAATTTGAAGATAAAATTTATTATTTGGACTTATCAAATTTAGAAGTAATTGTTGAAGAAACAGAATTTAATTTTATTCAAATATTTATGAAGTTAGCATTTAATAAATAATTTTTATATGTTAGAATTGAGAAATGAAAAATGGTAAAAAATATTTAGATGAAAAGAAAATAAATCGTTAATGATGGATAAAAATAAGTAATAAAATTAATTTTTTAAAGTATTTACAGGAGAAATAATGAATAGAAGGGGTGGAAAGTAAATGGATGAGAAATTAACAAATAGAATGGAGAATTTTTTAAGAGGATAGCAGAACAAGTGAATGAAATGATACCTGTAGTATGGAATACTTTTTATTTATTTGGAGAACTGGCAGATGATTCGAGTGGGGGAGGTGTATATTTTTATTTTGATGAAGATATAAATAAAAATGAATACATATATTCTTTAGATATTCCTGAAAAATATAATATTCCAAAAGATGAATTTAGAAAAAAGTCAAGTTTACTATTTGATACAGTTTATGATTTGAAAGAAATGTTTATAGATAATGAATTTAAATTATGGCAAACAATTGTAGTAAATGTTAATGAAGATATGAAATTAACAATAATATTTGATTATACAAAATGGTTTGAGAGTTCTTATAGTAGTATAGATCAAAAAAACTATTATTGTTATAAATATTTAGGAAAAATGCCTAAAGATAAAGAGCAAGAAGAATTGTTTAAGGAAATGGAGGAATATCAAAAGAGATTCAATGAATAGTGAGGAAATAAAATGTTAAGAGATTTTAAAAAAGAAAAAGAAATACCAACAGAAATTATTGAAAAATATAAAGGGCAAGTGCCAGATGAGATTATAGAAATCTGGGAAAATTATGGATTGGGAAGTTTTTTGAATGGATATTTAAGGGTGATAAATCCAGATGATTATAAAGAATTAGTAGAAGAGACTTATTTTAGAGGAAAAGAGTCGATACCTTTATTTGTAACGGCTTTTGCAGATGTAATAACATGGCAAGAAAATAGATATATTGGAATAATTTTTTATAAGGAGGAGGACTTTGATATAATGGCTTCTGGAATGGACTTCTTTTTTTCAGATATATATACTGAAGAGAGCTTTAGAAAAGAGTTTTTTGATTTAAAACCATATGAAAAAGCTGTAAAAAGATATGGAGAATTGGAATATAATCAAAGTTTTTGTTTTGTTCCATTGTTGGGATTAGGCGGGAAGAAAAGCATTGATAATTTAGATAAAGGGGATACTTTGACACATATTTACTTGATTACGGAGCTTGTGGGGAAGGTTGGAATAGATGATTAGAATTAAAATGGAATATCAAAATAAACTTAACAAATGATAATTTTTACAAAAATAGGAGAAAAAGTGATGAAAGAATCATTATATGGGGAAAAGAAAAGAGTAAAATTGCTTGCAGAAATTTTGGACAAAATGAATAATCTAGCGAGTGATGTTCAAGTTATTCATGTTAGCGGGACGAATGGCAAAGGTTCGACTTGTTATATGATTAATAGCATTTTGTGTGAAATAGGATATAAAGTTGGATTATTTACGAGTCCTCAAATAACGACAATTTATGAATTGATTAAGGTTAATGGGATTGAAATTACTGAGCTGGAATTTGAAGAGTGTAAAAATAAGTTAAGACAGGTTTTGAATGAACTGTATTTGAATTTAGAAAATGATTTATCGTATTTTGAAATGGTGTTTTTGATTGCGATGATACATTTTAAAAATAAGGATGTGAATGTTCTAATTTTGGAATGTGGGCTTGGAGGAGAACTGGATGCAACGAATGCAGTTTCAAAAATTGATTATACTATTTTTACAAAGATTGGGATTGATCATAAAAATATTTTAGGAAATACGATTGAGGAAATTTGTCAAACAAAATCAAAAATTATAAGAAAACAGAGCAATGTTATAATTGCTCCAAATCAGAGAAATGTAGTTTATGAAATTTTGGAAAAAGAAGCAAAAAATAAAAATTGTGATATTTTTTTAGCTGAAAAAAATATAAAAATCGAAAAAGTGGAAAATATAGAAGAGAATAGGCAAAATATCTATGAAAAAGAAGATTTAAAATTTAAAAACGGTTTAGAATTTCAAAATAAAGTTAAAGTTGAAATAATTGGAAATTATGATTTTTGGAAAAATTTTAAAAATAATGAATATTTTTTTAGATTCGGACTAAAAGGCGAACAACAGTTGGAGAATTTAGCGACAGTTTTGACATGGTATTTTAAATTTTGTGATGAAAATATTCTACAAAATGCAGAAAAAATATTGGATAGAGCTTTGGGAACATTGCAAATTGCAGGACGGATGGAAAAAGTTGAGAAAATTAAAAATGTGTATTTGGATGTGGCACATAATGAGGATAGTATCGAGGCATTTGTAGATTATGTTAAAAAGAATTTTGGCAATAGAAAAAAAATTTTTGTAGTTGGGTTTTTGAAGGATAAGGAAGTGGAGAAATGTGTGAATCTTTTAAAAATAGCTGGAGATAATTTTATACTGACAGAGCCGAATAATGAAGAAAGAAAATTGGATTCAGAGATTTTGAAAAAATATTTTGAAGATAAAAAAATTGAAAATCCTAAAAATATTATAATTTCTGAAAAAAATATTGAGAAGGCTTTTTTGAAAGCGTTGGAATTAAGAGAGAATGAAGATGAGTGTATTTTTGTAGTGGGATCATTTTATTTGTTAGGAGAAGTAAAAAAAGTTATTGAAAAATATTTTTAATTTAATCAGAATAAAGATTTAAACAAAAAAAACAGATATATCATTTAAGAAGGGAAAGAAATAAAAAAATGATTAAAACTAATGAAATTAAGAATAAGGATTCAAAAAATATTGTTATTGAATTTAATGGAAATAAAGAAGAATTTTGTAAATTTAGTAATTTTTTAGAAAATAAGAATATTTTTTCATTTAATAAAAATCAAGAGATTACAGCTATTTTTAAATATTCAGAATTAAAACAATTGGTTGAGATTTTTAAAATGGAAAATAGTTTTGAATTTGAAAATGGAATTGAAAAATTGGAAGAGATTTTACAAGAAAATAGACTGATTTGGAAGGGAAATAGGTTTGAGTTTGATTTGACAACTGAATCAGTTATTTATTCGATTTTGAATATTACGCCAGATTCGTTTTATGATGGTGGGAGAAATTCGAGTATTGATAAGGTTTTAAAAAGGGTTGAGAATGATATTAGAAATGGGGCTAAAATATTTGAATTTGGGGGAAAATCATCGAAGCCTAATTTTGATGATATTTCGGCAGAAAAAGAGTGGAATCGGATTGAAAAATATATTAAGGCTGTGAAAAAGGAGTTTCCAGATATTGTGCTGGCTTTAGACAGTGATACTGAGGAAGTTATTGAAAAAGGACTGGATGCGGGTATTGATATTATTAATGATTTTAATGGATTCACTTCGGAAAAGAAATTAAAATTAGTTGAAAAATATAAACCTGCATTGGTCGTTATGAATAATGGGCGATTTGATGAAATTCCGAATTTGAAAAATTATTTGGAAAATTATTTTGATGAGCGAGTAAAAGCAATTTTAGAAACTGGAATTGAAAGAGAAAAAATTTCGATAGATCCAGGAGTTGGATATTCTTCAAATAATAGCATGAATACGCCTGAAGACATGGAAAGAATTAAGTCGGTAAAATATTTACGGGATATGAGATTGCCAATAATGATTGCTATTTCGAGAAAAAGTTTTAATGAGAAAATATTTGGACTGTCGCTGGAAGAAAGACTTATGGGAACATTGATGTTTGAGAGTCTAATGGTGCAAGATGGCGGAAGGATTTTGAGGGTTCATGATGTAAAGGAAACTAAGGATATTTTGAATATGCTGGAAGTTTATAATAAAATTTAATTAATAAAAAATTTCAAATTAAAATGTAAATGAAACATTAAAAAAATTAAGAGAAAGAGTGGGTAATTAAGATGAAGAAATCGAAATTAATGGTGTTTGTTGTATTATCTATATTTTGTTTAAATTCTTGTTTATCATCAACATATTTTATTGGTTCACTTTTGAATGAAACTGGGATTTCAAGTTCCATTCCTTCAGTTAAGTCGCCTATAGGAATAGAAACAATTTATAATAAAGATAAAGAAAAATTTAGAAATTATATAAATAACTTAAATTTAAGAGAAAATGTTCGCTTAAAATTATCAGAAAATATTTCTGTTAATGTTCCTAAAGATATAATTTTAAAAAAAGACGGTAATACTAAATATTTTTATGATAATAAAGAAAAAGTGGGATTAGGAATCTCAATATACTATGAAGAATCAAATAATTATTTGAAAGAAAATGATACAATAAAAACAGTTGGAAAAGTTGAAATAATGAAAAGTAAATTAGGAAATAATAAATCTCTATTTTATAAAATTTCAGATAATATTTATTTGAGAACATTTTTTTATGAAGATTCCTCTAATACTAAAGAATACTATGATTTTATTATTAATTTCATAAACAACCTTGAAAAAGTAAAATAATAATTAAGTATATCAAAAATAATAATTGATAAAAAATTAAATTAAAAAAGAAAGAAATAAAAGAAATGAAATTAAATTTGGATTTTTTGAAAAAACATTTACAAAATTTAGCAGAATATGAGCCTGAATTGAAAATAAAAATAGAAAAAATTTCAGAAATATTATCACAAATGAAAATAAAGGATTTGACAAACAGAAAATCAAAAGTTCATTTATCAGCAAGTGCAGTTGTTTTTAATAAAAATAAATGCTATTTTATAAAACATCCGTATTTAAAAACTATTTTACTGCCAGCAGGACACGTAGAAAATGGTGAAATGCCTATAGATACTGCTATCCGTGAATTTGTAGAAGAAACTGGTTTTTTTGTAAAAATTGATGAAAATATGCAAAATTTGGGACTGATTGATGTGAATGTGATTGAGATTCCTGAGAATCCTGTGAAAAGTGAAGGGGAGCATATTCATATTGATTTTCGGTATAAACTTATTTTGGATGAAGAAAAAAATAGTGAAAAGGCTGAATTAGAGTGGTTTTTGCTAGGAGAAAATGAGGCTGATGAGGAATTTAAGGGGTATTATAAGTATTTTAATATAACGAAAAAATGATAAACTAAAATCTATTTAAAGAATAACGGGCTAAGTTTATCTTAAAAAAATAGCCCATAAAAGATAATAATTAAATATGTTATGTTCTTTTTCAGCTTTATTCATATGTTTTAACTATATTGATAAAATTTTTCTCTCTTGAAGTTAGTGGTACTTCATTTTCATTGTATATAGATTCATGATACCAAGATTTGCTTTTAAAATAATTTCCTAAATTTTTATCTTTAAAAATATATCCTTTTCTAGCGTAAATAGTATTTCTTATTATTCTTAATTCAGATGGCGAATAATTATATAATATTGATTCATTGTCATTTAAAACTTGATCCATTATTTCATATATATTATCTACATCAATTTTAGAATTTTCTTTTTCCTGTTGCTGTGTTTCTGCATTATTAGTTGTATTTGAGTTATTTTTATAATTAGAGCTTGCAAGAGATGTGTCTGAAGCATTTATTTCTTGATTTATACTCTTAATCAAATGGTTCTTCGCCACCTGAAGAGCGATTACTATTACTATCATTATTGAAATTATGATAAACGCTTGTTTGTTATTTTGAATTAAATTATTATTGTAATTATTTGAATACATATTTTTATTCATCAAAATGCTCTCCTTTTTTGTTTTGTTGAAAAATTCTTTTATTTAATTAACTTTAGTTCTAAATTTTGAGAAATTGAGAATAATAAATTTAATTTTTTTAATAATGTGTTAAAGTTATTGTTACTTTATAGCAAAGTAGTATATATTAATTTTCCTTTTGTGCTTTTATCTAATATATATATTTCATTTGTAGACATTCTTGATATTTCTTCTGGTTTAAGAATAAATTCTCTATTAAAAGACGTAGTAAATGAATCTTGTAGACCAAAATATTGATTTCCACCAATAGTTTGTGATATTTTTTCAGCATCATAGTAACCAAATATTTCTGACCATTTATTACATGCAATACTATCCATATGTGAGAATACTATACATTTAGATGCATTTCCAACAAATGTATGAAATAACTTATCATTAGCACCTAATGTTGAATAAATATTTTCAGAAAGAAATGTAGTAAGACATTTTGATGAAAGTGATTTTATAACTTTAGAGAGTAAATCATTGGAATTAATATTTATTCCATCTAAAATCAACATAATTTTCTTTCCAGATGTTAAGACTTCTTTAATTTCATTTACAATAAGATTTAATAGTATTTCATTTGTACTCGTTCCTATATCTATCATTATTAAGCCATCATGTGAAACTGCAGTTCGTATATTAACTGCAGAATTTTTATCTCCACGATTAGATAGAATCCCTGCTCCCTGAGAAGATGATAATTGTGAAAAAAAAGCTTGTACATTTGCTCGTTCATTTTGACCTTGTATAAGTTGACTTTTTATTATCATAGCTCTTTGATTACTTAAATATCCTTTTTTTTCAGCATCATCAATCTTGTCAATTAATTGATTATGAGGACAACTAACGAGCATTTCATAATATGGAGAAATATTTTTACTTCTAATAAAATCTATAATTCCTAGTATATATTGTTGTCCAGTTGCATTAATTAACGCATTACTGCTAGACGAGTTAACAATTAAATTACATATTTCTTTGTCTGATCTGTTATAAAATGGATCATAAATAGGTGTTGATCCTGTTATAATAACTTTATCTCTAAAAGAATTAGTAGCATTCTCAACACAATTTTGCAAGGTTAAGTTTCCTTCATGAAGGATTATTGTTGGTATTCCTTGGGAAAGTGAGCATGCAGTAATCGAAGCTCCTAACTTAGATCTATTGTCTGATGTTCCGCCAGAAATAATATGAGAATCGATAGGATTACTTTTTTCTATTAAATCTTCAATTTTAATTGGGTTATATCTAATAATATTTTTTTGAAGCTCATTATTTCTTTCAATATTTTTTATAATTTTCTTTTTTTTAAAATGAATAAATAATATATTAAAAAGCCATCTATAAAATAAAAACATTAATTCAAAAAATTTGAAAATAAATTTCAATATAATTCACCCCCTAAATAAATCAAACTTGAACTTAAATGGTTTTTCATAGGCAAACCCAATAATTGCTTCACCAACTTTTAAATTATTTAAATCCCAATCTTCCACTGTTTTTCCTTCTCTTTTTTCTTCAGTTAAATTACTATTTAATGTTTTATATTGTTCTAAGACAATATTTTTCCCATACAAATTAGAAACAAATTCACGGGTTACAGTGTCGTTTGATTTAAATGCTATCATAGTAGAAAAACCTGATGCTATATTTCTTCCTCTGCTTTCACCATAAACTTCATATAATTGTTCAATACTTTGTAAGCCAGCTAATATTTTTACTCCTAATCCTCTACCAAAATTAACTCCATTTTCAATATGTTTAAGATTAGGTAGAAGTTTAAATTCATCACAAATTAAATAAACGTTACCGCTTGATTTATTTCGCCCCATGGTTTCTTTTAAACTCAAATCAAATAATAAACGATATATTGGTTCTAATGTATCTCCAATTGATAGGTCGTATTCTAAGAAAAGGGTTTTTCCGCCTTTATTTCTAACAAATTCTCGACTTGAGAAACGTCCATCTTCAGCGAATGCTCCTATAAAAATTTGGCGAGAAATATTTTGCAGTTCAGCAAGTACTCCTAAAGCTTGATCATTCATTCCATCACCTAAGTATATTAGTACAGATGATAAATCTGAAAAAGTACTTAGAAACTCCTTAATCTTTTTTACTGATATTGAATCTAAAAAATATCGTAATGCTTTGTTATTTAAAAATTTTTTTCTAAAATCTATAGAATCTTTTCCCAGTCTTATATGTGCAATCAATATTGCAGTTAAAATATCTCTTGCAGCATTAGGAAAAAATTGCTGTGATGTTCTTTCAATAGCTTCTTTAAAAAGAGAATATGTTATTTCATAGGCATTATTACAGATATCGTTGTCATCCCATCCATCTATAAGTATTTCCTTATATATATTCCATTTCGACGTAATTGATGAATATATTTTTGAATTACCGATCACAATATCACCTTGTTTATAAAATTGTGAATAAAAATCTCCTTTGGTGTCAAATACAAACATAATATCGTCTGGACTCATTGTTTGTTTCAATTGTTTAATAAAATAATTAAAAACATTTGTTTTTCCACAACCTGTTCCTCCGATAAGAAGCAGATGCTTACTCATTATGTCATTATTTACAATTAACTTTGTTGGAATTGTTTTGTGAATTCCTGGTAGTACAACTCCTCCTTTTTTTATACTATCATTTTGTGGAGGGGAAGTATTTAAAACACTGTCTCCTTGTATGGTAACTAAATTGACTGACATTATTTTCTCCTTTTACCTAGAATATCCATTTTTGTATTTATTTTCATTATTTTGAGAATGAGAGGATTCCTCAGAAGCCTGCTTTATTTTAGAATTAGAATTTGCATACTGTTTTTCATAATTTTTTCTTACGGCATCTAAGTCAATATTATTTGACTTAAATGATTGTGATACCACATTTTCGTAGTTCATTCTTGCATTTTCCATAATTCTATTTTCAGATTGCACAAGTTCATGTTTTGGTAACTTTTCTATTTTATTCCCAAATTTTTTCATTGTTCTAGTTTCAGGATCATAATAGCCATCTGTTAAATTATGATAACTTCCTCCATGTGCACCATATAAATGTTCCTTTTGGTTTAAGAATTGTATATTTTCTGAATTACCTGCATGTTCAGGATATAAACTTACAGATTTCATGTGATGTCCTTGATATCCACTAACTGCCCCTCTTTGTAAAATTTCTTTTTGTTCATCTATAGTCCATTTTCTAGTTCCATATCCCTTAGAAACTCTTTCTTTTTCTTGTTTCCATGCTTTTCTAACTGCATTTTGTCTTTCGTATGCTAGTTTTTTTTTCTCTTCATTACTTAATTTTTTTTTCATAATCAAACACTACTTTCATATTTGAGATACTCATCTATTGTTTCAGTAAGCCAGTCTTCCAAATTTTCCCAGCTGCAAAATTCTTCATCCTGTTCGTGATCCCATTGTATGATTTCATTTTTAGGGTTTAAATTTATACATATCCAATCACCATCATTTGTTTTTCCTATTATTAGTAGTGTGATAGGAATGTTAAAATTTCCCCTAACACTTTTTCCATTAATTTTTTTCAGGTTATAGTTATCTACATCGGTATTGATACCATAGATAATTGTTCCTGGAATAAATATTTCACCGCCATCAAATTTTTTTAATAATTCGATATAAGAATTTGGAAGTTCTATACCATTAGTATTTTGAAAACGTTTTATTTCTACATCAGTTATAGGATGATTTAATTCCATAATATCTGGAAATTTTTTTAATTTTTTTACAATATCATCAATATTCATAATTATTTTCTCCTTTCTTAGCTAGTAATATTTTCGTATCTTTCTAATAGACACATAAAATAAATATATTAAGAACAATTTTCTTATTTAGTAAATAATAAATAACCAATATTTAATCCGATAATTGATGTAAGAACAGAAAGGAAATAATGATACCACTTATATCCATATATCTTTCCCTTGTTACTCAGCAAAGTGTTATAAAGAACAGTTCCTATTAATCCACAAATAATAGTTCCCAAACGAATTATTTGTACAATCAAATTAATTATTGATGAATTGATATAACCGTCACCATTGATTGGAACAGTTATATTATAATAATATCTAATATACACTCCAAGTGATATTATAACAGTTAAAAACCAGAACATCATTTTAGAAGCAAATAGATTTGGTTGTGGCTTTGTATTGGTTGTGGTATTGGTTGTGGTATTGGTTGTGGTATTGGTTGTGGTATTGGTTGTGGGTTGTGGTATTACTGGTACGAATAGTTTGTTTGTTTTAATTGAATCTTTATACCATTCCAAAGCATTGTACCATTCTACAGCATCTGGTCTTATTTGCGGATTTTTATGTCCATCAACAAAAGCTCTAATGAATAATTTTCTTATTTTTTCAGGTAATTGGTCAAATTTTGGAGCATATTTTGGTATAGTCAAACCGCTTTTGTTCATATAAAAAGGAAAAAATCCATTGCGGATATTCTCTATAGGCTGTGGTGCGGCAACGGATGCATGATTTTGGGAAAGATCAACTGCATTTGCAAAAGGATGACATCCATTCATCAGTAAAGCAAAAATATGTACTGCTAGAGCAAACAGATCTGTTTGTCTTGTAAATGTTGGTAAAGGTGCTGTATCTAATCTCTTATATTTTTTCATTTTTTCATGAATTTCAGGTGCTAAACAGTCTGGCATTCCTACTTCACATCGATATACACGGTTTCTATTTTTTTCAGTGATATGATAAGAATCTGTATCAACTAATGTAACTCTTCCTTTATTAGGATTTACAGTTATATTGTTAGGATTGAGATCTCCACATACCTGTCCTGCACTATGTACAGAATTTATTGCTACACAAAAATTCTGGGCTATCAGAATTTTTTTAAGAAATTCATCTTTTTCATTTTTTTTGAGTGGTTTGTACATTACGTTTAAACTTTTATTATTATTAATTTTTGGCATAACATAGCCAGCAAATCGTCCATTTTTATATACAACATCTTTCGGCCATGTAACATGTTCCATGATTTTATTAGAAACAGGACTTGCAATCATAGTCAGCAATTTTCTTTCTCTTCCTTCTGTTCGCTTTGAATCAATAAATTCCTTTAATACAAAATTTGGCATTCCATCTATTTTGTAAACAGAACCTTCCCCACCGTTTCCAATCGCGGGCTCAATAATTTTATAAGAAATCCCACTTTTTCCTTTAAAAATCATATTTAATAACCTCTCTGTCTTTGTATACTTGATAATTTGTATAAATTTATTTTAAAAATTTTTTCTACTTCATATTAATATTTCACATTAATTACATATATTTTAGAGTATCAGATTAATCAAAAAAACTCATGAATTTTTTTAATTTTTTTTTAATAACATTTGTTTTAGTCTCTTCTTCTTTATGGTTATCATTTTTTTTTGTAATTTCGGAATTTTTAGTTTTTGAATTTGTTTTTAAGTTAGATTTGTTAGTTTCTTCTAATGGAAATTTATAAGATTTTGTAGTTTCAGGTTTAAGGTTTTCCATTTCTTGTTCTGATTTACTATTTATATCATCTTCAGAAGTTTTAGATTTAGAGTTTTCTCCATCTTGATCAGACTTATTATTGGGAACTTTTTCAACTTTAATGGATTTAGATTCAAGATTTTCTACTTTTTGATTTAATTTATCTTCATTATTTGTATTATTTGGAATAAAAGAAATTTCATTAGATTCGGATTTTTTGGATTCTTGATTATACAAATGTGGATATGCCTTTCTATTCCATTCTTCCTGTAATTTTTTCCAGTCTGGCTCTTCATAAAAAATGACTTCTTTATTATCAACTTCTATTTCTGTATTTATCAGTCCAACTAATGTTTTATCATCTTCTACATTTTTTATTAATTTAATAGGAAAATTATTTTTTCTTAATTTTTTAATGATATTATCTTTATTTTCAGGAACACGCTTCTCATATATTTTTTCAATATGGGAATAAAACATAGAATCATCAAATTTCTCGTCATCAGACAAGAAGTATTTAATATGTTGGATTATTTCCTCATTATCTTTTTCTTTTTCAAATCCAGCCGGATCAGCAAAAAAACTTACAAGAGGGATGTATACTCTATTTGTATTATTTTCAATACCCTTAAGTAAATATGGCAAAAAAGCATCTGCTATTCCATCTGTCATAAGAAGAACTGCAGCTAGTTCTTCTTCATAGTTATCAATTTCCCATTGTGTATATCCAGCTCTTAACGGTAAAACCGAAACATTATCCGTACCCTTTTGTGGTTTAGTAATTGGGATATAACTTCCAAAAGAATTCAATCCAATTATAGCTCCATCTCCAGAATGACCGTATACAATACGATGCCCATCATAGATAACCATAGTTAAAGTAGTATCATAGCTCTCAATAGGTTCTCCTGTTTTTTGGGATTCTCTAAGTATTTGTTTAAATGCATAATTATATGCAGTGCGTAGCATTGATTTAATACTAATTATATTGTAATCCCAAGGCATATATTCTTCACAGAAAGACACAACGGTATCTACTGCAATTTTTGAACCAATTTGTGAATTTTTTGCTGATCCCACACCATCTGCAATAGCTGCAATATACCAACCATTTTCCATTTTTTTTATTTTATGACTATCTTGACAAGGAATTTTTTTAGTGACATGTGATTTTCCTGTCAAACTAAATCCATAATTAACTATCATATAAAACCTCCTTTTATTTTCAACATAATTTACTATATTTTAATATTTTATCACCAATCTGAAGGTATTGACTTTTCAGGTTTATACAAATAAAGGTCAAATTCATCAAAATTAGGAGCAAGATCATCTTCTAAACAAATCCATTCAAGTGTTTTTGATACAAGTTCCACAAGTTTTGAAACTTTTATTGCCCAAAATTTAAGTCTTTTCTTATTTTCTTCTTCAATAATTCTTTGTCTTGCAGATAAACCATCAGTAGTTGCTCTATCTGAAATCATAAAAATCCATGATGTAAAACAAGGTGTTCCCATGTCACTATACAACATATTTCTTTCTTTTACCTTGTCTATAGCAAAATTTATTCCTGCATTTATAGCAATATCACTGCTAACACCACTAACTGTTAACATTATTTCTGTTCTCTGAAAGTCAGAAAGTGAAATAAAATCTTGAACTACCTGTACACAACTATTATTAAACACAATAATTGCAATATCAATTTGAGCTGATTCAATCCCAAATACATCTTTCCGCTGTATTTCTTGTATCTGATATTTAAAATCATTAACTACTTTAAGTGGATTTTTATCCATTGCACCTGAAATATCTAAAAGCAGAACACATGCCAAATGTGGTTTATATGGGGCAATTAGATCAGCAGTATCATCAAAGCTCTCATCAAATGTTTTTTGTTTTAAATCTGTCATTTTTATTATACTCCTTTTTTATTTAGATAGTATATATTTGTATGTCTGAAAACTTTTAATTTTTTAAAAATTCTTAGTTTTCAGACACTAAACTAATTATAAAGACTAAAAGTTTTTATTTAAAACTTTTTCATACAATTTGTGATAAACAAAGATTTATTTATATACAATACATTTTAATCTTACAGTTAGTATTACCAATTTGAAGGTATTGTATGTGCGTCATTAGGAAGATCAGGTAGCTGTGGATTTTCATCAACTCTACTAACAGAAATTGTTACCATACTTTTACTTAACCAATTAAAGATTGTGTCAAATTCTGCTTTATTCAGTGCAATACAACGTTTTGTTAATGATGTAAGTTGTGTTGGATTAAATCCTGGAACTCCTAGTGCCCAAAATTTAAGTTTGTTTTTATTTACATCTTCATTAATAATTCTTTGTCTTGCAGTAGATAAATCATCAGTAGCTGCTCCATCTGTAATCATAAAAATCCATGGCTTAAAACAAGGTGTTCCCATGTCATTATACAACCTATTTCTTTCTTTTACCTTGTCTATAGCAAGATTTATTCCTTCACCCATAGCAGTAAGTCCGCCAGCTGTTAAATTTATTGGCTGAAATTGAGGAAGCGGAGTAAAGTCCTGCACTAGCCTTGCGGTATCATTAAACTCAATAACTGCAATATCAACTCTTTTTTGAGCAAATTCATCCATAGCTGTTTTCTTTTTGAAATCATTAATTGCTTTGTTCAAACTGTCAATTGAATCTCCAGCCATTGAACCCGAAGTATCTAAAAGTAGTACGCAAGCCAAATGTGGTTCATTCGGAGAAGCCACATTCATATCCTCGCCATATATTTCTTCTTCGTCATATCCTTTTTGTCTTAAGTCTTCCATTGTTATATCCTCCTTAATTTTAATTACAATCAAAAGTTATGAAAGTGTTTTATTACTTTTTTTAAATATATTTTATCTATGATTTATCTTTGTTTTTTAGAATATCAAATATAATTTTCAGTATAAATAAAGATACTAATTAATAAAAACTTAGAAAAAGACTTTAAAATTTTTGTGAAGGCAAATTTTTATTAATTTTTTTCATAAATATAAATATAATTATAATGAAATATTTCATATTACAGTTGTACCATATGATATTAACTTTATCAATAATAAGACTTTCCTTTTTTTGCAATTATTTTGATTATATGATAAGATAAAAGCAAAACAGGTGTGGAAAGTGAAGTAAATTATGAAAAATTATATAAAAAATATGAGTAAAAAAGATTTAGTGTTACTAAATATACGGAAAATGTATGATTCTTATGGATATAAAAAGATTTCTCTTCCGAGTTTCGAGGAATATGATTTGTATAATGAAAATAAGGATTTTATTGATAGAAATGTATTGACTGTTATGAGTCCGAATGGAAAATTGTTAGCGTTAAGACCTGATATTACGTTGTCGGTTGCTAAAAAGGTGTCTAAAGATCAGTCTTTGAAATACAGTAAAATTTATTATCAGGAAAATACCTACAATCTGACAAAATATGTTGGTTACGAAGAGGATGAACAGCTGGGGATTGAATTAATTGGGAAAGAATCGACGTTTTTGGATTTTGAGATTATTAATCTTGCAGTAAAAAGTCTGGATATTATAAATAAAAAAAGTATGATTGTTTTGTCGCATGCGGGATTTATTTCTTCGGTTTTTGAAAATTCTGATTTGGACTACGAAATAAAAGAGCAAATATTTGATTGCATCAATAGGAAAAATAGCCACGATATACAAAAAATATTAAAAAACAACGAACATATTTCAGAAAATGTGAAAAAATTAATTTATAAAATTCCTGAATTGTCAGGCAATTTGGAAAATATTGAAAAGGAACTTTTAAAATATGAAATAAATGGCAATACGAAAAAAATATTATCTGAACTTAAACAGCTAAACAGTTTATTGATGAAATTTTACAAGAAATCAAAAATTATATTTGACTTTTCTGTTGTAAAAAATTTGAATTATTACAATGGAATTATTTTACAAGGGTATATTGAAGGCTTTCCAAACGTAATTTTAACTGGTGGCAGATACGACAAATTGTTTGAAAAATTTGGGGTTGATACTGGAGCGGTTGGATTTGCGATTTTGACTGATGGATTGAAGGGGTATTATAAGGATACGGATAAAAAGGATTTTGAGATTTTGATTGCGTATGATAACAGTGATTTTGAAAAATTGGTAGAAATTGTGAATGATTTTCAGAAAAAGGGGCTTAGAGTAAGGACGGAAAATATTGAGAATTTAGGTGAAAGTGATTTTGAAATTTTTAATTTTGATGAGAAATATGTTTTTCAAAACGGGGAATTGAAAAAGGAGGAATAGGATGATAAATATAGCTCTTCCTAAAGGGAGATTAGGAAATAAAGTGTATAACTTATTTGAGAAAATAGGTTATGAAAGTTTGGAAATGAAGGAAGATAATAGGAAATTGATTTTTGAGAATGAGGAAAAAAATATTAGATTTCTTTTGGTGAAGCCGTCGGATGTAGGGGTTTATGTCGAAAAGGGAAGTGCGGATATTGGAGTTGTAGGAAGGGATATACTGCTTGAAGAAAATCCTGATGTGTACGAACTAATGGACTTGGGATTTGGGAAATGCAGGTTTTCGATTGCAGGACCGATGGATTTTAAGGAAAATTTTGACAGGCCCCTTGTGGTTGCAACAAAGTATCTTAATGTGGCGAAAAAATATTTTGACTCAATTAATAGGGATGTAGAGCTTATAAAATTAAATGGTTCTATTGAAATAGCACCGATTTTGGGGCTTTCGGATGTAATAATGGATATAGTTGAAACTGGGACAACTTTGAAGGAAAATAATTTGAAGATTCTTACAAACATCGAAGATATAAGTGCCAGATTTGTTGCCAATAAGTCAAGTTACAGATTTAAGAATAAAAAAATCGAGGAAATTGTTAATAAGATAAAAGAAATTTTGTAAAATAAAAAAATTGATAAAAATATTTTAAATATAATAAAAAAGTGAAATGGAGTGATGCGTTATGATTAAGACGATAAAGTATTCAAAAGATGTTGATTTGGAAAAGGAGCTTGCTAGAAGCCAGTTTTCGTACGATGATGTAAATGAAACTGTGGAAAGCATTTTGAAAGATGTTAAAGCTAGAGGAGATAAGGCTTTGATAGAATATACTGAAAAATTTGATGGTGTAAAACTGGAAAATCTGGAAGTTACACAGGAGGAAATTCAAAAGGCCTTTGACACAATTGACAAGGAATTAGTGGAAGTTATTCAGTATTCGCACGACAACATCAAGAAATTTCACGAAAAGCAAGTTAGGAATGATTTTTTAATAAGACAGGAAAATGGCGTAATTTTAGGACAAGTAGTTAATCCGATTGAAAAAGTTGGACTTTATGTACCTGGCGGAACAGCGGCTTACCCTTCGACTGTGCTTATGAATGCAGTTCCAGCTAAAATTGCTGGATGTGATGAAATTATAATGGTAACACCTCCAACTGCAGATGGAACAATTTTATCCTCTATTCTTGTTGCGGCAAAAATTTCTGGAGTTGACAGAATCTTTAAAGTGGGTGGAGCTCAGTCAATAGCTGCCCTTAGTTATGGTACGGAAACTATTCCAAAAGTATATAAAATTGGCGGGCCAGGAAATATTTATGTTGCAATGGCTAAAAAAATGGTTTATGGGGAAGTTTCGATTGACATGATAGCAGGACCGAGTGAAGTGCTTATAATTGCTGATGAAAGTGCAGACCCAGTTCATACAGCGGCAGATTTATTATCACAGGCGGAACACGACAAACTGGCAGCCTGCATATTAGTTACGACTTCTGAAAAGTTGGCAAATGAAGTTACTAAGGAATTGGAAAAGCAGTTAAAGGAATTGCCAAGAGAGGAAATTGCAAGGGCATCGATTGAAACTCAAGGAAGAATAGTTATTGTAGACAATATAGATGATGCTGTCTTTGTAAGCAATTATGTTGCGCCGGAACATTTGGAACTGGCAGTAGACAATCCATTTGAATTATTGCCAAGAATAAAAAACGCAGGATCAATATTTATGGGACACAACACGCCTGAACCAATTGGAGATTATCTGGCAGGCCCAAATCACACATTGCCGACAAGCGGTACTGCCAAATTCTCTTCTCCACTCTCAGTAGACGATTTCGTTAAAAAATCTTCGTTTATTTACTATTCAAAACAAGGACTTGAAGAAGTTAAGGATAAAGTAATTAAGTTTGCTGAAAATGAAGGGCTTACAGCACATGCTCGTTCAGTTTCAAAAAGATTTGATAAATAAAAAATAGAATTTGTCTGAAAACAGATTTTTAATAATTTTTTGAAAAGTTTGAAAATTATAAAATTTGAGTTTTCAGGCTTTTTCTATAATATTAAAATTTTTCACTTTTAAAATAAAAAGCATTTAATTTTGAGAAGTTTTTATTTTATAAAAGAAAAAGTTTATGAAATTGGAAAGTTTTTTGGTTTGAGAATAAAAAAATTGATTATTGTTCTTTTTTTTGATATACTTTGTATGAGGTGATTTTATGGTTAAAAGAACTGAATACTTGGAAAAATTGAAAAAAGTAAAAGATATGCAGATAATAAAGGTTATCACAGGCGTTAGGCGGTGCGGAAAATCTACATTGCTGTCTCAATTTAGAAATTTTTTAATAGAATCTGGTGTCTTAGAAGAACAGATAATTTCTATAAACTTTGAGGATTTGAAGTTTGAAGATTTAAAAAATTATAGAGCATTGTATCAATATATAGAAGAAAGGCTTGTGCCTAATAAAAAAAATTATATATTTATTGATGAAATTCAGGAAGTTGAGAATTTTCAAAGGGCAGTAGATTCTTTATTTATAAAAGATAATACGGATATTTATATAACAGGCTCCAATGCGATGATGTTATCTGGCGAGCTGGCAACATTGCTTTCAGGCAGATATATTGAAATATCTATATTGCCCTTATCTTTTTCTGAATATCTTAAATTCAATGAAACACAGGATGTGAGACAGGCTTGGAATAAATATTTTGAAAATGGCGGATTTCCTTATGCGACACAAATAAATGATGATGATATAAGAAAAGACTATTTAATGGGAATATACAACACAGTTTTGCTAAAAGATATAGTTGCAAGAAATAAAGTACAGGACATTACTTTACTTGAATCTGTAGTAAAATTTCTATTTGAAAACATTGGAAATATTGTTTCACCCAAAAAAATAGCAGATATACTTGTTTCTTATGGCAGAAAAACTACATCGTCTACTGTTGAAAATTATATAGAAGCCTTGAAATCGTCGTTTATATTGTACAAAGCTGGACGTTATGATATAAAAGGAAAGCAACATTTAAAGTCGCTGGAGAAATATTACATAGTTGACATAGGACTAAGAAAATTGCTTATAAATAAAAAACATAGCGATATTGGGCATATTTTGGAAAATATAGTTTATTTGGAATTGATTAGGCGTGGATATACTGTGTATATTGGTAAAATTGGAGATCTGGAAATAGATTTTATAGCAGAACGAAATAACGAAAGAGAATACTATCAAGTGTCAGCAACGATACTTGATGAAAATACATTCAAGAGAGAGATAACGCCATTAAAGAAAGTTAAGGATAATTTTCAGAAGTTTATAATTTCGATGGATGAAATAAATTTAAGCGAAGATGGAATAAAGCATTTAAATATTTTAGATTTTTTACAAAATAGAGATAATTAGAACAAAAAATTAATAACAGAATAATTGGAGGAATTAATGAAAAAAATACTACTAGGATTGTTTATTTTGGGAACATTGGGAATGGCACAAAGTAATTATGAGGTTTATGTAAAAAGTGGGGTTAAAATTTCACAAAGTGAAGTTGATAGGGATAGTAAAGAAATTGAAAATATTGTTAATAAAATGATTAATGATTATGAAACACGAGATAAAAAAATTATGTTAGAAAAATTTAGAGCTATAACTTTAAGGGAAACGAAAAATGATGATGATTATAAAAACTTTAATGCTAAAGATAAAGAGTTTTATGATAAAATGAATGAAATTATGGTAAATGAAATGATGATTAGTTTAGCTAAAACTGCAAAATATGTTCCAAAATCTATTTTGTTTACAAGTAAAAATATAGCTAAAGTGGAAATAACAGAAATAGTACCTAATTTTGATAATATTTCTAATACTGATTTTGACAGAGCAATTAAAAAAGCAGGAGTGACAGATGAAGAAATGAATAATTTGGAGCATATTAGTGATTTAAGTAATCAGAAAAAAGAAAGATTTTTTAAATATCTTAGTGAAGAAATAAAAAAAGAATTGAGTGAAACTACTGAAGAAAACCGTTCTCTTGAATTTAAAAAAGTAAGCGGAAAGTGGCAAACAAAAGATAAATTATATGATTTACCAGAGTCTGATTAAAAATTATACTAAAAGATTTATTTATAAGGAGGAAGTTATAAAATGGGGAAATTTTGGAATGATAAAATAAAGGAAATAGAGCCTTATACGCCGGGAGAACAGCCGAAAGATAAAAAATATATTAAACTTAATACAAATGAAAATCCTTATCCGCCATCAGCGAAAGTTATAGAAAAGATAAAATCTATGAATTTGGAAGATTTGAAATTGTATCCAGATCCAGATGTAATGGAGCTTGGAAAAGTTATTGCTGAATATTTTTCTAATAAAATGAATGATAAAATTACACGTAAGCAAGTGTTTATTGGAAATGGATCGGATGAAGTTCTGGCATTTATTTTTATGACATTTTTTAATGCGGGAGATAAAGTGTATTATCCAGATATTACATACAGTTTTTATCCAGTTTATGCCGATTTATTTAATGTGAAGGAAGTCAAAATTCCGTTAAATAACAGTTTTGAAATTGAAATTCAAAAATATTTTGGCTTGGATGGGCATATAGTTATCGCAAATCCGAATGCACCGACTTCGATTGCTTTAAAATCGGATGAAATTGAAGAAATAGTAAAAAATAATACAAATCAGCTAGTTATCGTTGACGAGGCGTATGTTGACTTTGGGGCAGAAAGTGCTGTAAAATTAATAAATAAATACGATAACGTTCTTGTAGTTCAAACATTTTCAAAATCACGTTCTATGGCGGGAATACGGCTTGGATATGCACTTGGCTCTGAAAATATAATTGAAGGTTTGAATAGACTAAAATTTTCATTTAACTCATACACAATCGACAGAATTTCAATTGAAGCTGGAATTGAGTCGTTTAAGGATGATGAATATTTTGAAAAAACTAATGCTAAAATTATTCAGACTAGAGAAAAAACGGTTGAAAAATTGAAAAAATTAGGATTTAAAGTATTAAATTCAAGTGCTAATTTTATTTTTATTTCTCATAACAAAGTTTTCGCAGGCGATTTGTATAAACAGCTAAAAGAAAATGGAGTTTTAGTAAGATATTTTGCAAAAGATAGAATTGATAATTATTTGAGGGTTACGATTGGGACGGATGAGGAAATGCAGATTTTTATTGAGAAATTGGAAGAAATTATTTTTTAAAAGGAAAAAGTTTTGATTTGAAGATTTATATCAATGACTTATTAGTGGTTTTTATTTCGACAAGGGGAGATTCAATGCCCCTTGCTAAGTTTTAATAAATAAATCTTCTTTGCTAAAATCTGTAATTTTAATACTTTATAAATTATAAAAGAACTTGTAATAATCTACAAAACCTTCTATAATTTCTTGTTTTGATTGAATATCGTACTCTTCCATTTCTATACCATTATTTTTTAAACTAATAATCCATTCGCCATCAATCATAGTTCCAACATCCATATCAATACCATATTTTACTTTTTCTAGTAACGGAACATCAGAAACATCCCCTAGACAATACAAATATCCACACAATACACGTAGACATTCGGAACTATCATAAAATTTACTTTCTCTTTCTGTAATTGCTCTTTCAAATTCTTTATTTAGAAGAAAAATTATTTCATTTTTATCAATTTTATCAAAATCAAAACCTAATTTCCTTATAAAAAATTCAGCTCTTTCTTCAGCATAGAGTACATTTTTAGCTTCCTCGTAAAGCATATTTTCACCTCCTATCTTTTGTTAAATTACCCACTAAATTATAACACGATTTTTAATATTTTAAAATAAATTTCTTGTTTTTTGGTTAATCTTGAAAAAGAGAAAAAAATAGATTATACTATTTATAATTAAAGGTATAATGAAAGGATGAAGTTATGAGAAAATCTAAAATTGAAAGAAATACATTTGAAACAAAAATAAAAGTTGAATTAAATATTGATGGAACTGGGAAATATGAAAATAATACAGGGGTTGGATTTTTGGATCATATGCTTGATTTGTTTGCAAAGCATGGGAGATTTGATTTGAAGGTTTATTGTGATGGGGATACGCAGGTGGATGATCATCATAGTACGGAAGATATTGGAATTGCATTGGGGAAATGTTTTTATGAGGCGTTAGGGGACTTGAAGGGTGTGAGAAGGTATGGGAACTTTCTTTTGCCGATGGATGAGGCTCTGACGTTAGTTGCTGTTGATTTAAGTGGAAGATATTTTTTGAATTTTGATGTAAATATTCCGACTGAAAAAGTTGGGACTTTTGATGCAGAATTGGTGGAAGAGTTTTTCATTGGCTTTACACGGCATTTGAATGCGACGTTGCATATAAAGAATATGGCTGGGACAAATTCGCATCATATAATTGAGTCGATTTTTAAGGGAGTTGCTAGAGCTTTGGCAGAGGCTGTGAGCATTGATGAGAAATATAGGGATGAGATTCCTTCGACTAAGGGGGTTTTGGTTTAGTGAGAGTTAAGAAGATACTGTTTATAAGTATGTTTTCTTTGATGTATTCAGTAAATTCGTTTACTAAACCATTATATAATGAAAATGTAGCAAAAGAAATAAAAAAAACCACAATAAATTTATTTATTGAAACTTCTTTTGAAAAAAATATCAAAAAAAAATTAGAAGATATAGAAAAAAAATATCTGGAAAGTTATTATAATCATGAAAAAAAGAAATTAATACATGATAAGCAAAGGATAGTCGATGATGAAAAAAATATATTTTATCGTTACAATGAAGGAATATATAAACTATTTAATGAAAGTACTAAAAATTGGTACACCTTTGTAAGTGAAGAAGCCCACTTTGCATTATATTTAAGTGAAAAATATGAAATTGGTTTACATTCTGATATAACTATGGTAGATGGGCATTTTGTTGAATCTGCTTTTTTTAGAAAAGAGGATTATAAAAGAATTTTAGAGATAGCAAAAATAATTGACGAATTAAATTCTGATAATAAAAAAACTTTAAATCTAAATGTAATTAGAAGAGCAAAAGAAGAGTATGTAAAAGAAAATAATAGGATGAATAAAAAATACGACGAATTATATTATCTCGTTAAAGATGATATTTTTACTGATGACTCATCGTATGGATTTGACTCTCCTCTCGGATGTGAACTTCCAGCATTATCAGAACAATCAAATGGATTGTTGAGTTCACAAAGGGAGTGGCTAGAATTTAGAGAAAATGAGGCACAAATGTATTTTATTCTAGCAAACAAAGATGAAGGTGTGTATTATGGAAAACTTTTTGAAATAACGAAACGGAGAACGGATTATTTAGAAAATGTTATTGAGAATATAAAGAAAAGTGAAAAATATAAGGAAGAACAGAAAAATTAGAAAATTAGAAATAAAAATTTAAGGGGCTGTCCCATAAGGTAAATAAAATTACCAAATCATAAATTTTATATATTTTACTATATTGATAAAATCAATAAAAATAATATCTGTTGATTTTTAAAAATATATAATATTTATGTTAGTAAAGTTATTTTTGACCTATGAGACACCCCCAAACAAATTATTTAGTTTTTTAAAATTATTGTTTCAATAGAAAGTCTATAATTTTTTTTCTCTCAATTCCATTTATGTTGAATTTAGTTAAATTATCCATAGAAAGAACATATTTGGGATAATTATCTTTAATGTCTTTTAATGGTGCAAATTCTCTTTCAATAGTGTCGTCAGAAGCCAGAAGATAAGTAACTTGAATGTATAATTTTTCATTTTCTTTTTGTCCTATAAAATCAATTTCTTTTGTCTTTAGCTTTCCGATATTTACATTGTACTTTCTTCTTAATAATTCTAAATAAATAATGTTTTCAAGATGTCCAGCAATATCATTTGCTCTATATCCTAATTGAGAATGTTTTAATCCTAAATCAAGAAGATAAAATTTTTCTTGCGTTTCTAAAATGGATTTTCCTTTTATGTCGTATCTTTGAACTTTTGAAATAATATAGGCATTTTCAAGTGCTTTTAGATAATTGTAGACGGTTTCAGTGCTTAACTTTCTGCCTTGATTTTTTAAAAAATCTGAAATTTTTTTTGCAGAAAAAGTATTTCCGATATTATCAAAAATAAATAAAATAACTCTTTCCAGTAATTCAATATCTCTTATATTATTTCTTGAAATAACATCTTTTAATAAAACAGAATTATAAATATCAGTCAAATATTGATAAATCGAAGTTTTATCTTGACTAAAATTATGAATGGCAGGAAGTCCTCCAAACTTCAGATATTGTTCAAAATATTCCTCTGTAGTGTAAATTTTCTGCGGATTTTGAATTTTAGAAAATTTTATAAATTCTTTAAAGGATAAAGGAAAAACTTTTATTTCAACATATCTTCCCGCGATATAAGTGGCAAGTTCAGAAGATAATAAATTAGCATTAGAGCCTGTAATATAAATATCACAGTTCAAGTCTACCAATAATGAATTTATTGCTTTTTCCCAAGAATCAACTTCCTGAATTTCGTCAAGCAATATATAGATTTTTCCAGTTATATTTTGGGATTTCTCAATAATATAACTGTATAAATTTTTAAAATTTGTTAATTCGGCAAACATTAAAGACTCAAAATTAATAAAAATAATATTTTCCTTGTTTATCCCATTTTCTTCAAGTTCTTTAGATATTAATTTTAATATCATAGATTTACCACTTCTACGCATACCAGTAATAACTTTTATTACAGGTTTATCCATAAATTTTCTGATTTCTTTTAAATATTGTTCTCTTTTTATCATTTTATCACCGCCTATATAAGAAAATTATATCATTTATTACAAAGTTTTACAACTTATAAGAGAAAAAATCTAAAATTTTTTAACTTATTTCTATTATATAAGAAAAAATTATCAAAAGTATTTCCCTATCTTTTTTTGAAATTATATGATAAGATAAAATAAAACAATATTATAAGAGGAAAAGTATAAATATGGAAGAAAAAGAAATGAAAAATGTTAATAAAAATAGTAAATAAAAGTAGAGTGTAAAAATAATGAAAAATAGATAATTTTATGAAATAGAAAAAGAAGTGGTTATATTTTGCTTCTTTTTTGAATATATATATAAAATAAATTTGAAAGTTGGAGAAAGGAAAGTATGGATGAGAAATTAATTAATCTTCAAATAGGAGCTTTGCTACATGATGTTGGAAAAATAGTACGAAGGGCTGGTGTGAGCAGTAAGAAACATTCTATTGCAGGAGCTAATTATTTGGAGAAAGAAGAATTACTAGATGTAGAAAAATATAAAGAAATTTACGATATGATAAAGTATCATCATAATGAAGAAATAAATGAAGAAATGGAAGAAAATAATAAATTAGATGATAATTCTTTAGCATATATTATTTATGAAGCTGATAATATAGCATCAGGGGTAGAAAGAATAAAATATGATGAAGAAGGGGAGAAGATAGAAGTTGCAGGAATAGAAGCAATGCCCTTAAATTCAATATTCAATAGACTTAATGTAAAAAAAAATAAAATAGAAAAAAAATTCAAATCTTTAACGCATGATAGATATAATTTTAATATGCCAAAAGAAAAAATAGATAACGATAAGATAGAAAATATTGAATATTTGAAGGTATTAGAGGGATTAAGAGATGATTTGGCAGAAATGAAAGAAAAAGATATTCTAACACCAGAAAAGCTAAATTCAGTATTGGAAGAAAGTTGTGTATATTTTCCCTCAAGTTCATATGCAGATTATCCAGATGTTTCTTACTATGATCATGTAAAATTGACAGCAGCAGTTGCTTCATGCATGTATATTTATGATGCTGAAAAAGAAAATAATGAAATAAATTATAAAGATAAATATTTTAAAAAAGATGAAAGAGAAAAACTAAAATTTTTATTTGTATCAGCTGAATTTACAGGGATACAAAATTTTATTTATACAATAACATCTAAAATAGCTATGAAATCATTGAGAGGGCGTTCATTTTATCTGGAACTTTTCATTGA
This sequence comes from Leptotrichia sp. SK-5, assembly GCF_055387215.1. Taxonomy (NCBI): domain Bacteria; kingdom Fusobacteriati; phylum Fusobacteriota; class Fusobacteriia; order Fusobacteriales; family Leptotrichiaceae; genus Leptotrichia; species Leptotrichia sp. SK-5. The sequence continues at coordinate 1,414,656 of NZ_AP028931.1, read as the reverse complement.
GCATATAATAGATGAGATTTTGGAAGCATTGAATTTATCAAGAGTAAACTTGGTTTATTCTGCAGGAAGCCAGTTTTATATGTTGTTGCCAAATATTCCTAAAACTGTGAGGGTTTTAGAAGAATATAAAAATATAATAAATGATTTTCTTCTAAAAGAACTTGGAACATCAGTTTATTATGAAATATCGTATACTGGGACATCAATAGAAGAATTAGGAAATGGCTTAAGTCAAGATATAAAAAAAGAAAACAAACTTAAAGAAATTTTAAAAAGAAATTTTAATGAAACTTCTCGAAAAAAACTTAACAGATACTCTCAAGAACAATTAGAAGGAATATTTGATGAAAATAATGCATTAAATGAAATTCATAGTGATACAAAAGAATGCGAGATTTGTAAAAAAACTGAAAAAGAAGATATTTTGATAAAAAATTCTCAAAAAGAGAGCAATGGAAATCTTGAAATATGTAATTCTTGCAAAAATTATATTAAATTGGGAAAAGATATTTCAAAATCATTTCATTTGCGAGATAAAAGAGCATTTTTTGTGGAGGAAAATTGTAGTGAAAATAATGATAAATTAAAATTTCCAAAATATCCGAAAGGGTTTGTAGAAATAAATTTTAAAAGTTTTCAGACAGTTGAGGAAGTGGAAAAAGAAAGTGACAAATTTTATAGATTTTATTCGATAAATACTAATTATTTGGGAAAAGGAAATTCTAGAAATATTAAAGTTGGAAACTATAATGTAAAATCAAAGAATAAAGAAAATAGTCTTGTCGAATTTGAAGAATTAGTAAAAAAAGCCAAAGGAATTGAAAGACTTGCTGTATTAAGAGCGGACATTGATAATTTGGGAACTTTATTTCGGACAGGTTTTGAAGACAAAGAGTATATCAACACAAGTGGAGAAAAGGAACCGTATAAATTTGTAAGATTTTCAAAAACAGTCGTTTTGTCAAGATATTTATCTGATTTTTTTAAAAGAGTGATAAATTTAATACTGGAAAGAAAAAGTTTAATTGTTGAAAAAAATGAATTATTTAAAGAGTACTGTAATTTAATAACAGAAAGAATAGAAGAAAAAGAAGAAGAAAGAAATATTGTACTTGTGTATTCTGGCGGAGATGATGTATTTGCAATAGGAACTTGGAATGATATTATTGAATTTTCAGTGGATTTAAGGATAGCTTTTAAAGAGTTTTCAAGTGATAGAGTTACATTATCGGCAGGAATAGGATTCTTTGATGAAAATTACCCAATATTTCAAATGGCACAAAAAACAGGAAAATTGGAAAAACTGGCAAAATCATATAATGAAAATAAGTCTGGAAAATCTACTAAAGATGCCGTTACACTATTTGGAATGAACAAACACAGTAAAATCAATCATATTTATAAGTGGGCGGATTTTATAGAGAAAGTTTTAAATGAAAAATATAGATATTTGAAATCTGTAATTAGTTTGAAAGAGGATAAAGAAACAGATAAAGTCTTTGTAGGAAAAACAAAATGGTTTGGTCTTATGAAGCTTATAAGAAGTCAATTTGAAAAAAACGATGATGGGAAAATTGATATTGCTAGATTTGCTTATTCACTTGCGAGAATAACATATGATAAAAAAAATAAGAAACAGGAAAAAAATTATTTAGATTTAAAAAAACAATTGTTTGAATGGATAAAAAAAGAAGAAGATGCAAAGCAATTATTTACAGCAATAAATATATTGATTTATGAATATAGAGAAAATAAATAATTTTAAAATAAAAAAAGTTATTGAACAGGTTTATTATAGAATAAAAATTTATTACAAATTTAGAAAGGAGTTTGTTATGGAAAATAAAACAGTGGAAGAATTAGTAAAAGAAAATAAAAATAATATGGTTACAACAACACAGCTAAGACAACTTTTGTCAAATTCAGTAATAGTAAAAAATAAAATATCTTCAAAGGTACTAAAGAAAGAAGACAAATTATCAGATAAATTATTAAACGATGTAAAATATCTTTTAATAAAACACACATATCAATGTGGTAGAGAATTTAAAGTAAAGGAATTTGATAAAAAATTTAAAATTTCGGAAAAATTGAAAAAAATAAAAACTAAAGAAGATTTCGATATATTTTATCGTTATTTAGAAGAAATAATAGCATATGTGAAATATTATATTGGATAATAGAATTAAAAATAAAAAATAGGAGTTAAAATAGTTATGAATACATTAAAAGGAAAATTTATTATAACAGGAAAAATAAAAGTTTTAACAGGGCTTCATATAGGGACATCTGGAGATTTTTCTGCAATAGGGGCAGTAGATAATATTGTAATTAGAGATATAGTTACAAATAAACCAATAATACCAGGCTCTTCACTAAAGGGGAAAATGAGATATTTGCTTTCAAGATCTAAATATAATAATAATTCTACATTAACAATGTCCGATATAAAAAAAGAGAATTATGAAATAAAAAGATTATTTGGAGCTTCTGAACCGATAGTTTTGTCAAGATTACAGTTTTGTGACATGTTACTTAGTGAAAAAAAATTTGAAAGAGATTTTGAATTTGATTTACCGTATACGGAAATAAAATTTGAAAACACGATAAACAGAATAACTGGAAAAACTATGCCAAGACAGCAAGAAAGAGTTCCAGCAGGTTCAGAATTTGATTTTAAATTAATTTATAATGTTGAAAATAAAGAAAATATGGAAGAGGAAGTAAAAACAGATTTTGAAAATATAGTTTCAATGTTTGAATTATTGGAAGATGATTATTTGGGAGGACATGGAACAAGAGGATACGGGCGTGTTAAATTTGAAAATTTAGGATTGGCGGAAAAAGTATACATTGATGAAAATAAAGATGAAATAGAATATTTGAAACTAGAAATTGAAAACATTAAAAATTATAGCGAAAGATTCGGGAAGTAGGAGAAAATAATGGTTTATTTACTGTATAAATTAAAATTTCCAAGCGGAATCCATATTGGTACAAATGCTTCTTTAGAAGCGACGAACGTAACTGTAAATTCTGATATATTTTATTCTGCTTTTTATTCTGAATATGTAAAAATATTTGGAGATAGCGATAAGGAATTGCTGGAGCTAACGGAAAAAGATGAATTTAAAGTATCAGATTTATTGCCATTTAAAGAAATGGAAACAGAAACTGCCTTTTATCTTCCAAAGCCTGTTGTAAATGATATAGAAAGAAAACAAAATGATGATGAAAGTGAGCAAGTTGCAGATAGAAAAAAGATAAAAGAATTAAATTATATACGTGCAAGCAGATTAAAAGAATATTTTGATTTTTTAGAAACGTGGGGAAATTTTTCTGAAGATAATGATTTTGGTGAAAAGGAACTGCATATTAAAAATAATATTTCGAGAATCGGAGAAGATCCGGAACTTTATAATATTGAAGTCTTTAAATTTAATAAAGCTTCAGGGCTTTATGTTATTGTACGATTACCAGAAAAATGGAAGAAAAAATTTGAAAATGTATTGGAAAGTTTGTCATTAACAGGAATAGGGGGCAAAAAGAGTGCGGGATATGGTCAGTTTAATGTTGCAGGTGATGTTATGACATTTGATGGGAAATATTTTGATATAATTAATTCTAAGGATGATAAATTTATAAATGAATCTTTGTATAAAGAAAGTGAGAAATATTTACTTTTATCATCATATTTGCCACAAAAATATGAAATTGAAAAAATTAAAAATAAAGCAAATGGCTATCAATTAATAAAAAGAAGTGGGTTTGTAAATAGCCCGAAGTATAGTGAAAATCCGCAAAAGAGAAAGCAAGTTTATATGATTTCTTCAGGAGCAGTATTAAATTTTAAACCAGCAGGAAAATTTACAGATTTAAAATTACATGGGAATCACAGTATATATAAAATGGGAAAACCAATAGTTATAGGAGTGGCTTATGGGAAAGATAGTTAAATATAAAATAGAACTTGAAGTTTTGACGCCTGTGCATATTGCGGGAGCTGATTATAAGTCGAGATTGAATAAGACAGAATATTTGTTTAACCCGATGACAAATGAGTTGAAAATAATAGATAATAATAAATTTATTGATTTTTTAATAGAGAAAAAAATTGTAAACAAGTATACGGACGATATTAAAAAGTTGAGTTTGTCTAATTTTTTAAGAGAGCATAAGCTTTATAAAGATTTAAATAAATTTACTAAAAAAATTTACAAAAATTTAGATATAGAATTTAAAGATGAAGAAAAAAAACGATTAAATATTATAAAGTTATTAACTAAAAATGCAGAAGGTAAAGTATATATCCCAGGAAGTTCGATAAAAGGGGCTTTAGTGAATTTTTTACTAGTTGATTATATTGTCAAAAATAGAAATGAATTTGTTAATGAAATAAATCAGATAAAAAAAGAACTTGAAGATTTTGTTAAAAAAAAATTTGATTCTTTCAAAGAAAAAATGAAAAAGCTGGAAAACGCAGAAAAACTAATAAATGAGATACAAAAAAAAATATTATATGAAAAATTATATGACGAGAATTCAGACAAGAATATCAAAAAATTTGGGATGTCAGTATCTGATAGTTTCAAAAACAAAAAAGATGTAAAAATTAATTTTTATCAAGATATAGATGAAAAAATAGATGATACTGATGATAATGGCGAAACTTATTTGTCAGAAATCAAAGAATATATAGAACCTAAAAACATATTTGAATTTGATATTACTTTAGATTTTGAAATGCTTTCAAAAACTAGGCTGAAAATAAATGATTTTGATGATTTGATAAATTCTCTGGAAAAAGCCACGAATTATTTAATAGAAAATACTTTAGAACTGCCAAATGAACTGTGCGGTCAAAATTTAATATTAGGTGCAAATACAGGATTTCATCAAAAAACAATTGTTCACGCATTATTTGATGATAAAAATGAAAGAACTCAAGTTTTGAAAAAATTGCTCGAAGGCAGAAAAAATAAAATGCTACACTTAAATGACAAAAATTTTCCAAGAACAATTAACAGGATTAGAAAAAATGGAGAATTAAAATTAGCAGGATTAGTTAAAATCAGGAAAATATCTGAAAAGGAAGTAGGGAAATAAGAAATGCTTGGAAAAATAGAAATGGAAATTGAAGGAAATGGATTAGATGTGAATATGAGTTCGCTTTTTCATGGATATTTGATGAACAGTATCGATTCTAATTATGTTGATTATTTACATTATAATGAAACACATCCTTATACTTCGTGTATTTATAAAGATATGGAAAGTGGAAAAATATTTTGGAAAATAACGACTTTTAATAAGAATGCCTATGAGATGTTAATAAAATATTTTTTGGAAAACGATATAAAAAATATTTATCTGAAGAAAAAAGGAATCGAAGTATTTGTAAAATCGGTTTCTATGACAAAAACATCTTTTGAGGAACTGTTTTTAAATTCTGAGAAAAAAAATAAAATACATTTTTTGACACCGACAACTCATAAATTAAATGGCGAATTGCAAATATTTCCTAATATTTCAACATTACTTCTGGGAGTAATAAATAAAGTAAATCAGCATTCAGATACAATTAAATTGGAAGATGAAGATGTGATAATTGATTTTTTGGAAAAAGTATACATTGATGAATATTATTTACGAACAAAATATTTCTTTTTGGAAAAAATTAGAATTAAAGGTTTTATTGGAAATGTAAAAATAAAAAGTAAAGACGAGGTGTTTTGCCAGCTTTTGAATTTTTTGCTGCAAGTGTCTGAATATACAGGACTTGGAGTAAAAACGGCATTAGGAATGGGCGGAATAAAACTTGAATATTGATATTGAAGAAAAAAATAAAAAAGGGAAAAAGACATCTTTACAATTGTCGTAATTTATGATATTATAGATAACAAGAGAAGAGCTTTTTTAAAAAAACTTCTAAATTCTTTTGGGAATAGAATTCAAAGATCAGCTTTTGAATGTTTACTGACTAGAGAAAAATATGAAATTCTTTTAAAAAAAGTAGAAAAGTTTGCAGAAGAAGATGATTTGATAAGAATATACATACTTAATCAAAATGCAAAAAAAGTAGTCTACGGCGAATTAACAGAAATTGAAAACGAAGATTATTATTTCATATAAACATATAAAATTGCCACGATACTTTAAAAATGGGACTTAGAACATATTTTTTACTTTTTTGGAAAAGAAAACTGAAAATTTAAGCAAGTCTCACGGAAATAGTCAAATAACATACCATAAAATAAGGGGTTAATTGCAGGTAGGTTTATATACTCCGAGAGGAGACGGAAACTTATATTTCCTATTTAGTTCTTTAAGTATTATCATAAGCTCACTTGAGTTTATATACTCCGAGAGGAGACGGAAACTTTAGCTGTATTTAATTTGTAAAAGGATAGAACTCCGAAAGGAGACGGAAACTAATATTTTAAAATTAAAATGTCTATAATAAGGCATTTTTTTTGTTTTATAAATTGCAATATGTTCATAAGATGAAAATTTATTGTTTTTTCTGAAATAACATTGTATAATGTATTTAAATAAATTATTAAAAATAACAAATGAACAAACAATAAAATAGAAAGGACTTTTTTTATTTATGATTGCAGTGATTGATTATGGAGTGGGCAATCTTTTTTCCTTGCTATCTTCGTTGAAGTATGTCGGACTGGATACAAAGCTGACTAATAATATTGAAGAGATAAAAAATGCTAAGGGGATAATATTGCCAGGAGTCGGGGCTTTTAGAGATGCTATTGGGAATTTGGAAAAATATGGGCTAAAAGAGACTTTGATAAATGAAGCGAAGAACGGAAAGCCGTTTTTGGGGATTTGTCTTGGTATGCAGATGCTTTTTGAAAAAAGTTATGAATATGGTGAATATGAAGGGCTTGGGCTTATAAATGGAACAGTTGAGGAAATAAAAAAATATATTTCAAAAAATTCTGATTTGAAAATACCTCATATGGGCTGGAATAGTTTGATTATAAATGATAGTTTTAAGGATGATAAAATTTTAAAAGATGTAAACGATAATGAATATGTTTATTATGTTCATTCGTATTTTGCAAAAACAGATATGAAAAATATTGTCGCATATTCAGAGTATGGGACAAAAATACCTGGAATTGTAAAAAATGAAAATGTCTATGGAATGCAGTTTCATCCTGAAAAAAGTGGAGATACTGGATTGAAGTTATTAAAAAACTGGGGAGAATTAATAAAATAAAATTAACATTATGATTATTTTGTTTAATTTATTGATTTTCTAGCTTTGATAACTTATTTTTTTAATTGAGAAAGAGGTATTTATGAAAAAAATGATATTATTGATAAGCCTTCTTGTTGTAGTGAATATGAATGCTAAAAGCCGAAGTGAAATGATAAGGCAGGATTTGTCAAAATTAGGAGTTTCTCAGGAAATAATAGTAAAAACAATAGAACTGGATAAAAAAATACCTAATGTAGTGAGTGAACCTGATAGGGAAAAAGTAAAAAAACTAGCATTAGAAATTGAAGAATTGCTGAAAAAGAATGAGAAGAATTTTGTATTGTCAGAAAATTTGATAAATATTTATAATGCACTTGGAAGAAGTGATGCTGAAAAATTAAATAATTTTAAGAGGTATGAAAAATATAATCCTTATGAAGTGTCAAAATTATTTTTTTCAAATATGTATTATTCTAACAAAGGAGATACAGTAGCGTTTGATAAAAATTATGAAAAACTTAAAAGGGAATATCCTGATTATTTAATTACTAGAATTGCTGTAACATATACGATAGGAAGAGATGCAATCTGGAATGTTATGAAAAACGATGAAAAAGCGGCACTTGCAAGTTTAAATTCCATTATGAAGATGTGCGATGATAAAACAAAAACAGAGGAATCACATATTTCTGACGAGCAGGCCTGGGCGTACAAATTAACGATGGGATGGTTTGCGATAAGTTTTTATTTAAATGAGGATCGTACGCAGGATGCAATTGATTTTTATTATGAAAATTTTGAAGGAAAAAATAAGCCAAGTAAAGAAATATTGTATTACAACAGGTATCAAAACTGGTATATAAAATCAGAGCTGGCAAAGGCGAATAAAACTGATTTTTACAATAATAAGAAAATATTTCAAAAAAATTTGGATAAAATAAGAATGCTTGATTAACATTTTGAGAATTTTTATCAAAGTTAGAATTTGAGTATGGTTGTTGGAGCAGATATTCCAAATATGAGGATTTTTCCTTTGTGTTTTGGAATAAACTAACTTCCTTTGAGAAATTTTGCAGTACATTAAAGAATAGAATTATAAGATAAAAACATATAATATTTGAAGGAGATTAAATTATGATAGAGATTTTTCCAGCAATAGATTTACATAATGGACAGGCAGTAAGATTGAAACAGGGAGATTATAATCAAGTGGAAGTGTTTTTTAAAAATCCTGTTGAAGTTTTGAATTTTTTTAATAAAAATAATTCAAAAAATCTTCATATTGTAGATTTGGACGGAGCAAAAGACGGAAATACTAAAAATTATGAAGTTATAAAGGAACTGGTTGAAAAAAGTGATTTTTTTGTTCAAGTTGGCGGTGGAATCCGTGATGAAGAAAGAATAAAAGAATATATTGAACTTGGTGTAAATAGAGTTATTTTGGGAACAATTGCTGTTGAAAATGAAGAGTTTTTAAGAGAAATGGTAAAAAAATATGGAGATAAAATTGCAGTTTCTGTGGATGCGAAAGATGAAAAAGTTGCTGTAAAGGGATGGACAGAAACCATTGAATTAAATTCAGTTGAGTTTTGCAAAAAGTTATCGGACATTGGAGTAAAAACAATAATTTATACTGATATTTCAAAAGATGGAATGTTAAATGGTACAAATCTTGAAATTTATAAAAAATTGTCCAAAATAGTAAAATCAGATATTATAGCTTCTGGTGGAATTACATTTTTAGATGAAATAAAGGAACTTAATAAAAACGGGGTTTATGGAGCTATTGTTGGAAAGGCGATTTATTCTGGAAATCTTGACTTAAAAGAAGTATTGGAAGTTAGCAAATAATATTTTAAAAATTGTTTAAATGAAATTGAAAATGTAAATATTGCATATTAAAAGAAAGTGGGTGTAAAAATGCTTGCAAAGAGAATTGTTCCCTGTTTGGACGTAAGAAATGGGAAAGTAGTAAAAGGCGTTAATTTTACTGGGATAAAAGAAGTTGATAATCCCGTTGAGTTAGCAAAGTTTTATAATAAATCTGGTGCAGATGAACTTGTTTTTTATGATATTACGGCAACTGTTGAGGAAAGAGGGCTTTTTACTGATATTTTAAAGGAAGTGGCAAGTCAGATATTTATTCCGCTTACTGTTGGCGGCGGGATAAACGCACTAGATGATTTTGACAGAGTGCTAAAAGCGGGGGCAGATAAAGTGAGTATTAATTCAGGTGCGATAAAAAATCCAAAATTAATTGAAGAAGCTGCAAAAAAATATGGAGACCAGTGTGTAGTCTTATCTGTTGATGTGAAAAGAGTAGACGGCAAATTTAAAGTTTTTGCAAAAGGCGGAAGAGAAAATACTGGAATTGATGCAATTGAATGGTTTGTGCAGGGGCAGGAAAATGGAGCTGGAGAAGTTGTTGTGAACAGTATCGATACGGATGGCGTTAAAACTGGCTTTGATTTGGAATTATTATCAATTTTAGCTGAAAAATTGTCAATTCCAATAATTGCGTCAGGTGGAGCTGGAAATATGGAACATTTTAAGGAATTATTTAAAATACCAGGAATTGATGCAGGGCTGGCGGCTTCGATTTTTCATTTTAAAGAAGTGGAAATTATGGAGCTGAAAAGGTATCTGAGGGATAATGGAGTGGAAATGAGGATTTGACGTAATTGATATTTAATTTTAAAATAAAAAAGAGAGATAAGATAATCTTTTAATCTCTCATTAGTTTTCATTTTTTAAAATAGAATCTATATCTCTATGGCTAAAAACAATACGCAAAATAATTATACTTTTTAAATTATCATTTACAGAATAATATAAAACGTAGTTGCTAATCAATTTTTTTCTAATAATAATAGATTCAGATAAAAATTTATTTATAACTTTTGGACAACTGTTTGGAAATAATTGAATATTACTAACAGTTTCTTGAAATTTATTAATAAAAAAAATGTAGTCGTTGGATTGCCTAAATCTATTTTGATGTAATGAAGAATTTGTTCTAAATCATTTTTAGCACTTTTGGTAAATTGATAAGAATATTTAGATTCCATATTTACCTCTTAATTCATTAATAGTATTTTTGCCGTCTAAAATATTGTTATTTTGAACATCTTTTATTCCATCAAGCAGAAGTTTTACTTCTTCAATTTCACGCATAGTTCGTTCATAATATTCAATATCCATTACTACTAGGCGTTCATAACCATTTTTAGTTATAAATACAGGTCCTTGTTCTTCGGAACAGTATTTTTCAATTTCAACAGTATTTTTTAAATCACGAATAGGGATAATTTTCATAGTAATACACTCCTTTACATATTATTTATATCTATGTTATACCATAAATTATGTCACAATAAAACTAAATTTTGAATTTTTAGAAAGGACAAAAAGATGAATATAAGAAAAGAAGAGATTTTAAAAAAACTAAAAGAGATTAATAAAGAGAAATATTCGGTTTTAAAATTAGGTCTTTTTGGAAGTTTTTCAAAAAATATTAATACAAATGATAGTGATATTGATATTCTTGTAAAAATGGAATTTAAGAAGGAGATGTATCAGAATTTTTGTAGTTTACATAAAAAACTGGAAGAAATTTTTCAAAAAAAAGTGGATTTAGTTGATGAAAGTATGTTTGAATATAAATTTAAAAATCCGAAAGTTCAGAAATACAAAGATGAGATAAAGGAAGAAATTTTGCGGAGTGTAATTTATGTGTAAAAAAGGAAGAAACTTCAGTGGAGAAAAAGTTTAGAAATGCTTTATGAAGTTTCTGTTTTTGAAATGGAAGATTTGTTAAAGTATATTTATATATTAAGAAAAAAATTAGAAAAGAGGTAAAAAATGAATATAGAACAAATAAAATTTGACGAAAAAGGGCTTGTCCCCGCAATAATACAAGATTATTATACAAAAGAAGTATTGACACTTGCATATATGAATAAGGAAAGTCTAAAAATAACTTTGAGAGATAAGAAAACTTGTTTTTATAGCAGAAGCAGACAGGAACTTTGGCTAAAAGGAGAAACTTCAGGAAATTACCAGAATGTCGTTTCGGTAAAATATGATTGCGATGCCGATGCTTTGCTTGTCGAAGTAAAAAAGGAAGGCCCTGCTTGCCATACTGGCTCTGAAAGCTGTTTTTTCAATTCCTTATTTGAAGCAGAAAATTACAGTAATTTTAGTCCTGAGAAACTTTATAATTTAATAAAAGATAGAAAGGTCAATCCTGAAGAAAAATCATATACAAGTTATCTTTTTGAAAAAGGGCTTGACAAAATCCTGAAAAAAGTTGGCGAGGAATGTACAGAAGTTATTATTGGTGCTAAAAATAATGATAATGATGAACTGAAATATGAAATTGCAGATTTGTATTATCACACTTTGGTTTTAATGATTGAACAAGGGCTTACTATTCAAGACGTGAAAAATGAACTTGCTAAAAGACATGTTGTTGATCATAAAGTTAAACAGGAAAAAATGGGTGGAGAAAAGTAAAAAAATATTTGTTTAAAAAGGATATTTAATATGGAAAATAAAAATCATTTAAAAAAAATCATAGATTTTGACAAAAGTGTAAAAAAAACTGAAAAAAGCTCAATTTTTAATGATGAATTTTTTAAAGAGTGTGAAATAGTGAAGTATCGTTTTCTTTTTGAAGAATATGATATTTTGTATTTTAAAACTGGAACATGTTGTAAAAATTGGAGAGGTGATATTTTCTTTATTGAAAAATTAAATTTTTCCGATAAATATCAGCATCAGTGGAATTCAGCTTTCAAATTTGTATTAAATGATATTGATGGATATGAAAATATGCTAACACTTTCAAAATACGACAAAAAAATTCGTTTAGTATTTGATACTCATACAAGAGCAGAGTTTCAAGATATTACAATTGCGTATAGTTTTGATGAATTAATAGATGGACTTTATTTAAGTGTTAATTAAGTCACTTAATACAGGATATCATAATATAAGGAGCTGATAAAAATGCAAACTAAAAAAACAATTTTCCCATCAAATCTTCATGCTCACACGTTCTACTGCGACGGTAAAAACAATGCTGAAGATTATATTTTAACTGCAATAGAGAAAGGATTTACAAGTGCTGGGCTTTCAGGACATTCTTTTACAGCATTTGATACAGAACCGTGCATGACCGAACAAGGAACGCAGGAATATTTGAAGGAATTAAAAGAACTAAAAGAAAAATACAAAAATAAAATGCAGGTTTATATTGGAATCGAAGCTGATTTTTATACTGGGTATAACAAGGAAACTGATAAGGAAATGGGACTTGATTTTAGGATTGGATCTGTTCATTATGTGAAAGATAGAGAAAAAGAAGAGTATTACTGTGTTGATAACACGCCTGAAATTTTGAAATATGGGATAAAAAATTATGCGGATGGAGATGAAAGAGCGTTTATTGAAGCATATTTTGATAATATTGTGGAAATGGTGCATACTCAAAAACCTGATATTATTGGGCATTTGGATTTAGTTAGAAAATTTAACAAAGATTTGAAATATTTTGATGAAAATGCTGACTGGTATAAAAAGAAAGTAGAATACGTACTGGATGAAATAGCAAAAACTGATGCGATTATTGAAATTAATACTGGTGGAATGTCAAGAGGATGGACACAAACTCCTTATCCGAGTGTTCCAATACTGGAAAGAATATTAGCCAAAAATATTCCAATTACAATTTCTTCTGATGCACATGAAACTAAAAATATTGATTTTTATTTTGAAGAAAGTCTGGAAATTGCTAGAAAAGTTGGATTTAAGAGTGTGAAGATTTTGGATGGTGGAGAGTTTAAGGATTTTGAGATTTAAAAAAGGAAAATAATAAAATGAAAAAAAAATATTAATACTCTTTGTAATATGTTGTATGTTTATTTTTATAATTATTTCTGTAAAAATTGTTTCTGACAACAGAAAAGAAAATAAGATAAAATTTGAGTATTCTCCAAATGAGCTGGAAAATACTTATTCACGATTTGAGATAGATTTAAAAAAGGAACTGAAAAATGGAAATCTTAAATTAAAAAATGGAACTTATTTTATAAAACTTGATAAAAATATAGATTTTAAAGCAAAAAGCGATTTTAAAGATTTCGTATTGCTTGAAAAAGTTATGAATGAAAAAATTGTTTCTTCAAAAGATTTTAATAAAAGTACTGGTAGACAAATAAAGTTCTTTATTGGTGCAAAAAGTTTTTATAATGTCAATTTTGAGGATTTTAAAAATTTATCTTTAAAATCGCAGGAAAAGGTTTATTACATCTCTGTGGATGGCAAAAATGATGAGGAAGCAGATATTTCTAAAATCTCGAATTTTAAAAATATTATTAAACTTACTTTAAACAATGTAAATATTAAAAATTTTCATAAAGTTAATGAAATTGAGAATCTTTTGGAACTAAACTTAAATGAAAGCACGATTTTAGAAAAAGAAAATAATAATAAAATTGTTTTAAAGCATTTCATAACTTCTGAAAATGATTTAGGTATACAGGGAGTAAATATGATTAAAAGAAGTATTTTCCCTGAAAAAAGTGAAATTCAAAAAAAGTATGAAATTGATAAAAATGTTAAAGATATTTTGGTGGATAGGAAAGGCTTTGCAATAAAATTGCTGGAAGAAAGATATAGAATGTATGGAATAAATTTAGAAGAAGAAATAAAAAAGGATAGCAATATTGTGAAAGTTAATAATGAATATTATCTGAATATGAAATCTGAAATATTTTCAAACTGTTCTGGAGAATATGATGAGGGAAAAGATATTGTAAAAAATTTTAAAAAGTTTAATAAATCTATGGGAAATCAAAATTCGGATTTTGAATCTTATGATTTAGAAGCAAAACAAAGTGAAATATTTGAAAATGTCAATAGAATTATGGGATTAGTCAAGCTGGATGAAATTTCAAAAAGAACGTGCATTAGAAGACAGGGTAACAGCAACAGTTTTATGTACGGATATTTAAAATGGTTCATTTCGTTAAATAAAATCGAAAATATTCATACAGATTATATTGAAGAAATAAATCCGATAACTAGAAATCAAATCAAGGATTTTTCCTATGATGACGAAAACTATGACATTATTGACATTAAAGAACTCAATAAATTAAAAAATTTGGAAGATATTTATATTTATAGAAAAAATCGGATTAAAAATATTGAATATGTTCAGTATCTTAAAAATTTAAAAATGCTGTATATTCCTAAAAATATCGTTATAGAAAGTAAAATTTCTGAAATAGATTTGAAAAAAATATTGGATAAAATTAAATATATTGTTATTTATGAAACCTTTGATAAAAAATAACATAGACAATAGGTTTTATGTTTTTATAAATAATAAAAAAAGAAGAGATAAGGAGAGGTTTATGTACACTTTTGATATTATAGCAAAAAATTATAAAGCCTCATTTGGTGAATATAAAGAAGATATTAAATTAGCTAAATTTCTATTTAAAGAAACAGATGCTAATTGGCTTTCTGAAGGGAATAATGAATTTTTAAATGGATGTACCATTCGACTTTCATATGCGTTCAATTTGTCAGGTTTAAGAATCCCTAAAGGTATTCGTACAGTATCAGGAAGATTAAAAGAAAAAGAAATTTTAAAATTAGAGTACTATTATTATTACAGAGCAAGAGATTTAAAAAATTTCTTATTAAAAAAATTTAGAAATCCATTTATTAATGCTAATAATATAACAAATCATTTTGAACAAGAAAAATATATTTCAAGAATAAAAGGGAAAAGTGGAATTATAGCATTAATTTTTAGAAATGGGGTTTCAGGGCATGTAGATGTAGTGGAAAACGGTAATTTAATAGGAAATAATACAGTGTTTCATAATGATATAAAAGAATTTTATTTTTGGGAATACTTTAAAATTATGGGAGCATAATTGAATTAAAAATAAAGGAATGGTAATTATAATGAATAAAATAAATTTTAAAAAAAGAATAAAACAGTTTACATTACTAACTGTATTAATACTTTCAGCAGCAACTTTAAGTACAGCAAATAACATTTATGAAAATCTATATTCTTTTAGATCTAAGCGAAAGGTTGAGAATCCTGATCCAGATTCTGAATTGAAGCAAAAGGTTAAGGATAGAATAAGAGATGTTTCCACAAGAGCAGAAGCTGAATCAAGACTGGTTTGGGTGGAACTGCCTGTTTGGCGGTTAAAGGACGGGAAAAAGGTTTCTGACACAGAGAAAATTCAAGTTTTGGATGTTTTGGCAGATGAGGTAAAGGAGATTTTTCATGAGATACATAAAGGCAAGGAAAAATTTCCGATAAAAAGGTTAATAGGATATTCGTGGCGTGGAAGTTTTAAAAGCCTTCACAGTACAGGGCGGGCAATAGACTTGAATCCCGAAGAAAATCCACAGGTAAACAGTAATGGAAAAGCTATTGTCGGAAAAAGCTGGGAACCAAACAGCAATCCATATTCTATAAAACCTGACGGAGATGTAGTGAGAGCCTTTACAAAAAGAGGATGGGTCTGGGGAGCAAACTTTAGAACACGAGATTATATGCACTTCGGCTTTGATGAAATGTAAAAAGTTTAAATAAAAAAAGAGGCGATGAAAATGTTGTTAGGCGGAAATGAAACTACGAAAAAAATTGACAGTTTTGCGATAAATGAATTAAAAATACCGAGCATTGTGCTTATGGAAAATGCCGCGATTTCGTTTGTGAAACATATTGATGAAAATGAGGATAATTTTCTTATTATTTGTGGTAAGGGAAATAATGGTGGAGATGGTTATGCGATTGCACGCCAGTTATTTTCAAAGGGGAAAAATATCAAAATTTTTTGTATTAGTAATGAAAATATGAGTAATGATTGCATGATAAATTATAAAATTTGCAAGAATATGGGAATTAAAATATTTTATGAAATAGAAGAATTGGATAAGTTGCTTTTGGACTGTAATGTTGTTATTGAAGGGATTTTTGGAACAGGGTTAAATTCTGAAATAAAAGGAATCTATCGGGAAATTATCGAAAAAATCAATACAGCAAGTAACAATAAGACTATTTATTCAATTGATATTCCCTCTGGGATTAATGGCGATACTGGTGAAATTATGGGAATTTCAGTCAAAACTGATATTACAATTTCATTTGTTACTTACAAAAAAGGATTTTTAAATTTAAAAATAAAAGATTACTTAGGAAAAGTTATTATTGAAAATATTGGATTGAATGAAACTAATATCAATCATTTGGTCAAAGAATATTATTTAACACCTGACATGGTAAAAAGTTTTCATATAAAAAGAGATAAGGATTCCCATAAGGGCGATTTTGGAAAAGTATTGATTTTTGCTGGAAGCATTGGACTTTATGGTGCAGGAAATATAGTTGCAAAATCATGTGTGAGAACTGGAGCAGGACTTACTACTGTAATTACTGATAAAAATAACTTTTCATTAAATGTATTTGTGCCAGAAGCTATGAGTTTCCCAATTAATTTTGACAATATAAATGAAAATCTCGAAAAATTAGAAAATGAAATTTCAAACTGCGATGTAATTGCAATTGGGCCAGGAATTGGAAAAAGTCAACAAGCATTCTCAATTTTTGAAAAATTAATCAACATTGAGAAAAACAATAAAGGAAATGCAATAAAACTGGTATTAGACGCAGATGCCTTAAATTTGCTGGCAGAAAACAGGGAACTTTTTGAAAAAATAAGAAATAGAAGCGTTCTGACACCACATTTAGTTGAATTTTCACGACTGACAGGATTTTCGCCAGAAGTAATTAATAAAAATAAATTTGAAATAGCAAAAGAGTTTTCAAAAAAATATGGCATAATTTTACTATTAAAAGGTAAAAATACTATTATTACAAATGGAGAAGAAATTTTTGCAAACAGTACAGGAAATTCACACATGGCAAACGGTGGAATGGGAGATTGCCTAACAGGAATAATATGTTCACTTATAGGACAAAAATATGATTTGATGCAGTCTGCGGGCATTGGAGCGTATTTGCATGGGAAAATTGCGGATGAATTGGTGAAAAGGCAGTATATTGTGAATGCAACAGATGTGATTGATAATATTTCTAAGTATATGAATGAAATTTTTTTATTTAGATAATTAAATTTTAGAATTTTTTTAATTAACAACAAAATATTAAAAAAATATTTGAAAAAACAAAGAAAATGTAGTACAATATTATTATGATAATTTATTTATAATTTTACAATAAAAAAAATAATAAAATAAAAAAGGAAGAAAGGAATAAAAATGGCAATATTTTCTAGTAATAAATCAAGAGATAAAAGAGAAGGTATGGATCTTAGCAGTCAATTTTCTGCAAACAACGAAGAAAACGTGCATGGAGTAAGTACAATTTCAATGGAAACAACAATAACAGGAACTATTGAATCAAACTCTCTATTTAAGATGGATGGTGTCTTAAACGGAGATATTAAAGGGAACAAACTTGTTCATATTGGAAAAACAGGAATAGTAAAAGGAAATGTTACAGCTGAAAATGTAATTGTAGACGGAGAAGTCTCAGGAGAAATTGCAGCTACTAAAGTTGAAATAGGAAGTACTGGAAAGGCTTATGCTACAATAACTTCAGCTTTATTTGTAATTCAAGAAGGCGGAGTATTTGAAGGAAGAAAGAAAATGAAAGTCGCTCTTATAAAGGAAGAATCTAAGAATACACCTACATCAAACTCTCCAGCTTCAATAGAAAAAAAAGAAGAAAAATCAGAAGAAAAGAAAGAAAAATAGAAAAATAGAAAAATAGAAAAATTAATAAACGAACAAAGTTATAGCCATTAGCTCAAAATTGATATATGAGTTTTTGGCTTTTTTAATTTTTACTTATATAATAAATAAATTTAAAAATTATAGGTTGAGTATAAAATGAAATTGTGATAAAATCTAGTAAGTAAGTTGATAAAATAAAAAAGGAACGAGATTTAATAATGAAATTTATTACAGAAAATTTATCCGAAATAAAGGATATTGTAGAATATAATGATGATTTGGAATCTGTTGATTATGATAAAAATCTTAAAGAAATAAAACAAAATAAAAATATTGTGATTTTAGGGAATTTCGATGGTGTTCACATCGGACATCAGATAATTTTACAAAAAGCTGTGAAGCAAGCTAAAGAAAAAAATTTAAATACAATAGTTTACACTTTTCGTGAATATCCCAAAAATCAGCAGACTAAAATAACGACTTGCTCGGAAAAGGCGTATTTGTTAAATGAAAATGGAATTGATTATCTCTATTTGGAGCAGTTTGAAAAAGTTAGGAATTATACACCTAAAGAGTTTGTAGAAAAAGTCCTTGTGGATATTTTAAATGCGACTGAAGTTTACTGTGGTTTTAATTTTACTTTTGGAAAAGAAAAAGCTGGTAATATTGATACACTTGAAAAACTTTTAACAAAAAAAAATATAAAATTGAATGTACAAGAACCAGTTTTGGATGAAAATGGAGAAATTATAAGCAGTACAAGAGTTAGAAATTATATTAAAGAAGGAAATTTTGAGAAAGTTAGAAAACTTCTTGGGCATAATTTTATCATTCTTGGAGAAGTGATTTATGGGAAACAGCTTGGTCGAACGATTGGTTTTCCTACGGCAAATTTACGATTTGAAAATAAAATTTATCCTGAATTTGGAGTTTATGGTGTAAAAATATGCATCCAAGATGATGAAAAAGTTTATAATGGAGTTATGAATATTGGTAGGAATCCTACGGTTGATGTGGGTGTACTAAGTGTTGAAACTAATATTTTTGATTTTAATGAAGATATTTATGGGAAAGTTATTTTGATTGAAATTTTGGAAAATATCCGACACGAAAGAAAATTTGAATCAATAGATGAGCTGAAAGAGCAGATAGGCAAAGATGTAAGTTACTGGAAAAATAAAATTTCATACTGGCGTAAGAAATATCAAAAAGAAAAATAGGTAAAATATGGAAAATACAATACAAGTAAAAATTGAAAATTTTGAAGGACCTCTTGATTTACTTATTCATTTAATCGAAAAAAAGAAAATGGATGTAAACGCAATAAATATTTCACAAATAATAGATGATTATTTGAGTTACATTCACGCACAAAAAGAGCTAAACTTAAAAATAAAAATCGAATTTTTAGTAATGGCAACAGATCTCATCGAAATTAAAGCCTATTCAGTGTTAAATAGAGGTAAAAAACTTGAAAAAATTGAAAATTTGGAGAAAAAAATAATAGAATACCAACTATTTAAGGAAATTTCAGAATTATTTTCAAAACACGAAAATGAATATAATATTCCATATACAAGAACAGGGACGGAAAGTATGGGATCAGAAATAATAGAATACGATATTTCCAGTCTGAGTTTGGATAATCTATTTAAAAGTCTAAAAAATTTAATTACTTCTAAATTAAATGATAGAAATAAATTTGAAGAAAAAATGATTGTAAATTTGGAGGAAGATGATTATTCAGCTGAAGATGCTTATACTGAAGTTTCTCAGATTATCCAAATTAATAATCAGATAGAATTTAATCATCTGCTAAAAAATAAATTTTCTAAATCTAGAATAGTAACTTTATTTCTCTGTATTTTAGATATGTTTAAAAATGGAGAAATTGATATAATTGTTGAAGATAACAATTTTTTTATTAAATCTATGAAAAATTAAGAAAGGAAATTAATTAAATTAATGTTTAAATCTAGTTTTATAGTAATGATTATAAATATGTTAAGCCGTATTTTAGGACTTGTTCGTGAAATGATTATTGGAAGTGTATTTGGCGCAACAGGAATGACAGACGCATATTTTAGTGCCACAAAAATCCCAAACTTCTTTACAACATTATTTGGAGAAGGTTCTCTTGGTACGGTTTTCATTCCAATTTATAATCGTGGAATTGAAGAACAGGGAAAAGAGAGGACAGATGAATTTGTCTTTTCAGTATTAAATTTAATAGTTGCATTTACATCAACAATGTCAATATTAATGATTTTGTTTTCAAGACAAATTTTAAAAATAACAACAAAGTTTACAGATTCAGAAAGGTTTGAAACAGCCAACATTCTTCTAAAAATAGTTGCTTTTTATTTTTTGTTTATTGCACTTTCTGGAGTAGTATCGTCATTATTGAATAATTATAAAAAGTTTGCAGTTGCAGCTTCAATGGGAATTGTGTTTAATTTGACAATTATAATTGGAACACTTTTTTTGAAAAATAAAATGGGTATTTACGGCTTAGGAGTTGCATATTTACTATCTGGTGTTTTCCAACTGACTATGATGTTACCACAATTTTTTCAGATAGTAAGAACATACAAATTTACTTTTAATTTAAAAGATGAGTATGTAGTAGAAATGTTCAAATTAATGATTCCAACACTAATTGGCATTTTTGGCTATCAAATAAACGAAATTATAGACAACCGTTATGCAACAATGTTACCAAAAGGAACTGTTAGTGCTTTAAATTATGCCAGCCGTCTATACTTGTTACCAATTGGAGTTTTTGCCATTTCATTATCAGTAGTAATATTTCCTACATTGTCAAAAGCTGTGATAAAAAACAATATGAAAACAGTACGAAGAGTAGTTCATCAAGGTTTATACATGTTAGCATTTTTAATAGTTCCATCTTCAGTTATATTATTCGGTTATGCACAAGAAATTGTAGCATTGATTTACAAAAGAGGACATTTTACAACAAGAAGTGTGGTTATAACATCCGAAACATTACAATTTTACGCAATTGGGCTATTATTTTTCTCAACAATACATCTTTTAACAAGAAGCCATTATGTATTTAAAGATAGAACTTTGCCTGTAATTTCTTCATTTACAGCAATTGGTATCAATATTATTTTAGATGAGTTATTATATAGACAGTACCTGCACGTTGGACTGACATTCGCAACATCATTTGCCGCAATGGTAAATTTCGTTATACTATACACATCATTAGCAAGACGATACGTGAAGTTACGAACATTTAAATATTTTATAATACTTGTAATTACATTTGCTACATCAGGGGTTTCATTTTATGTTTCTAAAATGATAAGACTAAACATAATAGGAAGATTTAGTATTGTAATTAATTTAACAGCATTCGCTGTAATTTATCTTCTAATATGGTTTATCTTGATTTCAATTTTTAGAAAAGATCTAATTGAGAAAATACTAAAAAGAGTTTTAAATAGAGGATAAGTATGATACAGGAAAAAATTAGATATACAAAGACAGGCAAACGAATAGAAGTTTATGAATTTAAAGCTAAACTGCATCAAAAAGTAGTAATGAGTAAAAATCAGTTTGAAGAACATATTTTTCCAAAACATCCTGAAATCTCGCTGGAAATAATAAAAGGAGTACTTGAAAATCCAGATTTTGTAACCAAACAGTCAAAATCCCGAAAAGAGCATTTTTATCAAAAAAAAATTGGAAAATTGAATTATTTTGTAGTAATTTCCCAACATAAAAATGTAAAAAATTTAAGATTTGTATTAACGGCCTTCATGGCAAAAGATACAAACTTTTTGAAAGAAAAAAATATACATTACAGATATAAGAAATAAAAATATCAATTTATAGAAAAATTATTAAACTAATCCTTTTTTAAAATAGGCATAAAGTTTTGTAATGGGATTGTTCAATAACTAATTCATAATTATTCAACTTTTTCCCTTTTTTATTTTTCGTAGGATTACTCATTGCCGCAAATCCTACAACCTATGGCTAGTCTACGACATTTTTCTGCACTGACAAAAAACTCGCTATATGCTCAAACAGTTTTGCCAGCACAGAAAAATGCTCCGACGGATTATTTTATACTAGGCTCTGTTTAAAAAATGAAAACTATCTTAGAATTACTTGAAAATACTGGGTTTATATTCTTTACTAGAAAAGTTTGTAATAAATTCGTTATTTAAACAGAGTTAGTATAATCAGAAAATTGAATATAATGTAAGAAAAAAATCATCGCAATAGAAAGCGTATAAGATCCTAAAATTAAGTTAGCCATACTTTTTATTGTTGATGATTTTTTATTGTTTAAAATCGTCTATTTTGATTTTTCATATTTTCTATTTATGTAGAACATAAATCAAATTTTTGTAATTATATATTATAAAATAATTATTATACATGATTTTGAAATTTTAAAAAGTTCTATAAAAGTTCTATTTTATTATTAATTTTTTAAAATATTTTTACTATAAAATACTATATTTTATTTTATATTTATAGTATAGCACCTAAATTTTAATAATTCAACTATTAATTAAAATTTAAAAATTTTTATAAAAATGAAATACAAATATATTATTATATCTAATTTTCATTTATTCTATTCTTTTTTCAAAATATAAATGTTATAATTATATTAGATAAAAAGCACTACTGGAAGCATAAAAAATAATAAATTATATAGAAAGGAGAAATTTAAAATGAAGAGGACATTATTTCTATTATTAATTGTATTTTGTTCATTTAATATAGTAGGAACAGAACGAGTTATATCAGGATATTGTGAAGGAAGAGGAAAAATTTTGAAAAAAGACTATGATTCTGACTCTTTAACAATTTTAGCGACATATAAATCATGCCGTATTAATAGCACGAAATACAATAATATCAAAGTTCACAGAACTTATTACAAATATAATAAAAATACTAAAATTCCTACAAAAGAAGTTTTTTCACGTAAAAATAATTACTGTGCAGATGTAGATCATAATACAGGCAATTTATTAATTTATAATACTAATGTTGAAGGCGAATGTGAAATGCTACATTAAATTAGCTATTAGCTGAGCAGACAGGATAGGAGGAATTTTAGAAAAGTCTTTTTTATCATAGTGATGCTCTGAACGTGAATAAAATAAAAAAATCTTTATGTAAAAATAGGAGTTATATTAAATATTTTTTAGATAACTAATTTTTCAAAATAGATTATAATAAATATAACTCCTAATTTTTATTATTTATAATTTGAAAAAATTATTTATTTAATTTTTCCATTAATTGAGTATTTGCATCCTTATATAAATGAGAATATGTATTTATCGTAGTTTGCAAATTATCGTGTCCCAGCCGTTTGCTGATAGCAGTGATGTCGGCTTGAATAAATAATAAATATGAAGCGTGAGAATGCCTAAAGTCGTGAAGGCGTATTTTTGGTAAATTTGCTTGCAAACTGTATTTCTCTAGAATGTATCTAAGTTGTGAACTTTTTAAATTAAAAATTCTAGCGCTATTTATATTTTTTTTATTTTGATTAATTTTTGAAGTTTCAAAAAAATATAATTGTAAATCCGAAATAAGATTTTCTGGCAATAAAACTCTTCTTATCGACCCCAAAGTTTTCGGAGTAGTGATATAATCCTTTTTATTTATATGCGAAAGGGTTTTATTTATGTCAATAAATTTTTTTTCCAAATTAATATCATTTTCAGAAAGAGCCAAAAGTTCACCAATTCTAAGTCCAGTCCAAAACAAAATCTTAAACACAATAATAGAATCAGAATATTTCCCGTTTTTCTCTTTATTTTTCAGTTCTAAAACTTCAATAAACTTTTCAAAATCGTTCACCGACCAAATTTTCATTTCCGAACGATTTTTCTTACTTCCAAAAGTCCCCATATTTTTGCAAGGATTTTCATTTAGGCTTTGATATTTCGTAGCCCAGTTAAACATACTCTTTAATGCCGCATAAATATTAGATTTAGAATTTTCACTAAACAGTTGCCCATTTCCGTGTTCCTTTTCCAGCATTTCATTTTGCCATTCCCAAATCATAAGAGAAGTAATCTTATTCACTTCAATTTCACCAAAAAACGGTAAAATATGCAAACGAAAAAACGTTTCTACAGTATTAACCGCAGTAGGTTTATGTCTTTTTCTATAATCTTCAAAATAAAGTTCATATAATGATTGAAAGGACATATTCATAGATTTGGCAATTTTTTTCTTAAATTCGTATTCGTATTCCTGAGCCTCTTTTTTCTTCTTAAACCCAGTCTTTTTATACTTTTTATTCATACCTTTATAGTCTTTAGCATAAAACATCGCATACCAAGTCTTTTTATCCGCATTGTAATAAACCGGCACTTCAAAGTTCTCCTTACCTCTTTTTAACATAATTATACCATATTTTTAAAATAAAAACAGTAAGTTTCATCTGTTTATCGTTAAAATAATCAGTTATATTTTGATTTTTTTATTTATTATGGTATAATTAATTAAAAGCTAACGCTAAAAAGAAAGCGAGTGTAACAATGAAATTACTAAAAATATTTAAGGATTCTAAAAAAACAGAAAACATCTCAAAATGTAATTGATGCTGATTTTATGATAAATTAAGGATGGAGCGAAAGAAAAAGTTTTTGTAAGAATATTGAAAATTTTTTCAAAAATCCTAATTTCTACAACAGGAAGTGTTATTGGTAATCAGCTAACATAATCAAAGTAATATGAAATATAAATGAGAAGAGCAGAAGTGTTTCGTATAAGCTTACAAATGAAAGAAACGACAACACCCAACAACACATAGCATTATACTATAATAGTAGATTAATTTTAAAATATACATAACATATATTATCGGACTAAGTTTATATTTTATTATAATTTTTTATGATAAGTAAATTAACACGTCCGATAAAATACTTTATATTAATTATTGTGTTAATATAATATTATTATATTTCCAACCATTATCATTCCATTATCATTTTCGTTTAATACCATCATAATACACATCTTCTTTTTAACTTAAATTATACAATTCATATATCAATTCTTGTGGTATTTTCTCATCTAACTTCCATAAAATCCTCATTGGTTTATCTCCATAGCTTTTATAATAATTGGCTTTTCCTAGATAAATAAATGGATTTGTTTTATTATTATTCATGAATGCATATTTCCTTATAAATATGTGGACATTATACCCTAATTCATTATGATTAGTAAACATTTTCCCAACACTTGAGTTATGGGCAGTTTTAGGCTGGCTTATCCACTGAATTATATCATCTGCAAAAAGAGAATTATCATATTTTAAATTTTCCTGCAAAATATGAGTCTTATCAATCGTTGCAAAAAGGCAAATATCCTTATCTGTATTAGCATAACCTGCTCTCCAGCTGCCTTTTGGCACTTTGGAATCCAGCAAAATTTGAAGTTCTACTCTTTTATATTTTTTGTATGGAATTAAAATATTTTCATTAAATATTTTTAAATTATTGTTTTTCTTAAATTCTGATAATCCTAAATATATTAAATCTTTTAGTCGATTTTTGAAATTATAATTTAAGTTTAAGTCTTGAGAATTATCTAAATGTAAAAGTTTTTGATTTATTTCTTTATTATTATTAATTTCAACTCTATTTTCAAATATTTTTTTATATTTTTCAGAAATTATAAATGAATTTTCTTCTAAAATTTCATCTTCTAGTAATTCTTTAAAAATACGATTTATTACGTATTCTTTTTGAAAATTTTCTTTAATATTGAAATAATTTTTATATTCATTAATAATGATTTCTGAAGTTATAAAATCATTGTTTATCAAATAATTTATAATTAAATATGTAAATGGCTCTACAAGTGTCAATTTTTTTTCTAAATATGCCAAAAATTCAATTTCTTCTGAATTTAAAGATGTTTTATTCATTTTTAGAATTTCAGGATTTTCAAATTGCAACTGTGCATTATAAAATGAACCTAATTTTAAGGATAATTCTTGAAATAATTCGATATTTGTATCAAAATCATTTATTTTTAAAATTTCATTTTCAGATTTGCCAATTTCTTCTTTATAATCCAAATACAATTCTTTTAAAATATTTTTAGAACTAAAGTTAATTTTTTCAATTTTTTCAATGATTCGGTTTTGACACACTCTATCCAGTTCTATATAGCAGGATTTTGGGATATTTGAAAATTGATTTTTTATTTCGTTTATTATTTTTTCTTTTTTAGTAAATAAGGTATCCTTATTATCAACTTCATTTGAAAAATAATTTATTAACAAGTAGTCTTTATTATGATTTCCGATAAAATCAATAATTGTAACAAAATCTTTATTTTCAGCCTTTCTCAGACCTCTCCCAATTTGCTGTATAAAAATTGTTGAGGACATTGTGGGACGCAAAAATAGCAGTAAATTAATTGTTGGAATGTCAATTCCTTCATTTAAAATATCTACTACACATAAAATTTCAATTTTTTTGTTTTTGAACTTTTCTAAAATTTCTGATCTTTCGTTTGAACTTGTATTTGCTGTAATCACAGCGGATTTATAGCCTTTATTTGTAAATTCTTCTTTCATGAAAAAAGCATGTTCTATATTTTGGCAAAATGCAACAGCACTCAATTTATCGCCATCAAAACTAAACTTATTGATTTTTTCAACAATATAATCGGTACGTGTGTTCAACAATAAATTTTCTAATAACATTTTTTCATTATATTTTCCATTTTTGTAAGGAATATTATTATAATTAACCATGTAATCATTTACACCAAAATAATGAAAAGGCACAATCAAATCCTCTTCCAAAGCCTCTTTTATTCCAATTTCATCAACAACATTATAGTCACAAAGTGAAAGAATATCCTTGCCATCCATACGTTTCGGAGTTGCTGTCAAACCTAGCAAAAATTTACTCTGAAAATACGACAGTGTCTTTAAATAACTGTCTGACATTGAATGATGAAATTCGTCAACTATGATATAATCAAAGAAATTATGTTTAAATTCATTGTAACAATTTCTTAATGATTGAATAGAAGCAAAAATCATGCTTTTATTAGTTTCTTTTAAGCCACCGTAAATTCTTCCAAATTCATTTTTATCAATTTTAAGAATTTTTGAAAAGACATTTATTGCATTTTCTAGCAATTCTTCACGATGAGCAATAAATAAAAACTTTATATTTGAAATTTTAGGCTTGCCACCATTTATTTCAAATAATTCATTTTCAGTATTAGAATTCATTTCAAAAAACTGTTTTATATCCATTGCGGCAAGGTAAGTTTTTCCTGTACCAGTTGCAGAGATTACAAGGCCCTTTTTATTTCCGTTTTCTCTTGTTTCCTTCAACTTTTCCAAAACTCTTTTTTGCATGCTGTTTGGAATAAATTCATTTTTTTGTTTTATTTTTGTTTTTCTATAATCAAATGTATTTTGTGTGCTTATAGAGTTTTTATATTTTTCATATTCATCAATAAAATCTTCTGTCAATTCTATTGCTTCATTACTGTGCCACAATTTCTCAAATTGATTTAATGATTTTTCATAAATATTAAAAAAACAGCTGTCTGTCAGTTTCACATTCCATTCTTCTGCCGAATACAAGGCACTTTGGCTAATATTAGACGATCCGATTATAACACTATGATATTTTTCTTTTTCAAACAAATATGCTTTTGTGTGAAAACTCTCGCTTGAATTATTGTAAATCTTTACTTTTATATTTTTATACGACAAAAGTTTTCGCAACGCCTTTGAGTCTGTGATATTTAGATAGACAGATGTTATAATTTCCCCTTGAATCCCTTGTTTTTCTAATTCATCCAAAGTGCTTATTAATAGCTGTACACCTGAGTACTTTATAAAACTTACTATAAAATAGAATTTTTTACAGTTTAATAATTCCTGTTTTAAATAAATAAAAAAATTACGAAACTTTACTTTTTCGTTTATAATTAATTCATTTATATTTCCGATTATATCGCTATTTTTTCGTTTTAGCGGTAACTCAAAATGAAAATCAGTATTTTGAATTTTTATTTTTTCTGATTCATCTGTAAATGCCTGATTTAATAAATACAACTGTTTTTCGGTAAATTCAATAACTTTTTGATAATCATTTTTTCCAATAAAATCAGAAATTTTTTCTGAAAAAGTTTCCAAAACTTCAAATTCTAAATTTTCCTTGTATTCAGTTATTTCTAAAAAATTACTATTTTTTTCTTCTGTATTTATTAAATTATTTGGCTCAGATTTTTTTGCTAAAATACTCATTTTCACTTCATTTATTTTACTTTAATTATATTTTTTGACTTTATATAAATATTTTTTCAGAAATTATTCTTTTTCTAAAAATTCTAAAATCCGCTTATTTCCAGTCTTATGCTTCATCATCTTGAAAAAAATTCTAAACATTATAAGAACATCGTAATAACTGCCGTGCAACTGGCTTTCTTCAAATGGGATATTATAATAATTGGCACATTCCATAAGTTTTGGCCATTTGTAATTTCCGTAGGAAGAACCGTTTACTTTGACGATGTCTATATTTGTTAGCATTGTATCAAATTGATTTTGCAGAGGAAAATCTACGAAACTTCTGTCAAATTTTATGTTATGGGCGACAAAATGGCTTGTGTCCTGACAGAATAAAAAGAAATTATCCATATCTTCCTTAAAAGTCAAAGGATATTCAATTCCTGTATTTTGAATGATGCTCTTTCTTTCGCTTAAAATTACATCGTCTGTCAAGCCATTTACACTAACTGCCCCTTCATTTAACTCTTCGCCTTCATTTCTGAAATAAAACCTGTTAAATTCCGACACTTTTTTCCATTTATTTCTTTCTTCTCCAGCATTTTCAGAATTATAATTCACTTTTATTGCAGACATTGACAAAACTGAACTTCCCTGAAATCCATTTGTTTCAACATCAAAAAATATTATATTCTTATTTAGTTTTTTTTCTTTGTTCACTTTTTTCTCTTTTCCTTATATTTTTACACAAGATATAAAAAATTAATCATTTAGTTTTAATACTGATAAAAACGCTTCTTGCGGTATTTCTACATTTCCGATTGCCTTCATACGTTTTTTACCTTCTTTTTGTTTTTCTAATAATTTTTTCTTACGTGTAATATCTCCACCATAACATTTTGCGAGTACGTTCTTTCTAAGTGCCTTAATTGTTTCCCTTGCAATTATTTTTGTACCTAATGCAGCCTGCAATGGTATTTCAAACTGCTGTCTTGGAATTACATCTTTTAATTTTTCAACGATTGCACGCCCTCTGTAATAGGCATTATCTTTATGAGCAATGAATGAAAAGGCATCTACTGGATTTCCGCTTACCAAAATATCTACTTTTACCAAGTCTGATTCCTTGTATCCAATCATTTCATATTCAAATGAAGCATACCCTTTTGTACGTGATTTCAATTTATCATAAAAATCAATTACTATTTCTGCAAGTGGCAAATCATAACTTATCATTGTACGAGTTTCATCAAGGTAATTCATGTTAAGGAAAGTTCCTCTTTTTTCCTGACAAAGCTCCATTACGTTTCCAACATAATCCTTTGGAACAATAATTGTACCTTTTACATAAGGCTCTTCGATATACTTTTTCCCTTCTGGAAATTCTGCAGGGTTGTCAATTACAATCATTTCCCCTTGTTCAGGTGTTACGTTATATTTAACTGATGGTGCTGTTGAAATCAAGTCAATATTAAATTCACGACGCAATCTTTCTACAACTATTTCCATGTGCAAAAGTCCTAAAAATCCACATCTGAATCCAAATCCCAATGCAAGTGAAGTCTCTGGAGCATAAGATAATGAAGCATCATTCAACTGTAATTTTTCCAATGCTTCCCTTAAATCTTCATAATCATCTGTTGAAACTGGATAAATTCCCGCAAAAACCATGCTTAATGCAGGACGATACCCTTCAAGAGCTGTATCTGTCGGATTTTTTACATGCGTAATTGTATCCCCAACTTGTGTATCCTTGATGGATTTAATTCCCGTAATAATATATCCAACTGAGCCAACTGTCAATTCATCAACTTCCTTCATTTTAGGCGAGAAAATCCCAACTTCCAATACATCAAATTCCTTTTCAGTAGACATAATCTTAATTCTGTCTCCTTTTGCAATTTTCCCTTCAATTATTCTAATGTACGTTATAACTCCTCTAAAATCATCATAATGCGAGTCAAAAATTAACGCCTTCAACGGACTGTCAATTTCTCCTTTAGGTGCGGGAATATGCTCAATAATTGATTCCAGCAAATCTTCAATTCCGAATCCAGTTTTTCCAGAAACAAGAACAGCATCGTCTGCTGGAAGCCCAATAACTTCCTCTATTTCCAGCTTAACCTTATCAGGATCCGCTGAAGGCAAGTCAATTTTGTTTATTACAGGCAATATTTCCAAATCATTTTCCAAAGCCAAATACACATTTGCCAATGTCTGTGCTTCAATTCCCTGTGCGGCGTCAACTACAAGCAAGGCCCCGTCACAAGCTGCAAGCGATCTTGATACTTCGTAAATAAAGTCAACGTGCCCCGGTGTATCAATTAAATTTAATTCATAAGTTTCCCCATTTCGAGCCTTATATTTCAACGTAACTGCCTGTGCCTTAATCGTTATCCCTTTTTCCCTTTCTAAATCCATGCTATCTAACAGCTGATCTACCATTTCCCTTTGCGTTACAGTCCCTGTCTGCTCCAAAAGTCTGTCCGCAATAGTGGATTTTCCATGATCAATATGTGCTATTATCGAAAAATTTCTTTTATTTTTTTGATCCAACATTTATATTGTTTCCTCCGTTTACTCGTTTATTATCTTCTTTGTTATATTTTTAAAATGAGTAACTATTCTATCCGAACCTAGTTACTCAGCAATATGTATATTATATAATAATTTTGCATTTTTTCATAGTCTTTGTGAAAAATATTTTATCAAAATTCAGTTATTTTTTATATTATATTCCAATTTATAGTTAAAATCATCTTAAAATCAGAAATAAAAATTATATTTGCATCTCTTAAATTATACTTATTTCTTAACAAGGGGGCTTGACCCCTTGCATATAAAAGTTATAACGAAGCTATTATTTTAATGGAGAATAGTACTATTTAACTTTTAACTGATTTCCAGATTGAAAAATAAAATAATTTACATTCGATAAGAATTCCCTGAAATATGATTTTGGTATGGAAATAAGCGGTGTTTTCGCTGGAAGTCCGTAAATTTCATAATTTTCATTGTCAAATCCAACTTTTCTAGCAATATTTTTAGAACGGAAAATATGATAATCATTCGTTACAATCAATACTTTAATTTTTCGATTTTTTTCATTATTGTTTAAAACATTTTTACCATTTTCAATATTTTTTATATTCTCAAGACTAAACCTAAAATTTTCAACAGTATTCTTAGATTTATCCTCCAAAACAATTCTATCCTCACTAATTCCATTTTTCAAAAGTTCCCTTTTTATTGCCAATCCTTCAGCAATACCTTCATTTTTACCTTGTCCACCAGTTGCAATAACCTTAACTTCTGGATTTTTCTTTAAATACTCCGCTGCAGTCTTTATTCTTTCCATAAGCGATTTAGTCGGATTTTCTCCTTTTACTCTTGCTCCCAGTATTATTACATAATCTACTTTTTTATTTTCATTTACGGCTTTTCTATCAGTTGTATATTCTTTTATTATAAAATATTGCACAAAGCAAAATAAAAAAACAAATATGATGATAGAAATTTTTATTAATGTTATAATTGTATTCTTCATAAATTTTCGATTTTAAAAGTATCCTTTCTTAAAATAAAAGCTGTTCCATTTCTGAAACAACCGCTATAAAATAATTATTCTTTCACGATAGCTGTAAAATCACTCCAGTCCTCAACTTTAAAAGCTCTTTTAAATATTTTACAACAATATTTTATTATATTTTACCATAATTGTCAATTTTTTGTTTTTATTTTTTTATTGATGTTTTATATAAAAAATACTATAATAAATTATATAAAAACTATTGAAATATTTAAAAAAGGGAAAAAGATGAAAATGAGAATCAAAAAAATAAAAGATAATTTTTATGAAGAGTTAGGAATGAATAAGTATGATTTTTTTAATAATTTAGTAAATGAAATAGGAAATTTTCCATATGTAGTTTCAAATATATACGAAGATAATTCAACAAAAACTACAATAGTTGAAGATCAGGGTATGTATATTAATAATGGCTGGAATGAAACCGATGAAACAGCATTATATATTTCTGAGTGTAATTCTGATAGTGAAATTAGAGTTTATTATGGTTATGAAGAACTTTTTTCTTATTTTTTAATTTACTATTTTGAAAATATCGTTGATTATGCTAACTTAATAACTTTTGTTGAACAAGAATTGCATAATTATATAAAATATATGGAAAAATTTAAAAATTTTAGAATAAATGTTGATTTAGAGAATTTATTTAAAAGAGATAAATTAAGAAATTTCTTGTTAAAATATAACGAGAAAGCAAATAAATATAATTTGGAGTTTATTAATTATTATACAAAATATATAAATTATTGGGATATTAATATAAAAAAGAAATTTTTTTCTTGTCTTCTTGGAAAAGATAGATTAAAAGAATTTATGCTTAACAAAAAGAGAGTTTTTAGAATAAATGGAGTTGATTATTTTCAAATTGAAGAAAAAGAAAAATATTCTGAAATATATAGAATAGAAATAGAAAATGATATTAAAATAGAATATTATTCAAAAGATTTAGAATATGAAAGTTTTGGAAATGTTGGCTTTTTATACAAAGAGAAAAATTTTGATATTGAAAATAAAAGTTTAAAAGGTAAGGAATTAAATTTTGAACGATATAGAGATAATAGGGATGAAATGAATGTAGAAAGAATTTCAAAAGAAGATTTTTTAAAAGAACTTGAAATTATTGTTAATGCTTGTGAAGATATTTATAATGATAATGAAGTTCAAAAAATGTTTGAAAACTTTAAAGAAAATTTTTAGATAAAATACATTATCCTACAAAAAAGGATAGATGATATTCTCAGATGAAAAATGTAGATTTTATTATTATTGTCAATTTCTTATTTTATTTTTTAATTGACATTTTGTACAAAAAGAACTACAATAAATTGTACAAAAACTATAAAGGAGCGATAAATATGTTAGCTGTAAGTTTTTCAACATTGAGAAATAATTTAAAAAGTTATTGTGATAAAGCAGTGAAAGAAAATGAAGATGTAATTGTAACAAGAAAAAATGAAGAAAATGTAGTTTTAATAAATCTTGAAAAATATAATCAATTTTTGAAAGCAGTCCAAAATGCTGAATATCTTGCAAAAATAGATAGAGGATTTTCTCAGATGAAAAGTGGAAAAGGGCAAGTTCATGATTTAATAGAGGTTGATGATGAATAAATTATGGACTGATGATGGCTGGGCAGATTATTTATATTGGCAATCTCAAGATAAAAAAACTTTAAAAAGGATTAATGAACTCATAAAAAATATTGAAAGAAATGGAGTATTGAATGGAATAGGCAAACCTGAAGTTTTGAAATATAGAAAAGGATTTAGCCGAAGAATTGACGAAACTAACAGGCTTGTCTATGCCATTGATGAAAATGGAGTTTTATGGATAATTTCTTGCAGAGGACATTATTAAAATTGTTTTTTGTTGATTAAAAAGAGTGGATAATACCACTCTTTTATTTTAAGTATTTTAATAAATACTTTAGTTTCATGAATATTGCTTTATTAACACTAACACAATTAAAATTAAATCATTTAATTTACTGATTTTCAAATCCACCTGTATAAAGCTGATAATAAGTTCCTTTTTGTGCAATCAGTTCATCGTGATTTCCTCGTTCGATAATTTTTCCTTGATCAAGTACCATTATCACATCGGAATTTTTGATAGTTGAAAGCCTGTGGGCAATTACAAATACTGTTCTTCCCACCATTAACTTATCCATTCCTTCCTGCACGATTTTTTCTGTTCTTGTATCAATGCTTGAAGTTGCTTCATCCAGAATTAAGACTGGCGGATTGGCGATTGCCGCTCTTGCTATTGATAATAATTGCCGCTGTCCTTGTGAAAGGCTGGAACCGTCACCGCTTAAGTAAGTGTCGTAGCCTTGTGGCAAGTGTTTTATAAAATGATCGGCATTGGCAAGTTTGGCGGCTGCATACACTTCTTCATCTGTTGCATCAAGTTTTCCATATCTGATGTTGTCAGCAACTGTTCCAGAAAATAAGTGTGTGTCCTGTAATACAATTCCAAGCGATTCTCTTAAATCTTGTTTTTTTATTTTTTCAATGTTAATGCCATCATATCGAATTTTTCCAGAGTTAATATCGTAAAATCTGTTAATTAAGTTTGTAATCGTAGTTTTTCCAGCTCCTGTTGCACCAACGAAGGCAATTTTTTCTCCTGGCTTTGCATAAAGATTAATATTATGAAGTATTGTCTTTTCATCATTGTATCCAAATGTTACATCTTCAAAAACAACATCTCCCATCAGTCTTTCATAAGAAATCGTTCCGTCAGAATGCGGATATTTCCAAGCCCATGCACCTGTGTGCTTTTCGGTTTCTGTAATATTTCCATTTTCATCAATATTTGCGTTTACAAGAGTTATATAGCCGTTATCTTGTTCAGGTGTCTGATCTAGCAGGTTAAATACCCTTTGAGCTCCAGCCGATGCCAATATTACTGATGTTAATTGCTGTGCAATTTGTGAAACAGGCTGATTTATTACTTTTATAAACTGCAAAAACGATACAAGTCCACCGATTGTAAAACCTGCAATATTATTAAACACAATTATTGATCCAAGAACTGCTGTAAGTACAAAGTTTATATTTCCAAGATTCCCTACAGCAGGACCTAGAATATTTGCAAATTTCATAGCATTGTTCGCTCTGTTAAATAATGCCGTATTCAGCTTATTAAAACGTTCATCAGCTTTTTTCTCGTACGAAAATACTTTTACAACTTTCAATCCTTCTATCATTTCTTCCACATATCCATTAACAATCCCGATATTTCTTTGTTGAGCAGTATAGTTTTTTGAACTTTTTGAAGAAATAGTTTTTGTTGTGATAATCATAATTGTAATCATTACTACTACAAAAATTGTTAGCGGAATATTTAATATAAACATTGAAATAAGGACACTTACAATTGTTATAATTGAAGATATTACTTGAGATAAACTTTCTACTAACATATTTCTTAAAGCGTCAATATCACTTGAATAGACACTCGTTATATCTCCATGTGCATTTGTATCAAAATATTTTATAGGAAGCGATTCCATATGTATAAATACATCATCTCTTAATCTTTTCAATGTTCCCTGTGCAACGTAAATCATAAATATTTCATAAATATATGTACAAATTACAGCTCCGCCATATATGACTGCCATTTTTAAAATTAGGCTCACAAGCTCTTTGATAAAGTTAGGATTATTTTTACCAATGTTAGGAATAATGATTCCATCAATCAATTCTTTTGAATACATTGTCCCAATAACCATTCCAAATGAACTCAAACAAATAAATACAATAACAAATAGCGTCTGTATTTTATAATGCTTAAACATATATCCAAGTAATCGAATTAATCCTTTTAGCTGATTTCGTGATTGCGAATTTTCAGTTTTTTTATTTTTACTCATTACTTATCACTCCCTTCTGTCTGGGATTCATAAACTTCACGATATACCTTGCTTGTTTTTAGCAATTCATCGTGTGTCCCTGCTGCTGTTATAATTCCATCTTCCAGGACTAATATTTTATCAGAATCTTTTATTGATGATACTCTTTGTCCGATAATAATTTTTGTAATGTGCGGTAATTCATTTTTGAAGGCTTCTCTTATTAGTTTGTCTGTCTTTGTGTCAACTGCACTTGTAGAATCATCTAAAATTAATATTTTGGGAGATTTTAGCAAGGCTCTAGCTATACAAAGCCTTTGTCTTTGACCTCCAGATACGTTTGCTCCTCCACGTTCAATACGAGTATCATATTTTTTAGGAAATTTCTGAATAAACTCATCAGCTTGTGCCAATTTGCAGGCATGTTCCATTTCTTCATCAGTTGCATTTTCATTTCCCCAACGTAAATTATCCTTTATAGTTCCTGAAAACAGCACATTTTTTTGAAGAACCATCGCTACATTGTCCCTAAGCGTTTTTATATCATAATTCTTTACATTCACTCCGCCAACTAGAAGTTCCCCATCCAGAACATCATACAATCTTGGAATCAACTGAACAAGAGCCGATTTCGCACTTCCAGTTCCCCCAATAATTCCAATAGTTTCTCCAGACTTTATTTCCAGATTGATTTTTGTCAAATTCAGCACATCAGGATTGTTACTGTAACTGAAATTCACGTTTTTAAACACTATTGAACCATCTTTTACCTCTGTTATCCCATTTTCAGGATTTTTAATGCTTGGCTCTTCATCTAGAACCATCACAATCCTATCTCCAGATGCTCTTGAAAATACAATATTTACAAGCATCATCGCAAGCATAAGAAGGCTCATAAGAATATTAGTTGTATAGGCAAAAAGACTTGTAAGCTGCCCAGTTGTGAGCTCATTTACAACAATCATCTTTGCCCCGAACCATGAAAGCAGTAAAATACAACCAAATACTGTTATCTGCATTACAGGAGACACAAATATTATAATCTTTTCTCCTTTTAAAATCATATTTTTCAAACTTTCACTAGCCTTCTTAAATTTATTAGTTTCATATTTTTCACGAATATACGCTTTTACAACTCGAATACCGTTTATATTTTCCTGAAGGCTGGAATTTATATCATCATATTTTCTAATTGCAGCTGTAAAAATTGGATGCACCTTAAAAATAATAAAGGCCAAAAAACTTCCTAAAAATAAAACTGCAACAATAAATATCATTGACAATTTTGGACTTATCATAAATGACATAAATATTGCAACGCACATCATAAGTGGAGCCCTTACAAATCCTCTGATTAACAACTGAAATGAATTCTGAATGTTATTAACATCTGTCGTAAATCTTGTAATCAGTCCAGCTGTAGAAAATTTATCAATATTAGTGAATGAAAAGGACTGTATTTTAGAAAATAAATCCTTTCTCAAGTTTTTAGCAAATCCAGCCGAAGCATAAGAAGCGTATTTACTGGCCTGTATACCACATAACAACGACAACATAGCCACTCCAAATGTTGCAAGTCCCATTATAACAATGAACTTCATATCTCCTTTACCGTCATTTCCATTCAGTCCGCTGTCAATAATTACAGCCATAAGCGTTGGAATAAGCATTTCAAAAATAACTTCTATTCCAATAAATATTGGCGAAATTAATGCACTTTTTTTATACTCCCCAAGACGGGAAAATAATTTTTTTAACATATAAATAAACACCTCTCTTTTCTTATTATTTTATTAACTATAAAAAATTTAAAAGCACGAAACTTATTTAAGAAATAAAAACTCATTTTCATTAATAAATTTCAGTGCTTTTTATTTGTTAGTATAATTAAATAAATTACCTAGATATCCAAATGTTCCATAAAATATCTTATTTGCAATCTCCACCAGTCCCAGTCATGAGCTACATCATAACCCCAGAAATCATTCCATGCTGGAACTTCTTTTTCATAAAGAATATCTGCAAGTTCTCTGTTACTCGGAAGAAGTTCTCCTTCCCAAGCTCCTTGTCCAATGCACACTATGATGTTTTTCTGTCTGTAAATATCCAGATAAGGATGATCCCATGGCATATTTCTTAAAAAATCAACAACAGAATTGTTATAAACAAGATCATCTTTGTAATCTCCAAAAAACATTGCCGCATCAAACATTCCACTTAAGGAAATCAATGTGTCAAATAAGTCGGGCCTTCTAAAAAATGCTATTCCCGCATGAGCTCCTCCCATGCTGCATCCTGTAACAATAATATCATTTCTCCAAGAAATATCCCATATTCTTGGAACAAATTCATTTGTAATATAATTAAAATATTTCTCCTGCATTTCTATTCTATGTCTTGGGTCTCCGTAAATGTCTGACCAGCTCTCAGCGTCAACACTTCCGACGCAGAATAACTGCAGTCTTCCTTGCTCGATGTAATCTGACAGCACATTTACCATTCCAAATTCTTCATACTGGTTGCAAGTCCCATCTTGTGAAGGAAAAACTAAAACAGGCTTTCCTGAATGTCCGTATCTTATGAATTCCATTTCTCTTCCTAAATTATGGCTGTACTCTTTTTTGTATTCTATTTGCATTCTTTCTCCTTGTAATTTTATTTATTTTTATTCTTCAACTTTCTGATGTACAAAGCTTATAAATTCTTCCATTTCTTCTTTTGTAGCAAATTTTGCAGTGTACATATAATTTCCCATAGCTCCTGCAAAAATATCTGGCATTCTTTCATCCATTACAATTGCATTTCCATATTTCTGTTTAACTTCATCATGAGAATGTACATAATTTTTGTTATCACGACGGCTTGCATAAACACAGTAGTTTTTTTCTATATCTTCATTTAATTGAGCCTTTTCAATTTTATCAAAAGCAATCATATCCGCCCAGATTTGATAAACATCAGTATTATTGGCGTAATTATACATATCAGGAGTATATCCGCCTGCAGGACGCATATTTGATTCCAATCCTACATAATCCCCTTTT
This sequence comes from Leptotrichia sp. SK-5, assembly GCF_055387215.1. Classification (NCBI taxonomy): domain Bacteria; kingdom Fusobacteriati; phylum Fusobacteriota; class Fusobacteriia; order Fusobacteriales; family Leptotrichiaceae; genus Leptotrichia; species Leptotrichia sp. SK-5. The sequence continues at coordinate 1,375,863 of NZ_AP028931.1, read as the reverse complement.
TTACCCAAACCTTTTTTATTTTTATTTAGTCTAAAAAATTCAAGATGTATAAATCTGCTTTTTACTCCAAAGCCCTTTACAGCACGTCTCCCTGCATCCAATAATTTTTCAGGCATTTCTTTTTCTAAATAATAAAATACATCCAGCCCTTTATTTACAATATCCATAACAGCAGGCTCAACTATCCCTGTTTCAAAAACAGGATTCCCATTGGAATCAATAATCGCATCGTAAGAAACTAAATCTCCATCAACATATTCTTCCATAATATATTTTACATTTTGATTACAAGTTTCAAAAAAATTCTTCAATTCTTTTTCATTTTTAATTTTATGAGTATCGCTTGCTCCAACCCCGTTATCAGGTTTAGCAACTACTGGATATCCAACTTTATCAATAAATTTTTTCGCTTTTGCAAGTGTTGTTACTAATGAAAAATCAGCAAACGGTATTTCAGCTTTTTTATATGCTTTTTTCATTTTTGATTTTTCTTTTATATTTGCTATTTTATCAGCTTTTATACCAGTTGTTATATTAAAATCTGAACGAAGTTTGGCATCTTGCACAAGCCAATGTTCATTATTTGACTCAAGCCAGTCAATTTTTCCGTATTTATGTGTAAAAAAAGCTACTGCCTTCAAAACTTCATCATAATTTTCAAGATTAGAAACTTTATAATATTCTGTCAAGCTATCCTTCAATTTTTGATTCAATTGATCATATTCCATATCTGCAATTCCTAATACATTTACTCCATTTTGCTTTAATCTATCACAAAATTCACAGTTAGTTTTTGGAAATTGTGGTGAAATGTAAATAAAATTCATAATATCTCATCTCCTTCTACGGTTTAAAGTGGTTTATTATCACTATTTCTGTAATTCATTTTTTTAGTAATTATATATCATTATAGCATAATTTTTTGAAAAATGTAAATACCATTATTTCATACTGTCTTATCATTTTTACTTTTTTATTAAAAACTAATGCTGTTTTTTTTTATTTTGGATTTTGAAAAATAACAAATTTATGTTATAATAATTTAAATAAAATTAAGATATGAAAATGGAGGTCATTATGGATTTTGACAACAATAAAGATGAAAACGAGTTTTTTAAAGAAGATAAGCAAAAAGAAAATTTGCAAAATGAGCATCATTTTAATAATTTAGAAAAACTTAGTGAAATTAGAAATGAAGTAACAAATAATTTTAATGAAAAGAAAGATAATCTTAATAATTTTCAAAATTATACTAACAATGTAACAGAGTCTATCACTTTAACACTGGACCCTTTAACAATAAAAAATATGAAATTTATTGCAACAGTATTGAAAATTTTTTCAATTTTGGGAATGATTTTTGGTGTACTTCAATTACTTATGTTCTTTGTTATAATTCCACTTGTTACTGGTGTTTTTACTATTCTAATCTCATTAAAAATTTCTAAATCAGCTAGTTTTTTGGAAGAAGCTGTCCTTGTCAATGATGAAAATAAATTAAAGTTATATTTTAATGAGCAATCCAAAGCTTTAAAATTATACATTATTTTCATAATTGTCAGCATTGTTCTTTCTGTTGTAATTTGTATTTTTATGTTTTCACTTGCTTTAACAGGTATTTTGAATCATTCTAACTATTATTATAATTCATATTAAATCTAAAATTTCATATAACCAAAAAATCCCTAAAAAATGAAAATAGGGATTTTTATTATTTAATAATTTATCTTAAAATTTAATGTAAAAACATTACTTAAACACTAGAAATTACTACTGTTTTTATTTTTCTAATTACCTCATAGCTCTCATTAATCATAACTCCCCATATAAGATTAACATGCTTATCCTTTATAGTATTTGAAATTTTTTCTGTTATCTGTCCAATATCAGCAAGTGAAACATTTTTCCCAGTGGTAAAATTTATCAAAACTTTTTTAGCATTTTCCAATTTTCCCTCAAACAGATTATTTTCCATCAATTGTTCCATTATCTTATCAACTGCATTATCTCCCTTGCCTTCTCCAACCCTAATAATCGTATCCTTTGAATTCTGCAGAACAGCCTTTATATCTAATAAATCGATATTCATAAACCCAACTTCTGTAAGAATATTTGCAATACTTTCAATACCTTCCTTTATAATTTCGTTGACTTTAGCATAAGCTTCTTCAAGCGGTTTTTTTCTATCTATGTGATTGTATAATTTTTCATTAGGAATTATAATCAAGCTATCTGTAATTTGCTCAATTTTCTTCATTCCCGCATTTGCAATTTTTAAAGTTTCAAATCCTTCCAGATAAAATGGGCGAGCAACAATACTAATAGTAAAAATACCCAATTTTTTTGCAACTTCAAGAATAATAGGCATTATTCCACTTCCAGTAGCTCCACCAACTCCCGCAACTAAAAATAAAATATCAGTCCCCTTTAATAGTTCCCGAAATTGATTTTCACACTGGAATGCCACTCTTTCAGCCTGTTCCCTAGTACATTCCTTAACTCCAGTATCCAAAAAGATCTTTTTCTCCGCTCTACTAAAATTAGAATTCCTGCTATCCGTATCTATCGTTATATACTCAATTTTCCGCACATTTGAAGCTATCATAAAATTAACAAAATTTATCCCCATCCCGCCAATTCCAATAACTTTTATACTCATTTTATCCTTCATATCAATCCCACTCTTGCAAATACAAATTATTGCAAATCTCCCTTCTATTGAAAATATTTAATTTTGAAATTAACTTTTTGTTTATAGGTATATTTTATCAGATTAAAAGGGTATTTGTCCATTTATTTTTTAAGAAAACATTTGAATTTTTTCTCAACTTTCTAAGTATAATTTAATTCTAAAAATTTATACTACGTTTTTGGTTATTTCATTTAAAATTTCATTATTAATTATAGGCAATTGTTTTACAATATCATTTAATAAGATTATAAATTTTAATGCCCTACGATAATTACCAAGTTGAAAAGACTGGTTAATTACTGATTGCAAATATGGTAATATTATTACTTTTTCCTCTAATTTTTTATTACTTAAAATTTTGGTAAACAATAAATTTTTTTCATATTTTTTTATCTCTTTGAGTAGATCGTTATAAAATTTAATTAATTCATCAATTGTTTTTTCCATCATTATTCAAAAAACCTTTCAAAAATTCATAGTCTTTATTCGTCATCATGGTCATTTGCTCTATAATATTTTTTGTAAATTGTTCAAAATTATTATAACTTTCAGCTAGTTGTTTAGTATGTTCAGATACGTTATCCTGTGAATCAGAAATTTCATCTATTAAATCTCTTAAACTATTCATTAATTTTTTTATTTGAACTTCAATTTTTTCAGTTAAATCTTCAATTATTTCCCTTTCATTTTTCATTTTACTTTCCAATTTGTCCGTTAAATTGTTAATCAACAATGTTAATTGTTCGGGCATTTCCCCAATTTTAATGATATTTTCCTGTATATTTTTCTGAGATTGAGAATTTTTAGAAAAATAATCATTTAATAACTGTATAAATTCTTTTTTTGACGTTTTCTGCGCTTCAAAATTTGTTTTTAAAATTTCTAATGTTTCTTTTTCAATTTCTTTATTAGTTTCTTCGTACTGTCTGACTTGTTCATAATTTTTTAAAATATTTCTTTGTAGTGCAAAAATTTTATTATTTATATCCAAAATCTTATTTTCAAGGCATTTTAAAATTTCAATTTCTTTATTTTGATTATTTAGAATATCTATATTATCTTCTTTTTTATAGAGTTTATTCAAACAATCTAAAAATTCATTAATTTCTGATTTTTTTTCATCATTTTGTATAACAATGACTAAATAAATTCCAAAAATTCCTAGTATAAGTATTCCTAACAATATATTTAATGGTAATCTATTTTGAAATCCTAATCCAAAAATTATTCCTGAAATTCCTACTAATAAACTAATATATTTAATATATTTTTTCATTTAACAAATTCTCCATTCTTTCGATCTTGTTTTCTATATAACTTTTTATCAACTTACATAATTCTTTTCTAAAAAAATTTTTAATTTTATTTTTAAATTCTATCATTTCTTTTTTATGATTATTATAAAAATATATGTAATCTTCTTCTGTTGTTCCTGAAAATCCTATTATAATTGGTACTTCAATAAAATATTCTATTCTATTTTCAAATTCTGATTTTAACTTTTTTAAATCTTTTTCTTTGTTCCAAATGCAAATATTATCAATGTATTTCAAATATAATTCTTCAGAAAATCGGAAAAATTGTTTGTAATTATAATCACTTTTAAAAAAATAATCTGATACATTCTTTTTTAATGAATACATTATATCATTTTTATTAACGAATGATTCTTTATATTTGACAAAACTATTCAACAATTGCTCAGATAATCTCTCATCAATTTGGATACATTCCATTTCATATTCTATGTCAAAAAAGATTTCTATATTATTCTTTAGTTCTTTTAAATTATTTATAAAAATATTTGAATTTTTAATAAATCCTTGAAAATTCCAAAATAAAAAATCATAATTATCTTCAAAATTTACAACTTTAACTCTAAATTTTTCTAAATAGTATTTTTTAACTGCTATTTCTATTGCTTCTTCTTCATTACTTAAATCACTTTGTAAACTTTTACGATTATTTTTTATTAAAAAAATTTCAAAATCTATTTCAGGATTTTTTTCTAAAATATTTTTAATATTTTCCATACCAATTGCTGTTCTATAGGGAAATTCATCAAAAAATAGTATTTTATCATTCGCTTCATATTTACTGCTCATATTAATTTCACTTGGAAAAAAGAGTGTTGTATATAAAGGTAATTTTTTTGACAAATAAATGACTTTTTCATTTAATTTATCGATATTGTTAACTTTTTCTGATACTATCTCTAAATCTTTTTCAGAAAGAACTTCTGTTTGCAAATTCATATTTTCATCATCAATTATTTTTCTTAAAAATTGATAACGAGATTTATCCCCTAATACTATCAATCTCATTTGCTTACCTCTATTTGATTCAATAAATTATTACATTCTTCCAATCGTTGTTTTAAAGGCCCATCACCTGTTTCTTTTAAATTTTTTAGATTTTCTAATTGTTCTTTTTTATTTTCTATTAATTTTGATACTTCTTTATTTTGAATTTCTACATACATTATAATATTTTGATTAGCTGTACTAAAATAACTTTTTTGTATCATACTAGAAAGCTTATCAATATTTATTTTGTAGAAATTTACAAACTCTTCCTTATATTTTGTCAATGCTATTATTTTAGAATTTTGTTTAATTCTGTTTTCTTCTTTTTCCATTTCTATTTCTATTCTTTTCAGTGTTTCAATTTTTTCTTTTTTCTTAAATTCTAACTCTGCCGCCTTATTTTTTAATAAACCTAATTCTTTTTGTTTTTTCAATTTTTCCCTGTTAATTTCTTGTTGTTTAGCTGTTATTTCTTCTCTTCTTATTCTTTTTTGTTCCTCTACTTCTCGATCTATTTCCATCTTAGGAGGACTGTCAAAATTTTCTCCCAGTTTTTCAGTCCAATAAGCAACAGATAACATATCCAGTAAATTTCCTTCTCTTTTAGATTCTCTAAACTTATTATATCCAGCTCCTGCAATATTTGCCACATTGTCAACTAATTGAGCTGCCTGAGCTTTATGAACTTTATTTGCATATCCTCTCTTTTTAAAAATTTGATTTGCAGCATAACCAAAATCTCTTACTTTATCTAGCATAGGAGCTGCTTTTGCTAAACCACCAAAAGCCTTTGCAAATTGCCCTGACTTATTAATCAATTGTCCAACTTTTGTTACATTAGCCATCCCTTTAATTCCAGCAGCTATTGCATCTCCAGGTAGAAACAATAATCCTAAATCAATTATATTTCCGATATTTTTAAATATTTGTGACGGCTGTACATCCTGTTCCTCGCTCTCTTTCATTGCAACAGCCATTGGAATTTTTAACAACTCATCATTTAACTCTTTTAAACAATTTTGGTAATATTCTTCATTATACTCATTGTTTTTATTTAATAAATCTGAAGCATTTAATGAATTTTCGGATATTATTTTTTCTATTTCTTCTTTTTGAGCTACTTTTTGTGCAATGTACATCTTTAATACTTGTGAATTTTCACTTTGTATTTCTGAATACTCTGGAGTTACAATTTTTAAATTATCATCTTGAATTGATGTATTAAGACTTTCTATCTCATTATTTATTATTTTTTCAAAATAATAAGATAATACATCTTTTATCTTTTCTATTGTATTTTCTATTTCATTATGATATGTTATTTCTACTAATTCTTGATTATCTATTTTTTCTAAATTTTTTTCAAATTTTACTTTTCTTTTATCCAACAAATCTTCTATTTCATTTTTTGAATTAATTTTAGCTTTACTCAATTCTTCTTTTATTTTTTCTTCATTATTATCAGAAATTTCTTTTAATCTTTCCAATTCTTTATTGTATTTTTCAAGCTCAAGTTCAAGTTTTTTAGTATTTCCATCTATTAGATTTTCTAAATTTATTTTTTCATCTAAAAGTTCCTTTTTATAAGTTTCTAAATATAAATTCAATCTTGAAACTACTGTTTTTTTCATTTCTTCTTCCAAATGTTTAGCTAGTTCACTTAAAGTTTCTTCAACAATTGATATATTTTCAAACCAATGATTATTTTCTTCATTGGAAACAGCAATAAATTCTACTTCTTGTTTAACTATTTCTCTTATAGAATTTTCTTCTTTTTCAATAGCCTCAAATGGATTTTCTTCACTTTCATTTATTTTGTCACATTTTGTTCTTATAAATATTAATTCAATACCACATTCGGCTATTTGATTAATAAATTTTTTATCAACGTTGGATGGTGAACCACCCATTATATAAACTATTTTCCCAGATTGCTCAATAGCACTTACTGCTAAATCCTGATGTTTTTGAATTATAGTATTTACTCCTGGAGTATCAACTAATACTAATCCTGATTTTAAAAGTTCATTTTTTATTCTAACTTCAATATGATCAATTAAATTAATATTTTTAATTTCATCTGTATTTTGAAATATGTTTTTTACATAATTTAAATCAAAATTTTCTTTAGCACCGTTTTCAAAATAAACTGTACAACCTTCATCTTCTCCATACATAACATATGTCAATGTAGCCGTTGTTTCTCTACTTTGAACGGGTAATATTTCTCTTTTTAAGATATTATTTATTAATTTTGATTTTCCAGCAGAATAATGTCCCCAAAATGTAATATAATACATTCCGTTATCTACAATTTCTTCCATTTTATTTATTTTTATAAGATCTTCTGTTTTTCCTAGCCACTCAGCTATCTGACTTACTTTTTTAAAATGTTCTCCCATTTTCATTCTCCTATTGTTAATTATATTATTTCAATTCTTCCTGTCTAATTATATCTATTTCAATATTTTCAATTTCAGACTGAAGATTTATAGCCTCTATCATTATTTCATTTAAATCTTCAATTTTCTGTCTCAATGCTTCAATTTTCATATTTTTATTTTCTTCTGAATCATTCATATCCTTAATTAAATTTTCCAGATATCTTTCTTTAGATTTCACATCTTCACTAATATTTGCTTCAACAATTTCAATAATTATATTTGTGTATATTTCTTTTAAATTTCTAAGTTCTTTTTTCAATTTTCTTTCTAATTCTACAGAAATATCATCACAATAATCTCTTAATTTTCTTTTATGTTTTTTTATTTCTTTAGCATATTTTTTGTCTATTTCTTTTGTATTTTCTATTTCTATTTCATTTATTTTATTTATTATTTCTGAAATTTCTACACTTTTTCTAGTTTGTTTAAGTTGAATATAGCTAGGATCTTCATAATTAATATTATTCATTTCTTCTTCTTTTTGTATAATTTTAGAATTTAAATCTCTTAATTTATCATCTCTATTTTTTTTAGCCTCTTCACGTTCTTCTTCTCCAAAAATAACTTTTTCAGAATCCATAACTTTTTGTTTTCCTGCAAAAAAATCAATTATTCCCCCAAATAAACCTCCTCGTTCTTCTTCTTTTCTTACTTGTTGATATTCTTCTCGAATAGATGGCAAAATTCTATTTTCGACAAGTTCTACATTTTCTCGTAAACTAAATAATTCTCTTTCGATTTTTTCTTTTTTTAATTTATTTTTTTGAGAAATTATACTTTTTTCTTCCATTTCTTCTTCTTCTTTTTTTAGTTTCTGTAATTGTTGTTCTAGCTCATTCTTTTTAGCAATCATTCCTTCTAATCCAACTTCAAAAATTCCTATGTCAGTATTTAAATGATTTTCTAAATTAATATTTATTGTATTATCAAGATTATTCAACTTTTCCGCAATACTATTTAAATTTGTAATGTATTCATTTTGTACCAATGTTATTATACTGTCTTTCAAATTTTCTTCCACATTAAAAAAATTATCTCTAGCTTTTCTCATAAATTCTTTTTCAAAATTTTCAAAATAATACTTCATTTCATCTAAATCATCTATTTCATCTATCTCTCTTAATTTTTTATTAGAGAATTTAGAAAATTCTGCTGAAAATTCATTTCTTACTTCTTCTATTGATTTGTTCAAATCATTTGTAATTCTTCCTTTTTTATCTAAATTTTCTTTTCTTTTTTCTTCAATACTGTCTTTTAAATTTTCAATTTTTTCTTGCAAATCTTTTTTATCTATTTTTGATTCAAGCAACTCTATTTCTTTCTCAAACTTTTCTCTTATCTCTTTATTTACAGCAATAACTCTTTCAACAGGAGCCAATAATTGTTGCTGTATTTTCTCCCCATGAACTAGAAAATTCATTAATCTATCTTCAAAATCTACAAGTCTCGATTCTTTTTCAAGTTCTTTCTTTTCATGCTCGCTTCTCTCTTTTTTTCCAGCATAATCTAAAGTTTCTTTATTTCTAGCAACTAATGCAGGATATGCTGCTACTGGCCATATTTCTGGTACAGTTGTCGCTTCAGGAAATTGTTTTCTATAATTAGCTTTCAATGTTTGTATTATTCCCTCTACTGTTTCACCTTCATGCACTTTTATTGAATCTATTTTATTTAATACAAATATTATTGTCTTAACCTTTTTTTGTAATTCATTTAAAAATTCAAAATCAGTTTTACTTCCAGGATGATCACAACTAAACAAAAATATACTAGCATGTGATTTTAAAATTTGCTGTTCTGTAATTTCACGATGTCCTTCTGCAATTCCATTTAATCCTGGACTATCCACTAAAGTTACTCCATCTTTTAAAAATTCAGAATCCAGATACAAATCTAAATGTTCTACTGTAGATACAACTTCTTTTCCCTTTGTCGTTACATATTTTTGGATTGTTTCTAAGTTATCATTATCCAGATTTTTTGTAGTTCCATCTTTATAATAAACTGTTCCAGCCTCTCCTGCTCTTGATTTTTCTTTATGTCGCAAAAAATTTACTGTTGCCGTAGTTTCATTAGTAAACGATGGCAATATACGTTTTTTCATCAAAGCATTTAATAATGTTGATTTTCCTGCACTAAATTCTCCAACAACAACGATACTAAATTCTCCATTTTCCAAATCTTGTTTTAATTTTTCAAAAACATCTTTATTCTTTTCCATTTCTTCTTCTTTTTCATAAAATTCTATAGTTTTATCTAATAATGATAATATTTCTCCTTTTCTTTCATTATGCTCTTTTCTGCTCTCTTCAGCATTTAAATTTGACATACTATTTCCTCCAATTCATTAATTGTTTGATTTATTTCAAAAATTATCTCGTCTGTTTTTAAAGTTTTATTATTTTCACTTGAATCATTCAATAAATTTTTCAAAAACCTAATTCTTTGATCAAATGAAATATCATATAATTTTGTTACAGTTCTTGTTACTTCAGTTTTATTTTGATTATTTAATTGTTCAAAATTATCAATAAAAATATCTTTTATATTATTATCCTGATTAAATAAATAATTATTCAATTGTAATTTAACATCTTTAATAACTTTTCCAATATATTCTAATGTAGCTTTTTCTTTTGCTTCTTGTAAAAATATTTTTTTACTGTTCAGTAATTTTTCCATTTCTTGAATTTCTTTTTGCTTTCTTGCCTCTAAATTTTCGATATTTTGAATGCTACTTCTAAACTCATCACATTTAGATTTTAAATAATTAATTTGAGATCTCAATTTAGAATCTTTTTCAGCAAATTCATTTTCAATTTCACTTCTTTTTCTTTCCCATTCTTGTTGTTTAGAATAATCTTTATACGGAACTTCTGATGTTACTATTTCATCTCCCAAAAATTTATTTCCCAAAAATCCAAAAAATCCAAAAAAGCCACTATCGTCAAATCGTTTCTTCCTATAAGTTTCTTTACGATATTTAGTTTCAGCATTTGGTTTGTTTCCTAAATTAATAATTTTATTATTTTTATTTTGTATATTTTGTTTTTTTGTTTGTTCAGCATAGTTTAATTGCGAAACAAATTCAGTAGTATTGTTTTTTGCAATAAATTTTTCTCTTGTTTTTTGTTCTAATCTTGCTTTTTCTAGCAAAATATCTTTTTTATATTTTTCTATATTATCTTCATCCTTTTGAAAGTTTCTCATTTCTACTTTTATTTTAGTATTGAAAGAAGATATATTTTGCGAATTTTGACTAGTTATTCCAATGTAGTCTTGTACTACTAATAGTGCATCAGAAAGTAAATTATCAAAATTTACATTTAAAAAATTATTATTACTTATTTTAATATCCTCTACTTTACGATGAATATCAGATTTTAAGAACTCATTTATATATTTTTCCATATTCTTAACATTATTTGCTTTGTTTCTTAAAATTTCAACTATTTCTTCTTCAACTTTTCCCAAATCCTCTTCTATCTTCCTGTTAATTTTTCTTCTAATATCATTTGCATTTGCTTCTATAAAATTTTTTACATTTTCCAAATTCTTTTCTTTATTTTGTTGTAATGTTTCAATTATTTTCTCATATCCTTTAGTTTTTCGTGCTTCAGGTGTTAATTCCCACTCTTTTTTTTCAAATTCATTTCTTACTGCATATATATCATTTAATCGTTTTAGATGATAAATCGCCACATTTAGAGCATCCTTTTGCTGAATTTTTTCTCTTTCATTTTTTTTCATTAATTCCAAAATTTTATTTAAAACTGTGTCAAAATTTGATCTCTTATACAATTCTTCTTGTTTACTTTGACTTAAATTTTTTCCTTCTGACATCTCAACATCCCTTGAAATTAAAGCTTGGTATGCAGAAATGCCAATTATTTCATAATTCACATCTGAATTTTCATCAAATAATCTTTTTGAAATTATTTTTTTTTGTTCTTCTATTTTCCCTTCAGGTGTTTCACCTTCAAGTTCTTTTAATTCATCTATAAAATTTTGTATGAAGATAATATTTTTTTGATATTCACTGATATATTTTAAAAATCTTATATCACTTTCTCCTAATCCTCTAACAGACATTAAATAAATACAGGCATGTGAATTTTTTATCTGTTCTTCTGTCTTTTCCCTATGTTTATCAGCAATTCCATTCAAACCAGGAGTATCAATTAAACTTAATTCTCCTTCATAGTCTAAAAAATGATTTTTTATTGTAACTTTAGAAATATTTTCAGCAACTGAATGAACTGTGCTTGAAGTAGTTGTATAATCTTTAAGTTTTTCTATATCAATATTTTCCTCCACAGCTCCGTTGGAATATAAAACATCAAAAATTATTTTATCATCTTTAAGTTTTTCATTTTTTATTTCTGTTATTGTAGCCGTTGTTTCCTGAGCTCCATGTTTAAGAATATCCTTTCCAATCAAAGCATTTAAAAATGTTGATTTTCCTGAACTAAACTCTCCAACAACTGCTAATTTAAAAGTTTTATCCTCTAAACGTTCAATTATTTTTTTAAAAACATCATGATATAAATTATTCTCTACTATATATTTATTTCCTATAATTTTTTGTATAAGTTTTATTGCATTATTAATATTTTGATTTGATTTTATCACATCTATTTCCTTTCGCTATTTCAAGTTTCAAATTCTTTTCTAAAATATTTTTTCAATTATATAACATTTTTACAGATTTTTCAAATTATTTATTAAGATTTTGTATATTTCTTTAAATTATTTCTAATATTTTCATTTTTTCATATAAAACAGAAGGTATAAAAGTTATTTATTCATCCCTTTCAATTCCTCTTTTTTTCTATCCCTAAACATCTCCTCAATCTCAATTTTATTCACAAATCCTTCTTTTTTTAAGAGTAATTTTTCATATTCAGATAGCAATTTTTGTCTTTCTGACTCTTTTTCCGCTAATTCTGCTAATGTATCTATCAGTTTTTTACTTAAATTTACTCTTTCCGAATTGATAACAAGATCTAATTTTAGTTGTTTTTCACTAAGTATTGAGTTGTAAAGTTTTTGAGACTGTTTTATTGTATTTCTTAAGATTTCCTTTTTTCTGTTAGTTTCAGTCCATACATTTGTAAATTTATTTTCTTTATTTATTTCCTGTGATAATTCTTTTTTATAATGGTTAATTTTGCATATTTCATTATAAAGTTTTGAATTATATTTATTTTTTATTTCTCTTATAAATTTCTTTAACTCAAATGTGTAAGGATAAACTTCATTTGTATCATTTATTATAAGCTCTTCTTTTTGTAAATCATAGTCAATAAAAACTTCCTTTAATGCCTTTATTTTTTTGTGAAAAAAAGCAATCTTATTTTCTATTCCTTTGATTTCCCATTCTTTCGTAATTATTTCCCAGTTGCTTTTTATCAATATTGACTGATTCTGATCAATTATACTGTCTATTTCTTCAAGTTCTGAAATAAATCTTTGAGCAACATCAGAATATTTATTAAAATTCAAATTTCCCATTTCTAATCCTCCAATATTTTTACTTTTTTCCCTTGGCTTCTAAGCCACATTTTAATTCCTTCTTCTCCATAAATTTCAGCCCAAATCGTATATTTTTTCATATTATTTTCCAAATTTTCCTCTTTCTTTATTTCTGCCGTTGGCAACCTATCCAGAACTACTTCTTTCAGCCCTGTATATTCAAATTTTACTTTATGCAATTTTCCTGAATACATAAATTGTATTCTTTTTCTAAATTCCCCATCTTCAAATCTTGAACTATACGGAATATCAAATTTTTTATTTGTATTTCTAACTTCCGTTATTCTGTCAATTCTAAAGACAATTGGTATCTCATCATCTTTATTTACCATAAATACAATTAGATAAAAGTAAAATTCTGAAAACATTATTGAAAGTGGCTTTACTGCATGAAATTTCTTTTTTCCAATGTTAGATGTATATTCAATTTCTATAATTTTTCTGTCGGTAATGTATTTGGATAAATTCCAAATCGATTTAAGGAGAGGCTTCCCGTGTTGTAATTGAACATAGTTAAATCTTTCATTTTTTATAATTTTTTCAATTCTCTTATAGCTGTCACTACTGGCTGCCTGATTTGCTATTTTCCTTAAAAGAATCTCTAATTCTTCCTTGCAAAATGCTCTACTTTCCAACAATATTTTACTAATTGCCAATATTTCCTCATTAGTAAATACATTTATATTTACATCTTTTTGCAGCTCATAGCCCTCTTTTTGCCAATTATATACAACCTTGCTTTGATTTTTTTCAGCATAATAACTGTTTAATGTATCAAAATCACGCTGAATACTCTTTTCACTAACTCCATATTTCTCAGACAATTTTTTCTTTTTTAAAATTTCCCCTTTTTCCAATTTTTCCTTAATTTCTATAAACCTAAACAATTTCTCTGTTTTTACTGACTTTTCCATCTTTGTCCTTTCCATAAAATTTAGTGAATCAATATTTTCATTTTATTTATAATTTGTATATCCTTAGAATTATACCTCAAAAAAAAGGCTTTTCCAATTTTATAATGAATTATATCATAATAAGTTGGACACTTTTTGTCCATATCTACAAAAAATTATAAAATTATTAACTTTAGTAAAGTTATTTTAAATAAATCAACAAAAAAATCACAGCTAACTGAATAACTGTGATTCTTATTCTTAAAATACTTTCACTATTCTAATAGTCCTTCCATAATTTCATTGTGAAATTGCTCCACTTTTTCGACTATTTCTAAAAATAGCTCCTCGTAATCTAATTTCAAATCTCCTATTATAACACTTGTATCTATTTGTTGTCTTGGTATTGAAACTATTCTGTGTGTTCTAACATACGATATAATCGAATTTCTCTGTAATCTCACATCATAATATTGGGTTAAACATTTGACTATTTTACCTATCATTAAACCATCACTTCATAATCTTCAAATTCATCATAATACATATCCCACATATAATCATAAGGTCTTACTTTTTTTGCATCTTCTCTTATATCTTCCATTTTAATTTCCACATTTCCATTTTCTTCTTTTTTAAGTCCTTTTCGTGAGTTAAGCCACGAAGTTTCTTTATGTGTCAATGCACTTAATTTCCACGAAGCTAATGCCTCGTATTCTTGAATTATGTTATTTATTATGTATTTACTTTCGCTTTTTATATCTTCTGTTTGTGCATTTATACCATCTTCAGTAAAAACTGTTCTAACCTCCCTAGAAACAGGTCCATACTTCCATCCCTCAAATACTTCGTTAAAAAGAGGCTGATTTAAAATAGCAAATGTTTCTCTCTGTGAAAAATATAATAATTTTTGCAATTTCATTTCATCAATAATTTCTTCTGTTACTCTTTTATATTCATTGAAAATATACTGAGCAACATTTATTATTTTTTCCATATTACCATCTCCTTAACTACTATTTAATAATTAAATTATATCCTTTTTACTACAAAAGTGCAACCAAAATTTTTAATATTGTATTTTATTTTAATTCTTTCTAGCCCCACCAATCTTCTCAAAAACAATCGACTTTGTCACTACATAAAGCAAAATCGCTATTAATAACGGCAATACAATTGATGTCAATAAAATTATTCCAATAATAACTGGCGTATTTTCAACCAAGTCTTTTGAGATAACATTTATTTCTTTTGAGAAATTATCAATTTTGACTTTTGCACTGTCAATTTGCCCTGGAATGTTAAAAATACTTTTAGACTGATCTAATGAAAGCATCTCATCCTTCACTTTATTTAGTCTTCCCAAATCCTGATTTAGTTCAACAATTGCAGGCTCTTTATATTCTTTTTCAAAATAGCTTGATATTGTCGAATTTACAAATATTGCACTTGGTAAAACTATGTAAATATAAAGCAATATGAAAAATGAATATTTAGAAATTTTTCTTAAAATTTTTGTAACTTTGTTTTTATAAATAGTATATGGAAAAATTGTAATTAATGAAATAAATGTCAATATTGTAGCCAATTTTACCTTAAAAATTTCATAATAAATTGTTTCCAGCTTCAGTATAACAACACTCGCAAGCGACACTTTCCATAAAATATTTATCATATCGTAAATAGGCTGAATAATATCTCCAATCTCAATTTCCATTCCGACAATCATACTGACATTAACCGTACTTCCTTCAATAATATCCGTAGTTCCTTTCAAAAGCGACAATGTTAAAAACATCTTTTTAGACTCTTCATAAGTTTTTTCCAAATACGGCATTGTCAAATTTTTAAAAAAATTAAAAATCGTATGTTCAAAGATTTTATCCATTATTCCAAAAATACATAAAATCAGTCCAATTACAATTAATATTTTAACCAAAAGATTTCTTTTGTCTAAATCCCACTTTGGAGAATTATTTTTATGGTTTTTCTCCAAATTTTTGCCTTCGTCTACTGTCAAAACAGCGTCATTTTTTTCTGCCAATTAATCTCACTCCTTTTTCCTTTTTTATTTCAATTGTTTTCAAACATTTATTAGTAAGTAAATAAATGTGCTTGATAATTTATTTTAAAATTAATTTTCTACTATTTTCCATTTGAATAACAGATTAATCATGAATTTTTTTGCAAGGGGGCAAAACTCCTTATTAACAAATAGTATAAAATATAATTTATATTTTAGCTATAAGTACAGGATTTACAATAATAAGCAATTCTGTAAATTAACGATACTTAATCCCACTCCAATAACTTTCTTACTACATAGGAAGCTAGTACAAGCCCAGCCGTTCCTGGTACAAATGAATTGCTTCCAGGCGTAGTCTTTCTCGGAATTTTATTATTTTCCCTAAATTCAGTTGGCAATTCTTCCTTAAATAATTCTGATTTATTTGGCTGTACAGGTATTTCTTTTGAAAATGCAACTGGAACATTTGTAATCCCCTTCTTTTTTAAAATACTTCTAATAGTTCTTGCCATCGGACAAACATAAGTATTTTTTATTTTCGCAATTTCTACCATTTCAGGGTGCATCTTGTTCCCAAATCCCATTGAAGAAATGATATTTATGTTATTTTTCACACAATACTCAATCAAATTAATTTTACTTCCAATAACATCAATCGCATCCACAACAAAATCATATTTATTATTTCCCAAAACTTCATCTATATCATCATAAACTAATCTTTTTACAAGTTCAATCTTACAATCTGGATTAATGTCCAAAATTCTGTCTTTCATAACATCAATCTTAGACTTCCCAATCGTACTTCTAAGCGAATGCAGCTGTCTATTAATATTTGACTCTGAAATCTCATCAAAATCAACCATAGTAATTTGCCCAACTCCAGACCTTGCCAAAGCCTCCACGGTGTAAGATCCAACGCCACCAACTCCAAACACAATAACACGAGAATTCCTTAATTTTTCAATTCCATCTTCTCCAACCATCATAGAAAATCTGGCAAAGGTCTGATTCTTATCGTTCATTTTTTTTCATCTCCCCTTTCAATATAGAGTTTTCTATTCTCTATCTAAAATTTCGCTCATATTATATCATAAATATTTAAAATGTAAATAGCGAGAGTATAAATTTTTATTATAAAGTTTTATTTGGCACTTTTAATTTATTTAATACTAAATTCTATTAGAAAACAGTATTGAATAAAAAGTTATAAAATAAATATAGTTATTGAAAAAAACATCAATTTATAATATAATACCTTTAACACAAATCAAAAGAAAGGAAAAAAGATACCTATGTTTATAAATACTATGAAAACAGGTTTTTTAATGTTTGGATTAGTTTTTCTCTTTGTAGCAATTGGTGGTGCATTAGGAAGTCAAAAAGGTGCAGTAATTGGACTTTTAATTGCTGGGGGAATGAGTTTTTATAGCTACTGGTTCAGTGATAAAATGGTTATAAAAGCGTATAATGGACAAGAAGTTACTTCCCGAACTAATCCAAGATTATATCAGTTAATACAAAGGCTGGCAAATAACGCAAATCTTCCAATGCCAAAAATTTACATAATTCCAGAACGTCAGCCAAACGCATTTGCAACTGGGAGAAATCCTCAAAATGCTGCTGTGGCATGTACTGCGGGATTGCTTGAACTGATGGATGATAATGAGTTAGCTGGAGTTATGGCTCATGAATTGGGACATATAAAACATCGTGATATTCTAGTAAGTACAGTTGCAGCCACTTTCGCTGGAGCGATTGCCAATATTGCACGATTTTTACCTTATGTATCAAGCGGAGATAATCGAAATGGAGAACGACGAAGAAACAACGTTGGAACTGCAATGCTGCTTTCATTTTTAGCTCCAATAGCAGCTTCAATAATTCAAATGTCTATCTCACGAAAAAGAGAATATATGGCAGACAGGGCCGGAGCAGAATATTCAGGAAATCCTTTATATTTACGTAACGCATTACAAAAATTAGAAAGTTACAGCCATAATATCGCAATGAACAGACAAGATCCCACAACAGCACATATGTTTATTATAAATCCATTTTCAGGATTGGGAAATTTTAATTTAAAAAGCCTATTTAGTACACATCCGTCTACTGATGATAGAATTAGAGAACTAGAAAAAATGGCAAGAGAGCAACATTTGTTGTAATTTTAAATTTTAATTTTATTAAAATATTTCTTTTTTGTTTTTGTTGAGAATTTATTTTAAATATGATAAAATGTATAAAATCTATGAAATATGGAGAATTGATATGATTAACACATTTGCATTTTTAACACTGTTATTACTTTTTGTAAGAATTTATTCATTTGTGTCACTTTTATTTTTAAGTGGTAAACAAGTACAATTTGCAGAAAGAATAACTGTACTGATACTATTATTTGAAGTTCTGATTATATTTTTATATACTTTTTTTGCTTCATTTAGATATTTATTGCCGCCAGTTTTAATGCTGTTAAAAACTCCAAAATTTTTAATTTTTAATAACTTTTCGGTGGTGTTTTTATGTTATTCACTTTTAAATCTGGTATTAAGTTTTACATTTGGAAGCCAAAGTATCTTTAAATTTATAAATAGGTTTTTTGTTGGAATAATTTTATTAACAAATATTATTTATGGATTTTTATTAATAGTTTAAATTTTAAGTAACTAAAAAGTGTACTAAATAGAAATTATCTAAACAGTACACTTTTTTCTTTTTTAAAATTTTTATTTCCATAAATATTATACAATTCATTAAAAACTAAACTAATAAAAATTAATTAAATTTGAATAATAAATGTAATTTACGTAACTATCCTTCTTGTTTTTCAAGAATCATATTTACTTCCTCAAGAATCATGTCTGGATTTAATCCGTGAACAGCAATTCCTTCTCCCAATGTTTCAGCACTTGAAATAATACATCCAACACATCCAAGTCCGTATCTCATAAGCACTTGTGCTATAATTGGGTATTTTTCAACTGCTTCCATAATATTCATATCTTTTGTTACTTTTTCTGCCATAATTTTCCTCCATTAATTATAATTTTATAATGTAAGTATATCAAATTAAATTATACTAGTCAACTTTAAATACCAAATATTTTTCAATTCAAAATTATATAACTTTATGTAAAATGACTGATTTTCATAATTTTAAATAAAAGAGATTGAATCAAAATAAATTTAATGATTATTCAATAAATAATAATTAATTTTATCCAATTCAATCTAAATCTATAAATCTATTTTAATTTACTTCCTATTATTTTGCAGCTTCATATTTTTTAGATACTTCATCCCAGTTTATAACATTGAAAAATGCTGAAATATAATCTGGTCGTCTATTTTGATAATTTAGATAATATGCATGTTCCCATACATCTATTCCTAAAATTGGAGTTCCTTGTGAACATCCGCAAGGTGTTACTCCTGGCATTAATGGATTATCTTGGTTTGCAGTTGAAGTAACTTTTAATTTCCCATCTTTATTTACAACAAGCCAAGCCCATCCTGAACCAAATCTAGTTGCTGCAGCTTTTGCAAATTCTTCTTTAAATGCATCAAAACTTCCGAATGTTTCGTTTATTTTTTCAGCTAATTCTCCTGTAGGCTCTCCACCAGCGTTGGGACCCATTATTTCAAAATATAAGTTATGGTTGTAAAAACCTCCACCATTGTTTCTAACAGCTCCACGAATTTGTTCTGGTAATACTTCTAAATTTGCCAAAATTTCTTCTATTGGTTTTTCTAAAAATTGTGGTGCATTGTTTTTTAATACATCATTCAAGTTGTTCGTATAAGCTGCGTGGTGTTTTCCATAATGGATTTCCATAGTTTTTGCATCAATATTTGGTTCTAATGCATCAAAATTATAAGATAATTCTATCTGTTTAAACATTTTTTATCACTCCTAAATCATATTGTATTATGATTATATTTTATCATATTATTTTTATAAAATCAATAAAAATTTATATTTTTTGTGAATTTGTTCTTATTACAATTATGAATTGATTAATTAAATTATTCACTATTGCTTGTAAAAAATTATATTATTCTTTTATAATATATCCGACACTTCTTACAGTTTTTATTATTTTTTGATCAAATCCTTTATCTATTTTAGATCTCAAAAAATTAACATACACATCTACAATATTACTTTCTGAAACAAAATCTATATCCCAGATTTTTTCAGAAATCATAGTTCTTGTAAGTACTCTGTTTTTATTTCTTAAAAAATATTCAAGCAATAAGAATTCTTTATTTGTCAATTCTATTTCTTTTCCATCACGTTTAACTTCTCTATTTGCAGGATTTAATGTCAAATCATAAGCTGTCAAAATTCCCATTTCATCTTCAGTTAAACGCTTGTTTAAGATTCTTACTATTGCTCTGAATTTAGCAGAAAGTTCTTCCAGTCTAAAGTCATTATATATGTAGTCATCGATTCCTTTTAATAATGCCTCTGTCTTAGCATATCTATCGTCTTGTTCAATTGCCATTAAGATATAGCTTTGTCTTTTATATCTTATTATTCTTTCTATTGCTAGTGGAAAATCTTCGATTGAGCTGATGTCTAAAAAAGAAATGTCAAGAGATTCTGTTTTTAATGCGTCTAGCATTTGTTCTTCGTTTTCTGCCAGTATTACATTAAAACTTAATTCTTTTAATAACTGACCTACTACCATTCTAGTTTTTTCATTTTTATTAAATACTAATACTTTCATTTTTTTGTTGTATAATAAATATATTAATATCTACAATATATTTAAAATACTTCTCCTTTCACATTTATTTACTTTCGCTTTTGTTTTCTAAATTTTCAATTACTTTAGTAATTATGTCATTCATCCGTCTTGATGCTACAGAATCATTTGAAATAAATGGTAACCCGTTATCACTAGATTCTACAATATTTTCATCTAATGGTATTGAGCCTAGAAAGTCAGTTTTTTTCTCTTGGGCCATATTTTTGGCACCGTCTTTTTTAAAAATATTCACTTCCTTTTGACAGTCAGGGCAAATAAAACCACTCATATTTTCGATTATACCAAGCAGATTTAGATTTATCAGTTTAGCAAAATTTATTGCTCTTGTAGAATCCAGTATAGAAACCTTCTGTGGTGTTGTAACAATGATCGCTTTTGAATCTGTTCCTATATTTTGTGCAATACCTAACGTTTCATCACCTGTTCCTGGCGGTAAATCAACTATTAAAAAGTCAATTTCTCCCCAGCGAATTCCTTCCAGCATTTCCATTATTGCTGTAATTTTTTGCGGACCTTTCCAGACGACTGGTGAATTATCTGGAACAAAAAAACTTAATGATGATATATGTAAATTTTTTGTTATTTCCAATGGTTCAGAAATCTTTGAAAGTTTCACACCTTCTTTTCCAAACATAATCGGAACATTAGGACCGTGCAAATCAGCATCAAGAATACCAACCCTATATCCTCGCAATGATAATCCGTAAGCTAAATTAACAGATGTAGTTGTTTTCCCAACTCCACCTTTTCCACTCATCACTACAATTTTATGCTTAATTTTGGACATATTGGAATCTATTCTTTGTTTTCGTTCAGCTAAAGCTGGATTAGTCTGCATTCATTCCTCCTTACTCTAAAAATATTTTAATTTTATTTAACTTCCCTACTTTAATTAAAACATAAACTTAGAAAAATTACAAGCTATTTTTTACATTTTTTTGAAAAAAACTTAATTTATTTGTTAATATAAATAAATTATAAATAAAAATTTTTTTTATTAAAAAATAAACTGGACTAATTGCTATCTTTTTTATATAATATATTTAAACTGCTTTTAAAATATAAAGATTTTCAACTATACTTTTTTAACTATATAAGTTTTTAAATTCTATTTTCAAGTAGTTTTATCATAAGTTTAATTAAGAAAGGAAATTTTATATGAATATTTATTTAAAATCAAATCTGAAAAGATTATTATTATTTTTAATATTAACTTTTGCCCTCATATGTAAAACAAAACCAGAAGAGAAATATCTTTGGTATTCACCAAGAGAAGTTATTTCAAATGCAGATAAATTAGAGCCAGGGGATATTCTTATTTTATCCAAAAGACCGACTTTACGTTCAATGTGGGGACACGCTGCAGTTCTTAACGAAAACAAAAAAATAGTAGAATTTCCATCCTATTCTGCTGGTTATAGCGAAAGCCCATTATATGCCTGGCAAAACATTAATAGAAAAGTGGCTATTTTTAGATTAAAAGGAATTGATAAAAAATTTAAAACAGCTCTATTTAAAGAAATCGATGATACAATAACAAAGCCTTATGGATTAACGTTTCACAAAAATTTTGACAAAAGATTATATTGTTCACAATTTGTTTATCTTGTATTTAAAAAGGCTGGTGAAAAAGTTGGACGTGAAATAAATCTTGATTCCAATGGTGGCGGATGGGTTATGCCCTTTGATATAATGGATTCTCCCTTGTTAGAAAATATTTCTCTTTATTAATAATTTTTATTTTAAAAAGCTCCCATTCGAGAGCTTTTTCTCTTTATTTTATATATATAAAACTGCCTTAAAACTGAACCCAAAATCTATGTCTATTTACTCACACCCTAAATTTCTATGATTTTTAATAGTTCTATTTAAAAATAGCATCGAATATATTTTAATAAATCTAGATTTAAAAATTAGAAATTTCTTCTAACTTTGTCAAATCATACGGCGTACCTTGATAAACATGATGGTTTACCCAGTTGGAAAACAATAAATTTGCATGAGCCCGCCACACAAAAAGTGGCTCTTTATTTACATCATCGTTCGGATAATAGTTAAATGGTACTTTTATATTTTTCCCCAATTTCACATCCCGCTCATATTCCTTAGCAAGTGTCATTCTATCGTATTCCAAATGTCCCATAATAAAAATATTTCTCTTATCCTGAGTACGAACTATACTAACCCCTGCTTCTTTAGAATTTGCAATAATTTCAAGATCCGATATTTTCTCTATATCTTCTGCAAGTACTTCTGTATGTCTTGACTGTGGCATATTAAACACTTCATCAAACCCACGTAACAACATTGTATGGCAAATATCAATTTTTAATGGGTAGATTCCAAAAAGCTTTTCTTTTAATGGATATTTTTTTATTCCATAATGATAATAAAGAGCTGCCTGTGCTCCCCAGCAGATACACATCGTTGAGTAAACGTGAGTCTTGCTCCATTCCATTACTTCCGCTAATTCTTTCCAGTATATAACCTCTTCAAAAGGTAGGTTTTCCACTGGTGCCCCTGTTATAATCAAACCATCAAAATAATCATTCTTTATATCATTAAAAGTCTTATAAAAATTAGACATATGTTCTTCCGAAACATTTTTTGACATATATGAAGTCATTTTTAAGAAAGTAATTTCCATTTGAAGCGGAGTATTACTAAGTAATCTTAGTAATTGAGTTTCTGTTTCAATTTTTGTAGGCATTAAATTTATTATTATAAATTTTAAAGGACGAATATCTTGCGACAATGCCCTATTTTCATCCATTACAAAGATGTTCTCCTTTGCTAAAATATCTACAGCCGGTAAGTTATTTGGTATTTTTATAGGCATTGCATATTCTCCTTTCTGTTATTTTATCTAAAAATTGAGTTATAAAATGCTTATTAATACATAGAAATATGCATAGGAATTATAATCAGAAGTAATAATACTAAATTCATCATTACCATTACTAATGTAAAGATATTTCTCTTAGATTGTCTTTTATTATCATCTGTTTCATTATTATTTATTTTAACTAATATGAAATATGAACAAACCATCAATCCTGCTTTTAAATAAGTGTATATTACTATCAAAACCGAAAAAAATAATGCAGTAATAATAAAATGATCCAAAAAATAAGAATCAACTATACTTCTAATAATAACATATAATAAAGTTATAAATTCTGGTAACCATGAAAATATTAACCATCTAATTGTTTCCGATTGATTTAAGCTTTTTTTCTTCATTAATTAAAGTCTCCTTTCACAAAATTAATTAACTTTCCCTAAGTGCCAATGGCATTGTGAAGTATAGGGATTTATCATTATCCTCATCTCTTACAATTACTGAACTCTTGTTATTTAGCAATTCCAGCACAGTTACTTTTCCTTCAATTGTAGAAATATAGTCAAGTAAAAACCTTACATTCAATGAAATTTTCAAATCTGCACCTTCTTGAATTGTAACAATTTCTTCTTTTATCTGTGCATTTTCACTAGTCCCAGTAAGCAGCAGCTTATTGTTTGCAAAATTAAATATACCACCATTTTTAGCTTCTTTGTTATCTCTGACAAATATAGCTGTTCTCCTTAGTACAGATAAAAAATCTTTTGTATTTAACAATATTTTTTTGTTATGCTGTGAATTATTTAAAATTGACTTGTAATCTGGAAATTGCAAATCAATTGTACGAGTCAAAATTTCTACATTCGAAAATTGAAAGAATACTTTTGAGCCGTCTGATTTTACAGTAATATTTTCTTCATCAATAAGTTTCATAATTTTTATTAATCCGTCAATTGTTTTTAATGGGATACTTAGACTAAGATTTTCTTTTCCTTGTTGAGTTTCATCCAAATCCTCTTCAATATATGTCAATCTGTATGTATCAGATGAAACAAGTTTTAATTTATCTTCTTCGATTTCCAGTCTGATACAGTTCACAGCTAGATTTTCTGGATTTGGGGAAGCTGATATTTTTACATTTTCAATATTATTTAATAATTTTTCCTTTTCAAAAACATATTCGACTCCATTTTCCAATTTTGACTGAACTGGAAAATTACTAGCATCATATAATGAAAACTCTGTATTTGTTGAACTTGCCTGAATTACTAATTTTCCATTTTCCTCAATCAATGTAACTTTTTCATCAGAAATTTGTTTTAAAAATTCTTCAATTAATTTGTGTTTTATAACGATTTTTCCTTCATCTTCAACTTGTGCCTCTATTTCTGTATTTATAGACAGCTCCAAGTCTGTTCCTCGTAAAATTGCCTTTCCTTCGTTTGTTTCAATATAAATTCCAGAAAGGACTTCTCTTATTTTGTTTTCAGTTACTGCATTTTCCACTATAGTTATAGCTTTTAATAACGACTTTCTATCTACAATTATATGTAACATATATTCACCTCTCCTTTACAGTATATCTTTATATTCTTCCAAATGTTCTTTTAATTTTGTTATTGCCTTTTTTTCTATCTGTCTGACTCTTTCACGAGTAATTCCCATCTGCTCGCCGATTTCCTTTAATGTATGGATTTTATTGTCATACAGTCCGTAACGATATTCAAGAATCGCTCTTTCACGTTCATTCAGAACTCTTTCAAGCAAGTCTTTCATTTCAATTAGCTGATCTTCTTTTATTATTTTATCTTCTACATCATCATTTTTTCCAATGATGTCTTCCAAATAAATATTATCTCCAATTGTTTCATTCAAAGACATTATATCCTGAAATTCCCCTAAAAGTAAAATAACTTTACTTTCTTTCAGATCAACTTCCTTTGCAATATACTCTGTTGATGGAGCTTCTCCATGAATGGCAGTATAATCTTTTATAACTTTATTCACTTTTGACAATTGCTCGTATTTATAAGAAGGTATTCTTATATCACGTCCTATATTAATGATGGCTTTTTTTATTGACTGCTTTATCCACCATACTGCATACGTACTAAACCTATGTCCTTTTTCATAATCAAATTTATTTATAGCTTTTATTAATCCAATATTACCCTCACTGATCAAATCAATCAAAGGAAGCCCGTTTCCAAGAGACTTTTTAGCTGTACTTATTACCAATCTTAAATTTGATAAAATCAATAATTGCCTTGCCTGCTCATCATCATCTTCCCTAATCCGTTTTAACAGTTCATATTCTTCCTCCTTTGAGAGTAGATCAAATTTTTGAATATCACTTAAATATAACGACATCAAGTTTAAGTTGTTATCTTCCATTACCTCACTCCAATTTTATTTTTTATATAATTTCTTAACTTATTTTTAACTTAAAAATTCTGACTTTAAATCTCTGCTCATAAATGTAGATTCCAGTTCTGAAACTGGTTTTCCATTGTAAATCACTTCATAAAGTGCTGTAAAAATAGGTGCTTTCAGATTATTTTCCTTTATAATTTTATAAAGGGCCTTTATTGTTTCTGCACCTTCTGACACCATATTCATATGTGAAACTATATCTTCAATTTTTCCACCTTGTCCCAGTTTTTCTCCTACAAATCTATTTCTGCTGTGTTTACTCGTACAAGTTACAATAATGTCTCCAAGCCCTGATAATCCCATAAATGTTTTAGGATTGGCATTGTAATATTTTGCAATTTCAAACATTTCGTTAATTCCTCGAGTTATAAGAGCAGCCTTTGTATTATCTCCATAACCCATTCCATCGGCAATTCCCGCCGCAATTGCAAGACAGTTCTTTAATGCTCCCGCAAGCTCAGCTCCCATCAGGTCTGTTCCCGTATAAACTCTGAAATAAAGATTACTAAATGTAGTTTGCACTGTTCTGGCAGCTTCTTCATTTTCAGATACGGAAAGTATGGCAGATGGTAATTTTTGAGCAACTTCTTCAGCGTGTGTAGGTCCTGCCAGCAGAACATAATTATATGACTTGTTTCCAAGCTCTTCAGCCACTATTTCAGAAATTCTCTTTTTAGTAGCAATTTCTAGCCCTTTTGCAACATTTACCAATATTATATTATAATTTAAAAAATTTTTCAATCTTTTTAAAATTGCTCTTAAAAATTGTGTAGGAGTCGCTAATAAAAGAATATCAATTTTACCATATTTTTCAGAATTTTCAAGCACTTCCCCATAATCATCCACAACATTAAGACTGTCAGGCAGCTTTATGTTTGGTAAAAACTGTGGATTTTCCTTTGTTTCACGAATAACTTTTCTAACTTCTTCGTTATGCTCCCATAAATAGACTTTATGTCCATTTTCTACTAATAATTTTGAAAGACAAGTGCCCCAGCTTCCGCCACCAATAACCAATATATTTTTCATCATCATCCCTTCCTTTCCTATTCTTTATTCTTTAAACTGAATTTAGATTCTGTTCCATTTTTTAATCTTTCAATATTGCTTCTATGTTTTACTGCAATCAAGATTGCTATTAAAATTCCTAAAATAACATATATCGTTTGCTGATACAAAAAATATATAAAAATTGGAAGTGATATAGCCGCCAAAACCGAAGATAACGAAACATATCTTGAAACGGCAAAAACTACAAAAAATACAATTGCCGCAAACAATATAGCTTTTGGAACTAAAATTAAAAATACTCCAAGTGTCGTCGCAACAGCCTTTCCACCTTTAAAATTCATAAAAATAGAAAATACATGCCCTAAAATTGCACAGATTCCAACTAATACATAATCCAAATTTGAAATTTTTGTCAAATTCTCAAAAAAATCAGCTTTTAGCAAAATTGCCATTAATGCCGGAACTAATCCTTTAGAAACATCTAAAATTAATGTCAAAATACCTAATTTTGCACCTAAAACCCGAGCCGCATTTGTAGAGCCAGTATTTCTGCTTCCATGCTCACGAATATCTATCCCTTTAAAAACTTTTCCTATCCAAAGTGCATTTGGCACACTTCCCAAAACATAGGAAATAACCATTAATAAAATTGTAATCATTTTTATTCCTCTTTTATTTAATAAATTTATCTTTTTTGATTTTTTGGTTCATCTATCTCTTCATTATACTCCAACAAGTTATTTTCACTTTCAATCATTTTATCAAAAAACCTTTTTTCCTTATACAAAAATCCTAAAAGTATTATGAAAAAAAGTAAATCAGTAAACGGTTGTGCAAGCCATACTCCATCCAGTTTCCAAATATTTGAAAAAGTTATCATAACTATTAGAAATATAACAACTTGCCGTAATAGATTTAATATAACCGAATATTTTGAACGTCCCGTTGCTTGAAAATAATTTGGCACAGTTATTCCAAAAGATGAAATTATTACAAGCGAAAAATATACTCTAATTGCTTTTACACCTTCTCTTAGAGCTTCAGGCGTACTTTTTTCGTTAAAAAATAAAATCAGTTCTTTTGGTAAAAGCATTACAATTATCCAAAATGTAAAAGATAAAGCAACTCCAGCATTTATAGCAGTCATCAAAGATTTTTTAACTCTCCTAAAATTTCTCGCACCATAATTAAATCCAATTATAGGCTGAACAGCCTGAGAAACAGCATAAACACTCATTGTCATAATTGGCAAATATGAATTTATAATTGTCATAACTGCCACACCATAAGTTCCACCATAAGTATCTACAATTTTATTTGTTACAAGTCCTACTCCTGAACTTGCAGCTTGTAATAAAAACGGCGACATTCCTATTGAAAAAATATCTTTTACTATTTTTGAATCCAATTTCATTTTTGAAAATCTTATTGTAATAACGCTTTCTTCTTCCAGCTTAAAGCCAAACATATCTATTCTAAACGGCAATTTTCCTGCAGTTAAAAACCATAACACAAATATTGCAGAGAGAACATTTCCAATTAATGTTGCATAAGCAGTCCCCTCAATTCCAGTATGCATAATCATTACAGCCACGTAATCCAAAGCAATATTTACAACTGCACCAATCAACATTGAAAACATCGCAACTCTCGGTGCTCCAGCCGCATTTAACACATTTGTCAATCCAAATGAGTAAAATAAAGGCAGGATTGCCAGTAATATTATTTCCAGATAAGCCTTTGCATACGGCAGTGTCTCATTATTAGCGCCTGAATACCGTAAAACTGTATTAATATTCAATATTAAAAGCACATACAGCGAAAGTCCTAAAATAGTAAATAAGGTTACTGCATTTCCCAATATTTTCTTAGCTTCTCCCTTTTTCCCCTGTCCAAGCCGAATTGAAATAATAGTTCCAGCTCCAACTCCAATAAACATTGAAAAGGCGATAATCAGCATAACAATATAAAAAGCAATTCCCGCACCAGCAAGTGCCTTTTCACTAATTTTTCCAACAAAGAACCTGTCAACAATATTGTATAAAACAACTGCCGCAGATCCAATAAGCGTTGGCATGAAATATTTTACAAATAATTTCAAAATAGAACCTTTTAACAGCTCTTCTCGTTTTTTTTCCATATTTTTTCCTTTTTTTAAAGTTAATCTTTATTTTCTAACAAATAATCAGCAATTTTTTCCAAAACTCCAAAATTACCTAGTTTTTCTCTTTCTTTTTTTAATTCCAAAACAACATTTTCTTTATTTTTTTCCATAATTTCCATTTCTTCAAGCAGCTTTTCCACTGAAAAATCTTCCTGTAGCAGTTCTTTAAAAATCTCTTTATTTGCATTTAGATTAGTAAGCGTTATATATTTTATTTTGACTATCTTTCTTGCAATAAAAGCATTGATTTTAGATGTTTTGTAGACTACTATCACAGGCAGTCCCATAAGCGATATTTCAAAAGTTACTGTTCCCGAAGTTGCTATTGCATATTTGCAATCTTTCCGAATGTTTTTTATTTCATCAAAAGTTATTTCCAAATTTGTAAATTTTCCAACATCAATTTTGTGTTTTTCCTCAAAATCACGTATATATTTTATATGATCCCTACTTGCCAGCTTCATTAAAAATTTCTCATTTTTAACTTTTTCATTTCTAACCAGTTCCATAACTACTGGCAAGAATTTTTCAATTTCCTGCCGTCTGCTTCCTGGAAGAAGCAATATTTTTTCTCCCAGCTTGTCAGAAAATTCATATTTATCAACAAACGGATTTCCAAAATATTCCACTTTCAGCCCTTTTGATTTATCTTTTTTCAAAGTATCATCGTAATATGCCTTTTCAAATGGAAAAATTACAATAATATCGTCAAATTTCTTTAATTTCTCAATCCGTTTTTTTCCCCAAGCCCATACTTTAGGCGGAATATAATAAACCATTCTCAGATTTTGCAGTTCTTTTTCCAAAATTTTCTTTTTCAACAACTCAAAAAATTTCAGGTTAAATCCTCCAAAATCAACAAAAATAACAGTTTCTATTCCATTTTTTTTGATAAATTCTAAATATTCATGGGCTTTTTCGTTAAAATAGCCGTACTTTTTCAAAGCCTCTACAAATCCCATAACATCATTATTCTTAATATGGTTTACTGTCTTAACTCCAGCCTCTATCGATTTATCCCCAACCACACCAAAAAATTCAACATTTTCATCTTTTTTTCTCATTTCCTCCACAATGTACGAAGCGTGTAAATCTCCAGACATTTCACCGCAGGAAATGAAGATTTTTTTCTTTTTTTTAGATTTTGTTAGTGATAAATCATTATTTTTTTCTTTTATTATATAATTTTCATTATTATTTTTCATTTTTTAGCCTTTTTTATATTCTTTAATTTACTTACTTAAAACTGCTTTATAAATTATTCAAATATCTATCTTAATATATTTTGTAGATAAAAATAGAGATATTTGAGTATATTTTAATAATAAAAACTAAACAAAATATCATTTTTATAACAATTTTTGAGTTTAATTTTAAAAAATAGTTTTACTAAAAAACTTTTAAATCTTAATTCCTTTTATAAAAATTTTATTTTTGTTTGCAAATTTTATAACTTCCTCTTTATCAATAAACAGCATTTTATCAGCTTCGATTATAATTCCACGTCCATTAATTTCCACAACTTTTTTTATTGTTTCCAGACCAATCGTTGGAATGTCTATCCGATAATCCTGATTATGCCTTGCCATTTTTACTACAATGCAGTTTTTCCCAGCCAGTTCTCCACCACGCAAAATTGCCTTATCTGTACCTTCCACACCTTCCAATGCGATAACAGATTCATCTTTTACAACAACAGTCTGCCCTGCATCAATGTCGGTAAGCATTCGTGCCGCCTCAATTCCAATTTCTATTGTTTTTTCCTCATTTTTACTTGGTAAAACTTTTGTATATGTTTCATTTCCTGCAATATACTCGTCCATTAAATAATTTTGAGGCAAAACTTCAATATTTTCTGATTCAATGTAATCAATTATTGCCTTTAAAATATTTTTATCTTTTTTATTTTTTGTAGATAATAATATCTTAGTTGCTGTCAAATCAAACTTTAAATTTGAAAATATCAAATTTTTTTCAACTTTTCCAAGCATTATTAAATGCTTTATGCCGTTTTTCTTAAAATATGAAATTATTTTCCCAACTTGAGCAACGCTGTATTTCACAGAATTTTTGTGCTCTTTTACACTTTCTTCCACACTTTCAAATAGATAAACTGAAAATGGTTCAATCCCTTTCAAAATACATTGATTCAAAAATAATTCAGGCAATTTCCCATTTCCAGCAATCAAACCTACTTTTTCCATTATCTCTTTTTCCTCTTAAAAATATCTATATTAAAAAATTAACTCAAAATAAAATATAGATTATTTTGAGAAATTTTACATTTTAAGTTTTGATTTTTATCTTGTTATACCTCTTTTACTTTTTCGTATAAAATTAACAAGATTTTGTGCTTCTTCATACTGTCCATAATCACGTTCAACAATTTGAAGCGCTTCTTCCAGTTTCAGTTTTTTCTTAAATATGATTTTATACAATTCTCTTAGCCTTTTTATCTGCTCTTCTGAAAAACCTCTACGTTGAAGCCCTACAATGTTAATATAAACAGCTCTCGCTTTATTTCCTTCAGACAGCATATAAGGAACAACATCTTGATTTACAGCCGAACATCCACCTATCATAGCGTGCCGTCCAACTCTTGTAAACTGATGCACAGCAGTAAGTCCACCTACCACCGCATAATCTTCCACTTCCACATGTCCAGCAAAAGTAGCAGCATTTGCTAGAACACAGTTATCTCCAATTATACAGTCATGAGCGATATGAACATAAGCCATTACAAGTGTATTATTTCCAATTCTTGTTTCATATTTATCAGTAGTTCCACGGTGAATTGTGACAAATTCACGAATTTTATTGTTATTTCCAATAACAACTCTAGTTTTTTCTCCACCAAACTTCAAATCTTGTGGATCTTTACCTATCGAAGCAAAAGAAAAAATATAATTATTCTCACCAATAATCGTTTCTCCTTCGATTACAACATGTGATTCTACAACAGTTCCATTTCCAATTATTATTTCTGGTCCTATAATCGAGTAAGGACCTATCTTTACATTTTCTCCAAGTTTAGCATTTGGATCAACAATCGCCGTTGGATGTATATTTAAACTCATAATTATCATACCTCATTCTTTTATTTTGAATTACTTAAAATTTGAATTTTAAAGTTAAATAGAACTACTAAAAAATCGAACTTATAAACTTTTATACTACTCAAACAGCAGGTTTATTTCATTTTAAAAAGTCCAATTTTAAAGTAGTTTGAGTATTATCTAATTATAAATCCTGTACTGAAAATTTCAAGTCAGCTTCACTTACAACTGTACCGTCAACAACACATCTTCCACGTGCGACTATTACATTACTTTTAACTTTTATTTTTTCTACTTCCAATCTTAACTGATCTCCTGGAACAACACCTCTTCTAAATTTACATTTGTCAATTGACATAAATAAAGGTATTTTACCTGGTTCCAACATTAGCAGTCCTACAGCTTGTGCCAACGCTTCTATTTGTAAAACTCCTGGCATTACTGGTTTTCCAGGAAAATGCCCTTGGAAAAATTCTTCGTTCATTGTGACATTTTTTATTGCTACCAAAGAGTCGGTACCATTTTTTTCGATAACTTTATCTACTAGCAAAAACGGATATCTATGTGGCAATATTTTCATAATATCCTCTACACTCATAATTGTTTCATTTGTTGCCATATTTTTTATTCCTCCTGAATTTGTATTTTTATTTATTTCAACTATTCTAAAAATTTTATACCTACATTATATTTGATTTTTATCCAAATTACAAGCAATTTTTATATTTTTTATAAATATTTTTTCGCAATCATCTCAGTTAATCTTGAATTTACATAGTGTCCAGCCTTTATTGCGATAATGTGAGCCTTTATAGGCATTCCCAAAACATATAAATCTCCAATTATATCAAGAATTTTATGTCTTACAAATTCATCAGGATATCTCAACCCTTCTGGATTTAATGGACCATCTGATCCCACTACCACAGCATTTTCCAAACTTCCTCCCAACGCTAAATTATTTTTTTTAAGAAAGTCTATTTCATAATCAAATGCAAAAGTTCTACATTTTGCAATATTTTCCATATAATTTTCTAAATTTACTTCGAGCTCATAATACTGTGATTTCAAAAAGCTATGGTTAAAATCAATCGTATAAGATATTTTAAACCCATCATAAGGTAACGCCATCACATATTTCCCAGCCTTTTCATCTGAAAATATAACAGGCTCCGTAATTATAACAGGTTCTATTTCCTCATTTAACTCTACAATTCCAGCCTCTAGCAATTTTTCAACAAATCCAGCCGAACTTCCATCCAAAATAGGTAATTCATTCCCTGAAATTTCAACTAAAATATCAGTCACTCCTGTAATTGAAAGTGATGATAAAAAATGCTCAATTGTATGAACTTTCACATCATCTTCATTCCTAATGTTTGTTCCTCTCTCCAAATCAAATAAATTTCTATAATCAACCTTTATAACATTATTTTTCCCGCTCACATCTATTCTTTTAAAAATAATTCCTCTTTCATCATTATTTTCGCTAGGTTTCAAAGTTAATTTTATCTCTTCTCCTTTATGAAGCCCAATTCCCGATATTTCAACTGTGTTTTTAATAGTTTTTCTTTTCACGTCCTAATTCCCTCCATTTTCTAAAATTTTAGTCTCAATTCTGTTTTTATTTATAAAATTTTTTTCTTTTTCTATAAATATTATATCATAAATTTAAATATTTTTCCTTTTATTATTTTGTGAATTAGTTAATAATTTATTGCCTAGTATTAATTTCAATAACTAATTAACTAGCTATATGATGTCTTAATTTTATAGAATTATAATAATTATAAAACTTAATACGTCCGATAATATTTTAAAGTAAAACTATTATTTTGACTTTTAATTAATATTAAAAATAAAAAACTTGACATTTTATAAAAATAGTGTATAATTGTATTAGATAAATAGATTTTCTTCTTTGGAAGAATTAAGCTACCATCTTTGTTTTGGTAGCTTTTTTATATAATAAAAAATCAAAATAAAAAACCATCTCAATATTAATTAAGATAGTTTTTGTTTTATTATTTAATTATTTTACCAGATTTTTATTCTATCTTCTGGGGCTTTGTACATTTTATCTCCTGGTTTTGTTTCAAATACTTTATGGAAAGCATCGACATTTATTAAAGTTCCATTTACCCTAAATATATTTGGTGAATGTGAATCAGTTTTTGCCAAGTTTTTTAAATATTCTGGGGTAGATTTTTGTCGCCACATTCTTGCAAAACTTAAGAAGAATAATTTGTTTGTTGTATCAGCATAGGCTTTTGTAGAATTTGGATGATCTTTTAAATATAACTGTAATGCATCATAAGCAATATTTAGACCACCTAAATCAGCAATATTTTCTGTTAATGTAAATTTCCCATTAACATTTACTCCATCGCCAACTGAATAAGTTGAAAACTGTCTTTCTAATTTTTTAGTTGCTGCATCAAATTTTAACTTATCTTCTTCTGTCCACCAGTTTTTTACATTTCCATCTCCATCATATTCAGCTCCTGATACATCGAATGCATGTGTAAGCTCGTGTCCGATTATAGTTCCTATTGCTCCAAAGTTACTTGCCATTTCTGATTTGCTATAATCATAAAATGGAAATTGTAAAATTCCAGCTGGAAAGACTATTTCATTTCCTGTTGGAGAATAATATGCATTTATTGTATGTGGATCCATATGCCATTCTTTCTTGTCTACTGGTTTTCCAACCTTTTTCAATTCTTCTCCATATTCCCATTCACTTATTTTTTTCAATTGTTCATAAAGTGTATCATTACTTGAAATTGTCATTTTGCTGTAATCTTTCCATTTGTCAGGATATCCGATTTTCACATTAACTTTTGCCAATTTTTCAAGTGCTTTTTTCTTAGTTGCTGCACTCATCCAATCCAGTTTTTCAATTCTATTTTTCATTGCTTTTTTAATATAATCAACCATTTGTTGTGTATTTTTTTTAGCTTCTGGCGAGAAGTTTCTTTGAACATAAATTTTTCCTATTATTTCACCTAAACTTCCATTTGTAAAGTTTAATGCTCTTTTTTCAAGCGTTTCTCTTTCTTTTTGTCCATTTAAATATTTTCCAAAAAACTCAAAACTTCTTTTCCCCATGTCATCTGTTAAGATACCCGCAGCAGAGCTTATTAAATTATATTTCATATAATCTTTAATTATGTCAATATTAGCATCATTTACAAAGTTATCCAAATTTTTATAATAATTCAATTCACTTATGATAACTTTATCAGTTTTCACATTTAATTCTTTCAAGTATTGTGCTAAATCTACATTTTTAGATAATGTACCTAAGTCACTAACTTTTATTGGATTATTATATTTTTTTACATCGTGACGTTCTTCATTTGTCAATAATGTATTCGCAATCTGTTTTTCAAAAGCAACTATCTTTTTGGCTTTTTCAAGAGCATCTTTTTCATCAGCATATTTTAATATATCGCTTACATATTTTGTATATTCTTCCAATATTGCTCTATTTTCCTTTGTATCTTTTTGAAAATAATCTCTTGATAGTCCAATTCCAGCACTTCCTAAATAAATTGCATTATTTTTAGAATCATTTAAATCAGTTCCTACACCCCATCCATAAAATTCAGAACCACCAGTTTTTGTAACTTCAATATTGTATTTCTTCAAATCTTCAATATTCTGTATAGCATCTATTCTATCCAAATCTTTTTTTATCGGATTTAATCCATCTTCATTTCTTTTTTTCATATCAGAATAGCTGTCATAAAGGGTTATAACCTTCTTTTCATCTGCACTCAATGATGATTTATTTTTTAATTCATTTATTAGGTTACGTAAAAAATCTTGATTTTTCTCATTTAATTCATAAAAGGAACCCCATGCTGGCTTCGTACTAGGAATCTGTGTTTTTTTTGTCCATTCCTCATTCACATAGTCATAAAAATCGTCTTTTGCTTTAATTGTTGGACTGAGTTCATCAAATAACTTTTTATCGTTATCCTTTAACAATTTTGCCTGCTGCTTTTCATAAAAATCCCAGAATCCCATTTGTTTAGGGGCAGGCTGTACTGGTTTTGCTTCTTTTTGTGATGTTCTTTTTACTGAAAGCTCCTCATATCCATAATTTTCATTTTCTGCATAAATTAAATTAATACTAGCTAAAAATAACGAAACTGTAAGTAATTTTTTCATTTTTCTTCATCTCTTTAAATATTTTGAAAATTAAATAAACATTGAAACTAATTTTCAAATTACAATATTTAAAAATGTTTTCTCCTCTCTTTTTTATAAAATATCTAAATCTTTATAAACTCAAAATTTTGAGTTAAATAAAAATAACTTTTTAAATTAGGCAAAATTTATAAAAATTTTTCTCTTTTCAATTGCCTTTCTAAAAAGCATTACATCTATTATACATTTTTTTTAAATTAATTTCAAGAAGTTTACAAAAAAATAGCTCTAAAAGTTAATTTAAAGCTATTTTTCCACATAATTGTTTTTACAAATTTAGAACGCAGGAATTACTCTACCTTCATATTTTTCTTCAATATGTTTTTTAATTTTTTCACTTTGTAATGCTTTTACCAATTTTTTAACTCTTTCATCATTTTCATTTCCTTTTAGAACTGTAACAATGTTTACATAAGGCGAATCTTTACCCTCTATCAGGATAATTTCATTTTTTGTAACTCCAGCATCAATTGCAAAGTTTGAATTTATGATTGCTCCTGCAACTTCGCTTAATCTTGGTGCAATTTGCTCATTTGATAATGTTTCAATTTTAATATTTTTTGGATTTTCAGCAATGTCTGCTGGTGTAGAATCTAATTTTGTGTTGTCTTTTAATTTTATGATACCAGCTTTATCAAGTAAAATCAATGCACGACCTCCATTTGTCGGATCGTTAGGAATTATCAAAGTGTCCCCATTTTTTAACTCATTAGGATTTTTTATTTTTTTAGAATATAAAGCCATTGGTTCCAAATGAATATTTCCAACTGCCGATAATTCAATATTATTTTTCTTACCGAAATCTTCCATGTATGGAACGTGTTGGAAAAAGTTTGCATCTATACTTTTGTCTGCAAGTGCTTTATTTGGTTGAACATAATCATTAAATTCAACTACTTCTAAATCAATTCCTTCCTTTTTCAAGTCTTCTTTTACCAAATTTAATAATTCAGCATGCGGAATAGGTGTTGCTCCCACGATTAATTTTTCAGTTTTCGCAGCTCCACCTTGACTGTCAGCTGCTCCTTTAGTTTCATTTTTGTTTCCACAAGCTACTAAAAATAATGCTGTTGCTAATAACAATGATAATATTTTTTTCATAAATACCTCCAAAAATTTTTTATTTATAATTTATTTTACAACCTTTTTATTAAACTCTTTTTCTCTTGTTCATCAACATTTTTACAATGCTGTTTCCAATAAACTGTATAATTTGTACAAGCACAATTATAACAATAGTTGCCTGCCACATCACTTCGGGCTTAGATCTTTGGTAACCGTCAATTACAGCGGCATTTCCAAGTCCACCACCACCGATTGTTCCAGCCATTGCAGAATATCCAATTAAACTGATCAACGTCAATGTCATTCCATGAACAAGTGCAGGTAAGGCTTCTGGAATCATTACTTTAAAAATAATTTCAGATGCAGTCGCTCCCATTGATTTTGAAGCTTCAATAAGCCCATCATTTACTTCCTTTAAGGCCCCTTCAATAATTCTTGCCACAAATGGTGCAGAACCTAGTGAAAGTGGAACAATGAAAGCAACACTTCCGTAAGATTTGTGAACAAGCATCCGTGAAAGCGGTATTAATAAAACCATTAAAATTATAAATGGAATTGATCTTGTAATGTTTACAATAATCATATCTAGTATCTTATGAATAGTTTTATTTGGTTTAACGCCCTTTTCATCAGATGTAACAAGTAAAATTCCAATTGGAAGTCCGATAATTAATGATATAACTGTCGAAATAAATACCATGTATATTGTTTCCCAAAGAGGTATAGCCATATTTTGAAATTGTAAAAACTTGATCCAGTCAAATCTCATTATACCACCTCCGAATCTATTTTATTTTCTTTCAGCCATTCAATAATGTCTTTGGATTTTTCTTCATTTGCCGAAATTTCTACCAGTAAATTTCCTACAATAATATCGCTCACTTTGTCAATAAACCCACCTAAAATATTAACTTCAACGTCATATTTACGAATTATCTGGGTGATATATGATTCGTTTACCTGCTTTTCATTATACTTCAGTCTTAATCGTAATTTTCCTGTATTTTCTTCACGATTTTTTATTTCTTCCTCTGTCCTGAATTCTTCGTGTGAAATATTTTGTACAAATTCTTTTGCTAATTCTGTCTTAGGATTTAAGAAAATTTCCCTTGTTTCCCCTTTTTCAATAATTTCTCCATCCGACATTATTGCCGCCTTATTACAAATTTTCTTTATAACTTCCATCTGGTGCGTTATTAAAATTATTGTTATTCCAAACTTCTGATTTATATCTTTCAAAAGTTCTAAAATAGAATTAGTTGTTCTAGGATCAAGTGCCGATGTTGCCTCATCTGACAGAAGTAATTGCGGATTGTTCGCCAATGCTCTTGCTATTGCTACACGCTGTTTCTGTCCTCCTGAAAGCTGTTCAGGATAATTCAGCTTTTTATCAGAAAGCCCTACAATTTCCAGCAATTCGTCCACCCTTTTATTAATGTCCCGTTTTTTCCATCTTGCAATCTCTAACGGAAAAGCTACATTTCCAGCAACATTTCGTGAATTTAGCAAATTAAAATGTTGAAAAATCATCCCTGTCTTTTTTCTATATTCCCGTAGCATTCTCACATTAAAATTCAAAATATTTTTATCTTCATATCCAAGACTTTTCTTTCCTTTTTTATCAATAACTTCATGTTTTACAAAAATTTCTCCTGAAGTAGGCTCTTCCAGTCTATTAAGAAGACGTATAAGCGTAGACTTCCCAGCTCCACTAAGACCCATAATTCCGTAAATATCCCCCTGTTCAATATCAAGATTCACATTATTTACAGCCAGCAGTTCCTGTCCATTATTAAGCTTATACTTTTTTACCAAGTTTCTTATCTTAATTAAACTATCCATATTTCACCTCTTTTTCATTAATTTTGCTTTATCTTTAAATTTGTGGTCAGAAAGATTATATTATTTCTTACTTTAAAAGTCAACTATTTTTAAAATACTTTTTCATATTATATCATTTTTGTGTTGTATATACAAGTTTTATTTCTCTACAAAAAATTTTTTTAAATATACTAAGCATTATAAAACTATACAATACCAAAATTTAGATGCAAATTTAAATTTATAATTTTTACAATATTTTATACTAAAACTTGTTTAAAAAACAAAAACTGTATTCAAATTATTTTAGAATATTAGGCTTTAATCATTTACTAAAAAACTTTTTAGTAAATTTATTTTTAGAATAAAAAAATAGTAGAAAACTAGAATTTAAGTAAAATATTCGCAATTTTTGTGTTTCATATGAGCACTATATTTTTATTTTATAAAAAAGCCGAATAGAAATTCGGCTGATTTTTTTGTATAATATATTTATGATAAACATTACACAAAATAAACTGAAATATATTTTCAGTAACAACAATATTTTACTAGATTCCTTAAAATTTTGCAAGAAAAATAATATTGACGGCAGTCACCTTGAATATATTAAACTTTCCATTGATAAATTTCTTGCCTGCAGGGATATTTCAAAAGGTTTTGTCAAGTTCAAATGTCCTCACTGCCCTGTTACACACCTGTTCCCTGTTACCTGCAAGTCTAAGCTCTGTCCTTCTTGTGGTTACAAGTATTCCAGGACATGGACTGAAAATATTCAGAAACATATTCTCAATATTGAGCACCGCCATGTCCTTTTTACTGTCCCTCAAGAATGCAGAAAGTTCTTCTTTTACGACAGATCCCTTCTGTCAAAACTTTCTGCCGCTGTTAACCAGGTATTCAAGTTCATCTTTCACAATATCAGCAGGAAAAGAAAAAGAAAAAACAAAATTTCTGGACATTCCAGATATTACTTTACTGATTCCGATATTGTACATTACGGCCTCATTTCTGTCATTCATACTTTTGGCAGGGACCTGAAATGGAACCCTCATGTTCATGCCATTGTTTCATTAGGAGGTTTCAATAAAAATCTTGAGTTCAGGAAAATGAGATACTTCAACGTTGACACTATTGCCGGGCAATGGAAGTACCACGTCCTTAAAATTATTGAAAACGGCAGCTATCCCAACAGGAGGATTGAGAAAGCCGCTAAAAATACTGCCGCGAAGCTTTACAAGGAAAATAAAAGATTTTTCTTTAACGTTGGCAATGGTGACATTAACAGCACAAAAGGTATTATCAAATATCTTGGACGATACCTTGCACGTGCTCCCATTGCTGAATACAAGATTACTGACATTACTGACAAGGAGGTTGCTTTCTTTTGCTAATGATAAAAAGAAAACTTGCATTACTATGCCTTCTGAGAGATTTGTTTCCCATATTTTAATTCATCTGCCTCCTAAAAACTTTAAGATGGTAAACCGCTACGGATTTTATTCAAGGCATATTTCTGGCAGGCTTAAAGAGGCAATTGATGCTTTCAGGAAAAACATTGCCGTGTCAAGATATTCATTTTATCAAAGACAGATGTACAAGATTTTCGGGATGAATCCTTTTTACTGTCCAGTATGCAAGGTTAAAATGATTGTATGGGAATTTTATCATTACAGATATCCGCCCCTCAAAAAATACTATTAATATTTTATTAATCCAACCAGGTTGGATATTTTGTCGTAGACATTTGTATATTTGTTTGACAAAAGAAGAGGAAAAGAGGCTAATGCCTCTTTTAAGATTATCTGTATGTTAGAATAAAAAGTGGAGAAATTAAAGAGAGTAAATTTTAATAAAAAATGATATAATAAAAAACTATTAGGAGGATCAATGAAAAATCAAAATTTACTCAGGAATTTAAGGAAGATACTGTAAAATATTATCATTCATCAGGAAAATCAGTTAGAGAAGTTGCTGACGAGATGGGAATTGGGAAATCAACATTAGATGCCTGGATATCAAGGGCAAAGAAAAATCACGACAAGATAGAAATACGTGGGGCAGGAAACTATGCTTCAGATAAAGACAAGGAAATCGCAAAACTGAAAAAAGAACTGAAAGATACGCAGGATGAATTAGAAATATTAAAAAAAGCAATGGGCATACTGAGCAATTAATGAAACGGAAAATTTATGAATCAGTTGAAAGCTATGAGAAGGAACGCAAAGTTTCTGTTAACAGTGTGCTCCCAAAATTAGGTGTTTCTTCATTGGGATATTATTCATGGAAAAATTGGGAAAATCGAGGCAGGATATAAAGAGAGAAATAAAAAATATATATGAAAGGTCAAAAAAAGTTTACGAGCTCCCAAGATAATGAAAGAGCTAGAAAAAATTCGAGGAAAAGTGAGCCAGAAGACGGTAAGCAAATATATGAATTTGAAAAAAAATACTCTGCTTAACTTATCCTTTTTCTTGACATAAGACCAATACAAGGTACAACAACATATCAAGAAAAGTATTAGGCTTTAGGAGTCCAAATGAAGTATTAAGAGAGTACAATAAAAATCAGTAGATAAAAGCTACATTAAGAAAGAAACATTTTTTTTAATATGTTTTTGAAACAAATGTTTAACATTTATACACTTCTATATTTGACAAAAAACGGGATAACTCAATTATATACTATAGAATCTCTTATACCACTCAGCGAACTGTCTTAAACCAGTTCTAAGACTTGTACTTGGTTTGAAGCCAAAGTCACGCTCAAAAGCAGAAATATCAGCGTAAGTGATAGCTACATCACCAGGTTGCATGGCAACCAATTCTTTATGATTTTCAAAGTCGTAGTCTGCAGGTAGCACCTTAGCACGAATAAGTTCTTGTTGTAAGATATCAACAAAACTCAAAAGGCTTTCTGGATTATTATTGCCAATATTATAAACAGCGTAGGGGGGCATAGAAAAGCCATTTTCGTCTTTTTTTTTCTCTGGAGCACCTTGCATAACACGTATTATACTTTCTACAATATCGTCCACATAGGTGAAGTCACGTTTACAATTGCCGTAATTAAAAAGCTGAATTGTTTCTCCTTTCAGTAGTTTGTTAGTAAAATTGAAGTATGCCATATCAGGTCTTCCAGCAGGACCATAAACTGTAAAGAAACGTAATCCAGTTGCAGGAATATTATACAGCTTGCAGTAAGCGTGAGCCATCAACTCATTTGATTTTTTTGTAGCAGCATACAGAGAAACAGGATTATCCGATTTGTCTTCTGTACTATAAGGAATTTTCTTGTTAGATCCATACACAGAAGAGGATGAAGCATAAACTAGATGTTGAACTCCAACTGCACTGTTGTCATAGCTGTGACGACAAGCTTCAAGAATATTATAGAATCCAATCAAATTAGAATAGACATAAGCATCTGGATTGGTGATAGAGTAACGAACACCAGCCTGGGCACCTAGATGTACTACAATGGCAGGCTTGTGCGTTTCAAATATACTGTCAACTATCGCCTTGTCGGCAAGATCACCTTTGTAAAAATTGTATTTACAGTCGGGATGCTCCATAACATACTTGTCAATTTTGGATAGACGCCATTCCTTAATTCTTACGTCGTAATAATCATTCATGTTATCCAGACCTACAATATTGATCGGTGCCTGTGCTCTTAACAATGAAAGAATTAAGTTATTACCAATGAAACCTGCAGAACCAGTAACAAGAATTGTTTTATTTTTCAAATCTATTTTTTGCAATTTAAAATTCCTCCTTATGTATTTATTATATCTCGGATCTAAATTTCTCAGAAACATCATCAAAATAGGAATCATAGTGATTTGCAATGATTATCTGGGAAACATCTTTAAATTCTTTCAAGTCATAAATCAGTCGACTACTGTAGAAAGTAGAACTAATCAAGGAAAGTTGTTAGTAGTTGCTTGGTATATTTTGGTAAGCAATAATCACCTTAGCTGAAGAAAGATTCTTGTAGTGTGTGCTAATATGAGAATTTAAACAAATATCATTTATGGTTTCTTGAGTTTTTAGCAACATAGATATCCAATTCATTGAA
The DNA here is from genome assembly GCF_055387215.1 of Leptotrichia sp. SK-5. NCBI lineage: Bacteria > Fusobacteriati > Fusobacteriota > Fusobacteriia > Fusobacteriales > Leptotrichiaceae > Leptotrichia > Leptotrichia sp. SK-5. The sequence goes on along the minus strand of NZ_AP028931.1, from coordinate 1,332,499 downwards.
ACAAGAAACATGAATGTTCTCCTTGATAATATCTTACTGAAGGAGAGTAGCAAAAGTATGAGCAGCTTCTTCTATCTTTTATCACATGATATTGAGACAGTACGAGAAAGTTGTAAAACTTATCATACAAAGCGTTTGATTCACGTAGGAATTCAGGGACTAAACATAATATTTTGTACTACTTAGCACGAACATGCTCAGTGCACCCAACGAGCACAGTGGATTGTACATTTAGATTAGTATTTAAAACTATCTCGATAACAGTTTCAATCGTTAAACAGTCAAAAAAATTATTGCGATTATTATAGTCCGTTGAAACAACAATGACAATGTAATCTGCATCTTTGTAAGTAGTTTCTCCATCAAGCGTCGCGGTCAAATCCAATTTTTTCGGAAAGGTACATTTTCATATAAACATCTCGTATAGGCGTTAACCTGTTTAGAAATGGTATCTATGGTGGTAAAATGATTTTTGTACTAGAAGGATAGCAATGAAAAGCCCAACATAGACTATGCCAACTACAGCAATATTATAAACTCTATCTACAAAGGAGTCTTCGATGTGGTTTTCTCTAGTAGCATAGTTTCGGTTTCAATTAAGTCAGCTAACCCAAAACCTAACACAGCACCGAAAGATTCCAGCTAATCAAGAATTGGTGTATATTCACTATTCTCAATATGGGAAATCATTAAACGATTCATTCTAATGACTGTGGCAAGTTGTGTTTGAATTAAATTTTTCTCTTTGCGTTTCGTAACTAAGTATTCTTCTTCATTTGAATTACCTCTTGTTTTTTCTGATACTCCCATCGCTAAAGTGTTGAGGTACTCATGTCCTTATATAAATTAAGATGTGTCTAAAAACTTTCAAAATAAGTAATTTTTAACACATTTTTACAAAATCAAAAATAATAAATACTAATTTTATCGTGATTTTTATAATTTATAAAATAAAAAAACACTAAAAATAACATAGATTTTGAATTTTTAGACATAGCCTAATTAATTTCCACACGATTTTCCTATCAAATCTTCCAACAAACAAATTAAGATAGTTTTAGACTCGTGTTTCAACCTTATTTTTCTATTTTTTCAATTTTTTTACTTTCTATCGTGCAACATAAAAATTTTTCATACATATTTTATTAATTCACTTTTCTATTAGCACAAACTCACCTGGTTGGAACTTCTTATATTCTATCCCAAAAAACTCACATAAAATACGCAGACACCCTTGATGGGTAACTATTATCGTCGCGAATACATCAGTTAAAACAGTTCGCTTTATACCTTGATAAACACGAGTAGAAAAATCTTCATCTATTTCAATACCTGAAAGTGTATTACGCAATGAACTAAGTTCCATACCATATTGTTGTAATACTTCTATTTTTGTCATTCCTATCAAGGGACCCCAGTCCCTTTCAGAGAATTCTGGAACGAGAATGGTATCAGAACAATTCTCTTTCTCTTGAAAGTATTTTATTGTTTCCAAACAGCGCTTTAATGGTGATGTATATATTTTAAACTTTTCGGTATCCAAAATTTCCATTACTTCATCTGGGATAATTAGCTTTCCATTTGGTAAAATGTCACAATCCGTTTGTCCACAAATTCGGTGTTCACGAGAGTATATTGTATCTAAATGTCTTAAAAGAATGATTTTCATTGTCTTATCATTTCTTTAAAAAAACGATTTTCAGGCTCTGGATGTAGTGTATGAATCATTAGTTCAGCAAGTTCTATTGGCAGATAATCAGCTTTAACAGCTTTATGGATTTCATTTTTTGCTATCTCGTATTCTTTTGCATATTTCTTTTTTGCTACCGAAAGTATCTTTTCCTTGTTGGTGTACGGTCTATAATTGAATACAGTTTCATACATTAAAACACCGAAAGCAAAATAGTCTACTTTTTTAGAGCATCTATTTTTGTCTTCTGTTAGTTGTTCAAGTGGCCAGTGCAGAAACTGTCCACTTCCAAAACGATTCCATATTTTTAATTTTCGTCTGGAAATCATATTATCTTCTCTACGGCAACTTCCTAAATCAATCAGAAAAAGTTTGTCTTTCCCAGGTGAAAGAATAATATTTTTTGCTTTTAAATCACGAATCACATAAGGTTGTTCTTTATTCTCATGGATTGTATTAAATGCTTTAGTAACCATTTCCCATTCCAAATAAGCTAGTTTAATTCGTTCTTCTGGAATTGCATCTCTGATCTCTTTATCTAATAAACTACCATCTAAATATTCTCTGACAAAGTATGTTCCATCATCGGAATAACACAACAAACGAGGGACATAATCAGCACCATGTCTGGTAAGAGCTTCATTAATTAATGCTTCTTTTAAAATTGCATGTTTCGCCTCCATCAAACCCGAAGTCTTAAAATGTGGTAATTTAGCACAAATTTTATAATAATAAAGAGGACATTCCAAATAAACTATTATTCCTTGCCCACCCCAATTTTTCAGTTCAACTGCAGTAAAGCTTGTTTCTAATTTTTGTTCAATATTTTTTAATATAGATTGTACATTTTCACTTTGAAACTCCTGATAAGCGGCTTCATCAGATAAACGCATACCAAATCCCTCCCTCCTAGCTCATAAGAGCTTATAAATATTTAACCAATTCTTTAGCTGATTTTCCACACTGTACAGTCGTGTAATTTCATCTCTATCAATAGCTTTTTTTTTATCTACCATAGCTAAAGTAACTTTTGCTAACTCTTCTGGATTGTTTGGTTCAATAAGTGCTGTGCCGCTTACATCATATAATAAATCGCTAATATGACCGCTATTTGAAGCAATACAGATCCTCTGAAGTGCCAGTGCATAAATTAATACTTGTGGAATACCCTCAGCATTACCATCGCTGGCTTTCCTTGCTGGATGCCAAAAAAAACTATTATTTGCAACTAGATCGAGGACTTTTTCAAGGGGTAGTTCTCCATGCCATCGAATTCTATCTTGTAATCCATGAACTGTTGCAATATGATACAACAATTCTTTCTGTTCGCCATCTCCAATAATATCAAGTGTAAATTCAGGATCTATTAAAGCAAGTGCTTGAATGGCTATATCTATGCCCTTTTTTTCAATAAACCTACCTACAACGGAAATTCTTTTATTGTCTTCCTTGCAAGGTTTTGGTAGTATAGAAAGATCTATTGCTGGCGGTGCGATGAGAACTTTTTCCTCGGGGCAACCGAGAGAAATCAGTGTTTTTTTGTCCGATTTACATACAACTGTTGTATAAAAAGAATGTTTTACACAACAACGAATTTTATCTTTCATTTCAGGAAGAAATATTTTGTGATTCGTATCATATCCACCATGAAAAGAAAGAACAAAAGGAACATTAAACATATATGCTGCCAGACACATAGCTAATGAAGAATTGCCATCATAAATGGCATGAAACAATCCATATTTTTGCCAAAAACTATCCCAAAGAGGTAAGTTTTTCACCTCTATACAATATGCCTGATTTAAAATAGAGGAAAACCTATTATCCATGAATCGCTTTGCAACGAATGAATACTGTACACCTTGATTCTGCATTGTTTGCACAAAACTAGCCAGAGCATAATGGTTATTCTCAAAAGTGTTATGTAAGTAAAATAAACAGTCTATTTTCATTTTTTACCCCATTCCAAATACTCTGCTCTTGTAAGCTCATAGTGCAGAACATCTTGAGGAGTGCCTTCAAATTCTTGTTGTATCTTTTGTGGAATGCCACCTGATAATTGTATACACAATGCATTTGAATGTATATTATTTTCTAACACATTACAAAAAAGTAATTCTGCATCAGTATGCTTGAATAGGTAATCAATAGAAAGTCCGCACACCATTTGCATAACTTTATGTAATCGTTTTGGATTTACACCTGCACGGATTAATTCTTTTATAGCAGGAAAATAGAGCGCTAATCTGCCAACTTCTATTTCATTATTTTGTTTAACAAAACCGATTGTACCGATAAAACAATCCAATGGTCTATAAATAATCTCCAACAAGATGTTATTAGAGTTTTCAGTATGTAGTCGAATCCATTTTTCTGATTCTGAATCCGAAACTACCTTTCCAAAGAAGCTCGCTTGATTTATACGACGAGCCTTTACACATTTTGAGATATTTTCCTCCCGAATATTCTTTATCAAAATATAATCATTGCCATACTTAATCATTATTCATTCATCCTTTATTGTTATATTCCAATCATGCTACCTTAAATCGAAAATCTTTTCGCATTTTTAACATAACTTCGTTCAAGATTCTCATAGATTTCGCTAATTTTTTTGCATAAGTCTGAAATTTCCTTAAGATTTTCCCTAGCGTCTCTAAGTTGCCGCTCTAATTCCTTAGAATTCAAAAAGCTATGGATATCAAATTCTTCTTTTTTTACTTTATTATCGTATTTTTTCTTGAAAGATTCATATAATTTTATATAACTTTGAAGTTTAACCAAGAGTTCTGAGAATTTATCTTCAAGAATCTCAATATTTTTTCGTGTTTCCGAATTTTGACATATAAATTTCGAACCACATAAAGATATGTTTCCTTTGAACATTTTCCACTGCTGTATTAATTGCAAGTAATCGACATCAATTTCTAAATGTTTTTTTTAATTTCCATTGTATCTTTTTCATCAATCGTATTCCGTATATATTTTTTTATTTTCCCACTTTTCTTGTCTATTCTATCCGCAGTCTTTTTCAAAAGAAAAATGAACCCTATAGTTTTATCAAGTTGGTATCTGAAATACTGTCCTCTAGCAACTTTGTATGCAAACCATCCACCAATACCAGCACCAATTGCGGTAGTAAATATCGGATAAATAAGATTATTTAATAATTCTCGATCCATTTTTAATTTCCTTTCTTATCGTATATTTAGATTTAAACAGCGGCATGTCGTAGATATCTATTTATTAGGGTTACTACTAAAGTCTTTTGGAAAAACCTTTTTGAATAGCGAAAATTGTAATTGCATTGCTGATTACTTCAACCTGTTCTTCAGTCATTTCTACAAAGCAGGGCAAACTTATAATCTCTTTTTCATATTGTAAGCTAAAGGGACAAGATATACGCTTTTCGAACAATGGGTGTTCTGAAAGGTTTGGATAATGATGGCTTGTAGCGATACCACGCTGGGCCAAAAAATTACGGAAGTCATCCACATATTGTTCTTCCAAACGGACAACAAACATCAGACAAGAATCATCATCATCCCTAGTAAAGGGATAAAATTCTTGATAATTTGATAATACAGTGAGGTATTTTTCAAAAATTATTTTACGTTTACTACGATTACTATCCAAGAGCCTCAAAAGCTTCAGTGTTAAGCTTGCAATTATATCATTTTGCAAAAATTTCAATCCATGCTGTGACCCAAACAAATAGTTGTAATGTTTTAAAGAGGATGTTCTCTGTACAGTATTCTCTGCTAACCCAACATTTGCAAACTCTCTTGCCATGCTTTCAAACTTTGGATCCTTTCCCCAAAGGAGTCCTCCTTCTCCTGATGGCAGCTCTTTCATAACATTAAAAGAAAAGCAACAAAAATCACCAAGATGAGATTCATCATTAAGAGCTACTCTATGGGCACAATCTTCCACCAAATAAATACCATGTTCATCGCAAAGTTGGCGAAGTTCATCTAGATGCACTCTTTGCCCATATAAATGAACGGCAACAATTGCTCTTGTGTTAGATGTAATGGCAGCTTTAACGCTGTCAATTGAAAGTAATCCTTGTTTATCTACATCTGCACAAACAACAGTATAACCAGCATTGCGAAATGCCATGCCGGTACTCACAAAAGTTATTGCTGGAATAATTACTTCATCTGTATTGCTCTCTTTCATACATCGTGCCGTCAAATATAACGAAGATGTACAACTCGTAACCGCTAAAGACCATCCTCCAAATCGCTGAGTAAATACATCTTCCAGTTCCTGAGCTTTTTTCCCATATCCAAGCCATCCAGAATCCATCGCATCCATAGAAAAATCACGGATTTCAATAGGTAAATATGGTTTATAAAGTGGTATATTCATCTTTTTCCTCCAAAATTTTTGTAAATAACTTAATGTATTTTTCAGCTTCACGCTCTGGCTTAAAATCGTTACGTATATGCTCACGAGAGCGTTCACCATACTTCCTTATCAGTGATTTATCATTGTATAATTCTTCAAAAGCCTCGGCTAACCCTTCAACATCTCCTGGTTCAACAACTAATCCATGAACTTTATCGTCAACTACATCCCTCAAGACCGTTGTTGTAATAGGGCATAAACCAATTGACATTCCTTCAAGTAGACCGTTAGCCATTCCGTCATCAAGGCTAGGAATGCAAATAACATCTGCAACAGAGGCATTTGAGAGAACCAAATCACGAGGGATCTGCCCAGTATAGCGAACGATATTTTGTTCAACAAGATGATTCCAGATATGACCAACAGCTAATTTTTCTGCACCGCTAATAGCAGGACCAACGACCAAGAGACGGACATGAATATTAGAGGCATTAACTTCATTCAATGCTTTTAACAAAATGGCAACACCTTTTTTCTCACGCAAACTGCCAATAAAAGTTAGAATTAAGTCATTCTCATCCCAATCCCAGTCTTTGATCATACTTTTATCACACAATTCTACTGTATCAAGGTTATTGCAATCAAATCCATTCGAAATTGTAATTATCTTTTTACGAATTTCCTTAAAAGCAATGCCCGTTCTATACCGTAAATGTTCATTTACGGCAACTATAGCATCTGCTTCATTAACTACCCATTTAATTACTGCAAATCGAGATACATGAAAAATATTTCTACCAATATCATTTCCTCTTACACCTGCAACACAGGGTAAATCAAGTTCATTAGCCAACATTTGAGCTATCCAACCACTATTAAGCAGATAAAAAGAAAGAAGAATATCTACATTTTCTTTTTTCAACAAAGCTAACATTTGGTAATATGCCCTTCTACGTAGCACAGCTTGATACTTTTCGCTAAGTTCGTTAGGCAAATCCTTAAGAGTTTTATTTTTTAGAAAAAAAGGACCTACACGATAGATATGTACTCCATCATCATATTCTTCATACCAAAAATCATCCTCAAAAACAGGTTTCAAATGGTCAAATGTTAAAACAACAACCTCATGCCCCGCTTTTACCAATTCTTTCGATACTCGCCTCACTGATGTTGCAACACCACCAGACATAGGAGGATACGCTTCTGCAATAAATCCAATTTTCATTTCTAAATCCTTTCTTCTATTTTTTTAACTACAATACCATAGCCTGTGGTGTAACCTACTTCTTTCATCGGATCAACACTCTCAAGCACCAACCATAACATACGCAGAATCACACAAACAAGATATACTATCACTAAAAATGGGTTGTATTTGTTTCTTCTTCGAAAACATTTCAAAAATCGCTTATTCATATTCAATTTTGTCGCCCAATATCCCCCTTGTTCTTCCAATTCTAAAATCTTAAAACCAAACTTATTCAAGTGTCGCTCCCAAAAACATTCAGTATATCGACCATAATCATAAGGAACAGAATGAATATGCATAGAAAATGGGACACAAATATAAACTTTTCCATTTGGTTTTAGAACACGATGAATCTCCTTGAGTACATCATCAACACCATCAACATGTTCCAACATTTCCGAGCAGATAATTATGTCAGCATATTCATTATCAAATGGCATATTACGAGCATCACATAAATAGTCTGGTTCTACCGATGGATTTAGATTGACACAAATAGGGTTCTCTATGTATTTTGATAATTGAAATTCTCCCTTTTTCCTTTTATTCTTACCACCAACATCTATGCAGATATAATCTTTTTTCCATTTCCTAGCGTGCTTAAAATAAAAAGAGTCCACTGCAGTTCTTCGATAAGATATATGAATACTGAAAATTAGTCGAAACCTTTGTAATATAACATTTAACACTATCTTAGATACCTCCGATTTCTAGTGGACTACTCCTGCTTTTAGAAGCAAGAGTTTCCTAGAAAGTATTTGCACATGATTAGTCAAACTCTCTGAGCAGTCCCTGTACTGTTTTTCTTCTTTTTAATATTTCAACATTGCTTTTCCAACTTCCTTTAATATGATACACTATAATCCTTGTCACTTTTGACTCTGCAGCACTCACATTCACACTTTGCTATATGATAATTTCAAATTTTCTTTAATATTTCCATATTTACTACAAGTTTTTGATGACAGAAACCACTTATCTATCTTTAAAAATTGCTCACTAAAAATACCAGCTTACATTCAAGCATTATCAAGAACATTCTTTATTTGTCTCCAACACTCCTTCCAAAATTTAATGCTTGGCTCATTTTCTTCATAATTCAAGTTTTTAACAATTACGGCATTATATTTTTCAGCTAATTTTTTTCAATAATTTGTACAAAAAGTTTTTCTGACAATTTTTAATGTATTCATGCAATTTTGAAATTGTACTTTTTAACCTAATACTTTATTTTGAGAAAATTTAATCTTTCTTCTTGACAATGATTTCTGTAATTTTTTCAATTTCTTTTCTAACATTCTGACCTATTTTCAATAATCAGGTCTTTGGTTTTTAAAAGTGACAAGTAGTTTAGATATTAAAAAATCAAGCCCAACTACATTATTTTTACTCGGTACTTTTTTTATTTCCTTTTCAATTTCGGCAAAACTAAGTATTTATTTTCTTCAACTCTTATCGAATTGTTCACATAATTTGTTGTGTAACTTTTTACTTCTTTCTTTTCAGATTTGTATTTTGAAAATTTTTCCATTTTTCAAAAAAATTTTCAAACGATCACTTAATATTCAATTGATCATTCGCAAGTGCGAAGTTGTCAATTTTTTAAGATTGGCAAGTATAACTATTTTATTTTCCCCAATTTATTCATAAATTTTATTAGGGTGTGTCTGAAAGTTCTGAATCAGTGATATTTTTAATGATTACTTAAACTCAATTTATTAAGATTATTATACAATCCATATAAATAAAATTGACAACTTATAATAACGTGTCGCTATTCTGGGGAACCGTTTAAGCTTGTTGAAAAAGTATTCTACAAAATGTCTTTTCTTGTAGACATAGTAATCACATTCCCATTTGTCTTTTGTATTGGATTTCGGATGTTCGTGTATTTACCTCCCTATCTTCTATGGGTTTTCGTATTTCCTGTATTCTGTATACCTTGTCTGCAATTATACTATATACCTTTATTTTAAGTAAGACAATATTTCAATAGCTTTGTGCTATTGTGAGTCTGCCTTGCAGTTAGCTTGATATATATCAAGTTTCCTAGTTCATCTACAATTGCATTTTTTGGTTGTTCTTTCGCCTGAACTCATACTAATGTACTGATTTACTTCTAAATTTTTTGCCCTTTTTTCATCCTGCACTACTCTGATGAGCCCTAACTGTTATTGAGTCTATACTAAGGTTCTCGCAGTCAACATCTTTTTTCAAATGTTAAAATATCTTGTGAAAAATTCCTTCATCACGCCATTTACAAAAACGTGAATACATAGTTTTCCATGAACCAAGACGTTTGGGAAGATATCTCCAAGACACACTACTGAAGGCAATCCACAATACAGTATTAAACATCAAACGTGAATCTTTGCCTGGACATCCTTTTTTAGCTTTGGAAAATATATGTTTTGTTTTATTACAATATTATTTGACACTTCATATCTTCTTTGCATGGCAAGTCCTCCTATGCCTTTTCTTTTATTGTAACAGACATGGCAACAATGTTTCAACTAATTATGAGTATTTTATTTGATAATCATTAAAAATATCACTGATTTTATATAATTTGTATTATTTGTAAAATCAGAAAACATTAAAAATATCATAGATTTTGAGTTTTCATACACAGTCTAAGTAATTTTACCATATAATTTTGTTTTTTTATTTTTTATAAAAAACTAATTGATTTTCTACTTTAATAAATTATTTTTAGTGATTCTCTAAACAAGTTCTTTTAGATACAAATAAAATTCTTTAAGAAACCTTTTTATTTCATTATTTGAAAATAATACTACTATTATTTTCAAACAAATCTAATAAGTTATCTCCCACACCTTGATTCAAATTTCAGATTCAACTTACTACACAATTTTAGGTGTTCACTATCACATCAACTCACCACTTTTCTCTAAACCATGTTTTTTCTCCCATTGCATTTATAGTCATGATAACCAATACAGTATCAATCAATACTCTTAATCTTAGGACGCAGAATAATCATCGCTCTCCAATCTTTGGAGAGATCAATGCTAACAACACACATTTCAATCTCTCTAGTTTAATAAAACTATTGTGACAACTTTATGTTCTCTATTCAATCTCCCAGTGATTTTACATCGGTGTAGTAAATTCATTATTAAATTCGTCATTTTGGCAAGAATAAGTCTATCATAGCCAAAAGGAGTATTCCTATCAATACAAATAAAGTTATTAAGGTAAATTTATTGAATTTATAAGAAAAATCATATCTCGTAATATAAAGAATTGTATTGGGGTCTGACTTGAGCGTTGTGATACATAATTCATCACCAATTTGTAGCCCTCCGTATTCAGATGAGTACAGAATAGTTGTCTCAATTATACGCCCCTCTGATATGAAAATAATCTTTAATTTATAGTTATATTCTCTCCAAAGTCGCCTATGATACCGCTTTTCTTTATAAGTGGGCAACAAATTAAACCAATCATCCCAATGATCCCAATCATCCCAATTCTTCTCTTCTTCATAATACCGAGAAGTACAACTAATAATATTGGTAATTTTCGCATGTAATACTTGTTTATTCGAACCCCACATAACAAATCTGTCTCCTTCAAATTTATCTACATTATTATATCGTTCTACTACTGAAGAAACTGTATATATCTGTTCAATTGGATATTATTAATATATCATTTTTTTTTAAATTGTCAATTCTTTACAAAACAATTAGGACAACTCATACAAAAACAAAAGAGCATAAAACTATTAAACTTATGCTCTTAATCTAAAAAATTATAGTAATATTCCATTGTTTCCAGTCTTCCTCTTTGCTTTTCTGTTTTCCTACCGTACATTCCTTCTTCTTTTAATTTTGTTCTGAATCCCTTGTCAGCAAAGTAATCTTCTATATCTTCTTTTAAAGTTTTCTGATTCTTTTTTACCTGAAGAAAAAATATCTCTTCTTCTTTCTTATCTTTTTTATGATTTCTTTCTGAGTTCTTATCGCGTCTATTGTAATTATATATTCCTTTACTGAGATTTTATCAAGTAGCCTTAGCATTGCTTCTATATCGTTCCCTTTTCCTTCGTAAATAACAAATCCCATCTTTTTTGGAATACGCAGATACTATATCTAATGAGCTATTATTTTTATTCTTCCTTCCATTTAAAAATTTCCCATCAATATTCGATATTTTTCTTATTTTTTTATCTTCTCTAGACATTTTTAGCTACATCCATTTTCTCAAAAGAACTTCTGTCACTTCAAGCTCTATTGTAGCCATAACTCTTTGAATCGTATCATGCGAAGATATTCCGTTGGTACTTTCAGGCATCTTTTTAATATCTTGAAATACATCTTTCCAAATTCTTCAATCTCTACCCAGTATTCAATATTTGCAAGCATAGCAAAAAGAGTAATTACAACAATATCATTCAATTTATATTTTATTTTTAAAATTTGTTGCTTATCCTCTATTTTAGTAATATATATTAACAATTTCTTTAGATTTTGGTTATCTTCTGACATTTTTACCAACTTCTTTCCTAAGATATATCAATAATATTATACCTCTTTTTTAGATTTTTTTCATGTGTTTGTCGTGAAAAAATTTCAAATAATCGCATATAGCTATTGTATATTTTGCCCTTGACAATCTACTAAAAACTTGATACAGTCTATAAAGAAACAAATTTTAAAAGGAGTTATAAATTAATGAATTTAGAAAACATCGAAAACGATTTCGATAATGAAAATACAATAAATAATGAAACAAATACTGACAACATTGCTTCTACTTCTCTCGGAAGTGCAGTTTGTGAAACAATTTTACCGTCTGTTCCGCTTCAGCCGCTGGAAACTATTGAAAAAAGCATTCAGAAGAAATACCGTTCAGCACTTTGGACGCCTTTTGTCAGAGCTTTAAAAGAATTTGAAATGGTAAAAGATGGTGACAGGATTGCAGTTGCTATTTCTGGAGGTAAAGACAGCCTTTTGCTTTCAAAACTGTTTCAGGAGCTGAAAAGAGCCAGCAGAACTAATTTTGAGTTAGTGTTTATCTCGATGAATCCTGGATTTAATCCTGCCAACCTGAATAATTTGAAAAAAAATCTAGAACATCTGAATATTCCGTGTGAGATTTATAATGATAATATTTTTGAAATTGCAGAAAAGATTGCAAAAGACTATCCTTGCTATATGTGTGCTAAAATGCGTCGTGGAAGCCTTTACACAAAAGCAACTTCGCTTGAGTGCAACAAACTAGCACTTGGACATCATTTTGACGATGTTATCGAAACCACTCTAATGAGCATGTTTTATATGGGAAAATTTGAAACAATGCTACCAAAACTAAAGTCCGATAATTTTGAGATAGAATTAATTCGTCCATTATTTTATGTAGAAGAAAAAGCTATCATAAAATGGGTACGAAATAACGGAATCCTTCCGATGAACTGTGGCTGTACTGTAGCTGCCGAAAAGACTTCCAGCAAACGCCGTGAAACAAAAGACTTAATTGCACAGCTTGTAAAAAATAATCCTGATATAAAAAAACGTATAGTTCAATCAACACAAAATGTAAATTTGGAAAAAATATTAGGCTGGAAAGACTCTGACGGAAAATATTCATACTTAGACAAGTTTTAAAAGAAAGGATAAAAATATGAACAAAAATGAAAAAGAGATGAAAAGCTGGGAATACATTATTCAAACAAAAAAAGAACATATCGACTTTATCAATAAAATCATAGAAGCATACGATGGATTAGGAAACGTAAGAACTCTTGACAATCAGAATGGTTTAATAAAAATTCTTACAAATTCTTATCTTTTAGATGATATGGATAACGCAATCGAAACATTAAAGCAAAAAAATATAGAAATAGAAATTCTAGAAAAAAGAGAATGGCTTGGAGTGTTATAATTCCAAGCCTTTTCATTTACAAATTATCGTGAATTTACTTACTAATATTCTGCTCTTGTTTTAAACTAAAATTTTATAAAATCATAAATTGCAATATTAATTTATTTTTCCAAAATCCCAATAAAATCAATAAATTCCTGAACAGAAAACTCTTCAGTCCGTGCAAGCCTTGTCTTTCCAACTTTCTCCAGTGCTGCTCCAACTACATCCTTTGAAAATCCTAATTTTGTTAAATTGTTAGCTATACTCTTTCGCTTATTGGAAAAGGCTTCTTTTAAATATTTAAAATATTTTTCTTCTGAAATCTGGCTTTCGTATCTTTTATCTTTCAAAATTTTTATTCCTAAGAATGCTGAATCAACTTTTGGAACAGGATCAAATTTTTCCTTCGGCACAGTAAACAGATATTCTGCTTCAGCGTAAAATTGAACTGCGTGCGTAAGCAGACTCATATTTTTGCTATGAGGCTGGGAGGCAATTCGCTCTGCCACTTCCTTTTGCACCATCAAATAAATTTCATCAATATTCTCACGGTATTCCAAAAGTTTGTTAATAATCGGCGAAGTTATATAATACGGAATATTTGCCACAACTTTAACATTTTTCTTATCTTCAAAAAATTTTTCCAAATCTGCTTCCATAAAATCCTGATGAATCAACTTAAAATTTTGATTGTTTTCAAATTTTTTAGCCAAAAACGGTATTAAGTCATCATCTATCTCAAAAGCAGTCAAAAATTTAGAATTTTCAATTAGCTTTTCTGTCAAAAATCCCAACCCTGGTCCTATTTCCAAAACTTCTGTTTCCTTATCTATATTTGCTATGTCTAAAATTTCATCTGATAAATTACTGTCATTCAAAAAATTCTGTCCATATTTTTTTTTAGCCTTATGATTTTCATTTTCAAAATATTTATTTTTATTTTGATATTTTTCTTTATTTCTTTTCAATCTTTCTCCTTATTTAATGTATCCTAGAACTATTATAAATTATTCAAAAACCGATGGTTCAGCTATTCCTACATACTCAAGGTTTCTGTAAATTTCATTAAAATCAAGTCCGTATCCCACAACAAATTCATTTGGAATTTCAAAACCTATATACTGCACGTCAATTTCAACTTCTCTTCTTTCAGGTTTATCCAGCAATGTACACAATGATACTTTCTTAGGATTTCTGCTTCCTAAAAGTTGTAATATTTTTTTCAGCGTAAATCCTGAATCAATAATATCTTCTACAACTAACACATTTTTCCCGCTAATTGTACTTCTTAAATCTTTCAGAATCTTAACTTCTCTAGAAGTCTGCGTTCCTTCTCCATAGCTAGAAGCCTCAATAAAGTCGATTTCAAGTGGTAATCTTATTTCTCTGATCAAATCAGCCATAAATACGATGGATCCTCTTAAAAGCCCAACAACTATAAGCGGTTCATTTTCGTCTTTAAAATCTTCTGTAATTTGTTCTCCTAATTCTTTTAATCTTTTCTGAATTTCTTCTTTAGTGATCAGTTGCTCTTTTATTCCAAATTCAACATCTTTTGTCATAATCTTCCTCCATTATTAATTTCTTTTCCAAAATACTTGTTAAAAAAATACACAAACACTAAACAGCTTCTCTTAAACTTTATTTTACCTCGATTTTCAATAATTTCAAACATAATTTAAATTTATTTAAATTCCTTCTCAAGAATTAAAAATATATATTTCCCAAAAAATTCAAAATTCTTTTAAAAATATTTAATTTATAGTATTGACTTTTTTAACTTTCATGTTATAATAGTAATGTCAAAAGAGAGTTAATTAATAATTAACAATCATTTGGCTATATAGGGAAATTTGTTTTTTTGAATAAAAGACCATTTTATGAGATAGCCCAAAAAAACATTATTTATTTAATTTCCCTATATAAAAAGGGCTATCTCATAATCCAAACTTTATTTTTTTACAAGGTTTACAAGTATAGCCTTTCTAATCAAATCTAATTTATTTAGATTTTTTTTATTACAATTTTTTAATATCTATTTTATTATAAGTTAAAAAAATTAATACTCAAATAGTTTATTTTAAATTAAAAAATTACCATTTGAGTATTGATTTGTTATTTATTTCTATTTAACTTTTTCTACTAATTTTGCAAATTCAGCAGGATTATTTAATGCTAAGTCTGCTAAAACTTTTCTATCAAGTTCAATTCCAGCTTTTTTAAGTCCGTTCATTAATCTTGAGTAAGAAATTCCATTTAATCTTGCAGCAGCGTTAATTCTGATAATCCATAATTCACGCATTTTTCTTTTTTTCAATTTTCTATGTTCAGTTGCGTAAGCCATAGCTTTTTTAACTGCTTCATTAGCCTTTTTATAATTTGTTTTTATGGCTCCTCTATAACCTTTTGCTTCTTTTAAAACTTTTTTATGTCTTTTTCTTCTAACTATTCCTGTTTTTACTCTTGGCATCTTCTTTCCTCCTTGATATTTTAGCCGTTTTTTGTTCTTTGTATTTAATATTCAGAACTAACTTTTGTCAATTTTTAATTTTGGTTTTTTATAAAAAGCGGTTAATTCTTATTCTAAACTGCTTTTTTTTAACTTCACTTTTAAATAAAAGCAATAAATTTGTTAAATTGCTTTTTTAAAAATAATTTTAAAGTAATTACTTAAACTATCTTCCTTCTTGTCCAGCCAATGCTTTTTTGATTTTTCTTTCAGCACCTTTTGGAGCGATTGCGTCTTGTCCTAGACGTTTTTTTCTTTTATGAGTCTTTTTAGTCAAGATATGGCTTTTTCCTGAGTGTCTTATAGAAATTTTCCCACTTCCTGTAACTTTAACTCTTTTTTTTGTTCCTTTATGTGTTTTCATTTTTGGCATTTTCTTTCCTCCTAAATCACTTTTCACTTTTTTAAATTTTGCCTTTATTTTTTAGGCGATAATAAAATAAATTTTTGAACCTGTTCTTTTCCATATTTTTTTTCAACTGTCGCAGTTTCTTCAAAATGGCTTGCAAACTCGTCTAATACTTTAATAGCAGATTCTGCATGTAATCTTTCTCTACCTGTAAGTCTTAGGCTGACTTTTACCTTATGCTCTTTGGCTATAAATTTTTCAATTTGAGAAATTTTTGTTTCTTTATCATGCTCGTCAATATGAGGCTTAATTCTAATCTCTTTAATAACGACATTTTTTTGTTTTTTCTTATTTTCCTTGTCTTTCTTCGTTTTCTCATACTTGAATTTTCCATAGTCCATAATTTTGCATACAGGCGGTGTTGCATTTGGTGAAATTTCAACTAAGTCCAATTCTTTTTCTGCCGCAAGTGCCAATGCATCTCCAGCTGACATTACTCCAAACTGTTCTCCATCATCACCAACAACTCTAATTTCTCTTGCCCTAATTCGCTCATTCATTCTTGGCTCATCAGATCGGTTATTTCCTCTTATAAAAAACACCTCCTAGTTTTTTTACAATAAAAAAACAAGATATAAGAAACCTTGTTCAATAGTTATCATATAAATAAATTCTATAACAAAATCAGTATAACAAAAATACTTATTTTATTATAAAATATCAAATAACTAATACCCAACTCATCTTGAAAATAGAACAAAACATTCTATTTTATTTGGAAAATCAATCCAAAATCTAAATATATTTGATGGAAAGGTGAGAAACAATGTTTCTACTTCTAATTTAATTACTAAAATAGTTTATCATATTTAATTTTATTTTGCAAGGAAATTTTGAATTTTTTTTGACTTCTTGTCCTTGACATTTTAGGAAATTATGATATAATTAATTTAACAAGATAACTTGTGAAGGATTAGTGCTGGGTTCCTGGATAGGAGTAGGATTAAAATCTTAGAATTCCTTTGCCCCTGAGGTTATCTTATTTTTTTATTTCAATTCCTTTTTTCAAATTTTCATAAATACTTTTTGGATCTTTTTTTATTTCATTTATTATAAATTCTGCTGCATTTATAGAATAAGTATATTGACAACTCTCTCCTATAATATGTTTGAAAGAAAATTTTTCATTATTCTTCATATCATAAAATTGGATAAACAAATTTAATGTGTTCGTAGTAAAACTTTTTTTAATTTCTCCATTACTTAAAGAATACTCAAACAATATATTTCTTTTTTCTAGTTCCTCTTTTATATATTTAGTTAATTTTCCATGCGAAAATATATGTGTATTGTTAGGATTTCTTATTTCACGAATAATTGTTCCTTTAGAGTTTGAATTTCTATCCACAGATATTTTGAAATCAGCATTTTTAGGATTTTTTGTGATGTAAAGATGATGATTTATGGTAAAAGCAAAATTATTATTATTCTGCTTTTCTAAAACTTGAATATTATTGTTATTAAAAATCAATTTTTCTGCTAATTCAGGGGGATATTTTGCTAATAGTTCAGTTTCATCAAAATCACTAAAAACTGTTCTCAATGTTAAAAAATCTTGAGCTATTTGATTTGTAATATCAATGTTATGAAATTCTAATAATTTATCACAATAGTTTTTTACACATGCTTGAAATAATGGTGCATAAATTTTTTCATAATCTTCTGTAATAAAATGTGTACTTGTATTTCGTAGTTCATTTATTGTTTCTAAATTAATTCTTAAAGGATTTTTGTTATTTGTGAAAATTAATTCAATAGCTCGTGTTAAACTAATTGTTCTATTAGGCTGATTAGAAAAATATATAGATTTTCCTTCTTTTAATAATTTTGCTTTCAACATTAATTCCCAAGCATTACAAATAAAAAAACTAAATCCTTCTACTCTATATTTTATCGTAGGTTTATTGTAAATTTCTAATCCCATTATAAATGCCTCTGTTGATTTTTCAATCAGTTTATTTATAAAATTAATAGTTTTTTTCTCCATTTACTATCCTTTCTATATTATTTTTATCAAATTTTAACATAATTATACTATATAATTTTTTATTTTTCAAAAAATTTTTAGATTTAGTCTATAGAAAAAAGCCCTCCAAACAGAGAGCCTTTATATTAATTTAAATTATAATTTCAGCCTATATCGACTTCTATTTAAGAAATCATTGATATAGTACGATCCACAATATTATTTATAACATTTTTGTTACTTTTTGTCAACTACATTTTTTAACTTTTTTTAATAAATCCCAAAACCTCCTCAATCCCCCCACTTCCTTTATTTTCTTTCTCTTCCAACCAAAAGTCCCCTATTTCAAAACCTAAAAAAATGAAAAATCATAAAAACTAAATTGTTCTAACAATACGAAAGCTGGTACGATAGAACCAAACCCATTCTCCATCCCTCCATACTCTTTCAGAAATAAATTCATCTCTACCACAATTAAATATATTACAATTCTTTGTATCACTACGAAAAGACCCTCCTTTTAATCTATGGTTTGATACACTTTCCTCATACCTGTATGGTGTTTTTTCAGGTATATATCCATCACTAGATATATCATAACACCACTCCCAAATATTTCCACTACAATCGCAAATCCCTAATTGATTTGGTTTCTTTGTTCCTACATCATGAGTACGATTTTCTGAATTACCATTATTCCAAGAAACTTCATCTATATTATTACTGCCTGAATACTCATAATTAAATGTCCCATCTTGTATTGCAATTTCTCCACCTCTTGCAAACCATTCCCATTCAACTTCTGTTGGCAATCTAAATCCTTCAGTTTTTCTAAAATCTGCTACATTTGGGTATTCTATTTTGCCATTTGATTGATGTATTCTTAATATACCTTCTTCTTTTCGGCTCAAGTCATAAACTGGTTTTAATCCATGTTTCTCACTCAATTTATTACAAAATTCCAAAGCATCCCACCAAGATACATTTTCAACTGGACGTCTTCCACCTTTAAATTCTGATGGATTATTCTCCATTACTTCCATCCACATATCTTGTGTTGTCTGATATTTACAAACTTCTAAATTGCAAACTTCTCTTTCTTCATTAAAGAATGATGGTGTGTATTTTCCTCCATTTACTATAACCATATCTTTGAATGTTGGTCTTCCAGCTATTCTTTTACCATTTTTTATTTTTTGAGATGCTGATTTTATTTTGAATTTTTTATAACTTTTTTTCAAAATATCTATTTTATCTGATAAAATATTCGATAAAGAATCTATACTTTTAGTTGCTTCTAATAAATTATTTGTTGTGATTTTCTTATCTTCTTCATTTTCAGTTTCTAGTATAAATTTATTTTCAACTGCGTTTTTAACGATTTCTTCTATGTCTGCACCGCAATAGCCTTCTGTTTCTTCTGCCAGTTCCTTTAAATTTATTTCATCTGACATTTTTCCTCTTTTTTCAAGGTGAATTTCAAATATTCTTTCCCTTTCCTCCTCATTTGGGAAGTCTATGAAAAATACTTCATCAAATCGCCCTTTTCTTAGAAATTCTGGCGGAAAGGCTGTTATATCGTTAGCTGTTGCTACTACGAATACTGTGTTTTCCTTTTCCTGTAACCAAGTCAAAAATTGTCCAAATAGACGTTTTGTTATGTCGCTTGCTCCACCGTTTTGATCTATTCCTGCAAATGCTTTTTCTATTTCATCTATCCATAAAATGCACGGACTTATTGATTCAGCTGTTTTTAGTGCCACTCTCATATTGTGTTCTGATTCTCCAACATATTTTCCCAAAAGTCTTCCTATATCCAGCCTTAATAATGGAACATTAAACAATCTTGCACTTGCTTTTGCCGCCAAACTTTTCCCACAGCCTGGCATTCCTACAAGCAGTACTCCTTTTGGCGTATCCACTCCAAATTTCTTGGCTTCATCCAGTCTTCTAAATACTTGTGCCTTAGAACTTAACCATTCTTTTAGCCCTTCAAGCCCACCAATTTCTTCGATTTTTTCCTTAAAATCAATGATTTCCAAAATTGAAGATTTTTTAATTATTTGCCCTTTTTCACGAATGATTATTTGATTAGCACCTTTTGAAATAGCTCCATAATTTTCTTCTAATATCATATTTAAAATATGATCCAAATCTAACTTGGTTAAACCTTTTAAAGAAATTGACAAATCGCCCAAATCATCCCAATAAATTCGAGCATTATTTTTTTGAGCAAAATCTTGAATATATTGATTAATTGTTGTTTCATCCATAGTTTCAATATCAATTATACTTGTAAATTTTTCTAATCCTTTTGGTACATTTACATCTTCATCAACAATTATTATATTAAAATTATAATTTATATCATTATACATTTTTTCAGCTATTTTTTTAATAAAAGCAATATTTCGTGCCTCTTTCATTTCTTCTTCCGTATTTTTTATCAATAAAAATACATTTGTTTTAAAACCAACCGAAAAAAGAATATTTAAAAAACTGTACAAATCCACAATTTCATCACTTTTAACCTTCGTTTCAAAATTCACAGCTCCAAAGGCCCTATATTCAAAAATCGCCTTATTTTTATATTCTTTAGTCGCTTCTGTTACAATTGTGTCAACTTCCTTGTAATCTCCACTGTGTACCCAAATTATAGGTCTTCTTGCCCTTAAATACTTTGATAAATTTGTTTCCATTTTTCCTCCTGATTTTTTATTTATTTCAATTTTTTTATAAATATGCTCTAACTCATCTAAAATTAAATTAATCTAACACTACAGGGTTTGATTAAAATTTTTTAACTTCAATTTTAAAATGATACTATTATTTTTACCAACCAAACAGCCCTCCAATAAAACTTCCTACCGCTCCAGCTGCTGAACTTATGGCACTTCCTACTGCTTTTACACCTGAAAATACTGCTGACCCAACTGCTTTCACTCCTTCCCATGCTCCTTTTGCAACGCTTTTTACTGCCTCTGTCCCTTTTTTTACTATTTCAGTTGATCCATCAATTACAGGTTTTGCAATAGTTCCCAATCCTTTGGCTATCGCTCCGCCAACTTTACTTCCCACTACTCCACATACTGCTCCTGCTGCAAGTGCCACTACTCCACCAACAACTGCTCCAGCAGCTCCCAATGCTCCCAGTCCAATTGCTCCAGCTACTGCCATTCCACCTATAAAACCAGCATTTGAAGCAACTATTGCTCCGTAAGCAGAACCTACTGATGTTCCTACCCTTTTTGTAGCTTCTCCTAGACTTATTTCACCTGAACCTAATTTAAACGCCGTTCCTATAATATCCATTGAAGAAGCCGCAACTGCTCCAACAATATTATTATTTGCTAAAACTCCTGTAAGAACTTTTGGTACAATATTTTTTTCAACTGCAACTCTTATTCCACCTGCAACTGCTGTTGAAAGTCCCATTGAAGTACCAGTCTTCACTCCAGCCTCAATTACTTCAGCAACTTCCACTTCTTCACCAGAAACAATTTTTGTTCCAACATCCAAAGCCATTCCAATACCAATTCCTATAGTTCCATTAATCACAGCCTGTTTTCCTAGTTGTTTGCTTATTGCAAGAGCATCTACATCTTTTTCAAAACTGAATTTCACTGCTTCTTTGTCGCCAGACTGGTATTTTTCCTGAATATTTTTTATTTCTTCTTTGCTTATATTTTTACTTTCCACTTCTCCAAATTTCAGCTTATCTACTGAATTTGGGATATCTCCAGTCTGATCTGACGGAACTAATTTTGACTGAAATTTATATTTGTAGCCTTGCTGTCTATCATAAAATGATTTTGCAGTTTCATTGGCATTTTTATAGGATTTTGCCTGATATTTTCTTACAATCTTGCCAGAATCTTCTATTGTCATGTCAATCGAATTTTTTCCATAAGTTTCGCCTATTTCTGGCTTTAGTGCCTTTGCATAGTAATTTTTTTCTTTAACTGCCGCATCTATATTAAACGTTCCAGTGTGATGTTCCTCAAATATAAATCCATCTAAATTAGGATTTTGGCTTATTTCTCCGGTTTTAGTTATAAGTGCTGACAAAATTTCCTCATTTGACTTGCCTATAGTTGTATTTATATTGTCAACATAAACATTTGCTTTAGCTGCACTCAATGTGTTTGCCACTACTTGTGAATCATTTATTGCAGCCGCTTCATATATCATAGCCTCATTGTAATTTGCTAAAATTTCACTACTTTCCTTCATACTCCTAATAATTTGCTGTCTATCCACAACTTCCGCATTTATTACATCTTCCGAAATTTTATCCAGTATCACATCTCCCACATAATCACTGCTGCTTATCCCAACTTTCTGATATTTTTCGACTTCCTTTTTCTTGTCAAAATAAATTTCAACTCCTGCCATAAGTTCATCAGCCATTTTTTCTATTTCCTCTGGCTTCTTTGCCACTAGTTCATTTTGCAATTCAGAAATTAGCCAACTTCTTAAATCCTTTTTATTTTCACTTTTTTCATTTTGAGCATAACTTTTTAGAAATTTTTTGATAATTTCCTCCGTTTTTCTTCTTCTGCTCCCTCTTAATCTAAACATTTTCTTCCTCCTTATTTTCATATATTTCTATTGTCCTTTTAAGTTCATTTTTTAATTTTTCCTGTAATTCAATTGGTTCCAAGATTTTTACATTTGAAAAAAATTGTGCAAAATATACCAATGCAAGTTTGTTATCACATTCAAAGGTATAAATTCCATCCTTCTTATTTAAAAGTCTAGGTCTGTTTGTCAAAACTTTTTCATATAACTCCACTCCTTTTTCTGTAAATTCAACTTTAACTGTGTTCTTATACGATAGAAACGGATCAAAATTTTTATACACATCATCAATATATTTTTTATCTTTTATTTCAATATTTTCATTTGTAAACCATACTTCTTCTATTTCTGAAATTCTGTAATTTCTATAGTCATTATTTTTTTCACAGTAACAAAACAAATAAGATCTGTTTTCATCATCCGCCACTTTTACAAAATACGGATTTACTAGCCTTATATATTTGTGATATTTTATTTTTATCTTTCTCTTACCCTGCATTCCTTCCTTAATTTTCCTAAAAATCTTTTCAAATAATATTTCTTCACGTCTATATCGTAAATTATTAATATACGTAAAAATTATATTTCTCCAATATTCAGCCTCAGTTTCAGCTCCATTTCTAACAAAAGTATCCATAAAAATTTCATCATTATTTTTATTCAAGTTAAATTGCAACACTTCTCCCGAAAAATTTCCCAATTCCACTTTATTCAAATTTTTGTCCATATAATATTTAAAAATTATGTTCCCTATCCTTCCCACAGGCATTCTAAAATACTCCGAATCACTTTTTATAATTTCATTCATAAAATCCGAAATTGTAACTCTAACCTTCTTCATAGCCAATCTCCTAAAATAACAATATTTTTTAACTTCTAAATCTAATTTTAAGTTATTTCTTTTAAATTTAATTCTAAACTATCTTTTCTAAACAAATTATATCTAATCTCAAATATAAATTCAAGGAAATATTTGTTTTTAATTTTTGTTCCCCTAAAAAATAGAAAACGCTGAAAATATCAAAAAAAATCAATTAATTTTAATTATTTCTGTTCCCCAAAATAGAATTCACTTTTTTTCCAAACAATATTCTCTTATTTTAAAAAATATGATATAATTTTGAAGTTATTACATTTTAAAATTAAATACAAAAATAATTGGAGGTGAGATGGTAGAACTTAGAGATATTGAAAAAAATTATACTAATTTTGATTTGAAAATAAATTTGAAGATTAACAAAGGGGAAATCTTTGGATTAATTGGGCAGTCAGGAAGTGGAAAATCAACGATTTTGAGGATTGTTCAAGGGCTTTTGAAGGCTGATAAAGGAGAAGTTAATATTACAAAGAATGCTGAAATTGCTTATATTTTTCAGGAATTTAATCTTTTGTATAACAAAAATGTCTTTGATAATGTTGCTCTTCCGTTAATTTTAAAGAAAAAGTTTTCAGCTGAAAAAGTTGAAGAAGTTTTAAAATTTGTGGGGCTGTCTGATAAGAAAAAATCGTTTATTGCTTCCCTTAGTGGCGGTGAAAAGCAGAGAGTGGCGATTGCTCGTGCATTAGTGATAAATCCGCAATTACTGCTTTGCGATGAAGTTACAGCGTCTTTGGATAAATCTGTAAAAGATGAAATACTTGACTTATTTGAGGAAATAAATAAAAAATATGGAACAACCATTTTAGTTGTTACTCACGAACTGGAAGTTGTAAAAAGGCTATGCAACAGAGTTGCAATTATTGAAAAAGGTAAAATTACAGATATTTTCAATGTTAATCAGAGAGATTATGAAAAATCAAACAAAAGTTATGCCGATTATGTGAGGGAGGTTCTGAAATGATAGATACTGAGTTATTAATTGCAATAAAGGACACTTTTATAATGGTTCTTATTCCTACGGTATGTGCAGTATTTTTGGGAATTCCTTTAGGATCCGTTGTATTTTTGACTGATAAAGGCGGCATTAAGGAAAATAAGTTTATAAATATTACATGCAACATTTATATAAATGTAGTTAGAAGCTTCCCATTTTTAATATTTGTAGTTATATTAATACCTCTTACACGATTAATTTTTGGCACTGCTTTTGGATTATTTCCTGCAAGTTTTCCAATTTGCTTTGTAGCTGTGGCACTGTATGCGAGATTTACAGAACAGTCCTTTTATGATGTGAATAGCGGAATAATTGATGCGGCTTTGTCAATGAAGGCAAGTGTATTTCAGATTGTGTGGCATTTTTTGCTTGTTGAAGCGAGAAGCAGCCTTGTGCTTGGTTTAACTTCAGCAATTATCAGCTTTATCTCATACTCTACTGTAATGGGAGTTGTTGGTGGAGGCGGAATTGGCGACTATGCAATGCGATATGGATACAACGAATACAACTATGCCCTTGTATATAGGGTTGTGACAATAATGATAGTCATTGTATTTTCAATACAAATTATTGGAAACAGAATATCAAAAAATTTAGATAAGAAAAGGAGAATTTACTAATGTCAAAAAAATTATTAATTTCATTAGCTGTAATATGTGTGCTAGTTTTAGCATTTGTTGGAATAAATTTAAAAAAGGATAATATCATCAGAATTGCTGCGGCTGGATATCCGATGGATGAAATTGTGAAAATAGCGGCTGAAGACTTAAAAAAGGAAGGTTATGATGTAAAAATTACTGTATTAACAGATTATGTTACTGCAAATGTTGGACTAAATGCCAAAGACTTTGATGCAAACTTTCATCAGCATGAACCATTTATGCAAGTTTTTAATAAGAAAAATAACGGAAAACTTGTAAAAGTTAAAGGAATTTATGATGTTTATGTAGGTTTTTATTCAAAAAAATACAAAAATAAGGTAGAAATTCCAAATGGAGCAAAAGTTGCTATTCCAAATGATGTGACAAATCAGGATAGAGCTTTGAGAATACTTGCAAATGAAGGTTTAATTGAGTTGAAACCAAAAGATGGACTTTATAATTTGAACGATGTTATTAACACGAAGAAAAATTTCAAATTTATGGCAGTTCCTATTCCATCACTAGTGCAAGCATACCAAGAAGCTGACTTGGCATTTAACTGGCCTTCACACATGATAAAAATTGGAGTTCATGTAAAAGATGCCTTATTTATTGAAAAAAATACAAATGGTAAATACGCTGTAAGCCTTGTGGCAAGAGAAGATAACAAAAATAGTAAAAAAATACAAGATTTGACAAAAGCTATGACTTCTGAAAAAGTTAAGAAGTTCATTGAAGAAAAATATGCTGGGCAAGGATTCCCTGTATTTTAAAAAATAAAAATATTTTATAGTCATTTCAAATTGACATTCTTCTCGAAACTTAAAATTTATTAAGTTTTTATGACTTTAAATTTACAAATTTTTGAATAAAGATTGCTCTACTAAGGGCAACTTTTTTTATGAAAAAAGTTTTAAAATTAATCATAATGAGGTATAATATAAAACAAACACATTCTTTAGTAAAGGAAAACAAATTTATGAAATATATTTATAATATTGATAAATTAAAAAATCATAATGAAAATACAGTATTTGAGGAAAAAATAGGTAAAAAGGCTCAAAATTTACTTGAACTTGCTGCCAATGGATTTAATGTCCCGCATTTTTCAGTCATTACTAACAGATATTTTAAGGAAATTATACTAAAAGAAATTGAAAAACATAACCAAGAAGCAGGAAATAATGATGAAATTAAGGATTGGGATGCTGTATTTAGCGGAAATACCGAAAGAAAAATTGAAAATATAATTAGAATTATAAAAAATCATAAAATTAGGGGAGAATTTGAAAAAGAAATTGAAAATGTACTAAATGAAGAAAGTTACTATGCTGTGAGATCTTCGTCAATAGAAGAAGACAGCAGCAATTTTTCATTTGCAGGTCAGTTTGAAACATATCTATATATAAAAAAAGAAAATATAATGGAAAAAGTGAAGGAAGTATGGATTTCTTCCTTTTCCTCTCATGTTATGAAATATAGAAAAGAAGGAAAAATAAACAATGAAATAAATGTTCCGGCAGTAATAATTCAGGAAATGGTAAATTCTGAAAAGGCCGGAGTCGGATTCAGCGTAAATCCCGTAAATGGAAATTATGATGAAATAGTAATTTCAGGAACTTATGGGCTGGGAACAAGTATAGTTGATGGAGATGAAAATGGAGATCTGTTTATATATAATAAAAAAACGAAGGAAATTAAAAAGGAAATAAGAACAAAAAAAATAAGACAGGTCTTAGATTTTGAAAACAAGAAAATAAAGACAGAAGAAATAAATATTGAAGACGAAGTATTAAATGACGGTGAAATATGTGAACTGGGTGAAAATATTATAAATATTGAAAAATATTATGGAAAGCCTCAGGATATGGAATGGGCATTTGAAAAGGGAAAACTTTATATATTGCAGTCAAGACCTGTAACTACATTAAAAAAATCAAATGAAAAAACAGCAAATACAATAATATGGGACAACAGTAATATTGTAGAAAGCTATCCTGAAATTACGCTTCCGCTTACCTTCAGCTTTATAAGAAAAGCCTATTCTGATGTATATAAAAGATTTTCAGAAATTACGGGAGTGCCTCCGAAGGTTGTTGAAAGCTACCAGGTTGTATATGATAACATGCTTGGACTGTTGAAGGGAAGAGTTTATTATAATCTGATAAACTGGTATAAACTTCTTATGCTGTTTCCTAATTCACGTAATAATAGCAAATTTATGGAGCAGATGATGGGAGTGAAAAAGGAACTGTCTGAAGAAGATATAAAGGAAAATCTTCTGGAAGCGGAAGAAAAAATGTCTTCGTGGGAAAAATTCATAAACAGGATTGAAAAGCTGAAAGCAGGAGGAACATTATTTTTAAATATGTTTCTGATTGAGAACAAGGCTAAAAAGTTTTATAAGCTCATAGATGAAAACCTAAATGACAAAAATAGCAGGCTAGAAGAAAAAAGTGTAAAGGAGTTAAAAAAATATTACAAGTTTCTTGAAAATAAATTTTTAAAAAACTGGGAAATACCTATTATAAATGATTTTCTTGTAATGGTATGGTTTGGTCTTTCAAAAAAAGTAGCCGAAAAATATATAAAGGAAAATTTTGAGGAAGTACATAATATTCTTATTGCTCAGGAAGGAAATGACATGATAAGTGTCGAGCCTTCAAAATATATTATGAAAATGAGCAGTATAATAAAAAAGGATAAGAATTTACAGAATGAAATAAAAGGGATAACTGCAGAAGCTGCAACAGATATTAATATTGAAAATTTAACTAGGAATAAAGAATTTAATTCATTAATGGAAGAATATATGCAAAAATTTGGAGACAGGACGGTACATGAGCTGAAGCTTGAAGCATTGACATTGAGGGAAGATCCATTATTTCTAATCAGGATGATATATTCGATTTCAATGACAAAGGAATCGGCGGAACATAGTAAAAGGAACATTTCAGAGGAACAGAACAAAATATATGAAAATCTTAAAATCAGTCCATTGAAAAAGTTTATACTGAAAAAAACTGTATCCTATGCAAAAAAATTTATTCGATTAAGGGAAAATCTGCGATATGAAAGAACGAAGGTTTTCGGCATGGTCAGAAAAATTATGAAAAAAATGGGAGTCTATCTAAAGGAAGAAAATATAATAGTTCATGAAAGGGATGTATTTTATCTGACAATTGACGAAATTTTTGGGCTGATAGACGGGGCATTAATTGATACAGACTTAAAAAAGCTGATAGACTTAAGAAAAGAAAAGTATAAGGAATATGAAGAAGGAGCTGTCCTTCCTGACAGATTTTTAACGAGAGGATTTTTAGGGGAAAACTTCCATTATGAAGATTTGACAGGAAATGAACAGGGAGATAAAAATATTCTTAAGGGAACAGGATGCAGCAAGGGAGTAGTTAAAGGAAAAGTAAAAATTGTACTAAATCCTATGAATACTGAAGTTGAAGACGGAGATATTGTTGTTACAAAATCTACGGATCCAAGCTGGGTTATGGTTTTTCCTTTATTAAAGGGGCTTATAGTGGAAAAGGGAAGTCTTTTATCACATAGTGCAATTATTTCACGTGAAATGAATATACCTGCTATAGTTGGAGTGCAGGGAGCAACAACAGCCTTAAAAACAGGAGATTTTGTCCAGTTTGACGGAAGTACGGGAATAATAAAAAAATTGGATGAAATATAAAATCAGAAAAAACAGATTAAAAATTTTATACAGATAAATTTGGAGGAAGTATAGGTGAAAAGCGAAGTAAAAGAAAACAGGGTTGATTTTTCTTTGATAAGGTATTCCCAATGCTGGGAGGATACAGAGGTTTTACTTGAAAGTCTTAATATACAGGAAAATGATATATGTTTTGGGATACTGTCTGCGGGAGATAATGTGTTTTCCATGCTTGCAGAAAATCCAAAGAAAGTGGTGGCACTTGATATAAGTTTTCCTCAGATAGCACTTGCAAAGCTGAAAAAGGAAGTTTTTAATAGCCTGTCCTATGAAGAAATGCTTGAGTTTATGGGAGTAATGAAATCTGATAAAAGAGTTGAAATATATGATAGAATAAGAGAAAATCTTGATAAAGAAGTGAAGGAATACTGGGACTTTAACAGGGAAGCAATTGAAAATGGAATAATCCATACAGGAAAATTTGAAAAGTTTTTTAAGATTTTCAGGGAAAAAATACTTCCTTTTGTGCATAGTAAAAAACGAGTGGAAAAACTTCTTGAAGATAAACCAGAGCAGGAAAGAGTGGACTATTATGATAAATACTGGAATAATTTCAGATGGAAACTGATGTTTAAGCTGTTCTTTTCAAAATACATAGTTGGAAAACTGGGAAGAGATAAGGAATTTTTTAGATATGCAGAAAAAAATATTTCTGAGGAAATGAAGGAAAGAAGCAGATATGCCCTCTGTGAGCTGAATCCATATGAAAATCCTTATATTAACTATATTCTGACAGGAAATTACCGTAAGGATTGTCTTCCTTATTTTCTTAGAAAAGAAAATTTTGATAAAATCAGAAGAAATCTTCATAAGGTAGAAATTTTACAGAGTTCAGTCGAAGAATATCTGGATCAGATTGATTTTAAAATAAATAAATTTAATTTAAGTGACATATTTGAGTATATGTCAGCTGAAAATTACAGTAAATTAATGGGAAAAATTTACGACAATGCTGAAGACAATGCCTTACTGGCATATTGGAACCTAATAGTTGAAAGAAATTCAGAAAAACTTGGTTATAAAGAAACAGATTCCGAAATAATGGTTACTGGAAAAGAAAAAAATGTAAATGGAAAAAAATATGAAAGGATGAAGGAGCTGGATAGGAAGCTTCATGAAAAGGATATGACATTTTTCTATACGGATTTTGTAGTGGAAAAGGTGATAAAAAATGGAAATAGTTAAAATGATATTTGTTCTGGCGGCTTTTATACTCTTTTTCCTTCTGCTTAACAAGCTTGAAAAAAGTGAAAAACTTAATTCGGAATTTATAAGGAAGATTCTGCATATAGGCTCAGGAATTGGTGGGCTGACACTTCCTTTTATCTTTGAAAGAAAAAGTTCGGTTGTAATACTTGGGATAGTATTTCTTATACTACTTGTTTCTATACGAATTGTAAAAAATAAAGTGACAGGATTTAAAAAAGTACTGGAAACAAAAAACAGGAAGACTTTAGGGGATATATACTTTATTATGAGTATTTTGGGATTATGGCTTGTTTCAAGTGATAATAAGGTAATGTACGCCCTTCCGCTTATAATTCTTATGCTTTCTGATGCCTTTGCGGCTCTTATAGGGGAATTTTACAGCAAGTATAAATTTAATACGGGATTTGGAACAAAGTCGATAGAAGGCTCGGTAACATTCTTTCTGACAACATATTTCATATGTATAAACTTCTTTCTGTTTTTCAGTGATATCGGAAGTATAAACATCGTACTTGTTTCCCTTCTGCTGAGTATCCTTACAATGATTCTTGAAGTCATTTCATGGAATGGTCTTGATAATCTTTTTGTACCATTTTTTGTGTATATGTTTTTAAGGCTGAACCTTTATCTTACAGAAAAGGAGCTTATGTATAAATTTTGGGTGATAGTGATACTTCTTATAATTATAATATTGAATAGAAAAAAGACTACGCTTACAAGGGTTGCACAAACTGCAAGTTTATTTTTTCTTTACATCGTAATGATAATTGGAGGAATAAAATGGCTTATTCCGCCACTAATAATGTACCTTGGCTATTATCATTTCACGCCCAAGGTAAGAGGGCAAGTAAAAGATTCTCTCAAGGGCCTTCTGACAATAGCATTTTCAACAGCAATCTGGCTTGCTATGAGCATCATACTTGATAAAAATAAAATGTATCTTATTTATATATTTACTTTTTCGCTGCATTTTGGAATTATAAATTTAATAAGAGATAACGCTGGAAATGTAAAACGGGAAACATTTAGGATGAATTTTCTGATGGGAAGTATTGGAAAAGCACTAATTTTCTTTATAATAAATTATTTTGCCTTGTCAAGAATTTGGGATTTTAAAATGCTAATTGGAATAGTAGTTTTTATATTTGTCGGAATATTTATTTACGAAACAAGTATGAAGATTTTTTATATTATTGAAAAGGAAAAGGAGCTTAGCGGAGAAACAAAAGTATTTATAGCTTCTGGAACAGTTTTTATCTGTTCTATACTGCTATTAGGAATTGGAATGCTATAAAATTGTCAAAAGGAGAAAATTTGCAAATGAAAATCAAGCGATACATAATAACAGAAAATAACCAAATAAATAAAAACTATCTAGAAAAATATATTACGGAAAATAACATTTCACAAAATGAAATTCCAAAAATACAAATAGAACGTCCATCTGAAATTATTGTTTTTTATAATGAACACGAAAAAGCTGGAAGTCTTAATTTATGGCACAATCGCCCTAATTACAATGGAAAGACAACATCGTATATTGGCAATGTAAATATTTTGGAAAAATATCGGAAAAATGAAACAGAAATATTTAATGAAATCTTTGAAAATCTGAAAAATGATGACATAGAAACAATAATAGGCCCTTTAAATGGAACTACTTGGAATACATATCGTTATGTTACTGACAAAGGACATCGTTCGCCATTTCTTATGGAACCTTGGAATGAAGACTACTATGTAAAACTCTTTGAAAAACTTGGCTTTAAGCCTCTTGCCTATTATATTTCAACAGTAATGGAAAATATGAATCCTGTTCAAAGGGGGCATTTATCTAAAAAAATTGAAAAGTTGAAAAAATTTGGCTACTATAAGGATATAACAGTAAAATCTGCAGAAAATGAAGATTTAATCACTGTGCTGAATAAAATTTACGACTTGACGATTGAGGCATTTAAAAATAATTTTCTTTATTCTGAATTGGATAGAGAAATATTTTTGAAAATGTATATGAGCTATGAAGATAAAATTGTAAAAAAGTTTTTTAAAATGCTTTATTTAAAAGACGAATTAATTGGCTACGTATTTGGAATACCTGATTATGCCGAACTTCAATACAAAGAAAAAGTAGAAACTATGATTCTTAAAACGATTGCAATTTCTCCCAAATATAATGGAAAAGGGATGGGATATATTCTGATAGATGAACTTGTAAAGGAAGCGGAACATTCAGGCTATAAAAATGTGATTTATGCCTTGATGCACGAAAAAAATATATCAAAAAATATCGGCTCACTTTTAGGAGATGAGTTAAGAAGATATGCCCTGTTTATAAAGGAACTTTAAATAAAAGGCGGTGTAGAATGACAATAATTGACAAAATTAAAGATTTGAGAAAACAATATCCAGACAATACAGCATTATTTGATTTAAAGACAGGAAATAAGATTACTTTTACTCAAATTGATACAAAATCAGATGAAATTTGCAGTTATTTGATACAAAAAGGATTTCAAAAAGGAAATAAAATCGTTGTTTTTGTCCCCATTGGCATAGAATTTTATCTTATTCTAACTGCAATATTTAAAATGGGACTGCAAGCTGTGTTTATTGATCCGTATGCTGGTATTGAGCATATAAATAAATGCTGTGAAATGATTTCTCCTGATGGAATAATTGGAAGCGGAAAGACACTTTTAAAGGGATTCTTTTTAAAGGGAATCAAAAAAATTGGCAAAAAAATTAATTATATTAAAATAATGGAACATTCTGAAAAACTTTCGATATATGAAAAAAATAAAAATCAGAAAAAAATTCAAAACGAAAAAATTAACGGAAATACACCTGCTCTTATCAGTTTTACAAGCGGGAGTACAGGCTTTCCAAAAATTATTATGAGAACGCATGAATTTTTACTTGGACAGCACAATGTACTTGAAAAAAATCTAAAATTTGAAAAAGAAACAGCTGTTTATTCTTCATTCCCGATATTTCTTCTTTCACATATGGCAACAGGAACAACTACCTTTATTCCTGACTTGAACTGGCGAAAACCTGTCGAGTCAGATTTTGGGAACATTATTAAGCAAATAACAGAAAATAATATACAAAACATCATCTTGCCTCCTGCAATATTTGAAAACATCGTAAAATTTTGCAAAGAAAAAAAAATAATGCTTGAAAATGTTCAAAAAGTATATACTGGTGGAGCACCTGTCTTTTACAGCCTTATGAAAAAGATTAAAGAAGTTTTTACAAATGCTAAAATTATAGCCTTGTATGGAGCGTCAGAGGCTGAACCCATATCAGTATTAAATTTTGAAGACATAACAGAAGAAGATATTGAAAATATGAAAAATGGCGATGGGCTTCTCGCTGGAAAAATTGTTAATGAAATAGAACTTAAAATAGAAGAATTAGAAAAAACGCCTGAAAAAAATAAAATTTCAGAAATCAAGGGCGAAATACTTGTAAGGGGTGAAAACGTAGTTGATGGTTACTTAAATATTGAAAAAAATTCTGATGAAAACTGGCACAGAACAGGAGATATGGGATATATTAACAAAAAAGGTCAACTTATACTACTTGGAAGAGTTAAAGGGCGAATACAGATTGAAGAAAACATTTATTATCCTTTTACTGTAGAAACTGCCTTTTCATTTTGCAAAAACGTGAAAAAATCAGTTCTTACTTTCAAAAATAATAAACTGTATCTAATTGTTGAAAGAAACCCTGAATATAAAGGAAATTTATCTGAGGATAGTGAAATTAAAAAACTAAAAGAAAAATTTGGAATATTTAAAATAATTGAAACTGAAATTCCTATGGACAAAAGACATAACAGCAAGACAGACTATAAAAAACTTGAAGAGATAGTTGAAAAACTTTAAAAATTTAAATTCAGAAAGGAAATTTTATGAAAACAGAAGCAAAAGAATTAATTCAAGAAGGATTAAAATTATTTTCATCATACAATAGAGATACTTTAAAAATGTTTTATCGTTCAGCAAAAGAAAACGAAGCGGATTTATCACATCTGGATAAGAAATATCAAACTTATACACGTGCTAAGGCAAAAGGAATGTTTCTTGACCTTGCATTAGGATTTCTTGATGCTTTCGCAAGTGCAGGAAGTCCTGTAATGGTAATAGATAACACAAAATCTGAACGATATAATGAAAAAAAATTAATATTAAGATACAAAATTAAAGATTTTCTTGAAGAAACAAATGTAGATGATAATACTGGATATTTACTTTCAATGGTTGACTTTTATTGCCAGTAAAATAAATATTGTAAGAGGAGAAAATAAAAATGAACGAAAGTAATATAAATTCAAAAAAATCAATAATCCAATATATAAAAAACTTCAAAATATACTTAAATGAACGATTCCCATTAGGAAAAAACTCTTTTTTCGTATTGATTTTTACTTTGTCAGGATATATCTATACAAGTTTATTATATAATTCAAAAATTATAACGCCAATTTTGTCAAAAGAAGTCAATAGAGTGTCACTGCTCTGGGATAAAGAAATTTATAAAGTACCAATGATTTGGTATAAACTACTTCCTTTATTTATCATAATATTCATGTTTTTCTTTCAGCTGAGAATTACAGATGAATTTAAGGATTATGAAGAAGATTTAAAATACCGGGCTTACAGACCTGTTCAAAGAGGAATAATTTCCTTAAAAGCATTGGGAAAAATTGGAATTGCAACTATTATAATACAAATAATTCTTGCACATGTTATAAATCCTAAACTAATTTATTTCATGTTATTGGTGTGGATTTATATGTTTTTAATGACAAAGGAATTCTTTATAAAGAACTGGCTAACAGAAAGAATTTTAATCTATGCCCTTTCCCATGTTGTAATAATGATATTTATTACCCTTGTTATTGTAAAAGGAACAGGATATATTTTGGAGTCTCATTTTTTAGAAACTTTGTATTTATCACTAGAAAAATACGAAAAAAATATTTTTATAGGACTAATTCCTCTTTTCGCATTAAATTATTTAAACGGAATCGTATTGGAAATTGGAAGAAAAACAAGAAGAACTGATGAAGAAGAGTATGGAGTGCAAACATATAGCAAACTTTGGGGAAGAAAAAAGGCTGTGGTTGTTTTAAGCCTACTTTTTGTTATTGAATATTTTTTTGTTATTCTCGGACTTACTCATACTTATGAAAAATATTTTTTCTTTGGTGGATTAACATTGCTTGTAATATTGATAGTTTCGATATATTTTATGATAAAATTTTTGAAAAAGGATATGTCAGGAAAGATTGTAGAAACTGTGTCGGGACTTTGGATTATTTTTTCAAGTATGTGCATGGGGCTTCTTCCTCATTTTTTCTTTAGTTTGATAAAATAATTCAAACACCAAAAATATTTTTATCAAAATAAAAAATTTCTGTTTAATTTATAAAAACTAAGTAATATAAAGAGGAGTAAAAATATTATGAAAATCAGCAGATTATTTGAAATTGTTTATTTATTACTTGAAAAAAAGACTATTACTGCAAAAGAACTTGCCGAACATTTTGAAGTATCAGTCAGAACAATCTATAGAGATATTGACACTCTCTCTTCTGCTGGTATTCCAGTCTATTTTCAAAGGGGAAAATCTGGCGGAATAAAGCTGATGGATAACTACATCATAAATAAATCGCTATTTTCACAAGACGAGCAAAATGAAATACTTTATGCACTTCAAAGCTTAAATGCCACTAATTATCCTAACAACAATAAAACTCTTTCAAAATTAAGCACTATTTTTAACAAAAAGTCAGACAACTGGATAAAAATAGACTTTTCAAGATATAATTGTGATGATGGTGCTTTATTTGAAAAAATTAAAGAGGCAATATTAACTAAACAAACCGTAAAATTTAACTATTTTAACACAAAAGGCGAACATTATGAAAGAACAGCAGACCCTTTAAATTTATGGTTTAAAGAAAAAGCATGGTACTTATTTGCCTATTGCCACAAAAAAAATGATATTCGTCAATTTAAAATAACAAGAATCAAAAATCTAACCTTAACAAACAAATATTTTGAAAAAACAATAAAAGACTTTGAAATAAATAACAAAAAAAGTACGGTAGAAAATGTAAAAATCATAGTCGAAATAGATAAATCACAAGCATACCGTGTCTATGATGAATTTTCTGAAGAGAGTATAAACAAAATGGAAAATGGCGATTTTGAAATTATAATGGAATATCCTGAAAATGAATGGATTTACGGCTATCTTCTATCTTTTGGAGAACATTTGAAGGTAAGGAAGCCAGAGAGAATAAAGAAAATTTTGTTTAAAAAAATTGCAAAAATGAAGGAAAATTATAAATAGGAAAATATTTTTCAAAGTTTTTTTCAAGAATAAAATGTTATAATTTTCTAAAATATTAAAAACGAGAGGAAGTGTTGCAAATGAAAAAATTTTTAATAGTAACATTTTTATTTTTTAGCATCTTTGGATTTTCTAATGCTAAAAATAATACTTCAAATGATGAAAAACAAGCCGTAATTAACAGCTTTTATGATTTTATGAAATTTCACACAAATCCTGAAAATGTCAAGAAAAATGTTTTTACAAACTCTGTGGAAGGTACAAATGAAATTTTGGGAAAAAATGTAAGCAATCAACGTAAAAAAAATTTAGAAGATATTGCGGCAAGTCAGACAAATAAATCATTAAAAAATTCTGCAGATTACTTAATAATCGCAAACTCAAAAATTTCATACAAAGTATTGAATGCCGAAATTAAAAATGGTACAGCTGTCCTAACTGTGCATATCAAAGGTCCTAATTTTACAGCTCATGCCTCTGAATTAGAAAATTACATAAAAAAAATTAGCAACGAAGAAAAGAAAAAAATTTCAAAAATGAACAATAAACAGTACCAAAGCTTTCTGCTAGAAAAAAGTTCTGAATTTTATTTGCAATTAGTTAAAAGAAATGATTTACAATATATGGAAAACGATATTAAAGTATATGTAAAAAAATACCCTAATACATGGGGCGTAATTCAAGATTACACCATAAATAATGCCATTTACAAATATCTTGGTTTTGGTTACGGTCCAGAATTGATGAGATAAATTATAAAAATTAATAAATATGACAATATTTTATTGTCATATTTTTTATTTTCAAAATTTTATTTTTTAATATGACATACTCTTGTCATATTATGATTGCTATAATTGATTTAATAAAAATTGATAAAAAAGGTGGTATAATTATGAAATATGAAATAGTAGAAATTAAAGAAAAAACTCTTGTTGGATTAAAGGCTAGAATAAAGGAAGAGAAAACAGCACATGATACAATCTGGAATTTATGGAAAGATTTATATTCTGAAAAAGGTGTGAAAAATGTAAAAGATAGAAAAAATGGTAATCTTATGGGAGTTTATTATAACTACAATAACGAAAATGGATTTTCATATGACTGTCTTGCAGGCTGTGAAGTAAAAAATAAAATTGATGAAATTCCTGAAAAGATGATAAAAATACAAATTCCTGAAGGAAAATATGCAAAATTTGTGATTTTTGGTGATCCTGTAAAAGCTGTTGGAGAATTTTGGTATAAATTTTGGGAAAAATTTGGGAAAGAAAAATCTGATATAAGAAATTATACCTATGATTTTGAAGAATATATAGCAGGTAATGATTATGAAAATACAGAAATTCACATTTATATCAGCATAAAATAATAACTAGGAGATGATAATTATGGCATTTGATTTTAAAAAGGAATTTAAAAAATTTTATCGACCGTCAGAAAAACCTGAAATTATAGAAATTCCTAAAATGAATTTTATAGCAGTACGGGGAAAAGGAAATCCCAATGAGAAAGAAGGGGAATATCAAAAAGCTGTTGAAATGTTATACGGAGTTGCCTATACCCTTAAAATGAGTTACAGGACACAATATAAAATTGAAGGATTTTTTGAATATGTTGTCCCTCCGTTGGAAGGACTTTGGTGGCAGGAAAATGTAAAGCATGAAAATTATATGTTAAACAAGGAATTATTTAACTGGATTTCTTTAATTAGAGTGCCTGATTTTATTAAAAAGGAAGATGTAAAATGGGCTATAAAGTGTGCAACTGAGAAAAAGAAAAAGGATTTTTCAAAAGTTGAATTTTTCAGCTATAACGAAGGACTTTGTGTACAATGTATGCATACAGGAAGCTACAATGATGAACCTGAAACTATCCAAAGAATGAATGAATTTGCACAAAATAATGGATATAATATAGAATTAACAGAAAAAAGATATCATCATGAAATTTATTTGAGCGATCCAAGAAAGGCAGATGTGAATAAGATGAAGACAGTGATAAGACAGCCTGTTAAAGAATAGGAAGAAAATTATGCAAGGATATTCAAGTAAAAAAGAATTGATAGATGAAATAAATAAAAGAGCTGTATTATTTATTAATGAATTTTCAGAAATTACTGATGAAAATAAAGATACTTTTGTAGATGAAGTTGACAAAAGTCCTGTTCAAATGATTACTTACCAGCTGGGAT
Organism: Leptotrichia sp. SK-5; assembly: GCF_055387215.1. Lineage (NCBI taxonomy): Bacteria > Fusobacteriati > Fusobacteriota > Fusobacteriia > Fusobacteriales > Leptotrichiaceae > Leptotrichia > Leptotrichia sp. SK-5. Next base: position 1,293,833 of record NZ_AP028931.1, on the reverse strand, counting down.
GGATGAATTTAATACTTTTATGGGAAGAAAAAAATAAAAATCATGAAACAGTTATTACTCCTTCAAAAAATTACAAAAAATTAAACTATTAAAAACAAAATAATTTTATTTGGTTTTAAAATAGAAAATTGATTGCAACTAAGAAAGGACAAAATGATAATGAAAAATATAGTTTTTTTAATTTTAGATGAATTTGCAGACTGGGAAACTGCATTTCTAGCTTCGGCATTAAATGAAGAAAATATAACTCAAAATTATTCAGTCAGTTATGCTTCAACTGATAAGGATATTAAAATATCAATGGGTAATTTAAAAATGCTGCCTGACATGACATTAGAAGAAATCACAGAAGACAATACTGACGGATTGATTTTAATTGGAGGAAAAACTTGGAGAAATCAGAGCTTTGAAACAAACTACACAATCATTGAACTTGTTAAAAAATTTAAGAATAATCCAAATAAAGTTGTTGGGGCAATTTGTGATGCTGCTTATTTCCTTGCAACTAATACACTCCTTAATGACTGCAAACATACTGTAAACAATCTTGCTGAAATAAAAGATAATGAAAATTATACAAATTCTGAAAATTTTGTGAAAACAGAATCAGTAATTGATGGAAAGATGGTAACTGCAAGAGGCGACAGTCCTCTTCATTTTGCCAAAAATGTTATGAAAGCGTTAGGCGATATTCCTGAAAAAAATATAAATTTCTTTTTTGATATGTATACAATTGGATTTGAAAAGGCTTTTGAAAAATATTCTAATGAATAAAAAGTTAAAGGGAGTGACTTATTCACTCCCTATTTTTGAATTATTTTCCCAATTCTTGTTTTAATCCTTCAACTTTATCCAGCTTTTCCCAAGGTAAATCAATATCAGTTCTTCCAATATGTCCAAATGCCGCTAAATCTTGATATCTAAATGATGGTTTTCTCAAGTTTAATGATTTTTGAATTCCATTTGGTGTTAAGTCAAATAATTTTGCAACAGCCTCTTCAATTCTTGTTTCTTCAACTGTTCCAGTTCCAAATGTTTCTACACGAATTGACACAGGTTCAACAACACCTATCGCATAAGATAACTGAACTTCACATTTTGTAGCAAAACCTGCCGCAACAATATTTTTGGCAATCCATCTTGCTGCATAAGCTGCCGATCTGTCAACTTTCGATGGATCTTTTCCAGAAAAGGCTCCTCCACCATGTCTAAAGTATCCACCATAAGTATCAATTATAATTTTTCTTCCAGTAAGTCCAGAATCTCCGTGAGGCCCTCCTATTACAAATCTTCCAGTTGGATTAATATGAAATTTTCTCACATTTTCAATATTCAAGTTATATTTTTCCAACACAGGTTTTATCACAAGCTCTTTCAAATCCTTTTCAATTTGTTCATTTGTAACATCTTCGTTATGCTGTACAGAAAGTACAACTGTGTCAACATTCAATAAGTTGCCATTTTCATCATACGCCAATGTAACTTGAGATTTTGCATCCGGTCTTGCCCAGGCTAGTGTTCCATTTCTTGTGATTTCAGTTAATTTTTGTATAATACCACGTGATAGCACAAGTGCCAAAGGCATTAATTCTTCAGTTTCATTAACTGCTCCTCCAAACATAATCCCCTGATCTCCAGCTCCACCTGTATCTACTCCCATCGAAATGTCAGGCGACTGAGAATGAATAGTATTTAACACACCGCAGTCAGAATCAAATCCCATTCCTGGACGGTATCCAATTTCATAAATCTTGTCTCTAACAATCTTCTGGACATCCACATAAGTATTTGTTGTAATTTCTCCTCCTACAACTACAAGACCAGTAGTTGCAAAAGTTTCACACGCTACTCTTGAACTTTCATCATCCGCAAGACAAGCATCTAATATTGAATCTGAAATTTGATCACAGATTTTATCTGGATGTCCTGGTGATACAAATTCCGATGTAAAATAAATTTTTTTTGCCATTTTCTTTCCTCCTAATTTTTATTTCTCCAAACATAACTTAACCTACAATAACTAATTTTAAAACTTATAATTTCAAATTTTAATGCATAAAATATTTTTGACTTTAAAAAAAAAACTCTTCCTAGAAAGGAAGAGAAAAAAATCTTATCTTCGCATTCATATGCCGGACTTAGCACCTTGTATTTACAGGTTGCTGGATACTCAAATGGGCCGTTCCCTAGTATCTCTCTTGATAAGTTTATTAAATTGTATTATAACTTTAAGTTTGATTTTCAGATAACTTTATTGTAAAACAAGTATACACTATTTTTTTACAAATGTCAATATTTAAAAATTTTTATTTTCTATATTTTTATTTATTGTATTCCGCTGCTTTTTTCTTCATAATTTCATCAATATTTACATCTGAAGATTTTTCATCAGATTTTGCCGTTTGTGCAGGTTGTTGCTGTTTAGTTGTACTTGGTTTTTCAGCTTTAATTTCAACTTTTGAAGCTTCCTCTGCTTTACTTTTACTTTTTACGTCATTAAGAGTGCTTTCTGTCAAGCTTTGAGACGAGTTCCCGTTTCCTAGGAATGTTTTTGGCTGTTTATCATTTTTCTTTTCTTCAACTACTCCGCCCTTTTCGATTCTTTCAATAGTAGCCGCAGCATTTTTATCTCCATTTTTAGCAGCTATTTTATACCATTTCAAAGCTTCTGTCATATTATTTTGTTGATGATACGACATTGCAATTGGCATAGCAAGCCCTTTATTTCCAGCATTATATGCTTTTAAAAGGTATGGACGTGATTCAGTTTGTTTTCCACCATCATACAAAATTGCTCCAATTTCATAATTAGCTTCCTTTACACCACGATTTGCAGCCTTTTGGAACCATTTTACTGCTTCTGAATCATTTTTAAGTTCTTTATTTAAAAGTGCTACACGTATATCTGCCTCTTTTATTCCTGCATTATACGCTTTTTCAAACTCTGCCTTTGCCTCTTTATATCTTTTTGCTTTTATTAAGTCAACACCTCTATTATATGCTTCTGCACCAGGACGCATTTTTATTTGACGCATTTGATGTCCGCCAGCATTTGTTCTAGACCCTTTAGGAAGTCTCGCAATTAATTTGTTTGCTTCAGCAGTATTTCCTTCTTCTTTATAAAGGACAGCTAAATTATAAATTGCTTCAGGATAGTTTTTGTCTACACCATATTGTAAAATTTGTTTCACTTTATCCATATCTTTTAAATTGTAATAAAGTTGTGCAAGTGACATAATTGATTCTTTATCACCATTTTGAGCTTTTGTCAATGCTTCTGAAACTTTTACTGGATCAATTTGATTGTCGATTAAATGTTGCTGCTCCTCAGGAGTTAAGTTTTTTATGTCAGGATTTCCTTGTGCTTGTCCTCCAAGGTTAAATATATCAGTATTGATATCCTTGTTTTGTTGCTGTTGTTGTGTCTGCTGATTATCTTTCTTCTTATCCTTTTTCTTTTTAAAGCAAGAAACCGACATCATCCCAATAGCTAAAATTACCATTGCCAACATTATTTTTCTTTTCATTTACTGCTCATTCCTCTCTTTCAAATTCTTTTTATTTTATAATTTTTTAATTAAAATTTTTTGACCAATTTTTATGTCTAAAACGATCCTAATTGTGTCGCATCCAATATCTTATACATAAAATCTGTGCTCGCCTTAGTAGTTGGCTCATCATCAAAGTTTATAGTAAATAAGCCATCCTTATTTTCCCATAATCTATCAAAATATGTATAAATATCCTTTGTTAACTTGGAATTTTTATTTGTCAAAATTCTGAAATTAGCATCCATTATGTAACCACGTATATTTTTTTTGATTAAATTAGCCGAACCTGTGTGTATTATAACATTGCCATCTGTTTTTTTGATTAGTGTTATCTTTGTGTGATATTGCTCATTATTTGTAAAATACCATTTCACTTCTATTTTATTTTTAGTTTTTTTCTTCAATTTCTTAGAAACAGGTTTGTTAGGCAGCCCGTTCGTACTCATTCCAAAAGCATCTCTGCTTCTGTCAAAAATAATCCGAACTTTCACACCACGATTTGCAGCTTTTATCAATCTATCGACAACACCTTTATCAGCTAGAAAATACATACCCATAAGTATTTCATCCCCAGCTCTCGCACTGTCGATATCCTTATCCAGATGCTCACCAATTTTTGCCTCTGTCACAAACTGCAGCTGATATTTATTATTTTCATCATCAAATCTGGTAATTGTATCTCCATTTTTCTGATTTTCATTTTCAGAATTTTGGTTTTTTTCAGGAAGTTCTCCAGTTTGTGCAAATCTTCTCGTTTCCTCTTCCACAAATTCTTTCTTCTTATTCTCAATTTCTTTAACTTGCTTTTCAATTTCACTTTCAGAAAAATTATTTGTCTCACTTGTCTGATTTTCCGTTAAATTTCCAATTTGCCTGTTATTTATTTTATTTTCCTGTTTCTCAGTTACATCAATCTTCCCATCTGAAAATTCAGCCACAAGCTGTAATCCGTGCAGAACATCCTTAGTAATTTCTCCATTAGCTGATATTGCCACATTTTCATGAAAATAACTCGGATCGTGAATGTTAGCACTTGAAACTACAACATTTTCCTCATTTAAAAATATTTTTCTGTGATCCGCCTTTACATTCAATGCTCTCAATAAATTTCTCAAAGTCAATTTAGGCCACATAGACCCGTAAAAGTTCCCAATCCATCCTTTCCCCTGTGGATTTCCGTGAGGCTCTATCAAAGTTCTCCAAATTGGCGAATACCAGGGAAACGTATCCTTGAGCTTAAAAATATCCACCATTATAACATCAATCCCAGCATTTTTCATATCCGTAATAAATGGATGCTCAAAAGCCCCATACAAATTATTATTCTCATCTGAAAGCACATATACCTTCAAATCAGGATTTTCCATCTTCTTTTTAATAAGCCTTCTCGTATATTCCTTAGCAAACTCTGGAAAATGCTCCTTATCCTTATTATAAATATCATTAAACAAAAACATCTCTACAATCAGATAATCCTTTGCTTCATCCACAATCTTGTAAGTCGCCTCCCAAATCTGCCTGTCATACCGAATATTTCCATCCTTATCCAGATAAGTCAAATCATAATGAAACTCAACATTATCACTATCCCGCAACGGACCTTTATAATTTACTCCAAGCGGAGGAGTTTTTATTGTGGAACATGAAATTGTAAAGGCTGTTAAAATACCAATTAATAAATACTTTTTTCTCCTTGAACTCATTTTTTTTAGAAATCTTTATAACTTTTGAAAAGATTTCACTCTCCTTTCTTTTTGCAATGATTTGTCAAATATAATATTCTATATATCCTTCTTTCTCATTTTCTAGTTCTTTTACACATTCAGAAATTTCTTTAGAAGTTATTAAGCAAAATAGTAAAATACTAAATAAAATTATGTAAATTACATCTATTTTTGTCCAAATTGATGAATTCATTTCTCCAATGCTTTTTGTTGTTACTATTTTCCAAATATTTGGTATTGTTAATCCAAACATAGATAAAGTTAAAAATTTATCATATTTATTTCTATCTAAAAGAATAGACGTATTTTTTATTTTATTTATAATTTCTTTATTATAATATTCTGAACTTTTTTTACCATATAATTTTAGCCAGAAATATAATACACTAAATAAAAACAGAGCTAAATTTAATACATTGATATCAAAATTATCTTCTTCTATTCCTATTTTTTTAGCTTCATTTAAATAATTCCATCCTAAATTATTATCTAAAAATATATAATTTTTAATATTATTTCCTATTACTACTATTTTACCTTCTATACTTATTTTATGATTTATTTCCTCTCCATTACTATCTAAGATTCTTGAATTTTCATTATTTATAAATAAAATTTCTCCTTGTTTTACTTCTTCCTCAAATGATATTTTTAAAGGATTAATAATAGTTTTTTGATTAAATAAAAATGAACGCATTTTCTTCAAAAGAATATCTTTCATATGTTCAAGAACAGCTTTACTTAATATATCTTCTGAAATGATTTTTTTTACAATTAAAGATACATTATTTTCTTTATTAATTAATGTTTTTTTTATTTTATAGTTATTAAATAAAGTATCTTTTTTAATGTATAATTTTTTGTCAGTTCTCTCAATAAAAAAATTATGATAACTATTTTTAAAAAATACTTTTATGCTTCCCTTTTCTAATTCTTTTATATTCCCTTTCGTTATTCTAATTGCTGTTACATCTTCTTGAGAATAAAGATTAAGAACCCCTACTATTAACGCTAAACATACAATCCATAATACACCAAATATAATAAGTTTTTTGTTACTAAAATCATCTTGTGTTATTAGGTATAACAAATTTTTTAAAAAGCATAAAATAAAAAACATAAGCAAAAATTGTGTGAAAATCACGGGTAAAACAAGATCAAATTTTTTAAACCAAATAAATATTTTTATGCTGGATAAAAGCAATAGAATTAAAAATAATGTATCCATTTTTTTGTTTTTTCTTCTTTCTGTTCTGTTTTTTTTGTGATTCCAATAAATATATTCCCATAAATAAAAATTTTTTCTATATTGACAAAATAAAAATATTACACATATCATTCCTAATCCATAGATAATCCAAACCAAATTTCTCCTCCATTTTCTCTATAAAATTTATAATCTATCATATCTTCTATCTAACCATCTTGAATCTCTTCTTATAAAACTCTATCCCAAGCAAACCAATCCACTCCATATACCAAAATTTATAAATTTCTGAAAATATTCCACACTTTCTGTATTTTCAATTTTTAATCCATTAACTAATTTCTGTTTTCATCTTTTTTTATTCTCTATATTAATCATCCTTTTTTATTTTTACCCAAATTTCTAACTAACTAGGTTATTTATCCACTTCTTGCTCTTTAATCTCCATACACACGGAAATATTTTTATAACTTCATCACTGCACGAAAGTAAATACACAATTACAACTGGAAATCCTAAATGTAATCCAGAAAAATATGTTATTGGAATAGCAACAAACCAAAGTGGAATTAAGTCCACAAACATTGTCCAGAGCGTATCCCCTCCCGAACGTAAAATTCCAACTAACAGCTGTAAACTTATTGCTTTTACAAAAATTACAAATACTTCCGCCTTCACAACTTCCCTTGCTAACGGATAACTTTTTTCGTTTACATGCTGTAGGATAAATGGACTGAAAATGAAAACAATTACTCCTATAATAATTCCTGAAATAACAGCCACCTTTAATAAAATTATCGAATAGTCGTAAGCATTTTCTTCTCTTCCAGCACCAATCTCGTTACCAATTATAGCCGAAGTTGCACTCGAAAGTCCAAATAACAATGTCAATACAAGACTGCTAATTGATTTTACAACCTGAACTGCAGCCGCAAAATTTGTTCCCATTCTTCCAAAAATCATTACATACATACTTGCACCAAGTACCCACAATATTTCATGAATAAAAACAGGAAGCGATATTTTCATAACTTTTACAAAAAATTCCATCGACAAATCAAATAATTCATTTATTTTCCCTGCAATTGGCAATTTTAACTTGTAAATCACATAAATTATATAAAAAGTGCTTATAATTCTCGCAATAACTGTTGCAACCGCGGCACCACGTACTCCCATCGCAGGAAATCCAAAATGTCCAAAAATTAACATATAGTTTATGGCTACATTTATCAAAAGCCCTATTACACTTGAGTAAAATGAATATTTGGTTTTCCCTATTGCACGAAGCTGCATATTAAAGGCAAAACCAACTCCCACAAGTGGATAAGTCCACGCTACTATACGTAAATATGAAGCCCCTATTTCTATAACTTTTTTATCATTTGTGAATACTGAAATTACAAGTTTTGGGGTAAACAGTCCTGCGAAAAGAAATAGCAACGAAAATAAAAATCCCACTATTATCGTTATCCCAAGACATTTCTTCAGATTTTTGTAATCCTTGTTCCCAAAATACTGAGCCGCCAAAATTCCACCACCACTATTCATCCCAAAAAGTGAAGTCATAAAAATCATAAACATCTGATTTGCAAACCCCAATCCTGCAACAGCAACTGTCCCCAGCCCCAGCGCCACAATCTCTTTACCCACCATAAACATATCAACAAAGTTCATAAGTGCATAAATCATATTTTCAATTGCTACAGGCAACCCAATATTAAGCACTTTTTTATAAACAAACTTTTTATTCAATACTTTTTCTTTCATTTATTTCCTTTCTTTTTCATTGATATTTTTTTAGATTTTCTCAACAGTTTCAGTTTACTTAATAATATTTTTTCCTTAACAAAATAAATTTTTAACTTTAATAAATCTATTTAATCTAAATCCTCCAATGTTGAATATTCTGAGAATATCAACAAATGATCTGACACATATTTTTTTATTATAGCATAATTATTATTTTTTATAAAGTTATAAACTCCAAAATTTCCAGTAAATTCTTTTGTTTTTTCAAAATTTATGAAAAAATTGTCATAAGAACTTACAAGTTTACTATCTGAAAGTGTAGTCAAGTTTTCTTCAGGATTTAAAATATACCTGACGTTATATTTATCAGTCATATTTTTAAAAGCCATATTGTCAGCAGGCGTATTAAAATCCCCAGCGATAATTATATCATCCTCATCTGTCAATTTAGAAAAATATTCATAAACATTGACATAATTTGCCGCCTCAAGCAGTCTCTGCTTTTCCTTATCACCAAAAACCGAATGTGCAATGATATATACAAAATCAAAGTTTCCAGCCTTAAAATAAGCACCATACGGCTCTCTCATAAACTCATTCTCATCCTTTTCCTTATAAAATCCAAGCCCTCTTGCCTCAGAAAATTTGCTCTTCCTATAAATAAATGCAAAATATTCCCGATAATTCTCACTTCCTACAGAATTTTCCGAAATAATATAATCCCATTTCTCTTTAGTCAATTTTTCCAAGTATGCTTGCGTTTTTTTAACTCCCTTCTCATTCATAACTTCTTCCAGACCGATTAAATCAAACTTTGCCAAAATCTGTGCAAATGTCCGATAATCTTTTTGTTTCTCTCCAAGCCGTAATGCATTAAACGATGCTACCAAAATCGTATTTTCATCCTTATTTATATCAATTTCCTGATTTATCTGCCCCTTTTTAAAACAAGAAAATATTCCAAAAATTAAAAATACAAAAATTACCCCTTTTACTGTTCTATTTTTCATCTCAATCAACCCCTTGATCTTTTAATTTTCTATTTTAAATTCAATATTATTCATAACACACCATTTTGGTATTTCCTCCAAAATTTCCAAAAATTTCTTCTGCTCACTCTTAATCAATTCATAATCTACCATTTTTGTAAAAGTTATACCAAAATTACAGCATATCTCCTCTCTTTTCTTAGATATTCTAAACTCCAAATTATATTTGCTCGCTTTATCCACTGCCATACTTATAATTTCCTCAACTTTTATTCTGTTAATGTAATCTCCAGTATCTATAACTATTTTATCCTGATAAAAAGTTATGCTGTAAATCAATGCTTCCAACTTTTTTCTCAAATTATTTTTTTTAATAAGAAATTTTACAATTATTATAAAAAGAATTATTACTACCATAACTAGATTTAAAAATTTTATATATGCAAGAATTCCCAATGTTAAAACATAATAAAATACTTCTGTAAACGATAGGTTTAAAAAATTTACAAATCCAGAATTCTTTTTAAAATCGTCTAAAAGTTCAGCTTTTCTAATTTTAAAAACTTTTTTCTCATAATTTGATAAAAATTTTTCTCGTGCCTCATTGTCTTCTATCTGCTCATCGTATTTCTCTTGAAGCTTTTCTCTACTTATTTTTCTTGAATCATAATTCCAAATCCACTCATTTATCAATTCATCTTTCATATGAAACTTCTGTTCATCTAAAATCAGCCTTTTTGTTTTCAAACTTTCGATATAATCTGCCAGCTTTTTGAACTCATAATTATCTAGTTCACTTACATCTATTTCTTTTCCATCTAAAAATTTCAATTTTTTATATTTTATTAACTCTTTATACTTATTTTTATCTCTAATTTTGTAATTTGGTTCTGGTGTGATAATTTCCAAAAAAAGACTAAGTCCTTCTTTGTTTACATACTCTGTTTCAATAACTCTTTTATGAAATTTTTCAACATAAATAGCTTCTTTCAAATCATCATCTTCAAAATAATAAATTATTTCATTTTTTATTACAATTTTCTTTTCAAAAAATGACTTTTCATAAATTTCTGTATTCATTTTGTCTATCTTTCACAATCTAAAATTTAAATTCCAAAACAATACTCTCACTAAGTATTTCCCTCAATTTTTCCTTGTTCTCAAAACTCAACCAATCCGTACTTTCCTGTAAAACCATTCGCCTTCCAAAATATTTTACTTTTTTAAAAGCTCTTAAAACTTCAACTATAACAGTTCTTCTAGGATGCCTTCCTGCAAATCTTTCATATGAAACTTCCTCCAAAACGACTTCCTTTTCCATAAAGTTCAAATTAGCTTTCCTTATCCCAAATTCATAAAATTTTATATTTTTATCCTCAACAACTATTTTTATCATAGAGTAATAAGAAATGTATAGAACTAAATAACTAAATATAAAAATAATTATTTGAATTCTATTAACAAATACGCTATAATTAAATATAGCTGCTAACATAAAGATATTACTTTCTATTATTTGAGCCTTTCTCTTTAGAACTTCAAAAAGCAATATAAATATTGCACTTAAAATTGGAAAAATAATAATTTTTAAATGAATCGAACTTTCATTTACTGGGAAATTTTGAATATTTGGAACAAGTATCCATAGACATAAAATCACTATGAATATAAATACTTTTATCAATTTTCTTTTCAAAATTTCAAAATCCGTCTTAAATACAATTTTCTCCATTCACATTTTTCCTTTCTAAACATTTCAATATCCGTTTACTTTTATTTTTAACTCTCTGAGATAATTCCTATATTTTTGACTATCTTCTCAACATCTTCGCTGCAATCTCCACCATCCTAATTGCCAGCTCATGATTTTCCCCAAACAAATTATAAGCTCCGTCTTCGCTCAAAACTCCACATTTCAAGTCTTGTGGCAAAACACCGTTATTAAAATCTTCTACATCTAAAAACCAGTTTTCACTGCTGTAATATTCATCCAGCTTTTTATAATCTGACAAATTTTCTTCCAGCTTATCCAACACTATATTCAATTCCCTAAAAATATCTGCTGATTTATCCATGATTTTTTCCATTTGCTCAACTCTTTTTATTATATCATTTTTCATTAAATTTACCTCTTTTCTTATTTTTTAATTTATATTTAATTTTTTCTTGTTTTTTCAAAAAAAGCTACCGGTTTGCGATAGCTGTATTTTTATTATTATATTCCTAATTTTGAATTTTTATTAATTTGCTCTTTCGATGTATTCACCAGTTCTTGTGTCAATTTTGATTTTATCTCCAATTGCTACAAACAAAGGTACTTGTAAAGTGTAACCTGTTGATACTGTGGCAGGTTTTGTTGCACGTCCAATTGTATCTCCTTTTAGTCCTGGCTCTGTATAAGTTACTTCTCTAACTACAGTATTTGGTAATTCTACACCAACTGGAGTTCCTTCATACATTAATACTTGTATAATCATTTCTTCTTCCAAGAAGTTTACTGCATCTCCCAAATCCTCAGTTGACAAAGTAATTTGTTCAAAAGTTTCTTGATCCATAAAGTTATATTCCCCATCAATTTCATATAAAAATTGCATTTGATTTCTGTCAAGAATGATGTCATCCATAAGTTCTGTTGCCAAAACTGTAATTTCCTGAATTTTTCCAGAAATTAATTCTTTTGTTTTAAATTTTACTTCTGCTGCTCTTTGTCTTTTTCCTGATGTTGACTGATGTCTTTCAGCTTTTAATATTAAATATGGGATGTTGTCCTTTCTATATGTACTTCCTTGTCTTAATTCTGCTGCTGGTTTCATTAATTTTTTCCTCCTAAATTTTTACTTTATTTATAATTTATTTTTTAACCTATTATTTTTCATAACTATAATAGAACAATCATAGCTTTAAATTCTACATCTAATATTTTATCAAATAAGTTGCAGTTACTACTACTCTTAACTTTTTATAAATTTGATTAGCCTCATTTTCATTGATTCTTCTTACATCTTCTGTATCTTCAAGCATTTCAAACTGTCCTTGACTAATATTTTTTAGCCCACCAATTTCATTGTTATTTACTTTTAACATTTCAATTGCTCTTATTTCAGCATTTCTTGAAGCATCGACAACTAAATCCTTTTTGTATCTTTCAATATTTGTTATAAAATATTCAGGCATATTTATTTCTATATTGTCACTTTGAAGTTTAAGTTCTGATAATTTTTCATAAAACTCTTCTGCCTTATCAATATTTTTTGTAACAATTGAAATTGTTTCAATCCCATCATAACTGGAAATTTTAACAGCTGGTAACGTTACTGTAGAATTTGAAGATGATTGCTTTGTATTTAATGCATTTTCCAGATAATTGGGCTGAATACGCAAATTTCCTATACTATATTCATTTATGTCAATTTTAAGGCTTTTTATTAAATCAGTTACTAACTTTTCCCTGTCTGATATTTGTTTTTTCAATTCATCCAAATTATCAGACTTTTGAGTAATAACGATGTTTATAAGTGCCTTATCTGCTTTTATTCTACGTTCAGCGACTCCCTTTACCGTAATTCTGTTTTCATCCTTATTCGCTTTATTCATAGCATTTGAAATTAATGCCGAAGATATTATTAATCCAAAGGATAATATTATAGGGATTATTATAAATTGTATCTTTTTCAATTTTTACTCCTTTACTGAACTTTACACCTGTTATAGTATTTAAGTATCTAAAATTATGATTTATTTACATAAAAGTTCTATCAAATTATAGATTATTTTAATAAAAAAGTCAATTGCTATGCAAAATTTTTTTAACTTTTATTTCTTGATTTCAAAAAAATAAACAAGGGTAATAATATACTACCCCTGTACCAATATTAATTGCTTTGTTTATACATTAACCAACCGTTAAAGTATAAAAAGGCACTGTCTCTTCCACTTATTCTACTAATCTGACCATTTTCCAGATACCATTTATTTCTATTCATTACTGCATCGTAATTTTTTTCTTCTGCTAAGCTAACTGTGATTGTTACAGGTCCTGTATGTTTTACAGAGCCTCCACTGTTAATTACACAATTCTCAAAGGCAATATCAGCCATATATCCATGCTCAGCAAATGAATCGTCAACTGTATCAGTACCAAATGCAGATTCAGCAGGATTTGGATTTATACAATAACTACCTTTTTTTACTGTAACTGAATTTTGTACAATTAATTTTCCGTCTGATTTTTGGACTTCCCCATCATCTGTTTTTGGCTCAACTTTTGGTAATTCCGTAGTCTGTTCTTGAGTCGTTGGATTGTTTTGAGGTTCTGTTACAGCTGTTATATTTTCTTTCTTTGATACTGTTGCCATTTCTTTTTTTAAACTCTCTCTTTTTTTCTTATTTTGACTTCTCAAGTAAAAGATTCCAGATCCAACAATAACTATTGCTACTGCAACTAATGCTGCTAGAATTGTAGTCATTTTATTTGAAATATATTTTTCTTCAACTACTTCTTCTTCCTGATGCTCTTCTTCTATCTGTTTAGGTTCCGTTTCTTGTTTTTCAGCTGCTCCGCCTAATCCACCAAATACAGTTTTTTCAAGTTCTTCTTTCTGCTTTTTTAAATCTATGATTTCCTTTTGGCGTTTTAATTCCTCTATTTCTCTTTCCAGCTGCTCCTTCATGTTTTCACCAAATTGGTTATCATCCATAATATCCTCCTAAAAATTAACAATACTAGTCAACGGTAAAATTTATACTGTTATAGTTATTTTTTACATATCCAAATTAAATGTCATAAGTTTATTAAACTTAGAATCCATTTTATCAGGAGCTGTCCATTCACCATTTATTTTTGTATATGGCACGTCAAAGGTTTCTTCCATATATTTTAAATTAGGATCTTTCACTTTTTGATCAATTAATTCCTTCATCCATTCAAAAATTTTATGATTCATCTCCTCTTCTGTTACGGATTTTCCTTTCATTTGTTGTGCTTCTTTTTCTGCTTTTTGATTAAGAAGTGTTCGTATTTCTGACAAATCAGGAGATTTTAGCGTTACATTTAAAATAACTTTATCCCCATTTTCTGTTACATTATTTATCGTATAAGTTATTTTTTTATATGCTTCACTAAATGCATTTGTTGCTTCAAGAGCATCTTTATCCGTAATTTGGGAAGCATATTCTCCTCTCTGAAAAATTCCAATAGCTTCCTTAAAAATAGCTTCAGCTGCTTCTTTTCCACCCATTTGATCTGTTTGTACTTTTGGAGTTGTCACACTTGCCATAGTTTGACCTTGAAATACGCTAGCTACTGAGTTACTCTTAAAACTTGATTTTTTCTTTTTATTATTTGAATTTAAGAAAAAAATTCCAGTTCCTGCGGCAATAGTAACTAATGAAATTGCAGCAAATAAAATTATAATTTTCTTTTTATTTGAAAAAAAGTTTGTTCCTTCATATGAACTATATTCATTTTGCTTATCTTTTTGAACTTTTTTATCGGTATTTTCATTCTTTTCTGCAGTCTTACTTCCTCCTACGCTATCCAACATTGTCTTTTGAAGTTCTTCTTTTTGTCTTTGCAGCTCCCTAATTTCTTTTTGACGTTTTAATTCCTGAATTTCTCTTTCCAATTCTTCTTTTGATTCTTCATTAAATTTATTATTGTCCATAATATACTCCTCCTAAAAAATTATATCTATCTTTTACAGTAAATATTATACCACAAAAAATTAAAAAATCAAGTATTTTTTACAGAATTTTTTTTACTGTTATTTTATAGTATATTTTTAGTTGTAAAAGTATGAACTATTTTTTACATTTGATAATTAAATGACATTACTTTATTAAACTGTGGATTATTGTTTTCTAACTCCCAATTACCATCTTGTTTTACATACACCATATCAAATGTTTCTTCTAGATATTTTAAGTTAGGATCATTTAACTTTTCATTTATTGCTTCTCTTAAAAATTGTTTACTTTTTTCTTCTACTTCAGCATCTGATTTTCCAGCCAGTTGTTCTGCGACTTTTATTATTTTATCTTTAAATATTTTTCCTGCTTCTGACAGATCAGGATATTTCATAGTAATATTTACAAGAACCTTATCTTTGCTTTCTTCTGTTGTTTTGTTAATTTTATAAGTTATTTTTTTATATGCACCACCAAATATTTCTAGTGCTTCAATTGATTCCTTATCATAATTTAATTTAGAAAAGTCTCCTTTTTGAAGTGCTTGCATTGAGTCTTTCACATCATTTTCAGCGGCTTTTTTTCCATTTTGACAACCCACTACTGTCAACATCAAAACTAGTCCTATAACAATTGATACTATTTTTTTCATATCCATTCCTTCTTTCTTTTTTTTGTTTTTTATTTTCCCCATTTTTCAGGATTTTTACTCCATTCCAAAGCGATTTTTGCCTCATCCTGTGTCAAATAATCACTTTGAGCTAGTAATTTTATTAAAACATCAAAATTTGAAAGTGAACTGAATTTACAACTATATTTTGCATAATTTTCCTTTGCACTGTCGAATCCATAAGAAAAAATTGATTTTACTTCCAGTTCCTTCACTTCTTCTTTTTGAAGTACATCAACTGCAATAAGGCTACTTTTTCCTGTTGTGATCAAATCTTCAATTACAACGACTTTTTTCCCTTTGACTTCTGCACCTTCAATCTGTTTTCCAGCACCGTGATCTTTTGGTTTGTTTCTAACATACGCAAGCGGTTTTTTCATTCTGTCAGCAATAAATCCAGCCCAAGGTATTCCAGCAGTTGCAACTCCCACAATCACATCCACATTTTTGTCAATTCTTTCAACAAACGCTTCTACAATCGTATCTCTCTCGTCTGAAAATCCTAATACATAACGGTTATCGCAATAAATCGGACTTTTTATTCCAGACGCAAACGTAAAAGGCTCTCCCACATTGATTTTTACTGCTTTTACATCAAACAATGCCTTTGCCACTTTTTCTTCCAGTGTTAAATTAGCCATATTCCTATTTCCTTTCAAATTTTGATTTTCGTTTTATTTCTACACTATTTAACAATTATCATTATAACGGTAAATTATTTACTTTGAAAAATCAATTTCTTTTCCTTTATGAATATCATTAATTTTTCCATTTTTATAAACAATCTCACCATTTACAATTGTCAATGTATTTTTCCCTTTCAATTTCCAATTTTCATAAGGAGTCCATCCACATTTTGACTCAATTGTATCACCTACAACAACAATCCATTCTTTTTGGGTATCAACAACAATTATATCAGCAAAAAAATCTTCCTCTAATTTTCCTCTTTTTTCAATTTTCATTATTTTTGCAGGATTTTCGCACATTAATTTCTGAATCATTTCAAGCGATATTCTTCCTTCATTAAAAGCGTTAATCATAAGTGCAAGCGAAGTTTCCACTCCTGGCATTCCAAATGTAATTTTTTCCAGCTTTTCGCTTATCAAATGTGGAGCATGATCTGTTCCAATTGTGTCAATTTCTCCACGATTTATTGCTTCCCACAAAAATTCATTGTCAGATTTTTCCCTTAGTTCAGGTTTCATTCTCAAAAGCATTTTATTTCGTTCTGTACTTTCACGAATTTCAGTATTTAAAAATAAATGATGGGGAGTAACTTC
The DNA here is from genome assembly GCF_055387215.1 of Leptotrichia sp. SK-5. Lineage (NCBI taxonomy): Bacteria > Fusobacteriati > Fusobacteriota > Fusobacteriia > Fusobacteriales > Leptotrichiaceae > Leptotrichia > Leptotrichia sp. SK-5. The sequence continues at coordinate 1,276,972 of NZ_AP028931.1, read as the reverse complement.
AGCATAAATTGGATGTTCTTTTGTATTCAATTCATTATTTTTTTTGGCGTTTATAACTTTTTTCAATTCATTCTCTGATGGGATATGACAAACATAAAGCCCTTTTCCACAATTTTTATTTAATTCTATTGCCTTGTCAATCATTTCATTCTCAGCATGAACTAGCACCAACTTCGAATTTTTAAATACTTTTTTCAATATTTCATCATCTTCAATAAGCATTTCCCCAGTTGTTACATTCATAAAAATTTTTACTGTATTTGCTTCACCACTACTTAGAACTTTTTTTATTTCTTCAACATTATCATTTTTGCTTCCACCAAAATGAAATCCAAAATTCACAATTGACTTTTCTCTAGCCAACTTTTTCTTTTCCAGTAAATTTTCCAATGTTGTAGTAGTAGGAATCGTATTTGGCATATCGTAAAAAGTCGTAATCCCAGCTTTGGCACACGCACGTGAACCTGTTGTAAAATCCTCTTTGTACGTAATTCCTGGCTCTCTCATATGTGTATGCACATCAATAACTCCTGGCATTACTAATTTTCCTTCAATATCAATAATTTTTGTATTTTCATTATTTTCAAATCGGCTTTCATCAATATTTTCAGAAATTTTTTGAATAATTTCGCCATTTATCAAAATTTCAATTTTTTTTCCAAAAACATCTATTCCATTTTTTAAAATAGTAATTTTATTTTTTGCCATTTTTACTCCCAAATTCATCAATTAATTTATTTTTTATCTACCTTCCAAACTTTTTAACAATCTTTCCATTTTCAAAATTTGTAAATCCAGTTTTTCATCTAATGACATATTTTTTTCTTTATTTTTTTTAGCTTTTGCTTCTAATCTTTTTTCTTGTGCTGGTGTAAGTTTTTTAGCCTTTGGTGCCTCTTTTTGAATTGGTGCTACTGCTGTCTGAGCTTCTTCTTCATTTTTTGCTGTTTGATCTGATTCTGTTTCCTCAGATTCTGTCTGGTTTTGTTTCATTTCTACCTTTGGAGCTTCTTCAGCTTTTGTGTCTACGTTTTCACTATACCCCAGTTGATATGCTCCTAAAATTCCCAATACTAATAGTAATACTTTTTTTTTCATAACTTTCTCCTTTATTTTTATAAATTTAATACTCCTTATTTTAATACAGCTTTCTTTGAATTTCATTAATTCTGTTACAGATTTTATATTTTTTTATTATTTTTATTTTTTATCTAAAAAGATTTAAGCTTTATAGTGCTTCTGAAATTTCTTCCAAAACTAATTTTGCACTTTCCAGAGGGTTTTCAGCCTTAGTTATTGGACGCCCAACTACAAGAAAATCCACTCCCTGTTTTATCGCCTCTGCCGGTGTCATAATCCGTGTCTGATCATCGTTACTTTTTCCATCAGCATTTAGTGTAAATTTAGGACGTACACCCGGACAGACTGTCATAAAATCCTTCCCCAGTTTCTCCTTCACATCTTTTGCCTCCTGTGGCGAACATACGATTCCGTGCATTCCGCTATTTCTAGCAATTGTGGCAAGATTTAGTACAATTTCCTCCAATTTCAGCTCACTTTTAAACATTTCAAAAATGTCATTTTCTCCCAAGTTTGTCAAAATTGTTACTCCAATCAGAAGACTTTCTGATTTACTTTCTTTTACCAATTCAGCAACTTCCTTCATAGTTTTGCTTCCATTTGAACAATGAATATTAAACATAAATACATTTTTTTTAATAGCATTTGCACAAGCCATTTTCACAGTATTTGTAATATCATGAAACTTCAAGTCCAAAAAAACTTTCTTGCCTTTTTCATGCAAGTAATCAACTAATTTCCCATCTGTATTAAGATAGCTTTCCAGCCCGACTTTGTACATCGAGATATTGTCTCCCAGCTCTTCAACCAGATTTTTTGCAGATTCCATGTTATCATAATCCAATGCAACAAATATTCTTTCTTTTGCTCTCTCATCAATTATTGCCATTATCTAATCCTCTTTTCTTTTAACTTCTTTTATTTCAATCATTCCCATAAAAATTAGACTTAAGATTTCTAAAACAAATATTGGAATTGCAATAAAAACTGCCGTTTGTTTCAGATTCACCATTAATCCTGCTGTCAAAACCTGCAAGATAAATATAACTCCCCAAGCTTTAAAGTTAAGTGTTATTTTATAGTGTTGGTTATCTGACTCTACATTTATAACTTTTTTAGGCGTTTTCATTAAAAAATTATTGTATATTTGTAGCGTTTGTTCTCCATAATCTACATCAATCTCTGTTTTTCCATTAGATTTTATTTCTACAATTTTTTCATCATTTATTTTTAATTTAAAACTATCTCCTCCACCATTAGAAGATATTTTTGATTCTATAATTATTTTAGGCATTGATCTTTCCTTTCTTTCGATGAACTATTCTTAACTTATTGTATCTGTATTTCATCTTCTAAAATTACTTTTTCACAATAAAAACATTTATATTTCGATTTTTCTTCCAAATTATTTTCATCTAATTTTTCAGAATTTTCTTTTATACGAATAAATTTTGTTTCAATATTTTCATGATTCGAAATACATTTTGGATTATCACATTTCATAAGTCCGATAACTTTATCCAATTTTTCTAATTTTGACTTTTCTACAACTTCATAATTATCAATTATGTTTATTGTAACATTTGGAGCTAGCAACGAAATATTGTTTAATTCCTTTTCTTCTAATATTTTTTCCTCAATCTTTATAATCCCTTTTCTACCAAGTGAACTGCTTGGCATATTTGTTGCGACTGTGATTCTTTCACTATATTCCTTTAATTTTAAAATTTCCACAATTGCAAAAACTTTTTCTGACGGGATGTGATCTATTACAATTCCATGTTTTATTGCCCGTATCAGCAATTCTCTTCCTTCAGACATAATCCTTTCCTTTCTTAAATATAAATTTTCTATTTCAAAATAATAAATTTACAGAAAAAACTCCTTGTCTTTTTTTAAAACAGCCATCATCATTGCCTGTCTCACAGGAATCCCATTTTTAGCCTGTTTAAAGTATAAAGCATATTTTGTGTTGTCTAAATTTGTATCAATTTCGTCTACTCTTGGCAAAGGATGCAAAATTATCATATCATCTTTACATTTTCCTTCGATATTTTCACGGTTTATAACATAAATACCCCTTACTTTCTCATAATCTTCAATATCTGGAAATCTTTCCTTCTGAATCCGAGTCATGTAAAAAACGTCAATTTTATCAAGACAATCCCTGAAATCCTCTAAAATTTCATATTTTATCCCATTTTTTTTCAGATCTTCCAATAAATAATCTGGCATTTGCAAAATTTGTGGTGCTACAAAATAAATTACCGGTTTAAAATGCGTAAGCGCCTTTACCAACGAATGAACTGTCCTTCCATACTTCAAATCCCCAACAAATGCAATTTGTAAATTTTCAAGTGTCCCTTTTTCCTCCAGAATTGTGTACAGATCGAGTAAAGTTTGGCTAGGGTGCTGATTAGAGCCATCTCCTGCATTAATTATAGGTTTTCGTGATGTTTCTGAGGCAAGCCGAGCTGCTCCGTCAAACGGGTGTCTTACAACTATTACATCTGAATACGCTTCCACCATTTTTATTGTATCTCTAAAGGATTCCCCTTTTTTTACAGACGACTGCTCCACAGGCGGTAATGATAAAACATTTGCGCCAAGCCTCATTGCAGCAGATTCAAACGACATTTTAGTACGTGTACTTGGCTCAAAAAACAAAGTAGAAATTATTTTCCCACGCAAAAACTTAAATTTTTCCTCTTCCGAACAGTCTTCAATCTTCCTTGCCAGCTCTAAAATATCAAGAATTTCCTTTTTCCCCATATCATTCATAGAAATAATATTTTCCACCACTATCTCTCCCTTGAATTTCAATATTTATAGTCAATCCACCTAAAAATAAGATTAAAAATATATAACCAATGGATTTCTCATTTCAAACTAGAATTACTATATTTTCTTTAAATTTATGATAACAAATTTTAATGCCATTTGCAAACTTTTCTTTGAATAATAATTTTTTTATATGCTTGAATAAAATTAAATAATCATAACTACTATATTTAATACTAAGCCCCATTTTGAAAATAGGAATAAATTTTTATAATAGAGTTGTTTGATAATTAATTCATAATCATTCAACTAAATTATTTTTTATTATTTTTTGGACATTTTATTAATAAATATTTTTTCATATTACTATTTTTTTCTTTTTTATTTTCGTAGGATTGCTCATTGTCGCAAATCCTTATCTTGCAGTAAAGGTTTATCCTGATAATCAAAATATTTGGCAAGATTGCTACGCAATAACCTATGGCTAGTCTACGACATTTTTCTGCACTGACAAAAAACTCACTATGCTCAGACAGTTTTGCCAGCACAGAAAAATGCTCCGACGGATTAATTTATACTAGAATCTGTTTAAAAAGTGAAAATTATGTTTTAACCATTTGAAAATATTAAGTTTATATCCTTTATTTAGAAAAATTTGTAATAAATTCGTTATTTAAATGAGGTTTGGTATAACTTTAAAAACTTTGGTACAAATAAAAATAGAGGGAAAAATTAAAACTCCCTCTTTTCTATAAAAAAACTATTTCAAATCCTTACTTCCCTCTTCCAGAATTTTTATCTGGCAAAGTATTTCCTCATCCTTGACAGTTTTTTCTTTCCTATTTTTTATTGCCTCATACAAATCATCATAAACTCTGCCATAATCACCTTTTTCCGAAATAACTTTTTCCTCATGGTAATTTCCGTTATTATCATAATAAATTAACGTCCCATAATGTTTTGGCAAATCTATTCCAAAATCTGCATTATCTGGCATATAAAATAACTTCAGATGTTCTTCTTGTCTATCCTCTGTTTCTTTTATAAAGCACCCTTTAGTTCCGTATACAATAAACGAAGCTCTAGGTTTTACCCTAAAATAGCTTCCTTTTACGCTGATTTTTAAACTTTTCCCATTTTCTCTATCATAAAATAAATCTATATCATAATAGTCATTCATCCGATTTGCTCCAAGAAGCTGTCTTACATCATAATGAACTTTATCAGGATTCCCATATCGTGAAATTATCTGATCCAAGACATGCGTCCCATGCCCATATAAAAATGTATTTGCCTGTTTTCCATCATATTCCTTCACATTTTCAGGCACTTCTGCCCTGTAATAATCATAGTTAGACTCAATTTCCAAAATCTCTCCTAATTTCCCGCTTTCAATAACTTTCATTGTGGTCAAGAAATCGCTGTCGAATCTTCTATTGTGATAAGGCTGCACAATTAGACCTTTTTCCTTAGCTAACCTAAATAACTCCTGCGCTTCTTCCAATGTTTCAACAAAAGGCTTTTCCACAAGGCAGTTTTTACCGTGTTCCAGCACCTCTTTGGCGTATTTATAATGTAAATCTGATCTTAGGCAGATAACAACCAGATCAATTTCAGGATCGTTATACAGTTCTTCAATTTTATCAGTATAATTAATACCGTCTATTCTCTTCCAAGTTCTATTTTCCAAATTATTTGTAACAATAGTCTTCACTTTTATTTTATCTTTTCTTTGCAGTAAAAATGGCAGATGGTATCTGTTTGCACTTTTGCCATTTCCAATAATTCCTATTTTCATCATAATAATTATCCTTTTTACAATTCCTTTCCATTGCTTTCAATTACTTTCTTATACCAGTAAAATGAGTCTTTTTTACTTCTTTCCAGCGTTCCGCTCCCGTCATTATTTTTATCCACATAAATAAATCCGTATCGCTTTTTCATTTCTCCAGTTGAGAATGAAACCAAGTCAATACATCCCCAAGGAGTATAACCTAAAAGTTCCACACCATTAATTTCAATCGCTTTCCGCATTTCTTCAATGTGCCTTCTTAAATAATCAATTCTATAATCATCATGAACTTCGCCTTTTTCATCCTTCACATCAATTGCTCCAAAGCCATTTTCTACAATAAATAAAGGTTTGTTGTATCTTTCGTACATTACGTTAAGAGCGTATCGAAGTCCAACAGGATCAATTGGCCAGCCCCAGTCAGATTCTTTTATGTATGGGTTTTTAACACTTCCGACTAATTTGTCCCCACTTTCCACATCTGATTTATCTGCCTTGTCAACTGACGACATATAATAGCTAAATCCAATATAATCAACAGTTCCTTCCTTCAAGTCAATCAGATCCTGCGGCTCAATATGTATGTTAAATCCTTTTCTTTCCCACATTTTCTTAGTGTAGGCAGGATACTCCCCTCTTACGTGAACATCAAGAAAGTGCCATCTCTTATGCATTTCTTCTACAGATTTCATCATATCGTCAGGATTGCATGAATATGGATAAATGGGCACAAACGCAACCATACATCCAATTTCAAAATCAGGATTTATTTTTTTACCAGCTCTGACGGCTCTTGCACTTGCCACAAATTCATTATGAACAACTTGATACATTGTTTCCTCACGGTTTTCGCCATCTTTGTAAGCAACTCCAGAACAAGTGAATGCAAATATATCAACATCAAGATTTGAAGCCTGATTATTGATTTCATTAAATGTCATCCAGTATTTTACTTTATTTTTATATCTTTCAAAAACGGTAATTGCAAACTTTTCAAAAAAATCAATTACTTTTCTGCTTCTAAATCCGCCATAATTTTTTACAAGATTATACGGAATCTCAAAGTGCGACAATGTAATTACAGGCTCAATTCCATATTTTAATAATTCGTCAAACAAATCATCATAAAATTGCAGTCCTGCCTCATTTGGCTGTTCGTCATCTCCATTAGGAAAAATTCTGCTCCATCCGATAGAAGTTCTAAAACATTTAAATCCCATTTCCGCAAACAATGCCACATCTTCCTTATATCTATGATAAAAGTCTATTGCTTCATGATTTGGATAATTTTTTCCTTCTATTATTCCATCAGTAATTTCTCTGGGAACTCCATGTGCTCCAGCAGTCATTACATCGGCTGTGCTTGGTCCTTTTCCATCTTCATTCCAGCCACCTTCAAGCTGATGAGCGGCAACCGCTCCTCCCCACAGAAATCCTTCTGGAAATCCTTTATTTATCATTTTCATCCTCCTAAATTTTATTTGTAAGACAGCATTTTGTAAAAATTTATCAAATTTCATTAGTACATCATTTTTCAATTTTTACTTCCTTATTATTGATTATTGCCTTCTAATTAATACTTTCCCATTTAAAAAAGTTATATTTAATTATTTTGGAATATTGGTTTTTATCCCTTGTAAAAAAAGTCTTTAATAACTTTGTTATTCAACGAGCTTTAATCTAAATCCCTTTATTATGAATACAGGACACTCACACATAAAATAATATTTTTATACGTAATTGCCCTGTTAATATATTTCAAAATTCAATCCAAAACTATTTTTGTTCTAATCTCTTGTACACTTCGATAAATTCCTTTGCCAGCTCCTTAAACAAAATTGCTGTCATCAAGTGATCCTGTGAATGTACCATAATTAATCCAACATCAAGTTTTTCTCCTCCAGCTTCCCTTACAATCAAATCTGTCTGTAATTCATGTGCCTTCAGCATTTGCTCAGTAGACTGCTTCATAAATTCTTCCGCTTCATCAAACTTCCCTGCCTTCGCCGCATTCATAGCCTGATAAGCCAGACTTTTAGTTTCTCCTGCGTGTCCAATCAATGTCATCGCAATCATTTCAATATCCAATACTTCTTCAGCCATGGTAATTCCTCCTAAATGATTATTTTTTTTATCAAATTTTATATTAAAATTTCTTCTTAATTTTGTTATAACACACGTTTTCCTGTATGTCAATTTTTCATATTTTTAATTCATTTTTCGTCTATTTTTATTAATTTTATTATTAATTAAAGCATAAATCCGATATTCTATGAAAATAAACGATTTACAATTATACATTTTTTCGTGTATAATATATATTGAAAATTTTAAAAAAATATAAATTTATAATAAAATATTTCACAAAATCTTTATTAAAGGAGAAAAATCACATTATGGATATTTATGCACCAATTAACAAACATTTTTTAGAAAATAAAAAAATAAAAATTTCATTTTCAAAAGTATTGAATAAAAAAGAAAAATATTTTTTAAAGTTTCTTTTTATGGAATATAAGTTGCTGGAAAAATTTGAGAAAGCGACTATTTTACAAGATGTTGATTTAAATGAAATATTAGAGGTGCTTAAATTTTCTACATTTGAGCAATTAAAAAAATTTTTGGATAATTTACAAGTGAAAAAGCTGGAGTTCTCAATTTTTAGTAATGACAAAATTGTACTTTACGGACGATTTCCAATTTTAGTGTCTTACAATATTGTTTATTCCAAAATTGAATTTCAATTTGCAAGAGAAATTCAAAATGCTCGAAAAAATAATACTTTATTCTCACTTCTTAGACTTGATTTTCTGGTTTTTATGGGAGACGAGGCTACTTATAATTTTTATACTTATTTAATTTCTGATAAAAACTATAATAATGATACTGTAATTACGTTAGAAAGACTAAAAGAAATGTTTGATACTGGGGATAAATATGAACGTTTTTTTGACTTTGAAAAACAGGTTTTAAAAAAAGCGATTGAAACTATAAATCTTTTTTCTGACATTAAGGTTGTCTATAAAAAAATTAAAGTTGGAGAACATGTAAATAATAAAGTGGAAAAAATTCGTTTTAAAATAATTGATAACAGTAAATCTTCTGAAGTGAAAAACAAGGAGCTTGCTCAGCATATAAACAGCATTATGGACTTGATAAAAAATGATGTAAAAGATTTTCACGCTACTTATGAATTGATAAAAAAGTATATTTTGAAGAAAAATTACGATTATGTTTATACAAATGTTATTTTTACAAAAAAGCAATTTAAAAACAATATAGAAAAGCAGTTAAAAAAAGTTTTGTTGCTTGACTTGGCACAATTTTCAAAAACTAATTTCAGAAATGAGTTGGAAATTATTAACATTAAGAGAAAATATATCACATCTTTTTTTCTTCAGTTAGATGTAGCAAATATTCTAAGACAAAATCATTTAGAAAATGAACTCAGAATAATAGTCGATGATGGTTATTTTAATGAAATTCTTACTTTAAAACATACACAAGCTATGGAAAAAAACTTTTATGATTTTAAAGTCTATATTCAATATTTTCAAAATTCAGAGAGTATTGTAAAATTTACTAAATTTTTATAAAAAAATATATAAAATTTTATTTTTTTTAAAATATTTGCCTAAAAACTAAACGAAAAATTAAATATTATTTTATCGTTTATTTTATTTTTAGATTTATAAAGACTTATTTTGATTATATTTAAAACAAAAGATAGACGAAAAATAATGGTTTTTTTATAAAATTTGACTTATAGAAAATTAATGGTATACTATGGATATAAAAGCTAATCTCATTGATTTGATAAAACAATGAAGTATAGAACAATAAAAATTTTAAGAAGAGAAGGAAGGATGATTAGAAATGAAAAAAATCTTATTATGTTGTGCAGCAGGAATGTCTACTAGCCTATTAGTAAACAAAATGAAAGCAGAAGCTGAAAAAAGAGGAATTGAAGTAGAAATTTGGGCAGAGCCACTTGATAAAGCAAAAGAAGAATTTGCAAAAGCTGATGTTGTTTTATTAGGACCACAAGTAAAATATGCTTTACCAGAAGCTAAAAAAATCGCTGAAGAAAATAACATTAACATAGATGTAATTAATATGGTTGATTATGGAATGATGAATGGTGCTAAAGTATTAGATCAAGCACTAAATTTACTTTAAAATATTATATTTATAGTATATTTTTTGTTTAAAGTTTAAATACTAATATTTTTTATTTTTAAGTACTTATATTAATCTTGAAATATTAGTATTTAGCTTTAAAACAACTTATTTTAATTCTATTTGGAATATAGAAAAACCACTTTAATATTAAACTTTAATTTTGTGACTTTACTAGTCTAATTTTGAGAAAGTTAAAGATTAATTTGAAACTTTATAGTTATCCATATCATTTTATTTTATTGATTTAATAATTTATTCTTATAAATTATTTTGATAAATATTTTTAAAATTAACATATTAATTACATCATCTATTCGTTTTATATACGACAAACACTTTATTCATTAAATGAAATTGAATATTATTTTAGATAAAATATAGAATATTTTTACAACTAAACATTAAAATTTCAAACAATTATTATTTAGGAGGAATTAAAATGGCAAACATTATGGACAAATTTACACAGTTTTTAGAAGAAAAATTAATGCCTGTTGCTGTAAAAGTGGCTAACCAGAGACACTTGGCAGCAGTTAAAGACGGAATGGTTATTACATTACCGTTTATTATTGCAGGATCTGTATTTTTGATTTTAGGAAACTTACCAATACCAGCATTAGCTGACTTTTATAAAAATAACGCAACTGGGCAGATTATCGCAAAATGGTTATCTTATCCTGTTGGTGTAACATTTAGTTTATTAGGATTTATTGCATGTGTCGGTATTTCATACAAATTGGCTCAATACTATAAATTAGATGAAATTTCGAGTACAATCTTAGGAGTTTTGGCATTTTTACTAGTAACACCTTTTGATAACAACGGAATTCCATTAGCTAGTATGGGAAGTGGAGGTTTATTTGTAGCTATAATAATGTCACTTTTAGCAATAGAGATTGTAAACCTTATTGTGAAAAAGAACATTATTATTAAAATGCCTGATTCTGTACCGCCTGCAGTATCAAAATCATTTGCTGCATTAATTCCAGGATTTTTTGTTATTCTAGTTTCATTAATAATAAGAATTGCATTCGAAGTTTCTCCATTTGGAAATATTCATAAGGTTGTTGAAATGGTATTAACTAAACCGCTTACAGCATTGGGAGGATCTTTCTTTGGAATGATGGGACTTTCTTTCATAACTAATTTACTATGGACTGCTGGAATACATGGTTCAAACCTAGTAACAGGAGGTATAGCAAGACCTGTACTGGATACATTAATGGATCAGAATAGAATTGCACTTAGTGCAGGACAACCTCTTCCAAATATAGTTACAACTCAGTTTTTTGACATTTTCCATAATATGGGAGGTTCTGGAACTACTTTCTCTCTTGCTATTATGCTGCTTTTCCTTTCTAAGAGTAAACAGCTTAAAGAAATTGGTAAATTAGCAATTGGTCCTGCTTTTTTCAATATTAACGAGCCTATTTTATTTGGACTTCCAATAGTTATGAACCCTATTTTAATTATTCCGTTTATATTGGCTCCTTTAGTTACAGTAATGGTTACTTATCTAGCTATGTACTCAGGATTAGTTGCAAAAGTAACTGGAGTCGCCTTGCCTTGGACAACGCCTCCTTTCATTTCTGGTTTCCTTGCAACGAACGATTGGACAGGGACAGCCATACAAGTAGTAAACTTCTTCATAACAGCGGCTATTTACTATCCATTCTTTAAATTATGGGATGATAAGAAACTTCAGGAAGAAAACGGAACAGCAAGTACAAATTAATCATTAGCAAAAGTTATGGTTAAATTAATAAAATATATTTTACAAAATACATTTTTTGTGATATATTATTTGTAAAGTAAAATAATAAATAAAAATTTTAAGGAGTGATTACAATGATCAAACAAACTTGGACTTGGTGGAAAAAATTAAATACAATTTAATATTTTTTTGCCAGCTATGTTGAAATTTATTGTAATTACTATTATTAAATATTGTGAGAAAAGCATTGGTGAAACAAAATCAATGCTTTTATTTTATACAATTCTCTTAGTCGGTAAAACGATTTAAGAGAATTTTTTTATTATAAATTTCAACAAAAAATAAAAATAGAGAAAGGAATACACCTATGTTAACAAATAAACCTACTTATTACTACTCCATTATCAGAAAAAAATTTAGCAATTCCTATTTTGCTGAAGATGAAAGGCAAGTTATTATTGGGATTGACTGTGAATATTTTGATTCTAATGAATACAGTTATAACTCGTTAAAAAAAATATACAATTCTTTTGTAAAACAGAAAAGACTTTCCCCTTTTGCAGGGCTTTTTGGAACATTTGCTTATGAGTCGATACATTTTTTTGAAAAAATTGGAAAAATTGAAAAAGAGCAGTTTAAATTTCCACAGTTTATTTTTGCCAATGCAAAGGCATATTTACACTATTCAAAGACTAGTAAAGAATTTTCCTTTTATGGAGATGAAGAAAAATATTTTAATTTTTTAAATGATAAAATTTCTGAAAAATTTAATGATTCTGATTTATTTTATGATATAAAAACAGATTTTGAAGAGGAAAAATTACATTATTATGAAATTATTGAAAAAGCGAAGGAATATATTAAGTCTGGAGATATTTTTCAAGTTGTACTAAGCGAGCAGTTAAAACTTAAGACAAATATGGATTCTCTTGATTTTTATAAAAAATTGTCAAAGGCAAATCCGAGTCCGTATATGTACCATTTTCCTACGAAATATGGAGACATTGTTGGTTCAAGTCCTGAAATACTGGTTGATATTTCATCGGATAATATTTATATTGCTCCTATAGCTGGAACACGTCCCAGAGGAAAAGATGCCAACGAAGACGCATTTTTAGCAAACGACTTATTAAATGATGAAAAAGAATGTGCTGAACATCGGATGCTTGTTGACTTGGCTCGAAATGATATTGGGAAATTTGCGGAAAGTGGCTCAGTTGTTGTAAAAAATCTTATGCATATTAAGAATTATGAGCATGTAATGCACATTGTGACGGATGTTTATGGGAAAAAGAGAAAAGATGTGTCGATATTTGAAGTTATTGCTCAGGCTCTTCCAGCGGGAACACTTTCTGGGTCGCCAAAAATTCGTGCTATGCAAATCATTTCAGAACTGGAAAAATTTAAAAGAAATGTTTATGCTGGTGGAATTGGATTTTTAAGATTTAACGGAGATGTTCAGCTTGCGATTATTATTCGTACTGCATTTTTTGAAAATAAAAATTACGACTTGAATAAAGTTGATGAAGTTCGAAATGTATTTATTCAGGCTGGAGCAGGAATTGTGTTCGATTCTCTGAAAGAGAAGGAATATGATGAAATTTGCCATAAAAGAGCATCTGTGCTAAATATTTTTAAAAAATTCTGTAATGAAGAAAAAAATAAAAACAATGAAAACAAAAGTGGAAAGGATGTGAAATAAATGATTTTGATGATTGACAATTATGATTCTTTTGTATTTAATGTTGAACAGTATTTAAAAGAAATGACTGATGATGAAGTTATTACTGTTAGAAATGACGCAATTACAATTTATGATATAAAAAAAATGAATCCTAGCAAAATAATTTTTTCTCCAGGTCCAAAACATCCAAAGGACAGTGGAATTTGCCTAGAAATTTTAAATAATACTGATGAACTGGGGAATATTCCAATTTTAGGAATTTGTCTTGGGCATCAGGCAATTGGAATGAATTTTGGCGGGGAAATAAAAAGGCTTGAAAATCCATTGCATGGTAAAACTTCAGAAATTACAGTTTTATCCGAGAATTCTGTATTATTTAAAAACTTGCCAAAAAAATTTAAAGTTATGAGATATCATTCGCTTTATGTTGACGATATTCCAGAAGATCTTGAAGTTACGGCGAAATCTGAGGATGGGATTGCAATGGCTGTGGAACATAAAAGTAAAAATATTTTTGGAATACAGTTTCATCCAGAATCAATTTTTACTGAATATGGAAAAAATATGATACGAAACTTTTTGAATATTGAAGTTTCAGAAACTTTGCAAAATAATGAAAATTCTAAAAATATTAAAGAGAAAGGAAACTTTATAGATATGAATAAATATTTAAAAAAATTACAGGAAAATATTGCATTGACAGATACTGATTTTCGTGAAATCTGTAAAATTATTGATAGCAAAAATTATGACATTGTACAGCTTGGAGCTTTGCTTGTACTAATTTCAGAAAAAAGCCTTTATCCTGAATCGCTTACAGCATTTGTAAAAAATATTCTGGAATACAGTACAACTTTTGAAGATGAAACTCCAATGATTGATGTTTGTGGGACTGGTGGTGATGGATTTAAGACAATAAATATTTCGACAGCTGTCGCATTTATTCTGGGAGCAATGGGAGTAAATGTAGCAAAACACGGAAATCGTGCAATCTCGAGTAAAAGTGGAAGCAGTGATGTACTTGATAGACTAGGAGTACCGCTTGAAAACTCACTTGCAAATCAAATTGAAAAACTGCACGTAAAAAATCTTGCTTTCTTTCATGCCCCATTTTTTCATAAATTAGTCGGAGAAGTGCGAGAAGTTAGAAGCCGTCTTGGAATCAGAACTGTCTTTAATATTTTAGGTCCACTGCTTCACCCAAACACAAAATTGCAATATCAATTGGTTGGACTTTACCACGAGCCTGTACACAGATTGTACGCTGAAACATTACAATTACTAGGAAGAAAACACGCATTAGTTGTTCGAGGAAATGATGGGCTTGATGAAATCACGATTTGCGATGATACAAGAATTATAGAAGTAAAAGGCGAACAGATTCTCGAATATACAATCTCGCCTGAAAGTTTTGGCTTTAAGCGAGCTTTCCATTCTGAAATTGAAGGCGGAACTCCAGAGGAAAATGCTGAAATTTTGGTAAAAATCTTAAAAGGTGAAGAAAAATCAGCAAAATTTGATATTGTCGTATTGAATGCAATGTTCGCACTTTATACCGCGGATGTGGTGGATCATCCTGCGAAGGCGAAAGACATGGTTTTGGAAGCGATTAAGAGTGGGAAGGTTTATGAGTTTTTTGAAAATTATGTGAAAATTACAAAATAATTTTTTAGATATAATTGATAAAATTACTAATTTATATTTTTTATAGATTATAACTGATAAAAAGCAAAAAAATATCTTTTTTATTAGTTGTAAATATGATAAAATATTTATAGAGGTGATTTTATGATAGAAAGAAAAATTTATTTTGAAAAAATTAAGCCCTTTATAGATAAAGATATTATCAAAGTCTTGACAGGAATTAGGAGAAGCGGTAAATCTGTAATGTTAAAATTAATTATGAAAGAATTGAAAAAAAATGGTATTGACGAAAATCAATTTATTTATATCAATTTTGAAAATTTAAGAAATAGACATCTTTGCTATGCTGATACATTGAATGAATATATATTGGAAAAAGCAGAAAATATTCAAGAAAAATGTTATTTATTTTTGGATGAAATTCAGGAAGTAAAAGAATGGGAAAAGTGTATAAATTCATTAAGAACAGAGGATAAGCAATTTGATATTTATATAACAGGTTCCAACGCTAAACTATTGTCGGGAGAACTTGCCACTTACCTTGCAGGAAGATATGTTGAAGTTGAAATTTACCCTTTTTCATTTAAAGAGTTTTGCTCAATATACCAAAATATAAATAAAAATATTTCAAAAGAAGAAATGTTTGAAAAGTATGTCAAACTAGGTGGAATGCCATTTTTACATAATTTGAATTATGAAGTGGAATCAAGCATGCAATATTTAAAAGATATATATTCATCAATAATATTAAAAGATATTACTCAAAGAAACAATATAAGAAATACTGAATTATTAGAGCGAATCATCAATTACATTGTAATGAACATTGGGAATACATTTTCTGCAAATTCAATTTCAAAATATTTCAAAAGCGAAAATAGAAAAGTTGCAGTAGATACTGTGCTAAATTACATAAAAGCCTGTGAAAACGCATTTCTGATTCACAAAGTCCCTCGTTACGAAATACAAGGTAAAGAAGTTCTAAATGTGAGTGAAAAATATTATATTGCAGACCATGGAATAAGAGAAGCTATTTTGGAAACAAACGAAAGAGATATAAATCAAATTCTTGAAAATATTGTCTATATGGAATTATTGCGAAAAGGCTATAACATAAAAATTGGAAAATTGAATAATTTAGAAATAGATTTTGTCTGTACAAAAACAAATAATGAGAAAATTTATATTCAGGTAGCATATTTACTTGCATCTGAAGACACTATAAAAAGGGAATTTTTACCATTTGAAAAAATTAATGATAATTATCCTAAATATGTAATTTCTATGGACAGATTTGATATGTCAAGAAACGGGATAAAACATTTGAATATTATTGATTTTTTATTGAAAGACTAAAAAGAAACTGAAAATATTTATAAATTAAAATTTTTAGAAAGAATGGTGCAAATATGTTAAAAACTTTATATAAAGAAAAATTTTTGAGGTATTTTATAATCCCAGAAATAATACTATTGTTTATATTTTTCTTCAAATTTTCGATATTAGCAGTATATGTAATACTGCCTCTTTATGTTTTTGAAAGTATATTTGATAATATTTTTTTCAATATCCCATTAATTTGGTTATTATTTAAAATAACAACCATGTATTTTTGCTCTATAAAATTTGAAAAAATAAATAAAATTGAAGATGAAGAAAAAAAGAAAAAAGAGAAAATTAGATTAAAGATAATAATTTTTTTATTAAATATAATAGCACTTATTATTTTTACAATATTTTCTATTGATTTAGTAAACAATATTTTTAATACATTATTAAGTTTTTAAATGTGAAAGGAGAAATATGGATATTTTAGAAAAAATAAAAATTAAAAGAGAGATACAGCTTGAAGACGAATTAAAGTCTTTTAAACAACCATCTTTAAAAAAGACACTTAATCAAAAGGGAATTCAGATTATTGGAGAAATTAAGAGAGCTTCTCCATCGAAGGGAAAAATTGCGAAAGATGATTTTGATTTATTAAAACAGGCACAAAGTTATGTGGATAAAGGAGTTTCCGCTTTTTCGATATTGACAGAAAAGGAATATTTTAAAGGGGAGAATGATTTTATAAAAATTGTAAGAGAAAAATTTCCAGAAATCCCGATTTTGAGGAAAGATTTTATTTATACTCCGTTTCAGGTGGCTCATGCTAAGTTTTTGGGGGCTTCAGCGATTTTGCTGATTGTGAGAATGTTGGATGATAAGACACTTTTGGAACTTCATAAGCTGGCACAGGATTTGGAAATGGATGTTCTGGTGGAAACTCATGATGAAGAGGAAATAAAAAGAGCTTTGAAGATTCCGAATTTGGAGATTTTGGGGATAAATAACCGAAATTTGAATACTTTTGAAGTTGATATTAAAACTACGGAAAAACTGATAAATGAAATTCCAAGCGATGTTTTTAACAATTTGACTATCGTAAGTGAAAGTGGATTTTTGTCAAAAGAGGATGTGGAGTATGCAGAAAAATTGAACGTGGATGGGCTGCTAATCGGAGAGGCACTTATGAAAGGGCTTATTTAATAAACTCAAAAATTTAAATAAATAATTATGATTTTGGAATTTAATTTTCTTGAAAATAGAACTAATTTAAATTAATCAAAATTTATTAAATGTTTGATACTTATACTATTCCCCACTAAAGCAATGGAGTTTTTATAATTCCGTTTAGCAAGGGGTCAAGACCCCTTGTCAGAAAGTAAATAGGAGATTATTTCTTTTCTTCAAATGGAGTTTAGTATTAAATGGAATAGTATTAGTAAAATAGTTATAAAAATAGATTTATGGAAGGAAAAAAATTGGAGAAAAAAGAAAATAATGTGGCAACTGATAATTTCATAGAAAATACTACTAAATTAAAGGTTTGTGGAATTAGGAGCATTACTGAAATTAATGAATTGAAAACTTTGGATATTGACTATTTTGGATGTATTTTTGCAGAAAGTCAAAGACAGGTGGATAGCGAACTTGCTGCTAAAATTACACGGATTGCACACAGGCATGGGAAAAAAACTGTAGGAGTGTTTGTAAATGTAATGATTGAGAATATTGTAAAGATTGTAGAAGAAACAGATGTTGATATTGTGCAACTGCATGGAGATGAGTCAATGGAATATTGCATGGAACTTACTCAAAAATTAGAAAAATTGTATGAGAAAAATTGTTTTAGAAAACGTAAAAATTTCCCTGCTAAAACAAAACTTTGGAAAGTTTTTGGCGTAACCGATGAACTTCCGAATATTACTGACTACAAGCCATATATTGAATATCCTCTATTTGATGCAAAAGGAGAAAATCGTGGGGGAAATGGAATTGTCTTTGATTGGAACATTTTGAAAAATTTGGAGAAGTATTCATTTGTGCTGGCTGGAGGGCTGTCAATTGAGAATATTCAAAAATCGCTTGAATACAAGCCTGCCATTTTGGATATAAACAGCAAAGTTGAAGTTAATAATAGAAAAAATAAAAAATTAGTTGAAAATATTGTAAATTTGGTAAAAAAGAAATAATAATAATTTTAAAATATGAATACGAAAGGAAAAAAATATGGAAAATAAACATTTTAATGAAAAGGCATATTTTGGGCAATTTGGTGGACAATTTGTACCTGAAACTGCGATGTTTGCTCTATCGGAACTGGAATCCGAATATGAAAAACTAAAGAATGACAAGGAATTTTTTCAAGAATTTGATAATTTGCTAAAAAATTATGTTGGACGTGAAACTCCGCTCTATTATGCTAAAAATTTGAGCGAACATTATAACCACGATATTTACTTGAAAAGAGAAGACTTGAACCATACTGGCGCTCATAAAATTAATAATGCGCTTGGGCAGGTTTTACTTGCTAAAAAAATGGGAAAGAAAAAAGTTATTGCTGAAACTGGGGCTGGACAGCACGGAGTTGCTACTGCTACTGCGGCCGCTCTATTAGGTTTGGAGTGTGACGTTTACATGGGAGCTGTTGATATTGAAAGGCAAAAATTAAATGTTTTTAGAATGGAACTTTTGGGTGCAAGAGTTATTTCTATTGAAGACGGGCTTAAAACCTTGAAGGAAGCGACAACTGCAGCTATACAGTCTTGGGTTGCAGAGATAGAAACTGTGTTTTATGTAATCGGATCTGTTGTAGGGCCTCATCCATATCCGACTATCGTGCGTGATTTTCAGTCAATTATCGGTTACGAAGCAAAAGCACAGCTGGAGGAACTTGGAAAGCATGCTGATCACGTGATTGCCTGTGTTGGTGGCGGAAGTAATGCTATTGGTATTTTCAGTGCATTTTTGGAAGATAGCTCAACAAAACTTTATGGAGTCGAAGCTGGAGGATATGGAATTGACACAGATATGCACGCTGCTACATTGACACTTGGAAAACCTGGAATTATTCATGGAATGAAAACTTATGTTCTTCAAAACAAATACGGACAAATAAGCCCAGTTCACTCAATTTCCGCTGGACTTGACTATCCGGGAGTAGGTCCCGAACATTCACATCTATTTGATACAAAAAGAGCAACTTACGCACCAATTACTGATGATGAGGCAATGAAGGCACTAATGCTTGTTACAAGAAAAGAAGGTATTATTCCAGCAATTGAGAGTTCTCATGCGTTAGCCTATCTTGAAAAATTATGTCCTGCACTTTCTAAAGACAAAAGAGAAACTATCGTCGTAAACGTTTCTGGACGTGGAGATAAAGATATGCACACTGTTTTTTCTGTGTTAAAAGATAAGGAAACTGGTGGAAAAAATGGAATTTATGAGTTAAATGGAGGTTTGGAAAATGAGTGAAAAAAAATTAGATAAAAAAATTATTGATATTTTTAGAGAAAAAGAAAAAGTAAACATTGGTTATATTGTCGCAGGCTCCCCAAGCGTTGATTTTACAAAACAATTTTTACAAAATTTGGATAACACGGCTCTTGATATACTAGAAGTTGGTATTCCCTACTCTGACCCCATAGCCGATGGAAAATTGATTTCACATGCTTCATTTCTTGCTTCAGAAGCTGGAGTTACTACCGATATCGTATTTGATTTATTAATAGAAATAAAAAACGATATTTCAAAACCTTTAATTTTCTTAATTTATTACAATTTAATATTTGCTTATGGAATTGATGAATTTATCAAAAAATGCTGTGAAGCTAATATTAAAGGTATAATCATTCCAGACTTGCCTTACGAGGAAGCCTTTGAAATGTCGGAAAAACTAAGAGAAAACAATATCGCTCTTATCCCCCTTGTAAGCGTTACTTCTGGAAACAGAATGAAAAAAATCATCTCTCAAGGTGACGGCTTTATTTACGCAATTGGTTCTCTTGGAGTTACAGGTTCAAAACAAGTTGATTTGCCACGTTTAGAATCTTTTATTAATGAAATTAGAGAAGTTTCGGATTTGCCAGTTTCATTAGGTTTTGGAATAAAAAATAACGATAACGTGAATACGATGAGAAAATATGCGGATGGAGTGATTGTGGGAACGAGTATTGTTGAATTTTTAGAGAAAAATGATGTAAATTATTTGATACAGAAAATTAATGAGTTGTTTAAATAGCTATTATTCAACTAAAAGAGAGGTCTCATAAGTCA
The DNA here is from genome assembly GCF_055387215.1 of Leptotrichia sp. SK-5. Lineage (NCBI taxonomy): Bacteria > Fusobacteriati > Fusobacteriota > Fusobacteriia > Fusobacteriales > Leptotrichiaceae > Leptotrichia > Leptotrichia sp. SK-5. The sequence continues at coordinate 1,256,494 of NZ_AP028931.1, read as the reverse complement.
AAATATTTTTTCTTACCTTATGAGACACACTCCTTTATATGAAATCAAAATATAAATAAATCATATTCATTTTTATTTTGTTAAAAATTTTCTATTCCTTTCAACAGTTCCCTTAATGTCTCAGAATTTGCTTTTGGCTCATTAATAGATCTTTTCCAAGCCTTGCTACCACGTACGTTGTGAAATAATCCATGAGTATGCATTAGAAACAAATGAGGTCGAAGAGATTGTTTTTCCATGTTTTCAACATAATAAATCATTTTTTCAATAATTTCTTTACGAGTAATATTTATTTCTTTTCCATAATATTTACCAAATTCAGTTAAAATCATAGGATTGTCGTAAATTTCACGACCTAACATTACAGAATCTACATACTTTAAATGATTATCAATTTCTTCGATTGTTTTTATTCCCCCATTAATTTCTACATGTAAATCTGGATTTTCATTTTTTACACGGTAAACTTCATCATATCTAAGCGGTGGAATAGTTCTGTTTTGTTTTGGATCAAGTCCTGCCAATATCGCTATTCGTGCATGAATTATATATTTATTCACACCAGCTTTTCTAGTAATATTAATAAAGTTCATCATATCTTCGTATTTATCAAGCAATGTACGTTCAAAGCTATTAGGCAGTATATTTTTCCCATCAATCCCAATTCTATGCTTTATCGAAATTGGCTTACTTGTTGCATCTTTCATTGCTCTAACAATGTTTGCAACTTCTTCTGGAAATGCCATAAGATAAGCACCCATCATATTTCCAGAAACTCTGTCAGACGGACAACCAACATTTAGATTTATTTCATCATAATTATATTTTTCAGCAATTTTTATGGCTTCATACGCCTCTTTTGGATTAGTTGCTGCAATTTGCAAAACAATAGGATGCTCAACTTCATTAAACCCCAAAATATAATCTAAATCTCCATTTAAAATTGCCTGTGCAGTTATCATTTCAGTATACAGCAAAACATCTTTATTTATCATTCTCACAAAATTTCTAAAATTCTTATCCGTCCTATCCACCATTGGAGCTATGCTTATCTTATTTTCCACTACATTTCCTTTCGTACGTTTTTTATTATTTCAATTTATCTTGCCTTGTAATATTTCATTGCTTCAGGTAAAAATTTTCTAGCTGCTTCAATTCTGTTTTTTCCAGATGGATGTGTTGATAATATTTCTGCTCCTTTTCCTGTTCCTAGCGAATCCATTCTCTCAAGAGCTGTAATCGCTTCAGATGGATTATATCCAGCCATTGCCATAAATATCATTCCATATTTATCTGCTTCATATTCCTGAGTTCTATTAAATTTTAAAAGAGTAATCGAAAGTCCACCTGAAACAAGGGAAGATACTCCATTCCCACCTGTTACAGCATCTGTCACAGTGGCAGCAATTCCAGCAAGAGCTTTGTTACTTGAAGCTTCAGCATGGTGCCCTCCAATAACATGCCCAATTTCATGCCCCATTACAAATGCAATTCCAGCATCAGTATTTAAAACTGGTAATATTCCAGTATAAAAAGCAATTTTCCCACCTGGCATAGCAAACGCATTTACCTCATTTGTTTTTATCAAATTAAATTCCCATTGTAAGTTTGAAACTTTGTTCGACATTCCATTTTCATTTAAATATCGTTCTACTGCTGATGAAATTCTACTACCAATTGTTCTTAATCTTTGTCCATCTGCTGTATTATTTGCAAGCAATCCCTTTGCATTTGCCTGCTGTATAAGTTGTCTATAAGCTGAAACCGAACTTGAGGCTACACTTTCATCACTCACAAGTTTAAGCTGCCTTCTCCCAGTAAGCGGTGCTACTGTACAACTAGCAATCATTCCTAAGGCTGTTATTAAAAATAATATTTTTGAATACTTTTTCATTATTAATCCTCTCTCTCTTTTTTATTTTATAAATTAATATTCTTTATATAATTTTACAATTTTTTCTTAAAATTTTCAATATTAATTCTCTTATAATTCTTTTAAAATTTCCAAGTTATGTTAATACCGCATAAAAAGCAATTTAAACGCTAGTTATTTTTTACAGTGCTTACTCTTTCTGTTACGTACTTGTTACATACAGTACAATTTACAAAAATAATTTCACAAGTTTTTTCTTATTTTCCTTTATTGTTTAATGGTTTTCGTTAAATACGCCAAATCTTTTAAATCCAACTATCAGAATCAAAGCAATTACATTTGTGTCTATTAAAAATATAATATGTACCAAATGAACTATTATTAAACACTTTTTTGTAACAAAAAATCACAGCTAAATTAATAACTGTGATTCAATACATTACTTATAAATTTCTCTCCGATGAGCAAAATCAATTGCAACTATAATCAGCTTATCATCTTGAATATCTACAATTAATCTATAATCCATTACTCTATATCTCCAAAGCCCTCTCAAATTTCCTTTTAGAGCCTTGCCGTTTTTTCGTGGGTCATCAGTGTTCTTTAAATTTCTGATAATATAAGAATATAGCATTTTTTGAATATTTTTATCCATTTTCTTAATTTTCTTATTTAATTTTTCAGAAACTTCTATTCTAAATCCCATTCTTTTATTGCCTCCTCAAATGGAATTGTAACCAAAGTTCCTGCCTCTTTAGATTTTAGATATTCTTTACAAACTTCCAAATCATACTCATCCTCTATCCTTTCCATAAGAGTATCTTTTATTAATTGTGAAACCGAAAAGCCTTTTGCCTTCGCATAATTTTTAACAATATCTTCCTCATCGTCGTTAAATCTAATCGAAATAACAGACATAACATCACTCTCCTTTCTTGTTTACATTGTAAACTAAAAAATAAAGAAAGTCAACTAATTCTTTATTACTGAAATGTACAAACAAATACATAGAAGTATGGTATAACAAAATATACTCGAACCCTTTTAAAATATAACAGCTAAAAATTTAAAAATCTAGCTTTTGAGTTTAGTTTTAAAGAAGTTTCAATAATCATTTCTTATAATTCTTTTAAAATTTCCAAGTTATGTTAAACTGTGTGTTAGATATTTATATCAAAATTTTATTTTGGCTTTTTTCTTTCTAAATTTAACAAACAATAAAAGAAAATTCCATTGACAAACACCCCAAAAATGAAGTAAAATTTAATAACAAAATGAGGAGGAAACTTAATGGAAAAAAAGAGAGCAGCAAAAAAAAATAACAATAAAAGTAGCGGATTAAATATAACATTTGAATCAATTTTAATTGGAATTATCGGAGCAATACTTGTATCTGCCAGCTCTTTTTATATCGTACTCAAATTTGGAGCATTACCATGGCCAACGATAATGGTTACACTTTTATCAATGATGGCGCTAAAATTCTTTAAAAAGACAAATAATAAGGAAATTACAATTACACATACCATTATGAGTGCTGGTTCAATGGTGGCGGGAGGAGTTGCCTTTACAGTTCCAGCCTACATTATTTTAGGCGGAAAATTAACAGACATAAATCAGCGGCTGCTTTTTATCACAATTTTGACTGGAAGCATTGCAGGTTCGTTTTTGTCCTACATTTTTCGTTCAAAGTTAATTGAAGAAGAAGATTTGGAATTTCCAATTGGGGAAGCGGCTTACAATCTTGTAAATTCTGGTAAAAATACTGCGAGTTTTCATTATGTTTCATTTGGAACGTTATTTAGCTCAATTGTCGCCCTTTTCCGTGATTTCAGCTTTACAAAGGGAAAAGCTCCTATTATTCCAGCATTAGTTTCACTAAAAAATGTGCCTTTCAGCTTTTATGTGTCGCCTCTTTTAGTCGGAATCGGGTATGTGCTTGGATTTTTAAATACATTTGTCTGGTTTTTAGGTGGCGTTGCTGTAATTTTTGTTGGGGAACCGCTTGCAAAAATGTTTAAAATTGCTGATTTTCCCATTATGAAAAATAGTTTTGGAATGGGATTTATGATTGGAATTGGAATTGCTGTAATTTTAAAAATTATTTTTTCAAATAAATCAAAGAATAATTCAGAAAATAGAAGTATCATTACCAAATTATTTATTTTATCAGCCGTTTCAGTAATTATAATAATTTTTATTTATAAACTTCCAATATTTCTTGCATTAGTTTTAGTATTAATCTCGATTTTATGCACGATAATCGCAGGTTATTCGACTGGAAAGACTGGAGTTAATCCAATGGAAATTTACGCCATAATCACAATTCTAGTAATTTCGTTTTTAAATAAAATGTTAAATGGATTAAACATTGGTGGAATAAAATTTTCTACAAACTTAAACACTCTGACGTTATTTTTACTGGCTTGCATTATAGCTGTCGCATGCGGACTTTCTGGCGATATTCTAAACGACTTTAAATCAGGCTACAAAATGAAAGTAAATCCATCAGAACAGCTTTTTGGTGAATTAATCGGCTCAATTGCAAGTTCTTTTGTAATAACATTCTTATTTTTTGTATTTTTCAGAGTCTATAAAACTATCGGTCCAGTAGAAAATACCGATTTGATAGCATTACAAGCCTCCATTGTTGCAACAGTAATAAACGGAATTCCGTTTTTGAATATTTTCTTTATTGGACTTGTAACGGGACTACTTTTAAGCCTGTTAAATTTACCAGTTTTAACTTTTGGAATTGGAATCTATGTGCCGTTTTATTTAACTTCAACTGTATTTTTAGGCGGACTTGCAAGTTTTTTTGGAAACAGAATTTCACAAAAATCTCACTCAAACCTGCTTTTAATTTCTAATGGATTAATGAGTGGAGAAGCAATTATAGGCGTTATTTTATCAATTGTTGCTTATATTAATCTGTTTATAAAATAAAAAAATATCTTTATATATTTAAATTTAGACAAGATTTTGAGTTTAATCTTTTAATAAACTTACTAACAGAAAGGAAAAATAATGATTTTAGGATTTGATATTGGAAATACACATATTATACCGATTTTTTATAATGAAAGTGGCGATATTCTAGCAACTTTCAGAATACCAACACATCTGGAATTTACCGAAGATACTCATTTTGTAATGTTAAAGGAATTTGCAAAAAACAGCAATTTAGAAATTTCAGATATTAAAAATATTGTTATTTCATCAGTTGTTCCAAATATTAACGAAAATTTTACAAGGCTTGGAAAAAAATATTTTAACATCAATCCAATGTTTGTAACACTTGACAATGTAGAAAATGAAATAAAAATTTTGCCAAATATGGAACGTGGTCTCGGTGCTGACAGGATTGTAGACATTTTGTCCGCAAAAAAACTGTATCCAGAAAAGGAACTTTTAATAATTGATTTTGGTACAGCCACAACTTTTGACATGATAAAAGATTCCACTTATATGGGTGGCTGCATTCTTCCTGGAATCACACTTTCAATAAATGCCTTGTTTAGCAATACCGCTGCCTTGCCAAAAATCGAATTTACCAATCCTGAAACAGTTTTGGGAATAAATACAATTTCACAAATAAATGCTGGTATCTTTTACGGAAATGTTGGTTCAATAAAAGAATTGATTTCACAATACAAAAACTTCTTTCCAAACACTTACGTTATCACAACTGGCGGACAGGGACAGAAAATTTCAGAATATATCAAAGAAATTGATGAATATGTAGCAAAACTTGGAGAAATGGGAATTTTTGAATTTTACAACTTAAATAAAAATAGATAAAGGAAATAAAATGAATAAAATAGCAAAAAATATATTAATTAGCTCAATAATTACAGTAGCTGGAGCAGTTGCAACCCAAAATGTTGTTGCTGGACTTCTTTACCATGAATATAAAATCAAGACTTACTATGAAAAAGATGATAAATCTCGAAAAAATCAGGATTTTATGGTACTTCTTCACGGTATTTACGGGAAAAGTTCGGATATGGAAAGTATCGCACAAAAATTTAAGAATAATTACAGGGTTATCAATATTCAGTATCCTACCACTAAGGACACTGCTGAAGAGATTGTTGAACGTTATATAAAGCCAAATATTGAGGACATTAACGGGCAGATTTATGCAGACAATCTGCATAGAAAAATAGAAAATCAGTATTATGAAATTGATGAAAATGGTAAACGAAAAGATAAAAAAAATGATGAAAATACACAAAAAAATATAAAGATTAATTTTGTGGCACACTCGATGGGAACTGGGATTTTACGATATTATTTAAAGGAAAATCCTCTTGAAAATTTAGGAAAAGTTGTATTTATTTCTCCGCCATCGCACGGAAGCCATCTAGCAGATGTTCCATTTGTAGACAAACTTCCATTTATGCTTGGAAAAGTCGTCCCCCAATTTAGCACGAAAAAAGATAGTTTTGTAAATCAGCTTGGCGAACCTAATTATGATTATATGATTCTGATTGGAAATAAGACAAATAATCCGCTATATTCAATGATTATTCGTGGAAAGGACGATGGAATGGTGCCTTTGGAAACTGCAAAAATGGAATCTGATAATTTTAAAATTATTAATAATACTACTCACACGAGTATTTTGAAAGATAACCGAACAATGAAGGAGATTTCTGACTTTTTAAAAAGTCCTGATATAAAAGAAAATGATGAAAAAAAAGACAATAAAACGAACTAACTACACAACAAAAAAAACTACAAGAACAAGAAATATTCCAAAAGCTGAGCAACCTTTCTTAGAAGGGATTTCCTGTGACATCTATGTCGGAAAAAAGGCTGGAATTAGTGTACGAAATGCAATCCAAAAAGCCAAGAAATCAATCACGGTAATCTCTCCCTTTTTAAGTGGGGATATGATAACTGAAGATATTTTTAGTTCATTAAATAAAGACGTGCAGGTAAATATTGTCTCAAAAGATAATGAAAAAATTTATCCTTTTTTACGAAAAAACTTATTTAAATATCATTCAATGCCAGGTTTTGGAAAATTTATTGTCCTCTTAGGAAAACTCATACTAACAATGTTTTATTTAATTTTGTCGATTGCAGCACTAGAAATTTTTACACTATTTCTTTTTGATATTTCCTTTACAAAGTCTGTATTTCCAATTACAAAAAACAATCTTTTAGTTTTAACAATTTTTCTAGGAATTTTTACATTTTTTCTAAGAACAGCAATAAAAAACAACGAATTTTACTATTCGTTACGTGATAATTTTAATATTCATATTTTAAGCAAGAACTACAATCTTCACAGCAAAATCTACATAATTGACAATAAAATTGCATTTTTAGGCTCCTTAAACTTTACCGATACAGGATTTATGCTAAATCACGAAACTTGCATAAAAACAACCGACAAAACTGCAATTAAGCACCTAAATAACGTTTATAAAGATTTGCTGAAAGTAAACTCAATATCACTGAAAGAATTGAAATATAAAATTAGCAAAAAAAATTAGAGTTGCCTAGTTTAACAATTTAGACAACTCTTTTTTTAAATACAATTACAATTAATCTATCGGATTATAGCTTCCGTCCCATTCCAACCCCAAACTGTTAGCATAATCAAAATTATCTGTTGCAAGTTTACCAGTTCTCTTATTTACAGTATAACTGAACAAACGTGGCTCAACATTTGGATCTCCACCGCATTTAGCATTATTACTTCGCACATCAATTTCAAATTCCTCATCAGTTTCATCAACATAAAATCTCATGCATTTTGTCCCTTGACTACCACCAAATTTATGCTTAGCTATTGAATTTTGCACAAGTCTCAAAGCTTCATTCTCACTTCTTACAGGTGCAGCGTTTGCCAATCCCGCACATACCAAAGAAAAAATCAAAACACCAATCTTTTTATTAAAAATTTTTTGCATCAAAATCACCTTCTCTTTCAATCTTTTTCATATAATTATACCATATTTTTTTATAATACAAAACCCGATTTTTAAAATAGAAATAAAATTCTATAAATTAATTTGACAGCTTTGTTAAAATTCTTAGTTATTCATCTTAAAGACTTTTATAATTTTATTTATAAATATTATTATTAATAAATGTTTTTTCTTATTTTATTTATATATTTTTCCTTTAACGGAATTTTGCTTATTTAATGTTTTTCAAATTTCAGAACCATACTAAAACAATTCTGAGTGTGAACCTAAACGAGATAAGGATAATACTAAAATGTCATCATAATATTTATATATTAATAGCCAATCAGGTTCTATATGGCATTCTCTGAATCCTTTGTAATTACTGATTAATGCATGATCTTTATATTTAATGTCTAATACTTTCTTTTCAGCTAAAATATCAACGATTTTAAATAGTTTATTAATATCTTTTCCTTGCTTTTTGGCTAATTTCAATTCTTTCTTGAATTGTCCTGTAAATTTAATTTTATACACCAAGTGCTTCTCTCAACTCCTCTATGCTGTCATATCCCTTTACACTATCATCTCTTGCAATTCTATCAGCTTCTCTCATTGCTTCTAAAGTCACTTCATTTGGCTCTTCTTCCAATTTCAATTCAAAAGGGATTCTATTTTCTCTAATTGCAGTTTTTAAGAACATATTTACTGCGGTTGTCATTGTCAAGCCAAATTTGTTAAATAATTCGTTCGCTTTTTCTTTTGTTTCTTTATCAACTCTAATACTTAAATTTGCATTTGCCATAACAAATACCTCCTTTTTTTCTTCATTGTATCAATTTTTAATTACATTGTCAATACAACAAACCAACATTATTAATATTGAAAACAGAATTAATTTTATACTAAATCCCATTTAAATAAAAAATTTATTACAAACTTTTCCAACAAAGGATAAAAATTTAGTATTTCAAAATAATTAAAGTATAATTTTTAATAAACCGACGGAGCTTTTATTTGTTCAACTACGACTGTTTGACGACTGAAAGGAGGAGTTTCGGAGTTGAATAAATAAAAGTCGTAGTCTAGCCATAGGTATTGCGTAGCAATCTTGCCACAATTTTAATTTTAGGATAAACCTTTAATGCAAGATAAGGTTTTGCGGCAATGAGCAATCCTGCGAAAAAAAGAAAAAAACTAATAAAAACAGTAAAAATTAATATTAAATAAGATGGTCTAATACTAAATCCCATTATAAAATAGAAACTATATTAAGGGCAAAAAATTTAATTCTTTATTAATATAGTATGTAATTCAAAATTTATTAAAAAATACAATTATTTAACTAAAATAAAAAGAGCAAGATACATCCTCCCCAAACAAGAAGCATCTGCCCTTCCTAATATAAATTCATTATTTCTTATTTTGTACCTTTGCAGTATACATTAGAATTCCCTATTTCCGTATCTATCCTCACAATATATATATCCACTAGGACGTTTGTAACATTTCACTCCTCTTTCAGCTGCTTCTCTCTTAGCTTCATTGTATTCATCTACAATACTACAGCTGAACACTGTCATAGCCAATATAGCCAACATAATTATTTTTTTCATAAATATACCATCTCCTTTTGTATTGTTTTTTCTATATCAAATTATCATTCCATTTCATGTATTAACTATTTATGTGTTTTTTTATATTTTTATTATACAATATTTTGAGTTTGGATGCAAGTTATTTTATATTTCGATATTTTTCTATAACTTCCCAATCTCCACTTCCAATTTATCTAACAGCAAATCAAATTGTTTTGCCACAGCCTCGATTGTTTCAATTTTTGACAAGTCAACTCCTGCTTTTTTAAGCTGTTCCATTGGGAAGTCATTTCCTCCTGAGCTTAATAATTGGATGTATTTGTCTAGTGTTTGTTTTTTCTCGCTTTCATCACTTGAATTTATCATTTTTTCATATAAAATCGCTGATGAGGCAAAGCAAGTGGCGTATTGATACACGTAAAATGGCGAGTTGAAAAAGTGTGGAACTCTTGCCCAGAAAATATAGATTAAATCATCTTTTTCGATTATATCGCCGTAATATTTGTCAAACAAGTCTTCCATAATTTTGCTTAAAACTTCCACTGTAATCGGCTCTCCAGCTTCTGCCAGCTTGTGTGCCTGATATTCATAATCTGCTAGCAATGCCTGAAAATAGAATGTTCCAACAATATTTCCAATTTCCTGCTCCAGCAGTGCGATTCTTTCTTTTGGATCATTGGTATTTTCCAGCATATAGTCAAGCAGTAATCTTTCGTTAAATGTGGAAGCCACTTCCGCTACGAAAATTGTGTAGTCTGCCATCGAGAAAGGCTGATTTTCATCTGAATAAAGAGTGTGCAAGGTATGTCCCAGCTCATGTGCCAATGTAAATACGCTGTCTAAAGTCTTGTTGTAATTTAGAAGCATATATGGGTGAACTCCGTAAACTCCTGCAGAATACGCTCCCGTTCTTTTCCCTTTCGCCTCAAATACATCCAGCCAGCCTTCTGAAATCGCTTTTTTCATTTTTTCTACATAATCTTTTCCAAGTGGAGCAACTGAATTTAACACTATTTCCTTCGCATCATCATACTCGTATTCCTTGTCAAATTCTATTAGATTAATTGAACCATCAAAATTATAATATTTTTCAAGTCCTAAAATTTTCTTTCTCAATTTTAAGTATCTTTGTAATGGTTTTGTATTATTTTTTGCTGTATTTACAAGATTTAAGTAAATTTCTTCTGGAATATTGTCACTTTCCAGATGGCTTAACAAAAATGAATCGTAATTGTAGGCTTTCTTTGAAGCAATTCCTTTTTGCAAAATTGAGTTATAAATTGCAGCAATTGTATTTTTTTTCTTTTCATAAATTGTGTAAAATGTCTGAAACATGAGTTTTCTGTCTTCCTGATTTCTATTTGTAGACAAAATTTTAGAATAATTGGCAGGCGTTACATCTACTTTTTCTCCAGAGCTAAGGGTAACTTGAGGCCATTCCACATCCGTAACAGTAACTTCCGAATAAATGCTTCTCGGTGCTGAAAAAAATGAACTGTAGTACGATAGCAATTTGCTTTCCTTTTCTTCCAGAATATGCTTTTGCAGTCTAAATAAATTTTTTAGTCCAAATCTATAATCATCAAATTCTTTTTTTTCAATCCATTTTTCAATATTCTCACGATTATCAACCAGTTCTGAATTTACCCAAGACAATTCAGTAGAAATCTCTGCAAACAAAAACTGCACCTTCTGCAAATGCTCCACAGCGTCCTTATCCGATGAGTTCAAATCCCTCGCAAGCTGAGGATACCGATACAATTTATAAGAAATCTTATCCATTTCCTCCTGCTTCTGAAAAAACTCCAACAACTTCCCTTCATTCCCAAATTGCCCTTTAAATCCAGCCAATTCTTTTTTCAGCTCACTAACTTTCTCAAAATCCTTTTCCCAAGCTGAATAATTTTCATAAATATCCGATAAATTCCATTTATATTCTTGTTTTATTTCACTTCTTTCCATCTTTTCATTCCTTTTCTATTTTTTATAATAATACTTTTTCAAATCTAAATGTAAAAGTTACATATTTTCAAGCCCTAAAATTACTTAATTATCAATTTGATAAAAATTTTTTAAAAAAACTATTTTTCTTTAAATTTTTCATACAAAAATAATATCAATGCAATTGGAATTATCCATACTGCAACTGATAAAAATACTGCAAGTGCCAATTTCAGCAATGCAATCACGGCAACAATCCCAATTGCTATTACAAGACATCTTATCAATATTTCAAAATTACTTTTTGGCGTAACATCTTTCATTTTTCTACCTTCTTTCTTTAATTTAGAACATTCTCTATTTTAAAACATTTAAACCAAGTTATAAATAATAGACATGTTCGATAACCTGAGTTTTTGTGTTTCCACAAGTGGTCAAGACCCCTTGCTTTAGAATATTTATTTTTATTGAATTCTAAATGTATTTCTTCACAAGTATCCGTTCTTTCCCCTTTTTCGTTTCCCCCTTATCCAAAAACAATTTATACTTCCCAAACCCTCTAATCGTAATCAAACTCCCAATTTCAAGCATTCTAGACTTATCCTTTTCTTCCACATAATCAACTAGAACCTTTCCTTTTTCAATCGGCTCAATTACTTTTGTACGAGATAAATTTGTAATCGTTGAAACAATGCTGTCCAGACGCTTGGAGGGAACTGTAATTAACTTATCATCATATTTATATTGCGGAAGAGTATTTTTATTTTTTGTGTCAATAATTTCAATTTCACAAGACGCTTTTCCTATTTGCTTTAATTCCGAAATAATATAATCCGCAATTTTCTCTGATACTGGAATATACCCTGATATTTTCCTGCCCTCATTTTCCAAAATCAAGTCTCCCATAAGCTCCCTTTTTATATTAAGTCCCATAAGGCTTCCTAAAAAATCCTTATGAAGATATTCACGAAATCTTGAATCTATTGATATTTTTAACAATTTATTTGGAAATTGAAAACTATTCTCATTAAACTCATTATTACAGTCCGCATAATCTTCAAATTTTTCATCATCTTGTACCAAACTTTTGCCATTTTTTTCAAAATTATCATAAACATCTCTATTTCCAACTATAAAACTATCAGGCACAAATGCAATTTGCCGTCTATCACTATCCGCAAAAACTCCATCACAAATAACATTAAGTCCATCCATCCTTTTTCCTAGCCTCTTCCAAAAATTCGGCGTATAAAACTCCTCAGTAAAGCTCATAATCTCATATTCCTTTGCCACTTCATAACAATTATACAATTTACTAGCCAAATACTCCATTTCTTTCGGAAACTGTCTCAAAAAATTTTCTTTTTTCATATTTCTCCACTTCTAATCTTCATTTACAACCCTTAGATTATCCCAATCTACATTTCTGTCCTTCTCTTCCCTTTTCTTCTGAAGCTCAAATTTTTCATATTCAGAAATTAAACTTCCCAGCTTTGAAATCACATACGCCACAACACCTATATCATCACCAAACCCAATAATCGGCAAAATATCAGGCACTGCATCAATTGTCGAAATCACATAAATAATCGCTCCAATAATTTTTACCTTATCCATCGTTGGAATCTTAAATTCCCCTCTTTTGTCCGCTTGCAACATTCTCACAAGAAGTCCAAACTTTGATGCAACTGCTCCTAAATTATTTTTCAACTTTCCAGCCTTTTTCAAATCTTCTGCTGTAATATTTGTCTTTTTATATTTCTCATATAATTTTTTTGCTCTTTTTAACATAATATTCCCCCTTTCGTAAATGAAACTTTTGGTAACCTAATTATACTAAAAAATTTCTTACAATTCAACTTAAATAATTATGGATTATTCTAGTTAAATTATAAAAGCTCCGCCAGTTTATTAAAACTAAAAAGTTTATTTTATTAAAGAAAAAACATTTATTATAAATTTCAATATAAATAAAATAAAAAAAGTGATATTTAAAAGTTTAAAACTCTATACATCACTTTTTTAAATTCTTATAATTTTATCCATTTAATCTTAAAAATAAATTCAATATACTTCATTTAAGATCCATTATCATTACTTTCAATCCTTCATCAGAAATAATATGCTCCAAAAGTTTAAATCCAAAATCTCTATAAAAATTAATCAATCTAGATTCATTCTGACATTCCAACCATACATATTTAGTATTTATCAATTCCTTTATCTTCAATAACAAATTATATGCCGAAGTTAGTAAATCTTTTCCTGTAATTTTTTTCAAAATATCATCTGAATAATTTTTCCCCAGTTGTCCCAACAAAAAACTACTTGTCATCAAATCACCATTTTTTAATATACTTCCGCTATTACTCAGTTTCTTTTGCTGTGTTTTTGAAAGCACATTCAATTCTTCTTTTGAAAGAATTAAACTTCTATTTGCAATAGTAAAATATCCTAACATTTCTTCAATATTATCATCGTATACAAGATATGTGGAAGAAATACAAGATTTTTCAAATTTGATCGCTTTTTCCTGTAAAAATATCTCTATATCATTCTTTTTATTTGAAATAGAAATACTTTTAAAATTTTTCAACATTTTATTTACATCTGTTTCTTCATATGTATTCACAAAATTTTTTAAATTGATATTTTCCAATTATTTTGTCCCCTTTTTTCTAAGATTCCATTTTTTACCTATCGCTTCTATAGTTTTTTCATCATTAACCTTAATCTCTAAATCCTCATTTTTATTTACAGTAAATCCCTCTTCCATCATTTTAATCAGCTCTTCAGCTGCTTTCTTATTCAATTCTAAATTTTTGAAAAAACTGCTTGTAGCCATAACTATCACCCCTTATCTTTTATTTCCTAATTAATACTAAACCCCTTTTGAAAATAGGAATAAATTTTTATAATAGAATTGTTTGATAATTAACTCATAATCATTCAACTAAATTATTTTTTATTATTTTTTGGATATTTTATTAATAAATATTTTTTCATATTACTATGTTTTTTCTTTTTTATTTTCGTAGGATTGCTCATTGCCGCAAATCCTACAACCTATGGCTAGTCTACGACATTTTTCTGCACTGCCAAAAAACTCGCTATGCTCAGACAGTTTTGCCAGCACAGAAAAATGCTCCGACGGATTAATTTATACTAAAATCTGTTTAAAAAGTAAAAATTATGTTTTAATTATTTGAAAATATTAAGTTTTATCCTTTAATTAGAAAAATTTGTAATAAATTCGTTGTTTAAATGGAATTTAGTATAAGATAATTATACCACATAAGAAATAAAATTTCCACAAAATTTTAAAAAATAGTTAAAAAAATTAACACAAAAAAGAGAACTACATATTAGTAATCCTCTTTAAAAAATATTATTTATTCAAAATATTATTTATCCTAGCCAATGTTCTTTCTTTTCCAATAACTGCAATTACTGTGTATAAATCCGCTCCTCTGGCTTTTCCTGTAATAACTGCCCTAAGTGGCATTAATACTGCTGCTGGACCTTCTCCAATTTCATCTTGCAGTTCGTGCAGGATTTGTTTCGCTTCGTCTTCTGAAATTTCTTCATTTAATTTATTGATTTTTTCAATAAACATTTGGATAGATTTTTTACCAGTTTCTGTTTCAAGTGAAGAAGTTAATTTTTCAATTGATTTTCTTTCCTTTTTATTCATTCCTTCCTCAATTACTGGCAATTCAAATTCATCTTCAAAATAAATTGCCGCATTTACTGGCAATTCCTTTAATGTTTGTGAACCTTCCCTTGTAATTTCCACAATTCTTTTTAATTTTGAAAATTCTTCATCTGACAAGTTTTCATTTTCATAATAACCAGCTTGCACAAAATATGGAATAGCCAATTTTGTCAATTCATCCAGATCCTTTAATCTCATGTGATGATTGTTTACCCATCCTAATTTAACTAAGTCAAATACAGGCCCTCCAAGAGAAATTTTATCAAATGAGAAATTTTGAATCATTTCATCAATAGTAAAAATTTCCTTGTTTTCTCCAAAGCTCCATCCCATAAGTGCAAGGAAGTTTAACAATCCTTCTTTTAAATAACCTTCTTCTTTATAATAGTTCAATGAAACTGGATTTTTTCTTTTTGAAATTTTAGTTTTGTCAGCATTTCTCAAAAGTGGCATGTGATACCATTTTGGCTCATCCCATCCAAATGCTTTGTATAATTGAATATGCTTAGGCGTAGAAGAAATCCATTCTTCCGCTCTTATAACGTGAGTTATCCCCATCAAATGATCATCAACAATATTTGCCAAATGATAAGTTGGGAATCCATCAGATTTTAGTAGTACCTGATCGTCAATTTTACTGTTTTCAAATCTAATTTCTCCTCTTAATCCATCATTTACAACAGTTTCACCTTCATAAGGCATTTTCAGTCTAATAACATAAGGCTCTCCAGCCGCTAATTTTGCTTCCACTTCTTCTTTTGACAAGTTTCTGCAATGCCCGTCATATCCTGGTGCTTGTTTCATAGCCGCTTGTCTTTCTCTTAATTTCTGTAATCTTTCAGCAGTACAGAAACAATAATATGCTTCCCCTTTTTCCACCAGTTGTTCAGCATAATCCTTATAAATCGAAAATCTTTCCGATTGTCTATAAGGCCCTGCTTCTCCCCCAACGTCTGGACCTTCATCATAATTTAACCCAAGCCATTTCATCGCATCAAAAATTTGCTGTTCCGAATCTCCTGAAAATCTCGTTCTATCTGTATCTTCTATTCTTAAAATAAAATCTCCGCCATTATGTTTTGCAAACGCATAATTAAATAGTCCAATGTAGGCAGTTCCTACGTGCGGATCTCCAGTTGGAGACGGTGCTATTCTAACTCTTACTCTTTTATTATCACTATTTGACATTTTTTTCTTTTTTCTCCTATCTATTTTGTTATTCTTTGTATATTATATAATAAAATAAAGTATTGTGCAACAATTTGATTTTATGATATTCCAATAAATTTAATTAATTTATGTTTTTTTATATATTTTTTTATTTTTTATTCTCAATTACTTCTATAGCCTCTTTAGACCAATTTACATTTTTATCTTTATATAAAATTTTATTATTTATAAATGAAAAAATATGTTTATATTTTATAGAATTATCATATAGGTAAACTTCATCAAACTTTGTAATCATCTGTTTTAAATTTTTTAAAGATTCATAATATCTTTTTTCGACTATTTCATCAGCTATATTATGACCACCTTTTTCTACTCTATTTCTTATTCTTTCCTTTGCTATTTCAGGATTATTTACACCAACATAGAATAGTTGTAATTCATAACCTAATTCTTTTGCTTTATCAATAGTTTTTAAAATCGTTTTTCCAGTTAGAGTTGTTTCTTCATTAAACGATTTTCCATCCTTCAAGCAGTCATTTCTTAAATTTATTGCTATTTTCGCTGCTTTTATTTGATCAGAATTATTCTTCCAATCTCCGATTTTTCTAACAATTTCATCTGTATTAATTCTCGTACTGTATTTTATGTTATCATCTAAATTTCCAGAATTGTATAGGGTTGATTTTCCTGCTCCATTTACTCCCGCAAAAATATATAAAACTTTTTTCATTAAAATACACCTTTTTTTATTAATTCATCCTGCTTTGTTTCCAAAATTAAATTAAATAACTTATTATAAAAAATTTTATCTTCTTCTTTTTCAGATTTTGCCATTAACTCATTAATATCTTTTTGATTTAATGTCAATATAAAATCTTTTAAATTTTCCTTTTTTAAATCCATATTTTTTTATATGATAAAGAATATAAATAATTATATAAAATATCACACACACACCTTTCTTTATATTTTTATTTCATCCTTGTTATTTATAAAAAGATCTATTTCCAACAGGTCTAAATTTACCCAAGATTCGAAATTATAGGAATTTATAAACAACTGTAGTTTAAATCAGATTTATTCTAACAAAAAATCCATTGTCTCAATATCTTATAGCTCTTTTATATTTATCAAAAGCATCACTTATTGCCTGCTTGTATTCTTCCTTTTCATAAAGGTTTTCTAAAATATATGAATAATATATGGACTCGCTAATCCGTTCTTTCTTATCTAAATCAAAAAACTGAACAATTACAAATTTATATTTTGTTCCTTTATCTTTGCACCATTTCCCAATAGTCTCAATAATATCAACTCTATCAATAATAATTTCCTTAGCAGTTTCTTCTTTATTTGTAGGATCATTAACTGCTTGCACTATAAAAAAACGTCCATCGTTTGTTACAGCAGTTATTACTGAATTTTTAAATTTTTTTTGGATAATCTGCTTTATTTCAGTCACATCTTTATCACTTAATTGTTTATATTCAGGACCTCCATCAACCTTAACTTTCATTAAATCGTTTTCATAAGTTGTTTCTGCTTCTATTCTTTTTTTCTTCGTTCCTTCTGATATCTGTTCTGAACTTTCTTGCTTTTGATTCGTCTGTTCAGATGTATTATTTGGTTTATTTTTATTTTCATGTTGATTATTTTTATTACCACACGAAAATGCCGTTACCAGCAACATCATTACAAAAATTTTTTTCATAAAAATCCTCTTTCTGCAATAAATTAATTTTACAATTTTGGTATATTCAAAATTCAAGTATTCAAAAACTACTCAACAATCTCATAAACTTCCAACAGCTCTCTTCTAGTTTTTGGAGTAATATCTTCATCCCTATACCCAAAACTTACAAAATATGAAATTCCATATTCCTTCAAATCAAAGACACCTTTTTCAGAGAAGTATTTTTCAGCCATTTCTTTATTAAATCCTTCAATCGCACAGCTGTCAATCCCAAGAGCCGCAGCCATATTCATCATATTTACCATTGCAATGTAAGTCTGTTTTGAAGCCCAGTCAAATAATGCTCTTTCACTTTCCAGCAACTTAAAATGCTCTTTTTGAAATTTTGTAAAGAATTCTTTTCTAATCTTCAAATTTTCATCAGAAATATTTTTTATTTCCTTCCCAATTTTTTCAAAATACCCGCTATCGCCAGTAACACCTTTTCTAGCTAGCACCATAACAATATGGCTCGCCCCATTCAAGCTGTTAATCGCTCCCCAAGCAAACTCTCTCATATCATTCAGCATTCCCTCATTCTTCACAAGAATAAATTTCCAAGGTTCAAGCCCAAAAGAACTAGGAGAAAGTCGCCCTGCCTCAATAATTGCCATAAAATCTTCATCTGAAACAACTTTTGTCTTATCATATTTTTTACACGCATATCTTCTGTTAAATATTTCAAGCAATTCCTTTTTTGCCAATTCTTTATCTTTTAGCATTTTTATCACTTCTTTCTGTATATTTATCATATCTTATATAAACTTTACTATTTTTTTATTTATTTAAAAAATTATTTTCTATTCTAAAATCTTGTAGCTCTTGAATACTTAGAAAACCCTTCTTTAAGTGCTTTTTTATAATCTTCATCTTCGTATTTGATTTGTAAAATATGAGAATAATAAATTGAACGACTAATTTCTTTATTCTGTTTTTTATCATAAAATTGATTAATTATAAATTTAAACTCTATCCCCTTTTCCTCACACCATTCTCCAATGGTATCAATAATATCTACTCTATCAATTGTAACTTCTTTTCCTGTTAATTCTTTATTATTACCATCGGTTACATTTTTTCTTATAAAAAATCGTCCATCTTTTGTTACGGCTATTAATTCTAAATTGGCAAATTTTTTCCGAAGCATCTTTTTTATCTCTTTTACATCACTATCACTAAATTGTTTAGAATTATCGTACCCGCTAACTTGAATATTCATTAATTCTTTTTCATATATTTTTTCTTCTTTATTACCACACGAAACCAAAAACAACAAAAACAATAAAAATAATCCTTTTTTTATCATGCATCAATTCCTTTCATATTCCAATAGAATTTACTGATTTTTGATTTTCTCCATCACATCTTTGTCAAACTTCCCAGCTCTAAGCATCTCAATCTCAAATTTATACGGCGGAACTTTCTTAGCCTTTTTATCATCGCTCAAAGCCACATAAGGCGTTTCCAGAATTTTTGGCAAATGAGAAAATTTCTCAAAATGTGCAATTTTATTTAGCACTTCAAAGCCAATGTTTCCAAATCCTATATTTTCATGCCTATCTTTATGTGCACCACACACATTCTTACTATCATTCAAGTGAATTACTGAAATCCTGTCAATTCCAACAATTTTGTCAAACTGCTCAATAACTCCTTCAAAATCGTTTACAATATCATATCCAGCATCGTGAACGTGGCAAGTATCAAAACAAACTGTCAGTTTTTCCTTCAATTTTACACCATCAATAATTTTTGCAATTTCTTCAAAACTTCTCCCGCATTCTGTACCTTTTCCAGCCATCGTTTCAAGTGCCACAGTCGTTTTCTGATCTTTTGTCAAAACTTCATTCAATCCTTCAATAATCTTATTAATCCCAACTTCTTCACCTTCTCCAACGTGAGCACCTGGATGAAGAACAATTCTTTTTGCGCCAATAGCATCTGTCCTTTCAATCTCCGTTCTCAAAAACTGCACTGCAATTTCAAAAGTTTCAGGCTTTACAGCATTCCCAAGATTAATTATATAAGGAGCATGCACAACAATATCGTCAATATCAATATTATTCTCCTTCATAAGTTTAAGCCCAGCCTCAATATTCAGCTCTTCAATCGGCTTTCTCCGTGTATTCTGCGGTGCTCCAGTATAAATCATAAAAGTATTCGATCCATAAGAAACCGCTTCCTTAACCGATCCCAAAAGCATATCTTTCCCACTCATTCCCACATGTGATCCAATTTTAAAAATTTCTTTTTTCGACATTTCTATTTTACCTTTCTATTATTTCTTTTTTTTCTTCAAAACAGGAAGTTCATCATACATCGCTTCAAATAAATTCTTCAAAAACTCTTTATTTTCAACATCATCAACAAGCAACATTTCCTTTGCCCCCTCATAAGGAATTTCATGCAAAGCATTCGGCATAAGTTCTTTCGCCGATTTTACAGCCTTCACAAGAAACCTGTCATCATAAATCCCACCGATAACTTTTTCCCTATAATAAAGAATATATTCCCCCATCATCGCTCTATATCTAATATTTTCCACTTCCGACAACTGTTCCAATACAAAATTTAAATATTCTTTACTTGAAGCCATATTTCATCACCTATTTTTATTTTAATTCTCAATCAGTTACAAGTTGTAACCAATTCATTACCTTCATCTTTCACAGTTTCTCAAAATTGATAATCCAAACAGATTTTGCCTTATTATTCTTTTAATTCTAAATATTTTTCCACATTATATTTTCCTCTAAATCTATTTAACTCTTATAGATTATCTTCCTAATTCTTTATTAAGTCTTTTGCAATTTCATTATCTGGAACATATTTTGTTGTAAACTTAGTTTCTCTTTCTGCTGTTTTAAAAAATCTCTGTAAAACATCTTTTGCAATATTGTCGTATATTTTTATATCCAGCTTTTCTGATAATTCCTTCTGCAATTCAAAATATGGCTGCATATCATCCCCATAAGCATCTTCAAAATTTTCTCGCCCTTCTGGTTCAGCTTTTTCTACTTCCTTTTCTAGCAGTTCAAAATTTTCCAAATATTCCCTATTCGCATAATTCCACCAAAAATTAGCACAATTTAAAAGCAATTCACACCATTCTACCAAATTTTCAGCAATTCTTCCACACTCAAGCGGAAAATCAAAACAAACAAATCCAATACTGCCATCTTCCAGCAAAATATAAACCCCAGCTCCACCATCTTCTGCAAAAGCTTTTCCATCAAGATTAAATTCATAATCTGGATATTCATCTTTTACCGATGCCAGTTCTTTAAAGTCCAATGCAAATAATGCTTCTGTTTTTTCTCTCAAATCTTCATTTTCTAAAACCATTTTAAATAATTCAGCTTGAGTATATTTTTTATTTTTTGTCAATTTTTCTGTATTATCAAACATAAACTTCTCCATTCTACAAACTCTCCAATTTCTCCCTCATCTTATAAAGAAAAATCCCTGTCGCCACACTCACATTCAATGATTCTATATTCCCATAAATTGGAATAATCGCTTTTATATCAGAATTTTCTATCAGATATTCAGACACTCCGCCACCTTCGTGTCCAAAAATAAACGCATTATTTTCTCGCAATTCTATTTTTTCATAAGAAATCGAATCTTCATATAAAGCAGTTGCTATTTTCAAATAATTTTTATTATTCAAAAATTCCACAATTTTTTCAGGTGTTTCATAAATTATGTTTAACTTGAATATCCCGCTCATTGTAGCACGTACTGTCTTTGGATTATAAACATCTACTGAACCCTTTGTCAGAATTAAATTCTGAAAGTTTGCTGCAATCATTGTTCTAATGATAGTCCCGGCATTTCCCGGATCCTGAATATCATCCAGAATTACAACATCACCCTGTATATCCTCAATTGTATTTAAATTTTTAGAATACAGGAATATTATTCCCTGACTATTTTCCTGAGTTGAAACTTCATCAAACAGATTATCCTTCAAAATTGTCAAGTTATCATGTCTAGAAATTTCATATTTTTCATCAAAATATTCAAATTTCGATTCCTTTACAATAATTTTATTAAAATTGATATTCTCATTTAAAAACTTTTCGCCTTCAGCCTTAAAAATACTATTTTCATCACGATACTTCTTTTTATCCAGCTTTTTTAACAATTTATAAAATTTGTTATCTGGGCTTGCTATTACATCTCTCATTTTATATTTTCCGCTTTCTACTTATTTAAAGGTACAAAAATCCCAATCTATTCAATTCATAAAGCTCAATTTTAGAGGGATTTCTGTATAATTTAAAATATTTATGTTTAATTATTGTTCACAACTGTCTGTGTATTTATAAATTTTATTTTTATCTTTTATTATATCTTCACCATCTATAGTAAATGCTGCAAAACTTTCAACATCTGCACCTTTAACTTCCTTAGTTCCACAATATACTTTATTTTTATCTTTTGCATAACCTGCCATATATTGTACAAATGATGAAATATCAGCATTTTCAACTTTAGATAAAATATTATTTGGAGTTAATTTAGCTAATCCATTAAAATAATAAACTCCATTTTTATCTTGAAAATAACCAGTATAATTTAAATTAGTTAATTCATAAAAACCTTTATTAGAATATTTAAAGGACTTGCTGTCAAAGTTTAAAGGTATTATTTCATATTTTTCCTTTCCTATTTTCCCTTTCAAATAATAAACGTTATTTTTATCTTTTAAGAAAGAAATAAAATCTTCATGATTTTTAAATACAAATTCGTTTCCAATAAATTCAAATCCATCTGGACTTATACCTTTAATTTTATTTCCATAATAATAAACATTGTTTTTATCTTTTGAAAATTCACTATTCAAAATCTCAAAACTATTTCTATCTGCACCTTCTATTTTTTTCAAGCTCATTTTGTATAATTCATTTTCATAATACACATTATTTTTATCACGGAAATAAACAGGCCAATACTCAAATGTTTCAAAAGTTTTCGAATCTACTTTAGGATTTTTTACAACAGCCGTTTTTACACTCTTTAGTTCTCCAGTTTCTTTATCAAATATTTCAATAAGTTTGTATATATTTTTATCATCCTTTAAAAAAATAATTGATTGATTTGAATTATTATCAACCCTTGTTACCTTAAATTCAGATGGTTTTATATCATTTAATTTTCTTCCTGCATAATAAACATTTTTCTTATCATATGAAAAACCATTTTCTTCTCCAATAACAAAACTATCTTTATCTACATCCTGTAGCTGTACAACATTATGTCCTGCATAATAAATGTTATTTTTATCTTTTGAATATCTAGTATCCTTTTCCATTACTTCAAAAGTATCCTTGTCAGCATTTTTTATTGCCTTGAAATATCCATGCTTTTCATCTGATGTTACTACATATATATTTTCATCATCTTTTCCATAAAGAATGTGTTTATCATCTGAAACTTTTATTGGTTCAAATTTTTCAGGATTTTTTATATTAGCTTTTTCTCCCGAATAATACATTTCATTTCCATTTTTAATTAACTTGCTGTCTAAAATTTTAAAATTATTTTCATTTATTTTTCCAAGAATTTTATCTTCACCATAATAGTAATACAGATTATTTTTATCTCTGGCATAATTTGTTTCAGAAATTCTTTTAAAAGTTTTAGGGTCTGCACCTTTTACAATTTCTCCTGCAACATAGACATTCTTATCATCCTTTGAATACATTCCATCCGATATTATTTTAAATGTTTTTGAATTCGCACCTTCTATTTTTTTCCCAAAATAATACACTAAATTTTTGTCCTTTGCATAACCATTTTCTTTGTCCAGAACTACAAACGAATTTACATCTGCATTTAAAATTTTATCTGAATTATAAAATACATTTTTATCATCTTTTGAATAATATTGACTCAAAACTTTTATTGTTTTTGGATTTGCCCCGTTTATTTTCTGAATCCATTCGTTAATTGGACTGTAAACATTATTTTTATCTTTTGAATAATAGTCTGGTAACACTTCAAAAGTTTTACTGTCCACATCTTCAAAAGATTTATTTCCTAAAAAATAAACGTTTTTATCATCTTTCGCATATTTATCATTCAATATTTTAAAGGTATTCAAATCCACATTTTCAACTTTAAATCCTGAATCATCTTCTCTATCATATTTATAATAAATTTCGTTATTCTTTTTCACATATTCTGCCATTCCTAAATTAGCTAAAATAAATATCCCTAATACAACTTTAAAAAATTTAATTTTCATAAAAATTCCTCCTTTTTTTAATAATTCATTTAATAAAAATAAAAAATATTTAAAATACTTCAAAATTGAACTAAATAATTAAAAAAAATTTTAGTAGAATAATTATGATTTCTAAATTTTTTTTCAAAGCAGTTTTACTGAAATATAAAGCAAAATAATTTTTACTTGTCACTCACAATTATTTTCATAAGTCCTATTTTTATCCTTAACTACAACTCCCTCATCTTCCCGCACGACAGTAAAGCTTGGTACATCCACCCCTTTAAATTCTTTATATTCACAATAAACTCTATTCTTATCTTTGGAATACCCATATCCAAATGCTTTAAATGTTGGAATATCTGCCCCTTCGAGTTTAATGAAGGCATTCTGCACATTCTTTAATTCTGAATTTAACAGTTTACCGTAATCAAGATAATAAATCCCATTTTTATCTTTAAAATAATTACTTGTATCCTTATTCGCTATATCAAATGAAGCACTGTCAAAATTTAAAGGTACTATCTCATAATCTCCTTCTCCAGTTTCATCTTTCAAAAAATATACACCATTTTTATTTTTTGCAATATCTGGACCAACAAATTTAAACCCTTCTGAGCTGATATTCCTAATTTGCTTCCCAAGATAATAGACATTTTTATTATCCTTTGCAAAAAAATTATCCATTTCAACAAAGCTTTTGCTATTACTACCTTCGACTTTTCTTAGTTCATTTTTATTCATATCATAATAAAAAACGCTGTCATTATCCCTATAATAACTTCCCGTGTCTTCTTTAACAATCTCAAAACTCGGAGCATCTACTTTTACATTTGTTACAGTAACCAATTTTATATTTTTCAATTTATACGTTTCAGGATCAAATTCATAAATAAGTTTATATAAATTTTTACTGTCTGTCAATAGTGCAAATGTTACAGGCTCCCAAAAATTAACAGCTAAATCAACAATTTTAAATCCTTTTGGGCTTATTCCATCTATCTTTTTCCCATAAAAATAAACACTGTTTTTATCATACGAAAAGCCATGTTCTCCGACAGTAAAACTGTCTTTATCTACATCTTTCATTTGCACAACATCAGAATACGTAAAATAAATATTATTTTTATCTCGTGAATATGCACCAATTTCCATTATTTCAAAAGAGTTTATGTCCGCATCTTTTATTACTTTACTACGAATTTTTTGTCCATTTCCTATAATTACGTATATATTTTTATTGTTTTTTCCATAAATTATATTTGGATTACTGTAATAATCATTTTTTATTATTTTAAAATTTTCTGGATTTTCTATATCAAGACTATTTCCATTAGCATAAATTCTGTTTCCATTTTTTATAATATCAAGCACTCCAGCACTCATAATTTTTAAGTTATCTTTAATTTCATCAATTTTTTTCCCAGAATAATACAAGTACTTTCTATCCTTTGAATAAGACGGCTCTTCTTTTATAATTTCAAAAGTTTTCGGATCTGCTCCTTCTATAATGTATGTTTCCAAATAAACATTATTCTTATCTTTTGAATAGTGCTTAAAAAATTCTTCTGAAATTACCTGGAAAGTTTTTACATCGGCTTTTTTTATTTTTTCTCCCATTAAATATACATTGTTTTTATCTTTTCCGTAGTGTTGTCCTAATGCTTCAAAAGACTTAACATCTGCATTTTTAAGTGTATTACTAAAAGAAAAATCCGAAAAAACAGTTTTATCGTCTTTTATATATACAATATTCAAAACTTTTATTGTTTTTGGATTTGCCCCTTTAATTTTTTTATGTCCTGCATATACGCTATTTTTATCTTTAGCGTAGTAATTTGGCATTATTATCTGAAAAGTATCCATATCCACATCAGACAAAGTTACACCATCATAATAAATATTATGTTTATCTTTTGAATATTCATCATCCAGTACTTCAAAAGTATCTACATCTTCAATTCCATTAAGTTCATCTAATCCTTCTAAATCATATATTTTCCCATTATTTCTAAAATATACTATTTTATCCTTATTTTTATAAAATTTAAAATCTTTTGGATTTATTTTTACTTTCTGGTTATACCAATAAAAGTTATCTTTATCTCTTCCAATATTTTCCCCAACTGCCTGAAATGTTTTAAAATCTGCATTTTCTAGTTTTTCGTCTCTATAAAAAACATTTTTATTATCTTTCCCATAAATCTTATTCAGCTCTACAAATGTCTTAAAATCGGCATCATTTACCTTATTCTCATCAGCCTGCCATATTTCATCCTTATAGTAAACAGCATTATCTTTTTTTATATATTCAGCCATTCCTAGATTTGCCACGAGAAAAACGAATATCACAATTTTAGAAAGTCTGCTTTTCATGCACTTCCTCCATAATTTTAGAAAATTTGACTGTTTCTATTTCAATGTAACTGGTAATTTTTCTCCACCTAAAATGTGATAATGAATATGATAAACTTCCTGTCCGCCATTGTCACCAATGTTAGTTATAACTCTATACCCATCCTTATCCAATTCCAGAATTCTAGCCACTTTTGCCACAGTCAGCTGCAATTTACCAAGCAGTAAAGTATCTTCCTCAGTTGCCGCATCCAAATTTTTAATTTCCTTTTTTGGAATTACAAGTACATGGACTTTCGCCGCTGGATTTATATCATGAAAAGCTAGAAACTCCTCATCTTCATATACAATATTCGCTGGTATTTCCTTATCTATTATCTTTTTAAAAATTGTTGACATAACAATCACTTCCTTATTTTATTTTTTAAATTTTGAAAAGGGGTCAAAACCCCTTATTTTATAATAATATTTATTTTGTTAAAACTTAATAATTTCCAAAAAAGTCTAACAAATATTTAGCAATAAAATTTTAATTAGAATTTTTTAAGATATTTTCTAAATTATAATTCTATTTTTCCAACTCTTTTAGCGTGTCTTCCACCTTCAAACTCTGTATTTACAAATGCTTCAACACATGCTAATCCCAAATCTTCTCCTAAAACTCTAGCTCCTAATGCTATTATATTTGCGTTATTGTGAAGCCTTGAAAGTTTTGCTGTATACTCGTTGTGGCAAAGAGCCGCACGAATTCCTTTTATTTTATTTGCAGCAATAGAAATTCCAATTCCAGTCCCACAAATCAAAATTCCAAAGTTAACTTCCTCATCCAAAACTTTTTTACTAACTTCCTTAGCAATATCAGGATAATCAGCCGAATCCAACGTATCAGTCCCCACATTCACAACTTCATACCCCTTACTTCTAAGTTCCTTCATAATTTTATTTTTAAATTCTACTCCTGCATGATCATTGCCAATTGCTATTTTCATTTTTAATACCTCTTTTCTTTTTACGATTTATAATAAATTTATTTCATAATTTTAATTTTATTTCACAAAATTATTTTAATAGCAATATATACTTGAACCATTTGAACCTGAACTGCTAAAATTATATAAATTTAGAGTTTTAGTAAAATAGCCCTAGCTTTTGAGTTCGATTTTAAAGAAATTTTACTATAAATATTACAAATAACTATTTAATAAGTTTTTCCATCAATTCATTTGAAATTCTTTTTAATTTTCCATTTTCATCCACGAAAAC
Organism: Leptotrichia sp. SK-5; assembly: GCF_055387215.1. Classification (NCBI taxonomy): domain Bacteria; kingdom Fusobacteriati; phylum Fusobacteriota; class Fusobacteriia; order Fusobacteriales; family Leptotrichiaceae; genus Leptotrichia; species Leptotrichia sp. SK-5. The sequence goes on along the minus strand of NZ_AP028931.1, from coordinate 1,228,685 downwards.
ATTTACAGTTTCAGCCTTTGCCTTTAAAACTCCATCTGAATTGTGCATCTCATAAGAAAATCTGATTTTAATATTGTTTATTTCTTCAATTTTCACAGAAACTTCAATTTCTTCATCGTATTTTGCAGAATTAATATATTCGATATTCAGCGTCTTTACTGGCAAAATAAATCCCATATCTTCCATATTCTTATATGGAAAAACATCCCTAAAATATTCAGTTCGTGCCATTTCCATCCATTTCAGATAATTTGAATGGTATACAACTCCCATTTTATCAGTATCATAATAGTAAACTCTTAGTTTAAAGCTTTTCTTTTTCATTACATTTCCTTAACTTCAATTTTTACACTTTTTCTATCTTTTTTTGCAAGTGAAGACATAAGAACCCTAAGTGCTGTGATTATTCTTCCGTTTTTCCCGATTACTTTCCCCATATCATCTTTTATTACATTAATCGTTATATCTACAAATTTCCCTTTTTCATTGCTTTCAATTGTATAGCTTTCTGTTGAATCCAATAAATTCTCAACCCAAAAATCCACAGTTTCAAAATATTTACTCATTTTATTTCTTTCCTCCATTTTTTTATTTAAAATTTTATTTTCTTATAACTATTATATCATAATTTCAATATTCTTATCAAATTTTGTTTGTTAATTTTTTGAAGAAAATTTTTTGGAATAAATTATTATAAAATTTAATTATAAATATTGCTTGTTTTTATAATATATAATTAATCATAAACGTCCGATAATATAAATTAGTGATTATTAAAAATTTAGTATTGATTTTTTACACAATATTATGTATAACCAATTTGAGGTGATACTATGCCAATGAAACCAAAGTAAATGATTAAATTTTTATTGAGAAATGGTTTTGTTGAAATTAATGGCGGTAAAGGTTCTCATAGAAAATTTTTCAATCAAAGTACAGGCAGAACAACCTTAGTTCCATATCATTCTAAAGAATTGAAAAAAGGTATGGAACATACAATTTTAACGCAAGCAGGGCTTAAAAAATAGCCTTGTTTGTAAAAAAGAAAAAACAGGAGGTAACGAAATGCTAGTATATCCAGCAATATTCCACAAAGCCACCGAAGGTGGCTTTATAGTTGTTTTTCCAGATTTTGACAATGGTGCAACTCAAGGAGAAACATTGGAGGAAGCAATGGAAATGGCTCAAGATTATATAGGGACTTATTTATATGATGATTTTATAAATAATAATGAACTTCCTAAAGCCAGCAATATAGACGATCTTGAAATAAAGATTGGAAATGATGAAAAAGAATTTTATATTCCAAATCAAAGTTTTAAATCATATGTAAGTTTAGATATGCAAAAATATGTGAAAGAAAGCAAAAATCAAATCGTAAGAAAAAATGTATCAATTCCAAGTTGGCTAAACGAAATGGCAAAAAGAAATAATATAAATTTTTCAAATACTCTTCAAAAGGCTTTAAAACAAGAGTTAGGTATTTAAAATTCATAAAATCACAGTTATTTTGACTGTGTTTTTTTATCCAAAATTTTTTTATACATAATTTTAATTTATACTTCTAAACTATTTAAAAATAAGGTTTTATTTGATATAATATACAAATAAATTATGTTTTTAGAAAGGACTGAGAAATATGAAAAAAATGTGGGAAGGGCGATTTCATAAGGAAACTAATAAATTGTTAGAAAAATTTAATGCATCAATTACGTTTGATAAAAGAATGTATGAAGAGGATATTGCTGGAAGTATTGCACACAGCAGAATGCTTGCTAAGCAAGGGATTATTGCGGAAAATGAACAAAAAGATATTGAAAATGGGTTGCTTCAGATAAAGGAGGAAATTGAAAAGGGAGAATTTGAGTTTAGAATTGAAGATGAAGATATTCATATGTCGATTGAGAAAAGGCTGACACAGATTATTGGGCCTATGGCTGGGAAATTGCATACTGCCAGAAGCCGAAACGATCAGGTGGCTCTTGACGTGCGAATGTATGTACGAAAAGAAGCCCGTGAAATCTCAAATTTACTTGTAAAAATGGAAAATATACTGCTAGGGCTTGCTGAAAAATATAAAAATGTTATTATTCCTGGATATACTCATTTACAGAGAGCTCAACCAATTTTATTCTCTCATCACTTGATGGCTTATTTTCAAATGTTTAAAAGGGATATTTCAAGGATTGAGGACTTTCTCAAAAGAAGTGATGAAATGCCACTTGGAGCAGGGGCATTGGCTGGAACTACATTTAATCTTGATAGACATTTTGTGGCAGAAGAGCTTGGATTTTCAAAGCCTACTGAAAATAGCCTTGATTCTGTAAGCGATAGAGATTTTATAATTGAGCTTGCAATGATTATTTCAGTAATTTCAATGCACTTGTCAAGATTTTCAGAAGAAATTATTATCTGGTGCACATCCGAATTTTCATTTATAAATCTAGATGATGCTTTTGCAACTGGCTCTTCAATTATGCCACAGAAAAAAAATCCCGACATTGCTGAACTTGTAAGAGGAAAAACAGGCAGAATCTACGGAAATCTTATGGGCATTTTAACAACAATGAAGGCACTTCCGCTAGCTTATAATAAGGATATGCAGGAGGATAAGGAAGGAATTTTTGACTCTATTGACAACATCAAATTATCCATCGAAATTTTCTACCTAATGCTTGACACAATAACAGTAAATAATGAAAAAATCTATGCTTCAATGCGAGCAGGATTTCTAAACGCAACAGATGTAGCTGATTATCTTGCAAAACACAACGTTCCATTCAGACAGGCACATAAAATCGTTGGAGAAATCGTATCCTACTGCGAAAATAAGAAAATCGCAATTGACGACATGAAACTAGAAGAATTTCATAAATTTTCTGACGTTTTCAAAGATGACATTCTTTCAGAAATCACAATTGAAAACTGCGTAAACAAGCGAAATTCATTTGGTGGAACTTCCATAAAAAATGTTGAAATGCAAATTGAAAATGGAAAGAAATTTTTAGAAACTTTATAATATTACACTCATTTAAAAATGAGAATAAATTTTTATAATAGGTTTAATAATCATTCAACTTTTTCTTTTTTATTTTCGTAGGATTGCTCATTGCCGCAAATCCTACAACCTATGGCTAGTCTACGACATTTTTCTGCACTGACAAAAAACTCGCTATGCTCAGACAGTTTTGCCAGCACAGAAAAATGCTCCGACAGATTAGTTTATGGCAGACTCTGTTTAAAAGATAAAAATTATATCTTAAATTACTTGAAAATATTAGATTTAGAAAAATTTGTAATAATTTCGTTATTTAAATAGAATTTAGTATTAGATATAATTTTATTTTCTATTAAATTTTTGGAAGAAATATAAAAAAATTGCATTTTAACTTGAAATATTGTATAATTAAAATATAAAAAGAACACAAGTAATTAATACATAAAATGGAATAAATATTTGATATTGATATTTAAAACAGAAGGAGATGATATGCAATGTTTAAGAAAATTTTACTCATGATTATACTGACCGTGGCAGTTATGGGATGCACAGCAGAAGATATAGCCCTATGGAAAGAAGCGGAACAGGAAAGAAGAGAAGAAGGTCGAACATGTTATAAGACTTCTAGTGGATATTATTACTGTGTAGATGACAATGGAAACAGGGTCTACTAGATATATGTGACATGGAAAAGATAAGATGGATGACAAAGGTTTAAAAGCTATGAAATATATACAGAAGGGCAGGGGCTTCCCATACAAGGGAATGTACTCCTGTCTGTCTTTTTTTGTTTAAATAATTATAAAAATTATATCTAAATTTTTAAATTTTAATAAACTGATGGAGTTTTCATTATTAAACCCTATTCAGAAAATAGAAACTATTTTAAGAACAAGAAGTTTTAATTCCTTGATAAGACTATATAATTCAAAATTTATTAAACATTCACTATTTAAATAGGAAATAATATTAAAAAAATACAAATGAAAGGAAAAATTATTACAATGAAAGAGATTAGACTAGCACAAGAAAAAGATATTCCAAAAATAGAAAATTTACTGGAACAAATTTTATTAGTTCATCACGAAGGTCGTCCAGACATTTTCAAGGCAACTGGGAAAAAATATACAGCAAAAGAATTAACAGAAATGTTAAACGACTCAAGTAAGCCAATATTCGTAGCAACTGATGAAAATGATAACGTAATCGGATATATTTTCTGTATTTTTGAGCAACAAACAAATCATAATATTCTAACTGATATAAAGACATTATTTATTGATGATCTTTGTGTTGATGAAAGCACTCGTGGGCAGAATATCGGAAAGAAATTATACGATTTTGCTTTGGATTTTGCAAAAAAAGAAGGCTGTTACAATTTAACATTGGATGCTTGGGCGGATAATGCTGGAGCTGTCAGATTTTATGAAAGATTGGGAATGAAAGTTCAGAAGTATGTTTTTGAAGAAATTTTGTAATTTTCTATTATTTAATAATAGCTAATTTATAATCATTCAATTAAATTATTTTTTAGATATTTTGATTAATAAATATTTTTTTCATATTATTATGTTTTTTCTTTTTTATTTTCGTAGGATTGCTCATTGCCGCAAATCCTACAACCTATGGCTAGTCTACGACATTTTTCTGCACTGACAAAAAACTCGCTATGCTCAGACAGTTTTGCCAGCACAGAAAAATGCTCCGACAGGCTATTTATACTGAAATCTGTTTGAAAAATGAAAATTATATTTTAATTATTTAAAAATATTAGATTTATACCTTTCATTAGAAAAGTTTGTAATAATTTCATTATTTAAATAGGATTTAGTATCAGGCATAATTTTATTTTCTATTAAATTTTTGGAAGAAATATGGCAGAGTAAAAAATATAGGGGCAAATAAATTTAATTAAATTTCAAATTAACAAAAAAGAGGAAACCAGTTACAATATAATCCCTAAATCCTATCGAAAGGTGGTTCCCTCTATGATTAGAATATCAAATTTTTCTTCACTTGTAAAGACTTTTTTTAAAAATATTTTTTCTTTCAGACTTCCGTTTGAGCAGCAGTTTAAGCTGTTTGTCTCGAAGGCCTTTGAAACGCTGTTTAGAGTTTATGTCAAAAGAGTTGATGATTACTTCTTTCATTCTAACGAAAGAAAAAATAAGTTTAAAAGCAAAGGATTTGTTAAAAGAACTGTTACCACTGCCTTCGGGGATGTAACTTTTGAACGTCGAAAATATGTAGACAAGAAAACAGGCATTCACTATTACATTGATGAGAAAATTGGACTTAAGCGGTATAGACGGCTTTCTGAGGAGATGATTTTTACTATACTTTTTGAATATCAGCATACTACAGCTTCATTTCTTGCAAAAACTTACGGTGTTTCAAGGGCTACCGTGTATAATCTTGTCAATTCTTTTCAAATGCCAAAACTTGATATTGAAAGATTTGAAAGAGACAACAATTCGCCAGTATATATGGAGATTGATGAAGACCATATGAAGTGTAGAAGAAGTAAAAATACATATATGAGGATGGTTGTAATACATCGTGGAATTGAGGAAATCTGCACAGACAGGAACAAACTCATTGACAAGCACACAATAATGTTTCCTACATCCGTATCGCTTGAGGAAGTGTCGGAGTATGTACTTAACTATCTTGAAAAAAGATACAATATGGACAAAAAGAAACTAATTGTGAACTCTGATGGGGGAATATGGATAGACAGCTTTGTAAGAGAACTTGGAATTTACAAGCCAATACACATCTATGACAAGTTCCATTTAGTAAAAGCCATAGCTGAAATTTCTAAAGGGACAAGGAAATATCAAAAAATCTTTACAGGTGGCTTGAGAAAGATAACTTTGCAGAACTTAAAAATTTTTATGAGAATTTCAAGGAAAAAAAGAATGTAAGCCATAGAAGAAAAGACCAGACGAAGATGCTGTTTAACCAGTATGAGAAGATAAGAAGAATATATACGGAGGAGGACTACATAGGCTCAAGGACGGAAGCCCTTGTGTCCCACGAATGCTCAAGATTTCTATCAAGCAGGCCAAAAGCATTTTCAAGAAGAAAGATAAAGGCAAGAGCGTTATACCACACTTTCTTTGCAAACTATGGAAAAGACAGGGAAAAGGCGTATGAATTGTACTTTAGCAGCAAAAGAATGGGTTCACTAGAAAAGGTAATAGAGATGGAATGCTTGCCAGAAATTGTTAATGAAACAGGAAAAAGCACAAATATGCCATATTTGAGAGGAGGAGAATGTCCGATTAGGGAAGTTTTGAAAGAAATATCACAAAGTAAAATATTTTAAAAAAAGCAGTCAAAAAAGATTTGTTGTGGTATTTAATGACTGCCCCTATATTTTTTACTCTGCCATAATTTTAAAATCAATTTTTAAATTTTTTAAAAATATGATATAATATGCTAATTACTTAAAAAAATTTAGGAGGAAAAATAAAATGTCTGAGGGCAGTTTATTATTACAGATTGTAATAATAATAATTTTAACGGGAATCAACGCTTTCTTTTCCAGTGCGGAAATGGCGATTGTTTCGTTAAATAAAAACAAATTAAAAATATTAATTGAAGATGGAAATAAAAAGGCAATTTTACTTGATAATTTGCTGCAGGAACCTAGCAAATTCCTGTCTACTATTCAGGTTGGGATTACTTTGGCAGGTTTTTTTGCGTCAGCATCGGCGGCGACTGGTTTATCGCAATATTTGTCGAGTGCATTGCGACCTTTGAATATTCCATACAGTAATCAAATTTCGATGATTTTAATAACTTTTTTGTTATCATACATCACTCTTGTTTTTGGGGAACTGATTCCAAAGAGAATTGCACTTAGAAACTCAGAAAAGATTGCTTTATCGTCAATTGGAGTTATTGTATTTATTTCAAAGTTATTTTCTCCATTTGTAAAATTTTTGACATTTTCTACAAATTTGGTGCTTACAATCTTGAAAATGAAAGAAGACAATATCGAAGAAAAGGTTTCTAAGGAGGAACTGCGTTCGCTTGTGGAAGTCGGTAAGGAACACGGTGTTATCAATGAAACTGAACAGGAAATGATTGAAAATATTATTGAATTTGATGAAAAAATTGCAAGAGAAATAATGATTCCGAGGACAAAAGTATTTTTGATTGATAAAAATATCTCAATTCATGAACTTTTTGAAAATAAGGAAATTGGAAAATATTCACGTATTCCAGTTTATGAAAATGAAGCTGACAATATTGTCGGAGTATTGTTAACCAAGGACTTGATGATGGAAGCCTACAAAAAAGGGTTTGATAACATAAAAGTTGCTGATTTGCTGCAAGAGGCGTATTTTGTTCCTGAAACAAAAAATGTAAATGAACTTTTTAATGAAATGCAGCTAGAGAAAAAGCACATTACTATACTGATTGATGAATATGGAGGTTTTTCGGGAATTGTTACCCTTGAAGACTTGATTGAGGAAGTCATGGGAAATATTGCCGATGAATTTGATGATGAAGACTTGTCAATCCGTCAGTTGTCACGAAATAAATATTTAATTAGTGGAGAAGTTTCGCTAAATGACTTGAATGATAACTTTAACTTTGAACTTGAATCAAAATATTATGACACTTTAAGTGGAATTTTAATTGAAAATTTAGGATATATTCCCGAAGACAATGAAAATATTGAGCCAATTACAATTAATGGTGTTGTATTCAAGCCACAGCGAGTCAGAAATAAAAAAATTGAAAAAGTTGTTATGACTTTTGACAAAGATAAAACAGAAGATGAAAAAGCTAAAAATAAATCGAATGAAGACGAATAATATTTGTAACAACATAAATAATACATAGAAATGGAGTTGATTAATCAAAATGGGCATCACTAATGTTCAACAAACAGGCGGACTTAAACGACTTTTCCCGCTTCTAGCAAATGAAAATGTCAATATGAAAAAGGAAATTATGGCAGGGATTACAACATTTCTTACAATGGCGTACATAATTGCTGTAAATCCAAATATTTTGTCAAAAACAGGGATGGATGCAGGTGCATTAGTTACAGCTACTTGCTTTTCCGCTGCACTTGGCTGTTTTCTTATGGGCCTTATTGCAAACCTGCCTTTTGCCCTCGCCTCAGGTATGGGATTAAACGCATTTTTCGCATTTACAGTTGTATTAAAAGGCGGTATCAGCTGGCAAACTGCTCTGACTGCCGTATTTTGTGAGGGAATTATCTTTATCTTCCTAACACTCTTTAAAGTGCGTGAAGCCGTAGTAAATTCCATTCCAGAAAATATGAAACACGCCGTTACCGGTGGAATTGGAGTATTTATTGAATTTGTCGGCTTTTCAGGAAGTGGACTGATTGTTTTAAATGAATCTACCAAAGTTAGCATGGGGCATTTTTCTCCAGCCGTTATTATTTCATTTATCGGATTATTTTTAATAGCAATTCTGGATAAAAAGAATGTACGTGGCTCAATTCTTTATGGAATTGTTTTAAGTTCTCTTCTAGCTTGGGGATATGCTCTTATAAATCCTGCACATGCAAAAGAATTAGGGATTTATTTGCCATCTGGTGTCTTTAAATATGAATCAATGATGCCTGTTATGGGAAAATTAGACTTTAAGCTATTTACAGATTTTAAAACATTTGGAAATTTATTTGTTATAGTTTGCACATTCTTATTTGTAGACTTTTTTGATACTGTCGGAACATTAGTCGGTGTATGCTCAAAAGCTGATATGCTGGATGAAAATGGAAATGTTCCAAACGTAGGACGGGCTTTAATGGCAGATGCACTTGCAACTACAGCTGGTGCTGCACTTGGAGTTTCAACAGTTACAACTTATGTAGAAAGTTCAACAGGAGTTATCGCTGGCGGAAGAACAGGGTGGACAGCTATTACAACAGGCTTCCTGTTCCTAATATCAATGTTTTTCTCACCAATATTCATCTCAATACCAGGATGTGCAACAGCTCCAGCCCTAATTTACGTCGGTTACCTAATGCTGAGTTCAGTTAAAAATATAGACTTGCACGATATTCTAGAAGGTGTTCCATCTTTCATTACAATTACAACAATGGCTTTGACTTATAGTATCGGAGATGGATTAACATTAGGAATTCTATCTTATGTATTAATAAATCTATTTTACAATTTATTCTCGAAAAAAGAGGACAAAAGGCATGTTTCATGGGTAATGGTTATTCTAGGAGCATTATTTATAGTTAAATTGTTATTTATGTCGTAAATTAATAATCAAATAAAAAAATTTTCATAAACAAAAAATATGATCTCTTATACATTAATCTGTATTTGAAATCATATTTTTTATTACTTTTACATAAAATAATTTAAAAAGTTATTTGTAATGATTAGCACAAGCTATTATTATAACTTCATTTTCAGTCAATTTATAAATAAATCTGTGCTTATCAGTTATTCTTCTGCTCCAATACCCACTTAATTCATGCTTTAAAGCCTCTGCTTTACCTATTCCTTCATTTCCGTTTCTCTGAATATCTTTTATAATTTCATTTATTTTTTTTATAACTTTTTTATCTTGAGCTTGCATTTCTGCTTGCTTTTTACTTTTCAATAATTCATTATAATAATCTTTATTAGACATAATATATAAATTTTCCATAAGATTATTGTATTCTTCTTCACTCATTAATACCACATTTTCATCATTTTTTCTAGTTGCAATTATTGTTTCATAATCTCTTGTTGCCTTATCACAATACTTTTTAAAATTATTTCTAATATTAGAATAATTTGTAGCTATCATATTTCTCACTCCTTTTAAACCTTTGTTCAATTTATTGTACAATATATAATGAAAATTGTCAATTATATTTACAAAAAAATAGAGAACTAATTTTTAATTCTCTATCTTTTATAGTCTCAAATATTAAATTTTTATAACAAAATTTTAGAAAAAAATCCCATTCCTAAACTTACCTTCTGACTCAATCGGCTCTGTTCCAGCCTTAAACAATGCTGTCCGCTTGTTCACTCCATCTCTGTCAAGTAATCCAATTTGTAAATCAATATCTCTTGTTGTCAAATCTTTTCTTGTAATATAATCATCTATAAATTCAAAAACTCCAACATTGTAATTTGGCAAGTCAACTACCGTCTGCATATAAGTTTTCCAAATTGGTGCAGCCGCAGCTCCTCCAGTCATTCCTGCTCCCATTGACTTGTTATCATCGTTTCCAACATATACTACAGTAGCAAGAGTTGGAGTATAACCTGTAAACCACGCTGAAACATAATCAGAAGTTGTTCCTGTTTTTCCAGCCATCGGAATAAGCTGTCCATCCTTAAATACTTTTGCAGATTGCCCAGTTCCATAATTTACAGCATTTTCAAGCATATAAGTCAAAATTGCTACATCTTTTGAATCGTAAACTTTTTTCATTTTTGGTTTTGCTTCATAAACAACTTCACCATATTTATTTTCGATTTTGTAGATATACTGAGGTTCCACTTGATAACCTCCGTTTGCAAGTGCTGCGTAGAACATTGCCATATCTATTGGTCTTGTAGAAATTGAACCAAGTGCCAATGTATAGTTTTTAGGAAAATCTCCTCCTACAATTCCTGCATCTCGCCACACTTTTTCAGCAGCATTAATTCCAACGTGCTGTAATAATTTTACTGGTATTATATTATTTGAAATTTCCAACGCTTTAGCAAGTGTCATACTGTCTCTAAAAACTCCATCATAATTCTTTGGACTCCAGTTTCCAATTTTTACTGGGGAATCTTCCATAACACTGTTCATCGCCATATTTTTTTGCAATGCCGCAAGATAAACAACTGGCTTGTAAGATGATCCTGGCTGTCTTAATGCACTTATTGCACGGTTAAAATTACCTTTTTTATAATTTTTTCCTCCAACCATCGCTTTTACAAATCCATTACTTGGATCAATTGAAAATAATGCACCATTCAAACTTGCACGGCTCTTCAAGTTATAATTGTTATTAAACGCTGAATAAGCTGCCCTTTGTAAATCCAAATCAACTGTTGCATAAATTTTATAACCATCAAATAGGAATTTTTGATCTTCTTCAGGTATTTTCAATATTTTTCTTACTTCGCTTAATACAACTGTTGTAAATTCAGGTGCCACATTTGAAGTTGAAATCTGTTCTTCTTCATTACGGCTTTTAATATTTCCATTTACAAATGTAATTTTTTCTTTAACAGCTTCATCATATTCTTCCTCTGTTATAAACCCAAAGTTTCTCATCTGATGAAGTACAATTTTCTGTCTTTCCAGTGCATTTTCTATTTTTGAATATTTTGTTGGTGATTTAGGAAGACTCGCTAAAATTGCCGCTTGTGCAATGGATAATTTTTTTGGCTCTTTATTAAAATATTTTATTGCCGCATTTTTTATTCCGTAAGCTCCTTGCCCAAAATAAATTGTATTCAAGTAATTTTCCAGAATTTCATCTTTTGTATATTTTCTCTCGATTTCTATTGCTAGAATTGCTTCTTTAATCTTTCTTGTCATTGTTTGTTCTGGCGATAAAAAAGCATTTTTTGCAAGCTGCTGAGTAAGTGTACTTCCACCTTCACGCCGTCTTCCTGTAATTGTCAAAAACGCCGCTCTTGCTGTTCTTATAAAGTCAAATCCATGGTGAGTCCTAAACTTTCTATCTTCAATTGCCAAAAACGCATTTTGAACATGCAAAGGAATTTCTCCGATTCCAATTGGTGCTCTATTTTGAACCATTATCGTATCTATCTGATTTCCGTTGATGTCATAGATTACCGAAGGCGATACAGGTGCATACCCATCAATTAAATCAACAGGTGTTTCCTTGCTTACTGTATAAACCAAAAAAGCTCCAGCTCCAACTCCGATTACAAACAAAAATACAAAAACTTTGAAAAAAAATGAAAATAAACTAAATTTTTTTCTAGGTTTTGTCACTTTCTCTTTTTTCTTATTCTTTTTCATTACTACCTCTTTTCGTAACTGTTTCAACATTTACTTAAAATAAATTTTTTAAATATTATGTACAGAATCCATTTGTTTTTTTGCCTTCAACTGTCCACAGGCCGCTGCAATGTCCTGCCCTTTAGTTTCCCGCAACGTTACATTAACATTTTTATCTTTCAATAATTTATAAAATTCCCTTTGTTTTTGTTTTGATGGTGTTTTATATGGCTTTCCACCAACAGGATTATAAGGAATCAAATTTACCAGACACGAAAATGAATTTAAGAATCCAGCTAATTCCCTCGCATCTTCAGGCTCACAGTTCAAATCATCAATCAAGATATATTCAAATGTAATACGATTTTTAGTTTGTTTCTGATACTCCAGAAGAGATTCTTTTAATTGTTTTACTCCCCATCTTTTATTTATTGGCATAATCTCGCTTCTCACATCATCCTTTACCGAATGTAGCGAAATTGCCAAATTTATCTGATTCTCATTTTCTGTAAATCTTTTTATTCCATTCACAATTCCGCTTGTAGAAATTGTAAAATTCCTTTTTGAAAAATTTTGCCCTTTTGGAGAATTTAACATATTAATTGAACCAAGAACAGCATCATAATTTAAAAAAGGCTCTCCCATTCCCATATAAACTACATTTCCAAGTTTTTCTCCACGTTGCAGCAAATGTTTCTGAACATAATAGTATTGCAGTAAAATCTCAGAAATTGACAAGTTTCTTTCATAAGTCATTGTCGCTGTTGCACAAAAATCACATCCAATAAGGCATCCAATTTGCGAAGAAACACAAAGCGTATGCCGATTTTTATGAGAAATAAGCACACTTTCAATCAGCCTTCTATCCTTCAGTTCAAACAAAAATTTCTCAGTATCCCCATCTTCTGAAACTTGATGCGTCTTAAATTCAAGCTTTGCCACATAAAATCTCTCTTTCAAAATCTCTCTGTCTTTTTTGGAAATATTAGAAAACTCATCAAAATCAAATACCAATTTATTATGCAGCCAGTCAAAAACTTGACTCGCATTAAACTTTTTAAGACCAATTTCAACAAATTTCTCCTGCAAACTATCTAAATCCATCCCCAAAATATCAATTTTCTCAACTGTATTTATATTTGTCATTTCATTATTATTTATCTCCATTATTTTATTCTTTTCAATTTCCTCCTTTTATTTTTACAATTTTCATTGCCTATATCATACCATATTTTGAAAAAATATTACAGCATAAAAAATAGAATTTTCAATTGTTTTCAATTGTTTTCATTCTCATCATTTAACTATTTTTAACAGGTGCTGTTACCTTTTGCTACAAATTTTAAATATATTTTTTTTCTTCAGGAAGCATAATTTCTGAAAAAGTTCCATTTTGAATGCTATTTCTCATCTCAATAACTTTATCTGTTATATCCGTTATATTTACAATCCATTCATTTATATATTTTTTTACCATTTCTCCCTTTATACCTAACTGTATCGCTCTTCTTCCTATTGGATTGCCGTAAATATCCCTGTCCGGATCCCACTGACATCTTACTTCTGAATTTTCCAGTTTTTCTTTCCATTCTTCCTTAGATAAATCAGAAACTTCTCTAAAAGATGAAAGTACAGAATTTTTCACTATTTCATCAAATCCTTCTCTTTTCAGGTCAATTGCAAGTATTCTTTCCTGTCCTTGTTTAGTAGCCCAGCCGCTTCGGTACATCATCCATAAAAATGATGGCTTTATCCAGGTCATTCTTGTAAGGCTGAATTTACTTCCAAACTTTCCTAATTTTAAAGCCTCATCTGCTATTTCATTGTTATACGCCTGATAAACTCTTATTGTTTTATCATCAAATACAGCATAAATATTTCTTTCCTCTTCTTTTTTCATAATTAATCCTTTCATTCAACATCCTTATTTGTAAAGTCACATCTGTTCAGCTGTTCCATTGCATGTTCTCTTATAGTCTCTTCTTCACTTTGTAATAATAATTCCAATTTTTCTTTCGCCTTAGGAGTATTAATATCTCCCAAAGCAAAACAGCATTTTCTCACTAATGCAAAATTATCATCCCAACGGTATTTTTCAAAATTTGAAATTGCTAATTCATATATGCAGTCTATTGTTCTTGGTAACCTCATTTCTTGAAAATAACTTGCAAAATCCTCATGTTCGTTATGCCAATTTTCTTTTGATAATTTGCATAAAATATCTATCCATTCTTCAGTATATAAATTAAATTCCCATATTGCTGAACATACATAATAAAGCTTATCTTCATCTTTTTCATCATAAGCCTCTTCTAGTCCTTTTTTAATAATTTTTACTTTTTCTTTATCGCTAATATTGAATTTATTTTTTATCTCATTTTTATTTTTACTTTTCATTAACTCAATCATTATATTTAAAAGTTTATTATTTTTTGCTTCCATTTTATTTATTCTCCTTTATAAATTCATACTTTTTCAAATTCTGATTAAATATTTCTAATCCTTTCCCTCCTTCTTGTCCTAATTGTATATCTATTGCATTTTCTCTAGTTACTTTATTCGCCTTTTCTTTAAAAGAAATCATTTTTTTAACATCTTCAGTCTTCTCACTCAAAATCCTTATTTGTAAAATCACATCTGTTTAATTGCTCCATTGCATGTTTTCTTATCATTTCTTCATCATTTTGCAACAATAGTTCCAATTTTTCTTTCGCCTTAGGAGTATTAATATCTCCCAAAGCAAAACAGCATTTTCTCACTAATGCAAAATTATCATCCCAACGGTATTTTTCAAAATTTGAAATTGCTAGTTCGTATATACAGTCTATTGTAGAAGGTAATTCTAGTTGCTGGAGATAAAACACTATGTCTTCGTGTTTTCCATGCCATTCTTCTTTTGTTAATTTGCATAAAATGTCAGCAACTTTTTCACTATGTAATTCAAACATATATATTGCTAAAATCAAAGTGTTTATACTTTTTCCATTTTTTTCATTATATGCTTTCTCCAACTCTGTTTTTATATATTCTATTCTTTCATTATCATTTTTTAAAAACTCTTTTTGTAACTGTCGAAAACTTATTTCTTTTCTATATTTTTTCAACATTAAATTTTTCAGTTTTTCAAGACTATTTTTTTCCATTTTTTATTATTTCCTCTTCTTTTTTCATAATTATTCCTTTCATTCAACATCTTTATTTGTGAAATCACATCTCTTCAACTGCTCCATTGCATGTTCTCTTATCATTTCTTCATCACTTTGTAATAATAATTCCAATTTTTCTTTCGACTTAGGAGTATTTATATCACCTAAAGCGAAACAGCATTTTCTTACTAATGCAAAATTATCATCCCATTGATATTTTTCAAAATTTGAAATTGCTAGTTCGTATATACAGTCTATTGTTTGGGGTAAATGTAGTCTTTGAAAATATGATGCTATAGTTTCATGTTCTTCATGAAATTCTTCTTTTGCTAATTTAATATAATCTTCAATAAATTCAGATTTACCATATAATCCAAAAAAACTAATTGAAAGCATCAAATTCTCTATTTCAGTTGAATTTTTTCTTTGGCATGCTATTTTTATTCCCTCTTTTATTATATTTATTTTTTCTTCATCTGTAACATCAGAAAAATTTGAAATTAATTCCTCATTTCTCAGTTGAAAATTTACAATATAAGTTTTTTTGCTTAATTCAAATAATTTTTTTAATTCATTTTCATATTTTGCTGATATTTTCATTATTTGTTCTCCTTTATAAATTCATAATTACCAATTTTACTTTCTTCAGCCGTCATTCGTGCAACAGAATATTTAGTTTAAAAGTTTTGCTATTTGTTATTCATTCCTTTCCCTTAGTAATAACAACCATTAATAAAAACTGTTAATTATTACTCATTATAAGCAACTGAAATTTCTTTTTTAATTGTAGCTATTTTACCTTCATTTTCTATTACAAACTCTAAATCAAATCCTTTTTCCATATAGATTGATGTGGTAATTTTATATTTTTCGTTTTTTGAACCTAAAATGTCAGTTATTTCCTTATTTATTGAATAAATAAATTCTTTTTTATCAACATCAATATATTTGGCATCTTTTAAACTATCAATTCCCAATCTTTCATTTACAATAATTTCACCAATTTTTTTATTTTTATAATACACTATTATTTTTTTCAATTCCATTTTATTGTATATTTTTTTTAACTTTATAATAATATTTTTAAAATAATCAATTTCAATATCTTCAACTTCAAAAATCTTTTCTTTATTGTCAGAATAAAAAAATGAAACCGAGTAAAACCCTTCTTTTTTTACTTCTCTTGAATTATTAAAATAAAGAAATATAACTAATATAATTAATAATAATACAATAATTTTTTTCATTTTATTTTCTCAAATTTTCTATCCAACTTTCATAAAATTCTTCTTGTTCCTTAACACTGCCAATTTTTAATTCACTATCGTAATCAAAAATATCTACTACATCAGATAAAGTAGCTTGTTTTCCCATTTGTAATTTATACGCCTTTGTCCCTCCAAATTCTTTTTGCATTCCAGAAGGATAAACATTAATAACCGAAGCATTACAAAGTAAATAAATGTTTTTTAATTCTAATTTTTTTCGCAATTCCAGAACAGAATCAAAAATATTATCACTTTTTGAAAAATATATTGTTCTTTCAATTTCTATTTTTAAATTAATTTCATCTTCAATTTCTGATAAAAATAGTTTATTTTTTTCTATTTTTCCATTATTAATAATCTCAATATCAAATATTTCCACATTATTTTCATCTTTCACATTTACCAGTCCTTCTTTCACTTTCAATTTCTATATTTTTAAGTACAGAAATATGCTCTTTCTCTTCAATTTTCTTTAGTACAACTTTTTATTATTTCTCCAACTCACTTCCAACAACAATTTTCATAATTCATATTAACATACATATTTCAAAAATACAATGTAATTAAAATAAAAAAATATAAAGATGCATTGTAAATCAAAATATATAAATTCTTTTTACATTGACTTTGGCAAATTTCGTAGTACAATACTATTAGAAAAGGATGATAAACAGTAAAACTTAGTATAGAAAGAGGGAGCCTATCATGTTTAAAAAGTTTAAACCATTAGTTATAGTTTCAATGTTTCTAACTATTTCATCTATTGGATTTGGCAATCAATTCAGAGGCACTCCAACACAAGCAACTCTTGAAGCTAGCTACAGACAAGCATAAAATGCCGTTAATAAAGGATTGGGGAAATGTTTAAGTGACGCATATAGTGTAGGGGCAGGAAGAGAAGTGGAAGATTACATAAGACGCATAAATAATCAATACTTTAGCGATATTTCTTTTTTTAGCGGAGGACGAGTAACAGTAAAATTATTACCTAGAAGCAAAGACATTGATGAGGATACATATTTAGATTTAGCAGACTTTTATGCAGGAGAGGCATACACCAGATGTACTGCGGCATTATCAGAATATAAACGTAAAAATAAAAAATAATTAATTAATAACAACCAAGTCTTTCGTATATTATCACATCGCAAATTAAAAAATAAATTTAAAAATATCATACTAAGTTTTACAACATATAATACTAAACCCCATTTAAATAAGGAATTTACTACAAATTTTTCTAATTAAAGGATAAAACTTAATATTTTCAAATGATTAAAACATAATTTTTATTTTTTAAACAGATTCTAGTATAAATTAATCCGTCGGAGCATTTTTCTGTGCTGGCAAAACTGTTTGAGCATAGCGAGTTTTTTGGCAGTTCAGAAAAATGTCGTAGACTAGCCATAGGTTATTGCGTAGCAATCTTGCCACAATTTTAATTATTAGGATAAACTTTTACTGCAAGATAAGGTTTTGCGGTAATGAGTAATCCTACGAAAATAAAAAAGAAAAAACATAGTAATATGAAAAAATATTTATTAATAAAATGTCCAAAAAATAATAAAAAATAATTTAGTTGAATGATTATGAATTAATTATCAAACAACTTTATTATAAAAATTTATTCCTATTTTCAAAAGGGGGTTAGTATAATTTTATACTTAATGATTAAACTGTTTCATGAACTTTATCATTTATGAAGCAGTTTTTTTATCTATTGTTGTGAGATAATACATATGTGACAAGAATATACAAAAAAAGAAAGGTTTCTGATATTAATGTAAATCTACCAAACCACATTAAGGAGAAACCTTTCATATGAGTAGTATATCAGAAATATACCGTGTTCGTCAACGGGCAATTGAGTATGCAATAAAACATAATAATAATTCAAAGGCAGCAGTGAAGTATAAGACATCACGTCAGCAGATAAAACGTTGGAGAGACAGATACGACGGCACAGTCCAATCTCTTCTACCAAAAAGCAGAAGACCTAAAAGCCACCCAAACCAGCACACGCAAGAAGAAATAGAACTGGTTATGAAAAAATACAGGAAATTTGGCTATGAAGGGCTGGCAGAAGTTTATGTCAAAGCAAGAAATGAAGGCTACGGCCGTACATACGATTCAATGTGCAAGATAATAAGGAAAATGAAGGGTAATGCCAAAGAAAAGCTTAAAAAGCTACATAAAAGAAAAAAGAAGGTTGAACAGGCTAAGTACCCTGGGGAAAGAGTACAGATAGACATAAAATATGTTCCGGAAGAATGCATACAGTTTGGTACACGTGACCAGAAGTATTATCAAATAACGGCATTAGATGAATATACAAGAAAAAGAGTGTTAAGAATAGCAGATGAAAAAAGTACCTATCAGACTGCAAAGTTTCTAGAGAACTTGGAAAAGGAGCTGGGATTTGACATAAAGAAAGTTCAGACAGACAACGGGAAAGAGTTCACAAATTCTGAAAGTGATAAGAAAACACTGTTTGAGCTGAAACTGGAGGAGAAGGGGATAGAGTACGTGACAACCCGTCCATATTCGCCATGGGAGAATGGAAAAGTGGAAAGAAGCCACAGGCTTGACAGCAAGTACTATGGGGACAAGAAATTTAAAAGCAAGGAAGAACTGTTAAGGGCAATAAGGAAATACAATACAAGATACAACAACATATCAAGAAAAGTACTAGGCTTTAAGAGTCCAAATGAAGTATTAAAAGAGTACAAGGAAAATCAGTAGGTTAAAGATATATTAGGAAAGAAATATTTTTTTTAATATATTTTTGTAACAAATGTTTGACATCTATACAATTTATGAAGCAGTTTTTTTATCTATACACTATAAATATTTTCCAAAAAATGATATACTTTAAAATAATTATACTTAATTTTTGAAGGAGTCAAAGTGAATTTATTTAATCAAGAAAAAAATAATGAAAATGAAAATATAGATAATGAAAAAAATATGAGTTTTTTTGATATTCAAGAAAAATATACAAAATTAAGAAATGAAATCGAATATCATAACAATCTTTATTATAACGAGGATAAGCCTCTTATTTCGGATATGGAATACGACGCTTTAATGCGTGAATTAAAACAGCTTGAACAGGAATATCCAGAATTACTGAAAAATGAAAAAAATGGAGAAAGTTCACCTACTGAAAAAATTGGGGGTACTGCGAGTGAAAAATTTTCAAAAGTACGACATCGGGTGCCTATGCTTAGTCTGTCAAATACTTATAATATTTCTGAAATTGAGGATTTTGATAAAAGAATCAAAAAAATTATTTTATCTGAAAATCTTAAGGATCATTCAAAGGAGCTAGAGTATATTCTGGAATTGAAACTGGATGGGCTTAGCATAAGCCTGATTTATGAAAATGGAGTGCTTGTTCAGGCTGTAACACGGGGAGATGGGCAAGTTGGGGAAGATGTGACTGAAAATATTATGGAAATCACAACTATTCCTAAAAAATTGAAAAAAAATGTTTCATTAGAAGTTCGTGGAGAAATTATCTTGCCAATTTCTAGTTTTAACCGAATAAATCAAGAACGGGAAGATGATGGAGAAGATGTTTTCGCAAATCCTAGAAACGCGGCTTCTGGGACAATAAGACAGCTGGATAAGACAATTGTTGCAGAACGTGGGCTTGACTGCTATCTCTATTATCTTGTAAATGCTGAGAATTACGGAATAAATACTCATTTGGAAAGCATTGAATATATTGAAAAACTTGGGTTTAAAACAACAAAAATATTTGAGAAATATACTGATTTTAAAGAATTGGAAAAATCCATCGATAAATGGCATAACGACAGGAAAAAACTTGATTACGAAACAGATGGGCTTGTTATAAAAGTAAATAATTTTGCACTTTACGAAACGCTTGGCTACACAACTAAAAGCCCACGATGGGCAATTGCCTACAAATTTCCCGCTGAACAAGTAAAGACTAAATTAATGGACGTAACTTTCCAAGTTGGAAGAACTGGTGTAATTACTCCTGTCGCTGAACTTGAAGCTGTGAATTTATCAGGTTCTGTTGTGAAAAGAGCAAGTTTACACAACTTTGATGAAATTCGCAGAAAAGATATAAAAATTGGCGATAATGTCATTGTAGAAAAGGCGGCAGAAATTATTCCTCAAGTTGTAAATGTTGTGTTTGACGATAGAACTGGAAAAGAAATTGAAATTCAGGAGCCAACAAATTGCCCTGTCTGCAATAGTGAGCTTGTACACGAAGAAGGACTTGTCGCCTTAAAATGCCACAATCCAATTTGCCCCGAAAAAGTCAAACGTCAAATTGCCTATTTCGTTTCCCGTGATGCAATGAATATTTCTGGACTTGGTGACAAAATTGTCGAAAAATTTATTGAATTAGGAAAAATAAAAACAATAGTTGATATTTATTCGCTTAAAAAATACCGTGAAGAATTGGAAAATCTGGAAAAAATGGGACAAAAAAGTGTAGACAACTTGATAAATAGCATTGAGTCCAGTAAAAATCGTGATTTTTCAAAAGTTCTCTATGCACTTGGAATCCCTTTTGTTGGAAAATTTAATGCGAACCTTTTGACAAAAACTTTTAAAAATATTGAAAATCTGAAAAATCAGTCAATCGAAAATTTACTGGCTGTAAAAGGTATTGGCGATAAAGTGGCAATTGCTGTAAATACTTTCTTAAATGATGAAAATAACTGGAAAATTATCACAGATTTACAAAATATAGGATTGCAGTTTGCCGTTGATGAAACTAATTCAGAAGAAATAGCAGATAATCCAATAAAAGACAAAAACTTTCTTGCAACTGGAAAACTCCAAAAATACAAACGAAACGACATAAAAGATATTATCCTGAGCAAAGGCGGAAATTATCTGTCAGCAGTTTCAAAAAATCTGGATTTTCTAATCGCTGGGGAAAAGGCTGGAAGTAAACTGGAAAAAGCTGAAAAATTGGGCGTTCGGGTACTTACGGAAGATGAATTTGAGAAGGAATTTTTGGAAATTTAATTTTTAACATATCACCGAACACTTTCAATGTTAAATAAATTCAATAGATTTAATAAATTTTATTTATAAATAAAAAAATAGGGATTTCGTTAAATTACAGTAATCCCTATTTTTATTTCAATGAATATATTACTTCACTATCTCATTTGTTTCTTTGTCCAATTTATTTTGATTCATCAATTAACCATTTTCCATTTTGTTTTACGAGTTTTAACATTATTTCTGTCCCACCTTGGTAATTTTTCGTACCATTAACAACAAATTCTTCCTCGTATTTATCTTTTAAATAAACCGTTTTAGTCTTAGAATCATATTTTTTCAATTGAAATCCACTTTCTTCTCTTATATCTATTATTCTTGATCCTAATAAAGCATCATAGTCATAATTAATATCGTCATTTTCTTTTAAAAATTTCTCATCAGCAGGAGATAATTTTCCTTCAAGTGATTTTTGACTTAATTCTATATATTTTTCTCTTCTTCGGTATTCTTTTCTGAATTTTTCTGTAATTGGAGCTTTTGCAAGCCATTTATCGAACTCATCAGGATCTCTAATTTCTATATATTCGTTCATAAAGTTTATTGCTGTATTTATCGCTTCTTTATCCTCACTATTTAATTTTGTATTTGCTTGATTACTTTCTTTAACTGTTTTTTGAACTTTACCTACTTTTGTTTTATTTCTTGTAACCGCCATTCCTAAACTTGCTACTATTAACATAGCTATTCCTACTTTTTTTAACATTTTTATCACTCGCTTTCATTTTTTATTTTTTATATTTATTCATAATTTTTCAAACTATTGTTTAATTTTCCAACATTATAAAGAGCAACATTTATAAATGTATGGTCTACTACTCTATATATTTCAATTATTTTTTTTGAATTATATAATAATAAAGCTCCTTTATGCTCTTTTATATTCATTTTTTCTTTAGAAATCTTGCTTATATTTTTTTTATAACTTTCAATTATTTTTGCATGCTCCTCATCTGTTGTAGCCGAATCAAAGATTGTCGAATACAGCTTATTTTCAGAAAAAGCAAAACTGTTAAATTGTCTTTTTATACCTAACGGATCCTCTACATTTGCATAATAATAAACAGCATAACTTCCATCATCATGTGAATTTGATAACGGCTCACTTTTCACAATATTTCTCAATTCTTTTGGAGAAATTTCAAAATTAATTTTATTTGTAACTTTTTCTCCAAATACTATTGCTGATAATAACAACATCATAAATAATAACATTTTTTTCATAATTAGCTCTCCTTTATTTTTCTTAAATTATTTTATTTTTGATTCATCAATTAACCATTTTCCATTTTGTTTTACAAGTTTTAATACTATTTCTGTTCCACCTAAATAACCTTTTCTACCATCAATAACAAATTCTTCCTCATACTTATCTTTTAAACGGACTATTTTAGATTTAGGATTATATTCCTTCAGTAGAAATTCACTTTCCTGTCTTAAATCTCCTATTCCTAATCCTAATAAAGGATCGTACTGATAATAGGAATCAATATCATCATTTTCTTTTAAAAATTTCTTTTCAGCAAGAGTTAATTTTTCTTTAGGTGATTCACTTGTTACTGCATACAATTCTTTTTCCTTTAAATCTATATATTTTTCTTTTCTAAAATATTCCTTTCTAAATTTTTCTGTAATTGGAGCTTTTGCAAACCATTTATCGAACTCATCAGGGTTTTTTAATTGTATATATTCATTTGCAAAGTTTATTGCTATATTTATTATTTCTTTATCTTCATTGCTTAAGTTTTTATTTACCTGATTACTTTCTTTAAATGTTTTATGGAATTTAATTTGTTTTAATTCATTTGTTGCAGCTGCAATTCCTAAACTTGCTATAATTAACATTGCTATTCCTATTTTTTTTAGCATTTTTTATCCCTTGCTTTCGTTTATATTTTTTTTAAATATTAATTTTATAATTAACCTGCTGGATAATATTCCAATACATTCTTTATATTACCATTTTTATCAGTAATTACAACCTTTCTAGATTTTTCATCAAATCCAAAGTACAATTTAGGATGTTTTTTCCCATCTTGACCAATATAGTTGTCTATATAATAAATTCCTTTTACAGCTGTTTTTCTTATTTTATAATATGAAACATAAGCTTCAGAATTTTCATCAAGACTTTCTTTAATGGTAAAACCGTTTAAATTTTTGATATTATTAAAATCTGATACTAATGGAAGGCCATTTTCAGGTTTTTCATCATAATATGATGATAGATAAAAGTTATTATTTTTACCAGATTCTAATTTTCCTATTTTAAAACTATATGCGTTATATACACCCTCTACACCATCTTTTTTATCCAACCAGCTAAAATTCATTATGCTGATTTCCTGTCCGGGAACTTTATTTTCTTTTTCAATTTTCTCCCAGCTTTTTCCTGTTGTAGTAATTTTTGCTGCAAATGCCATTGCACTTAATACAAGTAATCCTGTTAAAACTAATTTTTTCATGTTTTTCTCCTTTCCCTTTGATAAATCTATTTTAACAAATGAACCTTAAAATTAACTGAAAATTTTTAAAAAAATTAAATTATACTTGAGCGTATTTAAAATTGAACTACTAAAAATTATATAAATTTAAAAAATAGTCGTAGCTTTTGAGTACTATTTTAAAGAAGTTTTACTATACAATAAAAAAATTGTAAATGAAGAAAATTTCAAATACAGTTTTTTTATTACTCCTAAGTTTGTTTATGATAATTTAGTGTTTTTATTATGATTTATAGCACTAATACATAATTGGTAACGGAGTGTATTCTCTTACACCACTATCTTTTTTCTCTGTCAGTTCCTTAAGTCTTTCAAAATCATATCTGTAAATAGTATCTTTTATATCCGTTATATTTATTTTACTTAAAGTTTTTGATGCTTCTTCAAATTTTCCTAAACGACGCTCAGTTTCAGCTTTTAAAATTATAGATAGATTATATTGAATTTTATCAGCACCATTATTTTTAGAAATCATTTTTACTAATTTGTCAGCATAGCTTAGTGCTTTTTTCAAATTATCTTCCGTCGCTAATTTTTTTTCATCATAGACATCACCAATACTTCCTATAGGCTCGTCTAAATAATATGACACAATCGAACTCCAGTATTCTGATGGTGCTTTGGAAAATAATTCATCAATTGACCTCTCATTTCCTAAAGATTTATACAAATTTACCTGTCTAAAAAGTTCTTCTTCTGAATAACGTCCTTTATTTTTCTTAATTACATCCTGTAAGTAATACAACGCTTTTTCTCTAAATTCTTTTTTTGTTTTTTTATCAATACTTTCCTTATTAAAATCCATATAGTCATAACCATAATAGTTTATTTGAGATTTTTCTATATCAGAGAGAGTGTAGTAAAAATTTGCTATTCTTTCCAAATGAACGTTCTTATCCTGTTTTTCCACTAAGGCATTTGCTTTATCAAATTCTTTGTTACTAATATATAAATAAGCTAAACTCCAAGGAAATTCGCTTTTATTTTCCATAGGCAAAGATTTTTCAAGATAACTTATCCCTTTTGTCAAACTTTCCTTTAAAATATCAATATTTTCAGAATTCCAATTAATTTGCGCTCTATACGCTTTGTAATACGTTTCGCCTATTTCCTTATCTGAAAATCCGCCTGCCATTTCATAAAATCTCCCTAAATAATATTCTTTAGGCAAATTTTGGGGAATAGCCTTGTATTCTTTTGAATTTATTATTTTTTCATATTTTTCCAATTCTTCTTTTGTAAATTTATTCTTGAACATTACAAATTTATTAGTTGGGCATTGTGGCGAATAATCAATGCTTCTAAACTTCTCTTTTCCTATTGGACAAATATAATCCATTTCTATTGCTGGTACAGAAAATCCATTTGTAGCATAAAGTGTTAATCCTGCTACAACCAATGCTAATAAAATCCTTACTTTCTTCTTCATAATAATTCCCTGCTTTCTTATCATAAACTTTCCTTAAATATTATGATATGTTTAAATTTAAAAAGATTCAAGTATATCTTAGCAAATTAACCTTAAATTTAACTGAAAATTTTTACTTTTTTAGATTCTATTTTTTTAATTTCCATTTTAGAATTTCACCTGTTGATAAATTAATTTTAAAATTATACTCTATATAATTGGCTTTTATTGTACCCTTATAAATTGATTTCTCAGCATCTATAAGAATAATTTCTTCAAATGAAGCATTTTCAAGGTTTTCAGAAACTTTTCGTTTCAGTTTCCCTAAAATCATCTCTTCCACATTTTTTTCTTTCTCAACATGCTTAGCAGAACCTTCCTCGCTGTATCTTCTCTTGCTGTATTCCAACTTGTTCTCCATATCGGCATATTCATCAGGCTCAGACTTTTGTTCTATTGGTGATGGTGCTGGCGGCACTGCTATTGGTGCCTCTTTCGGTGGCAATGTTATAGCGTTTCCTATGTTCCAACGAGAATCAGATACAAGTCTTTCACTAGAACTATATGTGATTACTTTTCCTGTATTTGCATCAACATTATATCTATATCTTTTATTTTTATAATAAAATTCAATTGCATAAATATATTTTTTATTTTCTTTTTCTAAAATAAGTTTTGTCAATTTTACATTATTTGAATGCACTTTAGAATGTTCAAAAACAATTTTTTTGGCTTTTTCCAAATTTATTTTCACTCTATTGTTTCTTATTGTTACAGTCGTTATTTCTGAAGAATATAAATTTATGCCAGATACAGCAGGAATCATCGTTAAAATTAGAAACGGCTTTACTTTTTTCTTTAATGTTTTCATTTTTTTCCTTTCTATAAATAAATCTTTATTACACTCTAACCTATTTAAAATTAAACTATTAAAAACTATATAAACAAAGGGTTTGACTAAATAGTCACATCTTTTGAGTTCGGTTTTAAAGTGGTTTTACTATAATATTAATCAAAATAATTTTTTTAATTTTATGCTACAAAATTTTTTCAGGCAAATAAAAAGTAAAAATTGTCCCTTTCCCTAATTCACTTTCTACCATAATTGTCCCCTTATGCTCTTCTATTATCCATTTCACAATAGAAAGCCCAAGTCCTGAATTATCGCTGGAACGGGAAGAATCAACCTGATAAAACCGATTCCATATTTTATTAATATGTTCACTTGAAATTCCAATTCCGTCATCAATAATTTTACATTGTATTTTTGAATTTTGCAAATCAGTATTTTCAGATTCATTTTCTATTTTATCTAAAGTTATTTTTATTGTTCCATTTTCATTTCCATAAGTAATTGCATTTGAAATAAGGTTTATAAAAACTCGTGTAAGCATATCCTTGTCAACATCTGCAAAAATATCATTTTTCTCATCGTAAATAATTTTGATATTTTTTTCTTTAGCATAATTACTTTCGATTTCGATAACTAACTGAATAATTTCATTCAAATTCTCATTCTCGATATTAAGTTTTTGATTCTTTTTATCCATTCTGGCAAGCATAAGTAGTTGAGAAATCAATGTTGACATTTTTTTAGATTTTTCCAAAATATTTTTTAATATATCTTCTGATTCTTCATTTAAGTTCAAATATTTCAAGCTGTACTCACTTTGCATACGAATTGCTGAAAGCGGAGTCCTTAATTCGTGAGCCACATCCGATGTAAACTGAGCCTCTCTATCAAATGCCTCCTGCAAGCGATTAAACATCTGATCAAAAGTTTCAGCCAAATCATATATTTCCCTCTCTCCACTTTGTAAATTAATTCTTTGAGAAAGATCATCCCCTCTTGAAATTTTGTTAACCGTTTTAACTATTTGCTCAATTGGGCTAAAAGATTTTTTTGTTATAAATTTTCCGCTTAAAATAGAAACAATTATTAGGAATGGAAATATAATAATAAATATTAAAATAATTAGTTCTATATTTTTTTCAAGGCTTGAAAAAGGTGTAATTCCCCTAATTAATATTTCTCCATGTCCGATAAAATTTTTCCTTATATCATAAACGTACCATTTTGAATTTGAATTTTTCTGTTTTACTATTTTTACTTTATTGCTTTCATCAGAATTTTGAGAAACTTCTAAATCAATATCTGTATTTCCGTATATAAAGTTAAGATTTTTATCATAAATTGAAATAAAAATATCATCGGTTATTACGCTAAGATTATTGTCAATTATTAACTCCCCATTTTCAAGTTCAATGCTTTTATTTATTTTCTCTACTGTTGTTTCAAGCCTTTTATAAACAGAATTTTTCACAGCAATAGAACTGATATAGAACATAGCTCCCAAAAAGCACAACACAATTATAATTATCATGCTTGTATACCATAACGTAATTTTGGTTTTTATTGAAATTCTTTTTTTATTATAACTAATTTTATTATTCATCTTCTTCCTTCAAGACATATCCTACACCTCTTATAGTATGAATTAATTTAGGTGTAAAATCTGTATCAATTTTTTTTCTTAAAAGTCTTATATGTACTTCTATTACATTACTGTTTATTTCAGAGTCAAAATCATAAATATGCTGTTCAATTTTATCTTTTGAGATAACTCTTTTTTTGTTTCTTATCATATATTCTAATATTGAAAATTCTTTTGGAGACAACTTTATTTTCTTTTCATCCCTAAATACAGTATGCATGTTGCAGTCAACCGTAAGATTGGCTATCTTAAAAATATTTCCTACTGAATCAGACTTTATGCTATTTTTTCTAAGTATTACACGGATACGTGCGAGAAGCTCCTCAAAATCAAATGGTTTTACCAAATAATCATCAGCTCCATAATCCAGCCCTTTTACCCTGTCCTGAACACTCTCCCTCGCAGTAAGGAACAATACTGGCGTCTGTATCCCCTTATTCCTTATCCTTTTCAACACTTCAAACCCATCCAATTTAGGCAGCATTATATCCAGTATCAGCACATCATATTCTGCAGAAAAAATATAATCTAACGCCTCTTGCCCATCAAAACAGCTATCAACACTATAATTCTCTTTTCTTAGCGTTCTAGCTATAATGTCATTTATCATTCTCTCGTCTTCTACTATCAAAATTCTCATTTTCCAAATCCTCGTTCCCATTATTTTGTTTCCAATTAAATATTTTTTATTTATTCAAAATTAATTTAATATCAGCCTATTAAATTAATTGTTTTCTAAATTTGATTTTAAAGCGATTCTGTTATGTATTCCTTCTCAAATTCTTTTGAAGCATGCTCCAGCACTTTAAAGTTATTTACTCTTCCATACATTTTTTTCTGCGATTCACTTAATTTATCAAGATTTTTTGTAAAAATATTATATATCTTTTCAGCTTTTGCAAGTATAATATTTTTATTTCTTTCACAATATTCCAATTGATTTTTTAATAATCTAAAATATTTTATGTCGTCTGTATTTAAACTCTTACTTAGCATTTCTAAATCCAATTTATTTCTACATAAATCATTATTAATAACAGGTATCATATTGTTAAAATTAATAATTCCTAAGTTACCTTTATCTATTTTGAAAAAATCTATATTAGTTTTCATTCTTTTATGTTTTTCTTTTGGAGAAGATAATGGTGCAAAATACTCTTTATTATTTACCTTAAAAACTATTCCTATAAATGGTCTGTTTGCTTTTAATGAAACTTTATTTTCATAAATTCCTAAATATTTTAAATAATTTGACGTTAATGTTATAAAGTATAATTTATCCTTTTCATTCATCTAATTTCCCCTTTCATTTAAAAAGGCGATACAAAACAATATCGCCTAAAAAATACTTTAAATTAATGATTAATAAATCAGGAAGACTTAGACTGCTCGCTCCTTTATGGTCTAACTTTTTAATACCTGACTGAACCAGGAAGACTTAGACTTGCTCGCTCCTATTATGACCTAACTTTTTAATACCTGACTGAACCAGGAAGACTTAGGTTTACTCGCTCCTTCATGTCTAACTTTTTAATACCTGACTTTTATTAATCCTTTTCAAGTATATTATATCTTATTCTCGTTTATTTTTCAAGGCAAATTTTTAATTTTCTCACTGTTTCTTAATAAATCAATTTTTTTAATTTCTCCATTTTCTATTTATACTCATTCAAATCAATCCCCTGATCCATCGCAGCAAATACGCAGCCACAGTAACATTGCCTATACACATCATATTCTGCACACATATCAACTGAACGTTTGTATCCGTTATTTTTCTTAAAGTCAGATGGCAAGTATTTTACATCAAAAATTTCCTGAATTTCCAGTCCCAACGTGTTTATTAGCTGGCTGTTCTTATGCGGGCTTAACGTCAAGGCGCTTCCAAAATAGTCAAACCCCAATTCCTGAGCCTTTTTTGCCACAATGTCAAGCCTCATCTGAAAACAGGCAGTACATCTTGCTCCACCCTCCTTTTCATTTTCCAGACCTTTCACAGCCTTATAAAAATCCATCGGCTTATATTCATCTTCAATAAATCCAACATTATTTCCAGTACGCTCGTTGAATTTCTTAATAAATTCCTCCTGCACTAAGGCCCTTTTTACATATTCTGCTTTTGGATGAATATTATTATTTGCAAACAGAACGGTCACGTCTGCATATTGCGTTAAAAATTCCAGCGTATAAGTACTGCAAGGCGCACAGCAACTATGAATCAATATTTTAGGACGAATATCCTTATTTTCCCAATCTGAAATCAGTTTTGTCAAAATCGTATGATAATTGATTTTCTGATTAGGATTCATTCTTTCCAGAATTTCCTTCGCATTTTTTATATCCCTTTCAATATAGCTTTCCGTGTTTTTTGTACTTTCCAATTGTTCAATATTTCCAATATTTTTCATTAAATTATTTTCTCTCCCAAATTTTTTTATATATTTATACTAAATTCCATTTAAAAAATAATAATAAAATTCTATAATAATTAATTTAATAGCCTTGTCAAAAAAATGCTTTAATTCTATGAATTTCATGATTTCTACTATTTAAATGAGAAATAGTATTAAATAATCATAAATTTTACTTTCTGCTAGATTATAAAATTAGACTTGTCTACATAATCAAGCATTTTGAATTATTAAACAAGTCTACTAAAATTTTAAAAACTATTTTTTATTATACTCTTCCAGCGCCTTTTTCAACACTTTCATTCCATTTTCAATTTCAATCAAGTTATGTGTACAAAACGAAAATCTAGCTTCCTTCGTACCTTTTCCTGGCGTTGTATAAAATCCAGGTCCTGGTGCAAACGATAATGTTTGATTTTCATATCTAAATTCAGTCAATAGCCAGATTGCAAATTTTTCAATATCATCTACTGGAAGTTCTGCGATTAAGTATAATGCGCTGCTTGGCTTATATGTTACAACTCCTGGTATTTTTATGATATTATTATAAATCATATCACGTCTTACTTTGTATTCTAATTTTGTATTGTCAATGTAAGTATCTAACGTATTAATTAAGTTTGTACTTGCATATTGCTCAATTGTCGATACTGATAGTCTTGCTTGACAGAATTTTAGCGCTTGTGCTAAAAAGTCTTTATTTTTAGAAGCAATAACTCCTATTCTTGCCCCACATGCACTATAGTGTTTTGAAATACTGTCAACTAAAATCACTCTGTCTTCAATTTCTTTTATTGACATAAACGACTGATAACTTTTCTCAATTTCTTCATCGTAAATAAACTGTCTGTAAACTTCATCAGTAATAATATATAAATCATGTTTTATCGCAATATCCCTAATTAACTCCATTTCTTCTGTTTTGAAAACAATTCCAGTAGGATTGCTTGGATTTGAAAACATTATTGCCTTTGTTTTTGGAGTGATTAATTTTTCAATTTCTTCCCTTTCTGGCAAATGATAATGATTTTCAATAGATGTTTCAATTGGAACTAACTTTGCGTCGGCAATTCTCAAAAAACTGTCATAATTTGTGTAATATGGTTCAGGGACTAAAACTTCATCTCCTGGATTGCAAATTGTCTGCAATGTAATTTGAATAGCCTCACTTCCACCTTGAGTAATCAATATATCTTCAGGCAAAATATCAATTCCAACTTTTGCATAAGATTTTGAAAATGATTCTCTCAATTCAATAATCCCTGCCGAATTTGTATATTTAACAATTTTTTCCTTATAATTATTTAATCCTTCAAAGAATGTATCTGGTGTTTCTACATCAGGCTGCCCTATATGTAATTGATATACTTTCACACCAGATCTGTTTGCTTCGTCAATATATGGCACTAATTTTCTAATTGGTGAATAGTGCATTTCTAAAACTCTTTTTGAAAATTTTTTCATATTGTAATTTCCTTCCTTATGTAATTTTTTAAAATTTAATTTTTAAAAAGGGGTAAATTACCCCTTGATTAATTATTTACTATTATATTTATCATTTAATGCTTTTAAGATCGCATAAGTTTCCAAATCAAGTTTTCCATCATACTTAGACGGTCTAAAATGATATTGGAATGCTTTTATTACATTTTTAGTTTGCTCATCCCATTTTCCAGTTGCACTAATTGTATATCCAAATTTATTAAATTCTGCTTGTACAGTCGCAGCTGGTAATGTGTTCCAAGTACTTGAATATTCAGTTTCGTAAAATGATTTTTTATCATTATCATACCACATTCCTATGTTATGTTTTCTATACAAATCTTCCCATGGGAATAATGGACCTGGATCAGGCTTTCTTTGAGGAGCAATGTCTGAATGTCCCAAAATATTCGTTGCCGGAATTTCATATTTATCTGCCAAATATTTTACAAGAACAGCGACTTCCTTAATCTGAAAATCTCTAAATGGCTCGAAATTTCCACTTACATTTCCATTATTAACAATTTCAATTCCAATTGAACTATCATTTAGATTTTTACTGGTTTTCCACTCACTTACTCCAGCATGCCATGCTCTTTTATTTTCATCCACTAAATAGTATACTGGATCATTTTTTTGATCTGATATTAAATAATGAGCACTCACTTCGTTGGTTGTCAATGCTTTAAGTGACCCTTCTCTATTCATCGCTGTATAATGTAAAATTATAAATCTTTGTCTATAATTTTGCCCTGTTGAAGTGTAAGAAGAATCAACTGTTATTGAACCTGCTGAATTTTTAATTGTTTGTGTGCCACCTCTTCCAGACTGATTGTTATTATTTCTACTACTGTTATTATTACCTGTCTGATCTTTCATTACTTGTCCATTTTCATCAATACGTATATTTATTGGTGGTTTTTTAACATCGTTTGAAACGTCTTTATTGTGAGCATTCAAAATACTTCCAATTGACAAAATTGACGTTAGTAATAATAATTTTGTTATATTTTTTTTCATTATACTTAGTCCTCCTTATATTCTATTTCATTAAATTATTTAGCATTTTCAAGTTTTGGATTATCAGTTTGTTTAAAACTGTATTTTATAATATTCTTTAAAAAAATATAATAACCAATTGCTAAAATAGCAATAATAATTCTCATAATAGCGGTAATATTTCCATCAAAGTCTAACCAGATCATTACCGAAACTACTCCATTTAATAATGATATGATAAATAAAAACATATTTCTTCTGCTCCATGCAATAAAACCGAATACTATTGCTGAAAAAATAAATAAGACTCTTGTTCCACCAAAAAACAAAACATACGAATTTACTGTTGATACAACATCGTTCATATACGGAGAACTTTGTAAGATAACACGTGAAATATTTACGCAAATTAAACTTATTAAAAATAATGCAAAACAGATTAGTAAATCACGTATATCCTTTTTTTCTTCCAATTCAACAGTTTCTCGACTTTTTCCATTTGAATCATTACTAATACTTTTGTTCTCTAGATAAAAAACCGAATAAAGCAACATAATCCAAAAAAATACCTCTACAATTCCAAGCCATAATGTTATATGAAAAATTTTGGCATTTGTGTATTCATGGTAAATAGAATTATAGAAATTGTAATTTACAAAAATGTAAAAGAATGATACTATTATTGCCAATATTTTTTTATAATAAAAAAACATAGTTATTCTCCCGAAAATTTATTTATCCAGCTCAAATAATTTGAGTCTGTAATATTCAATGCTTCTATATTTGCTTGAAAATTAACATCATCATCATATATTTTAAATATGATTGGTGCAAGTATTTTTAATGTCTGTGTTTCAAATATTCCGTGAATATTCATACTATAAATAATTGGTTTTTGAAATTTTAATAATTGACTGTTTGTTTGCTTTATTTCATACAAAAGTTCTAACAAGTTGATTTTCTTCAAGTCATTATTTCTATCTTCAAGCACCACATCAATCTGATCAGAAAGTAATTTTTTGTATCGCCACGATTGATGCTCCTTATGAACTTTGCTTTGAATCAAAAATTTCATTTTTGGTGAAAATAAAACTAGGTTATTCATATTTTTTTCATATTTTATCGCAAAATCTCTTTCAAAAAAACTGCTTACTGATTTTAATAAATCATTTTGAACATTATAAATCGTGTTTTCATCATAAATTTTATTAATCAAACTTGACTTTTGTTCATTAAAAGTATCGTATAAATAAATTTCAATTTCATATTTTTCAACATTCGGCATTTTTAAAATATTCCCAGCCAATACAAAATTTAAATTATTGTTCTGTTGTCTTATTAGTTTCATATAATCTGTACTGTAACGTTTTTTAGATACAAAAAGATTTTCATTATTATAAGCAATTGCCAACTGATAATTTAAGTTTGTCTTATAATGTAAATTTTCATTTAAATATAAAGGCAGAGAAATCGCAAGATTTTCAGCCAATTCTGATTTTTCTCCAATTGATGTAAATGCCAAAATAAGAATATTTGGTTTTACACGTCTATTTTGGTTCAACATAAATTCAGGATGATTGAATTCATAATACCAAAGAGGTTTATTTGTTGAAAAAAATCGATTTGCTGTTTTCTCCTGTTTATCTTTATTTTCTGCTTTCACTTTTAACTTCCAAAAATAATCCTCATAGTACATAAATTTTTTGTAATGCTCAATCCAAGGAAATTTTGAAGTAAATTTACAAAGTTCTAATCCCTCTTTATACATATCTTTTACTTTATAATATTTTAGTACATTTAAAGCAGTGTGGGCATTATGATTTTCAGGATTATAATATGCCAATACGTATTGCTTAAATTCATCATAAAGTTCGTTCAAAATATAAATACTTGATGTAATATACATTACTTCTGAATTATATCCAGACTCTTTCAAAGCCGTTATCAAAAAATAATTTCCAGTTTCCTTATCGCCTTTTTTGAAATAAACAACCGCTTGCATCATTTTTGCCCGCCAGTTTCCTCTTATTGCAGACAATTTTTCCATTTTGTTTTCATATTCGCTACTGCTTCTTTTTTTCACAATATCAAAATATTTTTTGAATGCTATTGCAGAATTTGGATTTATTTCCAAGGCTTCATAATATTTTTTTTCAGAATCTGCAGCACGTCCACAAAGTTCCAAGGCTTCAGCATAAGCTATACAAAGTCCTTCTGTCATATTATTAATATTTAGATTTTTTTCATAAAGCTCAACAGCATTTTGATAAGCTCCCGTTCTCACATGATAAGTTCCAAGCAAAATTAGTTTTCTTTCAAAATCTTCATCAGCCGCATAAAATCTTAACACAGCTTCTTTTATTTCAGGATAAACTTCTTTTGAAAAAGCATCCTGTATTATAGGATATAATCCGTCCATATTACTCCAGTTTTTTCTTACAGCTGGATATAATTTCTTATTAAGCCAGTCCTTTTTAGGCATTTTAAATTCTTTTCCAAATTCATCGTAATAAGAAATTTCCTTAAAATCATCTGAATAATTATTATTTTCCATAACTTCTGATTCATTATTTACAATATCGTAAATTTCTCTTCTAATTTGACGGTTGGGTTGATTAACATTAGTATTTATATTATTTTCATTTATTTCCTTATTTTTCCTCTTATCAGAAGATTTAAAAAAATCAAAAATCCCCATATATCCTCCTATCTAAAA
Organism: Leptotrichia sp. SK-5; assembly: GCF_055387215.1. Taxonomy (NCBI): domain Bacteria; kingdom Fusobacteriati; phylum Fusobacteriota; class Fusobacteriia; order Fusobacteriales; family Leptotrichiaceae; genus Leptotrichia; species Leptotrichia sp. SK-5. The sequence goes on along the minus strand of NZ_AP028931.1, from coordinate 1,193,227 downwards.
TAACTTTTTGCTACAATTTCTTTTTCAATCTATTTTTAAAAATAGTTCTATATTGTATCCTTTACTTAAATATGGTTTAAATTAAAACTTATCCATTTTCAACTATACTAATTTTATCACAGATAAGATAAAAATACAACGGAGTAAAGATGAAAAAATTAAAAATTACTTTTTGAAAAATTTACACAAAATATTGATTATTTAACTCTTTTAAACAAAATGATTAAGATAACCTATTCCTAAAGTCTTCATATTCAAATTTTCTAATGACCTCAACTCCACCTTTTTCTGTATAAACTGCAATCACAGGCAAATTTATCCCATTAAAAGTATTCGTCTTCACCATGCTGTAATGTGCCATATCAGTAAAAATAAGCTTATCTCCCACTTTTACAGGATTATCAAAGGAATAATCTCCAATTACATCTCCAGCAAGGCAAGTAGGCCCTCCCAATCTATAAGTGTATTTCTTCTCATTTGGCATTCCTGATCCGAAAATAAATGGACGGTATGGCATTTCGATTACATCAGGCATATGGCATGAAGCTGAAGTATCCATTAACAATATATCCATCTCATTTTTTGTAATATCTAAAACTTCTGAAACTAAAAATCCTGTATTCAAGGCAACTGCTTCTCCTGGCTCCAAATACACTTCCACATCATATTTTTCTTTTATATAATTTATACATTTTACAAGTTTTTCAATATCATAATCTTCTCTTGTAATGTGATGTCCTCCACCGAAATTAATCCATTTCATATTATGTAAATATTTTCCAAATTTTTCTTCAAAAATTTTTAATACATTTTCAAGAGCATCCGAATTTTGTTCACAAAGTGCGTGAAAATGAAATCCATCCAATCCTTCAAGCTCATCTTCCTTAAAATTTTCAAGTGTTACTCCGAATCTCGAAAATCTTCCCGCTGGATTATAAATCTCAGTTTCAACTTCTGAAAATTCTGGATTTAATCTAAGTCCACAACTAATTTTCTTACCATTTTTTTCTTCAAATTCCTTTACTTTACTTTTAAATTTTTTCCATTGATTGAAAGAATTAAAAACAATATGATTTGTTATTTCCATTATTTCATCAAACTCATCATCCCTGTAAGACGGATTAAAAATATGAGTTTCCAATTTTCTACCAGAATTTTTTAACTCCATTTCCTCATACCCAAGTCTTGCCTCAAATAGTGAGCTTGCAGTCGTTCCATTTAAATATTTACTAATTAACGGATAGAAATAAAACATTGAAAATCCCTTTTGTGCAAGTAATATTTTACATCCTGTTCTATCAATTACACTTTTTAATGTTTCAAGATTTCTTTTTAACAGCCTTTCATCAACTATAAACGCTGGTGTTGGCAAATTTGTTATATCCATATCAAGATACTTATTTTTTGACATTTTTTATCATCTCCTTTTATACTTTACACTTTTTATTAATATTATAATTTAAATATCTCTAAAATTTATTCCTTATTATATCACACTTTTCTCAAAATCTATAAAAAAAGATTATCCTAATTTAATATTTTAAGATAATCAATTTTTATTTTTATTTAAACATAATTCTAATCTGTTCTCAGTGCTTCCATTGGCTCCAATGCCGCGGCTTTTTTCGCTGGATAAACTCCAAAAATTAATCCTATCATTGTAGACACCAGTATGCACACAAATACTATAACTGGACTTAAAATTGGCGAAGTTTGTATAAACATTCCAACCAAAAGTGCTAACGAATACCCAATTACAACTCCAATTATACCTCCAAAAAATGTCAAAATAACTGCTTCTATAAGAAACTGAATAAGAATATGCCCTGTTTTCGCTCCAATCGCCTTTCTAAGTCCAACTTCTCTTATTCTCTCGGTAACACTTACAAGCATTATATTCATAACTCCTATCCCGCCTACAAATAATGAAATAGCAGCAACTCCACTTATAAAAAGTGAAAGCATATTAAGAATATTGTTAAATTCATCTAGCCCTTGACTTGTTGAATTTACATTATAAACATTAGGCTCACTCCCTCTTGTTTTTAGCTTTTCTTTTACAACTTCCATTATTCTGCTCATTTCATTAGCATCCGTAGTCTTTATCTGAAGAGCAGTGTATTTATTCTGCTCATTTCCTTCCAAATGGTTTAAATAATTATTAGGAAGAAGTCCCATTGCAGGCATTTGAGCACCACCTCCCAGACTTGCATAAGGATTTTTAAACACTCCAACAATTGTTACAGTTTGACTATTTTTTCTAAAATTTAAAGTCAACTTCTTTCCTATAGGATTTTCACCCGCAAATAGTTGATCGGCTGTTATGTTATCTATTATTACATATTTCCCATCTTTTCTGTATTCATTTGGCAAAAATTTCCTTCCTTTTATTATTGTGTAATCAGAAATTTTAAAATAATCTTCTGTGACTCCCGTTCCAGTAAACATCTTATCTGAACCATCATTTGTAGATAATCTTGCAAAAGTGCTGGAAGTTGGAGTAACTGCTTCAACACCTTCTATATTCTTTAATTCTTTAATATCCTTAGGTGTCAGCAAATCTTGCGACTTATAAGTCTGCCCCGGAGAAGTGTCAATTGACACTTCAAAATTTGACACTCCAAGTTTATTCAAATCTCCAGTAATATTTTCTTTAACTCCCGCTCCTAATGAAGACATCATTATAACTGAAGATATACCGATTATTATTCCAAGCATTGTCAAGAAGGAACGTACCTTATAGCTAAATAAATTTGATACTGATAATTTTAGTAATTCCATAAAATCCATTTACACTACACTCCTCTCCGATGCTGAACAATTTCATCCTTTTCTATTACACCGTCTTTTAATCTAATAATTCTTTTACAATGCTCTGCCACATCTTCCTCATGTGTAACCATTACTATCGTTGTTCCATTATCATTCAGTTTTTTAAAAATTTCCAAAACTTCTTCCCCAGATTTTGAATCCAGATTTCCAGTTGGCTCATCTGCCAAAAGGATTTTTGGATTATTTATTATTGCCCTTGCAATTGCAACCCTTTGTCTTTGACCTCCTGACATTTCATTAGGTTTATGATGAATTCTTTCACCAAGTCCAACACTTTCTAGTGCCTCTGTTGCCTTTTTTAGTCTTTCAGCTTTTTTTACTCCGGCATACAAAGCTGGCAAAGCCACATTCTCTAAAGCAGTCATTTTAGGCAATAAATTAAAAGTTTGAAATACAAAACCTATTTTTTTATTTCTTATTTCAGCAAGAGCATTTCCTTTTATAGTCGAAACATCTTGATTATCTAAAATATAAGTTCCAGATGTAAGGCTGTCAAGACAGCCCAAAATATTCATAAGGGTAGATTTTCCACTTCCAGACGGTCCCATAAAAGCCACATATTCCCCTTCACTTACAGAAAGATTCAATCCTTTCAAAACCTTTAATTCCATGTTTCCATTTTTATATATTTTTACTATATCGCTCACTTTTATCATAAAAATTTACCTCTAAAGTTTATTTTTCTATCTTGGTGGTGGTCCACCAGGTCCTCCACCTTTTCCTGTTTGTTTTTCTTCCTTAAATATTACACCATTAGGAGCTACTTTCTGTTTTGACGGATCTGCAATTTTTATTTTTTGTCCGTCTTTCAATCTTTCATCCGCAACAGTAATTACTCTTTCTCCTACTGATACTCCTGTTTCTACAGCATAAAAAGAATCATCGTTTATTCCAATTTTAATTTCCCGTTTTGAAACTTTGTTATCTTTTCCTACAATAAAAGCGTAATATTTACCATTTTCATTGATAACAGAGCTATATGGCAGTTTTGTTACATTTTTACTTTCCTTGTAAAAAATTGTTGCCGTTATTGTAGCACCTGGTTTTAAACCTTTAGTTTCATTTATTTGGATTTTTACAGTAGTATTACTTTCATCAAGTGTTGAGCTTTTTTCAGCCACTCCAGAAATTTGCAAAACAGATCCTTCTATTTTCTCTCCGTCCGGCAATGAATCTGAAGTAATCTCAACTCTTTGTCCAACTTGAATATTTTTTACCTCATTGTCTGAAAGGCTTACCTCTACCCTCATGTTTGTTGAATCCGATACTTTAAACAAAGTCGTTTCAGTATTTACACGGTAATTTTCATCTGCAGTCATTTCTGTAATAACACCATCAACTGGACTTGTTATTTCATCTTTTATAAGCGACAGATCTTCCTGCAATGTAGCCAGTTCTAATTTTGCTGTCTTTAATGATGTTCTCGCATCTTCAATGCTGGCCTTCTGCTCACTGTCAACCGTATCCAAATCCAGCCTTGAATTTCTTAGATCTTTTCTTGCATTGTCTACATTAACCCGTGTTTCTCCACCAACTTTATACAATTCTTCAGCATTATGTAAATCTCTTGATTTTTGCTGAATTTCCAAACTTTTAGACTCTTTCTTTCTTCTAAGTGATCCTTGAGCATCAACCAAATTTCTTTCATATTTTTTAATTTCTAAATTTTTCATTTGTATTTTTCTCAAAGTCTCATTTTTGTCAACTGGATAAAATGTCAGAACTACATCGCCTTTTTTCACATTATCCCCTTTTTTAAAGAACACTTTGTTTACTCTTTGGCTTGAAGTCGTAAATACTGAAACCGCATTATCTGATACAACTTGTCCATTTTTTGAAACTGATAGCGAAATATCTCCCCTATCAACAGTTGTCACTTCATATTCAGGTTCAGCTTCTTTTTTTCCACATGAAACTGCAGCAAACAATATTACAGCAAATATTGTCATAAATTTATAAAAATAATTTTTCTTTTTTGACTTTTTCCTCTTTGATTCAATAGTTTTAACTATTTCAGAAAATTCTGTATTTATTTCCACAAAATCACCGCTTTCCTAATTTTTGTTTTTATTTTTTACATTAATAATCTCTATTTATAATATTTTATTTTTTTAGTAAATGCCGCAAGTTCATTTTTGGCGGTTTCATAGTCTATTACAGCTTTTTTATAGTTATTCCGCTTTTCCACGTAGTTAGAATATGTGTCAACTCCCAGTTCGTATTTCTTAGCATAAATTTCATATTCTTTTTTCTTAATATTCATTGTATTTTGTGCTGTTAACTCATTTGTCTGGTAAGTTGTGTAAGTTATCATCTGCTGTCCAGCATTTGACACTAGCTCATTTTTTTTCTGTTCATACTGCAGTTTTAATTTATCTGCTTCATTCTTCAAATCCTCAAGAGTATCATTGTGTATTTTGAAAGTTTTTGACACAGATAACCCAACAACAACAGAATGATCCTTTAACGAATATCCAATATCTCCTGATAATTTAGGATACTTATAGTCAATATTTTCCTTTCTTAACTGTTCATTGTTCAGCTGTGAATTCAATTCTATTGTTTCAGCTTCTGATAATCTAAGAGCATAGAAATCATCCTTTTTCAGCTCAACTTTTTTCAAGTCATCAAGTTTCTCTTTTTCAGGCAAAGCAACATTGTAAACTGTAAACCGTTCCCCTAGAACCTGCAGTTCCCGTCCAAGATTTTCATATTTGAGCTGAGAATTTTCATATTCTGTTTTTGCCAGCTCATAGTCATACTGCGTCGCCGTCCCCAGTTCCAATTTTTTAGTCTGAATAGCATAATCTTTTTTAGTATCTTCTAACGTAAGTGCTTCCTGCTCAATTTCTTTCTGCTTATTTTTATAATTTTTGTATAAATCTATCAAATCACGTATTTCTGAATTTTTTGTAGTTTCATTGCTAATTTTCTGTATATTTCGTGAAATTTGATTGGTTTTTTTATTATAATTAACATCACTATACCCAAAATAATCATTCAAAGTTTTAGAAATACCAATTTTATTTTCTGTAAGTTCACTGCTTCTAAAATTATATGCATTCCTATAATAAAACATCCCATACTTTACATTATTTTGCATAGTTAGACCATTTGCTACTCCGTGTAATGTATAATTATTATCCGAAGTTACACTAACTTCATTCCACTCCCCATTTTTTAAAGCCTTATCCTTTATATCAAACTTTCTCATATTTTTTTCATTAATTTTTGTCGTATACGAATTTTTTTCATACTCAGAAATCAAGTCATCCACATTAACTGCAAACCCTACTACACTAAACGTGAATAATGCTGATAAAACCTGTATTTTTCTATTTTTAAAATTCAAAAATATCTTAACCATGTAATCTCCTTCCCTCTAGAATGAACAGCTTATTTTTATCAAGATTTATTATAACACCTATTTCATAGAATATCATTTTTTTTTGACAAATTTATGTCATTTTTTTAAATTTTTTATTTAATTAACCTTAAAATGAATCGATTATTTTTTTATATTTTTAAGTACTAAATTTGTTTAACAATCTAATTTATCAAATTCTATAATCTTTTAGTATTTAAATTAGTGATTTTAAGATAAAATTATTAAACAAACTTAATTTTTAAAAGATTGAAATATAATAAATAAAATGATATACTTTTATAAGATAAATAACATTTATAATTATTTTTTAATAAAAAATAACAACACAAATTAAATAATATAAATTGGAGGATGATTTAATGGAAAAATCCGCATTTTATCATAGAACTGAATCTGAATACGCCTACCTTTATACAGAAGATGAAATTCACATTAGACTAAGAACTAAAAAGAACGATGTTGCTCAAGTAATACTTCACTATGGAGATACAGCTCTATTTGACTTTACGCAAGATTATCAGTATCATATTTCAATGTCAATAATTACAAGCGATCTTTGTCACGATTACTGGCAAGCCAGTGTAAAAGTTGATTATCGTCGGATTTCATATTTATTTGAAATAATAGGCACAGATGGGGAAAAAGTATTTTTTGGTGATATGGGAGTTGTTGAAAATCAGCCATATCAGTACCAAGCTGGGGCAAATAGTTTTAAAACACCATATTTACATGATTCTGATAGGGTAAAAGTGCCTAAGTGGGTTCGAGAAACTGTATGGTATCAAATTTTTCCAGAGCGTTTTGCTAATGGAAATCCTGAAATTTCTCCCATAAACAGCTTGGCTTGGGATACAGATATTTCGCCTAAGCACGATGATTTTTTTGGTGGTGATTTGTATGGGATACTCCAAAAACTTGACTATTTACAAGATTTGGGTATTACAGGTCTTTATTTCTGCCCTGTATTTGAAGCTCCAAGTAATCATAAATACGACACTGTCAATTATTTTGAAATTGATAAGCATTTCGGAGATAAAGAAATTTTCAGAAAATTAATTGAAGAAGCTCATAAACGAAATATGAAAATTATGCTTGATGCTGTTTTTAACCATATTGGAAATCATTCAGCACAATGGCACGATGTTATAAAAAATGCAGAAAATTCCATTTACCGTGACTGGTTTTACATTCACAGTTTCCCAGTTTATACAAACACAGAAAAAATTCCAGATATTCATCATTACTTAAATTACGACACCTTTAAATTTAGTCCAAAACTTCCTAAACTAAATACTTCAAATCCTGAAGTTAGACAATACCTGCTCGATATTGCAACTTATTGGATAAAAGAATTTAATATTGATGCATGGCGGCTAGATGTGGCAAATGAGGTTGAACATCAATTTTGGAAAGATTTTCATAACACAGTAACAGCTATTAAACCAGATATTTACATACTCGGAGAAATCTGGCACAATTCACATACGTGGCTAAATGGTGATGAATTTCACGCTGTAACAAATTATCCTCTTGCTGCTAGTATAAAAAATTATTTTCTAACAAAGACACTTTCAGCAGAAGAATTTAAGAATCAGATTAACAGCCAACTTATGTATTATCGTCAACAAACTAATGAAGTTATGTTAAATATGCTTGACTCCCACGATACCGAGCGTATCCTCACTACAGCCAAAGAAAATCATAATGCCGTTAAATCTGCACTAGCCTTTACGTTCCTGCATTTAGGATCTCCATGTATTTATTATGGTACTGAAGTCGGTATGAAAGGTAGTTCAGATCCTGATTGCCGTCGAGTTATGCCTTGGGATGAAAATAAGCAAGATACAGAAATGAAAAATTTTATTAAGAAATTGATTGCTTTAAGAAAAGAGTACATAAACTGGATTATTTATGGAAAACGAAACATTGAAATCCTTGAAAATAATATTTTGCAAGTTACAATTAATTATAATAATTTTAAGCTTACTATAAGCTATAATAACACAAGTAATATTATTAAATTAGCAAAGATAAGGAAAACTCTTTTAACTAATTCTAAGCTTATTCCCGAAGATAACGCTGTTCTCCTTGAACCTGATACTTTTCTAGTACAGCTGCTTTAAACCAAACTTAAGTTTTAGATTTATCAATTTTAATCAAATTTTAGAAAATTCCTCTTGCATGAGAGGATTTTATTTTATAATCTATCATATTTATCTAACTTACAAAACAAATTTAGACTGTTGCGAACCGTTGCGAATTGTTAATTTATATTTTTTGGTCGTTAAAATTCAACATAAATTCTATTGAAAATATAGATTTACAATTTCACGCATTTATTATATAATAATCTATAAAATAAATTATCAAGTTAAGAAAAGGAGTATTTTATTATGGCAAGTTACAAAAATTTTGACTTCAAAAAATTATATTTTCTTGTATATATTGCTTTAATTTTGCTAGTGGTGTTTATAGCTTTTAAGCTAGGAATATTTTTATTTCCATTCACAATAGCATTATTTTTGTCAATCTTAACACGTCCATTTACAAGATTTTTAGAAAAAAAATTGAAATTATCAAAAAAGCTTTCAACAATAATTTCAATTGTAACATTTTTAATTATATTTTTTGGAGCAATTGGATGGGGGTCATTAAAGTTAATAAGTGAAATCTACAAATTATCACAAAATCTTAACAATTACAGCGAGATGGCACAAAAACTATGGTCTGACAATATGACAAAAATCGATACTTACTTAGGAAATTTCCCCTCAGGTTTTACAAGACAGGTAAATGATACTATAAACAGCTTTATTTCATCAGGTTCTGCACGGCTTGGAATATTTATAAAGGGATTGATAAATTTTATCACTTCTATTCCGACGTTGATTTTATATATTTGCATAACAATTTTAGCGACTTTCTTCATAAGCCTTGACAGAGATGAAATTGTAATTTTTTTAGAACAACAATTGCCAAAATCTTGGCTAGATAAGGTTTTTAATATTAAAACAGACATGTTTACAGTTCTTGGCTCTTATATAAAAGCTCAGATTATCTTAATGACAATTTGTTTTTTTGAACTTTTGATATGGTTAAACTTGTTATCATTCCTAAAATTAAACGTTCCTTATCCTTTACTAATGTCAATTATAATTTGTCTAATTGATGCTTTACCAATTTTAGGAGCAGGAACAATTTTAATCCCATGGGCTATAATTTCTTTTGCTTTAGGTGATATTAAATTAGGAATTATGCTAATAATAATCTATCTATTTGTTTTATCAGTGAGACAAATGCTAGAGCCAAAATTAGTAAGTCAAAACTTGGGAGTTCATCCATTAATCACACTGATTTCAATGTATTCAGGTTTTAAAATTTTTGGAGTAATTGGATTTCTAATAGGACCTGTTGTAATGATTATTTTAAAAAATGTATTTTCAAGAGAATTGGAAGTTGGATTTTTTAGGGATATTTTTGGTGATTCGTCTGACAATATTCAAAACAAAATACATAAAGAAAATAAAAAGAGCCGCAATTAAGCGACTCTATTTTTTTATTTCAAAATAAATTTATAATTTTATGCTTTTTCAGCCATCATATCCTTAACTTTCATAAGCCTTGTGATGCTTGATCTTTCATTTTCATCAAGTTTCATCTGAATATAACGGATTGTTTCTTCAAGCTGTGGAATTGTCATATATTCCAGTGCGTTTACACGCCGTCTTGTTTTTTCCACTTCATCTGCCATAAGCTGACATGCCTTTTCGATTTCTGCCAGTTCCAGCAAGTCTTTCATTACTCGATTCAAGCCATCAACAGCATCATCTAAATCAGCAGATGTTTGAGCATATCCATAAGGATAAGATACTTCTGGATTTTCCATATCTCTATTAAAAGTCATTGTTGGAACAATTACGCTCATTACATTTTTAGTTTTTATATCTGCTAAAAGTTTATCTTCCGAATATGCAATAGCATTTTCAAGCATTTCATCAGACATTACTCCTCTTGCAAGTAAAAAATCCTTAAATGAATTTTGTAATTTTCCTTCCACTTCTTCACGTAATTTTCTATTCTGTTTTATTAAAATAATAAATTGACGCATAAGTTCATCTTGCTTGTCCTTTAACAGTTTATGTCCACTTTTAGCAGTTTTTAGACGTATCTTTAAACGGCTCAGCTCCATTCTTGTAGGATTTACATTTAATCTTGCCATAGTCTATTCATCTCCTGCAGGCAAATATTTTTCCAAATATTCGTCTCTAATTCTTTTCAACTCTGTTCTTGGTAATATTTTTAGTAAATCCCATCCTAAATTTAAAGTGTCTTCAATAGTTCTGTTGTTATCAAATCCTTGAGCTACGTATTGTTCCTCAAATGCAGTTGTAAATTTAACAAACGCTTTATCAGTTTCAGATAATGCTGATTCCCCTAGAATTACAGCCAGTTCCTTTGCTTCCTTACCAGTTGCATAAGCTGCAAATAATTGGTTCATTGTATCTGCATGATCTTCTCTAGTTTTTCCTTTTCCAATTCCTTTATCCTTCAATCTTGAAAGTGATGGTAAAACATTTATTGGAGGCATTAAGTTCTGTTTGTATAAATCTCTTGACAAGATTATTTGCCCCTCTGTAATATATCCAGTCAAATCTGGAATCGGATGTGTCTTATCATCTTCTGGCATTGTCAAAATTGGTATTTGCGTAATTGAACCTTCACGCCCTTTGATTCTTCCTGCTCTTTCATAAATTGTGGATAAGTCAGTATACAAGTATCCAGGGTATCCTCTTCTTCCAGGAACTTCTTTTCTTGCTGCCGAAACTTCCCTTAACGCTTCACAATAGTTAGTCAAGTCAGTCAAAATTACAAGTACGTGCATTCCTTTTTCAAATGCCAAGTATTCTGCACAAGTAAGTGCCATTTTTGGTGTAGACAGACGCTCAATTGCAGGATCGTTAGCCAAATTCATAAACAATACTGCCCTATCTATTGCTCCAGTTTTTATAAAGTCTTCCGTAAACGTCTGAGCTTCTTCAAACGTAATTCCAATCGCTCCAAACACCACTGCAAATTTTGAATCTGTTCCCAAAACTTTTGCCTGTCTTGCAATTTGAAGCGCTAATTCTGCATGTGGAAGCCCTGAACCAGAGAAAATTGGTAATTTTTGCCCTCTAACAAGGGTATTTAAGCCATCAATCGCAGAAACTCCTGTTTGAATAAATTCTGACGGATAATCACGTGCAACTGGATTTATAGCCGTTCCATTTATATCCAATGTTTTTTCAGGAATTATTTTTGGTCCATTATCTTTTGGTCGTCCCAACCCATCAAATACACGCCCTATCATATCTTCTGATACTCCAAGCGACAAAGGTCTACCCAAAAATCTTACTTTTGAATCCTTTAAATTAATTCCAGCTGAATTTTCAAATAGCTGTACTACTGCCTTATCGCCATTTACTTCAAGTACACGTCCACGACGAAGCTCTCCATTTTGTGTTTCAATTTCAACAAGTTCCTCGTATTTTATTCCTTCAACACCTTCAACAACCATCAACGGCCCTACTATTTCCTTAATAGTTTTGTATTCCTTAAGCATTTGCTACACCTCCTTTATTTACAAGTTCATCAATTTCTTTTTCCAACTCTTTTGCTATTTCTTCAATTTTACCTAACTCTGCCTCAGGTAAATATTTTGCTCTTGCGATTCTTTCTCTTACAGGCATTGCAACGATTTCATTTAAATAAGCTCCATTTTCAAGTCCTCTTAATCCCTCATCATAGAATTTCAATACTATATCAAGCATTTTATCCTGTTTTTCAAGCGAAGTATAAGTATCTGACTCCATAAACGCATTTTGCTGCAAGTAATCTTCCCTTATAGATTTTGCAATTTCCAGTTTAAGCTGATCTTTTTCTGACAAAGTATCCTTACCAACCAGTCTAACTATTTCCTGTAGACTGTTTTCTTCTTGTAATAATGAAATTGCACGTGCTCTATTTTTAGAAAATTTCGGTCCTACATTCTGATCCATCCAATTATCCACTTTTCCTTGATACAATGAGTATGAATTTAACCAGTTAATTGCTGGGAAGTGACGTCTATACGCCAGATTGGCATCTAATCCCCAGAATACCTTAACAATACGAAGTGTAGCCTGAGATACTGGCTCTGAAATATCTCCACCTGGAGGAGAAACTGCTCCGATAACTGTAAGTGCTCCTTCTCTTCCATCTTGTCCAAGACAAATTACTTTCCCCGCTCTTTCATAAAACTCAGCAGCTCTTGAACCTAGATACGCTGGGTATCCTTCATCTCCCGGCATTTCTTCAAGCCGTCCAGACATTTCCCTAAGAGCTTCTGCCCATCTTGAAGTGGAATCCGCCATTATTGCCACAGAGTATCCCATATCCCTAAAATATTCTGCAATTGTGATTCCAGTATAAATACTAGCTTCTCTGGCTGCAACTGGCATATTTGAAGTATTTGCTATAAGTACAGTTCTTTTCATTAGTGATTGTCCTGTTTTTGGATCTATTATTTCTGGAAATTCCATAAGAACATCGGTCATCTCATTTCCACGTTCTCCACATCCTACATAAACTATAATTTCAGCATCTGCCCATTTAGCCATTTGGTGCTGTACAACTGTTTTTCCAGATCCAAAAGGTCCTGGTACACATGCAGTTCCACCTTTAGTTACAGGAAAGAATGTATCAATTACTCTTTGTCCTGTAATTAGTGGCGCTTCTGGATTTAATTTCTGCTTGTATTTTCTTCCACGTCTTACTGGCCATTTTTGCATCATTTGAACTTCTATCAATTCACCTTTTTCTGTTTCAATAACTGCGATTGTATCAACTACTGTGTAGCTTCCACTTTTAATAGTTTTCAAAGTTCCTTTAATTCCTGCTGGAACCATAATTTTATGGCTTACAACAGAAGTTTCCTGAACTGTTCCCAGAATATCTCCAGTTTCAACTTCTGCTCCAGTAGATAAAACAGGCTCAAATTCCCATTTTTTATCTCTATTTAAAGGATTTACTTCTACCCCTTTATCCAAAAAATCTCCTGCTATTTCCTGATATTCCTTTAGTGGACGCTGAATTCCATCAAACATCGCTTCAATAAGTCCAGGTCCCAATTCAACACTCAAAGGCTCTCCAGTTGTAAAAACCTCTTCTCCTGGACCAATTCCAGATGTTTCTTCATATACTTGAATAGAAGCCTGATCGCCTCTCATTTCAATAATTTCACCTATCAACTTTTTCTCTGAAACTCTTACCACATCATATACATTGGCATTTTCCATACCTTCTGCAACAACAAGAGGTCCAGATACTTTTATTATTCTTCCTGTTTTCAATGAATTTCTCCTTTCATCTAAAATATATTAGATCCTATCGCTTTTTCAACGTACTCATCTATCTTTTTAAGCCCTATTCCCAGACTTCCTTGATTATTCGGAATCAAAATAACAGCTGGAAGCACTTCACGATTGTATCTTTCAATAGTACTTTCTATCATAACTGCAACTTGCTCTGTTACAAAGATAATACCATAGTTATTACTTGCCATTTCATCTATTGTACTTCTTGCCTCTTCTTTTGTAATAACTGGATACACGTCAATTCCCAATGCTTTAAATGATAAAATAGAATCTTTATCTCCAACTACACCTATTTTATGCATAAGTTTCACGCAACCTTTCTCTTATTTTATCCGAACTTATATTATTTATCTTACTTACCATTATCATTCTTATTGCATTAATTTCACGCTCTTTTGCAACTAGATATGTAAATAATGGCTCTGGTCCAAATACAACATATTTTGACTCTTTATTTAATTCCATCAAGTAATTATCAGAAATTTTTTCAAATTCTGATAATCTTTTTGTTTCACTAAATACTTCTAGTCCTTTTGTTAGATATATTCCCAATTTTTCCTTCTTGAACTTATTCAAAATAGTATCTGTATTGTCATTTATTGACTCAACAATTTTATTTTTTGAAATTGTCCCACCTTCAAAAATAACAGTTTCCAAAAATCTTGCATCACGATTTTGTTTTTTCACTCTAAATAAAGTTATCATATTTTGAAAATCAATCAGTCCTTCAACATAATCAGTAATAACTTTCACATCAATTTCTCTTGATAGTCTTGATAAATTTTTAAAATAATGTTTATCTACGAGTATATCAATTCTTTGTGGATCATGATTTTCTTCAAAGTCCTTCTGCACTTCGTTAATTGCATCTAGAATTTCTTGTGGCAAATCATGACTTTGCAAATCAAATTTTGTCTTAAACTTCCCAGCATCAATTGTCCCAGCTTGCATAAGCAAACTTGAAAAATCTTTTCCTGTTATTTTACTTTTTAATAACACCTTTAGATTATGATAATCATATTTAAGAGATAAAATATCAACAATTGCAGTGTTTTTAACCATACTTCTTACAATGGAAAAAACACGCTCTGTTTCTCTTTTCAGTATTGTTTCATAATCTTGACTGCCGTGAATATCAGCCATATCTTGAGAATATTCCGTTTCTCCCAATAATTTTAGCACTTCTTCGGGAGTTTCGGCTTCTATCATACGTTCCAGCCTATTTCTAGTCAAAAGCCTCTTTTCAAGTACTCTAATAGTTACGACACTTTGTCCGTAATCCATTCTATCCATTTTTTTCTCCCTTGTTTACAAATTCCAGTTAATTATAAAATTTATTTTGTAAAAGAAAATATAAAACTTAAATTTCTATAAATTTTATTTACATTATGAAAAAAGAAGTTTGGAAATTTCAACTTCCAGTTCATCTCTCATAAAATCCAGTTTCACTTCAAAAGTGTAATTTTCTTGAATTCCATTTTCTTCAATAATAAATCCTGAAGTTACAAACTCATTTTCTTTCACTTTTGCACTTGGAAATTCTTTTTTTACTTTATTTAAAAACTCTTTTTTTACAATTAGTTCTTTTCCTGTTATAGATTTTTTATCAATATTTTGATTCAAATAATTAATATATTCCTTCTCATTCATATTAACAAGTTTTGTTTTTAATTTATTTATAACTTTGTCAATTACTATCTGTTTTGCCTTTAATTTTTCATTTCTAGCCTTTAAATTTGCACTTGACTTAATTCTGTCTGAAAGCAGTTCACGCTCTCTTCTTGCATTTTCAAGCAATGTTTGTTTTTTTGCAATAGCTTTTTTTATTTCCAAATCGTATTTTTGCTTTGCTTTTTCCTCTGCACTTTTTACAATTTTGTCGGCTTCCTCTTTAGCATCATTTAATATTTTTGATGTTAAATTATTTAAATTAGACATATTCACTCCTTACCATATTTAAGGGGTATAAATACCCCTTTTTAAATTAGAATCTTCCTAATAGCATAATTGATACAACGAATGCCAATAATGCATAAGTTTCAACCATTACTGAGTAAATAATACCTTTTGTATTTTGTTCTTCATTTTTTGCAAGCAGGCTAATACCAGACGCCGCAACTCTTCCTTGCGCGATTGCCGAACCATAACCTGCTATTGCGATTGGTAAACAAGCCATTAAAATTCCTAATCCAGTTTGTAAAGGCATTTCAGGTTTTAATTTTCCTAACACCATAAGTCCAATAACGAATCCATATAACCCTTGTGTTCCTGGTAATAATTGCAATACTAACGATTTACCAAATTTTTCAGGTTCTTCACTCATAAGTCCAGTAGCTACTTCCCCAACAATACCTACACCTTTTGCAGACCCAATACCTGCTAATAATGTCGCTAATGCCGCACCTAATGTCGCCATTACGATTCCTCCATTTTGTACTAAAAATTGTGAAAAATTCATTTTATTTCCTCCTAATTTTTTCTATTTTTTGTTAAACATTTTTACTAAACTTAAATTATAAAATTAATCATCAAGATTTATATATTTATTTTCTGTTCTAAAATCTTTAAACGGTTTTCCTCCACCTTCGTAAAATTTTCCAAAATACTCTACATACATAAGTCTTGAAGTATGAACATAAGCACCTAGGAAAGATAAGAACATATTAAACAAATGTCCTGCTATCAGTATTACTGGAATAAAAATCATACCAAACCAGTTTCCACCAATCATTCCTGCTATCATATTTATAGCTGACGCAATAAATCCACCAGAAAGTCCTAAAGCCATAAGTCTTGAATATGATACAAAATCTCCTACATAACTTGAAATTCCATAAAGGCTATAAAGTCCGCCACCTAATTTTGCACCGACTCCTTTAGCTTCACGTCCACCAGTAAGTACGATTCCAGCCATTCCGGCAATCATTACCCACATTGACACGTTTGCCACAACTGCTGATAAATTCATTAACTTGAATATTAGGAATAACATTCCGCCAATAAGAGCCATATACCAAAACAATACATCATAAACTGCTTCCAATGATTTACCATCTCTAATTAACATATACGCTTTTATTGCCAATCCAACAAATATATGGACTACACCAAATACAATTGAACCTATCAATAAATCGTTATATTGTGACGCTGGATCTACCAATCTCCACATTCCTGGGATTGTCGCTCCAAAATATGAACCATATAAAAGCCCCCAGAAAATAACAGAAAAACTTAAATAAAAGAAAAACTTGATAGATTTTCTCATTTGAGAACTTAAATTCACTACTTTTAAAACAAACATTGTTGCAAGCAGTAATACAAGCCCATAACCTACATCTGCTCCCATCATTCCAAAAAATAAGATATAAAACGGTGTAAACAGTGGAGTTGGATCAATTTCATTATATCTTGGATATGCATACATTCCAGTCAAATTTTCAAATGTACTTGCAACTTTTCCATTTTTCAGCTTAATAGGCACTGTCGCATCATCCCTATCCGCATCTGTAAATGTCAAGTAATAATTATCTCCAGCCTCATCTTTTATCACTTTCTCAAATTCACTTACTTTTTCAGTTGGAATCCATCCTTTTATCAAAATAGTATTTTCAGTCTGTGCTAATTTTTCTGATTCAACAATTCTTAACTTTTTATTCTGCATATATTCGTAAACTGCCTGTAAATCAGTCAAATCTTCACTATAAGTTTTAATTTGAGCTTTTAGTCTTCGTTTTTCCTTCTTCAGCTCTGAAATTTCCTTTTGCAGTTCATTTTTATAATCTTGTGGAACTGCATCAATGTCAAGATTTTCCACTGTAAAACTGCTATTTCTAAAAACTTCAGCCAACTTTTCCTTTTCACTTTCATCAATACTTGAAATTACAAGATAATACACTTCATCTTTTACTATTTTCAGCTCTTCATAATAAGTTTTATCAAGCTTAGAAATACCATCAATAAAAGTTCCTTTTAACTTTATTGGCACTGTACCTAAAAATGTATTTACTTTTTTCAAGTTCTTTAATTCTTTAGGATTTACATCTAGTCGTTCCCACAAATCAATTTCATCATAACGCATGTATTTTTTAGAAATTTCCGATTTTATTTGTGAATATTGTGTTCCAATTTTATTCAGTTCAAAAGAAACTTTCTTCCAGTCATAACTCAATGCTTTTTTTGCCAATTCATCAAATGTATAATTTTCATTTCCATGAATAACATCTCTTAAACGTGTTTTTCTTTCATCATATTTTTTAATAAGAGAAATCGCATTGCTTAACTGATAAAGACGTTCATCAATGTGTGTCAGCTCTTCATTATTCACATATTTAGCAACACCTTCAACAGCATCTTTACTAAGTTCCCCATTTTCATCATGCAACTCAATATCTACAAAATTTACTTCTTTAAATTTTTGAAGTTTCTTTAATACTTTAGCTCTTTGTTCTGCGAAAACAACTAAATCAAATTTGCTCATTTTAACTATTGCCATTATTTCACAATCCTCTCTGCTAATAAATTAACAACTTCATCTATTTTCTTTTCGTCAATTTCAAGAATTTTGTTTACATTTTCTTCTTCACTGCTCAAAAGAGATTTTACTCTTTTTTCAGCATCATCCATTGACTCTTTTTTCAAATTTTCTACTTCAAGATTTGTCTCAGAAATTAGTTTATCGCCGTCATCTTTTATTTTCTGCTCAATATTTTTCAAAATATCTTTTGCCTTTTCATTTGCATCAGCAATAATCTTGTCTGATTCACTTTCAGCATCTTTTATTTTTTGTAAAACTTCTTTTGCCAAGATATAACCTCCTTCAAAATTTATTTTTACTTTTTTATAACTATAATAATATTACTTTAAAAACAAAACTTCACAAATATTATTTTACTCTCAAACCTCTAATTTATCTGTTTTTTTATTCATAAATATGATTTTTTTTAATTTTATATTTATAAAAACTAAATTTGGAATCGAGTAGTATAATTGTGACCTAAAAACTTTCTTAAAATAGTTTTACTATAATTATAACAAAATAAGTTGACTGCTTAGTCAGTATATCAATATGTTACCAATTTTTTGACTTATTGTCAATATTGATTTTACAATTTGTTTATATTGTTGGGTTTTGTAAACATTTGAATTTTAAACTGTATCTTATTTGTATATTACCGTAAAATAAATACAAAAATTTATACAATCTTTACAAAAATAAAAAAAAGAGGATAGCCATTTCTGACTACCCTAATAACTTACAAAAATAATTTCACAAGTTTTTTCTTATTTTCCTTTATAGTTTCATCGCTTTCCTCAAACACTCCAAATCTATCGAATCCGACAGTTATCATTAAAGCGATAAAGTTTGTGCTTATCAAGAGTATTAAATCTTCCGTCTTCGACTTCTCTTCTATGTAATTAAATACTTCTTTGTTGCTTTCGTTCTTCAATTTACTCTGCAACAAGTTTAAATTCTGCCTTCTTTGATAGCCTCTTAATTCCAATATAATTACTGAATTTAAAAATATCAACGCAAACATTACGATTGCAAACTTCCTACTTCTGTGATATATCTTCATCTTTACCATCCCTCTTCTTGACAAACCCCAGCTTTTCCAGTAAAAGTTCCAAAAATCCTGTGCTTATGCCATATCTTTTCTGATTTACTGTCTCTAGCAGAGCCTCTCCGAAAAATCCCAAGACAGGACTCCACGGATATAGAAACCCAGCTTTAAAATGCCCTACGACTTTGTTCAAAGATAGAGCGATAGCCATTGTCATTCCGGCGACGGCTATTCTTTTTATGTACGGTTTTACTGGCTGGTTGTCTATCATTTTCTGTGCAACCACGCCAAAGAGTACACCGCTGAAAAACAGTATGAGGAAAAGTCCGTGATTGTCTATTATTACTTTTAAATCCTCTATCATTAATTATGCTCCTTATATCCCTATTGCTGTTTTTTCTTCTCCAAGTATTTTGTGTATTATTTCATCCACATTTATAGTTTTTTCAAGTGCTTCAGCACCTTTTAACAATAAATCCTCAGTGAATCTCTCAATATCATCAGGAATGTATGGGTTGTTTATCTCCTGTGCCTTTTTTACAAACTCCTTAAACTTTCCAAAAAAGTTGTTTTTAACAGCTTCCAATTTTTCTATTCCTTTTTTAGCTCCAAAGATTATTTCCTTCTCTAGTACTTCTTTTCTAGTGAAATCTACCAACATCCCTATTAAAATTACTTGTAACTGTTTATCCATTTTTTATCTCTCCCTTTTCTTATTTTAATTAATATCAATTTTAAGCTATCCAGCAAGCCCTACAATCAATTTTATCTTACTAGCTAAATTTATACCAAAATTATTTTTAACGCTTGTATTAGGCTTATATCAAAGCCATTTGTACATTACTTCAGTTCAAAATGTGGTGTATCGTGCATTTTCCAGTTTCCGCCCCATTCAATATTAATTTTTTTACTTTTTGCTACTGCCAAAATATGATCTGCTATTAATTTTAATTTTTTATCATCATATCCTTCTTCTGATGTGAATTTTCTGTACACACCATTTTCTATAACTCCACAAGGGAATATGTCAACCGCATGTCCGTATCCATCAGATTTTAATTGATGATTAGATTTAAATGTTTTTCCGTCACAATTAGTTACTTTTTTTAATTTTTTTCCTTTTTTATCATATAAAACAGTTCTTCCTTGTTGATATAAAGCAAACTGTTCCTCTGTTGTTCTAGCACCGTCTGTGATTCTAAAATCAAACGGACTATTTATAATTGCAGCTTTCATAACTTCGACTAACTTTGGATGTACTTTTTTCATTTTATCCAAACTTTCTTGGCTGAAAGAATACGTTTTATTCTCTGTTGCTGTATTTTCCTTATTCCAGTCTTTCAAATATTCCTCCTTTCTCTGAACTCTGTTTAACCAGCCTGTCAAAAATCTTTCTTGTGTGTTGTCAGCTTCAACTTTACCTTTGTAATAAATTCTCTGCAAGTTGTGATAAACTTCTAAAAATTTACCAGAATCTGCTGCATTCAATGCTTCCAATGTTTTATTTCCAATTATTCCGTCTACATCAAGATTTGCATTTGTCAATTGATTTATGGCAATCTGTGCGTTTTTTGTTCCATTTCTGCCACTGTTTACAGCCCAGTCGCATATAGATAGTGCCACTTTATCATTTACAACTTTATCCAGCTTGTTTCCTAAGTAATATTTTTTCAGATATATATTTTTTGCAAAATCTATTGTTAAATCTTGCATATCTCCAGTATAGCCAAATTCTCTTGCTTCTTCTTCAATGATTCCATACTTAGTTTTTCCACCTTTATCGTGCTTATCATTTGAATATCCTCCCTCAACTTTCAGCAGATAATCAAATATTCTTTCAAATGGGTCCATTTATACCACTTCCTTTTCTTTTATTAATTCCATATTTTTTAAATACTTATACAACTTTGCAGGGCTGAACTGATAGCCAACCCTATCCTTTAATGATTTACCTTTATAGGTCAAGGTAAATTGTAAAGCATAATCGATTGCATTAAGGCAGAACTCACTGCAAAAATACCTATTATCGTCCTGCACCTTATCAGCATAGAAAAATTGTCCTAAAATTCCTAAATAATCATAGCCCTTGCCTTGAGCTGTTCTAAAAAATTCAATCACATCTTTGGGATCGATATTTTTATCAAGCTCATAAATTTCCATATTTTTCTGATACTCAAATTTCCTTGTCCTAACTCCTCCAGGATTAGATAAAAAAATTTGACCATTGTAAATAAATTCACAGTGAGAGTATTTACCTAGCGTCCATAATGCTATTAAATGCCCTATCAGTCTCTTGGGCTTGTGGAAACATATATATAGCTTGTCTTTTTCTAACTGCATAAATACCTCCTAACCTTGCTTTATTTCACTTTCAAAAAGTTTATTGTATTCTGCTTCGGCGTCAAATGTTTTCAGCTCCTCAACCGTCTTGTTTTCCAAACTGTGCGACAATGTTGTCTCGGCAACCATTGAAACGGTTGTGTGCTTTCTCATTATCTCACTCATTTCAATAAATCTCTGAACGCTTACATTTACATACTTTTCAGAGCCGTCTTCCGTGTAAAATTTCCAATTGCTATACTCTGTATTCATTAAATCACCCATTACTTGAGTGAAGTCCAATTTCTGACCCTTAGCAATTTTTCCCATAAGTCCAAGAACGAATTTCAAAACTAAGCTGAATAATATTTTGGTTATATTACTTTGGTCTATCGTCCTGTTATGTTGTAAATACTTAGTTCCCTTTACTTCAAACTCAAAGGGCTTCTTTTCCCTTTCAAGCCTTAACTGGTATAATTCTTCTTTCAGTTTTTCAATTTTTCCTTCTTTTCTGTACTTTATTTGATTGTCTTCGATGTACTCGAATTCAGATAGTTCAACTGCCTTGATTTTTCCGTCCTCGATTAATTCATTTTCAGCTAAAGTATATTTTCCAGCCTTGTACAACTCTTCTTTTGTTGCCTCCCTTAGATTTCCATTTTCGAGAACTGGATTTTGATATTCCAATTCGTTCCAGATGTGCTTTTCCGAATCCCAGTCTGGATAAAATAAATTCGGCTCTTTTTTAAAATCTTCCAGATTGGTAATAATAGGTCTCGCTATTACTTCAAGACTTTTTTTATCATAAATTACAACATTCATCTTTGTTTTCCTTTCTATTCATTATTTTGCTAAAAAACTGACATTGAAATATAAGTAGCCTGATAACTTGATGTTTGACATCAGAATTACACGTCCATCAGTTTCTACGTTGAACACACAAGCCTGTCCTGCACCTGTGTTTCCTGAAAAGCTTGTACGATTTCTGGGTCTGAAACCGTCTGGCAGTGTTAAGATTACATTGCCCTCGGTTCTCCCATTTAGCCTTTGGTTATCGTCTATAATCAAGAAGACTATTCCAGCCTTCTTGTATAATGTTGCAGAAGAAAAGCCAGCAATCTGACTTGCATTTAAAGTTCCTGGTATAACTTCGTATAAATTTTCTAATTTGTCTGAAAGTGGCTTGTTGGAGATAGCTCTGAATTTTGACACATCGTTATATGTTAAATTTGTGTCCGCGATACATTCGTAATAAAATTTTGTTACACTGTCATAGTAGAACTTGCCTCTAGTTTTATTGCCGACGTCCTGTATGTTTCCGCCAAATTCTAGACCTATTATTTTTGCTAATGCCTGTATTTCCAGATATCTTCTGTCTGCCGACTCTCTTGTTAAGTATGTCATTGAATTATCTATTGTTACATTTAAATTAGCAGCCTGATCGATTATAATAATGCACTTCTCAACAATATCAATAGCATTTTTTCCATTGTAAACAGGTATATAATCGCCATCTGTTCCTTTATTGTATGCATATAAAATTTCTGTTCCTGAATCATCCTGGGCATAAATCCCCATCTCTGAAATTTTATATGAATTCGTTATTGTACTTGTACCACTTCCAGTTTTGTTAGAAACAATGAAAGTAAATTCCACTATTCCATTTTCTTTTCTTTCGTAACTGTTCACAGGGAATTCATTTCTTTTATCCAGTAAATCTGTTAATTCCCTGTCATTTCCTGTGTTGTATCCAGCTCCAATCTTAAATTTTGTGATATTTATTTTAGTCTCGTTATTTATTGCCTTTGCAAGAAGCTCCCTTCCTTTATTAGTCAATATCCAACCTATGTAATTAGCCATACTACCTCCTTATCTAATCCCTATTGTATTTTCTTTTACAGTTACATTTATTATTCCTTCACTTAAATTCTGTTCCATCCACGGAAGTTCAAAGTTTCTTTCATTCAGAATATTAATTATCAGTTTTTCAGAAAATATCCCAATATGCTTTCCAAACTCTGCAGTCCTGTCAAATGTCAATGCTTCAAGCCAACTTCTTTCATTCTTATATTCATTGACTACATCTAATACTTTAAGATAATCTTTTTCATCTTTAAGTTCTCCCAAAGTAGATATTTTAAAATATCCTGGTCGACCACCATACTCAAACCATTCTTTTATTTCTGCATTTCCAAAAAGAATTTTACAAATAGCCTTTACACTTCCAAGTGTTCCTTTGTTAAAATGGGCTATTACTGCTATTTTTACCAATTCTCTCTTGCTTTCAAGACTGGCATTTTCTCCAACATAATCTACATGATATTCCCACAATAAATAATCAATTTCCGTTTCACTTAATTTATCAATATCAAGAAAAAATTTACTTATTATTCTATTTTTCTGCTGTTCTATTGCATAATCTATTGATTCATATATCCATTTTGTTGTTTTATCTGTAAGAGTCGATTTTGCAGCAATGTCAGTTAATTTTAAATCTTGTACAGTTATCATAACTCTTCAACTCCTTGATAGTTACTTGTTATGCTGTTATTTATTCCAACCTGGTTAAAATTCAATTTTTGGAATACAGGGCTTCTTAATACCACTCTTTTTACTCCGGCAATTTTTAATCTTTTAATCAGTTCATCTGGATTAATATCCTTGCCTATCTTTTCTTTTTGCCATTTGATAAACTCCTGTATAGTCTTGTCAACATTAGATTTTATTATATTTACAAGAGTTTCATTATCCTTATCAATATAGTAGTCAAAATCTATAGAATAGTTGACTTTGTTTGGCTCTTTAATATTTACATTGTCAGTTAGTGGTCTTACATTTTCTTCATTGAGTACTGCCTTTACTTTTTCCTTAAGTTCTTGACTTACTGTGCCAGTATCTGTCCAAATGTACACATCTACATTAGTAGCACTAGGAGAATGAACTTTTACATCAATAATATTTGTACTTGCTGTTTTAGTCCAGAATGTATAAGCTCCTGAACTCCCAGCTGTTGTGAAAGATTCAGGAATTTCCCTTATTCTTTCCCTGTAGCTTTCGTCCGCTTCTTCATTTGTTCCTGAATTGCTTTCCGTGATATTTTCTACTTTTGAATAATTTGGATAAATGTCCACCATATCCTTTATTTGTCCTACTGGGATACCGTTTCCAATAATTCCAAGTGTATTACATGTAGCTTTTCCATCAACTGACAGATTTCCTTTTAATATCTTATATTCCTCATTTGTTTCAAAATAAAGCTCATTGTAACGTATTCTTGACCCCTTTGGGATAACTGTGTCAGTTGCTTGAACACTAGATATATAAAATCTGAAAGTTGCTATTGCAGGCTGTTCTACCAGCCTTTTACCTCTGTTCCCATAGATTTCTCCTTTCAGGTCAAGCCTTTCATTTCTTGCATATCTCAAATAATTCTGCTTAATATCATCATTATATTTCTCTTCAAGCAATGCCAACTGATAAGCAACTGTACTAAAAATTAATGTTTCCGGACTTGCTTCAGTCAGAGTTTTTCCACTCAATTCCTGAAATTTGTCTATCATATCTCTTTTTATTTCCCAAGCATCGCTGTCTATCGCTTCGTATTCCTCAAAATTATCCAATATTTATCACCTCAATTCCCAGTTCAATATCAAAATCATTATTGTGTTTATCTATCATTTTTATTTCTGTGGTTTTTAAAATTGCCCTCGGCTCATATTTCCTGAACAACTCAAGCAACTGAGACATTATTTTATTTTCCACAACGTTTATGTTTTTATCTATTAAATCGCTGTCAAAACTGAAATCACGGTTAAGTGGCTGTTCTTCCTTACAAACTCTTAAAAGCATTCCAACATTTGTTACAACTTCCTCAACATAATTTTTTGGAGCGTAATTAATTTCTTCGTTAGATGAAACGTATATCATCATTTACCTCCAATCTGATTTCTTAAAAAATTCATTAGTATTTCTCTATCTGTTTTATCAAAATTTTTAGCATAATCAATCATTTCATTAACTTTATCTGCTGTAATCATTCCGGCTCTTACTAAATTCATCAGTTCATCAATTTTGGCATCTTTTTTGATTTTTTCAAGCTGGCTTAGTATTTCGTTTTTCTTATTTTCTGCAATCTGAATAGCTTTATCTACTTTTTCAAGCGTGCTATCTACTTTATTTTTTACTTTTTCCGCAAATTCCTGTAATTTTGTTTTCTGCTCGACTTCAATATTCACAGCTTCTGCTTCAACAAGCTCTTCCTGCTCTTTCTTTTGAGCTTTTAACTGTTCTATTATCTGATTATATTTTTTAGGATCATCTATATATTCCTTTAACGTCAGGTCTAAATTTATATAATCAAACTCAGAAGTTTCTCTGTTGAAATAAGAATTCTTTTCACTTATATCTATTATCAAAAACGGAAAAGCTCCAAATGTCTGCCCTCCTAATGTTAAATAACCATACTCTCCGAACTCCCACATAGTCTTTATTTTATCAAGCTGTTCCGATGGTGTTGTTTCTTGTAGTAATGAGGAAATTAATGTAATCCCAAAAGTTATTTCCGTTAATTCTCTGCCTTGATGTCTTAACATACCAGGACCGTATATTGGATTATGTTCAGAAATTTTAGATTTATATGATCTATTTATCTGATTATTAATTGAAAATACTTTCTTGTCAGATACTTCAAATATTACATCTCCGAGACTTCCTATCATTATTCAGGTCCTCCTGTCTTATCTCCACCAATCATAACGCCACTATGTTTATGTGTATTAAGATTAATACTTCCACCAGTTTTTGTAGTTCCACTGACTTCCAAATCTCCATTAATTACAATCTTGCCAATATTCAAAGTCAACGTATTTTTATCATAACTCCAGCTTCCACCATCAGAAAAAGTCCTTTTAACCTCACTTTCACTGCTGGAAGACCCTCGCATAGGACAGCCAAGCACAACTCCTTGTTCAGGCATTTCTGAAAAGAATAAGCAATAAACAGTCTGTCCTAGTCCAAGTGTGTAATTGTCGCTGTGGCTTTCAGAATAAGGAACCAATACATTAAGCCAGTCCGTCGTTTTATCATCATCGCCCTTTAACAGCACTCTCACTTTTCCAGTTTTTGAATCTATCGCACTTACTTCTCCTGCTTTTAATGTTTCAATCAATTTAACCACCTGCCTTATCACTTTTTGTAACAAAAAAATCACAGCTAAATTAATAACTGTGATTTTAAATATTTTTAAAAAATTATTCTATTTCCAATTCTTTTTCCAAGGCTTCTTGCAACACTTTTGAAAAATTTATATTATATCTTTTTGCTGTTTCATTAAGCCAGCTTGGTATAGTTACATTTTTTCTAACCGTTGTTTTTTGTGTTTCTTTAACGTATTTCAGTAAATCTAATCCAACTAAAGTTGTGTATGAATTTTTTACAGCTTCTTCTATTTCATTCTTTTCTGTATCTTTATCGTATAATGTTTCAAAATAGGCTCTTATATCTATTTTTTCAATTTCTGTTGCTTTTGGAAGTTCCTTTTTTTCTAAAAAATCTTCCATTAATACCGTACCTATATAGTCTGTTGCCATATAGTAGGCATCTTCTAAATCGCTACCACATGTCGCACCGCCTAAATCAGGAAAATGAACGCTATAGCCTTCTTTTTCTTTAGAAAAAATACTTGGGTACACTACATACATAATTAACCTCCTATTTTTGAAATGAGGAACAGGATTTATTTCAATCCTGCTTGTTTTAATATCGCTCTTTCGAGATTCTTATTAAGTTCCCCACTATGACAAGGCACTTCGGTTACCTTACCGGTATCGAAATTCTTAAATCTTCTATGAGAGCCTTTTCCACCTTTTATTTCGGTGAATCCGTTTCTCTTCAAAAATCTAATCATTTCTCTTGAATTCATTGGCATCCTAACCACCTCAAAGATATTATACATCAAAATACGTATAAAGTCAACGATTTTTTTATCACAGTTATTATATTTAATTGTAATTGTCCTATAAATAATTTACTTCTTCTTATTTCTAGCTTTTCGTCCTTTTTTCTTGCTAGAACTCTTGCTACTTCTACCTTTTCTGCCTTTAGATTTAGCCTGTCTTTCTGCTTCTTTTTGCCGTTGCTCCTCTTTAGTCTGGGCAATCGCATTTTGTTCGGCATTTTCTCTTGCTCCAAGTTTCATAGCATTGATTTCACAGGTATAATCTCCAGTTACATTGTGCGTTACCTTATCGATTACATATTTACCTTCAAATTTTCCCCAACTCTCATCCAGTTCTATTATTGCTCCTGCCAAGTATTTAGTATTTCCGTCAACATTTAAAGTTATCTGATACTCCTGTTTCATATTTTCTTTCAATGTTTTTTTAGCTACTTTCTTGGCTGTACTTTTCCCTTTTGTCTTAATTTTTAAAGTTTTCTCTTTTTTACTTCTGCCCTTTTTACCTTCAGCTTTATTTTTTAACTTCTCTTTCGATTCCTTAACTGTTTTTCCTTTTTTGGAGGAATTTTTACTTCCTGATTTTTTACTTTTTTCCTTTTTAAAAGACGCGTAGCTCATTCTTTACCTCTTATTTTTTCTTGGATTTAACCTTTTTGCTAGACTTCTTGTTTTTAGAAGACTTGCTACTGTTCTTTGATTTTTTATTTTCTGACGATTTTTCTTCTGAGCTTTCAGTTGTAACTTGATTGCGTTTTTCAAGCTCTTTTTTTGTAATAATTTCCTTAATAACTTTCTTCTTGTCAGGATCATAATATGAAACTTCAACATTATCATAAATTTCCTTATTTTTCTTTTTCAAACTGAAACTTCTGATTCTCTCATCATTAATATTAAAAATCTCAACAGTATCATTCTTTTCCATTTCTTCATCATCAAAAATGATTATCTTGTCATCAGATACTTTCATATTTAATCCAGTTTCCTTGACAACTCTGTTAATAAAAGCCAAATCTGTTTCCTGGTTCTGATCAAGCCTTTCAAAAAATTCGTCATCTGCATATATTTCCGCATTCATTTCATGCTTATTGGCAATCTGTGTAACAAGCTCTTTTAGAGTTATCCTTTCCCAAGCAACACTATTCTTTTGGTCTCTAATATTCTGGTCTAATGGTAAAGCTAAGCATTTCAGATTAAGCCTATTAT
This sequence comes from Leptotrichia sp. SK-5, assembly GCF_055387215.1. Lineage (NCBI taxonomy): Bacteria > Fusobacteriati > Fusobacteriota > Fusobacteriia > Fusobacteriales > Leptotrichiaceae > Leptotrichia > Leptotrichia sp. SK-5. The sequence goes on along the minus strand of NZ_AP028931.1, from coordinate 1,164,571 downwards.
TTTCAAATGTCGGCTCATCCACATAAAAAGTTCCTAAATCCAAAAAATTAGTTTCATTTTCCAAGTCTTCATGAATCCCAACAAGTAATTGAGCATTTTCATCTGGATACCATTCTTTCAGCCAATGGTAATCCAAATTTTCAAGTTCCAGCTCCAAGTCATCTATAGCATTCTTAGAGTTATCAGTATAGTTTAGAGATGAAATAGAATGGGCTATCTCATCAGAAATATCAACTTTATTAAAAATTACTACAACTCTTATATTTCTAGCAAAAGCCACTTCTATTCACCTCTTTTCCAAGGTGGCAAACGCTCATCGTTATCATTTTCTTCATCAGCGATTTCAGGAATAATAACAGGAATATCGGCATCGAAAATAGCAATGTCGATTAATCTTAAATTGCTTCTTATAAGATCATGGAAATATCCTTCACTTCCGTAAACTTTGTAGGATATTAAGTCCCAGGTGTCGCCTGAAACTGTTCTATACACTTTTACCTTTGCCATTATCCGAATGCCGTCCTTTCTCTTTTGTTTATATCTCCTGCTATTACTTTCCTTACAATTCTTTCGACTTCTGATGGATTTCCGCCATTTACATTTATAGTGATTGAATAATTATTTCCGCCATGAGAATTGCCACCTTTTAAATTACTTACTCTGTCTCTTAGATTAGCCACTTTATCTCTCAAAGTGTTCTTTGTTTGAGAATTATTAAGTATTCTCGTACCTTTCGGAAGATTTAAAAGCATTTCACTTTCAGCTAGGAATGCTGGTTTGCCTGGTATCTGAATTAATTCCGCCCCACGTTCTGCTACTGTTGTAAGCCCTCCGCTCCAGTAGTTAGTTCCTGCTGCATTTTTCCCAAATCCTAAAAGTCCTCCAACTGCTCCAAGTCCTTTTGAAACCATATTTTTCAATCCGTTCCATTTATCCGTGAAAAATTTTACAACACCGCTGATTGCACTTTTCAATCCAGAAGCAACTGCATCAAATGCCGATTTAATACCGTTCCACACAGCAATTGCAGCTCCTTTTATTCCTTCCCAGGTTGATTTAAAAAATGATCCAACCGCTGTTATACCTGATTTTAATCCGTTCCATAATGCTAGTGCTGCCGCCTTAATTGCATTCCATACTGCTTTAGCTACAATACCAATTGTTTTGAATATCGCTTTCCATACTGCAACATATACTCTTATATACGCAGCAATTCCAGAAATAACAGCCATTACTACCGGCTTAATTCCTTGCCAGACTTGTTTTATAAAATTTCCTACAGCTCTAAAAATAGCATTTACCCCATTCCTGAACCATGAACATTTATTATAAAGTACTACTAAAATTACAACAACAGCAACTATTGCCGCTATAATAAATCCAACTGGATTTGCCATAAAAGCAACCTTCAAAGCTACTCCCACAGCTTTAACCGCTCCAACTGCTTTTTGAGCTCCAGTTGCTAACAATTGCATTCCTTTAGCAGCACCTTGCATCGCAAAATTACCTACAGCCTTAGCTCCTGTCCCAATAACTTTTGCACCTTTTACAGCACCACTTCCTACAACTTTAGCACCTTTAACTATTCCACTACCTGCTATTTTAGCTACTTTTCCTGTTGCCTGTACTCCTTTTACCAATCCTTTTCCAAGTGTTTTTCCTATTTTTAATCCAGATTGTCCTAATTTTTTTAATCCGCTTCCAACTTTGGATAATGTTGGAAACGCTGTTTTAAATCCTTCAGCAAAACTTCCAGCAACTTTAAATTTATCAAATATTAAAATTCCTTTTGATATTGCACTAAATAAAGGAGAAAATACTTTTGTAGCTCCACCAATTCCAATTGATAGCACAGCAAATCCAGCTACAGCTTTCATAATTCCTGATGCTAGTTTGGGATTTTGTCTTATCCATTCGGCAACTTTTTTTATCATCGGCGTTAAGGCTTCCAATGCACTTTTTATAGTAGGTGCTAGAGCCATTCCCAAATCTGCTAAAGTATTCATCATTTGGTTTTTAGCAATTTTCAATTGTGTTCCCAATGTTTTCATTCTTTCGGCGTATTCTCGTTCAACAGCACCATTTGCCATTTCAGATTTAGCTTTTGACAAATTTTCTCTTAACTTATCAGTGTCGTTTGCCAATGTAGCTATACTATTCGCAGCTTGTTCACCAAATATATCAGTCAATAATCCTATTTTATCTCCAGCGTGAGAACTCTTTATTTTTTCTAAAACTTTCAGAATTGTTCCTTCGGCATCTCTTGCCATATCATGTGCTAAAGTCTCTCCATTTATTCCTAAAAACTCAAAAGCATTTGCTTTTTTTTTGGTATCTGCCCCTTTTCCAAGCTCCAAATATAACTGTTTTATCCCTGTTGCCGCAACATTTGCCTCTGTACCTGTCGCAATTAGAGTTGCCCCTAATGCAATGTTTGCTTCTTTTGATACATTAGCAGTCCTTGCTACAGAACCTACTCTCTGAGAAAAATCTACTAGCTGTGCAGCAACAGAAGCGGTATTATCAGACATATAATTGATAGTATCAGCAAATGAGAATACTTCTTTTTTCGTTAATCCTAACTGTTCTTTTGTTTTTGCTAAAAACTGTCCCGCTTCCTGTGTAGACATATCAAATGCAACCTTTAGTTGTTGAGCTTTATTTGTGTATTCAACGATTTGATCTCCTACTATTCCTGACTGTGCTAAAGAGCCAGCAATTTCATATAGTTCTGGTTGAGATAATGGTGAATTTTCCGAAATTTTTCTAATGTCTGCATAATATTTTTTCGCTTCGTCGCCTAACATTTTTCGTAAATCTGCCTGACTTTCTTCAACATCCATATAGACTTTCATAGGTACTGCCAATGCTCCAGCTGTTGCTATTCCTCTATTAAAAGTTCTGTCGCTAAATTCTTTAACTTTTCCAATATTTTCTTGTCGAGCTTCATATCTTTTTTGGGCTTCTTTCAGTTTATTCATCTTTTCAAGTTCAGAATTTACTTTGGTTAATTGAGATTTATAGCTTCCCAAACTTTGATTTTCGCCTTCAATTGCACTTCTTGCGGCTTCAAACACATGTTTTTGACGTTCTTTTTGTTTGTTTAAACTGTTTACAACTTTTTCTTGCTCTTTTATTTTTTTAGCAAGTTCAGTATTACTTTGCCCTGTCTTGTTGTATGCTTCTTTGAGTTCGTGAAGTTTTCTTGCGGCATTAAGATATTCCTTGCTTACATTTACATAAGCACTTTTTAATTTTTCGATTTTTTCCAAAGCTCTTTGAGCCTTTTCCAATTCTTTAGCCTTTTTTCCTAATTCCTCTGCACTTTTTGCTGTATTTTTCATAGCATTTGCAACCTGTGCCATTCCAGTCAATGCTCCTGCTACAGCCGCACTCATAACTATATTCAGTTCCATATTTTTAGCCATAAATTCCTCCTTTCCTGTTGCTTTTTTACACTTTTCAATGTATAATCCTAATGAAAATAAATTTTAAATTAGGTGATTTTATGAAAAATAATAAAAAAGATGGTATTCTTTATATAATTTTTGCATTTTTGGGAACTCTTCCCGCATTATTTTTGAATATTTTTCCAATCTTATTTTGGGGAATATTCCTATTTTTTATGATACTTTTGTGTCTTTCTCTAGGAATATTTGGTATTTTCATCATAATAACAATGATAATTACAGTTATAATATCAGCAGTTTATATTTTTGGAGGCAAATAGCCTCCATTTTTTATTCCTTGCTTTCTTCATACCTTGTTTCTGCTTCCTGTATCAGTTCCTCTGCTCTTGTTTGCCAATATTCCAGTTCATACAAGCTACAGGACATCAGTGTCTCGTAGCTCATATTTAAACTGCTTTTATATTCATTTGAAAAGTTTAATGCTTCAAGAATATCAGTTACTGTATCAAGCAGCTGTATTATTTCTGGTCTTCTTTCTTCATTTCTTCCTCTTGTGCTTCCGTTTCCTCTATCACGAAATTCTCTGTATCGTCTGCTGAACCCAAGCCTGCGTTCAAAAAACCCTTAGTTTTATTCAAAACTTTTATATAATCAGTTCCTTTAAGCCCAAGTAAGTCACCGTATTTGATTCCGCTGGCTTTCGACGCAACTGTTAAAGCCCAGCCGTCTTCAAGCTCCTTTACTGTTGCTCCTTTATTTCTTGCCTTATATTCTTTCTCGGCAAAAACTAAATCTTGCCCTGACAACTCTTCTAAATCTAATACAATCTCCTTAATATTTTTTGCTCCAAATTTATATTCTCTTCTTAATTTAATTACTTCTGCCATTTTGTATCCTCCTAAATTTTTATGATAATCCTAACATTCTTCTGATTTTTCCGTTTGTTTCTCCGTTTATATTACTGATTCTGTTAAATACATCAAGAAATGCTATTTCTTTACCATCTATCACTACTTTATAATAACTTAATGATAAATCAAGCGATGCTTCAAGTTTGTTTCCTGGTTTTAATTTTGGTCCATCAAACTTTTTAAGCATTCCTTTAAAAGTTACATCTAAACCTATATAAGTTGGTGCATGTGTTATTCTATTCATCTTTTGGATTACACCTTTACACTCAATCATTAACTCTCCTTCATTATTAAAATTCAAAAGAGTTTCGTCTATACATTCCATTTTTATTTTTGCTTCCAGTTTTTTATAGTGTCCTGTAAGCACGGCATCGTACTCTGATACCATTCCAATTTGGTTTACACTTACGGTTGAAGTTTCCACAGTAGGTAATTCTACTTCACCTATTCCTACCAAATTATTTTCTCCATTAATAAATATTTCTATATCGTTTAATGCTATCGGTATATTAGCTTTTCCCATTTTTTAACCTCCTAACTTCCTAAATTGTTTGCGAATGTCTGCAATGCATCCACGTCGTATTTTTTCTTAAATGTCATGGATTTTAACCCTGGAGCAATTCCAAGTTTTATAATCCAAGTAACATCTCCGTTTATTACATTTGTTAAAGTATTATCTTCTTCTGATAATACAGCCTCTGCAGCAAGGAAATGATTAGCTGCGACAAGTCCGTTTAATCTTATGTTCATAGACTTTGTAATAGTTTCAGCCAATTTAAGTGTAAATCTCTTATCTATGCTATTGAAATAACTAATTACTAATTCATTTCCTATATACTTGAACATTCTACGAGTATAACCAAACTTGTCTTTTGGATCTGTTGCTAGAGGATTCTTTGCTGTTTCGGTTCCCCAGCAACGCCAACCTTTAAAGTTTATTGCTGTTACAGCTCCATTTTTATTCAAAAAGTTTGCTTGCTGTTCTTTATCCAACATTATTTCTTCAAAATTTCCGCTTGAATTTTTATATGCTAAGGCATCTATTTTATAAGCATGATTTGAAGGTGCTTGTGATGGAATGTTGTCATTTTCTGAATCCACTTTTAATGATAATGCTCCATAGTGGATAGAATGGAAATAAATATTTCCTGATAGTTTTGGGTAACCGTATAAAATTATCTGATCTTCTGACAATATATTTTTACTGTCTTTCCAAGATACAATTTCATCATATCTTTTATCTGCAGGTGCATTTATCAAGGCTACTGCCTCAAACATTCCCGAATTTATATTTTTAGCTTTTGTCGCCATTACAGCCGCTACTGCACTGTCGTTTGAAAAATCTGGAACATCAAGAAACGCTGGAAGTTCCGAAAATTTTAAATACACTTCATCAACCAAATCAAGCCCAGTTCTTTGCATTGTGTTAATGTTATATCCACCAATTGCTTCTTCTTTTTTCACTTTTGTCAAATCCACCTCATAATATTCAATGTCAATTTTATTATTATTTAGTGCTGTTGCATAAATTTCCAGTCCCTCATCTGTCCATAAATATCTTGCATCCGATATTTCAGAACTTGTCGAATTATCTTTTACAACAAAGGTATCTGTTATTATTTTGTGATTTTTAACAAGAACTTTTCCGTTTTTTATTTCCAGTCCTTGTACTGTTTTTTTGTTATCAGACTTATGTTTATCTAAATCCAAAATATTTACAACAAATAAAGGTGCTACTGCATAAAGCTCAAAAAATACTTTTACTGCCTGAGAAATACTGAAGTCTAAATCATAAGTATCTCCAAAGTATTCAATAGCTTCTCTTAGCGTTCCAATTCTGACAACTTCATTAGTTTTCCTTTTTTCTTTTTTAACTTTATGAATTGGTGCCATTCCTACGATAAAATGCCCATAATCAAGTGTAACAGGCAAATTTATGTCGCTTGCTGCTTCCGTTTGATACGTTCCGTGTTTATACGCCATCATTTTCTCCTTTCACACTTTCTAAAAGTTCATCTGTTAGTTGCTCAAGCAAAATTTCATTCTTTTCTGCAAAAGGTAAATCATCTGCTTTAATAAGCAATTTTTCAAGTAAAGGATATTTTTTTCTTATTTCTTCTACCTTTTCTCCAAAATATATCCCGCTTTTGTTAAGTCTTACATCAGGTAAATCAATATTTTTACCTATATAAACATATCTTGTTTCTGTTTCCATTTTTCCTCCTATAAATTTGTATATTCTGACACAATAGGTTCTGCATAAGCTGTAAATTTTAGCCTAGAATAAAAATATGGATTAGCCTGATCACTATAAAAAGCAACCTTGATTTCTTTATTCTGTTCCAATACAAACTCCGCATTCCCAATATTATTTTTAACTCTTGTTGTTTCTTCAAGAAGTTTTCCGGCTATATATCTAGCCATTTCTAAATTTTTTAGATAATCCTCTTCTTTTTCCTCTTTCGTCCCAACCCAAATTTCAAAATCAGAAAAAGCGTTATAATATCCAACTCCAGCTCTATCCTGTCTAAACTCTAATGCTCTTAAAATTACAAATGGGAAATAATCGTTTGTCTTTTTTCCGTTTTCTCTATCTTCAAAGCTATTTGAAGGTAAGAAACCTCTATAAACATTAAATCCTTTTTCTTTCATTATTTTTTTAAGAAACTCATAAATCTTTTTTTCGGTATGAATCATTATTCCAATATCCTTCCAAGTTCGTAGTCTATTCTCATATTAAACTTCTCTTCCATAAATCCTTGCAAGTAATCAAGAATACTCATTTCTCCAAGCATTTGAGGGGCAGATGGTCCCATTCTACGTTTTATTGGCAAAGATTTTCCTGTTTCTCTTGTAAATGCCCCCAATCTTCCGTCAGAATAAGCGATAAAGGCATTTGGTAAATCTCCACCTTCTCCTTTTTTGACTACTGCTGAAACCATTGTTTTTCTTCTTGTTTTTGGATTTAATTTGAAATGATCTAACCCAATCATTCCCCCTTTTGAATTTATTTTTCCAACCAAGTTTCCTGGACTGGCATTAAATACGTTTATTGATTCTGCCAATTTTCCTCTTGCAACAGTATACATTGCAGTAGTTCTTCTCATTTGTTCCGTTTTCGTCATCGCAAGAGAACGATTTACTGCAAATGCTACAGCTTTTGGAAATTTATCAGGAAATTGACTCAATGCACTTTCTACTTTTTCCAGTTGATGTGGATCTAATTTTACATCAAACATTTAGACCTCCTCATATTTCGCCAAATCTATCTCATGCATCCCCATATCAAATTTACTTAGCATAACTTCATAAGTTTCTCCATCCAATGTCATCATTTCCCCTGGATGCGGCTTAATTTTTAAATCCTTTTCTCCAACAAAGACTGTAAATCCTTCCTGAAAAGTTCCTTCTTCCTGTGTAATAAGCCCATTTTTCTGCTTATTCTGAAAATTTTCCTCATCAATCACACATTTAATTTCACGTCCATTAAAAGTATGCGTTGTACCAAATTCATCAATATTCAAAAATACATTTTCAATATCATTGGCAACCATTTCTTTAAAATTCATAATTATCACCTATTTATTTTTATTCTTTTTATCTTCTTTATCATCTTTTTCTATATCTTGATTATCTTCATCAACTGAAGTTTTAGATACTACTTTTTCAGCAGTATCCTTTATTTCTTCAATTAATTCTCTTTCAAGACAGCTTTTTACAACTGATTTTTCCAAAATATCCACTTCTGCCCCTGCTTCATAACTAACGCCACTATAAATCAAAGGCTTTAATGCTCTATACTTCATCACAACCTCCTATTTAACCTTCAGTATTTTTATAGCTTCAATATCGTATACAACTGGCAAAGGTCTTGATTCAGTTCTGATTTCTACAGTGTTAGATTTTGAATCTTCATCAGTAAATACTGAACGTTCTGCCACAATTATTCCTTGTTTCACATCTGCCGCTGGTCCGTACATAATTTTATTGTTACTTGGTGCTAATAGGACTTTCCCTTCAGGAATTAAATCCTTATCACTATAAGTTTTTCCATCAGCATTTAATACAGAGTATTGAGATTGATAAGAATAAATTGGCAACCCAAAAGGTGCTATTGTTCCAATATAAACGGCTCCTGCTGCTGTTTCTCTTGGATTTACTTCTCCTACATTATAATTTTTTACATCCAACAACTTCTGAATTTTGTCGTTATCTACAAATAATTTTGCTGCCACAGGATCCATTAATATCATTTCGGGTCTTAATCCCGTAACTTTCCCAATTTTTGTTATAGCTGCCTGTAAATCTCCAATTATATCCGCATTAGGCTGCGTCCATAGAGTAGCAGGAGTAATTTCTTCAACTGTTCCGAATTTTATTTCTCCTTTTATTCCTTCACCTTCCACAATTACTTTTCCGTTAAACAATGCTTCAGTACACATAATTTCTTCACGTCTTGTAATTTGTTCCTCAAATTCTGCAAACGATTCAGCAAGCAAGTCCGCTTTTCGTTCTTCAGGACTTTTTCCACCATATATAGTTTCTCCTGCCGTTTTATTAAAAAATAACTCAAAAGCCGAAAAAGTTCTTTTTGGTGCTACTTTTGGAGCTTGAAAAAATTTACTTTCATAAGTGTTCTTTACCATTTCTGTTCCTGGAATAAATTCAGATACAAAAGGTGCAACAAGCTGTCTCCCTTTTCTAAATTCTATTTCCATTTTTTGATTTTCTGATGTTTTTCTATTTTTAAAATAACTGTCTTTTATAAATGATTTTGGTCTAATCACATTTTGGTCATACAACCCAATAAATTCTATTACTGCTGGCATTATTCCTTACCTCCTAATCCTTTTATCACAATCCCTTTATCTCTAGCTGCCTTTGTAAAGCCTGCTTTCTGTGTTCCTGCTTTCACTTTCAGCCCTTCAAATATAAATTCTCCTGAAATAGCTACAGTTGTTTTAGTTTTTGCAGTTGTTCCATCCGCGTCTTCCATAACTATTCCAAACAAATCCGTCCCATCCGAAAGTTCAGCACCTGCATTTACAGCGTCTCCTCTTTTCACATTCTTACCTTGTGGCACTTCAAATTCCATATATTTATGCCCTGTACCACTTAAAAACTGTTCGCTGGCATATTCATTGCCTTTTGTTACAAAATCCATTATTTGCCCTCCTCTGTTTTTTTATTCATTAAAGAAAAAATGTTTGAAATGTTCACTCCCATAAATTTTTTCTCTTCATTATTTTCCGCTGTACCATTATTTGGAACTGGCGGTGTAAAATTATTTTGACTATCATTCTTAATATTTTGTAATTTCTTAATTCTTTCTTCCTTCTGTTTATTCAAAATATTTACTGCCAATACACTAGCTTCTACTGGCTCATTATATTTAGCATTTTCAATAAGTTCAGAATAATTTGATACATCCAAGTTATCAATTTCTCTCATTCTTTCCCTTTCTTTGGTTATTCCAGCTTCCTTACCTTCATTGAAGATTTGATTGTAAAGTTCTGGAAATTTGTTTTTTAACTCTTCTAACGTCATATTTCCTCCTTCATTTTTTTGATTTTCTGTCGAATTTAATATATCTCTAAATTTATCAGCTATTTCTTCAGGACTTCCTGTACTATTTACAGAAATATTTATAATTCTTGGATCTTGATTTTTCTTTTCTTTAAAATTTTTAAATCTTGAAATATCAAAAGCCATATTGTTTATAATCAATTTATTCTCAATAACTTCTTTTTCCACACTTTCATCTAATATTTCATCAACAAATCCATATTCCTTAGCTTCTTCTGCGCTCATCCAGGTTTCATTATCCATTAATTCCGACAATGTTTCCTTATCAGTCTTTGCTTTATTTAGATATGTCTCGATAATGCTATTTTTAACTTTATTTAGCATTTCAAGCGTTTTTTGCATATCTTGATTATTTCCGTAAGCAAAAGTAATTGGATTATGAACCATAAACAAAGCATTTTTAGGCATTTTTACAATATCACAGGCACTCGTTATGATAGTTGCCGCACTTGCTGCCAATCCATCTATATTTGCTGTTATTTTAGCCTTATGATTTTTAAGAGTATTCGCTATTGCTACAGCACTAAATACACTCCCACCTGGACTATTTATATGCAAAGTTATGTTTTCCACGTCACCAAGATTTTCAATGTCCTGTTTAAACGCCTTATCAGATATATCATCCCAATATTCATCACTTCCAATACTTCCATAAAGTATAAGTTCAGCTGATTTTTCTTCATCATTCTTCATCACGTTCCAAAATTTGAGTTGTTTCGGCATTCAACACCACTCCTTTCTCTGTTAATAATTTATTTTCCTTTGCCAAAATTCTTACATTCTGCTCAAAATCTCCGCCATTAAGTTCGGCTGTTTCTCTCGTCCTAGTCGATAATCCATTATTGATTCTTATAACTGCCGCATTAGCCTCTTTTAACGGATCTATTTGTCCTTGAGACGGTCCGTTCCATTGAGAGCCACACCACGCTTTGTCTATAAGAAAATCAGTTCCATAATTTTTAAGTTCAACTCTACCTAACAAATACGCTTCGTTTAACCATTCCTCATAAACAGGCTGGGTAAAATTCTCTACAAACCATTCACGTCTTTTCCTAAACATTTTCCACGCTTCCAGAAGTGCTGCACGACTTGCTGAATAACTTGCTGTAAAATGCTTTATTAAAAGCTCATATGGTACTTCTAAGGCACTTCCTATCTGTCTTAAAATACTTGTAACAAAAGGGTCAAACTGTGCATTAGGTCTCCCTGGATTAGTAGCTTTCGCTTTTTCTCCTGGATTAAGTCCTACAACCATTCCTGGTGCAAGTTCTATAGTAGTTTCATCTTCTGAATCTACCAGCAAATCATTTTCAACTGCTTCTAGTTCACCTACATCAGCACCGCTCGAATTTTCGGCATCGCTTTCAATAAAAATTGCATACATTCCGCTTATAACTGCTGCCATTAGTTCGGCTTCAGTATAATTCCCAAGCTGCTTTAAATTCTCAATAACTGGAGATAATATCGGAATTCCTCTTACTTGTTCAGGTCTTTCTGTGAAAAGAAGATGTATTATATTTTTTTGATTTTCACTTCCATAAACTTTTATAAGTTTCTCGCTTACTCCCCCAGTTGCGTCTAATGGATGTTCAGATGAAACATAATAGCCTTCAATTCTTCCGTTTTTATCTATTTTCACACCTTCGACTACACTTTTATCTGAAATCATATTGTTTGGAGTATATATTCTGTCAGGTTCTAAAATTTCCAGTTTTAAACTGTATGGATTTTTTGGAGTTTCAAAATAATTTAATTTTATAAAACATTCTCCATTCATCAGCACTGTCAAAAATACAAGTTCCTGGATCTGATAAAAGTTCATAGTCCCTAGATTATCAATCTTGTCTTTAGACCAAAGTTCAAATTCTTTTTCAATTAAACTTTCTATTGCTTCGGCTTCTTCATCACTAATACCTATTGTTTCGTTATCAATAGCGGACTTTAATTTTAATCCGCTCCCAACGACATTCGTATTAATAGTTTTCAACGCCCCAGTAGCCACAGAAGTTCCCATATATAAATCTCTCGAACGTTCAATCAACTTTTTATGGTTCTTATAAATATCCTTTTTTACTCCGCCGCCAGCACTTTGCCAGCCTAGCATTGATTTTTTAGTAGTTGAAGCACCGTGATTTGAATATCCAGTATTAAGAATTTCTAATTTTCTTCTTGCTTGAAACCTTTTAAGTCCTTTTTCCGGATTAAATGCCGTTACCAATTTATCAATAAAATTCATAAAACACCTCCTTTTCTGCTAAAGATTTCTAGGCACACCTCTTCTCACTCTCCTGTTGCCTTTGCCATTTATTTTTTGAAGTTCATTTTCCCAGTAAGCTCTTCCTTTTCTTATTGCATCTATTCCCATTCGAGTAAGTTCCCTAGTTCCAATTTTATAACTAGTTCCAGCCAAAGCCGCTCGTTCAGCTTTACCGTATTCAACAATCATTTCTAAAATATATTCTCTTGAATAATTTGATTTTCCCATTTTCTAAATTCCTTTCGACAATATTTTTCTTTTTGTTTGCACTTTTGGCCTTTCTGTAACATCAATCAAATATTTTTTACTCAAATCAGGATTAGCTATTTTTAACGCAGCATAAGCATAATTTCTAATATCCAACGGTTCATTCCTTTTAGTTCCTGTAACAACCCACTTAGTTTTTCTTACTCCTTTTTCAAAAGTTGTAATCTTAACTTCTGCAGTCAATCCTTTAAAGTATGTTTCATCATACCCTCTTTCTGCATTATCCGGAAAATGCATATATCTTGGTCCAGGTAAATCAATTCTTAATCTGGCCATAATAGTTTCTTTCCCAGTATCAGTATTTAATACAAATAGCGAAATTTGTCCTTTATTTGTTTTAGTTGGCCTTGTAATAAACGGCTTACCTTCCACACTTCCACCTTTTACTCCAAATATTCTTTTAATTTCACGAGGTTTCACAAATCCGTAAGTTGACATTGTGTGATTTCCTCCTGTGTCAATACAGGTGCATATTATTTTTATTTTCTGTCCGTTAGAATAGGTAAATTCAGTATCCAAGAATCTCTCAAGCTGATTCCACACATGAGTTTCTGCAGGATTTCCTATGAATACTTTATAATAAATCCCCCAGCTTTCTTCATCAGATCCCCAGCCTACAACTTCACATTCCAATCTATCATCTTGAACATCAACTCCCGCAGTCAAAACGTTTACTTTTTCAGGAATTTCGCAGCCATAATGTTCTTTTCTGTGAGATATTTTTTCAAAATCTATTTTATCTCTTTTTTCCTCAAAAGTTTCACCTAATGCAGTATTAGTGAAAACCTTCATAAGTTGAACATCGCCTTTAGATTCCTTGAATTTTTTTATTATACTTTTCCAAGTCGAAAAAGGACTATACAATTCACTAATATGAAATCCTCTTACTGCTTTCGGATCAATTTCAACATTTCCCGCAATCCATTCTCCCTCTTTCATATTTTTTTTCCATTCGTATTCACTTGAAACTTCAAGGCAATCTTGACATTTGTGTCCAATATTTTCAAAAACAATATTTTTCCATTCTAATCTTTGCATTGTTCCACATTTTGGACAAGGGATATAATATTCTTCCTGTGTACTGTTTTCATACTCCTGTTCTATTCTTGATTCTCCTCTTACTGTTGGCGTACTTGTTAAAACAATTTTTTTGTTCCAAAATGTTTTTGTTCTCTCAATTGCTAAATTTAACGGATCACCTTCACCCTTTACATCATTTGGAAATCTATCAATCTCATCTGCCAATAATATCCGTATTGGTCTACTCGCAAGTTCAGCTGCTGAATTACTTCCAGTTAAAATAATATATCCACCTGGAAAATCTTTTTGAGTTTTAGTATCTCTTGACGTTTCATTTTCAATTATTTTACTTTTTAATTGTGGTGTGCTAAGTATCATGTCATTTAATCTTGTTGTCGCAAAATCTTCTGCCATTTTTTGAGTCGGCATTAAAAACATTATAGGAGCAGGGTCATAATCTGCATGATGTCCAAAAGTATTCAATAAAAGTTCTGTTTTGGATAATTGAGCTCCATACATCATTATCACTTTTTCTGTTTGTTTATCAGATATTGCTTTCATCACTTCTCTTTGAAACGGTACTCTATCAGTATTCCACCTACCTGGTTCCGCAGAAGTTTTGGAACTTAATATTCTATAATTGTCTGCCCATTCATCAATCGTTAATTTTGGCGGTGGCTTTAATACCGAAATAATTTTTTTAAACAAATTATTTGCTTTTTTTAGGTCTGCCTCTCTTTTTCGGGTTGTCATTTTTCTCTTCCTTTAAATTTTTTTTAATTGATTTAGTGCTTAAATTCTCTTCATCCTCATCTTCATCAATATAATTTTTACTTTTAAACATTTCAGGACTATATTCACTTAATTCTGTCAAAGTATCAGATATTCCTGTTAAAATGATGTCCTGTATTTCTCCCAAGTTATCACAAGCAATTACAGCAGGTGCTAATTTATTAGGCAATGAAAGCAATTTTCCCTTTATATTGACAAGCATACTCGTCATTACTTCTTCAATTACTCCCGCCGGATGTAATTGATTCTTTAACTCCGATATTTTCAAGGCTTTCAATTCTGTATCTTTTTTTATTTTCTTTATTTCTTCCCTAATTTTTTCGTCTTTCAAATCTACATCTGCATCATTTTTTAACTCCAGATACTCAATATATGAATGAATACTTTCCAAAAATAAATATTTATTTTGTCCGTTTTTTTTGATAACATTTTCCTCTGCCAAACGCCTTAGATGCCTTTCACTCAAATTCAATATTTTAGCCAATACAACACCTTTTACAACCTCGTCATATTTCGCTTCCATTTTCACCTCCTATCGGACAGGACATGAACTTAAAAAAAATTCATATCGGGATGTTTTCTGGCACTCGCCAGACCCACGACCCAAAAAAATCTCCCAAAAGTACCTTTTTTTTATTTCATTTTTTCCTTTACTTTTTGTGTCAATTCCCTGTACTCTCTTTCCATTTTCCTTTTCTTTCTCAAACTCTCTTTACATCTATCAAGATACATATCATATATCTTAATCTTCACATTATTTATCTTTGTATCCAGTTCATCATTTATATTCTCAAGGTTTTCTAAAAGGGTAAGGCCCTCATCAATACTTTTCTCAATATATTTTCTTAGCCATCTTCCCAAATAATTTATAGAAATTATTAATATTAATGTTATTACTAAGTAATAAAATATAATTGCTATGACTATCATAATTTCAATTCCTTTTTTAGTTTTTTAGACAAAAAAAAGAGCCATTAAACAAATAGACTTATTTTAAAATCTATTCATCTAATGGCTCATATATCTATAGTCTTGCCTATTCAATTGTAGTTTAATGATGTAAACTTCTTACAATATATTTTTTTTTAGTAAGTTTCCCTTTATTGAAAACAATTCTTATTTCACATTCCTTCTTCGTTTTCTTTAAAGTTAGAATGTCGTCAAGTAAATATTTTATGTCTAAATCCTCTTCAATTAAGATTTCATATTTTTTATTCACATTACCTCCTAATTATACCTTATTTCCCTGTTTTTTTCAATCCTATTTCTTCAAAATATTTCTCTTTCAACTCATCGAAGTTCATTTCATTTATTTCATCAAATTTTAAATTCTTTTTCTTATTTCCTCTACACATTTTTTTATACCTTTCAAACAATCTCTAATCATATTGTCAGCACAATCATAATTTTTACGTCCACAAGTTAATAACCGTAAACCATATGCACCCATTTCATCTGCCATCAATCTAGCCAACACTTCTAAATTTTCTAAAAAATTTTCTATATTTTTATTTTCCTGACATGCTTCACACATTTTTCTTAGTTGCTTTTCCATTTGTTCTAAATAAAATTCAACCGTTTCATAAGCTATGGTAAATTTCTTTATTCCTACTTCCCTAAAATAAACACGGTAAATTTCATGCATTTTTTTAGCAACCCTAATATGGGATTTTATTTCATTTGAATAACCGTTTATTTTTCTTTCTTTTATAGTTTCACCAAGTAAATATCCCTTTAAATAACTATACTTTTCTTCAAATTCTCTTACAATTTCTTCTTCCGATAAAAACTCTATCCCATTTGCTCCAACAAAATTAGATAACCGTATATATAGAGTGAAGGTGTCACTATCATCAATTTTAAATGAAATTTTTAATCGATCTATCCCATACAGATTACTTTCCTCTTTTATTTCCAAATCACTAATCGATTCGCCTTTCAAAATTTCAGACAACTCTTTTATTTTTCTTCCAAATAATTCTATGTATTTCATATTAACTCCTTAGCTCTAATTGATTATTTCAAGTTCATTTTTTATATCTTGCGGTATATTATTTTTCCATAGATAACTATTTTTCAAAATAAACTGATTATATTGAATCGCTGTATTATTTGCTCTTATCTTTGCTTGTAAGGCTATCTCCTTATTCTCATCTTTCATAGACAAATAAATTTGCTTATCACTTTCATAACTGCTTACCATTGCTCTTGCAGTATCTTCCACTTTTTTTAATCTGTCATATCTTTGTCTATCATTCTGTTTTTCTAATTCATAGTCTATTTTATTAAACCAACTATTTATCCCTAAAAAAGGATTGCAGGCTGTCGTAGATAGCCCACAAATAATTAATATAAACATTTTTTTCATTTTATTCTCCTTTTATTTTTCAAATTTAACAACTGTATTTTCTACTTTCATTGGAATATCTGTATATATGTATATTCCTGTCCACTCAATATATTTTCCATCTGGAGTAAAGAAAAATATTCCGTTATCATTTTCTCCATAACTTCCATCTACATCAGGAATCCAATTATTTTTACAGCTATAATCACTTGAAGGATTGCATTCATATAATTCACTATCTGGAGTTAAAAAACTATTTAAACTTGACACTTTTCCATCTACTACAAAACTTCCAACTATTCCACCGTTTTCTGTAAACAATGTTATATATCCTAACGGACGTTTCACAGCACTTGGTAAATTCAATGCTTTTTCACGCTGTCCATTTACCCAGTAGGCCCTTTTTATTAAATTATATCTTTCTAAACTATAATCAATATCACTAGGTGTTGCTTGATTGCCTGCTAACTTATCACCTATTTTTAAAGTATTCTCTTTATCATTTTTTGTATCATTCCCAAAATTTTCTTCATCACAGCTTGTAACTAATGCTCCTAAAATCATCACAATTAATAGTAATTTTTTCATTCCTATTCCTCCGCTTTCCATATTTTATAAATTTCATTACCTATTCCCGCTCCTAACGTAACAGATAATATTGTTTTTGCTAATTTTAATAAACAAAATATTGTTTCCATTATTTTTCTTACCATTTATCCTCCTCAATTTTAAACAATCCAAAAATAAAAGTTAAAATTTGAACCCCTACTCCCCAAAAAATATATAATATAAAATCTATTAACATTAATTTCGCAAATTCTAATAATGTTTTTACACTTGAAATATCACTTATTGTTTTATACACTAATAATCCTAAACTTCCCAAAATAATTGCTAAATATAATATTGTTATTATTGCTGATACTATTTTTCTCATACTAATTCCCTTCCTATTTCTTTTTATACTTGTCTTTATTTAATATTCTTTTAAAACTCGCTTTATTTTCATCTTCCTTATTCCATAAACTCCAATTCAATTTTCTCCAGTTTTTTAAATTAAATTGCATTCTATCCTTGTTTTTCATACTTTTCTCCCAATTCTAATATAATTTCAAAAAAAGTTTATCCCTTCTTTTTGAATTACTAATCTCAAATAAATTTATAATTTCATCATCAGTCAAATTGTTACTATCAAAATTCACTTTATACACATTCATTTGTCTATTTAGATTCAACCTTTGTCTAATATCAGTCTGTGTAATAAGTCTTTGCACTTCTTCCACATTTTTTGTGATTACTGATTTGTATTCATCTTCACAATATAATATTTTAAACATCTTTTTCTCCTGATTATTCAAATATTAAACTTTTACTTTTATTCTATTTTCCAAACTTTCTATTCTGTTATTTAATGTTTCAACAATATCAATTAATTCATTAATCGTTTTTTGACTATCTTTACTTGTGTCATTTACTGCACCAGCTCCAGCACACAATTCTCCCATCATTCTATAGTACCTCCTGATGTCATCATCACTATATCCTTTTTTTACTAAAGAATTTATAATTTCTATCATTTCTTCTGTGGCTTTTAATTCTTTACTCATTTTTATATTTCCTTTCAAATTTTATTTTGTAATAAACTGTTTCAAATTTGGCCTAAAAAAATTAGGCCCTTTTATTATCTTACCGTCTTCACGAAATATTGGTTTCCCATCTTTACCAAGTTTACTCATATTGCTTTTATGAACTTCTTCAAATGCTTCAGGTAAAATTACATCAAATCCATTTTTTACTTCTAATTTAAAAAGATACTCCGTTTCTTTATCTCCCAAAAAAAATATTTTATTTGCAATCTTTTCTATATCACCCTTATTTTTCTCAAGTAGTGTCCCGATGTGGATATAATACATATCACAAACAGCATCTAACATTTCTGCTCTATCCTTATTTTTTTCTGCCACTTCATATTCTTTAAATTCTTCATCAAACAACTTTTTTCTTAATTCCATTCTTTCATTAGTCATTTCTTTTTCCAAAAATTCCTGTTGTCCAAATGTTATATAAAACTCTTTTACAAGCTTAACTAATTTTTCCCACTGTTCCATTTATCCTCCTATATATTTTCTATAGTTTCTATTATTTCATCAATCCATTTTTCATTTTTAAGTTTTCCCAAAACCAATTCTGTTTTCAGTTTTAATAACAACATTTTTTTTGAAAACCAGTCTGTATTTTCTTCTAAAAATTTTATATTATGTATTAAATTTTTCTTATACTTAAAAGGGAAAATCCTCATCATCTTCTGTTTCATCATAATCATTTTTGTTACTTTGAGCATTTACAGTATTTTTACTTTCGACAAACTCAAAACTATTTGCTAATACTTTTGTAAATTTTCTTTTTTCACCGTTTTGTTCATAGTTACTTACGCTCAATCGTCCTTGTATAAGAATTTTACTACCTTTTTCAAAATATTCAGCAATTGTTTCAGCTGTCTTTTCCCACGCTGTACAATCAATAAATTCTGCCTCATTCTTATTTTTCTGTACAGCTAGTGTAAAATTGGCGTATGCTTTTCCACTTGATGTATATTTTAATTCTGGATTCCTTACCATTCTTCCCATTAGTATCACTATATTCATAATCTATATTCCTTTCTTTTTTGAATTATCAAATAAATATTCCTATTCATCTTTACATCTCTTTTCAAAATCTTTTTTTACATTTCTAAAAAAATTCAATACTTGTTTTTTAAAGTCTTCATATTCCATCATCACATCTTTTTTATCAAATAATAATTGTTGCTCCATTTGTGGACTAACTATATTCTTTTGCATTTGTTACACCTTTCTTTTTCAACTTATACAATTCCTCGATAGAATACTCTAAGGCCCTTTCCAATTTATTTTTTGGAATTTCCCAACTAAAACATAAAATTTCTTTTATATCTTTCCTGTTTCTCCTTACAAATTTTCCCAGTTCCTTGTAATCTGTTGTTTTTATTTCATTTTCATTTATTTTTAAACAATATAGCTTAATTTTCATATTAATGTTCCTTTATAATGCAATCTATTACTCTAATTCCATTTTTATTTTTTATTTTTCTAAATTTTATTTCAGCTTTTTGTTTATTTTTCAACTCTAATTGCAGCACTTTTTTCTTTCCATCTATCCAATACGATTGAATTTTGTAATATTTATCAAAAGTGTATTTAGCTCTTTTTGCTATATCAATTAATTCAATGCCCTTCAAGTTTCGTAATTCCTTTAATAATTTTTCGTTCATTTAAACATTCTCCTCTTGCACTTGATTACGAATTTTAACAATTTTTCTACAAAGCCTTTTTTCTCTATTTTTTATCATCAAATGCTTTAAAATGCCCAGTATAAATATTTTTTAATTCTATAACCTGTTTCTTTTTAAGATATATTCCTTCCACATAATATTTATTTTTAAAACCTTCCTGTCCCATAAAATGTTTTTCAATATGATGTTTTCTACAAAGAGATATAAATCTTCCTTTCAATCCATCATCATATTTATATCCTCCCGCTGTACTTGCTACAGTATCCCAATGTTCTAAATCAATTGATTCTCCATTTTCAAAATCATGTGATTTGTTACATACTGCACATATTCTCTTTTTTAGACAAAAATAAACATACTTTTCCGTATCTGGATATATCTGTGCTGCAAATCTTTTTCTCCCATTTTTTTCCTTAATCACAATTGGCACATTGTAATCAAGGCCCAACTCAATCAGATATTCAATAAATCTATTTGCAGTATCAATATCTAACGTATCAATTGAATCAGGACTTAACGAAAAATTGGGAATTTCATATTTTTCTGCAAAAAATATTTTCAATATGTCTTTCATATATCCATATTCGCTGCCACCACCTGCAAGATGTTCAGAAAATTGATTTATCAAGGCATATATCATTCTCATCTGCTGTAATGTCATCGCTTTAATTGGAACAATTTCTACTGAATAATTATTTAATATTTTTTCCAGATCTTCCTTTACTCCTGGAACAATCTTTTTCATTGGATAAAATATTTTTATTTTCTTATTCTCAATTTGTGTTCTTAACATTACGATTCTTCCTTAATTTCAATTTTTGATAATATTCCCAGCAATGTTTCTATTTCAGGATTTCTAAAAGCAAAATTCAAATAATCCATTGGATTTCTATAATGATGTTTGTTCTCCTCTATGTGTTGTCTACATGCTTTTTCTGTAAAAAAAACATTATTGAAAATATATTTAAAATCACCAATATAACAATGAAAATATATCCATTCCCTATCCAAATCTTCCAGACAAATATTGTCAATTTCTTTCAAAACATTTTCATCGTCAGTAATTTCCCTTAAAATAGCCTTTACTTCTTCCACACCCTCTGAGGTATATTCAAAAATTCCTAACGAATCCCCTTCAAATACCGCTTCAAAATATTTTCCTTCTCCATTAGGATTTGTTTGAAATTTTTCACTTCTAATTTGATATATTCTAGGATTAGCAGTCATTCTACTATTTTGTGTATTCAATTCGTGCTTTAATTCTTTTAAAAATTTAATATCTTCTGTAGTTAAATTATTTATTATCATTTTTACACTCCTATCAACATTTTATTTTTCAATTCCGACAGATCAACTTTATTTTCAATCTGCGGAGTATTTTTATATTCCAACGGTATAAATTCTAAATTTTGAGTATTCTTTACTCCTATGCTCTCGTAAGTAATTCTTGTTGGATTTTTCTGTCCGATAATTTTATAGTTTCCAGTGTAATAATCACTTGTTTCATAAGGATTTTTCATAAATTCTTTGTATATTCCATCGAATTCCCATTTCAAAAAGTTATCAAATTCATCATCCTTCATCGAACATAATCTTTTCCAACCGATAAAATCAATTACAGCATGTATTCCCTTATCCTCAAAATTTATCATCCCGCTTTTTCCACATTTATGGATAGTCTCAATTAACATCTTCTTAGCCAATATCACTTGATTTTCTACATTCCTATTTTTCGCATATTCAAGTATTTCAGCAACCTGTGGCATAAATTTTTCCTTACTTGTTTTTATAATTTTAAGTGTTGCATTCATAAATTCCTTAGCAGTTAATTCATTTCCTAATACTAAAAAATAAAGACTTCCTAACTCATTTGGATTTTTTGTATTTGGATAATTTGTGCATAATAAATTAAAGACTTTATTAAATTCATCCCTTGTCATCATTGTGTAAATCCTCCTATCAGATCTTCAATACTTTCATCTGTAACTCCCGTAAATTGATTATTAGATTTTTGATAATATTCTTTTGTATTTTTAGGACTGGAATCGGTATTAACTTTATCATCATAATTTCCTTCCAGCACTTTTAATAGATTTGCTTTATTAATAAACCAGTCAAATGTTATTTGCCAGTTATTTTTATTATCTCCCTGTAAAAATTTAGAAACATAAATTTTGTCCATTGCCTGAAAAATTTCCTCAACAGTATATTCTTTAAGCAATGTTTTTATTGATTTTTTACGTTTCTCATTTATTTTTAGTCGTGTTCCAGATAGTCCAAATGTATTTGCAATTTCTATCCATTTATTTTTTATTTCCTCACACACAAAAGAAAAATTAATTTTTTCTTTTTGGACACTTGTATTATTATAATAACTATTATTAATATAATTATTATTATATTTATTATTCTTATTCTTATTCTTATTTATTGTCCCCTTATCGTTATACGTGTCGTTCGACGTATCGTCAAAAGTGTTGTTTTCAGGACTTTCATTAATATTTTCTATATTTTTCTCTATTATTTCTGCTTCAATTATTTTGTCATCATCTAAATTATCAGAATTTTTTTTATTTCCTAATGTCAAATTTTCCTCAATCATTTTTGGCTTATCAATATATTTTTCTATTATTTTTTTTATTTCCTTTTTTTCACACTGACGATAAATAATTTCTATAAATTCTTTTTGTTTAACTTCTTTCAGTTCACTTAAAATTAGATCCTCAAAAGGTTTCCCGCCTTTATTAAGATTTGTTTTTGCCCATTCAAGCAATATTATTTCCCGTGTTTCAGAATCATATTTAATCAATTTATGCTGCTCCATAAATCTTTTCAATAAATTTCCCACTGATTCAATTGAATATCCCATATCAAATGCTATTTGCTTTTTCGTTATTTTATATATACCTATCTGTGTTGACTTTTCATTTGTCATTAAGTATAAATAAAAAAACTTATCTTCGGGAGTCATTTCTTCCTGAACATAGGGATTGCTCCAAAAATCCGTCTGTATCTGTCTAAACTTAGCCATATTTCTCTCCTTCGATAAACAAGTTACCTTATTTTATTTTTCCTATTTCTCCAAGCAATAAAATTCTTATATTTCACAAACTTCACGCCTATCAAACTAACATTTTCTCCGTCAATAACAATATACGGATATTGAATTTCAAAATTTCTTATACCCGTATATGTTACTGATCCTACTCCATATTCTAAAATTAAATTTTTTTCTCTTTTCATTTTCTCTCACTTGTGATATAATAATCTTGAGAATACGAAAGTGTTTTTTAGATCTTTTATGTCAGTGTTTTTCCACTGGCATTTTTTTATTCAATTTCTTCCTCTTCTTCAAATTCGCTTAATATTTCCATTGTTTCATCAGATCTATTTTTATCATCAGAAATACCTTTATTAATTTTCTCAATTATTATTTCCATTTCATCATTCAAGGCCCGTATATCGTTTTTAAGCTCCTGAAAACTTTTAGCCTTACTCATTATCAGCTTTTCATCAATCCAAGCTCTCAATGCACTCCTAAGACTCGTAAAGTACCATTTTGCTACAAATTGTACTTCACCTTTACTATTTTTCTGTTTACATCCAATCACAAAACACCTTGGTTGACTTTTGATATAATAATTTCCACTCAAATTTATATACATTTTTCTTCTCCAAACTTTTTATTTTATTCCTAAAGCCGCTTTTCTTATTTCTGCTATCATCGGAAATTCTCTTTCCATTCTATTTTTTATTATTTTATAAAAAGCTGTTTTCAACTGTTCAACACTTAAATCTTTCAATCCCAAATAATAAATATCTATCTTTTCAGATTTCATTCCTTTCATTCCATAATAAAGAATAAAACCACGAAAAACTTTATTAAATTCTCTTAATTCCACTTTTTACTCCCTCCTAATACCCATTTTAATATCTTTACTCTTTCATTCATCTTTTCTGCTTCAGAATCCCATCCTGAAATTCTTACGTGCTTATAAAGTTTTACATTCAACTTTGTAATTTCAATTCCAATTTCTTCCTTTGTTTTCATATTTTTTATCCTCTATTCCTAATTTTTATTCATATCATTTTTTCCTCCAGCTCCAATTTTCTTGTTTTGCTTTCTCAAGTACCTCATGCACTTCAACTTGGCTAATTTTACATCTATTAGCAAGCAATTCCACCTCATAACCCAATAATTTTTTATCTCTTAAAAATGATATTGATAAATTCAAATCATTTAATGTTTCAAGAAATGTTTCCTTTAGATTTTCTATTTCCATAATCCCACTCCCTCCTATTTCCATTTTTTAAAATAAGATGGCCACCAAAGCAATATCGCCAATAATACCGGAAATGCTAAATTTCCACCAGCAACCCAATGCCCTTTTTCCCTAATCACTTCCAACTGTATCAGAACTGTCATTGTTATCAGGAATATTATTTTTATCAGATTTCTCACTTTCAGCATTTTCTCCCTCCAGTTCCTTAATTTCCTCTTGATCCATTTCTTTTTCCAGCTGTTCTCTTATTGTCATTTTGATAGTCCAACCTTTCTTACAAGTTTCTTGATTCTGTTCTTAATTTTTCTTTCTTCCATTTTTCTTCTTGTTTCTTTATTTTGATTGTTTACCATTACTAAAGCGTCATATTTCATTTTAAATTCACCTTCTTTCCTATTATGCTACTACCACATATTTCAGTTCCAAAAATTTTCTATAGCTTATTCCAACATATCTTTCAACATGTACTCTTTGAATATCGTAGTCCCAATTACGTTTCCCAGCTCTCCTTCTTGCTTCTTTTTCATTTTCATCTTTAAATTTGGGTACTGCCGTTCCAAATTTAAGTCTTCCTGTCTGCAATCCTACTCTTACATATTGCTGACCTTTTCCGACAAATTCAGCGGTTTCCTTTATTGATAATTGCAATTTTGTAGCCTGTTTCCTTATCCATGATTCTGAAACTTCCATAGTTTTTTCCTTTCCGGGATTGCCGTCCCTTAATTTTTTTTGGTGTTTGATTTTTCATTACTTAGTCCCTTAACGACATTTTTTATTTCCTAATTAACTCCCAATTCCTCAGAATTTTTCCTTTTTAATTTTTCTAATACTGAATCTAATATTCCAAGATTTTTATTTGTCAACTGTTCCTTTTGAACTTTTTCATACCACTTATTCCAAATTTTTTCACAGTTATTTTCTGCTTTTTCCTTTAATTTTTCATCTTGTATCTGATTTATAATGCTATTTATTTTAACTGCCCATCCAGTCATCACTAAATCATTTTTTAGATTATATTTTTCTTTTATCATTTCTTCCGCAACTTTTTTTAATTCACTTACTGTTGCCAAATGAAATGTATCCGTATTGTGAATTTCCATTCTTAAAATTCTCCTTTAAATAAATTTATGTAACTAAAAGAATTTTGTACGATTCTTCTTTTCTTTTTCATCCATATCTTTTAATACTGTGACTATTATTTCATTAATATCATTTTTCTTTTTCGTTTTTGTTCTTACCCTTGTACTATAATTTCTATATTTACTGCTTTTTTTCCTTCGTTTCTTTTTAAAAAACAAAGGATAACCATATAATAATTTTTTAGGTTGCAAAATTTCTTTTTCTTCCTCTTTTTTCCTATCCAATATAGCCTTAGTTCCTACCAAAGCTACAATTATAACCGATGTTATCATCAAAATTATTTTTTTCATCTCTCACTCCCTTACTTCAAAATTATTCATTTTTAAATATTCTATGGTATAATCTAACTACTCTAATTGGAAGGAGGTTAAACTGTGGAAAAACATTTTGATTTTATTGAAAATGGTGTCTTTTATGATATTCAAACTTCTCAAAGATTATTTAAAGATGTTATTATTATTAATGATGAATCTTATCGCCATAATTTTATAAGAATTATTGAAGGTAATTTTGTTTATTTCCTGAATATTAATCAAATAATCTATATCACACAAACACAATAATAACTTTCAAAGAGTGCTAACGACAATAGTACTCTTTTTCATTTACTTCAACTATTTCAATTTTATCCATATCCAACACAGTTTTCCGTTTTTCTCTCTCAAAAAAACCATCTATTTTTCTTTTTAACTCTTCCCATTCAAGATATGTTATATTACATTCATTCAATTTTATCAGTATTTCTCTAAAACGATTTCCATTCATCCCATCCTCTCACTCCCTTCTTTTTTCCAAATAACCTCTTTTGTGCTATAATATTATCACCAAACAAAATCAAACAGAAAGGAGGTGTCACTATTATTAAAGCTATTGTTTATGCAATTTCAAAAGTTAATGATTTTAAAGTTTTGTTACTTCCTAATGGAGAATTTGCTCCTATAGAAACTACTGAAAAATTACATTTAAAAGACGAAATTTTTATCCAAGATTTCGGTCTTGGCGGTGTAACTTTTAAGTACAATAATGAAATTTGTACAGGATTTATTGAAGATTTTTGTTCTTTGGAAATCGCATTGTCTTTTTTGAATTAGTTTTAATATGTGTCCTTACGATTCAACGCATCTAATAAAAGGACACATCTTCTATTTCTACTCCTAAAATCTTTCAATTCCGTACATTTGTATAAATTTTTGTAAATTTCTTGTTTTATTTCTTTTTCTTTTTCAAAATCTCTGTGTTCACTTCTTCTAATTGCAGTAAAAATATGTATAACATCAGTAATATTATTTTCGTCTTCCAACAAATCTATTCCTAATTCAATTTTTGTAAAATCTTTTTTTAAAAAATTCAGCATTTCTTCATAACATTTTTCTACTAACTTTTTCTCATTTCCCATTCTCTCACTCCCTTACTTCAAAATCTTATTCATTTTTAAATATCTTATGCTATAATCTAACCATCCTAAATGGAAGGAGGTACAGCGATTATGTATAAAGTTTATGCTTGTCTACTTGGACAATGGACTGAACTTACTGAAGATGATTATCAAATTGGATATAATAATCAATTCTTTTCTCCATATAATTGGGCTAAAGAGGGATATATAAAAAATATTCATAATTTTATCGAAAACAGTTTTTATGATATGTCAATAGTCCAAATTATTCATAAAAATAAAAAATATTTTTTAAGTCTAGTACATATTCAAGTTGTTATAGAAGAATAGGGCTTTTAATACTTTTATAAAAATCTTTTATTTTTTTTAGAGACTCATCTTCTGTAATTTCAACATCAAAGGTGAGTTTCTCTTTTTTATTTTTAAAATATTTTTCTATTTCTTTCACAACTATTTTAAATTCTAATTCTGTAAGTCCTTTTAACGCTTCCATTCCAGCTACAACTTTTTCAGTTTCTATTTCTCCCTGTGCAGGAAGATGTACTCTCATTAAAATACCTCCTTTCCAAAAAAATTAAATTATTAATTAAATTCCTGGTTTCTTGGGTTTTTTCACACTTGGTTGTAGATTTGAACCACAACAAGATTGACTATTTAGAGCAATTTCAGATTTTGAATATTGCTCTTTTTTAAATGTCGCTTCTTCTTTAAATTCCATTTTTATCCAACCAGAAATTGTTTCAAATTCCTCTAAAGTAACATCATTTTTTTGTAATATTTGCTTAAACATTTCTTTTATTGATTTACATTTCTTTGATTTTTCACTAAACCTCGTTTTTCCCATCCTCTCACTCCATTCTTTCAAAATTTGATATTTCTATGTTATAATTTTTACGTGTGCGATTATTAAGGAGGTACTACTTTGATAGATTATGATTTTCAAGGTTTTGTAAATAATAAATATATTATTAAAGCCAAAAGTGATAAATTTTCCATTTTGATTGAAGCTGATAGTTTGGAAGACGCTCAAGCTAAAGCCAAAGAAAAATTAATTGAACTATCAAAAACAGCAGAAACACAAATTCAAAACACTAAACCACATAGAAAACCTAAGCGTAAAATAAGATACAGATTTAATATATAGACATTAATTAAATTTTCAAATCGCACACACTTTACAGACTAAATGATAGTTCCATTAATTCCCGAATCAGTTCTAAAAAATAATTCATTTCTTTATAACCTACATGATACTTTTCAAATACTTCCATAACCTCCTCTACAACTTTTTTACAATCATCTGAATTTCTTTCTACTAATTCAAATCCTAACTTTTCTAATTCAGTTTTTTGAGTTTCTTCTCCCATCCTCTCACTCCCTTCTTTCAAAATTTATTCATTTTTAAATATTCTATGGTATAATCTAACCATCCTAATATGTCTATTTTATAAATATCAATCAAATTATATCTATAACATTACATCAAAATTAAATTTTACTTTGGGCTACTTCTATAGAGTAGTCCTTTTCATTGTCAGCATTAACTGAAATAACGAAGTCTTTAATATCAAAAAATATTTTTTGTATACTGTTTTTTATTTTCTTTTGGAAACATCTTTGCATTATAATGTCCAGTTCTCTCCATTCTTCAGAAGTAATATTGCATTCACTTAATTTATTTGCTATTTCTAAAAATCTTTCTTTCTCCATCCTCTCACTCCCTTTCTTTTTATTTTATATATTCTATGATATAATTATTAAAAAATTTTTATCATAGGAGTTTAATTACAATGAATAACAAATATTCTATGCCAAAATACGATTTAAACATTTTAAAACATATTAATGAACATTATAAAATTTCATTTAGAGAACTTTGCTTAAAATATCCAGAAGAAAAATTTTCAACAAACGAAAGGCTTGTTTTTCTAATTTCAGAAGGATATGTTCAATATTATCAAGTCATCGAAAAATCTAATATAGATAATCAAAATTATAAATTTAAAAGATTTATTGTTTCCCCTAAAGGAAAAAAATTTTTACAAGATTACTTTGAACAAAAAAGACAAGACAATATAAATAATTTCAGAACTTTAATTTTAGAAATTATGCGTTCTTTCTTTTTCCCCTTAATTGTTTCTATTATAGCCGCATATCTTACAGCAAAGTTTACAAAATAGTATTTTCATTTAGATTTAATAATGAACGAAGTCTTTGATTCTCTTTTTCTAATTTCTCATTCTTAATCTTTAGTTTTACAATTCTCAAAATATTTATTATTGTTTCAATTGTTATCATTACAGAATAGACTCTAATAAATATAATCCAAAACTCTTCTCCCATCCACTCACTCCCTTTTTTCAAAATTTATTATTTTAAGTGATTTAAAATTTGAAAATTCTAAAATAATTTTAGTTTTTGGAAAAATATCATTACTATTTTCGGAATGCTGTATTTCGTATGCAGTAACTCCTTCCAAAATTTTTCCGTCCATTTGTACTTCTAATGTTTTTTGACTTTTTGTATCTCTTAAAATCTTAAATTCTGGCAAATTTTCAAATCTTTTATTAATCTTTTCCTCTTCTCCCATCCTCTCACTCCATTCTTTTTTTTAAAAATTTGTTTACTTTTCGTGTACTAAATCTTTAAAAAAAATAGACTCTATTGACACGCCATAGTATTTTGCAATTTTAACTTTTATTTGATCTCTCGGAGTTCTAATGCCTGATTCATAATTAGCTAATGCTGATGGAGTTATACCTATTTCCTTTGCTGTTTTAGCTAATGACTTATCCCCTCTTAATCCTCTCAAAATCTCAGAGGCATTATTCACTTTTAATCACCTCACTTCTTTATAATTTTTTGTTTACATTTCGTGTACAAAATGATAATACCATATTAATATTTTTTTGTCAACACATTTTGTGATTTTTATTCTTGACTTTTTTTCACAATTTGTGTATCATACTAATGGAGGTGTATTTTATGAATGCTTTTTCTGAAAGATTAGTATTATTAAGAAATGAAAAAAAACTTACTCAAGAAAAATTTGCAGAAATTATTGGAGTTTCTAAAAGTACCATTAGTATGTATGAAAACGGAAATCGAACTCCGTCGTTTGAAATAGAAGAAAAAATAGCAGATTATTTTAATGTTGATTTAGAATTTTTAAGAGGACGAAGTAATATAAGAAATAAATATCAACATAATAAAAATATGAAACTAAAGAATGAAAATAGTGTTATCCTTATAAATTCTCCGATATGTAGATATGATTTTGTTCTTCCGAATGGAAAAGCTGGAGATATAAAAATAAAAAAAGGAAAAATACATGTTTCCATTGGAATACCAGAAAATCCTAAATCTTTTAAGGAAGTAAATCTCAATGATGAAAAGAATTTTAGATTGAAAAATGCTCTACAGTTATTAGAATTGTCCATAAAAGACATCAAAATAACCTCTGAAATAACAGCTGATTTAGAAAAAGCCGTTGCCAAAATATTTCTTGAAAATTACACGTCTGATAATATAGAAATTAATGAATCAGAAAAAGTCGATGATTAAAGTAAATATCCTCTGAATTTTATTTACGAAGATAATTAAAAAAAATATTTATAGAATGGAGAGTGATTTATTATAGTAAAATTTTTTAAAATTTTAGGTTTTATATTTTTATGGATTATAATAATTCCAATGATATTTAATGGAAACAATCTGATGTTTTCAATTGCAGGATTAGTATTATCTGCGATATTATTGTTAAGAGGATATTTAGGAATTAAGGCCAGAAAATTTCAAAAAGAATTATTAGAAACCAAAAATAAGTATGAAGAGATGTTAAAACCTGATTCTGATGCATTAGAAAAATTAAAAGGCGAACAAAAGGAAGTATTAGAGAGTATTCAAAAATTAAAAGAAGATTTTAATAATACTCAAAATAACTTAAATTCTGATATTAAAGACTTGGAAATTGATAAGCAAAAAATTATTGATGAAATAACTGAATTAAATAATAAATTATCTCCTTTAATCGAACTAGACAATTTAGATATTGCTATTTCTAATTTGAAAACAAAAAATAACAAATTAGCTGAAACTAAAAGAGAATTAAAAATTGAAAAAAATAGATTGATTGAAGAAATAGAACGTAAAAAGAACGAATTAGGCGATTTTAAACGTGATGAACGTAATATATTAGTTCTAGAAAATGTAAAAGATTTACAAGCAGCATTGGAGAAATTACAGAAAAAAGAAGATAATCAGAAAAAACGGCTAAAAAAAATTAAAGATTACTATGATGCCGTTAAATATGCTATTGATAACTATTTTATTTTTGTTCCTGAGGCATTTAATGTAAAACTGAACAAGGAAAAAGAGATAAACGAAATAGTGCCTCAAGTAACTTTACATTTACATCATATGGAAGTTAAGGAATTGAACAAAGCATTCAAGGAAAATTACAAACAAATTGATCAAACTTTGAACAAAGTAAGTGATAGATATTCAACTAAAACTAATAAAATGGTTTATGATTTAATGGTTATTGCCTTAAAATCTGAATTACAAAACATTCTATACGATTTAAAATATAATAAACTTGAAAAAGCTATTGAAAATATAAAGGCTGTTACAAATAAATATATTAATATTGCTTCAGAAGGAAACCAGACTATCGCAGGAACAATGGCTCAATTCATTGGTGTACTGGAATATCAATTTATAAATGCTGTTAAAATAGAATATAACTACTATATCAAACAAGAACAGATAAAGCAGGAGCAAATAGCTTTAAGGCAAAAATTAAGGGAAGAAGCAGAAGAACGGCGACTATTAAAACTTGAAAAAGAACGTATAGAACGTGAAGAAGAAAAATTTAAACAAGAAATTGAAAGAACACAGGAAATACTTCAAAACTCACAAAACAATGAAGAGATTCAAAACCTAAAAATGAGAATTTTAGAATTACAAGGACAATTATCTGATGTAACAATCAAAAAAGATGAAATCACAAGTCTACAAAATGGAAAAGCTGGAAATATTTACATAATAAGTAACTTAGGCTCTTTTGGGGATAAAATGTTCAAAATCGGTATGACAAGAAGGTTAGATCCACAGGAAAGAGTAAACGAACTAGGAAGTGCTTCAGTTCCTTTCAAATTTGATGTTCACAGCTTTATATTCTCTCAAAATGCAGTAGAATTAGAAAAAACATTACACAAACGATTGAATGACAAAAGAGTAAATAAAGTGAATTTAAGAAAGGAATTTTTTTACAGCACAGTAGATGAATTAGAAGAATTAGTAAACGAATTAGATCCAACAGCAGTCTTCAACAAAACTATGCTTGCTGAAGAATATAATCAAACAACATCGGTTATTTCTGATGAATACGGAATTGAGGATGAAGATGATTTGGATGATGAAAATTGTTTAATTTAATATTCAAAATAAATTAAACGACAGAATATTTAAAAATTAATAAAAAAATAAGAAAGAGAATATAAATGAACAATAATAACAAGTTAATAATTGCAGTCGAAAATTCAGAAGGTAAGATTATTTCAAAACAAGACTTTAACAACTTTTTTAATAAACCATCAAATATTGAAATTATAAATTTATACACAGGACAAAAGTTATTTGATATTTTACTTGATGAATTAGGTTATATAAAATGGGAAGAAAACAAATGGGTTTTTAGATATATTTTAAACCAGAATCCTTTAATTTCTGTAATGCAAATTCTAGGACGAATAGCTGAGGCGATTATTGTTAGAGATTGCAACAATAATGAAATCTTAAATAATATTTGGTTTTCAAAAGCACGTTTAATGAAAAATACCAATAAAAAATTTTCTAAAAAGTTTAAAGCCATTGGAACTGGGTTATTAAGTACAAAAAAACAATTTTCTCAAAAATATAATCCTTTTGATCCACAACGAGATATTGTTTGGATTGATAAAAAAGATAGGTATGCTCTAGTTTCAAAAAAAAGTTCACAAATATCGGGTTTAATAGCTGGACTTCAAATTAAAGTAAGTACAGATTATAAGAACTATATCTTACAAGACATATTAAATTCTAAATATGAAAACCCAATAGTATATTTTGATTTGAATGAAGATTTTTATAATTTGGTTGGATATTTAACTTCTAATAATGTTATTCAACCAAATGAAATCGGAACAAATATTATTCAAGGAAAAAGCATAAATGTAAATACTCATATTGAACTTTTACATTACTATGAGCTTATTAATGCTATAATTAATAATAAATTAACTATTGAGCATTTGATTTCAAATCCTGATGCTTATGGAGATAAAAATATTCTAAAAAATGTTATTATAGGTAATTCATTTAACATTATTAATAATGAAGATATTTTATTTTGAATACTCTATGTAAAATGTCTATTTTTTAGAAGGGAAATATAAATATATGCTTAACTAAATCAAGATAATTAAAAAAAATAGTCCCTACGGCAATAGGGACTAAGCAATGTGATATACTCACAAACACCAATAGAAGTATATCACACAAACCTTTAAAATTCAATACAAGGAGTGTGATTTTTTTATGAAAAATCCAAATGGATATGGATCCGTTATAAAACTGGGTGGAAAAAGAAGAAAGCCCTTTGGCGCCAGAATTACGACTGGCTATGACGATAAAGGAAAACAAATTTTTAAATACATAGGATATTTTGAAAACAGGAAAGCGGCTATGCAGGCCCTCGCTGAATACAATACTAATCCTTATGACACAAAGCTGTCGGATATGACTTTTAAAAATGTAATGGACATATATCTTAACCGAAAAAAGCACACTGTCGAAAAATCATCAATGAAAGTATACACTTCATTAAGTGCCTACCTGTCTTCTCTCCACAATAAGAAAATGTGCGAGATTAGAACAGCCCAGCTTCAAAATTTAATTGACAGCTTACTGCATTTATCTTCAGGAACATTGAAAACTATAAAATCCTTTATAGGAGCTATTTTTAACACAGCGATGGAAATGGATGTAATAAGCAAGGACTACAGCGAATTTATCAAACTACCTAAGCATAAGCCCAAAATAGAGAGAAAAGTATTTACTGAAGAAGAAATTGCATTACTATGGGAAAATATTAATGATCTGGAATATGCTGACGTGATTTTAATATTAATATATACAGGAATGAGAATAAATGAACTTTTAAAACTTCAAAAATCAAATGTAGATCTGGAACAGAACATAATTATTGGTGGAAGCAAAACAGAAGCTGGTAAGAACAGAATAATCCCGATACACCCCAAAATAAACCCACTTATTGTTAAAAGAATGGGAAATAAAACGGAGTACCTTATACCAAATAGAACAGAGAAGAATTATTACGGGTATAATAATTTTAGAAAGTTTGAATTTATGAATATCATGAAACAACTTGGAATGGAGCATACTATACATGATACAAGACACACTTTTGCGACAATGATAAGTGATGTATCAGATAATGAAACTGCAATAACTGGAATAATAGGACATACCAACATAAGTATGACTAAGAAGTATACACATACCAATATTGAAAAAATGAGAAAAGAAATTGAAAAAATAAATTAGAAGATACTGGGGTCTAAACCCAGTATTTTTTAATGGTTATTTGTATACTACTTGTATATTACCTCTAAAAATTTAGTAGTTTTGATAGATATTTTTAAGTAATTAAAAAATTTCAATTCCCTTTAAATCCTTTATTTATGGGTATTCAAATAAAAATATTTTTTAATTCTACGCTTATTAGTTAATTGACTTATTGTCAATAAAAAAATATAACACCTGTACTTTTAATGTTATATTTTATTTAGTTTAATTATTCAAATCTATATATATTGGAGAATTTGGAAATTCAAAGCCTCTTTCTTTAGCTTTTATTTCCTTAGTTTTTAAATCTTCCTTGTTGACCATTTGAGTATCTAATAATGCAATTTCTTTTTGTAACATTACTACTTGTTTTTCTTTGGTATTAATTTCTCTTTGTAACTCAGAAATATTAAATGAAACAAAAACACGAAGTAAAGCTACTATTGTTACAATAGCGACATAAATACTAACTATAACTATTACTCTCATATTTAACCCCGCTGTTCTGGAAAGTTTTTTTCTAACTTCTGTAGGAGCTACTATTCTTTCTCTTCTTGCATCTTCTTTTGATCTTGCTGTATTCGTAATTTTTGGAACATCAAGGATTTCCATTTGCATTTTTTTGTTTTTTGAAACACCATTCATAACTGTTTATTCACTCCTTTCAAAAATTCTCAATTTTGCTGAATGTGCCCGATTATTTTCTTCTAATTCTAATTTTTTAGCAATAATTGGTTTTTTTGTAATTATCTTTCCCAAACTTTTTTTATTACATACACAAATTGGTATATCTTTTGGACAAATACACGGATCTTCATATTCACGAAATTTTTCCTTTACAATTCTATCTTCCAATGAATGAAAAGTAATTACTAATAACCTACCATTTTTATTAAGTAGTTCTACTGCTTTATCCAATGTTTCGCTCAGCACTTCAAGCTCCTTATTTACAAAAATTCTTATAGCTTGAAATGTTCTTTTGGCAGGATGCCGTTTCATACTTTTTCCTATTGATTTTATAACAATATCCGCAAGTTCCAATGTTGTTTCGATTGGCTTATTTTTCCTATATTCTACAATTTTTTTTGCAATTTTACGAGATTTTGGCTCTTCACCGTACTTATAAATAATATCTGCGATTTCCTTTTCAGAAAAATCATTAATAACTTCGTAAGCACTTATTTTTAGGCTACTATCCATACGCATATCTAACCGTGCATCAAATCTATATGAAAAACCTCTTTCGGCATTATCCAGTTGATTTGAGGAAACTCCTATGTCCATAAGTATTCGATCCACTTTTTCAAAGCCTGCAAGATAAACAGCTGTATCAATATTTCTAAAATTGTCTTGAAATATCTGCAGTTTGTGCCCATATTTTTCAAGCCTTTTTTTTGCAAACTCAATGGCTTCCATATCCTGATCAATTGCAACAACTTTTGAATTTTCAGAAGAATTTTGTAAAATACCCTCTGTGTGCCCACCGCCGCCAAGTGTACAGTCAACATAAACAGCGTCTTTTTTCGTTATTATATTATCAATCACTTCGTCAAACAGCACGGGCTTATGGTATTCCATATTTTCTTCCTTTCTTAGACATTTTAAAATATACAAATCTAGCATTTATAAAACTTTTTAAAACCAATTTTAGAATGTAAACTAATTTCATGCAAACTCCTAAATATCTAATTTATTTTTGGTTTTATTTTTAAAATTATTTTAAAATAGTTGTATATTGTACTTAAATCAATAGTTTGTAATCTTGTTAATTATCAAATCATTTTATTTCTTTCATAATTACTGAAACATTTTAGCATACTTTTCTTATTTTTTCCATATAACTTTTTAAAATTTATACTTTTATTTACAAATTTATTTATAAACTATCTCATCAGCAATTTTTTCTGCTTCTTTTTTTCCCAAAAGTTCACTAATAATTTCAAAGGCAAAATCCAATGCAGTTCCTGCACTTCTGCTTGTTATAACATTGCCATCTGTAACAACTCTGTCTTTTCCTAACACTGCCTTCCCTTTTACCAGTTCATTTTCGCACGCTGGAAAACACACTGCATTTTTCCCTTCCAAAATTCCAAGGCTAGATAATACCGTAGGTGCCGCGCATATTGCCGCAATTTTTTTATTTTCATTGTCTTTTGAAAATTTTAACACATTATCTAACAGTGTCTGTGAATTAAAATAATTTCCGACTCCAGGACCACCAGGCAATATCAGCATATCATATTCAGAAAAATCAATATCATCAATTATCTTATCTGCCAGTATTTTCATTCTTCTCGCACTCTCCACAAGGTTATCCTTTGTGATTGAAACTGTATCTACATTAATCCCTGCCCTTTGAAGCAAATCAATTGGAGTTACTGCCTCAATTTCTTCAAATCCGTTTGCCAAAAAAACTGCTACTTTTTTCTTTTCCATATTTTTACTCCTCAGTCATTATACTTATTATTTTTTAGAAATAAAATCTAATATCGAATAAAATTATGGTTTAAACAATTTTTTCATTTGTCTTCAAAATAATTTTATTCTAAAATAATAATCCCGATTTTAAGGCAAAAAAGGCTAAGAAACTAACTAGCCTTTTTTGTTATAATTTATTACACTTTTGCTACAACTTCTTCAGGGGTATCTTGTTGTAAAATTAAATCTCTGAATTTTTTCGCATCTGCATAATTACTGTTTCTAATTATTTTCTTAACAGTTAATCCTGATGATGCACTCATACTGAATGAATCAAGCCCCATTCCTAACAATAATTTAGTTGCTCTTTTATCTCCAGCAAATTCTCCACACATACTAACATTTATATTTGCTCCATGTGCAGCGTCAATTACTTTTTGAATAGCTTCTAATACCGCAGGGTTAAATGAGTTGTATAAGTTTGCAACCATTTCATTTCCTCTATCTACTGCTAAGAAATATTGTGTCAAGTCATTAGTTCCTATTGAGAAGAAATCAACTTCTTTTGCAAATTTGTAAGCAATAATAGCTGTTGAAGGAGTTTCAACCATTATTCCCACTTTTATGTTTCTATCATAGATTTTTCCAATTTCATCAAGTTCTCTCTTACATTCTTCCAAAATAGCATTTGCTTTTCTTATTTCATTAATTGAACTAATCATTGGATACATAATTTTGATTTGTCCATATTGAGATGCTCTTAAAATCGCTTTTAACTGAGTTTTGAACATATCTTTATTTTCTAGCGAAATTCTGATTGCTCTATATCCTAAGAATGGATTTAATTCTTTTGGTAAATCTAAATATGGTAATTCTTTATCTCCACCAATATCCATTGTTCTTATTGTTACAGGTTTTCCTTGCATTTTTTCAGCAACCACTCTGTATGCTTGATATTGTTCCTCTTCTGTTGGGAAGTGATCAGAGTTCATAAATAAAAATTCTGTTCTATATAATCCAATTCCTGTTGCTCCTGACTCAATTACAGCGTCAACATCATTAGGGCTTCCAATATTTCCCCAAATATCAACTTTTCTACCATCAAGAGTAACTGCATCTTCATGAATTAATTTTTTCAATTCTTCTTTTTCTTTTCTTATCGCTTCTTGTTTTTTAATATATTCATTTACCAAGTCTTCAGATGGTTCCAGGTATAGTTCTCCAGTTTCTCCATCCATAACAACAACTTCACCATCTTTTACTTCAGCAAGTATTCCTTTTACTCCAACTACTGCCGGTAATTCAAGTGATCTTGCCATGATTGCAGAGTGAGCTGTTTTTCCTCCAATTTCTGTAATAAATCCTATACAGTTTTCCAAATCCAATTGAGCTGTGTCAGATGGAGTCAAGTCTTCAGTTACAACGATTGTCCCTGGCTCTAAGTTGCTCAAGTCATGAATTTTCATTCCTAATAAATTTTTTAGCCATCTTTTACCTATATCTTGTAAATCAGCGGCTCTTTCTCTTAGGTACGGATCATCTAATTGTGAAATCATATCACAATATTCATTAATTCCATCATGTAACGCTTTTGCAGCTGGAAGTCCTTCTCCTTTAATTTTATCTTCAACTTCCATAATCAAATCTTCATCCTCAAGAAGCATAATATGACCATCAAAAATTGCTGCTTTATCTTCCCCCATTTTCTCTTTTACTTTTTCTCTAATTGCAATTAATTGAGTTTTGGACTGTTTCAATCCATCTTGCAATTTTGCCAATTCAGATTCAATTGTTGAATCCGCCTCTTTTGTTTGCGGAATAACAATCTCCTCTGCGATAAAAAGTAATACTTTACCTATAGATACTCCCTCTGAAGCACCAATTCCTGTCATTCTTTTCATTGTTTTCTCCTCTATATATAAATTTTTTTATTACAAACAAATTCAAAAAACTATAATCTGCCTCTATTAGCCTTTATGTAATCCCTCAGCATTTTTACAATTTCACCTTTTCCAAATTTTGTTGCCATATCCATTGGAGTCCCACCATGCTTATCTTTAATTGTGGGATTTGCTCCATGTTCCAACAACATTTTGACGATTCTGGAATTAGCTTTTAATGTTGCATCTTGGAGTGGAGTCCATCCATCCACATCACTTCCAACATTTGCAAGTCTTGCATCTTTTTTTAACAATATTTCCACTGCTTCGGCATTTTCATAATATGCTGCTGTTCCAAGTGTAGTTCTATTAAAAATTGGATGTTTTTCATATAAATCTGCACCATTTTCAATAAGAAGCTTCAAAATTTCATTATTTTTAGCTTCAATGGCTACAATAATTGGTGTATATCCATCCTTGGTTTTTGCATTTACATCAATCAATTCACCATTTCCTTGAAACAATAATGCTTCATCTAAATTTACACCATACACTCCTTCTTTCCGATTTGCAAACTGGTCTTTTATTTTTTCTCTATTATTAATATTATCTTTAGTTGCAAGATAAAATCTAACAAATTTATTATTATGTCCACGTATAGCATCCAATACTGATTTTATTAGTTTTTCCTGTTTTTCTTCACCTCTTATCTTTTGTACTAGATTTTCTCCAGTATTATATTTAAAAGTTACAGGAAATAGTATTTGATAAAAAAATACAAAAAACATAATAACAATTATTTTAAAATTTTTAAATAAAAAAAACTTGTTCACTTTTTATACCTCACTATATTTAATATTATACCATATCATTTTAAAAGTGCAAATATTTTTTCAGTTTTTTTCCAATTTATAACAATATTTATATAAAATTAAAATTAGAAGTTCTGCTCATTTTAGGCAATTTCTAAATTTTTTCATAAATTCCTAAACTATAAATATTAATCTATATCATCTACATTAATTCTTCCTTCCAGTGATCTTCCCAGTGTTGCCATATCTGTATATTCAATATTTCCTCCCATTGGAATTCCACTGGCGATTTTTGAAATTTTTATATTTTTATCTTTTAAGAATTTTGTTAAATAAAGGCTTGTCGTTTCCCCTTCTAAATCAGGATTTAGGGCAAGTATAATTTCTTTTACACTCCCATCCAGCCTTCTTATCAATTTTCTCAAATTCAAATCTTCAATAGTAACTCCATTTAATGGATCAATTTTTCCGCCAAGCACATGATAGAGCCCATTGTATGTTTCTGATTTTTCAAAGGCAATTACATCTCTTACTCCTTCAACAACACAGATTACTTCCGTATCTCTTTTCTCATTAGTACAAATATCACAAATATCATTTTCCGATAAATTTCCACAAATTTCACAATGTTTAATATTCGTATGTGAATCTTTTATTATTTCAAGCATCCTATCAATATCAGCTTCACTTCTATCAAGTACATCAAACGCAATTCTTGCTGCACTTTTTCTACCAATTCCTGGTAATTTTGCAAAAACATCTATTAAATCATCAAGTTTTTTCACTTTTTTATTCCTTTCCTAAATTTTGCAATCAAATCGTTTTAAGTATATTTCTTAAGTTTAAGTCTATAAAAGTTCTAAGTATATAAACAGAGGGAAAGGCATAAGACCGTTTCCCTCATAAAGTATTTATAATTGCTTGTTATGTGTGGTATGGTTAAATAATCAGATTTTTAATTATTCTCCAACTCTTTCTACTCTGAATGTGTTAGTTGTTCCTTCTTTAGAGATTCCAGTTACCATTACTACTAAATCACCTTTGTTAGCTTCTTCATGGTTAGCTGCAATTTCTCTTGCTTTTGCGAAGAAATCATCTGTTTTATCCAATCCTTTTGCTACATAAGCTCTAACTCCTCTTACTAATGCCAATTGTCTAGCAGTTTGGTCATTGTCTGTCAAAGCAATAATTGGTATAGTTGGTCCATATTTTCTAATCATTCTTGGTGCTCTACCAGTTTTTGTCCAACATACAATTAATTTAGCATTCAATGCATGAGAAGTACTTACTGCACCGCTTGAAATTGCTTCTGTAACAGTAATTTCTGATCCTTCTGGAGTTTCAATTGTTTTGAATTTTTTAAATTCATCTGTTCTTTTTGAAATAGTAGCCATCATTTTAACAGCTTCTACTGGATATTTACCTTTTGCAGATTCTCCTGATAGCATAACTGCATCTGTTCCATCCAAAATAGCATTAGCAACGTCTCCAGCTTCTGCTCTTGTAGGACGTGGGTTTCTAATCATTGAATCTAGCATTTGTGTTGCTGTAATAACTGGTTTCCCAGCTTTGTTACATTTTCTAATCATCATTTTTTGCATAAATGGAACTTC
The DNA here is from genome assembly GCF_055387215.1 of Leptotrichia sp. SK-5. Classification (NCBI taxonomy): domain Bacteria; kingdom Fusobacteriati; phylum Fusobacteriota; class Fusobacteriia; order Fusobacteriales; family Leptotrichiaceae; genus Leptotrichia; species Leptotrichia sp. SK-5. The sequence goes on along the minus strand of NZ_AP028931.1, from coordinate 1,123,500 downwards.
TTCAGCAGGTACTTCTACTCCTAGATCTCCTCTAGCAACCATGATTGCATCACTTAATTCCAAGATTTCATCAAAGTTATCAACACCTTCTTGGCTTTCAATTTTTGAAATAATTTGGATATTTTTTCCACCGTTATCATCTAACACTTTTCTTACTTCAGCAACGTCAGAAGCTTTTCTTATAAATGAAGCCGCTACAAAGTCAACACCTTGTTCACAACCAAATTTCAAGTCAGCAATATCTTTTTCAGCTAATGCTGGCAATCCAACTGAAACGTCTGGCAAGTTTACACCTTTAGTTTCTCCTAATTCTCCAGTGTTTGTAACAACACAGTGAACTTCTCCAGCTGCCTTATCAACACTTTCAACTTTTAATCCAACTAAACCGTCATCCAATAAAACTGTTGTTCCTTCATATAAGTCATCAACAATCCCAGGATAAGAAACTGCAAATTTTTCAGCATTTCCAACGAAAGAGTAGTCAGTAGTAATAGTTACCTTTTTACCAGTTTCTAATAATACGTCTTTTCCACCCTCTAGTTTACCAGTTCTGATTTCAGGCCCTTTAGTATCTAATAAAATTCCTACTTCTCTACCTGTTTTTTTCATTACTTCTCTAATATTTTTAATTCTTGCTCCATGTTCTTCAAAATCACCATGTGAAAAGTTTAATCTCATTACGTTCATTCCACTTTCCACTAATTTTGTCAACATTTCAACACTTTCAGTTTTTGGACCAATGGTACAAACAACTTTAGTCATTTTAATTTTCATTTTTCCTCCTAAAATTTGATTTAAAATTTCATTGTCTTATTATCAATGAATTCTCACTTTGTGTAAGAAATTTCATTTATTTTTAAAAAATCAGTTTTTCATTAACAATTATAATGATAATATATTTGCTATTGCATAATCGGCAACAGATGCTTTTGAATAATTTTCCCAAGCGTAAGATAATTTATGAGTTGTTACTTCTTCACTTTGAATTCCAACCATTAATCCACCTTGTCCTTCTTCAATAAGCTCAACAGCTCTTACTCCTAATCTTGTTGCTAAAATTCTATCAAATGCAGTAGGCGCCCCACCTCTTTGTATATGTCCTAAAATAGTAACTCTTATGCTTGTATCAACTTTTTTGGCTAACTCATCTTTAATTTTCATAACATCTCCTACACCTTCAGCAACAACGATTATGTCATATAATTTACCTTCTTCACGTCTTTTTTTAATTACTTCTGATATTTTATCAATAGATGTTTGAGTTTCTGGAATCATAACTCCACTTGCTCCTCCTGCTATTGCAGCATAAAGAGCCAAATCTCCACAGTTTCTTCCCATTACTTCTACTAAATATGTTCTTTCGTGAGAAGTAGCAGTATCTTTCAATTTTGAGATAGCGTCTAATATAATATTTAATGCTGTATCATAACCAACTGTATAGTCTGTTCCAGCTACGTCGTTATCAATAGTTCCTGGGATTCCAATTGTTTTAATTCCGTGTTCTTCATACAAATAATGTGCTCCATGGAATGAACCATCTCCTCCAATTACAACTAGTCCGTCTATTCCATGTTTTTTTAAATTAGCCGCCGCTTTTGCTCTAACTTCAGGATCTTTAAACTCTGGCAATCTAGCTGATAATAAAATTGTTCCACCTTTATCAGCAATTCCACTTACATCTAACAATGTCAATGGAAAAATTTGATCTTCAAGCATACCTTTATATCCTCTTCTTATACCATAAACTTCCATTCCTTTGTTTATTGCAGCTTTAGTGACAGCTCTTATCGCTGTATTCATACCTTGTGAATCTCCTCCACTTGTTAAAATTGCGATTTTTTTCATTGTATTTTTTCTCCTTCTATACATATAATTACAAATTTATTAACTTAAAAAAATCTTTATAAATCTTACATTTTTATATTAGCATTTTTAATTTCCATTGTCAAATAATTTTTAAAATTATTTTATTTAAGCCTGTTTTTTTAATGGTTTCAAAATAATCTAGCAATAAGTTTTTTTATGTATGAATTACAATATCATCCATACTTTTTCCGTCCTGAACTACCCATTCCACTGCCAACCTACTAAAATATAAAATACTTTCATTTACAATTCTTTCATACCCATTCATTTTTATTTCAACATTTGCCCAGTTTAACCTATATATATAGTCAAGCATATCCATAATTTTATTTTTAGAACGAATCTCACATTTCCTTGCAAATGATTTTAAATTTTCATTTTTTATTCCATTTATTAAAATTGAAATATCACAAAATGTATTAAAATCCTGAAATTCAATATCTATAATTGATAAAACCCATAGTAGCATTTTTGCTGACTCAAGTCTAAAATAAAACTCTGCATTCAAATCCTTATCCTCACTTAAATTTTCAATAAAATCTTTTTCACGCTCTGATAAAACTTGCTTAAACTGGTACTTTTCTTCAAAAACATCTACCATTGCAGCCAACTCTTTTTTACCATTTTCTTTTTTCTCAAGATATGTTTCTGCAGCAAGGCGTGTTACTACTATTGCTACAATTCTTCTTATAATATCCCATTTTTTATGTATCTTCACATTTTTTTCAGAGATACTCACTTCCATTTTTTCATCATAAGGAAGGCCGTTTTCTCTCAAAATTTCAATATTTTTTTTCATTCTTTCGACATCATTGTCAGTCATTTCTATTTCATATTCAAAGAACATTTTATCTGAAAGGGGTGGAATAAAGTCTGAAATCTGCCATTTTTCATTATTCTGAACCATTCTTTTTCTATCATAGTGATAATGTTTCAAATTTTTTTGTATAATAAATTTATGGAATTCCCCTAAAAAAACTGCCAGTTGATCTAATAATTTCCCATTTTCTTTTTCTTCTTCTTTACTTACTGCTTCAAAAATTACAAACAGACTGTTATACTCAAAAAGCTCTTTCTCATCTATATTTTTAAAAGTTTCTGACTTTAATTTTTCCAAAAATATTTCAAGTCCTATTTGCTGTTTAAGAAGAAAATTACGTTTTGGATTTATTAATACTGTAACTTTTCTCCCATCCTTTAAATAAAGAAAAAATTTACTTGTATTTCCAGTTAATTCTTCTCCAGTCTCTGTCTTAATTGTTTCAATTTTATCAGCATTAATTTCCAAAAAGTTTTTTACTAGTTCTTCTTTTGACTTTTCTTTTGAAAAACATATTCCTGATTTTGTTTTTTTCTTTCTTTTAAAAAAATTCCACAGATTCATCTTATCTCCCTTTCCTAATTTATTTTTATCGCTTAAAATTATCCAGTTCCTTTTCAATAATTGAAACGACTGTTGTTTCTGCAGGTATCATACTCAAAATTTTTTGATACAAATCTTCTCTTTTCTCCCTGCATACTTGTAGGAATAGCAGACATTCTCTTTTTTTTCTCAATCTTAGACTATATCCGTCATTCAGATATATATTGAAGTTTATCGTTCTAAAAGTTCCTTTCTGAATAAGTATTCTTGTTAAAAGACATATTTTTACTTCATCAATATTAAAATAAATTTCTTTCTTTTTTATTCTTTTTATAAAAGTAAATATAAATTCTCCGTCTAGTTCTTCTAAATTTTCCACGTTAAATTTGATTTTCCTCATAGTTATTGCAAAAACTGTATAAACTATATAAAAAATCAATATTATGACAGGTAGTGGCAGATAAAATTTGTTCATACTATCCTCCCTTCGTAAATTTTTACTTACCTAAAAATTATTTTTTATCTTGAAAATATGTTACCGCCAATATTGTTTTCATATCAGTTGATATTTTTGTAATATCCTTCACATTAACCCATACTACTTCCACTTCTTCCCCATGGTCAAGTGACTGCTCTATTGGTTTAATATCATCAGATTTTAGTCTCGCACTGAAAAAATACAATCTTTCAGTAGTGTATCCTGGCGATACATACAGTCCTTGTGGCATTTCTTCAATGTCTGTCACATCTTTTTCTAAATACCCAGTTTCCTCTTTCAGCTCTCTAAATGCAGCCACTCTAGGCTTCTCATTACCATCAATTAGCCCAGCACAAACTTCAATTTCATAATTTTTTGGCCCTGGTCTGAACTGTTTCACTAAAATTACTTTTTCTTTTGTTTCGTTAAACAGCACAAAACAAACTGCATCAGATTTATCTAAATACTCCAAAGTTATCCCTGTCGTAGGATGTATCATTTTTGCCCCTTTTAAAAATTTAAAACTGTTATCCATTTTTTTCCTCCTAAAGCTTACTTTCCTTTTATTTAAAAAATACTCTCAATCACATTCAGCCCAATTTCCTTCGCAAACTCCCTCGCAATTTCCATCTCTTTATCTTCCATCCTGTTAAAATCGTGTGCATCCGAACCGATTATTGTTCTAACATTATACTGCTTCGCAATTTCCCAGAATTCCTTGTACGGATACATGTATCTATCCCAGTCTGGATGTCTTTCAAATGTTTTTCTTATTCCGTTTGCATTTACTTCAAGGGGTACATCCATTTTTTCTGCCGCTTTTGAAATCATGTGTGCCGCTTTTTCACAGCTTTCATCCCAAGTCCGATAATTTATTACATACAAATCTGGATGTGCAATATAGTCAAATTTTCCACTTTCAATAGCTTCAGCCATATATTTTGCATAAGCCAGCACATCTTCCCCTGTCTGTATCTTCCAAGCATTATAATTTGTATTATCTCCATCTTTTCTAAAGGCATGCAGCCCTAAAACAAGATAGTCCAATTTTTCCTTGTATTTATCATATTTTTCAATAAATTCTGGAAAATATTCAATTTCTAATGATTTATAAATCTTAATCTTATCTCCATATTTTTCCTGTGCTTCTTCTATTTCCTTCAAATATCCGTCAAAATCTTCTTCTTTCATTCTATTATTTTCATAATATTCAGACATTGGAGCATGATCTGATATTCCAAGTTCAGTATAACCCTCCCTAATTGCAACTTTTACATAGTCTTCCACATTTCCAACAGCATGTTCACATCGGTAATTATGAGTGTGAAAATTTGTTTTATTCATACGTTTTCCCCATTCTATTTTTTCAAAATTTTTCCTTTCGTATATTTTACCAATTATTTTGGAAAAAATAAAGGTTTTAAGTAAATTTATTTTGTTTTTAGTGAAAATTTTTGATATAATATAGATAAATTATAAATATTTAAGGAGGAAATTTTTTGATTTCAACAAGTAATTTATCTGTCCAGTTTGGTGGACGAAAACTTTTTGATGAAGTAAATATTAAATTTACAGAAGGAAACTGTTACGGTATCATTGGACCGAATGGAGCTGGAAAATCAACTTTTTTGAAAGTGTTAACTGGAGAACTTGATTCTACTTCTGGAGAAGTTATTGTAGAAAAAAATAAAAGACTATCATTTCTAAAACAGGATCACTTTGCTTATGAGGATGAAGAAGTGTTAAATGTAGTAATGATGGGACACGCAAAATTATACGATATTATGATGCAAAAAAATGCTTTATATGCAAAAACCGAATTTACAGAAGAAGACGGAAATTTGGCGGCTGAACTTGAGGGAGAATTTGCAGAGCTAGATGGCTGGGAAGCTGAAACAAATGCTGAAAAATTCCTTATTGGTTTAGGAATTCCCGCTGAACTTCATCATAAACTGATGAAAGAATTAACAGAGCCTGAAAAGGTAAAAGTTCTGCTTGCACAGGCTATTTTTGGAAATCCTGACATTTTATTATTAGATGAGCCTACAAATGGACTTGACTTGCACGCAGTAAAATGGTTAGAAGATTTTCTAATGGAACTGGAAAACACTACTGTACTTGTCGTTTCGCATGACAGACACTTTTTAAACAAAGTTTGTACTCACATTGCTGATATTGATTACGGAAAAATTAAAATGTTTGTTGGAAACTACGATTTCTGGTATGAATCAAATCAATTAATGCAAGAATTAATCAGAAACCAGAATAAGAAAATGGAACAAAAGAAAAAAGAATTGCAAGACTTCATTGCACGTTTCTCTGCCAACGCCTCAAAATCAAAACAGGCTACAAGCCGTAAGAAACAGCTGGAAAAATTGCAATTTGAAGATATGCAGGTTTCTAACAGAAAATACCCATACATTGAGTTCAAGCCTGAAAGAGAAGCTGGGAACAATATGTTAAAAGTTGAGAACTTAACCAAAACTGTTGATGGAGAAAAAGTTCTTAACAACATTTCCTTTACGATAAATACTGGGGACAAAGTTGTTATTTTATCAAAAAATGACATTGCAAAGACTACTCTTTTCCAAATTCTAGCTGGAGAATTAGAACCAGATTCAGGAACTGTTGAGTGGGGAGTTACAACTTCACAAAGCTATTTCCCAAAAGACAACTCAGCATATTTTGAAGATGTAGATTTATCGCTAATTGACTGGTTAAGACAATTTTCGACTGACCAGCACGAAGAATATGTACGCGGATTCTTAGGAAGAATGCTATTCTCAGGAGAAGAGGCAAGAAAAAAAGCCAAAGTTCTTTCTGGAGGGGAAAAAGTCCGTTGCATGCTTTCAAAAATGATGCTATCCAACGCAAACGTCCTATTATTAGACAACCCAACAGATCACTTGGATCTTGAAGCAATTACATCGCTTAATAAATCGTTAGAAAGATTTGACGGAACAATCTTATTCACAACGCACGACCACGAATTTATTCAGACAATTGCAAATAAAATCATTGAAATCACTCCAAAAGGAATTTTGGAAAAAGAAATGGAATATGATGATTATCTAAATGACGAAACTGTTGAAGCAAGACTAAATGAAATGTATAGCTAAGTTATTGTGTAACTTTTATTTTTGAAATAAATTCTTGGATATAAAAATAGCAGGATTATATTTATTAATATTTCCTGCCATTTTTTATTTAGTTGTTTGAGAATCTATTTTTTAGCTACCTGATTACTGTAAATATATCCGTATTGATTTCCGTTGTATTTAATATAATACCAGTCATCGTCTGTTTTGCTTATTGCGTAAACTGTCTGTCCAGTTTTCAGTTTAGTTTTAATTGTAGATTTTGTTGTTGGTTTTTCTCTTATATTGCTGTATCCTTCACTTGAAGTTATAACGAGCTTACCTACAATTTCTTTCAATTGGCTATTGTGAATATAGCCAGTAAATGACTTTTTAATTGCATCGTTATAATATGTTACTTTATGCCATTCACCAGATTTTTCATTGCTTTCTAGTATGTGTCCATTTGTAATAGTTTCAACAACTTTAGAATCTGTAGTTGCAGACTGTCTTATGTTAATTGCATTATCTTTTGACGAAGTCACAAATGCAGCTCCCATTGAGATAGCACTAAAACCCATAGATAAAATTGAAACTAGAAACATTTTCTTTAGTATAAACTTTTTCATAAAAATCACTCCTTAATAATTTTATATAACACACGTTATTTTCAATTATATTATAACCTATTTTTTTAAGTTTGCAAGTAAAAACTAATAAAAAATATAATATTTTTAAAATAAATTTCAAAAAATAATATAATGAAGATTTCTAGAAATAGGTATTTTTACCTTCTCCTCTCATAATAATTATACCTTATTTTAAGAAAATTTCAATATTATTCTTCAAAATAATTCAATAAAAATTTTGTTTATTATTTAACTTTTACAAAGCCTCTGGTCCAAATGAATATGGTAACAATTCATCTAATGAAGTAATTCTATATTTTCTATTTTTATTTGTCAAAATAATAACTGTGTCTTTATCTGAAAATTCTTTTATTACCTGTCTACATGCTCCACACGGACTAATTGGCTCAGGTGTATTTCCTGTTACAACAAGTAACTTTATTTTTTTCATGTTCCCAGTAATTGCTGTTGTGATTGCATTACGTTCAGCACAAAGAGTAAGTCCAAAAGAAGCATTTTCAACATTAACTCCTTTATGCTTGTTTCCATTATCATCAATTAATAATGCGGCAACAGGAAATTTAGAATACGGCACGTATGCTTTTTCCAGCAAAAGATTTACTTCATCAATATAACCTAATATTTCTTTTTCACTTAAAATCATTTGTTCCACTTCCCATCTTAAATAATTTTTTATTAAAATATTCTAATAATTTATTTTAAATCGTCAAACGACAACTGAACTACATTACTTTTCAAAATCGAGCTTAACTGTACTCCAATAAGCCGTACTTCATCCTTTTTTTCAAAAAATTCCAGATTTTCAAGGGCTGCTTTATATATTCCATTTACATCATTCGTTGCACTTTTCAACGTTTTTGAGCGAGTGTGTGTTACAAAATTGGAATATCGGATTTTTATTGTAACTGTTTTGGCAAATTCATTGTTTTCAATAAGTTTGCTGCTCAATCTTTCAGACTGTTTTTTTAATTCAGCATGCAATGCCAAAATATCATTTTCTTCCTGATGAAAAGTTACTTCGTGTCCATAAGACTGTCTTTTTCTATCTGTATTTATCTCAGAAGAATGTAAGCCACGAACAGAATTATACAGATACTCCCCTTTACTTTCCCCAAATCTTCTGATTAATTCATTTTTCTCAATTTCATAAAGCTGAAAGACATTCGTTATATTAAATAATTTTAATACTTCCCTTGTCTTTCTTCCAATTCCTGGAATTATTCCAAGCTCCTTATTATAAATATAATCTAAAAAATGTTCACGGTTCCTAAATATAAAATAACCATTCGGCTTATCAATATCACTCGCGATTTTAGCGCTTATCTTGCTAAAACCTATCCCAACTGAGCAAGTAAGCCTTGAATTATCATAAATGTACTTTTTAAATTTTTTTATAAATCTTTCAATTTTTAAAATTTCATCTCTTTTATCAAGTCTTGTATTTTTATTCCAAATAAACTCTGTAATATCAATATAACCTTCATCAACAGAAGTAAATTCGCATTTTTTCAAGACTTTTTTTATTAATCCCTGTATTCTTCTGCCTTCTTCAAAATAAACACCTTTTCTAAGGCTTACAACAATAAGATTTGGGCATAGCCGTTTAGCCTGAACTGTTGGCATCGCAGATTTTACTCCATATTTTCTGGCTTCGTAGCTTGCCGTTGTAACAACTCCATGTCCTATTGCGATAGGCTTTCCCCTAAGTTCCCTGTTATCCCTTTGCTCAATTGCCGCAAAGAAAGCATCCATATCATAATGCAGATAAATTTTTTCTTTTTTCATTAGTAAATTTTCCTAAAATTGTATTGTCGGTAAAATCATATTAAATTCGCCATTTTCAATTTTATATTTGTAAGAAGCCAGATTTGCTAGTTCCAGACTGTGAGTAACTATTATTATAGACTGGTTTCTTTCCTGATTTATTTTCATAAATAATTCATTTATCATATTACTTGTTTCTGTATCCAGATTTCCTGTTGGCTCATCAGCCAGTATTATATCAGGATCGTTAATCATAGCTCTTGCTATCGCCACACGCTGTTTTTCACCGCCTGAAAGCTCCATAGGTTTATGTTTTAAACGTTTTGCAAGCCCCACAAGCGCAAGCAGTTCCTTTGCTTTCCTCTGTGCCTCATTCCTGTTCATATTTTTATTGACAAGTGCAGGCATCATAACATTTTCAAGTGCTGTAAATTCATTTAAAAGATAATGAAATTGGAATACAAAACCTATTTTTTGATTTCTTATTGCAGTTTTGGCTTTTTCATTTTTATAATGGATTCTCTCTCCGCCAATATAGATTTCCCCATCAGTTGGTTCATCCAAAAGTCCCAGTATATTCAGAAGTGTTGTTTTTCCATTTCCTGATTTGCCTTGAATCGAAATAAAATCCCCTTTGTTAAAGGCTAAATTTATATTTTTCAATATATGAATGTTTTCAACTTTTGTATTATAAATTTTATTAACATTTTTCAATTCTATTATTTTATTCATATTTTAACGCCTCCACAGGTTTTAATCTGGCCGCTCTGGCTGCCGGAAAAATTGTTGATAGAAATACAACTACAAATGTTACCCCATAAATAATTAAAAGTTCCTTTTGAGAAATATACAATGGCAATTCTTCTAAATAATAGGTTCCACCTTTCATATATTCCTTAAATAAAATTTTTAGTCCTATCAATACAAGTGGCGACAATCCACTTGCCATAATCATTCCAAAAACTCCGATTATTAACCCTTCTATTGTAAAAATTCTACGAATGTTTTTATTTGTATATCCAATTGATTTTAAAATACCTATATCTTTTATTTTTTCCCGGACAATCATATTTAAAATTACCGATACAGCAAAACTTGCTATAACAAGAAGCAGACTTAAAATCGCAATTAATACAAATTTTTCAAACTGTACTGCCTTCAAAAGATTCTGGTTAATTGTTTTCCAACTTATTGTACTGTATTCTTCCTGATTAACTATATTTCTCACTTGGTTTAATATTGTTTCCACTTTTTGTGGACTTTCAACTTTAATTCCTATTTCCGTTGCAGCTTTATCTTGTTCTGCTAAAATTTGCATAGTTTCCAATGGAACAACAATAAGATTTGAGTCATAATCTAAAAAACCAGTTTTAAAAATTCCTCTTACGATTAATTTTATTTCTTTATTTTCTGAAGACACAAGACTTATTTCCTGTCCAACTTTTAATCTCATTTCATATGCTAACTGTTCTCCAATCAGAACTGAATTAAGCTCTGCAATATTATCATTTCCTTCAACTATTTTCAAATTTAGTCCATGTTTTACATTTTCAGGACTAATTCCATCAGCAAGAACTCCTTTTGCAAAGCCTTCAAATTTTATTATCGATTGACTATTAATTTGTGGAATAACAGCTTTTACACCTTGTATTTTTTTTATATTATCTACAATTTGATTATAATCTTGAAAAAAAGTTTTTTTCTTATTTTTTATCAAAATATGGGGACTCATTGTAAGCAATGAATTAATCATATTTTTTTCAAGTCCGTTTGAAACAGTAAGTGAAACAATAAATACTGTTACAGCAATAGCAACTCCAAGCACAGAAAATATACTTTGAAATTTCCTTTCAACAACATGCCTAAATGCAATAAAAAATTCAACCATATTTTATTTTTTCTCCTTTCATATGAATAAATATCTTTTATTTTATATCACTTGACATTTCACGTGAAATATTATAATTTTCCATCAATTCTGATTTCTGAGCATTAACTTTTGCTACATCCAGTACTATTTCATTACTATCTTCATCTTCAAAAACAATAAATTCACTATTTGTACTTTTAACTTTTTGTACAAAATCATCAAAATCCTTATATTTTTTTTCATTAACCTTTGTAATTATTTTATTTTCCAAATCAGAATATCCAAGATTAACATCAAATGGCAAAACTCTCACTAAAATTACTAATCCGTTATAATCCTTAAACAATTCTTCTCTATCATAAATTGCAGCAAGTGTATTTGTTGGACGAGATTGGGAAAGCGCTGTAATATAATTTGTTGTAAGTGGTTCAAAGATTAACCCTCCGTAGACATAATACGATGGTGCATCCTGCAATTTTGTACTTTTTACGACACTATATTTTATATCTGTTTTCTTTAATGTAACTTGCCCTTTTTGAACCTTTTTATCCCTTATAATTTCATAACTCAAACTTTGTCCATATTTTTTTTCCTGATTTATAAAATTAAAGTCTGTTTTTTCATTTCTACGGAACTCAATTGTTCCATCTGATTCAATATCTTGCCCATCTAATTTTAATAATACATCATTTCGTTGTAAAATTCCATAAAATGGTGAATTTGTAAACACTTTTTTTATAATGATACCCTTTGAATCATTTTTTAATCCTAACATCTGACGTTGCGACGTACTTTCTAGTTTTCCCCATTGTACTCCTAGTTTTGGTGGTCCATCATAATTTCCATCTCTTACATCATCAAGAAAGTTTTCAAGTATATTAACAGGAATAAAATACCCAATATTATCAGCTTGTGTAAGTCCAGCAAAAGCAACACCTACAACTCTGTTATTACTCAAAACTGGTCCACCACTGTTTCCACTGTTAATAGCCGCATCAGTCTGTCCAATCAAAAATTTCTGATTTGTTAATGTATACGTATTATGCTCCATTCTTGAAACTATTCCTCTAGTTGTACTAAGCTTGTCACCTCCAAGCGGGTATCCGTAAACTGTTAAATTTTCCTGAATTTGTGGTAATTTACCTAATTTTAACGAAGTTGTTCCATTAAAAAATGATTTATCCTCCACATCAATCATCGCCAAATCATATTCTTCTGATACAAATTTTACACTTGCTTTATATTTTCGTGAATCTCCTTCTTTTCTAACTTGTAAAAATTTTTCATTTAGTACAGCATGAGCATTTGTAATAATTCTATTTCCATCAATTATAAAACCTGTTGCCGTCGAATTGTAATCTTGCCCATTTTGCCAAGGTGATGCATAATTATACATCTGATGAGCTGCATAAACTTTTACAAGTGCTTTTTTTACTGAACTATCATCTGCAAAAATAAAACTGCACAAAAATATATTAATTATTAAAATTATTTTTTTCATTTTAATCATTCCTTTCTAAAATTTCAAATTATACTTATAACTTCTTAAAATTAAACATACTTATAATTTAATTAACATTATCCTAATTTATAAATTATATTTAAATATCCAGTTTCTCTCCAATTTGATTTTGTAATAATTTAAAAAATAATAATTCATTACTTATATTTAATCTAATTTGTATTCTCTTTTTATCTTTTGTTATTATTTCCAAAAATTTATCGACTTTGCTTGCACTGACTTTAATAATTTTGACAGTCGCACTTTCAATATCTTCCATTTTAATTTGCATATTTTTTAAAACTATTTCATTGTTTTCAATTGTAATTTTAAATTTAAACAAAAGAAAAGAAGCGATAAGAACATACCCAAATAAAATTACTATAAAAGCTATTTTTAATGGCGTAAGTTTTTCTATACCTGTAATTCCTTTATATAATGAATATCCTGCAATAAATGCAATTATTATAAAAAAAATAGATGATGAAAGTACATATTTTAAGTTTGCCCTAAAAATATATTTATTTCTGTCATCTTCTATTTTATATTTTTCTAATTTCTCTTTTAATTGTTTGGTATTATTAAAATTGTTCATTGTTCTTTAGACTTATAAAATTAACTATTTAAAATCTTAGTCAACAATTTTATAAGTTTCTTCTCCTTTTTTCTTTAAATTCAAATTATTTCTTGCAAATTTATCGGTATTGTCATCATCATTAGAATTTTTTGCTTGTTCCAATAATTTATTTTTCTTATCAGTAAGCTCTTTTATTTCATTATTTGCTGTTTCCAATTTTTTTTGCATGCCAGGCTTTCCTAAAAATACTTTTACACTTTGACCAATGAAATATACAACTAAACATATAAAAATAATATTCCCAACAACAATAAGTTTTTTCATGCCTTCTCCTTTTCAAATTTTTTAATTTATTTTTTTTTATCATTTCTTATTTTTTCAATTTCTTTTACAAAACTATCTAAGCTATCAAATTTTTTATAAACAGACGCAAATCTAACATAGGCAATTTCATCCAAATCAATTAAATATGAAAGTATTTTGTCACCCAGCTCACTAGATTTTATTTCACCAGAATAATCTGTTAAAATTTCACGTTCAAGTTTATCCAAGGTTTCTTCAATTTTTTCATTCTCAATATCTCTTTTTTTAAATGCTCTAATAATTCCATTATAAACTTTTTCACGTGAATATGGCTGTTTTTCTCCATTTTTCTTTATTACAAAAAGTGATAATTCAACCACTTTTTCATGAGTTGTAAATCTTTTTCCACATTTTTCACACTCACGTCGTCGTTTTATTGAATTTCCTTCAAAATAAACACGACTATCAACAACTTTTGTATTTTCATAACCACAAAATGGACATCTCATAAATTTCCCCTATCTTTTCTAAATATTAAAATATTTTTAGAATATCTATCAAGCTCTAAAAAACAACATTTAGAAATTTAAAGTTTAATTCTTTCATTTAGTCTAAAGAAATTTTACTGTTTACTAAAAAATGAAGCTGGAATTTACTTACTTGTTTTAGTTTAATTAACTGCTAATTTCTTCTTTTCTGATAAGTTCCAGAATCTCTTGATTAGAAGTTGCTTTTAACAAATCATTTACAAATTTATCTTCTCTTATTAATCTTGAAATTCTTGCCAAAACTTTTAAATATTCCTGCGTTTTATTTTCTGGACACAAAAACATGAAAAATATATTTACATTTTCGTCGTCTACCGAATTATATGAAATCCCATTTTTTGAGATTCCAAATGTTATCATTAACTCATCCACAGCTTTTGTCTTTGCATGCGGTAAAGCTATTCTTTTACCAATTCCAGTTGATCCCATGTCTTCTCTTTTAAAAATATCATTCAGTCCTTGTTCTTCATCTTTTATTAAATTTGTTTGTTTTAAATTGTTATACAACTCTCTAATTACTGCATTTTTATTTTTTGATTCTAAATTCAAATTTATTGTTTCAACCTTGATATAATCAGCAATATTTTTATCTTCCATAAAATTCCTCCATAATAAATTTCCTTATTTTTATTTCAACTTGTAAATTTTTATTTATAAAATTTTCAAAAATAATAACCATTCTTCTCAAAAAATCAGCATAATCTTCTAATTTCTGCTGAGTATCAAGAATATCTGAACTATTTCTTACAATTTTCAAAATTTCTTTATATTTTTGTAAATTTTCTTTTTTTTCCTTTTCCATTATTAAGCTAATCTCTTCAATATCATAAATACCCTGTTCTATCATTATTCTTCGTAAAAATGATAACACAACATAGTATTTATATCCTCTTTTCATATATGGAAGAATATCAATAAAGCTCAATATTTCTAGTAACTTATCAAAAAAATCCCCATTTTCATCTGTAATATAATAAATTTTATCTATACTATCAAGTACATACAATGAAATTTCTAACTTTTCAATGTTCTTTAAAATATTTTTAAAGTTTTTTAAAATTTCTACATCTTGTACCACATAAAAATTATTTTTTTGTGAAAGCGTTATCTCAACTTCATTTAGCGGATTTAAAGAAACAACATTTCTTTTTCTTGATTTGCGAATTCCATAGGCTGTTGCCATTATTTTACCGTATTCTTTGCTAAAAAGTGTTACTAATAAATCCGCTTCTTTCATTTCCTTTTTTTTTAAAACAATACAATTTGTCTTTATTATTTTCATACTCTACTTCACATTTTTATTTCAAAATTCAATTTTTTAAATTATCTGAAATTTGATAATCTATAAATTATTTGAGAACTTCCGTCTGAGACAGAAATTTTTGTTGGATAGCTATATCCATTTGAAGTTTTATAATCACTAAAGTTCACTGTAGTTCCACTACTTTTTATAGATGTCAACCAATTGCTTGAAAATGTGAAAGTGTTTCCATTTTTAGTTTGTGTTTTTTTAGACGTTATACCACGTAGCTTATTAAATACTCCTAGTATATTTGCTTCACTTTTTTCAACTTTTTGTGTTACAGTCTGTTTTAATTTTGGATAGTAAATTGTTTTTTTACTTCCACTAAAAGTGTAAACTTCTCCTTTGTTCATGCTTGGTGCTGTGATTGTAAGCTTCATTGTTCCTGAATTATATGCCATCACATAGCTTTTGCTTCTTCTTGTTCCATTAATATTAGCATCTTCAGTAACATTTACCGTAAAACTGCTCTTTTCCCAAAAATCCTTAGAAAAAGAAAAAACTGATACCAATAAAAATAATAATATAACTTTTTTTGTCAATGTTAATTGTTTTAACATAACTAAACTCACCTCTTTTTGATTTTTTATAGCTCCTTTTTATATTGCTATTTTTTATATATTAATACAAATTTCTTTAATTTGATTGTGAATTTTCTTTATTTTCTTGTTCCGCTTCTGCTTTTACCTTATTTTGTATTTGTGTATTAATAGCATCGTTTACGCTCCATTTGTAAACTAACACACTTTGAATATCAAATATATTAAAGCTAGGTTTAAATCTAATTTCTTTCATTTTATTAAAAGCATTTATCTCTGTCACTTTAAATGTACCAATTCTTATTCCTTTTGGTAATACATCACTCACACCAGAAGTTTCTATATTAAAAATTGTATCTTTAGTTACACTTCCTTCATTAAAGTTTTGTACTGAAAAAGTTCCATTTCCATTTCCACGCAAAATTTGCTGGGTATTACCATTTAATACTACACTTAATTTCGATGCTTTACTTGTCAACAAAGTAACTTCTGAGTATTCTTCACTGACTTTTGAAATTTTACCAATAAGATAACCATCATACATTACTGGTAGATTAACTTTTATTCCTTGTGAAGTACCTTTATTTATATACATTTTTTCTGATGAATTTCCATTTTCTACAAGTGCCACATCCGCAGCTATAAATTCAGCAGGATTTTTTTGTCTCATTTCCAGCATTTGACGTAATTTTTCATTTTCTTGTTTTAGATATGCAAGTTCCATATTCTGAACCTTATTTTTTTGCAATTCAAAATCCCTAGTTTTATTATTTTCAACATAATCTTCAATATAACTGATGTCATTAACTCTGGACTTCAATTTCAAAACTTGAGTATAAAGCATACTTTTTACTTTTACTAGCCTAAAATTGACTGCCTGTGTTATTCCATCAAGAAATGTAAAAGAACTTGTAATTCTATTTTTAAAGGCAAATAAGACTATTATTATAATTACTATTATTAAAAGCGTTCTACCTGTACTTTTTTTCTCAGAAAAATTATCCAAACTCATTATTATATAATCCTCTCGTTTATTATTTTAAAAATTATACTTAAAACCCCAGAAAAAATGAACTAAACAAAACTGACATGTATCTAGTTTATTTAAAGTAGTTATAACTTTTAACTTTGGCTTTAAAGTAGCATTATTATAATAGCACATAACCTATATTATATCAAGTTTTTTTATAATTAATTTTTTTATACAATTATAAAATTTTAACCTACAAAACTTCTTTTAATATTAAATTTCTAAAAGCAAAAGTAAAAAAAGAAGAAAAAAAGACACTTTCTAATTTGTGTCTTTCTTTAATTTAATTAGTCTTTACCAATAACCGCTTTATAACGTCTTTGAAGTTTTGCATTTTTTTCAGGATTATTTCTTAAATAAAAGTTTACTTTTTCAATTACATCTTCAGTAGTATGTGTTCTACCATCATCAGCATCTTCTACAACTTCCTCTACTACTACTTCTTCTGTAACTTCATCAACTGGTTGAAAAGTAATTTTTTTGTTAGATTTTTTTTCAGGTTTTACTTCTTTCGCTTGTTTTTCAACTTTTGATTGCTCCATAAGAGCTTCCTTTCTGTATTGCTCAAGAATCTTTTTTGTATTATCAGCAAATGATACTACTGAAATAGCTGTTAATGCAATTAAAATAATTTTTTTCATGCTTATCACCCTTTCTATAATTATGCATATTAACTTTAAATTGTTAAATAATTTCAACTTATTATACCAATAACTGTAAAAAACTGCAAGAAAAAAATAAATATTTCAATTTATAATTATATTTTTGTTAAAAAGATTTTTAAAAAATAAGTGCATAATTATTTGATATTTAAATTTTTTTATAGTACAATATGTATGATTAAAGAAAATTGAATACAACAAAAATAACATTTTTAAAGATTCTTTCAAAAAATAATTAATTAGAAAGGCGAAATTTGTATGAGAATAAAAGAAAAAATTAAAATTGGAATAGATAAAATTGGCTTTGCTATGCCAAAATACTTTTTAGATATACGAGATCTAGCACTTGGAAGAAATGAGAATGAAAATAAGTTTGTTAAAGGTCTTATGCAAAGTGAGATGAGCATTGCACCTGTAACGGAGGATATTGTGTCACTTGGGGCAAGTGCGGCTGAACAGATTTTAGATGAAGAAGATAAAAAAAATATTGAAATGGTTATTGTCGGAACAGAATCAGGAATTGACCAAAGCAAGGCTTCTGCTGTTTTTATCCATCATCTGCTGGACATTCAGCCATTTGCACGATGTATCGAAATTAAGGAAGCCTGCTATGGGGCAACTGCTGCTTTAAGTTTTGCCAAAAACTATATTGAAAAAAACGAAAATGCCGCAGTTCTCGTAATTGCTTCAGATATTGCAAAATACGGAATTGACACTCCTGGAGAATCTACACAGGGGGCAGGAAGTATCGCAATGCTAATAAAAAAAGACCCAAAAATTGCCATCATAAATGATGAAAATGTATGCCAAACCCGTGATATTATGGATTTCTGGCGTCCCAACTATTCAGATTTCCCAATAGTTGACGGACATTTTTCAACAAAGCAGTATCTTGACTGCCTTGCAACGACATTTGATGAATACAAAAAAAGATATAATCAAGATTTATCCGATTTTGATGCTTTCTGTTTTCATTTACCATTTCCAAAACTTGGATTAAAAGCGATTAATTCACTTTTAGAAAAAAATATTGAAAAAGAGATAAAAAATAAATTTTTGGAAAAATTTCACACTTCAATAATTTATGGAAAACGAGTCGGAAATATCTACACAGGCTCTCTTTATCTAAGTTTGCTTTCATTACTTGAAAACTGTGATAGCTTGAAAGCCGGCGACAAGATTGGAATGTATAGTTATGGAAGCGGTGCTGTTTGTGAATTTTTTAATCTAACTCTTGCAGAAGGCTTTAAAAATCATCTAAGGCATGATAGATTAAATGATTTTGACAATAGAAAGCAATTGTCAATAAATGAATATGAAAATTTATTTTTTGAAAAAATAATTTTAGATAATGAAGGAAATTGCGATTTTTCAAATAGAAAACTTATTCAGGAAAGTGATAATGCGTTTATATTGGAAAAAGTGGAAAATCATAAAAGGATTTACAAAAAAATAAAATAAATTTCTGAAAGGAGCTAATTAATATGAATTTAGAAGAACAGCGGCAGTTTATTTTATCTGGAAAGGTTTACAATGATTTAACTCCAGAGCTTATAAAAGCTAGAGAAAATACTGTTTTTTTAACAAATAAATACAACGAAAGTTTTGGAAAACCGTCATCAGAAAGAGAAGCAATCCTAAAAAATCTTTTAAAATCAATTGGTAAAAATGTACATTTTGAACCAACATTCCGATGTGAATTTGGATTTAATATTTCAATAGGAAATAACTTTTATGCAAATTTTGACTGTGTAATGCTAGACGGTGGCGGAATTGAAATTGGAAATAATGTTCTTTTTGGTCCAAGAGTAGGAATTTATACTTCCAATCACAGCATTGATGCAGAAGAAAGAATAAATGGGGGATGTTATGCCAAGCCTGTAAAAATTGGGAATAATGTCTGGATTGGTGCGGGAGTCCACATTAATCAAGGAGTTACAATCGGAAACAATACTATTATTGGCTCTGGAAGCGTAGTTACAAAAGATATTCCAGATAATGTAATTGCCGCAGGAGTGCCGTGCAAAGTTATCAGAAAAATAACAGAAAAAGATAAAACTGGCTATAAACCTTAAAAATTTAAACTATATTTTCACTCAAGCATTAGAATTTGACAATTTTTTAAGTGTTTGAGTTTTATTATAAACTCAAAACGGAAGGAACTGTTTTTAAATATGAAAAGGGAAAATCAAAAAAAATTAAGCTGGCCTGGATTTCAGAAAAAAGAACGGACTGAGCGAATACAGATGTTAAAAGATAATGGCTTTTTAACTGAAGAATTTGAACAACTTCTGAAAAAAAACGAGAACTTGCCACTAGAAACTGCAAATCAGATGTCTGAAAATGGAATTGGAACATTTGCCTTGCCATTCAGCGTTGCTCCAAACTTTGTTATTGATGAAAAGGATTATGCTGTGCCAATGGTTACAGAAGAACCATCTGTTGTAGCAGGGTGCAGTTACGCAGCTAAAATTATTGCAAAATCTGGCGGTTTTACGACAAAAATTTTAGACAGAAAAATGATTGGGCAAGTTGCATTGTATAATATTTTGGACTTTGATAATGCTATTTCAATGATTTTGGAAAATAAAAATGAGATTTTAAAAATTGCAAATGATGCTCATCCTTCGATTGTAGCCCGTGGTGGTGGTGCAATTAATATTGAAGTAAAAAATATTGATGAATTTCTGATTGTTTATCTGATTGCCGATGTGAAGGAGGCTATGGGCGCAAATATTTTGAATACAATGCTTGAAGCCATAAAAATACCGCTTGAAAATATTACAAACGGAAAAAGCCTTATGGCAATTTTATCAAATTATGCAACTGAATCCCTTGTAAAAGCCGAATGTGAAGTAAATGTAAAACTTCTTAGCAGCTCAATGGAAACGTCTATTGAAACTGCAAAAAAAATAGAACTTGCAAGCAAATTTGCAAAACTTGATATTTATCGTGCCGCAACTCATAATAAAGGGATTTTCAATGGAATTGATGCTGTAGTAATCGCTACTGGGAACGACTGGCGTGCAATTGAAGCTGGAGGAAATGCTTTTGCTGTGAAAAATGGAAAATATGAAGGGCTTACAACTTGGACTTTTGATGAAAGCACAAATAAATTAAAGGGAGAACTTACCCTTCCAATGCCAATTGCAAGTGTAGGCGGCTCAATAGGACTAAATCCAAGCGTAAAAGCCGCATTTAATATTTTAGGAAATCCTGATGCAAGGACACTGGCAAGCATTATCACATCAGTAGGACTCGCTCAGAACTTTGCCGCGGTAAAAGCGCTTGTTACAACTGGAATACAGCACGGACACATGAAACTACAGGCTCGTTCGTTAGCACTTTTTGCTGGTGCAAAAGGCAAGGAAATTGATATTGCCGTAGAAAGGCTTTTGGAAAGTGGAAAAAGTATTAATTTGGAAAATGCGAAGACAATTTTGGAAGAAATAAAAATCAAAAAATAATATAGCAGAAAAAAAGAGGTAGTTCATAGTGGCTACCCCTTATTTTATTACATTTTATTAAATTTACATCATTCCTGGCATTCCCATTCCACCTGGCATTCCGCCTGCTGGTGATTGTTCCTTTTCATTTCCAACAGCAACTTCAGTTGTTAATAATACTGATGATACTGATACTGCATTTTGAATTGCAGAACGTGTTACTTTAGCAGGATCAATGATTCCAGCTTTTACCATATCTACATATTCTTCTTTTGCAGCGTCAAATCCTGTTCCATTTTCAGAATTTTTTACTTTTTCAATTACAACACCTGCGTCAATTCCAGCATTGATAACAATTTGTCTAAGTGGTGCAGATAATGCTTTTTTCACAATTTCCACTCCAAGCCCTTCTTCACCTTCCAATTTAAAGTCTTCAATTGCTTTTGCAATTTGAATTAAGATTGTTCCTCCTCCTGGAACGATTCCTTCTTCCACAGCCGCTTTTGTTGCGTTTAAAGCATCTTCAATTCTCAATTTTCTTTCTTTCATTTCAGTTTCAGTTGCAGCCCCAACTTTTATTACAGCTACTCCCCCAGCTAATTTTGCAAGTCTTTCCTGCAATTTTTCCCTGTCATAATCAGAAGTTGTTTCAGCAATAGAATTTTTTATTTGCCCAATTCTTGCTTGAATTGCATCTTTTTCTCCAAGCCCATCTACGATAACTGTGTTATCTTTAGTAATTCTAACTTTTTTAGCTTGTCCCAAGAAATTCAAGTCAGCAGTTTCAAGTTTAATTCCTTTTTCTTCAGAAATAACTTCTCCACCTGTTAAAATTGCAATATCCTGTAACATAGCCTTTCTTCTATCCCCAAATGCAGGAGCTTTTACAGCGGCAATGTTTAATGTTCCACGAAGTTTATTTACAACAAGAGTTGCAAGTGCTTCTCCTTCCACATCTTCAGCGATTATAAGCATTGGTCGTCCTAATTCTACTGTTTTTTCCAAGATTGGCAATAACTCTTTCATGTTTACAATTTTTTTATCTGTGATTAAAACAAATGGATTATCCATTTCCACAACCATTCTTTCAGAATCTGAAACCATATAAGGTGACAAATATCCGTTGTCAAACTGCATTCCTTCTACAACTTCCAGAGTTGTATCTAAAGAACGAGCTTCCTCAACTGTAATAACTCCAGATTCTCCAACTTTTTCCATAGCCTGTGCAATAAGTTGCCCAATTTCGACATCTCCTGCTGAAATTGCCCCAACTTGTGCTATTTCTTCATTTGATTCCACCTTTTTAGCTCTTTTTGTAAGTTCTTCAATAACTTTTTTAGAAGCAAGCTCCATTCCACGTCTTATAAACACAGGATTTGCTCCAGAAGCTACCATTTTCAGTCCTTCTTTGATTAAAGCCTGTGCCAGTACAGTTGCAGTAGTTGTACCGTCTCCAGCTACATCATTTGACTTTGTAGCCACTTCTTTTACAATTTGCGCTCCAAGATTTTCGATTGGATCCTTAAGTTCGATTTCTTTTGCTATTGTAACACCATCATTTGTAATCATTGGTGCTCCAAATCCTCTATCTAATACAACATTTCTTCCTTTTGGTCCAAGTGTAATTTTTACAGCGTCAGCCAATGTATCTACTCCCACTTCAAGCGCTTTTCTTGCATCTTCATTAAATTTTATTATTTTTCCCATTTTTTATCATCTCCTTCTAAATTTTGTAAATTTTTTATTCTAAAATTCCTTCGTAATTTAACAATATAATTTTTATTTTAATAAGAAATCAAAATTACTTGTTTTGTAATGTCTGTCTTATTTTTTAATACATTTAATTTTTATACAAATTTATTTTTTAAAATTTTTATTATTCAACAATTGCCAAAACATTGTCTTTTTCTAAAATTAAGTAGCTTTCTTCCCCATCCTTAACTTCTGTTCCAGAATATTTTTCAAAAATTACTTTATCTCCAGCTTTAACTTCCTCAACCTTTGAACCAACTGCTAAAACTTCTCCAATTATCGGTTTTTCCTTTGAAGCTGTCCCTGGCAATACAATTCCACTTTTTGTAACTTCTTCCTGTTCTGTCTGTTTTATTAAAACTCTTTCTCCCAATGGTTTAATTATCATTTTTCCCTCCTAAAATATCTTAATCTTTAATTCAATTTTATTTTTAGCACTCTTTAAGTTTAAGTGCTAACAATATAATAATACATTTTTTAAAATTTTTCAAGTCTTTTTTCCATTTTTTTCAAAAATTTTTATAGTTTTTTAAAGACTAGAAAAAATGACTCATTTCTGAGCCATTTTTTTTATCTTTTACCTTTATCCTTGTAATAACTTTCACGTATTTCTTTTAAGATTTTTTGTGCTTTATCATTTTGCTCTTTTGTGTGCCTTACTGCTTCAACATTTCCTTTACTATCAGATTTTATTATTATTTTATCTGTACTTTTCGGCGTTTTTGCAGGTTTGGCTGCTTTGTTTCCACTAAAATAACTTGCTCTTGCTGCTTTTAGTGCTTTTTTAGCTCGTTTCATTTCTTCTGGTGTCAATTCACGTTTTACAGTTGGAGCTGGAACTGGTTCATATGTTGAAGAAGCATCTGTTATTCTAACTTTTTCCTTTTTATCCTTTACTTTTGGTGTTTTTCTTTCAACAACTTGCTGTTTTTTTTCTTCTTTTTCTTCAACTGATTGTTTTTCCCTTTCAGCTTTTTCTTGCTGGAGCAATCTTTCACGTTCAGCCTTTTCTTCGGCTTGCTTTCTAGCTTTTTCTTCCCTTTCTCTAGCTTTTTCCGCTTCAATTTGCTCTCTTTGATTTTTGTAGTAATCATCCCTTACTTTTCTTAAAATTGTTTGTGTACCAATAGCTAGTAATGGGATTCCTACTGCCAAAATTGAAGTTATAATTATTAATTTCTTTTTATTCTTCATGAATATTCCTCCTAATTTTACTTTAAAAATAAAGTAAATAAAATATATCTGAAGTTATTTTAAGATATTATATTTTATACAATTATCCAAAAAAATTCATCCATATCTTACCTACTAATGATACCACATTTATTTTATTTTTTCAATTTATTTTTACTTATAGTATTTTTAATAAATTCCCAAATATTTTAAACAAATTTTTAAAAACCTTTGACATGATAATAAATATCTGAAATTACCTTGCTTTTTTATTTATAATATGTTATTCTTTGCTTGTGAAAATATTGAGAAATATATTTAAATAAAATAGGAGGTAAAATGGCTTTAATTATACAAAAATATGGTGGAACTTCCGTAGCCGATGCCAAACGTGTAAAAGAAGTTGCAAAAAGGGTTGTAAAGTATAAAAAGGCTGGACATGATGTAATTGTTGTTGTTTCTGCACCAGCTGGGAGAACTGACGAGCTAATAAAACGAGCTTATGAACTGTCAGATTCTCCAAATAAACGTGAATTTGACATGCTTTTGACATCAGGAGAGCAAATTTCTATTGCATCTCTTGCCATTGCTGTTGCTGATTTGGGAGAAAAGGCAGTTTCATTAAATGCGTTTCAAGTCAATTTTAAAACAACATCTGTGCATACAAAAGCTAAAATCATTGACATTGATACCCAAATCATACAAGAAAAACTAGACGAAGGAAATGTAGTTGTGTTTGCTGGATTTCAAGGAATCACTGAAAATAATGAAATTACTACGCTTGGGCGTGGTGGTTCTGATACAACTGCTGTTGCACTGGGAGCTGCTCTTAATGCTGATGAAGTTGAAATTTATACTGATGTTAATGGAGTTTACACAGCTGATCCCAGAATTGTAAAAAACGCTAAAAAGCTGCAAACTATCTCATATCAGGAAATGCTGGAATTGGCGGCTTCAGGAGCAAAAGTGTTGCATCCAAGATCAGTTGAAATTGCTGCAAAGTATGGTATAAAAATACATTTACGTTCATCATTTAACGATTCTACTGGAACTATTGTCCAATATAATGAAAATGCTGGCGGAATAGAAAGCGAAAATATTAATATAAAAGGAGAAACTATGGAAAAAGTAAAAATTTCAGGTATCACATCTTCTAAAAATGAAGGAAAAATTACACTTTTTGGAGTACCTGACAAACCAGGAATTGCTGCAAAAGTATTTTCCAGACTTGCAAAGGAAAAAATTAATACTGACATAATTTTACAAAGTTCGAGCAGAAATAAAGAATTGAATAACATTTCATTTACTGTTAAAAGTGATGATTTAAAGGAAGCTGTTGCTATTTCAGAACAAATAAAGGAACAAATTGGAGCGGAAGGTGTTTCATTTGAAGAAAAAATTGCAAAAGTATCTGTTGTTGGAATTGGGCTAAAAAGCCATTATGAAACAACATCTGAAATTTTTGACACACTTGCAGAAAACAATATAAACATTGATATGATTTCTTGCTCTGAAATTAATGTTTCATGCATTATCCATGAAGACGATGTAGATAAAGCTGTTACTGCGCTTCATAAAAGATTTATTGAAATTGATAATTAAAAAAACAAAAATAAACAACTTAAAGGGAGGTCTTTTAAAAATATGAAAATAGGAATTGTTGGACTTGGAACTGTCGGAGAAGGAGTTCTTAAAGTATTAACTAACGAAAAAGAAAGCATTTTTGAAAAATCAAGAGCCGAGATTGAAGTGAAATATGCTTGTGATTTAAACATTAACCGTGATTTTTCTTTTGATTTTGATAAATCAATACTTACAAATGATTACAAAAAAATATTAAATGATCCTGAAATTAAGATCGTTGTAGAACTAATTGGTGGAGAAACTATAGCAAAACAAATAATTATTGAAGCATTTGAAGCTAAAAAAAGTGTTGTTACAGCAAACAAGGCTCTAATTGCAAAATACGGAGTGGAACTATTCCAACGTGCAAAACAAAATGGAGTATCATTTCTATTTGAAGCCGCTGTTGGTGGAGGAATCCCTATTGTAACACCTTTAATGGAAAGTTTAGTTGCAAATACAGTTACTGAAATTCGTGGGATTATGAATGGAACTTCAAACTATATTTTGACAAAAATGAAAGAAGACAACTTATCGTTTGATGAAGCACTAAAAATTGCCTCTGAAAAAGGATATGCAGAAGCTGATCCTACCTATGATGTAGATGGAATTGATGCAGGACATAAAATTAATATTCTTGCCTCACTTGCCTACGGAGGTTCAATCAAATTTAAAGATATGCAATTATCAGGAATAAGAGAAATCAGCACTGTTGACATTTTCTCAGCAAATCAGCTAAACTCAACTATAAAATTAATTGCAAGCTCAAAACTATTGTCTGATGCATCAGCACAAATTTCTGTAGAACCAACATTAATTCCAAATAGCGAAATTTTAGCAAAAGTTGATGATGTTTACAATGCAATTGAAACAACTGGTTCTTACACAGATAAAACTTTATTTTATGGAAAAGGTGCTGGAATGGATCCTACTGCGTCAGCTGTGGTGGCAGATATCGTAAAAATTGTAACAAGAAATCACATTGAATCAGATTATTTCTTTAATTCTACAAAAGTATTTGAGATTGTTGATTCTAATACAGTAAAAGATTCTTACTATATAAGAGTTTCAGATGATTTTGATATAGAAAATTCGCCTTTTGAACTAATAAATCAAATTGAAAATTACTATATCATCTTGGCAAATAATATTTCAAAAAATGAGATTAATGAGATTTTGAAAGATGCGAAAGAAAAACTTGTATTAAGAGTCATGAAATAAAAAAGTTTTTAAGGATATTTTTTTACTAGTACTGTACCCTGTTTAAACAGCGAAAATTATATTTTAATTCTTTGGGAATATAAAGTTTCAATTTCCTTTATTAAAAAATTTTTTAACAAATTCGCTATTTAAATGGGGTTTTTTTAGTATAAATAATAAGTACTTTTTTAAAATTCTACTTACATTGTTTATGTTTATCAAATAGTAATATAAAAAGAAAGAACTTTCTTAAGTTCTCTATAACTTTTGAAAATTCTTTCTTAATTTTTATGTTTTATTTAATTAAATTTTCAATTCTTTCTCTTACTTGCGGTACTGTTAGACCAATAATTACTTGAATTGCTTTACCTTTTCTAACTACTCCATGTGCTCCACCAGCTTTAAATGCAGCGTCTTTTGCTAATTTTGATTCATCTTTTACACTTACTCTTAATCTTGTTGCACAGTTATTCAATTCTTCAATATTATCTTTTCCACCTAATGCTTCAAGAATGATTATTGCTTGATCCATATACTGATCATCTGAAGAACCAGAAGCAGCTCCACCTTCACCATGTTTAGCTTTATAATCAGCTTTAGTATAAAGTTTCATTTCTTCATCTTCATCTTCTCTACCTGGAGTTTTAAGATTCATTTTTTGAATTAAGAATTTAAATACAAAGAAGTATATTGCTGTAAATATTAATCCTATTATTATTTGAGTAATTACTGTTCCAGAGTGATTTTTAAACATAGGTATCCAGTTTAGGAATAAGAAGTCAAGTAATCCTCCTCCCATATTTCCAACTACTCCAAAAGCATACATTGTTGCTGCCATTGTTGCTGCTAAGAAAGCGTGAACCGCAAATAATAATGGCGCTATAAATAAGAATGTAAATTCTAATGGCTCAGTTATACCTGAAACTACTGCTGTAAATACTATTGGTATTAATAATGCCGCTACCGTTTTCTTTTTCTCAGGTTTTGCAGTAGCATACATAGCAAGTGCTATTCCTGCTGCACCAAATATTTTTGAGTTTCCATGTAATGCAAATCCACCACCTGGGAATAAAGTTTTTAATGCTTCTGTACTTTGAGCAAATTCTTTTATGTGTTCAACCCAGAAAACTTGAATTCCGTTAGGAACTACTGCCGGACCAAATACAAATGGTGTATAAACAAAGTGGTGTAATCCTGTAGGTATTAATATTCTTTCTAAGAATGTATAAACCCATACTCCCAATACTCCTGAAGCTTTCATAAATCCTTGCATTGCACCAATTCCCATTTGAACTTTAGGCCAGATTAATACTGTTAAGAATGCACAAGGAATCATAACTACAAACCCTACTATGTATACAAATACTGAACCTTGGAATACTCCTAAGAAATCAGGTAACTTTTTATCAAAGTATTTATTATGTAAATATACTACTAGTGCCGCGATTAGAATACCACCGAATAAACTTGTATCTATTGTTGGAACCCCAGCTATTGCAGAATAACCTGTTACACCGTCTGCTATTTGTTTAGCTGCATCTATTCCGTAGAATACTTTTAATATCGCTGATACAAAATAGTTAAATGTCATATATAATGCAAATGTTTCTAAACATGCTCTTGCATTTGTCTTTGTTGCCAAACTTATTGGTAATCCTATTGCAAATAATAATGGCATTTGTCTAAATACTGTCCAACCACCTTCTGCAACTACATACCAGAAATTATACCACATTGACCCTTCTTCAGCAATTTTCCCTACAACTTGCGTATTAGTGAATACTGATGCTAGTCCTACTACTATCCCCGTAAATGCAAATAATAGAACTGGCGCCATCATTGCTCCACCAAAACGTTGGATTTTTTTCATCATTTTTACTACCTCCTAAAAATTTTTATATATTTGATTTATTTTTTCCTTATATTAAATATACCACACTTTTTTAAAATGTCAATACATTTACGTATATCTTTTTTCTATCAATTTTTTTAAAAATTCGTTATGTTATTAAAAACCTCCGATTATTACTAGGTTTTTTGTTAGTTTAATATTATGATTTCATTTTAAAATTATCGTTTATTAATCAAAATTTAAGTTTCTAATTCCAATTCTATTCCAAAATGATCTGATATTATTCCTTTATTTTCATTATTAAAAATAACTTTACTTTCTTTTACTTTTATTTCCTTATTACTAAATATATAGTCTATTCTCTTTTGAGATTTATCATGATCCCATCCATGAATTCCTTTATCAACAGTTACCCCATGGTCTTTTTTTTCAGCTAAAACATATGTATCATATAATCCTTGGTTTAAAATATTTTGATAATCTTCAGGATTTCCATTGGCATCTGTATTAAAGTCTCCCATTAATATTTTTAAATTATCTGTTTTAGATCTTTTCAAAATATTTCTCAAATTTTCTCCCATATCTTCAGTTTCACAATTTGGTAAATTCATATGACAACTGTAAAATTCAATATCCTGTCCTTTATAATCAATAGTGATACTAACAATTCTTCTTGCCGATATTGTTCTTACTGATTGTGCAAAAGTACAGTAAAACTCATCTTCAGCCTTGATTTTATGTCTTGTTATTATTGCCACACCTTCATTATACTTACTAAATCCAATATGTGAGTTACTCCAGTGATAATAATAATCTGTGTCTGTATATTCCTGTAATTTTTCCAAAAGTACCCATCCATAGTTTTCCTGTCTTATATCATCAAAAATTATAGGATTGTTCATAAGTTGATTTACTTCCTGCATCGCTATTACATCATACTGCTTTTCTGCAATATCTCGTGCTAAAATATCAATTTTCTCCATTTGATTTTCTTCCAGCCACGCATGAACATTAATTGTTAATAATTTCATTTTTGTACTCCTTATACATTTTTTTATTTATAAAATTTATTTTTCTTCCAAATATTTTTTTATAAGATTGTCACAGCTTTCTCTATTTTGAATCATTAAGTTAAATATGTTATCTTTTTCGGCTTTTAATTCATCCAAATCAACATATTCTTTTGTTTTAAAGACATAACCTAATATATCCAAATTACAGCCTTTTTTTAATACAGCTTCATTTGAAATTAGTCTCGAAATACCATTTATTTCTTTTTTGTTTCTAAAAACTTCTACTAATTCCTTGTAATTTTCAGGTTTTATTTTGTCACTGCCTTTTTCAAAGAAATTTTGTGCCTGAATAAATAATATATTATTTCTATTAGTTTTATCATCGTTAAAAATTATTACTTGATTTTTCAATATATTATTAAAAGGCATTGAAATAACACATTTTATCTTATCCATTTTTATAATTTCTTCTATTTTGTTACTATCCATTAGATAAAAAGCGTCTTTTTCAATCATTCCTTTTTTATTTTTTATAAAAAAATCATATACTGTTTTTTCATTATTTTCTTTTTTTGTCAAAATTTTTACTGTGTTTTCTGAATTTTCGAGATTTGCCATAGCATTTAAAATTTCAATGATTGTATTTTTATCATTTTTATTTATTTTCTCTCCATAAAAATTGTTATTTTCAAAAAAATCATTATTATATAAAATTTCATTCTTTTGAATATTTAAAAACTCTGCAGATAACTCATTAATACTTTTATCATGCATAATAGACATATTAATTACACCATCTGCATAATTTTTGACTATTTTTGCATATCTACCTCTTAAAATATCTAATTTTAAATCCATTTCTGATTGTTTTAAGCTTTCGATAAATTCGGCTGTATCAGGATAATTAATTACAAAATCATATGTTTCTGCAAACATATCTATCTTATTTGATAGTTTTTCTATATTTTCCAAATAACTACTTTGAAAATTATATTCAAATCCAAGATTGTTTAAATATTCTAAAAATAAATAATTATCATCTCGTAAATTTTCTAGTTCTTCCCCCACAACTTTACTCACAGAAGCAATATATAAGAGAAGCGACATTTTAAGGATTGATGATTTTTGATAATTTTTATTATTTTCCAATTCTTCCATTATAAGTTCAAAAAATTTATTCTTCATTTATTATCACCTTATTTTCCGCCAGAATTTTTTCTTCTATATACTTTTTCTTAAGCTGTAAATATTCCATTGTGCTTTCTTCTTCTGTTTCAAAATTATTTATTATTTCCACCATTCTATCCTGTACTTCTCTTTCAGGCAAGTCTATATCAAGCTCTACAATATCAGTTTTGTTTACTGCCCTTACAGCACTCATTGTCTTGTATTTTTTTTCAAAATAAAGCAATAATAACTCTGTTTTCAAAAGCCATTGCAGGTATTTAGGATTTACCTTTTCATTTGCTCTCAAAATAAAATAAAGTGTAGCTGGTAATACATTTTCATAATCTTTATCCACATACACAACTTCTATTTTACTTCCCTTAGCTTGAAATAGTACATCATTTTTTCTTACAAAATATTTTTCATTTATTTTATTTTTTCCATCTCTATATCTTTCTGGAACTTCTGCATTTTCAAAACTTTCTATCTTTCCATTATTTACAAGGGTTGGATTTAATAAAAGATAGCCAGTCTTTGAATCGGCTGTTTTTACATTTAATGGTGCTATTATATCTACATTATCCCCTAATTTCATTTTTTCACTTCCTTTTTCATTTCCTGCTTCTGTAAATATTATACCATAAAAAAATATGGAATACTATAAGATAACATGTTTTGATTTGTATATATTAAAAAAAACTTTTATTTTAATTATTCTCTTTGACTTTTGTAAAATCAGTAAAACATCCTTTGTTTTCTTTAATGTGTGCATTTTCTTCCGCAATGTCTTTATTTTTAAAGCTTACAACATCTTCAGCATTCTCAACAAATAATGTTGTTCCTTTAGCTTTTAACTTTACTCCACATTTAAATTTAAACACTCTGTTTTTTACTCCATTTTCGAGCAACATATCGTATCTGTTTTTAGAAAATTTTTCTATAACTAATGAAGTATAGTTTCCTATGTTACTATTTCCTACCATTGCTGTTTGTTCTAAATATGTATCTGTTTTTCCGCTGTAATAAAGATTATTTGTTGTAACAGAAAAAATAGCATTTGGCTCTAAAGGTATTATTTTTTCTTCTCCCACAGTTGAAATTATATTTTCATTGTCTAATTCTGTATCCTCTTGATTTCCTTGTATTTCAGAAGATCCCAATGATGTTGTTATCCAATAAATTGTTAAACAAAATACTATTAATATTATTGAAAAAATAATATTTATACCATTTTTATTATTATTACGTGTATATGTTTTAACCTCTTTTTTATGACTAATTCTGATACTTTTATTTATTTGATTTACAGTATTACTACTTTTATTCGCCTGTAGTTTTTCTCGTTTAACTTCATCTAATTTTTCTTGCAATACAGTGATTGATGAATTTTCAGCCCAGTATAATTTCGCATCATTCAAATATTTTTGTGCTTCTGCAAACTTAGATTTTTTTATAGCTCTTAGAGCTTCAATACACAAATTTTCTGATTTTTCGGCATATCTGCTTTGTCTTATTTCTCGTTTAGATTTATTACTTTCAATATTTTCATTTGTTTTATTTGAAATATTTGAAGTTATATATGGTATTTTATTTTCTTTACAAAATCCAATTACAATGTTTTGTGCTTCATTCCTATTTTTTAATATTTTATCAATTTTATGAATACATTCGTTAGCAGGAATTTTATTTTTTGTTAAATTATGAACCTGCTCTATTTTCTCTAATTCCTTGTATACTTTCAAATACTTTAAATGCTGCAAATAATCATCATATTTTTTTATTTTATTTTTATCATTTAACATTAATTCACAAGCACTATATAGCTTTTTTTTGGCAGAAGTTTCATTGTCAAACTTAATCAATTTTTTTCGATTGTCATCAATTTGCTGTTGTATTAAATTTTTCATATTCAGCCCTTCTGAAACCAGAAAATCATATAAATTATCCTTGCTTAATATTTCTAGATACTTCTCAAATGCTGAAAATTCATAAAACTCATCAAATTTTATATGAACATATTTCAAAAATTTTTGGTATACTTTCTCATCGTACTCTTTTTGTTCTATTTTTAGTCCACTTTTTTCTATCCGTTCTCGTACAAGATTTTCCTTCCGTCGAGTTTTATTAGCAATCTCTGTTACTATTTTTTCAGTAACTGTAACTCCACCAAGATATTTTAAAAAGTCATCTATTGGTTCAAACAGTTTTTGTTGAGCGTCTTTGATAAGTTCTTTTCTTTTAGTCTCATCTAGCATTTCTTTCTGTATAATGCCACTTTTGGCCAAATTATTATATTTTTTATATTTTTTTCCATCAAATGGATCACTTTCTTTTGCCAACCAATGCCGCTTTTTCTCTTCAATTCTAGCTTCTATCTTTTTTTCATTTTCTTCAGGAACTGGATAATATTCTAATTCAAGTATTTCATACCAATTATTGCGTATTTTGGCTATTTTTTTGTTCTCTTCTGCCATTTTTTAAACTTCTTCCTCCTTCCATAGAAAATTATTTTAAATTTGCAATTATAAAACTATAATTTTGTTATTTCATACTACTAAATTATTTAGTATTTATCAGTTCAATTTTAAACTCAAATATGTTAATCATTATTAAGAATTTACTATAATACCGCTATTCCCTGTGATTTTTGTGTCAATCTTTCTAACTCTTCCTTTGTCATTACACCTTTTGTTTCAAATTTTACATTAACTTGCTTATTTCCAGTTTTATCTAATCCTTTTACTTCTAAAATCCCTTCTTTATTTAATTTAAGAGTAATTTCAACTGGCGAGCCAGCAGGTGTATTTTTAGGTAATTCTAACACTGCATCTCCTATTTTCAAATCCTCATCCACTTCAAAATATTTATCCATGTAATCATTTTCATATATTTCAATGTCAACTGTAGCTTGATTATCATAAAGTGTACTAAAATTACCTGATACTTCCAAAAATCCACTAGGCATTGCTTCGTTTTTTATTATCATATTAAAACAACTTTTAATTCCTTCTTTATTTTCTACTTTTACAGCAAAACTTTTTGTTGTTGCTATAACAATTTCTCTCGTATTTCCACCAATACTCATCATTTCAGGAGAAAATGTTAAATTTTCCTTATAATCTTGTGCTTTCAGCTCTTTTTCATCGCCATTAACTGTAACTTTCACTTCTTCATTTGATTCAAAGTCCTTCGCTGTAAGACTTTTTTGATTGTTTACATAAACATTTACAGCATGAATTGCTGCCCCTTTTGCTACAGCTTCATCTGGTTCAAGAATCTTAATTTCAATTTCACTGAAATTTTTGGCAAGTGCTTTCTTAACTTGCGGCATTCTCGTAGAACCACCAACCAACAGAATCTCATTAATTACATCATATCCTTTATTTTTTGCAACTTCAATAGCTTCTTTAGTTTTCTTCAATGTTTCATTTAATAAAGTAGATGTTATTTCATCAAATTCATCTCTAGTTATTGTCACTTTTTCTCTATTTCCCATAACTTCCAACATATCTCCAGCTTGACTTCTCGAAGTTAATTGTTTTTTTATTTTTTCTGCTTTCAATCGTAAATCTTGTTTTGCATATTCGTCAAATTCAATATCATAACCTATTTTTTCGACAAACTGATTAGCTAAATATCCAATTAATACCTCATCCCAGTTTTTCCCACCTAAATCGTGGTCTCCATCTGAACAAATAACTTGAATTTTATCAGCACTTATCCTCATAATTGTTACATCAAATGTTCCACCACCGAGATCATAAATTAAAATTGTCTTTTCATCCTGTTCCTTTGCACATCCATAATATAGTGCTGCTGCTGTTGGCTCACTTATGATTTCCAACACATTCAGCCCAGCAATCTTACCAGCATTTTTTGTAGCTGTACGTTCTGCTGTACCAAAATAGGCTGGACAAGTTATTACGACGTCTTTAACTTCCACTCCAAGCTGCTCTGACGCATCTTGCGTTAATTTCCTCAAGATAAATGCTGAAATTTCCTCAGGCGTCTTATCTTCCCCATTATAGTTAATTGCAAAATCAGTTTTTCCCATCAACGTTTTTACGAGCATAACTGTTGTTTCGGGATTTAATACTGCTTCAGCTTTTGCATCAGCTCCAACAATAACATTATCTCCTTCAAACGCAACCACAGAAGGTGTTATATTGTCTCCATCATTATTTTTTATCACTTCCGCTCTTGCCGTATCATCTACCCGTGCTATACATGAATACGTTGTTCCCAAATCAATTCCAAACACATATTTTGACATTTTTATTCTCCCTTCATTTTATCATTTTCTTCGTCTTTTTTATGAATATAAACTTCTACTTTTTCAGGCAAAATCACTTTTCCTTTGTACATATAGCCACTGCTCAAAATATTATAAATTTTACCATGTAGTTCTTTATCTGAAGTATCAATTTTTTTTATTATTTTTTGCTTTTTCCCATCAAAATCTAAATTTTCCTCATTCTTTGTATCATAAATTTCTATATCATTGTTATCAAGAATCATTTTGATTTCTTCAATATAACTTTGAAGTAATTTTAACTTTTCCTCATCTGTTTTTTCCTTAAAATTTCCCAAACCTCTTTTCATACTTTCCTTCATGTTTATCAAATCAAATATAAGAGGCTTTATAAGCTGAAAATGTAAATCATTCCTATATTCTTGAATTTCTTTGTGAAGTTTATCCGCAATTTCTTTTTCAAAACTCGTACTCTGAATTTTTTTCAAAAATAATTCATTCATGCCATCTAGCTTAGTATTAATATTTTTAATATTTTCTAATATTTCATCAATTCTATTATTATCACTGTGTTCAACTTTGCAATTAATATTTCCCTTTTCTTCCATCTCCTCTTTTTTCATAATTTTCATCCCTTCTCCTAAATTTAGATATTATCTTTATTTCATTCTTAATTTTGATATAAAAAATTAGCAATAATTAAAAATTGTAACTATTCTATCTAAACTTTAATATTTTTCTGAGTAAAAAAATTAAACTTCTCCCTTTTTTATTCATTTTTCATTCTTTTTAAAATAACATTTCTCTTAAAACTCTTACTTTTTATTTAAAAATCAAGTATCTATAAAATTAATTGTTTTAATTATACCATATTCATTATTAAATTTCATTAATTTTTTTTGTAGAGACCAAAAAATGCATTTGAATTCTTTGTTATTCACATTTCAAAACAATATAGAGCTTTAAAAGTATTACCATATAAATAGTTTAAAATTCATTAAAACTTTTCAATTCTCAATATCTTAAAAAATCTTTTAGAAATAAATTTTAATAAAAAAAAAGACTAAGTCCTAAAAAATTAACTTTTTAGAAAAATAGTCCCTATTATTTTTGTAGACAAATCATTTATTATTTCTTATTTTTTTCAGAATTAATATTATCCTTAGTTTCAGAATCTAGTTTTTCTTTATCAGAAATTATTTTCCCTCCCAGCATTCCAGCCAATACAGATTTTAAATCAATTCCTGTTGAATCTGTAATACCATCATTAATTTGAGCAATTGATTTTGTAATATCTCCAACTAATTTAGAAGTATTTCCATCACCATACATAGTTATTTTATCAATATTATTAAGTGGAGCAGCAACATTTTTTGAAATTTCTGGCAATGCTTTAAAGTACATTTCCATAATTGCGGCATTTCCATATTTTTTCATTGCATCAGCTTTTTTATCTATTCCTTCGGCTTCAGCAAGAGCTTTTGCTTTTATTGCTTCAGCTTCGGCAAGTCCTATTTCACGTTTACTTTGAGCTTCTGCCAATGCTTTTAATTTAATACTTTCTGCTTCTGCTTGAGCCTTTAATTTTATACTTTCAGAATCAGCTTGTGCTTTGATTTTCATAGCTTCTCCCTCCTGTTGTGCCATTATTTTCAAGGCTTCAGCTTCTTTCGTCTTTTGGTAAAGGATTGCTTCGGCTTCTCTTTGTTCTTCAATCAGTTTACTTTCAGCCTGTTTCGTCTTTCTATAAAGTTCTGCATCTGATTTTATTTGATTATCTACTTTGATTTCAGCTTCTAATTTTGCCTGATTTGTTTTTATTGCCTGTGTTTCACGAGTAAAGTTACTTTCCCCCTGAACTTCTTCCAGTTCTTTTCTTTTTCTTTCAGTTTCTAGTTGATAAGTCATATCTGCAGAGGCTTTTTTCGTATCTGACTCAATTTTTAAATCTGCTTTTTTTATTTCTAGTTTATTTGTTTTTTCAGCAATTTCTTCTGCTACTTTTAATTCAATGTCCTTTGCTTCTTTATCTGCATTAGCTTTTGCAATAGCAATTTCCTTTTCAGCCTGTGCTTTGGCGATACTTGCGTCTTTTGAAATTTTTGAAATATTTTCAATTCCTAAATTATCAATTACCCCTTTTTCATCCATAAACGACTGTACAGCAAATGAAACTACGACAAGACCCATTTCCCGTAAGTCTGGGGATACATTTTCTTGAACTTTCACATTAAATTCTTTTCTATTTTGAACCATATCCTTCAAGTTCATTTGTCCTATAATTTCACGTAAATTTCCTTCCAGCACTTCCTTTACAGATTCACCAATATATTCACTTTTTTTATTTAAAAAGTTTTTAGAAGCAATATTTAAAATTTCTGGCTCTTGTGAAATTTGTAGTTTTACAATTGCATCAGCCTTTATATTGATAAAATCATTTGTTGGAACAAAAACCGAAGTGTTAACATCTACAGAAAATAACGATAGATCTAAATAATCCACTCTTTCAAAATATCTCAAATAAAAAGCCAATTTCCCAGTCACAACTCTTCTTTTAAATCCACTTATAAATGCTGCCCTATCCATCGGAACACGAATAAATCCGACAAGCGAAAGTACAAAAATAATTAGCAAAACACTCGATATCGGAATAAAATTTCCTAATAAAAATGCCATATTTACCAACTCCTTATTTTTTATTTACAACTATAAATTAATAAACTTATTAAAAAACGAAAGAAAGGGCATGAAATATCATACCCTTATAAAATAAATTAATCTAAGAAAAACAATTTTTACCAAAACTTATAAAAATATGAATATTTTTTATTTAAAATTAGTAAGTTTTTTAATTTTTCAAAATTATACATTTCTTCTTTCACGTTCCCTTCTTTCTCTTCTTGAAAGGGGACGGTGTGATTCATTTGGTGCTCTATCTGAAATATCATCACCTATCATCTCATTTTCCTCATGCTCGTATCTTACATTTGAAACTTCTTCGTGAGTCAAGTTGTTTGTATCTTCTTCACTACGAACTCTTAATTTTAAGATAAATGAACTTGTTTCACGTTTTATAGCGTCAATCATTTCATTATAAATCTCATAAGCCACAATTTTATAATCATGAATAGGATTTCTTTGTCCATAAGAACGTAGTCTTATTCCTTCACGCAGTTCTGTTAAATCTTTCAAATGTTGTCGCCATTTAGAATCTAGCACTTCCAGCATAATGTATCTTTCAATTCTTCTAAAAATTTCTTCTCCAATTGCTTCTTCTTTTTCATCATAAATTCTTACCAAATCATTGTAAACACTATTTGAAATCTCATCTGCACTTGCATTTGCTAAATCTGCTGAAACTTCATATTCAAATATTTCGTGAAGTTTATCTGATAATAAATTGAAGTCTTTCTCCCCATTATCTTCACCAACATACGCAGAATGCACAATATCATCTACAGTATCTGAAATCATATTTGTAATTAACTCTTTCAAGTTTTCATTTTTCAAGATAGCATCCCTTTGCTCATAAACAACTTCCCTTTGAGTATTATTTACATCATCATATTCGATAAGGCTCTTTCTTGATGAGAAGTTTCGGCTTTCAATACGTTTTTGAGCATTTTCAACAGATTTACTTATTTGTTTGTGACGAATTTCTTCATCTTCGTCAATTTTTAACATTTTCATCATGCTTTTTAATCTATCTCCACCAAATAATCTCATCAAATCATCATCAAGCGACAAATAAAATTCTGATGTTCCAGGATCCCCTTGACGCCCTGCCCGTCCTCTTAACTGATTATCAATACGTCTACTTTCATGTCTTTCTGTTCCTAAAATAAATAATCCACCAGCTTCAAGCACTTTTTTCTTGTCTTCTTCACATTCTTTTACATATGCTCTGTAAACATCTTCATACTCAGGTGTTCCTTTTACCGCAACTTTTGTAGCAAACGACTCTGCATCTCCCCCAAGTTTAATATCCGTTCCACGTCCTGCCATATTTGTTGCAATTGTTACTGTTTTAAAACGTCCTGCTTGTGCTATAATTTCCGCTTCTCTTTCATGATGCTTAGCATTCAATATTTCGTGTGGAATTTTAGCTTTTTTTAATAATGCAGATACTTCTTCTGAATGCTGAATAGAAGCTGTACCAACAAGAACTGGCTGTCCTTTCTGATAAAGTTCTTCTATTTTTCTTGCAATTGCTTTATATTTTGCGTTCTTATTCATATAAATAACATCGGCTAAATCTACTCTAGCAACAGGTTTATTTGTAGGCACTACAATAACTTTTAAGCTGTAGATTTGTTTAAATTCGTCTTCTTCTGTTTTTGCAGTCCCTGTCATTCCTGATAATTTTTCATACATTCTGAAATAGTTTTGTAACGTAATTGTCGCAAGAGTTTGGTTTTCTCCAGCAACTTCCAATTTTTCCTTTGCTTCGATTGCTTGATGCAGTCCATCTGAATAACGTCTTCCTTCCATCAAACGTCCAGTGAACTCATCTACTATAATAACTTCATTGTCATCGTTTATAATATAATCTCTGTCTAGTTTAAACAATTCTTTTGCTTTCAATGCCTGTGTTAAAAAGTGAGTAAGTTCTACGTATTCTGGCGAATATAAATTATCAATTTTTAACATTCTTTCAACATTTTTAATTCCCTTATCAGTAATTGTAACTGTGTGTGATTTTTCATCAACTTCATAATCTTCCCAATCTTCATCAGGAATTACAGTATTTTTCTTATCTTTAATTTCTTCAGTTTTGTAGCTTCTTTTTAATTTTTTTGCAACTTCTGCAAAAGTATTGTACCATTCTGTAGTTTCTTCTGCTGCTCCCGAAATAATAAGTGGCGTTCTTGCTTCATCAATTAGGATTGAATCTACCTCATCGACAATAACATAGTTATGCCCACGTTGCACTTTCTCATCAAGTTCTGCCACCATATTATCTCTCAAATAATCAAATCCAAATTCATTATTTGTTCCATAAGTAATATCACAGTTGTAAGCAGCTTTTCTTTGTTCTGGTGTAATATTCCCAACAACAACTCCTGAAGTCAGTCCCAAAAACTCAAAAAGTCCGGCCATAATATCTCTATCACGTTTTGCAAGATAATCATTAACCGTTACAACGTGTACTCCTTTACCTGGCAATGCGTTCAAATAAATTGGCAGTGTTGCCATCAGAGTTTTTCCTTCCCCCGTCTTCATTTCTGCGATGCAACCTTTATGAAGTATCATTCCACCAATGAGCTGAACATCATAGTGACGCATACCCATAAGTCTTTTAGAAGCTTCCCTAACTGTTGCAAATGCCTCCACTAATATATCGTCAAGTGTTTCTTTTTCTAATCTTTCTTTAAATTCAACTGTTTTATGGCTTAATTGCTCATCTGTCAGTTTTTCAAAAAGTGGTTCAATCTCGTTAATTTTGTCTACCAATTTTTGCATTTTTTTGATTTCTCTTTCATCTGATGTACCAAATATTTTTTCTCCTATTTTTTTTAACATTTTTTCTAATTTTCCTTTCATATATTAAATTTTTAAAATTACAGGCTTTAAAATATTTGATTTTTATTCTCGTGTCCGTAAATTATTTTCATCTTTTTTCATTAAAAAAGCACTAATATTTCCAATACTTTTAGGAATTTTATCATAAGTTTTATAAAAAATGATATTTTGTTTTTTTTCAAATGACAAAAAAAGGCTATCTTTATGTTTTTCCTTTTCTTTCTCCTTACGTTTTCCAATTTTCTTTAGTTCCTTTGTCAATCGCCTATTGTTTATAGTTTCAAGTTGATTAATTTTCACAATCAAATCTCGAATATCCTCATGGGTCAAATCATTCTCATCTACAAAAACACTTAATTTATGACTAAAACTAGCTGTCCCCAAAAGACTCGAATAAGTCATCATAAAGAGAATACAAGTCATAACGAGCATTACTCTTTTTCTTTTATCTATAACTATTTTTCTCACTCCTAAAATTTCAATATTTTAGTTTATTAAAAACTTATTTATTATATCATATTATTGTGCTTTTTGTCTATTATAAAAAAAATGCCTTTGACAAAATAAAAAATTAAAAATTTAATCCTAAAAATTCCATCAAACGCATTTATAAAACTTTAAAATTATTCTATTATTTCTAAAATTGCCTTCGGTTCTTCAACTTTTTCTGGTGTTATTACATATGCATCCAAAATCATATTTTTAGAATCTTGCACATTTTTGTCATCATTGTAATATATTTCGGCGATTTTTTCATTTTTTGATACTTTTTCTCCAACTTTTCTAAAAATATTAATTCCAACTGCATGATCAACTTCATCTTCTTTTTTCGCACGTCCAGCACCTATAATCATTGCGGCTTTTCCAATTTCTTCTGTCTTTATTTTTTTTACATATCCTTCATTTTCAGAAAAAATTTCCATTACAGAGTTAGCTTTCGGAAGTAAGTTATAGTCATTTATAAGCTCTTTATTTCCGCCACTTTCCCCAATAAATTCTGCTAATATTTGCAATGCGCTTCCATTTTTTATTACTTCGTCAATTTTTTCTTTTGCTTCACTAAGCTCTGTTACTTCACCCTTTTCTTTCAAGGCAAGTCCTACGATAGTATAAACAACTTCTTTTACGTCAGCTGCACAATTTCCTTTTAGAAACTCAATAGCCTCAATAATTTCATTTGCATTCCCAACTGCGTGTCCAAGCGGTTCATCCATATTACTAAGCACAACTTTAACTTTTCTTCCAGCACCTTTTCCAATTTCAATCATTCTTTGAGCCAATTTTTTAGCTTGTTCCAAATCTTTCATAAAAGCTCCATCCCCAACTTTTACATCAAGAATTATGACATCTGAATAAATTGCTAATTTTTTACTCATAATACTGCTTGCAATTAATGGAATACTTGGTACAGTTGCAGTTACATCACGCAAAGAATATAATTTTTTATCAAGAGGAACAATTTTGTCACTATAGCCCATCAGCCCAACTCCCGTTTTATTGGCAATTTTTACAAGCTCTTCTTTTGTTGCTGAAAACTTAAATCCTTGAATTGATTCAAACTTGTCAATTGTTCCTCCAGTATGTCCAAGTCCTTTTCCAGATAGTTTCACATTTCCCATTCCAAGTGCTGATAAAATAGGAGAAAGTATTACTGTAACTTTATCTCCCACACCTCCTGTACTATGCTTATCCACAAGAAATCTATCTATCTCATCAAATTTTATCACATCTCCAGAGTCTCTCATTACCATTGTAAATTTCAACAGTTCTTCCTGTGTCATATCATTAAAGTAAACTCCCATAAGAAATGCTGACATCTGATAATCAGGTACATTTCCAGCCAAATATTCATTTAATAAAAACTCTATCTCTGTGTCAGACAGTTTAAGATTATCACGTTTTTTCTCAATTATATCAACTGCTCTCATAAAATCATCTCCTAAATATTTTGATATTATTAAATTCCATTTTAAAAATTAAAATCTTTTTATTCCAATTTCAGATTAATAGTTTAATAAAAATTTTAAGGTAAAGAATAAAGAA
Organism: Leptotrichia sp. SK-5; assembly: GCF_055387215.1. Lineage (NCBI taxonomy): Bacteria > Fusobacteriati > Fusobacteriota > Fusobacteriia > Fusobacteriales > Leptotrichiaceae > Leptotrichia > Leptotrichia sp. SK-5. The sequence goes on along the minus strand of NZ_AP028931.1, from coordinate 1,080,925 downwards.
AAGATAAAAAGGTTGCAAAAGAATGGCAATCAATCAATTTCCACTCTCAAACAACCATTTATTATTGTACTGAGTATTCAAATAACTTATTTTAGTAAATTTTTACACTTTAATTTTTATGTTTTATTTTTTGAAAAATAATTATAATGCAGGTTTTACTTGAATTTTACCATCTTTAATGTCTTGTTTAATTTGTTCAAGACGTTTGATGTTTTCTTCTCCAATTTTATCTTTTGTAAATTCAAAGTTAGTTGTTCCTACTCCATTTTCCTTGATTCCAAAAACTTGTAATTTTGCTTCAAATTTTCCATCTATAGTAGATTTTACAACATCAAATACTGCGTTATCAACATATTTCATCATAGATGTCAAAATTATTCCTGGATACAAATTATCTTGGTTAGAATCCACACCAATTCCATAAACATTTTTTTCTTTAACTGCTTGGAATACTCCTAGTCCACTTGCTCCAGCAGCATGATAAATAACATCTGCACCTTGTTGAATTAATGTTTCAGTTTTAGCTTTTGCTGATGCTTGATCGTTAAATGAGTTAGTTCCACCAATATATACAGGTAAAACTTTGATATCTGGTTTTACATATTTTGCACCTTGTGTATACCCTGCATAGAATCTCTTAATTAATTCAGATTCGTTCGCACCCACAAATCCAATACTTCCTGTTTTGTCCATCATTCCAGCCAATGCTCCTACCAAGAATGATCCTTCTTGTTCTTTAAACAAAATAGAAGCAACATTTGGTAGTCCATTTACAGTTTCATCAATTATTGCAAATTTTTGATCAGGGAAAGCCTGAGCTACTGCAACTAATGAATCTTTCATGCTGTATCCAACTGCTATAATCAAGTCAAATTCTCCAGATTCTGCAAATTGTGTTAAAGCATTTTTTGCTTCTGTTGACGGGTCTTTTGGCTCATATTCTTTAAAAGTGATTCCTAATTCTTTTTGTGCTTTCTCTAATCCTCTGAAAGTTGCATCATTAAATGATTTGTCACCTTTACCTCCAGTAGAATACACTACTGCAACCGCTTTTTTAGAATTTGTCGCATCTGCAGATGTTTTACCATCTTTTACCTGCTCTCCTGTAGCTGGCTTATTTCCACAAGCTACGACTAACATTAATGCAAAAATTACACTAAAAATTGTAACAATTTTTTTCATTTTCTCCTCCTATAAAATTTTATATTTTTTTCATACTTAATTATACCCTATTTTTTTAAATTTTAAAATACTATCTTCACAAATTTTTTAAAAATTTTTATAAAAAAAAATCAAATTGCTAAAAAATGTAAAATCTAACATCTTTCAGCAGTCTGATTTTCAAAAATTTATTTTACTGTAATATTTTTTTTAATCAACCAATGTCGGTTTAAAATCTTCAACCCAAGGTAGTCCAAATTTATTTAATGCTTCCATAAATGGATCTGGATTCATTTCTTCTACATTAAACACTCCTGGCTTTTTCCATTCACCAGTAAGTACCATTGCAGCTCCTATCATTGCAGGCACTCCTGTTGTGTAAGAAATAGCTTGTGAACTAACTTCTTTGTAACATTCCTCATGATCGCAAACATTGTATACGTAATAAGTTTTTTCTACACCATCTTTTTTACCTCTGAAAATGTTCCCGATGTTTGTCTTACCTTTTGTTCTAGGCCCAAGTGAAGCTGGATCAGGCAATACTGCTGTTAAAAATTGCAATGGAACAATTTGCTTTCCTTCAAATTCTATTGGCTCAATTGAAGTCATCCCAACATTTTCAAGCACTTTTAGATGAGTCAGGTAACTTTGTCCAAAAGTCATAAAGAATCTAATTCTTTTAATACCTTTAATATTAACTGCAAGCGACTCTAATTCTTCGTGGTGCAGTAAGTACATATCTTTTTCACCGATTTGTGGAAAATTGTACACTCTTTTAATTTCCATCGGTTCTGTTTCTACCCATTTTCCATCTTCCCAGTAACTTCCATTAGCTGTAACTTCTCTAATATTAATTTCTGGATTAAAGTTTGTTGCAAACGGGTAACCATGATTTCCTGCATTTGCATCAAGAATGTCAATGTAATTTATTTCATCAAAATAATGCTTTTGTGCATACGCTGAAAACACTCCAGTAACACCTGGATCAAATCCACTTCCTAAAATAGCGGTAATCCCTGCCTTTTCAAATTTTTCTCTATAAGCCCATTGCCATTTATACTCAAATTTGGCTGTGTCCAATGGCTCATAATTTGCTGTATCCAAATAATCAGTCTTAGTTTCAAGACAAGCATCCATAATTGTCAAATCTTGATATGGCAAAGCCACATTTATCACAATATCAGGCTTATATTCATTAATCAATGCCACTAACTCAGGCACATTATTTGCATCCACCTTTGCAGTTTGAATTTCAATTCTTCCAGCATATTTACTTTTTTCAATTCTTTCCTTGATTTCATCGCATTTTGCCTTTGTACGGCTAGCTATCATAATTGAACTAAATACTTCCGAATTTTGTGCACATTTGTGACACACTACATTTGATACTCCTCCAGCTCCGATTACTAATGCTTTTTTTCCCATTAATTTTCCTCCTCAATATAAATTTATTCTTCTAAATATTATTTCAAAATTTTTCTAACCATTTATTTTCAATAATATCACTCTATTTTCCTTTGTTCATATTATACTGTAAAATCTTTATTCTGTAAATTGTTTTTTTTACTTTTTTCTATTCTGTATACAAAAAATACCCAGGCAATATCACACTACTGTCTGAGTATCTTTTATTTAAAATTATTTTCTCACAATAAAAAGTTTATCATCGCCATCATATTCAACTAAAAAAATATCATTAATATCAGAAACATTATACTTTGCAAGTTCTTCCCAAAGCCATTTGTCATCTTTTCCAATATGTTCAAGATTTTCTTGCAGAATTTTTCCTTCCGAAATTAATAAACTTGAATAATTTTCATCATTTTTTTGTATAACAATTAATTGTCCATTTGATTCCATAAATGCATCTTCAATCTCCGATACTTTGAAAATCCCTTTTGTTCTTAATTTCGTGTAGAAATCAGGAATAGAAAGAGTTGCCTGAGCAAAATTTTCTGTTAGCATTTTTCCACCTTTTATTAAGTATACAATTTGTCCATCTATCATTTTTTTTACATTTTTGCTTGAATTTTTTAGAAAATCTATTGTTGTCATTAACAGTCCCCATATTAACAGTACTATTAAAAACTGAACTATTGTTATGCTCGGATTGTAAATTACACCACCAATAATTCCCCCAAGAACATAGTTTCCTATCTGATCTTCTGTTGAAGTCGGTGCCAGCTGGCTTCGTCCGTTTAAATTCATAAATACTACTAAAGCAATAAATCCAATTGTAAGTTTTATCGCCACAGGAATTATAAAATCCAAATTACATCATCTCACTTTCTTTATTATCTTTCCTTTTAAAAAACAAGAAATTTCGCTATTCTTTAAATGTTTTAATTTCATCTACATAAGGAACTGTCATTTGTTCAACCAGAATATTATTGTCTACCCAATGAATCTGATAAAACTTATCCCTTATTTTATAAACTGTATGTTCTGTTATTTCGGGAGTATTTATAAAAATCTCATTTTCTCCAACTTTAAATTTTTCAGCTAATTTTTTGATAACGCTTGCCGAATTTTTATAAACTTTTTCCCGATTATTATTAGCTCTGTAATTTTCAAAATGATACAATCCAAACAAGAAAATAAACATCAAACCAAGCATACTAAGCTGATTATCTCTTAAAGAAATACTTCCTTTAAACCATTTCCAGAATGCAAATAATACAAATGCAATTACAAAAATAATCATAATAAGAAAAAACTTGTCAATTACAAGCTTTTTATTCTCTAAATAAATAAAATTATAAAATTCCATATTTTTAGCATTCTCTCCTTTCTTTATAATTTACATCCTATATAGTATCATTTTTTTATCAAAAAATAAAGAGTTTTATAAAAAAAATAATTTGAATTTCTAAATATGTTTCTAAATTTTATTCTTAAAATTTTCAAATTAGTGATTTTTATTGAAAGTTTATCAAGAAATGATTATTAATAAATATTTTTTATAATTTTCAAGTTTATTAAAAAATAAATTGGAAAAAAATACCAAATTTGCTATAATATATAAGATAAAACTTTTAGAAAAATGGAGAGAAAATTAAATTGGAACAAGATATAAATTTTGATAAAAAAGGAAAAATGAATATTTTAGCACCAGCTGGAAATTATGAAAAACTAGTTTCCGCTGTGAAAGCTGGAGCTAATGAAGTATTTTTTGGTCTGAAAGGATTTGGAGCTAGAAGAAATAATGAGAATCTCGCAATGCAAGAAGTATTCGATGGGATTGATTATGCTCATTCACGTGGAGTTAAGACACTTATGACTTTGAATACAATTTTAAAGGATAGCGAAATTAACAGCATGTATAACAATATTAAAAGAGTTTATGAACACGGAATTGATGGGTTCATTGTACAAGATTTGGGATTTGTTAAGTTTTTGAAGGAAAATTTTCCAAATTTAAAAATTCATGGAAGTACGCAGATGACTGTGGCAAATCATGTAGAAGCCAATAAATTAAAAGAATTAGGACTTACTCGTGTCTGTCTTGCAAGAGAACTTTCATTCGAAGAAATAAAAAGTATCCGTGAAAAAACTGATATTGAGCTGGAAATCTTTGTATCAGGTTCACTTTGTATTTCTTATTCTGGAAATTGCTATATAAGCAGCTTTATTGGAGGAAGAAGCGGAAACCGTGGACTTTGTGCCTATTCCTGCCGTAAAAAGTTTACAGATGAAAATGGAGAAAGTGCTTATTTTTTAAGCCCGAATGATCAGTTATTACAGGAAAAAGAAATCAATATGTTAAAAAATATTGGAATTGATGCGATAAAAGTTGAGGGACGTAAAAAATCGAGTGAGTACGTTTTCGAGACTGTCAGCTACTATGACAATATTTTAAAAGGTACTCCACGTCCGACGGAAAGTTATAAGTTGTTTAACCGTGGATATTCAAAAGGATATTTTTATTTGGATAACAAACTTATGAACTTTAAATATTCTTCAAATTTTGGATATTTTCTTGGAGCAAGAATTGGAGAATCAAATAACTTTAAAATTGATGATGAGCTTATTTTAGGAGATGGTGTTCAATTTGTAGATGAGAATTTTGAGCAGATTGGCGGAGAATATGTAAATAAAATTCGGATTATTGAAGCTGGAAAAAATGAAAATTCTGAAAAGAAAAATAAAAAGCAAAATAGTCACAATGAGAAAGAAAAAGTTCAAAAGGCTAGTAGATTTGACATTGTTTCAATCGGAAAATTACCAAAAGGAACAAAATATATTTACAAAAATTATTCTAAAGAAATTAATGACAGAATTATCCATAATATAAAAGTTTCTAAAAGATATGCCACTGTTAATGCGACATTACTTGCAAAAAAAGGGCAGGAAATCGAACTTACGCTGGAAATTGAAAATTTGAAAAATGAGATAATTTCTGTGACAAAGAAAGGGAGTCTTATTGAACAAGATGCCAAAAAATTGATTACAAAAGAGCAAATCGCAGAGAAAATTGGTGAACTTGGAGATACGACTTTTGAACTTGGTAAAATTCAGATTGATTATGATGGAACTTCGTTCATTCCTTTTAGTGAACTAAAAAATCTCAAAAGAGAATGCGTTTCAGAACTTTTGGAAAAATTGCTTGGCTCTTATAAAAGAACTGCTATTGAGCGAAAAAAATATAATTTTGAACCGATTAATCTGGAAAATGAAAAATTTAAAGATAATAAAAAACCTGTTATTTCAGCACTTGTTACAAATGATGAGCAGGAAAACGCCTGCCATGAAATGGGAATAACAAAAATTTACCGAAAACAGTTTGACGTTGCAAAGGAAAAGAATTTGTCAAAAACAGATAAGATAAAAACAGGTACAAATCTAGTTTCCAATCTTTATCAGGCAATTATGGGAGAAAAAACTGGAGTAAAAGGACAAACGCTGGACTGGAACTTAAATGTTTTCAATAATCATACAATCGAGATGTTTTCTACTTTCAAAAATCTTGAAACAGTATTTTTATCGCCAGAATTAAGTTATCGGCAATTAAAAAACATAAAATCTGATAAACTGAAAAAAGGGCTTGTGATTTACGGTTACCTAAAAGGAATGTATATCGAACATAAAATTTTTGATAAGGAATACAAGGAGCTGGAAGGCGAATTTTATGACAAGTACAAAATTGTAAAAAATGAACTTGATAATATTGAACTCTATCTAGACAAGCCAATGAATCTGATACCAAGGCTGGATGATGTTTATGAACTGAATTTAGATGAATTGAGGCTAGATTTCACATTTGAAACAGCAACGGAAGTGAAAAAAATTATTAAAAGCATTGATACAAAAAGTGGCAAATATACTCCTTATGCCTTTGAGCAGGGAGTCTTATAAAAAAATTTAAAATTTAGTTTTACTATGTTATTATAACTATAAGGAGGAAACTTGGAAACAAAAAATCAGAAGTATCTGGAAAAATTGTATTTACTTTTAGGTGCTTCAATTTTTATACATTATGCTTTAGTTGTCTTATTTAGCATTCTAATATTAATAAATATATTTATAACTGGAGAATATAAAAAAATATTTAAGGACAAGTCGCTCATTACCGTGGGAATTGTTTTGGGATTTTCACTTATAACTTCCGCCTTTTATAAAAATATTTTAGGTCTAATGGCGATCCCAATATTTTTGTGTATCATAGTTGGACGTTATTATACGTTAATTGTTGATGTAGAATTTAAAAAAAATAATTTGGAATGGATGGCAAAATTTTCGGGAATTTCACTTTTAGTGGGAATGGGAGAATTTTTATTCACACATAACAGAATCGGATATTTTGCATACTTTAATCCGAATTATCTAGGAAGTATTATGATGATGTCTGCAATCATAAATTTATATTTTACATTTGAAAAAAAATCAAAAATTAATTTTGCTGTATTTTTAATGAATATTCTGACAATACTGCTTACTGGTTCAAGATCTTCGTTAATTGCAGTTGTTTTAGGAATATTTACATTATTTTTCTACTTTTTACGAAGAAGATATTTTGCTGGATGTATTTTAATTCTTTTATCATATATTTTGGGAGTAGTTTCAGGCGTTTTCCCATTCTTGCGTGAAAGTACGTTAATAGAATATTTCTGGCTAAGAGTCGAAATTATTGATATGGCGTTTAGAATTTTTAAAAAAACCAATATCTTATATGGACATGGAAACTTTTTTTACTACAAATTTACCAATTATGTGTATCCACATTCACATAATGCACTTGTAGAACTGCTTTTAAGTTACGGACTAATTGGAACAATAGCATTATTTGCTGTGTTTTTACGCTACTTGTATGATATTTTGAGAAATGACAGAAATAATGTATTAAAAATTGCTCTAATTGCTGGAATTGTAGTACATAATTTTACCGATTTTGCAATTTTCTGGATACAAACTGTACTGCTGTTTATTATGGCCTTATCTTATAAGGAGCAAAATGAACAGATACGTGGCTACAGGCAGAAACGAAATAAATAAAAAACTGAAAGGAATACCAAAATGAGAGATAACATATATGTGGGGCTTGTCCACTACCCTGTTTATAACAGAAATAACGATGTTGTGGCAACTTCTGTCACAAACTTTGATATACACGATATTTCTAGGACTTGCAGAACTTATGATATAAAAAAATATTTCATTATAACTCCAGTTGATGCCCAGAAAGAGCTGACTGGCAGAATTATCGGCTACTGGACTGAAGGAAATGGGATAGAATTTAACAAAAATAGAAACGAAGCCTTTGAAAATACAGAACTTGAAGATTCTGTCCAAAGTGCTATAGAAACAATTGAAAAAATTGAAGGAAAAAAACCAAAAATTATTACAACTTCAGCAAAAATTTTCCCAAATACTGTTGGATATGCTGATTTAGGCAAGGAAATCGTGGAAGATAATACTCCGTATTTAATTTTATTTGGAACAGGATGGGGACTTACAAATGAAATTATGGATTTATCCTATAAAATTCTGGAGCCAATCCGCGGGAATACCAGATATAATCATTTGTGTGTCAGAAGTGCTGTTTCAATAATTTTAGACAGATTGCTAGGAGAAAACTAAAAATATAACCATAATATGAAAGGACATAAATAAAAAATGAAAGAAAATAATCATAACTTAGTAGGAATTGTGGTAGTTAGCCACAGTAACACACTTGCACAGGAAATTATTAATTTTGTAAAAGTGTTTAAACAGGAAGAATTTGCATTGGAAAACGGGGGAGATGTAAAAAGAGAAGTTTATGGAACAAATGTAGAGAATGTGAAAGAAGCAATAATCCGAGCAGATAATGGAGCTGGAGTACTTGTTTTCGTAGATATGGGAAGTTCTGTATTTAATGCAGCTAAGGCAATAAAAGAGCTGGAAGGAAAAGTTGAAGCAAAAATTGCAGATGCTCCATTAGTGGAAGGAGTAATTTCAGCAGTTGCAGCCAACTTCGATGAAATAGATCTGGATGAATTGAAAATGATTGCAGAAGACAGCAGAAAGTTTACAAAATTGAAAAAAATTTAAGAAAGCGAGAAATTTAACTAAAAAATGGAAAATTTAATAAATATAGGAATAATTGTCGGAACACACCATTTACGTGGAAGTGTCAAAATTAACTCAATTTTTGAAAATATTGAACTTATCGAGAATGAACGTGTTCTTCTTGAAAAAAACGACAAAAAAAGATTATTTGTTGTAAAAAATGTAAAAAGGCTAAATGATAAAAAAGCAATCTTGGACTTTGAAGGGATTGACAATATTAATGCCGCGAAGGAACTGAATGGCTATAAAGTCAAAATTCGTCGTGATTTACTTCCTGAAAGAAATGAAGATGAGTTTTATGTAAAAGACCTGTTTGGAATAGAAGTATTTTCTGAAAATGAAAAAATTGGAGAAGTTACAGATGTTATGGAAACTGCAGCACACAACATCTTAATTATAGAAGATATTAATACAAAAAAAGAAATTATGGTTCCATTAATTGATGAATTTGTAACAAAAATAGACTTTCCAAATAACAGAATCGAAGTAAGCCTGATTGACGGAATGAGAGAATAAAAAGAATTTGAAACTAAACGCAAGAGGTAAAATCAATGAAATTTAACGTACTTACACTATTTCCAGAATTATTTGAACAATATTTATCCCAAACTATACTAAAAAGAGCATCCGAAAGAGATATTATCGACTTTAACATCGTAAACATAAGGGATTATGCCAGAAATAAACACAGCCAGATGGACGACATCCCTTTTGGCGGCGGTGCTGGAATGGTTTTAAAGCCAGAAGCCTACTGGAACTTCTTTTACGAAAACTACGAGTTTTATATCAACGAAAATAATGAAAATTCAAAAAAACCTTATGTAATTTTTTTATCCCCACAAGGAAAACAGCTGACTCACAACAAAGTTACAGAACTTTCAGAAAAAGAAGAAATCGTACTTATTTCAGGTCGTTACGAAGGACTGGACCAAAGAGTAATTGATAAATTTGTAGATGAAGAAATTTCCATTGGAGATTACGTCTTAAGCAGTGGCGATTTACCTTCCCTTGTAATTATGGACTCTGTAATCCGTATAAAAGAAGGCATAATAAAAAAAGAATCCTTTGAAACTGACTCTTTCTATAACGGACTTTTAGGCTTTCCGCAATACACAAGGCCCGTAGAAATTGACGGATACACCGTTCCAGAAGTCCTGCGAAGCGGCAATCATGCTAAAATAGATGAATACCGGCAATTTCATTCGATTGAGAAAACTATGAAGAATAGAATGGATTTGTTTGAGAAAAAGTTGGAAAATATTGATGAGGATTTGGAATTTAAAAAAATTTATAAAAAGTATTTGAAAAAGAAAGATATGTAGTTAGGAGAGTGTATTCAGGATGATTTATGAATTGGACGGGATAAAACCTAAAATATCGGGAGAGGTATTTATTGCTGAAAGTGCTGATGTTATGGGAAATGTAGAACTGAATGACGGAGTAAATATATGGTTCGGTGCGGTACTAAGAGGAGATGTGGAGAAAATAACTATAGGAAAAAATAGCAATGTTCAGGATAATTCGACATTACACACTGATTTTGGACTTCCCTGTGTTGTGGGAGAAAATGTTACTGTAGGTCATAATGTGATACTTCATAGCTGTGAAATAGGAGATAATGTAATCGTAGGAATGGGCAGCACAGTTTTAAATGGATCAAAAATCGCTCCTAACTGTCTTATAGGTGCAGGTTCTTTAGTTACTCATAAAATTCCTTACGAAAAAGGTGTTCTCATTTTAGGAAGTCCTGCTAAAATAGTGAGAAAACTGACTGATGAAGAGATAGAACATATTCAAAAAAATGCTGACCATTATGTGAAAAATGGAAAATTGTTTGCTAAAGCTCTGAAAAAAGAGAATGTCTAAAAAAAGTATAAAGTGTAGTTTGTTTAAGGGCAGCCTAAAGGTTGTCTTTTTTTATTCACTATTGATATTTTTATATTTTCTTAGGAGCAATAAAATTGGAAAATTACTTTGTACTTTAATAACAATGAAGCTAAAATGATAAAAATGGGAAAAATGAAATACTGAAAATTATAAAATAAACTATTTTCTATTATTTCTGTTTAAATAGTAAATGTTAATACATTTTGAATTACAGACTATGTTATATAGCTTAAAATATATCAAAATAGGAGTTTTAAAACATACAGAAACTCCCTTTCTAGCACAATATTAAAAATTACCTATTCAGTTTTATTAAAAAACTTAAACAAATACTTTCCACCTAACCCAATAACAGCACCTATCGCTGCTGCAGTCAATAATCCTGGAATCCATCCGTACATATCAATAACTTTGCTTCCAAGTATGGAAGAAATTACAGAGGTTACTATAATTAATAAATTTTGATATTTTTTACTGCTCACAATTTTTACCTCCACCAACGATATTTTAATTTATTTTATCCTTCTGCGTATATATTACTCTAATTTAAATATTTTGTGAAATTACTTATTAATTAAAATATTTTATAATTAAAGAAAAAATTAGAAACTACAATCGCAAATATTATCAGCAGATACAGAAAATCATTTTTCACAAACTCAGCTAATTTCTTCCTATCTTCAACATTTAATTTTAAAATAAAAAATATCTCCTTGTATCTTCCTTTTGCCAGTCCAATTATAAAAAATATTAATAAAAAGATAATTAAAAAGGCAAAAAATAGACTAACTAGAATTAAAATTAACTCAACTCTTAAAAGAATTAAAGCTTGAGATATTTTCGTTACTGCATTTATAAAAAAATGTATTAAAATAGAATATTTTATTGAATATTTATACGCAACATAAGAAAAGACAATGCCTGTCAAAAATGCTGGAACAATCATCTCTATGTTATAATGAGATAGCCCAAAAAGAAGCGAATTAATAATTATTGCTACTCTAATTCCATATTTTCTCAAATTATTCATTATAACTCCACGAAATACAATTTCTTCCAATATTGGTGCTACAAATACTGCCATTATTACATCTATATACAAAGGCTCATTTATTAAAGGAGTTCTTCCTTTAAATTTAAATATTGATATAATCAATAAATTACAGATATTTCCTATGAAAAAAACTAGTGCAAAATATGTATTAAAGTCTTTTACATTCAATTTTTCATTCGTTTTAAAATATTCATATTTATTATAAGTCTTTAAAAAATAATAAATTATTGGAAGACTAAGTATCCATCTATATATTCTAAACATGTATATATGTCTAAATATGTGACTTTCTATAACTAATGTTTTATTATTCACAAAAATCATAAATACTAGATGAAGCATATAAATTATAAGTGGAATAAAAAAAACATCTTTTCTTGGATTATCCTTTAAATTCACTATTCTCTTCATTCAATTCTGCCTCCTGTTTTATGAATATCATCGCAAAATTTTTAAAGTCAGAAAAGACACTTAAACATGCCTTTTCTTCATAATTAAAATAAATTTTTTCAAACAAAATCACTAATAATTTTTCTTCAAAAGCCCCACAACATCTCTAACTTCATCCATCTTCGCAGTTGCAATGCTTCTAGCCTTATTTGCACCTTCTCGCAAAATTCCATATACATAGTCCATATTATTTTCCAGCTCTTCTCTTTTTTTCTGGAATGGAGAAAAATAATCCATGAATTTATCAAACAATTCATTTTTAGCGTGTCCGTATCCAAAGTTTCCAGCTCTGAATTTTTCCTTCAGCGCTTCCACTTCCGTTTCTGTTGCAAAAAGAGCATATAATTTTGTAATGTTGTTATCAGGATCTTTTGGTTCTTCTAAAGGCGTTGAATCGGTTACAATGCTCATTATTTGTTTTTTCAAGGCTTTTTTTGAACCAAACATATTTATTACATTTCCATAGGACTTGCTCATTTTATCACCATCTGTTCCTGGCACAGTTGCTACATTTTCAACGATTTTTTCTTTTGGCAATTTAAACACTTCCTTGCCGTAAGTTTCATTAAATTTAGTTGCAATATCACGAGTCATTTCCAAATGCTGCTTCTGATCCTTTCCAACAGGCACAATATCTGGCGAATACATTAAAATATCAGCAGCCATAAGTATTGGATAAGTAAAAAGCCCCACATTTGGCTTAATTCCCTTCGCAACTTTGTCCTTGTATGAATGAGCTCTTTCTAATAGCCCCATTGGAGCAATGTTCGATAAAATCCAAGATAATTCAGCATGTTCAGGCACATCTGACTGCAAAAACAGCGTTGATTTATCAGGATTCAGCCCCAAAGCCAAATAGTCCAAAATTACACCAATTGTATTAGCCTTCAAATCCTCTCCTTTTGGTGAAGACGTCAAAGCATGATAATTTGCCAAAAAATAAAATCCTTCATATTCATCCTGCAACTCTACAAACTGCTTAATAGCCCCAAAATAATTTCCAATATGTAAAATCCCGCTGGGTTGTATTCCCGATAAACTTCTCATAAAAACCTCCATAATTCTGTATTATTAAATTTGTCCAATAACTTAATTTTTATTCTATAATTTTTTTAAATACCCCTACCTATCCATAAGTATTCCATTTAAAAATTAGATTATTAAACAGATTCTTTTTCTTTAAAAAACATATTTACATTATATCATTAAAAAAAAATTTTGTAAAATATTGAAAAAGTCGAAGAAATAAGGTAAACTTATATTGATATAATAATTAATTTTAAAGATGTTTTGCTATGCGTTATGTAAATAAAATAAAATTAGACTTAGGAGGAGATATGAAATATTATGTAGGAATCGACTTGGGAGGAACTAACACAAAAATTGGGCTTGTTGATAAACAAGGAAATATTATTTTTACTACTATTGTGAAAACTGATTCAATGGAAGGTTTTTCTGAAACAATTCAAAGATTATCAAAAATTTTGATTACTCAAATTGAAGGAAGTAATATTAATTTTGATGATGTTGTTTCAGTCGGTGTTGGAGTGCCAGGACCTGTGTTAAATTCTAGAGTTGTTAAGTTTTGGGCAAATTTCCCTTGGAAACACGGAGTAGATTTGGCATTGGAATTTGAAAAAAATCTTGGCAAACCAGTAAAAGCTGATAATGATGTTAATGTAATTACACTTGGAGAAATGTGGAAAGGTGCTGCGCGAGGATATAAAAATGTATTAGGGCTTGCTGTAGGAACTGGAATTGGTGGCGGAATTATTGTCGATGGAAAACTTGTAAGTGGAGAACACGGAGCAGGTGGAGAAGTTGGACATATTAAAATTGAGCCAAACGGAAAATTATGTGGATGTGGGCAAAAAGGATGCTGGGAAGCCTATGCTTCTGCTACAGGAATAATTCGTGAAGCAAAAAGCCGTCTTGCAGTAAATAGACAAAACTTGCTTTATGAAATGACAAAAGGTAGAGATTTGGAAGCAAAGGATGTATTTGATGCTGCTAAAAAAGGAGACGCATTTTCAATTGACATTGTAGACTATGAAGCAGAAAAATTAGCATTGGGAATCGGAAATTTACTTAGCATATTAGATCCTGAAATCGTAGTCGTTGGTGGGGGAGTTGCACTTGCTGGAGATTTTCTGTTTGATCGTGTAAAAGAAAAATTAAAAGACGTGGCGTTCCCATCAATTTTGGAAAATTTAAAAATTGTTGCAGCAACTCTTGGGAATGATGCAGGAATTTTAGGTGCTGCTTATCTTGGAATGATGTAATTTACAAACAAATAATATCGGTGCTAAGACTATTTTAAAAAACAAAACTTATATTTTATTTATTTTCTGATAACAAGAACTGTTTTTTTTAAGATCTTATACTAAATTTGCTATTTTATTTAACAATAGTATAGAATTTAAGCATATTAAAAAGACTATATAGATTATTATTAATTTTCCATATAGTCTTTCTTTTTATTTATCTTTTTTCAAATTTTATAATTGAACCGCTGCTAGCATCAATATCAAATTCGTATCTTAGCTTATTTGCAATAAATTCTATTACATAAACAGCTTTTCCACTTTTATTATCTAGCTTTATCTGTTTAAAATTGGCAGCCGATTCTGAAACACCAGCATGTGCCAATGCAATTTCTTTTGCTCTATTTGGTGTTATTTGTGCATCAGAAGTTTTTATGCTTACCATTGGTACTAATTTTATATCATTTTTAGCCATACCACTAATTTCTTTCGCCATCAAATTGACAGAAAGAAGAAATATTATTAAAGCAATTGTATTATTAAATCCTCTTTTTTTAATTTTATTTATCATCTTTTTTTCTCCATAACTCTTTTTTAAATTCTTATTTTTTTTCTTCACTCCAATTAATTATTTTCCCATTATAAACATCAATTTCAAAGTTATAAGCAACACCTCTATAAATAATTTGTCCTTTATAGAAATTATTATTTTCTGAATTAAATTCAAGAACATTTGCAAATGTTGCTCCAGGGACTTTAGCTAAGGCTATTTGCTTCGCTTTAATTGCAGTTATTTTTTTCCTTTCTTTATTCGCAGCTACCACTAACGAACAGATGATTAACATTCCGAATAATGTAATCTTTAAAAAATTTCTCTTCATAGCTTATCATCCCTTTCCTTGTAATTATGTCTATTATTTATTATCTATAACCTAACTTTTTTCTTCAATAAGTTTAATAATATACAATTACTTAATAAATTTCTCCTTTCTTCTAAATCTAATTTTTTCATTTTTCACATATGCATTTTTATAAAATGCTATTTTTTACTTGAGTAACAGTTTGGTATTAATGTTGAGCTAATGTACCATCCTTTCTGACAAGTTAATAATACCATACAAACATTAAAGAAAAATGAGAACTTTTAAATTTTTTTCATTTTTTGAAATTTTTTTAGTTTTTGTATATTATTTTGTGTTAAAAGTCCAGTTATAGAGTGCTTTTTTAATTAATCAGAATGTTGTTTTTGTTTTTTATCTTACAATTAAATTTTTTCTAAAATTATTGTAAAAGTCGTCCCTTTTCCAATTTTACTTTCTACAAAAATTTCTCCATTATGCAGTTCTATAATTTTTTTTACCATTGAAAGCCCTAGTCCTGAATTATCACCACTTTTGGAAGAATCCACCTGATAAAAACGTAACCATATTTTATCTAGCTTATCTTCTTCAATTCCTATTCCATCATCAGAAATTTTACTGATAATTTTATCATTTTCAGAAAAAAGCTCTATTGTTATTGTTCCATCTCGCTTTCCATAACAAATTGCATTTGAAATTAAATTTGTAAAAACACGAATTATCATCATTTCATCAATATTTACATAAATTGCAGGAGCGATTTTTGTAATAAATTTTATATTTTTAGTATTTGCACTTGAAATCTGTGTTTCTATTGTCATTTCAATTAATTCACTTAAATCAATATGTTCCAGCTTTAACTTTTGCTTTCCACGTTCCATTCTTGCTAAAGTTAGTAGCTGGGATACCAATTTTGACATTTTTTGCCCTTCCTTTTCGATAATTCCAAAGGACTTTTTAGCTTCTTCAATTGAATTTATATAGCCTTTTCCATATTCAGCTTGTGTCAAAATTACTGTAATTGGAGTTCTAAGCTCATGTGAAACATCTGAAGTAAATTGTACTTCATTTTCAAAGGATGCCTGAAGTCTGTCAAACATGACATCAAAGGTATTTGCAAGTATATGAAGTTCGTCATCACCTTTTTTCAAATTAATTCGTTGAGATAAATCGTTACCTTCATTAATTTTTTCTGCAATTCTTCTGATTTGTTCAATCGGTCTAAACGCATTTCGTGTAATAACATAACCACCAATTGCTGAAAGTATAAGGAAAAATGGTAAAATTATAATAGAAATCTGGATAACTGTTTCAATCGCACTTGATTGGCCAATATTAGGCATTACACCTCTAATCCAGACTTTTCCATAGTTATCCAGCTTGATTGTTTTGTTATAAACATACCATTTCTGATTGTTACTCCTAATTATCATAATTTTATCGTCTTTAGATTTACTGTTATCCATCTCAAAGCCATTTGGCGAATTTCCATAAAGAAATTTAAAATCCTTATCATAAATAGCAATTTCCACATTTTGAATCATTGTATCAAAATTGCTGTCGATGATAATTTCTCCATTTTTTATAGTTAAATAGTCAAGTCTATGTTTGACTACATCTTTCAAATAAGTACGGACACTTGAATGAATAATATTTTCACTTATATAAAAAACTATAGCCAGCGATGAAAATACAAGCAAAATCATAATTCCCATGTACCATAAGCCAATTTTTAACTTTATTGAACTGTTATTAAAAAATCTTTTCATTGTTTATTTTTATTCCTTTTTATTTAAGATTTAAAACCTATTCAACCTTTAACACATATCCAACTCCACGAATTGTATGAATCAATTTAGGTTCAAAATCCTTATCAATTTTTCGTCTTAAATACCTTATATAAACATCAATTACATTTGTGCCACCTTCATAATCATAATTCCAAATATGCTGCTCAATTTGTTCCCTAGACAAGACACGCTCTTTATTCCTAATCATATATTCCAAAATCGTAAATTCCCTTGTTGACAATTTTATAGAGATTTTATCTCGAAAAACATCGTGAGATTTACAATTAACAGTTAAATTTGCAATTGAAAAAACATTACTTGCATTAGAATTATTAGTTGTCGGATTTCTACGTAAAAGTACTCTTATCCTAGCCATAAGCTCGTCAAAAGCAAATGGTTTCACAAGATAGTCGTCAGCTCCATAGTCAAGCCCTTTTACCCTATCTTCTATACCATCTTTTGCAGTGAGAAGTAAAACTGGTGTTTTTATACCTTTTTCCCTTATTCTTTTTAAAATTTTAAATCCATCTATTCCTGGAAGCATAATATCAGAAACAATAACATCGTATTCAGCTGAAAAAATGTAATCAAGTGCATCTTTTCCATTAAAACAGCTATCTACACAATATTTTTCTAATACCAGCTTTTTTACAATTATATCATTCAAATTTTTTTCATCTTCAATTACTAAAATTCTCATTATTCAAAAAACCTCCTTAAAATTTTTTCTAACAGCGTTATCTTTTGGCTACTGTTGAAAATACAAATTTATCAGGTCTATAAGAATTTATACCATATTGAAATAAAGTTCCATTAGATAAGTATGTATAACTTTCTATAACAACAACTGAATCAAAATTTTTTAAATCCATGTATTTTTTTTCATCTTCAGTAGCATACCTAAATTTTATTTCCCTTCGTGAATGCGATATTTTTAAATGTAATTTTTTTTCCAGATAATTATAAATTGAACTTTCAGCAATTTTTTTATCCAGGAAAGGTACAACTCTTTTATTCAAATATGTAATCTCATACTCAAGTGCTTCCCCATCCAGTACACGAGTACGTGAAACCTTGTAAAATGAAACATCATCAGACACTTCAAAAACATCCATAATTTCCTTAATTCCACTAACAATTTCCATTTCAATTAAGTTAGTATGAATATCAATATTTTCAATTTTATTAAGTTCTTTTGAAGTTCTCAAGTTTGATAAGCTATTTTTAAAACGTCCATTTTCTAAAACCATGGAATTTTTACCTTTTATTTTTTGAATATATCCATCCAGTTCAAGCATGGAAAGAGCTTTTCTTATAGTATCTTTAGAATACGAATATTTATGTGCCAAATCTGATTCACTTTTTAAAAATTCCCCAGCCTTGAATGTCCCATTTGTTATTTTTTCTTTTATGTCATTATAAACTTCTTTATATTTGCTCACAGGCATATCTCCTTTCAAGAAATATCAATTTTATTATAGCCCATAAATTGCAAAATGACAATGGCAAAAAACATATAAAAACAAGGAGAATAAAATTTTCTCCCTGTTCTAAAAAAATAATTATAAAAATATATTTCCATCTTCATCAATTGCCTTGTATGCTGGACGGATCAATTTTTTATCCACAAGAATCTGCTCCATCCTGTGTGCATTCCAACTGGCTATTCTCGACAATGCAAATAATGGTGTAAATATGTTTTGCGGAATATTCAGAAGTCTATACACAAAGCCTGAATACAAATCAACATTAGCACAAATTTCAAAATCCTTGCCTTTTAATTCTTTTCCAATTTCTTTCGTAAATTTTTCAACATTTGAAAAAAGCTCAAATTCTTCAAGCGCATCTTTTTCCTTTGCCAGTTCATAAGCCTTTTTTTTCAAAATTTCAGCACGTGGGTCTGAAACTGTATAAACTGCATGCCCCATTCCATAAATTCGTCCTGTCTTGTCAAATGCTTTTTTCTCAAATATTTTTTTCAAATATTCTTTTAATTTTATTTCATCATAAGGATTTGAATTTTTTTTCATATCTTCTATCATTTTTGTAACCATCGAATTTGCTCCACCATGCATAGGCCCTTTTAATGAGCCAATTGAAGCAGAAATTGAAGAATAGGTATCTGTTCTTGTGGAAGAAATTACGTGCGAAGTGAATGTTGAATTATTTCCACCACCGTGTTCTGCGTGTATAACTAAAATTAAGTCCAGTATTTCAGATTCCAGTTTTGTAAATTTGCTGTCGCTTCTAAGCATATGAAGAATATTCTCAGCAATGCTATATTCCTCCATTGGATTATGAATTATCAAACTCTTTTTAAAATGCTTGTAATTGCATGCCTGATAACAGTATACTAATAAACTTGGAAATTTTGCAATTAAATTTAAAGACTGATCTATTAAATTTGATAAACTCACGTCATCTGGATTTTCATCCAATGTGTACAGGCATAAAACAGCTCTCTGAAGATGATTCATTATATCTGTGCTAGGTTTTCGTAAGATAAAATCCTCTATAAATTCATCTGGCAAGTGTCTGTACTCTTTCAACGTGCTTACAAACATTTTTAATTCGAAATTAGAAGGAACTTTTCCAAAAAGTAGCAAAAACATTGTTTTTTCAAAGCAAAATGTCTTCTCTTCCTCAAACTGCTCAACAAGCTTGTCAATCGAAATTCCTCTATAATAAAGCTTTCCTTTTTCTGGAATCTTTTTCCCTTTTTTGTTTACCGAATACCCTAAAACTGACCCAATTTTAGTTAATCCAACCAGAACCCCTGTCCCATTTTTATTCCTAAGCCCTCTTTTCACATCAAGCTTATTATAAATATCGTCTGAAATTGAATTGTTCTGATTAAATAACGTGCCAAGCTCATTTATAAAATCACTTTTCATAATGCCCTCCTATCCTAAATTTTCAATAATTTTTTTTGTAAATTCAGTCGTTGTAGCATTTCCACCCAAATCTTTCGTTTTACACCCTTCTTCCAATGTCTTTAGAATAGCATTTTCTATATTTTCTGCAAAATTATTCAGCTTTAAATATTTTAGCATTTCTAATGAAGATAGCAGCAATGCCAAAGGATTTGCCTTATTTTTCCCTGCAATATCCGGTGCAGAGCCATGCACAGCTTCAAAAATAGCTATATCATCTCCTATATTTGCACCAGGGGCAACTCCCAGCCCTCCTACAAGCCCAGCCACCAAGTCCGATAAAATATCTCCGTATAAATTCATAGTAACAATTACTCTAAATTTTTCTGGATTTGTAACAAGCTGCATGCACATATTATCAACAATAAGCTCTTCCAGTTCAATTCCTTCATAGTTTTTTGAAACTTCCCTTGCAATTTCCAGAAACATTCCATCTGTAAATTTCAGTATATTTGCCTTGTGTACAACCGTAACTTTGGAAATTCTGTTATTTTTTGCATATTCAAATGCACTTCTTATAATGCGTTCGCTTCCTTTCCTTGTAATTCGTTTTATGGCAATCGCGCTTGTCTTTTCATCATTTTCATACTTTTCTTCACCAATATAAATCCCTTCGGTATTTTCCCTAAAAATTGCCAAATCAATATTTTCATACCGAGTTTTAATCCCCGGCAAATTTCTTGATGGTCTAAAATTTGTATATAAATCATATTTTTTTCTAAGATACACATTTATACTTCTAAATCCTTTTCCAATTGGTGTTGTAATCGGCCCCTTTATAGCAATTTTATTTTTTTCAACACTTTTATAAAGGCTGTCTGGTATTAATTCTCCTGTTTTCTCATAAACATCTGCTCCTGCATTTTCAGTTTCAAATTCAACTGGAACTTTAGCAGCCTTAAAAATTTCTACTAAGCTTTCAGATATTTCATATCCAATCCCATCCCCAGGTATTAATGTAACTTTCTTCATAATAAACCACTCTTTCTATTTTATTTTTCTATACGATTAAAAATTCAAAAATTAAAATTAACTTTCACAATTTCTATGTTTTTATCAACTTGATTTTGAGCAATAAAGCTAAAGTAAATATCTTAGCTTAAAAACTCATCACTTGTCGCAAATTTCAAGTAGCCACCAAATTTTAATATTTTAAGTTCTCTCTCTGAACCATTGAATTTTGCAGGAAATTCAGTATTTTTAGTAATATTTTTTATTATAAATCTTCCGTTTATCAATGAATTTGGAATGTCTGACAGCTGTAATTCATCATATTCATCAATTTTATCATAATCTTGCACGTTCTCAAATTCTAATGGTATAATTCCGCTATTTATCAAGTTTGCCTTATGTATTCTTGCAAAGTATTTTGCAATAACTGCCTTTATACCAAGATAAAGCGGCAATAATGCGGCATGCTCACGGCTTGAACCTTGCCCATAATTTTCTCCACCGACAATTATTCCGCCATTATTTTTTTCAGCTCTTTCCTTAAAATCTGGAATTATTGTTTCAAAGCAATGTTCTGATAATTTTGGAATATTTGAACGGAATGGCAGTAATGCGGCATTTGATGGGCAAATATCATCTGTTGTAATGTTATCTCCTGTCTTTAAGATAACTTTACGTGCAATACTGTCCTGCAGCTCTTCTCCAATTGGAAATGGCTTAATATTTGGTCCCATTACGATTTTTACTGCTTCTCTTTCCCTTTTTGCTTCTTCTTCATTTGGATTTGGGAAAATAAAATAGTTATCTGATATTTCAAATTTTTCAGGCTCTTCTACAATAATTTCTGCTCCCAGTTCCCTAGGATCTGTCAAATATCCTGTAATTGCCGATGCGGCGGCTGTTTCTGTACTTACCAGATACACTCCGGCACTCATTGTTCCACATCTTCCCTTAAAGTTTCTGTTAAATGTTCTAAGTGAAATTCCATCTGTCTTTGGTGCCTGCCCCATTCCAATGCAGGGTCCGCAAGCGGCTTCCAACAATCTTGCCCCAGCTGCTATAAATTTTGCTAATGCGCCATTTTCTGAAATCATTTTCATAATATTGCTTGAACCAGGTGATAATACAAGGCTCACATCTGGATGAACTTTTTTTCCGTCTAAAATTGCTGCAAGCTTCATAAAATCTGAATACGATGAATTTGTACATGAACCAATTGCAATCTGATCAACTTTTAATTTTCTGTCCTTTGGAATTTCATGCACATTGTCAGGACTGTGAGGAAAAGCCGCAAGTGGTACAAGCTCATCCAAATTGACAACTAATTTATCATCATAAAACGCATTTTCATCAGGCAATAATTCTGCAAAATCTTCTCCACGTGACTGTTTTTCCAAAAAAATCCTTGTTTTTTCATCGCTTGGGAAAATTGATGTTGTCGCCCCTAATTCAGCTCCCATATTTGTAATTGTCGCCCTGTCCTCAACTGATAGTGATTTAATACCTTCTCCAGTATATTCCATTACGTATCCGACTCCACCCTTTACTGTAAGCTGTTTCAAGACATATAAAACAACATCTTTAGCCGACACCCAAGGTCGCAATTTTCCTCTTAGCTCAATATTATAAACTTTCGGAACTTTCAAATAATACAGTCCCCGTGCCATTCCAATTGCAACATCAAGTCCTCCCGCTCCAATCGCAAGCATTCCAAGCCCTCCTCCAGTTGGAGTGTGGCTATCTGATCCAATCAGTATTTTCCCAGGCTTTCCAAATCTTTCCAAATGTAATCTGTGACAAATTCCGTTTCCAGGTTTTGAAAAAACTATATTGTGCTTTTCAGCTGATGTTTTAATAAACTCGTGGTCATCTGCATTCTCAAAGCTAGACTGCAGCATATTATGGTCGACATAAGCCACAGAAATTTCCGTTGCAACTTTATCAACATTCATAGCATTTAACTGTAAATAAGCCATCGTTCCTGTAGAATCTTGTGTAAGTGTCTGATGAACTCTAACAGCAATTTCATTTCCTACTTTCAATTCACCCTTCAAAAGATTTTTAGCTAAAATCTTATACGTTAAACTCATATTATTAGAGTTCAAATTTTTACTCATAGACATAATATTGCCCTCCTTACATAACTTTTCAATCATAGTTCCATTATATTACTAATTATTAACCGTGTCAACGATATATATCATATATTTTTTATATAATTACATATATATTATAAATCTTTTATTCGAAGTCAATAAATTCAGTTTTTTTGTATATTCAAACTTTATTTTTTTATCAAACTTTTTATTATTTGAATATCAAATAAATTGGTTTAAACAATATTACTAAAAAAAAATTACATATCTAATCTATAAAAAATAAAAAAAAATAAATTCGCTTTCCTTATAAATAAAAAGCAACCATATATTAAAATATGATTGCTTTTTATTGTTTATCTTCGTCTAGGTTTTAACGCATTCTTTCCATGATACAATATTGTAAATAATAGCGGACTCCAGGCATTTCTATGAATTTTTACAGGTTTATTCTCTGCAAGTCTTCGGATTTGCTGCTCATAATAGCTTAACCCTATAAGACCTCCTAATTTTTTATCCAATCCTCTAAACCCAGTTGTTAATCTTTCTAAGGAAACTGATGATATATGCCCTTCTTTGATTTCATTAGGCAAATTTGGATATATTACTACAGGTCTTGCAATTCCTATCATGGATATTTTTTCTTTTTCGATAGCTTTTTGCATAGTTTCTACCTTTTTAAATCCTCCTGTAACTACGATAGGCGTATCTATTAACGACAATACTTAGCATAATCTATAAAAAATACCTTTTCATTATCTCCTCTTTCAGAAAGCATTTTAGAATTTTCATAATTCCCACCTGATATTTCTATAAGATCTACTCCTATTTCGGACATTTTTTTTATAACAATAATAGACTCCTCTTCTGTAAATCCATTGTTACTAAAATCTGATGAATTTATTTTTAATCCTATCGGAAATTCTTTTCCTACTTTTTCTCTCATTTCATTATATACATCAACTAAAAATCTCATTCTATTTTCTATGCTTCCGCCATATTCATCGTTTCTCACATTATCTGCAGATGATAAAAACTGGCTTATTAAATATCCGTGCGCTCCATGTATTTGAACTCCTGTAAAACCTGATTTTTTAGCAATTTTCGCTGCTTTTCCAAAACGTTTTATCAAATTTTTTATTTCATCTTTTGTAAGTTCCCTTGGCTTTACAAATCCACTTTTCAAATCTCCTTGAATTTCTATCGCACTTGGTGCAACAGATTCTTTTGCTACACTTTTAGGAGCCTGTTTTCCTGGGTGGTTTATCTGCATCCATATATGCGTATTATTTTCTTTCCCTGCTTCTGCCCATTTTTTAAGCATTTCCATATCTCTTTCATCTTCTATTACTACATTTCCGGGCTCGCCTAAAGCCTGTCTATCTATCATAACATTTCCCGTTATCAGAAGTCCTGTCCCTCCGTTTGCCCATTTTCTATATAAATTTACATGCAACTCATTTGGAGAATTAGTTTTAGAATTTGCCATTCCCTCGCTCATTGCAGATTTTAAAAAACGATTTTTTATAACTGCTCCATTTTTTAATTTTAATGGAGTAAATAATATTTGATTTTCCATATTTATCCTTTCACTTATTATATTTCACTATGCAAGTTTAACATATTTATTTCTATTTTGAGAAACTTTTAGTTATTAAAAGTATCTTTTGACACTTTTGGTACAAAAAAGTTGCATTTTAGTATTTTTCATTGTAAAATTCCTTATAGCATAAAAAATTTAAAAATATTACACATTATCAATTTATATAATTTTTATTATTTGAATTTTAACTATTTTTGAGTTTATTTTAGAAAGGAAACTGGTAAAACTATGATTAATTATGAAGATATAAGAATTAAAAAAACAATAAGGAATATTCACAAGTCCTTTATTGAACTTTTTAAAGGAAAGGATTATGAAAAAATAACTGTAAAAGAATTAATTGAAAAAGCTGAAATTAGCAAAAAAACTTTCTATCGTTATTATTCATCTATTGATAACTTATTTTTAGAAATACAAGATAAAATTACTAACGAATATATACAAAAATTTTCCTTGCTTGCTTTTCCTAAAGATTTAAAAAATATTATTAATACTTTTATTGATTTTTCAGAAATTTATGGAAATGCTCACGACAAAATAATAATTGATTCAAAAAATGATTATGTATTACAAAAAATGATAAACAATATTATTAAAAAAACATGGGAAAAGTCAGAGTTTTTTAAAGAAAAAGAGCCTTATCTACGTAATATTATTTTATCATTTGTATTTTCATCTATTTTAGGAAGTTATAAGCAGTGGATAAATGATGGAAAAAAAATACCTCTACAAAATTTTATAGATACAATAGAAAGCCTTGTTTACAATGGAATTAAAAATTTTGATTCAAACAATTATTCAACAAATAAAAATTAAAATATTTTTTCTAAATTTTTATATTATATTTTTATTAAAAAAAGACTATCTTTAATAAATAGCCTTTTTCTATAAATTTCAATTAATTATTTTTCTTTGCTAAATTTTTGATTGATTGATTACTCCTAGTTTTTCTCTTCTACGTTTAATTCTAACTATTTTTTTATCTTTTTTACAATAAGTAGAATCTTTCACATAACGGATTTCATGCATTCTACTGTACACAAATTTTGCAATAAAATAAGAAATAATAATGCTGGCAATAACATCAGTAGTCCAATGATATACCAAAGAAATTCGACTAACTCCTACTAAAAATCCTAAAATAAATAGTAACATTTTGAGAACTCTGTTTTTTATGAAAAAACTTAAAATCCAAATTGTTCCCCAAACAGTAATTGTATGTCCCGAAGGAAAGGAGGCATAGTCGCCTTCAAAAAGAAACTTATTTTTTATTAAACTTAAAACTCCATAAAATTTCTCTGGATTTGCAGTTATTGAAGGTCTCGCTCTTCCAAACAAAAGTTTAAATAAATTCACAGTAATTTGTGTAGAGAGTAAAGTAAAAAAGATACCTGCAATGTATTTTTTAAAAATATGAGATTTCTTTTTGTTTAAAAAAATAAATAAAAATAATATAAGAACTAATGATAATTCAAAATATCCTTCTCCAAATTTAGTAATAACACGAAAGATTTTTTCAAGATTTTCTGAACGATGAAAAATACTAAACTCTGAAAAAAATGATAAATGTTTAAAAAAGAATCTGTCAATAAAAAAAATACTATTAGTTAGTTGCAATGGCATCACCTTCTCCTCTTTTGTTTTAAATTAAATAAATTATTTTAAGATTATATCTTTTTATTTTCTTAAAATTAAGATATAATATCTTTGGTAAGGTAATAATACCACAAAAAATAAATTTAAAAATGAATTTAGTCTGAATAAATTTTAGAAAGGGAAAAAATGGGAAAAATACTGATTGTTGAAGATGATAAAAAAATATCACGTATTTTGAAATTACAACTAGAAAGAAAAAATCATGAAATAACAATAATTGAAAATGAAATTGATGCATTAAATGAAATTGACAGAAAAAGAGACTTTTATGACTTGATTCTTTTAGATTTGGGACTTCCTTCCATGGAAGGAAATGAAGTTTGCAAAAATGTACGAAAAATATCAAAAGTTCCCATAATTGTTGTATCTGCCAAAAACAATATAGAAGAAAAAGTTGATTTGTTAAAATCTGGAGCAAGTGATTATGTTACAAAACCTTTTGATTTTTTAGAATTAGAAGCAAGGATTAATATAAATATTAGAAAAGAGAAAATTTCTGAAATTATCTATAAGACTTTAAAATTAAATATGGAAAATTATTCTGCATACCTGGAAAATAATCTTATTTTATTAACAAAAACAGAATTTGAACTAGTAAAACTACTAATTGAAAATAAAGAAGAAATTGTTTTAAGGGATAAAATTGTTGAAAAAATATGGGGTTGGGAAGCAAGTGACAATCTTCTTGACAGCACAATAAAAAAAATAAGGCAAAAACTAGGAAAGGAAAAAATTAAAACAGTGAGAGGAATTGGCTACATTTTAAAAATATGAAAAAAATAAAAGACAAAATAATTATTGCAAATACAGTAAGCCTTGTTTTTATTTCCTTTATTATTATTTTATCAATGACAATTTTTTTGATTCATACAGCAGTTGAAGCTGAAACTAAAGAAATGGATAAATTACTTCCAACTGTTATTAAAAGATTGGATGAAGTTCCTGACTATAAGTTAAAAGAAACTTATAGAAATTATGATTATGCTGATAAAGAATATATTTCGCTTGCAGTCGAGAAAAACGGGAAATTCATTTATTTATCAGATGATAAAGATAGTTTTAAGTTAAAAAAATTTGAGTCAAATAAGCTTAAAATAAAATGGGACAGATTTATCTACAAAAAAATCTATGCTGGACACAATACAAAATATTATGCCATAAGAAATTTTGAATTTATGGAAGCACATGAACTTCTGTATGTTATGATTGCAATGTTTATTTTAATAACAATCTCAATTATTATAATTTCCAAAATTGTAGCAGAACATGTCTTGACTCCACTTTCAAATATAATTTCTCAAAGTAATGAAATGAGTAAACATAACATTGATTTACAGTTAACAAAGACACGAGATGATGAAATCGGAGAATTAATTGATGTTTTAAATGAAACTTTTAATAAAAAAAAGGAAATTATAAAAAGTCAAAAAGCATTTACTTCTAATGTATCACATGAATTAAAAACACCTCTTGCTATAATGAAAGGTTATTTAGATATACTAAAATGGGGAAAAGATGATAAAGATTTATTGAATGAAGCTATCGAAAATCTAAATCTTGAAGTAAAAAATATTGAAAGAATAATCAATACACTATTTTTAAATTCAAATCTTGAAAAAATAACTGTGAAAAAAGAAATTACCGATGTAAAAGAGCTTTTCAAGAAAATAAAAAAAGATTATGAACTTCTAAATATTAAAAATAAAATGATAATAAAAGTAAATAATGAGGTAAATATTTTTGTTGATAAAAATCTAATTTCAGAAGCTTTGCGTGGATTAATTGACAATTGTATTAAATATTCCGTAGGCAATATTGAATTACTTGCAAGAGAAGATGAAATAGTCAAAATTATTGTAAGAAACTATGGAGAAAGGATCCCTGAAGAAGAAAAGAAAAATTTGTTTAATCGAAATTTTCAAGGTAAAAATGCTAAAAAAGGCTCGGGACTTGGACTTCCAATCATAAAAGATATAATTTTACTAAATGATGGAAAAATTTATTTAGAAAATAGAAAAGATGGAGTTGATGTAAAAATTCAGTTTAAAAAAATTAATTACGAAAATGAATAAATAGTAAAATAAAAAACAGGCTGTCTCAATATTTGGGAAAAGCCTATTTTTTATAATTTTTAATTGATAATTATCTTCTTTGTTGAGATCTTTGCTGTTGTTGATAGTTAAATGCTTCCAATTTCATAGAAATATTTTTTTCAGTTCCATTTGATGCTATTTTTAAGTTAACTGTTTCACCAATTTTTTTAGCTGCAAGCTCTCCAATAAATGATCCTGCTGATGTTACACGTTTTCCATTTATTTCAAGAATTAAATCATTAACTTTTAATCCATATTTTGCTGCTGGTGAATTTGGATAAATTTGTTGAACCAAAATACCTGTTGAATATGAAATTCTTCTTTCTTTTCTTAATTCAGGTGTTAAATCTAATACAGAAATTCCTATGTATGGACGTTCATATTTTCCTGTTCTTACAATTGAATCTCTAACATTTTCAGCCAAGTTTGATGGAATTGCAAAACTTAATCCCACGCTTCCACCATTTGGAGAATAAATAGCAGTATTTACACCAATAACATCTCCATTAATGTTAAGAAGCGGTCCACCACTGTTTCCTTGATTAATAGAGGCATCTGTCTGTATAAAGTTTTCAACTTGCTCAATTCCCAATGAACTTCTTCCAGAAGCTCCAACTACTCCAACTGTCATCGAACTATTCAATCCTAATGGATTTCCAAATGCAATTGCCCAGTGCCCAATTTTTATATTATCTGAATCAGCAAATTTTAATGGTTTAAATGTTCTATTTGCATTTACTTTTAAAATTGCAATATCCACTTCAGGTGAAGTTCCAACTAATTTTGCCAAATACTCATGTCCATCAGATAATTTTACATAAATTTCATCTGCTCCATCGATAACGTGATTATTTGTCATCATATATCCATCGCTTGAGATTACAAATCCTGAACCCAAACTTCCAGATTCACGTCTTTGCTGTCTTACTCCAGATGTTCCAAATAAAAATGCTTCAAGTGGATTATACGTTTGTACTACAATTGTTTTTTTTGTTCTTATATTTACAACAGAATCTTTTGCCTTTTCATAAACTGCTGAAAATGCATTTTGAGCACTATACATATCTCCTGTAACATTTGTATTTTGAACAATTTGTTTATTTTGTAAAATATTTGTATCATTTGAAACTGCTGCAGTTGCTGTAAGAGCAGTCGCTATAAATGATGTAGTTAAAAGCCTTTTTAATTTCATAATTTAAAATCTCCTCTTTCATAAAAATTTCTATTTCTTAAATTTAAGTAATTTAATGTTAGTTATTGTACTCCTCTTTTCTTAGAAAAGATAATATTCTTATTGTTTTTAATCTTAGTTCCTTTAATTTTTTGCTGTTTCAAAATAAAATAACAAACTATAATTTAATTTTTCTATTCTAATTTTAAGATTTTTAAATTCCTCCAATAAAAACAACTCTCACAAATATTTCTTTTATTATCTTTAGTATCATTAAACCTAAAATTCCAGAAATATCTAAATTCATATTTCCAATCGGAATTATTATTCTGAACATTTTCAAATAAGGATCTGTAAATTTTCTAATCCATTGAAAAATCGATATTTGATTATACGGATCAATCCAAGTTCCTAAAATATTTAGCAAAATAAGAATTGTGTACAAATTAAATATTTTTAATATCATATCTATAATAATATACAAAATAGTACCTCCAAAAATTTAACCTTGAAAAAAATTCCAAGGTTTTTTTATTATTTATTTAAAACATTTTTACATTTTAAAACATATTCAACTCCTGAAACTATAGTCAATATTAACGGAATTAATAATAATATGTTGTTTATTGTAAAATTAAAAGGTATTAAAATTATTAGTGTAAGTGCTACCATTTGAGTAGCAGTCTTCCATTTTCCAAGACTCTCTGCCGCAATAACAACCCCTTCAGCCGCCACAATTGAACGAAGTCCAGTTATAAGCAATTCTCTAAAAATTATTATTATTACAAACCATAGACTTATTTGATTAAATTTTGCAAGCGTTACTAATGCTGAAATAACAAGTATTTTATCAGCTAATGGATCCAGTAATTTCCCTAAATTTGTAATTAAATTATATTTTCTTGCAATTTTTCCATCATAATAATCTGTAATAGATGCCCCTACAAAGATAATTGCTGCAAATATTCTCATTGTTACAGAAACTGCTACATTATCTGAAACTTCTAGAGCTAAACTTAGAAAAATCACAAATGGTATAACTAGAATTATTCTTAATGTTGCTAATTTATTAGGTAAATTCATTTTCATTTTTACCACACTCCCTAAATATAATAATATTCTAAATTAATTTAATGTTTTCATGCTCAAGTTAAACTTGTCTTCACTTTCCATTGAAATTACCTTAACTCTGACATTTTGTCCTTCTTTTAGTACATCTTCAGTCTTTTCAACTCTCTTATTACTAATTTCAGAAATATGTAAAAGTCCTTCTTTTCCTGGCAGCACTTCCACAAATGCACCAAATTTCATCAATTTTGTAACTTTTCCTTCATAGATTTCATTTAATTCAACCGACTGAGTTTGTCTTTTAACAAGTTCCAGCGCTTTTTTCATATTTTCAGATTCTTTTCCAAAAATTGAAACAGTTCCATCATCTTCAATATCTATCGAAACTCCAGTTTCATCAATAATTGCCCTAATAACTTTTCCTCCTGGACCGATAAGCCCAGCAATTTTATCAGGATTAATTTTAATAATCTCAATTTTCGGCGCATTTTCAGCAACTTGCGCTCTTGGCTCACTAATTACTGCCTCCATTTTATCAATAATGAACAATCTTCCTTCTAATGCCTGTCTTAAAGCAATTTCCATTATTTCCCTTGTAATTCCTTCAATTTTTATATCCATTTGAATTGCAGTAATTCCATCTTTTGTACCTGCAACTTTAAAGTCCATATCTCCAAGATGGTCTTCAAGTCCTTGAATATCAGTAAGTACTGTGAATGTTTCACCTTCTTTTATAAGTCCCATAGCAATTCCGGCAACTGTAGATTTTATCGGAACTCCAGCAGCCATTAATGCAAGCGATCCTCCACAAATTGAAGCCTGTGACGAAGAACCGTTTGATTCTGTAATTTCAGAAACAAGCCTTACTGTATATGGAAATTTATCAGTCTCTGGCATAACGTATTTTAACGCTCTTTCAGCCAAATTTCCGTGTCCTAGCTCACGTCTTCCTGGTGCTCTCATAAATCCTGCTTCTCCAACTGAATATGGCGGGAAATTATAATGCAGGAAGAATTTTTTACGTGTTTCATCTTCCATTCCATCAATAATTTGCTCGTCTTCCTTGCTTCCAAGCGTTGCAACAACTAATGCCTGAGTTTCTCCACGTGTGAACAATGCAGAACCATGCGGTACTGGAAGTGTATCTATTTCTACATCAATTGGACGGATTTCAGTAGTTTGACGACCGTCAGCACGATATTGCTTATATAAAATAGCATCTCTGACAAGTCTTTTTTCAACATCTCTATAATATTTCTTAAATTCTTTTTCAAGATTTTCGTCAATTTCTTTATCTTCATTTTCAAGTTTTTCAACATATTTTTCAAAAAGTTCTATTTCTAAGTTATCAATCGCTTCATATTTTTCAAGTTTACCTGGTGTCATTATAGCCTTTTCAACTTCATTTTCAAAACTGTCAATAAATTCCTTGATTTCAGAATCTACTTCCTTTTTCTCAAATTCATATTTTTGTACATCAAACTGTTCTAAAAATTTGTCTTGCTCTGCACAAATTTCTTTGATTTTTTCATGCCCAAACATAATCGCTTCCAGCATAACTTCCTCAGAAACTTCCTTAGCTCCAGCCTC
The DNA here is from genome assembly GCF_055387215.1 of Leptotrichia sp. SK-5. NCBI lineage: Bacteria > Fusobacteriati > Fusobacteriota > Fusobacteriia > Fusobacteriales > Leptotrichiaceae > Leptotrichia > Leptotrichia sp. SK-5. The sequence continues at coordinate 1,048,750 of NZ_AP028931.1, read as the reverse complement.
TACCATTGTTACAGCATCTTTTGTCCCTGCAACTGATAATTGAATTTCGCTTTCCAGCAACTGCTCTCCTGTCGGATTCAAGATGTATTCTCCATTAATGTACCCAACTGTGACTCCAGCCACAGTTCCTGCAAATGGAATATCTGACAATCCTAAAGCGGCAGAAACTCCAATTGTAGCAAGATTTTCTGGATAATTCACTTCATCATAAGAAAACACCGTAACTACAATATGTACCGCATTCAAAAATCCTTCCGGAAATAAAGGTCTGATTGGTCTGTCAATCAATCTTGAAATCAGGACTTCATCAGTTCCTGGCTTAGTTTCCCTTTTTATAAATCCACCTGGAAATTTCCCTGATGCATAAAATTTTTCAATATAGTCAACTGTTAAAGGAAAAAAATCCTGCCCTTCCCTGACATCCTTGCTTCTAGTTGCTGTAACCAAAAGCACAGTTCCTCCACATTGAACAACAACTGAACCTCCAGCTTGACGTGCGATTTTTCCTGTACTTATTTTAATTTTCTGGTTTCCTAAATTAAAACCATAAATTTTCTCTTCAAACATTTTTCCTCCTAAAATTTATTTATTTTTTAAGAAGGGAGCAAATAATAGTAAAATCTTTCATCAAATTTTTGATAAAAAACTTTACAATTACTTACTCAAAATACCTTCTTAAAATTTTTATAATTATACCATTTTTTCGTAATTTTTACAAATTTAAAAATTAAAGAAAATTAAAAATACAAAAACTTATTTACCTATTTGCTTATCATTTGATTAATAATAATTTTTTCTTATTTTTTTATATTTAAATTTGCATTTTGCTAAAATCCAGGTATAATGTATTAGAATACTTTGATGGTCAAAACATTTTTCAGGAGGAATAAACTATGAAAATAAATTTAAACAACATTTCTGAAACTATGCTTATTACTTTGTATATGAGAGCTACTGATGCTAAAAGCCTAAAACCAATTTTGAATGATAAAAAGTCTTTAGAAATACTTTCACAGATAGATTATGATTTCTCAAAATTTAAAAATGCTTGGACATCGTATTATGGTGTACTCTCACGTGCAAAAGTAATGGATAATGAAGTAAGAAAGTTTATGGAAAAATATCCAGATTGTGTGATTGTATCTATTGGATGTGGATTAGATACAAGATTTTTACGAATTGATAATGAAAAAATAAGATGGTATAATCTTGATTTACCTGAAGTTATTGAAAAACGAAAATTATTTTTTGAACCTAATGAACGTGTTACAAATATTCCAAAATCAGCTTTTGACTCAGCTTGGACAAATGAAATTAAATTGGATGGAAAAAAATTACTTATTATTTCAGAAGGCGTATTAATGTACTTTGAAGAACAAAAAATTAAACAGTTTTTGGAGATACTAACTAATAATTTTAATTCTTTTGAAGCTCATTTTGATCTTATTTATAAAGGAACCGTTAAGTTAAATGACAAGCATGACGCTTTAAAAAATATGAAAGCAAAATTTATTTGGGGTGTAAAAGATGGAAGCGAAATTATAAAATTGAATCCAAAATTAAAACAAATTGGACTTATCAACTTTACTGATGAAATGAAGCATCATCTTCCTGGTTGGAAAAAATTATTTATTCCATTGCTTTATATTGTAAATAATCGACTTGGAATTTATACTTACGAAAAAAATAACTATTAAATTTTAATAAAAAAATATACCCAACCTTAAATTTTTCTACTTTTAAGTTTTGAGTATATTTTTATTTGTCGTTAATCCTTTAACAACGGATCTTTTTTTGTAACTTCAACCACCAATTTATGCAAACAAATCAATGCTATCAAATTTGGAATTACCATAAGACCGTTAAACATATCCGCAAGTTCCCACACTAAATCAACTTTTTGAAGTGAACCGGCAATTATGCAAATCATTACTAAAATTCTATAAATATTAAGCGCTTTTTTACCAAACAGATATTTCACATTAGCTTCCCCAAAGAAATACCATCCAATTATAGTAGAAAACGCAAAAAAGAATAATGCAACTGCAACAAAAATCACTCCAAAATGCCCCAATACTGCGTGAAATGCCTGTTGTGTCAATGAAATCCCAGTTCCATCTGCTTTTCCATCTGCAATCAAAATTACTAATGCCGATAATGTCAAAATTACAAAAGTATCAATAAAAACTGTAACAATTGCAACGTGCCCTTGATCTTCAGGATTTTTAACCTTTGCAATTGCGTGAGCATGCGGAGTTGAGCCCATTCCAGCCTCATTCGAGAACAGCCCTCTTGCCACTCCAAATCTTATTGCCTTTTTTATCCCCATTCCTAGAAATCCACCTAAAACTGCCTTTGTCGAAAAAGCATTCACAAAAATTGCTTTAAATGCCAAACCTGCATTTCCAATATTCAACACAATGATGAACAGACATATTACAACATAAAGAACTGCCATAATAGGAACTATTTTTTCAGTAACTGAGGCAATTCTTTTTACTCCTCCAAAAAATATAAATCCAGATAAAATTGCCAAAAATATACCTGTTATAACTGTCGGAACATGAAAAGCATTATGAAAAGCATCTCCTACCGAATTTGCCTGAACCGCATTTCCCATAAATCCTAAAGACAGTACGCATGAAACTGCAAAGAATCCTGCCAGAAATTTGGCCGCTTTTCCTCCTTTAAATAATGTTTCAATGTAGTAGGCTGGGCCTCCTGTCATTTCTCCATCTTTTTTCTGTTTAAAAATCTGACTTAATACAGCTTCTGAATAGATAGTTGCCATTCCAAAAAATGCACTTACCCACATCCAGAATATTGCTCCTGGACCTCCTGATACAATCGCTGTTGCCGCTCCTGCAAGATTTCCTGTTCCAACTTGCGCTGCAATAGCCGTTGCCAAAGCCTGAAACGACGACATCCCATTATTATCCGCCTTTTCTCCGCTTAAGTCAAATCCGCTCGTCAACTGTTTCAAACCGCTCTTAAACTCCCTAACTTGAATAAATTTCAGTCGAAATGTATAAAATACTCCTGTTCCAACTAACAAAACAATTAAAATAACTCCCCAAAAAAATTCATTGAAATTTTTAATAATTTCTAACATCTAAATCCTTCTCCTTCGTTTTTTATTTCTGAATTTTAGAATGGATAGAAAAGCTTAAAGCGTTTTAATACAAATTTTATTATAAATCAAAGAAAAAGGCTGTCTTTTACTTAAATAAAGTCAAGACAACCTCTTAAAATTTCTTTTATACAAAAAAAGAAATATAAAATCCATAATTTTATATGTATTATTCTCTGTTCTTTTACCTGAGAGTTTAGGGAATAAAAATTCCTTTGCTCCTTCGGTGCCGTCATTTAAGACAGTCTCTCCAGAGGCTCGTCCACTATGAGTCCTTTTACCTGAAAGAGTTACTTCTTCGGTGTTTTATTCTACATTTACAAATTTATAAATGAGATAAAATCTCTCCTCATACCTTCATCCAAATTATTCACTTTTCTATATGTTAGCATATTTTTTTCTGTGTGTCAAAAAATATTCTTTATTAGGCAGAGTAAAAAATATAGGGGCAAATAAATTTAATTAAATTTCAAATTAACAAAAAAGAGGAAACCAGTTACAATATAATCCCTAAATCCTATCGAAAGGTGGTTCCCTCTATGATTAGAATATCAAATTTTTCTTCACTTGTAAAGACTTTTTTTAAAAATATTTTTTCTTTCAGACTTCCGTTTGAGCAGCAGTTTAAGCTGTTTGTCTCGAAGGCCTTTGAAACGCTGTTTAGAGTTTATGTCAAAAGAGTTGATGATTACTTCTTTCATTCTAACGAAAGAAAAAATAAGTTTAAAAGCAAAGGATTTGTTAAAAGAACTGTTACCACTGCCTTCGGGGATGTAACTTTTGAACGTCGAAAATATGTAGACAAGAAAACAGGCATTCACTATTACATTGATGAGAAAATTGGACTTAAGCGGTATAGACGGCTTTCTGAGGAGATGATTTTTACTATACTTTTTGAATATCAGCATACTACAGCTTCATTTCTTGCAAAAACTTACGGTGTTTCAAGGGCTACCGTGTATAATCTTGTCAATTCTTTTCAAATGCCAAAACTTGATATTGAAAGATTTGAAAGAGACAACAATTCGCCAGTATATATGGAGATTGATGAAGACCATATGAAGTGTAGAAGAAGTAAAAATACATATATGAGGATGGTTGTAATACATCGTGGAATTGAGGAAATCTGCACAGACAGGAACAAACTCATTGACAAGCACACAATAATGTTTCCTACATCCGTATCGCTTGAGGAAGTGTCGGAGTATGTACTTAACTATCTTGAAAAAAGATACAATATGGACAAAAAGAAACTAATTGTGAACTCTGATGGAGGAATATGGATAGACAGCTTTGTAAGAGAACTTGGAATTTACAAGCCAATACACATCTATGACAAGTTCCATTTAGTAAAAGCCATAGCTGAAATTTCTAAAAGGGACAAGGAAATATCAAAAAATCTTTACAGGTGGTTTGAGAAAGATAACTTTGCAGAACTTGAGAATTTTTATGAAAATTTCAAGGAAAAGGAGAATGTAAGCCAGAGAAGAAAAGACCAGATGAAGATGCTGTTTAATCAGTATGAGAAGATAAGAAGAATATATACGGAGGAGGACTACATAGGCTCAAGGACGGAAGCCCTAGTATCCCACGAATGCTCAAGATTTCTATCAAGCAGGCCAAAAGCATTTTCAAGAAGAAAGATAAAAGCAAGAGCGTTATACCACACTTTCTTTGCAAACTATGGAAAAGATAGGGAAAAGGCGTATGAATTGTACTTTAGCGGCAAAAGAATGGGTTCACTAGAAAAGGTAATAGAGATGGAATGCTTGCCAGAAATTGTTAATGAAACAGGAAAAAGCACAAATATGCCATATTTGAGAGGAGGAGAATGTCCGATTAGGGAAGTTTTGAAAGAAATATCACAAAGTAAAATATTTTAAAAAAAGCAGTCAAAAAAGATTTGTTGTGGTATTTAATGACTGCCCCTATATTTTTTACTCTGTCTTCTTTATTATTTTTCTTTCAAAAAAGCTTTTAATAGATTATTTTTCATTTACATTTCCTTTTTCCAAAATATTTTATTTACTTTTTAGCACAGCCCTAACTGCATAATGTAAAAAATAATAAACTGACTTCAAAAACGGTAATTTCTCAACTTTTCGATAAATTTCCCAACGAACTTTTGCCGTTTTAACCTTATTGCTCGAACGGGAATTATCCAGTACTCGATAATAAGCCAAATTTTCCTTGAGTCCAAAAATCGTTTTCACATCCTTCACAATCTCCAGCCAAAGTACATAATCCTCATTTTTCTCCAGTTCCTTAAAATACCGCTTCCCAACTTTTTCCACATCATACATAACTGTAAGACAGCCTAGATAGTTATTTTTTAGCATATCAGTATAGGAGATTTCCGATTTAATTACAACTTCATTGATTTTTTCGCCATTTTCCTTAACTCTCGTGTACTCTGTACAGCTTATACCTGCATTTTTTTCTTTCATAAATTGTATCTGCTTTTCCAATTTTTGGCTATGCCAGTAGTCATCAGCATCCAAAAATGCAATATATTTCCCATTTGCCAAATCAATCAAATGATTTCTCCCTTTTACAACACCCATATTTTTTTCAGTATTCACAACCTTTATTCTATCATTTTTTTTTGCAAATTCATTTACAACTGCAAGACTGTTATCCGTTGAAACATCATTCATAATAAGCATTTCCCAATTTTTATAAGTCTGTGAAAGCACTGATTCTATTGTTTTCCCAATAAATTTTTCTGCATTATACATTGGCACAATTATTGAAACTTTTTCTTTTTCCATTTTCTCTCCTTATTTTACAATTTTCTAATCCTGCGGAAACCTAATCCCCGCCCCAAGTCTAGCTTTTGTCTGCACTTCGCTTACCAGAAGGCTTTTTTCTAGCTGTTTATAACAAAATTCCAAGTCATTTTCATTTAATGCACGAATGAATTCTTTAAACTCAGGAACAACTCTATCTTTTGAAAATCCATCATCAAAGCTTTCTGTTGTTCCATCATACATTTTTAATGTAACTTTTCCGACAAGTCCCGGAGCCTCTTCACTTAAGATTTTTCCTTTACTTCCTTGAATTACTCCTATTCTTTCTCCTTCACTATCTTTTGCACATACACACATAGCATTGAAATTTTTGTATTCTATCATAAGAACACCGCTTGTGTCAATATTTCTCTCAATATTAGCATAATACTTAGCATTTTCAGGCTTTCCAAAAAGTCCTAAAACATAATGTAAATTATACAGTCCCAAGTCCATCAATGCTCCTCCAGCTTTTTCGGGATCAAATACAGGTAAAATTTCTCCTCTCTTAAAAGCGTCATATCTGCTGGAATACTGACTATACTGGCTCTGAACAAGTTTCACATCTCCAATTTTCCCAATCCAGTCTTTTATTTTTTTATAATTTTCAAAATAAAGTGTCGTTATAGCTTCAAATAAAAACAGTTTTTTTTCCTTTGCCAAATCCGACAATTCTTTAGCTTCTCCATAATTAGTTGTCATCGGCTTTTCAACAATAACATTCAGACCTTTTTCCAATGCTTTTTTACAATATTCAAAATGCAAAAAATTCGGAACAGCAATACAAACAGTGTCAATCCCAAATTCACAAAGTTTGTTAAAATCATCAGTAAATTTCGGAATACCATATTTTACACAAATTTCCTCAACTTTTCCAATACTCTTTTTTGTCCCCTGCATCCCCATGATTTCCAGACCTTCCAACTGAACAAGACTAGGCAAAAATTCCTGAACAATCATCCCTGAACCAACAATTCCCAATTTCATAAAAAATCCCTTCTTTCATCTTTCTGTTTTTTATATTAATAAAATGTTTTGATAATTTATTTTAAAATTCCAAATATTTCACTTCAATATCATCAGTCAGCCAAACGCCATTTTTTGAAATAAAAAATTTTTTCCCATCTTCATACATTTTTTCAGCCAAAACCTTTATTACAAATGGTTTTCCGTGTCTTTGACCAACAGAATATGCCGTTTCTTCCGTCTCTGACAAATGTACAAATTGCCTGCTTTTCTTTTTTAACCCCTCTTTTTTTATCTGCTCCAAAAATCTATCCGCTGTCCCATGATACAAAATTTTAGGAGGCTTAACAGCTTTTAATTCTAAATCAACATCTATGCTATGCCCTTGACAAGCTCTAATTTTTGTAAAATCCTCATTAAATTCGTATCTCTTTTTACTGTTATTCCTTACAATCTCCTCCAAAATTTCAAAATTTATCCGTTCCTCTTTTCCGTCTTCAACATCTCCAGAGAGATTTATTCCGTTAATAAGCTCATCTACATTAGCCCATCCTTTCCTATCCAGTTCAATCCCAATCATCTCAGGCTTATGCCTTAAAATCAAGCTTATAAATTTTCCTAATCTTGTTAATTTCTTTTTCACGGTTCTCCTTTTTTCTATATAATTTATTAAGTAAATTAAATCTTTATTTATTTAATTTTTTTTAAAATAAAATCGGCTATATTAAAACAATAAATAGTTAATTCATCAAATTATTATAATCATTTATCAACTTATTATACTTTTTAATCACATCGTTCGGAGTCCCAACCATATCCTCCGTATAAACCTTCTTCTCAATTTCACTCTTGCTCATCGACTTGCTTTTTTCAATTTCCCTAATAAATATTGTAACCGATTTTTCAAATTCTGCAAGCTGTTTGTTAAATATTTCCAATTTTTCTTTTGTATAATTTTCTTTTTTTAGCTGTTTATCATTTGCAATTGCTTTCTGGAAGTTAGCTGAAGCCACTAAAATATTTTGCTGCGCTTTTTTTAATTTCCCTAAATCACCTTTTATAAAGGTTGTCATGCTAAGTTTCTGATTATCCATTTTATCCACAAAATCTTCACAGCTGTTTATCAAAATTGTCAAATTGTATTTTATTAGGCTGCCTTCATTTTTATATGTTTCCAGTATTTTCTGCATTCTTTCCTTTGATTTATTTGCCACTTCAGTTTTGAAAGCGTCTGAATTTTCTTTATATCTTTTGTAAATTTTTAAAAAATTTGTATGTAATTGCCGCCCTTTTTCAAAGCCATCTGCCAAATGTTCTTTTTTTCCATAGTAATTTGTCATGGAATCCGTTACTGTTTTTAATTCTTTTAAAATCGGCAATAATTTTTTGGAAGAGTTATCCAGCTTTTCCATCTTAAATTTTGAATTTATATTTTTTTCAAGTTTCTGGATAACAGCATTGTCGATTTTAATAACAGGAACGCTTTCCAGAGTCCCCATTTCCTGTACATTTATTTCCTTGCCTTCTCCAGCCACATCAATATATTTTGAAATTTCATTCTCAATATTTGTTAAATTATTATGAATTTCAATATAACCGTTGTACTTCTCCATCTCTTCATTTTTCACTTTTTTTATACTAAATTTTCTTCCAATTTCCTTAAATGCATCATCACAGGAAAATAAAAAAATCGAAAGAAATCCTATTAATATTATTTTTTTATAATTCATTTTTACTCCAGTATTTTTTATTTATTCAATTCGCTTAAAAATTTTACCAATTCCGCGAATCCTATTCCTCAAAATAAAACTAACGAAATTGGTAATTTTTAAAATTTATTTTCTATTTTATTTAATAAAATCAATAATTAATTATATCGAACTTACATTAAATGAAATGGATTCCAGAACTTTCAGTAAAGCGTCCGTTGTATCAAGTGAAGTCAGGCAGGCTATTTCCTGCTCACTTGCGGCACGTCTGATTTTAAATCCATCGTTTCTTGCAGTCTTTTTCTTACCAGCTGTATTTATTACCATATCGACAAGTCCTTTATAAATCAGCCCTAGCACATCGTGTTCATATTTTCCTTCTTCTTCAATTTTTCCAACTGTTTCAACACGAAGACCTTTTTCCTCAAAATATCTAGCTGTACCTTTCGTAGCCATTATATGATAACCTAACCGAGAAAATCTCTTAGCCAGTCCATAAGCTTCCTCTTTTGCAGTTCCACTAATTGTAAACAGTACACTTCCTTGATCCTTGACTTTAATTCCAGACGAAATCAGCCCTTTGTAAAGTGATTTTTCAAGGTTTTCATCACTTCCCATAACTTCTCCTGTGGACTTCATTTCAGGCCCCAGCGTTGTGTCCACATCTTTCAGTTTTTGAAAACTGAACACAGGAACTTTTGTATACACATGTTTGCTTTCTTCAATTAATCCTGTTTGGTATCCTTTACTTTTCAACGTTTCTCCAAGAATTCCCTTCATAGCAAGATTTGCCATAGGAACACCTGTAATCTTGCTTAAAAACGGAACTGTCCTTGAACTTCTAGGATTTACTTCCAGCACATAAACTTCCCCATCGCTAATTACATACTGAATATTCAAAAGCCCTATAATGTTTAATCCCTTTGCAAGCCTTGTTGTATAGTCAATTAATGTACGTTTTTGTGAATCTGTAATGCTTTGTGGAGGGTAAACCGCAATAGAATCTCCAGAATGGACTCCCGCTCTTTCGATATGCTCCATAATTCCAGGAATTACAACTGTTTCCCCATCACAAATTGCATCCACCTCGATTTCCTTTCCAACTAAATATCTGTCAGTAAGCACAGGATGATCAGGAGACACCTTTACAGCATTTTCCATATATTGACGCAATTCCTCTTCACGATATACGATTTCCATTGCTCTTCCACCTAATACGTAAGATGGACGCACTAGAACAGGGTATCCGATTTCAGCTGCATTTTTTACAGCAGTTTCCGTATCAAACGCAGTTTTTCCAAGTGGCTGGGGAATATTCAATTTATGCAGCAATGCCTCGAACTTATCACGGTTTTCCGCATTATCAATTTCTTCAAGCGCTGTTCCCAATATTTTAACACCATGCCTTGCCAATTTTTCAGCCAAGTTAATTGCCGTCTGTCCGCCAAACTGAACAACAACGCCTTCTGGCTGTTCAAGCTCAATTATCGCCATAACATCTTCTTCTGTAAGTGGCTCAAAATAAAGCTTATCTGAAATTGAAAAGTCCGTTGAAACAGTTTCTGGATTGTTATTTACAATAATTGCCTCATAACCAGACTCTTTTATTGCCTTCACAGCATGAACTGTAGCATAGTCAAATTCAACACCTTGCCCAATTCTTATAGGTCCTGAACCAAGTACAATAATTTTTTTCTTATCCCCCACAATACTTTCATTTTCCTGCTCATAAGTCGAGTAAAAATAAGGCGTTTCTGACTTAAATTCAGCCGCACAGGTGTCAACCATCTTAAACACAGGCTTAATATTGCATTTTTCACGAAGTTTGTAAACTTCATCTTCTGTCGTATTCCAACGGTGTGCAATAACTTTGTCTGAAAATCCATATCTTTTGGCAAACAGCAGTACATCCGGATTATTTACATTTGCCTTCAATTCCACTTCAATATCAATTATATTTTTCATTTTATCAAGGAAAAACATGTCAATTTTTGTCATATCATGTATTTCCTGCGGAGTAACTCCTCGTCTTAACGCTTCCCCAATGAAAAACAATCTTTCATCTCCAGCTTTCTGGATTCTTCTCAAAATGTATTCCAAACTAAATTCATCCCCATTTGGAAGCCCTAAGTGATGTACTCCGTACTCAAGCGAACGAATAGCTTTTAACAAACTTTCCTCATAAGTTCTTCCAATTGCCATTACTTCACCTGTTGCCTTCATTTGTGTACCTAAATGCCTATCCGCCTTTTCAAACTTATCAAACGGAAATCTCGGTATTTTACTTACAACATAGTCAAGTGACGGCTCGAAGCACGCATATGAATTTTTTGTAACAGGATTTATAATTTCATCAAGTGTTAATCCAACTGCAATTTTTGCGGCAATTTTCGCAATTGGATAACCTGTTGCCTTTGAAGCAAGTGCTGATGAACGCGACACCCTCGGATTTACCTCAATAATATAATAATTGAACGAATAGGGATCTAATGCCAGCTGAACGTTACATCCACCTTCTATTTTCAATGCTCTTATTATTTTCAGCGAAACATCTCTCAACATGTGGTATTCCCTGTCTGTCAATGTTTGCGAAGGTGCAACTACAATCGAATCTCCCGTGTGAATCCCAACTGGATCAATATTTTCCATATTGCAGACAACAATCGCTGTGTCATTGCTGTCACGCATTACTTCATACTCAATTTCCTTGTATCCTGAAATTGATTTTTCCAATAAACATTGAGTTACTGGCGAATATCTAAGTCCATTTGTAACAATATCTTCCAGTTCTTCATCATTATGGCATATTCCTCCACCAGTTCCTCCCATTGTAAAGGCAGGACGCACAATCACAGGATAACCAATTTTTTCCACAAATCTACGTGCCTCTTCCAAATTATGAATAATATCCGATTCAGGCACAGGCTCTCCCAGTTCATTCATCAAATCTCTGAACAGTTCCCTGTCTTCCGCTTGCTTAATTGAGTCAAGCTTAGTTCCTAGCAACTCTACTCCACATTCTTCCAGCACTCCCGCTTTGTGCAGTTCCACAGCCAGATTTAGCCCAACCTGCCCTCCAAGAGTAGGAAGCAAAGCATCTGGATGCTCTTTTCTTATAATTTTTGACACAAATTCAACAGTTAATGGCTCAATATATACTTTATCCGCAATTTCCTTATCTGTCATAATAGTTGCAGGATTGGAATTTACAAGGATAACCTTGTATCCTTCTTCACGCAATGATAAACACGCCTGTGTCCCCGCATAATCAAATTCAGCGGCCTGTCCAATAATAATCGGTCCAGATCCAATCACTAAAATCGTTTCTATATCTTTTCGTTTAGGCATTTCCCTACATCTCCTTGCTATTAATTTTTTTGCCAACATTTTTATTTCAATATTTTATAATTTTTAATTTCATGTAACAACTTTACCTAAAATAAACTAAAAAATTTGTTTTCAATCAATAATTCTAAAATTATTATTTTCGATTCTTTTTCATATTTTCAATAAATATATCAAATAAATAATTTGGGTCATGTGGACCTGGAGAAGCCTCTGGATGATACTGTACCGAAAATACTGGATATTTTTTATGTCTTACGCCTTCACAAGTCCTGTCATTTACTGCGATATGTGTCAATTCCAGCTCTGTATCCTTCAATGAGTCAATATCTACAGCATATCCGTGATTTTGTGCTGTAATATCAACTTTTCCAGTCCGTAAATTTATTACTGGCTGATTTGCCCCACGATGTCCGAATAGCAATTTATATGTTTTTGCTCCGCAGGCAAGTGAAATTAGCTGATGTCCCATACAAATTCCAAAAATTGGCACTTTATCTATTAATTCCCTAATTGTAGCAATTGTTTCTGGAACATCTATCGGATCTCCCGGTCCATTGCTTAACATTATTCCGTCTGGTTTTTGTCTTAAAATTTCTTTAGAAGTTGCATTATGTGGCATTACGACAATATCACAGTCTCTTGAGTTAAGTTCTCTCATAATTCCTGATTTCATTCCTAAGTCAAGAAGAACAACTCTCATCCCTCTTCCAGATGAAAGAAATGCCTTTTTTGTCGATACCTGTTCGATTTGATTGGTTGGCAATGAATTGATTTTTAAATTTTCTGCAATTTCTTGCGGGTCTTTGTCTGCACTAACGATGATCCCTTTAATCGTTCCATGCTCTCTTATTTTCTTTGTCAGACTACGTGTATCAATCCCAGAAATTCCTGGAATATTCAAATCCTTCAAAACTTCATCCAATGTAAATTCATTTCTAAAATTAGAAGGTTTTCTACATATTTCACGAGTTATAATTCCCTTAATACTTGGATTAATAGTTTCATAATCATCCCTATTTATCCCATAATTTCCAATTAACGGATAAGTAAATGTAATAATCTGCCCATTATACGATGGATCTGAAATAGTTTCCTGATATCCAGTCATCGCAGTATTAAAAACAACTTCTCCAGCCATTTCCACATCTGCTCCAAATCCATACCCCTTATACACACTACCATCTTCCAAAACAAGCTGTTTATCCAATGCGTACATAAATACTACCTCCCTAAATTTTAAATGATACTATTTGTTTTAAAATTTGTTCAATTGTCATTAACGTGTCTGATTGGCGATATAGCAAACTATTTTAATTCAAATCCTAGATATGTATTTAATAAAAATCTGAATGTATTTACTAACATCTCTAATCTCATAATTATACTATATTTTCAAAGTTTTATCAATAATGGCAAATCATTATTTTTTTAATTTTTACAAAAATAATTAATTTTAATATTTAAAAGATAAAATTAAAAATTCTCATTTTTCTTTAATGTTTATATGATACGATTAACTTGAAAAGAAAGATAAGGCATAATAAAAAATTATATTTAAAACAATAAATTGTTTACATCATAATATTAATAATAATTATATTTTAGGAGTGATTTATTATGAAAAAAATTTTAATTTCTATGTTTTTATTATTTAGTGCTTTAAGTTTTTCAAGATTTATCGAACAATGTGAAATTACTTCCAAAGGAACTTATAGAAATGGAGTTGGATATGTAAACTGTGTAAGTTTAGAATCTGGAAGACACTTTAATTTTACAAGAGTAAACTATAGAACTAGAAGCAATTTAGATCTAGGAGGAGTTTACAAGCTTTATTTTAATGGTCAAGGATACAAAAATTTATATTTAACATCATACGAATATCTATATTAATAAAAATGAAAGTATAAAAAATTATGATGTCAACAAATCAATACTTTAAATTTATAAAGAGCAGGTGATTAAATTACCTGCTTTTTCAAAACACATTTTTTTCTTAAATTTCTCTTATAAATAATATAAAAATATCGTATCTCAAAAGCAAAAATTTTCAATTATTATTTTCTAAAAATTATTTTTTTAAATAAAGAAAAATCTAGACTTTTATAAAATATAAGGTATAATTTATAATAAAGATTATGTTAAATTAAAAGTTGAAAATTTGTAGAAATAAATGAAGAAAGGAGGTAGTTCAATATGAAAAAAGTGTTATTATTTGTAATTGTGATTTTATTAGTAGGAGTGCAGTTATTCGCTGATTATTCAATAAAAAATAATAAAGTTTACTTTAAAGAAAAAATAATCAAAGGAGCAGATGCTAAGACTTTTAAAGAAATTAACTATGAATATTCTAAAGATAAAAGCAATGTTTATTATTATGGGGAAAAAATTGACGATGCTAATCCTGAAACTTTTAAGGAAATTAATGATGCAGGCCTTTTTTACATTGACAAAAGAAATGTATTCTTTAAAGGACAGAAAATAAAAGGGGCTGATGTCAAAACTTTTAAACTGTTAAATAATGGTCCTTATTCCAAAGATAAAAATTATATTTTCTTCAAAGAAGCACTAATTGATGATGCTGATTATGAGTCTTTTGAAGCAACTGACTCCATCTGTGCCAGAGATAAAAATGGCGTTTTCTATAAAGGGGCAAGAATGGAAAAAGACGATACTTTAAATTCTTGTGTTAAATACTATCAAAACAAATAAGATTATCTGCTCAATTTCTAAATTTATTGATTTACAATTCTATTACAAAATTTACAAACTCTCATTTTTCTTTAATATCTACATGCTAATATACAATTGAAAAAGAAAAATACAAAAAACATATTATACTTATTCACAATTACAATATTTGAAAACAAACTCAAAACTATTCACAATAACCTAATAAAATTTAAATTCTTTAAATTTGAACAATAGAATTGATTAATGTTACTTGAAATAACAAATGAAATTAAGACATATTAACATTATTTACGTTACTCTATCAGAAAAGCGGGGACTCAAAACCTGCTTTTTACTTAAAAAAGCTATTAACATTATTATTAAGAAACACAAATAAAGAGGTACTTGTATAAAAAAAATAACAAAAATTATTTTTATAATAACAATTTTAATTTTTTCTATAATTATAAATGGTTCTGCTATAAAAAATTATGATGTCGTAATGAACATAAATAAAGAATCATCATTGACAATTACAGAAAAAATAGAATATGAGTTCGCCGATTTAAATCATAGGGGCATTTTTAGAGATATTCTTTTAAGAAAAAAAGATAAAGAAAACTTAAAAAAAAGCCTTATTAAAATAAATTCTGTAACAATGAATGGGCAAAAAGTAAAACATACGTATGAAGAGTTTGATGAAGGACTTAGAATAAAAATCGGTTCAAAAGACAAAAAAATAACACAGCTTAAAAATATATATGAAATAACTTATACTATGTATACTGATATTTTTAAACATGAAGATATTCAACAAATATATTTCAATATAATACCACAATTCTGGAAAGTTCCAATAGAAAAAGCTAATGTTACAATAAGATTTTCTGATGGTCAACCAATAACAAGTGAAGAAATTAAAAAATTTGAGATTTATACAGGAAAAGCAGGAATAAACGAAAGAAATTATAAAATTTTACAGGAAAATGGAGAAATAAAATTTACAAACCAAAAACCATTAGCACCTCAAGAAGGAATTACATTTCTTTTAAATTTAAAAACAAATAAAATATCTCCAAGTTTTTCGGATAAATTAAAACTATTTTTTACAACCTCAAAAAATCTAACCTTCAGTTTAATACTTTCCTTTGTATCGTTAATTCTTATGTTAATTACAAAACTCACAGTTTTAAAACAGCCTTCCAAAAAAACAATTATACCCGAATTTGAAATTCCAGATGATATGTCTGCAATGTTTGTTTCCTATTTCGTAAATCAGGATGATGAGAAAAAAATAATTAGTACAGGAATTTTTTCGCTTTTGTGCAAAGATATCGAAATACAAAATACTCAAAAAAAACAACATTTTGAGAAAAAAGAAGAAAATTTAAAAGATAAAAAACAAGCCTTAAAAAAATTAAAGAAAAAGAAAGAAAAAATGGGAGAAAAATTTATCATACCAGACAAACCTAATGATGATACCATCCAAAATTTTTCTAATGGTGAACTTTATGAGGAAGAAAAAAAACTTTTTAAAGCTTTAGAAAAAAAGGAAAATAAATTTGTAATATCAGATCAACCTAAAAATAATATTATTAACATTTTTTTAAAAAGATATAATAAACTTTGTGAAAATAAAGATTTTTATTATTTAATCCCTTTATCTGCTATTATTATTGGCTATCTTGTAATTACATATAACGGAAACGTGGTAAACATTTCATCTATTATAGTAAATATATTAACTGCAATAATATTTGGTACTATTATTATAGCTTTAGTTTATTTTTATCGTATAATGTCAGGAAATAAAAAATTTTTGCAAAAAAATTTACTTGAAAAAATATTAACTATTCTGAAATGGATAATGATTTTCAGTATAATAAACGAAATGTATTCAGATAAAAATTTTTTAATTGCATCAGTATTTATTTTGTTATTAGTTGCCAATGCACTTTATTCACGTAATTTTCAAATATATTCTGAAGAAGGTTTACGAAAAAAAGAATATATCGAAGGTTTAAAAATGTATATAAAAACCGCTGAAGAAAATCAGATAAAAAAATTTGACAGTACTGAGGAGCTAGTAAAATATTTTAAAGGAATTTTACCTTACGCAGTAGCTTTGAATGTACAAAATGAAGCTATAAAACTGATGGAAAAGACAATCAAAATTAATTCAAGTCTAACAAGAAATGACGAAATGCTAAAAGAACTTAATAGTTTGTATGCATATTCGAGAAAAGAAGAAATGAAAGTAAAAATTAGGGAATCATATTCTTCTTCGTATAAAGGTTCAAGAAGTTCAACCTCTTCTTCATTCAGTGGTTCAGGAAGCGGCTATAGCAGTGGTGGCAGCGGTTACTCCAGCGACAGCGGTCACAGTGGGGGAGGTTCTGGTGGTGGAGGTGGCGGAGAATGGTAATTTCCCATCATTTTCTAAAAAAATAATTTAAAGTCTAATTTTAAATTTTGTAATTATAAACTTTTACTAAAACATAAAAGGAGGTAATTTAGATGAAAATTTCAAAAAATAAATTTTTAGGAATGTTAGTATTTTTATTGATTTCCAGCATTAGTATTTCAGGTCAGTATAAAGATGCATTAATAAGCCGTATGAATGATTTCCGTAACAGTGTATTTGCAAATGTAGATGAAGGCAATGATTTTCAAGAGAAGGAAGCTTTAAGAAAAATGGAAAAAGAATGGGACAAGGAACTGAACATTGTATATCAGAAAATAATGAAAGTCGCTGATCCTGTAACTAAGAACAAGCTCAGGAATGCACAACGTGCATGGATTAAATTTAGGGATTCTGAAGTAGAAAAAAGCTATTATACAAACAATCCTAACGGTGGAAGCATGGGAATTCTATTTTCACTTAATACTGCCGTAAAACTTACTGAAGAAAGAGCTGTTCAGCTGGCAGAAATGTATGATGCTTTAGACAAATAATTAAAATCACAATAACTTTAAGAAGGAATTGAAAAGTATGTACAAGAAAAATATATCTATAAAAGTTTTTATGCTTGTATTGGCTATATTAATGTTCATATCATGTTATGGAAAGACAAAGGTACTTACTATCTATACAAATCCATTAACAAAAAGCTATGCTTCACTAGGAAAAGGGAAATTACTGATTTCAAGAAGAAATGAATTTGATAGGGAAATAAAATTTGTTGCGAAAGTTGACAGAGTTACTGTAGAACATAATTATGTTGAATGGAATGATTCATATTTTTACCCTATTGGAACAGGATTTATAATTAAACCTCAAAGAAATGTAGTTTATAGCTTTATGGGAATCGTTCCTGAAGGAATTCCGGAAGCGAGATTAATAATTAGTTATAAGGGAGAACAGAAAGTGGTAATGATAGACTGGGGACTGGAAATGCAAGAAGATGCTCAAGAAAGCGAACATTATGACGTATATTTTTAAAATCTATTTTTTAACTAATATCAAATCTTAAAATAAATCAGTTTTATCACTATAGTTTTAAATAAAAGGAGATAACCTATGAAAAAAAATATTTTTTCTATTCTTACTTTAATCATTTTATTTACAGTCTGTTTTATTTCCAGTGCCATTTCAAGCGTAAAACTAATTTCAAGCGGGGATGAAAATAATGTTTTTGAAGCAGAAGGTACACTTCGCTTTGAATGGACTGATGAAGATGACTGTGAAAATAAGACTGAAATCTCTAAAACCTAAATTAGGATGTAATGCAACCTTATTATACAGTGAGTTGGTAAATGTTAAAGAAATAAAAGCACCAAAAATAAAATTATCTGATGAAAAATTTGATGAAAAAGTATACGGAAACTTTACTGTCGAATATGCTGTAAAGTCATCAGAACAGTCTGTAAATATTATGGAAAAACCTAGTGAAAAATCTAGAATTGTAAAAAAAATTGGAAAAAATGATATTGTAGGAGAAATACAGGATTTTGGAGAATGGGTTTTTGTATATTATCCTAATACATATCCTGATTTCACATATGGATATGTGCGTAAAAGTAAACTGAAGAAAAATATAAGACATCCTTTTGAAAATATTGATTTATTTCATTAGAATGTTATACAAAGAAAGAAGGGATTTTTATGAAAAAAGTATTAGTGCTGATAATGCTTATAATTACATGTATTTCATTTGGAAAAAATGATAATGGGGATAATATTACTACGGAAGCTAAAGGAATGCTGCGTTTTATATGGAACGATCATGGAAAATATAGTAAATCTTCAAAATTTCCTATAACAGGATTTGAGAATAATGGAACAGCAGGTTTTGCAATATATCTAGAATTTACTCCTGAAGATAAAGGGAAATTTATGAATCGTATTCTGACTGTATGGCCTGGAGATACATCTGGAAAAGTTAATGGAAAAGAAATGCATAATAGAATACTTAATATAGGAAAGGAAATATCTCCCGATATTGAAAGTAAAATGAAAAAAAATGAATGGGGATATGTTACTCAGCCTATAAAATTAACCTTAAAACTTGTTAAAAATTATGAAAGCTGCTGTGCAGTACATTATTATTATGCAGAAATAGTAAAATATGAAAAAATTCCATCAACAACAGTAAAAATACCCAAAAATATAGATGTGATGGACAATGGTGATAGAATATCATTTATTGGTGAGGATGATATAACATATATAATATATTCAAAAGAAGGTTATACAAATATAAGAAAAGGGCCTTCCAGAGAATATGATGTAATAAAAAAAATTCCAAATGATGCTAATGTAGAAATGATACAGGATTTTGGAGAATGGAAATATATCATATATTTTGAAGAAGGATCAAATGAACCTGGATACGGTTTTGTACATGAAAGTCAATTAAGAAAGGACTAATACTAAATAAGAAACTGTAATGGAATATCTGAAAAATCCAGAATTAAGAAATTATATTTAATAAATTTCTTAAATAAAATTATAATTAGAGGTGATTTAATATGAAAAAAGTATTAGTGCTGATAATGCTTATAATTACATGTATTTCATTTGGAAAAAATAGTAATGGTGATAATATTACTACGGAAGCTAAAGGAATGCTGCGTTTTGTATGGAGCAGAAATGGAAAATATAATAAAGATACTGTTCTTCCTATAACAGGAGAAGATGGAACAGGAGGTTTTGCAATATATTTGGAATTTACTCCTGAAGATAAAGAAAAATTTATGAATAATGTCCTGATTGTATGGCCTGGAAATACAGACGGAAGAATCGGTGGAAAAGAAATGTATAACAGAATACTCAATATAGGTAAGGAAATATCTCCGGATATTGAAAGCAAAATGAAAAAAAATGAATGGGGATATGTTACTCAGCCTGTAAAACTAACTTTAAAACCTGTTAAGATATATGCTGGCTGTTGTGCAGTAGATTATTTTTACGCAGAAATAGTAAAACATGAAAAAATTTCATCGATAACAGTCAAAATACCAAAAAATATGGATTTTGGAGAAAGTTTAAACAGAGTAATAGGTTCAGAAGATAATAAAGCATATACTATATATTCAAAAGAAGGTTATACGAATATAAGAAAAGGGCCTTCTAAACAATATGATATAATAAAGAAAATCCCAAATAATTATTATGCAGCAATAACACAGGATTTTGGAGAATGGAAATATATCATGTATTTTGAAGGAGGATCAGATAAAGTTGGATACGGTTTTGTACACAAAAGTCAATTAAAATTAGCAGAATAGTTTGTTAAAATAAAAAAAACAATTTATACAAATCAAACTCAAACCCCTTTAATATTAAAATACTAATGGGGTTTGAGTAAACTTTAATATTATATTTATTTCTTCAACAATTTATTTTCCAAAAATTTCAATGCCTTATTGACATCTGCCTCTTTTCCTTCCTCAGACACATATTCAATGTATTTCACATTATTATTTTCATCCACTATCATCAATGCTCTTGTTAAAAGCCCTTTTTCCTTTATGAAAAATCCATTTTGAATACCAAATTGATGATATTTAAAGTCAGAAACCGCTTTTAATCCGTTAATTTCATTGGCTGTACAGAATCTTTCCTGAGCAAATGGAGTGTCAACTGTCACAGAGTAAAATTTCACGTTTGTGTGAGTTTTGGCAGCTTCATTTAACTGTTTTGTCTGCAGTGAACAAACTTTTGTATCAAGTGACGGTGTTGTATAAATTACTTTTATATTTTTATCTTCAAAAATATTTTTTTCTTCTAATTTCGTATTTACAACTAAAGGCACTTCCCTTATTTTATCTCCAACTTTTAATTCTTTTCCAACAATTGTTACAGGAACTTTTCCCATTGTGATTTTTAAATTATTATCAGCTTTCAAAGTATCTAAATATTGTGCATATTCGGCATTTTGTCCTGCCTGTCCTGTTTCATTTTGTGTTTTTGGCTTATTTCCACAGGCAGCCAGAACTACTGCAGCTACTCCTAATAATAATATTTTTTTCATTTTTTCCTTCTTTCGTAATTTATCTGTTGTTTGTAAAAATTCAAATTGTATGATTTTTACAGTTTTAATTCAAACTATTTTTATCATTTCTATTTTGATACTTCTCTAATTAAACTCGGATTATACAATAAACTTTCATTTTTTCTTACTTCTTCAAAAGTATATGTTTTTAAAATTTTTCCATTTTCAAAAACACATTCCATTACGGAATCTTCATGATATTGATTTTCAGGTAAATCTGAAATATTTACTGTTTCAAATTCTCCATTTTTATTCTTTATCAAGTCAAGCCGTCCTTTTTTACTGACTTTTCCTTTATCTGTAACAGGATTTTTGTAAACATCTCTAACTTCATTTCCAATTTTTATACAGCTGCATTTCATGGCAAATTTATGAGTATCCCTGTTAATGCTAGATTTTTCATTTCCTTGCAAAAGTGAGCCTCCACAGCCTAAAGTAACATTTTCAGCAGAATATTTATTATCTTTTAAAGATTTATAAATATCCCAGATTGTATCTTCATTAATTCCATCACCTTGTAAAATACGAACTTTGTTAATTACTTTATATCCTTTGGAGTTTATAGTATAGCCAAAATTCTTTTCCAGACTTTCAAGTGCAAATAGAATATTTGTAATCGCATCTCCACTATCTGGACGTATTGTAACCATTCCATCTCTTGCCAATATTTTTTCACGTAAATCTTTTCCGATAATATTTTCTACCGCATTAAAAAAATTATAGCTGTCAAGAACGATTGAAACAATTCCTTTTGGAAATTTATCAAGCATATTTTCGTATGCCTCTTTTTCAAATTTTTGAGTCCATGAAGTCATTGTGCTATGTTCAGAAGCAGGCACGCTGTAAGCGGCTATTTTTTCATTATAATATTTACGGGCAAAAACAAGTGCATTTAAAGTATCCGTTCCATAAAAATTGGTAAGATGAGCCATTCCTCCAATTCCCGCACTTTCCTCGCTGGAAACACCACGATAACCAAAATCATGCAATTTAAACTTCAATTCTGACTCCACATTATCACTTGTTTCTTCTAAAAAGTGTTTTATAATCTGTTTTGCCTTGTATGAAAATGTCGCAACTGTAATTGGATACCATACTTTTAACAGCAATGTTTCCACCCAGCCTACAATCCAAGGTACATTTTTGTCAGTTGATTCAACTGTAACCAGCACATTATGATTTTTTACAACACTGCCTTCTGGCACAGTTCTAATTCTAAGTGGCAATTTTCCATCCAGTTTTTCTACAATATACCTCCATCCCTCTTCAAAAAACGGCAATCCATGCAATTCGCAAATTTCCTTAGCCTCATCTATCATTTCATTTGTAATTTTTTTTGTTAAATATTCCATTAAGTAATATTGCAATCCAAAAAATTTTACATATCCGTATAAGCCACCACGACTTTCGATATAATCGTGCATATACGTCATATTTTCTGGATATTGAAATGGATGTGTAATTTTATAAGAATCTGTCGATAGTATTAAATTTTTCATTTTTGTTTTGTATGATAATTACAAGTTATGTAAAAACCATACTCTCCTTCCCTATACTTTTTTATTTGTATATTCAATTATAACTCTTTTCCCTTTGAAAATATGCAAAAAATACAGTAAAACCTCTTTGAATTAAACAAAAAGATTTTTACTATAATAAGTTTTTTTTATTTTTCTAAAATTTTATCCGCCAAAACCAACGCTATTTTCTTTTCTCCAACCATAAATTCCACAATCATGCTTTTCATATCCACTTTTTTTATTTTCCCACGTCCAAATTTTTTGTGATTAACCACATCCCCAACTTTATATTTAGAATTAACATTTGAAGTTGTTTGAGAACCTGATTTTTTACCAAATGTTCCCAACTTATCTTTAGAAAATGGATTAAAGTTTTCTATTTTCGGTGTAAAACTTCTTGGAGCTGAAGATTGTCCTTTTAGGCTTGCGTATTTTCCGCCCACATATTCCAGATTGTCTTGCTTCATTTCATAGATAAATCTTGATGGACGACGTAAATTGTCATCTTTTCCCCAAATTTTTCTTGATGAAGAATAAGAAATAAACAGTTCTTTTTTAGCACGAGTTATCGCTACATAGCAAAGCCTACGCTCTTCTTCCAGCTCTTCTTCAGGAGAATCAAAAGAAATTGACGGAAATAGCCCATCTTCCATTCCCGCAAGAAAGACATAATCAAATTCCAGTCCTTTTGAACTGTGAATTGTCATAAGTTTTACATAATTTTCATCATCTTCCATTTCATCGGTTGACGAACTTAAAGAAATCATATCAAGATATTCATTTAAACTCATATTAGGATTTTGTTTTTCAAGTTCTATAATACTATTTAACAATTCTTCGATATTTTTAACTCTATCTTCTTTATTATCTTCAATCGAGTCAATATAACGAGTTCTAATTAATATTTCATCAAATATTTCCTTAATTGACATTTCTTCAAGACTTGAGTAAATGCCTTGCATTAAATTGTAAAATTCCTTTAATGCCAGCTTTGTAGCTGCTCTTACTGGAATTTCATCAATGTAGTGAAGTGCTTCAAGCATGGAAATATTTTTTTCATTTGCAACTTCCTGTATTTTTTCCAGCGTCTTTTCTCCAACAGAACGTTTTGGAACATTAATTATACGATAAAAATTATGATTATCATTTTTATTATTTAAAAGGCTTAAATATGCCAATATATCCTTTATTTCCTTACGTTGAAAGAACTGCATCCCGCCGTAAATTTTGTAAGGAATATTTGCAGACAGCAGTTTTTCCTCCAAAACTCTTGACTGTGCATTTGTCCTGTACAAAATCGTCATATCCTTGTAATCGGCACCGACTCTTTTCTTTTTCTTCATCTCTGACACAATGAAATCCGCTTCATCATAAACAGTCATTGCATTATAAATCTTTATTTTTTCTCCATCTGAGCCATCTGTCCAAAGTGTTTTCCCTTTTGAACTTTTATTATTTTTAATAAGCTCATTGGCTGTATCCAGTATTTTTTTTGTAGAACGGTAATTTCTTTCCAGTTTTACCGTAAATGCTTCCTTGTAATCTCTCTCAAAATTCAGAATGTTATTAATATTTGCCCCACGAAATGCATAAATACTTTGATCCTCATCTCCTACGACACAGATATTCCGATATTTTGCTGCAATCAGATTAATCATTTCATACTGAATATCGTTAGTATCCTGATACTCATCCACCACAATATACTGATACCTTTCCTGTATTTTTTCCAAGACAAAGGCATCATCCAGCAATTTTCTCGCATTCAAAAGCAAATCTGAAAAATCCATCGCATTATTTGCCCTCAAAACTTCATTATACTTCTGATAAATCTCGCCAAAAAGCCTGTTCGCAGGAATCCTCATATCAATTTCACGTTCAAGCTCCTTTATTCCTATCCCCTGTTCCTTCAATTTACTGATTCTATTTGCAAGTTTTCCTGGCTGAACATTGTCATTATCCTTAATTCCCATATCCTTTTTTATCTTTGTAATAATTGACTTCTGATCATCCACATCATAAATATTAAAATTTCGCCCATATCCAATTCTTTCAGAATAAGTTTTAAGCAATCTTACCGAAAACGAGTGAAATGTAGAAACTACAAGATTATTCGCCTCATGTCCAATAAGTGCCGCAGCCCTTTCTTTCATCTCCCTCGCCGCCTTATTCGTAAAAGTAAGTGCCAGAATATTAAGCGGCGAAATCCCTATCTCTTTTACCATGTGTGCGATTCTATAAGTAACTGTACGTGTTTTACCGCTTCCCGCTCCAGCCAGTATCAATACAGGCCCTTCTATTTTTTCCGCAGCTTTTCTCTGCTCTTCATTTAATTCATCTAAAATACTGCTCATATTTCTCCTTTTTTATATAATTTCTATATTTTTTATAAATACTTAATAATAAAAATGATATTTTTATCTTAAAATTGTATAATTAAATTTTAGAACTCCAAATTCTCATTTGTTGAATAATAGCTACTTTGTATTTCTATATCTAATTTCATTTTTTCTATTCCTGAAAATTTTATTTTTTTTCTACTGAAAGTTTTTAAATATTCAGCATCATATTTATTTTTTTGAAATTCAGATACTGGTATTACACTATCAGAATTAACAAAATATTCTTCTTCCCAATTTCTTCCATCATATTTAAAGTTTAAGTTTTTTTGTTTTAAAATTTCTGTTATTACTTTTTTATCAGATTTAAAAACAGGAAAATACTTTCCATCTTTGCCTTTCTTCTCAGCAGGATAATTACTAGGATTATAAGAATACCCTTCATCATCAGTAATGTTAAAATCTGCTATTTTAAATACTATTGCATCATTTATTTCAGCAATTCCAGTTATTATTATATTACCTCTAAAATTAATATCTCCTTGTCCATCAGCACAACCCACGCCATGTCCGTCATCACTACCACCATTTGGTTCTAAACAAATTCTTTCTCTTAAATTGTTCCTATAAAACGGAAACCAACTACCATCAACATATCCACCCTCATATCTTTCTGCAAATACATTAAAACTGAAAATAATACATACCAATATGATTAAATTTTTCATCTTTTTTCCTTTCTTATTCAAATCTATCACAACCCCAACGAGAATAATATAACTTTTTTCCATTAGGAGTTGCACAAATGTCAAATCCATTATCATTGTTTAAAATTAATTTTGTTGGTATAATATCTAAAACTGTTCTTCCTGTTTTTATATTTTTTTTCTCTGAACCAATAAATTTTAAATATTTATCATCCTCAATTAATCGATTATTAATAGTCTTATCAGTCATAATTATTGGAATAAAAGTTTTGTTTTGTTCATTTGGATAGTTGTCTTTTGTATAGACATTTCCATTAATATCAGTTAATTTAAAATCTGTTACTTTTAAATGAATATATTTAAGTACTCTATCAGATTTTAACATTTCATCTTTTCCATATTCCATTTCTACTCCAATAACATCTATCTCCAGAGTTTTAAACCTATGATATTTTTCTTTCATTACTTCTTCTTTTCCTAAAAAAGTTCCATCATACCAAGCATACCATTTTCCATCAATATAACCTCCTTTTACTGGAACGTTATTTCTTTTTTCAATTACGCTTAACTCTATAGTTTTATTACTATAATGATTCTTGATTGTATTTTGTAAATCAGAAAAACCTAAATTAAAAACTAAAAACAAATTTAAAAATAATATAATTTTTTTCATAAAATTCTCCTATTCTTCATTTTAATAATCTTCATCTAAAAATTCCTCTTCAGAAACTGTTGGCACTCCCAAAGTACTTCCATAAACTTCTACTAAATCTTCATCTACAATTTTAGCACCTTGTTCTTTTATATTTTTTGAAGTTATAGGTAGAATGAATCCATCTGGTAAATTTTTGTAAGCTGTTCCACGCATTTGCATGTGCATTCTTAGTATATTATTATCTGAATTATATTTTGCTTGAGCAAGATTTACAACAGGAATGAAAAATAATTTTTTTCTAATATCATAATTAGTATTCACATCTATATAGTCAAATAAAACTGTAACATTCCTTACAACTTTATCATCCACTCTACATAAAGCAGCTCTAAAAGTTGTTGTCCCAGTATATTCATCCACCTTATTTACTTTTGCTTTCCCAATTCCTAAGCAATAACCACTCATATTATAATTATCATCTTTAATATTAAACGAACTATTAGCCTGTGCCACAAAAGTTAATATAAAAATCCCTAACAAAATAAATTTTTTCATTTCAAATCTCTCCTTTAAATTTTTAAAATTATTCTTAATTTCTCTCTCAAATTTTAATCTATCGCATGAAATTCCATTGTTAAAGGATCTTTACCAATTTTTTCAGCCCACTGCATTGAATCTGTTTTTAATTTGCCTGTTTTCTTATTTACTTGATAACTAAATAATCGTGGTGCTACACCTGAATCTCCACCACATTTTTCATTATCACTACGAATATCGAAATAATAGTAATTTTCATCTTGTCCGCTATCTAAGGTCATTATACAATTAACATCAACTAAATCATGTTTAATGATAGATTTTCGCACCAACTGATATGCTTCTTCTGAACTGCTTATTGATTTAGTTTTAGCAATTTTTTGTTTTCTTATATTCTCATCAGAAACTAAATCACTTTCTAAAACTATTTTCCATTCACCATTAATTTTTTCAAATACTAAATATGATGGATAATCTTTTATACCCTTTTTTGTTGTAACTTCTTTCACAAATTCTGCTTTCACTTGTTTATTTGAGATTTTTTCTACTTTAATATTACCTTTTAATACTTGCCCATAAACTGGATTTTTTTCAAAAAATTTCTTTTGGTCTTTAATATAATAATCTCTCGATACTGTTGTCTGATAGTATTCAATTCTATCTGCTAATATTTTTTCCAATGTATCAAAATCTGCATTACTTGAAGCTTCATTCCAAATATTTACCATTTCTTTAATTTCATCTTCCATTGTTTTAGTTCTTAATTCAGTATTTTGAACAGAATTTTTTTTATTGCCATTTTTAATTTCCTGATTTTTCTTTCCGCAAGCAATTACACAAAAGCTAAGCAAAACAATAATCAATAATTTTTTCATTCTTAAATTCCTTCCTTCAAATTTTACTACTAATTTACATTCTAATTATAATAAATTCAAATCTTACAATTCTCTATATTTAACTTCCGTTATTTTCGATATTTTCTCAATAACGCCATTTTCTTCCTTTTCTTCCCCAGCGTGACTATTCCCATTCTTATAAACAATTTCCTTCAAGTTCAAGTCTGATTTTTTTAATAAGTCAACTGTTAATAAAATCTGATTAAGTACACCTTTTTTATTTTTTGAAACAATAATCACTTCTGAATTCTTTCTAAATTCACACATAAAGTCCAGAATACTGTAGCTTCCTTCAAGCTTTAACAAAAGTCCGCCAGTAATTCTGACAAAGATATAGTCGTTTTCAATCAATGCCAAATTTATTTCTTCACGTAAATTTATTAAATCACTTTTTTTATTTTCCTCCATTTGCCCTTTTACAACTATTGTTGCCACTTTTTTATTTTCAAATAGCTGCTCTTCATACATTTTTTCAACAAATTTCTTGCCAACATTAATTTCAGTTCCAACTATAAAATATATTTTCCCTTTTTTATCAGTTCTACATCTGACAATGTGATGCCTTCGGCATCTTGCCTCGTAATTTTCATTCGCACCAACCATAACGAGCGGATCATCATAATATGCAGGCTCTCCATTGATAAGACGCTGGCTCGCATAAGCAGGCTTTCCACAAACCATGCAAATTGCGTGAAGCTTATCCACCTGATCAGCAATACTCATAAGTTCTGGAACTGGCTCATAAGGTTCTGCCCTAAAGCTCATATCAAGCCCTGCAACAATCACTCTTTTTCCATATTCCACATATTTTTTGCAAAACTCAACAACTTTTTCCCCAAAAAACTGAACTTCATCAATACCAATTACTTCAGCATCAACATTTTTTTCCATAATTTCTTCCATTTGAGAAACATCACTCACGGGATAAGCTCTAAAACTGTCATTCCCATGTGAAAATACCCCTTCTTCCCCATATCTATTATCAATTGAATGCTTAAATGCCACAATTTTCTGCTTTGCATACTCTGCACGCCTAAGCCTTCTTATAAGTTCCTCACTTTTTCCTGAAAACATGCTTCCAGTAACAACTTCCAACGTTCCTATTTTAGAATTTTGTATCATTTTATCTTCCTTTTTTATTTATTTTTTTCTCATTGCCACAATTTTTTGAACAAAAATATCCCTTTTGCTTAACATATTTACGTTTTAAAAAGGGGGACTTGCCCCCATATTTTTAATCTTTATTTTGTCTAAATGAATCAAACATATTTTTTGCGTTACTATATAAAACCTTAACTTCATAAGGTTTTACGTTAATTTGAATTTTTTTATCAGAAATTGCGTAATTTTCTTTTAAATTCAGCTGATTTCGATAAAATCCAAATAATTTTGGTACTTGCAATGATAATGGATATTCGTCTGCTCCGTTATTTACTACAATTATCATTGATTCATTTCCAGCTGAAATTTCGTAGGAAATAAAGTCTGTATTTGGTCTTGCTGGTGTAAAATCACGTCCTTGGTACAATTTTGCCCGTCTATTCTGATCTGCTAAATAAGCAGATATTTCTGAATCAATACGACCTTGTGTTTTGGGATCGCTGTAAACTTCAAGGATTCTTAATTTCCCGTTTTTAAACAAATTTTTATGTTCCTTTCTGACTTTTAGCAATGCTTTATAATGATTTTCTATATCTGCATTGCTATTTACAGGATATGAGATCCATTTTTGCACTTCGTTTACTTCCACAACACTAGGAAAACTTCTAAGTCTATCTTTATATTTACTTATACTATCTGTCTCAGGATCGTATGGCGCGTAATCTTCCCACAACATAGGCTTTCTATTTCGTGGCGAATCTGCTCCCCACATTCCCTTTTCATCACCGTAATAGATAACTGGTGTAGCAGGCAACATCATTTGCATTGCAACGACTCTTTTCAGCTTACTTACAGCTGTTCCGTCATACAAATCAGGACGAATATTCAAGTATCCTTGATCCGATTGATTATTTCTATCATAAACTCTATTCGAATTTATCATTCCACTAAAGATTCTATCTGTATCAAGTGACCCAATAAAAACTTGTGTCATATTAAAACGATTGCTTGAATATCTGTTATAAATCTCATTTAATTTTGTTGCAAATTCTACGCCGTTGATTCGGTAATTTGGATTAGTATTCACAGTATATTTTATAATATTATTGACAATATTATAATCTGCTCCACTGTCATAAATCCCATCTTCAACATCTTTTGTAATACTATTTGAAACTTCTCCTGTGATTAGCAAGTCAGGTTTATATTTTTTCAAATTTTCTGTAATTTGTGCAAGATATTCTTTATTCTCGTTGTCGTAATAAACATATCTTATTCCGTCAATTCCGTCATCATATACATCTTTTTTAAAAGTCTCATCAGGCCCTAAAATCCATTTTTTCATTGCATTTTCAATATAATTTCTAACTTGCGGATTTTTTAAGTCAAGTACAGTATCCTTTAAATACCAGTTAGAAAATTCTTTATTATTTCTAGCAAAAAATCTGCTTGACGTTATATCAGGAGCCACTTCCAAAACTACTTTCAGCCCTTTTTGATGAGCTTGTTTCACAAGGCTTGCCAGCTGCAAATCAGAATCTGTCCAAATCCAGCTTTTTACATTAAGTAAATCCTCGTCAAGTAAATTTTTATCCGTTTCAGGATTGAAAATAAGCAAGTTTAACTCCTTATCTCCATTGTTATTATGGACTTTTGCCTTTATATCAAGCCCTTTTGATGTTCCAGTCTGTTCTATGTATCCAAAATACGGATCCACGTGATTAAAGTAAATCGTATCATATTTATGGTTTGAAAGAGAATAAAACGGCGATGATAAAATTATGTATTCTACACCAAGATTTTTAATATAATCCAATTTATCAATTATTCCCTGTAAATCTCCACCATAGTAACGTGTATAGTTCTGTACATCATTTAACGTATTTTCTTCCCATTCGTTTTTTTCCTCATAGTTACTGTTCCATTCATTCAATGAAAACTGCGGTTTTTCATTTCCACCCCAATATGCCAGCACTAAGTCTTTTTTTGAAGTTCCTGAACGAATTTCTCCAGTAGGCTCTGAAAAGTCATCTGTCCCAAATTCGTTAAAAATCGCATCATTATCCACATCGCCATTTCTAAACGAATCAATATAAATCTGATATCCAACAGAACCTCTAGCCCATTCTGGAATTGTCGTAAGTTTTGTAGAACGCGAATACTCAAATTTTTCTATATCCTTTAGGTTTTTTGAAATATTTCTTCCCATATAATATTTAGTCTTGTCATCAGTCAATACAAAATAATAGCTTGACACATTGCTCGGAATTTCAGCCATAAAAATCTCATTACCACCATAATTTCCAATTCCACGCATCATTTTTTTCCCGCCACTGTAGACAACTTCGGCAGAATAAACATCGTTATTTTTCGTTCTTAACATAATCTTTACATTATTTCCATTAAGTACCCTGAATTCAGAATCTTCCTTATGAACTAACGAATTCAAGTCAATAACTCCATCATTTCTTTGGCTATATTTCAATGATTCTGTTGAATTTTCCTCACTTTTCCCTGTTTCATTATTCTCTAGATTTTCAATATTTTCCTGTTTATTCTTATTTTTTCTTTTTACTGCACTAATCAAATAACCTTCACGATTGTTTACATCATTATTTTTAATATTCATTTGAAAATTTTCATTTTGTGCAGAAAATGAAACAACTGAACTTACCAAAAACAATAAAACTTTCATTTTTAATTTAAAACTCATATTTCTCCTCTATTTACCTTAATCTCCCTAGCCGCAGCCAGACAAAAAACAGTAATTTTTATATTATTTCCATTTTTTTTATCTTTATTATCAAATTGCCTTAAAATGCTATTTTTTATTTCCCTAAGCGTAGCTCCTGTCGTTACAATATCATCAAGTATCAAAATTTTTTTATTTCTCAAGTCAACATTTTTAGAAACTCTGAAAGCTCCCTCAATATTCCTGTTCCTTTCCTCTTCGTCTAAAATTCCAGCCATCTTTTTTGTATTTTTTATTCTCTCAATCCGAACATAATTCACTTTCAGACAGTTCAGAATCTCATCAACCTGATTATACCCTCTTTCATTCTTTCTTTTCCTGCTGACAGGCACACTCACGACAATATCTATCTTTTCACGTTTCAAGACATAATAAAATTCTTCCTTTATTAATTCAGCAATCAATTTTGCCATGATTTTTCTATGATTATATTTATAAGAATAAATTAACCTCTTAAACTCCTTATTGTAGTCCCACACATAATAAATATTGTTTAATTTTCGCAATTTTTTCAGACTTTTCAGAATATTTTTCGTATCCTTCGATACAATACCGTACTCAACTAATTCCACCCCTGAAATTATATCCTGATTTCTAAATAAAATTCCTTTAAAATTAAATATTATTTCCTTAAAAAATTTAATATCCTTCAACAGTATCCTCAACCTTTTGAACTATTTTAGTTGAGTACATCTCTGTATATCCGCAATTTTTACATATTTTTAAATAAAATGTATCAATGGCAATCTGCGTTCCAGCAACTTTTTTTGTAGGAATTGCCACCTTTTTCATTTCAAATATTTCTTCTCCACACTTGCAACATTTTTCATCATTTCTCATACAATCACCTCAAAACGCATTTTTTAACCACTCAATACTGTTAGAGCCACGATTTACTCCGACAATATCATACCTTACATTTTTATCCCATTCCTTTTTTAAAAGATAAATTTGTGAACTCGCAAGAATCTTATTCTGCTTATCCTCCGTCACCATCTCAATCGCTGATCCAAAAAAATCATTCTTCCGATATTTGACCTCCACAAACACCAGTGTCTGACTCTTCTTTTCAAAAAAAATCAAGTCAATCTCCCCAAACCTAGTATAAAAATTACTCTCAACAAACGTAAGCCCTTGCAAAATCAAATATTCCTTCGCCATATTCTCATACTTAAACCCAATTTCCCTTTTATTCATACTATTTCTCGTCCCATCCCCTTTTTTTACATTGTATCATAAATATCTATATTTATTCTTTTAATTTTATATTATATGATACCAATTTTTCATTTATTTTTCAAGACTGGAAAACTAAACACTTTTGTAAGTGTAATTAATTTTTTAACTATTCCAATTTTTTAGTTTATAAAATCTATTATATTTTTTAATACACTGAGCTTCATCATAAATTTTATATTCATTTTCTTTTATCAATTCAAGCAAGTAATTTTGATTTTCATCATTATCACTTTTTTCAAATTTTTTATATATGAAATTTTCTAAATCAAAATTACTTTTTCTTAAACGTACACTTTGATGTTTATATATCCCTATAATTTCTTCAAGAAATTCTTTTTTCTCTTTTTTAGTTAAATTTTCTAAAGATAATTTACTGCATTTTTTTATTATTAATTTATCATTATTCAATCTATCTAATATTTCATTAAAAACTTCTTCATCAAATAATTCATCAATAAATTGATATCGTTCAAAAAGTTCTATTTCATCTACTATATTATTTAAATATTTTTTGTATTCAATTAAACTTTTATTTTTTATAAAATTAAAGAAGATTTCCCATAAAATATTTCCACTCCATATTATCATATTGCCATTTAATAATTCTATTTTTATTCCTTTTATTACTGTTATATATGAAATTTCTCTAAATACCTGTTTTGTTTTTTCAGTATTTTCATTTAATATTTCAAAACTATAAATTTTTAGAAGATTTTCAATATTTTCTTTTTCTCCTTCATTTATCCAATCAATAAATTCTCTCAATGCAATCTCATAAGATTTATTCAATTGATCTCTTTTTAAAACTTCCAAAATAACTTCATCCCATAATTCAGAATTTTGATGATGATATCCCATCCAATATAAAGGTTGTGAGTAACCGCAATATATATTTAAACATTCTTCTAAAATATTCTCTTCTATTAACTTATCTACAATTTCAGGTATATTCTGATTTATTTCTATTCCTAATACTTCTTTTTGTATTTCATCTGGAATATTATCTATATTTAATGAAATTGCTTTTATCCATTTCACATCATTCCTATCGCTTTTTAATAAATTTAATATCATATTTTTTTCATCATCATATAAATCACTCCATCTATTAACAGCTACCCAAATACTTACAGTTAGTATAAATGTGGACTTTGTTTTTAAAATTTTTTGAAATAGTTCTTTTCTACACTCGTCCTTCTTTTCTATTCCTTCTAATAAATAAATCATGACCCAAAAATGATGTTTATATGGTTCTGCAAATTTCTTTGATTTCTCTAAAAAATAATAAAACTCTTCAGTATTGGGAATTTCAAACTGCTCTAACCAACCAAGCCATTTTTCTGCAAATTCAATAACTTTCTTTTTTTCTGTTACATAATCTAATGAAAAAATTGCATCCTTTGTTAAAGTAATATTATTCATAGTTGCATATTCAAAAGAACAATTGTCAAAATAAAATTCTAAAATTCCAAACCATCTTTCCCACATTTTTTTCTTTAAATCTTCTTCTGTTTCTGAAATTTTTAATGAATAATCTGATAAAAAATAACGTATTCTTAATACTAAAACTATGTTTGATAAATTTTTTAAAATTAAACTTCTAATTTTATTTTTAAATTCAAGAGTATATTTATCCCAAATTACAACTGCATTTATAAGTATACTAAAAATATAATCAGGATGTTCGTAATTAATTAAATATTTATCAATTTCATTTAAATTATAAGCATATCTTTCAAAAATTTTCCCAATTGCAATACTACGAATAAAAATTTCGTCATATTCTAGACCTTTTTCTAAAATTTCTAAACTTACTTGCGGTTCATTTATCAAACCAAATATTTCTTCAGAAGAAAGATTATCATTTAAATTTTTACTATTAATATTATTTGATTGGGAAATATTCCAATTAAAATACTTTTCAAATTCTTCTCTTGTATTTAAATCATAATACGCTATCCCTTTATTCCATCTAATTTGTCTATTAACAGAAATCTTATATATAAAATCATCCTGCTCTTCTTCTGATAATTTTGACAAAATTTCAAAATTATTACTAAAAAAAGTTACCACTTCTGCCTTTACACTTGGAAAAATATCATCTAATCCGTTTAAAATAATACTTTTTAACTCCTCATCTAAAGTTTTTTTATATAATTTTTCAATAAAATCTAATGTACAAAGATTCATATCTGAAAACGGAAAATATAAAAGCTTTTCTATTTTAACTATTAATAATTCCTTTTTTTCTCTCGTTTCCCTATATTCTTCTTCAAGTAACATATAACTTGCATAATGATATATTGGGTGTGTAAAAGTTATTTCACCATTGTAATCTTCTTTTATCAATCCTCTTTTTTTTAAATAATCAAACTCTTTTTGATATTCACTATCCCATTCATCATTAATATTACTTTCTAAATTTAAAAATTTTTTTAATTTTTTTTCATAATTTTCAATATCATTTTTAGTGTTCAAAATATTTTTTAATCTTTTTTTTGAAATGGATTTATTAGTATTACAAATCATTCCTAATTTAATAAAAAATTCTATTGCTAAATCTCCTCTTTCTCTTATTATTCCTGCAATTGTTTCAGAATCAATCATTGCCATTTTAACAATTTCTTCCAGAGATTTTTCTTTTAATTCTTCTTTTTCTACACTATTAAAAATATTTGTAATATGTCCAAATTGCAAATTTTTTTCCTTTTTATTAAGTTCTCTTGAAATTTTATTATACATTTCTTCCATTTCTATTGAATTATCAGTGTGTAATTTCCATAATTGCTTTACTTCATCGCTATTTTTATTTGTCAAATCAATCCATTTATATTTATTAATTTTACAATCTTCTATTTTATTTTTTTTCATTGTTTCAAATAAAATATCTTTACGAGTTGTAACTATTAACTTTCTGTTATTCTTTTTACTAACTTCATTTACTAATTCTCGAAATTTTGATAAAATATTATTCTTATTTGTAGAAACTTCTACATTACCGAATGGATCTTCTAATATTAGTAACTTATTTTGTATTTTTCTGTCATTAATACCAAAAGAAAAAATTTTTTCTATATTTGAATCAATTATTGTTTCATAATTTTTATCTCGATATTCTTGAGCAATCTCTTTTGCTAACTCAGTTTTCCCACAATATGTAACACCAGTCAAAAGTAGAATTTTATTTTCCTCTAATATATATCTATACATCTACTCTCTTCTTTTCGCTTTATATGTTCTGGATTTGAAATTTTATTCTCTCTATATTTATCAATTATTGCAATTATTTCATCTGTAATTGAATTATCATTCCCAAAATTTTCAAACATTAACTTCTTCATTTCACCTACAGCTAAATCTATGCTATTTTTAGATATATAAAAATTTTTTTGAAAAAGTTTAGTTATTTCATCTTTTAATCGCTCTTCATCAAAATTTTCTTGTATTTCGACCCTACTTAGTGCTTCTTTTAAATCATTGTCTTCTAAATTTTCAATATATCCTTTTTGAAATTTTTCTCTTTCTTCCTTTAATTTTACTCCATCTGCTTTCACTTTTTTTAGTTTTTCTTTAATTTTTGTTAGATCTTTTTTTGTTAAATTTTTTTTACCTTTATCAGTAAAAATATAAGTATCATCTTTACATCTTCCCGAAGTCATAAAAATTATTTTTCTATTTTTACCTTCAACTAATTTTTTTAATAAGTGAATATCTAATTTATTGCCTTCAAAGTTACTTAACCATTTACAAAATTCTTCTATAGTTATTTGTTTTCCAATTTTATTTTTAGACTGTAAATCTATTATGTGTTTCTTGTCTAAAATAACCTGAGCATCTTCTTCATTTTGTTTTTCTATATATATTTCCAAATTTTTTTTACTAATATATTTTAATATACAATATATTGTTGCTATTTCTTGATACTTAAATCCTTCTAATAAAGGTTTTATTTTGTTTCCCATACTTTTCACCTTCTTTATTAAATTATATTTTTATTAACTAACTTTCATTTCCCAATATTTTCTTCAAAAACGTCTTCCTATGATACCTACAAGCCCCTTTTTCAAGTAAAATCTCCCTATGTTTCTTAGTTCCATATCCTTTATGTTTCTCAAATTCATACTCAGGAAATTCCTTTGCAATCTCACAAAGTATTCTATCCCTTGTAACCTTTGCCACAATCGAAGCTGTCGCAATAGCTAATGATTTGCTGTCTCCCTTTACAATGCATTCCTGCTCTCCTTCATACTCACGAATCAAATGATTACCATCGACCAGAACTATATCAAATGCTGATTTTTCAGCCACTTGATTTATCGCTCGACGCATTGCTAGAAATGTTGCATTCAAAATATTCATCTCATCAATTTCTTTTTCTGAAGCAATTCCGATTCCCACGATACAATTCTTTTCTATCGCTTCAAACAATCTTTCCCTTTTTTTCTCAGTCAACTTTTTTGAGTCATTGATCTCCTGCAATTCTGGAAAATCCTGAATCACAATTACAGCTCCAGCCACAACTGGTCCCGCCAAAGGCCCTCTCCCAGCTTCATCAACCCCAACAACAATCTTATTATATTTTTCGTCAAATTCCATTAATTCATTTTTTTTGTTTTCTAATTTGTCTTTACACATAAATTTTTCCTCTTTTTTATTATTTTATAAAGTTTCAAATTCCAGCCCGTATTTTTTCAATGCTTTTTTAAAATCTTCTGGCAATTTTGCAATAAATTCTATATTTTCTTCTGTAATCGGATGTTGAAATTCAAGCTTATAGGCATGAAGCATTTGGCGTTTTTCGGTGTCTGTTCTGCCGTAGACACTGTCACCTAGAATTGGGTAGCCTAAATGTTTCATGTGAACTCTGATTTGGTGAGTTCTTCCAGTTTCAATATGAACTTTAACAAGCGTAAATTTTTCTGTCTGTGAAACTACTTCGTAGTTTGTAATCGCAGTTTTTCCTGAATTTAAGTCATTTATTACAGTCATTTTCTTCCTGTCGTTTTTATCACGCCCAATTTGCGTTACAATTCTTCCGCTTTTTTGGTTTAGTTTTCCTTTTAAAATTGCAAGATAAGTTTTTTTTACAGTTTTATCGTGAAACATTTGTGACAATTTTAGATGTGACTTGTCATTTTTGGCGATTATTAAAAGTCCGCTTGTGTCCTTATCTAGCCTATGCACAATGCCAGGACGGATTTCTCCATTTATTCCTGACAAATCTTTGATGTGATACAAAATTGCATTTACAAGCGTTCCCGAATAATGTCCGTTTGCAGGATGTACGACAATTCCAGCTTTTTTATTGATAACTGCCAATTCATTATCTTCGTAAATTATTTCAATATCAATGTTTTCAGGTTTAATTTCAACAGTTTCCAGTTCTGGAATTACAACTTTTATTGTATCATTTTCTTCAATCTTATAAGCAGGCTTTGTCTTTTTTTCATTTACTAAAATATTTTCATCTTTTATAAGCTGTTGAATACGTGTCCGTGTCAACTCAAGCCTTTCTGACAAAAATTTATCAATCCTGCTCCCTGCCTCTTCCTTCAAAACAACAATATTTTCTTCATTTTCACTATTTTCAATATCTATTTCATCTTCAAATTCATTTTCAACTTCATATTTTTCTTTCATAATTATCTATTTTCTTTCTTTTATAATTTTTTATTTCCCAAAATTCTATTCTCTTTTAAAATTTATCCCATCAATGCAATGATTATAAATCAATTCCTTAATTCCACTCGTATCATTAGTTTCATAAAATTTGACAAGCAGTTCCAAAAATTTCTCTTGCTGTTTTATCGGTACAGAAATAATTCCAGCACCATTTTGAATCATTACGTGATTTGCAGTCATCATGCTTGTTCTTTTATTTCCATCATAAAAAAGTTGGCTTCTCATTAAATACAGCATTAAATTTATTGCTTTTTCTGTTGCAGAGTTTTCACTTTCCAAAATTTTATTCAAATTATCATTCACTTTTTCCTTATCTGGAATTTCAGGCTTCCAATCTGTTCCACCCATACTTACATCCGAGAATCTCAATTGTCCTGGAAAAGGATTTACATTTGCCTCTCCAATTAGCTGATTAATTTTGCAAATATAGTTTAAATCAAGAGGATATTCAATATTTTCCAAAATAAATTCCCACGAATGTTTTAAATTAACAATGGCATTTATATCCTTAACTTTCATATTCTGAACTCCTAGTCCCTGAAAAATCGTTTCTGTCTGAGGATAAGTTACAGCTATTCCTTCCAGATTTGCCGATTTCCAAATTGAATCCACTATATTTCTTTTCGCAACAAAAATATTCTCCTCCAATGTCATTTTATACTTATCTTCCATAAAATCACTCTTTTCTAAAAATTTTTCATCAATTTCTTAACTCTCATCATCACATTTCTGAAAAATGTCCATTTCCTGGGAATAACCTCTATTATGATGATTTTTCGCCAAAACTGCTACTTCCTCATCTACTTTTTCCAACTTTTCAAAACTTCTTTGTGCATGATTTCGTAACTGCGTTTTAAATCCTAATTTATGCAAAACTCTCGTTATAATCGACGCATTTTCTTTTCCACAGTCGTGCAGAAGTGCCAATTTTAAATATTTCTCGTTGTTTTTTAGTTCCGTTTTTTTTATTTTTTTATAAACTTCAAGCGAATGAAACTTGTCGTAATCAGACATTTCCAAAAATATTTTTTTTTCTTTTTCTGTCAATTTTTTCAAAGCCTCATTCATATAAGCCCTGTTAATTTTCGGTTTAAAATACTCCATTGCTTTTCTAATTATATACATTTTTCCACTCTTTTCCTAATCTTGATTTTTCTTATTTTTCTAAGCTTTCTGACAAGATATGTTAATATCCTGCTATCAAATTTCATCATTCAATATTTTTTTATAAACAGTATCTAAAAACTTTTAAAAACAATAAATTTCTTCATAATCTATAAAATATTTTCAATTTTTTCAAATCTCTTTTATAACTATATCCCCAAAAATCTTCTTTAACTTCCTAATATTTTTCCCTCTTTTCCCAATAAATTCCCCTTTATCTTTCTTTTCAACGAAAAATACCGTAAAATAACTATTTCTCTCAATTTTTTTAACTTTATCTATACTTTTTAATTGTTCATTCAAATCGTCTATTTTGATTTCAGAATTTCCTGTTTCCAAAATTTCATTATTATTCTTTTTCAAATTTATCAATTCTTCAATATTTTTTACATCAAAAAAACTGATTTTTTCCAATTCCTCTGAAAAATCAACTTTCATAAGTGTCAAATATTTCCCATCAAGTGGTTTATCTTTTATCCCCAATTTCCTATTTTCAAAATTCTCATCATTTAACTTTTCAATATCAAACTTTGTATTATTTAAAATAAAATTGCTCATAATCCGCACTTGCTTTGGCAAAAATCCATCTCCCATAAAATACAGCTTATCATTTTCATATTTCACAAAAATTTCTCTTCTACGGTTTTTTAATTTTTTACCCTTTTCTGAAGTAAATTCGTAAAAATCCTTTTTCCCAGATACTTTCTTACAAATCTGATTTATTCTCTCTTCATCGTTTTTCCTAAGTTTTTTTGGATATTCATAAATATAATATCTTTTTTCAATCATTTGTGGAAATTCAAGAAATGGCAATGTTCTTACTATTTTATTGATTTTCAGGCCCTCTGTTTCCAAAAATTTTAATTTTGAAAAATCAATTATCTCTTTGGAATTTATATAAAGAATATTTTCTTTTGCACTCACATTTGCATCAGTCCTTCCAGCCTGCTGAATACCTTTAAAAATCTTGATTTTGTTATTTTCCAAAATTTTCCTAAATTCTGATTTAACACTCTTTTTATTAGGATTTTCATCAAAAGATTCAAACTTTTGACCATCATATTCCACAAAAAACATATATCCAAAATATTTTGTATTCTCAAAATCTCTTATTAATTTATCTATTTTTGTCTTCTCCGTATCAATTTTTTCCATTTTTTATCCTCTAGCTATTCTCATTTCATACCTAACTTTATTATTTTTAAAAAAAACTTAAAAATTATGATTATTTCCCCAAAACCCTTATTTTATTTAACTTTTATTACCTCAAGTTTACAAAATAAGTATATCAAATTTCTTTTAGAAATACAATTTTCATTTTTGTAAATTTTGTAAATCTTGAAAAATTAAGTAAATTGCGTTATACTTTATTAAAATCTTATCTTTTTAAATTTGAAGGAGAAAAAAATGATTAAAAAAATTGTATTATTACTCACTTTACCATTAATATTAAATTCCTGCGAGATAATAGCTGGATATGCCGTCCTTCATACTGCAAATGAAGGAATCAGGGAAATGAACAAAACTAACCAGTCTAAAAAATCAGATGGAGAATATGCCATTAGAAATAAAAAATACAAGCAGGGAGTTTTGATGGCTCTTAAAAATACTAGCACTCGTGAAATAAGTGGAAAAGGAAAAATTTGGAAAATAGAAATTTCTATTCCTGAAAATACTGAAATTAAAGAAAATGCTAAAGCTATTAAAACGAGAGAAAGCTATTTTAATTATCATTTGACTGATTTGAAAACTGGATATGGATTGCCAATCTATATTAGAATAAATAGTTGCAATTATGGCGAAACTGGAAAAGAACTAGATTTTTCCTATGATATTCAAAATCTCGATGAAGAAAGCAGAAAAGAAGCCAGAAATTTAATTGAAAAAATAAAAGAAGCAAACTATGATATAAAATGCGAGATTTCCTCAAAAGAAAATTAGGTGTGTAAATTTTACACACCCTTCTATCAATTTTTAAAAATTCCTTCAAAGATATCTTTAGTATCGCTATCACCTATGATATAAACCCCTTCTTTTAATATTTTTACATAAGTTATTTTAACTTGCAAACTTCCAAAATTATTTATTTTCTCAGTAATTTTATAAGCATTATCACCTATTTTTTCTAAATTAGTTGATATGTCAAAGCTTTTCCCCTTTTTTTCCTTGTACTCTTTCAAATTATTTTTATAATATTCATCAAGCGGATATTCTACTAATTTCTTTTCATAATATTTTATTTGCTTATCAATATACTCTTCACTCTGTTTTTTATAATATTCCTCATAATTCTCATCTTTTCCATTATTTACTATCTTTTCAAAATTCTTTTTACCTCTTTCAAATACAACTAATTTTTTAGGAAAATAACTTTTCTTTTCCTTATCATACAAAACTGATAGCATATTTCCGAAATCTGTTTCCATCGGTTCCTTCACTCTTCTAAATTCAAGTCCTTCAGGCATTAAAATCGAGATATTTTCAAATACTTCTGTATTTTCTCTTTTTCGTAAAATTACACTTTGAATATAGTTCTTTTCTTGAATTTCTTTTTTTTCCATATCAATTTTCGCTTGTTCCTGTTTTTTTCTTTCTTTTTCCTTTCTTTTTGCCTCTTGTTCTGGAGTTTCAGGCTTTTCTGGCAAAGGATTACAAAAAAAACTATTTGGATATTCTGCACAAGCATACACCAACGCTGTTCCTCCAAAATATGTTACTGCTGCTGCAGTCGCTAATGTAGCACAAGAATTTATCCCAAATATCCCTATCAACATTAAAAATAAAATCTTAAATTTTCTCATCTTTTTCTACCTTTCATAAAAATATTTTTTTGTATTATATTGTATTTTTAATATTTAATAAAAATTATATTCAAATAAATTATTTCTAACCATTTTATTACTCCTTTTCCAAAAATTTTTGTACAATAATTATTAAATAAAAAATGCACTTAAATTATTTTAAAAATTTATAACTATTCTATTCAAATCGCTGCATTATTTAATTTTACCGCCTTGATATTATACTCGAACCTATTTAAATATTATTTTAAGTTGTAAACAAGCCTATTTTGTAAGTTCTCCTGCCACATTTTCAACCAATCTTTCCTTCACTTTTTTAACATCATATTTCCCTAAAAGGCACATAAATTTGGTAATTGCAGCTTCTGGTGTCATATCGTATCCATTTACAACACCCAGTTCCGTAAGTATTGCATTTGACTCATAAAGTCCCATTTCTACGCTTCCAACTGTGCATTGAGTTACATTCAGAATTATAACTCCCATATCAATTATATATTTTATGGTTTCTAAAAATTCCTTATTTTGTGGAGTGTTTCCACTTCCGTAAGTCCGTAATACAAGTCCTTTTATACTATCATCATCTTGGAATATCCGTTTTAAAATTTTAGGGTTAAATCCAGGGAATACATCCATCATCAGTACATTTGGATTAATTTTGTAATCTACATAAAATTTCCCCTCTGGCTTTGATAATAGCCTGTTTTCATATATTTTTATTTTTGAGCCTGCCTGCCCTAATGGAAGATAATTTGGGGAAGAAAATCCAAAATAATTTGTAGAATCAAGTTTTCTCGAACGGTTTCCCCTAAAAAGATGATCTCTGAAAAATACGCATACTTCTGGAATTATTGGCAATCTTTCATCTTCTGAATTACAAATTTCGCTATTTCCCTGTGTCTGTTTTTCAATTATTTCAATAGAAGTTAGCAAGTTTTGCAGTCCATCACTTCTAATTTCCTGAATCGGACGCTGTGCTCCTGTCAAAATTACCGTTTTCCCAAGATTTTTTAACATAAAAGAAAGAACACTTGCAGTATAAGACATCGTATCCGTTCCATGAAGTATTACAAAACCTTTGTACTTATCGTAATTTTCTTCAATTATGTTACCAATTTCCAGCCAAATTT
This sequence comes from Leptotrichia sp. SK-5, assembly GCF_055387215.1. NCBI lineage: Bacteria > Fusobacteriati > Fusobacteriota > Fusobacteriia > Fusobacteriales > Leptotrichiaceae > Leptotrichia > Leptotrichia sp. SK-5. The sequence continues at coordinate 1,005,118 of NZ_AP028931.1, read as the reverse complement.
CATAATTCATATCAGAAGAATCTATAATTTTCTCCGTTTTTACATAATCTACATTCATTTCCTTTAAAAATTCATAATTATGAATAACTTCACTCCAAGATGTAGACGGCTTTAATGCACTTTTATTGTCTTTTTTATCCGAATGAACCATACTTATAGTTCCCCCAGTATTTATTATCAAAACTTTCTGAGTTTTTTGTTTATCCATATATTCCACTATCCCCTTTGCTACCATTTATTTTCTATTCAAAATTTATTTCATCTTTTTCATTTTCATACTTAACTACTTAAAATATTATAATTAACTATTTTAAAAAATAAACTTAAAAATTATGATTATTCTCGAAAAAATCGTTGTTCTATTTAACTTTTATTATCTTATGTTTATAAAATAAGTATATCAAATTTCTTTTATAAATACAATTTGGATTTTTAAGAAAAAGAATAAAAAAGAAAAAATATAAAAAAACAGGAAATCCCTTATTTACTAAGTTAGTTCCTGATTTTATTTAATATTAATTATTTCACAATGTCTAAAATATCCTGTGTAATCTGCTCTTTTGTTAATCTATTATTTTTAAACGCCATCTCTGGAACCATCCTGTCAGTAAATTCCTTTTTGATACCGTAATTTAATACTTTTGTATCAGAAGTACCATAAAATCTTACAATTTTTTCTCCAAATCCGCCATCTATTACACCATCTTCTAGTGTAACAACTAATTTATGTTCTGTTTTTAGTTCGTTTAATAATGTTTCATCAATCCCTGAGGCGTATCTTGGATTAATTAATGTTGCATCAATTCCATTTTCTTTTAAAAGTTCTTTTACTTCTTTTCCTAATTTATAAAAGTTTCCTAGCCCTAAGATTGCTACTTCTTTTCCTTTTTCAGTAACAAGATATTTGTTTAAGTCGCTAAAATCTTTTTGTACATTTCCTGTATCTTCTGACAATTGAGAAGGCACTCTTATTGCAACTGGATGCTCTTTGTATTCAATTGACCAATTTAGCATTGCGAAATATTCTTCCTTACTTGTTGGAGCTAGAAATACCATGTTTGGAATATTTGACACTAATGAGATGTCAAACCAGCATAAGTGAGTAACATCGCTCATTCCGCCTAGTCCTCCGCCAAAAATAAGGATTGTAGCTGGATTATTATTTATTGCCAAATCTTGAGAAAGCTGATCGTAAGTTCTTTGAATAAATGTGCTAAAAACTCCATATATTGGTTTTCCTTCATTTTTAGCCATTCCTGAAATCATCGCCACAGCCTGCTCTTCTGCAATTCCAACATCAATAAACTGTTTTGCAAATTTATCTCTTCTATCCTTTGTAAATCCTAAAACAGTTGGTGTTCCGGAAGTTACAACAGCTACTGTCGAATCTTTTTCCATTTTATCCATCAAAAATTCAGCAGTATCATTACTCAATCCGCCAGAATAAGAATTACGTTTTTCTCCTGTTTCTGGGTCAAAAGGCATTCCATAGTGCCAAGTTTCCTTATCCTTTTCAGCGTAAGACAGCCCTTTTCCTTTTTGAGTATGCACGTGAACAACTATTGGATAGTTAATGTCTTTTACTTTCTCAAAAACTTCTATCAAAGCATCCAAATCATTTCCTTTATCCACATAAACATAGTCAAGCCCCAACGATTTAAAATAATTATTTTGAACCTGTCCGTTACTTTCTCTTAATTCTCTTAAATTTTTGTAAAGCCCTCCATGATTTTCAGCAATCGACATATCATTGTCATTTGCAACAATAATCATATTCGTACCAAGTTCAGAAGCCATATTAAGTCCTTCAAATGCTTCTCCGCCACTAAGAGAACCATCTCCGATAATTGCAATTATATTTTCTTTTGCACCTCGTAAATCTCTCGCTTTAGCAAGTCCAGTCGCCAAACTCACAGAGGTCGAAGTATGTCCGATTTTAAAGAAATCATGCTCGCTTTCATCTTGATTGGTATACCCCGAAATCTCCGAATATCTATCCAAATCTAAAAATCCAAATTTTCTCCCAGTAATAATTTTATGCGGATAACATTGGTGTGAAACGTCAAATACAAATTTATCAATAGGTGAATTAAACACCTTGTGTAACGCAATTATTAGTTCAACTGCTCCAAAGTCAGGTCCTACATGTCCCCCTTTATTGCTAACTCTGTGAAGCATTGCATCCCTAATATCCTGAGCCAATACAGTCAGCTCTTCTCTACTTAATTTTTTCAAGTCTTCTGGCGAATTTACCTTTTCTAATGCCATTTTTTCCCTCCTAAAGTTATTATTTTTCATTAAACTTATACCCAATTGTAACAAATATTACTTAAAATCTCAAATGCTTTTTTCTTATAATTACTATGTCTTTTAGCAATAACTAAATCTAAATTTTGATATTTTTTTGAAAATTAAAAAGACAGTACTTTTTAATAATAGACCAGCTAATAATCAGTTAATATTAAAAAGCCTGTGCTTATATTTATTTTTTATTTACCTTATCTGTTTCTACCTGAACCACTTCCGCTATCTGCAGATTTGCCTGAAATTCTTTTACAGTAACTTCACTTCTGTACTTTTATGTTTTGCGAAAAACTTAACAGTCCAAATGATAATAATGCTGTTAAGACTAATTTTTTCATCGAAAATCATTCCTTTCAAAATATTTATACTTTAATTCTTTCTACTATATTACTTAATTACAGGGTTTTTCAAAAATTCTCTCAAAGCTTTTGAATCTTTATTGTAATCCTTCACAAAACTTAATGAACTTTCCGAAGGAACTTTACAATAACTCTTGAAATATTTTGTAATAAAATCTTTGTCGTTAAGTTCAGTATATTTTTTTGATACTTTTTTAATATCTTTAGACATCTTTAATAAATATGATTCTATAAGTGCTTGAACAGGCTCTCCTTCAAATATATAATACTGAGGAATAACCATTCCCAACGAAGAACAAAAAGATTTGTTTCCAAAAAGTTTTACTTGTTCCTTATAGTGTTCTTCTGTTAATCCCTTTAAATTGAATTCCTTCAATGTCTTGAAAAAGTAGTCCCTATCCTCGACATTTACCTTATAAGTGCTATCTTGTGCAATAAATCCTAAAAACTTATCAATTTTTGTTGAACTTGCAACTTCATCATCTTTATAGGTTCCTTCTTCTAAAAGTCGTCCTTTATTATCAAAAACTTCAAATTTACCATCTCTAATAAATGTATAATAGGAATAGACAATTCTATTTATTTCTTTGTATATTACTTCAACTTTCATTGTAGTTTCTTTATTTCCTTCTTTTGTGTGAATTTCCATTATACCTCTATTTCCTGAAGTTTGAGTATATGTGGATTTAATACTTCCATCTTGATTATATACTTTAGCAAAAGTCAAAACATCATTTTTAAATATTTGTATATTCATTAGTTGTCCATCTTCATAATAATTTTTGGATTCACCATCTTTTACCCCGTTTTTCCATTCACCAACATCAATTAATTGTCCATTATCTGTATAAGCATAAAGTTTTCCATGATTTTTACCATTTTTTATAGTGGATAATCCAATAATTTTCCCATCCAAATAGAGAACTGCCACTCCACTAAATCCTTTTCCTGGCTGTCGCGGAATTCCATTTATTATTTTAAGCGTTGTTATATCACTCACATCAACATCTTTAAGCTCATTATAATTACTCAACTTTGAAAGCCCTTTTATTGTTCCTAATTTTACTCCAAATGAAATTGTACTTACTAGCATAGCTAGTATTAACATTACTAATTTTCCTAGATAACTTTGTTTTTTTGAATTTATTTCACAAAAATAGTATTTCATTTTAATCTCTCCTATCTTCATTTAAATATTTTACAATAGCACATTATTTCATGAATTACATCATAATATAATCTTATTAATGAAATTCAATAAATTATATCACACATATCTGATATTATTCTTTTTTTCTAATGTTAATATTGATGTTTTGTTAAAAAATATTAAATTATAATATATTTAGTAAAAAAATAACTATTAATTTACGAAAAAATATGTTGACAATAAATATTAAATATAGTAAACTATATATGAATAGATGTTCATATATTAAAATGATGTAAAATTGATAAATAAAAAAACTTTTGGAGGTTAGGCTCATGAAAACTAATGAATGCACGTTATTTATTGAAGGGATAGACTGCCCTAACTGTGCCGCTAAGATTGAACGTAGATTAAATACGCTGGAGAGAATTAAGGCGGCTACTGTTGATTTTCTTGGGAAAAGGGTTATTGTGGAGTCTGAGAATTTTTCACAGGATGAACTGGCTGAATTTATTCAAGCCGAAGTGAATAAAATTGAGGATGGAGTAAAGATTTCTACCAAAAAACTTCATGCCCACAGCCATAGTCACTCACATTCTCATGCACATATCCATGATCACAGCCACTCTCACGCTCATGGAGAAGAGGATACTGATAAAATAAAGAAAAAATTATTAATTGGCGGAATTTTATTTTTACTAGGAATTTTTATTCCAAAAACTTTGTTTATTCCTAAATTAGCTGTATTTCTGGTAAGTTATTTCATAATCGGCGGCGATGTTCTGCTTTCTGCTGTAAAAAATATTTTGAAGGGACAAGTTTTTGACGAAAACTTTTTGATGGCAATTGCGACAATTGGGGCATTTGCTATTGGAGAATATCCTGAAGGTGTGGCTGTTATGCTATTCTATCAGCTTGGGGAACTGTTTCAAGGTATTGCAGTTAATAATTCAAGAAAATCTATTATAGCGTTAATGGACATTCGTCCTGATTATGCAAATCTTAAAACTGATACTGGAATAAAAAAAGTAAATCCTGAGGAAATCAAAGTTGCTGATATTATTGTAGTAAAACCAGGAGAAAAAGTACCTTTGGATGGAAAAATTATAAATGGAAATTCAACTTTTGACACTTCTGCACTGACAGGAGAATCACTTCCTCGTGAAGCAAAAACAGGGGATAATGTCCTAAGTGGATTTATAAATAAAACAGGGCTTGTGGAAATTGAAGTTGCAAAAGTGTTTTCAGAATCAACTGTTTCCAAAATACTTAACTTGGTGGAAAATGCCAGCAGTAAAAAATCAAAAACAGAAAACTTTATTACAAAATTTGCAAAATATTATACTCCAGCAGTTGTAATAACAGCTTTAATTATGGCAATTTTCCCTCCATTGTTAATTTCAGGTGCAACATTTACAGACTGGATTTATCGTGCTTTAATTTTCCTTGTTGTATCTTGTCCATGTGCTTTGATTATTTCTATTCCATTAGGGTTTTTCGGTGGAATTGGTGGTGCTTCAAAACACGGGATTCTGGTAAAAGGTGCAAATTATCTGGAAGCATTGAATGATGTGGAAAGTGTCGTTATGGATAAAACAGGAACTTTGACAAAAGGTGTCTTCAAAGTTACTGAAATAAATGTTGAAAATAATGTAAAAATAAATGATTTTGAAAATAATAAAACTGATTTGACACAATCTTTACTATTAAAATATTCCGCACACATTGAAAAATTTTCAAATCATCCTATTGCACAGTCAATAGTTTCTGAATACGAAAATTCTGCTACAAAAATTGATGAAAGTATTGTAAAAGATTTTGAAGAAATTTCAGGATTTGGAATAAAGGCTAATATAAATAATCATCAGATTTTAGCTGGAAATTCTAAATTGATGAACTTGGAAAATATTAAATTTACTGAAAAAGAAAATTTAGGAACTGTAATTTACATTGCATTTGATGGGCAATATATCGGAAATATCCTAATTTCTGATGAAATAAAAGCAGATTCTCCAAAAGCAATCAAGGGAATGAAAGCAAACGGAATCAAGGAAATTATAATGCTTACTGGCGATAATAATTCAATTGCTAAAAACATTGCTCAAAAACTTGGAATTGATAAAGTGTTTGCTGAACTGCTTCCAAATGAAAAAGTTGAAAAACTGGAAGAAATTTATAAAACTAAAAGTGAAAAAGGGAAGGTTGTATTCGTAGGAGATGGAATAAACGACGCACCTGTACTTGCCAGAGCCGACATTGGAATCGCAATGGGAGGTGTCGGAAGTGATGCCGCCATCGAAGCTGCCGATGTTGTAATAATGAATGACGAACCTTCAAAAATAGTAACCGCTATGAAAATAGCCAAAAAAACTAAAGCAATTGTATGGCAGAACATTACTTTAGCATTTGCTGTAAAATTAATCGTTCTAGTTCTAGGGCTTTTTGGGGATGCAACAATGTGGGAAGCTATATTTGCAGATGTTGGTGTTGCCTTGCTTGCTGTATTGAATGCAACTAGAGTTTTGAAATATAAAGTTAATGAAAATTATTAATTGTAAATATGTTTAATACTAAACCCCATTTAAACAACGAACTTATTATAAACTTTTTTAGTAATGGATAAAAGCCTAATATTTTAATATAATTTTCGCTTTTTAAACGGGGAATAGTATAAAATAATAACGTAAAAAATAAAAAAAGTACATTTGTAGGATAAATAAATACCTTTGAATGTACTTTTTATTTTCTCCATCAAAAAAGACTGTCTAAACAACAGCCTTTTCTATTATATTATTATTTTATCTTATTTCAACTTATACTAAAATCTTCCGCCAATATCTTTTCTAAAATACATTCCTTCAAAATTTATAGTTTTCAAAAGTTCATACGCCTTTTTTTGTGCTTCTTCCAATGTATTCCCAAGAGCCACAGCATTTAATACTCTTCCGCCATTTGTCAACAGTTTTCCATTTTCAACTTTTGCTCCAGAAATAAATATTTTGTTGCCATCACTTTCTTTAAAGTCAAGCACTCCAGTGATTTCATCGCCTTTCCTGTAACTTTCTGGATAACCTCCAGCAGCGGCTACTACACAGCACGAATGTAGCGGTTTCCAATTGACTTTAACTTCCGATAATTTTTTATCAAAGGATTTTTCTATTAACTCTAGCAAGTCATTTTCCAGAAGTGGCAATACCGCCTGAGTTTCCGGATCTCCCATTCTCATATTGTATTCAAGCAGATAAACGCCTTTTTTAGTAATCATAAGCCCAAAGAAAATCACTCCCGCAAAATCCATTCCTTCAGCCTGTATTCCCTTCAAAGTCGGCTCCATTATATCTGACTTAAATTTTTCAAAAATTTCATCTGTAACAAACGGATTGGGACTGATAACTCCCATTCCTCCTGTATTTAGTCCCGTTTCATCTTCCCCTATCTTTTTATGGTCTTTTGCTGACAATAACGGTACAATTACTTTACTGTCTGTAAACGATAAAATCGAAGCCTCTACTCCATCCAGAAATTCTTCAATTACAACTTGACTTCCAGCGTTTCCAAATTTCTCATCAACCATTATATCTTCCACAGCCTTAATCGCCTCATCCAAATTTTGAGCAATAATAACTCCCTTTCCTGCTGCAAGCCCGCTAGCCTTTATAACCACAGGAAAATCTTTCCAGTTATTCAAAAATTCCTTAGCTTTTTCAGAATTATCGAAAATTTCATAAACTGCTGTCTTTATTCCATATTTTTTCATAAAATTCTTAGAATATGCCTTACTTCCCTCAAGAATCGCGGCCTTTTTATCAGGCCCAAATATTTTCAGTCCATTTTTGTGAAATTCGTCCACAATTCCCTGAACAAGCAATTCCTCACTTCCCACAACTGTCAATTCAACATTATTATCTTTGGCAAACGAGATATACTCATCAATTGATCCTAAATTCACACTTTCAGCATTTGGTAACATTTCTACACAGGCATTTCCTGGAGCTATAAAAATCTTCTCCACCTTTTCATTTTGAGAAAGTTTCCAAGCAATCGCATGTTCTCTTCCACCAGCACCCACAATTAATATTTTCATCATTTCCTCCTGTATACTTATTTATATATATTTTTCTATATACTCTAAAAGTTCACTAGCAACTCTCAGTGGACCTTGAGGTGCAGTTTTTAATCCATTATCCTTAAGATTTTCTAAAGATAAATTTTCATTATCTACATATTTTAATAATTTTAATCTTATAAATTCTTTTTTCATATTTTTATTTTTATCAAATTCACTTTTATTAAGCCAATATTTCCTATCATCTACTTCAATATTAGAAGAAATAAAGATTTTCTCTATAATCGCTTTATACATTATTTTTTGTTGAGGTCTTGTACAATATAGATATACAGTATCACCTTCTTCATATTTTGATTTTTTTGTCCAATCTATAAATCCCTTATCGTTAAAAGCAGCAAAATAATCATACTTTGTAGAGTTTGCTGGTATTATCCAATATCTCATTTTTCCTCCTAAATATATTTTATCACATTTTCCTGTAATATTAAATGCAAAAAATTGAAAATTATTTTTAATAATCTATTTTTCTCCAATTATAAAGTTGTTGTTTATTTTTTATCAATTTTACTATAAATACATCTAAAATTTTTACAATTCAATATCAAATTGATACTCATCATCAATAAGCGTATAATCAATATTATGAATTTTACATAATTTTAACACTCTGTCATTATCTCTCAAAACACTTTCCAATGTGCAGTAACTGTCATCTATTCTGCTTTCAACAACATTTGCATATTTTTTTATATCACTAAAATGCTTATTAATGTAATTTTTACTCATAACCAGACAAATACATTTTATATTCTCTAAATATTCTTTTTCAAAATCTTTTTTCCAGTCAAATGAAATATAACATCCCTCGACAATAAGATTCTGTTTATTTTCAATAGCCGTTTTTATCATTTCCAAAATAATTGGCCATAACAAATCTGTTAATTCATCATCACTGCTCATAGCCGTCAATTTAGTATATCCACTTCGGATAAGTCCCATTTTTAAATGATCAATAGACAAATACGGATACTTATATTTTTCAAGTAATTTTTGTGCCAGTTTTGTTTTTCCAGTATGAGAAGCTCCCATTATTAAAATTATCATTTTCCCTCCTAATCTAACTTCTGATGTCGTGGACAATCTATCAAAAAACAGTCATACAAAAATTTAGGATAAATTTTTACTTCTGGTTTATAATCCGTTTTCAATATTTTTTCATACTCCGCCTTCAAATTCTTTATTTGCCTTTTTATCTCCCTAATTTCTTCTTTTTTCTCAGATTTTGTCCATTCTCTTTTAAATTCTCCATTTTTAACATCTTCTATTTCTTCATTTTTAAATTTCAATACTTTCTCAAAAGATTTTTCTAATTTATCAAATTTATTTAATCGCTTTAATGAATAAAAATAAATTGGTAGTTCTTCATATGGTACTTGGCAATCTTCTTGAGCCTCTATTTTTAAGTAAATCTCTACAAGTTTTTTATAATTCTCAGATAAATAATACAGACTTTCTAAATCACTACCAAAAAAATAATCATTATCAATATTTTCTGACATTAATTCATCAATTTGAGCCTCAATATTTACAAATTCCTTCAACTGAACCTTATTCGCAATATAAATATACTTTATCTTAACAAAATCTTCTTTTCCAAACTCAAAATCTTTTTTTATTAATTCTTCCAAAATTATTTTTGCCTCTTCGTATTTTCCATTAACCATCATCAAATTCGCATATTCAAACTTATAAATTGGATTATTTTCGAGCTCACAAGCTCTTTTATACATTTCTTCCGACTTATCATATTTCCCAGCACCATAATAATCCGCCCCAAGTCCATAATAAGCCTTTGAATTATTCGGATTAAATGCCACAGCCTTTCTCAAAGTTCTGATTGCTCTCTTACTGCCATCTCTCTGATCATCATAATAATACCCTAAATTAGTATAAATCCGTGATTTTTCCTCATCAGTCAATTCATTTTCATATTTTTTAATAAATTCATTCAATAATTTATAAATATCATCCCATTGATAATTTAATTCATAATAAGTTGTTGTTAATTGACAAATAATTTCTACATTTTTAGGATTTTCTAAAAGACATTTCTCCAAATAATCCTTATATTCAATAAACGCATGCTTATAATTATCGTAACTATCATTTTTTTTGATTTCATCCTGAATATATCTTGCCCATTCTTTTTGTGTTTGTTTCATAATTTTATTCCTTTCATATTTTTCAATTCTCATCAATTATCAGATGCTGTGGACAATCCAGTAACCAACATTCATATTTCAAGTACATAAATATTTCCATCTTAGGCTTAAAATCTGTATTCAATATTTTTTCCAGCACTAAATTAATGTTTTTCAATTTCTGCTTTTCATCTTCTATCATTTCCAAAAGTTCTTCTTCTGTTGTATCTTTCTGATATTCTTCGTCAGTCTTTATTTCTTCAATGTTTTGAAAAATCTCTTTTTCAGCTTCTTTCAATATTTTATCTATTTTCTCAAATTTATCCAATTGTTTTAACGAATAAAGATACGGTGCCATATAATTTGCTTCTAAATTAAAATTAACATTCTCTGCATATTTGCAATATTTTTCATAATTACCACATAAATAATATAAATCTTTTATTACATCTTCGTCAAACGTGTTAAAACCTTCATACGTCAACCAATTCAAATATCTTTCATAATCTGTTTTCTCCAGCATTTCAAACTTTTTTATTTTTTCCAAAAGTTTTTCTATATTTCCAGTATCTTTATTTCCTAAATAAATTCCACAAAGAACTCTGTAAAAATGATATTTAATGTTGTTTGAGTCTTCCATTAACAAATTATCTAAAATTTTTTCAGCTTTTTTATATTCTTTATTTTGAATTAAAATCAGTGCATATCCATAACTATATTTTGTTTCATTACTCATTTTGCAGGTAATCTCTATATTTTCAAGAGATTTTTGATACATTTTAGCATAAAAACAAATAGCTGAAAGTCTGTAATAAATGTCTGCATTATTTGAATTAATTTTTATTGCTTTTTCAAGATAATCAATAGCCTTTTCTTCCATACATCCCATATCCTCACACAAATAAGCCAAATCAGCATATATTCTAAACTTTTCATCTTCTGTCAAAATATCAAAATTCCTTTTCAAAAATGTTTCTAAAATTGCTATATCGTCGCATTTCCTGCTCAAATAGCAAACTCCCGCCAACTGACAAACGACCGAAACATCTTCAGGATTTTTCGTGGTTTCCTTTAACAAGTATTTCCTATAATTTTCAAGTGCAACATCATATTCTGTTCTATCTTCATTTCCCATTTTTTCCCATATTTCATAAATATATTTTTTCATACCTTCATTCAATTTAACTTCAATATCCAATTTCATCTCCCAATTTTTATTTTAAACTTATTATAACATTTTTTTAAAAAACAAAAAAGGTTACAATTTTATTTGTAACCTATCTTCTTTCACAATTTATTTCTTCTACTTTTAAATTTCGTAATGTGTCCACATACTAATGATATTTATTCTTTTCTCTTCTTCTATAACTTCATACACTAGCCTGTGCTGTTTATTAATTCTTCTTGAATAATAACCTTTCAAATCTTTAGTTAAAATCTCATAGGACGGTGGTGTTTGAAAAGGATTTTTCTTTATAAGACTTATTAATTTTTCCACATTATTTTTTAATGCTGGAAATTGCTTTATTTTCTCTTTATCCTTATTAGCTTTTTTCAAAATATAAATTTTGTACTCTTCTACCATTCAAAAACCTCGTAATCTTCATCAGAAGCCTTTTTTGCCGCTTCAATTTTTTCTTTCATTGTTGGATCTGATAACAGGTATAGAGTTTCTAATAAACCATTATATTCAGTTTCGCTAATGATAATAGCATTTCCTTTTTTAGTGTTCACATTGATAACATCATTATAGTCAATTGCCGACTCTAAATAAGAAAATAAATTTTTTCTCAAATTAGTTGCATTCGTATTTGTCATAAAAATCACTCCTTTCATCTATGTACATAATACAGTACATCATTATAAAAGTCAAGCAACTTTTTATAATTTCTATTTTCCCCTGCTTTTTATAATCTTATCTACATTATTAACAACTTCATAGTCATCTTCTCCCAATTCCACATTTTTTCCAATTGGAATATACCACAGGAATTTTGAGAAATAATCTTTTAATTTTTTATCAGAAAAATCATATCCTGCTGCTGCATAAGGATAATTTCTCATTATTTTCAAATCTTCATTGGTAAGTTCTTTTAATTCATCTGCTGTTAAATATCCCGCGCTGTAAGCGGCTTTTGTTAGATTATCTCTGTATTTATAGCCTTTTTCCGTTTTTTCAGGAAAATAGTAATTACCGTTTAGATATGCTATTTCTGATAGATTAAATTCATCTTCAGGACTAAAATTCTTTGTTTTAAAATGTAAATATCCTTTTTTTAATTTCGCATAAAGAACTTTATATTGCCCATCTCTATCGTAATAATTTCTGTATCCGTAATCAATATTCCCTTCTCCAGCTAATTTCCAGTCTATATATTTTCCATTCTTCATCTTTATTTCAGGGATTGCAATCAAAGCGCTTCCAGGCTCAACAATTACTTCAAAGTCATCCACTTTTTGATTTTTCCATTTTGAAATAGTAGACCAGACATAATTAAAGTCGTTATATCCAACACCGCCACTTCCATCGTAACGATAGCTATGCTCAATTACATTTTCTCCCTTCTTCAAGTTTGCTTTAAAATAATAAACATAGCTTCTTTTATAATAGTCGGCTTCCTCTTTTGCCTTTTCTTCATCATATTCCTTAAAATATTTTTTCACTTCTTCAAGTTTTTTCACGTCCTTTGGAACAAAATCGGTTAGTCTGTAAGAAACTGTATTTACACTCTTCCCATTTACAACAGTTCTAAAATTTTTAAAATGATTAACTTCATCCCATTCCTCATTTCCACCTTCAGGCGTAATAAACCCAATGTACTTCTCCCCAGCCTCAGGACTGTCAAACACAAATCTTACAGTTACCGCCATTTCATTTACTGGTCCATACTCCCCCTTGACTTTTTCCAGCTTAAAATGAAGTTTCTCACTTTTTATCGCAATATTAGACACATTCATTGGAACAATATGTCCACCTTCCGAACCAAATTCCCAGTCATTTGCTAGTAAATTCAATCCAACAAGAAACATTAAACAGAATAATAAAACTCTTTTAATTCTTTTCATGGCTACCATCTCACTTTCATAATTTGAAATAAATAATTTATATATTTATTTTTTTCTGCTTTTTATAATCTTCTCAACATCTTTAATAACTTCTTAGTCATTTTCATATAATTCCACATTTTTTCCAATAGGAACATACCACAAAAATTTTGAGAAATAATCTTTCAGTTTTTTATCTGAAAAATCATAGCCTTTCAACGCATAAGGATAATTTTTCATTATGTTCAGATCAGCATCAGAAATTTTCTTTAATTCATCTTCTTTTAATAATCTTGCGTTATAAGCTGCCTGCATCAAATCATCTGTATATCTAAAACCTTTTTCAGTTTTTTCAGGAAAATAGTCCTCAAGGTTCAGATTACGTATTTCTCTTAATCTAAATTCATCTTTAGGACTGAAATCCTTTGTCTTGAAACGTAAATATCCTTTTTTTAATTTTGCATAAAGAACTCTACTTTTTACATTATCACCATCATATTTTTTATATCCGTAATCAATATTTCCTTCCCCAATTAATTCCCAATCCACTCTTTTTCCATTTTTCATCTTTATCTCCGGTATTTCAATAAAAGCATTTCCTGGCTCGACAATCACTTCAAAATCATCCACTTTCTGATTTTTCCATTTTGAAATAGTCGTCCATACATAGTTAAAATCATTAGAAATAGAACCCTCGATTCCACCATAATGATATCTATGTTCAACTACATTTTCACCCTTCTTAAAATTTGCCTTGAAAAAATAAACATAGCTCTTTCTATAATAATCAGCATCCGCATTTGCTTTTGCTTTATCATATTCCTTAAAATATTTTTTTATTTCCTCAAGCTGTTTTATATCTTTCGGAAGAAAATCTGTCAATTTATACGTTTTCATACTTACATTTTTTCCATTTACAGAAGTTTTAAAATTTCTGAAATTATAATCTTCGTTTGCTTCTTCTCTGTTCTCCGGATCACTAAGCCATTCTTCCTGTCCACTTTCAGGTGTAATAAATCCAATATACCTCTCACCGGCCTCAGGACTGTCAAATACAAATTTTACAGTTACTGTCATTCCCTCTGCCATTCCATAGTCAGCTTTAACACTTTCCATTTTAAAATGAATTTTTTCACTCTTTATGGCTATATCCGATACATTCATCGGAACAATATGTCCACCTTGCGATCTAAATTCATAATCATTTGCCGTCAAATTCACACTTATAAGAAACATTAAACAAAGTAATAAAAATATTTTTATTTTTTTCATGGTGACCACTCCACTTTCTATTAATTTTTTTACTTTTCAATATAAGTATACCTCGGATATTAATATTTTTCCAATATTTTTCTGCGAAAAAAATACTCCAAAACTAATTTTTTTGTAAATTATCTAGTTTTCACTGATACCCAATTAAATAATTTAGCAGACCTGTTCGATAACTATCTAAATTTGAAAATACAATGAAATAAATATTACTAGCAAGTTGTTAAATACAAAGAATATTAGGTTACTGAAGTATATTGTCAACTGCAAAAATAATTATTATTTTATAATCTTACAATATTCATATTTATGATTTTTATCCTGTGCTGTAATTGAACTCTTTTTAGTTTCGTTGCTTTTTTCTAGTGAACTAAAAGCGTCAAAAATATTTTCCAAAGTATCTATAAATTCATCCATTGCTTCATCCTTGTCATTTCCTACCAGTTCAAAAGTTTTTACATCAGCACCTTTTAGCACTTTGTCATTACAATAAACATTATTTCTATCTTTATAATAATTTTTGCTAAATATTTTTACACTATCCTTATCTACATTCAATTTTACAACCTTATTTTTCGTCAAATCAAAAGGATCTTCAATTAACAGCTTAAATACTCCATCCTTATTTTTAAAAAATATTGCATACGCAACATTAGCATTTTTACTCATATACAGTGTCTGAAATTCAATCGGGCTTATGTTTTTTAATTTATGTTCTTTATAAAAAACATTGCTTTTATCTTTTTCAAAGAAATTATCCACTATTTGAAAAGTTTTTGCTTCTGCTCCTTCAATTTTATTTTTTTCAAAATAAACATTATTTTTATCCTTTGAAAAACCATTACCTATTAATTGAAAAGTTTTTACATCTATATTCTTAAATTTTTCATTATTGTAGTAAATGTTATTTTTGTCTTTTGAATATCCCTCTCCAATATTCTCAAAGCTCTCTTTATCAACATTTTCCAACTTTGAAATATTATAGGAATCATCACTATCATAAAAAATTACTTCTGCATCTCTATAAATACCATTCTTATCTTTTATATATCCATCACCAATATTTTCAAAACTTTCCCTGTCTATATTTCTTAATTTCATTTTTCCAGAATAAATCCAGTTTTTATCTCTCCCAAAGCCTCCACCTAAATCTTCAAAAGTCCTTTTATCCACGTTATCAACTTTTTCTGCATATATTCCTTCCATAACATAGATGTCATTTTTATTTCTAAAATAATCCATTTTACCCTTAGAATTCTCATAAAAAGTAACTTTTTTCATATCTACCGGTTCGCCACTATTTTCATACCGTACAGTCTGCCCATATAAATAAATATAATTTTTGTCTTTTCCAGTATCTTCATCCAATATTTCAAAACTATTTACATCTGCTTCCAAAATATCATATTCCTTATAATAAATAGTATCCTTGTCTTTTGCAAAATTCTCATCCAATATTTTAAAACTCTTTAAATCAGGACTTTTTGTTAAATATTTTTCACTTTTTTCATCATCTATCCGCTTTACAACCAAAGTTTTATGATAATCCTCATTATAATAAATTTTACCATTTTCAATGATGTATTCGGAAAATCCCGCATTTATTATTAAAATTAACAAACCTAATATTCTTAAAACAGTGCTTCTCATAAAAATCCTCCTTTTTTCAAATCCATCATTCCTTTAATTATCTCACAGAATAACAATCATAATACCCGTGCTTGCTATCTTTCGCTGTTTCCACATCTGAATCATAAAATACTTTAAAACTCTTAACATCAGCTCCTTCCAAAATTTTTCCATTGCAAAAAATATTATTTTTATCCTTTGAATACAAATCGTTTATCAATGCAAAAGTCTTTGAATCTGCCTTTTCTACAACACTTAATTCGGATATTTCATTCAAAAAATACACCTTGTTCCTGTCTTTCAGGTAATAACTCACATCATAAACATTTCCCACAACTTCAAATCCATTAGATAAAATCTTTTCCAGCTTAATTCCCCCATAGTACACCCTATTCTTATCCGCAGAAAAGACAAAATCAATGATTTTAAAACTATTTTTATCCAGTCCCTTCAATTCATCCGCCTTCCCATTTGCAACATAATAAATTCCTGTTTTGTCTTTTACATATCTAAAATATTTTTTATTAACCACTTCAAATGTATTATAGTCAATATTCCTTAGTAAAATTAATTTCCCATCAAATTCAGGAAAATTAATATTTCTTTCTAAAAAGTAAACATTTTTTCCATCTTTAATATAATATTCAACTCCGTCTTCCTTATTCGCAATTATTTCCATCTTACTGTTTTTCAAATTATCAATTTTCCAATAAAAATAATAAAGGGCATTCCCTGATTTTACCAAATAATTATTTATTCTCTCAATCGGCTTGTCTTCTAATTTTCCAATTTTCTTCCCTTCAAAATAGACATTATTCTCATCTTTTCCGTACCAAGTCCCCTCAATCCATCCAAATGTTCTAATATCCGCACCTTTCACTATTTCGCCATTAAAATAAACTTTCCCCTTCTCCACTAAATATGGATTTTTAGGTTTTTCAATAACATTCTCACTTTCATTTTGCTTTTCAATATTATTTTCTATTCTTTTATTTTTATCACTATTTTCACCACAAGTCATTACAGTTATCAACAACAACATCAACAATATCACTCTTTTTAAAATTTTTTTCATAAATAAAAATCCTTTTCCAATTTTTTTTTATAATAATTCATAAAATAAAAAAATCAATTAATCTAAAAAATTATAGATATTCTATTCAAATCGTTATCTTGTATTAAATTTTTTATGACCTATAGATTTCAAATTATGCATTGCTTAATAAATGTTTTTCATAATTTCATGAATTTTTTGATTTCAACTATTTATCCTAATTCTATTATCTTAATGGGGAATAGTATTAATAAATTATACCACATTTTTTATTTTAAAAGACATCAAAATATAAATAAAAAAATCGTCTTAATACAAAATACTAAAACGATTTTTTCCTAAAAACTTTCTATTTACCTTTTATTCTTTCAATAATTTCCTGAACGCTAGACACCTTTACATCTTCATCAATTCCATCCTCGCCTTTTACTTCACCAAATCCCCATTTACAGTAAACAATATCAATTCCAGCATTTTTAGCTGTATTTACATCCACAAGCATATCTCCAACAAATAATATTTTTTCTTTTGAAATATTTAAGTTTTGTGCCATTTTGTAAACATTATACGGATTCGGTTTATTTGGATATTCCTTTTCATTTGAGCCAAATATTCCATCAAATTTCCATTTAGATAATTTTTTATCAACTGCAGATAAAGCTGTTTCATGATCCTTGTTTGTTACAATACCTTTTTTCACGCCATTCTGTTCCAGAAAATCAAGCAATTCAGGTATTTCTTCATAAGGCTCAACACCATAGTCAAAGTAAATATCATAATATTTTCTTATAACTTTTTCCATTTCCTCATTCGTTACATCCTCATACTTCTCTTTTCCCAAAATATTCCGTGCAAGCCCTGAAACTCCACCACCAACAAATTTTACACATTCATTAGCAGAATATTGCTTTTTCCCAAGTTCTTCCATGGCTGAATTTACAGTCTTTGTAATAGATTTTGACGTATCCATAAGCGTTCCGTCCAAATCAAATATAACTAAATCGTATTTCATAAATTTCTACTCATTCCCTTCCTAATCCACTTTAAACAATTATCAAAATCTTATCAATCCAACTTTCAAGATTTTAAAAGATTAATCTCTAAATACTGTTATTACTGTTTTATTTATGCTTCAGGCTCAATAACATTCCCGTCATCATCAATTGGATTCCCATCGTCATCCACTCTAACAACTTTAATGCTATCCAAATGCCCTCTCACACTTTCCTTAAATTTTTCAATATACATTTTTCTATATTTTTCACGCTCTTTCTTCTCTTCTTCGGTCAATTCTCTCTCACGTGCCAATCTCGAAAATTCATTTACCTTTTTAATAATATCTTCCATTTTTCTAATTTCCTTTCTAAAAAATATTACTTTAATTTCTAATTTCCATCTTGATTTTATCTAAAATATGGCATAACATATTAAAGTAAAATTCGATTATATTTAAGCCCTTAATGTTGGGGTTATTTTTTTATCTTTTTTCTATTGCAAAAATTTCGTAATCCAAAAAGTATATAACAATATTATTATACTGCATTACTCGTAATTTATCAACACTTTTTCCTAAAGCATTTCCCTAAAAAAATTTAGACATTTCACAAATGTCTATAGCAAAAAATCACAGTTAATCTTAATAACCGTGATTTTAATTTGAAGAAATTTTTTATTTATTATTCTATCTATTATTTTTTAAAATGCCGAAACAGCATATCCTATAAATGCAATATATGATATAAAAATATTTGCAATATCCAGTAAAGATAGCGTTAAATATCCACAATCTCGCAATTTATCTCTATCTTTTCTTAAAATTACAATTATAAAAATATACACAATTACCGTAATGAACGTAATAAGATATAATTTTAGCATATTTAAAAGAAATAAAACAATTATTATATCAATTGTTATTATTGAAAATAAAATATAATTATGAATTTTTTTGTTTCTTTTATTTATCAAAAATATTAAAATAGCAACATAGTAAAAAACTGAATGAAATATTTGACTAGGTACTAAAATAATTGCATTTCTCATCAAATTTATCCATCCCAAAAAATAAATTATTTCAGAAATCAAATCAATTTTCAAAAACCTTTTTACTTTTTTCTTTAAAAAAATTACTCTTATAATATTAAAAATAATCTTAAATAGATTATAAAATACTACTAATCCCATAATTATTAACTCGCCCATTTATTCTCCATTCTTTGTAGTATTTTTAATACTTCATAAAAATTCATAAATTTTAACTAAAATATTTTTTTATTTTCTTTATTTCACACTTCCAAATAAATCATTCAAAGCCTCACTCATTGTTGGGTGAGTAAATATCATGTCTTTTAGGAATGTATATTTTTGCTCAGCTTTCATAGCCGCTGCAACAATGTTTATCATTTCGTGGGAAGTGTTGCATAATAAAGTACATCCCAGTATTTTATCTGTTTTTGCGTCTATAACTGCTTTAAGTAGTCCATCTGTTACACCTTCTATTTTTGCTTTTGGAATTGCCATTGCTTCAAGTCTTCCTGTTTTTACTTCATATCCTTTGGCAATTGCTTCACTTTCAGTCATTCCAACTCTTGATAAAGGTGGATTTATGAATACGCTGTATGGAATTACATTTCTGTCGTTTACCGTTCTGTTTCCTCCATTATAAAGGTTATCTCTTATTATTCTAAAGTCATCAAGAGAAATATATGTAAATTGAAGTCCGCCTTTCACATCTCCCATTGCCCAAATGTTATCAGCTGTCGTTTTCAATGTTTCGTCAACTACAACCGCACCTTTTTCGTCAGTTTTTACTCCTGCCGCTTCTAGATTAAGACCTTCTGTATTAGGTTTTCTTCCGATTGCCACAAGAATTGCGTCTGATTCAATTTCGCTCTTGTTTGCCCCTTGTGAAATTTGCACATATCCTTTTCCATTTTTATCAATGATTTCCTCAATTTTTGATTCCAGTAAAAATTTGATTCCTTTTGCCTCAAATATTGCCTTTGCCCTGTCAGCAATTTCTTCATCTTCTCTAGGCATAAGTCTTTGTGCCAAATCAATTACTGTAACTTCTGACCCAAAATCAGCATACATAGAAGCAAATTCCAGCCCAATGTACCCTGCTCCCAAAATAGTCAATTTTTTAGGAAGTTCCTTTAATTCCATAATTGAAGTGCTTGTATAAACATGGTTACTTTCTTTAAGCCCTTTTATACCAGGAATTATTGTAGTTGAACCTGTATTTATAAATATTTTTTCTCCTTCAATCTGAACATTTTCCCCATTGCTTTCAATATTAACTACATTTTTTGAAGCAAAACTTCCAAATCCATCGTAAATATCAATATTTTCCTTTGTAGCTAGCATTTCATAATTTTTTCCACGTAACGCATCAATTAATGTATTTTTATTATTTATACTTTCTGTATAAAATCTCTCCTTTTCCTCAATACCATTTAATCCTTTATTTTTAAGAACTTTTGTACTGTCAACAAGTTTTTTCGTAGGAATACACCCAATATTTATACAAGTTCCTCCATACATCTTATCAGATTTCTCAATCAAAGCCACATTCTGACCTTTCCCAGCCAAAAATCCTGCCAAAGTTTTCCCACCTTTTCCAAATCCAATTATTACTGCATCATATTTTTTCATTTTCTTCATCCTTTCCATTTTATACAATTATAGTTACATAATTGTATTCATTATAAAATTAGATTTCCTTGTCTTAAGAATACCACATTTTTTATAAAAAAACAAGAGTATTTGTGTTTACAAATTTATATTAATTTTTTCAATATCCTCCTCCTTAATAACTAAAATATCCAAAGTCTTCTCATCTTTCATAAACTCTACCATATAATCATTTGGAAATTCAGGAAATATCATCACAACTGTTCCAATCGAATTTTTTAAAACTTTATCAGACAATTTTCTTTTTGCTTTTACTACATCGTATTCATCAAACATAAAATCTCCATTTTTCATTTTCATATCCAAATACCTCTATTTATCATTTTATTTCACAATTAACTAACTATTTTACTCTTTTTCTTTTAAAAATTTTTCATATTGCTGTATTCTTCTACTGTCAGCTTCACTATAATTTTTTAATCCATTTGATTTTTTAACTACATCTACCCATTTTTTTATTTCTTTCAGATTTTTCTCTCTGTAGTAATATTTTAATAAATAATTTATTGCTCTATAATCTTTTAGTTCAGCCGCTTTTAAATACAAATTCACAGCTTCGGTTTTATCGCCTTCTTCTTCTAGAATTTGTGCTAAATATATTTGTGAATCAGTATTTCCTATTTCCGAGGCTATTTGATACCATTTCTTTGCTTCATCAATATTTTTATTCCTGTGTTCAATAATTCCCATAAAAGTTGCAGCTTCCTTTAAACCATTTTCATATGCTTTTTTATATTTTTCCATTCCCTTTCCAGTTCAAAGGCAATTCTTGCCATTAATTGAGCTTTTTCAGGATTTTTTTTATTTTCCTGATGAAAAGAAACATCATCAACATCTTTTATTACTACATTATTTCCTTGATTCCTACATCCTGTTAATAGACAAAGCAACATCAGTAAAATATATTTATTCATTTATAATTCCCCTTTTCAAAGTTTTTATTCCTTCCGATTTTTAGATTCCGTACCAAATCCTGCCATCCTGTATTCATCATCAAAAAATAGCAAATATCCTTCCCAAATTTCAACTTCCAGAAAAATTTTCTTCCCTTCCTTTAAATAAACTGTTTTCCCATCAGCCCAATATTTTTCCAGCTTATCCTCAATTTCTATTTCCACATACTCGTACAATCCATATTCATAATCTAAAATAACCGAATTCCCCTTAAATTTTAATACCGCTTCCCGTTCAATTTTTTTTTCAATTTTTTCATTTTCACTAACTATTTCTATTTTTTTCAGTTCTCCTGTTTCATAAGACAAATATATTTTTATCTCTTCATTATTAAAAGAAAAAATCATATCCCGCTCGCTTACAACATTCTCACTTTTTCCAGTAAAATCTATCATCTTCAATTTTAAATTTTCCATAAATCAAAATTCCTTCTACATAATTATTCCTATTTATTAAGATTACTATATTTTCACAAATTTTTACTCCAAAATAAATATTAAGCCTGTTATCAGTAAAATAACATCCGATAATATTTTGGGAAATATCAATCTCCAAAAAATCTAATTCTTTAACTTTTATACCATCTTCATTGTATTCTTCCCTTTTAAAATAAATATCGCCTTCTATTATATTTTCAGGAATTTCTATTTTATGTCTAAATTTAGCCATTTTCAATATATTGAGAATTTCCAGCGAATTTATTCTCCCATCTTCTCCTATTAATAAATAAAAACTGTATAATTTTTTTTCATACGAAACACTTGAAAGTTCCGTTACCTTCCTATTTAAATTAATCTCTACATATTCATCAGAATTATTTTCAAATTTATCAATATTTTTTACAAATTCCAGTTTTTCTATTCTCATAAAATTCTCCATTTTTTATTTCTTTTATGATTTATTTTTTTTGTTTTTTTCAATTCTACCAATTCTTCATTTATTTTCAAAGCTTGACTATATTTCCCTTGCTTTTTGTACAATTTGGCTAAACTTTTTAATGCAAGTTCCTTGTATGCAAGTTCTTTTGCTTTTAAAAGGTTATTTTCAGCCTTGCCGTAATCTCCTTTCATTTCATAAACTTCTGCTAACAGACGCAATAATCTTGCTCTTTTTTCTTCAATCCGTTTCACATTGTCTTCTGAATGTGAAAATAATTTTTCCGATTCTTTTAATAACCATTCTTCAGCTTTGTCATAATCTTTTTTCCACATATAAAGTTCCCCTAAAAGTCTTTCTGCATTCGGATATTTTTCATTAACAAGCTCCTTGTAGAGTTTTTCAGCTTCATCAAAGTAATCGTGCCTCTGATAATAAAAAGCCAAAGAATTTTTTACCTCAATATTTTTATTTAAATTTCTTTTAAATGCTTCCACCACTTCGCTATTAATTTCTTTCCTTTCTCCATATACCCACACTCTAAACAAGGTATCTTCCCTATAATCTCCCTGATCCATTGCCTTTATATAATATTTTCTTGCATTCATTTCATCTCTCTGATTAGCATAAATCTGTCCTGCAAATGCACTTGCTTCCTTCACTCCTCTGTCCGAACCTTTTCTTGCCCATTTGAGTGCCTTTTCTTTTTCCCCTCTCGCACTATAGTTTCTTGCTAGATAATAATCTGCCATTGGAATATCCTTTTCCACACTTTTAAAATACACTACCCCAATTCGTAAATATTTTTTCTGAACTTCCAGCCCCTTTTGCAAAATTCTTTACTTTTCTGCCATTGTCGGATTTTTCTTCATTTCAGCAATTTCCGTTTTTGCCTTTTTTAAAGCTCCTTTTTCCTCCTCCGAGAAAGGAATACCCCCACTACAGCTCACTAAAAATAATACACTTACCAAAATTAAAATTATCTTTTTCATAACTTGCCCTTTCTATATTTTTTCAGTATTAACAAAATTTATATTTTTAATTTTATACAATAATATTATACCTCATTTTTGTTTATATTCCATTTTATACTATTTCCCATTTAAAGAGCAGAAATCAAAAAATTTATAAAATTAAAGTTATTTTTTTATAGGGTTATGCCTTTCACCATACAAAAAAGACTGAAAAAAATTCCAGCCTTTAATTAAATATTTCTATACCAATCTTTCGCCCTATTTTACTATTAGGAATTTCTATAAATTTATAATTAAATCCGTTTTTTGTTACAATACTTATATCATTTAGTTCAATAAATGATGTATTTCTTAAAAAAAATATAAATCATTACAATTAACAAAAGATGTAATGGATAAAAACTGTAAAACATATATTTTGTAATTTTATTATGAATACCTTGCTTTCCATTGTAGAGCCATATAAAAACTAATGAAAATATTGCAAATGATTGTGATGATACATTTATTTCATTTCCAAAACAATTTAAAGTAACATTATATCCCCATATAAGAAAAATATTTATCCATGCTAATAAGATGACTTGAGCTATAAAATTCCACCATTTTTTACTTCTGAAAAAATAAAATACTAAAACCATCATAATTCCATATTCTCGGTAATCACTAACTATAAGGCGTGTAATAAACATAGCTAAAATACTTATAATAATTTTTCCAAAAATTTTTACTGTTACAGGTAAGTTATCTTTATTTTTAATTTTTTCAAACAAAACTAGCATATATAAAGCAATCCCAAAAGTCCACAAAACATTATTATATGGAAAAAATATCGACGGACTCCCAAATATAGAAGTACTTAGCAAAAGATTAAAAGGAATTTCTGAAATAACAGCAAAAATAAAAATACGCTTTAAATATTTACTCCTATTCTTCGTTTTATAAAACCCCTCTACAAGCATAAAGGCAAAAATAGGAAAGGCAAGTCTGCCTAAAAGATTCATCCATATCTGATTCTGATTAACAAAAAATACATTCCACGAATGGTCTAATATCATAAATAAAATAGCTAAAATATGTAGCGTAAAAGAATCTAATCCTTCTAAAAATATGTTTTTTTGTTTCATTTTAACTCCTTAGATAGTATAATTAAAATAATATCTAAATTTATTTTTTTAATTTCTAGACTCCTTTTATTTTAACATACAATTAATTTTCCCACAAGTAAAAATTATTTATAAAAAAATCATACTGATAAGAAAATTTACATTGAAATATCTAGAAAATTTAAAATAGCGAAAGAACAAGCAAAAATAAATAATTATCCAAGAAAACTTTTTAATGGAAGAAGCTCAAATGAAATGTATGAAATTGACCTAAAACAATATATTTCATAAAAAGTGTTATTTATACTTGTAATTTACTTTTAAAGTAGTTTTACTATAAAATTGTTTTAAATTTTACAAAAAAGTGCTATAATGAAAAAATGCAATAAATTTTAAAGGGAGGAAAATTAAAATGTTATTTAAAGCTCAATCAAATGAAGAACGCCGCCAATTGATTTTAAATGGAAAAGTTATTAATACTTTACTTTTTTTGTCTATTCCAACATTGCTGGTCGGAATTATTCAAGCACTTATCCCACTCTCAGACAGTTTATTTCTAAACAGACTCACAAGTGTAGAAATTGCCAGTTCAGTTACATTTAGTCAGCCTGTACTAAATATTATGATTGCATTTTCGCAGGGGCTTGGCGTGGCTACACTTGTTATGCTAGGTAGACTTTACGGTAAAGGAAGAATGTTAGCGGTAAAGGAAACGATGCTACAAATTTTTGTATTCAGTTTTTTTATTGGGCTTTTACTAATTCCTGTATGTATGTTTACAGCTCTTTTAATTTCAAATAACACAACCTCTGAAATTCGTAACAATGTCTATATCTATATTTCCCTTTATTCACTGGTAATGCCTTTTGTATTTTTGGCTGCCATTTACAATTCTTCAAAAAATGCGATTGGACGTCCTGAGGTTACATTTGTTAGAATTTTTCTTTTATTAATTTTAAAAATTATTTTTAATTCAATTTTTTTATATGTTTTAAAAATGGGAATTGTCGGTGCAGTAATGGCATCACTCTTTTCTTACATAGTTGTTACAATCTGGATGTTTTACGATTTATTTTTAAAAAGTGGAGATATAAAACTTAATTTACGAAGTTACACAATAAAATTGCCAATTATAAAACGATTATTAAAAATCGGATTTCCTTCAATGTTAAATTACGCCTTCTTGTATCTTGGATTTTTTCTTATAAACAAGGAAATGGAAAAATTTGGAGCTGTTGCCTTAAATGCTCAGGGAATTGCTTCCAATATCAATGCAATCTGCTTTATTTTACCTTCTTCAATAGGAACCACCGTTTCCTCAATGATTAGTATAAATATGGGAATTGGAAATGTAAAAAAATCTAAGGATGTGTTTAAGGTGGGCTGGATAACTGGCGTTACTATTTCAATTTTGACTATTGCCTTAATCCTGCCTATTTCATTACCACTCGTATTAACTTTTACAAAGGTTCAAAAAGTAATAGAAATTGCAGATAAGGCTCTTCATATTTACACATACTCAGTAATCGGATTTAGTATCTTTATGATAGCACAAGGAGTTTTTATAGCACTTGGAAGAACAAAAGTTCCGTTAGTTATGTCAATTTTAAGAATCTGGCTGTTAAGATATATTTTTATTTTATTAACACAAAAATATCTTGGCCTTTATTCAATATTCTGGGGAAATTTATTTTCAAATACATTGGCAGGAATAATATTCTTTATTTTAGTAAAAGCTATCGATTGGAAAAAAGGAATAAAAACTGTAAAATAAAAAATCTCTAAAAAAGTAGAAATACTCTTGCTTAAATAGAGATTTTTTGAATAGAATTTATTTTATTAAATTATTTTTGAACATTTAGTACAACTGTTTCTCCAGCTGTTGCAGTTCCAGATTCAACTGGGTTTAATGAAGCATAATCTTCATAGTTTGAAATAATTACTGGTGTGATAATTGATTTTGCATTTGCTTTTAAGAAATCATAATCATATTTAATTAATGGATCTCCTGCTTTTACTACTGCTCCTTCTTCAGCGATTCTTTCAAATCCTTTTCCTTCCAATTGAACTGTATCCATTCCGAAGTGAACAAAAATTTCGATTCCAGAAGGTGTTACAATACTGAAAGCATGATTAGTATCAAAGATTTTTTCTACTCTTCCAGAAGCTGGTGCTAACATTACACCTGACGCAGTTGGTTCGATAGCAATTCCATCTCCTACCATTTTTTGTGCGAAAACTTCATCAGGTACTTCTGATAAAGGTAATAGGTTTCCTGAAATAGGTGCTTTTACTTTTCCGTCAAATTCCTGTTTAACATCATCTTCTTTTTTACCTTTTTTGAATAAATCAAATAATCCCATTCTAATTCCTCCAATTTATTTATTTTATATTTAATTATCTTATTTTTATGTTACCATATATAATGAAATTAGTCAAATCTTAATTTGACAACCAATCAAAATTTTATTTTTTTATTTTACTAAATACTTTTTATATGCATTTATTTTTAATTAGACTTTTTCAAACTACTTCTTAGCACTTTTAAATTGCTTTTCGCATGCTCATCCCCAAGTGCCGCAGCCTTCAAAAACCATTTCTCAGATTCCTTAAAATTTCCTTCATTTCCAAAAATCATCCCTAAACGGTTCATTGCATTAACATCATCTTTCCAAGCCATTTGTAAATAAATATCTTTCAATTTTTCAGTTTGATTTGTTGTATTATAAAATATAAGTAAATTTTCCTTAGCTCCTTCACAATTTTTTTCAATTGCTTTTAGGTAATATTTCTCAGCTTCTTCATTTTTACCATTTTGTTCATATAAAATTGCTAAATTATTTAATGCATCATAATCTTCATTTTCAATTGCAATCAAATAATACTTTTCAGCATTCTCAAAATCATGTTGGCTAGCGTAAAGATACCCTAAGTTATTCGCACATTCATAATCTCCAGCTTCAATAGCCTTCAAAAACCACTTTTTCGCATTTTCATTATCATAATTATTTTGAAAAATAAGACCAATTTCATTTATAGCCTTCGTATCCCCAGCCTGTATTTTTTTCATATATTCATCAAACAATTTTTCCATACCAGTTTTTTTCATCTATTCTTTCACCATCCTTTCTAAATTTTATATTTTTTATTCAGATTTCTAAAACTTCTTAACAAAATTTTTCTTAACACTTACTTTATTTAAATAGCTCAAAATTAATTTTTATTTATAAACTAAATAACTTATGAAAGGCATTTTTTGATAATTCAATAAACTTCAATAATTCCGCATGAGTAAAAGTTGCTTCTTCTCCTGTACCTTGTAGTTCAATAAATTCGCCTTTGTCGTTCATTACAATGTTCATATCTACATCAGCTCTTGAGTCTTCTTCATATTCTAAATCAAGTAAAAGTTCATTTCGAACTTTCCCAACACTTATTGCTGCAACTTTTGATTTTATTGGAATTTCTTTTAGTTTTCCTTCATCTATAAGCCTTTCAACCGCTAGTTCCAAAGCAAGATAAGCTCCTGTAATTGAAGCTGTTCTTGTACCACCATCTGCCTGAATTACATCGCAGTCTATCATTATTGTTCTTTCTCCTAATTTTTCCAAGTCTATTGCAGCTCTTAGTGCTCTTCCAATTAAACGCTGAATTTCCATTGTTCTTCCAGATAGTTTTCCTTTTATTGATTCTCTTTGGATACGTGTATGTGTTGCTCTTGGAAGCATGCTATATTCGGCAGTTATCCATCCTGATCCTGTCCCTTTTAGCCATCTTGGAATTTTTTCTTCAATTGTTGCATTACAAATAACCTTTGTATTTCCAAATTCGATTAAAACAGAACCTTCTGGATGAACAATATAATTTTTAGTTACTTTTACTTCACGCATTTCATCGTTTTTTCTATTATTATTTCTCACATTTTCTCCTAATTTTTTATCTTTAAATTATTTACCTTTATAAAGTGGAAATTTTTCAGTTAATTTTAAAACTTGCTCTTTTACTTGGGCAATTTTTTCATTGTTATTTATATTTCCTAATACTGTTAATATAAATTGTGCCACCTGTCTTGTTTCTTCTTCCTTAAATCCACGAGCTGTGATTGCAGGTGTTCCTAGTCTTATTCCGCTTGTTTCAAATGGCTTTTCAGGATCGTTTGGAATAGCATTTTTATTACAAGTTATTCCAGCCTCTTCCAATTTTGCTTCGGCTATTTTTCCTGTAACTCCCATTGGGCGTAAATCAACCAGCATTAAATGGTTGTCAGTACCACCACTTACAATTCTAAGCCCGCCTTTTACCAATTCTTCTGACAAAATTTTAGCATTTTTTGCCACTTGCTCCTGATATTTTTTATATTCTGGGCTAAGTGCCTCTTTAAATGCAACAGCTTTTGCCGCAATTATATGAACTAGCGGTCCACCTTGTATTCCAGGGAATATTGTTTTATCAATTTTTTTTGCAATTTCTTCGTTATTTGTCAAAATTATTCCACCACGAGGTCCTCTTAAAGTTTTATGAGTTGTTGAAGTTACTACATCTGCATATTCTATTGGATTTGGATGAAGTCCAACAGCTACGAGTCCAGCGATATGAGCCATATCTACCATCAAATACGCACCAATTTCATCAGCAATTTCTCTAAATTTTTTAAAATCAATTATTCTTGAATAAGCACTTGCTCCTGCAACTATCATTTTAGGTTTTTCTCTTAATGCAATTTCTCTGACTGTTTCATAATCAATCAGTTCTGTTTCAGGATTTAGACCATATTCCAGTCCAATGTAATTTTTTCCTGAAAAATTGATTTTATAACCATGAGTTAAATGTCCACCAGCACTAAGGCTCATTCCTAGAATTTTATCTCCAGCTTCAAGCAGTGCAACATACACTCCCATATTAGCTTGAGATCCAGAATGTGGCTGCACATTAGCATATTTTGCTCCAAACATTTCTTTCAATCTTTCAATTGCAAGGCTTTCCACAACATCAGCATTTGCACATCCACCGTAATATCTTTTCTCAGGATATCCTTCTGCATACTTATTTGTAAATACAGAACCTGCAGCTTCCATCACAGCCTTTGAAACAAAATTTTCAGAAGCGATTAGCTCAATTCCTTCCTCCTGTCTTCTTTCTTCTTCCACAATTGCATTGTACACTTCTAAATCCACATCTTTTATGTAACTCATATTAATTTCCTCCTATATTTTCACCAAAATAATTTTTTTAGCAGAATATTTTAAACTTTTTATTTCACAACTTGTATTTTTCTGTAATTATGATAAAGAGCTCTCACTAAATCATATTCAAACGGAGAATTCAAATCCCCATATCGCATACTAAGTATAGAACGTGCATTCAGTCCTGTTACAACTGGTCTTGTAAATCCATAGACTGTTTTATCAAAAACTCTCGTATCAAAAAACAGTTTTTCTTCAGCTACACCTCTTACTGCACCTTCTGTTACCGTGTCTATTCCTGTTCCAATTGCATCTCTTATATTACTTGGCCCAAAGATTGGCAATACTAGATAAGAACCTGTTCCAACCCCATAATGTCCTAATGTGTCTCCCATTGTTTCAGGATCTCTTTTCATTCCCATATTTTTAGCAATATCCGCTACCCCTAGTACTCCTACTGTTGAATTTACAACAAATCTTCCAAGTGCATTTACTGCTTTTCCAGGTTTTAGCTGTAACAGTGAATTTACAAATGTTGGTATTTCACTAAAATTGTTATAGAAATTTGAAATTCCCTTTCTTATTGGTTTTGGAACAACTGCTGCATAAACACGTGAAGCTGGATAAAGTACTTTTCTGTCAAGCTGTGTATTAAAAGCATACATTCTTCGATTAAATGGCTCTAATGAGTCATTTATACCTGTTAATTGGAAGACTTGACTTGATGCAATGTAATCTTCATCCAGTTCTTCCAAATTTGCCGCCAATATTCCATAACCATCTTGCTCAAAAGCGATGTATTTATTTTTATCAACTTTATTTTTTTTCGTTTTTATATTCGTTTGTGAAACCAAATCAATATTTTTATCAGGCGTTTCTGCTATTTTTCCATCAACGAATTCTACAAAAAGGTCATCATTTACTTCCTTTTCATTTTCTTCCATAAACATTATTGTATTTTCATTCTTAATTTCCAACATTTTGGAATGTCCAATTGTTGCAACAATCAACATTGTTCCAAACATTAATAATTTATTTTTTTGTGCCATTTCTAATTTTCCTCCAATTTATCTACCATTAAATTTGCCACATCTTTATGCCATAAAACACCTGTATGTCCACCAAACGGTATCAGAACTTTATTTGAAAATGTATTTTCTATATAATCTAAATCCTGACTCGAATACAGTACATCATTTGTAGATGTTATAAATATAATATTTTTATTATTTCTATTTATAAAATCTTGACTATGTTTTAAATCAAATTCCTCTACAAATTCATTAAAATCAAGATTAGGATTTATATTTTTCTTCAAATATGGATACAAAATTTCTTTTGCGTATTCATCAAATGCAACAGACAAACCTTCTCTAAATTCTTTTGAAATAGAATCAAAACGTTTGTAAGATTTTTTATCTGAAAGTCTACCAGTTGCATTTCTACCGCTGAATACTTCTCCAGCAAAAGTCATATTAGCTGAATAAAATCGAAATAATAGCCCTGTCAATACTTCAAAATCTTTTTCTCCAAGTCCTAATTTTCCTAATGAAGTAGTTAAGTTTGAAAATTCTATATCTTTTATTTTTATTGTGTCATCATACATAAGTCTGCTAAATATTGTATCCATATATTTTTCCAAACTTCTAGCATCGTAAATTCCATTTTTCACCAAAAAATTGTCTAAATTCTGTGTTGCAGTTAAAATACTAATTGGTGAATTTAATAATAATGATTTGTTAATTCCAATTCTTCTATTATTTTTTTCATCAAGTTCATGAAGTAAAAGTGACTGAAAACCACCTAAACTGTAACCGCCGATATAAGTTTTATCAATTTTCATTCCATCGCCTTTTTCTTTTGAAATAGCCTGACTTATCAAAGAATACATTTGTGTCGTTTCATCTTTTATATACCCTGCATATGTATTTTTACTTTGACTTACAATATAAGGCATTGTTGTTGGTGAGCTAAATGCAATTACATTGTATCCCTTGTCATAAAAAACATTTGCTAAATAAAGTGACATTCCACTGTTATAAAGTGAACCTGTTCCTGAAATTATAATCATAAGTGGTGCTTTTTTCCCTTTTTGAGTCCATACACCATACTCATAATCCTTCCATTGTCTTAATATTTCAGGAATCTTTTTGGTTGTCGTAAATTTTCTAACTTTTGGACCCTTTGGGTTTTTAAATTTGTACTGCTGATCAGCAGGTGTTCCAAGAACTGTTGCCGCTATTGCACTATCTTTATATGGATAATCACTCGCTATCTGTGAAATATCTACATCAGCAAAACCTATAACTGATAACAAAAATATTGCTACTAAACCTAATAATTTTTTTAACATTTTCTCAATTATGTGAAAATCTTTTT
This sequence comes from Leptotrichia sp. SK-5, assembly GCF_055387215.1. NCBI lineage: Bacteria > Fusobacteriati > Fusobacteriota > Fusobacteriia > Fusobacteriales > Leptotrichiaceae > Leptotrichia > Leptotrichia sp. SK-5. Next base: position 972,873 of record NZ_AP028931.1, on the reverse strand, counting down.
ACACATATCTCCTTTCAAGTTTTAATCGTACTTTATATAACTAAATTTCTTTAATATAAAAAAAATTAAATATTTTTTAATTTGAAATTCAGCTTTAAAGTAATTTTTATATATTATAAATTTTACCTATATTCTATCAAAAATATCAAAAAATTTCCAGTAAAAAAGTTTATTAAATTACACGTCCACCGAAACAATTTTAGTTTCCCCAATTTCCTTATTCATCGTAACCCCGTAAAGTCTATGAGAACCCTTCATTGTTTCCTTATTATGAGTAATTAATATAAACTGCGACTTGTCAATAAACTGATGCAGCAGTTCTACAATTTTTTTTGTATTTTTTTCATCCAAAGCCGCCTCAATTTCATCAAAGAAAGTAAATGGACTCGGCTTAAACATAAAGATTGCCATTATAAAGGATACTGCAAGCATTGATTTTTCGCCACCTGAAAGTAAAAGTAAAGTCTGTTCCGGCTTATTTTTATATTTTACACTAAGTTCCAAGCCAGTTGTAAGCAAGTTTTCAGGATCTGTCATTTTAATCAGTCCTTTTGCTCCATTTAAAATAGTTTCACACATATACTGAAAATTTTTATTTATTTGTTCATAAGCCATAAAAAATTTACTTGTAACTTCCTCTTCAATTTCCTGAATAAACCCAAGCAATGCCTCTCGGCTTTCGAGCAAATCTTTTTTCTGTGCGACAATATTCTGATACCGCTCATTTTCATGCTCAAATTCTTCAATTGAGGCAAGATTCACTGCTCCGATGTCAGTTCTGCTTCTCTCATTTACTGCCAGTTTTTTCTTTGTCGCCATCAACTCATTCTCATCAGCAATTTCAAAATATTCCTCATTTTCGAGAATTTCTTCATTTTCCAGTTCCTTAAATTCAGCCAGCTGAAACTCCAGCTCACTTTCGTTTCGTGTTATTTTTTCAATGATTTTTTCATAGTCATTTTTATGTTTTAACATATTTACTTCAATATCTTTGATTTCACTAATAAATTTTCGCTCTTTTTCTTCAATTTCATGAATATTTTTTTCAATTTTTTGAATTTCGCCTAAAATATTCTCATTTAATTTCTCTTTTTCAGAAATTTCATCTTTTTTATGAGAAATTTTTACAGATAATTCCTTTCCTAACATTTCCCTTTTCTTTTCAAATTCAGCCAGTTCTGCTTTCTCATTCAAAAGCTTCTTATAATCAGACTCAATTTCTGCAAAACGATTTTTATTATTATCTGTTCTAACTTTCAAAATTTCATAATCTCTGTCGGCAGCATTCAGTTTCTGAATAAATTCATCAATATTTTCAAAATTTTTCAAATCTTGATTCAAATTTTCAATTTTAAGATTATTTTCTTCAATATTTTTTTCGATTTTTTGAATTAATTCCAAATTTTCCTTTATTTTAGTTTCTTTTTCCAAAATAAATTTCTCATTTTCAGAAATTTCATAGTTCAAAGTATTAATTTCCCGCTGTTTTCGACTAAATTTAATATTAAAATCATCGTAGTTTTCATTAAACACCTGATATTCATTTTTAAAATTCTCAAATAATTTTTCTGTTTCTGTCCTTTCTGACTCAACTTTTTCAGCTTCCAAAACAATTTTAGACAGTTTATTCTCAAGTTCAACAAAATTATTTCGATTTTTCTCAATTTCACTTTCCAGATGTTTCAATTCCTTTTTTCGCTCAAGAATTTCATCTTTACCCCTAAACGAATGCCCTCCAGTCATTCTACCACGAGAAGTGATAATATCCCCTTCAAGCGTAACAATTCTGTCATTAAATCCTTTTTTCAAAAGCTGCGTCCCAACTTCCAGATTTTCCACAACAACTGAATTTCCATACACAAACTGAATAACTTTTTCTATATTTTTATTTACAAATTTTTTATCAATTTTTACAATATTCCTTGCAAAATCAATAATTCCATTTTTCCCTTTTGTGTTTGAAATTATATTTTGAATTTCTTCTTCTGTCATTTTATTTTTAGAGTCACTTTGCTGAAAAATATCATCAATTGTAGGCAAGAAATCATTCATTTTAGAAACACGAATATTTTCAATCGGCAAAAATGAAGCTCTTCCCAGCTTTCTTTCCTTCAGGATTTCAATACATTTTTTCCCAATTTCACTGTCTTTTACGACAATATCCTGAAACATTCCACCAGATAAAGTTTGTACCGCTTCCTCAAATCCCACTGGAACATCAATCAAATTAACAAAAGCACCAATTACTCCATCAATTTTTTCATTCAAAATATGCTTTATGCTTCGATTAAAAGTTTCATTTTTCTCAATAGTATCCGAAATCGCCTTTTGTTTAACCTCAAAATTCTGAAGTTTGTAGCTAATCTCATTTTTCTGTTTATTAATTCCAGAATATTCCTTTCTAAGTTCCTCTGTTTTTTCATTGAGTTTCTGAATTTTCAGCTCTTTTTCAAGTTTCTGCTTCTCATTTTCTGATTTTTGCATTTCAAAAGTCTGTTTTTCTTCATTTATTTTGTTAAACTCGGCTTCTGCAATACTTTTCTCAGCGATATGCCTTTTATTTTCAGTTTTCGCAGCCAAAACTCTTTTTTCCAAATCCTCATTTTCCCCAGCAACTTTTATTTTATCCACTTCAAAATTAAAGTTCTTTTGTGTCCGCTCCTTTAGTTCAAGGATTATTTTATCACTTTCCTGCTTCAATTCCCCAACTTTTGCTTCCCACTCAGCCTTTTCCTTTTCTTTTTCAATCAAATCCTTTGTTATAAGCTCAAGCTCATTTCTAGACTTATTTAAAATCTCTTCTTTTTCAGCAATATCCTTTTCCAAAATATCTTTTCTCTTAGCTTTTTCATTGGCTTCCGTTTCCAAATTGGAATTTTGATTCACTAGCTTTGAATACTCATCTTTTAAAGTTTCCAAATTTTTAAAGTTTTCGCTATTTTCATTTTTTTGACTTTCCAGATTTTTGTACAATTCTTCCCGAATTTCATTAGTTCTTTGAAATTCCACCTGTTTTTCTGAAAAATTCTTTTCACTTTTTTCTAATTCTTTCTGTATTTCCTGACTTTTTTCCTCATACTCATATTTTAGCGAACTTTTTTCATTGACATTATATTCCAGTACCATAAACCTTTGAACATCAATCTTTTTTGTATATTCCTTAAACAGCCTGGCCTTAGCCTGTTCATCCTTCAAATAGTCAACTCGCAGCTTTAATTCCTTTTCTACATAATCAATTTTTTCAATTTCATTTTTTAAGTCCTGCAGCTTTTTCTCAGAATCTTCCTTCTCAATCTTAGCCCTTTTGACTCCAGCCGCCTCTTCAATAATTTCCTTTAATTCCTTTGGCGAAGAGCCAATAATTCTCTCTACACGCCCTTGCCCAATTATCGAGTAAGCCTGCTTTCCAATCCCAGTATCCATAAAAAGATTATGAATATCTTTAAGCCTGGATTTCTTGTTATTTATTAGATACTCGTTTTCTCCAGTCTTAAAAATCCTTCGAGTAATTTTAACCTCTGAAAAATCTACATCCAGATATCTATCCCCGTTATCAATAATAAGACTGACTTCCGCCATAGACTTTGGCTTTTTGTTCTTCCCGCCAGAAAAAATAATATCCGAACTCTCTTTCGCCCGTATGTTCTTATAACTCTGCTCTCCCAAAACCCACAAAATCGCATCCAGAATATTACTCTTTCCACTTCCGTTAGGCCCAACAATCGAAGTAATCCCATTATCAAACTCCACAACAGTCCTATTCGCAAACGATTTAAACCCTGTCAGCTCCAATGCTTTTAAGTACATCTTTTCTCTCCTAATTTTTTTAACAACTCTTTTTTATTTAATGTAATTTTATCATACTTTCCTCTCCTAAGCCACATTCTTCCCTAATATTTTCTCCAGTTTCTTCAATTACAACACTGCTTTTTCCATCATTCACATCATAACGAATATAAATAGTTGAAGTATCTTCTGCAATATATTCTGTTTCTTTATTATCAAAATTTACCTTTTTACGTTCAATATACTTCCCGGTTATCCCATCTTTATAATAAAACGAATCTTTTGGAGCCAAAAAAGCGTTGAAAAAGTGCATATCCTTTAACTTTTCCTTCTCAATCTTACCATATTGAAAATAAAATTTAAAATCTTTTAATTCTGATATTTCTCTTTCGGTATTTTTATAATAAAATTTATTATTTCTATATACAATATCAAAAATTTCATTATTTAATTTATACTTTCCTTCCCAAACTTCCTCTTTTTTCTCCAAAATCAATTTCATCAAAAAATTATTTTTACGAATTTCCAGCCTGTAATCCTTCTCACAAAAATCATTCAATTTATTTTTTTTATATAATTTTTCTATATTTTCTTCTATTTTTGCAATTTCATTTGATATTTTCATTTCATTGTATATAAAATAAATTAGTAATGAAAATATCGGTAATAATATAATTATTAATATTATTAGTATTTTTTTCATATACATCTACAGATTCTCCGTTTTATGCCTCAATACACATATCCACAAGTTTCTACAATTTTTGTTTTCAATTTAGAATCTATAAATTCAATCTCCCCCATAGTTCCTCCTCTATTTTGTGAATATATTTTTATTTTTTCAAAATTTTCTTTTATTCCAAACTGACTAATATAACTGCTTATCGAATTTTTATCTTTATATTCTGCAAACAATGCTGGAAACATCGAATCTTTTTTATCAACTTCACTCAAAATTTTAATTTCATTCTTTTTTATGGTGTCTGTCTGAAAAAATCCCATTTACATATCGAATTTTTATAATTTCCTCATTAACTTGATATTTACCTTCCCAAATACTATTACCTATTTTTGATAAACTTATTTTTTTATTATATCCCTTATTATTTTTAAAATAACGAATCAACAAACTATACTGATTTTCTTCGCAAAATTCCTCTATATTTTGCCTATTTGATACATTTTTTCCAGTGCTTCTATCACAATTTGAGAATTTTTAGGTTTACAGGACACTAAAATCAATAATAGCAATGAAATTATTATTTTTTTCATATCGTTTCCTTTTAAAATTTTATTTTATATATCTGCAACTTTCCTTCAAACGTAATTTTTCATTTTCAGTTTCAATTATCATTTGGTAATAAAAAGGTTCGATACTTTGATAATTTACATCCATTTTCAAATCCCCTTCTAAATTCCAGTCTGAATCTTTAAAAAATTCCTTAAATGATTTTTTATTTAAATATTTTCCACGAAAATATCCTTCATTTGGACTATGATCTGATATAATTCCTGTACTCACTTCTTCTGTTGTTTTTAATTCCTCATATTTTATCACACTAGTCTGAAAATAAGGTTTAAAGTCTGTTATTTCTTTTCCTGTCTTGGAATCATAATACTTTTCATTTTTATATATAACTTCTTTTGTAATCTCATCTTTATTATTAATTGATTTAGAATATTGACCAGTCCATATATTTTCTCCTGTTTTTCTTAAGTTCATTGATTCATAATATTCATCCTTCCCTTTGCTATATGCTTTGGAAAATTCATAATAATCACTGCAAAAAGTATTTATAGTTTTATTTTTATCACTATACTGAGACACTATAAATTTTTTTGTTTTTTCAGAAGTCTTATAATCACGAAATAGTATCACATATAATAAAACAAATAAAAACACTAAAATTGATAAAGTTATTAAAATAAATTTTTTCATTTCTGTCCTCCATTAATAAATTTCATTACCTTCTCTCAAAAATCCAAAATTATTATCTCCCTTTTCCAAAAATCACAATCGTAACTGTCTTTAACAATATCTTCACATCAAATAAAATATCGTGGTTTTTTATATAATACAAATCATACTGCAATTTTCTATAAGCGTCTTCAATACTTGCTCCATACGGATACATAACTTGTGCCCAGCCAGTAAGCCCCGGTTTTACAGTATGTCTTAGATTGTAGTACATAATTTCCTTTTCCAGCTGCTTTATAAAAAATTCTCTTTCTGGACGTGGTCCAACGAAACTCATTTCTCCACGCAGCACATTCCACAATTGCGGCAATTCGTCAATTCTTGTAAGACGCATAAATTTACCAAATTTTGTGACACGGTTATCATTTTTTGTAGCCCATTTTGGTCCATCTTTTTCGGCATCAGTTGTCATTGAACGAAATTTTACTATTTTAAATGGCTTGTTTCCTTCGCCGATTCTTTCCTGTATAAAGAATATTGGTCCTTTCGATTCGATTTTTATTATTATTGCTGCAACAATCATAATTGGAATTACACAAACTCCGATTAAAAGTGCAAAAATTATATCAAGAATACGTTTGGCTTTCAAATTAAAACTGTTGTAGTAAATTTCAAATCCTGTATTTTCCAAAAACCATTTTGGACTCAAGTTTGAAACTGGCAATTTATTTTCGTATATTTCATAAAATTCCAGATAGTTATAATACTGTATTCCTCCAAGTTTATACTGCAAAAGTTTATCCACAAGCTTTGTATCGTATAAAAGATTGCTTGTAAAATCCACAATTATATCAACTTTTTTATTTTCGCATAAATTCAATAATTTTTCTGTTAAAATATCCATATTTTTTTCTTCTTTTAAAAAGTCCGATAATTTATACTGACGATCTTTCTTTATGCTTTCCAGCAAATCTTCTGTATACCCATTTTCACCAACAAAAACAATTCTTTGCTTTTCAGCTAATCCGATCATTATAATATAACGGTAAATAATCTGAAACATTGTAAGCAGACCAAACAGAATTATCGCTTCATTCAGAATGAAAATGCGCAAAAATGTCGTAATCATAACAAGAATAAAGTTAATTCCAACAATAATCACAATATCCCGTAATCTATATCTTCCTGCCATATTATAAACATTCGCCACATAATAAATTACCATAGAGCAAATAATCACAATAACATTTGTAAATCCAAGTCCACGATTTATAAGCAACAGTCCTATAAAATACATTAAAATCATCAATATTCCAAATAAATAGGAATAATTTTTTTTCATTCCACTTACTGCCATTCTAAACTACACTTCCTTTTTTTATTTTTTTAAAAATATATTCAATTACTAAAATCTTGATCATTTTTACCAAAAAAATTTATTTTTCCATTATTTCATATTTCATTTTAATTTTTTTTCTATAAAACGCGAGCCCAACGCAGACAATTCTGCCTGTTCCTCTATTTCTTAATTCTACATCGTACTCTTTCTCTTTTATTTGTTCAAATCCAGCTTTTGCATAATTTTCCAGCTCATCTTCATTATTTACAGCTTTAAATTCAAATATATACGCTGGATTTATTTTATTTTTAGGCTCTAAAACCAAGTCTGCCCTTCCATAGCCACTTTCTCTTTCCGACAACCTAATGTAATCGTTTCCCAATATTATAAATATTCCAATTAAAAATATTTTATAATATTTCTCGTCCTTTTCCGTGTCAAAATAACTAAGTGAAGAAAGTATCTCGTCTTGAAGCCCTTTTGCAAATTCTTCTATTTTCCCATTTTTTAAATTTTCCACAATATTTGAAAACTGTGTATAATTTCCAACAAATCTATCTATAAAAATTTTTCTAAAAAAAGTCTGTATTTCTTTATTTGGAAGCCTTAATGGATAGAGTTCCCCCTTTTTCTCCCCATCAGTTGTCAAATATCCGCTGTACAAAAACAATTCCCATATATCACTTGCATTAAATGCATATTCCATATATTCATTTATTGCCTTATAAACTGTTTTCCCCACAAAAAGTTTTTCCAAGTCTTCTATTACTTTTTTATCTGCTTTCCCTAACAAATCATATATTGTCTTATTGCCTGAGACTCCTATCCAGTATGGACGTAATTTTTTTTCATCCAAAAAGTTAATAATCGACCAAGGATTATAAATTTCAGTTTCTCCAAACTGATAACCGTCATACCACTCCCTGACATCTTCCATCTCATAGTCAAGTCCATAATATTTCACAGCCTCAATAACTTCATTTTCAGTAAGTCCATAATACTCTGAATATTTTTCGCTAAAGATATTATTTACTTTCAAATTATTTAATCCTGAAAAAATTCCTTCTTTTGCAATTCTCAATATTCCAGTCATAATTCCAAACTGCAAATATTCATTATCCTTCATTGCATCCCCATAAAACTTCTTAAAAAAAGAAATTGCCTGTTTATAATATCCCTCCTGATAAGCCTGAATTATCGGCGTATCATATTCATCTATTAGCACAACAGCTTTTTTCCCATAATATTCATACAAATATTTTGTCAACGCTTTCAATGAGCCTTTCCAATTTGAATTTTCATTATTAAAACAAATATTGTTAAAATCCATCAAATCAAATTCATCTAATTTTTTTCTTATATATCTAAATTCTATATAAATATTTCTTATTAAGTCTTTTATTTGACTCAGACAGTTTTCCCAGCTAACCTCTTCCATATTCCTAAAACTTATATATATAACAGGATATTGCCCCTGCTCCTGCATGTGTTCACTTTCAAAAATATTTAATCCGTTAAATAATTGTCGATTTTCTTCTCTATTTTCTATATCAAAAAAATATTTAATCATTGACATATTAAGGGTTTTTCCAAATCTTCTTGGACGTGTAAATAAGTTTACTTTTGCTCTGTAGTATAAAATATCTTCAATTAGCTTTGTTTTATCAATATAATAATAATTATTTTCTATAATTTCCTTAAAATCAGACACCCCTATTGGCAATGGCTTTCTAGTCTTGTTTTCCGCCATATTTCTCCCTCCTTTTATTTATTCCAGCTAAAAAATTATATATTCTATTTAATATTTCGCTTGTAAAAAATGATAGCAAAAATACTATTAAAAATGTAATAATTATATATAAAAAATAATTCATTCTGGATTTTAATATTCTTTCACAAAAAAATAAAAAAATCGGATGAATTAAATAAATATCATAAGTTTTTGCTGATACAGATTTTATAATTCCTTTTACTTTGCCTAAAACTTTTTCTCCATCAAAAATATTTACAATATAATCATAAAGAAAAACTGTGGCTATAAATACACTAACCGAGTGATAATCGTAAAAATAGTCAAAAAATTTTCCACTTGATTTTGTAAATATATATGTTAAAAAGACAGTTAGTGACACTGCTATTAAAAAACCTGTATATTTTTTCCATTTTTTCATATTCAAAGGCTTTTCTGCAAGTAAATAGCCAATTAAGAAGTAACCGACATATTGCCCAGCTGGAGAATATATTTTTATATTTTTCTTAAAAATCACATTTAGAAATGGTACTAAAATCATAAATATTATCCACACAAAAACCAGATAATTAATACTTTTTCTATCAACTTTTGCTACAACCTTTCGTAAAAAGGGAGTTATCAAATAAAGCGACAATATCATATAAATATACCACAAATGATAATAAATTTTCCCTTGAAAAAAGTTTGAAAAAAAATTATTATAACTTTCTTTCTGGAAAAAAATCGAAATTATAGTCTTATAAGTTGATTTTCTAAAAAAAACTGAAAATAATTCATTATCTTTAACACCTTTAAAAATTATTGTAAATATAAAAAAAATAACAGAATATACAAAAAACTTAGGCAGAATTTTTGCAAATCTTTTTTTAAAAAATATTTTCACATCCTCATCTTTTCTCAACAGAAAAAATCCACTAACCATAACAAATATCGGCACGCACATTCTGCTAAATGAATCTGCAATATTTGCCATCATCCATCTGTTTCCAGATATTTTACCATAATTATACAACTCGCTTGCAACAATATGAATAAATAAAACCATACTAATTGCAATGCATTTTAAAATATCAAAATTAAAAAATCTGTCCTTATTTTTTACCATTTATAAATCTCCAAATTTATGAATCTTCCTCAATAGAAATATAAATAATTTTAACATAGTTCCAGCTATTTTTCAATCAGTTTTCCTTTATATAAATAGGCTTACGATTATAATTATTGGTCTCAAATACCAAATTTATATGATTTTAACAGTTTAATAACTATTTTTATTTTTTAAATAAAACTTGCATTTTGAATAAATGCGGGTATAATTCTATTAGATAGTTTGATAATCAAAATTTTATAATAAGGAGGGATGTGTTATGGGAATAAAACTTGACAATGTTTCTGAAACTATGCTTATTACTTTGTATATGCGGGCAACTGATGCTAAAAGCGAAAAACCTATTTTGAATGATAAAAAATCTGAAGAAATAATTTCACAGATAAACTATGATTTTTCAAAATTTAAACATGCATGGGCTTCGTATTATGGTGTGCTTTCACGTGCAAAAATGATGGATAATGAAGTGAAAAAATTTATGAAAAAATATCCAGATTGTGTAATTGTGTCGATTGGATGTGGACTAGATACAAGATTTTTACGAATAGATAATGGAAAAATAAGATGGTACAATCTTGACTTGCCAGAAGTTATTGAAAAACGAAAATTATTTTTTGAACCTAATGAACGAGTTACAGATATTGCAAAATCTGCATTTGATTCAGCATGGACAAAAGATATTAAGCTGGAAGGGAAGAAATTACTTATTATTTCCGAAGGTGTATTAATGTATTTTAAAGAACAGAAGATTAAACAGTTTTTGAAAATATTGACTGATAATTTTGATTCTTTTGAAGCTCAGTTTGACTTGCTTTATAAAGGAACAGTTAAAATGAACCAAAAACATGATACCATAAAAAATATGAACGCAGATTTCAAATGGGGAGTAAAAGATGGAAGTGAAATTGTAAAATTGAATCCAAAATTAAAGCAAACTGGACTTATTAATTTCACAGATGAAATGAAACATCATCTTCCTGGCTGGAAAAAATTATTTGTTCCTCTGTTCTATATTGCTAATAATCGACTTGGAATTTATATTTATGAAAAATAAATTGATTCAATAATCTATTATTTTTTTGTTTAATAACGTATTTTCTTTGACAAGTGGATGGAGAGATTATTATGAAAGAATTGAAATATTTATTAAGTTTATCTGGTAAACATAAGATGAAGCTGATTTTTTCAGCAATATTCAGTATAATTGGTACAACATTGTCTGCTGTGCCTTATCTTCTTGTGTATCAGATTGTTCTGGAGCTTTTTAAGGCAAATATTGATTATTCAAGAATAAAATTCTGTGTTTTTATTGCGATATTTTTTATAATTGTAAAAATAATTATGCAAATTTTATCAGGGGTATTTTCACATATTGCGGCTTTTTCGATTTTGTACAAAATTCGAATTGATTTGATTGAGCATTTGTCAAAGCTGAATATGGGGTTTTTTAAGAAAAATATGACTGGAAAACTGAAAAAGATTATTAATGAGGATATTGAAAAATTGGAACTCTTTATTGTACATCAGATTCCAGATTTATCATCGGCACTTGTAACTCCGATAATATTTTTAGGGATTATGATTTACTTTAACTGGAAATTGACACTTGTTTTATTTATTCCAATTATTTTGAGCATAATGGTACAGGGAAAAATGTTTCAAAGTTATGGAAGTCGTGTAGAACATTATTATACTCTTCTTGCAAACTTAAACGCTACTATTATGGAATACATAAATGCAATGAACGTTATGAAAGCATTTAATCTTACTGCTAAATCATTCAAGAATTATCGGGATATTACTCAGGAATATGCAGATTACTGGATTGAGCTTACAGAACTAAGTGTGCCGTTTTACTCGATTTTTCTCTGTCTAACTGATTCGGGCCTGCTTTTCATTATTCCAGTTGGTGGACTTATGCTGTTTCATAATCAAATTTCAGTATCTGTGTATATTTTATTTATTTTGATGAGTACAATTTTTTTAAGCTCATTAAAGGCATTATTTGACTTGGCACACCATCTTTCAGCATTAACTAAAGGGCTAGGGAAGATTATGGAAATTAATAGGGAACAGGAGCAAAAATCTGGAAGTGTAAATTTTCCTTCTAATTTTTCAGGTTTTATAAAATATGAAAATGTAAATTTTGCATATAAAAATAAAAATGTTATAAATGATTTTTCTTTGGAAATAAAGGCTGGAACTTCAACTGCACTTGTAGGGCCTTCTGGCTCAGGAAAAACAACGATAGGACTTCTGCTTGGAAGATTCTGGGATATAAATAGCGGAAAAATAACAATTGATGGAACTGATATTAAGGACTTTGCTTACACAGGATTGGCTGACAATGTTTCATTTGTCTTTCAGGATACATTTATGCTTCACGATACTATTTTTGAGAATATAAGAATGGGGAAGGATTATTCGCTGGAAGAATTGGAAAATGCGGCAAAAAAGGCACAAATTCACGATTTTATAATATCCTTGCCTCAGAAATACGAAACTGTGATTGGAGAAGGAGGGATTAAGTTAAGCGGTGGGGAAAAGCAGAGAATTTCAATAGCTCGTGCCATTTTAAAAAATGCCTCAATTATTGTGCTAGACGAAGTTACTTCCTACTCCGACATTGAAAACGAAGCCAAAATTCAGGAAGCTTTACGTACTTTATTAAAAGGAAAAACTGCCATTATCATTGCTCACAGGCTTTACACAATAAAAAATGCCGATAATATCGTTGTGATGAATAAAGGACGTATTACCGAGCAAGGTTCTCATAAGGAGCTTCTGCAAAACAAGTCAGAATACTGGCATTTATGGAATTTATATAGCGATAATGATTTGATGGAAAATAAGGAAATTTAGGGGGTGCAGACAATGATTAACGATATTAGAAATATAAAAACTCTTGCTGGAAATAAATATAAAAATCTTAAAAATCCAATATTTTTTCTAACAATAGATGCCTTATTTTATATGATGAACTATGCAATGTTTTATTTTACAATTATTGATTTGATGAATAATAATTTTACGTTGAAAAAATTGATAATCTATACTTTTATTATGATTTTTGCAATTATTTGCAGATTTGTATTAAATCGTATCGGATATATCGGGATTCAAAGTGAGGGGGCTAAAATTATTCAGGATTTGAGAATCAGGATGGGTGATCATTTGAGAAATTTGAATCTAGGATACTTTAACAGTCACAACATTGGGAATATTATTAATATTATGACAAATGATTTACAAGATTTTGAGCAGGTTATAACTCACAGCACATCAGAAATTATAAAGTTATCTATACTGACAATTTATCTTCTGTTAATTATATTTGCAATTTCTCCCTTGCTTGCCATACTGCAACTAATAATCTCGCTGGCTGGATTAGTATTTGTCATTCTGGGAACGAAAAAAGGTGCAAAAATAGCTTTGAAAAAGAAGCATACTATGGATAATGTTGTTTCACGGATGGTGGAATATATTGCTGGAATGGAACTTTTTAAAGCATATAATCTGACTGGGGAACGATTTAAGAGGTTAAAGGACAGCTTTAATGATTTGAAAAGGGAAAGTATAAATACTGAAATTGCTCTTGCCCCTTATGTTATGATTTTTCAACTTATTACGGATATTTCCTTTGCCTTACTTCTGCTTATGTCTACACAACTTTTTATGGCTTCTTCCATTAATAAAGTAGAATTTTTTTCATACATAATTATTGGACTTTCACTTTCAAATGTGCTAAAAGCCTTTTCTACACAATATACTTTTATCCAATACTTGAAACTCGCCACAGATAAACTAATAAATGTGCATAATGAAAAGGAAATTTCCTATGAACTTGAAAAAGTTACTTTACCAAATTATGATATAAAATTCCAGAATGTAAATTTTTCTTATGAAAAAGACACTCCTATTCTAAAAAACATTACTTTTGAAGCAAAACAGGGGACAAAAACTGCCCTAGTTAGCTCGTCAGGCTCTGGAAAAACAACTGTTACCAGCCTTATTGCAAGATTCTGGGACTGCCAGTCTGGCGAAATTACCATTGGTGGAATAAATATCAAAAAAATATATCCTGAAGAACTGCTTACAAATATAAGCATAATTTTTCAAGATGTCTACTTGGTAAATGACACTTTTGAAAATAATATAAGGCTTGGAAAACCAAAGGCTACAAGGGAAGAAGTAATAAATGTGGCTAAAAATGCCAATTGCCACGATTTTATAATGGAAAGCGAAAATGGATACGACACTATAATTGGAGAAGGGGGCTCTACTTTATCTGGTGGAGAAAAACAGAGAATTTCAATCGCAAGAGCTTTATTAAAAGATACCCCAATTATCCTAGTCGATGAAGCCACAGCCTCACTTGATGCCGACAACGAACACGAAATAAGAAAATCACTAAGTATTCTTACAAAACACAAGACTGTAATTACAATCGCTCATAAACTCAACACAATAAAGGATTATGACAAAATTATAGTTATGTCCAACGGAATAATCGAAGAAATTGGAAATCATGAGCAGCTTATGGAAAATAAAAGGCGATATTACAAAATGTATACTGAAATGGAAAAGGCACAATCAGAATTTGAATTAATTTAATTAAAATTTCAATTCACTATATAAATTTAATTTAATATAAAAAACATACCCAGTCTCGAATTTTTCAATCTAAAATCTGGGTATATTTTTATTTTATTCTTCCTTTATTTCCTCCGCCTGCGGATAAATCTTGATAATTTCATTCGCAATTTTGTCAATTTCAGCAATCAGGTAATCTGTACTACCTCTATCGCCTTTCATTGCAATTCTTACATGAACGCAGCCTTCCTTTGCATAAGGCGCAACTGTTGGATTTGACATTTCAAAATAATCTTTTAGCCTGTCATCAATTTTCCCTTCTGGAACTCCCTTTATTTCAAGAGTTTTCATTAGCAAAATATCGTTTGAATATTTTTTTAAAAATGGCAAAACTTGATTATCCACCATCCAAGTCATTTCCCTTGGAGGCCCTGGCAATACTATTATTTTTTTATTATCTTTTTCATAAAAAAATCCTGGTGCAAGTCCAACTTCATTATCAAGCAATTCTGAGTTCTTTAAAATCGAAGCCTCTTTTCTCGCGCCAGAAGCAACTTCTCCAAAGCCCCTCTCATTATATTTTTTTACAATCAAGTCATAATATCGCTCTATCACTTCCAGCTCTTCCTCAAAATAATCGGCTACAACTTCTTTTGTAATATCATCAATTGTAGGTCCAAGTCCCCCAGTAGTAATTACCAAATCAACCCTTTTAAAAGCATTTTCCAGACACTCCATAAGCCGTCCGTAATTATCCCCAACAGTAGTCTGATAATACAAATCAATCCCAATATTTGTGAGCTTCGCTGAAATATATTGTGCATTTGTATTCACTATATCTCCAACTAATAATTCAGTTCCAACGCATATAATTTCTGTCTTCATTTTGATTTCCTTCTTTATTTTTTATTTAAAATACCACCAAATAAGTTTAAAAAACGATAATCCTATTTAACGGTAAAATTTATTTTTTATTATTCATAATTTTTATTATTTTTTAAAGATAGTTGATTCATAAGGTTTCAGAATAATTTTCCCGTCTTTAATTTCAGGTTCTGTTTCATAATTTGATAATAAAACTTGAGCATTTTCCAGTCCTGTAACTCCGTTTCCTTCCAGTTCAAATTCCACTTCAGGTTCATAGAAGTTACTGATTACAACTAATTCTCCATTTTCTCCAACACGTTTGTAGGCATAAACACTTTTATTTTCCAAATCAATGTCTTCATATCTTCCTGCTATCATTAATTCTTCATTTCTTCTTAAATCAATTAATTTTTTGTAATGATAGAATATTGAATTTTTATCTTTTAAAGCCGCTTCAGCATTAACTGTCCTATAATTTTCAGGCACTCCAATCCACGGAGTTCCAGTTGTAAATCCTGCATTTTCAGAATCATTCCATTGGACAGGCGTTCTAGAATTATCTCTCGATTTCTGCATTAAAATTTCAACAGCTTCTTCTTCAGAACATCCTTTATTGAGTAAAATTTTGTAATTATTAGTTGACTCAACATCACGATATTTACTAATATCATCAAAATACGGATTTGTCATTCCAAATTCTTCTCCCTGATAAATATAAGGCGTCCCTTGCAGTCCATGAAGAACTGTGGCAAGCATTTTAGCCGACTCCCTATGATATTCCTTATCATTTCCAAATCTTGACAATGCCCTTGGCTGATCATGGTTATTCCAGAAAGTCGCATTCCATCCATTTCCTTCATACATTCCAATTTGCCATTTAGAGAATATTTTTTTCAATTCCACAAAATCAAATGGTGCTTTCGCCCATTTTTCTCCATTTGGATAATCTACTTTTAAATGATGGAATGAAAATGCCATTGATAATTCCTTTTCATCAGGATTTGAATATCTGATACAGTTATCAAGGCTTGTAGAAGACATTTCTCCAACCGTAATAAGTTCTCCTCCTCCAAAGGCTTCTTTATTCATTTCCTTCAAAAATTCGTGAATTCTAGGTCCGTCTGTATAAAATCTTCTTCCATCAGGAATAAATCTTGTATCACCTCCGTCATCATTTAAAAATCTCTGATCCTTTGATATAAGGTTTATAACATCAAGCCTAAATCCATCGACTCCTTTATTTAGCCAAAATTTTATCATTTCATATACTTTTTTTCTTACATTTTCATTTTCCCAGTTTAAGTCAGCTTGCGTAACATCAAACAGATGTAAATAATATTGCCCTCTCTTTTCTGAATATTGCCAGGCATTTCCTCCAAATTTTGATTGCCAGTTTGTAGGCTCTTTTCCATCAACTGCATCTTTCCATATATAGAAATCTTTATATTCAGGATCTCCGGCTTCAGACTTTTTAAACCATTCATTTTCAGTTGAAGAGTGATTTACAACAATGTCCATTACTATTTTCAAATCTCTTTTATGTGCTTCTGCCAGCATTTCCTCAAAATCTTCCATTGTTCCGTAATTAGGATCAATATTGTAGTAGTCACTTATATCGTATCCATTGTCATTCTGTGGAGATTTATACATTGGAGTAATCCAGATTACTTCTACTCCAAGTTCCTTCAAATAATCAAGTTTCTCGATAATTCCTCTTATATCTCCTTCTCCGCTTCCAGTCGTGTCATTAAAACTTTTTGGATAAATTTGGTAAACTACAGATTTATGCCACCACTTTTGTTGGAACTTTTTTTTCATAAAATTCACTCCTAAATTTTTAATTTATTTTACAATTTCTTTTTAAATTATACTCCATTATTTCCATATATACAATCAAATTTTTAACTTTTCCTAAAAAAACTCATATATAAAAAGAGCAGTGAATAACTGCTCCTATTTTTATTCAACTTCCTTACCACCTGTATATCCAAACACATAATCTAAATTTATATTTTTCATCGAATTAAACACGCTTTGCTTGATTCCAGGATTTTTTTCCTCAAGTGCAGCAAGCAAGTCTTTTACTTCCCTACGTTTGCTCGAAGTCTTTCCAGCTTCGATTGTACATCCGCAATTCATCGCACGTATTCCATTTGTTTTCGTATAATCAATTATATCGGCTTCTTTTACATAAATTAATGGTCGAATCAACTCCAATTTCCCAGAAGTTGACGGAACTTTTGGGGTCATTGTTTTCATTGTACCAGCATAAAACATATTTATCAAAGTAGTTTCAATAACATCGTCAAAATGATGCCCAAGCGTCAATTTATTAAATCCCAGTTCTTCTACTTGTGAGTACAAAATTCCACGCCGCATTTTAGCACATAAAAAACATGGATAGTCCTTTGCCTTTTCATTCGCAATCTCCCAAATATTTGTATCAATAATCTCACACTCAATATTTAATTTATCTAAATTATTTTTAAAATTATCTAAATCCGAATGTCTAAAACCAGGATTTAAGCTAACCGCTTTAAAGTCAAAATTTTTTCGTCTATCTTTCTTCAATTCCTGAAACAACTTTACTAAAAGCAGGCTATCCTTTCCACCAGATACACCAATTGCAATCTTGTCCCCATCCTGTATCATATCAAAATCACTAATTGCCTTTAAAAACTTTGACCATATGCTTTTTTTATAAGTTGTCATTATACTTTTTTCAATTTCTTCCACATCCTTCATCGGACAATCTGGAAGAATAGCTTCACATACTAAATTTACCACTTTTCTCTCCCTTAATATTTTTTTAAATCATATTTTTAAATACTCAAATAATAAAAAGTTGTCATAGATAAGTTCAGTTACTTATTTTAAGACAACTTCATAAAGCAGAATTATTACTTTAACCATACATATTTAGTTTAATTTTAAACAATTCCTAAATTTGCTGCTCTAAAATTTAATTTTTTATCCTTTTTATCTTCTTCTATTACATTTTTACATTTATTTTCTATGTAATGTATTTTTTCAATTAGCCCTTCGTCTCTTGAGTCAATTCTAAATGCTGCCTTATATTCTTCAAGAGCTTTTCGATGTCGTCCCATATGTTCATATTTTCTAGCAAAATCAATGTGAGCAATATACATGTCAAAATCTAGGAATATAGCAAGTTCGTAACAGTCAACCGCTTCTGATATTTTTCCTTTTCTTGAATAAATATTTCCTAGTAAAAATAATACAAATGGCTCATCTTCTGTTCTTACGTCAAGTGCCTTGTTAAGGTTTTCCTCGGCTTTGTCAAGGTCTTCATTTTCGTAATATAAATATCCTAAAAATGCTAATATCTCAATTTCATCAGGTTTCAGCTTTACTAATTTTTCATAGATTTCAATTGCCTTGTCATTTTCCTTTAACGCATGATAAATAGATGCTAATGTTTTTAACACTTCCACATCATCAGGGTTCTCTTTTATTTTTTCCAAATTTTCTTTAAGAAGCCGCTCGTTATTTTCATTGTATCTTATTTCTCTAAAAATTAATGTTTCTAACATTATTTCCTCCTGCTACTGTATTTACTTTATATTAAAATATCTGTAATATTCTTTTAATTAAAAGCATGCTTTAAAAGTAGCATCTCCTTTCTTATTACATTATTTCCCATTTTTATATAGAATTTACTGAATTTATAATTGTAAATATATTCTTTACTCAATATTCCTGTATTTTTATATTTAAACTAAGATTATAAAACTAAAAAAAATTAAATTAAATATAAAAATATATAAATTTCTTCAATATTAATTTCTTGTATTCATTTTATCATAAATAACAATTTTAGTAAATAAGATTATTTATAAATTTTCTCTAATTTTAAGAAAAAATCAATTCAAATATTAATAAAACTTGTTTTTTTCAGATAATAACTGGACTTTCTTAAAATATGGCTGGTTATACGATAATTTATTTTATTTTATTTCAAGTTATTTAATTTCTTACTAGCTTCCTGACTTCCTGATTTTACAGCTTTTTCGTACCATTCCCTAGCTTCTTTTGTGCTTTTTTCCACACCTTTTCCAGCGGCATATAAATCTCCTAGAGCTTCATACATTGGAGCTGTAACATAATCCATCCTGTTGTCTGTTTTTTTATAAAGTTCTACTGCTCTTGCGTAATCGCCTGCCTTTTCATGAATTTTTCCTAAGTTGTATCGTGACGTCAAGTCTCCGCTGCTATCCCCAATTTCATAGTAAAATGCGGCATCATCAAGGCTTTTTTTCACTCCAAGCCCTTTCTCAGACATTATTCCCAAGTATCTTGGCCCTTTCATATCTCCGCCATCTGTCGCCTTTGAAAATGAATCAAAAGCCTTTTTATAATCTTTTTCCACTCCAAGTCCATCCAAATAAAGAATCCCGATGTTAGTCATTGCCCGGTAGCTTCCTTTTTCAGCAGCTTTTTTACTCCACTCCATGGATTTTTTATAATCTGCTTTTACTCCATTTCCGTGAAGATACATTTCTCCAAGTTCAGTTTGTGCCGATATATCTCCCTTTTCAGCTTTTTTTATCAATTCCTTGAGCTTATCATCCTGTCTATTTTCAATATTTAGCTTACTTTGAGAATTTTGTGATTTTTTATCTTTTTTACCACAGCTAAACAATAAAATTAATATTAATACTGCGATAGTATATTTTTTTTTCATAATTTTCCCTCTTTTCTTTCATATTCTTATCTCTTGCTGTAAATCAGCATTTATATTATGCCTTCATAATTATAAAATATTTTCATAGATTTTTATTTATTACAAAATTAAATTTCCTAATTCGATTATTTTTAAGTCTGTAAAAAATAAATATGTTTAGTAAATTATTATTCCTGCAATTGCCGCAATTACTGTAAGCAATATTGGATTCATTTTCCATTTTAACACAAGTGCCACAGAAATAATGAATATTGCTGCACTTTTCCAGTCTATAAAGTTCTTTTTATCAATCAGCATTATAGCTGCCGCCAGAATTAATCCGACAACAACGATTTTTAATCCTGCAAAAGCATTGTCCATATATTTATTGTCTTGAAATTTTAAATAAAATTTACTAAAAATTGTCATTATAATAACTGACGGAAGAATTAATCCCAATGTTGCTGCTGTCCCCATTATAAATGCATCCCAGAATCCAGCCTTGTTTCCAATCAGATAACCGACATAAGTTGCGGCATTTAATGAAATTGGTCCCGGCGTTACCTGTGAAATTGCCACAATGTCCGTAAACTGCTGTACATTTACCCATTTATGTAAATCTACAACATCTGCCTGAATAAGCGGTAAGATTGCATATCCACCACCAAAACTGAACATTCCAATTTTAAAAAATACAAAAAATAATATCAATAATATCCCTAAATTCATTTATTCTTCCTCCAAATCATCCAGACATTTCCTAAAAAAGCACCTAAAATAATCATAACAATAGGCGGAAATTTAAGAAATGCAACCATTACTGCCACCAAAATTACAATCCATAACGTTTTTCTATTAATTTTAGCCGATTTTCCAATTGTATAGACACTCGCGGCAATCAATGCAACTACCATCGGTCTTATAGCCTTAAAAGCCTTTATAACATATATGTTATCCTGTATATTGCTAAATAATGAAGCTATTACAAGAATAATTATGAACGACGGCAATGTTGCTCCCAGAACTGTAGTTATAAGCCCCAGCAATCTCTTCATCTTATACCCCACAAAAACCGAAACATTCACAGCCAATGCGCCGGGTGAAGACTGGGCAAGTGCCAAAAGCTTTACAAACTCCTCTTCCTCAATCCATTTTTTCTTATTCACAATTTCATTCTGTATTAGCGGAACCATGGCATATCCGCCACCGAGAGTAAATGTACCTATCTTAAAAAAAATCCAGAACAATTCCAAATATACTTTCATTCTACTACCTTTCTGCTATTTCGTATTATTTTCATTTTATCATAGATACTGTAAAAAAACAACAAACTTGCCATAAAAAAGATAGCCAATATACGGCTATCTCCTTAAAAATAATATTTTTTATCCTTTTGAAAAAAATTCCTTTGCCAGTTCCTTTAAGTAAAACACATCAAAAATTCCACATAATTCACGTACCGAATGCATCGCAAACATCGGAACTCCCAAATCCACTCCGTCTATATCAAGATGTGTGGAAGAAAGCGGACCGATTGTACTTCCTCCAAGTTCGTTTGATTCATTGACAAAAGGCTGAATCCGTATATCCGTTCCTTTTATAAGCTGTCTAATTACAGCAATTGAATATCCATCGGATGTATATTTCTGTTTTGCGCTAATTTTTATTGAAATTCCTTCATTTATTTTTCCACGATTTGTAGGATCCGTTTTTTCCAAATGTGCAGGGTGTGCAGCATGTGCAGCATCAGCCGACAAAATAAACGAATTTTCAAGCATCTGCAAAAAATCACTTCGATCAAGCCCTAACGATAAAGCAATTCTTTCCAGCGTATTCAAAAGATAATTGGAATCTGCTCCCTGTTTTGTAGCACTTCCTATCTCTTCGTTGTCAAACGCTACAAAAATGTTAATCTGGTCCTGACTCGCCTCCTCTTCCACAAGACCAAGAAGACCTGTATAAACAGAGGCAAGGTTGTCAAGTTTTGGAGATGACATAAATTCTTCATTTGCACCTAAAAGACATCCTTTTTCTGTTGCATATAAATACAAATCAAAATCAATTATATTTTCTTTTTTTATCCCTGTCTTTTCCAAAATAATTCTTTCAAGATAGCCTTCCTTCTCAAAATTTTGATTAATAAGTGAAATTACAGGCAAAACATCATTCTGTTTATCAATTTTTACTCCATTATTTACTTCTCTATTCTGATGAATTGCAAGATTTGGTATTGTCAAAAGCGGTTCATCTATCTTAATTTTTACAGTTTTTGGAAAAAATGGATCTTCTCCTTTCACAATAACACGTCCAGCAATGGAAAGAGGTCTATCAAACCACGTACTCAAAATAGGCCCTCCATAAACTTCTGTATTTAATCTCACCATATTTTCTGTAACCATTTCAGGATTAGGTTTTATCCTAAAACAAGGAGAATCGGTATGTGCTCCAAAAATCTTAAACCCTTTTCTCACATCAAAATTTTCACCAATTGTAATTGCAATTATAGTAGAGCTGGATTTTTTCAAAAAATATTTTCCACCTTTTTTTAGTTCCCATTTTTCACGAGGCATAACCCTCTCAAAACCATTTTCTTCTAAAATATCTGAACAATTTTTCACAACATGATAAGCACTGGGACTTTCATCAATAAATTCAATAACTTCCCTTGCAAAACTTTTTACTTCCATTTCGATAAAATTTTTCTGTATCTCTTCTAACTCTTTTGTTGTGTGTATCATCTTTATTCATTCCTCTCAATTTCTAATTTCCATTATTAAAAAACATTTCCCTATTAACAATATTGTACCCCATAATTTCAGATAATCAAAAAAATTTTTATATTTTTTTAAACTTTTTTCTTCTTGCGTTATACTATTTCCCATTAAATTACAAATTATTATATTTATACTATTCCCAATTTAAATAGCGAATGTTTAGATTTTTTAGATGAAAATTTTTTCCATAAATTTTTTAAAAATAGCTTTACAGTTGTCGTAATTTATGATATTATAGCTGATAGAAGAAGAGTTTTTCTAAAAAACTTCTAAATTCTTTTGGGAATAGAATCCAAAGATTAGCTTTTGAATGTTTATTGACTAGAGAAAAATATGAAATTCTTTTAAAAAAAGTAGAAAGATTTGCAGAAGAAGGTGATTTAATAAGAATACGCATACTTAACCAAAATGCAAAAATTGCCACGATACTGTAAAAATGGGACTTAGAACATACTTTTTACTTTTTTGGAAAAGAAAACTGAAAATTTAAGCAAGTCTCACGCAAATAGTCAAATAACATACCATAAAATAAGGGTTTAATTGCAGGTAGGTTATATACTCCGAGAGGAGACGGATACTTTCTATCTCAACAGTATTCTTAGATTTGTCTTCCAAAACAATTGTTATATACTCCGAGAGGAGACGGATACTTTCTATATCTTTTTCTCGCTTTCTATATGCAATTCCTTTTGACCAGTTATATACTCCGAGAGGAGACGGATACTTTCTATACCTGCGGCTACTATTGAAAGAATCGAAAAGGGCGGAGGTTATATACTCCGAGAGGAGACGGATACTTAGAATGCTTTTAGTACCATTTCTAAATGTGATTTTTAAGAAATTATATACTCCGAGAGGAGACGGATACTTTTTATCCAATCACTCCGTCATTTCTTTGGCTATATTTTAATAATGTTATATACTCCGAGAGGAGACGGAAACTAAGAAAGCAGAAATAAATTATGTTTTAAAATTAAAAATGTCTATAATAAGGCATTTTTTTTATCTTCATAAATTGTAATATTAATTGAGACATTTTACCAAATTTAAAAGTTTGAAACCTAAATATAATAATTTTTATAATTTATACTAACCCCCATTTAAATAACGAATTTAGTACAAACTTTTCTAATAAAGGATATAAACTTAATATTTTCAAGTAATTTAGATATAATTTTCATTTTTTAAACAGAGCCTGGTATAAGCTAGTCCGTCGGAGCATTTTTCTGTGCTGGCAAAACTGTTTGAGCATAGCGAGTTTTTTGTCAGTGCAGAAAAATGTCGTAGACTAGCCATAGGTTATTGCGTAGCAATCTTGCCACAATTTTAATTATTAGCATAAACCTTTACTGCAAGATAAGGTTTTGCGGCAATGAGCAATCCTACGAAAATAAAAAAGAAAAAAGTTGAATAATTATGAACTAGCTATTGAACAACCTATTATAAAAATTTATTCTCATTTTTAAACGGAGTTTAGTATGATTATGAAAAAATCACCGTTAAAAATTTAGTAGAAAAAGCAAATATCAATAATAAAAAAACTGGATTTTACTCCAGCTCTTTTCATAATTCAAAATTTTCCAGCAAATAAAAAATTAAAAAATCCCTTTTTCTTTAAACACTTTTGTCAATTTCCCATAAGTATCGGCTTCAGCTGCCGTCAACGGCAATCTTACTATGTCATTGTCAAGTTTTCCAAGTATTTTCATAGCAGCCTTCACAGTTACAGGGTTTCCTTCTACGAACATGTTTCTGCTTACATCGTATAATTTTGTGTGCAGTTCAAATGCCTTATCAAAGTTCTTGTTTAAGAATGAACTGATTAAATCGCTCATTTCTTGAGGCATTATGTTGGCAACTACTGAAACGACTCCTTTTGCACCGATTGACAGCATTGGCAGGATCAGGTGATCTTCCCCTGAAAGAATTTCAATTTTATCTCCACATAAATCCTGAATTCTTATCATTTGTTCAAGACTTCCTGTTGCTTCCTTTACAGCTACAATTTCAGGCAGTTCAGCCAGTTTTGCGATTGTTTCTGCTTCGATATTTGTTCCTGTTCTTCCAGGCACATTGTAAAGCATTATAGGAAATTTTGCTTCCTGCGCAATTGTTTTGTAATGTTCATAAAGTCCTCTTTGACTTGGTTTATTGTAGTATGGGCAAGTGCTTAACGCTGCATCTGCTCCCAGTTCCTTCGCATATTTTGTAAGTTCTATCGCTCTTGTTGTATTATTTGATCCTGCCCCTGCGATTACCTGTATTCTTCCTTTCACTTCTTCCACAACTATCTTTATTACTTTTTCATGTTCTGCAAATGTCAGAGTTGGAGCTTCTCCAGTAGTTCCGCAGGGTACTATTCCAGATGTTCCATTTTCAATGTGATAATTTACCAATTCTCTTAATTTATCTTCATCCAATTCCGTTCCATTATTTTTAAATGGCGTAATTAAAGCCACATACGAACCTTCAAATTTCATTTTATTCCTTCTTTCCTTAATTTAGTTTCCTAATTTTTTTATTTTATTCCTATTTAAAATTTTAAATATAACTAAACTCTATCTAAAAAGTGCAAATTATATTTTAAAAAGGCTTAATTTCATTGCTGAATAGTATTTACTTTTAAATTTATAATTAACTTAATTATTACGCTGAAAATAATACAATATCCAAATTATCTTTGATATTTATACAATCCTTCAGCTATTTTTTCACTAGGTCCTGTCATAAAAGCATCATTTTCTCCACCTTCATACTCAATAACAAGCTGACCGCCTGGAACTTTTACATTTACCTTGCTATCTACAAAATCAAAAGTTCTGGCAAGTACAGCCGAAGCTGTAGCTCCTGTTCCACAAGCCAATGTCCGCCCTGCTCCACGTTCCCAAGTGATTACTTCTATATGCTCCCTGTCATACACCTTTACAAAGTTTACATTGACTTTTTTGGGAAATAAGTCAGTATAATTCTCAATTTTTTTACCAAGCTCATCAATGTTATAATCTACAAAGTCATTTACAAATATTACAGAATGGTCAGTTCCCATAAAAATATACGAAATTTCAATTTCTTTTCCATCAACATTGATTTTTTCTCTTAAAAACTGCTCTTTTTCAGTATTTATCAAGTCTTTTACGTTAAAAACAGGTTTTCCCATATTCACTCTTGCTGAAAAATCATCTTTTTCCTCATCATAATTTACTCTTATCATCAAGTCCCCAGGAACTGTTTTTACAACAAATTCATCCCCTTCAACTAAATGATTATTTACAAGATAATGTGAAAAACATCTTATTCCATTTCCACACATTGGCGCTTGACTTCCATCTCCATTAAAGAAAAACATAAATGGCATGCTTGCCACATATTTTAAAATAATCAGACCATCCGCACCTATTCCAAAATGCCTGTCACAAACCTGACTAGCAAATTCCCCATATTCAGGTATCCCCTTTTCAATTAGTTCCCTTTCAGTAACAATAATAAAATCATTCCCCGCACCTTGATACTTTTCAAATTTTAACATTTCAAAACCTCCTTTAATTTTTAAAATATTCTCAACTTATACTAAAATTTTTTTATTAAGAATCTTTCTTTTTTTCCTGAATTTTTCTAGCTATTCTTACAACAAACTTTCTTGAAAAAAATCTAGTTCCAAAAACTGCAATTCTATTAAAAATTCCAGGAATTATAATCATTTTCCCCTTCTGAAATTCCTTATAGCCGATTTCAGCCACTTTTTTAGCTGTCATAACTTTCATTCGTTCAAAAAGTGAACTTTCTTCCAAATTACTGCTTTTTTCAAATTCAGTAGCTGTTGGACCAGGACAAAGAGCACATATTTTTATATTTTTCGTGCGAACATCATTTTTCATTTCTTCCCTAACCGCTTCAGTAAACGACTGCACAAAGGCCTTGCTCGCATAATACGTGCTCATCAGAGGTCCCGGCATAAAAGCAGCGACTGAAGAAACATTTAATATCTCGCCTCTTCCATCTTTTATCATGTCAGCCAAAAACAGCCTTGTCAATTCTACAATTGCCTTTATATTCAAATTTATCATTGCATCATTTCTTTTCATCGTTTCCTCATCAAATTCAGAAAACCTTCCATAAATACCAGCTCCAGCATTATTCACAAGCGTATCAATTTTAAGATTGCTAGATTTTATCTGATTATAAAGCCTTTCAGCAGCCTTTTCCTGCGACAAGTCATTTTCAATCACAGTTACTTTAATATTTTTAGAAATTTCCTCAAAAATTTCTTTTTGCAGCATTCCCAATTTATCCCTGTTTCGTGCCACAATAACCAAGTCATGTCCATTTTCTGCATAAATTTTAGCAAGTTCATATCCAATTCCACTGCTTGCCCCTGTTATCAAAACTCTTTTCATAAAATTTCCTTTAAAAATGCTTTATCTAGTTCACATTATAAAATTTATTTTTTTTAATAATCTTTGAATTGCTTAAAAAGATACTTTGATATAGTTTCATTACTATTCTTTTAACTCAGACTCTCCTTTTACAAATCAAATTCCTTAGCAAATAATTCAGCTACTCTTTTTCCCATAACTTCATCTACAACTAATGAAATACTAATTTCTGATGTAGAAACCTGATGGAAGCTTATGTCATTTTCTGAAAGAATTCTAAACATTTTGGCAGCAACTCCAATGTTGCTTATCAGTCCTATTCCTACTACAGAAACTTTTGTAATGTAAGGATTTATTATGAACGATGTTCTTGGAAATTCTGCTTCTATTTCTGCTCCAATTTTTTCAAGTGCGGCAATGTCTGTTTTTGGACAAGTAAAGGCAAAGCTTCCGTGATGGCTTGTTACATCATTTTGACTTATTATATCAATGTTTATTCCGTTTGCTTCGGCTCTTTTGAAGATTTCATACACGTTTTGTGCATTTGTTGGAATTTCCTCCACGTTTACCATTACCATATTTTCATTGATTGATACCCCTGTTATTACTTTTTGCTCCATTTCCTTATTCTCCTTTGTTTTTTCTCTCGATGTTATAATCGTTCCGTTTTTTTCTCCAAGCGATTTTCCAACGTAAATTTCTACACCATATTTGCTTCCAAGTTCAACAGCTCTAGGCTCCATTACTCCAGCTCCCAGAAAAGCCAGCTCCATCATTTCATCATAAGAAATTACAGATAATTTTTTTGCCTTTTTATAAACTCTTGGATCAATTGTATAAATTCCGTCAACATCTGTGTAAATTTCACATCTTCCACCAAGCGCCGCAGCCAGAGCCACTGCAGATGTATCAGATCCTCCTCGTCCCAAAGTTGTCACATCGCCTGCTTCATTTACTCCCTGAAACCCAGCTACAACTACAATTTTTCCTTTTGATAAATGTTCTTTTATTTCTTTTCCGTTAATGTCCTCGATTCTGTTTTTTGTATAATGTCCGCTTGTTTTTATTCCTGCCTGAGCCCCTGTAAGCGAGATAGCCTCGTATCCAAGCGTCTGTAAAGCAATGCTAAGCAATGCAATTGTCTGCTGCTCTCCCGTCGACATCAGCCTGTCCATTTCCCTCAAATCAGGTTTATCGGTAATTTCGTGAGCCAATTTTATTAAGGCATCTGTAGTTTTTCCCATTGCTGAAACCACGACAACCACATCGTTTCCAGAATCCTTTACACTTCCTAGATATTTTGCGATATTCATTATTTTCTCCGTTGTAGCAACCGAAGTTCCACCATATTTATGCACAATAATCACAATAAATTCACCTCTTTCTTATTTTTTATAAATCAAAAATTTCATCATTTCTAATCAGATCATCCAGTGTTTCTCTTTTTACCGCAACTTTAGCTTTTCCATCCTTTACAAATACAACTGCTGGCCTCATCATTCTGTTATAATTGCTTGACATTGTGTAACAATATGCCCCTGTTGTCGTTACTGCCACAATATCTCCAATTTCTGTTGCTTTTGGCAATTTTCCTTTTTCAATAATAATATCCCCTGATTCACACAGTTTTCCTGCCAAAGTTATTTCTCTTACATCTGTGTCATTTAGCTTGTTTACAACTCCAGCTTCATATTCTGCCTGATATAATGCCGTTCTTATATTGTCCGACATTCCTCCATCTATAAACACATACGTTTTTCCGCCGACTGTTTCCTTAATTCCTCCAACTTCGTACAAAGTAGTTCCCGCATTTCCAACGATACTTCTTCCTGGCTCAATACAAAGTTCCTTAAATCCAATCTGATATTTAATTTCCATTGCTTCCGTGTATGTTATTATTTCACTCAGAACTTCCTCTATCGGTTTTGGATCATCTCCTTCTTTATAGTAAACTCCAAATCCTCCACCCATATTTACTGTGTGAACTACTATTCCCAATTCCTTTTTCAATTTATCCAAATATTTAAAAATCTCATCTAGAGCAAATATAAAGAACGCCGATTGGAAAATTTGCGAACCGATATGCGTATGAAATCCTTTAAATTCTATCCATTCGCTATCATTCAGCCTTTTAATTATATCAAATAAATTATCCTGAAACAATGAAATTCCAAATTTTGAAGTAAGCCCAGAAGTTTTTATATAATGATGCGTATGTGCCTCTATTCCTGGATCGATTCTCACAAGCACAGCCTGTTTCTTCCCTTTTTCACGGCAAATTCTCTCAATTTTATCAATTTCATCCTCATTATCAACAACAATCGTATCAATCCCAAATTCGACAGCCATTTCAATTTCATTTAACAATTTATTATTTCCATGTAAATGAACTTTATTCATCGGAAATCCCGCTTTATGAGCAGTATAAAGTTCTCCACCCGAAACAACATCTAAATCCAGCCCTTTTGATTCAACCAGTTTAATCATCCCTGTTGATAAAAACGCTTTTCCAGCATAAGCAATTCTTGTATTAAATCTCGTTGACTTAAATGCCTCTTTCATTTTATCTATCGTTGTTTCAATAAGCTCCTGATCCATCACATAAAGTGGCGTTTTAAATTCTTTCACGAGTTCAACTGTATCTACTCCTCCTATTGATAAATTACCATTTTCATTAACTTTCGACGTTCCAAATAATTTCATATTTCTACAGAAACTTTTTAAAAATAAAAAATTTCCTTCTCCTTTCAGTATTTTTGTTTTTTGGATAATAAAAAATGCCGATAACAAGCATCAGCATATAAAACATATATCTAAAAATTTTTATTATTTTTATTTAAAACTAAAAAACTTAAAAAATTTATATGAATTATATCTGACAGCTCCCCATTATCCTTTGATAATGACAGTCCTATGGATATTCTCCATAGCCCCAGCAATAAAGATAGTCAATCCCTACGCTTCGGCAATTATTCCTTTCAACTTATTTCACAGAATCGACTTTTCTCCGTAAATTTACTTTTAATAATTGCACCTCTATCACATAATATTTATCATTATAACTAATTTTTTCATATTTGTAAAGTTTTTTTCAAAATTTTGTATATGAATATTGTATAGATGTCAAACATTTGTTACAAAAATATATTAAAAAAAATATTTCTTTCCTAATGTATCTTTAACCTACTGATTTTCCTTGTACTCTTTTAATACTTCATTTGGACTCTTAAAGCCCAGTACTTTTCTTGATATGTTGTTGTATCTTGTATTGTATTTCCTTATTGCCCTTAACAGTTCTTCCTTGCTTTTAAATTTCTTGTCCCCATAGTACTTGCTGTCAAGCCTGTGGCTTCTTTCCACTTTTCCATTCTCCCATGGCGAATATGGACGGGTTGTCACGTACTCTATCCCCTTCTCCTCCAGTTTCACCTCAAACAGCGTTTTCTTATCACTTTCAGAATTTGTGAACTCTTTCCCATTGTCTGTCTGAACTTTCTTTATGTCAAATCCCAGCTCCCTTTCCAAGTTCTCTAGAAACTTTGCGGTCTGATAGGTGCTTTTTTCATCTGCTATCCTTAACACTCTTTTTCTTGTATATTCATCTAATGCCGTTATTTGATAATACTTCTGGTCACGTGTGCCAAACTGTATGCATTCTTCCGGAACATATTTTATGTCTATCTGTACTCTTTCCCCAGGGTACTTCGCCTGTTCAGCCTTCTTTTTTCTTTTATGCGGCTTTTTAATGTTTTCTTTGGCATTGCCCTTCATTTTCCTTATTATCCTGCACATTGAATCGTATGTACGGCTGTAGCCTTCCTTTCTCGCTTTGACATAAACTTCTGCCAGCCCTTCATAGCCAAATTTCCTGTATTTTTTCATAACCAGTTCTATTTCTTCCTGCGTGTGCTGGTTTGGGTGGCTTTCAGGTCTTCTGCTTTTTGGCAGAAGAGACTGGACTGTGCCGTCGTATCTGTCTCTCCAACGTTTTATCTGCTGACGTGATGTTTTATATTTCACTGCTGCCTTTGAATTATTATTATGTTTTATTGCATACTCAATTGCCCGTTGACGAACACGGTATATTTCTGATATACTACTCATATGAAAGGTTTCTCCTTAATGTGGTTTTGGTTGGCTTACATTATATCAGAAACCTTTCTTTTTTTGTATATTCTTGTCACATATGTATTATCTCACAACATGTTCCAAAAAACAGATTTTCCGGCAGCTGTATCACACAATCTACAAAGTTATTATCTACTAAATATTTACGAATTGTTCTCTCTGCTCCTTTACGATAAAAAATACCGGGAAAACATACTATTGCTGCTCTACCTTTGCTAGATAAATAACTTAAAGAATGCATTATAAATGCATAATCTGCATAGGATTTTGGTGCGAGCTTTCCAGCAGGTGCAAAACGTACATCATTGATAAGTGTTGGATCCCCATCCCCTACCCATTTAATCGAATATGGAGGATTAGAAACAATTGCATCAAACGGCTTTTCATCATTATGCAATGGATTAAGTAAGGTATCTCCACGTTTTATTGAAAAATTATTATAGTTTACATTATGTAAAAACATATTCATACGAGCCAGGTTAAAGTTAGTCATATTTATTTCCTGCCCAAAAAATCCCTCATCAATAATATGTTCCTCAAACTGTTTTTTCATTTGAAGCAACAACGAACCACTTCCACATGTCGGGTCATATACTTTATTGATATTTTCTTTTCCTTCCATTACAAGTCTTGCCAAAAGTTTAGAAACTGTCTGCGGTGTAAAAAATTCTCCTCCAGATTTTCCTGCATTACTGGCATAATTTGAAATCAGATATTCATATGCATCTCCAAAAGCATCTGTATCATTATGCTGTAAACTTCCAAAATTAATTTCAGAAATTCCTATTAAAATATCTGCTAATCTTGTATTTTTCTCTGCTACCGTTCCACCTAGACGGTTACTGGTTGTATCGACATCTTCAAACAATCCTTTAATATCATTTTCCGATTCAAAACCAATAGCACTTGCCTCAATGGATTTAAAAATATTAGCCAAATCAGTATTTAAATTTTGATTATTTCTCGCTGTTTTTACAACATTCTGAAATAATTGGCTTGGTAAAATAAAAAAAACTTTATCTTCTACTGTATTAGGTCTAAAATCTTCTTCTGCTTCTTCATCAGAGATATCTGCATAATTAAATTCTAAATCTCCAGCTTCATGTTCTGCCTTATTAAAAAATTCCACCATGTTCTCAGAAATAAATCTGTAGAATAAAATTCCTAAAATATACTGCTTGAAGTCCCAACCATCTACTGCTCCACGTACATTATCAGCAATAGACCATATTTTTCTATGCAGTTCTGCTCTTTGCATCATCTCATTTGACCCTTTTGTGTTATTCATTTTTTATTTCTCCTATTTTACTTTATTTTTTTTCTATTTATAAAACTCTATAAACTTATACCTTTTCTAATTATTTTTTATTTCACTCATTTATCCACTTAAAATAATATTATTTTTATAAATACATTATATTTATTTTATAAAAAATTGTCAAACAATATGTTTATTTTTACATCTTTTCTCAAAAAAAAGAAGTATCATTTCTGATACTTCTCTATTTCCTAAAAACTCACTTCAAAAAATACTTTAAAGTTTTATTCAATTCCTAATTTATTTCTTCACATCGTAAATCAATTTTTCCCCATCACTATCCAGCACAACTGTACTATTTTCAGGTACTTCATTACTCAAAATCATTTTCGATAAGTTAGTTTCTATATCTTTTTGAACAAAACGTTTTAGAGGTCTTGCTCCGTAAGCCGGGTCATAAGCCTCGTTTACGATGTAGTCCAGAGCTTTGTCTGTAAATTCAATTTTTATATATTGTTCCTTTAATTTATCGTTTATTTCATCAAGGATAAGTGAAATAATATTTTTCACACTTTCTTTTCCTAATGCTTTAAATACGATAATATCGTCAATTCTGTTTAAGAATTCTGGCTTGAATCTATGTTTCATTTCGTTTAACACAGCCTCTTTTGTTGGCTCGGAAACTTGCGGATCTTCCAATATGATTTCACTTCCAATATTTGAAGTCATAATGATAATTGTGTTCTTAAAGTCTACAACTTTTCCTTTACCATCTGTAAGCCTTCCATCGTCAAGTAGTTGCAACAGAATATTAAATACATCTGGATGAGCCTTCTCAATTTCGTCAAACAAAATTACTGAATAAGGTTTTCTTCTTACTGCTTCTGTCAATTGTCCACCTTCTTCGTATCCTACATACCCTGGAGGCGCTCCGATTAATCTTGTGGTGCTGAATTTATCCATGTATTCACTCATATCAATTCTAATAATATTGCTTTCATCGTCAAACAGGTTAAATGCAAGAGTTTTTGTCAAATAAGTCTTACCTACCCCTGTTGGTCCTAAGAAGATAAATGAACCAATTGGACGGTTTGGATCTTTTAATCCAGCACGTGAACGGATTATTGTGTCACTTATTGTTGTGATTGCTTCATCTTGTCCGATTACTCTTTTCATCATTTGTTCTGCAAGATGTAAGATTTTTTCACGCTCTCCTTGTAATAATTTTGAAACTGGTATTCCAGTCCATTTTCCAACAATTTCTGCTATTTCTTCACTGTCAATTTCCTGTTTTAATAATTTATTTGCATCTGGATTTTGATTTTTGGCTTTTTCTTCTTCATCTGCCCTTTGTTTTTCCAGTGCTGGCAATTTACCGTATTGCAGTTCAGCCAGTTTGTTATAGTCATTTTTTCTCTGTGCATCAGCAATTTGAAGTTTAACTTTTTCAATTTCTGTATTAATATTTTGAATCTTTTCAACTTCCTGCTTTTCACTTTCCCACTGTGCCTTAAATGCAGCTTTTTTCTCGTTAAGTTCTGCCAATTCTTTTTCTAATGTAACAAGTCTATCCTTAGAAGCCTGATCTTTTTCCTTCTCAAGTGCCACTTTTTCAATTTCAAGCTGCATAACACGTCTTGTCACTTCATCAAGTTCTGTCGGCATTGAATTAATTTCAGTCTTTACTTTTGCAGCTGCCTCATCAATCAAGTCAATCGCTTTATCTGGTAAAAATCTGTCATTTATGTATCTGTCACTCATTGTAGCCGCAGTAACTATAGCATTATCCGTAATTCTAATTCCATGGAAAATCTCAAATTTTTCTTTCAATCCACGTAAGATTGAAATTGTATCTTCCACAGTCGGCTCATCTACCATTACAGGCTGAAATCTACGCTCAAGTGCCGCATCCTTTTCGATATATTTTCTATATTCGTCAATTGTAGTAGCTCCGATAACCTTTATTTCACCACGTGCAAGCATTGGCTTCAAAAGGTTTCCAGCGTCCATAGATCCTTCTGTTTTCCCAGCACCCACAATATTATGTACTTCATCAATGAAAAGAATTATTCTTCCTTCACTTTTTTCAATTTCTTCCAATACCGCTTTTAATCTTTCCTCAAATTCCCCACGATATTTCGCTCCTGCAACCAAGGCACCCATATCAAGTGAGAAAATTGTCTTGTCTTTCAAGTTTTCAGGCACATCACCTTTTAGTATTCTTTGTGCAATCCCTTCTGCAATGGCTGTTTTCCCAACTCCAGGCTCTCCAATCAGAATCGGATTATTTTTATTTCTTCTTGATAAAATCTGTATAGCCCGTCGAATTTCATTATCTCTTCCAATAATTGGATCAAGTTTACCTTTTCGAGCCAGTTCAACCAGATCTTTTCCAAATTTATCTAATGCTTCGTATGTACTTTCTGGATTATCTGTCATAATTTTTCTACCTCCTCTTACATTTTCAAGTACAGTTTCAAACTGTTTCTTGTTTATTCCGTAATCTTTCAAAAAGCTGTTATTATCATAACTTGCCAAAAACAAATGTTCTGTACTAATATAGCTGTCTCCCATTTTCTTTGCAATATCTCTTGCTCCAACGAGAACTCTATTTAATTCACTATTTGCTCTTGGCTCACTATTTCCGCCTTCAATCTTAGGAAAACTTTCTAGTTTGCTCTCAATCTTCCTAATCATATCAGTCGTATCAATTCCCATTTTCTTAAGCACGCTAGGAATCAATCCATCCATCTGCCCCACAAGTGCAAGCAGTAAATGTTCCACCTTTATATCAGAATGTCTGTATCTAATCGCAAAGTTATTAGCCTCTGAAATAGCCTCAAAACTTTTTTGCGTAAAGTTCTGTTCCATATCCATCACCTTTTTCTTTTTAAATTTTTCTAATTAAAATTATTTTTATTTTATTAGCACTCTACTTATATGATTGCTAACAAATATAATATATCACTATTTAATATTTTTGTCAATCTTTTTTTGAAAATTTTTTTACATTTTTTCAAAAAATTTATAATATACTCAACAAAGAATGTAATTATAGTATTTAGAAAATATAAAATATTTTTTAAAATTTATAATAATATAAAAATCAGAACCAAATTACTAGTTATCTAAACTTTTTGTATAGCAAACAAAATATGGAACATCTAAATCAATCAATCCAAAATGTAAAAGAGGGAAAAACTACATTAAAAGAACACGAATTAATTGAGGTGGAATAGTGAAAAAAGTATGGTCTGATGAAGCATGGGAAGAATATCTCTATTGGCAAACTCAGGACAAAAAAATTATAAGAAAAATAAATAATTTAATTAAAGATATAGACAGGAAAATACTCCATATTTACGTAAAAAATTACAAATTTTGAATATGATTGCCACTTATTTACATTATTCTGATAAAATTATTTTGTATTCTTTTTATTTTTTGTTAAATATAATATTTGCAATATTAAACAAAGAATTAAACTCAATACCCAAAAAATTCTTTTCTTTTTTATTCTTTTTTCGATATTCTCTGCGTATTTTATATCTTTTTCACTCTTCAGTTTACCCTGTGTAAGTTCACATGCGTCTCTATACCAATTTGACAATTCTCTATCCGTCCCAAACTTATCTACAAAAAATCTAGGATTTTTTAAACTTAATTTTTTTAAATTAAATTTCCTCATTACTTCTTCTTTTGTTAAGTGATATTTAGTCTCATTTGAAGTTACATAAAAATATCCCGAATGTTTATTTACATATTCTTTTACTGCCAGTTCATCTCCATTTGGTGGATTACTAGCATACGCTGGGCTTTCTTCCATAATTTCATCAAAGGAGTAAACATAACCTATCCATACATCTCGATTTTTCATCAATCCTTTCACATACGCTCTTCCTGCATCATCCTGCTCTTCCCCGCCAAAATTAATATTAAATAATAAATCACTGCTCTTAACAATCGGATCAATTGTATTTGGAATCAATCTTCTATAAACTTTTTTATTGTGCAAAGACAAACTCATATTTTCAGTTATTGGAAATCTATAAAAATACCAAATCGTAATCCACAATAAAATTATATTTATTCCTAAAAATACTTTTTTCATGATATCTTCTCCTAAAAAATATGTAATAATTTCTATTTATACTATTCCCCATTTAGATAGCAAATGTTTAATAAATATTTTTTATAATCCTATGTTTTTTCTTTTTATATAAGCAAGGAAAATCACGATATTCTATATTAAATTATAAGGATTATTATACAAAAAGGGCATGACTTCTGATCCCCTTACGTAAAAAAAACGTATAAATAAGATAAAAAAAACATTTATTAATCATAATATTTATAAATACACTTATAAATATTATACCTTTATTTTATCAAAAAAAGAACAGCAAAACCTAAGTTCCGCTGCCCTCTCTTTCTTTATTCTGTCTTCTGGCTTTGTTCTAGTAAATAGCTCTGAATCCTATTCCTGCCCTTACGTTATTTCCTTTAGTATCATATCCAGCATTTACAGTAACTCCAAATCTTGTGTTATCCACTCCGATATTTAAGTCAAACTTACCATTTCCACGTCTATCTTCTTTTTCTTTCTCTAAGTTATACCATCCAGCTGTTGTATATCCTACTCTTGCTTGATTTCTTTCTTGAAGTTTTCCGATTTCATTTTCGTAAGCTGCTGTCAATCCTACTGATAAATTAGTTCTTACTGCTAATGGTTGAACAAATTTAAATTCCATTCCAACTTCAGGTTTTACTGAGAAGTAGTCATTTCCTTTAACTTGCAATCTCATTTGTCCTGTTTTCTCTTTTATGTCATTAAATTTACCATATTCCATTTTTAATGCTCCATATGGACGTAAATGTGTTCTTTCACTCATTCTTATATCATAGCCTAGCTCATTTTTAATAGCTGCTCCATAAGAATGGTAAGTTGATTTAGCCTCAAAAGTATCGTCAACTACCCAGAATCTACGTTTCATATTATTAACTCCTGCAAACACATCTCCTGAAATTGTCCATTGCAATGCACCATTATGATCTCCTTTTGGCGACATTGTCTTGAATACTCCAAGTTTAAGCATTGTTTGATCTTCTCTTGAATGTCCAATATCTTTAAATCTAAATCTATTTGTTACAGCTCCAGCATACCATCCACTTGAGTTACCCATTCGTATTTTTTCATCTTCATGAACATAAGCTACACCATAGGCGTTACTTTTATAATTAATGATTCCTGCTGTGTCAGTACTATACTCATCTCTTGCACCAAATACTTTAATTTTGTTATTTTGTTTAGATGGGTTTCTCCACTCATCTCTCAAATATTTAAATTCTTTATCCAAAGTATTTCCAGTTGCATTAATTCTTTGTTGAAGATTTGCATATTGATGCCCTTTCATTTCATCCACAGCTTGTGTAAAGATATGAGTTTCACCTTTACCAATTCCATTAAGTTTATCAAAGATTAATCTTTCTCTTGATCCTAGTGGTTCAACACCGTATCTTTGTTCCAATCCATCAAGGAAATTATATGAATTTTCATCTTTTGCACTTGTGAAGAATGTATAAGGTATTTTTACCATATACAATGTTTCAATAGGTTTTGTTGCACCTTGTACAGGTTGTGCAAGCCAAGTTAGTCCTGCTGAATTAATATTCAATGTTGTTCCTGTTGTAGTCAATGAAGATATAGCATTATTATATGGACTCAAGATATTTTGACCAATTTCAATTGCTTTTGCATTAGTATATTTAGCCGCTTCTGTACCAATAATAAGATTAATATTTTCAAGTCCAATTAAGTTATTTAATCCTTGAATAGGATTTGTATAGTTTACTCCTGAAGTATCAACATACATTCCAATTTCGGTTACTTGTGCATTTGAACTTGTATTTGCATACAATGGCAGTGATAAATCAAGTGTTGTTGAGCCTGCTGTTACATATGCAGGTGTCGGACTTGCTATATTTGTATCTACTCCTGTAAGTGTTACTTCTCTATCATTAATTGTTAATCTTGGTACTTTTGGAGGATTTTGAATTAATAGTTTCCCTTTTGGCGTTACAATATACTTCTGA
Organism: Leptotrichia sp. SK-5; assembly: GCF_055387215.1. Classification (NCBI taxonomy): domain Bacteria; kingdom Fusobacteriati; phylum Fusobacteriota; class Fusobacteriia; order Fusobacteriales; family Leptotrichiaceae; genus Leptotrichia; species Leptotrichia sp. SK-5. Next base: position 934,199 of record NZ_AP028931.1, on the reverse strand, counting down.
TCTGTAGAAGTCGCAGAATACACAGCCGCTTTTGTTCCACTTACTGTTCCTGTACCAGCTGTTGGCTCATTCCTTTGACTTAATGCTGACAATGCATCTTGATATATTCCTATTCCTCCTGGTGAAGTAATTGAAATAGTTCCATAGTTCTTAATATATCCACCGTTTACTGTTGCAACTCCTTTAATTCCAGAAGCTGTTCCAGTAGATTTAATAGTTCCGTAGTTTACTCCTTCTGCTCCTTGGTCAATATACATACCAGTTGCATTTTTACCAGAAATATCAATTGTACCATGATTGATAGCTTTTGAACCTGCTCCTACAGCGTACATACCTATTGAATTATCTTTACCTACATTAATTGTTCCTCTATTTTCAATAAGCCCTTCATTTGAAATCGCTCCAGTTGTTTCATTGTAGTATCCTGTTGCCATACCAATACCGTATTCTTTAGCAACTAAGTCAGTTCCACCAACTGTTATTGTTCCGTAGTTAATTGCACCTAATCCAGCCGAACTTCTTCCTGTTGAATAAATACCAACATTTCCATTTCCACCAGTTAAATCAATATTTCCATAATTTTCAGTTCTTCCAGCAGTATACAATCCATATGATTTTCCGCCAGTAGTTGTAATATCAGTATTACTGTAAACATATCCGTTTTTATCATTTGAATAAGCATAAACTGAATCTGGTCCAAGTGAAGCTGTTAATTTATTTGTTGCTGTACCAAGCAATAAATCAGTTCCTGTTTTAGAATCCACAACATAACCAAATGCATTTGTTCCAACAGTCATATTAGTTCCTGTATTTGTAACTGTTGTTTTCAAAGGATTTGTAGCATCATCTGCAATAAATACCCCTACTGCCTGGTTATTACCAACATTAATTGTTCCACCTCGTAAATCTACTGTTGAAGCTGTAATTATTCTATTATCAGATGAACCAGTTGCAAAAATACCTACCCCATCTTCTCCAACATTAATCGTTCCATTTGACATAGTTACATCATTTGAGGCTCCATAAATACCATAAGATTTCTTACCAATATTTAAAGTTCCAGATGTTTCTATTGTTGTATCAGCATCATTTGTAAACATACCAATTATTGGTGTAGTTCCTGTTGTATCAGCAAGTTCAAGTGTTCCTTTATTTACAAGAGCTGCACTTAATCTATCAGTTGTTAATCCTTGTGCTGCTACAATAGCAGGATCAATTGAACCATAAGTTCCATACATTGCAACTCCCTCTTGTCCACTTATTGTAATCTTACCTGCTGTATCATTTGTAAGTACTCCACCTTCGGTAATCATACCGATAGCATTCTTACCTGACATTGTAATTTCGCCTTTATTAGTAGCTTGAGTATAAGCATTTCCTATTTTAGCGTAATCCATATTCGTTCCAGTAGCATTTAAGCTATTATTCTTAGCATAAATTCCTAAAGAATTATCTCCATCAAGAGTAATTTTACCACTACTTGTAATATCTACAGTTCCTAATTTATTTACAGGTGAAGATGGACCAGTCGTTCCGAATTTTTCATACACAACATTACCTTTACTGTCTATTCTATATGAAAGTCCAAGAATACCAATACTATCTTTACCACCAACTTCAATAGTTCCGTTAGTTTTATTATCCACTTGTGTTCCATTTGTAGCATAAAGTCCTACTGCAAAATCATTTGGTGTTGTCTTTTCAACTTCAATTTTTCCGTCATTAGAGATAGTTCCGTAGTTTACATACGCACCTACTCCACCATTTCCACTATCTGTTCTGTCTACAGTGAGTGTAGCACCATTTGCAACATTTACTCCAGTTGTAGCTCTACTTGTAGAGTTTCCGCTGGCACTTACGTCAAGTCCTACAGGTACTGTTAAACTTGTATTAATTGAAGATAATTCTGTAGTGTCAAGGTGAGCCTTTAATTGATGTCCAGAATCCACATTAATTATAGAGTTTTGTACTTGCAATCTTCTTGTAAATACTTCACTATCTGAACCTGTTGTTGTATCAGCTTTATCAATATCTCCTTTAATATTTATAGTAGCTCCATCAACTAAAGCATATTTATATTTTGTAATACCACTTGCAGCAGTTACAGTTACACCTGAACCAAGAACTTGATCTTTCAAACTTGGTGTACTATTAGTCGCATTTAATACCATTCCAGAACCTGAAGTATCTTTCAAATCAGCTATTATAACATCATCCGATAATACATTTACTGTTGCATTTGTTAAAGTTACCCAATTATTAAGCCCTGAAACATCTTTTACAAAACCAATAGATTTTCCACCTAATTCTAAAGTTCCATTTGTCAAATCAATTGTTCCTGTATTTCCTGATATATCTGGATTTCCTGTGTAAAGAGCATAACCTTCTCCAGTATAAGATACTTTACCGTCTTCTAAATTTACATCAGCTCCTTTTATTGAAGCTACTGCTGTAGATCCATTTGTAACTTTAATAGTGTTATTTTTGGCTTTTATTTTAGTATTTGCATCAGATGCAAATAAACCAAATCCAGTATAATTCTTTGTTGGTTTATATGTAGCAGTTGCTGAATCATATTCAGTTACATTTGCTCCAGTTATATCTACATTTGCTCCACTTCCAAAAGTATTTGCTGAACTACGACTAATATCAACTTCTGCCCCATTTACAGCATAAACAGCTCCTGTTGTTTGTCCAGTTTTTTCCGGATTTGAAGCATCGTATGCTACAATTGGATTTATAGTACTAATTTGACTTTTTACTTTCAATCCACCTTTATCTTCATGAGTTTTTACTTTAGTTCCATCAGCATAAATATATATTGCATCTGTTGTTGGAGTACTTCCAGTTTCTATACTTTTTGCTGACACAACATTTGATGGTGTCCCTTGTGCGAATATAGCAGTATTTCCTACCCCTCCATTTAAAAGCATTTCACTTTCAGAATACACACTACCATTACCCTTAACAGCTATACCAGTATTTCTGATACCTTCATCCATTCGAACTCTACCAAGTCCTAAATTTACTATCGCATTACTATCAGTCGGATAAACTCCAACATTATTTGAACCATTTTCTAAGAATATATAATGCCCTTGCAAATCCATAGATGAAGCTGTATATATACCTGCTGATCCAGATTTTATCAATTTCTTTGTAGTCGGATCTTCTCCTTCATTTCCTGTATTAGTTAATTTTGCCGCAAAAACACCATTAAAGAAACTGTTTGTTACTGGAACATATAATCCTGCACTTTTATCTCCACTAATTTCTATTGGTTTTGCATGAGATTCTGCAGTTGCTCCATCTGTAATTAAACCAGTTAATTTATTGTAAGTTTTTCCGGTATTCCCTGTTACATAAGTCATCGTACGTGTCGCAGTTCCTGGAAGAGCAGCACCTACTGTTTCTTGACTTCCAGCTGAAGTATCGTCAGAGAAATTCAAATGAACTGCTGTTCCGTTATTAACTTTTAAATATATTCCTACTGATTCAGGTTTAGTTATTTTTATTGTTCCTTTATTTGTAAAACCTATGTATCTTTTTGCCATACTATTATTTATAAATAAAATTGCTGTTTTTTCAGTATTTGAAGTTATATTCCCAGTGCTCCCGTTATAATAATACTGATGTCCTCTCGTTGAATAAACATGGGGTGATACTACAAAAATCCCATGACCATCAGCATCAGTAGAATTTAATTCTATTTTACCTCTATTAATAATTACTCCGTTACTATTGTCTTCATGAATATAACTATTAGAAAAAGAAGCAGACGGACCTGTCATAGTAACTGTACCACTATTACCAAACACATTATATTCATCTAGTGTAGTTCCTGTACTATCAAAAATGTTTGTATCAACAATATCATTAAAATCTGCAGTAAAGCCTGTTAATGTAGAAGTTGTTATTGCTGTTCTAACAGCAGCAGCATTTATTCCATGATGCACATCCTGATGAACTAATTCTTCCGTTTGAGTTGACGGAGTTTGACTAATATAATTAACAGTTGCATTATTTAGTATAAATGAGCTAGGAGCATTTCCATTTCCAGATGTTTGAAAAAAACCATTTTTGCTAGTTTCAGAACCAGTAATTTGATTTGTTACTGTTGTAGTTGTTCCTGGAACTTTACCACTTAACTCTGGTACTGAAGAAGCAATATTCATAGCAGAGGTATTCACTACTTTAAGACCATCTATTGTATAACTCCAAGTTGAATAATTAGTTTGAGTTCTAACTGCTCTAATTGTCCCATCTAAAACTGTCACACCTTCAAAGACACCATTATTATTCCCACCACTTCCATTGTTTACAGCTAATGTTTTTGCTCCACTTCCCTTTGATTCAGCATTAAGCACTAAATTTATAGTAATACTTGGATCTGGCGGTAGTACTGTTGGTGCTGTTGGTGCTTCTACAACTCTTGGCTCAAACGATGGCAAACTTGCAATCGCCACATTTTTTTGAATATTTGGATTAGTTTTTGTTATTGATTTTGGTGTGATTGAAGCACTTATAGGAATTGCTGCATTTGGCTCGTAAGCAAATCCTAATGTTGTTGTGTTGTTTGCACTTCCTTCACTTATTGGTTTTGCGATATATCTATTTAAAGTTTGATCTCTTTTGTAAATGACATTACCAACTTTATTTCCTTTTCCTTTAAAACTTCCATGCCAGTCATTATAAAAATAATTCATACCATATTGCCAGCTGCTCCAAGGTGATTTTGTTACATGATCTCCTTGTTCCATTAACTGAGTCAATTCCAATGTTGTATCTTTGATTAATTTGTTATTTTCTTTTCTTGCTCTTTTAAAATCAGTTCGTATTTGATTTATAGACGTGTTTATTTGATTAACTTGATTTTTAATATCTGTATTCTCATTTTCTGCAAATATATTATTTGATGCAAAAAGCATCCCTGTCATTAAAAATGTAATTAATGCAGAGTTTGTATATTTAAAATCTTTTGTTCTTTTTGCAAATGCACGTAGTTCTTGTGAAATTTTTCTAAGATTGTTTTTCATAGACTCTTTTTCTCCTTTTCTTTATTAAAAGATATTTTTATAATTTGTATTGTAAAAACATATTCAAAATTACTATTCATAAGAAATCATGAAAAGTTTTGATATTTATAATATTTAAGCATAGATATTAAAAAAAATTTTTTAAAAGTGTGATTTTAGTGATTTTAAGTGAATTTCAGCTTTTAAAATATACTTTATTACAATTTTCCATTTTACTTAAATACTATATTTTAGTTTTAAATACAAAAATTTAAAATATACTATTCTAATATTTTAACAGATTTTCAAAAATTGTCAATACCTTTTTTATTAATTATTTTTAATTTTTTTCAAAGAAATTTTATTTTAATTATTTGAAAATATATCTTTGTCTGATAACTTTGCATCTTTTGTTTTAAACATTTCAAGCAATTTTTCCACCGTCAGTTTTTTCTTTTCCTCTCCTTTTATATCAAAAATTATTTCTCCTGCATGAAGCATAATAAGCCTATTTCCATAAGTTATGGCATCTTGCATATTATGTGTTATCATAAGACTTGTTATATTATTTTTTTCAATAATTTCCTTTGTTTTTTCCAAAATTATTTCTGAAGTTTGAGGATCAAGCGCTGCTGTATGTTCATCTAATAATAAAATGTCTGGACGGTTCAAAGTTGCCATTATTAAGGACAAGCATTGTCTTTGTCCACCAGATAATAGTCCTACCTGTGTAAACAATTGATTTTCCAGTCCAAGTCCCAGACTTGCCAATTGCTTTTTATAAAATTCAATATTTTTTACATCCAATCCAAAGGTAAAGTTAAAACGCTTTCCTTTATTTTTAGCCATTGACAAATTTTCCAGCACTGTCATTGATGGAGCTGTTCCCATTGTTGGGTTTTGATAAACTTGCGAAATCCATTTTGCTCTTTTATGCTGTTCTACATTTGTTATATCATTCCCATTTAAAACAACATTTCCTCCATCTGGAATAATTTGTCCATTTAATACATTCAAAAGTGTAGACTTTCCAGCACCGTTACTTCCAATAATTGTTATAAAATCCCCGTCATTTATTGTAAAATTCAAGCCTTTAAATACTTGTTTTTCTGTTCCCAGTTCAGAGAAGAAAGTTTTATGTAAATTTTTTAATTCTATCATTAATTTTCCTCTCCCTTCTCAATCAATTTTACTTTTTTCTTACCTTTTTTAGTTTTCTGAATCAACTCATTCCATAGGATTACTGCAAGAATTATCGCTGTTATAACTTTTACATCTGTTGGCTTAACTTCCAGTATCTTTATAACATTATCACTGAAATGAAGCCCTTCGTACATATTTCTTGTCCAGCTATTCGACATCAGAGCTAAATTTATTATGAAATAATACATTAAAGAACCGATTGTAACAATGGAAATTTCATTTATTACTTGTGATTTTTTCAATACCCCAAGTCCTAGAATAATTGCCGCAAGCCCAATAACAATTGTTCCTACTCCAGACTGCAAATCCGCAACTTTAATATTTTGTGCAAATAATGCGCCTGCTAATGCCACAACTCCATTTGCCAGCATTAACCCAAATATTTTTAATCTTTTTTCATTTACTCCAAGACTTACTACAAGCTGTTCATTATTTCCCAATGCTCTCAATGCAAATCCAAATTTTGATGTCAAGATATAATCAACAATCATTTTTATAACAAATGCAATGAGTATTGTAAGCATAAGTTTTACATCTTTTGTACTCGCAACATAAATTATCAATCCAATTACAAAAGCTATATAAACAATAAGACTTCTTATCATATATTTATTTTCTTTTATTTTATAATCATAAAGACCTTTTAAAATAAGTAAAATAACAAACATAATTATAAAAGGTATAAAATTCTTTTCATAAGAAATTATTTCATAAATACTTCTTTCTGGCGAGATAAACACATTAGGCATTCCAACAATTCTCGAATTTATACTGTAAAGTCCCGTCATTACCAAAATTCCTGAAAGCAATCCATTAATTTTTAGATAAACATGCAATGCTCCTGTAATATATCCTGCAATCATTCCGCACACTACTGCCAAAATAAGACCCATAATCGGACTTGTTATTCCAAAAAAACCGTTTTTAGAAAGTGCAAATGCCGCAAATACAAATCCTCCTAATGGAAAAGTTCCATCTACTGACATATCAGGAAAATCCAGTATCTTATAAGTCAAATACACTCCCATAACCATTATTGAATATATAAACCCTGTTTTAAAAGCCTCTGGAAGACTTTGTAAAAATACTAATAATTCATTCATTTAACTTTTTTCTCTCTTTCTTTTCTGTTCTCTCCATTTAATTTATTATTTATTTTCCTACAAATTCAGCTCCATTAAACATAGGATTTTTTATATCCAGTCCTAATGCCTGTGCTGTCTTCTGGTTTACGTACAGTTTCATTTGCTTTGAAGTTTCAAAAGGAATTTGAGAAACTGGTTTTCCTTTAAGAATTTCGATTGCCATTTCTCCGGTACGTTTTCCTAATGCATAATAGTCCAGTCCCATTGTAAACAATGCTCCCAGTTCCACAGAAGAGTTTTCACTTGCAATTACAGGTTTTTTAGCTGCAATCGCTTCGGAAGCGACAAAGTTTGCCCCTGATACAACAAGATTATCTGTTGGTAAATACAATGCATCAGTTACTCCCAATAAATTTTTAGTAGCCTGTGCCAGTTCACCAAAATTGCTTATTCCCTGCAACACAACTTCTATATTTTTTTCCTTGGCAATTTTTTGAATTTCCTGAACTTGAACAGCCGAATTTTGTTCTGATGGATTATAGAGAACTCCAACTTTTTTTACATCAGGCTTTATTTTCAAAAGTAAATCCAATTGTACTGCAATATTTTCTACTTTATCACTTGTTCCTGTTACATTTGGATTCAAAAGTTTTGCACTTGATGGATCTGTAACAGCTGAAAATAGCACTGGAGTATCTGAAATATTATTTACCAATGCCTGTGCAGATGGTGTTGCAATCCCAAATACTAGGTCTTTTTTATCTGCCTTGTAATTTGAAGCTATCAAATTTGCATTTGTTACTTCCCCATTTGCATTTTTTTCATCAAAATCTGCATTTATACCAGCTTCCTTGAATGCATCCTCAAATCCTTTTTTTGCCAAATTAAGTGATGGATGTTCCATGAACTGTGTTACACCAATTTTATAAACTTGTTTATTATCAGCTGACTGTGAACCTTTATTTCCGCTGACAGTATTGCTTTCGTTGTTTCCACATGCCAATACCATTAATAAACTTATAACTACTAATAATATTTTTTTCATTTCTCTTCCTTTCCTATTATCTCGCTAAATCTTTTTATCAAAATTTTATTGAACAATCTGTGCTTTGGCTTTTACATCTTCAGGCAACGAAATTCCAAGCGTCTTAAGAGTATTTCCATTTACCACAATTTCATTTAAAGGCATTGTCTTAAACTGTATTTCAGCTGGTTTTTTACCATTTTTCAAAATTTCAATTGCCATTTTACCAGCTTCTTTTCCTATTTCATAATAACTTACACCTTGTGTAATCAAAGCTCCGCCTTTTACATGAGCCGCTTCCCCACCAAATACTATTTTTTTAGCTGCGGCTGCTTTATCTGTAATCAAGCTTACAACAGATGCCACAAGATTATCTGTTGGCAAATAAATTGCATCTGTTTCCCTAACTAGATTATCTACCGCCTGAGGTATTTCATTTGCTTGAACAATACTTTTTTCAACAATATTTATTCCTAGTTCCTTTGCCGCATTTTTCAAATCTTCCACTTGAACCTTTGAATTTTGTTCCGAAGAATTGTAAAGTACTCCAACTGTCTTTATTTTTGAATCTAATTTTAACAGTAATCCCAATTGCTGTTTTACATTCATTCTGTCACTTACACCCGTTACATTATCTTTCAAAATTCCAGCTGACTGCGGATCTGTAATTGCTGCAAATACAACAGGTATATCATTTGTAGCCTGTGCCGCCGGCTGAGCCGCGTTTGTCGCAATTGCAAATATTAAATCCTCTTTTGAACTAACAAAGTTATTAGCAATCAAATTTGCATTAGCTGTTTCTCCATTTGCATTTTTCTCATCAAAATCAGCTTCAATTCCTGCTTCCTTAAAAGCAGCCCTAAATCCTTCCCTTGCACTGTCAAGTGCTGGATGTGATGCAATCTGTGTAATTCCAATTCTATACTTCTTAGAGCCTGTCCCAGCTCCACTGCTACCTTTATTCTCACTACCTGAATTTCCACAGCTTAAAACCATAAGTGTCAACGCACTAATTAAAATCAATAATTTTCTCATCAATTTTTCCTCTCTTTCCTACTATCCTACAAATTTTCTCAGAACATTCAAAATAATTTTTAAAATCTATTTTAAAGTTTTGAGTTAATAAAATATTATCCTTTCAGCAAAATTAGATAATATTTTTTCCTACTATAAAATAATAACATTTTTTTCTCTTTAAAGCAATATTATTATTTCCTTTTAATAACTTTTTTGATTTATTTTTTCATTTTTAAATTAAATAAAATCTTCTTTAATTTTTATTTTATTTGATTAATAAATATTTTTTCTTGATTTTATTTTTTGTTTTAGTTAAATCAATTGTTTTAATTAAACTAAAAATGTCGTGATTTTTTGGAAATAAAAATTTCTGTTTGAGCAAAGCGAGTTTAATTTTTATTTTCAAAAAATTCTTAGACAAGCCGGGATTAGTGCTTAGCACTTTCGCCTATATCTAAAAATATTATAATTTTAAGAAATTAAAATAACTAGTATTGCGAAATAAAAGGGGATGGCGACTGTTCCCCTTTGCTTTAAAACAAAGAAAAACTAAAAAATTATGAAAAACATTTTTTTATCATTAAAACTTAAAATTACAATAAATGTTTATCTAAATAATTAAAAATAAAACAAAAAAACTATCTTGAAAAAATAAACAATCTTCAAGATAGCTTTAATTTATTAAAAATAGAATATTTTATTATTTAGCGTCAGCAACTTTATCAGCTAATTTTTTCCCAACTTTGAATTTTACAACTTTTTTAGCTTTTATTTTGATTGGTTTTCCAGTTGATGGATTTCTTCCTTCTCTAGCAGCTCTTTCTTTTACTTCAAAAGTTCCCCAACCTACAAATTGGATACTTTCACCTTTTACTAAGAATTCTTCTGCTGTTCCTAAAAAAGCATTTACTAACTCTTCAGCTCTTTTCTTAGTTTCTCCAGTTGCTTTTGCATAAGCATCTACAAATTCTTTTTTTGACATTATATCTCCTCCAAACTTTTTATTACATCATTTACTATATGTTACCACATTTTCAGTATTTGTCAAGACTTTATAAAAATTAAAAGTTAAGTTTATATGGATTTTTAATTGGCTTTTTTTCTTGAAATTAATTTTATAATTTCATTTACAGCAAACGGTATTAATGCAAATATTAGCACTACATCCCAATTTCCAAATGAAATGTTTGTTACTTTAAATATTTTTGCAATTGGTGCAAATGAAGTTAATCCTATTTGCAATGCAATTCCGATTATAATCGAATAAATTAAATATTTATTTTTGAAAATTCCAATTTCAAATATTGTTTTTTGGCTGTTTCTCATTGTCAACGAATAGAATAATTGTGATACCGTAAGCACGATAAATGCCATTGTTCTACCTTGTGTCAAGGCATGTTTTGCAGCTGCATCTCCAGCTTTTGCCATTGCTTCTAACTGCCCTAAGTTCCCAATCATTCCAGTTTCGTTAATTCCGATATAAAATGCAATTAATGTCAATAGACCAATTAATGTCCCACCAATTACTGCTCGCATTCCTGCACCTTCAGAAAAGAAACTTTCCTTAGGATTTCTTGGCTGACGTTTCATTACATCCTTATCCCCTGGATCAATTCCAAGTGCTAACGCTGGTAAAGTATCAGTAACTAAGTTTACCCATAATAATTGTGTTGCAACAAGTGGCAAATCCCAATTTAGCAATGTTGAAAGAAAAATACAGATTATTTCTCCCAAATTACATGAAAGCAAGAAAATTATCGTTTTTTTGATATTGTTATAAATGTTTCTTCCTTCTTCAATTGCATGAACAATTGTAGTAAAATTATCATCTGTTAAAATCATATCACTTGCACCTTTGGAAACATCAGTTCCTGTAATTCCCATAGCAACACCAATATCGGCAAATTTAAGCGACGGTGCATCATTTACTCCATCTCCTGTCATTGAAACGATATTACCTTTTTCCTTAAATGCTCTTACAATTTTTACCTTATGTTCAGGAGAAACCCTTGCAAAAACTTTATATTTACCAATATTTTTAGAAAATTCCTTATCTGAAATTTCATCAATCTCAGCACCAGTCAAACTTTGGCTTATATCTGTTGCAATTCCTAATTCTTTTGCAATAGCAACTGCCGTATTCTTGTGATCTCCTGTAATCATAATTGGAGTAATTCCAGCACTTTTTGCTTCCATTATTGAATCTTTAACTTCTGTTCTTGGCGGATCAATCATTCCAACAATTCCAACTACAACCAGTTCTTTTTCCATTTCTTCAGGAGCAATTACATCATCTACATCTTTAAAAGCTACTCCAAGCACACGAAGTGCATCATCAGACATTTCTGTTGCAACTTTTAATATTTTTTCTTTCATTTCCTCAGTCAATGCAACAATTTTTCCATCTACTAAAATTTTATCTGCTCTTACTAGAATATTGTCAATAGCACCTTTTGTATGAACTCTATACTTTCCACTTCCTTCTTCATTTAATGTTGACATTAATTTTCTGTCTGAATCAAATGGATTTTCACTAACTCTTTTATACTCTGCATTCAAAGTATTTTTTTCAAGATTAAACCTGTCTCCCAGTACAACCAGTGCCACTTCTGTCGGATCTCCGATATCCTGTCCGCTGTCAATTGAAGCGTCTGAACAAAGAACAAACGAACGGATTAACTCAGTTTCATCCTTATTTGCCACAAAATCTCTGCCTTCTGACGGTATATCTCTCAAATTATCAAGTGTATAAGTTTTTACAACTGTCATTTTATTTTGCGTCAGTGTTCCTGTTTTATCAGAACAGATTATATTTACTGCTCCCAATGTTTCAACTGCAGGCAATTTTCTTACAATCGCATTTTTCTTTGACATTTTATTTACACCCATTGCAAGCACAATTGCAACAATTGCAACAAGTCCTTCAGGAATCGCAGCAACTGCCAAACTTATTGAAGTCATAAACATTCCCAAAATAGGACGTTTCTGAATAATCCCTACAATAAATATCACAGCACAAATTCCCATTGCAATATAACCAAGTGTTTTACCCAATTCATCTAATTTTATTTGAAGCGGAGTCAATGTACTTTCATCTTCATCAAGTATTTTCGCAATTTTACCAATTTCAGTTTCCATTCCTGTTGCAACTATGACACCTTCGCCACGTCCATAAGTAGCCATAGTTGACATAAATGCCATATTCTCCTTATCTCCAACAGGAATTTTTTCATCTTTTGTAATAAAATCAGCATTTTTCTCACTCGGTACAGATTCTCCTGTAAGTGCTGACTCTTCAATTTGTAAATTGGCACTTTCTATAAGTCTTACATCAGCTGGAATATATCTCCCTGCATCAATTACCAAAATATCTCCTGGAACTAAATCTTCCGAATTAACCTCTATAACTTCTCCATTCCTACGAACTAGGCTCTTAGGAGTTGTCATTTGCTGTAGTGCCTCAAGTGCCTTTTCAGCTTTAGATTCCTGAACCACTCCAACTACCGCATTTATAAGTACTACTGCCATTATAATCAAAGCATCCGTCCAGCCATGTTTAATATCCACAATCAAGTTTATTACAGCCGCAGCAATTAATACATAAATTAACATATCCTGAAGCTGTGCAATAAATAGCTGTAATAATGTCTTTTTAGGTTTTCCTTTCAATTTATTTTGTCCATATTTTTGAAGCCTAGCATTAACCTCATCAGTTGTCAAACCAACTTTAGGATCAACATTCAGCTCCTTTAACACATCATTTTGTGATTTTGTAAACCACATAATTTTTACACCTCTTTCTCTAATTTTATACTATTCCCAATTAAAATAATATATTTACTATCATTTCTACTACGCAAGTGCCAAGACTCCTTGTCACAAAATAAATAAAATATTATTTTTATTTTTAAATAGAGCTTAGTATTATTAGTTCAATTTTAAAAGTATTTTGGTATATTATACACTAAAATAAATTTTATTTCACTATAATTCTAAAATTTTTTACAAAAAAATTGTCTAATTGTTTCAATAAAGAAATAACTAGACAATTTATAAAATACTTCCCATTTAATATTTACTATTTTGTAGCTTTGAACTCAATTCTTCTGTTTTCAAATCTTCCTTGTTCAGTATCATTTGGAGCGATTGGTTCAGATTCTCCTCTTGATTCTACACTTAAGACTCTTGCAGGATCTAATCCAAATTCTATCAATTTATCTCTAACTGCTATTGCCCTTCTCATACCTAAAGCCATATTATAAGCGTCAGTACCTTTAGAATCTGTATGTCCTATAATTGTTAATCTGAAGTCATTTTGTTCAGCATAGTCTTTAACGTTTCTCAATAATTCAAAGTATTGTGGTTTTACTACTGACTTATCGAAGTCAAAGTTTAATCTTCCTGAATCAAATACCCAAGTTTGTGGTTCTGGAGCTGGTTCTGGTACTGGTTCTGGGATTGGTTCTGGAGCTGGCTCTTCTAACTCAAGAGCATTAATTCTAATTGTATTTTCTCTCATTTGAGTAGTTGTCAGCCTTCTTGCCATCAATGGTGAAGCAACTAACAACCCTAATGCAATTATTGTTGTTGTTGTTCGTCTAACCATGTTTCAGCCTCTCTTTCTAATGATCTATATTTTTGGCTACCTGGATTTGGTTTGTTTTCTTTTAAATAATCTTCAATATGATTCAATCTAGTTGTGTTGTAATCTACTAATTTTGCGTTTGTACAAGACAAAGCTCCTAATCCTACGAATAATAATGCTAACTTTTTCATATTTTTCATTTCCTTTCTAAACATCCAATTTATTTTTTATTTTCTCTCTTGATTTTAACTCTTAGTTCATTCTATTTTGAATAGCATCTAATCTTTGTTCCATTTGATCTAACATTTCATTTGTTTTATGGAATTTTTCAATGTTACTGTTGATTTGATCTACTCTTTTTCTAATTCTTTGAATTTCTACATCCATCATTTTACTTTCAGACATATTTTTTCTTTGAGCTCTTAAGTTTCTTGTTTCTGCTCTTCTTTGAGCTGCTTCTTTAGCTTTTGCTGCTCTTGCTTCAGCTTGTGCTCTTGCTGCTTCTGCTTTTTGACGTGCATCTTGGCTAACACCTGAAGTTGTTTCAACTACTTCTTCAACTGGAACAACAACAACTTCTTCTTCCACAACACCTTTTGCTGCTTGTTTAGCTTGTTGTGCTTGTCTTTGTTTAGCTACTTTAACTAATCTTTGCACAGCGGCATCAGTATTTGTTGGAGCTGAAAATGATAATTGACTCATCGCTAACACCATTACAGCTACTAATCCTAATATTTTTTTCATTGATTTTCCTTTCCTGAATAATATTTATATTAAAAATATTGTCCTTCAAAATAACTAAATTTTTAATTTTTTAATTCTTATTTAGTTGTTCTTCTAGATTTTTTTGGAGCATTTTTTACGCCATCTCTTCCAAGAACGCTATCAAATTCTCCTAGTTCTTTTTCTTCTCTTTGTACACTTCTTACTACTCTTTCGTAAAAGTCTACTCTATCTGCTGCTTTAGCTGCGTTGTATTCTAATTTTTCAATTGGAGATTTTCTTTTAACTACTTCTTTTTCTTCTACAACACCATCTTCATCAATTGTAACTAATTTTTCAGTTGTCATTTTTGGTTCTTTAGGTGCTTTTATACTTTTGTAGTAATCATCTCTAGCTTGCTTTAATATTTCTTGTGGAGAAGCTGCCATCATAGGCACAGATAATACTGCTACTATTCCACACAATAATAATTTTTTTGCTTTCATCTTTTAATTACCATTCCTTTCAATTAATTCATTACTGATAATAATGTATCCAATTCTGCAATTTTTTGTTCTTTTGCTGCAATTGATTTGTTTATATTTTTATAAAGAGTTTCGGAATTATTCAGTATTTTTTTATATTTGTCTCTGTGCCATCTAACTTCTGAATCCACTCTTAATTTTTCTAATAATTTTTCTCTATTAGCTTGTTTAGATTTTAAATCTTCAACTTCAGCTTCTAATTGTGCTTTTTGTTGTCTATAGCTTTCTTTTTGTGCTTCTTCTTTTTTCATTAATTCATTGAATTGACTTTCAATTGAATTTAAGCTGCTTTCTAATGTCTTTTTTTCAGCAGAGAAACCTATTGACGAAACCATCATTATTCCAACTAAAAAGAATATTGTCTTTTTCATTCGATTTTCCTCCTAATTATTTAATTTCATAACAATAAATGAATATGAAATCACTGTTAAATCACTTACCTATCATCACTTATTTAATATTATACCAAATTATATAAAAAAATACAATTAATTTTTCAAATAAAATACAAAAATATTTTTTTTTAATTTTAGAATCTCAAATAAAATCAGTAAATATACATACTTTATTAATATTATTTTTAAATATTTTTTAATTTTTCAAAAATTTCTTCTATTGTTTCTACATTTTCCATTTGCTCAATTAATTCTTCTTCATATGTTAGTTTTGAAATTTCAGCTAACAAATCTAAATGTTCTTTTTTTGTTTCTTCTGGAGCTGCAATCATAAAAATTAATTTTGAAGGTTCTCCATCCATACTTTCAAAATCCACACCTTTATTAGAGATTCCTAAGGCAAGGGAAAGTTTTTTTACAAACGGTGTTCTTGCGTGCGGAATTGCTATTCCATCCTGCATTCCTGTAGGTGTCAATTTTTCCCTTTCATTTATTTCTTTTACAAATTCTTCCAGATCTTCTGAATCAAGCACTCCACTTTCCACAAATAATTGTGCCATTTCCTTAATAATTTCCTTTTTAGTTTCCCCAGTCAAATGTAATTTTACTCTTTCTGGTGTCAAATATTCTAATATCTTCATGATTTTATACAGGACACAGCCTGTAATCTCCTTTCTAAAATTTTTTCCATTTTTCAAAAATGTCTTTTATTACTTCATTTTCAGATAATTCTGACAAATTATAAGTAATGTAGTTTTTTTCTTTTTTGAACCATGTCATTTGTCTTTTTGCATATCTTCGGCTTTCTTTTTTTATTTCTTCAATCGCTTCCTCTAACGTTATTTTCTTATCAAAATAGCAAAATAATTCCTTATAACCTATCGACGATATTTTGAAACAACTTTTGTTATATTTCGTATATATTTTGTGTGCTTCTTCAATAAGCCCCTTTGAAATCATAATGTCCACTCGCTTGTTAATACGCTCATAAAGTTCTTCTCTATCCCGTGTAAGAAAGATTTTAAGAAATTCATAGTTATTATTCTTGACATTTTGAACACGCAATTCACTAAATTTCCCACCAGTCAAAAGACAAACTTCAATAGCCCTGACTAATCGTAATTTGTTGGATAAGTCAATCTCATCATAAGACTTTTTATCGAGCCTTTTTAGCATCTCCTGTAATTCTTCTATATTCCTGCTTTCTAAATCAGCTCTAATTTTTTCATCTTTTGACGGCAACTGTGCAAATCCATCTGTAATTGATTTTATATAAAGTCCTGTTCCACCTGCAATAATAACATTTTTTTCAGTATTTTGATAATTTTCATTCAAAATAGCATTTACAGCTCTTTCAAAATCTCCCACAGAATAATCTTCATCAGGGTTTACAAGGTCAATCATATAATGTGGTATTCCCTGCATTTCTTCATGAGTTATCTTTGCTGTTCCAATATTCAGTTCCTTATAAACTTGAGATGCATCTGCCGATATAATCACTGCATTTAATTGTTTTGCAAGTTTTATTGACAAATCTGTTTTCCCCACTCCCGTCGCACCTGCAATAACAATCCCTTTTAATTTTTTTTGCATTTTCTAATTTTTTATCCTCCCTCATTATAAGTAAACCACATTTTTCTTTCTTTGTAAATATTTTTATAAAAATTTATTACTAAATCACATATTCAAATTCATAACCAGCAATAATTATAATATCTCCTTCTTCAACCCCAGCCTTTTCAAGCTCTGTCTCCATTCCAAGACTTCTCATTTTCTGAAGAAAATTTATTATTCCCTCTTCTCCTATAAATACATATTTTCTCAGCACATCATCAACAATACGTCCATCAATTTCAAATACATTATCTGCTGTTTTCTTAATAATCCAGTCTTCTTTCCTGTTATTTTCCTGAATTAGTTCCTCAACCGAATAAACTTCTTCTAACTCTTCTCTAGGTATTTCTTGAATTAATTCCCACGCCTTTGATAAAACTGGTTTTAATCCGTCATTTGCGATTACAGAAACTGGATATACGTATTCTGCCCCATTTTCCTTCACAAATTTTTCAAATTCATCGTATTTTTTATCTTCATAGAGCATATCAATTTTATTTGCTACTACAATCTGCCTCT
This sequence comes from Leptotrichia sp. SK-5, assembly GCF_055387215.1. Taxonomy (NCBI): domain Bacteria; kingdom Fusobacteriati; phylum Fusobacteriota; class Fusobacteriia; order Fusobacteriales; family Leptotrichiaceae; genus Leptotrichia; species Leptotrichia sp. SK-5. Next base: position 916,495 of record NZ_AP028931.1, on the reverse strand, counting down.
TTTGAGATAACTTTTCGCTGTAATTTTTTAATTCGTGATTTATTTTTACAAAATCTTCCTTAGGGTCACGTCCATCAAGGCCTGAAATATCCACAATATGAATAATCAGCTTACATCTTTCAATATGCTTTAAAAACCTATCTCCAAGTCCCACTCCTTCGTGAGCGCCTTCAATAAGTCCTGGCACATCCGCCACCACAAAACTTTCCTCATCTCCCATTCTGACAACTCCCAATTTAGGCTTTAATGTTGTAAAATGGTAACTTGCAACTTTTGATTTGGCAGCTGACACTTTATTAATAAAACTTGATTTTCCTACGCTTGGATAACCCACGAGAGCCACATCAGCAAGCAGTTTTAATTCCAGTTTTATTTTTAACTCTACACCTTCACGCCCACTTTCTGCAATTCTTGGAGCTTTTTTTACTGATGATTTGAAATGAATGTTTCCACGTCCACCATCTCCACCTTTTAAAAATATTACTTTTTCATTTGGATTATCCAAATCAAGCAGCAGCTTATTTGTTTCAAAATCTCTAATCATTGTTCCAACTGGAACTTTTATAATCAAGTCTTCCCCTGATTTTCCAGTAGAACGTGCAGCAGACCCTTTTGTCCCGTCTTGTGCCTTAAATTTTTTACTGCTCTTAAAATCCACAAGAGTGTTGATATTTGGATCAGCGATAAAGACAATATCTCCGCCTTTTCCGCCATCTCCACCGTCAGGCCCTCCAAACTGTACAAATTTTTCACGTCTAAATGTAGCCGCTCCATCTCCTCCATTTCCAGAAATTACTGTAATTACACTTTCATCTATAAACATTTTATCATCCTTTTCTTTATTTCACTTCTTTTTATTCATTTAACAAAATTACTTAAACTCATTATTTACCTTTAGTTCTGCCCGTTGCTGATGATTTTTTCTCTCTTCTGTAATTCCACGGCTCTATATATCCTCTTTTCCCAAACAGTCCAAGTTTATTCTTTTTGGCATTTTCCTGATAAGCCTGCATTCTAGTATCATTTTTATCGTATTCCTGATACCACCACGCATTCCCAGCCTTTACCATTTCCTCATTTACATTTTTTCCGTCAGCATAGACTACAGCCACTGTTCTGCCATATCTATCCCTGTTTTTCTCCTCAATTTCAAGTGTCTTTCCGCTCACCAGCTTTTCCAGCTCCTGCTTGCTTTCATTACCATAATCCTGCGTCTTTTCAGGAGCATCAATTCCAAACATCCTGATTTTTATAACTTCTCCAGTAAATTTTCCATTTTCCACTTTCTGAACATTCATAGTATCTCCATCGCTGACTTTTACAGCCTGATAACCTTTCAGAATAGTCGGATTTTGCACAACTTTAGCATTTGAAGAATTATTTTTTGTACTTTTTGCAGCTGTACTTTTTTTGGAATTGGTTGTTTTTGCTCTTTTTTTACTCGATTTTGAATTAACTCCATTGTATGCAAATCCAAATATTGCTAATAATACAGTAATTATCGCAGCAATTAATTTTTCATTTCCAACTTTTGAACTTCTTCCAGTTTTTCTTCTTCTTTTTGTTGCCATCTATTTTTTCCTTTATTCTTTATTTTTCCAATGCCTGTTTAAAATCTTCAATCAAATCATCAATATTCTCAAATCCAACTGCAATTCTTATCAATGAGTTTGTAAATCCTCTGGCCGCTTTTTCTTCATCAGGCATTTCGGCGTGCGTAATCGTACTTGGATGAGTTACCAAAGTTTCTGCCCCACCAAGACTCGCTGCAAATAGCGCCACATTCAGACTTTCAAAAAATGTTTTTACTTTTGAATCGTCCTTTAAAGTAAATGAGAACACTGAACCTCCACCTGTTGCCTGACTTTCATGAATTTTTTTACCTTTATTTGTATCCAAAGTCGGATAGTAAATTTTATCAACTGCATCATGGCTTTGAAAAAATTCTATTAGCTTTTCCGTATTCGTTTGTGCCGCTTCCACTCTAAGTTTCAATGTTTTCAGACTTCTCATCAAAAGCCAGCTGTCAAATGGAGAAACTAAGGCTCCAGCCGCAACTTGTGAAAATTTAATTTTTTCCGCAAGCCCCTCATCATTTGTAATCGCAACTCCAGCCAGCAAATCATGATGCCCAGATAAAAATTTAGTTGCACTATGAATTACAATATCAATCCCAAAATCAAGCGGTTTCTGTAGATACGGAGTCATAAAAGTATTGTCTGCAATTGTTATCAAGTTATGCTCTTTTGCAATCTCTACAACTCCTCTCATATCTGTAACATCAAGCAATGGATTTGACGGAGTTTCAATAAAAATAGCCTTTGTATTTTCTTTAATAGCATTCCTAATATTATCCAAATCAGTTGTATCGACAAAAGTGTATTCCAATCCAAATTTTGAATAAATATCATGAACAATCCTATAAGTTCCACCATAAATATCCTGACCTAAAATAATATGATCTCCAGCTTTAAACATTGTAAATACAGACGTTGTAGTCGCCATTCCCGATGAAAAGGCATATCCATATTTACCATTTTCCAATGCCGCAAGTATTTCTTCAAGCTCATTTCTCGTAGGAGCCGAAACTCTTGAATATTCAAATTCCTGCGTTACTCCAAATTCTGCCACAGGAAAAGTTGAAGCAAAATTAACATTTGTTCCCCAAAGTTCTCTCTTTTTTCCTTTTCTTATCCCATGTATCGTTTTTGTTTCAAATCTCATAACACTATCACACTCCATTTCTTTTTTTACTATTTTACCATCTAAACTTTTGATGCTCTTCTAATCTTATAAATATTTAATTTTTATTTTTTATTATGTAAATTAATGATTTTTTATACTTCTTATGTTATAAGTTGTTTTTATTAATATTTATTTTTTTATCTCTTTTAATATCTTTTTATTTCAAAAAAACACTCCATTTCATACTGTTTAGCAAGGAATTTAAATTTCTTGTTCTCAGCACAGTTTATATCTTAAATGTTAGTTTATTTAATAACAGTTTTACTATTTTTATTATTTTTTTCGCAGGATTGCTCATTGCCGCAAATCCTGCACCTATGGCTAGACTACGACTTTTATTTGCCCAACTCCGAAACTCCTCCTTCCAGTCGTCAAACAGTCGTAGTTGAACAAATAAAAGCTCCGTCAATTTATTAAAATCATAGATTGAATAAAAATATAAAAACAAACAAAATTTCGTTAAAAGAAAAATAGCTGTTTGAGCTTTTGAAATAAATTTTAAATTGTATTTCATTATTTATATTAAAATAACCAGTATTCAAAAGTGAGTTCTATTTTTCTTTTATAAGAAAGTTTTGTGTAAAGCAGGGTTGTAAGGGCATGGCGTCTGATGCCCTTACGTTAAAATTAATCAAAATATAAAAAATGTTTTATTTGAAGGTTTAAAAAAAAATATTTAAAATAATTTATGTGGTATTTTTATTATTTTCTCATAAGCAATCCTCTTTTCTCCAACATCAGGCTCTCTATCCAAATAAATCACACCGCAGTAGCTGAATCCGTTCTTTTCAAGAAATCTCTTCATTGGTTCATTGTTTTCATGTGTATCTGCTTTTATACTGAGTATTTTGTTTTTTATACACTCTTTTTCCGAAAATTCTAATATCTTTGTTGCAATCCCTTTATTCTTTATTTCAGAATCAACTGCCAGCCTGTGAATTACAATATAATCATCATTTGTTATCCATTTTCCTTCAATTTTAGAATATGGTTCTTCCTTTTTAGGCGACAATACAATAGTTCCGACAATTTTTTTAGAAATCTGATTTTCGGATTTATCATTTTTTTCGGAAATTTTTTCTAAAATATAACTAATTCCCAATTTTATATCATTTTCAATAACTTCTCTATCTGGATATCCATTTTGCCATTGATCTAAGCCAAGTTTCCTTAATTCGATTTTTGCTTTTTCGATGATTTCTAAAATTCTGTCCACATCATCAAAAGTTGATTTTCTAAAATTCACAAAAACTCCTCCCTTTCGTAAAATTTAAATAATCATTTAAAAAATTTCTTTGGAATTTTGTTAATACAGTAACTTTCTATTTTTGGACAAGAGAACTTGACCTCTAGATAGCAATATTACTCAATTTTTATAATTTTTTTATTTTTATATTTGCCAGTCAATTTCCTCTTTCCCTAGCTCTTTCAAAATATCATTAGCTTTCTTAAAGTGTCCACAGCCAAAAAATCCACGGCTTGCAGATAATGGGCTTGGATGAACACTTTCCAGAATATAATGTCTATTTGTATCAATAAAGGCTTTCTTGCTTTTGGCGTTATTTCCCCAAAGTATAAAAATTATTGGCTCTTCACGTTCATTTAAATATTCTATTACATTATCTGTAAAAATTTCCCAGCCTATTTTTGAATGTGAGTTGGCATTTCCAGCAACTACAGTAAGTGCTGTATTTAAAAGTAGAACTCCCTGTTTTGCCCATTTTTCAAGAAATCCATTTTTACTCATTTTATACCCAAATTCATTTTCAATTTCTTTATAAATATTTTTTAGGGAAGGTGGCAAGGCAACTCCCTGCTTTACAGAAAATGCCAGTCCATGTGCCTGATTTTCGCCATGATACGGATCTTGTCCTAGAATTACAACTTTGCAGTCCTTATAACTAGTTAGCTTAAATGCAGAAAAAATCTCATTTTTATCAGGATAAATTGTTTTTGTCTTATATTCTTTCACTAAAAATTTTCTCAAATCCAAATAGTAATCTTTTTCAAATTCTTTTTCTTTTTTAAAAATTTCATCCCAGTCATTTCCGATATTAACCATTTTCCCATCATTCCTCTCATTAAAAATTCAAATCTTATTTCACAGTCAAATTTTTCTAATTCACAAAAGGATTATAGAATCTTCCACCATTTATTTTTATAAGTACAATTGAAGCAATTACGAATATTGCTGTTACAAAGATTGCTATAACATCTGGCATTTTCATTTTTCTTGACTGATACCACGTTCTCTTTTTTCTTTTTCCAAATCCTCTTAAAATCATTGCATTGCTTATAATATCTATTTTTTCAATGCTTGAAAATATTAACGGCATTAATGTATAGGATATATTTTTTATTCTTGTTATTAATTTTACATTTTTGGAAATATCTATTCCTTTTGCCTGCTGTGCCTTGCTAATTGTAACAAAGTCCTCTTGCACAGTTGGAATATATCTTAGTGCAATCGAAACTGCATAAGAAAATTTATACGGCACACCTATCCTGTTTAATGAAGACGCAAACTCGCTTGGATTTGTTGTAATTATAAACAGCAAAGCGACAGGAATAACCGAAAAATACTTGACAAATATATTAAACTCATAAAACAGCTGTTCCTTCGTTATCACACAATTTCCAAAAATTTTCAAAATATCATGCCTTGTTCCATAAATTTTTGTTCCTTCAAGCGGAGAAAATAAAAAAATCATAATTAAATTTAATACAAGAAAAATAGTAATTAGATAAAATACAATTTTTATTTCATTAAACTTTATTTTGGAAATTCTGAAAAGTACAAATCCTAAAAATGTCAAAATTAAAAGAAGCCTCGTATCGTAAGTAAACATAATTGCAACAGTCCACAATATGAAACAAATCAGCTTTGCCGCTCCATTTAGTCTATGAATCACAGAATCCTTTTCGATATATTCCAGTAAAAATGTACCTGCCATCTAATCACCCGCCTTTTTCTGCTCTTTTTCATAATGCACAAATGTTCTTATAAGCTCTTCGGAATTTATCCCAGCCTTTTCCGCCACATAGTGAAGTGAAGTTTCCTTCAAATTTGCCTGCTCCAACACATTTCTATCTACCAAAATCTGTGCTGGATTTCCTGATTTTATAATTTTACCTTCATTAAAAACGTATGCTTTGTCAGTATACTCTAACATTAAATGCATATCATGCGTTATAAATAAAATTGTAATCCCAAATTCATTCAGCTGTTTCAAAAATTCCATTATTTCCCTGTAATGAAATAAATCTTGCCCTGCTGTCGGCTCATCCACTATTATCATCTCAGGCTGTAATACAAGGACAGATGCTATTGTAACCCTTTTTTTCTGTCCATAACTAAGTGCTTTTATAGGCCATTTTCTAAATGGCTTTAATTTACATATTTCCAGAATTTCAATAACTCTTTTTTCTATTTCATCTTCTGAAACTCCTCTAGTTTTTAGACCTAATGCTACTTCATCAAAAACTGTAACTTTTGAAATCATTGCATTCGGATTTTGCAGTACAAAACCTATTTTTTCAGCCCTTTTTGTTATATTTTCTTCACTTATATCTAAATTTTTATAGTAAATCTTTCCTTCATCTTGCTTTTCAAATCCTGCAATAACCTTTGACAGCGTAGATTTTCCAGCTCCATTTGAACCAACTATGCTTATCATTTCACCTTTTTTTACATCTATATCTATGTTTTTTAATATTTTTCTTTTCTTATTGTATGAAAATGAGATATTTTCAAGTTTTAATAATGTTTCTTCAGATTTTTCCCTTGCTTTCGGAGAATTATATTTTATCCAGTTTAAAATGCCATCTTTTGATTCAGAAAAGTCAATCTTTTCAATATTAGAAATACTGCTATATTTCTCAAGATTGGCATTACTGTATTTTAGCAAGGAAATATACAAAGGCTCTCTTATGTTTATCTTGCTTAATAAATTTCCAGTTAAAATATTGTCTGGCGTATCATCAGCAACAATTCTGCCCTCATTCACAACAATAATCCTGTCAATTCCCCTGTGCAGCACATCTTCAAGCCTATGCTCTATAATTATTGTAGTTAGTTTTTTATTATTATGAAGTTCATCTATCAGTTCGATAGCATATTTTCCGCTCAAAGGGTCAAGATTTGCAAGTGGTTCATCGTAAAGAACAATATTGGTATCGTCCACCATTATTCCAGCAAGTGATACTTTCTGCTTCTGTCCGCCAGATAAATCATGCGGCTTCAAGTCAAGCAATGTTTCAATTTTTACAAATTTTGCAATTTCTTTTACCTTCTCTTTCATAATCTGTGTCTTTACTTCATCATTTTCCAGAGCAAACGCTATATCTTCCGCAACAGTAAGCCCCACAAACTGCGCATCCGAATCCTGAAGAACAGTTCCCACATATTTAGAATGTTCAAATACTTCCTTACACTTTTTTCCATAAATCTCAAACTTTCCTGTTATTTCCCCCTTGTAAAAATAAGGAACAAGTCCATTTATACAATGTCCCAAAGTGCTTTTTCCCGAGCCTGACGGTCCTATTATAACGACTTTCTCCCCTTCGTAAATTTTCAAATTTATATTATGTAATGTAGGTTCCGACTGACTTTCATACTTAAATGTAAAATTTTCAAAATTTACAGCAATTTTTCTATTTTCTTCCAAATTCTCCTCCCTTCAAGTTAGGAATATATTTTTATTTAAATTTATTCAGTAATCTAAATTGTAAATTTTTATTTTATAAAGGTTAAACAAAATACCCGCCTAATCTTCTCATAGCCATCAAAGCTACTTGAAAAATGCGGGTTATTTAAATTATTCCTGTTTTAAGCTTCCTTTGCTTACTATTGTTTTTGAAAATGCAAATATTAAAATTGTACCTAAAATCGCTACAACTAACATATTTCCAAGTGCCGCTGTAACTCCTTGCGCAAATGCTTTCGCCTGTGGTTCCTTATATATTGCAATATCAATAATTGGAGCTAGAGCTACCCAGCTTATCAAACTTATAATTACTTCTCCCACTATAAATTTTACAATTTTTGCTCCATTGAAATTCTCAATTTTAACAATTTTTCCTAAAAATCCAGTTGCCAGCCCAAAAAATGCTGCTGCTGCAACCCAGCTGAACCACACACTTCCATATCCTGAAATATCATTAAGCGTATGCCCAATAAATCCAATTCCTAGCCCAACTGCAGGGCCATATATAAATGCCATCAACGCCACAAAAGCAAAAGTTACTTGTAATGTCGTATTAGGAATTGGTGTCGGAATTGCTACAAATCTTGATAATACAATATAAATCGCTGCACCGATTCCCATTGCTACCACTTTTTTAATTGTTGTTGCTTCCATTAGTCTCACCTCTTTTAAATTTTCAAAAGTTTAAATACATTATATACTAATATTACTTTTTTCTCAACTAAAAATAACAATACTTTTTCATAAATTTTATTAAATTATATTTAATCTTTAAACTGGATATTTATCACTTCTTTCTCAATTTCAAGATGTATCGTTTCTACCTGTGCATTTTCAAAAATCCTTCTTGAAGCCTTTGTAGAATCAAGCGACTTGTGTTTATCAGAAAAATATATTACCTTTTTTATTCCTGACTGTACGATTGCTTTTGCACACTCATTGCACGGAAAATGTGTCACATAAATAGTACAGTTCTTCAATGATTTTATACTGTTAAGGATAGCGTTCAGTTCAGCATGCACAACATAAGGATATTTCGTATCCAAAAACTCCCCGTCCTTATCCCAAGGCATACTGTCATCCGAACTTCCCATAGGAAACCCGTTATATCCAATTCCTATTATTTTTTTATCTTCATCAATAATACAAGCCCCAACCTGTGTAGACGGATCCTTACTTCTCATTCCTGACAAAAACGCTATTCCCATAAAATATTCATCCCATGATAAATAATTATCTCTTTTAGACATTCTTCATACCCCACTTTCTAAAATATCCAATATTTTAAAAATATTACTTCCAATACTTACATTTTCAGGTTCTTCAATGCTTAAATATTTTTCAATTGATTCTTTCATTATAAATTTTTCAGCAATTTTTACCTTTTCTTTTTTATTTTTAGTTTCATTATCGATTTTTAAAATCATTTCAATATTTTCATTATTTTTAATCAATTTATATTTATTTCTTTTAACAAATTTCTTTATATCAATTAAAAATGTTATATCTTTATTATCATCTCGATATTTATCCAAATCAATCACATAGATAATCTCATAATCAGAATTTCTATTTTGATTTTTAAATTTATCTATTTTCTGCTTAATTTGTTTATCTTTTTTATTATAATTATATTTCCCGTCAAGAATAATCCATTCTAATTTAATTTCTTTTTTCAACTTTTCAGATTTCACATAATACTTGATAATTTTATCAACATATATTTTATCTGAATTTCCCTCAACCAAAAACAGCCACAGTTTCATAATTCCCCCTTAATTCTCCTCTTCAAACGTATTAAATATTTCAAAAAAATCATAATATTCAATATTATATGGCATATTTGGTAACATCCCCTCCAAATACTGCTTTCTTGGAGAATAATTTCCATTTTTTATCCAAGGCTTTATTTCCTGATATTCAGTTATAAAATCTATCGAATTTTTATATTTTTTTAAAGTATCCAAAATACTTGTATTATGAGCCGTAAACGTAAACTGTCCTTTCCCATTTTCAGCAAAAAACTCAATTAACCTATTCAAATATAAATCATGAATACTCATATCTATTTCATCAACAAATACAATTCCACCATTATTAATCGTATCCAAAACATCAAATAATCTAAACAGTGATTTCATTCCCATACTTTCATATTCAAAATTTATCTTATAATCCTTGTAGTTGAAAACATATTCAATTTCATAATAATTTTCATCAAAATCTTTCTTTTCAAACTCTATTTTATTTAGTTCAGGATTAAATAATTTCAAAAATCTTTCTTTTCTTTCTAGACTTTTATTCAAATTTTCAATTTCTTCTTTTGTTTTAGATAAGATATTTCTCTTTTTAGCTTCTTGATTTACATAATCAACATCTATTTTATAAAGCCAATTTTGATTTTCAATATTAACAGAAAACATTTTATAATAACTGTCTTCCAAATGAGTAAAAATATTAATTTTGGAATACAACATATACAAATATGCAAATTCAAATTTCTCAGATTCTAATTTATCTTCTCTATCTTTCGCAATATCATTAATAATCAAACTTATTATACTTTTTCTTTCTAATAAATTCATTGATAACTTTTCTATTTCATCTAAATTTTTAAAATAATTTGACTTCTCTTTGTTTATCTTTCCATTTTCTATAATTAATGTTTTTAATATCTCTTTTCTATCTAGCTTTTTTTTATTTATTATTTCTTTTGTAATAATAATTTTCCCATTTTCTATTTTCAAATTTATTGAATGTTCAAAAATATGTTTTTTATTATTTTTATCAACAACTAAAAACTCAGCAGATAAATAACATTCTTTAAGTTTTTTATTTATTATTTCATTTAACAAACCACTTTTTAAAATTAAATAATCACTATCTAATACAATATTTCTTAAAATTTCAATTCCTTTTATAACAGCAGTTTTCCCAATTCCGTTTCTTCCAAAAATTCCTTTAACATTATAATTTTCCCTATTAAAATTGCGAATATCCTGCTTATAAAAACTAATTTCAATCGTTTTTTCAATGTTTTTTATTCCATTTAATCTAAATTCTAAAAGATAAAATTCCATCTTAAACCACTCCTTTTAAAAAATATACATTTTGTATATTTTAATACAAAAGGTTAAAAAAATCAATATTTTTCTTTAATAATAATTACTTAACAACCACTTTCTTCTTAACATCCGAAAACTCTATCTCCAATTTATCTTCCTTGCTAAGCTCAATTCCTCTCTTAACAATCTTCCCATTTTTTCGAGTTATTGTATAACCTTGTTTTAAAATATCACTTACTGAATATTTCGAAAGCTGTGCTTTTTTATATTTGAGTTCCTTTTTTCGATTTTCAAAAAATTCCAGTATTATTTGGTTAAGTTCGGCTGATTTTTTCTTTAAATTTTCTTTTTCACTTAAAATTATTTTTTGTAAATTAATTCTATCAAATCTCTGTTTTCGGTAATCCAGCTGTTCTCTTGATTTCTGTACAATTCTTCTAAGTTCCCTTGATAATTTCTGTTCTTTTTCCATCAATTCAAATTTTTTATTATCCAGAATATTTGCAAAATTCTTTATATAATAATTATTTTTTCTGTATTCCAGCTCTTTTTTCATCAATGCAACTTTATTTAAAAGTAATTTGCTCAAAAGATTCTTTTTACTTTCCAATTCATCTGTCAATTTTTCTTTTTCAGGAATCAAGATTTCTGCCGCCTGAGTTGGTGTAGCCGCCCGTTTATCAGCGACTAAGTCTGAAAGAAGATTATCAATTTCATGTCCTACCGCCGAAATTACGGGAATTTCAGATTTATAAATAGCTTCTATCACAGCTTCCTCATTAAATGCCCACAAATCCTCAATGCTTCCTCCACCACGTCCAACAATAAGCGTATCTATTTCAAGGTACTTTTCTTCGTTCATTCTATTAAAAAACTCAATTCCTGCCGAAACTTCCCTTGCTGCACCTTCTCCCTGAACCTTTGCTGGGTAAAGGTAAATATTCACATTTGGAAATCTTTTATGCGTTGTATTTATAATATCCCTAATTGCTGCTCCTGTATCAGCTGTTACAACACCAATATTTATAGGCAATTTCGGTAATTGTTTTTTTATTTCATCAGAAAAATATCCCTTTTCAAAGTACAACTTTTTAAGCATTTCCATTTTCTCATAAAGCAGCCCTAGAGAATTACTTTTTTCAAGAAAATCTGCTACAATCTGATAACTTCCATTTGCTTCATAAAGCGTAACGCTACCCCGAATTTTTACCAAATCCCCTTCCTTCAAATCCTCAGGCACTCCTCTATATTTATAACGAAAAATAGCACATTTCACACTTGCATTTGCATCTTTTAACGTAAAATACAAATGTCCCGAACGATAATACGTAATATTAGAAAGTTCCCCTTCAATAAAAATGTTCTTAAAAGTATTTGTTCCCTCCAAAAACATTTTAACTTCCCTATTTATATCACTTACGGAAAATACTGTCTGTTCCATAATTTCCCCCATTTCTTACATTTTTTGTTCTTTAATAATAACATATTTCATCTCTTTTCTCAACTGATGAAATTTTTTTACACAATTAATTTAAATAATTTCTAAAATTTTTATAATATATCCTAAAATCTATTTTAAATTAAACTACTAAAATTATATAAATTTAAAATTTGAGTAAAATAGTCATAACTTTTTAGTTGAATTTTAAAGCTGTTTTACTGTATATAATTACAAAACTATGATACTTTACTTAAACTATATTTCAAGCTCAAAATTTATCATATTGCAATCATGAATTTTATACATATCTGAATTTAAATTAACAAACTTTTCAAAAGATATTGATTGAAATTTATTCTCTTCTGCTAAGTAGATAATTTTATCACATTGAAAATTTTTAATTTCCTTATCCTCAAAATCATATCCCGAAGCAAGCCACTGTCCATAAACAGATGATATTTTGAAAAACTGAACAAAATAATATTTCTCTTTCTTTTCTTCTTTATACAAAATTTTACAAACTTTTTCTTCTATTGAATTTTCAAGAATTTTCTTTAAAAATGGACTTTCCTTTTGATGCTTTGAAACTTCAAAATTTAATATTGTCTCCATTTTGTTAATTTCCTCCACTTGTCTCTGCGGAAGACAGTTTTTAAATTTTTCTTTCAATTTTTCAATATCTAAATGAAAAGGTGTTGTTTTGTATCCTTTTAACGTAAGCATAGTGAAGTATAACGCATATATTTCATTTACATTGAACAAGACAGGAGAGAGCAGTTTATTTTTTAAAATTTTATACCTTCCATTTCTCCCGCTAAAAGAATAAATTGGCATCCCAATTTCCTCAAGAGATTTTATGTCTCTTAAAGCCGTATTTTTGGAAATACTGTATTTTTCCATAATATCTTTTAAATTAAAAGTCTCTTTATTGTTAAGATACATCATCATATCATTAATCCGTTCTGATTTTTTCATTTTTCTCCCAATTTTTTTATTTTAATAGTACCATATTTTGATACTATTTTGAAGTATAATTTAAAATATAAATTTAAGGAGGAAATTATGGATATAACAAATAACTTTTTAGAAATTATGGAAAAAACTACTGATATGGCAATAGCTTCTTCAGACTCAAGTAATCAGCCTAATGTAAGAATTGTAAGATTTTATTATAATTCAGATGAGAAAATTTTATATTTTTTAACACTAAAGAATAGTCAAAAAACAGTAGAATTTGAACAAAATAACAAAGTAGCTTTTACAACAATTCCTATAGATGGTCTAAAACACATTAAAGCTAAAGGAATTATAAGAAAAAGTCAAAAATCTGTTCAAGATTTAAAAAACAAATTTATAGAAAAAATACCAGAAGTAAAAAAGAATATTGATGAAGGAGAAAACTTTATGGAATTATATGAAGTATCTTTTACAAAAGCAACTGTTACTCTTGATGTTAAAAATACTAAGGAATTTGAGATTTTATAATCAATCATAAAATAAACTTAAAATTTATGATTATTTTTCAAATTTCTATTTTATTTAATTTTCTAAAAATAGATTTGAATATAAGTTAAAAGGGTATCACTCAGCATACCCTTTTTAATAATAAATTATTCTTCCTCTACTACAACCTCCACATCCTTTTTCCTAAATCCCATACCAATTTTCACAATTTCTTTATAACCTTCATATCTTAACCCTTCAGAATAATTCCTGTCATTTATTTGCTTCAAGGCACTTTTTGCAGTTCTTTTCAAATTTTTGCTATCTTTTGCTCTTGAATACTTAAATTCAAATATAAACGCTTTTTTAGTTTTATTTTTTGGCTTCAATACCAAATCAGGAATTCCATCTCCACTTTCTACATTTGATTTTACAAAATAATTTTCTGACATTATGGAAACTAGTCCAATTACAAACAGATGATAAGAATTTTCTTCCTTCAAGTCTCTAAAACTTATCGCATTTTTTAAAAGTTCCCTTATTTCCAATCTAAATTTTTCATAATTTCCATTAATCAAATGCTCTCCAAGTCCATAAAATCTGTAATGTCCCCGATAAGTCCTATACAAAAATCTGATTCTGAAAAAATCAAACAGTTCCTCATTTGGAATTTTCAAGTCATAAACGTTTCTTTCAAGCTTCTTTTCGATGCTTACACAATTGGAAGAAATTATTGCTACCTGTAAAGATACAGTCGATTTTATTTATTTTGAAAATTTAAATCTAAGAGGAAGATACAAAAAAATTATTTTAAATTTTATTTCAAAAAATTTTCCCGAGTATAATCAGCTATATCAGGATATCTATACAAAGAATAAAAAAGAATACTGGTATTTACTAATGGAAGATATAAATAGATTATGTAAAATTTATGATATAAAATATAAAACTTTCTTTTTTCATGATAATAAATCAAGTTAAATCTTAAAAAATTAAAACACAAAAAAAGCACCCCCTTATAAGAGTGCAATATATTTTTATTTTTTATTCAAAAACTTCCGTCGCATTCGTAACTTCATTCCCTAACGCCACATTCAAAGCTACAATTGCCACTTCCAATTGGCTTTCATCAGGCTCGCTTGTAGTTATTTTTTGTAGCCACATTCCAGGAATTGCAATCATTTTGGCAAAAACATTATCCAGATGGTAGCTTGTCCAACGCTGTATTTCGTAAGAAAGTCCAGCAACAAATGGTACAAACAGTATTCTTGTCACTAACTTATAAAGAAGCATCGTAAAATGTCCAGTTGGAACTTTAAAAAACAAGTCAACTGTTGAAAATACTAAAATACTAATAAACATTACAAGTAAAAGAAAGCTTGTACCACATCTTGGATGAAATCTTGTACATTCTTTTGCATTTTTTGGTGTTAATTCCTTTTCCATTTCGTAATTCATAATACTTTTATGTTCTGCTCCATGATATTCAAAAACTCGCTGTATATCCTTCAAAAACGAAATTCCGTAAATATATCCCAAGAAAAGTATCAATTTTATAACAGCCTCAACAATATTGGCTTTTAAAACATTGTCTTTAAAGAAAAAGCCTCCAACAGCAGATGGTAACCACATAAACACCGCTATTCCCAATAAAACCGATGTCATAACAGTAAACCCAACCTGTTTATCCGTCAATTTCTCCTCTTCCAGTCCAGCCTGATTTGACGCAAAAATAAGCTCCTTCGTCCCAACGACCATTGCATCATAAAGTGCTATAACTCCTCGCACAAAAGGTACTTTTAACCATTTATTATTTTTCTCGGTAAGCGTTATTTTTTTATAAACAATACTTCCATCCTGCTTACGAACAGCTGTTGCAATAGCTTTAGGCCCTCTCATCATAACCCCTTCTACAACAGCCTGTCCTCCAACAGTCACTCTTTTATCTTCCATTTTTACCTACTTTCTTAATATCTTCTATTTTTATAAATTTTTCTCATTTTAATTAATATTTTATTCCCTGTCAATTACTGCTCTATTTTTTATACGTTTTAATGATTTATTAATATGCTCAGCCTTATATTTACTTACTCCTTTTATTTTAGCAATATCTGAGGCTGTTGACATCAAAATTGACTGAACATTTGAAAATTCCTTTACAAGAATCTCTCTGTCCTTTTTGCTTATTTTGGTTATATTGCTCAAAAGTCCATAACCACGTGGCTCTATCTTCTCATCAAGATTTATGATATTTGTGTCAAATCCAAGAAGGCACACGATTTTTTCATCATCCAGTAATTCCTCTTTTGTTAAGGATTTTACTCTTAAACCAATTTTTTCTGCTGTTTCCTCACTTATTTTATAATCCTTTATAAGAGCATCAAAACTTTCGTTTTTATTTAACATTATTTCTTCATACTGAATTTTTATAAGCCGTCCTTCACTTCCTAGCTCCGCCATGTATTCAATTAATTCTTCCGACATTCTAAAAAGCAATCCATACATTCTTACACACTCTACAATATCATAAAGCGTTACCATATTGTCAAATTCCAAGATAGACAAATTAACATGATTTTTCTCAATCGCAAGGGAATATTTCTCAAGAGCCGTTATTGCCTGTGAAGATTTTGTCAACAAATCTCCAATTTCATTTAATAAATATCTAAACTTGCCATAATATACTGTTATTTTATTTCTTCTCTCAGAAACTGCAACAACTAAATTTCCTTTTTGCTGAGCAATTCTGTGTGCCGCTTGATGTCTTGTTCCGCTTTCATCTGTTTCTATGGAATAATTTGGCTGTAACTGGATATTTGCTCCATAAATTGTTTTTATATCCTCTGACAATATAATTCCACCATCCATTTTGGACAATTCATAAACTTTTTGTGGTGAATATACTGTATTTAGCTCAAATCCACCACCCATTACATCTTTCAAATCATTAGGATTTCCCAATACAATTAATGCACCTAACTTTGCTTCCTGAATTTTATCTACCGCTTCTCTCAAAGCCGTTCCTGGTGCTATCCTCTCAAATATGTGCTCCAATATTTTCTTCTTGTTCACTACCTTTTTTAACATTTTCTTATCCTTTCGCCCATTTTTCTCTGTTGGCTTATCTTATCCTCTCGACAAGTTCACTTATATTGCTTATATAGTTAAGCTTTATTTTTGTTTTTTCTTTTTCAAAATCAGCCTGATGGCTCTTTGGTAAATACACTCCCACAAATCCCAGTTTTTCCAGTTCATTTACCCTATTTTTGATAAATGAAACTTTTCTCACTTCGCCCCGTAATCCAAGCTCTCCAATAGCAGCTATTTTTTGACTTACGGGTATGCCTTTTATTGAAGATAAAAGCGAAAAAACTACAGCTAAATCAGAACTTCTGTCGTTCAAGTCAATTCCACCTGGAATGTTAATATAAATATCTTTAGAATTCACATCCACCTTTAATGACCGAGATAAAACCGCACTCAATATTTCCACACGATTTTTATCATACCCCTCAACTGTTCTCCTAGGCATCCCAAAATTTGGTGTTCCCAGTAACGATTGTACTTCAAATAAAAATACACGGCTTCCTTCAAAAATTGGTACAATAATGCTCCCAACATTTTTCTCGTCTCTATCACTTATAAAAAATTCAGATGGATTTTTCACTTCACTAATTCCGTTTTCCTTCATATCAAAAATCGAAATTTCATTTGTAGAACCGTAACGGTTTTTTATTGAACGGATAATTCTGTAATAGTTATTTTCTTCTCCTTCAATCTGCAGTACAGCATCAACCATATGCTCTAATAACTTTGGTCCTGCCAGTTTTCCATCTTTTGTAACGTGTCCTACAATATAAAACGCAATTTCATTCTTTTTAGCAATTTCAATGATTTTTAAAGTTGTTTCACGAATTTGTGTTACACTTCCAGGGATAGAATTTACATTTTCTGAATAAAGTGTCTGAATTGAGTCAATTACTACGACTTTAGGCTTATCTTTTAAAATTACACTTTCAATTTTTTCTATATTTGTATCATTCAAAATATACAAATTTTCACTTTGTACATTAACACGTTCTGCACGCTGTTTTATCTGTCGAGGCGATTCCTCTCCAGAAACATAAAATACATTCCCAATTTTTGTATACTCCTGTGACAACTGAAGCAAGAAAGTTGATTTCCCGATCCCAGGGCTTCCTGTAATAAGCACAACTTCCCCTTTTATAAGTCCGCCTCCTAAAACCCTGTCAAATTCTTCAAATGGAGTTACCATCCGAAATTCCTTCTCAATTTCAATATCCGTTATCTTACTAATTGAAACATCCCCCGATTCTACATTTCTAAAAGTACTCTTTATATCAATCTCTTCTTCAAAAGTTCCCCATGAATCGCAGTTAGGACATTTTCCAAGCCATTTTAATGAACTATAACCACATTCTGAGCATATATATTTTGCCTTCGTTTTTTTTACAGCCATTTTAAGTCCTTCTTTTATCATTTCTTATTCATATTACCAAATTTTTTTAACAAAATTATGTTTTTTCCCTTTTTATTAACTGTGAATTTTAGTAATCTAGCAATACATTTAAAATTATTTAGTCTTTTTGTAATTCTTCAACTTTTTTAATTAAACACTTTTTAACATTTTCTGTAACAAAAAAACTCAAATCACCTTTATTTAATGCGACTTCCTTCACAAGACTTGAACTCAAGTACAGATATTCCCTTGAAGCTGTTAAAAACACTGTTTCAAATTCACTTTTTGAAAGTGTTTTATTTGTAAGCGTAAACTGTAACTCGTATTCATAATCTGATAAAGCACGAAGCCCTCTTATTAAAATATTTACGTTTTCTTCGTACATAAAATCAACTAACAATCCGTTAAAAATTTTTATTTCAGCATTAATGTCTTCTTTTTTCAAGATTTCTTCTATCATCTCAACTTTTTCTTCATCTGAAAACCAGGCTTTTGATTTTGTAGAATTTTTAAAAATTCCTATTATTAACTTATCAAATAAATGCGAAGAACGTTTTATAATATCAATATGTCCCTTCGTTATTGGATCAAAACTCCCTGGATATAACGCCACTTTTTTCATATTGTTCTCCTGTTTTTACTGCTTTTGTTTTTTTAATTTTGCTAACGCCTCTTTTGCCGCATGTTTTTCAGCTTCCTTTTTACTTTTCCCAATTCCTACTCCGTAAATTTTATCATTCCAGCTTACAGAAATTTCAAAAACTTTATCGTGGTCAGGACCTTTTGTATTAAGCAGCTTATATTCTGGCATTTTTCTATATTTTCCTTGAACAAATTCCTGTAAAACCGTTTTATAATCACCAGTTCCTTCTATTTCTTCAAGTTTATTTATTTTTCCAAGCAGTAATTTCAATGCCACATTTTTCGCAGTATAATAATCTGAATCTTTAAAAATCGCACCAATCAAAGCCTCAAAGGCATCACCTAAAATAGACCTTCTATTTCTGCCGCCAGACATAATTTCGCCATTGCTCAAATACAAATATTCTCCTAGTTCAATATCGCTTGCAATAGTAGAAAATACAGGTTCACTTATAATTTGGCTTTTTAGTTTTGCAAGTTCGCCTTCCGTCTTTTTTTCATAAAGTTCATAAATATATTCTGTTGTTATAAGATTTACAACTGCATCTCCTAGAAATTCCAGTTTTTCATTGTTAAATCTTCTATCTTTTTCCGTTTCATTAGAATACGATCTATGTGTCAACGCCTCTTCTAAATATTCCTCATTTTTAAATTCATAGCCTATTTTCTGCATCAATTCCTTAGCATCCCTATTTGCACCCGTTTCCATAGTTTCACCTCCTTCATTTTTATTATTTATTTTTTACGCTTTAATTAAGGGGAAAATCAATGTTTATTCTCCCCTTAGTTATTTCAAAATATTTTTATTATTTATATTTTCTAAATGCTAGAACCGCATTGTGTCCACCAAATCCTAGCGAGCTTGACATTCCTACTTCAATATCTCTTTTCACAGGCTTATTCGGTACATAATCCAAATCACATAATGGATCTGGATTCTCATAATTTATAGTTGGAGGCATAATTCCTTCTGAAATTGCAAGTGCCAAGAACGCCGCTTCAATTCCTCCTGCTCCACCTAATAAATGTCCAGTCGCACCTTTTGTAGAACTTACAGAAAGTTTGTATGCATGTTCTCCAAATGCTGTTTTTATTGCCTGAGTTTCATTTTTATCATTAGCAGGTGTCGATGTTCCGTGCGCATTAATGTATCCAACTTCTTCAGGTTTGATATTTCCTTGCTCTAAAGCCATTTTAAAAGCTCTTGCGGCACCTTCTCCACCGTCAGATGGTGCTGTCATGTGAAAAGCATCTCCTGTTTCCCCATATCCAACAACTTCTGCATAAATTTTTGCTCCACGTTTTTTAGCGTGTTCCAACTCTTCCAGCACTAGCACTCCAGCACCTTCCCCAAGTACAAATCCATCTCTATCCGCTGTAAATGGACGTGATGCAGTTTTTGGATCTGGATTAGTTGACAATGCTTTCAAGTTTGCAAATCCTGCTATTCCTGATGGAGTTACTGTTGCTTCTGTTCCTCCAGCTACCATTGCATCAGCCTTTCCTAACAAGATTGCCTGAAAAGCATCTCCAATTGAATTTGTTCCTGAAGCACAAGCTGTAACAACAGTCTTATTAGGTCCTTTTGCGCCTATATAAATTGAAGTATTTCCAGAAGCCATATTCAAAATTGCCGCTGGAATATAAAATGGAGATACTCTCTTAGGCCCTCTTGTAACAAGTTTTTCCACTTCCTGCTCAATTACATCCAGCCCACCTATTCCTGAACCAATAATTACTCCTATTCTATCCGCATTTTCTTCAGTAATTTCCAAGTTCGCATCTTCCAATGCTTCTTTAGAAGCCGCAATCGCAAATTGTGAAAATCTGGCTATTTTTTTCAATTCTTTTTTTTCAATGTAATTTTCAGGCACAAAATCCTTCACTTCTGCCGCAATATGCACTGAATGCTCCGAAGTGTCAAACTGCGTAATCTTGTCAATTCCACATTCTCCAGCCAACAAATTTTTCCAAGCCTTATCTTTTCCAGTTCCTAATGGTGTTACCAGTCCTATTCCTGTAATAACTACTCTTCTCATTAATACACCTCTCATCTTTTATTTTTTTATTTTAAATATATTTAATTTATTGAGATAATATTTTAATTTTTCCCTTATATTATTTATTTTAAGCAGAGGTATCAAACGCCATACCTCTGCACTCCCGCTTTACGCAAATTTTCTTATAAAAGAAAAATAGAACTCGCTTTTGAACATAGATTATTTTTAATTTAAATAACTTTATCCAATTTAAAATTTACTACAAAAGCTCAAACAGCTATTTTTCTTCTAACGAAATTTTGCTTATTATTTGTTTTAGTTAAATTAACTGTTTTAATTAAACTAAAAATGTCGTGATTTTTTGGAAATAAAATCGACTAAACACATTTATGTGTTTTTTTCGCCATAACTTCTACAATAAATTCATTTGATAGAATTAAATTCACTCTGTAATTTGCGAAAGTGAGCGTAGTTTTACGTAGCGAGTTTCGATTTTGTTTTCAAAAAATGCTTAGACGAGCTGGGTTTGCAAAGGGGATAGCGACTGTTCCCCTTTGCTTAAAAAAAAGAAAAAACATAAATATTATAAAAAAAGTATTTATTAATAGTAATCTTATTTTTATAAAAATTACAAACAACTACTTATTTATTTTATTATTTTAAATAATAACTTTTTTACAATAAGATTATTTTAACATTTTTTCATTTTTTTTTCAATAAAAAAGGGGGAAAAGTCCCCCAAAAGTTTTATCTATTATTTAGATTCGATGTATTCAATTACATCTTTAACTGTTTTAATTTTTTGTGCATCTTCATCAGGAATTTCAATGTCAAATTCTTCTTCAAAAGCCATGATTAATTCAACTGTATCTAATGAATCAGCTCCTAAATCATCAACAAAAGACGCATCTTCTGTTACTTGATCCTCATCTACACCTAATTGATCTACTACTATTGATTTAATTTTATCTAGCATTATAATGCCACCTCCATATTTATTTTCTAAAATTATTATACCAAATGAATTTGAAAAATGCAACTAAAATTTATTAATAATTAAAATTTTCAACTTTAACTAAGTAATTCCATTAGTTCCTTATCGCTCATCTCAAACAAGACTTTTTCCCCGTCTTTATTTTCTAACAGATTCTCACTTAACTTACGTTTACTTTCCTGTATTTTTATAATTTTTTCCTCAATTGTACCTTCTGTCACAAGTTTTATAACTTGCACGCTTTTTTTCTGCCCGATTCTATATGCCCTGTCACTAGCTTGATTTTCCACAGCAATATTCCACCACGGATCATAATGAATCACAACATCAGCTCCAACGAGGTTTAGTCCTGTTCCACCTGCTTTTAACGAAATTAGAACCACTTGTCGCTCTCCAGCGTTAAATTTGTTACAAATATCAACTCTTTCCTTAGATTTTACACTTCCATCAATATAAAAATACTCAATCCCCATATTTTCAAGTTCTTTTTCAATTTCCTTCAAAGTTCCCACAAATTGAGAAAATATTAATAGTCTATGCCCATTTTCAATTATATCTGGCATTAAGTCACGCAATACTTCCAGTTTGGCTACCTCGCCTTTATAATCTTCCTTAAATAAAGTTGGAGAATTACATATTTGACGCAATTTTGTCAATATAGCCAATATTTTCATCCGATTGTTTTCATTTTCGTTAAATTTCTTCATTTCACTTTTAGCTTTCTTTATGTACGACATATATAGCTGTTTTTGCTCATTGCTCAATGTTACAACCATATTTGATTCAATTTTATCCGGCAATTCTGTGAGCACTTCTTTTTTTGTTCTTCTTAACAAGAATGGAGCGATAATTTCACGTAAATTGTGTATTTTGGAAGAATTTGGATTTACAATTGCTTCTTTATAGGTTTTTTTAAATTTTGTCAAATTATCTAAATATCCCGGTATTACAAAATCAAAAATTGACCACAGTTCTAAAATATTGTTTTCTACTGGTGTTCCCGTCAATGCAAAATTTACTTTGCTGTTGATTTTCATAACAGCTTTTTTTATTTGAGAAGTTGTTGTTTTTATATTTTGAGCCTCATCCAGCACTACTACATCAAAATCTCTGCTTTTGTACTCTTCTATATCATTTCTCAAAGCCTGATAAGTTGTTATCATAAATCCTCTTGATTTTTTGGATATAATTTCCTTTCTTTGAGTCGCCGTTCCTTCAATTAGAGTTGGACTTATCCCTGTAAACTTGATAATTTCTTCCTTCCAGTTATATAGCAGTGAACTCGGCACAATAATCAAAGCCGAAAAATCTCTGTTTTCCTGATAAATCTCATTTAACAGCGAAATTGTCTGTAAAGTCTTACCAAGCCCCATATCATCAGCCAGAACTCCTCCAAATCCAATATCATACATATTTTTCAGCCAATTAAAACCTAATTTCTGATACGGAAATAATTGTACATTTATATTATGTGGCTCGATTTCCTGCCGGTTTTTTATTTTATGGAACAAATCCTTAAATTCATCCATTTTTACAAGTTCTTCCTGAATATTTTTTGAAATTTGAGCAAGCTGTAAAGCTTTTATTTTAGAAATTTTATTTTCTCCAACTTTCAGATTAGAAATGGAATCTGTAATTCCAACCAGTTCTTCAATGCTTTTATTGGCAATTTTTACGAGTTCACCGCTTGAAAGAGTTATATATTTCTGTTCATTTTTAATTGCTTCCATCACAATTTCCACATCTTCAGTTTTTATGCCCTCAATGTCAAAACTGACATTCAAAAAATTATTTTCTACCTTTTTTATTCCAACATGAACATCTATATTTCGTGCATTTTTTATTTTGTTATCCAGATGAATTTTTACCTTATCTGGATATTTTTTATCAATATATTCGGAAATCTTCCCCAGCCCTTCATAATTTACATTGTAACTGCCTTCCATCGACTCCAAATTCACAAAAGAATAACTTTTCACAAGTTTTTTCAATTCCTCACATAATTGTGCATTTTTTCTGGGAATAAAATATTTCCCATTTTTTTCCAACGCACAAACAGTATTTGACAAGTTAATTTTTACAAGTTCCTTTTCATCAGTTTCTGTAACAAAAATGTCAATATTTCCATCCTCATCAGCATATTCGGCAACATTAATATTTTCATATCCCAAAACTGCCTTTAACTTCTGATTTTCATCACTAGAAAGCTGATTAAACAGTTCCGTATCTAAAAAATCAAATTTTTCAAAAAATTTTATTTCATTTTTATCCATTTTGAAAACTTTCGTTGTGTCGTTTGAAAAAGTGTAAAACGGACTATTTTCAGAAATTTTTTCGATATTTCTCATTGTAATTTTTTCATTTTCCAATACAAATAACGGCTCATACGAATTCATTATCTGCTTTTGCTCTCCCAAAAGAACTAGGCTTTTTCCTTTTTCCATAGCTATAAGCAGTCTATTTAAGAGCATTTCATACACTTTTAGCCCTTTTTTATCCTTAATTCCGCTGTCAATTACGCTTTGAATTTCTTTACTGTATTCGTAAATTGCATGGATTATTTTTTTATTTATATCATTGAAAAAATAAGTTTTTGGATTATAAGTAATTTTAGAAGTTACTTCATATTCTCTGTCTTTTACAACCGATTCGATAAATTTTAAAATATCTTTCACATAGTAAGTTTTCTTTAGCCCTGTTTTTAGTCTTAAAATATATCCCCGTGCATTATTTTCCTGATTATAGTCATATCCATATTTATAGTCACTGTAACTTCCCTCGTCAATTTCAACTTCAAGTCGCATTTCCTGCTGTTCTTCCGCTTCGATATTTTGATTTTCCAAATGTAAATTATAAATTTCATTGATTTTTGCAGAAACACTTTCAAGATTTTCCACTATTTCTTCATTATTTTTAGTTTTTTGCGTATTCTGGAAATCTATTTCGACTTTTATACTATTATCTTTTAAAGTATTTTCAGTATCCCCTTCAATAGTTTCAAATTTAACTTCCACACTTTTACTTTTTTTATCAAAATTTTGCAATTCTTCATTTTTAATATTTTCTATTCTTTCAGAGGTTTTATTTGATTTATCTAATTTTTTTATATTTATATTCTCGGCTTTTAATTTTTGGCTTTGTCGTAATTTATTTTTTTTATCATTTTCTAAATTTCGCTTAGCAACTTTTTCAGCTTTGGCTTTTTGCTCTTTTTCTTTAATTTTAGCTAATTTTTTATTATCTTCCTCAAAGTCATCTTCAAACATCATTTCAATATCGTCAGTTCCAATAACTTTTGAAATTTTTTCTGAATGGTCCGCCATCATTCCCAATGTTACAACATGTTTACAGCAATTTTTCTTATTGTTCTTAAAAAACATGCAATCACAGTCTGCTTCAACAAATTCCCCTTTTTTCTGCTCCACCGTAATCGATGTCTTGCAAAGGCTATTTTCCTTGTACTCACCTTCTACCGTCATAAAGTTCCCATCGGCAAAAAGTGCAGTTATATTCCCCAAACTTTTATTATAATATTCCTGTCCAATTATAAAAATACTCGGTGTTATCTGTTTTTTTAATTCTAATGAAATACTATTCTGTCCCATTTCTCTCCCTTACTTTTATTTATGCTCAAACTAAATGATTTTCATCATTATTATTGCATCCTCATTATTCCCATAATAATTTTTTCTTACAGAAATTTGTTCAAATCCAATTTTTTTATAAAGTTTTAGTGCTTTTATATTATTTTCATTAACTTCCAGCAAAAACTTATTTTCTGAAAAATGTATATTTTTAATTTCTGAATTTTTATTATTTTTAAGTAAATTCCCCATGCTTTCAGTTAATAATTTTTCACCAAAACATTGCCCCTGATATTCTTTTTTTATTGCAATTTCAAAAATATCTATGCTCTCTATTGTACCATAAAATGCGACATATCCCAACACATTTTTCTCAAATTTTTCATTTTTATCCAAATCCGTTTTTTCTTTTTGATTTTTTTCTAAAATTTTATTTTTATCTTCTTTTTTTAATTTCTCCACAAAAATATTTTCTTTCGTATAATTAAATAAGCAGTATATCTCATACTGCTCACTTAACATCATTTCAGAAAAATATTTATCCCCAACTTTATTTTTAAAGTTTCCATTATGAATTTTAACCAATTCACTGACAATATTTTCCATTTTATTCTCCATTTTTCTTTACCTTTATCAAACTCTTATTTATAATATTAAAAACGAACACATTTGTAAATACTCTCAAATTATAATAGCCCAATTCTAGTCAACGGCCACCATCTTACAAGTAATTCACCTTTAATTCTAGGTTCTGCCACAAGCCCAAAATATCTCGTATCCTTACTGTTTGAAGTATTATCTCCCATAGCCATATAATAATTCTTATCAAGTGTTATAGTTTCACCATTCAACAGTCTCTTAAACAATTCATCATCATACTTAAAGTCCATAATTGGCATAACCATTTCATCTCTTCCTTCTACTTTTAAAGTAAATGTATAATATGTATTTGTCAATATATTTGTTGGGTTAGAATTAAATTCATCATCATTTCCGATTATATCTTTAAAATTCTTATCAGTTTTTATTAAATCCAAAAACTCTTTACCAGTCAGATTTTTAAATCCTTTTCCATCATAGTAGCTTTCCCAGTCTACTTGCCCAATTAAAGTATGGTCTTTGTCTTTCATTTCTCCAAATATTTTGTCAATTGCAACAATTTTATCTAGTTTTACTTTATCTCCTTTTTTAGGAATATAAATTTTGTTGTTCATAAGAAGTCCTTCTGGCAAATATACTTTTTGTGGCGTTACTTTGTCCAAGACCTCCGATTTTTTATCGTTTATCAATATAGCTCCACCAACAGTCTGAACTTTATAGGAATTAAATTTATTCACTTCCTGATTATATTTTTTCAAATCTTCCCTATATTGTTGTTCATCACCAGAAAAAACTGGATAACTTGGCTTATTATCAACATTGGCAATTTCAAATTCATTAATACTCATTTTACCTTTTTCAATTTGAAGCGTTGTTCCTGGCTCTCCAACTATTCTTTTTGTATACATCACTTTATCAGTCATTGGCTCTTTAAACGCAATTATTTGTCCAATTTTAGGATTTGAAAAATGATATTTCACCATATTTGTAAAAACTCTATCTTTCACTAAAATCGTAGGCTCCATCGAACCTGTCGGAATAACATAATTACCAATATAAAACAATTGAATAACAGCCACCAGAATAACAGCAATCAACGCATTATCAATTCTTGTTAATGCTTTTCCAAATGTGCTTCTTTTTCTTTCTTCCTTTGCAATTCTTTCATCTACTGAAAGATTATCATTTGGAAATATCTTTTTAAATATTTCTTCTGTACTTTCCTGTTTTACTCTTGATTCTGTCAATATTTTTTCCAATTTCTTATTATCATGTGTGGCTTCTTTTAAAATCGAGTGTTCTGTAACTTTTTCCTTTGATAAATCTTTAAATAAATAAATAAGAATCAACGAAATTACAACATTTATTATCAAATAAATATAAAAATTTGTATCTAAAATATTAAACATCAATTTCCCTAAAAACAGCATAATTAAATCCAATAAAAAAATCCATTCATGCTGCATTCTAAGTACATAAAATACAACATTTAATCCAAAAACTCCATAAATTCCCCAAACCTTAATCCAAATATTTGGATCTTCAGTTTTATCTACAATTACAAAAAATATCGCCGATATAATCAACGCTACAACTGTTAACAAATTCCCAATCATAGCATTTTTTTGATTTTTCTCAAGTGAGACTTTTTGCAATATTTCATCCTCTTTCACTCTTATCCAATGGATAACCTGCTTTTCTTTAAAAAAGAAAAATAATAGAAATAGCGATGCAACAATATAGAATGCTCCCCATAATAACATATTCATAATTTTCCCTCTCCTAATTTGTAATTTTTAAATTTTAAAACTCTCTTTAAAACTGAAACAATAAAAATTATAACATTCAAGTTCACTTTTAAAGCAGCAATTACTGAATTATACATAATTAAACTTTATTTTTTTTAAATTTTTATTTGCCTAAAATATATTTAATACAGTAAGGTTTATTTTTTTATTAAAACATTAAATTTTTAGTCTGCATAAAAAATAAAAAGCTAGCATTTTGCTAGCCTTGAAGCTACTTTCTAATTTCTTTAATTCTAGCAGCTTTTCCTGATAAGTTTCTCAAGTAATATAATTTAGATCTTCTTACTTTACCAATTCTCTTAACTTCGATTTTTTCTACTAATGGAGAATTTAAAGGAATGATTCTTTCTACACCGATTCCTGAAGATACTTTTCTAACTGTGAAGTTTTTAGCAACACTTCCACCAGAAACTCTGATAACTACACCTTCAAAAACCTGTATTCTTTCTTTGTTTCCCTCTTTTACTTTGTAGTGAACTGCAACTGTATCCCCTGCTTTAAATTGAGGTACATCAGCCTTCAAGTAATTTTTTTCTACTAATTCGATTAATTTCTCTTTCAAGAAATTCACTCCCTTCTTTCTAAGACATTCTTTCTATCTATACCAATCTTACCGATTCAAAAACTTTTCTTGCTTATAAATCCTTCACAAAACTGGTAGCAACAATAAAAGCGGAATATCTTTTATTCAATAACTTATTAAGTTTATCACATTTTCAATTAATTTTCAATACAATTACAAAATTTTTTTCAATTTTTTCAAAATTTTTAAAATCATATTCTTTTTTCCTAAAATACTTTTTTTAATCTAAATATTTCAAACTCAAAAATTATAATCTTTTTATCAAATATCTATATTAAATTATAAATTTTAAGCAAATTCAAGTTTATTTCAATTTTTCAATCCACTCAGCTTCCTTAAATCCAACCAGCACAAAATCCTTCCCTACCAAAAGTGGTCTTTTTAATACCATTCCATTGCTTGCAAGTAATTCAAACTGCTCATCTTCTGACATCTCTGCCAATTTTTCCTTCAAGTTTAGCTCTTTGTAAACATTCCCGCTTGTATTAAAGAATCTTTTTAACGGCAATCCACTTTCTTTATAATATTTCTTAATATCTTCCTTCGATGGTGTTTCTTCCACAATGTGCTTATATTCGTATTCAATCCCATTTTCCTCCAGCCATTTTACAGCCTTTTTACAAGTTGTGCATCTTGGGTAACAATATACTTTGTTCATTTTTTTATCTCCTCTTTCAATTTTAATTTTTAAAATCTAAACTTTATTAATTTAATCAATATCTACTAATTTTTTTAGTCAATAACTTTCTGTAATTTGTCACTTAAAACATGTGTTATTGGTTTTTTAGAAATTTTTGTTAAGTATTCTTTTTTTATTAATTGTTCTATATTATTTTTTAGTGTAGGTCTGCTCATATTTATTATTTTACATAATTCTTTATCTTCTAAATCAGAATTAGAAAATATATGATTTTGAATATATACAAACATTATATCTTTCTCCAAATCGCTTAAATTAAGATTATTCAAATAATTTCTCGAAAAATTCAATTTTTCTATTTTATCTTCCAGCATTTTCATTATACTTTCTTGTCCTTTTTTTATTAGTTCCAACATGCCTATAAGAAAAAATGTTATTTCACCAAAATTTTTAGAATTTGAAGTATTCAGAAATAACTTTGAATATTTTTCCTTTTCAGAAAAGATTGCATAAGATAGTGACAATCCCGTAAATACATCTAATTTTCTTGCCAGGTACATTGAGAAAATCAGTCTTCCAAATCGTCCATTTCCATCATAAAACGGACGAATGTATTCAAAATAATAATGAATAATGCAGGCTTTTAACAAGAAATTTATATCTTTTTTATTCATAAATATTATTAGATTTTTAATATGCTTTAGTATCAGTTCTTCATTTGAATCTCCCAAATGAACATTTTTCATGCTGGAATCTGTAACATAAACCAATCCTTTTCTAAATAATTTTCCATCTAATTGATTCTCTGGATTAATCATAATTTCTTCACTAAAAACTTCATCGTATATTTTTCGTATTTCTTCTGCTGAATTAATTTTTTCAATCTTATTTTCTGTTATTTGCTTATATTTTTTTATAATTCCTGAAAATCTATATTTTTTATTGGAATTCATGCTATCATACACATCTTTTTTTGTTGTATGAACTCCTTCAATCCCATTACTTTTTATTATTTCATTAACCATAATTTCTCTTATACAATAATTTAAAGCCACTTCAGGCAGTTCGTTAGACAAATTTAAAATATCTCTACTATTTTGAATTATTTCATCTTGCAACATTAATACATTTTTTATTGGCAAAAAAAACAATTCTACTTCCTTTGGAACTCTTTCTCCCCGTAAAATTGGTGAAATATATAAGGATGTTTTATAAACACATGGATTTTCAAGTTCTTTTATTCAATTCTTCTTCAATATTAGCTTTTTGATAGTATAATTTTGACAATTCCAAATAATTATTCATAAAAAACTCCTATTTTCTAAATATTTATCATATTATACCTTATATTTTTAAAAAAATAAAGTTTTTTCAAGTTAATGCTAAAATTATATTTCTATAATTGAAAATTTTACATTTTTTCGTTTTTTAATCCATAAAGTTTAGCGTAATCAAAAATATAGTCTTTTTTAGATATTTTGGATAAATTTATAATTAGAAATATAAAAAATATCTAGATTTTACAAAATTTTAATTAAAAAATCTCCATTTTTGCTCCATTAGACTTGTCTGACAATTCAATACACTTTATCTTTAACAATTGTGTTTAATCCCTTGCGAATAATATTTATTTCATTATATACTCGAACCCGTTTAAAATAGAACTGTTAAAAATTATAAAAATCTAGGGTTTGAGTAAAATAGTCATAGCTTCTGAGTTCAGTTTTAAGGCAGTTTTACTATATATCCAAATTTATATAATTACTGAACAGTTTCATTTCTTTCCAAATTGAAAAACTTCCTACAGTTGAAAATCACTCTCATAATACAAAACCTGATTCATATTTCCTTGCAAAAATTCAACCTTTTCCCTAATTTCCTCAGATACAAAGGGCATTTTTATATCTGACAGAGTTTCTTTTAAAGTTTGTGTTAACTCCACTATTTGCACTTTATATTTACCCAGTTTCAAATCATTTGCCATTGATTTTATACAATCTTCAAGAGTTCCAATTTCATCAACTAAATTGATATTTTTGGCTTCGCTTCCAAGCCACACTCTCCCCTGTGCAATCTTTTCAAGTTCCTCATCATTCATTCCTCTGGCTACCATTACATGTTCCTTAAACTCGCCATAAACTTCATTCATATTATGGATTAATTTTTCTTTTGAATCTTCTCCCAATTTTTCAAACGGATTCAGCATATCAAAGCCAGCACCCTTTCCAAATCCTTCCAAATTAATGTCTAACTTTTTCATTGTTCCTGCAACTTCAGGATACATCATAACAACACCGATTGAGCCTGTCAAAGTAAAGTTATTTGCAAATAATTTTTTTCCAGTTGTGGCAATGTAATAACCACCGCTTGCACAGACATCTCCCATTGAAACATATATTGGCACAGTCAATTTTTTTAATTTCTTATATATTTTTTCAGAAACTAAAGCACTTCCACCAGGCGAATTTATTCTTAATACTAACCCTTTCAAATTCTTTATTTCTTTTAATTCCTCAAGTTTTTCACAAACATTATCATAAGTAATATTTTTGTTGGGATTTTTCATATCAATAACGCCCTCAAGATTTATCACAGCAATTGTATCTTTTGCCTTTTCCTTCTTATCTTTTGTCATCACAATATAATCTTCAATCGAAACTGTATCTTCTTTATAATTTATCCCAATCTCATCATAATCAGCAACACCGTCAATCAATTTATATTCCAAAGCCTTTTTCGCCCCAGCAAAAATTAGATTTCCACTCAATATCTCATTTTCAATATCAACGCCTCTTTTACTTTTTACCAGTTCCACAAAATCTTCAAAAACTTTATCCTTTATATTTTTAATTGATTCTTTTTTCTCTTCCGACATTCTATTATGGCTATATTTTTCTCCAGCCACCTTGTAATCACCAATATGAAGCACATTCATCCTTATCCCAAACTTTTCCAGAAACGACTTCAAATAAAATTCCTTATGCAAATATCCCCTAAAAATAATAGTTGACTGCCTTGTGTCAAACATAAAAATCTTATCCGCAAGCATAGCCTGTCTATATCGACTTTCCTCAAAAAGCGTCCCTATCGCCACAACTTCCTTATTTTTCCTAATCTTATCAAAAATTTTAGAAATCTCTTCCAGCTGTGAAAGTGTCAAATTCAACTTATCTACATCAATAATCACTTTTTTTATATTCTTATCTTCCGCAAGATTATTTAATCCTTGCAATATTTGATAATACGATAATTTCTCTTTCCCCTTTAATGCCGGCATAGCCACATCTTCCTTCAATTTCTTGACATCAAACACAACAGCTTTTACCTTTTTTAAAGGTATTTTCTTCTTATTTTTTACTCTAAGAATCTTCTTCACAAAAATTAAATTTAAAATCACACACAAAATAAGCATTATTAATATTTCTAATAACATTTTCAAAATAAACATCATCTCAACTCCCTTTTTTATTCTTAAACTATTTCACTAATAATCCTAATCCAAATGTAATACAACATCCTATTAACAATAACAATTCTTTCATATTGAAAATTAATATCAAAAAAATATACATCAATATTAAACTCCCCAAAATATAAAATACATTTTTCATCCTAATTTCAAAATCATACATAACTCCAAGTACAAAAAAGACTATTAGCGGAAAAATTAAAGTTACTGAAAAAAATATTGGAAATTCAAAAAAACGAAATATAAATATCAATATTGAACTAGTACTATTGGTTTCTATTATCATATTTCTTGTATACAGAGCTATCGGATACAATATCATTTGACAAATAAAAAATGGTAATAACGACATCCGAGCCAAAAATTCTATTTTTTTATTTTTATTCAATTTATTACTCCTATCAAAAATTTCAATATTTTAAATAATTTTCCCTTTAACGAAATTTTTCTTAATTTTTATTTTTGATTAATTTATCTATTATAACTAAAACTATCGTGATTTTAAAAAAAAATTAAAAATAAATATCAGTCACTTTTATTTCTTTTCATTTTTTTCAATAATTTTATTGCTTTTTCGCCCCATAATAGTCCAACTACATAAAATAAATGGCAAATATATGATAAAATATGTGCAAAACCACACTCTAATGCTACTGGACTTTCTGTCGTTTTACAATTAAGTGAATCACAATAAATTAAAAAAAATATTACTAATAATACTATGCCTAGCAAAAATTTATTCATGTATTTTAATATAAATTTGCTATAATAACCTAGATTAAACATTCCTAAAATCATCAAAAAAGGTAAAAAAAATAATCCAAGAATATTTAATATTAACAAAAATATCCAAAGAAAAACAGGTAAATATAGAGCTATAATCTGATAATAAATTGTAAGATAAAATAATAAAATCAGACTTCCAATCAAAAATTTTGATATTTTATTTGTCATTTTAGAATAACCTCTCTTTTTACAGAAAATTGAAATTTAATAAATATTTTCCCCTGTCATGCGCTTTAAAAGGTTTATCATACACAATTTCTCCCATTTCCCCCTCCACAAAAAAATCCACTACGCATAATGGATTAGATAGTCCTGTAATAAAATTACATCTGACCAAGTTATTTTCTATGCATATTCATAGTATAGATTTTTTCAATTGTCAATCATTTTTTTAATTAATTTTTTATAATTTACAGTTCAATTAATAACTTTTTCAATTCATTCATTTTATCCCTCAATTTAATTGCTTCTTCAAAATTAAGCTCCTCAGCCAGTTTCTTAATTTGCTTATCAAGTTTCTTAATTTCTTTTTCCACATCTTTTTCGCTCTTATACTGCTTAATTGCTTTGTTTAGTTCATTTTCTTTTTCGATTTCATAGTCTACGATTGACTCTGCAATTTCTCTTACGATTGATTTTGGATTAATGTTGTTTTCCAAATTGTATTTTTCTTGAACTTCACGCCGTCTGTTCACTTCGTCAATGGCTTCCTGCATAGAGCCTGTTATTCTGTCAGCATATAAGATAACATGTCCTTCCACGTTTCTTGCGGCACGTCCCATTGTCTGAATTAAAGATCTTCTCGAACGTAAATATCCTTCCTTGTCTGCTTCCAATATTGCCACTAACGAAACTTCTGGAATATCCAGCCCTTCCCGCAGCAAGTTTATTCCAACCAGAACATCAAATTCACCTTTTCTCAAGCCTCTTATTATCTCTGTTCTTTCTAGCGTATCAATGTCAGAGTGCATATATTTTACTTTTATTCCATATTCCAAATAGTAATCTGTCAGTTCTTCTGCCATTTTTTTTGTCAAGGTTGTAACTAAAATCCGTTCTTTTCTTGCTGTTCTTGTTTTTATTTCATCCATCAAGTCATCAATTTGATTTTTTGTTTCACGAATGTCGATACTTGGCTCTACAATTCCTGTTGGACGTACAAGCTGCTCTACAACTTCACCATTTGAATGTTCCAGCTCATAATCGCTTGGAGTGGCTGAAATATACACAACTTGCGGGATTTTTCCAAAAAATTCCTCAAATTTTAACGGACGGTTATCATAAGCACTTGGAAGCCTAAATCCATTGTCAATTAAAGCCTTCTTTCTTGCTCTATCTCCCTTATACATCCCATTTATCTGTGGAACTGAAATGTGCGACTCATCCAAAAATACGACCAAATCCTCTGGAAAATAGTCAATCAACGTATCGGGCGCTTCTCCTTCACCCTTTCCAGTCAAATATCTAGAATAGTTTTCCACACCTTTACAATAACCAATTTCCTCAATCATTTCCAAGTCATATTTTGTCCTTTGCTCAATTCTCTGTGCTTCCAGCAGTTTTCCTTCTTTTTGGAAAAAATGCACTCTTTCTTCCATTTCTTTTTTTATTGCCTCAAACATCACTTTTGTATCTTCGTTTGTCAAATAGTGAGTTGCAGGCATTATTGTGATTCTTTTTATATTTCTAATTTTCTGTCCAGTAAGCGTATTAATCTCTGAAATGCTTTCCAAATCATCTCCAAAAAATTCAAAACGGTATCCTGTATCCTGATAAGACGGATGTAAATCAAGAATATCCCCTTTCACGCGGAATTTTCCACGCTCAAAGGCAATGTCATTTCTCTCGTATCTAAGTGAAATCAGTCTTTTTATAAGTTCATTCCTCTCAAATCCTGTTTCCACATCAATCGGAATCGATCTCTTTTTATATGCTTCTGGCGACCCCAATCCATAAATTGCCGAAACCGAAGCCACAATAATAACATCTCTTCTATTCAAAAGTGCCGCTGTTGCTGCATGCCGCAATTTATCAATCTCATCATTAATCGAAGAGTCTTTTTCAATATACGTGTCAGTCTGCATTATATATGCTTCAGGCTGATAATAATCATAATAAGACACAAAATATTCAACAGCATTTTCAGGAAAAAACTGCTTGTATTCATTGTAAAGCTGTGCTGCAAGCGTCTTATTCGGTGCCATTATTAAGGCTGGACGATTTATTTTTTCAATAACATTCGCAACTGTAAATGTCTTTCCCGACCCTGTAACCCCAAGCAAAATCTGATCTGTAATACCATCTTCCAAGTTTTCCACAATCTTTTTAATAGCCTGAGGCTGATCTCCAGTCGGCTGAAATTTTGAATGTATTTTAAAATCCATCTCTATTTTCCTCTTTCTTTTTTTCAAAATTCTCTTTTATTATTAAAATATTAAACTTAATTACCAAAATCTAAACTCATATTTTTACTTTCTCTCATAAATATGTATTTTCAAGCAAAATTTTTATAAAAATTAAAAGAAATTATTATTAACCAAATGGAATCTAAAATAACTGTTATTTTATTTTATAACCCATTTCATCAAGAAATTTCTTATTCTTTCTCCATTTCTTCTTAACTTTTACCCACAATTTTAAATTAACCTTCAAATCAATTAAATGCTCAATTTCACGTCTAGCCTCTGTACCAATTTTCTTAAGCATAGCCCCATCTTTTCCAATAATAATTCCTTTTTGGCTATCTCTTTCAACATAAATATTTATATCATATTTTCTAATTGTAGGCTTTGTTTCTACATTAATAATCTCCACAGCCACACTATGCGGAATTTCATCTTTCGTATGATGTAAAATTTTTTCTCTAACTGTTTCCACAACAATTTTATTTACTGGTAAATCTGTATAGTAATCTTCTGGATAAAACCATACATCATTTGACAAATATTTTTCGGCAACTTCAAATATCTTATGAATTCCAATCGCATATTCCGCCGTAAGAGTTATTATCTCATCAAATTCTCCCAATTTTTCACGAATTTCCTTTTTCTTTTCCTCAATTTCCTCATCCGACATTTTATCAATTTTATTAATAACAAGTACAATTGGTGTCTTTACACTTCGCACATTTTCATTAACAAACATATCCCCAGTTGAAATTTCCTGTGTCCCATCCAGCATAAACATTATCAAATCCACATTTTCAAGTGCCTCTAATGCCACATTTGTCATATGTTCCCCAAGTAAATGTTTAGGCTTGTGAATCCCTGGCGTATCCACAAATATAAACTGATTCTCTCCAATATTTACAATTCCTTTTATCTGATCCCTAGTCGTCCCAGCCTTATCCGACACAATCGCAACTTTTTCTTTCACAAGCTTATTCATAAGTGTAGACTTCCCAACATTTGGACGCCCAACAATTGTTATAAATCCTGACTTCATTCTTTCTCCAATTCTATTTTTTATATTTTTTTAACAAATTCCGATTTCAGTTTCATTGCACCAAAACCGTCTATTTTACACTCAATGTTATGAATCCCATCATCAATTAATCTTATATTTTTAACTTTTGTTCCTCTCTTCAAGTCTGACGATGCACCTTTTACTTTCAAATCCTTAATAATTGTAACGCTGTCTCCATCCTGTAAAATATTTCCGTTTGAATCTTTCACAACATTTTCCTCACTGTTTTCTTCACCATTTTCAGCCCATTCATAAAAGCATTCTGGACAAACTAGCATATTTCCATCCTCATAAACATATACTGATCCGCATTTTGGACAATTTGGTAAACTCATATTCTATCTTCCTTTCAAATTATATTATTTTTTTATCATATCATTATACCACGAAACAGGAACTTATAAAATATATTTATTATCACAATTTTCATTTATATTATTAACGGTATTCTAAAATCAATCTCCAAAATTATTTTATTGTTTCAGTATTAAAAGAGCTTGAGTACATATCAATTTTTGCAGTAAACAAGGGCATTACAAAAAATGTTATAAAAAATAACATTCCATAATATGCAAAAACCGTCCATAATGGTGCTTTTCCATTAATATTCATCTGTAAAAGCGGAATTTTGCTTCCAGCATAAATAAATCCTTCAAAAGCCTTAAAAATAACTTCTGTAATAAAAACTACTATTCCATTAAATAAAGATAATTTAAAAATATTTAAAAGCACTGCAAAAAATAAACATTGTATAATAACAGTTCCAATCGGTATTCCTACAATATTTAATAAAAATGAAAATAAAGGCAGTTTTTCAAAATAATACAAAAATAAAGGAATACTCGTAATTTGTATTGTTAAACTTAAAAATATCAAATCTACAGTATTTCTCAATACTTCGTTTTTTATTTTATCCAAAATTTTTTCCTGATAAATTTTCTTAAATTCAGGATTTACAAATATTATTGCCACAACTGCTGCATATGAAAGCTGCATTGAAATATCAAAAAGTGAATACGGATTTAGCACAATTATAACAATAAACGATACCAGAAGGGATTTTTTACTGTCTTCCTGCTCAAATAAAATTCTTGCCAAAATCATCATCGCTCCCATAATATAAGCACGTAAAATTCCTGGAGAAAATCCAATTAATGCACAGTAAAAAGTAAGTGCAACAAGTGCCATTAAATACTTAAACCTGTACCCTAGCGACAGCCCATCCAAAATTTTCACAATCCCAATCACAACCAGACTTATATGAGTCCCAGAAATTACAATTAAATGAGCCAGTCCCGTGTATTTAAACTTATCCTTCATATCCTTAGAAACTTCCGCCTTTTCTCCCAGAACCGCAGCACGTGAAAAAGCATACAAATTTTCTTCAGTTATAAACAAATTATCAAAAATCTCCAAAATATATTTACGAACGCCATTTAATCGTGATTCTTTATATCCCAGCAGTTTCCCTTCAATCTTAATATTGCCATTTTTATTTACAACTTTCCTAATTTTGTACCGCATAAGGTAAAATCCATATTCAAGCCCCTTCTTATTTTCAATGCTCGCTTGACTTTTCAAATATTTGTTATTAACCTTCAAGACACTTCCACGATTTCCATCAATTTTCACATAAAGTGTCTTTTCACCAGAAAGTTCTCCCTTAAAAGTAACAAAATTCAAATAAAAGATAAACAAAAAAATCCCTGCCAAAATTAAAATTCCAAATTGCCAAGTTCTTTTCACTTCTTCAATTCCTATTTCCATATTAAAAAATTTTACTAAATTTTGTTTCCTGCGTGAAAGTTCAGATTTTATATACTTTTTTCTAGCCTCTTTCTCCCTCAATTTTTTCATTTCCAGAATATATTTATCAAATTCCTTATTTTCAAATTTAGTTACATTTTCTTGAGTTTTATCACTTCCACTATTTTTATTTATTTTTGTATTCCCATAATTTTTAAAATTTTCTTTTCTATACGTTTTTTTCACAATTTTACGAAATCTTATATTCTCAAAATCTCTTTTTTTACTGTTTTGTCCAGTTGCTGTATTATTCTCAACATTTCCCCCACTTTTCATTTAAATTTCCTCCTCCCACAAGTTAGCCTTTGAATAATCATCCGAAAGATTAATTGGCTTTTTAGCCCTGTAAATACTTATAATCGGATATTTCGCCGCATTTATTGTGTTTGTAGAAATTCTGTAATAAATTTTTTCTCCCTTTTTATCTAGCAAATAAACGGAAAATCCTTTTTCAAAATTCCCTTCATTTGTTGTACGTCTTCTAAAATCAGCATTTTTATTAGAATTATTTGTCATATAAGATAAGTTTTTGGAAATCTCCATTTTATCAACAATATCCTTTTTCCCATTTTTTTCGTCCAAAAAATAAGCTGTATTTTCAGATATTTTAAAATCCAGCACATATTCCTTTCTGTTGTGCTGTGCATACTGCTGAATTTTTCTGATAAACTGGCTAATATTCCTCTTTTGAATTGCGAACTCCTGATTCTGCCTCTGTTTCTGTAAATTCACAGAAACCACCATAAATAAAATCGCCATAATTGAAATGTATAACAAAACCTCAATGAGTGTAAACCCATCGTTATTTCCCTTTATTCTCATTTTTCCCCCTTTTAAAAAACTATTTTTATCCGAAATTTAATTTTTAATTAATATTATTATACATCATTTTCTCAAAAAATCAAATATTTTTTACAAATAAAAAAATCCTCATTCAATGAAGAGGAATTTTTTCGCAGTTTTTTACTTGTTTGAATTTTGTTTTATTTACACTCTAATCTAAACATAAAAAATTAATTTTTACTTTTTGTTTCACTTGATTTGACAATAAACCTAATTCGCAATTTTAATCATATAAATAAAAATCCATTATTTGTAATAGTTCCCTAGAATTAGCATCTATACTTTCATTCGCTAATACATCTTTTATTTCCCCTTGCAATTTCATTCTTTCATTTTTAAATTCTTCCTTCCTTTCGGCATCATAAGCCATATGTGCCATTCTTCCTATTGCTGAAAATCCGAAAGTAAGATAATTAAAAATTGTTGTAAATCGTTTTTTCTTCTTAGTTCTTTTAAATTTCATATATTTTTTATCAATTGAACTTATGTCTAGATTTTCTTGTTTTGCTGATTCAAAAAACTTTTCTAGCCTGCCTACACTATTTCTTGAAAATAATTCTAATCCACGTTCTATTAATTCCTTTACTTTTACCATTTATCTTTCCTTCAATTTATAAATTTACAAACTTTTCTCTGCTTCATCAATCGTCTTATATCCTTTTTCCAGTACAATATTTTCCAAATTATTTTCTGCCAAGTTGACCTTATTTGCAACACAGCTTTGGATATACTCGTAATATAATTTCAATGTTTTTACTGAATATGAAGACAACTCACCTTTTAAATAAGTTTCAATTGAAGTATGATTTGGTGTGTCAAATTCAGAATGAAGTGGTCGTCCTTTTGCTGTAACTTTTGGATACTTTTGTATTATTTCTTCTTCCCAATGCAAATAAATTTCTACTATTTTTTGTACCAGCTCTTCTTTTTCGGGCGAGATTTCAGGCAAGTAATCCTTGATTATCTCGTATTCTTTTGGAACGCTGTATTTCATCATTCTGGCATATTTGTCCTGAACAATGTTTTCACCACGATGTTTTGCCAAAATCAAGTCTTCCAGATAACTTTCCAAAATTTCATCAGGCAATGTTTCCCATTGGCTTCTTCTCATAATCTCAAATTCCTGAGGATTATCCTGACATTCTGCCCTTCCTTCCGTATGATGCACATTTTGAAAAAATTCCCATTCCCTTTTTAAAATTTGTCTAATAAAACTTTCTTTTTTACTAATTTCTCTTTCCATTTTCGATTCTCCTATTTTAAAATCCAATATTCTTTAATTTTGTTGATTGTTTTTTAAATTTTATATTTTAATCCATGGCAGGATTCCAGTTTCTTAATTTCTCATCTTCTATTTTATTTTGCACAAAAGGTCCATAATCCTGTAAAAAGTCACTTGTTAATTGTCTTGGAACAATATCTTGATTTTTCATTTCCGAAATTACATCGGCACTTATTTCTTCAATAATCTGAAATTTTCGATTAACCGCACTAACTGGCAATTTTACTAGCTCTTCAATTAAAAAATACGTTTTTTCTCCCAAAATTTTCAAGTTTTTTAAAGCTCTTGGCATCCATTTGTAAAAAAGTTTATATTTTTTATTTAATAGAAAAATCATATGTATTGCCTCATTTATAAATTCAGTTTCTGCCAGCCTTGCTGCCACAATTTCATTCCTTTTCATGCACCGTAAATAGTTATACTGCCCAGATTGTGCCATTTTCATACATCTTGTCGCAATTTTGTTAAGCCGTATATCTTCTGGAAAATATTTTTCTAAATCATTTCTAATTTTTGTAAATTGTCCTGAATTATCCATAAAAATTTCTCCATTAACCGCCGTTGCTAGCAATTCTTCTGGGATTAATCGCCAATCATACAAATTCTGAGGTGCTTTCACATCTCCCAAAAATTTGAAAAACCAGTCATCCATATTAAGGACACCACGCCGTCCATCTCCAAACTCGCTCACATTCAATGCTCTAAAGCCCAAAAACTCCTTTGGCAATTCATTAAGCCTTTTCTGCAAATTTAGTCCATATTTTTCATAATCTTCTGAACTTAGCCAAATACAGCAGGACGGCCCAAAATCATGATCCTGTGAAATCTCATCATCAAACCCAAAACATTCCGAACCTTC
The DNA here is from genome assembly GCF_055387215.1 of Leptotrichia sp. SK-5. Taxonomy (NCBI): domain Bacteria; kingdom Fusobacteriati; phylum Fusobacteriota; class Fusobacteriia; order Fusobacteriales; family Leptotrichiaceae; genus Leptotrichia; species Leptotrichia sp. SK-5. Next base: position 875,254 of record NZ_AP028931.1, on the reverse strand, counting down.
CCCCGCAAGTCCGGCCGCCATTTTCTCAAAAATTTCTGGAAATTCACTTTTTATAACTGGAAGATAAACTTCTTCAAAATATTTTTTAGAAAGTTCCAGTCCTTTTATTTTATTTGAATCCATTTTTTCTCCTTTTTCCATCTAAACCATTTTTTCCTTCACAACTTCAATATTTTCCAAAATATTTTTGTAATTATTGCTTTCTTTACCAAACGTCTTTTCACAAATTTCTGCACTTTCTTCAAATAATTCCAATGCTTTTTCATACTCATTTTCTGCAAAATAAAAAGTTGCCATATTGTTAAGGACTGCTGCATACAAGTTATGAGTTTTTCCAACTTCCTTTTCAATTAGTTCCAGTGATTTTTGCAAATATCCTTCTGCTTTTTCTTTATTTTTTACCTTCAAGTAAGGCTGTACAAGATTACTTAGCGTAATTGCATACTGAATAGGATTTTCTCCAACTTTTTCCAATACTTCCAGACTTTTTTCCTGCAACTCAATCGCTTCCTCATATCTTTCAAGCTCCTGATAAAATAAAGCCAAATTATTGCATACGCTCGCATAAACATAGTCATTCTGCAAATTATTATTTTCGTAAATTTTCATAGTATTAAGATAAATATTCTCTATGTCATCATACTTTTTCATAAATCTGTAAACTTCAGCTAGGTTAAGGCTGCAAGTCGCATACGGAATACTGTCCTTGCCATATTTTTTCTCAATAAAGCCTTGTGCCTTCAGCAAAGCATCTTTCGCCGTGTCAAACTCCCCAACATATTTAAGAGTCCCCCCAACTTCATTCAAAATTTTAATATTTTTATCACTTTCCTCACCAAAAACATCTTCTGTAAGTTCTGCTAATTCCTTTAATACTTTAACCTCTTCCACAACATTCCCCTGCTGCATAAGTTCTTTTCTCAAATTTGTCAATTCGTTTATTCTGACTTTTTTTTCAAATATATTTGACATTTTATATTTCTCCTTTATCTTAGAATTTATTCCTTAACTTTGGTATTGCAAAAATATAATTTGAATACATTTCAATTTTAAATTTATTATTTATAACAAAAGTTTACCATACAAAATTGTAATCTGCAACAATATTAAAAATAATTTTAAGATTTCAAAACAGTTTTACTATAAAATAAAATTATGTTGTTGAAATAAAAAAACTCCTATTATATAATAAGAATAGATTAAATATTTTTAGAGGAAAGAAGGAAAGATAATATGAATAAAGAAAAAATTGATTTTAAGTACCATCATATAAAGCATTATAAATATCAGGCACAATCAAAGAAAACTTTGATAACTTCAATTTTGCTGACGCTGTTTTTTGCTTTAGTTGAATTGTTTGGTGGAATATTTAGCGGCTCGCTTGCGCTTATTTCAGATTCATTTCACATGTTTTCAGATGTCGTTGCACTTTTATTCAGCATTGTAGCAGTATTTTATTCAGCCAAAAAGCCAAACAAGAATTTTACTTACGGATTTTTGAGAATTGAGATAATTTCTGCATTCATAAATGGACTGGCTCTTATGATAATTTCGCTTGGAATAGTTATTGAGGCTGTAAAACGGCTTTTCAATCCAGAGCATGTTGATTTTTTTACAATGTTCACAATTGCAGTAATCGGACTTTTGGTTAATATAATACTTATGTTTGTGCTTATGAAAAGTTTGAAAAAAGAAAATAATCTTAATGTAAAAAGTGCATTATGGCATTTTTTAGGTGACACATTAAATTCTGTCGGAGTCATAATTGCGGCAATTATTTTGAAATTAACTAACCTTGTTATCTTTGACATAATAATAAGTGTGATTATAAGTGTTGTTATTTTTGCTGGCGGATTAAAAATTGCAAAAGAGGCGTTTTTTATCTTAATGGAAGCTGTTCCCAGTGATTTAGACATTGACGAAATTCATGCTAAAATTTTGACAATTGATAAAATAAAAGATATTCATGAATTTCATTTATGGAATATTTCTGAAGAAAATGTAAGCCTTTCATTTCATATTTTACTTGATGAGTATGATGGTGTAAATGATTACGAAATTGTAAATGATGTGGTAAAGCTTCTAAAAAATGAATACGGAATAGAGCATGTGACAGTTCAGATTGAAAATCCTGAAATAAATCCGCATCTTTAGTTATTTCTTCTTTTAATATTACCTGAAATCAAACTAATACTAAACCCCTTTTAAAAATAGGAATAAATTTTTATGAGTTGTTTGATAATTAATTTATAATCATTCAACTAAATTATTTTTTGGATATTTTATTAATAAATATTTTTTCATATTACTATGTTTTTTCATTTTTATTTTCGTAGGATTGCTCATTGCCGCAAATCCTACAACCTATGGCTAGTCTTCGACATTTTTCTGAACTGCCAAAAAACTCGCTATGCTCAGACAGTTTTGCCAGCACAGAAAAATGCTCCGACGGATTAATTTATACTAGAATCTGTTTAAAAAGTAAAAATTATGTTTTAATCATTTGAAAATATTAAGTTTTATCCCTTGATTAGAAAAATTTGTAATAAATTCGTTATTTAAATGGGGAACAGTATAAAACATAAAAAACATAGCCTTCAGACTTTCTTCTAATCTGTCAGCTATATTTTTCAATTAATTAAGAATAAATTTTGTTATCTTCTTGTGCAAGATTTTTCAATGCCATTAGGTCCTCTATAAATAGCATCTTTTCCACCTTTGAAGAATTCTACATTTCCATTTTTAGAAACATATCTTGATCCACTACCTGATACTGCTACTTTAAGATTATAAACATTCCCTGCTTTAGTCACTACTCTTGCAGCATTTGTTGCTGGATAAGAAACTGTTATTCTTTCAGAACCGCAAGTATATGATTCTGAAGCTACCTTTCTTGCAGCGGGTCTTTTCTTAGCTGTTGCAGCAAAACTCATTCCTCCAATTAATGTCATTACAGACAATACTAACATAGATTTTTTCATTAATTTCATCTTCATCATTCCTTTTCTTTAAATTTTGTTTCAACAGTAATATACCATATAAAACTGTTAAATTTCTTATAAAGAGCTATTTATTTAAAATGAAATCATAATAAAATTCCTTATATCCAAATCTTTTTAACCTGCAATTGTAAAACCTAGCTAGATACCTCTATTTATAGATGTTTTACATTTAATTCCAATTTATATTTTTCCAAAAATTTTTTAACATATCTCATTAAAAATAATGATCTTGCTAATGAAAAAACGATGAAAGATAACCATAATCCATGATTTTGATATGCTGGTAGCACTGTAAAATACAATATCAGGAAAATTACTAACGATTGCAGCATTGAATTTCTTATGTATGTTGTTTCTGTTGCTCCTGTAAAATTTCCATAAATTACTAATCCAAAACTTACAACTATTGGAAATATAACTATCCACATTTTATATTGGTTTGCAGTGTTTATAACTTCTGCATTCTTTGTGTAAAATAATAACAGTTTTTCGCCACCTAAAATAAATGCTGTACTCAAAAAGGCTGAAATTATAATGCAAAAATGAATTGATTTTCTCATTACCCATTTTAGTTTTTTAAAATCTTTCTCTCCCACTGATATACCCGAAAATACGCTTGAAGCATTGGCAAAGCCGTCAAAAATGTATGACATCAAGTATTGAACCTGAAATAGTATGGAATTTGCAGCCAATATAATTTTTCCATTGTGTGCAGCCTTTTCCAAAAATAAATTTGTTGTTACCAAAAGACATACTGTTCTTAATACTAAATCCAAATTTACCGCTCCAACCTTTTTTACTTCAGCTTTGTCAAAAATTTCTTTTAAATTTATGTTGTGTAAAATCTCCTTTAATGAAAAAGTCTTTAAAATAATAAAAACTGATAAAAGAGTTGTTGTTATTTGAGAAATTAAGGTAGCAATTGCCACTCCCGCAACATCCATTTTCAGAACTTTTACAAAATATAAGTCTAGAGCAATATTTACAAAATTTGTCATAAGCTGCAAAATCAGACATTTTTTTATTTCCTTACGTCCCATTATCCAGCCTAAAAATGTATAATTTAGGAGCACGAACGGTGCTCCCCATATCAAAATATTAAAATAGACTGCTATATATTTCGTAATTTCCCTGCCAGCATCAAAAAAATGTGTAAATCCCCATAAAATAGGTTTTTGAAACAAAACAAAGAAAATTCCCAATAAAACGGAAATTAACACTGGACGTACTAGAACTGTAATTTCTTCCCTTCTGTTGCTTTCTCCAAAAGCTTTTGCAGAATATCCCGATGTGCTGACACGTAAAAAGCCAAAAAGCCAATAAATTGTATTAAAAATCGTTCCTCCAAGTGTTACTCCACCTATAAAGACTGGATTTGAAAGATTTCCTACAACAGCTGTGTCAACAGAATTCAACAAGGGTGTTGTCAGCGTTGACAAAGTAAACCCAAGTGCTAATTTCAAATATTCTGTATTTCTAATTTTTTCTATATTTACACTTTTTTTCATCTTCCTCCTTGAATTTACAAAAAGCATTGTTATTTCTAGTAATTTTCAGGAAATAAAATTCTTTCTACACCTTCAATTATAATGTGTAAAATCATCATGTGAACTTCCTGAATCCTGTCTGATGTTTCTCCAGGAATTATAAATTCATAGTCACATACTCCCTTCAATTTTCCACCATCTTTTCCAAGTAATGCCACTGTTTTTAAATTTCTTTCCTTAGCTGATTTAACAGCTTCAATTATATTTTTAGAATTTCCCGAAGTTGAAATTCCAAAGAAAAAATCACCTTCCTGTCCAAACGCTTCCACACCTTTTGCAAAAATAAAGTCAAATCCATAGTCGTTTCCAACGCATGTAATATGAGAAGAATCGCTAATACTTATAGACGGCAATGCTTTTCTGTCTTTTCTAAATCTTCCTGTAAATTCTTCAGCAAAGTGCATTGCATCACAGTTACTTCCACCATTTCCTGCAATAAGCGATTTTTTACCATTTTTGTACGCTTGTGCCAGCTCCTGTGCAATTTTTTCTGTTTTTTCAATATTTTCCTCATTTTCCACAAAAGCCTTCACGGTTTCAAAAGCTGTTAAATACGAATTTCTGATATTTTCTTTTAACATAATTTTCCTCCTAAAATTTATTTATAAATTATCTGTTTAAATTATTCTTTATTTTTTACTGAAAATAACGCTGGTGTAATTTTGTAATCCTTCACAAATTTCACAAATTTGGAAATTCCAGGTTTCTCTCCATTTTCACGAATATAGGCAATTTGAAACTTATCTTCAGATTTTTCAAAGTTATGAATTACTTTTAATGTGCCTTTTTCGATTTCCTCATAAACGCTGTAATATGGCAGAACGGCAAAACCAAGCCCACTTTTTATAAGGTTTTTCATCGTTTCGATACTTCCATTTATGACAATTCTGTTTTCAAAATTAAATCCTATTATTTTTTCAAATAAATCCAAGTATTTGCTTGTCAATACAGTATCTCGCTTTAACAGCTGCATTTCCTTTAATTCATTGTAATCTGATATTTTTTTCCCTGCCACAACGACAAAAGGATATTCCTCAGTTTCGATAACTTTTATTTCTTTATCTTCAATGAAATATTCCTCCATTAAAGCAATGTCAACTGTTCCTTCTTTCAGATGTTTTACAAGGGATTCACGATTTTTGATATACAAATCAAATTCAATTTCAGGATTATGTTTCTTAAATTCCACCATAATTCTTGGCAGTACAGGCTCTCCAATATTATGAGTCGCTCCTATGCAAATTTTCCCTTTGCCATAGTGCGAAATTTTTTCCATTTCCTTTTCTACTCGCAAAATCTTGTCAAAAACATCCTTTGACATTCGATAAAGCTCTTTTCCCGCAAAAGTCAATCTAAAATTTTTAGAATTTCTTTCAATAAGCTGGATTCCCAATTTTGTTTCCAATTTTTTTATTTGTATTGATACAGCAGATTGACTTATAAATAAATTTTTCGCAGCTTTAGTAAAACTTTTTTCCTTGCACGCCTCAAAAAAAATTTTTAAATGATGTACATCCACACTTATTTCTCTCCAATCATATATTCTTTGTACTATTATAACTCATACATATATTTTTGTCTAGTAAATAAAACATCGAAAAATAAAAGAATTCATTTAAAAATTACTTTGCTTAATGATTAAATTTTTTTGTAAATAATTTTGTTTAAAGCTTTTACATTTGTTTTAAAATGCATAAATATTATACCATTATTTATTTTGACAATCAAATTATTTTTGTTTCGTTGTAAATATCTTAAATTAAAATAATAAAACTTGTTAAAGTCTAAATTTTAAGTAAAATAGTAATTTCTAAATACGTTTTAATTATTTCTATCTATCAAAAAATTATAGAAAAATATAATATTTAATGATAGAATACAAACATTAACATAATTAAATTTTTAAAACTAGGAGGAAAAATGGTAGAACAATTATTTAAAGAACTGTCTTTATTGGAAGAAGTTGAAGCAATTGCATTAGGAGGCTCACGAGCGGGAGAAAATTATGATGAAAAATCAGATTACGATGTGTATCTTTACGTAAATTCCCCAATTAGTGAAGAAAAAAGAAAAAATATTCTAAAAAAATTCTGCAGTTATATGGAAATTGGAAACAGCTTTTGGGAATACGAAGATAATTGTGTCCTAAATAACGGAATCGAAATAGACATTCTTTACCGAGACATGAAAGATTTTATGAAAGGTATCGAAAAGGTTGTTGCTGAATATCACCCAAGCAATTCTTACACAACTTGCATGTGGCACAATCTAATTACTTGCAAAATTTTATATGATAAAAACGGGACTCTTGAAAAATACAAAAACAAATATACCATAAATTACCCAAAACAGCTAAAAGAAAATATTATAAAAAGACAGCTGGAATTAATAGATTCTTCAATGCCAGCATACCCAAACCAAATAAAAAAAGCAATTTCAAGAAAAGATTTTGTCAGTATAAATCACAGAATAACAGAATTTCTAGCTTCATATTTTGACTTATTATTCGCAATAAATGAGATAACACACCCTGGTGAAAAACGTTTAATTCAACTTTGCAAAAAACAATGCAAAATCTTGCCTGAAAACTTTGAAGAAAATCTAAATTCTCTTTTTTCACATATGTATTCAGAAGAAAATCAATCTTTATTAATGAATGATATAGAAAATATTGTAAATAATATAAAAAAAATCTCATAAATTTTAAATAGTTTTTATTGCAAAGAGTTTGAAATTTATTTAGCAAATTTATTTTAAGTTATTTTGATTAATAATTATCTTTTCATATACGATGTTTTTTCTTTTTATTTTCGTAGGATTGCTCATTGCCGCAAATCCTACAACCTGTGGCTAGTCTACGACATTTTTCTGCACTGACAAAAAACTCGCTATGCTCAGACAGTTTTGCCAGCACAGAAAAATGCTCCGACAGATTATTTATACTGGAATCTGATTGAAAAATGAAAATTATATTTTAATTATTTGAAAATATTAGATTTATACCCTTTATTAGAAAAGTTTGTAATAATTTCATTATTTAAATAGAGTTTAGTATTATGTTATTTTGTTTAATAAAAAGAAAAAATTTGACAATAAATAAGAATTTTGATAACATTTACAGGTAGAATAAAAAACTGGGAAAGAAGGAGAGTATATGTCAAGTATTATAATTCCAAAAAATTATGATCCAAAATACGGGATTATGGAAACAGAAATTGCTATAAAAGTGGCAAAAGACTGTTTTGAGAGAGAGCTTGCGAAAGCATTGGACTTAACAAGAATTTCTGCACCTATGTTCGTTAGAAAGTCAGCAGGAATTAACGATAACTTAAATGGCGTTGAACGTCCTGTGGCTTTTGAAATGCTGGAAATGCCAGACACAACATTGGAAATTGTGCATTCACTTGCAAAATGGAAAAGAATAGCACTGAAGCAATATGGTGTAGAGGCTGGAAAAGGTATTTATACAGATATGAATGCCATTAGAAGAGATGAAGATCTGGATAACACACATTCAATTTATGTGGATCAGTGGGACTGGGAAAAAGTTATTTCAAAAGAAGATAGAAATTTAGATTTTCTAAAGGACACTGTAAAAAAAATATATCAAGTCTTTTTAAATGCAGAAAAAGAATTGACAGACAAATTCAATAAATTTGAAAAATTTTTACCAAAGGAAGTAACATTCATTACTTCACAAGAATTAGAAAATTTATATCCTGAATTGACTCCAAATGAAAGAGAAGACAAGTTTGCAAAAGAAAAAGGTGCAATTTTCATTATGCAAATTGGAAAAGTGTTGGAATCAGGAGAAAAACACGATGGACGTGCTCCAGACTATGATGATTGGGAATTAAACGGAGATTTAATTATGTGGAATCCAATTCTTGACAGCTCGTTAGAATTATCGTCAATGGGAATCCGTGTAGATAAAAAGGCACTAGAACGTCAATTGAAGGAATTGAACTTAGAAGAACGAAAAAATCTTGATTTTCATAAAATGCTTTTAAATGATGAATTGCCATTGACAATCGGCGGAGGAATCGGACAGTCAAGAATTTGCATGTTTTTATTGCAAAAAGCTCACATTGGGGAAGTTCAGGCTTCAGTTTGGACTCCTGAAATCGTAAAAGAATGTAAAGAAAATGGAATTAATCTTTTATGGTACTAAAATAAAAAATCCGAAATAAAAAAAGTGAATTACTAATTAATTTTAGTTTTTCACTTTTTTATTTAAAATTTAAATTATTTTCCACAACTTTCAATAAATTTATCAAAAATCTTCTGCATTTTCTCATTTCCACGAACTGCCATCATTTCAGGATGCCATTGTACTGCGTAAAAGAATTTATGATTTTTGTTTTGAAAAGCTTCTATTATACCATCATTCGCTTTTGCAATAGAAGTCAAATTATTTCCCAAATCTTTTATCATTTGATGATGATAAGAATTAATTCTTGTTTTTTCACCAAAAATTTCAAATAAAATATTATCTTTTTCAATATTTATATCGTGCGTAGGCAAGTCAGGAAGCCACTTTTGCATGTGATTGACAGTTGTGTCTATATATTTTACATCTTGATACAAACTTCCGCCAAAATAGATATTTGCAATTTGTAATCCACGGCAAATCCCCAAAATAGGCTTTCCAGTTTTCATAAACTCATCCAAAATTGTAAGTTCAAATTTATCCCGCTCTGGCGTAATGCTCCCAACTTCCTGCAGACAGTCCTCTCCATATAAAATCGGATCAGGATCTCCTCCTCCAGAAAGTAAAAGACCATCTAAATGCTGAATTTGCTCCCTTATAACTTCCATATTTTCTGTTATTGGCAAAATAAAGGGTATTCCTCCAGCATTTATAATCGCCTTGCTGTAATCTACAGAAACTATTGTCTTATGATCATTTAGTCTGTTCGGGTTTAATTCTAGCGAAGTAGTAATCCCTATAATTGGTTTTCTTTTATTGTTCATTTATTAAGTTCCTTTCTTTTCTAACTTTTGCTATTATTTTTTATTTAAAATTTCTCACTCTTCCAAAAAAGTCAATAAAGTTTTTATACGTTACCATCTCAATCTCATTTTCGGAATATCCTCTTTTTTTCAAGGCTTTTTTCACATTTCCTAACTCTGTAACATCGTGAAGATCAAGAAGCCCATCAGCCTCTTCTCCTTCTGGAGTATAATATTCCGCAAAGTCAAGTCCAAATCCAACTTTATCCAGTCCAATTTTTTCAGCTACATACTCTAAATGATTTAAAAGCATTTCCAAATTTTTCTCATTTTCATTCTGACTGACAAAATTATGGTAACTGTTCATTCCAACCATTCCCCCTCGTTCACCAATACACAAAATTTGATCGTCAGTTAAGTTTCTCATTGACGGGCAAAGGCTTCTGGCATTAGAATGTGAAGCAAAAAAAGGCTTTTTAGAATGTTTGGCAATATCCCAGAATGTTTTATCATTGGCATGTGAAACATCAAGCAGGATTCCCAATTCATTGATTATTCTCACAGCATCAATTCCAAGTGAAGTCAATCCCCTGTTTTTATCTCCGCTCTGCCCTGTTGCAAAAGCGTTTGTTTCATTCCAAGTCATTCCAATATGTCGCACACCAAGCTGATTTAATAAATAAATATAGTCAAGTTTATCTCCAATCCCTGGAAGCCCTTCTATCCCAAGCATAACTCCAAACTTTTTGTCTTCTTCCTTAACATTTTCCCAATTTTGAAATATCTTAAAATCATCTGGTTCTTTTATAACCTTTATCAAATCTCTTGCGTGGTACAATTCCTCAGTCATTGCTCGCAAATCTGCAAAAAAATATTCTTCAGCATTCTCCACTTCATTTACATTCAAATAAATAACAAAAATCCCTCCAGAAAGCCCTCCTTTTAAGAATTTTTCCTTGTATTTATTTCTAATAACATCTTTATTTTCCTTCTGATATTCCCAGAAATTATCTGTCCACACATCCGCATGCATATCAAAAAACATTGATTTTTTCCTTCTTTCTATGTAAATTTATTTTATACTATTTTCTGTACTTCTATTTTTCAAAATAAATTTCATTCTTATTTTCATTAATTTTCAAAGTACATTTTGCTCCCATCGGCATTGTTACCAAGTCAGGCTTTTCATGTCCACTTTCAAGTCCATAAATTACAGGCTTTTCATAATTTTTGAAAAAATCTTTTAAAAAATCCATTAACTCATAATTTTCTCCATAAGTATTCTCACAGCCTGCAAAATTACCTAACAAAACCGCATTACAATCTTCAAATTTTCCAGCATATTTCAAATGTGTCATCATTCTGTCAATTCTGCTTATTTCTTCTTCGATTTCCTCAATAAAAAATATTTTTCCTTTTGTATCAATTTCATAATCTGTTCCTAAAGTTGTAACAATTATTGAAAGATTTCCACCAGTTAATTCGCCGTTTATTTTTTTATTTTCAAAATCCTTTTTATACAGAAGTGAAGTTTCTTTTTCTATTCCAGTTTTTTCATCTATTGGATTTTCAAATAACCATTTTTCATCTTTTTTCTTATCCAAGGCATTAAAAAAAGATTTTTTTGTAAACTCATTAAAATCATTAAACATATTCGATTTTACCATAGGACCGTGAAAAACTCCCAAATTACACTTCTGATTAAAAGAAATACTCAAATTTGTAACATCGCTATAACCTACAAAAACTTTAGGATTTTTCTTTATCAATTCGTAGTCCAGCTTATCCAAAAGTTGTGAAGCACTAAATCCGCCCTTCACACAAAAAATTCCTTTAATTTCATCATCAGAAAAAGCCCTATGTAAATCCTTTACCCTAATTTCAGGCGTTCCCGCCATATATCCTCCAATATTCTCAAAAAGGCTCTCCCCTAATACTGGTTCAAAACCTAAGTTTTTGATAATTTCCTTGCATTTTTCAATGTCTTCCTCAAAAATAGGAGAAGAAGTGCAAACTAAAAACACTTTATCTCCTTGCTTCAATGGTTCTGGAAAATTCATTCTTAAACTCCTTTTTATTTTTCAATTTTATATCTTTATACTTAACTGTGTTTATTATTTATTGAACATTCTTATTTTGTCAATTTCAATTTTAAAAACAACCTTTGTAACGATTTTTCTTATACTTCCAGAATTATCAGTTTCAGAAATATTAAGTTCAGGCTTATGTACATCGTTTGGGAAAAATACAAGTACATCTCCTGTTTTCATAACTACATCAAATTCTTTTTCACCTTCCAAAATTACTAAATCCTTTTCCGAATCAAAGCTCTTAACTTCCATATTACGAATATTACTAATTGCAACTTTTTCATTTCCATTAATCATGATTTGTACATCCAGATATTTTTTGTGACTTTCCCAAAATTTCTCATTTTCGCTTTTTGTAAAATATTTTCCTACATTCATTTTAATATCATTATATCCTACATCATAACTGCCATGTACAAGTGATAAAATTTTATTTTCATTTCTTTTCGCATATTCAATGCAAAATTGAATATCCTTTGCCAAACTTTTGTTTTGCACTTCATCATTCATATTTGTAAAAATCATTTTTTACACTCTCCTTTAAAAAATCACAGCTAATTCTTAACTGTGATTATACCCTTTTTTATTAAGAATTTCAATAAAAAAACTTATTTAAAACTTTATTTACAACATTTCAATCATCTTTATTTTTTGCACAATTTCTTTTTCTAAAATAATTTTATCAATTTTACTTTTTAAATTTTCATCATAAAAGTTTTCAATTAGAGTAATTTCAGTATTTCTATTCAAATTTTTATCCCAAAATTTTTGAAAATATGGACGTAAAAATTTATTTATTTCAAGCACAGCCTTCATTTCCCCTTTATTTTTCAGGATATTTTGCAAATGTTCCAAAACAAGTGATTTTGTTTCATTAAAAGTTTGAATAGTGTTTACTTTTCCAGTCTGTAGAAATTCCCTTGTTTGTGAAATTAACCAAGGATTTCCAATTATTCCTCGTGAAAGTATTATACCGTCAAGGTTGCAGGAGGCTATTTTTTGCTGTATTTCAGAAGGCTCAAATAAATCTCCGTTTCCAAAAAAATCTATATTCCTTGGTATTTTACTTAGTTTTTCAACAATTTCCCAGTTGGCAGTTCCAGAATACATTTGCTTTTGAGTCCGTCCATGCACACAGATAAAATCAAGATTATGCTTATTTGCCAAATTCAAAAATATTTCAGGATTGTTAAAATCTTTATAGCCAATACGTATTTTTATAGAAATTTCAGCACCAATATTTTGTGTTTCAAAAAGAACCTGATCAACTAAGTTATAGTTTTCAAGAAGTGCTGAACCTGCTCCGTTTTTTATAATCTTAGGCTGTGGACATCCCATATTTATATTAATTTTTTTAAATCCAAAATTTTTCAGTTTTAAAATTCCTGAAATCAATTCTTCCTTATCTCCGCCAAAAATTTGTGTTCCAGTTCGCTGTTTATCATCACATTTTAAAAGTTCATTTATTGTAGTATCATCTTCACGATTTAATAAATTAGCATTTACCATTTCTGTGAACAAAAAATCTGGATCAAATTTTTCAAGTATCTTTCTAAAGGAATAATCTGTAGTACCAGCCATTGGGGCAGTATATATTTTCATTTTTTCTCCTACTTTTTTTTATTTTATATTATACACTTAAACTCTTTAAAAATCAAACTAAAAACAGTTTTTTTATATAACAGGCTAAACTTAATAATTCTAGTACATTTTCAAATTTTAAGTAGATTTTATTATTCTCAATTAGATTTTGAAGAATTATAAAGTATTTATAAATAATTATTTTTTATATTCCAGATATAAAAACGGTTATTTTATTACTTTTTTTAAAAACGTAAAATATTTTTACAAAAAAAATGTTGACATTTGAAAAATTATGTTGTATAATTATGTTGTAAAAAGAAATGAAGTTATTAGATGCATTATAACAGGAGGAAAAAATAGTTATGAAAGCAAAAATCAAATTATTTCTATTAGCTTTGGTTCTTATGTTGAGCTGTACAAGTTGTGCGACACTTTTAGGAGCAGCTTTTGGCGGAGTAGAGGGAGCTGTTACAGGAGCACTAATAGATAGCGGATATTATTAATATTGTTAAATCAAGAAAATTAAAAAAAGTAAACAAGGAGTGATTTAAGATGAAAAAATTGATTTTAGGAATCTTTTTAGTATGTGGGATGTTGGGATTTTCAAGATATGTTGTAAGTTGTAGGGTTACAGATGTTAATTATAACTCTTCAACATGTAGAAGTTTAGATTCTGGTAAATACTTTACATTTACAGATGGTATTTTTGATAGACTTGAAGAAGGTTATACTTATACAGTTGAATTTTATGGAAATGGATATAACAATTTATATTTAGAAGATGCTGAATTCGTTGACTAAATAAAAAATTTATAAAATGATGTTATAGAAAACCCTTGTAAGAAATAAAATTAAAAAGCACTTGGAGAAATAACTTAAAAAGCTACTTTCTGAGTGTTTTTTATTTTTGAACATTATAAAAGGATTTGTTAAAGAACTTTATTATTTCCTTTGAAATTAAGTAAAGCTAAAATTTGACATTTATAAAAATCATAGTATAATGAATATAATAGAAGAAATACTAATAATTTTATAAACTAAAAATTTTTTAACTATTTAACAACTTTAAGATTATTGATTTCAATAAAAATTTAATCGTGAAAGGAGCAATGGATGAAAAAAATTTTATTATTACTAGTGGTACTTCTATCTTTATTCTCATGTGAAAAAAAAGAAAATAACATTTCCTCATCTAGCATCGAAAAACCTATACAAAAGGAAGAAACAAACGAAGAACAAATTAAAAAAATGGTTAATGTCTGGAATGAAGCCTCAAGTAATGCTGACTTTGATACCTTAGAAAAAATTTTAGGAGATAAAATTGAATATTATCAGTCCTCTGTTACTAAAGCATACTATATTTCAGATCAAAAAAAATTTTTTGCAAATAATCCTATTTACGGACAAAAAATAAAAGGAGACATCACTGTTACTCAAATTTCCAATAAGCAAGCAAAAGCTGAATTTATCAAGGAAGTTACAACTAAAAAAGGTACAAAAGAATATCCTTCCTATCTTGTTTTTGAAAATGTAAATGGCGAATGGAAATTGATTTTGGAAAGCGATTTGATTTCTGATAAAAACGTTGAAAATAAACAAAAGAATGTTTCTGAAAATCCTAATAAATCCACATACAAATATGATGAGCCAGTTACAATCGTTGGAACTTTTGGAATTAAGGAATTTGAAACAGAAACGGGAATTCAAAAACCGTATGTTTTAAAATTAAGTTCGCCAATTACAGTAGTCACAAATGGAGAGGACGAATTTAATGAAACAGAAACCAACCAAAGCATAATTCAAATGGCTCCCTCAGAAGAACACATAAACTATTTAAAATCACACAATGCTTACGGTAAACGTATTCAAGTTACAGGTTCATTTTACCATTCTCATACAGGACATCATTTTACACCTGTTTTAATTTCTGTTTCTGAAGTTAAAATTTTAAATTAATAAATAGAAAAATTAGCTGTTTTATTTAAAGTAAGACAGCTTTTTTATTTCCTATATTTAAGGAATTTGAATAATTTAACAACCTATTTTAAAAACAGAAATTCAATTACTTTAAAAAAATATATAATTTGGTATTGACTTTTCATAAAATATAAGCTACAATAAAAATGTAATATAAAAACAGAATTTTATTTACTGTTTAATAATTTTGTTATATATATTCTTTAAAGGAGAGGATTATTATGAAAAAAAATAAAAAATTAATGTTACTTGCAATTTCATTAATTGCTTTATTGAGTTGTACAAGCAATAATACAACGACTGGTATAGGCAAAAGAGGTATTGGTGGAAGTACTAGAACTGGCGGAAATAACGGAGGTATCGGAAACTCATCGGTTACCAATCCAATTTCTCCAGCTAACCCAGCTGCTCCAAATCCTGCAGCACCATCATTAAGTCCAAATGCAAGATTTCCAAAAATAAATCTTGGTGCAATTCCTAATTCGGAATTAGACATTTTTGCATATAACATTGCTGGAGAAAAACTGGACGCACCTAAAACTGCCAGCAAGAATCATTATGAAGTTAAAGACAGGGAAGTTGGATTTTACTTGAGCCGTTCAGCTACAAAACCACTCACTATAGCTGTTCCAACAACAATGGATGTAAAAGCAGGCGGAGGAGCAATGGCATTTTTTGAAGGAAATAGCGTTTACAGTGGAAACACACACTTTTTTACAGATCCTCAGGAAGCTGTTAAGCATTACTTGACAAAACTCATAAACAATGCTGAAAAATTGACATTCAATATGGAGCCTAATTCATATTTGTTCGTACTTAAAGGTGTTGAAGTAGAATTGTCTAAAACTGATGTTTCAAATCTTCTTGCCAAAATTCCTGCAAATCAAAGACCAACAATTAATGGTACTGGCTATAAATTAGTTAAATTTGATAATTCCAGACTTTTTGTAGACAAGGATGTAAACTTGGATAACCCTAACGACTTGTATAATAAAGTAGATGTTACAAATTCTACTTTCACTATTAATTCTGGTAAAACAATTACTGGAACAAAAGACAATCAAATTGGAATTAAAGGATTGTATGGATTTGAATATGAATTTGTTCCAAACGATATGAATTATAACCGTGGTACTATCGATATGAAAGGTAGCAACTCAATCGGAGCATACGGTACTGCATCAAACTTTGATAACCGTGGAAAAATTTCTGTTGGTAAAAACTCTGTTGCGATTTACTGGAGTGCAGAATCTGAATTTGACTATGGACTACTTGGACCTTCTGCTCCTATTCCGCACAATTCTGCAAGAAACGACGGAGATATTCTGCTCGGGGAAAATTCTACAGGAATGTATATGGACAAGCCTTACTTTGATAACAAAGGATTTATTACAAATTTAAGCAATGGAAAAATTGAAAGTACAGCACCTAATGTAATCGGAATGTGGTCAAATGTTCGTAACCAGAAGAAAGATCCTGCAGCTTCAGATACTCCACAAGACGTAATTGGAAGTGTTGGGGAAATTAATCTTTATGGAGATAAGTCAATCGGAATCTACGCTGGCGGAGATGGTGCCTATAATGTAGAAAATCAAAAATATTTTGGTTCTACTGGAAAAATCAGAATAGGTGATTCATCTGACAGAAACAACCCAAGCATGGGAATGTACAGCGATAATCCAAATGCAAAAATGATAAATAACGGAATTATAGAAATCGGTAAAGATTCAATCGGTATGGCAGGAATCAACGGAAATACTTTAGAAAACAAAGGAACTATCAGCATCACTAAGGATGGCGGTATCGGAATGTACTTGGCAAATGGCTCTAAAGGTACAAACAGCGGTATGATAACAACTGTTGGAACTCCAAAAGATGCAATTGGTGTAGTTGTAGGAAAAGATTCTGAATTCACAAATACTGGTAAAATTCACATTGAATCTGCTGGCGGTGCAGGAATTGTTATTGCTGGCGGAATAATTAAGAATTATGGAGATATAGAAGTTAGTGGCGGTGCCGTAAGAGACCGTGTAGACAACACAAGAACTATTAAAGTTCTCTCAAGCAAAACAAAACCAATCAACGGAGATTTGGGAGTTTACGTAGACACATTAGGAAAAACAAAACCAATAGAAGGTCTTTCAAACTTAGGATTACAAAGTGCAGATTTATTAATCGGTGCAGAAGCCACTGAAAAAACTAATGCAACAGAAGTAACTGTCGGAAATGATGTGCTTGATCCATTTAACAAATCTATTCAATCAAGCAATATTGCAAACTGGAATGTAAAGACAGGTTCTTTAGTGTGGGAAGCCGATTCAGAAATTAAGAATAACAAAGTGGAAAAAGTTACTTTGAAAAAACAATCCTATGCAAAATTTGCAGATAGTGAAACAGCTGCAGAAGTAGCTAATGGACTGGATGAGAAATATACTGGAACTAGTGCAGATTCAAAAGATAAGCAAGTATTCAACTACTTAAATACCTTGAGCGACAGAAAAGCGTTGGCAAGAACTTACCGTGAAATTAATGGAAATCAATATATCAATGTTCAGCAGAGAATTGCACAGACTGATAATATTTTAGACAGCAAACTTTCTGCTTTACAAAAAGAAAATGCTGATAAATCTGGACATTATGTTTCTACTTTCTTTAACAGGGATAAGCATGAGGCAAGAACTCCAGAATTAGCAGATTCAAACAGTTCAGCTTACGGAATTTCATACTTATTCAACAATGCTGATGCGAAGCAGGGAATTTATGCTGGAACAGTTATTAACAACTTCAAATTTAGAGACAGTGGAAAATCAAAAGAAAATGTAACAATGTTTAAATTAGGTGCTTACAAGACATTTGACTTAAATAATCTTGAGTGGACTTTAAGCGGAGATGGATTTGTTTCTAAAAACGATATGAAGAGAAGATTTGTAATCGGAAATAATGTTTATGAAAACAAAGCTAATTACAATGCTTACGGATTTGCAATCAAGAACGAATTAGGAAAAACTTTCCAAGTTGGAGAAAATGTTACAGTTAAACCTTACGCTGGTCTAAAACTTGGTTATGGTAAATTTTCAAAAATTAAGGAAAAAGATGGAACTTTAAATATGGAAGTTAAAGGAAGCAATTACTATTCTATAAAACCATCTGCAGGAGTTGAAGTTGGATATTCCGCTCCAATTACAGAAAACACTAAATTTAAGGCATCTTTAGGACTTGGTTATGAACATGAGCTAGGAAAAGTTGAAAGCAAGGCAAACGAAGCTAAATTTGCGAACACAAGCACTAAAATCAACTTAAAAGGTGCAAAATACGAAAGACGCGGAAACTTCAAGAGCGACGTAAAAGTAGGCTTTGAAGCAGGAAACTTTAATTTCACAGTAAATGGCGGATATGATACGAAGGATAAAAATTCACACGTTGGTGTAGGACTTGGTGTTTCATTCTAATTTATTTTATATTTGATTTTAAAACAGGGACAGAGAAAAATTTGTTCCTGTTTTTTATGTGAAAATTTTTAAATTAGATTTGCCTTTTTTGGGTATTTTATACATTACTTGCTTTAATTTCATTAAATATAGATATTTTTCTTATATATTTTTAAAATTTAATCATTTACAAAATATATTAATGATATATATATATATATTGTATATGACTTTATGTAGATTATATGATATAATAAAATCAAAGAAAATATAATAGATTACTAAGAAAGGATGATTTTAGATGAAAAAATTAACTTTATTAATGCTTTTTCTTCTTTCTCTTTTGACTTATGCAAGAGCTGGAGAAGTGGGAACCAAAACATTTGAAAATATTACAGGTTATTGTGAAAATGGGAAAGTAACCAGTATTAAAGAAGCAGATACTGAGAACTATCTTGTTTATGTAAGAGTAACATATCCATTATGTAGAATAAATGGATTACGATACAGAAATATAAAATTTTCGTACCGTACAAGAGAAGAAGCTGATTATGTTGCAAAACAAGTAAAAAATATAAATTTAGATGGATATGATATTGAAATAAATTATGATACTAGAACAATATATACCAGATATTAATATTTAAATTTTTGAAGAGTTAAAAACTAAAGAGAAAACTGTATCCAAAATCTTTGATATAAACTAGATTGGAGATACGGTTTTTATTCTTGTTAATTAGAAAAACTTTCTTACATTCTATTTTCAATTTCATTTTTCACAACAAATCTAAAATTTTTTATTTTAAAATTTTTCGTTCCAACATTTAATTCCTCAAGATAAAATATTTTCAAAGTGAAAATAAACTTAAATAATAGAATAATATAGTACAATATATTGAAAATAAATATTTTCTTATTAAGGAGGAGTCAATATGAAAAAAGTATTAGCAATTATTCTGTTATCATTATTAACAGTAGTTTCTTGTACAACTGCTACTGATGGAACTAGAAAAGTTAGCAAAACTGGAGTTGGTGCAGGAATTGGAGCGGCTGCGGGAGCTGTAATCGGACAGGCTATTGGAAAAGACACAAAAGGTACATTAATCGGTACAGCTGGAGGAGCTGCAGTTGGAGCGGCTATTGGAAATATTTTTGACAGACAAGAAAAAGATTTAAGAAATAAATTAAAAGGAACAGGGGTAGATGTAAAAAGAACTGGAGAAGGTGAAATTAAATTAACAGCACCTGAAAACATTACTTTTGATATAAACAGCTACGTAATTAAACCACAATTTAGAAATACACTGGATTCAGTAGCAACTGTATTAAAAACTTACCCTGACTCAACAATCGTAGTATCAGGACACACAGATACAACAGGAAATGATGCAATTAATAACCCATTATCTGTAAACCGTGCAAGTTCAGTAGAATCTTACCTTGAGTCACAAGGTATTTCAAGTTCAAGAATAACTTCACGTGGTTTTGGAAGTAAACAGCCAATTGCAAGTAACGCAACAGAAGCTGGAAGAGCTCAAAATAGAAGAGTAGAAATTGCTATAATCGCAAATCAACAATAATCTTTAAAAATTTTTAGGGGTTTTTTCAAATTAAATTTTGAATTAACTCCTTTTTTTACGAAGTTTTAAAATGATAGGTAGTCTTTTTGAGATTGAAAAAAATATATAAAAAAATAACTTGGCTATAGATGAGCCTATCTTCTTACTCTAGTTTTAAACTAAAATTACTATAAATTTAGGAGATTTTTATGAAAAAAAATATATTATTAAAATCTATGCTGTTAATCGCTATTTTACTAAGTTTCACATTAAATGCTGGAAATAAGGAAAATTTTAACAATTTTGAAAAATTCTCATTTAGAATGTCAAATAATCCCGATTATATAAGCTACAGAATAATATCAGGAAATGGGGATAAATATCCTGTTCAGCTAAATGTGGGAAACTATCTGGCCTTTATGCCTTCACGATATGCAGCAGTCAATGTTTATGAATTTTTATCTGATACTTTGAAAAAAGATTTTAAAATCATAAAAATAAATAAAAAAGGAAAAATAACAGATCAATCTAAAATTATAAAATATTCTTCAAACGATTTTTTTCTAAATTATAAAGATAATGTAAATTTTGAAAAAGCTGAATTAAAATCGCTAGGGATGGTGTTTGCAGGAGTAAAAAATGTAGGAATAGGAGAATATAAAATAACTGCTTATGGAAATAAGGGAATTGCTGGAGGAATTGACAGTAAAGGCCTTAATTGGTTGAACTTGGCGTTTATTCCGACAAATTCGGCATTTTATATAAAAACTGCTGGCGATAAAAGTTTGGTGTGGAGTCCAAATCGTGATTATAACAGTATTCAATATACATTTTCAGTTGAGAATGGAAAAGTAGTGGCTGTGGATAAAAAAGGAAAACATTATTTAACTATTTATCAAAAGGATAACTCTTTATTTGTGGATATGGTGAAATATAATCTTGAATTCCGTGTAAATCCGGCTGAAAATCAGCTAGAATATTGGATAAATAATAAATTAAAATATGTGGAAAAATATCAGATTATGTAAAAGTAAATCTATTATTTAAATGGGGTTTAGTCTTTAGAATATTTATAAATATAGCAAAAGAGGGGATTTTACTCCCCTGCTATTTCCTTTGACTTTTCTGTACAAGCCTTAACAGCTTCCATTACAGTTCCTCTAAATTTACCATCTTCCAGCACTTTCAAAGCGGCAATTGTAGTTCCTCCTGGAGAAGTTACCTCATCTTTCAAAATTCCTGGATGTTTTTTGGTTTCAAGCATCATTTTAGCTGAGCCTAAAACCGTCTGCGCAATGATTTCGTAAGCCTTGTCTCTTGGCATCCCTTCCAGTACCCCGCCATCCGCAAGAGCCTCCATAAATACGTAAACATACGCTGGTAAAGAGCCGCTGATTCCTGTATAGGCATGCATAAGTTTTTCCTCAATTTCAATACTTTTTCCAAAACTATTCAGTAATTTAAAAATCATAGTTTTTTCATTTTCCTGAATGTTCTGATTAAAAGAAACTGCGGTCATTCCTTCCATCACTTGAGCAGGCGTGTTTGGCATAGTTCTAATAACTTTTTTATCAGTTCCAATAATATTTTCAATAAAATCAATGCTAATTCCAGCAGCTATTGATAAAACAATTGTTTTTTCCAACAAATCATCTTTTATTTTATCCAATACTTTTGGAACAACATTTGGTTTTACAGAAAGAATGAGAATATCACTTTCCTTTGCAAGTTCGTTTTCATTTTCTGCTTTTTTTATTCGATACTCTTTTGATAATTCTTCAATTTTTTTCTCGTTTAAATCAAAAATAGCTATATTTATATTTTCAAGAAAGTTTGAAGCTGTAACGCCTTTCAATATAGAGCTTCCCATATTCCCTGCTCCAATAATTCCTAATTTCATTTGATTCTGCTCCCTATTCTGATATTTTTTAAAAGTCATTTTAGAAATATTTAAATCACAATCTTAAAAAGTTTTAAACGCACATTATTTACTATTTCTAAAAACCTTTTTACTTTTTTTATAAACAGTCTCGCTAAATCCCAATTTCAAATTTACAAGGCAAGCCACTACAAAAAAATAGTCCGAAAGTCTATTTATATACTGAAGTCCAATTTTATTTATTCCTTCATTTGCTTCAATTACGGCTATCATCTTTCGCTCCAAATTACGCACACTTGTACGCATCATATGAAACATGCTCGAAATTTTACTTCCTCCTGGAATGATAAAACATTCTAATCTAGGCAGCAACGGAATATATTCATCCATTCTCTGCTCAAGCCACTCTACATCACCAATCTGCTGCTTATATTCTCGTATCCCTTCAGGTACTGCTAAATCACTTCCACAGTCAAAAAGCTGCTGCTGTATATTTTCACATTCTTCACGGATTTCCCCAAGCACGCTATTTAATTTTTCATCTTCACGAATTTCTGCCACAATAACTCCAAGCAGTGAACAGACTTCATCCATCGTTCCATACGCTTCCACTCTCACATGAGTCTTGCTCACACGTTCCCCGCCAGCAAGTCTTGTAAAACCCTCATCACCATATTTTGTGTATATTTTCATAAATATCAACTTCCTTTAATATATTTTTATTATTTTGCAATAATTTTTTAATTTTTTAAATTTCATATAAATTATCTATAAATTCATCAAAATTATCCGCTATTTTTATAACAAATGTAAATGCGTAATAAAAATAAATTCCTCCATTCCCTTTGTGTAAAAGAAAAATTTTATCTTCTTTATTTTCAATTAAATCAAACGGAATCAAATCATCTCTTAATTTTTCCTCATTATCTAATCCAATATAAGGAGAGTGTTTCCAATTTTCCACACATTTCTCTAAAACTCTATCTTCAAAGACTAATTGCCATACACTTAATAATTTTTTATAGTCAAAAAAGGCTTCTATTTCTTCATTAAACATTTCTTTTTCTTCTTCATCTTCCAAATCGTAAGCATCTTTATACATTTCACATAAATTTTCTTTAATTTTTTCATAAGTTTCATTTTTTAATTTATAACCATATTTTCCAGAACAATAAATAGCATCATTTTCTTCTATCAATTTTCTGTATTTATTTAATCCCAATTTATCAAGTAATTCTGTTGATAAATATTTCCTTTCATCAAAATTTTTTCTTTTATCCAGTTCAAAATACTCCAACATTTCTTATATTTTCTCCTATTAATTATTATTTCATTTGCTAACAATTTCCACGCTTTTTCTATAAAATATTAGACTAATATTTATTTTTTTTATTTTTCCAATAATCCCACTACCTCAATATGCCCAGTCTGCGGAAACATATCCACAGGTGTAATTTTTTTAAGCAAATATCCATTTTCAGCTAAAATCTTCACATCTCGTGCAAAAGTAGCAGGATTGCAGGAAATATAGACAATTTTTTCAATTTTATTCTGTACAACACTCTTTAATGCTGACTCTTCGATTCCTCGTCTTGGCGGGTCAAAAACTATTGCTCCGACATCTTCTCTCTTCAAAATTTTTGGCAGTTCCTTCTCAACTTTTCCATTTACAAATTCTACATTTTGAATGGAGTTTTCATAAGAAGTCAGTTTTGCAGCAAGTGTTGAACTTTCCACGCTTTCAATTCCAATAACCTTCTTTATATTTTTTGAAAGCATCATCGCAATTGTTCCAGTCCCTGAAAATGCGTCAATTACTGTTTTTTCGTAGATTTTATCAATATTTTTATTTTCTTCATTCAAAAAGTTTATTGCAACATCGTAAAGTTTTAGTGCCTGTTTTTTATTAATTTGGAAAAATGAATTTGGATAAATCTTGAATTTTAATCCTTCCATTTCCTCTTCCAAATACTGGCTTCCAAATAAATGGACATTTTTACCTAAAATTACGTTATTCTGTTCAGTTTTTACAGAAATATAGATTGATTTTATGCAGTCATTTTCATCATACATTTCTTCCAGAACTTTTGAAAGCTGATTATACTGCGAATTTTTATTCACGACAACAACTATCATAACTTCATCTTTTTCATTATTTCTAACCATTATTTGCTTCAAAAATCCAGTATTATTCACTTCGTTAAAAACTTTAAATTCCTTTTTTGTGCCTGCAAAACTATTTACTTTCTGCAAAAATTTATCAATAATTATTTTGGCAATTTCTGACTTTAGAAGACTTTCTTTAGCTGAAAACACATTGTGGGACTTTCTTGAATAAAATCCCGTCTGAATAATTCCATTCTTTTTAAAAAATGGCTCAGCTGTCTTGTTTCTATAATTAATTTTTTTATCACTTCCAATAATTTTGCTAATTTTTACCTTTTTCAAATCAATTTCAGCAATCTTTGTCAACACTTCTTCAAGCATTTTATCCTTATATTCAAGCTGTTTCTCATATTTAAGCATTCCAAAATCACAGCCATCAAAATCCTCAAAACTAATTTTGGACAAATCCTCAATTCTGTCCTTTGATGGTTCAATTATCCTAGCTATAAGACCCCTCGCATACGATTTTTTTACCGAAATAATCTCCACTTCCAATTTATCTCCTGGCACACTCATCGGTACAAATACTGTAAATCCATCAACTCTTCCGAGTCCTTCCCCACCAAATACTATTTTTTCTATTTCAATTTCCAGTTTTTGCCCAACTTCATAATTATTTTTTATTTTATTCATCTCATTCCTTTTTTTATTTCAAATATTCTAAAATATTTTTCAATTGCAACCCCATTCCGATTTTTAAACTTTCCTCATCAATATTAAATTTTGGATGGTGCAAATCATAGATTAAGCCTTTTTCTTCGACTCTTGTTCCCAGTCTGAAAAAACATCCGGGGATTTCATTTAGGAAATAACTAACATCTTCAACATCCATTCTAGGCTGTTTTATTAATTCCAGAGCATTTTCTCCGTATAAGTCAAGAATATTATTTTCTACTCTTTTTGTCATTTCTTCGTTGTTAATTACAGGAGTATAGCCACGCTTAATATCCACATTTACTGTTCCGCCTAGTGATTCTACAAATTTAGTCAGGTCTTTTTCAAGTGTTTCAATTATAAATGTTCTTGTTTCTTCGGACATTGTTCTTGCAGTTCCTCTCATTTCCACTTTATCACACACTACATTATCAGCAAAGCCTCCATTAAATGTTCCTATTGTAATTACGGCTTCTTCTCTTGGATCAATTCTTCTGCTCACTATTGACTGCAAGAATTCCATAACTTTTGCTCCGATTAAGATTGCATCAACTCCTTTGTGTGGCAATGCGGCGTGGGCAGAAGTACCATTTATCGTAAGATGTATTCTTGCTGATGAAGCATGTGCCTTTCCATATTTTATCCCAATTTTTCCAAGTTCTATTTCTGGAGCCATGTGTAATGCAAAAAAGACATCTATTTTTCGATTTTCATCATTTTCAAATTTTAATGCTCCATTTTTTATCATTCTATCTGCACCGCCAGTTGTTTCTTCTGATGGCTGAAAGAAAAATCTCACAGTTCCGTGCCATTTATCCTTGTTATCTACCAAAATTTTTGCTACTCCAAGTTGAATAGTTGTATGTGCATCATGTCCGCAAGCATGCATTTTTCCAATATTTTTTGACTTATATTCAACTTCATTTTCTTCGAAAATTGGTAATGCATCAATATCCGCACGAGTCGCAACTGTCTTATTTTTCATATTTTCCTTATCATTATAAATTGTCGCAACAACTCCTGTATTTATAATCTCAGAAAATTCAATTCCATTTTCCATTAAAAAATTTTTTATAAATTTACTTGTTTCAAATTCTTCATCCCCAAGTTCAGGATTTTCATGAATAACTCTTCTGACTTTTACCATTTCATCATAAATTTTATCAACATTTTCTTTTATAAACTCGTTAATTTTAAGCAATTCCATTTTTCCCTCTTCCCTTTCTAAATCTCTGTTTTTTATAATTTTATTATATCAAAAAATACTGCCTTTGTAAATTTTCTATTATAATTTTACCATTCATTTACAGAATATAAAAGAGCAAGCCTGATTTGTGTTAAAAGTTCTTCCGTAAGAATGTCATATTCAATTTCAAGCCCTTTTTCGTGTGCATAATAAGGAGGGCTATCATTCCAGGAACCCATTCCGCCAAAAACATTAGAAATTTTGGCTGAATAAAAAAGTCTTGCATTTATTTCAGGTATTTTGAAAAGAGTTTGTCCATAAAAAGTATTTCTTATATTTTCAAAACTTTCCCCATTTAAAATGTTAAAAGCTTTTCTAAAGATATTTCCAAAATTTGGAAAATTAATTTTATCAGCTAAAATCGCTATTCTATTCAATACATCTTTAAAATTTTCTGTATTATCATAAAATTTAGGTTTTGATTTTAGAGGAAGTTCCCATTTATGTTCTGTGTAAATAATGTGCCATTCATTATTGTAATCTTCCCATTTTGGAGTAAAATAAGTAACTAATTTATTGTCAAAAAAGCAGACTATACTAGCTTGACTTATATTAGTAAAATTAAGAAAATCACTATCTTTTATAGGTAGAGGAATTAAGAACTTAATATTTTGTAATCCTCTATCAATACAATAATCAAACCATTCTTCAACACTTTTAGCCTTATATTTTTTATTATTAAAAAATATGAAAGTAGATTTTTTTTCATAATATACAGGTTTATATTTAATTCTGCTTCTTTTTTTTAAAGCACTTTTAGTAGCCAGCACAATATTACATATTTGTGCTATTTCACCATTCATAAAATTAACCTCCATCTTAATATTTTGTATCTGATACTCATAATTTTTTATCGTTCTATTATCGTATCGCGTGTTTATTTAAGCGTAAAAAGGGAAAATTGCTCTTTTTTAATTTCTTTGCGTTTTGTAATTTATCATTTTTTTCTTGGATAATAAATTTAAAGTCATAAAATAAAGTTTTTGCTGTATAATTTATTTTACTACAATTTCAAAAAAAATTAAATATACATAATTAAAGAAAAAAACTATAATAATATCATAGATAAATTTGAATAAAAATTTTTTAAATATATGTTATAATTAATTATATTAATCTAAATTTATTTAAAACAAATTCAATATTTAAAAAATATTAAAAAGGAGCTGCTATGAAAAAATTAAATTTACAAATAGAAGATAAAGAATGTATTTTTTATGTCAAGGAAAACGAAAATGCAGAGTATGTTTTGATACAGCCTGTAGATGAAAATGATATCAATGTTCTGGATAACGAAGTAGAATATATTTCTGAAAATACAAATAAAAATTTTAGCCTTGCTGCATTTAAAATAAACGACTGGAACAGCGAACTGACTCCGTGGGAAATGCCACTTCTTCGTGGAAAAGGGAACTTTGGAAATGGAGCCGATAAAACGTTGAAGTTTATAAAAGAAAAATTGATTCCAAGTTTGGCAGAATTTATAAATATTCAAGATAAGAATGTGAAATATATTTTAGGCGGATATTCTCTTGCTGGATTATTTTCTCTGTGGAGCGGTTATGAAACTAATACTTTTTATGGAGTAGCAGGCGTTTCTCCTTCTGTGTGGTATGAAGGCTGGATAGATTTTGTAAGAAATGCTGAGTTAAAGGCAAATAATGTATATCTGAGCCTTGGAAAACTGGAAGAAACTTCTAAACATAAAATATTAGCTAAAATTGGTGACAATATAAGGGAGTATTCTGAAATATTAAAAAATTCTGGAATTGAAAAAAGTATTTTGGAATGGAATGAGGGAAATCATTTTAATAATTCAGATATACGAACTGGAAGAGGATTTGTTTGGATTTTAGAAAATTGTTAATTTTATTAATTTATAATTTAAATAAGTTGAATAGTTCAAATCCCCTAAGGGTAGAGGTAGAGGTGAAATTCGAGATTTTTCGACTATCTAGTCAATCTGTAAATAATATACATAATAACTTAGAAGTCTAATAAGTTCATCGCTATTCACAGCTCTAAACCTCCTTATAATAGAATATGAGTTTACTGAACTCTTTGTTATTACAAAAAAAGCTAGAAAATTCTAGCTTAATTTGTCAGTAATTTTATTCTATTATAAGTTCCCCTTAGGGTTTTTAACAATTTAATTATATCATATTTTAAAAAAAAGTCAATTATTCAAAAAAATATTTTCTCAAATGTTGTGAGATAATACATATGTGACAAAAATATACAAAAAAAAGAAAGGTTTCTGATATAATGTAAATCTACCAAACCACATTAAGGAGAAACCTTTCATATGAGTAGTATATCAGAAATATACCGTGTTCGTCAACGGGCAATTGAGTATGCAATAAAACATAATAATAATTCAAAGGCAGCAGTGAAGTATAAGAACATCACGTCAGCAGATAAAACGTTGGAGAGACAGATACGACGGCACAGTCCAGTCTCTCCTGCCAAAAAGCAGAAGACCTAAAAGCCACCCAAACCAGCACACGCAAGAAGAAATAGAACTGGTTATGAAAAAATACAGGAAATTTGGCTATGAAGGGCTGGCAGAAGTTTATGTCAAAGCAAGGAAGAGCTGTTAAGGTCAATAAGGAAATACAATACAAGATACAACAACATATCAAGAAAAGTACTAGGCTTTAAGAGTCCAAATGAAGTATTAAAAGAGTACAATAAAAATCAGTAGGTTAAAGATACATTAGGAAAGAAATATTTTTTTAATATATTTTTGTAACAAATGTTTGACATCTATACATTTTTTACTAATTTTTACAAAAAATAAAAGTTTTATTTAGTGTTTGTTTATGCTATAATACAACTAAATATACCTATTCAGAAACTGTTATTATAAAACAAAGAGCTTACCTCTTGTGAAAAAAGAAAGGAAGAGAACAATGCGTAAAATAAAATATCAAATTTTAATAATTGGAATTTTAAGTTTGATTTCAATTAATGCAAATGCAGGATGGGCGAAACGTAGAGACAAAATTTTAAAAGGCTTTAAAAATTGGATAAATTCTAACGATCAACGGCATAGTAACAATAATAGATACAAAAATGATAATAGCCCAAACAAGACAAATACTAATAATTCTGTATCAAATACAAATACTTACACAAATAATAGTCTAAATTTTGAAATGGAAGTCGTAAGACTTATTAATATAGAAAGAACTAAAAGAGGAATTCATCCACTTTCTATATCTAATAAACTTTTTGCAGCAGCAGCTATTAGAGCTAGTGAACTTGCACAAAAATTCAGCCATACAAGACCCAATGGGAGCAGTTATCTTACAGCAGTACAAAATGTTGGATATCCATCATCTTATGTAGGTGAAAATATTGCTGCTGGTCAAATAAGCCCTATCGCTGTAATGGAAAGCTGGATGAATAGTCCTGGTCATAGGGCTAATATCTTAAATCCAAATTACACAGAAATTGGCGTTGGAGTTAATTATGAAGATAGTTATTATGGAATATCTTGGGTACAGCTTTTTGGAAGACCCAATTGGTAAAATTCAATTTATACCTTTATATATTCATTACTAGAGTGATGGCTTAACAACAACATTTATCTTCTGAATTTCCAATTTTCTTTTGAAATACATGTGCATAATTCCTTTACTTCTACAATATTAAAATTTTTATTGCATTCACTAAAATTATATTATATAATTAATGCATAATTTATTAAAGGAGGAATTTGTTATGAATGATATTACTAATTCGCAATCAGATAGAATTAACCCTGATTTTGTACAACAATACATTATGGCGAATTCTAAATTTTTTCCAGAAGATTCAATAAATGAACTTAAAGCAAGATTATCTAAACTTTCACAAAATCAGTTCAACGCAATTCAAGGAATTCAATTAAAAGATCCTATGATAATGCTACTTTTGTCACTTTTTCTTGGTTCTTCGGGTATTGATAGATTTCTTCTAAAAGAAATTGGATTAGGTATAATAAAATTATTAACTGCTGGTGGATGCGGTATTTGGACTATCGTTGACTGGTTTTTAGTTATGAATAGAACTAGAGAATTTAACTACAAATTAGTTTCTAACTCTTTACCTATCGTTTAATTTAATGTGTAATTTTTTTAAGATTTAAAATGTTTACATAATAAACTAATTCTATACAATTGGAAATCAATATGAAAAAGTACTTTAACTTATTATTTAATTATCATAAAAACAATCTTATTTTGTACATATCACTTGTATTTATAATTTCTATAAGATATTATTTTAAAATACCGTCACCAATTGGATTTGTTTTAAAACCATTACATATTCGTTATTGGAGTGAAGGTTTAACAACAGCATTTATACAATTGATAAAGGGTAATTTTTACCGTGCTTATAAAATAAACCCTTTGATATTTATTATTGTGATAATTATTTTTTTTCATATTTTTTTAGAGCCTATAATTTTTAAAAATTTAAAAACTAAAAAACAGTAAAAAGATTTAAATAAAATCAATCTACTGTTTTTTTTATTCCCGAAAACTTAGTCAGCACATCATCCTGTATTGTCCCCACCCACTTTGCTACTTGCCTCAATGTTATTTTTTCAGTAATTCCATTTTCAACATTTTTCTGACTTCCAACAATTACAACTTCATCATTCACTTCTACATTTTCTATGTCCGTTAAATCAGCAAAAATCATATCCATACAAATTTCTCCAATAATTTTTGCCTTTTTACCATTTATTAAAACGTACGCTTCTTCTGAATTTTCAATTTGCTTTTGAAATCCGTGTGCATAGCCTATTGATACAATGCCTATTTTAGAGTCTCTGTTTACAATGCCTTTACTCCCATAGGAAATTTTATCGTTTTTTTTCACATTTCTTATGTTTATAATTTGCGACTTTACTGTTATAACTTCTAATAATCCCACATCATAAGATAAAGGCTCCATTCCATAAAGTGCCATTCCCACACGTGCGAAATCATAATTGTATTTTTCTCCGTATTTAAAAAGCAACGGACTTGCCTGCAAATGTTTGTACTGGTATTTTACATTATTTTTGTCAAATATCTTTAAAATATTTTCATATTTTTCAACTTGCTTTTCAGTTTCAATTTGATTTTCCGCGTCTGAAATATGAGAAAAAATAGAGATTATTTCCAATTTATTATTTTTAGAATTCATTTCATATTTTTTTATTGTCTCAATTAATTCTAAAATTTCGCTTTCATTGAATCCAAGCCTGTTCATTCCGCTATTTACTTTTATATGAATTTTCAAAACTGTATTTTCAAAGGATTTATCTAAAATTTTTAAGTAATCGGATAATTGTGAAAAATTAAAAATTGTAAGTTCAACATTATTTTCTATCACATATTTTAAATTTTTAGGCTCAATATAATTAAGTGCCATTATCTTTATTTTTCTATTTTCCAAAAAATTTACTTTTTTTTCTTTTTCAAATTTTTTTAGAATTTCACGAATTTTTATCGCTTCCTGAATATATGCCACCGCAAAGTAATTACAATTACTTTCTAACAATATGGGAAAAATATTTTCAATTCCTAGTCCATAAGCATTATCTTTAATTACACAAACGATATTTTTATTTATAGAACGTATTTTTTCCAAGTTCCTTTTTAGATTTTCCCTATTTATTTCCAAATTTACTAACATTTTTTATTTTTTCTCTCCTTAACAAATTCCTAAACTGTTATTATTAATGGAGCCATTATTCCTAAAAGGATAACTAATCTCAAAAGCAGAATTTTACGATAAATTTTTTGATACTGTATTTCAGGTATTCCTTTTTCTTTTAGAAAAAATCCGATTGCTGTGATTTTATTAGAAGTGTCGCTTCTGCTGTAACGGTTTACGTATGGTTCGAATAATATTTTTTCTTCATTCACTGTCAAATGTATTCTTGGTGTTCCCACAT
This sequence comes from Leptotrichia sp. SK-5, assembly GCF_055387215.1. NCBI lineage: Bacteria > Fusobacteriati > Fusobacteriota > Fusobacteriia > Fusobacteriales > Leptotrichiaceae > Leptotrichia > Leptotrichia sp. SK-5. The sequence goes on along the minus strand of NZ_AP028931.1, from coordinate 843,234 downwards.
ATTTATCCATGTATCCTGTCGTATTTTTACTATCCAATTTTTTTCCATTTAATGAAACCACCCCATTTTCAAATTTTAACTTGTCAATTCTCAAAAAAATAAACAAAATCCAGACAACAATGGTGGCAACTGGCAAAAAAGCTGAAATTGTCCTTGCAACCGGAATTTTTTCCAGCAAAGTAAATGCTATTCCATAAACAATAGACAATATCGCCATTAATATCAGAATTTTATCCACTCCCTTGTGAATTAATCCATTAAGTTCAATTTTTTCATTAGTAATTTCCATAATAAACAACTCCCTTCCAGCCTTTTTTAATTTAAAAAACAATACTAAAAACTGAAATCAAAATTTATAATTTACCTAAATCTATTTTTTAGTCTGAAAAACAATTAATATTTACTTTTCTTCCAAAAGTCCTGACACAATGAGCTTTCTAAATGCTCTTGCCCGATGGCTCACACTTTTTCTTTCTTCGTCATCTGCTTCTCCAAATGATTTTCCTAGCTCATACGAATAAAAAATTGGATTATAGCCAAATCCATTGTTACCTCTTGCTTCAAACAAAATTTCTCCTTCTATTTCTCCACGAAACGAATGAATTTCTCCATTTGGGAAGGCAATGCTTACAACAGATACAAAATGTGCTTTTCTATTTTCTTTTTTTACATCCTTTAGAAGTTCCAGCATTTTTTGGTTCTTTTCGCTGTCAGTCGCATTTTCTCCTCCAAATCTTGCTGAATAAACTCCAGGTCCTCCATCTAAAGCATCTACACAAAGTCCTGAATCATCTGAAATTGTTACAATATTTGTATAATCTGCAATTTCCTTTGCCTTTTTTCGTGAATTTTCCTCAAAAGTTTCTCCATCCTCCACAACATCAGGAATATCAAGCCCATCTAAAATTGTTACAACTTCTAAATCCATCCCTTCTGTCAGTTTTTCAAAATCTTTTATTTTTCCCTTATTTTTCGTCGCTAAAAATACTTTCATTGTATCACTTTCCTTTCTTACGCAAAATAGGGGTATACTTACCCCCACCTAAAGATTTTTTTCTTCTGTATAATTATCTTTTATAATTTTGTTTACAATATTGTGAACTTCCTTTTTTTCTTCTCTTGACATAGATTTTAAATCTACTGGTTTATCCACAACAATTTTTATATTTTTATTTGGTGTTACCTTTAAACTTTTACGGCTTTGTACTTCATAAGTTCCAATAATTGTGATTGGTAAAATTCTTGCATCTGTATCTGTTGCAAGTTTGAAGCTTCCTTTTTTAAATTCACCAATTGTACCATCCTCACTTCTGCTTCCTTCAGGAAAAATCACATAAGAATGCCCTTTTTTTATTTTACTTATAGCATCTTTCATATCCTTCATTCCCTGTCTTGCATTTTTTCTATCCAAAAATATACAGTCAAATGAACGCATCCAACGTCCAATTGCAGGCCATCTTTTCATTTCCTTTTTTGCAATAAAAGAAAAATCAAGTGGCAAATATCCTAACAATGCAGGAATATCTACATTACTCTGATGATTTGAAATTAATATCACTGCTTCGTTTGTGTCTCGTATTTTTTTTATTTCTTTCTCACTGCCATTTTTGTAAATAACTTTTACTTTGCTTCCAGCTCCCCAAATTAGATTTTTTCCCCAGTTTTTGGCTACTTTGCACACGTATCTATATCTTTTTTCGCCTTTGTTGAATATTAGATACCATATATGAACAAAACTTCCATAAATAAAAGTTCCCACTAATACAAGATGGTAAAATATTGTTCTCATGTTCTTTTCCTCCCTTACTGTTTATTAGTAATTTTCCTTGTATTCTTTTAACTTTTTAAAGATTTTATCAAGAGAAAAACCTTGCCTTGCCAAATATTGTATAAGTTTCTGCTCTTCCTTCAATTTCTTTTCATCCCGACTGTTGCTTATATTAATTTTCCTACTATTTTTATCAATTAATTTTTCCAGTTTTACATCATCAATATTTTCTTCTTTTTCCTCATCCAAAGCCAAATATGCTTTTTCAACTGTACTTCTGTCAATTCCCTTTTGAAAAAGATTGTAAGAAATACGATTTTTTCCATAAGTTTTGCTTTCGATGTATGAAATCGCATAGTTTAGGTCATTCAGATACCCAAATTCCTCTAGCTTTTCTATTGCCTTTAAAACTGCATTCTTGTTCCAAAATTTTTCTTCCAGCTTTAACCGTACTTCTTTTTTTGTCCTGTCTTTTAATGAAATCAGAAAAATCCCTTTTTCAAGAGAGGCTTCATACGAAATCTCATCATAAAACCTCTCAATATTATCATTTACCTTCAAATCATATTTTTGTCTAATAAGTGGACTTATATCCATAATTTCATCGGTATCAAGATATATTTTATTTCGATAAATTCTATTAATCTTCATTATTTTCCGCTACTTCTTCATTTTCAATGTTTGTCTCATTTTCCAATATTTCTTCTATTTCCTCAGATTTTCCAGCTTTTTTCCCCTTGGATGATTTCTTTTCAGTAGTTCCTCCATTTGCAACAATCGCCTCAAGCACTTGACTTTCCAGTCTTCCATACAATTCTGTATTTTCTTTTAGCATATTTTCTACATTAACACGACCTTGTCCAAGTCTTTCGTCTCCATAACTGAACCAAGCTCCACTTTTTGATGCAATTCCTAAATTTATTGCCGCATCCAGAACTTCTCCAATTCTTGAAATTCCAGTTCCATACATAACACTGAATTTAGCTTCTTTAAATGGAGGCGCAACTTTATTTTTTGTGACTTTGACTACAACTTCGCTTCCAATAACGTCGTCTCCCTGCTTAACAGAACCTACTCTTTTTACTTCCAGCCTCACAGTTGAAAAGAATTTTAAAGCACGTCCTCCTGAAGTCGTTGTCTGTACTCCCGGAACAAATGAAAATCCACCAATTTTTTCTCTTATTTGATTAATAAAAATCATAACTGTATCAGATTTTGAGATACTTCCTGTCAATTTTCTAAGTGCTTTTGACATAAGCCTTGCCTGAAGTCCCATTTGCTGATCGCCCATTTCTCCTTCGATTTCAGCTTTTGGAACAAGCGCCGCAACTGAATCGACAACAATTACATCCATTGCTCCGCTTCTTACAAGCATATCTGAAATTTCAAGTGCCTGCTCCCCTGTATCAGGCTGTGAAATTAAAAGTTCGTCAATATTTACTCCAAGCGCCTTTGCATAAACTGGATCTAAAGCATGTTCCGCATCGATAAATGCTACAGTTCCTCCAGCTTTCTGAGCTTCCGCAATAATATGAAGTGCAAGTGTTGTTTTTCCAGATGACTCTGCTCCATAAATTTCAACAATTCTTCCTCTTGGTACTCCGCCAATTCCAAGTGCTATATCCAAATTCAAACTTCCTGTAGAAATAGCCCTAATATTCATTTTTTGATTTTCACCAAGTTTCATTACAGCACCGTCGCCATAGTCCTTCTGAATTTGTTTCAGTGCCAGGTCAAGCATTTTCTCCTTTTCGCTTAGCCCCTTATCGTCTTTTTCTTTTTCTTCAGCTTTTTTTCTAGCCATTATACCCTCTCCTTATTTATTATTATATTCCAAACATTATTATATCATAATTTGATTTCTTTTTATATATTTTATTTTATATCTTTCAGAATTTATTGAAAAAAGCTTTAATTTTTACGAATTTTTATTTTATTTTAAATTTGCTGCATTTTATTAGACAATCTATCATATAAAATTAAGATAATGGATAAATGATATTAATTTTAACAAAAAGTATTGAAATAATGCTAAAAAAGTGGTAAAGTGAAGTGAAAATAAAATATTTAGGAGGAAATATGAAAATTGATAAAGCTGAATTAAAGAACAGTATTCTTAGGGAACTGAGAAGGCAATATGGAAAAACTCTTGAAGAAGCTCATGAATTTGAGTTATATAATGCAATTTCAAAAGTAGCTTTGGATTACGCAATGGAAAAATGGTACAATACTAAAAAAACTTATGCTAAAAAACAGGTAAAACAAACGTACTATTTTTCAGCAGAATTCCTAATGGGAAGATTTTTGGGGAATAATCTGATTAATTTACAAATTAATGACGTTATAAAAGAAACATTGAATGAATTAGGCGTAGATATTAACAAAATTGAAGATCGTGAGATGGATGCAGGACTTGGAAACGGAGGGCTTGGAAGACTTGCTGCATGTTTTCTTGATTCGCTTGCAACATTGGCATTGCCGGGACATGGATATGGACTTAGGTACAAATATGGAATGTTTGAGCAAAAAATTGAAAATGGGTTCCAAATGGAATACCCAGATGACTGGACAAAATACGGAGATCCTTGGTCAATAAAAAGAATGGACAGAGTATTTGAAGTGAAATTTGGCGGACAAATTGAAGTTCATCGTGATGAATTTGGGAAAGAATACTTTAAACGTGTAAATACCGAAACAGTTCATGCTGTACCTTATGATGTGCCAGTTATCGGTTATGGAAACGATACTGTAGATACGTTGAGATTGTGGGAAGCAAGATCGCCTGAAGGATTTGACTTAAAATTATTCAATGATCAAACTTATTTACAGGCTTCTGCAAAAGCAGTTCAAGCTGAAGATATTTCAAGAGTATTGTATCCAAATGATACTGAAAAAGATGGAAAACAATTAAGATTAAAACAGCAGTTCTTCTTTACATCAGCTTCATTACAGGACATTATCAGAAGATATAAATCTGTATTTGGAAACGATTTTTCTAAATTTGCAGACAAAGTTGCAATTCAGTTAAATGACACTCACCCAGTAGTTGCAATTCCTGAATTGATGAGAATTTTCCTGGATAAGGAAAAATTAGGATGGGATGAAGCTTGGAACATTTGTAAAAATGTATTTGCTTACACAAACCATACAATTTTGTCAGAAGCATTGGAAAAATGGGATATTTCACTATTCCAGCCATTATTGCCAAGAGCTTACCAAATTATTGAAGAAATTAACAGAAGATTTATCGCAGAATTGCAGCAAAAATATCCAGGAGATTGGGAAAGAATCAACAAAATGTCAATCATTGGAAATGGACAAGTTAGAATGGCATGGCTTGCAATCGTAGGATCGCATAAAGTAAATGGAGTTGCGGCACTGCATACAGAAATTCTTAAAAACAGTGAATTAAAAGAATGGAATGAATTATATCCTGAAAAATTCCTAAACAAAACAAATGGAATTACTCAAAGAAGATGGCTATTAAAAGCAAATCCTGAGTTAGCAGCGTTAATTACTGAGTTAATTGGAGACAAGTGGGTTACAGATTTATATGAACTTAAAAAATTAGAACAATACTTGGACGATGACAATGTTTTAAGCAGAATTGCTGAAATTAAACTGCACAATAAGGAAAAATTGGCTAAATATATAAAAGATACTACAGGAATTGAAGTAAATCCTCATTCTATCTTTGATATTCAAGTTAAGAGGTTGCATGAGTACAAAAGACAGCTGTTAAATGTACTTCATATTATGGACTTGTACAACAGATTAAAAGAAAATCCATATTTGGATGTTGAGCCAAGAACATTTATCTTTGGAGCAAAATCAGCTGCTGGATATAGACGTGCAAAAGGAATTATCAAATTAATCAATGCCGTTGCAGAAAAAGTAAATAACGACAGCGACATTAACGGAAAAATCAAAGTTGTATTCCTTGAAAACTATAGAGTTTCACTTGCAGAGAAAATATTCCCATCAGCAGATGTATCAGAACAAATTTCTACAGCAAGTAAAGAAGCATCTGGAACTGGTAATATGAAATTTATGCTAAACGGTGCATTAACTATCGGAACAATGGACGGAGCAAATGTGGAAATTGTTGAAGAAGTTGGACTTGACAATGCATTTATCTTTGGACTTTTAGCACAGGAAGTGGAAAATTATCAAGCACATGGAGGGTATAATCCATTTGACGAATATAACAGCGTAGAAGGCCTTAAAAAAGTTGTGGATCAGCTAGGTGACGGAACTTATGACGATAACCATACAGGAATCTTCAGAGAATTACAAAATTCATTATTATACGGAGTAGATGGTTCTCGTCCGGATGTATATTTCCTATTAAAAGATTTCGCATCATATAGAGAAGCACAAGATAGGCTTCAAAATGCCTTCAAAGATAAAAGAGAATGGACTAGAAAAGCTCTTAAAAATATTGCAAATGCAGGTAAATTCAGTTCAGACAGAACAATTGCCGAATATGCAAAAGAAATTTGGAATATTGAGTCAGTTGAAGTTCATGACTATATAGAAGATTAATCTAAAAAATAAAATATGATTTAATAAAAAAGGAGTTATTTTTAATTAATTTTAGAAATGCCCCTTTTTTTATTTTCCTTGATTTTTCGAGTTTATTCTAGTATAATTTATACTAAGCAGAAGATTATTTATTGTAATCAATAAATAATTTAATTTCTAATATACTCTAAAGAAAAATTAAAAAAGCTGTGTTATAATAAAAATAAATTATTCTTATAGAAGAAAAAGGTATGATGAATGGATATAAATAAAAATTTGGATTTAGGAGAAATTCGAGAAAGAATAGACAAACTGGATAGACAGCTTGTAGAATTACTTGAGGAAAGGCTGTATATTGTACAGGAAGTGGCACAATTTAAAAAAAATACTGGAAAGAAAATTTTTGATGAGGAACGGGAAAAGGAAGTTATTAAAAAGAATCTCAAAAGAGTTAAAAATAAGGAGCTGAACCATTATATCGAACTTATCTTAAAGGATATTATGAATTCCAGCAAAGAGTACCAAAAGTTTAAAATTGGGATTTCTACTAAATATGTGAATGACTTGGAATTGGAAAATAAAAAACTGGGATATACCGGAGTACCAGGTTCTTATGCTTACGAAGTGCTTATGAACTTGCTCAAAAATAACAAAAATTCAAATTTTTCCAATATTGAAGAAAATAAAAATATCTTTCATTTTAATTCACACAAGGATTTAGTAGAAGCCGTGCATACTAATCAAATTGATCTTGCAATATTGCCGATAGAAAATTCTATCGTTGGAGAAGTGCGGGACAGCATTGACTTGATAAATACAAAAAATATCCACATAATCGGAGAAGTCAGACATAAGATTTCACACAACTTGCTTGGTGTAAAAGGAAGCAAAATCGAAGATATAAAGAATGTTTATTCTCACGAACAGGCTTTTATGCAATGTTCAGAATTTTTATCAAAGCAAGAGTGGCATCTTAATCGAATGACAAATACTGCAATTAGCGGAAAATATATTGAGTCAAAAAACCAAAAGGAAAACGCCTGTATTGCAAATATGAAAACAAAAGAAATGTACGATTTAGAACTATTGAAACAAAATATCAATAACGAAGAGGAAAATTATACAAGATTTTTTGTGATTTCAAATGAGAGCATTGTAATTGACGAAAGTGATAAAATTAGCATTGTAACGAGTGCAAAGAATGAATCAGGGGCCTTGATAGAGTTACTGCAGATATTTTATAAATATGGGCTGAATATGGTAAATCTAAAATCACGTCCGAGGGTAAATAAACCTTGGGAATATTATTTTTATATTGATTTTGAAGGTAATATGGCTGATGAAAAGGTAAAAATGGCACTCGAGGAAATGAGAGAAAAATCAAATTACTTACAAATTTTGGGGAATTACAAATTATATAATTTGAAAATATAAAAAAACGTGATAAATTAAGATTAAAAGCAAAAGTTGTATTATTTGTTTCAAAATATGTGTTTATTTACATTTTTAGGTACAAGATTAATTTTGAAGGAGTCTGAATGCAAAATGAGATTGGATAAATTTTTGGCAAATTCAGGAATTGGAACAAGGAAAGAAGTCAAGGAAATACTGAAAAATAAGAAAATAAGTGTTAATGATGCTTTTGTAAAAGATGGAAAAATTCAGATTGATGAAGAAAAAGATATTGTAAAATATGAAGATAACATTATTCATTACAAGCCATTTGTCTACATTATGATGAATAAACCCGCTGGAGTGATTTCCGCAACGGAGGACAATCATCACAAAACTGTTATTGACTTGTTAAACGATGAGTACAGAACTTACGATATTTTTCCAGTCGGACGGCTTGATATTGATACGGAAGGTCTGCTCTTACTTACAAATGATGGAATTTTGTCGCATAATTTACTTTCTCCAAAAAAACATGTAGATAAAAAATATTATGTAAAAATTGCCAATCCTCTTACTGAAGAGGACATAAAAACGCTTGAAAATGGAATAAAATTAGAAGAAAATTTTATAACCAAAAACGCAAAAGTCGAAATAATTTGTAATAATAGTGAAAACAATGAATATTTGGCATATATAACAATTTCTGAAGGGAAGTTTCATCAGGTAAAGAGAATGTTTAAAGCTGTTAATAATGAAGTTCTTTATTTGAAACGGATGAAAATGGGAAATCTTTTGCTAGATGAAAATTTAAAATTGGGGGAATATCGGGAATTAACAGCAGAAGAATTGGATAGTTTGAAAGTTTAATTATGTGGAAAAGAGGAAAATATGGAAAAATATGGATTATTAGGGGAAAAATTGGGACATAGTTATTCAAAAGAAATTCATGAAATCTTTTTTGAGCTGACTGGAAAAAAAGCTAGCTATAAAATGATTGAAAGGGAGATTGATGAAATTGAAGAATTACTGGAAAGTGTGAGAAATGGGGAATTTAATGGGATTAATGTTACAATTCCGTATAAACTGGAAGTTATTAAATATTTGGATGAAGTATCAGAAACGGCTAAGAAAATTGGTGCAGTAAACACGATAACATTAAGGGATGGAAAATTGATTGGAGATAACTCTGATTACTTTGGATTTTTGAAAACGCTAGAATTAAATGACATTGATGTGAATGCTAAAAAAGTGCTTATTTTAGGAACTGGGGGAGCTTCAAAGGCTATTTACAATGCATTGATTGATAAGGGAGCAGAAAATATTTATCTTGCTACAATTATTGAAAATGACCCATTTAAGACTAGAACACAAGATAGATTAATTCATTATTCAACAATTTCATCATTACGGGATATTGAATTAATTGTAAACTGTACTCCGGTCGGAATGTACCCAGCGGTTGACAATTGCCCGCTCGAAGGGAAAAATTTGATTAATGCGAATGCAGTTGTGGATATTGTTTACAATCCCGAAGAAACGGTTCTTATGGCAAAATACAAGTTAAGAGGCGTAAAAGTGGCTAATGGACTTACAATGCTTATTTCACAGGCAATAAAGTCTGAAGAAATTTGGCATAATGAAGAATATGGGTCAGAAATTTTAAAAGAAATTCATAAAAGATTGGCAGAAAAATTATATAAATAAAAATAAAAAAAGAGTTGAGAAGAAAGGAAAATTTGATGTTTAAAAAAATAATATTGGGAATATTAGTTCTTGCAAGTATTAGTTTTGCAGGAACAAATAAGGAAATTATTGATGCAGGAAATGAAAGACAGAAAGTGATTTTTGATAAAAATTTTAATTCCTCCAAAGATAAGACGGCTGTTGCAAATTCAACTTATACAGAAGTAATGACAAATTTATATAATGAAAACCGTGCATATTTTGACAAGGAGTTTGCAAGACTTTCGGGAAATCGACGTTCTAACTTTAGAACAATGTATGCATATTATAGCGATTATGTTTTGGAATATCGAAAATTTTTACAAAATGCATTTGGAGCCTTTTTGGCTGATACAGGAGAATTTCAGTCGTATGCCTACACTAATAATTACTTACTTTTGGAAACATTTAACTTAAATATGAATACTTATCTTGAAGCTGAAAAAGATCCAAAAACTGTAGATGAGAATATAAATGCAATTTATGATTATTTATACAGTGCAGGGGATAAAATTGATAAAGAAGAGTACAAAAAAATGGCATCTAGTAAAATGCAGACAATTGTAGATGAAGAATACGACAAACTGGAAAGACTACTGGAGGTAAGAGGAACTGAAGGAAAAGAAATGAAAAAGGCTGCAGCTGCTTCAAAATCAAGTCTAAAAAAACTTAGAAAACTATATAATAACTATGACAAATGGTTTGATGATTATATTAACACTTCTTCATTGTCGTATGGCAATAAGGAAAAATTGAAAAAAATAGTAAAATTTGAAAATATATCAAATATTAAATTTATAATTCAATCAATTGAGAAAAAAGAAGAAAAATAAATTAATAAATAAAAAGTTAAAAATCGGAAGGAGCCAAAATGAGTGAAAAAAACTTTAACAACAATCAAGATGTTAAAAATGTAAATGAGGAAAAAGATGAGAAAGTTTATACTTTAGAAAATCCAATAGAGGAAGAAAAGAAAATCTTGAAGGATCGAAAATACATAAACTTAGCTGATAAAACTAAACATCTTGACTTATCTGTTTATAATGAACTTGACGATTTTGCTGCGGAAGTGTTAAATTCAGATAACTTTTTGAAATATGTAGAGGCTAGAAGAGAATATTTATTTGAACCTGAAGAAACTGTAAAAAAATATTTTGGTGAAGAATTTCTAAGTGACGAAAACAGTGAAAATAAAATTGCAACTTTTTCAGACTTTTATTACCAATATTTAATAAAATATTCTGACAGCTATTTTTACAAATTTATGACAAAAGGCTATACTGAAGGATTTAGAAACTTACTTATAAAAAAAGGCATAAATCCTGATGATTTAAATATAAATTGGGAAAGTATCCGTTCAAAAGAGCTCGAGTATGATGAATCTCTTGTTGATATTTTGTACTCAATTGTAAATTATGAGCTAGAACACCGTGGACATATCATCTTTGGAATAAATATGGGTTATGAGTCAACATTGTATTTCATCGTTCCTGAAAAAGCATTTTTCAGAATAGACAATGAACCACAATTATTCACAATTTTTGATATTGGATTTTTGGAAACAATTTATAATGAAGTTTACGAAGTTGTTGGAAATCTCGGTACAGAAAATATAAGAATTGGAGATTTTTTGGAAAAACGTGGAAATGAATATTATACTTTATTTTCAGATACAAGTAAAAATGTTATAATTGAAAATATTGATGAAAATGACGAATCGAAAGTAAAAATAATTTTGTAAAATTATAAAAATTAGGAGAAAAAATGATAAATTTTGAGACACAAGATATAATGCTGCTTTATAGCCTTATAAATATGAAATTACGAGATGAATTTTTAGATTTGGATGATTTGATAAATTATTACGGCGTTGATAAAGATTGGCTTCTAAACAAATTTAGTGAAGCTGGTTATAAGTATGTAGAAAGCGAAAATCAGTTTAAAAGAATGTAATTTTGAAAACAAAAAAACATAAAGAAAAGGTAAACAGTTTATGAAAAATATTGTATTAATTGGAATGCCTGCCTGTGGAAAAAGTACGATTGGATATTGGCTATCCAAAAAAATTGGTTATCCACTTTTGGATACAGATAAATATTTGGAAGAAAAGGAAAATCGTATTATTTCAGACATTTTCTCAAATGAGGGGGAAGAATATTTTCGAAATCTTGAAACTAAATATTTGAAGGAATTATCGGAAAAAGAAGGTCTTATAATTTCAACAGGCGGTGGAGCCGTTAAAAAGAAAGAAAATATTGATATTTTGAAAAAAAATGGAATTGTAATATTTCTAAATAGAGAAATTAATGATATTTCTAAAGAAAACCATAAACATCGTCCTCTTTTACAAGATATTAATAATATTCAGAAATTATACGATGAAAGAATAGACTTGTATAAAAAATATTCGGATATTATTATAAAAAATAATGATGATATGAGTATAATTGTTGATAGAATAATTACTGCTTTAAAAGGAAAACTTTAAAATAAAAAATAAGGATGGCAAATAAAAAATGAAAAAAATAATGATTATAAATGGTCCTAACTTAAACTTTTTGGGAATTAGAGAAAAGGATATTTATGGAAATGATGATTATGAAAGTATTTGCAGCTATATAAAAGATAAATTTTCTGATAAAAAAGTAAGAATAGATATTTTGCAATCAAATTCTGAAGGAAAAATTATTGATTTTTTACAGTCGGCATATTTCAGAAACTTTGATGGCATTGTAATAAATCCTGGAGCTTATACTCATTACAGCTATGCAATTTTTGATGCAATAAAATCAATTTTCATTCCAACTGTAGAGGTACATTTAAGTAATATTCACGAAAGAGAAGCTTTTAGAAAAACTTCAGTTACAGCACCTGCTTGTATTGCCCAGATTTATGGTAAAGGTAAGGAAGGATATGTAGAAGCTGTGGAATTGTTAATAAATGAAAAAACTAAATGATTAATTTAAATAAAAAAATATATCTTTAAGGAGATTCCAAAAATGGAAGAAAATAATAAAAGTGTAGAAATATGCAGAACAGCTTTAAAAATGGCTATTTCTTCACGTGATGAAGAAAAAAAATTAATGCAAGACTACAAAAAAATTGGGATAAAAACTGCTGCTGTAAATGTTGGTGGTGCTATGCCACAGTCTCGTTTTAAATTTATTGAAAGTGCATTAATAGCAGCAAAACGAAATAATCTGATTCAGGATGTGCATGCTCACGATGGTGCAGTAATTGGTGCAATGCGAGAGGCAATGAGTCAAATTGAAGCGATTATAAATGGGCTTAGTGTTGGTGGGAAAATTGGGCTGGCAAGAGAAGGGGAACATTTGGCTGTAGCAATATTTTTGAGTGTGGGAATATTACAGTTTAATGAAGTTATAACTTCTGTTGCTCATCGTTCTGTTTCAATACTAGACAATGAAAAATAAAATTTATAAAATAAAAATACAGTTAAACATAAATAAACAAGGAAATTAAAAATGGGAAAATTAATAATTATTGAAGGTACAGATGGAAGTGGAAAACAAACACAAACAGAATTACTATGCAAGAAGTTAAAAGAAATAAAAGGTGAAAATAATGTAAAAAAAATATCCTTTCCAAATTATGAAAGCAGGTCCTCTGAACCAGTAAAAATGTATCTTGCAGGTGAATTTGGAAAAACAGCTGAAAGTGTGAATGCTTACGCGGCTTCCGTGCTTTATTCAGTTGATAGATTCGCTTCGTTTAAGACAGAATGGGAAGAATTTTACAATAATGGTGGAATTGTAATTAGTGATAGATACACTATTTCAAATATGATTCATCAAATTCCGAAAATTCTAGAAAAATCTGAACGTGAAAAATATTTGGATTGGTTAATAGATTTGGAATGGAGTAAAATTCAAATACCAAAACCAGATATTGTATTTTTTCTAGACATTCCTTTTGAATTTAGTCAAAAACTTATGAAAGATAGAGAAAATAAAATAACTGGTGAAAAAGAGAAAGATATTCATGAAAAGGACAAAAATTATTTGAAAAATGCATATAAAGTTGCTAAAGATTTATCAGAAAAATACAGCTGGAATGTGATTTCATGTGTTAATAAAGACAATTTGAGAACAATAGAAGATATAAATGATGAAATGTTGAAAATAGTATTGAAAAATATATAATCTTGATTTTATTTACACATTGTTTTAACCTATCTCTAAACCACAATAAAACCATCTCAAAATCAAACCAAATTTTAAATTTTTATATTATATTTTCAAGTAAGGGCACAGTTATTATCATGCCCTTACATTTTTTATTATTTATTTTATTTTTATTTATAAAAGAAAATAAAGTTATATAAAATCCTGTAAAAAACTATCTCATTGGAGTAATAGCCGTTAATTCCCACTTATGAATGCCCTCATCTTTTTTTGATGAATCATATCCAATATAAACATTTTTTAATCTTTTATTTACTGGATAAAGTTTATATCTGTACATTAACGGAACTTCCGCCGCTTGCCCAATGTAGTATTTTTGCCAGTTTTTGTAGGCTTCCACTTTATAATTTGGAACTGTTAATGATTTTTCTCCTAATATTTCACCTATTAGCCTGTCATTTTCTTCTGATGCAAAACGAGAAAAGTTAAGCTGGGATTTTCTTCCTGCTGATCCAGTTGGATCTAGACTTGTTCCAACTCCCCAAGCTCCAAAGAATACATCTATGTCTTTAGAATCTCCTTGTACTTTTTCATAAAAATTCTGGAAAGCGAGCAATCTTCCTGATGTAAGAACTGCTTTTATCCCTATTTTTTTCCAGCTTTGAATGTAGTTTTGAGCAAGTGGTTCTGCTACATCCCCTCCTGCCATAAATGCCATCTTTATTTCAAAGGGCTTTCCATGTTTATCTTCACGGATTCCATCTCCATTTACATCCTTATATCCCGCTTCATCCAGCAGCTGTTTTGCTTTTTCAGGATTATAAGGATAACCTTGCAAGTCCTTTGGAAAATATTTCTTGAAAACAGGAGGGATTGCTGAAGTTGCTTCCTGCCTTAACCCAAAATAAAACGCATGTGCTATTTCCTCAACATTTATCGCATGCACAAGAGCTTGACGTAATCTTAAATCCGACATCTTGGCATTCGGATCTGTCACATTTTCTCCTTTTGATTTATCATAATGCCCCAATTTAAAGGCCAAATACGAATAATACAAATCCTGTTGTCCTAATGTTTCTATATTTTTAAAATCTTTATAATTATTGTAAAGAGAATCAGGCATGCTAATTACAAAATCATATTTCCCAGCTTTTAATGCCGCCACTATAGATTGTGAATTTACTACTTGCACTATTGCCTTTTCAATTTTCGGCTTTCCTTTGTAATAATAAGGATTTGCTGTAAATTCTAGACTTTCTCCACGTGAAACTTTTGTTAAATTATATGGTCCTAATGTTACTGGTTTCATTCTAATTTTATCCGATGAAATCAATTCTTTTATTGGAATACCTTTTAAATAGTGCTTCGGTAATGCATTTCCAACCAGTCCGTTTGCAACTGTATAAATGCTTTGTCCTAGTTGTAAAAAAGAAATTTCCACTGTTTTATCATCTATTTTTTTTATACCTGAAATATTTGGGGCTTTCCCATCGTGATATTCCTTCATTCCAACAATCTTTTGACTTTCTTCAGTATACCGCACCCCTGTATAATCTTTATGTCCTACAATTTCATAGGGGAAAATAATGTCATCAGCAGTCAGAGGCTGTCCATCAGACCACTTCACACCATCTTTTATTTTTATTGTAGCTTTTTTATTTTTTGCATCAACTGTAAGAGTAGTCGCTCCTGTATCTGTTATTTCAAAATTTTCATCCACTTCAAATATACCCGAGCTTAAAAACATTGAGATAATCTCACCATCGTAACCATCAGAATAAAATGTTTCATTAAAAACTCCAACCAACGGATCATCCTTTACTAACGCCACTTGTAAAGTCCCACCTTCTATCGCAGGCTCATTGTTTGATATTTTTTCTGGAAATAGTGATAAATTTAGTTTTGCACCTGGCATTTCACTTCTCTTTTTACCAGGATTACACGAAACTGCGAATATCAATACAAGAAACGTAATTATTAATTTCCATTTTTTCATACTGTTCTCCTTTTTTATTTTATCCTCTTCTCTGTTTTGCGTCAGCTGCCCTGTTTAAAGCCTGTCCGATATAATTAATACATAGCATCATAATTAAAATTAATATTGACGCTGGAAGCCATATCCATAATTTTGTTGACAATACTTCCGGATCTGCCGCATAACCAACCAAAGTCCCAAGGCTCGGAGTAGAAAGAGGTAATCCAAAGCCAAGAAAACTAAGCCCTGTTTCAATTCCAATATTTCCAGCAAAACCTAATGTCAATTCTACAATTATAATTGAACTCAAGTTAGGCAGTATTTCCCTGAAAATTATCGTAAAATCCTTTGTCCCCATAGTTTTTGAAGCCAAAATATAATCTTTTTGACTTTCTGCAAGTGCCTTGCTTCTAATCAGCCTTGCTGCTCCAACCCAGTAAAACGCACTCATTATCAGCACAAAAGTTGCTATAGTATACTTTGGAACAATGGTTACAAACACAATAATTATCATAAGTGTAGGCAAAATTGTAATAAAGTCGATAACCCTCATAATTACATTATCCACCCATTTTCCATAATATCCTGCAATCAGTCCAAAAAATATTCCAATTCCTGATGTCAGAATTGTTATTGTAAAACCAATAATAATCGAGTTTCTGGCACCTAGTATCAGCTGACCCAGTATTGAACGCCCTCCAGAATCAGAACCTAGCCAAAATCCCTCTTTCATAGGAATGGCATATTTATCCAGAAGGCTTATTTTCATAATTTCCTCCTGATTTGCAAAAAGCGATCCAATAAAAATTATTCCAAAAAGAATTACAAGAATAATAAGTGAAGCAAGTGCCAATTTATCTTTTAAAATCTCTCTTACAATAACACTAATTCCAGTCGGCTTGCTGCTTTTCTTAATTTCATCAAAATTTTCTGCTTTTTCATTATTTTCCTTTAAAATTTTATTATTAGACATTTTTTCACCACCTACTCTATTCTAATTCTAGGATCAACAATGCTAAGAATAATATCTGAAAGCAAACTTCCAAGCAATGTTAAAAATCCAAACAGCAGTATTAATGCTGTGACAACGCTGTAATCCCGTGTTATAATTGAATTTACAAATAGTCCTCCCATTCCAGGATAACTGAATATTTTTTCAATAAAAATCGAACCTCCCAGAAGCCCTGTTATCGAATATCCAAAAAACGCTGCAATCGGTAAAATTGAATTTCTGAAAATATGTCTTGAATAAACTTTATTTTCAGGTACTCCTTTACTTTTCGCCGTTTTTACATAATCCAGATTCTTGGCATCAATTACTTCATTTCTCAAATACTGCACAATCCAAGTTGTTCCCAGCAACGCATACGTAATTGCAGGCAATATGATGTGATAAATCCTGTCCAAAATATGCCCCAAAGTACCAGTACTAAGTCCAGCTGTCACCGATCCAGTTGTCGGAAACCATCCAAGCGTATATCCAAAAAACCAAATCATTATAAGCGAAAGCACAAAAGTCGGAATCGCATAGCTCACATAATTATAAAATGTGACAAATTTATCAAGAAATGAGTTCTGATAACGTCCAGCAAGCATTCCAAGCGGTATTGCAATACAATATGTCAAAATAAGGCTAAGCAGCGACAAAATAAACGTATTTACTGCACGTTCCCCAATCAGCGTCTTTACAGGAACATTATAAGTGTAGCTCATTCCCAAATTTCCAGAAACGGCATTTTTTAACCATCTTACATACTGAATATGCCAAGGATCCAGCAATCCTGCCTTTCTTCGTAATTCTTCAAGTGCCGCAGGATCAGTCTGTGGTGTAATCAGCCCAGTAAACGGATCTCCCGGCATAAGTTTTGCCAGAACAAAGATTAATAGACTAAGTATAAATAATTGCGGTATCATAACCAGAATTCTTCGTAAAACTGTTTTCCACATTGATTATTTTCCCCCTTTTCCGTTATTTTGCATTATTTCATCTTTAATAGCGACAAAATGGGTATCTGTTAATTTTTTTAAATCAAAGACACGCCCATTTTCATCATAATATTTTTTTTCATTTTTCAAATATTCCTTTTCAATTTCTATCCTTCTTTTTTTATTCTCCAGCCTTTTTTCAGGATGTACTTCTGGAATTGCAGCAATTAGGCGTTTTGTGTAAAAATGTTCAGGATTTTTATAAATATCATTTTTTGTCCCAGTTTCCACAAATCTTCCACGATACATTATAAACATATAATCACACATATGCTTTACAACTCCCAGATCGTGGGAAATAAAAAGATAACTTAGCCCAAACTGCTCCTGAATATCCTTCATATAATTCAAAACTTGTGCCTGAACCGATAAATCAAGTGCCGATACAGGCTCATCCGCAATAATCAACTTAGGCTTAGTCGCAACAGCCCGTGCAATTCCCAGCCTCTGCCTCTGTCCGCCAGAAAATTCATGTGGATATTTGTAAATATCTTCCCTATTCATTCCTACAATTTCCAGCAATTCTGATACTTTCCTCTTTTCCTCATCTAAAGTCAAATTCTCAAAATTTCTCAAAGGCTCAGAAATCAAGTCAATCACTCTTTTCTTAGGGTTTAAGCTAGACAACGAATCTTGAAAAATCATCTGCACATTCCTATTATACTCACTTCTTCTATTCCGAAACTTACCATCAATTTCCTTACCTTCATAAATAATCTTACCACTTTTTATCTTCTCCAGCCCAATTATCGCTTTCCCAATCGTAGACTTTCCAGACCCCGACTCTCCCACAAGTCCATAAGTCTTCCCTTCTTCAATAGTCAAACTAACACCATCCACAGCATACACATGGTCAATTACCTTATTGAAAAAGCCCCCACGAATAGGATAATGAACCTTCAAGTCTTTCACTTCAATAAAACTCATATTTTTATTTATTCCCTTCTTTAATATTATTTAATAACTTAAATTTTAAAATATTTAATTTATTTTAATTAATAATTTTTTTCTTTTATATCTTTAGTTTTTTTAACGCAGAGGTATCAAACGCCATGCCCTCTTTCGCAATAACAGTTATTTTAACATCTTTAACTGACTGTTGCTTAGAGATACTGGCGAAACGTTCTACGAACTCCCCCGCTTTACGCAAAACTTTCTTATAAAAAAAAATAAAACTCGATTTTGAATTAAGATTATTTCAACATTTATAACTGTATATAATTTAAAATTTAATCCAAAATCTCAAACAGTTATTTTTTCTTTAACGAAATTTTGCTTGTTTTTTATTTTAGTTAAATTAATTGCAATAATTAAACTAAAAATTCTTAGACGAGTCGGGATTAGTGCTTAGTACTTTAGCCTATATCTTAAAATATTATAATTTGAAGAAATTATAATAACTAGTATTGCGAAATAAAAGGAAATGGCAAATAATCCCTTTACTTATAAAAAAAGAAAATACAGAAAAAATATTTATTAACAAAAAATTTATTATATTAAAACTTTAAAAACAAGTTAACTCTATGATTTATTTTTCAAAATGAAAATTTTTCCAGCAAGTACATCTTACAAAATGCTCTTTTTCCACTTCATGCAATGTCGGATTTTTTTCGTGTTCACTTTCCTTTATCCACGGAATTCTTTGAGAAAAACGGCAACCTGTTCTCTCTAATTTAGTTAGTGACGGAACAATTCCTTGAATTACGTGTAATTTTTCAGTTTCTGTGTCAAGTTGCGGGATTGAATTTAGCAGAGATCTCGTGTAGGGATGTTTTGGATTATTGAACAAATCATTTACGTTTGCAATTTCTACAATTTCTCCAGCATACATCACTGCCACTCTATCCGCCATTTCAGCAACAACACCTAAATCATGTGTAATCAGTATAATCCCAGCGTTTATTTCACTTTGCAAAGTTTTTAATAAATCCAGTATTTGTGCCTGTATTGTAACATCTAATGCTGTTGTCGGCTCATCGGCTATAATAATTTCAGGCTTGCAGGAAAGTGCTATTGCAATCATTACTCTTTGACGCATTCCTCCTGATAATTCGTGCGGAAATTGCCTTGCTACACGTTTTGGATTTTTTATTCCTACATTCTGTAGTAATTCCAGCATTCTAGCTTCTCTTTCGGTTTTGGACAATTTTGTATGATAAATCATTCCTTCCTCAATTTGTTCCCCTATTCTCATCAGTGGATTTAAAGCCGATAGAGGATCTTGAAATATCATGCCAATTTTATTTCCTCTAATTTTATTGTATTCTTCTTCATCAATTTCTACCAAATTTTTCCCTTCAAAATTGATTTCCCCTGTCAATTTTGTGTTAATCGGATTATGCAGTCCAATAATAGAAGTTGCAAGCGTACTTTTTCCACATCCTGATTCCCCTACTATCGCAAGTATCTCATTTCTTCTAAGTTCCAGCGAAATATTATCCACAGCTGGAAAATATTCATCTTTTATCCGAAAACTTGTAACAAGATTATTAATTTTTATTAATGTTTCAGTTTGTTCCATATTTTTCTCCTTATGTAAAATTTTAATTAAAAAATTTATGTTTTTATAATATTGATAATATTGTAACACAGATTTAAACATTTTACCTTATAATTTCCAAAAAAGTCACATAATAATTTTTACAATCATAAAAAAAATAAAACCACAGCTAACTCTAATAACTGTGATTTTTTTAATATATTTATTAGTGGTGCGAGTGACGGGAGTCGAACCCGTACGGCTACTGCCACTACCCTCTGAAAATAGCATGTCTACCAATTCCATCACACTCGCAGTATTTCTATTTTATAATTAACTTAATAAAAAATTATTGAAAAAAATATTTTTTAAAATACCCCTATACAAAATTTCATTTAAATAAATGGTGCGAATGATGGGACTTGAACCCATACGGCTACTGCCACTACCCCCTCAAGATAGCGTGTCTACCATTCCACCACACTCGCATAATTTTATTTCATCTTATAGATATAAAAAATTAATTTACTTTTTCAACAACCAAATTTATTATACATAGAAATTTCTAAATTGTCAATCAGAAAAAATATACAATTAATTAATTTGACATTTTAAGTCTCAAATGATATAAATAAATGGGAAATAATGTTTAATTTTAAGGAGGAAAATTATGATTTACACATTGACATTGAATCCAGCATTGGATTATGACATGTATCTGAAAAATGACTTACAGGCTGAACATCTGAATCTTGCCCATGAAGTTAATTACAGAGCTGGTGGAAAAGGAATTAATGTTTCAAAAGTATTGAAAAATCTGGATGTGGAATCTACAGCAATCGGCTTTGTGGCTGGATTTGTTGGAGATTTTATTATTAGAGATTTGCAAAAAGATAACATTAAATCTGAATTTGTGGAACTTGAAGGAAATACTAGAATTAATGTAAAAGTTAATGGAAACGACAAGGAAACCGAACTTACGGGAGTTTCACCAGAAATTACATCTGAAAAATTGCAGGAACTGACTAGTAAAATTTCTGATTTGAAAGATGGAGATATTCTTGTACTTTCAGGAAGCATCCCTGCTTCAGTTAGCAGTAAAATTTACAAAGAATTATCTGAAAATGTAAAAGCCAATGTGGAAATTGTGCTTGACACAAGAGGAAATTTACTGCAGGACAATATTCACAACAACCTTTTTGTAAAACCAAACATTCACGAACTAAGGGAAATGTTTAACGAAAAATTGGAAACAAAAGCTGAAATTGTGGAAAAATGTAAATTCTTTTTGGACAAAGGTGTAAAAAATGTTATTCTTTCCAGAGGTGGCGAAGGTGCATTGCTTGTAAACAAGGACTTTGTACTGGAAGCATCGGTTCCAAAAGGACAGCTAATTAATTCAATCGGAGCGGGAGACTCTATGGTTGCAGGATTTATTGCTGGATTTGTAAAAGGGCTTTCTCCAGAAGATTCATTTAGGCTGGCAGTCGCTTCGGGAAGTGCAACAGCTTATTCTTACGGACTTGCAGAAAAAGATTTAGTAAATAAATTATACAGCGAAATTGAAATTACAAAAGAAACTTTCTAAAATAAACTTAAATCAATAAAAATCAAATTTCAATTTGAGTAAAATAATGATGATTTTTGAATCGAATTTTAAAGTGGTTTTATTATGTTAAATACAAAAATAAATTTAAAAAATAAAATTAATAAGGATGGTATAAATATGAAAATATCAGATTTACTGATTAAAGATAGAATAAATCTGGATGTAAAATCTACAAATAAAGTAGACATTATAAAAGAACTTGCAAAATTGCATGAAAAAACAGGTGTCTTAAATGACTATGACGGCTATGTCAAGGCATTGATGACAAGAGAGGAACAAAGTTCAACTGGAATTGGGGAAGGAATCGCGATTCCGCATGCGAAAACAGAATTTGTAAAAAAACCTGCACTTGCTATGGGTAGAAAACCTGAAGGGATCGACTACGACTCATTAGATGGAGAGCCTGCGACACTTTTCTTTATGATTGCGGCTCCAGATGGTGCGAATAACACTCATATCGAAACACTTGCAAGATTATCACAGTTATTGCTAGATGATGATTTTAAAGCGGCACTAGAAAATGCAAAAACTGCTGACGAAGTATTGGATATTATTAACAAGGCTGAAGCAGAAAAATTTGCAGAAGAAGAAAAGAAAGAAACAGCACCTGCACAGACTTCATCAGATGAAAATGCTCCTTACATAATCGCAGCAACAGCCTGCCCAACAGGAATTGCCCACACTTATATGGCGGCAGAAGCACTTAAAAAAGCAGCTGATGAAATGGGAGTAAACATAAAAGTTGAAACAAACGGTGCTGATGGAAGAAAAAATGTCTTAACTGATGAAGATATAAAAAAAGCAACTGGTGTAATTTTAGCAATTAACAGAAATATTGAAGTCAACAGATTTGACGGTAAACCATTAATTCAAGTGGAGGCAAAGTAAGGTATTAACAACGCAAAAGCATTAATTCAGCAAGTTTTAGATGGAAAAGCCCCTGTTTTCCATGCAAGCGGTTCTTCTACAGCTTCTTCTGAAGAATCTTCATCTGAGAAAAAAGGACTTTACAAACACTTATTAAGCGGAGTTTCTTATATGCTTCCATTAGTAATAAGTGGAGGTATCTTGATTGCGTTGGCATTTTTGGTTGATACCTTGGCAGGAAAAGGAAATGCAGAAAGCCTTGCTAAATCTGTAAATACTGATGACCCTAGACAGATTTACGGTTCAATTACAACATTAGCATACATACTGAAAGTTCAAATTGGAGGCGTTGCATTTGATTTATTTATACCTGTTCTAGGAGGATATATAGCATACAGCATAAGTGAAAGAGCAGGGCTTACAGCAGGATTAGTTGCAGGAGCAATGGCAAAAGCTGGAGGTTCAGGTTTCTTAGGGGCGTTAGCTGGAGGTTTCTTAGCTGGTTATGTAGTTAAATTTTTAGTAAAAGCATTAGCAAACTTGCCAAAATCATTAAATGGATTAAAAATGATCTTGTTTTATCCTGTTTTATCTGTTTTAATGACAGGTCTAGGTATGGTTTTAGTATTAAATCCGATAGTTTCAATAATAAATACAGGATTAAATAACTGGCTTACTTCAATGAGTGGAGCAAGTGCAGCATTGCTAGGATTGATTTTAGGCGGAATGATGGCAATAGATATGGGAGGTCCTGTAAATAAAGCAGCTTATGTATTTGGTGTAGGTTCTCTGGCAGCAACATTGTCTTCTGGCGGAAGTATTCCAATGGCGGCAGTTATGGCTGGAGGAATGGTGCCACCTATCGCAATTGCATTAGCATCGACATTATTTAAAAATAAATTTACTGAGCAGGAAAGAGAAGCTGGACTGTCAAATTATGTAATGGGATTATCATTTATTACAGAAGGTGCAATTCCTTATGCGGCGGCAGATCCGAAAACAATTATTCCAGCAAGTGTTGTAGGTTCAGCAATTGCAGGAGGATTAACAGGTTTATTCAACATAAAAATACCTGCTCCACATGGTGGAATTTTAGTAATGGTATTAAGCAATAACTTCTTATTATACTTAGTAGCAGTTATTATTGGAAGTATCATTTCAGCTCTTATATTAGGAGCATTAAAACCTGTTATAAAAGACTAAAATTTAAATATATTTTATAATAAATAACAAAAAACCGTCTTATTTGATTAATTCATTTAAAACGGTTTTTTCTATTTTAAGTAATAATAATTTTAAAACTAATCTTAATACCAAATGTTCCGACGGATTAGTTTATGGTAGACTCTGTTTAAAAAGTGAAAATTATATTTTAATTATTTGAAAATATTAGGTTTTCTTTTTTTCTCATTTTCAAATAACATCTTTATCGTATTCATATTTTCCTCTTCATAATTTATTTCCAAAACTTCCTTAATTTCATTTCCAAAATAAATCATTTTTGCCTTATCCATTATTGCCTTTGTTAGTTCAAAAATATTATTCTGTGTCAAAATCTTCTCTGCCATCTCAAAACTTTCCAGACTGTTTAAATGTGAATCAAATGCCATTTCAATCATTGCTAGTGCATATCCTAAATCTGCAGAGTTTTTTAAATATTTAAAATAGTTATTCTGTAAATTTGTTTCTGTTTCAGAAAATTTTTGACTTTGCAGTTTTGAAAGTTTATAGAAAGATTTATAATTGTCATTTTTTGAAGATATTTCGTACCATTTTATCGCATCGTAAAGATTGTTTTCGTGTTCACTGTACTTTCCAAGCTGATAAGATGTTTCTGATCGTATTTGTTTCAGAAAATTATTTTTAAAAATCCTTTTTAGTTTTTCATATTTATCAAATTCTGCAAATTTTCCATAATATTTAGCCAGTTCTACATTCCCATATTCACTATATTCAATTGATTTTTTATAAAATTTTTCTGCTTTTTCTATTTCCCCCAATTTCTCAAGATTTTTAGCGTTTTCCACAAACTTTATATATTCCCTGCTCTTTTCATCTCCAAGCATACATTCAACATTGTATAAAATTTCTTTTGTTAAATACAAAATTTGGCTTTCATTCAGCAGTTTATTCTGAATTTCCTTTATTTTTTCAGCATCATTTCTCCAAAAATAATATTTGGCAAATTCATATAGATTTTTAGCACTCTCGCCGTATTGCAGCAAATAATAAAAATATCCATCTATTGCCCAGAAATTTTGTTCTCTTATCGCAAAATAAAACAGCTTCATAACAGACTTCTCAGAAAAATTAAAACTGGTAACATACCAGTTTCTAGCTAAATTCACATTCCCGCTCTCTTCTTCCAGCCGCCCTAAATAATATCCAGACTTCACAATCCCGTTTTCAAACGCAATATACAAATTGCTCTCTGCCTTGCTCAAATCCCCTTCACAGAAGTAATAATACTTCCCAAGCTCATAATATCCCATCCGATGAAGCCCCTTCATCTCTTCCAGAATATTTTTTGCTTTCTCAAATTCTCCCCTTTTTATAAAATCATTTACTTTCTTAATATTCTGATTGTACTCAAAAACATTCTTTTTTTCATCTACCACACTTTTTGTCTTTCTTTCCAATTCCTCCAAAGTCCGAATATTCACAAAAATATTTCCAAGTCTTTGATTTATCCCCTTTAAATAATTTTTCATTTCTTTATTTTCCTCATTTTTTATTTACTAATTTTTTTGTTATTATATCATATTTTAAAAAAATTTATTCATTAAATATTCAAGTAAATAGTCTTTATTTGCAAGTTTTATTTTAAGTTTTTTTAGTTAATAATTTTTATTTCTTAAATTTTACTTTTTTAGGTTATTTTAAGCAATGAAAACAAAAGCTTTTTCTTTTCTTTAAAATTTTGTTTTTATTTTAAAAATAAAATAGTAATATTTAAAAACTTCCAGCAAAACAAATGTACCTCTTACATAAGGATTATTAAATTTAATTATTGGAAATAGCATCATTCCGCTTGAAAAAAGTAATATTCCTATTTTGGCCTTTAAACTCATACTTCTGTTTTTTTGAAAGTCTTCCAGATGGTTTTTATACAGCTTTGTTGATTTGAACCATTTGTCAAATCGCCTTGAGCCTTTTGCAAAGCAGAAGCTAGCTAATAATAAAAGTGGTGTCGTCGGCAACCCTGGCAGAAAAACTCCTATAAATCCCAATGCTACTGCCAGTAATCCTGCAATTACATAAATTATTTTCATAATTTGTCCCCTTTTTTTATTCTTAATTCTACAATCCTTCAAATATTCTCTTAGCATTTTCAATATCCTTTTCGTCTGGATGTTTTGCCGCTTCTGCCCATCTGGCTTCTCTCTCTGGAGTAACTGCAAAAGGCCCTGCTATACCTTGTTTTGTCATTTCACGAAATTTATTTATTAGATTGGGATCAATCGCACCTTGACATACAAATATTTTTTCTACAATGTTTCCATTTTTTTCCAATGATTTTTTTATTTCCTGAAAGCAGTTTTTTGCTCTGTCTGTTTCTGGATTTCCACCCATTGTTACAAAAAGTCCAAGTTTTTTATTTTTTAGCTTAGTCACAAATTCTTTGGCTTTTTCATCAATTTCTCCTTTATCAATCCAGCCACCAATAATAATTTTCTCAAATTCATTCATATTTACAGTCTTTATTTCGTTCACATCTACTATTTTTTTATCTGTATCCTTTAAGGCTGAAAAAATGGCATCAGCTATTTTTCTTGTGTTTCCTGTTGATGTGGAAAAGACTACTAGGCTTGACATCCTTTACACCTCCTAAACATTTTTTTAATATTGTTGCACTTATGTTGTTTCCCCAGAAAATTCCTTCTGGCGTGAGCTCTGTGTGAGTTTCATGAATTTTCAAGTATCCTTTTTTTTCAAAATTTTCAAGAATCTTATAAATTTCATTAAACATTTCATCGGAAACATATTCTTTCAATTTATCAAAATAAATTTTCGGATACTGTAAAAGTCCACTTATTCGTTTCATCTTCATTTCATTTTCATCTGAAGAAATCGCATAAAATGCGTTGTCCTGACTCAATCTGAAAATTTCAAAATTATCAATTTTCCCGCCTGCACCTACTCCAATCGGCAGAATATCCTTCCCTTGATGTGTATTTCTTATATATCTATACTCATCCCTTCCTTTTCTGACAATTTTTGTATGCTCCATCACTTCATATTCTCTATTTTCAAGCATACTTTTGAGAAAAGCGTCATGCAGTTCAAAATCCTTTTTCAGTTCATAATTCAGCTCCAGCGTGTTATTTCGTATATCCTTAGACATTTGAGAGCCTTCGTAAATCATAAGCGAATAAAAACTTGTGCTGTCAATTTTGAGCTCCTTCACGATTCTCGCATCTTCCAGCACTTCCTCAACTGTTTCATCAGGATAATTATAAATTATATCAGTACAAACCATTCCACTAAAACTCTCTTTAAGATTTCTCAATCTTTTTACCGTTTCCTCCTTTGAAAAAGTCCTGTTCAGAATCTTCCTTCCTCTGTCAGAAAAAGTCTGAATTCCAACACTTAGCCGATTTACTCCGCCTTTTTCCAGAATTTTTATTTTCTTTGGATTCAAGTTATGCAATGTTGTTTCAAATGTAAATTCACAGTCGTCCGTTAACGTAAAGTTATTATTTATAGCCTTTAAAATTCGTTCCAGCTGGTGTTCCTTATAAATAGTCGGTGTTCCACCACCAAAGAAAATTACATTTATTTTTTTGCTTTTCATATAAGGTGTTTTTCCGTATTTTTCAAATTCTGAAACAAGAAAATTTGTGTAATCTTCCAAATCATTGTCAATCTGCTTTCGGTTCAAGTTGCAAAATGAACAGATTTTATCACAATATGGAGTATGGACGTAAATTGTTCCAAGTTCATTTTCCGCAGGTTTCTGCATTCTTTCCAGCAGTTCCGCTTCTGTTCCAAATTTCTTATTTTTCCTGAAATAATCCGATACGATTCCCGCCGAATCGTTATGTGACTTAAACCTTTTTGGGAAAATTCCCTGCTCCTCCAAATTTGGTTCTGAAATTTTACCTTTTTTCATTTCCTTTGGCATTTCTTTTCAGCTGTTTTCTGACGCTCCCAACATAACTTCCACAACTCTTCTATTCTTTGTAATATCAAAAGCCTGTCTAGGTCCTTTTACATATCTTCCGCTTATTAATTTTGCTTTTACCAAATGAAAAATTGGCACGTTTCTAGTCATTTGTATTGAAAAGTCATTTTTCTGAAATTCGTCCAAAATTTCGTTATAGTAATCATTTTTTTCTAAAAACTGAATTTCTACATTGTATGTAACTCTTTGTCTCATTGATGGAACCATTGCCTGTACTTCATCCTGAATAAACAGCAAACTTGCTTTCCCATTTTTCTTAAAATTTTCAAAATAAACTTCTGTTTCATTAATATACAGATAACTGTCCCCATGATACTTAAAAAATGGTGCATAACTTGCATTCGGCTCTCCTTCTTCCGACACAGTTCCAATTATAACCGATTTGAAATTTCCAATAAAATCACTTATTTCCATTTTCATTTTTTCTTCTTCCTGATGCCCTTTATCCTTATAATGCTCAGGTGCAGGAACATTCAAGGCTCTTCTTGCAATCTTTGCCATCTTTATCATTTCCAAATGAATCCCTTTAAAATCAGTCTTTTTCGTAAATTCAATGTTAACTCTCTCATTTCCGTTTACAAGCAAAGTCATCCCCTCTTCATTCACATCAATCAGTTTTGCTTCCTTCACATCTTCTCTCTTGCAAAAATGCCTTACATACAAAGGCAAAACATCTCCATGATCGTTATTCATATGATCCAAAATTCTTTCTATGCTTATATCCATTTTTCACTCCTTCTATTTTGATTTAACAAATTTTCCTCAAAGTATTACTTTGTAACTGCTTTTGCAATTTCTTCAATCTGATCAATAGTTCTTGGCGAACCTCTTAAAATTTGTGATGAATTTACAACAATAAATTTGCTGTTTTTTATTGCATTCACATTTTTTAACTGTGGATTTGTAGCCACAATTTGAGATGGATTTGGTAATAATGTAATTATCATGTCTGGATTTTCCTTTATTATAAATTCAGGCGTTACAATTGGATTTCTCCCCTTCTGATTTTCTGCGATATTCTTAATATTCAACAATTTCATTATATCATTTGGTAAATTATCGTTTCCAAACACCATAAGCGGTGAAGCTGACATAACAAACAGCCCTTTTTTATTGATCGCTGCCATCTTTTTAATTTCTTCCAGCTTTGCTCTTTTTTCAGCAATTATTTTATTTGCTTCATTTTCTTTCCCCAGCATTTTTGCTACTTCCATAAAATTGGTAAATATTTCTTCTATCGAATTTGCCTGAATTCTTTTTGCTTCAATGTTATTTGATTTAAGCCCATTATTAAGGTTGTCATCTGTAAGAGCTGACGTTATAACCAAATCAGGCTTTAAGACAATTATTCTTTCAAGCGACGGCTTCATAAAAGTTCCCACGCTCTCAAGTTTTGCAACCTTTTCTTCAGGCCATACCTTTGAACGCTCCAAATTAGCAACTCCCACGATTTTATCTTCTGCTCCAAGCATATAAATCATTTCAACAGCCGCAGGATCCAGCACAACAATCCTGTTATATTTTTTATTTTCCCCCTTTTTACTTTCAGCATTTTTCTTTGCACAAGAAATTATAAACATTGAAATAATTAGCAATGTCAAACAAAAAGAGTTTTTCATCATTTTTTCATTTTTCCAATCCTTTCCTATTAAATTTTTTTAGGTATTACATACAAAAGTCCATTATTTTCTACAATTTCACATTCAAATCCATAAATTTCAGAAAAAACTTCCTTTTTGTAAAGCTCCTTTGGACTCCCTGAATATGCAATTTTTCCATCCTTTAAAAACATCACATTATCACAGTACATCGAAGCCAGGTTCAAATCATGTAAAACCATCACAGCCGTAATCTTTTTCTCTTTCACAAAATCCGATGTAAGCTTCATAATTTCAAGAGCATAATTCATATCCAATGCAGAAGTCGGCTCATCCAGTAAAACAATCCTCGTTTCCTGCACTAATGCCCTTGCCAGCAGAACACGTTGAAATTCTCCATCCGAAAGTGAAAAAATCGATCTGTCCCTAAATTTTTCAAGCCGCAACTTTTCCAAAATCTCATTTACCTTCCGCTCATCTTCCTTATCAAACCCAATCCATTTATTCTTAATATGTGGCGTACGTCCCATATAAATCATTTCGATTACACTTATCGGGATATTCAAAGCCGACTTTTGAGGAACAAAACTTATTATTTTTGCCATTTCCTTAGGGCTATACAAACTGATATTTTTGTCAGAAATCTCAATATTCCCCGTTTCTATCGGAAAATATTTCAAAATCATTTTCAAAAGTGTCGATTTCCCACTCCCATTTGCACCAAGAATCCCGACAAATTCACCTTTTTTTATATTTATATTTAAT
The DNA here is from genome assembly GCF_055387215.1 of Leptotrichia sp. SK-5. NCBI lineage: Bacteria > Fusobacteriati > Fusobacteriota > Fusobacteriia > Fusobacteriales > Leptotrichiaceae > Leptotrichia > Leptotrichia sp. SK-5. Next base: position 813,216 of record NZ_AP028931.1, on the reverse strand, counting down.
CCATCAATTATCTTTTTTTGGGAATTATCATAATTAAAACTTACATTTTTTATCGAAATTTCTGAATTATTATTTCCAATACTCATCTTATCCACCTTTTTTCCTTCTTATCGCCAAATATAGAAAAAATGGTGCTCCAAAAAATGAAGTTACCACTCCTATCGGAATTTCCGTCGGTGCCAAAATTGTACGTCCAATCGTATCACAAATCAGCAAAAACAGCCCTCCACCCAATGTTGCTAAAGGCAGTAGCTTAGTATTACTTCCACTTTTTAGCACAAGCCTTACCGTATGTGGTGCAATCAGCCCAACAAATCCTATCATTCCAGTAAATGCCACAGAAAAACCGACAATCAGTGCCGAAACAATCAATAAATTTCTTTTCAGCCCATCAACGTTCACTCCAAGCGAATGTGCCTCTTCATCCCCGTTCATTAGCAAATCCATCTCATATCTTTTCAAATAAAAATAAACAACAGAAACTACAAGCGGTATCATAAGAACTCCGATTTTCAGCCAAGAAGCACTTCCCATATATCCCATCATCCACGTTACTATTCTAAAGGAATCCTGCCCAATCAAATACATGCTGAACGACGTAAATGCCCCTAAAAAAGACGAAATCGCAATCCCAACAATTAAAAGCACCGCCACATCCGTCTTAGTCCTGCTTCTCGAAATTCTAAAAATTATCAACGCCACGATAACCGATACAATAAATCCACAAATTCCATACATAACATCAGGAAAATTAAAGATATATGCAATAACCGCTCCAAGCGTAGCACTAGCCGAAATACCAATTATATAAGGATCCGCCAACGGATTCTGAAAAACCGACTGCACAACCGTCCCCGAACTAGCAAGCAACATCCCAATCAGCACCGCCATAATAATTCTCGGCAACCTCACATTAAATATTATCGATTTTACAGATTCATCCCTCATTTTCACGCCTAAAAAACTTCTAAATATATCTTTTGCCGAAATATTCACAGTTCCTATTTTCAAAGACAAAAATGCCACTACAATTATAAAAATTATTAATACCAAATATATTTTCCACATATTTTTATCAATTTTTATATATTTCTTTTTCTTATTTTGAATTTTCATATTTTACTTTAATCCTTGTCCATAAGTTAAAAGTTTTTATAAATATTTTTTCTATAAACAAAATTAATCATATTTTTATTATAATAACAACTATTGCAATACAAACTAATTTCCAAGCAAAATTTCGTTAAAAGAAAAATAGTTGTTTGAGCTTTTGAAATAACTTTTATTGCGAAAGAGGGCATGGCGTCTGATGCCCTTACGTTAAAAAGAAATTATAAATATAAACGAAAAAATAATTATTAACTAAAATATTTTAAAACTTAGTATAATAACTTATATAAAAAATTTATTTATAAAATACAGCCAAACAACTTTATAACAATTGCTTGACTGCCACTTTCCATATTTAAAATTATTTTTAGAAGTTGTAACTTACACCGACATAATATGTTCTTTCAGCTTCAGGAATGTAACTATTTCCGTTTTTATATTTATAGTATTTTTTGTCAAATACATTTTTAACTCCTGCTTGTACACCTAACCCTGTTCTATGAGCATAATTTACCCCTAAATCTGTTGTAGAATAACCTTTTATTTTTTCATAGTTTTCATCTACAGAATTTGAGAAGTAATTCAGATCGGCTGTTAGGTTTAATCCTGTCAGGATTTCATAATTTGCTCCTAAAGTTGCTTTTGTTTTTGATACATAAGGAATTTTTTTATTTTTGTCTGTACCTTTGCTAATTTTAGCATCCACATAAGAAACTGATTCATTTACTCTAAATGATCCAAAATATTGTTCTGCAAACAACTCTACTCCTTTTCTTTCTGTTTCCTGCAAGTTTTTATATGTCCAACTTACTCCATGTCCCACCATATTTATAAGAATTTCATCATTTTTCTTAGTGTAAAATCCTGTTAGGCTCACAAACGATGGTCCAATCATATCTTTAATACCGATTTCATAAGTATCATATTTTTCAGATTTTAAATTATTTAGAGTATAACCTTGTATAGGAGATTTGTCAGCCATTTCTGTAGGACTTGGTGATCTGTATCCTCTTTCATATTTTGCATAAACATTTCCAGTATCAGAATATTTAAAGTTCAATCCTGCTTCATAAGCACTATTGTTCTTTTTAGTTTTTTTATCTATAGTATTTGTTCTATCATTTCTATAAATATTATAATCTGCATGTTCATATCTATAACCTAAAATTCCGTCTAATTTATCTGTAAACGAATGTTTTCCTTGAATAAAAGCTGAATGCGTATCTTTTTTCAAATCAATATCTGTTTTTGACATTATACTATAAGAATGTCTATTAGATTTATTCTTTATATATTCATATCCAAAAATAATATTCCCCAAAGAATAATCATATTTTCCCTTTAAATCAATTCCATTTTTTGTATCTTTAAAAAATCCATCTGTTTTTAAAATCATTCCTCTCATAAGTGTGGCTATATCATAATCTCTAATAGTTTTTTGATTATATCCTAATAATGAAAAAGTTAAATTATTAGTAGGCTTAATTTCATAGTTTAAAGTATATTCTGTTCTATTCAAATTTGAATCAGTTTTTTCACTTCCAGGCGCTTTTCGGTCTCTATCCAGCTGTACTTTAGTTATACCACCTGTTTCTTTTGATTCTTCCTTATATTTTGTTGCTCTAAATCTCAATGTCTGATTATCAGTGATATTATATGTAAATCCACCTCTCAAATTTTCTCCATCTCTTTTGTCTCCACGTCTATACCCATTTCCATTAACATTTTCATATGCCAAGTCTAGCAAGAAATTATCTGTAAACTTGATACTTGTTCCAAATCCAAACTTATTTGTTTCAAAAGAGCTGTTTTGATAGTAAACTTTATTTTTTACAGGTTCTTCCTGAGTTTTTTTAGTAATAATGTTTATTACTCCTCCAGCAGTTCCACTACCATAAAGCACAGTCCCTCCACCATTAATAATTTCTATTTTTTCAATATCTTCCACTGGAACAGAATTTAAAGGTAAAATAGCATGCGACATATCAAGTATGTTTAAAGGCGAACCATCCACAAGAACTTTTACATTTTTCGCAGCTCCTTGAACCCCCTGCCCTCTAACATCAACAATATATCCAAAAGCATTATTTACAAAATTAACGCCTGGAGTCCGTCTTAATATTTCCTCTACAGTGTTATATCCCTTATTGTGTATATCCTGAGCCGTTACAACTGTCGTATTCTTAATTTGATTACTTTGAATATCATCAAATCCCGTAGCTGTAACAATTGATTCTTCTAATTTAACATTAAACGTATCATTATCATCCCCAAACGCCATTATTCCAACCACAATAAAACTTAAAATCGCTAATTTTTTTAACATGTTTTCCTCCTCATTCCTGTGTATTAAATTCTTTAATTTCAGTTAATTTTTTCTCCAAAAATACTTTGATTATAAAAATATTTTACTACAAAATATTATTTGTGTCAATATTTACTTTTTAAAAAAATATGTTATAATAAAAATACCTTAAAAATCTATAAAAAAATTACGGAGGTGTTAGAAATGGGATTTCACGAAATAAAAATTCAGGATTTTAATTTAAATCCATTCACAAGTACAGGTAAAGACTGGAGTCTTGTCACGGCGGGAGATGAGAATGGGATAAATACAATGACTGTCACGTGGGGAATGATGGGCTATCTTTGGCGAGGTCCTGTTATTTCAGTTTATATAAGACCTACAAGATATACTAAAAAATTTGTAGACGAGCAAAATTGTTTTTCTTTAAGTTTTTTTAATGGTTATAAAAAGGAACTTCACGTACTTGGACTGAAATCAGGAAGAGATGTAGACAAAATCGCAGAAGTTGGATTTAATCCAATATTCTTAGATGGTGTTCCTGCATTTGAAGAAGCAAAATTAGTTATTGTAGCTGAAAAATTATATATAGATGATATAAAACCTGAAAACTTCATAGATAAGAGCATACCTGAAAAACTATACACAAAGGAAGATCCTCATATAGTTTATACAGGAAGAGTAAAGAAAATATACGTAAAAGACTGATTTTTATTATCTGCATAAATAATTACAATTAAAGGGAAACTCTTAAATTGAGTCCCTTTTTTTATTAAAAGAAATTTCTTAGAAATGTTGTGAGATAACACATATGTTGAAAGAAATCAAAAAAGTATCTGAATGATATTGTCAAACAGATACTTTTTCTCTATTTTTAATAAATTTAAAACCTATTTATTCTCTTCTTCATCAATTTTAGCCTCTATCATCATAATCAAATAATCAAGTTCCAATTCCCCACGCATTGCAATCATTTGAAGAGTCGCTATTTTAGACATCATCATATACTGAATAGGATCTAAAAGTTTTTTGTATTCTGGAGAAATTAATGGCATATATTCCCTGATATAAGGATATTTTTTAACAATATCTCCTATTACAGTTTTTCCAGTCAAATTATACTTGCTTGTAAATACTTCTCCTGTTTCTTCTTTTTTCTCATCTTTGCCTTTATTTTCCCATGTTACAAGTCTTCTTTCCCCTGTTAGACTTCTAATTTTCGTAACATCCTGCATCATTTCCAGAACACCTTTAAACACGCCATTTTCATCTCTTACAGCCACATAATAGATATAAATGAATTTTCCACGCATTTCCAGCCAAAAATCAATCTCGTCCTGCTCTCCTTTTCTAAAAGCGTCTATTATTTCAAGTACCGAACTGACGCTTTCTCTTGGATGGCAATTTTTAACATCACGCCCTATAACTCCTGCACTTCTTGGAAAAACCCTATGTTTGGTATCTGTATAGAACTTCACAATTTCATTTTCATCCACAAAAGACAAGTCCACAGGCATATGCTGAAAAATAAGATTAATCTGTTCAAGCGTTAATTTCCCCTGCTTTACATCAAAAACTTCATTTTCTTTATTTTCGCTTCCCATATTATATTTTGCCATAAGACTTGCAAGGTCATTCATAAAGTTTCCAGCATTTTGATTATTCTGAACATCAGTTTCTGATTTTAGATTTTCCTCTTTTACAGACTGATTACTGTTGTCATCTTGTTTTTCTATGTTTTCAAGATAAAATCCAGTTGGTTTATCAATCAGGAAATATCCAATTTCATCATCTCCAGCACGCATTTGCTTAAATTCTTCTTCACTAATCATTTTCATCGAAGTTGGAAAAAGCACTTCCTCTTCCTTATGCATGATATCAAGCGTCAATTCCCATACATTTTCCTGTTTTTCCAAAAATTCTTCAATTTTATCGTTTTCAAGTAATTTATATGCTTCACTTATGCTATCTCTTACGTTATTATCAAAGCTCCACATTATTCTTGATGGACGGTCAAACCCTTTTTTTTCTAATATTGAAAATAATTGATGCTGTTTTCTTGCAAGATGGGTAGGATTAAATTGAGATAATTTTTCATAAAGTTCAAGCCATCTGTTCTTTATAAACTTTTTCCCAAACTCTTCTTTCATTTCCGCAATCAGCTTTCTAGCCGCTTCATTTTCCAAAATATACGTATTTATCGGATGTCCCTCAGGCAAGTCAAATTCATCCTTTACAATAATATCCTCAAAAAGTCCTAAAACATCATTCATCTTATCATGAACCGTATTATCATCAAATCCAAGTTCCTTAATTTTTTGCTCTGAATAAGCAAACTCACTTGCAGTCATCTTGTCAAAATTCTCTTTTATTAATTTTTTAGTAGTCTCAAAGTCAGTCTTTCCTTCAATATAATCTTTTTTTATTTGAGTCATTTTCTCAATTTTTTCAAGATCTAATTTCAGATAATTCTTCATATCCTGTGCCATAATAACCACCTTCTATTTTTTATAATCTTTTTTCAGCCAAATAAAACTTCTTTGTTAAAATTTAAAAACCAAATCTTATATAATTTTATTGTCTAAATAATACATACTGTTAACATTTTATATCAAATTTTTAAATTATAGCTATTTTTCTCAATTATTAGAAATATTTATTTTTGTTAATTTGACGTAAAAAAATTCAATTATATTTTGATTTTCAAACCTATTTTAACATATTTTCATAAAAAAAAGTGTGATAAACAACACACTTTTATAAATATAAATCAAATTATTATTAATTTTCTCCCCATACTTCATCTGAAATTTCTTTAATAAATCTAAGTTTTGCCCATTGCTCTTCTTCTGTAAGCCTATTTCCTTCCTCTGTTGAAGCAAATCCGCACTGTGGACTCAAATAAAGCCTGTCGAGCGGCACATATTTTGAAGCCTCTTTTATACGTGCAATTACACTTTCCTTTTCCTCTAATGTTGGATTTTTAGAAGTTATTAATCCCAAAACAACTTTTTTATCTCCAGAAACTTTTGCAAGTGATTCAAAAGTACCTGCTCTTTCTGTATCAAATTCCAAATAATAGGCATTTACATCTTCTTTCCCAAAAAGCTCATCTGCAATTTTATCATATCCGCCTTTCCCAAACCAGGTAGAAGCATAATTTCCACGGCAAACATGCGTATTAATTATCAAATCTTCTGGATTATTTTGAAATACCCTGTTGTTTATATTTAGAAATTTTTCTGCAAATTCTTGCCTAATAATTTCTTTATCCCTATCACTTTTTTCAATAAACGAAGCAATAAAGTCATCGTCTACAAGACAACCCCAAGTACAGTCATCAATTTGTAAAGTTCTAAGTCCTTCGTTATACAAGTCATTTATAACAGTTTTGTAGGCACTGACAATATCGTCTTCCAATCCTATAAAATCAGGATAAACTTTAAGAAGTGCTGCCACATGCTTATCTTCTCTTACTAATTCTGCATAAAATTGTGCTGGAGCAGGTATCGTAAATCTAGCTTCCACACCTTTTTTATCTTTTACTAAATCTCGCAAGAACGTATAATGCTTTACAAATGGATGATTTTCCCCACTAATCTTTCCAATAACAATCGCAGTATCATCACGGGTAACAACACCATTAAATTCATACCCCTTATCAGCATGCACATGCCCAATCCCATTAAATCCCCAGAAAAAGTCCAAATGCCAGTAACTTCGTCTAAATTCTCCATCTGTAACACTTGTATATCCTAATTCAATTTGTTTATCCACAATTTTTCTAATTTCCTCATCTTCAACTTTTTCCAATTTTTTCCTGTCAATTTTTCCCTTTTCAAAATCATTTCTAGCTTTTTTCAGTCTCTCAGTTCTCAAAAAGCTTCCTACAGTATCATGTCTATGAGGTGCATTTATTGTACACATATTATCAACTCCCTTATTTGTTATTCTTTTATGAAGTTATTATATACAAATATGTGCTTTCTGTAAAATACATTTATTTTTTAGTTTGTTATAACTTTTGTTTATATCAATATTCTTTAATCTTATGGAATTTCTGTATATTTCAAATGTTCCTTCAAAGCCTTCACATAAACTTTCCCATAAACACTTAGTTCAATATTTTTCTGCATTATAATTCCAACTTTCATATACTCGCCCACTTCCAGGGGTTTTGCAATAATATTTTCTCCATTTAGTTCTTTACTAATTATTCCCGTACTTACCGTGTATCCATTAAGCCCAACTGCCAAATTAAACAAAGTCGCTCTATCTCTTACTTTTATATTTTTATCCCTGTCAAGTGTACTCAATATTTCTTCTGAAAAATAAAAAGAGTTATAATCTCCTTGTTCAAACGACAGATATGGATATTCCTTCAAATCTTCAAGACTAATGCTTTCCTTTTTTGCTAAAGGATGATTAAAACTAATGAAGACATGTGGCTTTGCAGTAAACAGCTCAATAAATTTCAAGTTATTTCTTTTTATCATTTTCTCAATTACAGTTTTATTTGCTCCCGAAGTGTATAAAATTCCAATTTCACTTTTTCTATTGCTTACATCTTCAATAATTTCATTAGTCTGTGTTTCTCTAAGTGTAAAATCATACTTATTTTCCCCAAATTTCTTAATCACATCCACAAAAGCATTTACTGCAAACGAATAATGCTGAGTTGATACCGAAAACCTACGAGTTATCTTATTTCCTTTTTTATATTCTTCTTCCAATAAATCCATCTGTTCCAAAACTTGCCTAGCATATCCCAAAAACCTATCTCCTTCAAGTGAAACAATTACTCCTTTATTTGTCCTGTTAAAAATCGTTATATTCATCTCATCTTCCAGCTCTTTTATTGCTTTCGTCAATGCCGGCTGTGAAACAAACAGCTCTTTTGCAGCCTCACTTAATGTCCCTTTTTCAGCGACTGTTACTACATATTTTAGTTGTTGTAATGTCATTTCCTTCTCCCTATTTTATTCACATAATCTTCTTAATATTTATTATGTATAACCAATACTATTTCCCGTTTAAAGTTTCAAATCTTGAATTAAATAATCTTTATACATATTTATCAAAAGCAAGTTGTTATTTTTACATACTTTCTATGTTTAATTGGTTAAATAAAAAGACACCTATAAAAGTGCCTTTCTATAAATAACTATTTTTTCTTAGTTTCTTGAAATTTTTCCCAAATTCCTGCTTTTGTCAAAATGCTTTTAACAGTTTCAGTTGGTTGTGCTCCATTTGATAAGTATCTTAAGATTTCTTCCTCTTTTAACACTACTTGTTTTCCTTCTTCAGCAAGTGGATTGAATGTTCCTAAGTAAGCAACTGCTTTTCCATCTCTTCTTGATAAAGCTTCCATAGCTGCTATTCTATAAAAAGGAACTTTCTTTCTTCCTAATCTAGTTAATCTTAATTTTAACATTAAATTTTACCTCCATTTATTTAATAACTTGAAAATTTATTATTTTAAGTATGTTATGATTATACTAAAATTTTTAAAAATTGTCAAGTATTTTTTCTTTACATCAGGATTTAAAAAAATTGTTGCATTTTATATTACAATTTAAGCTCGTAATTAATCTCTATCTATTTACATATTTATTACAAATAAAAAAGACACCTATTTTTCAAAGTGTCTAAAAATTTTATTTTTTATTTATTACATTTCAAAAATTTCGCTTATTCCACAACGACTTCCACAACTTCATCCACCGTAAACCTAGAAAAATACTCACCAATATCAACTGTTTCCAGTTTTTCTTTCACAGCTTCCCTTGTATATTTAGTATCTTTCAACAAATTCTCAATTTCACTCAAATCTTCATTTTTACCAAAGAAATCTCCATAGAATTTAATGTTTTTAATTCTGGAATTTTCTACTGTGGCAAAAATTTGAATTTTTCCGTTTGTGAAACGTTTTTCACGAGTTATGTTAAATTCTGGAGAAGTTCCGTAAACCCATTCCCAGTTTCTATGTTTTTTTTCTGCATTTTCTTCAATTGTTTTTAACTCTTCTTGCGTAAATTTGTATTCTTCCATTTCTGGATAATGTTTTTTCATATATTCCATTATTTTTTCACCAAATTCATTTACGGTGATAGGTTCTTTCAAATGAGGAAGTATATTTGTAACACGGCTTCTTACTGATTTTACGCCTTTTGACTCAATTTTATCCTTTGAAACTTTCAATGCATTTCCTAATTCTCCAAAATTTACATCAAACAATAGGCATCCATGGTGCATTACACGTCCTTTTATGTATGCTTGAGCGTTTCCGCAAAATTTCTGTCCATCTATTTCCAAATCATTTCGTCCTGTAAATTCTGCTTTTACTCCCAATTCTGCTAGAGTTTCTATAATTGGCTTTGAAAATTCCTTAAAGTTAAAACCTTCCTTATCTTCCTGCTTATTGGAAATAATTGTGTAGTTTAAATTGTTTAAATCGTGGTAAACTGCACCTCCTCCAGAAATTCTACGAACAACATGAATTCCTTTTTCACGAGTATATTCTGTGTTAATTTCCTCAATTGTATTTTGATATTTTCCTACAACAATTGTTGGCTCATTTATCCAAAGTAAAAATATTTCATCAATATCACGCAGCTGCTTAAAGCAATATTCTTCTAAAGCAATGTTAAATGCTGGATCATTTGACTTACTAACATAATATTTCATATGTTTAAAATTCCTTTCAAAATTTCAATTTATTTCACTTTTTTATTATTTTCTTTTTCTAGGTAAATGAATCGCTTCATCTAATGCATCTGCACATGCTTCAAACAGAGCTTCTGAGTAAGTTGGATGAGCATAGATTGTTTTAATCACTTCATCTACTGTAATTTCCATTGCCATAAGTCCTGATGCTTCGTTAATCATTTCTGCCGCTGATGGTCCTACAATGTGCACCCCAAGAATTTCGTCATATTTTTTATCAACTATAACTTTTACAAATCCTGCTGATTCTCCTGAAGCCAACGCTCTTCCATTTGCTGCGAATTGGAATTTACCAACTTTAATGTCATATTTTGCTTTTGCTTCTTCTTCTGTAAGTCCTGCCATTGCCACTTCTGGTACTGTATAAATTGCAGATGGAGTTGTTTCAAGTCTAACTTCCCTATGGTTTCCTTGAACTGCATTTTCAGCCGCAACTTCTCCCATTCTGAATGCCGCATGAGCAAGCATCTTGATTCCATTTATATCTCCTGGTGCATAAATTCCAGGTACACTTGTTTCCATATATTTATCAACTTTGATTCGACCTTTTTCCATTTCTAGCTCAATTTCTCCAATAGCTTCTAAATCAGGTACTCTTCCGATTGACAATAATGCTTTTTCAGAAACAATGTCATCATGTCCGTCAACTTTGATTGTTAAGTTGTGTCCATCATCAACTATTTCCTTAATTTGTGTAGAAGTTAATATTTTCATTCCTTTTTTCTCAAGCTCTTTTCTAAGTACAGCTGAAGATTCCCTGTCTACTCCTGGTACAATTCTATCCATCATTTCCACAACTGTAACTTCACTTCCAAATGATAAGAACACTTGTCCAAGCTCAATTCCAACAACTCCTCCACCAATTACAGTAAGTGATTTTGGAATTTGCTGTATGTCTAAAATGTCATCACTTGTAAGAACTTTGTTGCTTTCAATTCCAGGAATATTGATTTTTCCAACTTTCGATCCACCAGCTAAGATTATTTTATCAGCTCTTAAAACAGTTTCTCCATTTACAACAACATCTTTATCCTTATTGATTTTTCCAACTCCATTAAACATTTTAATTTCGTTGCTCTTTAAAAGTCCTCTTACACCATTTGTCAATGTTTTAACAATTTCATTTTTCAACTGCACAACTTTTGGCATGTCAATTGTGTATTTTTCACTTTCCAAAATAATTCCTCTTTTGCTTGCCATTTCGATACCTTCGAGAATTTCAGCATTTTTAAGGAATGTTTTTGTAGGAATACATCCTCTGTTCAGACAAGTTCCTCCAAATTCATTTTTTTCTACAACTGCCACTTTTGCACCAAGCTGAGCTGCACGAATTGCCGCTACATATCCAGCAGGCCCTCCACCAATTACAACGACATCAAATTCATCTTCTGCCTTTTCTTTTTTAGGTGCAGGTTGAGCCACATTTTCTGGTTTTGGCTGTGAAGCTTGTGCTGGAGCTGCACTTGCTGTATTTGCTGAACCTGCTTCTGGAGCTGCTTCTCCTTCTGCACCAATATATCCGATAATTTCTGTAACAGGTACAGTTTCTCCATCTCCTTTTACTATTTTTATCAAATATCCTGATGCTTCAGCTTCCAGTTCCATACTTGTCTTATCTGTCATTATTTCAAGTAAAATTTCCCCTTCTTCTACCTTTTCCCCTTCTTTTTTATTCCATTTTATAATCTGCCCTTCCGTCATATCTATTCCAGCTTTAGGCATAATTATCTCTGTAGCCATAAAATTCACTCCTTTATACTCAAATAATTTTACATTTCATATTTTCTATCTAATTTTAAATTAACAAAGAAATTGGATTTTCCAAAGCATTTTTCAAATCCTGCATAAATTTAGCTCCAGCAAGTCCATCTACCACTCTGTGATCAATTGTAAGTGTCAAAGTCATCATTGGACGAACTGTAATTTCACCATTTACAACAACAGGCTTTTCAACTGTAGAAGAAACTCCCAAGATTGCTGAGTTTGGCTGATTTATTATCGGGTTAAAGCTTTGTACTCCAAACATTCCAAGATTACTTATTGTAAATGTGCTTCCACTTTGTTCATCAGGCGTCAACTTCATATCTAATGCTTTTTTCACTATCTTTTTAGATTCAACAACTAATTCGCTAAGTGTCATTTTATCTGCACCTTTTACAACTGGCACAAGAAGTCCACCGTCAAATCCTACTGCAATTGCCAAGTTTACATAATTATGCAGAATAATCTGTGTTCCGTCTTCTGACAAACTTGAATTTACAAACTTGTGCTTTAACAAAGTTTTTATAACTGCAAATGAAATAATGTCTGTTATTGTAATTTTCTTTCCTGTACTTTCTAAAATTGTATCAAGTATTTTCTTTCTTAGTGCAATAGCTTCAGTCATGTCAATTTCGTAATTAAGTGCGAATGTAGGTGCTGTTAGATAACTTTCTGTCATACGTTTTGAAATAACTTTTCTCATTGCTGACATTGGCACAATTTCTATATCCTGCTGTGAAACCGTTTTTTCTTCTGCAACAACAGCTTTTTCATGTCTTGCCAAGTCTTCTGTTTCCTGCGGTTTAGCAATCAATTTCAAAATATCATCCCGCATTATTTTCCCATTATGCCCTGTCCCAACGACATTTTCCAATTCAAGATTATGGTCTAATGCTATTTTTCTAGCAAGTGGCGATATTCTTACTTGCTTTTCAAATTTAAATGTTTCTACATCTTCCTTATGAACACGTCCATTTGCTCCACTGCCTTTCACAAGAAAAAGATCAAGTCCCATCTGCTGCGCTAATTTACGTGCTGCAGGAGTAGCTCTTAACTCATTATTTTCCATAGCTTCTTCCTTTCTATTTTATTTCTTCCTATATATTTTTTATTGTTTATTTTTTACTTTTCTAATTGCTTCTACAATTTTTTCCACACTTGGAACCATCGCTGTTTCAAGAGCGTGATTATAAGGTATTGGCACATCTTCTCCAGCTAACCTCACAATTGGGTGATCCAAATAGTCAAATGTGTCACTTTCTGAAATAATTGCAGAAATTTCTCCGATAAACCCGCTTGTTTTGTGAGCATCATTTACTAAGATTACTCTTCCTGTTTTTTTAACAGAATTCAAAATAATTTCCTTGTCTAACGGAATCAATGTTCTAGGATCCACCACTTCTACGCTAATCCCTTCACTTTCTGCAATTTCCGCCGCCTTCATTACTCTTTCCAGCATTCTTCCATAAGTTACAATTGTAATATCTTTTCCTTCTTTTTTAATTTCACCTTTTCCTAAAGGAATAACAAATTCAGGATCTGTAGGAACTTCACCTTTCATATTGTATTGTGCTTTATATTCAAGGAAAATTACTGGGTTATTATCACGGATTGCTGATTTTAAAAGCCCTTTTACATCAGCAGGTGTTCCTGGCGCAACAACCTTTACTCCTGGAATATGAGTAAACCAAGACTCAAGCGACTGTGAATGCTGTGCAGCTGAACCCACTCCAGAACCTGCCGCACATCTGAATGTTACTGGCACTTGTCCTTTTCCACCAAACATATATCTAGTTTTTGCCGCCTGATTTACAATATTGTCCATCATATAAACGATAAAATCCATAAATGTTACATCAACTATAGGACGAAGCCCTGTCATTGCAGCACCAACTGCAGCTCCAGAAATTGCTGATTCTGAAATTGGAGTATCTTTTATTCTTTCTGGTCCAAATTCATCGAGCATTCCAACTGATGTTCCAAAATCCCCTCCAAAAATTCCTACATCTTCTCCCATTAAAAATACATTTTCATCTTTTCTCATTTCTTCCGACATTGCTGTAATAATTGCCTCTTTTACAGACATCAACTTTGTTTCCATTTTCTATCTCCTTTTCTAATTCGCAAATATATCTTCAAATGCAGATTCCAACGTAGGTTCTGGACTATTTTTTGCAAATTCTACTGCATCTTCAATCTGTTTTTTTGATTTTTCTTCAAGTTCTACTAATTCTTCCTCTGTCGCAATATTATTTTCAAGCAAGTAATTTCTGAATTTTAAGTTAGGATCTTTTAACTTCCATTCGTCAACCTCTTCTTTTGTTCTGTATTTTCCAGGATCAGAACTCGAATGTCCGAACCATCTGTAAGTTACGCTTTCAATAAATACAGGTCCTTTTCCTTCTCTCACATCCTTTACAGCCTTTTCAAAAGTTTCATAAACTGAAAGAACATCATTCCCGTCTTCAATAAAATATCCTGGCATTCCATAAGCTGCAGCCCTTTGATAAAGATGCTCCACTTTTGCAACACTATTAATTGAAGTACTTATTCCATATCCATTATTAATTGCATAAAAAATAACAGGTACATTCCATACTGACGCCAAGTTCATCGCTTCGTGAAAACTTCCTTCATTTGTAGCTCCATCTCCGAAAAAACAAACTACTATTTTTCCAGTATTCTTCACTTTCTGAGTATAAGCTGCACCAACTGCCATTCCATGTCCACCACCGACAATTCCATTTGCTCCCAAGTTTCCACTTTCTAAATCAGCAATGTGCATCGAACCACCTTTACCTTTACAAGTTCCAGTAGCCTTTCCCATAATTTCAGCCATCATTCCATTCAAGTCAATCCCTTTAGCGATAACCTGTCCATGTCCTCTGTGATTAGATGTAATAAGATCATCAGCATTCAATGCCGCAATAGCACCAACATTTGCTGCTTCTTCTCCTACTGACAAATGTGTCATTCCAGGCACCATTCCTCTTTTTACAAGCTGATTTACCTTCAAATCAAAATCTCTTATACTGAGCATTCGCTCATAAATATTCAGCAATTTACCTTTTGATAATTCCATAATTCCCTCCATTTGCATATTTTAGTTTAATTTTTTCATTTTAGCAAGTAATATTTTGTTTCTCAAAATTTCCTTTTTAATTTTATCATAATTTTGTAACCATTACAACAAATATTTACAAGTTAAAAAAATATCTTGCATATGATTTTCAATAATAAAAAACATAAAAATTTCCTTTACATTTTCTAATTTTTCTATTATACTTTAAGTACTAAAAAATTAAAAATCGGAGGTGTATAGATTGAAAATTGCTGAAGCTCTTATTTTACGTGCAGATATTCAAAAAAGAATTGCACAATTAAAAACAAGACTTAACAATAATGCTAAAGTTCAGGAACACGAAGAACCTACTGAAAATCCTCAACTTTTATTAACTGAATTAGACAACTTAATTTCTCAATTAAATGATTTAATAATAAAAATAAACAAAACAAATACTCTTTCAAAGATTGATGGAATTTCATTAGTCGAATTAATTGCAAAAAAAGACACACTTTCACAAAAAGCAGCAATCCTGCGTGAATTTATAGAAATTGCAAGCCAAAAGATAAATCTTTATTCCACAACGGAAATAAAAGTTTTTAGTACAATCAATGTTCCAGTACAGCAGAAGCAGCTGGATAAATTATCTAAGGAAATTCGTGAAACTGATACAAAATTACAGCAGGCAAACTGGACTATTGATTTGATTGAAAAATAAAAAAATATAATTTAAATAAATTTTAGGTGTAGATATTATTAAGGTGAACATAAACCTTTGGATATTAGGGAAAAAATATCTTACAAGATGAAGTAGTGCGGGGAAATTACAAGAATTATAATTAATCCCAGTATTGTTACATTTGTACAAATTACTGTAAATTTTACTACCGTATGTTAATTGATAATATTGAGGTTGGGTTGCGGGATTTATTTTAGTTATACAAAAAATATATAAGGAGAGAAAAATTTATGAAAAAAATCAGGCTTGTGCCACGTTTAATTATAGCAATAACGCTTGGTATAGTACTGGGATTAGTTTTACCAAGTCCTGTTATTAGGATTTTTGTGACTTTTTCGTCGCTATTTAGCAAGTATTTATCTTTTGTTATTCCGTTTATGATAATCGGATTTGTTGTGACAGGAATTTCAGATTTACGTCAAGGAGCAGGAAAATTGCTGGGAATTACTACATTGATAGCTTATGTTTCCACAATTGTGGCAGGAAGTTTATCTTATCTTATGGCAACTAATATTTTTCCAAAAATTCTTAATTTTACCTCTTTTGCAGCAATAGAACACCCTGAGAAAAATCTTTTAACAGCTTATTTCGAAATTCCTCTCGCACCAATGTTTGATGTAACTTCAGCAATCGTTTTTGCCTTTATAATGGGGCTTTCAATAAGCTGGCTTAGAAATAACGGCGAAGGACAAACTACCTACAACCTTTTTCGTGAGTTTTCAAAAATAATCACAAAATTACTGAGCACATCGGTTATTCCTCTACTTCCAGTCTACATTTTTGGAACATTTATGAACATGACTTACAGCGGACAGATGTTTACGACACTTTCTATTTTCCTAAAAGTATTTGTCTGTGTGATAATTCTTCACATTTTATATATTTCAGCTTTATTTGTATTTGCTGGAGGAATTTCAGGGAAAAATCCGCTTACCTGTATGAAAAATCAAATTCCAGGTTATTTTACAGCACTTGGTACACAATCTTCAGCAGCCACAATCCCAATAAATTTGGAATGTGCAAAACGAAACGGAACATCGCCTGAAATACGTGAATTTGTAGTGCCATTATGTGCTACAATCCATTTAGCAGGAAGTATCATTACAATAACAAGCTGTGTTGTTACCGTTCTTATGATGAACAATATGGCTTACGATGTAACAAAAGTTTTCCCATTTATCCTAGTTCTAGGAGTCGCAATGGTAGCCGCGCCTGGAGCGCCTGGAGGAGCAATAATGTCAGCACTTCCATTTCTAGGAATGGTTGGAATCGCCGCAAACAGTCCTTTAGCTTCGCTTCTAATCGCTCTTTACATAACACAGGACAGCTTTGGAACAGCGGCAAATGTATCTGGGGATAATGCAATAGCTATCATAGTTGACTGGATTTATCATAAATTTATAAAAAAATAAAAATTATATGATTGAAAAATAAAAAATTTGTGCTATAATTAGCAAAATAATGGAATTCGTCCATATCAGACTAAACAGGGAGAAAAATACTCTTATCTATTATTGATTGGGGTATTTTTTTATGTTATAATATTTTTTGAGGTTCACCGCCTCAAGATTGTATCTGATCTTTAGCAAACAGATGACAAATTACCATTTTATACCTCCATAATTCTGCAGAAAACTACAACCTGAAGGTTTTTCCACGACAATAAAATTTTTTGAAAGGAATACACTATACTCAATGAACAAACTTATACAGAATTTTAATTATAAATTTAAACAAATCCTATTTGGATTATTAGGTGCAATTCTATTTTCGTTGATAGGAATTATCATATATTACATCGCTTTTTATTTTAATAAAAATTTTATTTCCTTGATTTTCAGCATTTCCATTCCAATCGCATCTTATATTGGATATATGTTTTTTTCAAATAAAATAAATGGATTCAATAGATTTGAAGCTGATGATTTCTCTTTTTTTGACGCCTTTTCACTATTTATCGTTACATTTTCAATAGTTTATATAATAAATACTTTTGATGTCACAAATATGCTTTACAAGGAATACCATAGTGAATTTAACTATTTTCAGCTTTTTGCAAAATGTTTTCCAAGACTAGTTGATTTAGAATGGGTAAGTTTTAGAGTTGTTGTGAGTGAAATATTTGTTATGCTTTTTACTCTTTCAAATTATTTTCGTGGCGGTTTTTTCTTTATTCCATAATTATATTACTTCTAATAAACTGGAATCGGATAATAAAAATGAAAAAATATATATAAGTAACTGAAAAATTTTCAAGCTGAATAAAAATATTTTATAAAAACCAAATAATTTTTAAAATTCTCATAATTCTTTAATGATAATATGATAATATTGAATTAACAAAGGAAAAGAGAAAAAATAATGAAAAGAGGTTTTTAAAATGAAAAAAAGATTTTTTTTAGTTGGAATTTTTACAATGCTTCTTTTATGCTGTGGTTTTTTGAATGCGGCTGTGAAAAAAAGAGACGCTGTTAGCACTAATTTGAACGGAACTTCGTGGAAATTGACAGAAATCAGGAAAAATGGACGGAATTCCCGTATTCCAGAAAAAGCAAATGTTACAATTAATTTCTTAAAATATAATATCAACGGATTTGGAGGAACTAACGGATATTCAGGAAGTTATAAATTAAACAGGAATTCCACTCTTTCTGCCACAGTAACTTCAACTTTAACAGGAGGTGCTCAAGATCTGATGAATCTCGAACAGGATTTCTTTGATATTCTGCAATCAAACCCTGTGATTAAATACAGCAAGGATACTTTAACTTTAACTAACAAGCGAGAGATTTGGACTTTTAAAAATCCTGATACAGTTAATCAAACAGACAAGGATTCACTTCCTCTTTCAAATTTAAATGAAACTTCATGGAAATTAACTCAAATTAAGAAAAATAGATTTAATTCTTATATTTCAGAAAATACAAATGTTACTATTAATTTTTCAAAAAATAAGATTAATGGATTTGGTGGAATCAATGGATATTCAGGAAATTATAAAATTAACAGAAATTCTACTCTTTCTGCCACAGTAACTTCAACTTTGATGGGAGGTTCTCTAGATTTGATGAATCTCGAACAGGATTTCTTTGATATTCTGCAATCCAACCCTGTGATTAAATACAACAAGGATACTTTAACTTTAACTAACAAAGCTGGCGATATTTGGACTTTTAAAAAGTCAAATACAGTTAATCAGAATGACAAGGATTCACTTTCTCTTTTAAATTTGAAAAAAAAATTATTGAATACTAGCTGGAAACTTATTGATATTTCTGACACAAAAATGAGAAAGATATTGACAACAAATGAAATAAGAATTACTCTTAATTTTTCAGAAGACAGAATACATGGCGATTCAGGAGTAAACAACTATTTTTCAAATTACATAATGGCATCAGATAATATTATGGTTGGACCTATCGGCTCTACAAAAATGGCAGGACCAGATAACTTTATGAGACTTGAAAGCCAGTATTTGAATATTTTACAAAATTCAAAAAAGATTAAATTAGATAACAATCGTTTGACTTTTATGACAGATGATGGAAAAACATTGACATTTAAAGAAATGTAGTATTTTATGTTTGTGCTATTTACTTTTAACTTATATTTTTTATCTGGAATGAAAAAATATTTGTTATGAAATAAATAGCACTTTTTTATTGCATTTTATTTTCTAATTTTTATATCGACTTTGGCTTTATCCATTCACTTTCTTTTCCCATGGCATAGTTTTTCAGCACTTCTTCCTTATATTCCTTAAACCTTCCATCAATAATTGCCTCACGTGCATTATCCATAAGTTTTAGCAAAAAATGCAAATTATGATATGTTGCAAGCCTTTGTCCCAAAATTTCTCCAGCCTTGAATAAATGCCTAATATACGCCCTCGTATAATTTTTGCAGGCATAACAGTCACAACCTTCATCAAGTGGTCTGTTATCTCGTGAATAAATCGCATTTTTTATAACAAGACGCCCATACTTCGTAAATACAGTACCGTGTCTACCAATTCTTGTAGGCTGAACGCAATCCATCATGTCAATTCCATGTTCCACAGCTTCAAGCATATCCACAGGTTCTCCCACTCCCATTAAATAACGTGGCTTATTTTCAGGCAGTTTTGGCGTGCTATATTTTAAAATTCTATACATATCCTCACGTGGCTCTCCTACTGCAAGCCCTCCTAAAGCATACCCAGCAAACCCATAATCATGCTCATACAGCTCCTCAAAACTTTTATCCCGTAAATCCTCATAAATTCCACCTTGCACAATTGCAAAAAGCCCCTGCTTATCCTTATTTCTATTTGCTTCAATACAACGCTTAGCCCATCTCGTAGTTCTTTCAATGGATGGTATCAAATATTCACGTGTTGACAGTCCTGGCGGGCATTCATCCAGCACCATCATAATATCACTTCCTAGATTATTTTGAATCGAAATAGATTTTTCAGGCGATAAAAAATGTTTTGATCCATCTAAATGCGAACGAAAATGAACTCCTTCCTCCTTTATCTTTCTCAAATCTCCAAGACTAAATACTTGAAATCCACCACTATCAGTAAGTATTGGCTTATCCCATCTCATAAATTTATGAAGACCGCCAAAATCATTTACCAAATCATCTCCAGGGCGCAAGTACAAATGATACGTGTTCCCAAGAATAATTTGAGAATTAATCTCTTCTAATTCCTCTCGAGTCATCGCCTTTACAGTCGCCTGTGTACCAACTGGCATAAATACTGGTGTTTTTATCTCTCCATGTGGTGTTTTTATAACTCCAGCACGTGCATTTCCATCTTTTTTTTCTAATTTATATTCTATTGGATTTTTAAAATCTTTATTTTCTTTTTCAATACACATTTTATCTCCTATTTAATTTCTAAATTCCATTATATTCCATAAATTTTCTTAGCATTTTCAGTAGTTATCTTAATAACTTCCTCTACTGAAATTTCTTTAATTTTAGCCACTTCTTCTGCTACATATTTTGTATAAACTGGCTCATTCCGTTTCCCTCGAAAAGGCACAGGCGTTAAATACGGACAATCTGTTTCCAAAACAATTTTTTCCAAAGGCAATTCCTTCACAAGTTCCTTCGTCTTTTTGTTATTTTTAAACGTCAAAGTTCCGCCAATTCCTAGATAATATCTATCTAAAAACGGTTTTGCCGCTTCTAAAGAACCTGGATAACAATGCAAAATTCCCCCAACATTTTTGTAATCCTTCAAAACATCAAGCGTATCCTGCAAAGCCTCTCTTGTATGAATAACAACTGGTTTTTTTACCCTTTCTGCAAGTTCCATCTGCTTTCTAAATCCAGCAATCTGAACATCCTTTGGGTCCTCCATCCAATGATAATCCAGCCCAATTTCCCCAATCGCAACAACCTTTTTCTCAGTCAATGCCAATCTTTCCAGTTCTTTTTCCACTTCATCATTATATTTTTTTATATCCACAGGATGAACTCCAATTACCGCATTCACAAACGAATATCTATTCGCAAGTTCAATGCTTTTTATCGAACTTTCCAAATCAAATCCGATGCTTACAATCCCTTCCAGCTCATCCTCAATTCTTTTCATCACATCATCAAAATCATTTTCAAACTGCTTATCATAAATGTGCGTATGCGTATCAATTATTTTACTCATTTTAACAAGATAAAGTTATTCCAAAATTTCAGAATAACTTCATTTCCTTTCTAAATTTAATTTTTTTGATTTTACTGTTTTACAATCTTATGAAATGTCCATTCTTTATTTACTTTTTTCAAACTTATTGTTGCGTTTTGGTAAGTAAATATTTTTGTAGTTTTAACTTTTTCTATTGTAAAATCACTCATTAGTTGGAATAATGTTGAAACCCATTCAGGTTTTATATTTTTTTCTGGTGTAGTTTTTAAAATTTCTATTGGTTTCCCAGTTTTTTCTTTAAATCTCTTAGAAACTACTCTCATCATTTCATCTTCACTAAAGTTTCTACTATCTAATTCAGGAATCTTTATTTCAAGATCTAAATTAACTATGTCACTTGAAATATATTCAATTTTTTTTATAGAATATTGTGTATCATAAACAAGCTGTTTTGCCATCCCATCAGTTAACGCCATTCCAAGTCTTTGACTGCTTTGTGTAGTTAATTCTGCCTCTCTAATACCCTCAGCCTTCTGTTTTTCCACAAATTTTTCAAAAGCATTTTCTATCCCTGCATTATTTTTCTCAATTTCTTCTTTTTGAATTTTCACATTTGGCTTAACTTCCACCTTATAATTTGCAGAAAATCCAAGACTTGCTGTTAGTAAACATAATACTAATATCTTCTTCATTTACTCATACCTCTTCTAATTTATTCAAATTATTTTCCAAAATTTTCAAATATTGAATCAAAAATATCAAAACCATCACTTTCTAATGTTTCTTCATCTTTATATTCCCATTCTTTCTGATTTTTTTCCAAAATTATTTTTCTCTTTTCCGTTTCATATTCAAATTCGTTATTATCCAATCTTTTTAGCATTTCATTTTGAGATTCATACAAAATTATTACATTTGCTTTCAATCTTTCTTCATTGGACAATTTTTTAATTTTTTCCTTATCTAATTTATAACCCAATTCTTTTGAAACTTTATCTTCAAGTTTTTTATTAAATTCTTCAGAGAACATAATTTCAAAAATATTCGGAGATTTTTCAGTATAAATTATCTCTACTTTGTTTTTTGAAATAAAATTAATTTTTTCAATTTCATAAATTGTTTTTTCATAAACTTTGTTATTCATCAAAACATTTGGCATATTCACTTTAAAATTTTTTTCACCTGTTTCCAAATCAGTATTTTCCGAATATCCAATACCCTTATTTTTACTTTCTATCCTATCTGAAATTTCTTTATTAAAAACTTCAACAACTTTTTCACTTTGGTTTTTCATTTCCTCTTCTGATAATTTTAAACTCTTATTTTTCGTAATTTTAAAATTTTCTTTTTTTAATTCAAATGAAAAACTTAACGAAAAAATAACCAAAAATAAAATCATTAATTTTTTCATAAAGCTCCTTTTTTAGAAACAACAATGGATATTTGTTTTATCAAATTCTAAATATACTGAAACTCTTTTAAAATAAAACTATTAAAAATTATATGAATTTAGGGTTTGAGTACAATAGTCATAAATTTTAGGTTCAGTTTCAAAGTAGTTTTACTGTATATAAATTTTCTTTCTAAACTTATTTCAATTTTTCATATCTTTTAGATAATTCAATCGCTCTATTTTTAGTCGAGTTAATCAATGATTGTGTGTATTCCAAACCATAACCTGTTCCACAAAGTTTTTGTCCATTTACAGTTCCACAAAATTCATCTGCCGCTTCTTTTGCAACTCTTTCTTTTCTTTTTATCCATGCTCTTTCTTCATTTCTAAGTTTCTCTTGTTCTTTTTTTGACAATTTTGACATTAATAATTTATAAACTTTATTTAATTCATCATTCCAGCCGTCCAAAATAACCGAAGATGCTTCTTTCATTTCAGCATTACTTCCTCCAAAAGAATCCTCTACACTTTTCTCTTTAGTTTCCATTCTATTAATCATATCACTCGTATAACCAGCAAAACTGCTAATTACAACCATTAAACTTGCAACCAAAATCATTACTTTTTTCATAAAAAATCTCTCCTTTTCATTTTCAGAATCAAAGTTAAAAATTATAATCTTTCAATTTCTCAACAAGATTAGTATTTTTCCTACTCATTCATTATAATCTAGACACTTAAATTTTACTTTTATAATTTTCAATCAACTTTTGATATTCATTAACAACCCACTCACCAAATCCCAAATGAATCGCATCACTTATCCCATAATTTTTTATCTCTGATTTTTGAAAATACAACTTTCCATCTGGACAATGTTTTTCATGATACACTTGTATAGAAGTAGTTGTATACGTCACAACTTCTCCATCTATAACTTTTCGTTCTAATGTATCAAAATCTAGTAGTGGCAATATATACCAATTATTTTCATAATCATAAATCCATAAAATATCTTTTTCCGTTTTTAGTTTATATGGTGAATGCGTATTAAAAAATCTCTCCTTATTACTTATAATTTCAACATCATAACCCAATCCTATCATTTTCTTTAATAATTCTTCTGATATACTAAATCCAAGGTCATCATCATCCCAGTCTCTAGGAATATAAACTATATCGAAAATGTTATTTTCTACTTTTTTAAAAACAGGTGGAAATACATTTTTATGCTCTATTTCAGGCATTATCTGGAATTCTGGCAATTTTTTCCATTTTTCATCATTAAGCTCTATATTTAGAATAAATATTTTTTGCTTTCGGCTTTTCATAATCTCACATTTTTTCCAAGAATTCACTGTATCTCTAAAATATATTTCAGGATAACTTTCTAAAGGATGCATATTTGAATCATTTTTAGTAATATAAATATCCATTTCATCATCTAAAAATTGCATTTTATTATTTGTAATAGGATATTTATCAACTAATATTTTAATTTCATAATTTTCAGCTGTATCTAATAATTCCTTTTTCAATAAAGGAGATATATTTTTCAAAAATTCATTATATTGAATTTTATCATACAAAGGTTCTATTTTTAGTTTTTCCAAAAAAATATCACAATACAGTGCTTCTTCTGTATCCAAATTATAATCTTTAATGTATGAAGTTTTTATATTTTCATATATAATTAATTTCCATTTATTTTCAACTTTTAATTTTTCCATTTTTAAATTTATATTTTCAAAATCCAATAATGAAACATAAAAATCTAATTTCCCAATTTCTATCCATCTACTCAACAAATATTCTGCTCTTTCTTTTATACTATCAAAAGAAGAATAATTTCCTACTATTTTATCGATTACTCCATTTGGAAATAACTTTTCATGAAAAATTTTTATAATATAATCATAACAATTTCCTGATTTTTTTGAGCTAACTAAAAAATAATATCCTGTTAAATTTTCATAAACATATTCAAGTCCATTAATCTTTTTTATTTCTGCACTTTTTCCATTTTTCTGCATTAATTCTAAAAAAATAACTGCTAAACTAATTTTTTTCAAACTATTTTTTTCTAAACTCACGAATTGCTCCAATTTAATTAGAAAATCCAATTTATCTGGTAAAGTTTTTTCAAATGTATTTAATTCTTCCATCCTTTTACCACCTTATTTTTAAATACTTCTTAAAAATGGTCATAGTATTTTTTACTCAGGATAATTCAAATTTTCCTCTCCCAAATTCTCCAACGTTTCCTCCAAATACTTCTTAGCCTCAAAATTAGCCATAGGCAAGTTTTGATCCAAGTAATTTCCACATTCTATAGCAGTCGCTCCTGGGATTGCTCCTTTAAATTCTGCCATAAATTTGTAAAGTTCCTTCATTAAGTCAACAATGTCCTTTGATTCCAATTTTCCTTTTAAGATAAGATAAAATCCTGTTCTGCAGCCCATAGGTCCAAAATATACGATTTCATCTTTCCAAGTTGGATGATTTCTCAAAAATGTTGCTCCCAAATGCTCCATTGTATGAAGTTCTGCGATGTTTATTACTGGCTCTCTGTTTGGTAATTTCATTCTTATATCAAAACTTGTCAAATAATTTCCATTAACTTCGTCTATTCTTGACACATAAATTCCTCTGTTTAATCTGATGTGATCTACTGTAAAACTTGCTATTCTTTCCATTTTTTCCACTTCCCTTTTGTATTTTTATTTTTTAAAATTTTTAATCCTTTTATCTTTCCACTTTTATTGAAGATTGTATTAACAAGTCCAATGTTTGCGGATAATCATAACCTTTTGAAGCTGTACTTTTTGGCAATAGACTTGCAGATGTCATTCCAGGCGATGTGTTTACTTCCATAAAATATGGCGTTTCTTCATTTACCACCATAAAGTCTATTCTTGCAAATCCTTCACATTTTAGCCCGTAATAACTGTCTTTTGCAAATTTATTAATTTCAGCCTGCACTTTTTCAGGAAATTCAAATACATATTCGTTTGCCCCACCTTTTGCATATTTTGATTCATAGTCAAAGTAATCTCCTGCAAGAGCCTCAATTCTTAGTGTTGGAAAAACTTCCCCATCAATCACAGGTACGCTTATTTCCACACCATGCAGAACTTCCTCAATCAATGCCTCCTTATCCATTCCAAAAACAAGTTCCAGCCCTTTTTCAAGTTCTTCCTGACTTTCCACAAAACTTACTCCAATGCTTGAACCACCGTTATTCGGCTTTACTACAACACGATTTCCCAATTCTTTTTTTATTGTTTCAAAGTCAACAGTTTCGCCTACACGTACGCTTTTCCATTTCGCAATTCTAACTCCGTATCCAGCCACAATTCTTTTCGAAAATTCCTTATCCATACAAACTGCACTTGACATCACTCCAGGCCCGCTGTAAGCCACTCCCAGACTTTGTAAAATTGCCTGTATTCTCCCGTCTTCTCCAAATACACCGTGTAAAGCGATATAAACAAAATCCAAATTCAAGTCTTTTACTTTTTCAAAAACTTCCTTTTCTGAATCAATCACAATATCAAAAACCTCATATTTATCTCTATTCAAGTTTGCTACAATTTCACTTCCTGTCTTTAAAGAAACTTCCCTTTCAGTTGAAACTCCCCCACGTATTACTCCTACTCTTAATTTTGACATTTTCTCTTCCTTTCCAGTTTTTTTATCATAATAAATCTGCATCATAATCAAATAACTGTTTGCTTTTTATAAAAATTTAAAATTTCTAACAACTACAATGTTTTTATAAATCCAATTTTTATCATTTTTCTCCAATATTTTTACAATAAAACTTTGATATTTTAAATTAAAAACACTGTATTCAGTTTGATTTCTGCATTATTAATTCTACAATTACCTAAAACAGTATAAACATAATTCCAAGCAAATCTATTTTATAAATTTTTAAAATCTTCTTTTCCAAAATCATATTTTTTACCGCAAAAATGGCATTCTACCTGAATTTTACCTTCCTCTTCCAAAATTTTATCAATTTCTTCTTTTCCAAGCGTGATTAATCCCTTGTAAAACTTATCTTTAGTGCAATTACATCTATACTCTATCTCTGATTTTTCCAAAATTTCAAAATCTTCCACATAAATCTTTTTATGAGCGCCATCAACATCAGTTTCTTCCTCAAATACCGAAATATCTTCATAAAGCAGTTCCACAATCTGCTCAAGGCTCATTCCACCTTCCAGAAGTTCAGTAATCGTTCTAATCTGCTGTAATTTATTTTCCAGTTTATCAATAAATCCATCTTCCACACCTGGCAACAGCTGTATTAGATATCCTCCAGCCCTTTTTACTTCTCCATTTTCATCCAGTTTTACACCAAGTGCAACAACTGATTTTATCTGCTCTGATAAAAGAAAATAATGAGCAATTATATCTGCAATATCCTCTTCATTTATTTTTGTAACGCCAGAAAATGAATCACGCAGTCCCAAGTCCTTTATAACTTGCATTGTTCCATTTCCAACAAATCTCACTTGCCCAGTCTCATCTTTTATAAAATTTCCATTTTCGTCAATTATCTGATGAAATTTATCTTCAGGATTTCCAATATAACCTTTTACTTCCCCTTTCATATTCCCAGTTGCAAGCATATTTCCATAAGGTCCGTCTCCATTTACTTTAACTGTCACTAAATCCTTCTCATTTTTCAAATCTTTCCCCATCATAGCTGTTGCTGTCAATAGTTTCCCAAAAACAGTTGTCGCTATTGGATCAAGTCTATGAATCTTCTTTGCCTCTTTTACAATCTCTGTCGTATCACAGACAAAAAATCTTGCACATTTACTTGTCCCTCTAATTATTTCTGATTTTCCCATATTTCCTAACATCCTTCTATTATAATTATTCCTATCCAAATCTAAATTCACTTAATTTTTATCAATTCAATCTCAATTTTATTAAAATTTATTTTTAAAAATTACATTATTAGAATATCATATTCTATACAAAAAAACAAGATAATTCATTAAACGTAAATTAGTGAATGTTATTAATGTTGAAAACAAAATTGACTTTCATCAGAAAATTAATGAAAAAATAGAACGTAGATAGAACAAAAATAAAATATTTACTCAAAAGAAAAAAGACAGGAAAACATTCCTCTGTATAGGAAGCCCCTGTCCTTCAAATTCGTTGTTTTTAAACTGCCATTATTTCATCTATTCCGTATCACACATAGCTAATATACAATATTTCCGTACCTGTCCTTGCAGTAATAATCACCGTTAGCCCTTTTATAACATTTTCTACCTTCTTTTCTCATATCTTCTCGTGCTTCTTTCCAGCCTTTAGGATCAAACAGCTCACATCCCACAACAGACATCACAAGAATTATCATCAGTAAAATTTTCTTAAACATTGCATATCATCTCCTTACGTTTTAAATATCCATATCAAATATATTTATTCCATTTTATGTCTTAACTATTTGTGTTCTTTTTACACCTTCATTATATAATATTTCAAATTGGAATGCAAATTTTTTGTATAGATGTCAAACATTTGTTACAAAAATATATTAAAAAAAATATTTCTTTCCTAATGTATCTTTAACCTACTGATTTTCCTTGTACTCTTTTAATACTTCATTTGGACTCTTAAAGCCCAGTACTTTTCTTGATATGTTGTTGTATCTTGTATTGTATTTCCTTATTGCCCTTAACAGTTCTTCCTTGCTTTTAAATTTCTTGTCCCCATAGTACTTGCTGTCAAGCCTGTGGCTTCTTTCCACTTTTCCATTCTCCCATGGCGAATATGGACGGGTTGTCACGTACTCTATCCCCTTCTCCTCCAGTTTCACCTCAAACAGCGTTTTCTTATCACTTTCAGAATTTGTGAACTCTTTCCCATTGTCTGTCTGAACTTTCTTTATGTCAAATCCCAGCTCCCTTTCCAAGTTCTCTAGAAACTTTGCGGTCTGATAGGTGCTTTTTTCATCTGCTATCCTTAACACTCTTTTTCTTGTATATTCATCTAATGCCGTTATTTGATAATACTTCTGGTCACGTGTGCCAAACTGTATGCATTCTTCCGGAACATATTTTATGTCTATCTGTACTCTTTCCCCAGGGTACTTCGCCTGTTCAGCCTTCTTTTTTCTTTTATGCGGCTTTTTAATGTTTTCTTTGGCATTGCCCTTCATTTTCCTTATTATCCTGCACATTGAATCGTATGTACGGCTGTAGCCTTCCTTTCTCGCTTTGACATAAACTTCTGCCAGCCCTTCATAGCCAAATTTCCTGTATTTTTTCATAACCAGTTCTATTTCTTCCTGCGTGTGCTGGTTTGGGTGGCTTTCAGGTCTTCTGCTTTTTGGCAGAAGAGACTGGACTGTGCCGTCGTATCTGTCTCTCCAACGTTTTATCTGCTGACGTGATGTTTTATATTTCACTGCTGCCTTTGAATTATTATTATGTTTTATTGCATACTCAATTGCCCGTTGACGAACACGGTATATTTCTGATATACTACTCATATGAAAGGTTTCTCCTTAATGTGGTTTTGGTTGGCTTACATTATATCAGAAACCTTTCTTTTTTTGTATATTCTTGTCACATATGTATTATCTCACAACAGAATGCAAATTTTTTATATTTCTTCCAAAAATCTAATAAAAAATAAAATTATATCTGATACTATTTGACATTTAAATAACAAAAATCAGAAAATTCATGGAATTAAAATCTTTTTTATAAAATTATGCTATTATATAACCTATGTAGCTATAAAAATATCCTTCAATTAAATTTTATCATTAAGTCTTTTATTTAAATTTTGAAAAACTGCTTATTATTAATAAATGTTTTTCCATAATTCTATGTTTTTTTTATAAAACAAAGGAAAATGGAGATTAATTTCCTTTGCTTATATAAAAATTGCAATATAATTTCAAATATTTTATTAAAAGACAAATTAAAAATTTTTAAATCCCATTAAAAAAAAATACTCCTATCCAAATCAACAGCAGTATTTTTCACCCCAATCAATTTTTCCTATCCAATTTCATCATCATAACAACCAGCCCATCTTTAGAAATAAAATTATCTATCTTCTCAAAGCCAAATTTTTTATAAAAATCTATAAGTTTGTCTGAATTTCTACATTCCAGCCAGACATATTTGGCATTTATCAATTCCTTTGCTTCCAGCAATAACTCAAAAGCAAGCGATAATAAAAAATTACCTTTTATTTGTTCACTTTCTGATAAATTAAAATTTTTCCCTAATTGTCCTAATAAATAACTGTTCACTAAGTAAAATCCGTTACCAACCTTCTGTCCACTTTGCATTAATTTCTTTTGTTTACTATTACTTAAATTTTCAAATCTTTCATTCGGTAATATTAAACTTTTATTTGCTACTGAAAAATAACCTAACAAAGTATCATTATTATCAAAAATTAAATGTGTTGTTGAAATAGAACTTTTCTCAAAAAATATTGCTTTATTATGTAAAAAATCTTCTACATTATTATTTTTTCTACTACTAAATGTATTCAAAATATTTTCTTTTACATACTCTTCTGTATCATACTTCAACAAATCATTTATTGACAATCTTGATATTTTCATCTTTTCTTATCCAATATTCTTCTAATTCTTTTTTCATCTGTTATTTTTTCAGCCTTTACACCTGTTAATTCTGGTTTTCTGTCATTCTCCAATGCTTTTATTAAACCATCTATCTCCTTATCAGTCTTAAACTCTGGTAATCTTAAAAAACTTGATGTAGCCATTTTTATTCCTCCCTTTTTTATTTTTATACTACAATTATACAATAAAAATCTTTAAAAATCAACTTTTTTTAATTTTATTTTAATTAATATAAAAATTTTTGTAAATAAAAAACAACCAGACTAACTTATAAAAGTAAAAGAATGATTGTTTTATTTAATAATTAAATTATTTTATTTTATTTATTTTGATTTCTAAGTTCTTCTGGTTTTTGTGATAATCCAGTTGATGGTCCTGTTTCTGGTAATTCTACTGCTGTTTCTTGTTCAGTTCCACCAAGTGTGTTTAAATTTGATAATGTTGTGTTTAATTTACCAAGTAAAACATCAATATTTTCTGCTGTTAATACTATTTTTTCTCCATTGGCTGTTTTCTTAACTACAAATTTTGTAAGATTTTTTGTTTTTGGTTTATCTTTTGCCTCAAGTTCCTCTTTAAATCTGTCATCAACTGACATTAAATGAGAACCGTTTCCTGAAAAAGTTTCTTGTGTCATTTTTTTGAAAACTTGTAAAAATATTTTTTCAACATCCACATTTGTTACTTCTACTGTTACAATTGTTGTTTCATTATCTTGTTTTTCTGTCTTGACAATTTTATATTCAAGATTTTTTAATAATGTCTTGAAAAGTAATTCTTGAATTTTATTGTTATACTTAACATCCAAGTTCCCCTCAAAACTATCATCAATCGCATATTTTGCCACCTCTTTCATTTTTTCAGCTTTTACACTCTCAATAAATTTTGACACTGTTTTGTCAGGCCCTGACCCACAGCTAACTATGCACAAAAGCATAAAGATACCTAAAAGTATTTTTTTCATCTATAACTCCCTTCTCTCTCTATTTATAATATTTTTTATTATCTGTTATTTATTCTACATCATTTGAATTAATAAGTCAAGGAAGTTTTCAAATTTCACAACTTTGATGTGCAAAATTTTATATTTTTATTTTTTTGCTTCCGTTTTTTCCAATTCTTTTTCCAACTTTTTCATTCGTTTTACAAGTTCAGGAACTTTCCCCATCGCCATTTTCACTCTCAAGTCTTCTATATGTTCACGAAGCGGATAACCTGACATTTGCTTACCATCCGGCACATCATTAGTTACTCCAGATTTTGCGGCAATCACTACATTGCTTCCAATTTTCAAGTGTCCTGCCACTCCAACCTGTCCTGCAAGAGTCGAATTATCTCCAACTT
Source organism: Leptotrichia sp. SK-5 (assembly GCF_055387215.1). Lineage (NCBI taxonomy): Bacteria > Fusobacteriati > Fusobacteriota > Fusobacteriia > Fusobacteriales > Leptotrichiaceae > Leptotrichia > Leptotrichia sp. SK-5. Next base: position 781,494 of record NZ_AP028931.1, on the reverse strand, counting down.
CCACACTTCCAGAAATACCTGTTTGGGCTACAATCAGACAATTTTCTCCAATTATGTCATTATGGGCAATATGAACAAGATTGTCAATTTTTGTACCTTTTTTTATAATTGTATCTCCAATTGCTCCTCTGTCAACACACGAATTTGCTCCAATTTCAACTTCTTCTCCCAATATTACGTGTCCAATTTGCTCAATTTTTACATTGTTTCCGTTAATTTTTACAAATCCAAACCCGTCAGATCCTATCACAGCTCCCGGCTGCAAGATTGTACCTCTTCCAACTTTTGTAAATTCCCGTATTGTTACATTTGAATAAATTATACAGTCATCACCTATTTCAGTTCCTTCAAAAATTGAAACATTTGGATAGATAACAACATTTTTTCCAATTTTTACATTATGTCCAATATAAGTGTTTATTTTTGATACATTTGCACTTTCATCAATTTGTGCAGAATTTTCTATCTGATTTTCAAACGGCTGTAATTTAGGCTTGAAATAATTTAGCAATATCGGCATTAACTCTCTAGGATTGCCTTTTACAACAATAAAAGTCTTATTTGCAGGTAAATTTGGCAAATCAGGAATAATCACAGCTCCTGCACTGCATTTATCCATATTTTTTAACATCTTTTCATCTGCCGCAAACGTTAATTCCTTCTCAGTTGAATGAAAAAACGGAGCAATTCTTGTAAAACTTAACTCAGTATTTCCTCTTATTTCTCCATTTATCAATTTTGCAATTTCTTTTATATCATACATTTTGAACCTCTCCTTGCTTTGATTATTAACAGTTATGAAATTTTTATAAAATTATAGGGATGAAATTAATCACCCCCTATAATTTTTTTAGTTTATATTTTAGTTAGTCTGAAAAAACTAGAATGATTGTCCAAAGCTAAAGTAGAATTTACCTTTATCTTTTTTCTCACCTTTTTTCTCAGGATCCATTGGCCAACCATAGTCAAATCTTAATGGCCCAATTGGAGTATTCAATCTTACCCCAACTCCATAACCTTTTTTAAGATCTTTAAAGTCATGAGCATCTTTTCTGTTTGGTTTATAGATTTTTTTACCTGTAACTGGATCTCTTGAATCTTTTTGCCAAGCATTTCCTATATCAAAGAAGGCTACTAACTGCAATGTATCGTTAATTTTGGTTCTATTTTCAATAGTTGCATGGAATTTATCAAATCCATCAAACGCACTGTAATCATATCCACGTACAGATTCAGCTCCACCTATGCTAAATCTTAATGCTTCTGGAGTTCCACTTCCTGTTGTTCCCCAAGCTGCTCTATACGCCATTACATTTTTTTCACCAAAGAATGTTGGATGGTAAGCTCTTAAATCTGTTTCAAACTGATCGTATTTTCTAGGATCTTTTATAAGTTCTCCTCTTTCATACGACATTGTTGCATACAATCCTTTTGTAGGGCTGAACTTATTATCTCTTGTATCTAAAGTAATTGTTGGTCCCATTGCAAACAATTTATATTTATCATTTACTTTTTTATTTCCAAACAATTCTTTATAATTATCATATCTTGCAGAGAAACTTACTCCAATATCTTTATTAAGACCTTTACCAATTGTCCAACGAGTTCCGTATTTCTTAACTTTTTCTACTTCATCAGCTTCAGCATTGTCATCTACTGATTGAGTCCAATAAACTGCTCCTCCAAGTTGAACTTGTTCAGTTCCTTTTAACCAAGGATCAAACCAGCTAAGTTCAAATGTCTTGTCTCCTTTATTTGAAGCTGAAAGTGTAATTCCAGCATCTTGTCCTCTTCCTAAGAAGTTTGAATCTGATAATTTAAGTTCTCCTACTAATCCAACTGAAGTTCCATAAGAAATACTTCCATTAATTGACGTAGTTGGACGTTCTTCCACAAGTAATTTTATAACTCTTGCATTTGGATCATCTTCTTTTCCTTCAATTGACGGTACTATCTTAGTAAACATTCCTGTTCTATAAAGTTCTTTTACTGTACTTTCAATATTTTTCTCTTGGAAAATTTGCCCTGGTTTTAATTCTTGATATCTTTCAAATACATAAGGTTTTGTTCTTAAAGTCGAACGTTTTGAGGATTGTCTTTCGTTATCATTTTTTTCTGGTGCTTTTTCAAATGTAACAGAATCAACAACTCCTTCTGTCAATCCGATATTTACAACTCCTTCATTTGAAACATTTATTGTTTCAACTCTCGCTAAAGAGTATCCATCTTTAGCATACAATTTAAGAATTCCATTATCATCTGGATTCAATAAATTACCATTTAAGATTTCTCCTCTTTTTATACCTAATGCTTTTTCTAGCTCTTCATCTTTATAAAGAGTATTTCCTTCAAAATTTATACTTTGTACATCTGGATTTTCTTGAACTTGGTAAACTATAGAAACTGTATTATCAGCTTTTCTGTCAATTTTTGGTTCAACTGTTGCAAAATATCCTGATTTGAATATTTTTTGTGCTCCATCCACTGCTCTTTGCGGTATAAAAATATCTCCCGCTTTAATTGGTAAATCTTTTAAATGTTCTGCCTTATCACGTTTGTTTGTACCTTCAATATCTACATTTGCTACTGTGTATTCTGTTTCTTTTTGCATTTCTTCTTGCATTCTTTGTCTTTGCAGAACTGTTCCAGCATTTTCTACTTCTGCAACTTGAACTTCTATATTTACTACATTTCCACGTATTCTTGGAATAACATTAGCTTCTGCTACATATCCCAATCTTTTAAGTGCTAAATAAATATCACTTAAAGTTTTATTTGAATAAGTATCTCCTGTTTTTACAGGCATTTCAGGTATTAAAACATCTGGTGTAATTTCATTCAATTTTGTAAATTGAATTGCTCCAATTGTTAAATCTTCTCTTGCCTGTTCCTGAGCTTCAAAGATGTTGTTATTTTTTCGATTTCTTCTTGCTTCTTTTCTTTTTTCTTTTTTTCTTTTTTTCTTCACTTTTTCTGATAATTGATTAGCCATATCAATTTCGTCTTGACTATATCTAATTTTAACATCTGATATCTCATCATTTTGCTCTTCAGTTCCAGTAGTACTTGTTGTTGTACTGCTATCGGCTAACTCTTTTCCAATTATCCCGCTTTTTTCTTCAGCTTGCGACAAATTATTTACAGATACAAATAATGTTACCGCAATAATCAAAGCATAAATTTTATTTTTTACTTTTTGTTTTGACATTTTTCCTCCTATTTTTTTAATGTATCAAGTTTTTTCTTCCTAAATATTTTTCTTAAAATATCTCCGAATGTATTACCTCTAGTTGAAAAATCAATTCCAAAATAATAATTTACTCTTGCTCCATTGCTCATATTAGTGCTGGCTCTACTTCTATTAATACTCTCTCCTCCAAGCCTTAAATCTAAGTTGTTTGTAACACTATAGCTTAACCATGCGTTATATCCCATTGGTTTTTTTTCCTCAGATTTTGAAGTCTGGTATGGAAATTTAAATGAAGCATTCCAGAATAACTTGTCTTTATAAATATTATCCTGAAGTGTAACTGTTGTTGCAGCACTGTATTCTCCTGTTCTGTTCGAATGATCCACATTTGTTGAAACAGAAAATTTTGATATTCCAAGCGCCTCACTAATTTTACCAGTTACTGACGAAAAAATCAACTCATTTAATGCACTATTAACAAGAGAACCTGCAACTACTAATCCGTCAGCTGAATTTTCTTCAGCAGTTCCTCCTTTTTTTTCGCCATTTCCAACTACAGTATTAAATGCGAGCAATGACACAATTTCTTCTTTTGATTTCCCTGATGATGATGAAAATTTAATATCAGGTTTACTTACATTTCCACTTACATTTATTTCTATTCTATCTCCGTTTATTACTGTACTTGCATCAAATATTACAAATGGATCCGATACGGAGCTCGCTGCACCGTTAGTAGATGGAGCAAATCTTATTTGTGCACCATCTATTTTGAAATCATTTCCATTTACAGAAAATGATCCTCTTGTAATAGAGTAATCTCCATCTATTCCAACTTCACCACCAGAATATGAAACTTCTGAAGAACCTCTTATCGTTCCTTTTATATTTCGTACAATACTTACATTTGGAATTTTTAGTTTAACATTATTTCCAGCTATTACATTCAAACTAACTGTATACTGTTTTAATATTTTATCAATAACTTCTTCTACAATTCCCTCAACAATTGTCTTATCTTGAGCTTTCTTAGTTTTAGCTTCCTCTGATAAGTTTTCTGTTTCAGATTTTGAATTAAAGTCTGGTAATTCTCTTATTTCGGCATCATCTACAACCAAATCTCCAAACAATCTATTTTCTGTAAATATCAAGTTTCCTGTAAGTGCAAAGTCAATTCCTTTTCCGTAATGAAGTCCAACTTTATTAAGTGCAGTATTTAATTCAAATTTTCCTAATTCTAGACGTTTTGTCTGCATAAAATCAGCAGGAATCGTTGGAACATCTAAATCTCCTGTCACTTTAAAAGTTCCTCCATTGTATCCACCATCAAGACGATTTACAACAAATTTATTATTTTGTAAATCAATATTGGCATTTACATTATCTACAAGTGTTAATTTATCTTTTGTCTTATAATTAAAATTATCTAGTAAAATATGCCCTGTTGTAGAATTATTTGAGAAAATTGCATCTATATTTGCAATCCCTCTCGCCTGCTCAACATCTTTATTAACTCCTAAGAAGTCCAAATTAAAGTCTTTAGCAAGCATCGAAACATTATACTGTATAGGTGTAAATTGAATATATCCGTTTAACAACAATGGATTGTGTTCATATTCCAAATAAAACTGCCCAATGTTTAAAGCCTTTTCATTGGCTTGTAAATCAATATCCACTTTATTCACTGGAAAACCACTAAGTTTTATTTCATCTGACTGTATTTGAAGACCTGTTGTAAAGTTCTCAAAATTTCCACGATACATAAATCCAATGTCTATATCTCCACTGTATCCCTTATTTTTCAAATCCTGCACTGAATCAAGCGAAAACTTCTGTTTTTCCAACTTATAATCAATATCTACATTTGCCAAATCAAATTTAGTCTGTGTTTCAAATAATGTTTCTTCATTATCTCCAACAAATCTAAGTTTTTGCAAATCGAATGTCCCATATTTGAATAACTTGTCTACATTTCCATTAGAATATTCAAGTTCTGCAACAATCTGGGGAATTTTATAAGTTTTAAAACTCATATTCCCAAGAATTACTTGTCCTGCCAGATTAAAATTATTCAAATCTCCTTTTAAACTAAGATTTGATTTTGTTCCAAAAGTCAATTCCTTCATTTCCAAAAGTTTTGGAATATCAGGTTCGTTTAAACTAAGTCCAATATCTGAAATTCCAGTTTTCAAATCATATGTTCCATACAGGCTATTTTCACGTAAAGTTACATTTTCGAAATTTACAACCCCATCCTTTATTCTAAGATATGCATTTGTGTCACCTACATAATTTGAATTTATTGATGTTATTGCAGATGGCATTGTTATTTCTCCTGAAAGTTTGTCAATTGTTCCCGATAAATTAGCATCCAATGTTCCAACTTTCAAATTAACCTTAGGCCCTGCAGTATTATAAATCATATAATCTCTTAATCCTGCATTTACATCCATTTTCCCAGTTTTCATATCAAATTTTCCACTAGCATTCAAATTTTCATTTTGGATACTCGTAATATTTACAACGTTATCTTTTATTCTCAAGTTTCCACTGACATTTTTAAGTCGCTGGTAACCAAACCACAGTTCATCCATATTTGTATTAACTGTTATATCCATATTTGCCAAATCATTGATTTTTCCACTTGCATGAAGATTTTCATATTCTCCAATATATTCTCCATACGGACTGTAAAGTTGATATGATCCAGAAATTTTATCTCCACTTCCACTAATTCTAGCTGTAAGTGTTGCAGGCAATTTCGCTTTATCTAATCCTTTGAAATTATAACCATTTGCTCTTAACAATTTTGCAATATCTATATTTTTAGGTAATTTCAATGAATAAGAATGTTTCATATTCGAACTTGTAGTTCCCGAAATATTTACTATTCCACCACCTTTTATTCCAGCTGTTCCACTTATATTGTAATTCCCGTTATGAATTTTTATATTGGCATTAATAGTATTTACAAACGGCATTGACAAATCCTTTATTTTGGCATTAATTTGTCCTGAACGAAGTATATTTTTTTCATTAAACTTCACAATTAAATTACTAACATCAGGATTAACTGTATAACTCTTTCCACCATAATTTAAAGTGAAATAACCATTACTATTGGCATTTACCACAACTGTCTGTGTTTGTGGATTTACTGTATATCTTCCATTTAAAACATTGGATCTTACTGTTCCTGTTACAATATTTTTAGAAGAAATATCAGCTCTTCCAGTAACTTTCTTGATACTAAAATCTGATCCTAGATTATTTAAAACATAATCTCCTGTTCCAGTTTTCTTTTTCAAATCATACACAAATTTTGAAACTTTAACATCTTCATTCACTTTAAATCCTGAAAAATTTTCATTAAATACAAATGATGTATCGGTTAAAGTCAATTTTTCATCAGCAATTTTCATAGCAGTTTTTATATTCTGAAAATTATAGTTTGAAATTTTTATGTTATCTGAAGAAAATTTTCCATCAAGTGTAGCTTTCTTACTTTTGGTATTAACATTTACTTCAAGATTTCCAGTAACATTACCTTGTGCTGTAAACTTACTATCTTTAATTATCTTATATCTTGCAACTTCTTCAAAAGGTAAATTCTCAGTAACAAGTTTTAAATTTAGCTTCTGATCTTGAACGAGATAGTTTAATACTAGAGATGCTGGACTTCCGCTTAATTTTGTGTCAGCATTTACCGTAATTTTGTCTTTTTTCAAATCAATTAAGGCATTTACCCCTTCAATATCGCCATCCAAGTCAATATATTTTAGTTTTGCATTTCGGATTTTCAGATTTCCTAAAGCGTTCATTGTCTTTTTAGCTTTATCATTTTCCAGTTTCAGTACACCATTTAATATTCCAGATTTTGCACTAATCATATCAAGTGGCACATACTGCCCCAGTTCCTCTGTTATTGCGACATTTTCAAAACCAAAATTCAGACGAAATTCCTTTCTTCTCCCATCACTGTTCTTCATCTTATCAAACATCGAATAAATCGACTGTTTTGACTTGATAAGCTGTTTTAATTCAATCTTTAATGTTTCCACTGTTCCATCTTCATTTTTATTTCCCAAACCTTTTGCAAAAAGTGAAAAACCACGAGATTTTGTAGCTTCCAGCCGTCCATTTACTTTTGTCAATTTTTTTGATATTTTTTTATTAAAACTTATATCTGTATAATTTAAAGTTGCATTATGAATATGAAGCTTTCCAATTCTACTCGTAGGATCAAATGTTTTTGGTTTTTTCGGTTGTGGCTTTATAACGTGAAAAATATTAAAATCATTATCTTTTCTACGCTCCAAATTTACAGTTCCATTGTAAATATCAATCCTATTAAGCCGTGTCGGCATAAGAAGACTTATTCCAGCAGTAGTTTTTTTACCGTCAATAACAACATTTCCAGCCATATCTTTAACTTTAAGATCATTAACCTGAAGTTTATTAAATCCTATCAGTTTAACATCTTTAAACTCAACATTTAATCCGCTACTTTTCAAAATGGAAGTCAGCATACCCTTAAAGTTTTTGGTAGAGATATAAAACTTTAATGCAAATAAAGACAATAGAAGAAAAATAAATATAATTAAAGATTTCTTTATGTATTTCATCTCACGTTTTTTTACCTCCTCTTCTAGTATTTTGAAAAGGATAATTATTTTCATTGTCCTAATTTTCCATTTTTTTTAACATTTCTTTCTAATTTTTATAATCAAAAGAAACTATCCTTTTTATTTTACCACAATTTTACATAAAAATCTATTATTATATGTGTTTTTTTAACTTAGAGTTGTATAGATGTCAAACATTTGTTACAAAAATATATTAAAAAAAATATTTCTTTCCTAATGTATCTTTAACCTACTGATTTTCCTTGTACTCTTTTAATACTTCATTTGGACTCTTAAAGCCCAGTACTTTTCTTGATATGTTGTTGTATCTTGTATTGTATTTCCTTATTGCCCTTAACAGTTCTTCCTTGCTTTTAAATTTCTTGTCCCCATAGTACTTGCTGTCAAGCCTGTGGCTTCTTTCCACTTTTCCATTCTCCCATGGCGAATATGGACGGGTTGTCACGTACTCTATCCCCTTCTCCTCCAGTTTCACCTCAAACAGCGTTTTCTTATCACTTTCAGAATTTGTGAACTCTTTCCCATTGTCTGTCTGAACTTTCTTTATGTCAAATCCCAGCTCCCTTTCCAAGTTCTCTAGAAACTTTGCGGTCTGATAGGTGCTTTTTTCATCTGCTATCCTTAACACTCTTTTTCTTGTATATTCATCTAATGCCGTTATTTGATAATACTTCTGGTCACGTGTGCCAAACTGTATGCATTCTTCCGGAACATATTTTATGTCTATCTGTACTCTTTCCCCAGGGTACTTCGCCTGTTCAGCCTTCTTTTTTCTTTTATGCGGCTTTTTAATGTTTTCTTTGGCATTGCCCTTCATTTTCCTTATTATCCTGCACATTGAATCGTATGTACGGCTGTAGCCTTCCTTTCTCGCTTTGACATAAACTTCTGCCAGCCCTTCATAGCCAAATTTCCTGTATTTTTTCATAACCAGTTCTATTTCTTCCTGCGTGTGCTGGTTTGGGTGGCTTTCAGGTCTTCTGCTTTTTGGCAGAAGAGACTGGACTGTGCCGTCGTATCTGTCTCTCCAACGTTTTATCTGCTGACGTGATGTTTTATATTTCACTGCTGCCTTTGAATTATTATTATGTTTTATTGCATACTCAATTGCCCGTTGACGAACACGGTATATTTCTGATATACTACTCATATGAAAGGTTTCTCCTTAATGTGGTTTTGGTTGGCTTACATTATATCAGAAACCTTTCTTTTTTTGTATATTCTTGTCACATATGTATTATCTCACAACATATATGTGTTTTTTTAACTTAGAGTTTTGTTTTTTTAATTTTATTAAAAAACAAAAGAGCTATCTCAAACTTAAAGATAACTCTAAAATTGTTACTTTTTTATAATATTCTTATTCTAAATTATATTTTTTTTACTCTAAATAACGGCTGACCGTATTCCACTTTCTGTTCATTGCTCACGAGTACAGCTTCTATTTCACAGTCAAAATCACAGTTTATTTCATTCATTAGTTTCATTGCTTCTACAATACATACTGGTTGCCCTTTTTTTACAGTATCGCCTACTCGCACGAAAGCTGGAGTTTCTGGAGAAGCTGCTGAATAAAAAGTTCCTACTATTGGTGAAGTGATAAAACTTTCCTCATCTGGCTCTTCCACAATTTCGACTTTTTTTTCTATATTTTTTGAAATACTTTGAATTTCTATATTATTTTCACGCTTTAAATTGATTTTTAAATTTCCTTCTTCAACTGTAATTTCTTTAAGCGTTGATTTTTCTATAATTTCTACTAATTTTTCAATTTGTTCTAAATCCATTTTTATTTTCCTTTCTGAAAATACGCTCAATTCCTTTAACAAAATAATAAATAAAACAGGATATTGAGCTAAATTTTTAACTTTTAAACAATAAATTAATCAAATAAAGTCTCAAGTCTTTTGGACACAAATCTCACATCCAGCACTTCCTTACAAGGTGCATGAATTTTTTTTCTAAATTGTGTAAATTCATTCATTTCTTCAATTAAAAGATTTTGTGCTTCTTCTACACTGATTGCTTTGAAACGAATTTTATGATCTGCTTTTCTTTGTACCAATTTTGGCAAATCCACTGTTACAACTGTCGCTATTTTGGGATATCCTCCTGTTGTCTGTCTATCTGCTAGTAAAATAATTGGTTTTCCATGTGCAGGAACTTGTATTGCTCCCAATGCTATTCCATCTGATATTATGTCAGCCGATTCTTTATGTGCAATATAAGACCCTTCTATTCTACAACCCATTCTATCAAAATCATTTGTAATTGTAAATTCACTGTTTAAAAATGTTTTTTTCCCTTCTTTTGTAAAAAGATTATCTTGCGGTCCCATTATTACACGAAGCACTTCATCTTCCTGATTAAATTCATCCAGATCAAGCGTTCTTGAAAGAAAATATGGCAAATACCGCCTTCTTATTCTAAAAGAAATATAATCTCCTTCTTTTAAATTACGTCCTTTAAATCCACCAATCCTGCATTTCATATTTGTAGAACGACTTCCCATTATTACTGGGATATTTAAGTAGCACGAAAAAGCTATATAACCTCTTACACCTGTTCTTGCACCTTGAAATTCAAGCACATCGCCTTTGTTAATATAGATTGCAGTGTACATTGGGGCAGGCTTTTTATTAATTAATGGCTGAAAATCACCACCTGTTATTGCAATTATTGTTTCGCTTGTAAATTCAAGTGTCGGTCCAATCATTGTAAATTCAAGAACAGCCTCATTTTCAGGATTGTCAATAAGCATATTTGCAATTTTAAAGGAACGTACATCCATAACTCCAGATGTTCCAAAACCTTGACTCTGATACCCTGTTCTTCCAATGTCCTGAACAGTTGTTAAAAGTCCGCCTTTTAAAACTCTAAAACCCATTATTTCACCTCCTCTATATACACAACACACTCATACTTATCATCATTTACTTCTTTTTCAATTTTTTCAAATTCTTCTTGTGAAATTGGTACAAAACGTATGTAATCTCCTGCTTCAAATAAAATTGGAACTTTCCTGTCAGGATTATATGTTTTTACTGGGGTTTTACCTATTAATTGCCAGCCTCCTGGTGATTCCAGGGGATAAATTCCAGTTTGAGCTCCACCAATTCCCACGCTTCCAGCAGGAATTTTTATTCTCGGATTAGCCAGCCTTGGCGTATGAATTTTCTCATCAAGTCCACCTAAATAGGAAAATCCGGGTAAAAATCCAAGCATATAAATCAAATAATCTTTTGAACTATGGATTTTTATAACTTCCTCAACCGAAATATCTGCATTTTTTGCTACAAATTCCAAATCAGGTCCGTGTTCTCCACCATAGCAAACTGGTATTTCATATATTTTTTTAGTTTTTACCTTTGTATCTACGTTTAATTTCATTATTTTATTCACTCTATTCAATAATTTTGCATATGTAATAACACGTGGGTCATAATGTATAAGAAGTGAACAAAATGCTGGTATCATATCCATTACCCCTTCTATATGTTGTTCCTTTATCAAATACGCAAGTGATGTAATTTTTCTATTAATTTCAGGCGATATAGCTTTTGGAAATTCAATTAAAATAGCTGAATCTCCTTCGGGAAGTATTTTTACTTCTTCCACCTGTTTTCCTGTCATTCCTATACCTTCTTTCTGTTTTTAACTAAATAATTTTGCTAAATTTCCTAACGAGGCTATTCCTAAATATGCTGTAATTAATACAACGATAATTCCCAATATTAAAAGTACTTTCGGATGTTTATAATTTTCTCCCATAATTGATTTTTTTTGTGAAGCAATCAAACAAATTCCCAAAGTTACAGGTAAAATAAGTCCATTTAATGAACCTGCCAAAATTAACAATGTTGTAGGATTTCCCGCAATTGCCATTATAATTGTTGAAATTATAATAAATCCTATTATTACCCATTTTTCATGTTTTTCAATATTTTTATTAAATGTTTTTAAAAAAGATACTGAAGTATATGCTGCTCCAACAATTGAAGTAATTGCCGCACTTAATAGAACTAAACCAAAAAATCTATATCCAATTTCTCCAGCTCCTTGACGAAATGCATCTGCTGCAGGATTTTCAGCCGCCAAAGTTACACCCTTAATTACTACTCCCAACACTGCTAAAAATAATAGAACCCTTACAAGTGTTGCAATTCCTATTCCCATAATTGAGCTTCTATTTATTTCAGCCAGATTCTCTTCTTTTGTGATTTTTGCATCAATCAATCTATGTGCTCCTGAAAAAGTAATGTATCCTCCAACAGTACCACCAAGCAACGTCAAAATCGCAGGAATCAAGTTTGAAATACTTTCACTTGGGACAAAAGTATCTTTAACAGCCAGGCCTATTGGCGGTTTAACAATTAAAATAACAATAAATATTACAACTATCATACATCCACCAAGCACTTTTGTAAGCATATCCATGGCCTTTGTTGCATTTTTTAGCAAAAATATTGTTATCGCAACACCACCAGAAATAAAATATCCAGCCATTTTTGGAATACCAAGCAAAGCATTAAAACCTAACGCACTTCCACCTACATTTCCAATATTAAACACAAGTCCACCTAACGCTACAAGAAACGCTACAAAATATCCAAGTCCTGGAAGTAATTTATTTGCCACATCCTGTCCACGCAGCTCGCTCACACACAAAACACGCCACACATTAAGCTGCACGATCATCGCAAGTAACACAGACACCAATATTACAAATCCAAAATTTGCCTTCACATCATTCGTAAATTTAGCTGTCTGTACTAAAAATCCCGGTCCAATAGCAGATGTTGCCATAATAAATGCTGCTCCCAGTAGTACACTGCTATTTTTTGACTTTTTCTCTACATTGTTTTTACTCATAGTCTTTACCACCTTTACTAAAATTTTTCCTTCAACCTAATTTTCACATTGATTCGTTCTAAAATTTAAGTTTTTATTGTGAAATTGGTTTTAGAATACTTATCTATGCTATAATTATAGTATATAAATTATATATTGTCAAAGGTTTAATCATATATTTTTTTTATGTTTTAATATTTTTTTATAATGCTTAATTTATTTTACAAAAAATTTTATTTATGTATAAAATCCATTTAAAAATAAACTTATACTAAATCCCATTTAAATAACGAACTTAATTACAAACTTTTTTAATAAAGGATATAAAACTAGTATTTTCAAATAGTTAAAATCTTAAAAATTCTATAATAAATATACAAAAAATAATAAAAATCAATTTAGTTGAATAAATATGAATTAGCTATTATACAACCCTATTATAAAAATTTATTCCTATTTTAACAGGGTTTAGTATTATAAATTACAACTATTCTTTTAATCTTAAATTTGACTAATTTTTATAAATTCAACGTAAAAAAATAGAATATATTTATATAACTTATATACTAAATAATTTTGTAATCAAAATAAATTTGTTGACTTTTTATATAACGCATGTTATATTATTATGTACTTAGATTTTTATTATTATAATTTAAAGTATAAAAATAAATTATTAATACAAAAAGGAGAACTTTTATGAAATTAAAAATAGCAATTATGTCAATTTTATTTACAATTTTTGCAAATGCAGCAAGTATTGACTATTTATCAAATAACTCAGCATCATACTTTCAAAATCCATCTCAAACTGGACAAATTTCTGTAGAAGGTGTATTTTACAATCCAGCAGGAACTGTATTTTTAGACGATGGAACTTATATTAATGCAAATTTACAAAATTCATTAATTGAAGAATCAATGACATTAAAAGGAAAAAAATTTAAATCAGACAGATATGCAGGAGCACCATCATTTAACCTTTTACACAAAAAAGATAACTACTCTCTTTTTGGAAACTTAAGTGTTATTGCAGGTGGAGCTACTCTTCGTTATAAAAGCGGTGTAGCGGGAATTGAACTCGCTGGTGAAACTTTTAATAACTTAACAGGTGGTAAACTTGGAGCAACTGTTGTAAAAAATCGTTTTACTGGACAAAACCGTTACTATCAGCTAATGCTTGGAGGAGCATATAAAATTAATGACAATTTCTCTATGTCAGGAGGATTAAAATATGTTTATGCTCACAGAAAACTTGATGGAGAAGCTCAATATGACTACAATACTCGTGTAGGTTCAGCAATTGGACTTAGCAAAAACTATTTATCAATGAATTCAAAACGTAACGCCAAGGGTATTGGAGCAGTTATTGGATTTGACTACAAACCAACTGACACATTAAACTTTGCCATAAAATACGAAACTCCTGTAAAATTAAAGTTTAAGTCAAAAGCACAAGAAGACAACAAAATGCTACTTGCAAGACGTTCTCTTGGAATTTCATTCTTTTATCCTGAATATGCAGATGGTGTACATTCAAGACGTGATTTACCAGGAGTATTGGCTTTAGGAGTATCAAAGGATATAAATAAATGGACTCTTTCCAGCGGATATACACATTACTTTAACAAAGCCGCAAAAATGGATAGATTCAAGTACAACGACGGATATGAACTAAACTTCGGAGTAGATTACAGAATAAACGACAAATTCACTTGGCACGCTGGATTCAATTACGCAAATACAGGAGCCAAAAGAGTATCATTCTCTGATGTAGAATTTGCAATAAACTCCCAGATTTACGCAACAGGAATAACTTATAAACCAACAGAAGCTTCAGAATGGAAATTCGGAATTGCCCATGTAAACTACAATGCTGCCAATGGAAAACGTGAACAAACTTCACTTCCAGGAATCTACATTGATAAATCAAAAGTAAAATATGATAAAAATATAAATGTATTTACACTTGGCTACACACACAAATTCTAATTTAAAAAATTTATCAATTTTATAAAACTTTAAAGACAAACTAAAAAAATTTGTTTTTAAAGTTTTTTTATTGTATAATCTATTTAAAATCTATTCTTTGAAAGCAACAATTAAGTTATTTTCTAAATTTTTTTTAGATTATTTTAGTTAATAATGGTTTTTCCTTTATTTTTATGTTTTTTATCTTTTTAAAGCAAGGGAAATCAATCGCCATTTCCCTTGCAACCCTGGCTCGTCTAAGCATTTTTTTGAAATGAAATTGAAACTCGCTTTTTAATAAAAGTTATTATCAACTCTTAAACTAATTATAACTTAAATATTTTGAAAAAGCTCAAACAATCAATTTCATTCCAAAAAAATCACGACACTTTTTAGTTTAATTATAATGGTTAATTTAACTAAAACAAAAATCTCGGAAATTTATAACAAATATTATTTTTAACAAATTTTGATTAATTTTCATTAAAAAAGTTTAAATTATAACAAAATAAACTTTTTTAATTTTAATAAATCGACGGAGCTTTTATTTGTTCAACTACGACTGTTTGACGACTGTAAGGAGGAGTTTCGGAGTTGGGCAAATAAAAGTCGTAGTCTAGCCATAGGTGCAGGATTTGCGGCAATGAGCAATCCTGCGAAAATATAAAGAGAAGGAACATAATAAAAATAGTAAAAATCGTTATTAACAAAAAAACTGAAGAAAATTTAGAAAATAACTTAATTGAATATTTAGAAAAAATTTATATAATTAAATAAAGAAAGAAGGAAAAAAGATGATTTTTTTAGATAAGGCTATTTTGTACTTAACGCAAAATATTGAAAAACCACGTGAAATAATTGAAGAAGAACTTGAATTTGTAATAAAGCAAAGTATTTTAAACTATTTAGTGAATGAAAAAGGGATAGATATTAGTGAACTTTCTGATTTGAATGTAACACTTGTTATAGATTTTGAAGATGATTTGACTAACAATCGGAAAAAAATGATTGTGGAAGAATATATGTTTGAAGTAAATCATAAAAATAATCCGCTGGTTCGTACTTTTAGACTTGGAACTGACAATGAGCATTATGTCCGAAGTGATTTAAAGGAACTGGAAAATGAAATTGATATGTTTGAAAATGGAATTGGAGTTTCAAAAAATAAAGGGGAATAATCCCCCTTTTTTATTGTACATATACTCCAAAATCTTTATTGTCCACTAGAATTTCAATATTCTTCTTTTTGTTTAACTCTGGATAAATTTCTGTCAAGAACCATTTTACAAGTTCCTCATCCCGCTCCACTTTTGTATCATTATTCACAAATACACTTAAGGCTATTTCATCAAAATACTCTTGTGCAAGTTCTATATCTCGTAAAATCATTTCTTTTGTCTGCCCTTTTATACAAATCATAAAAAGTCCCATCTTATATTCTTTTTTTATTTTTTCCAAAACTTTATCATTTGTAATAAAATTCTTGGTAAGCACTTTTGTTCTAAATTCATTATCAAAAGTTTCCATTCCAATAGCAAACCGTACTTCCTGCTCACTAAAATATTCCCTAATTTCATTAAGCCTGTTTATATACCCAAAATACGCTTCAAAATACAATATTTTTATATTTTTCTCACGGCAAACTTCCTTAATTTTAGAAAGCGTAAAATCGTTCAGCTCAAAAACAGAACCAGAGTTTATAACCTGTAAAACTCCTTTTTCACCAGTAATCTGATTAATCGCCTCTAAATTTACTCTGTTCATTTCCTCTTCATCATCTGTATTATCCAAAATATAA
Source organism: Leptotrichia sp. SK-5 (assembly GCF_055387215.1). Classification (NCBI taxonomy): domain Bacteria; kingdom Fusobacteriati; phylum Fusobacteriota; class Fusobacteriia; order Fusobacteriales; family Leptotrichiaceae; genus Leptotrichia; species Leptotrichia sp. SK-5. Next base: position 765,038 of record NZ_AP028931.1, on the reverse strand, counting down.
TTACAAAATGCACATTTTCCATATGCACAGCTGAACCCTTTTAAAAGCACTATTTCTCTAGGATTTTTTTCTTTTATTACACTATATCTTATCATTTTTATTCCTTTTCATTAATCTTCACTTACTTTTCCGTTATTTTTCCAAATTGTCGCAATATATACAAACGGTGTATCCAATAATGCAATTACTACTTTTAGGAAATAAGTTGAAAATATAATTACAATTATATCACTTAATGGATAATCCCCTAAAAATGCCATAAATGAGAAAACTATATTATCAAGTATTTGGCTCAACATTGTACTTGCATTATTTCTAATCCAAATATCCTCAAAACTTGGACGTAATTTTCTGATTGCTTGATAAGACCATATATCAAATGCTTGTGAAGCTGCAAATCCAGTTACACTTGCTATTGCCAGTCTTGGCATAAATCCAAATATTTGACTTAGTGCACCTTGCATATTGTCAGACGGTGCTACCTGTATTTTTAAGACAATTTGCATAATAAAAGTTGTAAACAGCATTGAGGCAAATCCTAATGATACCACTTTTCTAGCATACTTTTTTCCTTCATTTTCTGAAAGAATATCTGATGCTAAATAAATCCCGCCGAATGCAATATTTCCCATCGTTGTATTCACACCAAACAAGGTCATCATCTTCCCAACCTGAATATTTGCAATAACTATTGAAAGCGGTACAATTGAAAGCAATCCTGCCTTTCCCCAAAATCTATAAGCTAAAATAACTGCTGTAAAATTAAGCAACAGGTATCCTAACCACATTAATTCATTTACTCCAAACTGAAAGTTTCTAAAAAATTCCAAAATTTTTCCTCCTTATAATTTTTATTTTTTATTTTTTGTTTAATTAAAATTTTCCCTATTTTTTTAGACAAATAAAAAACACACACTATCCTTTTGAATAATATGTGTTTCCAAAAGGTTTTTTTTAGAGATGGATTTTCCCAAACATCTGAATTAATTTTTAATTTATTATTTAACTAACATAACTGTAGGAACACTAGGCACTCTAAATCCTTCTGAATGTCCAGGTGTCGAATTTCCTAACCATTCATAGATAAACTTAATCTGATCATCATAATGTCTTATACATTTATGAGATTCTGGATAAGTTCCAATTTTTTTAGCTGTTGCAGCCTTCCTTTGTTCTCTCGTGTTTTTTGGTTCAAACACCGATGGTATACTGTGCATGTAACCTCCACCACTAAATCTTATGGCATTTTTTGCATCTCCTACAACTGTCTTATTATCTGAGCCTGTATATTGCATTACAGGTTTAGAATAAGCGATTAAAAAAGTTCCGTAAGGTGTAGCAAATGAGTTTCCAGCATCCTTACCAGTTGTTACAAATGAAGAAGTTATTACATTCCAGTTATCTCCAGCTTTTTCTATAATCATTTCATTCTGGCTGTCTCTGTCAACATAGATAAATCTTGTTATTTCTCCGTTAATTCCCGCATCTTTTAAATATTTTCTTGCAGCAGGCTTTAAATAATAAACGCCATTATCATAAGCATCTATTTTTACTTTTATGTATTTATCTGTTTCCTCTTCGATAACCATAATTGTTCTATCTGGAATGTTTATGTAGTCTTTAAAACTCTTATCAGTATATCCATATTCACTTTGATTTGGACGGTTTCCAAATTTATCTCTATTTCCTGACTTGCTTCCGCCAAGAGGTATATAGTTATCTAAAACGTATAATTTTTTATTTGATGAAACTGCATTTTTTATAAATTTATTTGTTTTATCAACTTTTTTCATCATATCGTTCCAGTCAAATTCACGTTTTTCAACAGCTGATTTTGGAATATACCCAAGTTGATTGTCAAAAAATACTTCATACCATTCATCTGATTTATTTCCAGTATTAGTTTTAACAATTCCTGTTGTTCTGTATTTATGAGAATATGCTGCTGACTTTATGGCTTTAGCATTAGAATTTGGTTCTTTTCTTATACTAGTCGCTGTTTTTACAAATACAAACTCATCCATTTCTCTTGGAGAATGCTTATCATATTGAAAATTAAATGTCAAATTTTTTGGTCTTTGACTATTAAATTCCTTAACATATGAATACTGCCCTCTTAATGAATTTGTATTTTTACGTTCTTCTACTATCTCTTTTATTTCTTTTTCTTTAGGTTCATCTTCTTTTTTCTCAATTACAGAATTTTGAGCCTTTTCCATATTAGACTGTTTTGAAATTTCTACAGGTTTATTATTTTCTACGGTTGGGCTGTTTTTCTGATTTCCTTTAGAATCCTCTGTATTTTTTTTTTGCGAAACAGGTTTTTTGTCTGTTTCGTTAGTTTTAGTCTCTTTTGCTGGTAATACTATTTCTTGTTTTTTCTCTGGTTTTGGAGTCTGTGTTTTTTGTTTTTGTGCAGACGGTACTCCACCTTTTTTAGGATATTCGGCTATAAATCCTTTTATAAAGGTATCAAGTTTTGCTTCAAATTCAGATTTAGTTATTGTTTTTTCTACACTTTTTCCTTTTGTAAATTTAGCTTTTTCATTAAATACATATGGAGTAAATTTTAAATACACATTATTTCCTTCTACTGCATAATCCACATCTATTTTATCCTTAACTCCATCTCCATCTAAGTCAGGTTCGAGCGAAATCTGCTTCCATTCTAATTTTTTTGCTTCTTTTGGTGCTGAAAAAGTATTAGTTGATATTACAGAAAGTATTATCAATGCTACTATTGAAAATTTTATTTTTTGTAAATTTATTTTATTTATCATAAATTTATTTCTCCTTATTGTTTATTTTAAGGTTATCTTATAAAACTACTGCTATTACAGGCTCTTCAGGTATCGTGTTATCTCTATCCTTGATTTTACTGTCTGCATTTATCCATCCAACAATAAATTCAATCTGATCATCAAAGTGTCTTACACATTTGTGAGAATCTTTGTATGTTCCTATTTTATGAGCCGTTCCTGTATTCAATGTTGATCCTCTGAAATTAAGTCCTACAGGAATTCCATGCATATAACCTCCACCACTGAATCTTACTGCATATCTAGCACTTCCTCCGATAGTTAAGTCTGATCTTCCAGGAAGAGTTTTATCCCCTTCTCTTGCGTGTCTTGTAAATGTCATATACGGTCTTGTGAAAGCTACTAGGAATGCTCCATGTGGCGTTTCATAAGAACCCCACCCATCTTTTCCTGTCGTTACATATGAATATGTAACCACCTCATATTTTCCAGTTTCAGGATTTCTTTGGAAAAGTACTTCAGTTTGGCTATGTGGATCAATCGCAATAAATTTATTTACTTCATCTTTTATATTTTCTACTTGTTTATAGGTTCCTTCTTTTTTCTCAATAAAGTAAGGTCCTCCATAAAATGGTGTTTCAATTTTTAACATATTATTTTCTTCACCAATTATTTTAAAAATTGTCTGGTCAGGAATATTAATAATTTCCCCTTCTTTTTTAGAATTTGCATAACCTATAATACTTTGATTATTTTTATTTCCAAATTTATCTTTTTCACTTGGTTTATCACGCGATAAAGGTTTGTATTCTGTAATAATATATAATGCCTCTTTCCCTTTAATTGCTGTATCAATGAATTTATTTACAATCTCAATTTTTTTAATCATTTTATCCCAATAGAATCCTCTTGGTGAAACCATGTCTTCGTTTCCAGCTATGAACCCTTTAACAGTTGTCGGATTTTCTGCAACAGCCTTTCCATCCTTATCTTTATTAGTTTTTCTGCTTACATTTGTACTGGCTCTTTTTGTAAATTCTGTAAAATACCATTTTGTTTGGCTATTTGCAGCGTCTGATACCATATCAAACAATATTTCAGGTTTTTCACTAAAGCTAAGATGTGCCACAGCATTCCCATTTGGTGCTTCTAATAAACTTGATCCTTTTTTTATAAATAAAAAATTATTCGTATTATCTGGCGAATGATTAGTAAACTTCATTTTATCAAAAGTTATGTCACTATTTTTATTATCTCCATAAATTGTAATATATCTTGTTTCATTCGGTTGAATATTTTTAGAATATTCAGGATAATATTCCTTAACTTTATCAAACATTTGTTGCATTGCTTGAAGTTCCATAACATTAAATTTTTTATCAAAAGCTATTTGATAAGTTAATATTTCTTTCCCACCTTGATTTGTGTAAATTGAAACAACTGCCCCTATCAAATTATCGACTACATTATAAGTTACAACGACTTTTTCATTTATTCCATCGCTATTAAAATCATAATCAAATACATCTTTTTCCTGCCCTTTTACCGTAATATTTTCAGAATATTCCTTTGGTAAATTTAATGGCTCTGCACTTGCATTAAATGCTACAACTGTATTAATCAATGCTAGTGCTGCTATTTCCACTTTCTTCCATTTTTTAATTTTTTCTTTTCCAGCTTCCATAATACTATCCAATTTTTTTGTCACAACTTCCCCTCCTACATTCATCCTTTTTAAAACATTTCCACTCGTTAATCCAAAAGTTATTCACTTTTTTCATTTTAATATCTCTCCATCCTTTTTTTATTTTTTATTTTAAAGTAGAAAATTTTAGTTTTCTCGTACATTATACCATAATATCCCTAAAAAAGTAAAATATAAAATCAAATTCTATTTACAAAATTGTGGAAATTCTGCCTTTAACACTTCATAAAGTCTTTCCAGCATTTTCTCCAGATATTTCGTTGGCACAGCCAGATTTACCCTCTCAAATCCACTTCCAGCTTTCCCAAACGTATATCCTTCACTAAAGAATATTCTTGCTTTTTTATTCATAAACTCTGCAAGTTCTTTATTTTTAAGTCCCAATGCCCGAAAATCTAGCCATTGTAAATAAGTTCCCTCAATTAACGGGGCTTTTAAATTGATGAACTTTTCTTCAAAAAATTTATTCACCAATTTCTGATTTTTATCAACTAATAGCAAAAATTCATCCAGCCATTCTTCTGCTTCTGTATAAGCCAGTTCACATGCCTTATATGATAATGTTGAAAAAACATGCATCGACATTTTTTCCATTTCAGCCTTGAATTTTTTACGTAGTTTCTCATTTTTGATAACTATATTTGAGATTCCTGCTCCAGCTAGATTGAAACTCTTTGTAGGGGCAGTACACGTTATTGTAATTTCAGCAAGTTCCTCTGATAAAGTCTGAAAAACCGTATGTTTATGCTCAGCCATCACAATATCAAAATGAATCTCATCAGAAATCACAATCAAATCATTCTCAACCGCAATTTTTCCAATTTTTTCTAAATCTTCCCTGCTCCACACAATTCCAAGCGGATTATGAGGACTGCACAAAAGCAATATTTTATTATTTTTATCTTTTGCAAATTCTTCAAACTTTTCAAAATCAATAGAATACTTGATTTCCCCATTCTCATTTTTACTCTCAACTAATCCACAATCCACCAATTTTCTCTTATTTGAAGTAATCGCTCTATAAAACGGATAATAAACAGGCGTAAACGTAATCACACCTTCATTCTCCTTCGCAAAAGCCTTAATTGCAACATATATAGCCGAAACCACGCCAGGAGTGCACAAAATCCAGTCTTTTTCCACCTTAAAACCATGCCTTCTCTCCATCCATCCTATAACAGCCTCATAATATTTCGGATAAGTCCCCGAATACCCCAGAACGGCCTCATCAATATATTTTTTTAGCCCTCCCGTTATCTCAGGAGCAATCTTTAACTCCATATCTGCCACAGAAAACGGAACAATATCGTCTTCCAGCTCTGGAAGCACTTCATACATCTGCTCCCACTTATATGAGCCTTGCCCTTTTCTACTTAAGATTGTTTCAAAATCATATTTTTTTGACATTTTTTACCTCCATTCAGATCCCCTACTCATGCTCCTTACAGCTCATTTCCTCAACCACAAGTTTAAACACACAAACTGCCTTCAGCATTTGCTCGTCAAACTCCCATTCTGTTTTTCCAGTATTATGTTTCATCAGTTCCAGCAACGCCTTCATTTTTTCCTGTGAATCTTCAATAATCTCAACTTTCCCATTTCCGATTACACTTTGAAATCTGGCGGTATAATTGCAGGATTTATCGCCTTTTGTGTAAATTTTGTGATTGGTGTCAAGTTCAAATCCTGCGTAGTTATTTTGTTTTATTATATCAAGTTTTCTCCCTGTCCTTGCACCATGAAAGTAAAATGTATAGTTTCCATTTTCTTCAGTAAAGCCAAAATTTAGTGGGACAATGTAGACTTTTCCGTTATCGTTTAAGCCAAGACGGCAACAGTCACAGGCTTTTATAATTTCTTTTATTTTTTCATTGTCTGTAATTTTTCTGTCCCGTCTTCGCATTTTTACTTTTGTATTTTCCATTTTTATGTTTTTCCATTCTATTATTTCTATATATTAAATTTAAAATAATCCCGAAATTACCCCATTTTCATCAATGTCAATTAACTCTGCCGCTGGCTTTCTAGGTAACCCCGGCATATCGATGATTTCTCCAGCCATTGCTACCAAGAATCCTGCTCCAGCTGATAGTCTTACTTCGTTGACTGTAATTGTGAAGCCTGTTGGTCTCCCTAGCAGATTTGGGTTGTCTGACAATGATTTTTGTGTTTTTGAAATACATATTGGCAATTTGTCATAGCCGTTTTCTACGTATTTTTTGATATTGTTAAGTGCTTTTGGTGCAAAATTCACTCCATCTGCTCCGTAAATTTCTTTTGCAATTTTTTCGATTTTTTCCTGAATTGACAAGTTCAAATCATAAAGTGGAGTGTATTTTTTGTCTGATTTTTCATTTTTTTCAATGGCGTTCATAACTTTTTCCACAAGCTCTTTTCCACCTTCTCCACCTTTTTCCCAAATTTCGCAGTTGGCAACTTCTACGTCCATTTTTGCACAAAAATCTTTTATCACTTGAATTTCAGCGTCAGTATCAGTTATAAATTTGTTAATTGCCACAACAACTGGCAAATTGTACTTTTGCATGCTTTCAATATGTTTTTCAAGATTTACAAGCCCTTTTGTCAATGTTTCAATATTTTCCGACTTCAAGTCCTTATCTCCGCCGTGATGCTTCAACGCACGAACTGTCGCAACGATTACAATAACATTTGGCTCCAATTTCCCAAGCCTAGCTTTTATATCCAAAAATTTCTCAGCCCCCAAATCAGCCGCAAATCCAGCTTCCGTAACCACATAATCAGACAATTTCAATGCCATTTTTGTAGCCAGTAATGAATTACATCCATGCGCAATATTCGCAAAAGGACCACCGTGAATAAATACAGGCGTGTTTTCCAAAGTCTGTACCAAATTAGGCTTTATCGCATCTTTTAGCAATGCCGCTACTGCCCCCTGAATGTTAAGCTGCTTAACTTTAAGCATTTCCCCTTTTCTATTATATGCAAAAACTATTTCGCCAATTCTTTCCTTCAAGTCAGTAATTGAATCAGCAAGACAGAAAATCGCCATAATTTCTGAAGCAACCGTTATTTGAAACGAATTTTCACGAGGCACGCCATTCACTTTTGGCCCAAGCCCAACGACAATGCTTCTTAGATTTCTGTCGTTCATATCAAGCACACGCTTGAAAGCAATATTATTCACATCAATATCAAGTTCATTTCCAAAATGTATATGATTGTCAATGCACGCAGAGATCAAATTATGCGCAGCCGAAATTGCGTGAATATCCCCCGTAAAATGCAAATTTATCTCTTCCATAGGCACCACTTGTGACATTCCGCCACCAGCAGCTCCACCTTTCATCCCAAACACAGGCCCTAAAGACGGCTCTCTAAGTGCCGCAATCGACTTGTATCCAAACTTGTTCAACGCCTGAGTCAATCCAACAGTAACAGTAGACTTTCCTTCCCCCGGAGGCGTAGGAGTAACAGCCGTCATTAAAATCAATTTCCCATCTTTTTTCCCTGCATTTTTCTTCAATACTTCCAAACTAACCTTAGCCTTATACTTCCCGTACGGCTCAAAATCATCCTCTGTAAGTCCAATACTTTCTGCAATCTCACCAATTTTTTTCAATTTCGCATTTTGAGCAATTTCAATATCCGTCATCCTAACATCCTCCTGTATTTTTTATTATTTATATAAAAATCGAAAAAGTCATGTTAATTAAAAGACTTTTCCGATATTCATTTATAATTTGTTCAGTTTTTATAACTTTTTCTTCGTAAATTATATCAAAATCAAAAATTTTCAAATGAGATAAAAACTTTTGTATTGACATTTTTTAATTTTTATGATAATATTTTATTAGAATCTAAGAAGTTCATATTAGCCCTTAATTTCCGCAAGTAGGGCTATTTTTTTTTACTATAAATTAAATAAACTAATAAAACAAAATTTACAATTCCTAAAATAGCATTAAATTTTTCAATCATTTTTATCACTTCCCTTTTATTAGATAAAACATAGAGAGGGGGAGGAAAGCCCTCTCTATTGATTATTTTGAGTTTCTTTTGTTAATAAAATAATCAATAGTTACGATGATTGTACATATTCCCGCAAGTAGCTGAACTATGTCTAAGAAGTCCATATAATCACCTCCTCTCTACGAGTTATATAATATTATATCTTTTTATAATTGTCAATATTTTTAACAGCAATTCGTCTTTTTCATTTTTTTAAAAAACTGTTTTTACAAGGATAAATATGAGACTTAATCTTCATTTTTGGAAGAGTGCAAAATAACGGAGAATTAAATTATATTAAATATAACAGGCAAAATAGAGATGAAATTCTATAACAATTAATTTGGTAGTTTTGTGAATCTAATTTTTAAGTATCCATACAAGATTTTCATAATAGGGTTGTTTAATAGCCAATTCATAATCATTAAATTATTTTTTAGATATTTTGATTAATAAATATTTTTTCATATTATTATGTTTTTTCTTTTTATTTCCGTAGGATTGCTCATTGCCGCAAATCCTACAACCTATGGCTAGTCTACGACATTTTTCTGCACTGACAAAAAACTCGCTATGCTCAGACAGTTTTGCCAGCACAGAAAAATGCTCCGACAGGTTATTTATACTAGGCTTTATTTGAAGAAAATTATATTTTAATTATTTGAAATTATTAGATTTATACCCCTTATCAGAAAAGTTTGTAATAAATCCGATATTTAAACCAAAAAAGACAGGAACACATTCCCCTCATCTGGAAAGCCCCTGTCCTTCAAATTCATTGTTTTTAAACTGCCATTATTCGTTTCATCTGTTTCGTATCACACATAGCTAGTATGTCCTGTTTCCGTACTTGTCTACGCAGTAGGCTTCTCCGTTAGCCCTTCTATAACATCTTATACCTCTTTCGGCAGCATCCCGTTCTGCTTCTTTCCAGCCTTTAGGGTCAAACAGCTCACACCCCACAACAGACATTGCAAGAATAATCATCAGTAAAATTTTCTTAAACATCGCACATCATCTCCTTCTGTTTTAAATATACATGTCAAATTACCATTCCATTTTATGTATTAACTGCTTATGTTTTTATATTTTTATTGTACAATATTTTATGTTGGAATACAAGGTGTTTCTGTATTTCTTCAATTTATTATTTTCAAAATTTTATTTATATTGAAAACGGAATTGATTTTGTATTATTTTCTAAAATAATGTCTGCTGATTTGTTGCTGACAAATCCTTCAAACATCCATATTCCTTCATCAGTTCCACAATCGTTTTATTCAATTTTGTACGTTTTACTAAATCCTCGATTGATAAAAAGTCAACTTTTCGTTCAGAAACGATATTTTCAGCAACAGCTTCTCCTAGTCCATCCATTGCGATTAATGGCATTCTGATTTTGCCATCCTGTATTGTGAAAAGTTTTGCTTCTGATTTATAGATGTCAATTTGTTCCAGTTCGATTTTACGGTAGTGCATTTCAATCAAAATTTCGTATAGAAATAATTCCTGCTTTTCTTTAGCGTTTAAGTTTCCTTTTCTGTCCATTTCCATTTTTGCACGTTTCAATTCTTCTACTGGTCTGAACATTGTTGTCATTTTAAAATCTCCAACTTTTCTATTTAGGAAAGCTGTGTAAAATTCTATTGGATAATGCACTTTAAAATAAGCGATTCTTACTGCCATCATCACATAAGCCACCGCATGCCCTTTTGGGAACATATATTTTATTTTTTCGCATGAATCAATATACCATTGCTCTACACCGTGTTCTTTCATTGTTTTAGAATATTCCTGCCACTTTTCACGATTTTTCGTAGGCTGTCCTTTTCTTACAAATTCCATTATTGAAAAGGCTAATGATTTATCCAGTCCATCGTCAATCAGCTTATTCATAATGTCATCCCGCACCGTGATAATCTGACTCAAGGTTGCAATTCCACTTCTTACGTAATCCTGTGCGTTATTTAGCCAAACGTCCGTTCCGTGTGAAAGTCCGGAAATTCTGACTAATTCTGCAAAAGTTTTTGGACGTGTGTCAACTAGCATCTGTTTTACGAAAGATGTACCAAATTCAGGTATTCCTGATGTACCTGTTGGAGAGCCAATTTCATCTGGAGTTACGCCAAGTGCTTCTGTACCGCTGAATAAACTCATTACTTCCTTATCATCAAGCGGAATCGTATAAATATCAACACCTGTCAAATCCTGTAAAATTCTAAGCGTTGTCGGATCGTCGTGTCCCAGTATATCTAGTTTTACAAGCTGTTCGTCCATTACGTGATAATCGAAATGGGTTGTTTTTGAAGTAGCTTTCATATCATTGGCAGGACGCTGGATTGGACAAAAATCGTAAATTGACTTGTCCTTTGGAACGACTATCATTCCTCCGGGATGCTGTCCAGTTGTTTTTCTAGCCCCTTCACAGCCTTTTGCAATTCTCATAACTTCTGCTTTTCTTTCCTTTATTTCAGGCGTTCCTTCCACTTCTTCAAGATACTTTTTCACATACCCAAAAGCATTCTTTTCGGCAAGCGTAGAAATCGTTCCAGCACGAAAGACATTGTCACTTCCAAACAGCTCTTCCGTATATTTATGAATCTCCCCTTGATATTCTCCAGAAAAGTTCAAATCAATATCTGGTACCTTATCTCCATTAAATCCCATAAACACTTCAAATGGGATGGCATGTCCATCTTTTATATATTTTGTACCACATTCTGGACAATTTTTATCAGGATAGTCAACTCCACTTCCTTCTTCATTCATAAATTCCGTATGCTTACATTTTGGACATCTGTAGTGCGGATAAAGTCCATTTACCTCGGTAATTCCCATAAGATAGGCAACTATTGAAGATCCAACCGAACCACGTGAACCTACAAGATAACCTGCGTCCACCGATTTATGCACAAGTTTCTGTGCAATCAGATAAAGCACTGCAAATCCATTTTGAATAATTGAATTAAGCTCCTTTTCCACTCTTTCCTTCAAATCTGGGTCAATATTTTCGCCATAAAGCTCTTTCAGCTTACTATAAGTCATTTTCCTTACTTCATCTTCAGCACCTTCGATTTTCGGTGGATAGAATCCAGTCGGAATTGGTCGCACTTGTTCTATCATATCACTAATTCTATGCGTATTTTCCACAACGACTTCCTGAGCCGTTTCTTCTCCCAAATATTGAAACTCTTCCAGCATTTCTTCAGTAGTTTTGAAATAAAGTTTTCTGTCAAAAAATTCATATTCTTTAACACCTTCTGCAACTTCAGTTTTCCACATTGTTCCGCTTCCCAGAAGCAAGACATTTCTGTTAATTACTTCCCGCTCTTCCAGATAGTGAGCATCTCCTGTCGCAACCACAATTTTATTCAGTTTTTTCCCAAGTTCGCAAAAATATTTGTTCATTTCCCTAATTATATCGTAATTTTCAATTTCCTTGCTTCTTTTTTCTACTCTGTCAGTATAATTTGCAACAGGATGAATTTCAATATAGTCATAAAATTTTGCTTTTTCTTCAATATCATCTTTTTCAGTTCCACGTAAATAAAGATTTACCAATTCACCTCTATTTCTTTCAGAAGCCGAAGCAGAACTTGCAATTAACAAATTTTCTCTCATGCTGTTTAACAAACTTTTTGGTATTCTAGGTCTTTTTTTTCCGAAAAATTCTATATGTGAACGTGATACAAGCTCGTACAAGTCACGAAGCCCAGCCTGATTTTTTACTAGAATCATGGTGTTCAATGTTTCCGAATTTTGAATATTCGGCTGTAAATCCGTATTAATTTCAATCAGTTTCAAAATTCCCTTGCTTAAAATCATATTTAAAAATTTCTGAAAAACTTCCGCAGTCGCCTTCGCATCATCAACAGCCCTATGGTGTGTTTCAAGCGTAATCCCAAAATATTTTACCAAATTAGCAAGACCATATCCTCTCAATTCTGGAAGCAATGTTCTAGCCAAAGGCAACGTGTCGATTACGCTTGGAGAATACTCAAGTCCTTGATCAATAGTTTTTTGCTTGATAAATCCCACGTCAAATTTCGCATTGTGGGCAACTACCGTTGTATCAGTACAAAATTCTAGAAATCTTGGAAGTACAGTTTCTATTTTTTCAGCATTTGCAACCATTTCGTCAGTAATCGTTGTAAGTTCCGTTATTTTTTGAGGAATTGGAATTTCAGGATTTACAAATTCAGAAAATTCTCCAATAACTTCCCTTCCACGCATTTTCACAGCCCCAATTTCAATTATTTTGTCATTAAACGGATCAAATCCTGTCGTTTCAATATCGAATACGACATAAATTTCATCTTCAATCATCTTATCCTTAGGATTTGTAATCAAGTCCTGCTCATCATCGACTACATACGCCTCCATCCCAAAAATAACTTTAAAATCCTCATTTGCCTCCTTAAACGCAAACGGAAATGAATGCACCACTCCGTAATCTGTCACAGCAATTCCACTATGCCCAAATTCTTTAGCCCTTTTCGCATAATCCTTGATTGACATAACTCCGCTCATTTCACTCATATTCGTATGTGCATGAAGTTCTATTCTTTTTTTCGGAGCATTGTCCTCTTTTTTCACATCTTTAGATTCTATAGCTTCCACTCTTTGCGTTCTGACATATTTTTCCCCACTATACATATCTGCCTCAAAACTTCCAGTAACCTTTACCCACTCCCCAAGTTTTACCTGAATATCCTCATTCGTGTTAAAAAATATTCTACAGCTAACAGAGTCTGTATAATCTGTAATCATAAAGTCACACATTAACTTCCCATTCTTAGTTTCTCTCATATCTACGTTAAAAATTTTTCCTTCTAGTGCCACATCATCACCATTGTTCAAAATATCAAGTGTAGAAAATTGCATTGCATCTATATCAGGAATTTTTTTCCATTTGTAATTACCTTTATTGTTGCCTCCATTAGCATTCCCGCCATTTGAATAACCGTTTCCGTTATTTCCGTTATTAAAATTTCCGTTTCCTCCGTAATGATTTCCATTACCATTGCTCATACTAACATTTTCATACTTTGGAAGTTCGCTTGCCTTTACCGAATTTAATTCATTTTGAGCCTTAATTTTAGCCTTCACTTCCTCAAAATCCCCATTTACAAACTCAATTTTTATCGAATTGTCCATACATTCATAAATTTTTCTTGTAAGTTCTTCCTTTGCCTCAGTTCTTTTTGCCTCTTCTATCAAATGGTGCGACGGTAATTTTATAAACACCGTATTTTCGAGACTTTCCACTTCGTAACTTGCAAAAATATACTGATACCTCTTGCTCTCATGCTTATAATTCTCAATCGCAAATTTTACAAACCCAACAACATCCTTCTGTATCAGCTCAGGATTAACATCCATCTTAATCTTCAATTTCAACCCATTCTCAAAACTCTTATAAAGCAGCTGCCTCAAGTCCTGTATCTCACTATGTGCAACCAGACTGCTTACCTTTATAAATATCTCCATCTCCCTTTTCCTAGAAAACAGATTAACGTACTCAATCTCAAAATTTCTAATCCCATATTTCCTAAAGAAATCCTCCGATGGCTTAACCTTCAAATACTTCGTACTCATTTTCTATCTATACCCCCTAACTTATTTTTTTATCTTTATCCTTGTTATTAAATCTATTCCTAAACATTCAATTAATTTATTTTTCTTAATTTTTTAGATTATTTTAATTAATAATAGTTTTTTCGTTTCTTTTTATGTTTTTTTCTTATTCTATTTAATATTAATTCTTTAACGCAGAGGTATCAAACGCCATACCTCTGCACTCCCGCTACCGAATTTTATAGCAAATTTATTTTTATACAATTAAATTTACTCTGTATTTGCGAAAGTGAGCGAAATTTTACGCAACGAGTTTCGATTTTGTTTTCAAAAAATGCTTAGACAAGCTGGGATTAGTGCGTAGCACTTTCTCCAAAATCTTCAGATGTTATAATTTGAAGAAATTGAAATAACTAATATTGCGAAATAAAAGGGGATGGCGACTAATCCCCTTTACGTAAAAAAAATATAAATTAATAGAAAAATCTTTATTAACTAAAATAATCTAAAAAAAAATTTAGAAAATAAATTAATTTACAAAGTAACTTTATTATATAATTTTTACAAAATTTTAGCAACACAATTTTCTCAAATAAAAAAATATAAGGACACAGTAATAATGCCCTTATATTGGGTAAAATCAAAAAATTGGTTATAAAATTATATTAATTAATTTATTTTAAAAATAATTTTTTATTTATCTTCTTTTTTATCCTCTATATTTTTAGTTTCATCACTTTCTGAATCAATTCCAGAAACTGATTTTTTAAATTCTCGAATCATTTTTCCGATGGATTCTCCCAGTTCAGGCAATCTTTTTGGTCCGAAAATAAGTAATGCCCCAAGTATAAGAACTATTAATCCTGGTCCTCCTATATCTCTAAAAATTCCCATTTTTAATCATCTCTCCTTCTTTTATAGACATATTTACAAACAGAAATACTCACTTCATAAAGTAAGATCAATGGTGCCGCCATCGTTAAATCGCTTATAAAATCAGCTGGCGTCAGAACGACTGCAACTACCAGCAAAATAAAGTAGCCATATCGCCTGTTTTTTATTAAATATTGCGGTGTCAAGATATGCAGCGAGGTTAGAAATGCCACAATAACGGGCAATTCAAATATTACACCAAGCGGTAATGATGTATGTAATACAAATGTTAAATAATTATTTGCTGTAAGTTGAATATTAAACAAGTCTTTGCCAAAAGATAGTAAAACATTTAGTAAAGCAGGTGTTACTATAAAAAATCCAAAAGAAAGTCCTGCAACAAATAATATAAAAGTTGCAGGCACATAAGATAAAATTGCCTTGGCTTCCTTTTCCTTAAGAGCAGGACGAATAAAAGCCCATAACTGATAACTTGTAAAAGGCAATGTTAAACTAAAAGCACATATTCCAGCCAGCATTAAATAAATGCTCAAAATATCATTAGGCCCAAGAACTGTGAGCTTCTGCTTGAATGAAGCCGTCAGTAATTTGTAAATATCGGAGCAAAATATCAAACTTATTAAAAAAGCCGCAATAAAAAATATAATTGTGATAATGAGTCTTTTCCTAAATTCGCTCAAATGTTCTACAAGCGTCTGTTCGTCAATTTTAGCCATTCTATTCCTTTCCGATATTTTATCTTTTAAAATTTTTATTTATCTTTTCTCTTTTTTATCAATGTAGCAATCACGATAATCACAATTAAAATTAATTGACTAATAAATACTTCCATATTTGCATAAATTCCCAAAATTTCCATTGTAGGCATAAAATGAACTACGTGTAACGGTAAAATCCCCACAACTTGCAGCATGTGAATACTTGTTCCAAGCATTTTAAATGCAAGGAAATAAATTGTCCACGTAAGTACAAAAAACACTTGATGTATTTTTATTTTTGAAGAGGCATATATTAAGACAAGTGCAATTATGATTAGTATTAATATCGCACTTACAATACCGATAATCAAATTCTGCAGTGAAATTAATGGTAAAATTCCTACATAAAACAATATTGTTTCTGCCCCTTCTCTAAATACTGCAAGAAAACTAAGTACAAACATTGAAATAAAACTTCCTGTACTTAATACAATATCCATTTTTCTGTCAATATAATCTTGCCAAGATTTCAAGGATGATTTACTATGCAGCCAAAATCCAATCCCAATCATCATTATAACTGCAAAAATTCCTACAAATCCTTCCAGAATTTCACGGTTTGTTCCTGAAGATACGGCAGGGAATAAAGCCTGAAGAGCAAATGCTATTACCACACTTGCAAAAATTCCAGCAGCAGCTCCTGCATAAACCCAACGCAATCCATTTTTCTGATTTGCAGCTTTTAGGCTGCTTACCAATGCCAGAACGATAAGAAGTGCTTCCACACCTTCACGAAGAAGTATAAACATTGCATCAATAAACGTATATTGTGCTTTTGTATCAATTTGTGATAATTCTGTAATTAATCCTTGTAATTGTTCCTGATACTCTTTTTCACTACCTTTTACCATGATTATTGGAGTCTGTGTTTCCACTTTTGTATATAGAGCTGAATTTCTCGTACTTACATCGCCTTCAACTGTAGGCCATACCTGAATAAACTCTTTCACTTTTGACTGACCTTTAGATTTATTTCCATTTTTAAAGGCTTCCAACGCATCTTTCAACATATCTACAGCTTCTTTTAGTGTAATTGTGCTTGAAACATTATTTTCTATCTTCTTGCCATCTAAATAGTCTTGTATTGTTGATTTCAAGTCATTAAAAGAATTTATTGTATTGTCATAATCAAATGGCTCCACTTCCATAGAGCTTCTTAAAAACGACATCGCAGTTTCCACTTTTCCATAGTAAGGAATACTTCTGCTTCTTATAAAACTTTCATTTCTTGTCCATACGCCATTAAATTTCAGATATTCTTTTTTCATAAGTTCTACATCTTTAGACTGAATTGCTTTTTCCAGCACATCTAAAGCAGGATTCATTCTTGACTGGAACTTTTTCTTTTCCTCATTATCGTCAACAGGATTCTGCTCTTTTTCAAAAGCTAATAGTGCTGTTGTAACTTCTCTCAGATCCTCTTCTGACAATGTGGACTTTTCTTTGTTTAAAAGTTCCTGTACTTTTTTTCCTTTTACTGAATCAACATTTTTCACCTTTTTAAATTCATCTCTTACTTCGGAAAAAAGTTTTTTTGCTTCATTTTGATTATTGTTTCTTATTGCAGTCGTCGTATCTGTTATTTTTATATAAAGGCTGCTATAACTTTCCTTTGCGATAACATTTGTGAAGAATAATATAAAACACAAAAATAGCAATATATTTATTTTATTCAAATAATTTCTGCCCAATGTATTCTCCTTTCTTTATCCCTCCAAAACACGCAAAAATTCCTGTTCCAATGTGAGTAATGTATTCATTCAGTTTATCTTCATTTCCTAAGCTGTTCTGAATCTTTATAAACTGATCAGGATGTTTTTGGAAACATATAAATAGCAGTCCTGCGTCAAACTGTCCGCTCACTTCATCTATTCCATTAGAATAAGAAAAGGCACGGCGTGCTATTTTAACGTCAGCTTTTTTGGCAAGATAAACATGTGAATCAATTGGTAGAACTGGTTTTCCATCTGGCCCTTTTTTATTTATGTCAATCGTTGCAAATTCGTCTGTTTCTCCAAAGGGAGCCCCGCTTTCTTTATACCTTCCAAACGTATTTTCCTGCTCCTGTAAATTAGTTCTATCCCACGTTTCAAGATGCATTTGAATACGTCTTACAATAAGAAAAGTCCCATTTTTCAGCCAATTATCTTTATCATACCAAACTACATTTTTAAAATCATTATCATTTTTCGGATTTTCCGTTCCATCTTTAAATCCAAAAAGATTTCTTGGAGTTTCTTTTCCATTACCAATTGGTAAAAAACCAGCTTGAGTCCATTTTAAAGTAATTAAGGCACGACCTTTACGAACAAGATTTCTCACAGCGTGAAACGCTACCTGCGCATCATCCGCACAAGCCTGAATACAAATATCTCCGCCTCTGTACTTATCCTTTATCTGGTCTCTCGGAAAATGTGGCAAATCCTTGAATTCTTCCATTTTCTTATTATCCATTTTCAATTTATCCAGAAAAGATGGACTTATTCCAAAAGTTATTGTCAAACGGTATGGATTTAATCCCACTGTTTCTCCTGTATCCAGTGGAGGAACTAGATGATTTGCAAGTTCTGGAGCTACAAGTTCACCTTTCATAAGTTTTTCAGAATAATCTGTCCAGTCCTTAAACATCTGCTTTATTTCTTCCCTGTCCGTAGAATGTAAATCTAATACTGCAAAATAGACGTTTTTTTGAACAGGAGTAGCAATTCCTGACTGATGTTCCCCATAAAATGAAATCTTTTCATTTCCAACAACCTGATTTGCTTTACCGCTGAACATGTTGGCAAAAATCGCACTAGCTCCACTTGCTCCAATTGCGGCTCCAGCTCCTACCATTCCAGCTTTTTTCAAAAAATCACGACGTGATATTTTTTTATCAAACCATTTTTTATCATTTTCGTCACTCATTGTATTTACCTCTTTTATACTGTAAGTTATTTTAAGATGTGTTCGATAATCTAAATGTTAATTTTAACAAGGGGGAATTAACTCCTTATCTAATAATACTTAAACATATTAGTTACCGAATAAATATATTATTTCTTAGGAGTTGCGTCTATTACGATTCCCATTTGCGATAAAGGTTCTCCAAGTTTAGTAACTGCTTCAGCTAGTGCTTTCGTATCTTCTTTTGTCAGGTCAGTATACAGTTTATAGTTGTTGTCATCTATCATATATTTGTCAAGAAGTTGGTTTACTGCTTTAAATTCTGTATCTAAAGTTGTTACGAGCTTAGCATCTTTTTGTTCTAATTTAGGTCTGAATAGTTCAAAAATTTTCTGAGCCCCTTCAATATTTGCTCTAAAGTCGTATAAATCAGTATGTGAGAACACTTCTTCTTCTCCAGTGATTTTTTGAGTCGAAACTTCATTTAATAAGTCAATCGCTCCTGTAACCATTAAATCAGGCGTTACTTCAATTGTAGCAATTTTTGCCCTTAACTCCTTAATGTCGTTTACAAGATCATCTGCATATTTTTCAGTTCCTTTTGTGGTATTTTGTTCCCACAATATTTTTTCAATTCTATGAAAACCTTTCCATCCTTCTTCATTTTTAAATTCTTCCTTAAAGTCAACAAGACGATAATCTATCTTAACATCAGATTCTCCAAAGCTTTCAGCAATAGGTTCAGATCTTTCGTAAGACATACGGATTAACGGATAAAATTTCTTAGCTTCATCCAATTTTCCTTCCTTTAATAATTTTGCAAAATCTTCTGTTTCTTTTAAAAGCAAATCAATCTGACCTTCAACATATTTTTTATATTCAGCAGTTTCTTTGCTCAAATCAGCTTTTCCTTGTTCAGCAGTTTGCCCTGCTGTTGTTCCAGCCTTCCCAGCTTCCTTTGCTCCAGCGTCTTTCCCACAACTTACCACCACTAATGCTCCAATAATTAGTAAAATTCCCATTTTTTTCATAAAAAATTCCTCCTAGTTTATATTTATGGTATAATTATACTTTTTATTCTTTTATTTGTAAAGCAAAATTATTTGATTTTCAAAATTTTTTGATTTATTTAAACACTAGACTTAAAAAAATTAAAGTTACTTTGCTCACACTAAAAAAGTTTGATTATATAATAAAATGGATTTAAAACCGAAAGAAAAAGTTATAACTATTTTACTCAATCCCTAAATTTATAAGTTTAATTTTAAATAGGTTTGAGTATATATTATAAAAACATTAGAAACCTTCTATAACACACATGATAATAAAAGGAAAATATATTGAAAAAATGAATACTAAATGATAAAATATGTATATACTTTTTAAAATTAAAATAAATTTTATATAAATAAAATAAGGAGAGAGATTATGAAGAAAAATAGTGTACAACTTTTATTTATCCTTTGCATATTTTTGGTTTCATTTAATATTTTTGCTAAAAGTACATCATTTAAAGCTGATAGTATTTTATTTACAAAAACAATTCCATTTGAAAAACTGCCAGAAAATATAGAACAAGATATGAAAAATGGAAGTATGAACTATCTCAAAAATCAACAATGCCTTATCTCAACTTACAGAACGTTTTACAAGGATTCCACTCTTGATCACATAAATATTTATGCAACTTGTATGGAAGTAAATCCAGATAAAAAAATAAATTGGGATTATCCTCAAATCCCTAATAATGCTGAAATCAAAACAATTCATGTTTTAGGGAAAAATTATCCAAAATCACTTTTAAATGATTTGAAAAAAGGGAAAAGTACATTTTTTGGAGAAAAATTAGCTTATTACAAACCTTCTCACAAAAATTATAAACAAAATGAATATTTTTATTCTAAATAACTAAAAAAATTTTTTAATTTAAGATTTGTCTATTATTAAATAAAAGGTATAATATAATTTTAACATATTCTCAAACATTATTAAAATTAGACTACTACTTTTTAAAATTCAAAATTATAAAATTAAATAAAATTATGAGTTCTTATTTTTATAGTACTGGCTCATAATTTTTTATTTATATACAGAAGATATTTTTGCTTAAATTGGTTTAAAAAGATTTTGAAAAACATATAATAAAGCTAATAAAAAATATTTTTTAAGAATTAATGGAAAAAAATCTTTAAAAATGTTACAATAATTCACAAAGATAAAAATTTGAAATGTTGATTTTTGATATTTAATTTTAAATATTTTAATCATAGAAAAAGAGGTTTTATTATGGAAAATTTGGAAAAAAAAGGAAATAATGATAATCTAAATAAAAAAAATAAAGTAAAAAAAGTACGAATTATAAAAAATGGATACGGTAATGAAAAATTGTTAAAAGATTTTTATGATTATTTGGAAAAAAATGATATTCAAGAAGTTTTTGGTGTGGAGAAAGCTGACTTAATAATTTCGCTTGGCGGAGATGGAACAATGCTAATTTCTGCAAAAGAGGCAATTACAAGTGATATTCCAGTTCTTGCAATAAATATGGGATCTCTTGGCTATCTTGCAGAAGTCAATCCAAAAGATGCAGTTAAAATGTTACAAGACTATGAAAACGGTAATTATAAAGTAGAAGAAAGAACTTTTCTTGAAGTAAAATATCAAGATAATATATTTTACGCTTTAAATGAACTTGTAATAACTAAAGGTGGGCACGAAGCACATTTAATACAGGTTGAAGTTTACTCAAATGATATTTTTGTAAACAAGTACAGGGCTGATGGAATAATAGTAGCAACTCCTACAGGCTCAACAGCCTATTCACTTTCAGCAGGTGGTTCGATCGTTCATCCTGGCTTAAATGCTCTTTCAATAACGCCACTAGCTCCACAAAGCCTAACAGCTCGTCCAATTATTGTAAATGGTTGTGAAGTACTTAGTTTTAAAGCAACTTCAAGAGATGATGCCGTTCATCTAAATATTGATGGAAATCAATGGCTTCAAATACAGCCAAATGATCTAGTATCTGCAAGATTATCAAAGAAAAAAATTCGAATAATAAAACCAATAAATAGTGATTATTACAGTATCTTAAGACAAAAACTAAAATGGGGAGATTCTGTATTATAATTAGTAATCTGAATAATTCAAAAAATAAAGTTATAAAAAATAAAATAGTGAAAGGAAAAAAATGCTAAGGGAATTAAGATTAAATAATCTAGCAATAATAAAAAATCTGGATTTGGAATTTAACGAAAAATTTATTGCATTGACTGGAGAAACAGGAGCTGGGAAATCAATTATTTTGGATGGAATTTCACTATTAATTGGTGAAAGAAGTCACACTGATATGATTAGAAATGGAGAAGAAAGCCTTTTTGCAGAAGGTATTTTTGAATTAAATGAAAAACAAAAGAAAAGGTTGAATGAACTTGGGTTTGAGATTGATGATGATGAACTTATTATAACTAGGCATTTTGATAGAAATGCAAAATCAAAAATAACAGTAAATGGAGCAAGACTGACTTTATCTCGACTAAAGGAACTTATGGTAAATATTATTGATCTAGTTGGGCAGCACGAGCATCAGTTTTTGCTAAATAATGAATATCATTTACATCTTTTGGACAGATTTTTAGATGATGAAGGAAGGGCACTTTCTAGAAAAATACGAGAAAATGTAAATGAAATAAAAGCATTAAATGCAAAAATAAAAAATATTGAAGATGAAAAAGCCAAAATTGCTGAAAAAAAAGATATTTTAGAATTTCAATTTAATGAAATCGAAAGTTTGGAACTAGAAGAAAATGAGGATGAAGAACTGGAAGAAGAGTACAAAATACTTTTTAATGCTGGAAAAATTAGTGAAAAGTTAGATGAAACATCACAGTTACTAAAAGAAGGTGAATTTTCAATTTTAACAGCACTTGGCAGAGCAAGAAGAAATCTAGAACAGCTTTCAGACTTATCTGAATCATATAGTGAACTGTATGATAAAATTGAGTCAGTTTTGTATGAAGTTGAGGATATTTCCTATTCTGTGGATAATCTAGCTGGAGATGTTGAAATAGATGATGACAGGCTGGAAAAAGTTGTGGAAAGAATTAATGCAATTAATAAGCTAAAATTAAAATATGGCTCTACAATTAAAGAAATTTTGGAACATCGGGACAAAATCGAAAAAGATTTATCACTTGTTGAATTTGAAAATGAGGAGCTTGGAAATTTAAAACTTCTAAAAAAAGAACTAGTGAATCAATATTTTATTGATAGTGAAAGACTTAGTGAAATCCGTATGGAAATTTCAGAAAGCCTTCAAAATACGATTGATATTCAGTTGAGCGACTTAAATATGGAAAATGCAAAATTTAAAGTGGAAATTACAAAGACAGAAGAAATTACATCTCATGGAATAAATAATGCAGAATTTATGATTACAACAAATGTTGGAGAAACATTTAAGCCACTTGCCAAAATAGCATCTGGTGGAGAAATTTCACGTATAATGCTAGCTCTTAAAACCGTATTTTCTACAGTTGATAATATTTCTGTACTGATTTTTGATGAAATTGATACTGGAATTTCTGGAGAAACTGTCAGAAGAGTTGCTGAAAAATTACGGGAACTTTCCAGAAATACGCAAATTATCTGTGTAACACATTCTCCACAAATTGCTGGAAAAGCACAGCAGCAGTTTTTCATCAAAAAGGAAATTGAAAATAACTTTACAGAAACAAAAGTACGGGAATTAAATACGGAAGAAAGAATAAGGGAAATTGCAAGAATTATTTCAGGAGACAACATTACAGAAGCGTCTGTTAATCATGCTAAGGAGATAATGGGGCTATGGGACAAAAAAGTATTAATTTAAAAAATCTGGCAAAAGAAAATTCAAATTTAACTGAACATATTTCCAAGACAGAAAAAAAAAATAATGAAAATAATTCAAAAAGCAAAAGAAACGTTCAAAAGAAAAAAATATCACGTGAAAATAAAACGCAAATTAGAGAATTTCTTGATTTTCTTGAATTTGAAAAAGGAAGTTCCAAAAACACTATTACTGGATACAATCGTGATTTGTTACAATTTTTTCTGTTTGCTCAAAAAAATTTTTCTGAAATTGAAGAAAAGGATATTTTTGAATATATAGAAAATTTGAATGAAAAATTGAGAAGAAATTCGGTATTGAGAAAAGTTTCGGCATTAAAGACATTTTATAAATTCTGCTATTTGAATAGAGATGTGGAAAAAGATCCGACGGGCATGGTAAAAACTTTGAAACGTGAACAGAGGCTTCCTGAAATTTTAACACTAAAAGAAATGAAGCAAATCGTGGATAACTGTCCGCACACGCCTGAAGGAATGCAAAACAAGCTGATTATCAAAATTCTCATTGCAACTGGAGCAAGAATTTCAGAAACCTTAAATCTGGAAATAAAAGATGTGGAAAATCAGGACTATGAATTTATAAAAGTGCTTGGAAAAGGTTCAAAATACCGTATAATACCAATTTATGACAGTCTTGAAAATGAAATAAAAAACTATTTGGCTATTTACAGACCAAAATTAAAAAATTCGAGCGAAAGTTTTAAGATTTTTCCAAATACTCGACGGGAAAAATTCTGGAAGGATTTAAAAAACATTGCAAAAAATGCAAAAATTGAAAAAAATGTTTATCCTCATATTTTTAGACATTCACTTGCGACAATTTTACTTGGAAACGGTGCAGATGTTCGTATCGTTCAAGAAATATTAGGACACGCCAACATTACAACAACTGAAATTTACACACATGTGGAAAAGTCCAAACTAAAAATGATTTATGATAACATAAAGTTAGGAGATGATTAGACAAAATGAGGGACAATCGTGAATTAAAAAGACATAAAGATGAAAAATTACGAGTATTATTAATTACAATCATGGCATATTTTGTATTTTTAGTAATAAAAAAAATGGATATAGTAACTCCATATTTGGGAATTACCATGCTGATACTGCTTTATCTATACGCAAACTATAATTTAATAAATATGTTCTTTACAAGCAAAAGAACAACTTTCAAAATTTATGCCTTTCTTTTACTGGAAGTAATTTATTTGTATACATTTAATATTTCTATTGCTGGTGCTATTTTATATGTTATTTTCTTTTCACTTTTATTTTTTTCCATAAGAAAAGATGAAGGAAGAGAAGAAATACCAAAAATAACTAAATTTGTTCAAATATTTCTTATATTTAAAATCGTTTTTGTATTAACTATGTTAATTTTTTAATTTTTTTATACAAAAAATTTTTGAAAATATGCTTATAAATCCAATAAAAATAGCATTTATAGACTATTTTATTAAAAATATATAAAAGTTAGAAAAAATGGTTGAGAAATGTAAAAAAAAGTAGTATAATGACAAAATGTAATAAATTTTTAAAAATTGAATATTAAATGAATTGGAGAAATAAAATGGCTATTAGCGTTAATAGAAATAATACAGATGACGTTATGAAAAGTATGGAAGAAGCAACAGATAGGGCTGTAAATGCACAGGCTGAAAAAAATTTATTTCTTGGAGAATACAAAGAACGAATTATAAAAGCTCTTACTTTTGATGAAATAAAGGAAAAAGGAATTTATTATGAAATAGAAAAAGCTTTGGATAATAAATATGCGGCTAAAATGGTTATTTCACGTCATGTAAACTTTAATGATATAAAAAAATATATTGAAATAGCTAAAAAGAAAAAAATATCATATAAAATGATAGACAATCTAGCCTGCTCAGGACAAATCGCACTTGTAGTAGTAGCAAAAGATGCAATTATACATGAAGCTGGTGATGAAATTGTGGTAACATCAAAATTAGAAAAGTTTCATCTAAAACACTTGTCAGACGCATATTATGAGGCAATGGAAAATTCCATTTGCAATTTTCATATGGATATTATAAAAAAAGAAATGCCAGAATATGCTCAAAATTATAAGGAATTAACTTTTATGGATAAACTATTTGGATCAAGATGTCCAATATGTCAAAAATTAGGAGGAAAAAAACGTGGTTGATGGATTTAGAATAAAAGGAAAAACACCTTTAAATGGTATAATTAAAGTAAGTGGAGCAAAAAATGCAGCACTACCAATAATTATTGCAACACTTGTTGCCAAGGGAGAATATATTTTAAAAAATGTACCAAATTTACGTGATATTAGAGTTACAATGAGATTACTTGAAGATTTGGGAATGCAGACTGAAAAACTAGACGATAACTCTTATAAAATAATAAACAATGGTTTTAAAAGAAATGAAGCAAGTTATGAAATTGTAAAACAGATGAGAGCATCATTTTTAGTAATGGGACCTATGATTGCCAACTTGGATGAAGCTGTAGTTTCATTACCTGGAGGATGTGCAATTGGTTCACGTCCAGTTGATTTACATTTAAAAGGTTTTGAAATGTTAGGTGCAGAAATTACAAGAGTTCACGGATACATTCATGCAAAATCAGATAATTTAAAAGGTGCAGAAATACCTTTAGGTTTCCCGAGTGTTGGAGCTACACAGAATATTATGATGGCAGCAGTAAAAACACCTGGAAAAACTATTATTTCAAATGCAGCAAGAGAGCCTGAGATTGTTGATTTAGGAAACTTCCTAAACAAAATGGGAGCTAAAATTACAGGACTTGGTACACCTAATATCGAAATTGAAGGTGTTGAAGAACTTCACGCTGTGGAATATTCAATCATGCCAGATAGAATCGAGGCTGGAACTTATGTAATAGCTTCATTAGTTACAGAAGGAGATTTAAAAATACAAGATGCAAGACTTGAAGATTTGGGAGTATTTAAATCTGAATTGGAAACTATGGGAGTAAAATTTGAACAAAACGGAGATATTTTAACTGTAATAGGAAAAGCAAAAGACTTGAAGCCATCAAAAGTAAAAACATTGCCACATCCTGGATTTCCAACAGATATGCAACCTCAAATGATGTTGCTGCAAACTCTTGTAAATGGTGGAAGTTCAATGGAAGAAACAGTGTTTGAAAACAGATTTATGCATGTGCCTGAATTTAATCGGATGGGAGCAGATATTACTATAAAACATGGTATAGCCTTTATAAATGGAGGACTTCCATTAACAGGTGCAGAAGTAATGTCTTCAGACTTGAGAGCGGGAGCGGCACTGGTTTTAGCAGCACTTGCAGCAGATGGTGAAACTATTGTAAATAGAGTTTACCATATTGACAGAGGATATGACAAACTAGAATTAAAATTAAATACAGTTGGTGCTCAAATTGAAAGAATCAAACTAGATGTTTAACAGAATATAATATTTTAAATTATTAAAAGTCCTTAAAGTTAGAGGACTTTTTTTGTTACTTTGTTACATATTTTTGAAAAAATTTTATAAAAATCAAATTTAAAAATTATGGTTATTTTAGTAAAATTTTACTTCAATTTAAAATAAATATAATATTGGACTTTTGGACTTGAAAAATGAAAAAAGTGTAGTATAATTAGAATGAAAATATTTACTAAAAAAAATTGAAAAGAGGTAAAAAAATGGCACAAAGAATTATTTTGAACGAAATTTCGTATCATGGTTTTGGAGCAATAAACCATATCCCAGAGGAAGTTAAGAAAAATAAATTCAAAAAAGCGCTTATATGTACAGATAAAGGGCTTTTAGAATTTGGTGGAGTATCAAAAATTACAGATTTGCTGGATAAGGAAAATTTAGCTTATGAAGTTTTTTCTGATATTCAGCCAAATCCAACTATTGAAAATGTAAAAGATGGTGTTGAAAAGTACAAATCTGCAGGTGCTGACTACATTATCGCAATTGGTGGAGGTTCACCAATGGATACTGCAAAAGCAGTTGCCATTATTATCAACAATCCAGAATTTTCTGATGTAAGAAGCCTTGAAGGTGTTGCAGACACTAAAAATAAATGTGTACCAATTATCGCTGTTGCGACAACAGCTGGAACTGCTGCAGAAGTTACAATTAACTATGTAATCACAGATGTTGAAAAAGACAGAAAATTTGTATGCGTTGATCCACATGATTTACCAATTGTAGCAATTGTTGACCCTGGAATGATGACAAGCATGCCAAAAGAACTTACTGCTGCAACTGGACTAGATGCTTTAACTCATGCAATTGAAGGATTTACAACAAAAGCTGCTTGGGAAATGACTGATATGTTTCATTTAAAAGCCATTGAATTAATTGCAAAATATTTGAGAAGCGCTGTAAATAATGAACCTGAAGGACGTGAAAAAATGGCACTTGCTTCATATTTGGCTGGAATGGGATTCTCAAATGTAGGACTTGGAATTGTACACTCAATGGCACATCCGCTAGGAGCATTTTATGGTACTCCACATGGAATTGCAAACGCAATAATTCTTCCAACTGTAATGGAATACAATGCTGAATTTACTGGAGAAAAATTTAAAGCTATCGCAAAAGCATTTGGTGTAAAACATACAAGAACAATGTCACCAGAAGAATATAGAAAAGCTGCAGTTGATAAAGTAAGAGAATTAGCAAGCGATGTTGGAATTCCAAACAACTTAAAAGGAATTATGGATATAAAAGATTTAGACTTTATTGCTGAATCTGCATTAAATGATGTTTGTACAGGTGGAAATCCACGAGATACAAATTTAGAAGACATAAAAGAATTATATAAAAAATTATTATAGTTAAATTATCAACGTCGTGATTTTTTGGAAATAAAAATTACTAAACACATTTATGTGTTTCTTTCGCAATAATCTTTATAATAAATTTATTTTGTAAAGTTTTATCAATTTTTATTTGCGAAAGTGAGCGAAGCGAGTTTAATTTTTGTTTTCAAAAAATGCTTAGACAAGCCAGGTTTGCAAAGGGGATGGCGACTGTTCCCCTTTGCTTAAAAAAAAGAAAAAATACCATAAATTATTGGAAAAATATTCATTAATAATAATTCATTTTATGAAACTAAAAAGTAATTGTTTATCTAAATATTAAAGAACATAACAAATATATTTTGAAGTTTTTTATTTATACAAATTCTCAATATATTCACTTCTTCTTCCATTTTCATCATAAACAAAAATTGGCATTTCAATAGAAAATCCTTTCTTTGCATCTTTTATTGCTTCTAAAAGGCAAATTTTTGAGTTTTCATTCCATTTTGTATAACAATTTTTCATTCGTTTTGACTCTAAATTATATTTTTGTAAAAGTGATAGAACTTCTACTAGACGTTCGCTTCGGAATACAATTGAGAAACTTCCCATATTTTTTAATAAGTAAGAAGAAATTTTTATTATTTCTTCAAGTGTTAAATTAATATTATGTCTTGCATTTGCCAGTTGTTCCAAATTATTTGTCTGGGAAATATCGCCAGTAAATTCAAAGTATGGGGGATTTGTAACAATGGTGTCAAATTCATCACGTTTAAAAATATTTTTATAATTTTTTATATCTTCGTTTATTATTTTAACCTGATTTTGAAATTTATTGCTATTAATATTTCTTATGGCAATTTCTGCCATTGTTTCTTGTAATTCTATGCCTGTAATTCGAGCTTTTGACCGCTGTGCTAGAAGTAATGTTATAATTCCACAGCCAGTCCCAATATCAAGGATTTTTTTAGTTTTTCGATTAATTTTTACAAAGTCTGCAAGCAAGACAGAATCAAGTGTAAAGTTTTGAAAGTCATTTCGTTGAATAACTTTCATATTTTTTATTGGGGTAACTGTTTCTTCTCCGTTTTTTTTCATAAAATGTAACTCCTTTTTCTTTTTATACTAATACTATTCCCCATTTAAATAGGGAATATTTAATAAATTTTGTAAAATCTTAATATTGTAATTTATTATAATAAAAAATATGAATTTAGTTTCCTTATAAATAAAAAATAAATGCGGAAAATAATTCCCGCAATTAAAATTTGTAAATTCATAAATATTTATTATAATTCTCCAGCATAGTTATGATGAACTTTTTGAACATCATCGTCATTTTCCAGAGTGTCAATTAATTTTTTAAGTTTTTGCAAATCCTCTTCACCAAGAGTATCAACTTCGATAGAAGGCAAATATTGAATATCTGCTTCCAGCAATGTGTATCCTGCATTTCTTAAAGCATCTGCTACTGCATCAAAGTTAGATGGTTCAGTTGTGATGTAAAAACTGTCTTCTAGAGTTTCCATATCTTCCATTCCAGATTCAAGTGCTACTTCCATTAATGCTTCCTCATCAATATCATCAGTTTTTTCAATAATAATCTCACCTTTTCTTCCAAACATATACGAAACTGATCCAGAAACACCAAGATTTCCGCCATTTCTATCAAAAGCTACTTTTACAGATGAAGCAGTTCTATTTTTATTATCAGTAAGAGCTTCTACAATAAT
Source organism: Leptotrichia sp. SK-5 (assembly GCF_055387215.1). Taxonomy (NCBI): domain Bacteria; kingdom Fusobacteriati; phylum Fusobacteriota; class Fusobacteriia; order Fusobacteriales; family Leptotrichiaceae; genus Leptotrichia; species Leptotrichia sp. SK-5. Next base: position 735,060 of record NZ_AP028931.1, on the reverse strand, counting down.
AGCAACTCCTGCTGGTCCGTATCCTTCGTAATTTAATGTTTCAAAGGCTGTCGAACCGTCAGTTCCTGCTCCTTTCTTGATTGCCCTGTTAATATTGTCGTTAGGCATATTAATCGCTTTTGCTTTTTCGATTGCGTGTTTTAGGGCTACGTTGAATTCAGGATTTTCTCCGCCTCTTGCTGCCACTGTTATAAGTCTAACAAGTTTTGTGAATGATGCAGCTCTTTTTTTATCCTGTGCTTCCTTACGCCCTGCTATTGTACCATGTCTTCCCATTTTTTCCTCCTAAATTAATTATATGAAAATTATATCATAAAAAAAAAGTCTAATCAATGGGGAAATTAAAGGAATTTTTTATAATGAATTATTCTAAAGTTTGAATAGTGCAATTATTCATTTTAAATTTGTAAAAAAAAACTCAAAACTTTAATTTTGAGAGTGATTATCGTTATTATTTTTAATTGATTTATTTAGTGGCGCACCTGACAGGAGTTGAACCCATAACCTTCTGATCCGTAGTCAGACGCTCTATCCAATTGAGCTACAGATGCATTTGTTTTTATCGAATTAATTCGTCTATTAAAAAAAAATGGCGGAGAAGGAGGGATTTGAACCCTCGATCCAAGTTTTAGCCCGGATACTCCCTTAGCAGGGGAGCGCATTCGGCCTCTCTGCCACTTCTCCAAAAATATAAATTTTAAATGGCGGGTGAACTGGGATTCGAACCCAGACATCTTGCGATTTCGCCGGTTTTCAAGACCGGTCCCTTAGCCGTTCGGACATCCACCCATACGTTACTCAATTAGTATATCATATATTTTTATAATTTGTCAATAACTTTTTCATAAATTTTGTTAAAATTTGTGTACAGGGGTATAAAATAACCTACACCCCTTATTTCTATTAGTCTACAAATAGTAAATCCGTAATTTTTTCTATAAAAGGAATTTTAAATTCTTTTTTCAAAACTGATGATACTGTTGCGACAATTTGGAAAACAGATAATATTACAAAAATTACGAAAAATAAGATATTTCCCACTACTATAATAATATTTAAAAATGTCGAAATTAACAATAGCACTGTTACTGCCAATGTCTGTTTTGCATAGGCTCTTACAAATCCATTCTCCTGCTCCAGAATTAATGCAATTATTGGTATTAATAGGCTAAATCCCATTGAAAAACTTAATTTTATTGGAAATGAAGCGGCTTCGATTCTAAATCCTGCAAAAAAGCTTAGATTTATAAGAAAAGCTGCAGCATAAGCTCTTAATCCTGCAATTGATTTTTTTTCACCAATATTATTGTCCATATACTCCTCCTAATCTTAATATATTTTTAGATTTTATTTACTTTAATTACTTAAAAGAATTTTAACATAAAAGATATAAAAAATCAAATTGAAAAATTCGTGTATTAGCATTGATAAAAAAAGCAATATGTGATAAAATAAAAGAAAATGTAAAATATTAAATAAATAATGGAGGAGAAACTATGAGAAAAGTAATAGTAGCTGGAAACTGGAAAATGAACAAAACTGCAAAAGAGGCTGCACAATTCTTCAATGAATTAAAACCTTTAGTAGCAGACGTGAAAAATGCAGGAATCGTAATTGGAGCACCTTTCACTGCACTAGAAACAGCAACTAGAGAAACTGCAGGAAGCAACATTAAAATTGCTGCTGAAAATATGAACGCTAAAGAAAGCGGAGCATATACTGGAGAAGTTTCACCATTGATGTTAAAAGATTTAGGTGTAGAATATGTAATTTTAGGACATTCTGAAAGAAGAGAATATTACCATGAAACTGATGAAATCATCAATGAAAAAGTAAAATCAGCATTGGCTCACGATTTAAAACCAATCTTATGTTTCGGAGAAACTTTGGAAGAAAGAGAAGCTGGAACTACTAACGATGTTGTAAAAACTCAAATTACTGGTGGATTAAAAGATGTAACAGCCGCTGAAATGGCAAATGTTGTACTTGCTTACGAACCAGTATGGGCAATTGGAACAGGTAAAACTGCTACTCCAGAACAAGCTCAAGAAGTTCACGCATTCATCAGAGGATTATTAACTGATTTATACGGAAAAGAAGTTGCAGAAAACGTAACAGTTCAATATGGTGGATCAATGAACGATGCAAATGCAGCTGACTTAATCGCTCAAACAGACATTGACGGTGGATTAGTAGGAGGAGCAAGTTTAATTCCTGAAAAATTCGCTGTAATAATAAAAGCCGGAGATGCAGCAGCTAAATAATTATTTTACAATAAAAATTAATTGCTTATTCTCTTGTTTTGTAAATTATAGGAGGAACTAATAACGTGTTAGAAAATTTATTAATTATAGCTCTAGTAATTTTATCAATCATCATGATAAGCGTAATTTTACTACAGCCAGACAGAAGCCAAGGTTTAGCAAAAAGTTCTGCTAACATCTTGGATGAAGAAAAAGAAGGAATTGAAAAATTTACAGAAGTAGTTGCAACATTATTTCTAGTTGTTGCAATCTTATTCCAAATTGTGAGATAATTTTTAAAAAGTAAATTTTTTGGATTTTTTATAAAAATATTAAAATCACAGTTAAAAATATTGGCTGTGATTTTTTCTAAAAAAATTTTTTTAAAATCATTGACAATGTGTTGAATACGTGTTATAATGAATTTATAAGTTGAAAATGATTTTTTGTAAAACTTTTCGACTCTCCCTAATTTTCAAATACTTTCTATTAGAAGTTATTATTAACGTTATTTTAGAAGGGAATGATATTTATGTCATATAGAAAAATCGAAAAAAGATTTAGAAAATTAGGTGGAAAAGTTGTACGTATAAGAGGAAGTCATTATCAATGGATGATTCCAGGTGTAAAAGGTGTGGTCACAGTACCATATTCAAAAGATATACCTGTAGGAACATTAAGAAGTATTGAAAAACAAGTCGGGATTAAATTCTAGTCCCTTCTTGCTTTCACTAAAAATTATTATCCCATAATTTGGATGGGATTTAGAGCACCCCAAAAGTGAAGGGGACTAAAACTAATTAAATAATCTTTTTTTTCATTTATTTTCGATTTAGAGCACCCCAAAAGTGAAGGGGACTAAAACTAAATTACTTTTTAAAACCTGTTCTATAATAAGGATTTAGAGCACCCCAAAAATGAAGGGGACTAAAACGAAATAGATAGCACGATTAAATTAACACTTTTGATTTAGAGCACCCCAAAAGTAAGGAAAATTTGTAATTAGGTAAGAAATATTAAAAAAATAAAGAAATTAAATGAAAAATTGTACAAGTAAAAAAGAATCACTAACAATGAGTGATTAAGGAATATAAAAATTTGAAATAATTGTTTTGTTTTAGCAGAGATGCTAAAAAATTTTATAAATATTTTTAAATACGTGTTTAACACGTGATATAGATTGGAGATAATTAAAATGGATGTATTTTATCCAGCAGTGATAACTAAGGAAGATGGAATTTATTATAGTTGTCTTGTTGATTTTGATAAGTTTGAAGATGGAAGTATAAATTATTATGCTACATTTGGAGATAATATGGAGAAAGCTGTTTCTAATTTAAGGGAAACATTGGGATTGCATCTGGCTGATTTGCTGGATGTAAGAAAAAATTTTCCTGAACCTTCAAGAGTAGAAGATATAAAATTGAAAGAAAATCAGTATTTGTATATTATTTCTGTTGATCCAGTGTATGAAGTGGCAAAAGTTACAAATGCACTTAAAAAGAAAACTTTAACAATTCCTGTTTGGTTAGATATATTGGCACAGGAAAAAAATCTGAATTTTTCACAAATTTTACAAAAAGCATTGAAAAAAGAATTAGGTATTGAGTAATAAAGAAAATATTAGGAGGTTTTTTGTATATGAAAATCACAAAAATTGATGGAATTTCACATAAAAAATATATTAAAGAAGGAAAATTGGTAAAAAGTACGAGTGAAGAAAATAAGACTGATGAGAGATTGTCAGAACTTTTAACTATAAGACTTGATACATATATAAAAAATCCTGATAATGCAAGTGAAAAAGAAAATAGAATAAGAAGAGAAAATTTAAAAGAATTTTTTTCAAATAAAGTACTGTATTTAAAAGATGGTATTCTGTATTTAAAGGATAGGAGAGAAAAAAATCAATTACAGAATAAAAATTATTCTGAAGAAGATATTTCAGAATATGATTTAAAAAATAAAAATAGTTTTTTGGTTTTAAAAAAAATACTGTTAAATGGAGATATAAATTCTGAAGAATTAGAAATATTTAGAAACGATTTTGAAAAAAAATTGGATAAGATAAATTCTTTAAAATATTCACTTGAAGAAAATAAAGCTAATTATCAAAAGATTAATGAAAATAATATAAAAAAAGTTGAAGGAAAAAGCAAAAGAAATATTTTTTACAATTATTACAAAGACTCAGCAAAACGTAATGATTATATAAATAATATACAAGAAGCATTTGATAAATTATACAAAAAAGAAGATATTGAGAATTTATTTTTTTTAATAGAAAATTCAAAAAAACATGAAAAATATAAAATAAGGGAATGCTATCACAAAATAATTGAAAGAAAAAATGATAAAGAAAATTTTGCAACAATTATTTATGAAGAAATACAGAATGTAAATAACATGAAAGAATTAATTGAGAAAGTTCCAAATGTAAGTGAATTGAAAAAATCTCAAGTATTTTATAAATATTATTTGAATAAAGAGAAACTTAATGATGAAAATATAAAATATGTTTTTTGTCATTTTGTAGAAATTGAAATGAGTAAACTTCTGAAAAATTATGTGTATAAAAAACCAAGTAATATAAGTAATGATAAAGTGAAAAGAATATTTGAATATCAGAGTTTAAAAAAATTAATAGAAAATAAATTACTAAATAAATTGGATACTTATGTAAGAAATTGTGGAAAATACAGTTTTTATTTACAGGATGGAGAAATTGCGACAAGTAATTTTATTGTTGGGAATAGACAAAATGAAGCATTTTTGCGAAATATAATTGGGGTTTCTTCTACTGCATATTTTTCATTGAGAAATATTCTTGAAACTGAAAATGAGAATGATATTACAGGCAGAATTAAAGGAAAGACTGTAAAAAATAATAAGGGCGAAGAAAAATATATTTCTGGAGAAATTGATAAATTATATGATAATAATAAACAAAATGAAGTGAAGAAAAATTTAAAAATGTTCTATAGTTATGATTTTAATATGAATAGCAAAAAGGAAATTGAAGATTTTTTTTCAAATATTGATGAAGCTATTAGCAGTATTAGACATGGGATTGTGCATTTTAATTTGGAATTAGAAGGGAAAGATATATTTACATTTAAAAATATAGTTCCTTCTCAAATTTCAAAAAAAATGTTTCACGATGAAATAAATGAGAAAAAATTGAAATTGAAGATATTTAAGCAGTTAAATAGTGCAAATGTATTTAGATATTTGGAAAAATATAAAATATTAAATTATTTAAATAGAACACGATTTGAGTTTGTTAATAAAAATATTCCTTTTGTTCCATCGTTTACAAAATTGTATAGTAGAATAGATGATTTGAAAAATAGTTTATGTATTTATTGGAAAATTCCGAAAGCAAATGATAATAATAAAACTAAAGAAATTACAGATGCTCAGATATATCTTTTAAAAAATATTTATTATGGTGAATTTTTAAATTATTTTATGAGCAATAATGGGAATTTTTTTGAGATAATCAAAGAAATAATTGAGTTAAATAAAAATGATAAAAGAAATTTAAAAACTGGATTTTATAAACTGCAAAAATTTGAAAATCTTCAAGAAAAAACTCCTAAAGAATATCTTGCAAATATACAAAGCTTTTATATGATTGATGCTGGAAATAAGGATGAAGAGGAAAAAGACGCATATATTGACTTTATACAAAAAATATTTTTAAAAGGATTTATGACTTACTTAGCAAATAACGGAAGGTTAAGCCTTATGTACATTGGAAACGATGAGCAAATAAATACTTCTTTAGCAGGAAAAAAACAAGAGTTTGATAAATTCTTGAAAAAATATGAACAAAATAATAATATTGAAATTCCACATGAAATAAATGAATTTGTAAGAGAGATAAAATTAGGAAAGATATTAAAATACACTGAAAGTTTGAATATGTTTTATCTAATTTTAAAATTACTTAATCATAAAGAATTGACTAATTTGAAAGGAAGTCTTGAAAAATATCAGAGTGCAAATAAAGAAGAAGCTTTTTCAGATCAACTTGAACTTATAAATCTTTTAAACTTAGATAATAATAGAGTAACAGAAGATTTTGAATTAGAAGCGGATGAAATTGGGAAGTTTTTAGATTTTAATGGAAATAAGGTAAAAGATAATAAAGAATTGAAGAAATTTGACACAAATAAAATATATTTTGATGGAGAAAATATTATAAAGCATAGAGCTTTTTATAATATAAAAAAATATGGGATGTTAAATTTACTTGAGAAAATATCTGATGAGGCAAAGTATAAAATAAGTATTGAAGAATTAAAAAATTACAGTAAGAAAAAAAATGAAATAGAAGAAAATCATACAACCCAGGAAAATTTACATAGAAAATATGCAAGACCTAGAAAAGATGAAAAATTTACTGATGAAGATTATAAAAAATATGAAAAGGCAATCAGAAATATACAGCAATATACTCATTTGAAAAATAAAGTTGAATTTAATGAATTAAATTTATTGCAAAGTTTACTATTAAGAATACTTCATAGGCTTGTAGGATATACTTCAATTTGGGAAAGGGATCTAAGATTTAGATTGAAAGGTGAATTTCCTGAAAATCAGTATATTGAAGAAATATTTAATTTTGATAATAGCAAGAATGTAAAATATAAAAATGGACAGATTGTTGAAAAGTATATAAGTTTTTATAAAGAATTATATAAAGACGATACAGAAAAAATAAGTATCTATTCTGATAAAAAAGTAAAAGAATTAAAAAAAGAGAAAAAAGATTTGTATATAAGAAATTATATAGCACATTTTAACTATATTCCGAATGCTGAAATTTCACTTTTAGAAATGTTGGAAAATCTAAGAAAACTACTTTCTTATGACAGAAAACTTAAAAATGCAATTATGAAATCAATAGTGGATATATTGAAAGAATATGGTTTTGTGGTAACATTTAAGATAGAAAAGGATAAAAAGATAAGAATAGAAAGTTTAAAATCAGAAGAAGTTGTACATTTGAAAAAACTGAAACTAAAAGATAATGATAAAAAGAAAGAACCGATAAAAACCTATAGAAATTCAAAAGAATTGTGTAAACTTGTGAAAGTTATGTTTGAGTATAAAATGAAAGAAAAAAAATCTGAAAACTAAAAAATGTAAAGTAATTTAACTCAAAAAAGAAAATCATATCTGGAGAAATAAGTATCAGAGAAAAAATCATAAGAAAAGAAGCAAAAATTTTGGAATATTAGTTTGCATTATCAAAAAAATATGATAAAATAAATCAGCGGGGTAATCTAAATCGCTAGAGTGTGTCTGGAAACTATTAAAATACATTTAATTTTTTCAGGCACACTCTAAATAAACAAGTAAATAAAATATAAAATATTATCCCATAATTCGATGGGATTTAGAGTACCCCAAAAATGAAGGGGACTAAAACTTAGTTACTCCATCTTCGAATTTAATATTAGTGATTTAGAGTACCCCAAAAATGAAGGGGACTAAAACTTATTATGTGTTGGTATTACTGCTGTATTAACGATTTAGAGTACCCCAAAAATGAAGGGGACTAAAACATAATTATAATTTTTAGTAATACATTGTTGTGATTTAGAGTACCCCAAAAATGAAGGGGACTAAAACTTTCTGTATATTCATTACGGTCTTCTCCATATCGATTTAGAGTACCCCAAAAATGAAGGGGACTAAAACTCTATCGTTTCAACAGTTGAAATTGTACAAAGGATTTAGAGTACCCCAAAAATGAAAAGTACTGAAATATATATAGGTTTCTAAATTTAATGTTGTTTAAATTCGTTAACAAAATAAAAATATTGATTTTAATAAAGAGCTGTAAAGCTCTTTTTTGTTTATCTATTCAACAAAAAATTTTTTAAATAAATACTTTCGACTTATTTAATAAGTGTTACAATAGTTTTGTAATTTATAAGTTGCACAATAAAAAACAAATATAGGAGTTTATAGAAATTGATTTTTTAACTTTTTAGATGATTTTGGTATACTTTTACAATTTTTTAGAAAAAATGTTATAATAATAATAAATCTTCAATTTAAGGAGAAAGAATATTATGAAAATTAGTTATAAAGGGATTGGCTCTGATTTAAAGAATATATTGTTTAAAGAGTTTGAAAAGAATGAAAATACACTTTTTGTATTTGAAAATTCGGCTTCGTTTTTTGAGATAAAGAGAGAATTTTTACAGAATGAGGAAATACAGCAGGAATTAGGGATTTTTCAGAATTTTAAGATGATGAATAGTTATGATTTTTATGAGAATGTCTTTGTTACTGATAAAATTGTGGTAAAAGAAGAGAAACAGGTTGTGCTGTTTTACAATGCTTTGACTGAGAAGTTAAAAAAGGATATGAAGGTTAATAATTATTATGATATTATTGATGTTGCCTATAATTACTACAATTTATTTGCAGAATTGCAGGAATATAAGATTGATCTGGAAAAAATTGAGCTGGAGAAATGGCAAGTTGAAACTTTTGGAACTTTGGTTGAGATTGATAATGAGATTAAAAAAGTTGTGCAGCAGAAAGGGCTTATTTTGCCATATATGCTTAGAAATGTGGAAAATATTTCGGAGAATTTTTTGAAGAAGTTTTCTAAAATTTGCTTTGTGAATAAAGTTAAACTTACTCCATTTGAAAAGGATTTAATTGGAGAAATTGAAAATAGAGGGATTGCTGTAGAAAATATTTTGCAGCTTTCGGAAAATAATTTTAATGAGGAAAAGTTGAAAATAAAGGACAGTTTTTCATTGCCCGCAAGAGAGATTTTTGAGTCAAAAAATATAAATGTGGAAATTCATGAATTTAGCAGTAAATTTGGAGAATTATTAGGATTAGTGAAAAAATTAGAACAAGTTGAGAAGGATAGCAAAAAGGCAAGTAAGAAAAATGAAGATGCGAGAGAAAATTATAGAATTTTTGAGGCTGAGGAAAATTCTGAAGAGGTCAAAAGTGACTATCAGCTTTTAAAACAGAAAAAAATTTCTTCAAATTTAGAAATAACTATGAAAGATACGAAAATATACAAAATACTGAATTTAATTTACAATTTGCTAGACAATCTGAGGGAAATTGACAGAAAAGACAAGGAAAAACTGTTTCTGTTTAGAACGAAAGATTTTTATGACGCATACAAATCTAATGATTTACTTAATATTTTTAATTTGAAAGAAAGCTATCAGATTTTTCAAGATTTGGTTTCAAAAGATTATAAATACATTTCACGAGAGGAATTGGAACGAATTAATCAAGAAGATTTGAAAAAATTGGAAAAAGAAACTCAAAAAGCGAAATTTAAAGAAATTTATAAGCAAAGAATGACTGCTATCAGTAAAATTATTGAATTTGTCAAAGAGCTGGAAAAGATTTATGAATACACGACATTGGCGGAATATAGCGATTATTTGGAAAAAATCTATCTAAATAATGAAAGGAAAGTAAAAGAAGATAAAAATGTGAAAGATAAATACTTTGAGGCTTTATCTGAAATGCTCGTGTTAGAAGATTTTAGCTTTGATAATTTGTGGGATAAATTTTTTAGTCAAAATATTTCAGCTAATTTATTAAAACTATTTTTGAAATATTTGGATAAAAAATCGATTGGACTGAATTTGGAGGACAGTGCAGAAGAAGATTTGGAAAACAGATTTGCAATAAACTCATTTGAAAATATTTCAGAAACAACCAAGGAAAATATAATTATTTTAAATTTACAGGATTCATTTCCAAAAATAAAAATGAATAATTTTTTATTCTCAAAAATTCAACGTGCAAAAATGGGACTTCCAACAAGTGATGACAAGAAGCTGATTGGAATGTTTAAAATTTACCAAAACATACTTAGTGCAAAAAATGTATATTTAGCCTATATTAAAGACTTGGAAAATAATATTGATTCAGCAAGTGTTATCGAGGAATTGAAACTGAAGTATGGAATTGGAGTTATAAAAGGTGAAATAAGCGAGGCTGAAGAACTTTATTTTGTAAAAAAATATTTTTTAAAAGATAGAAAAGAAAAATGGGAAAAAAGGGAAATTGGAGATTTTATTCCGTCAAAACTGGAAAAAGATCTTAATAAAATAAAAAATGAAAAATTGAAATTGGGGTATTATTCATTTCAAGAAATGAGAGATTGTGAGTACGGATATTATCTGAAAAAATCGATTGGAGAGCAAGAAGTTGAAGAGATTGAAGATGAAATAAATGTTAAAATATTTGGAACAATAATTCACTCTTTTTATGAAAATGTCGTTATGAAAAACAAAGCAGACTTCGAGAATAAAACTTTCAAAATTGATAGAAACCAGCTGGCAGAAATTTTGGAAAAAGTGCTAAATTCATTTGATTATAAAGTTCCTAAAGAATATTTGGAGTTTTATAAAAAAGTGCCGTTTGAGGAAATTTTAAAATCAGCAGAAAAATATTTTGATGAATTAATTAAGAAACTAGAAACAGAAAACGATATTGAAATTTACTTTGAGGAAAGAATAAAATTATCTTCAGAAAAAGAACTGTTTGAAAATGTGTCTATTAATGGAGTTACAGATTTGCATATAAAAACGAGTAATAAAAATTACTTATTTGATTATAAGTCAGGGAAATTGAGAGATGGACAAAAGGGTTATAAAACTGATAAAGTTTATAAAGCAATGGAACAGCTGGATTACTATTCATTAATGCTGGAAAATGACAATAATGAAAATATTGAAAAAATTATTGTAGATACTTGGGAAGGTAAGTTAGTGACAGACGAGAGAACGCATGATAAAATACTAACTTCAAAAGATGTTGAAGAAGTGATTTATAAATATCGAAATGAAGAGTTTTATGATTTAGGTAATATCAAAAACCAAAAAAATTATCTTTACAAAGAATACATAAATATTTGTAGAGGGGAGGATGAATTAAGCGATGATGAATAATATAATTTTGAAAGCTAGTGCAGGAACTGGAAAAACATACAGACTATCGCTAGAGTTTATAGCTAATCTGATACGAGGTGTTAATTACAAAAACATAGTTGTAATGACTTTTACAAAAAAAGCTACAGCTGAAATTAAAGAGAGAATTTTTGATTTTTTATATCAAATCGCTTTTGATAAAGGAAATGGAGCAGAATTAGAAAAAAATTTAAAAGAAATTTATAAATTTGATAATTTGAATAAAAAAGAATTACAAAATATTTATTTTGAAATGATAAAAAATAAAGAGGACATTCGGATTTCTACCATTGACCGTTTTACTAACCAAATCTTTAAAAATGCGATAGCACCGTATTTTAATATTTACAATTATGAGATTTTTGAGAAGGAAACAGATGAATTTTATTCAAAAGTTTTGATAAAAATAATTGAAAATGAAGAAATTTTTCAAAAATTCAAATTTATTTTTGATGAAAAAAAAGAGAAAAAAAATATCGCAGTCTATATAAAAATTATTGAAGAAATATTGGAAATGCATCCAAAATTTGTTTTGGCAGGAGATTTTAAGATGCCAGAGAATAAGAAAATATCATATAGATTTATAGATGAATTAGATGGGATATTTAAAAAAATTGAAGAAATTTCCGATAAAAAGGGTAAAGATGTAGAAGAAGTTTTAACAGAGCCATTTCATAGTCTTTACAAGAAATATAGTATTTTAATAAAAGATGAAAGTAAAAATGAAAATCAGAAAATAAAAGCAAAATTGGAATTAGTTGCTCCAAAAGTAGATTTATTTTTTGAAAAGAAAATTTGGAATGGAAATTATACTAAAGGAGCAAAAAATCAAGATGATAGAGAAGAATTGGAGGAAAGTTCTGAAAATTTAAAAGAAAAATTGTCTGAATATATTTTTGTAAGCAAAGTACTGCCATTAGACAAAAAATTAAAAACTATCGCTCAAATCATATTTAATATTGCTCAAAAAATCAAAATTTCTTCAAAAAGATTTACTTACAATGATATTTTGGTGTACACGTATGAATTTATTTTCAATAAAGAACTAAAATTTGTGGAAAATGATAAAGTTACAGAAGAATTTCTTGAATTAATCGGCGGGAAAATAGACACAATCATGATTGATGAATTTCAAGATACGAGCATTTTGCAGTGGAAAATTTTGAAATTAATGATGAATACTTCGGAAAATATTATTTGTGTTGGTGATGAAAAACAGAGCATTTATAATTGGCGTGGTGGAGAAAAGGAATTATTTGAAAAATTAGAAACAATGATTCAAGGAAATGTTCAAACTCTGGATAAATCGTATAGAAGTTACAAGCAAATTATCGAGAATGTTAATAAAATATTTAATGGCTATGATTCTAATTGGAATTATACAGATTCTGGCTATAGGGAAGATGAAGAGTATCAAAGAGGATATTTTGGATATTTTATTCAAGATACAAAGGAAGACAAAGAAAAAATTTATACAAAAATTATTGACATGATAAAAGATGGTCAAATAAAAAATCTGGGAAAGAGTGCAATTATCTGTCGTAAAAATATTCATTTAAAAGAAATTGCGACAGCGCTGAATGAGGCAAAAATTCCGTATACACTTGAAAGTAAGGCAACTATTTTGGAGTACAAGCCTATTGTTCCAATGTATCAGCTAATTAAATTTTTTGCATTTGATAATTTTAAATATTTGTTGGAATTTGTGAGAAGTGACTTAATTGGTGGATTAAATAGCCATGTAAAATATCTGCTAGAAAATAAAAATGAGATTATGAAGTATATTGCCGGAAATTCTAAAATAAATAGCTTTGAAGAGTTTATTAATATTCAAAAAGATGATGAGATAAAAGAAAAACTTTTAGAATATAAAAAAATTAATACTTTAGAAAGAAATGGACTAATTTTTGAGGAAATTATCAATAAAATTAAGGATTTGAAAGTCTTGTCAATAAACTTAAATGATAAATATCAAAAAGAAAATTTTTCAAGAAAACTTGTTGAGAAATTTGAAATAACAAAATTTTATTCAACAAACAGTGATTTAAAAAACATTTTTATATTTTTTAACATTTTGAAAAAATACAGTAATTTATATGAATTTATAACATTTGCCGAAGAAGAAAAGGAAAATTTGAAACAGGTTAGCAGCAAGGATATAAATGCGATAAATTTACTGACGATTCATGCTTCAAAAGGATTAGAATTTGATACGGTATTTTATTATAAAAGAGAAACAAATAAGGGGCGTACAGATAAAGATAATTTTAAAAGCTATTTAGATTTTGATGAAAAATTTAATATTGTAAAAAAATTTATTGTGCTGTTTACAGATTATAATAAAAAAATGTTTGAGAATGAATTGAGTGAAATGAGAGATAATAATTCTCAAAAAGAAATAATGGAAGAAATTAACAATGATTATGTTGCATTGACTCGTGCTAAAAAAAATCTGATATTATTGTTTGACGCTGAAATAACAAAAGACAAACGATATGCTGATTCTTTAGTGAAAAGAGTGATTGATGTTTATGAAGATGAAAACAGATATGAAATAGGTGAAATTGTAGAATCGGAAATTCCTGAAGAAACAACAGATACTTCAGATGTAAAAGTGAGCAATAATTTATTTGAAACGTATTTTGATGATGATAAATTTGTTGTAAAAAAATCTTCAAATACATTGGAAAATGAGTTTAAACGTAAAAAAGGGCTTGCAATGCACTATTACTTTGAACACATTTCAAATAATTTGGAAAATGATAAATTAATTGCAAAATCTGCACTTTTGAGCCGATATGGAAATATGCTTGGGAAAAAGATTGTAGAAGAATTAATTGTCCGAATGGAAAAATTTATTGAAAAAAATAAAGATATTTATAATGAGAAATACAAAGTTTACACGGAATTTGAAATTTATGATTCTGAAGGGAAAAAACGTATCATTGATAGAATTAATATTGATGAGGAAAATAAGAAAATCTATATTTATGATTACAAGACTGGATTTGAGCCTGAAACGAATGAGAAGTATCAGGAACAGATTAATGAGTATAGGGATATTTTAAGCGAAAAAGTTTCAGCAGATTATGAAATTGATGCTCAATTGTTAGAAGTTTAAAGTGATTTTTGAAAAAAACGGATTTTTCTATTTCAAAAATAAGATTAATAGGTTATAATAATATGAGATGATTAAAATTTAGGAGGAAAAAATATGTCAATATTAGTTTTTGGACACAAAAATCCAGATACAGATACAATTTGTTCAGCGATTGCTTATATGGAACTGAAAAATAAATTGGGAAAAGATGTTAAGGCTGTAAGACTTGGAGAAATTAATGAAGAAACAAAGTATGCTTTGAACTATTTTAAAGTTGAAAAGCCTGAATTAGTGGAAAATGTGGCTGGAAAAGAAATAATACTGGTGGATCATAATGAAAGAACTCAAACTGCTGAAGGATTTGAAGAAGCAAAAGTTCTGGAACTAATTGATCATCACAGAATTTCAAACTTTAATGTGGATGAGCCTTTATATGCAAGATTAGAGCCTGTTGGATGTACTGCGACAATTATCTTAAAATTATTTAAGGAAAATAATCTTGTACCAAGTAAGGAAACTGCAGGACTTATGTTAAGTGCCATTATTTCAGATACATTGCTTTTCAAATCGCCAACTTGTACAGAATGTGATGTGAAGGCTGGTAAGGAACTGGCTGAAATCGCTGGAGTAAATGCGGATGACTATGGTCTTGAAATGTTAAAGGCTGGAACTGCTCTTGGAGATAAATCTGAAGCAGAACTGTTAAATATGGATATGAAAATCTTTGAAATTGATGGTTCAAAAATCGGTGTTGCACAAGTTAATACTGTAAATGAAGCAGAAGTTTTGGAAAGAAAAGAGAAACTGCTTTCTGAAATTGATAATATTATTACAAAAGAAGGATTAAAATTCTTTATGTTTGCAATCACAAATATTTTATCAAATGATTCTCTAGCTTTGGTTTCAGGAAATGGAAATGATATTATTGAAAAAGCATTTGGAGAAAAAGTTGACAGCAATTTAGTAACTTTGAAAGGTGTTGTTTCAAGAAAGAAACAAATTATTCCGCCATTGACAAAAGCAATTCAAGGGTAAATTTATAAAAATAAAAAATAAGGATTTGAAAAATGGCAATAGTAAAATTTAAGAAAAGAGAAGAATTAAAAATATTATTTGCAATAAAAATGCCTCCAATAATTTCTGAACTTTATAAGGAAGTTAGAAGTAAAAAGACAGCGAATGAAATAATAAGAAATTCTCTTAATATGAAAAAAAATCGTGTAATTAACACGCTAGAGCTTGTGGATGGCTTTGGAAACCAATTTTCTGTACTTGTTATTTATGATAATATTATGGAAGAAAAGGAGCTTTTAAAATACAATATGGAAATTGAAGATATTGATTTTAGAATTCTGGAATTTGATTTTAATGGCAAAATGGAAATTGAAGAAATGATAATGCACGTAAAACGATTGTACAATAAATAGTTATATAATTTGGTACAATTTATTTGAGTAATAAATTTTTATATTTTGACTAAAATTATAACTTAATGTAAAGCGAGGAATGTTTATGAAGAAAAAAATGGTAATATTGGTTAGTATTTTGATGTTGTTAATGGCAACTGTTGTAAATGCTAAAGGAAAAAAATCAAAAGAAGAAAAAAAATTTGAAAAGGCAATGCAAGGTTTTCAATTGGAAGCAGTAATAAAAACAACAAAAGGAGAGATTTCATTTTATCTATATCCTGAAGCTGCTCCTAAAAACGTTGCAAGCTTTGTATTTTTAGCAAAAAATGATTTCTACAATGGATTAACTTTCTTTAGAGTTGTTCCAAATGCACTTGTTCAAGGTGGGGATCCTTCTGGAAATGGAACTGGTACCGCTGGCTATTTTTTATCAGATGAATTTACAAAGTGGCTTACTTTTGATGTTGAAGGAATATTGGCAATGGCAAATTCAGGCCCAAATACAAACAGCAGCCAGTTTTTTATAACTATGCAAGCAATGCCAAACCTAAATGGAAAACACACAATTATCGGTGGAACGAAAAGTCGTGAAGATTTAAGCATATTAAGAACTTTACGACAAGATGATAAAATATTAAACATCGATATTAAAGGAAAAAAAGTTGATAAATTTCTGGATTATTTCCCAGAAGAAGTTATTGAATGGGAATCTAAACTACAAAAACCTGAAAATAAGTAAGCAAAAAAACTCTCAATTTATGGTTGGGAGTTTTTCTTTTTTTGTATTACTTGTAAAACTTGTAAACTTAGTTCACAACTCCCAGTAAAAATGATATAATATTACATAACTTAAATTAAAGAAATGAGGAAAACCAATGCATAAGGAATTTGCGGAAATTTACGATATTTTTATGAAACATGTAGATTACGATAAATGGTATGAATTTTTAAAAATGTTTATTAAAAAAAAAGGAACTGTCTTGGATTTGGGATGTGGAACTGGAGAATTTTTATGGCGGTTCTTGAAAGATGGATTTTCTGTAGTTGGAGTAGATTTATCCAAAAAAATGTTGGAAATATCTGAAAAAAAATTATTAAAAAACAATTTAGTAAATAATTACAAATTAGTAAAAAAAAATATTATAAATTATGATAATATAAATAAAAAGAATGAAATTCAACAAGTTGATTATATTATTTGTAATTTTGACACAGTAAATTATTTAAAAAATGAAAAAGAATTTTTAAAATTTATTGAAAAATGTAACCAAAATTTGAAAAAAGATGGTTATTTGATTTTTGATGCTGTGACGGAGGATATTTTTGAGGAAATATTTGAAAATGATATTTTTCTAGATGAAGAGCCGGAATATACAAGTATTTGGCGACATGAGCAATTAAGTGAAAATAAACATTTGATCGAAATTGATTTATTTATCCGTGAGAATGAAAATGATAATTTATTTAGAAAATATAACGAAGTTCAGCATAAATTTATTTATGAGCCTGAGTGGATTGTGGAAACTGTTCAAAATAATGGTTTTGAAATATTTGATACTGCTTCTAATCCTAAATTTGGAGAAAGTAGAATATTTTTTGTACTAAAAAAATTGTAATTATCGTTAAATCAAATTGATAAAAATTTAAAAAGGAAGTAATTTTATGGAACTTGAAAAGGAAAAGGAAAAAGAAACTTTAGAAAATGAAATAACTGAAGAAGACAAAATTGCACAACTAGAAGAAGAAAAGCGAAAACAGAGACTTTTTGAAATAGAAAAGAAGTTGGGTAGACATAACAACGAAAAAGAATTACAAAATAGAAAAAACAACAAATTAATGAAGTATTTTGCACTTGCAACAAATATGGTTTATATTCTAGCATTACCGATATTACTTATGTTAGGATTTTATTTGCTTTTGAAAAAATATCTTTTTAAAACCGATCAACCACTTGTTTTGATTATTTTCTTAATAATCGGAGCTATTTCTGGATACTGGTCGCTTATAAAACAAGTAAATAACATAAAATAACTAAAAATTTCAAAAATGATTTTAGAAAGGGAAAAAAGAAAAATGTTTGAAAAGATGCCAGAAGAAATAAAAAAAGCATATATCATTTCTATTTTTGCAATGATACTACTTTCTATTTTAGGAATAATTTTTAACTATGTCGAGCTTTATTTTGGGTACTTGATTGGTGCCATAATCTCTACTATAAATATAAATTTACTTGTGACTGGAGTACACAACATTTTATATTTTCAAGACAAGGGAAAATTGCGTGGAAATTTTGAATATTTGAAAAGAATGATAATATTTTGTGTGGGAATGTTTATTGTTGGAAAAGTAAGCCAGAAATATTTTGAAAATCACGTTTTAACAAATATTCTGGCAACTGGAATTGGAGCATTAAATTTTAAAATTTCGTATTTTTTATATCATTGGACTAAAAAATTATTTATACAAAAAAAATAATTTACTTTAAAATAGCATATTTACAAAAAAATATGTTACAAAATATGCAATTGAATTAAAAACACCATTAAACATGCCATTTATAATCAAATGTATTATAGAAAAACAGAATATTGCTACAAAACTTGTAACATACATCAATAATATATTTTTTTTAATATCTTCTAATCTAAATTCCTTTATCTTATCTCCTATTGTGGGCTTTTCCACTTCTTTTCCAAAATATGAAACTTTTCCACCAAACTGTACTCCCAATGCTCCTGCTACTGCACTTTCTGAATGTCCTGAATTTGGACTTGCGTGATTTTTCCTATCTCTTTTAAATATTTTCCATGCATTTTTGTAATTATATCTTAAAATATAACTTGCCGCTGTTATAAAAATACCTGAAATTCTTGCTGGAATAAAGTTTACCACATCGTCTAATTTTGCCGAAAATGTACCAAATTTTGCATATTTCTCATTTTTATATCCAACCATTGAATCAAGCGTATTTATCGCCTTATAGGCCATCGCAAGTGGAAGTCCACCCACAAACATATAAAACATCGGTGCAATAACGCCATCCACCATATTTTCAGAAATTGTTTCCATTGTACTTCTAATAATCATAACTTTATCCATCTTTTCAGTATCTCTTGAAACCAAATAAGACAATTTTTCCCTTGCTACTTTCAGATTTCCTAATTTTAAAATTTTATAAACTCTTTTTCCTTCACGAGCCAATGATTTTACCGAAAATACCGTATACATCAAATAAATTTCCAAAATTTCCAAAACTTTTACAATTTTTGTCAATTTCACAAATCCATACATTACTAAAAATGTACTTGCAACTACTAAAATACCTAAAACTGCTCCACCAATAAAGCTACCCTTTTTCCCGTATAATTTTTTCTCTAAAAATGTAATCATTTTACCAATAATCTGGACTGGATGTGTAATTTTCTCTGGATCCCCAAAAATCAAGTCCAAAATAAATGCAATCCATATTTTTATTAAAAAATTCATTATTTATCTCCTAATTTTATTTAAAATTATTTTCTTAATAAGCTATATCGTCTGTTGCTTTTGTCCCCATTTCTTCCATAACTTCTATCATTCCCGCATCATTTTCATCATTTTTATTCCAAAAATCTTTACTGTAAAAACGTTTCCATTCTCCATTTATTGTATCATAAACAATCAGATAAGCCATAAATTCTTCTTTATTTTCTGGACTATAAATATACATTCTATATTTATAATATTCTGGAGAATTACTGTATTCTAATTCTGTTAAGTTTTTCCAAGGGTATAGTTTGTTTATATCATTTTCAAATTTATCAATATAATTAGCAATTTCAATATATGTAAGATCTGCTTTACTTCCCCCTTTATTATAAACTAACCCGATTTCCAAAGAACTTACGTTTTCTTTGTCTACTGTTTCATATACCATTTTATTTTTTTCTATATCACAATAAATTTTATTTGTTAATTTTGCAGTTTTTACTAATTCTACCATTTTATTTGCATATCCTGTATTGTTTTCATACCAATTACAATTAGAAGAAAAACCTATTGTTCCCACTACTAAAAATATTAAAAATAAAACTTTTCTCATAATTTCATTTCCTTTCTTTTTTGTTTTTTTTTATTTAAAACTAATCATAGCCGTAGCCCTTCCAGCGTTTTTTCCTTCCCTTCTGTAAGAATGGAATTTTTCATCAAATGTACTTTCAGTTGCCACAATCAAATTTTCCTGTTTTATCCCAAGTTTGAGTGCCATAAGTTCATTAAATTTTGTATTGTCAAAATGATATTTTCCTGTTTTATCATTAAACCAAAATGATTTTTCCACAATTTCTCTGTTACTTTTCCCAAATTTTTCCACAAACTTATCATAAAATTCATTTCCAACTTCGTAGTCCTTCTGACCAATTCCAATTCCTAATGCCATTACTACATTCTCAACTTGCGTCCCATAATTTTTTTGCATTTCCAAAAGCCCTGACTCCATCATTTCCTTAAATGTCCCCGGCCATCCTGAATGCCATACTCCTATAACCTGATTTTCCTTATCATAGACAAAAATCGGCAAGCAATCCGCATAAAATGTAAAAATTGCAATGTCTTTCCTTTTTGTTAAAAATCCATCAATGTCTTCTTCTTTTTCATAATAATATTTTGTTGTATCCTCATCAATAATTTTCACATTGTTCGAATGTGTCTGAAAAGCCATTACTTCCTGTTTATCACATAAATTCAGTTCCTTTAACAACCTTTCACGATTATTTTTCTGTATTCCTTCTTTCTGATTTTCAATTGGGCAGTAATCAGACATATTTCCAGCGATTTTTTTTGTATAGACCGCTGTAATACCGTATTTTTGAAACTCTTCAATATAATAATAATTTTTCTTTTCTATAAACATAGTTATCTATCCTTCTATATTTTTTACATACTGTTCGCTAAATTTGAAAATATTGTTTCTACTGCTTTAATTTTTTCATCCAAATCTTTCATATGCCAAGTATTATTTACTTTATTCATATTTGAAGTTACAGTCATTTCTATATAATTTTCTTCTTTTTTAAATTCATCTTCTATAATTTCACTTATAGCATTCATAATTTTAGAAAAAACTTCTTTTTTATTCATTTTTTCCATTTGAGCCATCATATCTTCTGTATCTTTATATTTTAATTTTTGTGCAACAAGTTTAAGAAGTTCATATTCATTCTGAAATTTTGCAATATTTCCTTTACTACCGTCAAAAATTTTTACTTTTTGAGTAACCTGTGCTTCTTTGTCATTAAAAAATCTAATCTCTTCTATTTTACTTTGCTGATGCTCAATCCCTTTTTCCATCATACTAACTGCCATTTGCTTTAACATTTCAGCAGCAAAACTTTCATCTGTACCTTGAGTCGCTTTTTCTACCGTATTTTCTAAAAAACTTTTAGCCACTTCTTTTGTTTTACTTTTGTATTTCTCAGTATCAGCTTCAAACCCCTTTTTTACTTCTAAAGAATTCTTTTTCATTTTTTTCTCAGAAATTTTGTAACTTTCACTTTTTGTAACATTGTAGTCCAATTTAGGTTCAGGTCCGCACATTTGTACAGTTAATAATACTAATACTGTCATTAATAATTTTTTTATTTTCATAATATTTTATTTCCTTCCTGTTTTTTTATTACACTAAAATAATTTTTTATTACCATTTTTTACAAAAACATCATTATCATATACCCTGAAATTATCGAAAAAATCCAAAGCGTAATACCATACAAAAGATTTTTCCCAGTCATTTTTTTTATAGCCTGAATATTTAATGAAGTTCCAATCATATAAAGTGCAAGAGATAGCATCATTTTCCCTACTTGAGTAAGTAAGCTGTAAATTGCTGGCAAATTGATTATCGTCGCAACAATTGAAGCTAAAATAAAAAATAATATAAAAATTGGAAATTTAATCTTCTTATTTTCAGATTTATTTAAAATACTAAGAACAATAACTATCGGAATAATCCAAAGTGTTCTTGTAAGTTTCATAATTGTGGCTATTTTCAAGGCTTCTGTGCTGTGAAAAGCTGCAGCTGATACTACCGAACTGGTATCGTGTATGCTTAATGCAGTCCATATTCCAGTTTGTTCAGCATTTAATTTAAAATAATTTATAAAAAATGCAAAAAGAAATAATGCAACTGTATTTAAAATAAATACTATCCCTGTAGATAAGGCAATATCCTCATCAGAAGCCTCAATTACTGGAGAAGTTGCCGCAATAGCACTTCCACCGCAAATTGCAGTTCCAAACACAATTAATTGTGATAATTTTTTTTCCATTTTAAAAATTTTTGCAAAAATTAAACCAATACTTATCACTAAAATTAAACTGATTGCAGTCTGAAAAATCCCTTTGCTACCAACAGCAACAACCTTGCTTATGCTAAGTCCAAATCCAAAAAATACAACAGCTGAATTTAACGTAAGTTTTCGTATTTTTCCCAAATTTTTCGGAACCAGAATTAAACTAAAACTTGCTAGAATAATTCCCATAAGAAGGGATATTCCCGAAGCAAATGCATGAACACTTTTAATTAATGGAAGTATTAACGTAATTAAGCACCCCACATAAAATACAATTTTTTTATTCATTTTCACCTCTAATTTCTAAAAAATCGTCAAAAGTCTTTTATTATTTTTTTCTATTTCCAAAATAATCAGTTAATTCCAAAAACAATTGATTGTTTTCAAATTCATCTTCAATAATCTTTTTTGCTTTTTCCAAATATTCCTGAAGCAGCTTTTTGCTTTTTTCAAGTCCAAAAATACTAGGATAAGTCGTTTTTTCATTTTGGACATCATTCGATTTTTTACCAATTTCCTCAAAATTCCCTTCAATATCCAAAATATCATCCTTAATCTGAAAGGCAATTCCCAATAATTTTGAATATTCTACCATTTTTTCACGTTTTTCACCTTCAATATCCAAAGCAATCATCGGCAATTCTATTGCAGCAGTCAGCAATTTCCCAGTCTTATGAGCGTGAATATACTTTAATGTGTCAATTTCCACTTTCTTATTTTCAGACTCCATATCCACAAACTGCCCTCCGACCATTCCAAAAAATCCTGCATATTCAGACAATTTCGAAATAATTTCAACCTTATTTTTATCTCCTAAACTTTTAGAATTTGCAATTATTCCGAAGGCTTCTGTCAAAAGAACATCTCCCACAAGAACTCCGATTGCTTCATTATACTTTTTATGAACTGTAAGTTTACCACGTCTGTAATCATCATTATCCATCGCCGGCAAATCATCGTGAACGAGTGAATAGCAATGTATAAACTCAAGTGCAATGGCAATTTCCCTGACTTTATCATAATTTTCAGAATTATTTTTTTCAAACAAATCACAAATCATATACATCAAAATAGGACGTATTCGTTTTCCTCCGTTCATAACCGCATATTCCATTGCTTCTGCTAATTTTTCAGGATATTTATTTCTGTGATTCGCAAGCAATTCTATCAGACTGTCTTCCACAATCTTCTTTTTCTCTTCCAAATATTCTCGTAACATTTTATCCCCCGTCACTCAAATTTTTATTTTACTTAAAAACTGATACTAAACTCCTTTTGAAAATAGGAATAAATTTTTATACTAACTATTTCATAATCATTCAACTAATTACTGTTTTTCTTTTTTTAGAAAAGTTTTTAATATATTCGCTATTTAAATGGATTTAGTATGAACTCAAACATTTTAAAAAATCTATCTTTAATCTTTATTCAAAATCTTCCATTTCCACTTTTCCATTTTTTTCAAGCACCTTCATAACTTTCCCTTCTCCGACTTCAAGCAATTTCTCCGAATCCTTAATAAGCTTAATCGCTTTCTCATATTCAGAAATTGAATTATCTAGCGATAATTCCTCACTTTCCAATTTTTCCAAAATTTCATCAATTTGTGCAATATTTTCTTCATAACTTTGTTTTTTTACTGCCATTTTTATTTTTCTCCTTTATTTTTTATTTTTTTCAATCATCAAACCTATAAAAACTAACCACTTTCTTATTGTAATCTCTTTCATCGTATTTCACAAAATTACCTATTTTATCCGACATTTTCTCATACATGCTGTGTTCTGAAATTATAATTCCATCTCGTTCCAAAAGATTTTCTTCCGAAATTTTTTCAATCGTTTTTGTTGAAATATTTTCCTTGTAAGGCGGATCCAAAAATATTATATCAAATGTTTCATTTTTTCTTGAAAGGATTTCTATCGCTCGAAAAACATCATTTTTGTAGGCACGGCATTTTTCTTCCACTCCAAGATGATTCACATTTTCAATAATTACTCTAAGCGCCTCTTTATCTTCCTCAATCATAATCGCTCTTTTTGCACCACGGCTAAGTGCTTCAAATGAGACATTTCCCGTTCCTGAATACAAGTCCAGAAATTTTGCATCTACGACTTTTTCTCCAATTATACTGAAAATTGCCTCCTTTATTCTTTCAAGCGTAGGTCTAGTTTCTCTTCCTTCCCTTGATTTTATTCTTCTATTTTTCAATGTTCCTGCTACAATTCTCATTTTTTCCTCTTTTCAATTTTTATGATTCTCTCTATATTTGAATTAATCTGTGTATATTTTACTACATTTCAGGCAAAATTACCAACATTTGCCCTACTTAAATTTTATTGAAATTTTTCCATCCAGATTTACTCCACTCTCTAGCAGTTCATAATGCTCTTTTGTACTATTTTTACTGATATTCTTAAATTCATAGTCTTTAAAATTTATCCTGTCAATTTTTAAATCTGATTTATTATAAACATTTACGTACAATATTTCCGCTTTATTTTTGTTAAAAAAATTGTCAACTAACTCGAAACTGTATACAAAATCCTTATTTCTTGAAAATTTTGTATTTACTAAATCATAATAAACAGCGATTTTCCCTTCTTCCATCGACGGAATAACCTTTGAAACGGCAAACCATTCACGCTGGATACTATCTGTAACTTGACTTTCATAAATATTTTCATCAAATTTTATAACTGCTCTCAAATTTTGTGCCTTTTTATAATCTGTCAAAAACTTTATATTTTTTACAAATTTTCCTCGATTATTCGTATTTTTATTACTAAAATCCTCTTTTAAGCTCTTCTCAATATTCGTATCCAGCCAGAACATAAACGTCGATTTCACATTATAATTTCCGAGATTTTCAAATGTATAAACACTCTCAACCTTTATTGTCTTATTTTTCTCAATCGTAATATTCAAATCTTCTCTCTTTATAACCAATGGCTCCTGCCTTACAATTTTCAAATTCCCAATTGCTAAAAATTCTGACTTTTCAGAAAATGATGCAATGTTTATTGTAAAAAATATTATCATTATAAATGTTACTTTAAAAGATTTTTTTAATTTCTTATTATTCAAAAAAAACATATCTCAACTCCTTTAATTTTTTTATCATTTCAACTTTATTCTCTCAATTCCCACCAATTTCGCAACTTTCCTAATAAACTTGAGCGACAAGTTCACATTATATTTTTCAGACAGTTTTACAACTTCCTTTTTCTCATTCGTTTTAAATGCTAAAAATACTTGATTGTCACCTTTATTTTTTAAAATAAGCTGCTTCAATTCCTGATTTTTTTCTTTCACTTCTTCGTCAATCAAGATGTATAATTTCAGATTCTTGTTTTCTTCCAGATTTTCAATGTTGCAAATGTTGTTTAAAATAACTGTATTTTTATTTTGCTCGGAATTTACAATTCCTTCCAGCACCATAATCTGCCCTTCTGTGATTTTATATCCAAAAGTTATGTATTCTCTTGGAAAACAGATTACTTCAATGCTTTTTTGAAAATCTTCCATTTCAAATTTTACCATCGGCTCTTTTCCAGCCCGTGTTGCAAATTTTTTTACATTTTTCACTATTCCGATAATTCGTACTTTTTTTAGCTCTTTTTGAGAAATTTCTGATATTTTATTATGGGAAATTATATTTATCAGATTTTTTTTCTCATTTAAAGGATGGCTTGAAACGTAGATTCCCAAATATTCCTTTTCGTTTTGAAGTAACACTTTTTGAGGAAACTCATCGCTTTTTTCCATCTGAAAGTCAACTGATATTTCTTTTTTACAGCCGAATAAAATCATTTGCAAATCTTCTTCAGATTCGTATTTTTTCTGGCTGTATTCTAGAACTTTGTCAATGGACTTGTATTTTTCAAACCTGTTTCCATCAAGTCCATCCAATGCTCCCGATAAAATTAGCGATTCCAGCTGTTTTTTTGTAATTCCGTTTTGCTTCATCCGATATCCAAAATCTTTATAGGAAACAAACTTTCCGTTTTTTCGTTCTTTTTTTATTTCATTAATTAAAGCTGCCCCCACGCCTTTTATCGCAAAAAGTCCAAATCTTATTCCAGCCTTTCCAAAATTTTCTTTATCCTCCTGATTTTCTTCAATTTCAAAATCATAATCAGACAAATTCACATCTGGCAAAAATATATTAATCCCTTTTTCCTTCGCTTCATTCACAAAAACAACAAATCTATCCAAATTATGCACTTCGGTTGTCATTATCGCAGCAAAAAATTCCAATGGATAATTTGCCTTAAAATATGCTGTCCAGTAAACAATCAATGCGTAAGCCGCCGAATGTGACTTATTAAATCCATATCCACCAAATTTTTCAACTAAATCATAAATTTCATTTGCCTTTTTCGATAAAACTCCGTTTTTTTCAGCATTTGTTACAAATTTTTCACGATTTTTCTTCATTAGTTCAGGATTTTTCTTTCCAATCGCACGTCGCAGCTCATCAGCTTCTCCAAGCGAATAATTTGCCATTTCACTCACAATTTTCATAACCTGCTCCTGATACAAAATTATTCCGTAAGTTTCCTCAAGTATGTATTTTAGCGAATCATCAATATATTTTATCTCAGTCCTGTTATTTTTCACATTGATAAAATCATCCACCATTCCACTTCGCAAAGGTCCTGGACGGTACAGTGCAAGCAATGCGATTATGTCCTCAAATTTTTCAATTTTCATTTTCTTCATAAGGCTTCTGATTCCAGCCGACTCACATTGGAAAACTCCCATTGTATCAGCTTTTGTAAGCAATTCATAAGTTTTTTCATCATTTAGAGCAATATCATTTAATACAATCTTTGTTTTTCTTCTTTTCTCAATATTTTCCGCAGTTTTTCGCAAAATCGTAAGATTTTTCAAGCCAAGAAAATCCATTTTTAAAATTCCCAGCTCTTCCAGTTCTTTCATCTGATACTGCGTCGAAACAATCTTTGTTTTCCCATCAGAATAAGTCGGAATCTCATCACTTAGCACATCTTTGGAAATAACGACTCCAGCCGCATGAACAGAGGCGTGCCGCACTTTTCCCTCCAATTTAAGCGAATAATCAATTACCCTTTTTATTTCCCTGTCAGTTTCATACATTTTTCTAATTTCAGGGATATTGTTCAGAGCATCTTTCAGTTCCGTATTAAACGGTATCATTTTAGCGATTTTATCGACTTTTACAAGCGAAACATTTAACACACGCCCCACATCACGAATTGCAAGCCTTGCCTTTAGCGTTCCAAACGTAATAATATGTGCCACATATTCTGCCCCATATTTATTCACCACATAATTTATGACAATTTCCCGCTGTTCCTGATCAAAATCTATGTCAATATCAGGCATCGAAATACGTTCAGGATTCAAAAAACGCTCAAAAATCAGATTATACTCAAGCGGGTCAATTTCGGTAATATTCAAGGCATACGAAACAATGCTCCCAGCCGCAGAACCCCTTCCAGGTCCAACATAAACCCCATTTTCACGTGAGAATTTTATAAAATCCCAGACAATGATAAAATATCCATTGTATCCCATTTTATTAATAATTTTCAGCTCATACTCTGCACGCTCCAAGACATTTTCCAAATTATTCTTTAATAATTCTTCCCGAATTTTAACTTCTTTCAATTTCTGCCCAGCAATTTCATCTTTTGCAATCTCTTTTTCTATTATTTCAAAATTTTTATCCAACTGTAATTTTTCAGAATCTGAAACAGATTTTTTCAAGTATTTGTGAAAAAGCCCCTCAAATACTAGATTTTGCAAAAATTCCTTTTCACTTACATTTTGTGGCAACGAATATTTTGGAAATTTAAAATGATGAAACTCAAAATCAACATTGCAGTTTTCCACAATTTTTTCCACATTATTAATTCCAGTTTCATAAAACTCGCTATATTCCTTATTTTCAAAACTTTTTTCTATTTCCTTCTCAGACTTTAAATACAGATCATCATATAAAATTTCACTATTTTCGGATTTTTCTGTATCAATTTTACTCCCCTCTTTTATTGACTCTACAATTTTCTGCAAAACTGCATCTTTTCGATTTGGATAATAAATATCGTTTGTAATAACAAAATTATCAAATTTATTTTTACGCACAATGTCAAAAAGCATTCTCCTAGCTTTTTCCAGCCTTTCCACAGCAGAAACTTCAATAAAAAAATTATCCCCAAAATCCTTGCCAAGCTTCTCAATAACTCTTCTAACCTGAGTATTTTCCAAATCCAGAATACCCTTTACAACCTCACTATTTATCCCGCCCGACAAAATATACAAGTCATCCGAATATTTTTTCAATTCATCATATTTAATTTTATTCCTATTCCGTGTAAACCTGCTATATGAAATTGACGACAATTTTGATAAATTTTTATACCCATTCTGATTTTTAGCAAGCAAAGTAAGCGAAAATTCCCCCACTTTCTCCAGTCCATCAAGAAACACCTCAAGTCCAATAATCGGCTTTATTCCAGCATTTTTACACTTCTTAAAAAACTCAATTGCCCCAAACATCGAAGTATCAGTAATTGCAAGTGCTTTTATTCCAATTTCCTTAGCCTTTTCAACATATTCATCTATTTTTCCTACTCCTTCAAGCAGTGAATACTCCGTATGCAATTTCAAATGTACAAATTTATTTTCCATAATTTCTACCTAATTTCTATTTTTATAAAAATACCTAAAGTGCCTTTATCACTTCATAAATCCCATCTTCATCATTTGATAAAGTAATTTTATCTTTTGAAAATTCCTGTTTCAATTCTTCCGTAGCATTCCCCATAAGATACCCATATTTGACAAACCTCAACATTTCCAAATCATTCCACTGATCTCCAAATGCCATTGTTTCTTCTGGAGAAATATCATATTTTTTCAACAGTTCCTTTATTGCCAGCCCTTTATTTACTTCCTTATTCAAGCATTCTAAATAATGCGGTTTTGAAAATACAAAATTAATATGTGGCAATTTTTCTTCCAATTCCTTTTTTAACTCCAGTAAAATTGAATTTTCTGCAATAAATAATGCTTTTGTAGAAGTTTTCCCAATAAATTCGTCAAAATTTTTCACATAATATGGAATTTCCACGCTTTCTGAATATTTTTTACCTTCATCTGTTTCATTTTCAATATATAACTTGTCATCCATATATAAATTTAAGTGAATTCCCTTTTCTCTCGAAACTTTAATAAGCTCCTTAACATCCTGTGCCTCAACAGGTTTTTCAAAGATAACTTCACTATTCAAAGGATTTGTAACTCTCCCACCATTATAATTAATTACTGGATTTTTTATACCCAGCATTTCTACAAAAGGCTTTGATGAAATAAAGGTTCTCCCAGTTGCAATGAATGTTTTCACTCCATTTTCTTCCAATTCTCTCAATTTTTTTATCAAATTTTCCGAAACTTTATGCTCACTTGTCAGCACTGTTCCATCCAAATCCATAAATATCGCTTTTATATTATTCATTTTAATTCCCTTCCTTTACTAACAAAATTTTTTTTAATTTATTTTATATCTCAAGATATTTTGATTAATAATTATTTTTTCAAACTAATTGTTGTAATTAAACTAAAAATATCATGATTTTTGTAAAATCAATAATAAAAATTACCTTTTTTGTAAACAACTAATCAACAAATTTATTACAAAAAAAATCTATAAATTCAATTTCATAATCATGTTCAAAAATACTGCTATTCTCAATTTTTATGACTTTTTCTGTCTTGTACTCAACCACATTATCATCTTGCAAATAAAATTCTTCCAAATTTTTTTCTAAGTTTTTCAAAAATTCCTCTTCTCCAAAATTATCAAGTGCTATAAAAAATCTTACATAAGTTTCGTATTTTTTTATTTCTCCATATTTTTTCAATATCCCCTCAAAAATTTTAGGATTTTTCAAGTTTTTCAAAAATTCTTTTTTCTTTTCTAAAACAAGAAATTTCTGTACTCCAAAAAGGACTTTTTTATTTTTGGTATTTATACCAATTTCTATATTTTCAGTCATTATATTCTCATATTTAGTAGATTTTCCTTCTGCTTTAAGCAAATTTTTTAATTTTAATAAACTAAAGAAATCATTTTGCAATTTTTCGTATTCATCCATAACAAAACAATCTTTCTCATTTATTTTCAAAAATATATCAGCAATTGGCAAAAATACCTCAAGGATATAGTTCAATGTGTTTACTTCAATATTGTCAAATTGCATTTTGGGTTTAGTTATTTGCCATTTTTCAAAGTTATTTTCCTCAATAATATTTTTACCATTCATATTGCTAAAATGATTATTTTTCTGAGTATTTAAAATTTTTATATAATTCAAAATATATTTAGCAAAATAAGTCCATATTTCATTATTTGCCATTTTTTTAGATTCAAACAAATAGCTGGAATATCTATTAGAAAGTTTTTCTATTCCATTTCTAAAATAACTTACAATTTCATTTTCTAATTCTGTTTCTGCTTGCATTTCATGTTTAAAATTAGAATTTAT
This sequence comes from Leptotrichia sp. SK-5, assembly GCF_055387215.1. Taxonomy (NCBI): domain Bacteria; kingdom Fusobacteriati; phylum Fusobacteriota; class Fusobacteriia; order Fusobacteriales; family Leptotrichiaceae; genus Leptotrichia; species Leptotrichia sp. SK-5. The sequence continues at coordinate 704,467 of NZ_AP028931.1, read as the reverse complement.
CAATTCACTATCAATCTTTTCCAATTTTTTACATTTTTCAATTAATTCTTGCGTCTGAATTTCACAAATATTTTCCAAATCTTTATTTTCGTTTGTTTTTACCAAATTTATAAAATTAATTACACTATATAAATATCCTACATTTTTCCCATGATTTTTACTCAAATAATATTTATGTTCTAAAAAAAACAAAAAAACATCATCTGGATTACCTTCATAATTTTTAATTATTTCATTTTCAGAAAGTATCATTTTTATTGGTAAAAACACATTTATATGCCAATTTTTAGCTGCTTTCTTCAAATCCATATTTTCATTTTTTCTCTTATCTAAAAGATTTTTATAACTTTCAATTTCTTCTTTCAAATATTTATATTTTATTGGCTCTGAAAGAAAAATATCAGAAAGTCCTGTTTCCTTCTCAAAAATCATATTCTCCCTGTAAATAACCTTATCTTTCGTATCCTTTGTTGGCAAAAACTCCTCCACTTGTGCCTCAATTGTCGCAAAATTTAGAAATTTCGCTACCGAAACCCTGTGATTACCATCATAAACATAGTAATTATCCTTTATTTTGTACAGAATAACTGTCGGAAGCATGCTATCCGATGTGTATCCGATGTAAATATTTATCCATCTCTGCTTTACGACATTATTTTTAGGAACAAAATTTTTATCAAAATCTGCATACTTTTCAACGCTTCCTACTATTTTATCAAGCGGAACTTCTTTTATTCCCAAATTTACGCTATTATAGGCATTTTCTTCCTTTTGAATTTCCGAAAATGACTTTAAATTCTCCTTTTTCTTAAAATTAAATCCAAATATTCCTCTCGAAGACTTCAAAAATTTTTTATAAGCCTCTTCTGCTTCCAACACGCTCATCAAAGTCCTATTTTCCATTTTTCCTCCAAACATCCACTTTTTTTAAAATAAAATATTTTAATAACTGTACAATTTTTTAAACATTTTTTATTTTTCAATAGTAAATATCCTATATCCAAACGTATTTGACACCATTGTATCTCCCACCTTTGTATCTTGATAATTCATAAAATTAGACAAATGAATATGTCCATGAATCCATAATTTGGGCTTAAAATGCTGTATAACTTTATGAAATACCCTAAATCCATTATGAACACCATCATCTCTATCGTGAATCCCTTCAGGCGAAGCATGGCTCAAAACAATGTCAACACCTTTACGAAGAAAGAAAATATTTTTTAAAATTTTCATTTTCATCTGACTTTCACTATATTGATGTTCTTGAAACGAATAAATCTTGCTCCCATCAAGTCCCAATATCCGCAGTCCCTTATATTTTATAAATTTACCATTAATTACCTTTGCAAATTCTATCGGACAATCCCTATTATACGTATGATTTCCATTAACGCAAATCAAATCTTTATTTAAAACCGAAACAAGATAATCCAGATAATTGTTGGAAACATCTCCAGCAGACATTATAAAATCTATATCTTTAAATCTCTGCTTCAAGAAATCCTCTTCCATATCCGCCAAAATCTCAATATCACTAACACACAGAAACTTGTATTTTTTCTTTTTATTTCTCTTCATTTATTTTATTCTCCAATTTAAAATATATCATTATTTTCTTTTTGTTTATTTAAAGATTTAATTATATAGTCAAACCTATTAAAAATTATATAAATTTATGATTTGAGTAAAACAGCCATAACTTTTGAGTTCAGTTTTAAAGCAGTTTTATTATAAAATAACTTCAATTAAATTTTCCACAAAATAATCTATTTCTTCAATAGTAGTATCCTTACCAATACTAATTCTAAACGAACCTTTCAATTCCTCGTCATTAAGCCCCATAGCTTTCAAAACATGTGAATTTTCAAGCGAGCCCGACATGCATGCTGAACCACCGCTTATGCAGATTCCTCTTAAATCCAGTGCTACCAGCAGCATTTGAATATCCACTCCTTCTATGTAGACATTCGTTGTTGTTTTTATTCTATTGGTTTTTTCTCCATTTATCCGTATTTTTTTACCTAATTTTTTAATTTCAGTTTTCAGTTTATTTTCTAGATAATTTTGCAGTTTATCTTCTTTTTCTGACATTTCTTCCAAATTTTCATAAACTTCCTCAAGTGCCACACCAAGTCCCAAAATTCCGTGAACATTTTCCGTTCCAGCCCGTCTGTTTCTTTCCTGCGAACCACCCCAGATTTCCTTTTCAAGTGAATATCTTTTATCAATAAATACAAATCCTGCTCCCTTAGGTCCGTAAAATTTATGAGCTGTCGCTGTCAAAGCTCCTATTTTCAATTCTTTTGGAAAAATTTCCAATTTCCCTATTGCCTGAACTGCATCCGTATGAAAAAATATATTTCTCTCTGCCAAAATTTCCCCAATTTCCTTAATCGGCTGAATAACGCCAGTTTCATTATTCACAAACATTATCGAAACAAGTGCCGTATCTTCCCTCAATTCCTGCTTCAATTCTTCAATATCCACAGCTCCATTTTCATCAACGCTAATATACGAAATTTCATACCCTTCATTTTCCAGCTGCTCAAAGGTTTTTAAAATCGTAGAATGCTCAATCTTAGATGTTATAATATGTTTCCCCTTATCCTTATTCGCCTTTAAAAATCCCCTTATCACAAGATTATTCCCTTCAGCTCCGCCAGATGTAAACACAATTTCAGTTGTCTCAGCCTTTAAATTCTGCGCTATAATATATCTTGCCCTTTCTACAGCTGATTTTGCACGTTGTCCCAATGAATGCACAGAAGACGGATTTCCATAATTTTCGCTAAACGATTTTTTCATTTCTTCTATCACTTTGTCGGACATTTTTGTAGTTGCAGCATTATCTAAATATACTATTTTCATTTTTAACTTTCTTCTCCTTTTTTTCATTTGATTATTTTATAATTTATAAAATTTTATAATTATAACAAGCTATTTTTGATTTAAAAATATATTTTATCTTTCTAATCTCACCAAAAAATATATTTTTTTCTAAAAATTGGAAATTTCCTATCTACATATTCATTAACATAATATTGAGCTTCAGCGTAACTTCCCATTATATTTAAAAAATCCAAAGAATCCTTAAAAATTTCTATTTTTTCATCTTCCACTTTAAGTGCGATAATATAAGGAAATATTCGATTAAAATAATTAAGTTTTTCTTCTTCTGTTTCAAATTTATCTATTTTATTTTTTTCAGCAGTTTCAAAATACATTTTTAATCCTTTAATATATTCCATTTTTCTTTGTCCTGAAACAGTATATTTTCCTATTGCCTTTTCATAAATCAAAAATATTATTCCCAAAATAAATAGACTTAATCCCAAATAAATCTGCATATACATCATTACGGCAATAATTATTCCCAAAATAACCATTACATATAAAGATTTTAAAATCCCTTTAGGCATTCTATGTATATACTCAAGCCATATAAATATAAACATTGTACCAATAACTGCACTTCCAAAACTCCCCTGTAATAATTGTAATAATACAAAAATTATAGATATTGCTATTCCAAATATTATTGGAATAAAGAATATATAATTATTTTTATAGATTGTCCTTTCATATTTTTTCTCCAAAAAATACACAATACGATTTTTGTACCCAATCATCTTGAGTTTATTCTCAAATAACTCATTTTCCGAAAGAACATCCAGCAAATTATTTTCTTCCTCAAACAAAGTTTCTTTTCTCAATTTCAAATTATCCCTATTTTTCTTATTCAAAACATACTTCTTATTTCCTGTACTAGTTTCGGTAACTTCAGAAATATATCCTTTCAGTATTAACGATAATATGCCTATTTTTATTATTTCTTTTGAATCCCTCTCGCCATTAATATAAGCTACAAACATTGCAGAAATATAATCTGGCTCTATAAATTCAGGAATAACTGTTTTCCTTTTCGGATCTCTTCCAAAAAAGTGCCACGTTAAGACAGAGTACACTGCAACAAGTAAAACCACAATAATTTCAATTATAATTATATAAGATTTATTCATTAATAAACTCCTTAAAATTCAAATTGTATCTTTTCATATTCCATCCCTTTCATTTTCTGTATATTCTGTTCAATTTATCTGTATTCCTACACAAATTTGAAAAATTAATATTTTCTACCAATATTATAAACTAAAAAACAATACTTTACAACAAGAAAAAAAGCCAGTATTTCTACCAGCTTCCTCCACCTCCTCCGCCGGAACCTCCGCCAGAGAAGCCTCCCCCACTAAAGAATCCGCCTCCGCCTGAGCCACTTTTAGATGAACTAAATTTTTCACTCATAATTTTCGATCTGCCACTGCTGTAACTTCTTGAAAATGCGTTCGTAAAACTGTGGTTACTATAAGCGTATATATGAGTATGGCTATTTATATAAGATTCATTTATGTCGAAGTTGTATATTTTTATTGTTTTTTTCATTAATTTTATTGCCTCGTTTTTTACTCCAAGTGCTACTGCGAAAGGTAAAATTCCATTAAAATATTCGATTAATTCCTTTACATTGTCAAATTTTCTTATCTGATTCTCTTCCGCTGTTTTTATATACATTTTCATACCTTTCAGGTATTCTTTTTTTCTCAAGCCTTCATTTGTATATTTCCCAATTAACTTTGCATACACAATAAACAATATTACAAAATATGTTGTAAAAACAAAAATCTCAATTCCCTGATAAAAAGATACACCTAAAATCACTATAATTACTAATCCTATTAACAATTTTTTACTAACTGTTATCCAAATTCTATGAAAAAATGAGCCTAGTGTTATAAGTATATACAATATTATAAAAGGATTGAAAAACTCAAAATTTGTCTGTGAAAATATAAAAATTATAAAAACAGGAGCTGCACAATAAAATGGAACTAAAAAACTTCCATTATTTTTATAAATTATTTTATGATACTTATCCTTCAGGATTTCAATAATACTATTTGCCTTATTATAAATTCTTTTTTCACCACCAAAAATATTATTCTTTTCTGAAGAAAGAGCATCAAGCAGCATCCTTTCCTCTTCCGCCAGCTCAGTTTCCTGTGTATACGCAGTTTTGGATTCCTTGTTATATTTAATTTCACCATTAACTCTATTTGCTACTATAAACCCTTTTGTAAGTAATGTAAATATTCCTGCATTTAATATCTCCACTGTGTCTCTTTCACCATTTATATATGCTGCAAACATTGGAGAAATGTCTTTTGGCAAATTAAATTCTGGAATTACAGATTTCCCTTGCGGATCTTTTCCAAAAAACTTCCACGTTACAATAGAATATATTGTTAAAAATAACAATAAAAATGGCAAAATTATTATTGCTGGATTGGAAAGATATACAATTTTTAGCTTATCTACTAAAGTTGGACTTATTTTATCCGTTTTCAAATTTAGCATAAATGTAAGCCCATTTTTGGCCTCCAGCTCTTTTGTTGAAATGTGTATTTCCTCATCATTTTCTAAAATGTCATAATTTTCACCTTTTTCTCCATAACTTCCAGTATAAACTTCCAACTTTTCAATTTCATTTTTTTTAATTTTTTGCCCATCAGAAAATCTTATAATAACACTTGCCTGTTCAATAGGAACATTCCAAAACTGTCCAATAGCATTGTAATACACTTGATAAATTCCATCTTTTTCAAACACAGCATTATAAATATCGTAATTCAGCTCATATATGCTCTCAGTCTTATACAAATTTACAAGTTCTGTTTCGGAACCTATTCTGTACCTTATTCCTTCATAAAAATGATTTTTTGTATATTCTTCATCCTTTCCGTCCCTCTTTATCCAATTCATTTTGATAAAAGACTTATGAACATCAAATCCAAACCTTTTTGAACGCAAAGGAATATCTCTATAAATTCCGTGCTTAAACTCTTCGCCAAACTGATAATCAATCACTTCATTTACAGTCAGCGTGCCATTTTTATTAATTTGCACTGTAACTTCATAATTTCTTATTTTTTCACTATGCAATATTACTGCAGCAAGCTTGCTTGAATTAAATAAAAACATCACCATAAACATAAATAATATTGAAAATTTTTTATTTTGAAATATCATATTTTATCTATCCTTATTTTTAGTTATTCTAAAACTTTTTCAGTATCAAACTTTAAAAATTATACAAATTTAAAATTTATGTAAAAATCAGAAAAAGCCAGTATTTCTACCAGCTTCCTCCACCTCCCCCACCGGAACCTCCGCCAGAGAAGCCTCCACCACTTGAAAATCCGCCTCCGCCAAAACCGCTTCCGCTCGAATTTCTAGAGTTTTCTCTCAAAGTGCTAAATCTTTCTTCTGCTATTTCATTGTATGCATTGTTATAACCTCTTGAAATCATATCTGATAAAAAGAAATTATTGTATGAATTAAAATGTACTCCTCTATTTATGTAAGAATATGTACTTTCATCAAAATCATAAAGTTTTATTGTATTCTTCATAAGTTTTACTGCTTCATTCTTTACACCAAGAGCTACTGCATAAGGTAATATTCCTTTAAAATAGGCTACCAGTTCATCTACATCATTAAATTTCATAATCTGATTTGCTTCAGCAGTCTTTATGTACATTTTCATACCATCTAAGTATTCTTTTTTTCTCATTCCATCAACAGTATATCTTCCAATTATTTTTGAATAAATAACATACATTGCCATAATTATTGCAATTATAATGAAATTTAAAACTCCATATATTAATGAAAAGAATAATACTGCAATCCACTTAATAATTTTTAAAAATTTGCTATTATTTCCATAAATATTATTGATAATTGAAAAAATCGTATTTAATACTATTCCAAAGAAAATAGCAACCATAACTAGAGAAACTGCTCCAGAAATGCCATCAGAAATACCTGCTGTCCCGCTGCTTGCAGTTGACGAAATCATAAAAACTATAATCATACCTACAATAAATACAATATTAAAAATGTTATTATCCTTGTAAACTTTCTTTTTATACTCTTTTTCAAATGATTTTAATATTTTATTTGAAGCATCGTAAAGGCTTCTTTCTTTTTTAAATATATATCCATTATCAGAAAGAGCATTAAAAACAATCTTTTCTTCTTCTGCTAATTCAGGTTTGCTTTTTCTACTGTCAGACAATGTATATTCTACATTTCTTCCATTACCTTCTTCATCATTAGCTTCAATATAACCTTTAGAAAGTAATGAAAGCACTCCGATTGTTAGTATTTCTTTTGGCTCTCTTTCTCCATTGATGTAAGCCGCATACATGGCTGAAATGTCCTTTGGTATGTTAAATTCAGGAACAATTGCCTTTTTATTTACATCTCTTCCAAATATATACCACGTTACAAATCCATAAATTGCTAGAATTATTATTATAATCGGTCCTACAGCAATTAAAGGATGAGCATAATAAAGTGTCTGTAATTTATCCCAAAATGTTGGGCTTATATTATCTGTTTTTAAATTCAGACGAAAACTTAATCCGCTATATGCCTCTAAAACCTTATTTGTTTTAATTTCAACAGTTCCATTATTCAAATTTGTAATATAATCTTTCCCACTTTGTCCATATTCACCTGTAAAAATATCTAATTGCCTAATTTCATTTTTTAAAACAGGTTCTCCATTTGCAAATTTTATATTTACCGTAGCTTTTTCAATAGGAACTTGCCAAAATTGACCAATTGCATTAAAGTAAACCTGATAAATTCCATTTTTTTCAAACACTGCATTATAAATCACATAATTGAATTCGTATCTATTTACGCCATTTTCCACAAATCTGTCTGCAGAACCAACCCTATATCTAATACCTTCATCAAAAAGTTTCGTAGAGTATTCTTCAGAAATACCGTTTCTCTTTATTGAATTCATTTTTATATAAGATTTGTAAATATCCACGCCGTTTTTCTTTGAACGTAACGGAATATCCCTATAAATACCGTGCTTTGCCACACCGTCAAATTCATAGTCAATCACTTCATTTACAGTCAGCGTGCCATTTTTATTAATTTGCACTGTAACTTCATAATTTCTTATTTTTTCACTATGCAATATTACTGCAGCAAGCCTGCTTGAATTAAATAAAAACATCACCATAAACATAAATAATATTGAAAATTTTTTATTTTGAAATATCATACTTTATCTATCCTTATTTTTAGTTATTCTAAAACTTTTTCAGTATCAAACTTTAAAAATTATATAAATTTAAAATTTATGTAAAAATCATAAAAAGCCAATATCCCTACCAGCTTTCTCCACCTCCTCCACCGGAACCACCGCCAGAGAAGCCACCATCACTTGAAAATCCGCCTTCACTTACACCCATTTCTTCTCTTACTTTATCATATTCTCTTGAAATTGTATTTAACAGGAATTTACTATCATACGAGTCATAGTAAACTCTTCTGTTTATTTCATCCTGTATATTTTCATCAAAATTATATAGGTTTATCGTATTTTCTAACAATTTTATCGCTTTATTCTTGACTCCGAGAGCAACTGCATAAGGTAAAATACCTTTGAAATATTCCACAAGCTCATCCACATCGTTAAATTTCATAATCTGGTTTGCTTCGGCAGTTTTTATATACATTTTCATTCCATCAAGATGCTCTTCCTGTCTTAGACTTTCCTCCATGTATTTTTTCATAAGTTTAGAATAAATTATATACATTACTGGAATGATTCCTATAATAACACCTATTACTCCTGTTTTTATTAGCAGAAATATTGCTATCCCTCCTTTTAAAATGGCAGGAAATATTTTTTTTTCTGAAAACAGGTTCTCCATAAAAACATAAATAACAGCTGCAATACCACACGAAATAAGAAAATTAAATGCTACAAAAGCTATATCATCAAATAATCCATTTGCCCGGGAATTTGTTCCTCTGTTAATCATTCCTACAGTAATAACTAAAACCATTCCTAAAATAAAAGGATATGAAAATTTATCATTAGTTTCATATGCCCTTGAGTTATATTTATTTTCAAGCATACTCATTATATTTTGTCAAGCTTCATAAAGATTCTTTTCATCTTCGAATCCACTCTTTCTATTTTTTTGATAACTGAAATAACTTTTATCATTTTTAAATATATTCTCTTCATCATCTGAAAGCGCATTAAGAAGTGTCGCCTCTTCAATTGAAAGTTCAGGATTTCCTTCAGTATTTGCTACGAGCCTGTATTTTACATTTTTTCCGTTTCCTTCTTTGTCCTCCGCTGTTACATAGCCTTTTGAAAGGAGTGACAGCATTCCTATCGTCAAGATTTCTTTAGGTTTTTTCACACCTTTGATATATCCGGCATACATGGGAGAAATATCCTTCGGTATATTAAATTCAGGAACAATCGCTTTTCTTAAAGAAACCGGTCTAAACAGTAACCATGTTACAAATCCATATATGAAGAGCATTAAAATTACTACAGAACCCACTGCAACAAGAGGGACTGCATAATAAAGAACTTTCAGTTTATCAAGCCATGTAGGATTTATCTTATCTGTCTTTAAATTTAGACGGAAAGTCATTCCGTTAAGCGGTTCCAGAACTTCATTGGTTTTTATTTTTATAATCCCGCTTTTCTGAACTATAGTATAATTTTCTCCAGTTTCTCCATATTTCCCTGTAAATACTTTCAGCTGCTGAATTTCATTTTCTCCTATAGGTTCATTATTTTCAAAACTTATGTTCACGTCTCCACTTTCAATGGGAACTTTCCAGAACTGTCCTATCGGATTAAAATATACCTGATAGATTCCGTCCTTTTCAAATACTGCATTATACATTGTATAATTAAACTCATATTTACTTACACCTGAATCCACATATTTATCTTCAGAACCTATCTTATAAGCTATTTCTCCAGAAGATTTTTTAGTTTTATATTTTTCAGGTTCACCATTTCTTTTTACAGAATTCATCTTTACATGGGATTTATAAATATCTATTCCGCTTTTTTTTGAAGGCAGGGGAATCCTTCTAATAATCCCATGCTTATCAAGTTTATCACCAAAATCATAGTCTATTGTTTCATTTATTGTCAATGTTCCATTTTTATTAATCTGGATTGAGACATCATATTTTTTTATTGTCTCAGCTATTAATGAACTGACATTCAGAAAAAATAATGTGAAAAATACAAACATTATTGAAAAAATACTCTTCCATTTTCGGTTGCTAAAACTTTTCATAGTAATTTCCTTCCAATATCTCGTTTGTAAATATCTCATTCCCAAACGATTTCATAAATTTATCATTTTTATAAATAAATATATTAAGCATATTTTCAATATATTCCTTTTTATCATTAAATCCTGATATTTCTATAGATTTTTCCACCATCTTTACAACATGCTTCTGCACTTCCAAAGACTGTGAAAATGGTAAAATTTTTTTAAAATACAAAATCATCTCTTCTATATTCTCGAATTTTCTATTTTCACCACTTTTTATGGATTTCTTCAATCCTTCTAGATTTCTTTTGACTTCAATTCCTCTATCTGTATATTTTCCAATATTTTTAAAATAAAAAAACTGAAGAATAGCAACTAAAGTTAGAATTATCCCCGATATTCCAAGTTCATAAACCATAAGTCCAGAAAAAAATAATATAATAACTTCAAATAGACCTATTAAAATAAAAACTGCTAACCTAATAACCATCGGAAACATTTTATTTTTTAAAATTACAAAAAGCAAATCTGATAATAACATTGCCCAAAAATACATAGGAAAAAAAATAATTAATGGCACAATTCCCTCTAATCCTTCAAAAATAAAAAGAAAAATTCCAAACAAAAATATTATAACTATGTAAAATATTTTAAACTTCCAATTTGAATTATAAAGCCTTTTATCCCATCTTTCCTTTTTTATAGACTTTATTCCAATTAAATACAAGAAAGTGTAGTTTCCTCTTCCAGCAAATTTTTCCTTCAAAACTTCAAGAATTTTAAAAAATTGCTCCATAATACTCTTTTTATGCCCAAGAATACTGTCCTTATCATATTCAATTAAAAATTCCAGAACCATTCTCTCCTCTTCCGAAAGTTCCCACTGCCTGCACCCATAATCATTGACTTTTTCCATATTGAACCCATACTTCTTCTTGCTTATCTGTCTATAATATTTTTCAATGTCAATGATTTCAACAGTTTTTTTATCTTTTTTTATTTCGTATTCATCTTCTGTCATTTTTGAATTTTTCTTAACTTTATTATATTTTTTAAAGTCAACACAATCTTCAATTATTACAAATCCTTTGCTTATCAACTCCAGCAATCCAATATATACCAAATAATTTGATATTTCTTTCTGAGAACTATTTATATAAGCAGCCATCATTGCCGAAATTTCTTTAGGTGGCTCTGATACCGAAATAATTTCATCGACAGAATCCTTCCCAAATTTTTTCCACGTAATATAACTATAAATCGCCAATGTTACTAACATTATCAATAAAATTATTATTTGAGTCAAACTTATTTCCATAAAGTTATTTCCTTCACGATAATTTTACTAAAATTTTTTAAAACTTAACTTCTGGCGCTTTTTCTGCTCCTTCCACAGCATTAAAGAACTCAGCTTTTTTAAATCCAAAAATTCCACCAAAAATATTATTCGGAAAAGTTTCCACAAAAGTATTTCTGTCTCTTGCTGTTCCATTGTAATATTTTCTTGAACTTTGAATTTCTGTTTCTATTTGAGTCAATTGAGATTGCAGGCTCAAAAAGTTTTCATTTGCCTTCAAGTCTGGATAATTTTCCTGTAACATCATTATTGATCTTAACGTTTTTGTCATTTCATTTTCAAGTTTTTGAATTTTTTCAATATTATCAATATCCTTTGTATCAATCGACATCATTTGACTTCTCAATTTTACCACATTTTCCAGCGTTTCCTTTTCATGCGTTGCATAACCTTTAACAGTATTAACAAGATTTGGTATCAAATCCAGCCTTTTTTGCAAATATACGCCTATTCCACTCCAACCTTCTTCATTCAGATTTTTTAGTCTAATATATTTATTATAAATTCCCATTCCCATTACAACCAAAACTACCAAAATTCCTATTAAAATAAATACAATACTCATAATTCATTCTCCTCTTCTATTTTTTATTTTTATTTATTTTATTTACCATAAATCCAATTAATATTACCACAACCACCCCTATAAAAACATTATAATAAACCGTGTAATCTCTTGGCTTTGAAACTTTCTTTATATCTGCCTTTTCCAATGTTCCTACAAAAACTTCATCACGTTCTTTTATTGAATCAGCAAATTCCGCAATATCGTACTCAGGCTTATCTAAACTTTCATCTCCAAAGGTTATTTTATAATCTTCCCCTTCTGTCGCCCTAAACACAATTCTGTCTGGAACATAGTTTCCTGTTACTCCATTTATTTTGAGCGGTGAATTATCTCCATTCTGTATTTCAACGATTATTTCAGACAATTTTGGAACATTTTCTAAATTTATTATCAAATTTGACTTTTCCCCAACTTTAGAAATTATCCCTTCTGCATAAAAATTATCTCCGCTTCTCACAGCATAATTTCTCTGAAACTCATCATTTACATCTAGAACAATATTTTTTAACGGCAAAAACTTGCTCTTGATTTTCAAAATTGTATTTTTTCCTTCCTGCTCAACTTTATAATCTAATTTTGTCCCTACAGTTTTAAGTTTTCGAGCCTCACTATTTGACAATTTCAAAATTGCTTCACTAAAAATATTCCCTTTATCTAACGGCGTTACAACTTTATAAAATTCATATCTTTTTTCCGAAAATTCTATTGTCAAGTTTGCCTTATCAGGTGTCTTATAAATTTCTCCCGAAGTTATCTGTTCCCAATCTGTACCGTTATTACTTCCAAGCAAAATATATTCGCTGTAAAAATTTTTGGAAGAAATCAGCACAAGCCTGTTTCCAATTATATCCTTTAACAAACTATCAGAATTAAATTTTACAATAAATTCCATTTTATCCTTTTTCGTCAATACTTCATCTATTTTTTCCCTTGCCACAATTTTTTCACTGTGCTTTTCCTGCTCTTTTCCAGTTTCAATAACATAAGGAACTTCTTTCCCATTCTTATCGATTATCCGTATATCTCCAAGATTATTTTTACTGTTCTCATAAATATCCTCTGTCAAAAAAAATTGCTTGTATGTAGACTTTCCTGTTATTTTTATAGTTTTAAAATACTGGCTGGAAAAAAGTTGAACAATTGTCAATAAAAATAAAAACAATATTATCTTAGTTATTTTCTTCATTTTTCTCACCTTTCCCAAAATCCGTGTCACTCAAACTCTCTTTAACTTCCTGCTCCAACTTTTTCAAAGCCGTCTGATAAATATAGGAAGTTCCAATCAAAATAGCCCCCATACTAAAGTAAGCAATCAACTTATAGGAATTATCAAATCGTAAGAAATCCCATAAAAAACTTTTTGCCACAAAAAATATTCCTATTCCAAGCCCAATTCTTCTAACATTCCTATTTGGCACTTTAAACCCTTTCCAGACTAAGTATCCACATAATAGCAGTCCAACTATATCCAAAGCCAATCCAGCTCCTAAAAATAGCATATTTGACTGTTCGTATATTCGTAAAATAATATTTGCTACACAAAGGAAATATATTGATTCTCCCAGTATCCACAATGGTTTTTTCTCATTTTTTTTGAAAAAGCATAAATGAATATCATTTTTAGCAACCATAAATAAATATATATTTATTACAATTGGCAAAAAGAACGGAAATATATAACTTATTGATACTCTTTCTTTTAATATATCCGAACTCCAACCAAAAAAATACAGGATAAGATTAATCATATTTATGAATAACAAATAAATTATTTCAATTATTATCAAGAATTTCAAACTAAAACTGTCTTGTAATTTTTTCGCTTTATACGTTACTGTTCTTAAAACAAAAAGCGAAACTAATAAACTCAAAAATATATCTTCACCATAATTTATTACTTTAAATGAAGTAACAGCATTAATAACAACTTTATTTATAAAAAATACTGAATATGTAAAAATCAGATATTTGAATATTCCATTTAAAATCCTAACTTCTGTCTTGTAACTTTTTTGTTTTATCAGGAAATAAAGCACAAATGAAAAAGATATTATCATCAAATCCTGAATATACACAAGCAAATATTTTTCTTCCCGCACAATCAAATTACTTACCAGCGAAACTAGATAAATTGCAATCGTTCCGTATCGCATTTCTTTATTTTTATATTTTCTATAAAAGAAATATAATAGTGCAGTTTCAGCACCCCACGCAACCACAACAAATTTTTCTGGCACAATTAACGGGATAATCAGGATAAAACTTCCTAATGCAACGATATAAAAGATTTTTGCAACTTTGTTGTCCTTGAGCCTGTCGCCAAAAAATCCGTAAATTATTCCGACTGTTGCAACTAATACCGCTTTTAGCCAACTTGGCGTTGTCTTGTCAAACAGGCTGTAAATCAATGAAAATTTTATAATTAGATTTAAACTTAGAAATATATAGTCGATTATGTTACTTTGGCGATTTTCTTTTTTGTGAGAATTTAGGAAAATAAAACTGTATGCTGTTGTGAAAATTACGATGTAGAAAAACGCCGTAATCTTGTCGTGAATACTATGATTCAAATAATAAACTAGCCCCGTCATATTTACTACACCTGTAACAAATCCAAAAATCTTGCTGTATAGCCAGTCCTTTTTCCAAGAAACTCCAAGCACAATTCCCTGCAAAATCAAAGAATATGCCAAAACATAATAAATCTGGACATTGCTCTTATTCACCCAAATATAAGCTCCGTAAGGCAAATATCCACCAATCAGCGACAATACTCCAATTATCTGGCTATCATATCGCAATGAAAGAATCACAACTAGCCCTGTCAGTATTACCGATATAAAAAGTCCTGCTGTCATTGGATAAAGTTTGAGATATAACGTAGAAAGAAGCGTAGTCAAATAAAGAATCCCAATTCCACCGCCAATCAGCCCAACTGCAAAATGCTTTTTATTTTTCTGATAAAATTTTTCTCCAGCAAAAAGAAAAAACATCCCAAGCAAATACGACGCCGAACTTTTTACATAATTATTTGAAAGAATTTTTACAAACTGTGTCCGAAATACCAAAAAAACTCCCAAAAAGATTGATATTATCCCTAAAAAGTTAAATCCTTTAAGTCCAATAAGTTTTTCAAATACAAATCTTTTTTTCTCTTTTTCAAAAAGAAATTCCCCTTCCTTTAAAGCCGCTTCTTCCTTTATCTTATTATGAAACACCGAAGATTCTTCTTGAAGAAATACCTTATTTTCAAAAGTTTTCCTGTTACTTTTCTCTAAAAAATCACCAATTTTTCCATTAATTTTTTTGAGTTCATCTCTTAATGAATCAGCTTCATCTGAAAATTCGTGAGAAAGATTTCTTTCCAGCATTTTTACTTTTCTCTTCATCTCCTCTGCATAATTAGAAAGCCTTCTAGTCACTCCACTTTCCAATTCCACATTCATCTTCTCCGCCAAAATATTCTGAAACTTATCAATCTCACCATTTTTCCTAACCTTTTTCGCTTCCTTCAATTCCTCAATAAGCACTGCATTACTATTTTTAAGCCTTCCAATTTCCTCTTCCCTATCTTTCATCTTTTCATGAAATGCCTTTAAATCTTTTGATAGCCTTTCATTCTCTTCCAAGAGTTCCTTTTCCCTGCTTATTCCAGCCTCATTTTTTATATTTGCAATTATTGATTCTATCTCCGAATTTAATTTCCCAATCTCCTTATACTTATTCTCAAGATTTTCCAATTCCTTTATTTTGTCAATCATTGTAAAACCTCCTCAAAACTCACAATTTTTTATAAATGTATTTTTAATCTGTAAAATAATTTATAACTTTATACTATTCCCCATTTAAATAGTGAATATTTAATAAAACAAATATTCTAAAGCAAGGGGTCAAGACCCCTTGTGGAAATAAAAAAACTTAGGTTAGCGAACACATCTAATATAAATTGGATTTAGTATTAACTATAATTTCTATCAAATTTAACTGCTACTTCTTTTCCAAAAAATGCTATCCCAATTTTCAATACATTCTCAACTCCAGAATTTTTTAATACAGAAGCATATTCTTTCTTTTCAATCTGCTGTAGTGCAATATCACACTCATTCTCTAATTTTTCAAAAATTTTATCTTCACTCAAATTTTCCATTGCATTTACAACCTTCAATTCCAAAATAATCCCTTCTTTTCTTTTTTCCATATTTTTAGGCTTCAAAAGCAAATCATATCTGCCTTTCCCGGCAAAATTATTTGAAGTTATTTCATACTCATTTTTCAAAGTCAAAATTATTCCAAGCATTAAGCCATGATAAAATTGCTCTTTATAAACTCCGCTTACATCCAATATTCCCACGTTTTCCAATAAAATTTTTCTTAATTCCTTCTTAAAAATTTCGATATCTCCATTTTTCAAGGAATATACCATATTATAAAAGCTGTTATAATTCTCAAAATATACTTCTATAAACATTTTTGAAAACATTTTTAATATTTCTTCATTCGGAATTTTCAAATAAACTTGTTCCTCATCATCTTGAACTTCTTCTGCCAATGTCAAATAACCGCTGTGAAAAAACAAATTCCATATATTTTCTTCATAATTTGCTTCCAAGTTTGCAAAAGTCATATTCTCATCTATTCTTCTTAAAATGGATTTTTTATTCAAAAGTTTTGAAAAATCATCAAAAATCTCATTTTTGAGTTTTTTTAAATATAATTTTATCAATTCATTTCCACTCGTATTTACCCAGTACGACTTTAATTTTTCATCATTCAGAAAATTAATAATCGACCACGGATTGTAAACTTTTATATCTCCAAACAAATATCCATTGTACCATCGTTGGACATCTTTAAGTTCAAATTCTAAATCAAAATCCTTTAAAGCCTGCTCAACTTCACTTTCCGTAATCCCAAAATATTCTGTAAATCTATTGTCCAGAATTGTATGAACTCTTAAATTATTCAATCCAGAAAATATATTTTCCTTTGCAACTCTCAAAATCCCAGTCATAATTCCCATTTCCAGATAATTATTATCCTTTAGGACAACTCCATAAAATGTTTTAAAAAAGCTAATTGCTTCTTGATAATAGCCTTTCACGTATGAATCAATTATCGGCTGATCATACTCGTCTATTAGCACTACCACTTTTTGTCCATAATATTCATATAGATATTTTGTTAAATCCAGCAAGGATAATTTCCATGTTGCTTCTGTTGCTCTGTTAAATAAAATTGAATCGTATTTTTCTTTTTTTCTCGCACTTAAATTTTCCTTTACAAATTCAAATTCATCATATAAATCCGAAATTGTATTTTTTATCATCTCAAACCCATTTCCCCAGCTACTTTCATCATAATTCCTAAATGAAATCGAAATAACTGGAGCGGTTCCCTGCTTTTCAAAATACTCATTTTCAGAAATTTTTAAATTCTCAAACAGCTTTTTATTTCCATTTTTATTTTCAATATCAAAAAAATATTTTATCATCGACATATTAAGTGTTTTTCCAAATCTTCTTGGACGTGTAAACAGCCTAACTTCGCCAGGTTCTCCTATAATGCTTTTTATCAATTCTGTTTTATCAAAATAATAGTAATTTCCGTCTATTATTTTTTTAAAATCTGATATTCCTATTGGCAGTTTTTTCTTCATTTAACATTCCTCCCTTTTTACCTGGTCAATACCAAACTAGACTATTTATAAATAAACAGCAGAATTTCCCTAAGCAGTTTGCAAGCTAGTGCCGTAGATTGCCCAGACTGATCATATACAGGCGATAATTCGTTCATGTCAAGCCCAACAATATTTAACTGCGAAATTTTTTCTATTGCCTTATGTAGTTCCACAAAAGTAACTCCTCCAGCTTCAGGCGTTCCAGTTCCAGGAAATTCCGATGGATCAAGTACATCTAGATCCAATGTAAAATACACAGGTTTTCCTTTTAATTTTTCTACAACTTCATCAAGTCCATCAAAATTAAATTTTGTTGTATGGAGATGTTCCTTTGCAAATTTCCATTCATCTCTTTCCCCACTTCTTATTCCAAACTGAAAAATTCTGTCATCTCCAACAATGTCCCAACATCTTCTAATTACAGAAGCATGTGAATAATACTGCCCTAAATACTCATCTCTCAAGTCTGTATGTGCATCAAACTGGATAATATGCAAATCTGGATATTTTTCAGCAACTGCTCTCACAGCTCCCAATGTAACAGAATGCTCTCCACCAATCATAAACGGAATTTTACCATCCTTCAAAATTTCTGCCGTTTCATCCTGAATATCCTGCAACGTACTTTCCGAATTTCCAAACGAAAGTTCCAAATCTCCTCCATCAAAAACCTTAATATCCTCCAAATCCTTATCTTGATAAGGGCTATAAGTTTCTATCCCAAAACTCTCATTTCTCATAACCGCCGAAGCAAATCTAGTCCCTGGTCTAAACGAAGTTGTACTATCAAATGGTGCTCCAAAAATAGCGATTTTGCTCTCATTATATTCATTGTCACACCCTATAAATGTATGTATATTTTTATTTTTCATATAAACTCTCCTTCTCATTTTTTATTCTAAATTATTTTATTAAATCTTTCACATAATTTGGCAATGCAAAAGCCCCTTTATGCAATTCTGTATTATAATATCTTGTTTCTATCCCAAACTTATTCCATTCATCAGTCTTCAAGTCCTTTACAGGATTGTATTTTTTTGAAGCAAAACCAAATAGCCAATGTCCTGATGGATATGTCGGTATATGCAGCTGATAAACTGTCGCAAATGGGAAAACCGCCCTTAATTGTTTGTTTGCTCTTGCTGTCGCTTTGGCATCTGCCTCATAATATGGGCTTTCGTGCTGATTCACAAGAATTCCATCCTCTTTTAGTGCATTAAAGCAATTTCCATAAAATTCTCTTGTAAATAAATCTTCTCCAGGCCCAAACGGATCTGTCGAATCCACAATTACAATATCATATTCATCAGTTTTTGAACGTACGAATTTTAGTCCATCCTCATAATAAATATGTACCCTTTCATTATCCAATTTATTTGCCGTCTTAGGCAAGTATTCTCGACAAATATCGACAACCATCTTGTCAATTTCCACCATATCAATTCTCTCAATATGTTCATACTTTACAAGTTCACGAACAGTACCTCCATCTCCAGCACCGATTACCAATATTTTCTTAGCCTTAGGATTTACAGCCATGGGAATGTGAGTTATCATCTCATGGTAAATAAACTCATCCTTTTCTGTCAGCATCATAAATCCATCCAATGTCAAAAATCGCCCAAATTCTGGCGACTCAAAAATATCAATTCTCTGAAAATCACTTTTTGCACTAACTAACTGCTTATCAATCTTTATAGAAAAACGAACATTTTTCGTATGTTCTTCTGTGTACCATAATTCCATCTGCTACACTCCTTTCAATTTGTATTACCTTTTTTTAATATCTAACCTTTTATTTCCAATATTTTGTACTTTAAAATTTTTTTATAAATTCCTCAACTTTTCCATTGTTTATAATTTTATTCTATTTCTTACACTCATTAAACATTTCTCAAATAATTTTCCTTAACCTTAACTCTGTTCAGCCATCCAGCTAGAAAATCATTCTGAGTTACATTATTTTTAGCAAGAGACTTGTAATATTCACGCTGTAAATTATGATAAGCCATCAAAAATTTAGCTGGATTAACTTCGTTTAAATATTTTAATGTCATAGGCCCAACCGCTCCATCTACACTAATTACATTTTTACCATAAACCTTGTTCACAGCCTCCTGAGCCTTTTTAATTCCATATCTCCCAGCATTTACTGAAAAATCAAATATGCTTAGTGCCACTTTATCATTTTTCACTTGATCCAATTTTCTAGCCTTATAATATTTTTCCTCATAAATTTTTTGTGCCATTGCTTTTGTTAAATCTTTCATACTACCTTTGTATCCACATTCTCTAGCTCGCTCCTTAGTAATGCCATATTTTGTTTCCCCGCCTTTATCATTCTTATCATTAGAGTAGCTTCCTTCAACTAGCAAAATATAATTAAAAAATTTCAAAAATCTGCTGTCAACCATTTTTAATTCCTTCTTTCATTTATTTTAATTGGAATTTCGCAGATACGGTCTGCGTTTTTACATCAAAAATTTTCACTCTAAAACAACATTTATCTTTTCAACATGCATATCCTCAGTTCCTGTTAATAGACATCCTTTTTCCTTTGCATATTCGATATAATTTATGATTTCCTCAGTAATTCGTTCTCCTGGTGCTAATATCGGTATCCCTGGCGGATAAGCCATAACAAATTCCCCGCTTATTTTACCAGCACTATCTTTTATAGGAAGCATTTCTTTTTCTGAATAAAAGGCTTTTTGTGGCGGAAGCACAACATCAGGATTTATATATTCATGATCAAACATTCCTGTAGAGTCTTTTGAGTAAAGCCGTTTAATTTCTGCAAGCGAAGATATTAGCCGTTCTATTTCCAAACCTCTGTCTCCCGCCGAAATTATCGCCAAAATATTTCCCAAATCTCCAAATTCAATCTGAATTTCATAATCATCCCGCAAAATATCATAAACTTCAATTCCAGCAAGCCCAATATCTTTTGTATACACAGATAATTTTGTCGTATCAAAGTCATAAACCGAATCTCCATCAATCAGTTCTTTCCCGTACGCATAATACCCACCTAGTTTATTAATTTCATTTCTGGCATATTCTGCAAATTTAACTGTTTTTTCAAAAAGTTCCCTTCCGTTTATCGCCAAATTTTTTCTTGCCACATCAAGTGAAGTCATAAGTAAATACGATGCACTCGTAGTTTGAGTCAAGTTTATAACTTGCCGAACATAATCAGCGTTTATTCTCTCACCACTTAACAAAATCGAACTTTGTGTTAAAGAACCACCTGTCTTATGCATACTAATTGCCGCCATATCTGCTCCAGCTTCCATAGCTGAAATTGGTAAATTTTCATCAAAGTAAAAATGTGCTCCGTGTGCCTCGTCAACTAACACAAACATATCATTTTCATGTGCCAGCTTTACAATAGATTTCAAATCTGAACAAATTCCGTAATAAGTGGGATTATTCACTAATATTGCTTTTGCATCAGGATTTTCCTGAATTGCCTTTTTCACATCATTAATCGACATCCCAAGAGATATTCCCAATTTCTTGTTAAGTCCGGGATTAATATAAACTGGAATTGCTCCAGAAATTACCATTGCATTAATGGCACTTCTATGCACATTTCTTGGAATAATAATTTTATCTCCAGCCTTGCAAGTTGCCATAATCATAGCCTGTACAGCCCCAGTCGTCCCGCTTACCATAAAATAAGCCTCTTCTGCCCCAAAAGCTTCTGCCGCTATATCCTGAGCCTCTTTAATAACTGAAGTTGGATGGCATAAATTATCAAGCGGCTTCATCGAATTAACATCCATCTGCATCGCATCCAGCCCAATAAAATCTCGAAATTCCTTATTTCCACGCCCTCCTTTATGCCCCGGCACATCAAATCTCACAACTCTGTTAGAAAGATGATTTTTTAAAGCATCAAAAAGAACAGTCTTATTTTGTCTATCTTTATCAATATTTTTCCCCATTTCTTCAACTCCTTTCATATTTTTTAATTTATTTATAATTTTAAATCCCAAAATTTTTTATTAAACATTTAGACAAGTACATTTACATTTTGATTAGTAACTATTTTTTTGTAATTTATATGTTTTTTCTTTTTCTTAAAAGCAAAGGGGAACAATCGCCATTCCCTTTTATTTCGCAATATTAGTTATTTCAATTTCTTCAAATTATAATATCTGAAGATTTTGGCGAAAGTGCTACGCACTAATCCCCGCTCGTCTAAGCATTTTTTGAAAACAAAAATTAAACTCGCTTCGCTCACTTTCGCAAATAAAAATTGATAAAACTTTACAAAATAAATTTACTATAAAGATTATTGCGAAAAAAACACATAAATGTGTTTAGTAATTTTTATTTCCAAAAAATCACGACATTTCTGATTCAATTATAACAATTATTTTACTTATTATTTTCATGAATATAATTAAAAAATTTTTTATAAATTTCCAAGATTTTAATTTTTCAGTAAAAGACAACTTGTTTGAGCTTTTCTGTTATATTTGAATTAAATAACAACCTTATGAAATTAAAATAACTTTTATTAAAAGCGAGTTTTGTCTTTTGCTGTAAAATTGAAATTCGAGAAGCGGGAGTGCAGAGGTATGGCGTTTGATACCTCTACTTTAAAAAAATTAATATAAATAAAAATAAGTGAAAAACTATTATTAATCAAAATACTTTAGAAACCAAAATATAAAAAATATTTTTTTTGATATTTAATTTAAGTATAAAATGTTCTTAATAAATATTCATTCCACTATAAATTTCAATCATTTCCTTCCTAAGTCTATCTGTAATTTCCAGCCTTTTTTTAGGTGCGATTTCATAAACATCTTGATTGAATAGATAATTTTGTAATCTGATTTCCTTTATTAGCATTTTTGTATGGAAAATGTTAGACTGATATACATTTACGTCAATTGCATCGTATATTTTTAATTTTTCAGGCTCAATATAATCTTGAATAGAAGTTATATTATGATCTGTAAAAAATTTCTTTCCTGAAATATCTCTTGTAAATCCACGTATTCTGTAGTCAATTGTAATTATATCAGAATCAAAGCTGTCTATCAGATAGTTTAACGTATTTAGTGGGGAAATTTCCCCACAAGTTGCAATATCAATATCCACTCTAAAAGTGGAAATTGAATTATCTGGATGGTATTCTGGGAAAGTATGCACCGTTATATGGCTTTTATCCAAATGAGCGTGAACTGTATCAGTGTCTTGACTTGTATTTCCCTTTTTCATGCTCTGGCTATCTATCCCAATTTCCTCAAAGAATGGTTTCCCTTGATTACAAGATTTATCAATGTTCTCAGGACTTATTCTTTCTTCTGCAATTAAAACATTTACAGAAGCTCCTTGTGGCTCATAATCCTGCTTTGATATATTCAAAACTTGTGCTCCTATCATTTCTGCAACACGAATAAGTATTTTTGTAAGCCTTTCTGAATTATATTGCTCGTCAATATACGCAATATAGTCCTTCTGCTCCCTCTCTGTTTCCGCATAGCAAATATCATAAATATTAAAACTTAATGTCTTTGTTAAATTATTGAATCCATATAACTTAATTTTATTATTTTCCAACTCATTCATCACTTCCTCTCCTTTTCCATCAATTTCTTTCATATTTTTAAAACTCTTTTAAATACAGATAAATTTATGATTTAGATTTGATTTTAAAATCTTATTTTGATAGTCTTAAAAATTATTTATTTTTCTTTATATTTTTAATTATTTTTTTGACTTATTTTTTCGCCAAATTATAACATTTATAGACAATTTTTACAATTAAAATTACAAAATGAATTTTAAAAAAAAATCACAGCTAAATTAATAACTGTGTTTAATAAATAAAATATCTTTTTATAAAACCATCCTATACTTAACTATCCTATTTCCACACCCCATAACATAAATTTCATCTTCAATTACACAAATTTTTACAATTCCTTCCTTCAATACTTTTTCCTGTTTTAAAATATGAAATTTACTATCTGTAATTACCAATTCTCCACTTTCCAAACCAATAAAATATTTCCCTTCAAATTCTTCAATGTACGTTATTTTTCTGTCAGAAATTTTTATTGAATTATAAAGCTCTTGATCCAAAATGTTCCATATTTCTATTTCACCATCTTCTGTTCCTGCAAAATATTGAAGTCCAACTATTTTTGAGTAAGTGTGATTATTTTCCGTTTTTACTTCAAATATTTTTTTTAATTTATTTTCAAAAATATTTATTGTATTTATATGTTTATGGTCTTCCCTAAATTTGATTATAACGTTTTCTCCACTTGTGAAAATTTTGTAATTTCCATTTTTTCTAGTTCTTGTCAACTTTGTAGAAATAAGTTCCTCTGTGTCAACATCATAGGAAAATAGACAATTTTTTTCAATATAGACAATCCTGCCGCTTGTTATGAAATTCATTACTTTTATGTTATCATTTGTATCAAATACAAGTTCAACTATTTTCTTTTTATTTCCATCACATTTATAAACTTTACCATTAGGAGTCGAAACAAAAAACATACTTGAAACAAATAACTGGTTTTTTTCTTTTATATATTTTATAATTTCGCAGTTTTTTACTTTTCCGCCGCTTTCCTTTTCAAATTTATTTTTATTAAAATATATCAGCTTTTCTCCAGTTGTTATAATTCTTTTGTTAACCGGCTCTACGCCAAAGTCGTTTATTTTTGTTCTATATACAATATCTTCTTCTAAAATTAATTCCATTTTTCCCCTTAATTAATACACAATATCTTCAGTAGGATTATATCCGCTATCCTTCAATGTTTTTCGCATTTTCTCGCTTGTTTTGGAGAAAATTTCATTATTATAATATGTTTTCCAGTCCCCGTCAATCTTATTTGTGTCTAAAATATATTTAAATAGCATAAAAGTATCTTTTTTAGTTGCATCATAAGCATAGAGTCTGAAAGTATAATATCTTGGTTTTTTCTTTTCATCTTTTTTTGGAATATTTGTAGGAATCAGTTTTGCAATATCATTTTCAAAATCAATTAATATTTTAAAAATATTTTCATATGTCAATTCTCTTCTTTCACGTATATTGTAAACTAATCCAACTTCCAAATTATCTAGCCCAACATAATAAGTCATAAAATCACGTTCTACATCGCAATAAATATTTCCTGTCAGACGTGAACGACCTATAAGTTCAATTTCCTTAGTTACATATATATTCGGATCTTTTATCCAATTACAAGTTTTTGAAAATGAAATACCCGACACCAATAAAATAATTAATATGATTAATTTTTTCACGTTTCCTCCCAATGTTTACAATTTCATTCAATATAAATATTTTATAAAAATATCCTTATAATTAAATTTTAAAAAACATAGTTTTGGATTTTAAAATTTTTTGAAATCTATTTTATTATTATTTTTATAAGTTTTATTTTATCTTTTATTTCTATTAATACATCTACTAATAAAAGTTTACCATATTTTTTTATTAATTTCAAGACATATATTAAAACCTCTTTAAAAGCAAGCTCAAAAATCAAGTTTTTACGTAAAAAAGAAAATCAAATTAATGATTTTCCAAAATTATATATGTATAATATTTAAAATACTCATCAAAACAGGTACTACTAATATAAATAAAATTGTACTTGTTGTAACTACATTGGTAGAATATCCAATATCCCCATTAGTTTCATTAGCCAAAATTGGCAATGCTGCAAACACTGGTGCTGCTGACTGTATCACAAACGTCTTTATTTCCAGTTCATTCAACTGCACAAAATGTCCAGCAATTTTTAATAATACTATCATGACAATTGACGAAAATACAAATCTTCCAAGTAAAGCCAAATTTGTATCCAAATCAAACCGAATACTGTGAAGCCCTGCATCTGCGAGCACTATTCCTATATACAGCAACGCAAGAGGAGTTACAACACTTCCAAGATATTTGGTAGTTTCTACAATTGGAGTTATCACTCTTATGCCTGACAAAAGTACAGCAAAGGCTATCACAAAAGCAATAAGTGGAGGAGATAATAATTTTTTTAAATTAAATCCACCTTTTCCATCTTTACTGCCGTCAATCGAATCTCCTGCTAAAAGCATGTATCCCAATGTCCAGATTGACACAGTATTTGTAATGTAATACATCAAATAATATTTTGAAGCGGCTTCTCCAAAAAGTGCCATATTTAACGGAAGCCCAATAAATATAGTATTTGCATTTACCACAGCATTATAAAAGATACCACGTCGTCCATCTCTCATTTTTACCATCTTTATCACAAAAAAAGCAGCTAAATATCCAATAATAACTGAAGCAAATGTAAAAACTAAACGATTTGACACTTCTTTCAAGGCATCCATATTCAAATATTTCAAAACTGAATAAAATATTGAACAAGGCAAAGCTACATTTGTAATAAGTTTTGAAACATTTTCACTAAACGTATGATGAAACCAGTGCCTTTTTTTCAAAATATATCCAATCGCAATCATAACAATAATTGGGAAAATACTCCCTAGTGATTTCAAAAAAATCATTTTTTAATATTCCTTTCTTTACTACATAATTTTTAAAACAAACAAAGCAAGGACTTTTAAAGCCCCTGCACTTTTATCAATACTATAACTTAAATAATAAATCCGTGTAAGTTGGGAAACTCCAATATTCTTGATCAATAACTTTTTCCAAATTATCACAAGGAATTCGTAATGCCTCAAGTCCTGTTACCAATTTTTCTTTTGCCAAATCTGTCTGTTTTCCTAAATCTTTTTCATTTCTTACTCGATTAATTTCTTTTTCAAGTGATTTTACTTCTTTTCTCAAGCTTGTAATATTTGCTAATACATCTTTTAAGATTTCTTCCTGCTCCTTTATGAACGCTTTCCCGTATTTTGAATTTTTTTCAATATGATCAGCTAATAAATTTGCATATTTTAATCCTGATGGCAAGATATTTTTGTTTGCAATGTCAATCAATGTTCTTGACTCTATGCTTAACTGAGTTACATATCTGTCTGCATAAGCATTGTATCTTGCAATAGATTCCTGTTCAGAAAGCATTCCAACTTCCTGAGTTAGTTCAAGCACATCTTTATCTATCATTTTTCTAAGTGCAGTATTTGAAGCCACTTCGTTTGTAAGTCCACGTTTTTTAGCTTCTTTTGCCCATTCTTCGCTGTATCCATTTCCATTAAAAATTATTCTATGATGTTTTTTATATGCATTAGCAATAATCTCATTTGCCACTTTCGGGAATGATTTTTCAGTTGCTTTTTCAAGTTTATCTGCATATTCAGACAGCACTTTTCCTACCATTGCATTTATTACAGCCGCAGAAGTTGCAGGTGTCGAACTTGATCCCGGCATTCTAAATTCAAATTTATTTCCAGTAAATGCAAACGGAGAAGTTCTATTTCTATCTCCAGCATCCATACTAAATGTAGGTAGTACATCAACTGACAAGTTTACTTTTGATGATTCTGACACAGGTGCATCTTTTTTATATGCAATATTGCTTAAAACTGTTGTCAATTCATCACCTAAGAAAACTGAAATAATTGCAGGTGGTGCTTCATGTCCACCAAGTCTGTGATCATTTGTAGCAGTTGCAGTCGCATATCTTAACATCGGGTAATATCTGTCAACAGCTTCAATTACCGCAGCCACAAAAATTAAAAATTGAGTATTTGATTTCATATCTTTTCCAGGACTGAAAAGATTTTTACCATCATCTGTTCCTAGTGACCAGTTATTATGTTTACCTGAACCATTTACCCCTGCAAACGGTTTTTCGTGAAGCAATGCTACTAAATCGTGTCTTAACGCTGTTTTTTCAATAGTTTCCATTATTATCTGATTTTGATCCGATGCCAAGTTCGCTACTGAAAATAATGGTGCTACTTCAAACTGATTTGGAGCCACTTCATTATGTCTTGTTTTTGATGGAATACCCAATTTCCATAATTCAACGTCAACATCACTCATAAAGTTTATTACTTTTTCTTTAATTTTTCCATAATAATGATCGCTTAATTCCTGTCCTTTAGGTGCAGAAGCTCCAAATAACGTTCTTCCTGTAAGCAACAAATCATCTCTTGCTTCAAACATATCTTTTTTAACAAGAAAATATTCCTGCTCTACTCCCAAAGTATTAAATACATGATTAGAAGTTTTATTTCCAAAAGCACGCAAGACTCTCAATGCTTGTCCACTTATATATTTCATTGATCTCAATAAAGGTACTTTTTTGTCCAACGCTTCACCAGTAAATGAAATAAAGGCTGTCGGAATATACAATGTAACTCCATTTTTATTTTCTCTTATAAATGGATATGAACTCGTATCCCAGATTGTATAACCTCTTGCTTCAAATGTGCTACGAAGTCCTCCATTCGGAAATGAAGATGCATCAGATTCACCTTTTATCAAATTTTTTCCAGAAAATTTATAAATAAGTTCCTCATTTTCAGTAGGTTCCAAAAATGAATCATGCTTTTCCGCTGTCAAGTCATTTAATGGCTGAAACCAGTGACAATAGTGAGTAGCACCTCTTTTAGTCGCCCAGTCCTTAATAGCGTTTGCAATAACTTCAGCAGTTTCTTTCGACAATTCAGTTTCCCCCAGTTGCGACGCCTTAAACTCTTTAAAAACAGCCTTGGAAACTCTTTTTTTCAAATTACTGTCCCTAAAGACATTTTCTCCAAAGCTTTTCATAGCGTTTTCCATAAATTTTAACCTCTTTTCCGTATCAATTTATTATGAAGCAGTATTTTTAGACTCTTCATTTTTTCAAATATATTTTATTATACAATGTGGGAAAATATAAGTCAAACAAAAAATTTTTTCATTTATTATTTCTTTATACATAAATAAATTTCTATTTTTTGACTTATTTAATTATTTTGGTTAGGATATGTATAAAAATCTAAAATATTTTATTTTATAAAAAATAGTAAAAACTTAAAATATATGTTAAAATATTAGCATAAACAAAATTATAAAAGGAGTTGATTACCTATGAAAAGACTACTAACTTTTCTACTACTAACACTTTCAATCCAGCTATTCTCAGCCAATTACAAAGTTGTTCTAAAGAAAGGCGTTACTTTATCACAGCAGGAAATTACAAAAAATAACAGTGAAATTGAGATTGCGGCTAAAAGGGATTATGATTCAATTAAACGAGCAGTATCAATTGGGATGAAATCTATGATTTCCAGAATGATGGATGAACAAATTCAATTACCCGCAATAAGTCAAAAAAATTCTCTTAAATTTCAGAAAAAAATGAACGAATTATATAATGATATGTTTGATTATATAATGGATAAAAACAAAATTGACGTTGAAAAAATAAGATATGTTACAAATGATATTGTTGAAGTAACATTAAATATAAAAACGCCAGATGTAACAACAAATTTACAAAAATATTCAGAATTAATGAATAACAACTTTCTAAACGAAAAAGAAATGAAAAATCTAAATAATTTCTCAGAAGACGAAATCTTTGATAAAATAATAACAAAAATGTTTAGTTCAATGAAACAAGCCTTCCAAAAAACCGATAAGTATGCTTCTATGAAAACAACAATTTACTTGGAAAAGGATAATGGAAAATGGGGAATTGCTGAACTTGATGAAAAACTAAAAAACTTTAGAGAAATATATAAATCTGTAAATTAATAAAAAATATAAAAGGGCTATCTAGTTTCAGGTAGCCCTATGTTTTATTAATTATTTAGGTGATACTAAAATTTTAACTTGACTTTTTTCTTTTACAAGTGCGTCAAATCCTTCATTCACAATATCTTCTAGTTTAATTCTTTTTGTTACTAATAAATCTTTTGAGAAGTATCCTTGCTTCATTAATTCTAATGTTTTAGGGAATACATCACGGTATGCGATAACTCCTTTTATTGTTCTTTCTTGAATTACCACTTCGTTAGGCTGAATCGGTGCTTCTGTTTCCCAGATACTTACAACCATCAATTCTCCATCTTTTTCAGCGACTTCTAAAGATTGCTGTAATACAGCGGGAACTCCTGTAACTTCATAAGAAACGTTTACTCCACCATTTGTTTTTTCTTTTATAAATTCAACTGCATTCACTTTTGTAGGATCTACGATTATTGCTCCTAATTTTTTAGCTATTTCCTGTCTTTCAGGCGAAACTTCCACAGCATAAATTTCTGTTGCTCCAGATGCTCTCAATGCGTCAATTATAAGAAGTCCGATTGGTCCACACCCAAAAACTGCTGCTGTATCTCCTGTATTAAATCTGCTTTGTCTAACTGCATAAACTGCTACTGCTGCAGGTTCTGTCAATGCTCCCTGTTCATAATCAATTTCATCTGGTAATTTATGAGCCTGATCCTCATTTACAACTACAAATTCAGAGAATCCCCCTCCTCCACCAGCAAGTCCGATAAAGTTCAAGTTAGGATCCAAATTATATTTCCCAATTAATCCATTTTTTGCTAAAATTGGCTCAACTGTAACTCTGTCTCCTACTTTAAATTTTGTAATTCCACTTCCTATTTCCACAACTTCTCCACAAAATTCGTGTCCCATTGTGATTGGGGCTTTTTCATTTGTATATGGATGTGGAGCATTTGCTGGAATAAATATTGGTCCTCCTAAATATTCATGTAAATCACTACCACATATTCCTGAATATTTTACTGCTATTTTAATTTGATTTTCTCTTGTAATTTCTGGAACTTCAACTTCTTCCACTCTTACATCTTTTCTATTGTGCCATCTTGCAGCTTTCATTGTTGCCATTTTAATTTCCTCCTAATTTTTCTTGTTTTATTTCTTACCTTAATAGTATACCCTACTTTTTCTTAAAATCAATATCCTCTTCTTATTTTTCATTTTTTAAATAAAATATAGTATAAATTAATTTGTCGGAGTATTTTTATGCGATGACAAAACTGTTTGAGCATCGTGAGTTTTTTGTCAGTGCAGAAAATTGTCGCAGACTAGCCATAGGTTATTGCGTAGCAATCTTGCCAAATATTTTGATTATCTTGATAAATCTTTACTGCAAGATAAGGATTGACAGCAATGATCAATTCTACAAAAATAAATAAAGAAAAGGTATAATAAAAATAGCAAAAAATGTTTATTAAATAAAATAATCTAATATTAAATCCTATTAGAAAATAGTATATAATTCTAAATTGATCAAATAAAAAAAAGGATTATCAATCACTTATGATAACCCAAAATAATTATTTTAAATTTTTATTCTTCAAAAAATTCCCCAATTTTTCTATATTTATCATATCTTCTTTTTAGCAATTCCCTTAATGAAAATTTGTCTATCCGCTTAAATTCCTTCACAACCATTTCTTTTAAATTTTGTGCTGTTTCTTCAAAGTTTCTGTGTGCTCCGCCTAAAGGCTCTTTTATGATTTCATCTATTACTCCAAGACTTTTTAGGCTGATAGCATCCATTCTTAGACTTTTTGCAGCTTCTGCAGCCTTTGTTGAATCATTAAAAAGAATTGAGGCGCATCCCTCTGGAGAAATAACAGAATATACACTATTTTCAAACATTAAAATTGAGTCTGCTACACCAATTCCTAATGCTCCTCCACTTCCACCTTCTCCAATAACAACAGATACAATTGGTACACGGAATCCAAACATTTCCGCTAAATTTTTAGCAATAGCCTCTCCTTGCCCTTTTTCTTCAGCTTCTATTCCAGGATATGCTCCAGCTGTATCAATTAATGTCAGAATTGGCAATTTAAAACGTTCTGCCATTCTCATTAATCTAAGAGCCTTTCTATACCCTTCAGGACTCGCCATACCAAAATTTCTAAAAATATTTGATTCAATGTCTCTTCCTTTTTGCTGACCTATTATCATTATTTTATAACCATCAATTGTTGCAAGCCCTCCTACAATGGCATTATCATCCTTTGAAAGCCTATCACCGTGAAGTTCTACAAAATCCTGCGTCAATTCCTTTATATAATCCAAAGTATATGGTCTCTGAGGATTTCTTGAAATTTGAATTCTATTCCAGGCATCCATTTCATTTTCCTCAAAATCTCTATATTTATCTTCGAGGTTTTTTTCAAGTTCTGTTATTTGAGCAGAAAAATCAATGTTTCTTTCAGCTGAAAATCTTTTTAATTCGGCTATATTATCTTCCAATTCTTTAATTTCATCTTTTATACTCATATTTTTATCCTTTCGTTTGAAAAATTTTAAAACTTACACTAATTTTTCCAATACTCTATAAATCGTTGTTTTTAAGTCTTTTCTTTCTGAAATTATGTCAATCATTCCGTGTTCCAACAAAAATTCTGCTCTTTGGAATCCCTTTGGCAACTTCTGATTTACAGTCTGCTCAATAACTCGAGGTCCTGCAAAGGCAATCAAAGTATTTGGTTCTGTTATAATTACATCTCCAAGCATTGCAAAAGAGGCAGTTACTCCTCCAGTAGTTGGATCAACTGGAACCGAAATAAAAGGTATTCCTGCTTCATTTAATTTTTTTACTGCTCCAGAAGTTTTTGCCATCTGCATAAGTGACAAAATTCCTTCCTGCATTCTAGCTCCACCAGAACTTGAAACAATTACAACTGGTATTTTATTTTTAAGCCCTCTTTCCAAAGCCCTTGTAATTCGCTCACCAACAACAGAACCCATACTTCCACCCATAAAATTAAATTCCATTGCTGCAATACTTACTTCTATTCCGTTTATTGTTCCAGTTCCACTAATTACTCCATCCAACATTCGGCTTTTTTCACGTGCAACTTCAAGTTTTTCTTCATATTCAGGAAAATTTAATATATTTTTTGAATTAAGCGTTATATCCTTTTCCATAAATGTTCCTTCATCAATTAAAAGTTCAATTCTTTCAAATGCCGTTAATCTAAAATAATTTCCACATTTTGGACATACATTCAAATTATTTTTTAAATCTTCGTTATAAATAATCTCGTTACATTGATTACATTTTTTCCACTGATTATCATCTACAATATCAACTGTCAATTTTGATTTAGATGTTAGTGTTACATATTTATTTTTTGATTTTCTACTTGAAAATAATCCCATTTTCTTCACCTCGTGTTTAAAATTAAATAACAGATGTTACAATACTTTATATAATACCTCATGTTTATTAGAAACAACTTTGTTTGTATATATTTTTTAAAAAAATGCTTTATCAAAAATTGAAAACTTGTAATTATCAAAAGAAAGAAAGTAACAACAAAGAAAAAATCTGTCACTTCCATCTTTTATACCATATTTTTTATCTCCAATAATTGGAAAACCTTGATCTGCGATTTGAACCCGTATCTGATGTTTTCGCCCTGTTACCAGCTCAATATCTAGAAGAGTTGCATTTTTACTATTTTTCCCCAATAAATTTAATATTTGTTTTGAATTTTTTAATTTATCAAAATTAATTTGTTTAAAATGTGTAATACTTTGTTTTGATTCCTTTGAAACAGGATTTTTTGAAACTGCTACCTTATTTTCTGTTGTTGTCAAATAATTTTCAATTGTAAAATTTTTCAAATTAAAATCTTGATTTTCTTTATTTATATTATGAACAACTGCAAAATATTTTTTATGAACTTCATTTTCTCTAATTTTCTCAGAAATATACCTCAAAAACTTCAAATTTTTACAACCTATGACAAGTCCTGATGTTTCAAAATCCAATCTATTTGCAAAATTAATGTTTTCATTTTTATAAATTTCTTTAAAAACTTCAGCAAGTCCATATTTATGACCTGTTCCTTTGTGCATTGGCACTTTTTCCTTTTTATTTACGATGAAAAAATCTTCATTTTCAAAAATAATCATTTTTTTATATTTTTCAATCTCATTTTTTTGTATTTCTAATTTTTTTACTTTATTTTTAGTTTTTTGTGACTTTTCATAATTATTTTGAAATAAATTTTTTACAGTAATTTTATCTTCTAATAAAAGCCTGTAATTTTCTTTTGATTTTTTTCCATTTACTTTAACATCTCCAGCTCTTATTGCTCCGAAAATCCTACTAAGTGATTCATCTTTAAAATGTTTTCTCAAATATCTGTCTAGCCGCATTCCTTCCAGCTCAGAATCTACAATAACTTGCTTAACTTCTTTCTTTTCCAAAAATTCTCTCCTGTTTTAATCACTATGAAGTTTTATACTTTCAATTATTCCTATCATTATAAACGATGCCAAAAAGGAACTTCCACCATAACTCATAAACAATAGAGGTTTCCCTGTAACAGGTACAAGTCCGATTGTCATCCCAACATTTACAATTACATGCATGAATATTACTCCTGCAAGCCCATAGAGTATAAGTTTCCCAAAGTCATCTTGAATAATTCGAGCTATTCGCATTATTTCGTAAATTAGTCCAAAATAAAGCAATAATACCAGTGAAGACCCTACAAATCCCAATTCTTCAGATAATACTGAAAAAATAAAATCTGTCTGTGCTTCTGGTAAAAATTCTAATCTACTTTGACTTCCTTGTAAAACCCCCTTTCCTAATACTCCTCCTGCTCCAACTGAAATTTTTGACTGTATTACATGCCATCCGCTTCCTTTTCTATCAGTTTCAGGATGTAAAAATGTTTCTACCCGTGTTCTCTGATAATCACTCAGTACAAACCTGTAAACTGGATAAACTGACAACATAACTACTATTGTTATTATCCAAATCGGTTTCATATTTGCACCATACAAAAAAATCATAAATACAAATGCACAAACTATTATTAATGTTGTTCCCAAATCAGGCTGTATCAAAATTAATAAAATAAGTGGTAATGAGGGTAAAATTGCTCCCACAATCTCTGTTAGATTATTAATTCCATTTTTATATTTTGTTGCAATCCAGTAAGCTATAATAATAATAATTGATACTTTTACAAATTCAGAGGGCTGTAATTGAAATGGTCCTATTGAAATCCAACGCTGTGCTCCTAAAGTTTTTTTCCCAGCAAATCGTACAATTAATAATAAAGTCGCACCAATTCCATAAATATGCCAAATATATCTTTTTACAATTTTATAATCAATAGATGCTAAAATAAATAATAATACTGAACCTATCCCAATCCACAAAATATTTTTTATAACCATTCCGTTTTGTCTTGTTGCACTATACACAAATACTGTACTGATTGTTACAAGAGCGTATACTATTAATAAAATCATTTTATCCATCCGAAAAATACTATTTTTCATTCGATCAATTAATTTTTGACTTTGAAACATTTTTTTCTCCTATTTTCTTATTTTTATTTAATATTCCCCAAAACTGTAATATTTTCCGTCAAATATTTAGTTTTTGCAAAATTATTTACATCCTCAAGTTTTACTGCATTGACTTCATTTTTCATCTTTTCAGAATCTAGAATTTCATTTTTCCTAATATAATAATTTCCCAAAATTCCCATTCTCGAACGTGGATTTTCCATTGCAAATGCAATCCTGCTCATATATTTATTTTTTGCCTTCTGAAGTTCATCCTCTGTTACTCCATTTTCACGTAACTTTTTAAACTCTGAAAGTGTTATTTCTATTGCCTTTTCATAATTTTCCAGATTCGTTCCAATGTATGTCGATGTCAAGCCTCCTGATAAATAATATTGATTATATGTATATACAGAATAGGCAAGTCCGTTTTTCTCACGAATTTCCTGAAAAAGTCTGGAACTCATTGAACCGCCAATAATATTTGCTAAAATATCCGTGTATATTTTATTTTTACTGTTGTAGTCTTCACTTTGATGAGAAATACAGATATTAACCTGGTTTATATCCTTTGTGACTATTTTCTTTCCAGTATTAAATGAAAAATCTATTTTATCACGTCTATCAGTCTTTTTATCGCCTAGTTTTGAAAAATACTGATCAATCTTCTGGATAATCTCATTTTTATCAAAATTTCCAGAAACAACAATTAAAATATTATCTTTTGTGTATCTTTCCTTATAATATTTTCTGATTTCATCTGCAGTAAAGCCTTTTACACTAGCTTCTGTACCAATAATAGGCTTTCCATATTGCCCATTTATACTGTCAGCATAATTCATTTCAAATACCAGATCATCTGGCGAATCCTTATACATCTTAATTTCTTCTACAATTACATCTTTTTCTTTTTCCAGTTCCTTTTCATTAATCGTAGAATTTGTAACAATGTCAAACAAAATATCCACAGATTTTCCCAGAAACTGTGTTAAGGCATTTATATAAAAAACTGTTTCTTCTTTAGTCGTATGTGCATTCACATTTGCCCCAAGATAGTCAATTTCTTCAGAAATTTCAAAATAATTTCTAGTAGGAGTCCCTTTAAATATCATATGTTCCAGTACATGAGAGATTCCTTCTTCTGTATCACTCTCATCTCGTGAACCTGTTTTCACAAATACACCAACCGAGCAGGTAGAAATACTTTCAAGCCTATCAAAAATAACTTCTATTCCACTATTTGTCTTTATTTTCTCTATCATACCATTCCCTTCTTTTTTATCTTATTCTAATTAATATTAATTTTTTCTATTAAAATTACCATGATAATTACGTTGAAATCTTGTGATTTTTTAGAATGTAAACAATTGATTTATACTACTTAAAAAAAACATATAAATACCTATTGACAATCACTTCATTTTATAAAAATCAAAAATATTTATTAGTATTCAGAATCTTTAAATAATTTTATTCCAACTACTAAAAATATAAGTAACGGAATGAAACATGCCGCATAAATTGGAACTGCTCCAGATACTGCCATCGAACGTAAAATCGTGCTGACACCATAATAGGCGTAACCAATTATTACAGATAATCCTATATTTAGAGCTGCACCTCCCCTTACGTATCTACTTCCTAGTGAAAGTCCGATTAGACACATTACGAAAGAAGCCAGTGCAAATGATATTCTGTAATAAAATTCAATTCTCAAATTTAACGAATCTGCTCCAACCCGTGTAAAATAAACTACTTTTTCACGTAATTCAGGCATTGTCAAATTCTTTGCTTTTACTGGACTTGCTAGGATATTGTCCATTGATGCGATAAATTTAAAATTCTTTGTATCAATCTGTTTTGTAACATTCGTTTTACTGTCATATTCTTTTAAATCTGTAAAAGTCCATTGGTTTGTTTTTGGATTTATTTTGGCTGATGGTGAAGTGTAGATTTTTTTTATCTGACTAAATCCTTTTTCAAATTTTAAAATTTGAATAAACTCCATAGTTCCAGTATTCTTATTCGCATGTTCACTAAAAAGAACTGTACTTTTGTTAATTTTTACAAAAATGAATTTCTTTTCTGATTTTACTGGCTCTTTATTATCAATTTTTAATGATTTTAAATTTTCTTTTTTTGTATTTGATTTCCCCAAAACATCATAATTTAAATAAAAAACACCTAAACTTACTAGAAATGAAAAAATCATGGGAAATAATGCTATCCTTGCAAAACTTATCCCACTTGTTTTCATCGCTGCAATTTCTAATTGTTTTGCCATTTTACTTATACATAAAAGGCTTCCTAACAGTACTCCAAGAGGAGCAGTATTTGTTATAATTTCAGGTACTCCGTATCTAAGATATCTTATGGCATCTCCACCTTTCATTTTTCCATCCATAAGCCATCCTGTAAGACTAATACTTTCAGCTAGTAAAAATATTAGAAAAAATATCATCATTCCCAGAATAAAACTTTTTACATAATTTACAATTATATATTTATCTAACTTGTTCATACTCCCCCTTTCGTTAATTTCCTTTATATTTCTTTATTGAAAAATAGATACATAATATAAATAAAACAAAATTAGGAATCCACATTGCAATGTTTGCAGGTACATTATTCTTTAGTACCATAATTTTTGCATAACTTGCCATTCCTATATAACCAAATATAACTATTAAACTTATTCCAAAACTTATTCCTCTTCCACTTCGTCTATGCCCTACTGAAAGTAATACTCCCAGCCAGCACAAAAATGTACTCGCAAGTGGTCCAATAATTCTTTGATAAATTTCCACTTGTGCTTTTAATGCCGCTTCCTTTTCTTCAGGATTTTTTATATTTTTTTTATAAAATTCATTTAACTCTTTTATATTCATTTCATTACGGCTCTTTTTCTTTTCTTTTGTGTCTTCTCTAAAAAAAATTGTAATTGGAATTTCTTGCTCCTGATATTCAGCCGACACTCGACTATTTCCATTTTTTTCAAAAGCGTATCCTTTTACTTTCTGTAATCTTATTATCCCTGGATCAAATTTTGCATTTTCTGCTAAAAATACTATTGGATAAGGATTATCTCCACGTTTATTTATAATCAAAAAGTTTTTAGCTGTAGCTTTTTCATTGTTAACTTCGTCAATGTAAAATCCAAATCCTTTTTCTTCGTTTGTTAAAAATACTTTTTCTTCTGATAATGAACTTGGCTTTGAAGCTAAAACTTGTTTTGTCTGAGCATTTATATTCTTTAGAGCACGTGGATTTACATAAAGCTCAAGTCCAAGTCCAATAAGAGTAAGTATAACTCCAAAGATAAATGCTGGACGAATTATTCTAAAAAGTCCTATTCCAGAACCTTCCATAGCAACGATTTCATTAGTTTCAGAAAGCCCACCATACACAAGCATTACTCCTAAAAACGCTCCCATTGGAATTGTTTGGACAAGAACCCCTGGTACAGCATAAAACAAATAGTCAATTATAGATATAAATGGCAAATCACTTGCAAACAATCGCTCCATAACTTCCATTACCACATTTAACATCATAATGAATGTAAATATACTTATTCCAAATAACGACGGTAATATAAGTGAATTGTAAATATATCTGTCAATTATTTTCATTTTTATCAATTTCCTTTTTTATTTTTCTTTTAAAATTTATACTTCTTTAATATTTAAGTAAATAAAAACAACATAAATTTAAAATTTAAGAAGTTTAATTAATAACTTTATTTTTTTCAAATTCATCTGGCTTCATGTTTTTGTAATTGCTCAGAACATCCTCTATTACTTGTTTTTCCCTATTACTTATAACATATCCTTCAACGTCACTTTTTATAAAGTTTGGAAAAGAATCTGCAAATTTTAATGCATATTTTGTCATAATCTGTATAGAAAAACTTTTGTCTCTTATGTCTTTTATTCTTTTACTAGATTTAGAGCCTGTAATTACAATAATATAGGCAATGATTGCGACAAAAAATATTTTCATTATACCAAAAATCATCCCGTAAAATCTATCAAATTTTTTCATTTTTATACTTTGTAAAAATTTTCGATTGATTATTAGAATGGCAGAATAGACAATACATTGGATTAAAACCATAATAATAAATATTTTAAACTGATTTCTTGGTGTGATTTTATTTGAGTTCAAAAAGAACTTATAAATATGGTTTGTTATAAAAATAATAAAAATATACTTAAACATATTAAAAAATTCCAAGGAAAATCCTCTTCTATAACCAAGAATAATAAATATTACTAACAACACTATAAATCCAATATCTAATATCATTTTTTTACCCCTATTTTTTTACATAAATTCTAGGCACTCTTTGACTTATTCCACACATAATTTCATACGAAATTGTATCGCATAAATCAGCAACTTCCACAACACTTATATTTTCCCCAAAAAATTCTACAACATCGCCTTTTTTAGCCTCATTTTTCAATTTTTCAGGAAGTAGAATTATAAGCTGATCCATGCAGACACGTCCCACAATTTCACATTTATGCCCTCTATAAAAAACATAACCTTTATTTGACAAATCACGTCTTACTCCGTCAGCATATCCGATAGAAACTGTAGCATAAGTCTTTCCAGCTTTTCCTTTATAAGTATTTCCATAACTTATAAAACTATCTTCCTTTAATGTCTTTATATAGCTAATTTTTGCAAAAAGAGACATTACTGGCTTAAATCTATATGGAGCTGTTTCCTCATCTGTAACTCCTCCATAAAGTATAATTCCCACTCTTACAAAATCTTCTATGCTGTCTTGAAACTTCAAAGTTCCAAAGCTATTGTGTAGATGTCTGTATTTTATTGATGGTATCCCACTTGATATTTTTTCACACATTGCTTTAAATTTGCTTTCCTGCAATTTTGTATAGTCTTTGTCGCTATCAGATGATGAAAAATGCGAGAAAATTCCTATTGGATTAATATGGCTAGAATTTTTTAAGGTTTTATTCAAATCTTCGACTTCACTTTCCTGAAAGCCTACACGTCCCATTCCCGTATCTATCTTTATAAATACATCTGTAGTTTTCCCTTTTTGTTTCCCAGTTTTTTCCAAATATTCTATTTCTTCAAAATCTGTCACCATAAAATAAATATTTTTATCAGCAATTAAATCCATGTATTCATTTTCCACAGGACCCAGTATAAGCACAGTAATATCATTGTGAAGCTCCTTAATTTTAAGCGCTTCGTCACTCGTCGCAACTGCGAAGTTCTTTATTCCCTTTTTTATCAAAGCATCGCATATTTCAAGCATCCCATGTCCATAGGCATCTGCCTTTATAACTGCTATTATCTTATCTTTTGCCGCAAT
The DNA here is from genome assembly GCF_055387215.1 of Leptotrichia sp. SK-5. NCBI lineage: Bacteria > Fusobacteriati > Fusobacteriota > Fusobacteriia > Fusobacteriales > Leptotrichiaceae > Leptotrichia > Leptotrichia sp. SK-5. Next base: position 664,083 of record NZ_AP028931.1, on the reverse strand, counting down.
TTTTTCAATTTCATCAATATTGCTATATAAATTATTTATATTTATTTCTGCCCAGCATCGCATTTTTCAATTCACCTTCTAAACTTATCATTTTATTTCTTTATCCGCATCATCAAATCGACTTTTTTAATTAAACTAAAACTTTATCTCTTTCATCATACCCGTTTACTGTTTTACCAGAGCTTTTTATAACATCTTTAGCTTTTGGCTCATTTTTACCTTTTTTCATTATATAAACCAAAGGACTTGCTACAAACACTGATGAATAAGTTCCAACAAGCATTCCTATAAATAAAGTCATACTAAATGTTTTTAATGTGCTTCCACCAAGAATAAGAAGTACAATTACAGAAAACAACGTAGTTAATGATGTGTAAATTGATCTTGTAAAAACTTGGTTTATGGATTTTTCTATCACTTCTCCAAATGATAATGTAACTTTATTTCTACCTTCTCTATTTCTTTTAATATTTTCACGAATCCTGTCAAATACAACAATCGTATCGTTAATCGAATATCCTAAAATTGTAAGAATTGCAGCAATAAACGGTGTATCTATCTCATATTTAAGCATTGCAATAACTCCAAAGGCAATAATAACATCATGAATTAATGCCACAATTCCCGCTACCGCATAAATAAATTCAAATCTTACTGTAATATAAATAATAATCAAAATACTTCCAATTAACAATGCCTGAATTGCATTAGATGTTAATTCCTTACCAATTACGGCACCTACAGTTTCATTTTTCACAACTTCATATTTCCCAGTTTTTTGGCTCAATTCTGACATTACTTTTGCTTTTTGTGTATCTTTTAATTGTTCAGTTCTTATAATAACAGTATTATCTGTGTCTGAAAATTGCACTCTTTTAGCTTTCATTTGTGGTATTTCTCCAACTAAACCACTTAATGTACTGTTTACTGCATTCTGGTCAATTTTTTTCTCATATTTTAACTGAATTAATTCTCCACCTTTAAAATCTACACCAAGATTTAACTTTATTGCAAATAATGAAACTAGCGAAACTATAACCATTACTGCCGAAATTCCCAAATAAAGTTTTCTACGCTCTATTACTTTTAAATTAATCTTCATTCAAAGCTCCTTTCCAGAACAACTGCTCTCTTTTTATATTAAATATTTTTATAAATAACTTTAATATTACTTTTGAAACAAATACTCCTGTAATTACAGTAGCCACTACCCCAAGCGACAATGTTACAGCAAATCCTTTAATCGGACCAGTTCCAAGAAAGAACAATACCGCTGCCACAAGTAATGTTGTTATATTTCCATCAATTATGGCAGGAAAAGCATTTTCATAACCTCTTTCAACCGCATCGTGAAGCGATTCTCCAAGCCGTAATTCTTCCTTTATTCTCTCATAAGTAATTACATTTGAATCAACTGCCATACCAAGTGTAAGGATAAATCCTGCAATCCCAGGAAGCGTCAAAGCCGCACCAATACCGCTAAGCAGTCCTAAAACTAGAACTCCATTTATTAAAAGCGCAATATCCGCAACAATTCCCGGTATTTTATAAATAGCAATCATAAATACTGAAATTACACCTAAGGCAATCAGCCCAGCTATTCCAGTCTGTCTTATAGAATCTACTCCAAGTGTTGCTCCAACCGTTCTATTTTCAACAATTTTAATTTCCACAGGCAATGCCCCTGATTTTAACAGATTTGCTAGATTATTGGCTTCTTCGATTGAAAATCTTCCAGTTATAATTCCACTTCCTCCGTTAATTTCACTGTTAATTGTAGGTGCTGACTGTTCTTTGTTATCAAGCATTATTGCCAGCTGTTTTCCTATATTCTCCCTTGTAATCTTAGCAAAAGTATTTGCTCCTTGTGAATTTAATTCAAAACTTACAGAAGGCATCCCAACCTGATCTCTAGAAACTCCTGCTGTCTTTAATGCAGAACCTTCCAATAAAACAGGCCCGTAAGAACCATCCTTATTTTTTATTCTAAACTCAAGTTTTGCTGTCGTACCAATCAGTTCAATAGCCTTTTGAGGATCTTTTATCCCCGCAAGCTCCACTATCAGTTTATCATTTCCGCTAAGCTGAATAACAGGTTCAGCAACTCCAATGCTATTTACCCGTCTTTCAATAATATTTCTAACTTTACTCATTGTATCAGCCTCTATTTTCCCCTGTGCCTGTAATACAACTGATGTTCCACCACGTAAATCAAGTCCCAGTTTTACTTTATTAAAGTACAAAATAAGAGCTGGAACAAAAATTACTAAAAGTAACCAAATATAATGTGATTTTTTATTTTGCATTTTTTCATCCTTTCTTTTTTTATTTAAATATCTATTCTTATAAATATGTTTAATATATTTTAAAATAAATATATTTTTATTACTTTTTAAGTTTTATTTAAGCAAGGACATCAAACGCCATGTCCTTGCATCCCGGCTTTACGCAAAACTTTCTTATAAAAGAAAAATAGAACTCGCTTTTCAATTTTAATTATTTTTAATATAAATAATTAAATACATTTCAAAATTTATTCCAAAAGCTCAAACACCTATTTTTCTTTTAATGAAATTTTGCTTATTTTAAAATACATCAACTTTTATAGTATTAAAAATTTTACATTTAGACTTTTTAAGACAATGTATCAAGATATTTTTGCAAAATTATTGACGCTGCAACCATATCTACTACTTTTCTACGTTCTTTTCCATTCTTTTTGGAATAGTTTTTTAGATAATGCTCAGCCTCTGTTGTTGTGTAACGCTCATCCACAAAGATAATCTGAATATTTGGAATACTCTTTTTCAACTCTTCCACAAATTCCTCTACTTTTTCCACCTGACGTTTTTTCGTACCATCAAGGCTCTTTGGCATTCCCACAACAACTTTTTTTGTGCCTTCATCATCTAGTATTTCCTTTATTCTTTCAACAGGATTTGTCTTTGTTCTGTCAATCACTTCAAGAGCAGTCGCAAGAATTCCCAAAGGGTCGCATTTTGCAACTCCAATTCTGACATCTCCCACATCCAATCCAATAAATTTTTTCATTTTTTATTTCTCATTTCTTAAACAATTTAACATTTTATAGACTTAATAAAATATAATTTTAGATTGTCTTGTAAGGGGGATTACCCCCTTACTAAATAATATCTGTTTTAGTACAAATCTAAACCTGTATGGTTATAAAGTAGATTCACTATAATTTTTCAGTTACAAATTCAAATGCTTTTTCAACAGCTTCTTTTACAGCACTTCCATCTTTTCCACCAGCCTGTGCAAAGTCAGGACGTCCTCCACCGTTCCCTCCAGCAACCTGCGCTGCAACTTTTACTATTTCTCCAGCTTTCACTTTTGAAATCAAGTCTTTTGTAACTCCAACTACAAAAACTGCCTTTCCATTGTTATTTGTTCCCAAAATGATGATTCCAGACTGCATTTTTTCTTTTCCTCTGTCTACAATCTCTTTCAGTTCATCAACATTTTTATCTTCAAATGAAGATTTTAGTACTTTCACACCATTTACTGCTTCAACATTTTCAAGCATTTCATTGATTTCATATTTTACAAGTTTTGTTTGCATTTCCTCATGCACTTTTACTGCCGCTCTCATATCTCCAATATATTTTTCGATAATATCGACAACATTTTTTTCGTCTGTTCTAAAAATATCAGATATTTCCTTTATTTTATCTTCAAGCCTATTCACATAATTTAGACTTTTATATCCAGTTGTAGCTGTAATTCTACGTGTTCCTGAAGCAATTCCACTTTCAGACTCGATATTGAATAATCCTATTTCTCCAGTTGATTTAACGTGTGTTCCCCCACAAAGTTCAATTGAATATCCGTCAATTTCCACAACACGAACTATATCTCCATATTTGTCTGAAAATAATGCCATCGCTCCTCTTGCTTTTGCATCTTCAATATTTTCATAATTTATTTTTACTTGTAAATTTGATAAAATAATGTCATTTACACCTTTTTCAATTTTTTCAATCATTTCTGGACTGATTGCTTCGTAATGTGAAAAGTCAAATCTTAATTTTTCATCATCCACAAGCGATCCAGACTGCTCTACATGTGTTCCTAGATTTTCTCTTAAAACTTTGTGTAAAATATGTGTAGCTGTATGATTTCTCTGAATATCTTTTCTACGGTTTACATCAATTTGCATTTTCACCTCTACACCTACAGCTGGAGCAATTCCCCTTGTGATTTCAACCTGATGAATAAAGACATCGTGTTTTTTAACCACATTTACAACTCTTCCTTCAAATTCTCCAGAAGTAATAATTCCCGTATCAGCAACTTGTCCTCCAGATTCAGCATAAAACGGAGTTTTGTCAAAAATCATCTCATATCCTGAAATTCCTTCACTTTTGGCAATATGTAAAAGCGTGCTTTTTTCCTCAAAATTTTGTAAATATCCAGTAAATTCTGTTTTCCCATGTTTTTCAAAAAATTCATCTATAAATTCATCTTTTATCATATCAGAAATTGTTGTTCTGCTGTCCTTCGAACGCTGTACCTGTTCTGCCAGTTTTTTCTCAAATTCTTCTTCTGATGCTTCAAATCCTTGATTTTCCAAGATTAATTTTGTAAGTTCAAACGGGAATCCAAAAGTGTCATACAGTTTGAAAGTCAGTTCAGCTGGTAATTCCTTCTGATTTTCTGCTTTTAATTTCTGAATTTCTTCTTCCAGCATTTCAGTTCCATTTTTCAAAGTTGTTGCAAATCTTTCTTCTTCCAGTCTTATAACTTTTTCGATATATTCCTGCTTTTCAGCTAATTCTGGGTATGCTTCATTCATTGTTTCAAGAACGTAAGGCACTAATTTGTAAAGAAATATATCCTCTTTTTCAAAAACCTTCTGTTTTGCAGAACTTCCGGCTCCAAAAGCACGTCTTATAATTTTTCTTAAAATATATCCACGCCCTTCGTTTGATGGTAACACTCCATCTCCAATCAAAAATACTGAGGCTCTAACGTGATCGGCAATAATTTTTACTGCTTCCTCGCTTTCATTTCCTTGAATTTCAAGTACAGATTTTATCCCTTTTGTAATATTTGTAAATAAATCAGTATCAAAGTTGTTATCCTTGTTTTGTACAACTGAAGCAATTCTCTCAAGTCCTGCCCCTGTATCAATATTTTTTTCTGGAAGCGGCACAAGAGAACCGTCTTCAAGCCTGTTCCATTCAGTAAATACCAAATTCCAGATTTCTAAAAATCTATCTCCATCATCTCCTGGCTTTCTGTCAGCTTCTTCATTATTTTTCCCCATATTCTGAGTATCATAATAAATCTCGCTGCAAGGCCCGCAAGATCCCACAGGTCCTGCCGCCCACCAGTTGTCCTCTTCTCCAAGCCTAACAATTCTTTCTGCCGGCACTCCAATTTCCTTGTTCCAGATTTCATAAGCCTCATCATCTGTTTTATACACAGACACCCAAAGTCTGTCCTCTTCCAGTTTCAAAACTTTCGTTATATACTCCCAAGACCATTCAATAGCTTCCTTTTTAAAATAATCTCCAAATGAGAAATTTCCCAACATTTCAAAAAATGTATGATGTCTAGGCGTTCTTCCTACATTTTCCAAGTCATTAGTTCTAATACATTTTTGATAAGTAGTAATTCTTTTAAACGGAGCCTCCTTTTCCCCTAAGAAAAATGGCTTAAACGGTACCATCCCTGCTACAGTCAGCAATAAGCTCTTATCGTCTGGTATAAGCGATGCACTTTCAAAATGCTTATGCTCTTTTGATTTAAAAAAATCTACAAAACTTTTTCTTATTTCATTTCCTGTCATTATTTGTTTGAGATTGTTGAAACAATCCCGCTCCTTTCCTATTGTATCTTTATTTTATTATTGTAAAATTATTATTTTCAACCAATATTGCTTCCTTATTATTAATCAATTTCAAATCCAATTTATCTTTATACAGTTCAACTGTATTTCTAGAACCTTCCACAAAAGGCTCTTCCTCAAAATGAGGAACTATGTAAAAATCTACTAAATCTAATCCTGTATAATCATCTAATTCTGTTGCCAAAGTCTTGTCATCCACTATAGAGGCGTACTCTATGTTAGGAGCCGCTATTACTGAACCTGCTGATTCTCCAATATAGAGCAGTCCATTTTCTATTCTTTCCTTTAAATAAGATGTTAAATTTTTTCTTTTTAATTCTTGTAATAAATAGAAAGTATTTCCACCAGAAATAAAAACTGTCTTCGCTTCTGACAATTTTTCTTTTGCAATTTCTTCTGAAAAAATAGAAATATCAAAATTTTCCACTTCATAACCAAAATCTTCAAATGCCTTTTGAGTAAGATGTATATATTTTTTGTATTCGTCTACGTTAGTCGCTGTTGGAATAAATAGTATTTTTTTACTTTCAGTATTTTTATCTAAAAATTTTTTTACAAGTTCTATACTTTCGTATAAAGACGATGTTAAAATCATATTTTTCAAAAAAATCATCCTCTCTAATCAAGTTTGAAGTTATCCCCTAGATACACTCTTCTAGCTGTCTCATCATTTGCAATCTGCTGTCCTGTTCCTGCAATCAGAATTGTACCTTCCGCCATTATATAGGCTCTTTCCGTAATTCTCAATGTTTCACGCACATTATGATCGGTAATCAATATTCCAAGCCCACGTTCCTTTAACTGCATTATTATATTTTGAATATCCTCAACTGCAATCGGATCTACTCCTGCAAAAGGCTCATCAAGCAATATAAAGTCTGGATTTGTAGAAATAGTTCTAGCGATCTCCACACGTCTACGTTCCCCTCCAGAAAGTGCATATCCCAAACTTTTTGCTACATGAGACAATTTAAATTCCTCGATAAGATTTTCCATTGTGGCAATTCTTTCTTTCTTATTAACTCCTCGCATTTCAAGAACCGATACAATATTTTCCTCCACAGTCAAGTTTCTAAAAACAGAAGCCTCCTGAGGCAAATATCCAAGTCCAAGCCTAGCTCTCTTGTACATAGGCAACGTTGTAATTTCCTCTCCATTGTACATTACTCTTCCATGATTTGGTCTTACAATACCTGTAATCATATAAAAGGTAGTTGTCTTTCCCGCTCCATTAGGTCCAAGAAGTCCTACAACCTCGCCCTTTTCCATTGACAGACTCACACTTTTCACAACTTCCCTGTTTTTATATATCTTTTTCAAGCTATCGGCTTCTATACTAATTTTTCTAGCCATATCTTCTCCTATTTTAAAATTATCATTCAAATAACTTTACTTATCGAAAGTTACCACTTCGCTATATTATAAATCATTTTTGCTTTTTTTTCTACTTTTTTTTAAAATTTGCAAAAAGTCAGATTATTATTTTATCCTTCTATCCATATATTCCACATTCAAATATATTATACACTGTAAAATTACAAACAATATCAATATAAAAGTTCCAAAAAATTCAAAAAAAACTGTACCAAATATTGTACTAAAAAATAAATATACAACATTTAATCTTTCTAACATTGGGTATGTTAAACCTAAAAAACTTTCTGTAGTAAAAAAAATAAAAATTAGATATGTAATAACGAAAAATATTATTTTTAGCCAGTTTCTTTTCATCAAATGTAAATTATAATCCCAAGATTCCTTTAAATTAAACGGTCTTGCAGAAAATAATGGAATAAAATAAAACATATACAACCAAAAAATTACCATCGCTATCCAATATATTGCAAGAAAAACTAAGAGAAGTTCATCAAAAAATGTCAGATAAGGAAAAAAAGACTCTCCAATATAACTAGCTATATAGTATATAAAATATAAAAAGAAAAATTTTGAAGCTGACTGTCCTAGTCTTAAATAATTTTTCTCCTCTATTTTAAAAATTATTTTTTGATAAAACAAAAAAAGTACCAAATAATAACAAAAGTTAAAAATCGAAAATAAATTTAACATAGGAGAAAGTGAAGTATTCTGAAAAAGATATACTCCTATAATTTTAATACAATCTATTAAAAAGAAAAATAATATCCACCACACACCATTTCTGTCGAAAATTAAACTTTTAAAAACAAAAAAAGTATATTTTATTTGCTGAAAAATATTTAATTTTTTTTCTGTCAATTTTTCTTGTAATTCTTTCATATCCATACTATTTAATGCATCCTTTCTTTTTATAATTTTTTATATTTTTTTTATATTAAAGAAAAGTGAGTATATTTCCTACCCACTTTTCTTATTTATCTAAAACTGTTTCTGATAAGAAGCACCACCGTATCTTAATGTTGCAACATTTCTATCTCCATTTTTGCTCCAAGAAATTGGCACATCTATTGTTCCCTTGTTCACATTTACTCTTACTGACGAAGGTAAATTGCCGCCATCTTCTGGAACATAAATATTTTTTGCGGCTCTAACAAGCATTTCATGTGCTGATTCTGTCGGAACACTCACGTTAAAGGTTCTTTCAGCTGTATCTACACCAGCTTTAGCTATTGCAGTCAAAGTTACTCCTTTTGTTCCTCCACCATAAAATTGCTTGTTAATTCTTCCAGATACTGAAAACAGGCTTGAATTTGAAGAACGCCATTTTATTGTAACTGGAACTCCATTTGAAGCTGTCATTGATTTTGGCAAGTTAATTCCTCCTCTTGTACTGACCTCTCCTTCAGGAATTGACAATTTGCCTATTACTTCCTGAGTTGCCGCTGCATTTTTAGGATCTGACCGTCCTTGTTCCTCGTTATTCTGAATTTCATATTGCATCTGAATATTTCCTTCGTTTTCAAGGATTCTCTTATCCATATCGTAAATTGCACTTTTAGATGAAATTTGCGTTTTCCCTTGATAAGTCACTACATTTCCATTTAATTTTATTTTTTTATCTTTCAAATAAATTGTAGCCTTATCTGCACTTGTATTAATCGCTCTGAACTGCGGCAATGTACTTACAATTTTTACATTGTTTCTGGCATACCCTTCCTGCTTGTTCATATCCATATAAAGATAATTCGCTGTCATCTTTGTATTATTCTTAAAGTCAACCATAACCTTGTCCCTTGCAAGAATAAGGTTTCTTCCAGAATCCATTTCATTATATTGTGAATCAAGAGTAATGTCTTTATAAGTCATATGCACATTTTCCTTAATTTCACTACGTGTAATACTCATATTACTTCCATTTTTATGTGAAACGAAATAAACTTTGGCAGTATTTCCTATGAAGTTTACTGCTTCTGATTCTACAAGCGGTCTTGGGTCATTTACAAGATCTTTTACATTTCCACGAATTTTACCTTTAACATGCCCATCAAACCTAAATTCCTTTTTCTCAAAACTTCCACGTCCTGTGTCAGATGTAATTCTATCTCCTTGAACACTTGTCATTTCCATTTTATTGGCAAAAATATCTTTTGAAATTGTGTTCATTGTCCCATTTGCACCATGTACATTAAAGTTTTGCTTTTTAACGTTAAATGGTCCGTTCATTGTGGCATCTCCAGTTGGGAAGACGTATATAAGTCCCGTTCCATCCATTTTATAGTCATCATAATTTGCAGTATAGTAGTCATTCGTTGTAAGTGTTTCGGTTTTTAAATCATAAACTCCACTTCTATATGTTCCTGTTGTTTTTCTTGGCAAATAGTTATATGTACCATTTCCATCACCATTTAATATTCTGGCAATTTCATCGTAAAATACGTGATCTCCTGTTACTATTAACGTTGGACTTGTATATTTTACATGTCCTCTTCCATCAACCTGTTTTTTCTTTACAAAATATGAAGCTGTGTCTGCCGAAATCACACTATTTTTACCAGTATAGACAATATTCCCCTGCCCATCTATACGCTCATCCTTCATATAATAGTCAACTTTATTTCCTGTTAATTTATTTTCAGGATCTGTATAAATTACATTTCCTTCTGCATTTCCAATTTTGTTTATATCATCATAACGCATTTTGTTAGCACGGAGTTCTCTTTTTGTCTGTTCTTCTTTGTAAATTACATGACCTTCTGCATCTGACACTTTTGTTGGATCATGATATGTAATTTTGTCTGCTGTCAAAGTCTTTTTATCTTTCTTGTTATTATAACTTGCATTTCCAATTGCTACAATTGTTTCGAATTTTGTTGTTGTTTCAACTCTATCTGCTTCAGAAACTGTATCATCAACAGTATTTATAAGTTTTGTCCTTACTGGTGAAATTAATAAATCGCCTTGTTTCTTGTATTCTACACGTTCTGTATAAATTTCCCATTTTTTGTCCTTCGTTGTTCCAACGACTTTTTTCATCAATGTAACATCAGATGTTTTAGTGTTCACTTCGCCTTCTTTTCCAGAAATTATCATCTGTTTCTTTACCAAATCTACTATTACATTTTTGAACTTGATAACTTCGTCTCCTTCAGAACCAATTTGCTCATCTGCATAAATAATCGCATCATCTTTTAATCTGTACACAACTTTTTTTGCTTTCATATCCTTTTGCATCTGTTCAAGCGGTGCCGGAATTTTTTTAAAGAATACCGCATATATAAAATATATCAGTATTAATACAAGTCCTCCATAAGCTATTTTTTTCCACATTATTTTTCTCCTATTTTACCAATTTTAATTCTCTTTTTTGATTTCTTGCTTTAATTCAAACAAAAATTTTATAGCATCCATCGGTGTAACATTATTCACATCATAATTTTCTATTTTATTCACAATTTCTAACAAACTTTCCTTTTCTTCTTCAACCTGTACTAATTTTTCCGTATAAAATTGATTACTTTCAGTATTTTCAAAATCATTTGCACTTTCATTTTCAAATTCTTGAAAATCATTCTCTAACTCTGAATTTCCTCCAAAAAGTGAAAGCTGGTGAACATCTACGGTTCTTTCAATCAATTCCTTTTTTTGCTCCAGCCGTTTCAATATTTTCTTGCTTTCAATCAATATTTCCTTAGGAAGTCCAGCCAGTTTTGCCACTTCAATACCATACGACTTATCAGCCCCACCTTTTACAATATTTCGTAAAAACATTACTTTTCCCTGCTTTTCATCCACTTCTATCCGATAATTTACAATATGTGCAAATTTATTTTCCAGATCAGTTAGTTCGTGATAATGGGTTGCAAAAACTGTCTTAGCGCCAATTTTATCGTGAATGTACATTGAAATGGCAGTCGCTATGGAAACTCCATCGGTTGTGGAAGTTCCACGTCCAACTTCATCAAGTATTATCAGACTTTTTTCAGTCGAATTGTTTAGAATATTGGAAACTTCACTCATTTCGACCATAAATGTACTTTGCCCTGTCAAAATATCATCAGAAGCCCCAATTCGTGTCAAATATTTGTCTATAACTGATAAATTTGCTTTTTTAGCAGGAACAAAAGAACCAATCTGAGCCATTATGGAAATTAATGCGATTTGCTTCATATACGTTGATTTTCCCGACATATTAGGCCCTGTCAGCACAACAAAACTTTCCTTTTCAGTAAAGACTGTATCATTTGAAACATAATCCGTCCTTCCAATCAGCTTTTCCACAACTGGATGCCTTCCGCCTTCAATCTCAAAAGCATATTCCTCATTCATTTCAGGTTTTGCGTAATCATTTTCAATGGCACTTACAGCAAAAGATACCATTACATCAATGTATGCCAGCCTTTCTGCAAGCTCTGACAAAATTTTCCGATGTTCCTTAAGTTTTTCGCTAATTTCCTTAAACAAATGGTATTCCAAATCTTCAATTTTTGCTTTAGAATTTATTATTGTATCCTCATATTTTTTCAGTTCAGGCGTAATGTACCTCTCTGAGTTTGAAAGAGTCTGTTTTCTTATGTAATGTTCTGGCACCATATCCAGATTTGCTTTTGTAATTTCAATAAAATAACCAAAAACCTTGTTAAATTTTATTTTCATATTTCGAATTCCAGTTGCTTCCCTTTCACGCTGTTCAATATCCAGCAAAAAGTCCTTCCCAGAATTCATAATATTCCTTATTTCATCCAGTTCCTCATTGTATCCAGATTTTATAATACCTCCTTCACGCACTGAAAATGGTGCATCTTCATTTATACTGTCGTCAATTATTTTATAACACTCAAACAAAATATTTGCATCAATATTCCTAAAAAAATCAGTATTTTCCAAAATTTTCATTATTTCAACAGCCGATTTTATCGTTTTTTTCAATGCCGTCAAATCTTTTCCATTTTCACTTCCAAAGATTATTTTCCCCAAAAGCCGCTCTAAATCGTAAATATCCTCAAGTTTTTCCCTCAAGTCTTCACGAATTAAGATATTATCAATAAAATACTGTACATCTTCCTGTCTTTTTCTTATTTTATCAACATTTAAAAGTGGATTGTTTATAAATCTTTTTAAAAGCCGTGTTCCCATCGAAGTTTTACATTCGTCCAGCACCCACAAAAGCGAGCCGTAAACAGTTTTTTCCCTCTGATTTTTCAATAGTTCCAAGTTTCTGCTTGTAATCGCATTTATTTCAGCATAATTGGAAATATTCACAAACTCAATTTTTTCCACAGTCAGCTCATGCTCAACCTGCATAGCAGCTGAATAATCAAGTGCCATGGCTGCAGCTCCAATTATCGCTTTTTTATCCTTAATCCCATAACTTTCCAGCGACACAATCTCAAAATAATCCATAAGATACTTTGCACTGTCCCGAACCTTATTCACAAAAGTTACAACCGAATCATTCTTTTGTAAAAAATCATCTAACTTTTCCTTTATTTCCACGTAAAAATCCTCTGTAACAAGCACTTCCTTAGGCTCAATCTTATTAATCTCGTTAAATAATTTTACAAAATCATCATCCTTTTCAACTTCCGTTACCTTAAACTCTCCAGTTGTTATATCAATATACGCAATTCCAAGTTTATTCTCAACTTTCAAAATACTCATCAAGTAATTATTGCTCTTCGCATCAAGTGCTTCCACATCTACAACTGTCCCTGGCGTTATAATCTTCACAACTTCCCTTTTCACAATTCCCTTTGCCATCTTCGGATCTTCTGTCTGTTCACAAATCGCAACTTTATACCCTTTTGAAACAAGTTTTGTTATATATGAATCTGCCGAATGAAACGGAACTCCCGCAAGCGGTACATCCATATTCTTCTCCTTATTTCTCGAAGTAAGCGTAAGCCCCAGCTCTCGTGACGCCTTCACCGCATCCTCAAAAAACATCTCATAAAAATCACCCAATCTAAAAAACAATATAGAATCCTCAAAATTTGATTTTATCTCCTTATATTGCTTCATAAGCGGTGTATCTGCCATCGTTATTTTACCTCTGTTCTCTTTATTTTTTTATCTTTAAATTTTATCATAGTTTATTTTCTTTTTCAATTTTTTAAAAAATTAATAAAAATTATCCCCTGCTTATTTCTTATTAAATTATATAAAATAAATTTTTGTTAATAAACATTTTTTCTATATTTTATATGTTTTTTCTTTTTCTATACGTAAAGGGGATCAATCGCCATCCCCTTTTATTTCGCAATATTAGTTATTTCAATTTCTTCAAATTATAATATCTGAAGATTTTGGCGAAAGTGCTACGCACTAATCCCCGCTCGTCTAAGCATTTTTTGAAAACAAAATCGAAACTCGCTACGTAAAACTTCGCTCAAACAATCGATTTAATTTCCAAAAAATCACGACAATTTTAATTTAGTTATAACAACTATTCTAATTAAAAGATTTTCGAGCAAAATTTCGTTAGAAGAAAAATAGCTGTTTGAGCTTTTGAAATATTTTTTAATTATACATATTTATTTAGGTATAAAATAATTTTTATTCAAAAGCGAGTTCTATTTTTCTTTTATAAGAAAATTTTGCGGTAAGCGGGGTTGTAAGGGCATGGCGTCTGATGCCCTTACGTTAGAAAAGATTAAAATTATAAAAGAAAAAACTATTGTTAATAAAAATAATCTAAAATAGATATCAAAAATATAATCAGTTTATTCTTTTTAAAATTTCATCGTAAACTCTTTTACAATTTCCTTTATCCACATACTTCAAAAACTTTTCTCTCAACTTATCAGACTTTTGCTTCATTTCCTTATCATAATGAAAATTATTTTCGGAGATTTCGATGATTTCTTTAACACATTTTTCTACAGTTTTGGCTTGTTTTCCAAATAAATCTTTATCTAAGTCTACGTAAGAACCGACTTTTTCTTCATATTCACGTTTATCAAACTGGAAGAAGATAATTGGCTTGTTTAGATAGTAAAAATCGTAGGCTACGCTTGAATAGTCTGTTATTAATAATTTTGATTTTTGCAGTTCTTCGGTTATATTTACTTCTTTTGGAAGTATTCTTATATTTTTTCCAAGTTTTATATTTCCAAAGTTTTTTAGATAATCCTGCATTAATTGATGAATGTAAATATTTAATTTAATATCATTTTTTTCCAAATAGTTATTTAATTTCTTGTCTGTAATTAAATTTGCAATATTTTGGAAATATTTTGTATCTTCAAATTTCTGGTTTTCTGAGTTTTCTGACTTTAGCCAGTTTCGCCATGTCGGCATAAAGAATATTTGTTTTTCCATAATTTTTAGATTGTATAATTTATCGTATCTTGGGTAGCCTGTTATAACTGCTGTTCCCTTTGGCACTTCCCACCAAGTTTCTGTTTTTACTTTTTTTTCAAATTCTGAATCGCAAATATTTAAATCATACGATTTTACAAGTGCTTCTGCTACTTTTGCTGTTTTTGGATTTATTGCCTGTCGGACTTTAAAACCTACTGTTCCATGATTTAGGAATACTTTGAATACTTTTTTATGAAATTTATTTATTAATGGCACTACAAACAGGTATGGGACAATATCCGCAGAAATTGAGTGAGAAAATAATGCAACTTTTGCATTCATAAAATACAGATAGCTTTTTACACTTCCTTTTATCAATTTTTCTCCTGGAATTTTTTTTGCAATCTTGGCATTTCTGTTTATTACCCAGTACACTTCTTCCTGCTGTCTTGACCGTAAATACTCATACATCGCACGTCCATTATCCACAAAAAGCTCTCCTGCGTTTCCACCCACAAGCCAAATATTTCTATTTTTAAATTTCCCTTTGTTAAATGGATAAATGAGATAAGCTATTATCATATTTATCAAGCATTTTATCTTATCCATATTTTTCTCCTAAATTTTATATTTTGTATATCCAATTTTTCTACCCTTCATCACAACCCTATGATACCTTTTATTTCTTGTAACAATCATTCCAACAAAACTTCTAAACTGCCGTTTCCAGTATTTCAGAATGTAAAATTTGTTTTTTCTACCCTTTACTTCCTTTTTTACCAATGCTCCAAAACCTAGAGCATATTTATAGGCACGTTCCAAATCATTATAATTTCCCTTTTTAGCTGGATGGTAAATTATATCATTTGCAAAATATCTTCCCTTGTAACCTTTGTGAAGCAATGTCAGCACATAGTCTGTTTCTTCTCCACTTCCAAAAGTTGCACCAACTCCTAAATTTTCATCAAATAAAATGATGTCATCCTTGCCATAATTTACAAAAAATGTTATAGATTTCACAGTCGTATCGACACTATCCTTCGTTATTTCCGTGTCTTTTTTCTCCATAACACCTGTTCCATAGTTTTTCCCACGTTCAAGTGTACGGCACGAGTAAATTCGATAATTCTTTTTTCTTTCAAAAAATTCTACAACTTTTTCAAGTGTATCGGGACTATATTCACAATCATCGTCAGGAAATCCCACAATTTCGCCTTTCATCAAGATAAGTCCTCTATTTCTATTTAGGCTTAACCCTTTTTCATCACTTTTTACATATTTTATTTTAAAGTCCTCTTCGTAGTCTTTCACAATTTCAAAAACTTCATTTCCTTCATTCTGATCCACTACAATTAGCTCAAAATCTTTATAAGTCTGTGCCTTCAGGCTTTTTAGAAACAAATCCAATTCTGTTGTAACATTTATTGTTGGCATTACAAGGGAAATTTTCATACTTTACATCTCCTTCTTCTTTTATTTTATATCTAAAATTGTCATATACGGAAGATGATCCGACAGTTTTGTCCAGTCCTGCGTTGCATCATTAATAAAATAGCTTGATTTTACCTTCCATTTTTTCGACTGGCTACCAAAAATATAGTCAATACGTGGATCTGAAAGCGTTCTTACACCACTAGCATTGGATTCCATGTAAGTATCTCTCCAGTCTTTTGTAATTTCTTCATAATATTTTGTCGTTGGCAAAAAATTAAAATCTCCACTCAAAAATTTTATATCATCCTTGTCAAAAAATTTTGTAAGTAAGTCCAGCGATTCCATTTCTTCAGGTTTTATATGCTGTTTAAAGTCCAAATGTGTATTCATAACCAGCACCTTTTTCCCAAAAGTTTTTTTAGAAAGCTCTGCAACTACAAGCTGTCTTCTTTCTACTCCTTCCGATGGCAATTCATAAGTATATATTTTCTCAAGCGGATATTTTGAAATAAATGAAATTCCATATTCTCCACCATCATAATCTCTTGATTTCTTAAAGAAATAATAATCATAACCAAGAACTTTTGCAATATCAGAAGTTATATCACGAAAATTACTTCTTTTCGTAAACTTGTCAACTTCCTGAAGTGATACAAAATCAGGCTCATACGGCTTAATGCTTTCACCTAGTTTTTGACCATTAGTAAGTCTTCCCCCATAAATATTATATGTCATTATCTTAAATTCCTTCGCCCAGCTAACAGTTGCCCCAAAAATCATAAGCGACAACAATATTTTTTTTAAATTATTCATTTTTCCAATATTTCTCCTAATCCTTCTTTATTTTCTCAAAATAACAGCTTCTCTCCTACAAATTTCATCTGTTATTTCAAATTTTTCATTCAATTATATCACTTTTTTTAGTATCTACCAAACCTTTTTATTTTTACTTTTTTATTTCTATCTAAATAATCCTTATTTTTATCTCTTTTCCTTCAAATAATATCTCGCAATTATCCTCATCTTTTTAACCAGTTTTTTTATCCCACTCAAATGCTTCG
Organism: Leptotrichia sp. SK-5; assembly: GCF_055387215.1. NCBI lineage: Bacteria > Fusobacteriati > Fusobacteriota > Fusobacteriia > Fusobacteriales > Leptotrichiaceae > Leptotrichia > Leptotrichia sp. SK-5. The sequence continues at coordinate 647,037 of NZ_AP028931.1, read as the reverse complement.
TTTCCAAAAACAATCTAGCCTTTAAACTGCTCCAGCTGTCATTCCACCAATGAATTCCGTATGTTTCAGGTTTTATGCAATCATCAGAATAAATTTCCTTAAATCCATAAGGATAAAAATATTCTTTCGGAAAAACAACTATTTCCCTATTTTTCAAAACATTTTCCCTTTTCTCGCTCAAATTATATTTTTTCTCAAAAGTACACGTAAAAATTTTAGGAATCGTCCAAATCGGCTTTTTCCAAATGTCATTCTCGTAAAAATCTTTAATGTCCTTTAACACTTCATTATGCTTAGTTGTCCCAAAAATCCCAACACTTATGTGTTTTTCATCTTCATAGCCAATAAAAAAATTCATCTTCCCATTTTTAGAAAATTCATCTTTTCCTTCCAAAATCGGTGTCAAATCTTTAATTATTTCCATATCCGTATCCACATAAATTCCAGAATTTTCATACATAAAATGCACTCTCATATAATCCGAAACATACGCCCAAAGCCTTCTTTCGTAACATTCACGAAAAAATCTATTTTTCGCAAGATGTTTTTCCATATCAAAATTTTTCTCATTTATCTCTATTATTTCAAAATCAGGCAGATTTTTCTTCCACGATTTCAGACATTTATAAAAAATATCTGGTTTTTTGGCATTTCCAATCCAGACATAATATATTTTTTTTTCTATCATTATTTTCTCCTATTTTTCATCTTTTTTCATAATCATCATATACTTTTTCATCGGATTTTCAGTAACATTCACAACTTCAAATCCAACTTTCTCATACAATTTCTTTGCCCCCGCATTATAATCGAACACATTTAACGTAATCGAATTCCCGTCCTCATCTTGAAAAATTAAATTTATAAACTCTATCAAAGCCCTTTTTCCAAGCCCTTTTCCAGTAAGCTCAGGATTAATCAAAAACCGTCCAATATGAACATTCTCCGTTTCTTCACGTATTTTCTGAATAATCCCAATAAATTCATTTTTACAAAAAATCGAATAAACATTACTCATATTGTCAATTTGGCTGACTGTAAGTGGAAAATCAAGACTTTTTCCAGCCCATTGCTCAAGAAAGCCCTTTCCCTTTTCATTAGTCCATTTGACTATATCATTTTTATTTTTATCATTTATTCCGTCTATTATTTCTATATTTTCTATTTCCATCAACGTTAAACTCCTATTTTTCTACACCAACTCATACTCAATTCCATTAACAATACAAAATTTAACTATTTCTTCATAAAAAGTTTCGTAATCCTCATCCTTTCCAGAATTTTTAAACTCTGAATTTTTAGAGATAATTAGTGTATAAACCTTTTTTTCATTATTTCCAAAAATTTTTAACATTCTGTATCCAAAATCTATCGTTCCACTTTTTGTATTAGGACTTGTAATCATTAACTTTTTTATATCATACTTACTGTATTTTTCATCATCAATACTTATAAAATTACTAAATATTTTTATAATTTTCGGTGTATAAATTTTCATTCTGATTAAAGAAACAATTTGTAAAATAATAGCTCCCAAAATAATAATTATCAAAAAGTAATTCAAGAAAATATTATCAGAATATTTAACTACTATCAAGACAATAATTATCTTAACAGCATCATTTTTAAAAATATTTTTACATTTTTCTACAAGTAATTCCTTTTTTGGAATCTCAAATACTGTATTTTCAATTTCTTCTTTTTCAATTTGAAATTCATAAATAATTTTTTCAAGTTTTAAGCAATTTTTCTTTCCAAATAAAGAAATAACAACATAACAATAATCTATCGAAAGATATTTAACATCACCATAAAATAAATTATTCTCATTAAATATCCTAACATTATCTTTTTCTATTCTCCTACACCAAACTTCTTTTCCTCTTTCATAATATGTCAAAATATCATCAAAGACTTCAATTTTTTTGTTAAAAACAAAAATAGATAAAATTAAAAATAGTATGATTGAAAGCAGAACAGTTAAAAAGCATTTAAAAAATATTTCATTTATTGAAAAATCCAAAGAAAATCTCCACCCCCAAAAAAGGAATACTGGAATATAAACCAGTCTACACACTATTTTTAATTTCTCCACCCAATAGACTTTAAATACTAATTCTTGCTTATTCAATTCCGTTCAACTCCCTAAAAAATCAAATCAGTTCCTTCTTTTCCTCAATTTTCCTATACATATAGTCAAAACTAAAAATCAGGACATAAACTGCTATTAGCATTGCCATATTTTTTATTAGACCTTCCCCAAAGAATGAGCCTCTTGGGATATAAAATAAATTTGGTATGAAGTAATAGCTTGTTAATAATAAAAATCTATTTTTTACAACATATTTTTCGTATTTTATAATAAAAATTCCAAGCAGAATTGAGATTATAATTAACCAGAAGTAGCCTAAATCATACATTTCTGCAATATAGTTTGAGCCGATTCCTTCCCCTTTTAAATAAGCACCTGAATTTAGGTAATATGTTAATTTATCCGCAATGGAGTTGGTTGTGGCAAGCGTTTCCAGCGACTGTGGCTTAAAGCCGAATATTCCCTGCAAGATGTAGGGATAACTTCCGTTACCAACAATGCTGTGCTTAAAATTGATTGTGTAGCCAAGCACAAGATAACTTACTCCTTGAGAAAATAGAAAATTAAAAATTGTGTTTATCAAATCCAAACTGAATATTTTTTTACTTCGCACAGACACCAGAATTTGTGAAAAAATCACGGTAAATCCTACTAATTTTACCATCGTCTTGGCTTTTATCCTGATTCCATAGACTTTTGCGTAATACCACATTATAAAAAGCAGCTGTGTCAAAAATATTGCTCTTGCCCCCTTGAATGAATCCAGCAGTTTTACCATAAGATAAAGTGAAGAAATTGTCAAAAATTTTCTTTTGGATGGAATTGAAATTAAAAATATCAAAAATCCAATTGTCATCACTGTACCAGAACCTTTTGTAAATGCAGGATAATCAACTCCTTTTAAAATCCCAGTATAATAAGCCTCGTATCCAGCCCGCAAAATAACCCTTAGCTGAATAAACATCTTGTAGGCTAAAGCAGGCAATGAAATTATAAACAGAGCCATTCCGACATTCGTAAACAGCCTTCTGCTTTCAAGCGTAACACTGCTTCTAATCTCACTAATCTTCTCGTTTGAAATCGCAATGAAAAATCCTAGATGCGTAAACAGTAACACTAGCAGAAAAACATTTATTATCTCATTTCTCACATCATAAAAAAAATAAAAATTAGCAAACTTCGTAGCCCATCCAAACTCCTTATAATTCACAATATCTAGAAATATCCTTGTAAAATTAAACAAAAACAGCGTATACAAAAAAATCATATACGAATTTAGCCACTCCAAATAAATTTTCGCTGTAAAAAACGTATAAATATAAACACCCATAAGCAGGCATTCCAAAAATTTCATCTCCAGCGCCTCATTCTGAAAAGTAGCTACATTTTTCAAAAACAGCACAAAAGCAATAAAAAATATATGAAATATCAAAAACCCAATTTTATCTTTTTTCATCAATTTACCTCTATTTTTCAAAATTTTTTCTTATATTATTTTCTTCTAAAATTTTATCATATCGGTATTAAAACTTCAATCAGAAATGTTGTATTTTAATATAAAATCTATCTTTTAGATTATTTAATTTTTTTACTTTAAAATCGTTTTCATTTACTAAATAAAAATTTTAAATCTAACAACTTTCTAATGAAAACAAAAAAAATAGTCTTATAACTCAATATAAACAATACTTTTTAAAACAATAAACAAAATAATACAAAGGAGCTGATTTTTATATGAAAAGTCTATCTAAAATTTTGATTATCACTATGCTTGGCTTGAGTGTTGTCGGATGTGAATTACTTGATCCAAAAGGATAGGAGAAGGCTGCAGAGTACAGAAGAGAAAGAGGAAGAAAATGTTATCGAAATCAGTATGGAAATGTCTATTATGAAGATACTAAATAAAATATTAATTTATGAATTAATGGAATAAAAATACAATACTTAACCAAAAAAGACAGGAACACATTCCCAAATCTGGAAAGCCCCTGTCCTTCAAATTCATTGTTTTTAAACTTCCGTTATTCGTTTCATCTGTTCCGTATCACACATAGCTAATATGTTCTGTTTCCATAATCGTCCTTGCAGTAAACAGTTCCACTAGCCCTCCTATAACATGTTTCTCCTTTTTCGGCAGTATCCCGTTCTACTTCTTTCCAGAATTTAGGGTCAAACAGCTCACACCCCGCAACAGACATCGCAAGAATAATCATCAGTAAAACTTTCTTAAACATCCCATACCATCTCCTTCTGTTTTAAATATCTATTCCAAATTACCATTCCATTTTATGTATTAACTGCTTATGTTTTTATATTTTTATTGTACAATATTTTATGTTGGAATACAAGGTGTTTCTGTATTTCTTTAATTTGCTCTTTTCAAAGTTTTAGCTGTTATTCTTTGGATTTTAAGCGATTTAATACTATTTACCCATTTAAATAACGAAATTATTACAAACTTTTCTAATAAAGGGTATAAATCTAATATTTTCAAATAATTAAAATATAATTTTCATTTTTCAAACAGATTCTAGTATAAATAACCCGTCGGAGCATTTTTCTGTGCTGGCAAAACTGTCTGAGCATAGCGAGTTTTTTGGCAGTGCAGAAAAATGTCGTAGACTAGCCATAGGTTGTAGGATTTGCGGCAATGAGCAATCCTATGAAAATAAAAAAGAAAAAACATAGTAATATGAAAAAATATTTATTAATCAAAATATCTAAAAAATAATTTAATTTAATGATTATGAATTAGCTATTAAACAACCTTATTATAAAAATTTTAAATGAAATTTAGTATAAAGCTATTTTTTTCAAGATTATATTATTACAATCTATATAATTTAAAAATTTCCAAAAAAAAGACTGAACATTTTGTCCAGTCCCATATAATCTATTTTTGTTCCACATCTTTATCTTTTTTAGCAAGTTCCGAAAATGCTGTAACCATTCCAGCCAGATTTTGCAGCTCGCTTGGAATAATGATTTTTGTTGATTTTCCGTCTGCCACTTTTTCAAATGTTTCCATTCCTTTTAGTGACAATACCTCTTTTGTTGGTGCTGCTTCGTTTAACAGTTTCAACGCTTCTGCTTGCGCTTTTTGAATTGATAAGATTGCTTCTGCACGCCCTTCTGCTTCTTTTATCTGCTGTTCCTTTTTAGCTTCTGCTCTTAAAATTGCAGCCTGTTTTTCTCCTTCTGCAACCAAGATTGCCGCTTCCCTTTTTGCTTGCGCTTCCAGAATATTTGCTCTTTTTTCACGTTCCGCCTTCATTTCCTTTTCCATTGCTACACGAATGTCAGCTGGTGGCAAGATGCTTTTCAATTCCACACGGTTTACTTTTATTCCCCAGGGATCTGTGGCATCATCCAGTTCCTGACGCATTTTCGTGTTGATAATATCTCTTGAAGTCAATGTCTGATCGACTGTCATATCTCCAATAATATTTCTCAAAGTTGTCGCTGTCAAATTTTCAATTGCTGAAAGTGGACGCTCTACTCCATAAGTGTACAGCTTCGGATCAGTTATCTGAAAATAAACAACTGTATCAATTTGCATTGTGGCGTTATCCTTTGTAATAACAGGCTGTGGAGGAAAATCCACAACTTGTTCCTTTAAAGACACGCTTCTTGCAACCCTGTCAAAAAATGGATTCAGAAAGCTAAGCCCCGAACTTAGGGATCTGTCGTATTTCCCCAATTTTTCAATAATAAGTACACGTGATTCTGGTACAATCTTTATTGATTTAAAAATGTAAATTAACGCTATTACAATAAGAATAACTATTAATGGTAAACTCCAATACATAATAATATTACCTCCTATTTTTATTTAAAAAATTATCATTTTCTTTCAAGAATTATCTTGTTGCCTTTAAAGCCTTTAATTTTAACAATTTCTCCATTTGACAATATTTCCTCGCTTACTCCTGTCCAAATGGACCCTTTAAATTTTACTTCATATTCCTTTTCAGCTTGTTTAGTATCGACCACTTTTTCAATTTTTACATCAGTCCCTTTCATGCTCGCATCAAAATTTGTCTTTCTTTGCGATTCAATATATTTTCTCAAGACTGGACGTGTAAATATTAGGAAAAGTACCGAAAGTACAGCGAATATTAAAAACTGTATTAGCGAATCTTCTATAAAATTTGCAAGAAACATTACAATTAAAGCTGAAAGTGCAAACCAGATTGTTACAAGCCCTGGAATAATTATTTCCAGAATTGCCGCTGTTCCTGACAAAATTGCCCAAAATAATGCTCCCATTTTTCTCTCTCCTTTTTTCTGATAAATACTTCAACTACAAAATCTTAAAGTCCTGAAAAACCTACTCCAACATGAATCGAATTTGTCCCTTTTCCAGTACTGCTGCAAGCTACAAGTGTAAACAAAATCATAATCAAAATAATTAACTTTTTCATTTCATCCTCCTAACTTTTTCAGTTATAAATTTTTAAATTTTAGTAACAAATTTATCGTTCTACTTTATAACAAATCTCCAGTTGCCATCAACTTTTTCCATTAATTCTCTGCTTTCTCCATAACTATAAACAGCATTTTTTAAATTTAATTTCACAACTTTTCTTGCAGTATCCTTTATTATGCTGTCTATTTTTTGTCTGTCTGTATTTGATAAAATTTTTCCATCAATTTTTTCAAAAGAATAACCCATTTGTCTTTTAAATTCATTTTTAAACATTGCATCATATTTAGGCAGAGAATTTGTTCCTATTGTCGGAGTTTTGTATTTAGCTGTTATTTCTGCTTTCTTTTCACTTAAAAATTCAATTTTAGTGATTGTTATTTGAGCATTTGTAGACAGTATAATAAGCGTTTCATCAACAAACTTACTGTATATCTCGTCTGATAAATTTTTATTTTTTTTATCTTCTATACGCGAAAAATGATTTTTCAATCCAGATTCTGTGAATGTATTTATTACACTTTTTTCTATAAGCACAGAATTTTTTTCCATTTCGTTCTGCGTCATTTTTACCGAAGTTCTTTTAGAAATTTTATATTGCGCTGTAAAACTTATAGAAAATACCATTAAATACAATAATATTAAGAATTTTTTCATAGCTTTAATAACCTTTCCTTAAATTTAAAAATAAACTCCAACTCCACCATGCAATCCACCTGGTCCAACACCTACATTAGCTGATAAGCACGAACTTAAAGCCAAAGTCAATAAGACCAATATCAAAAACTTTCTCATATTTCCTCCATTTTAAATTTATTTTACTTAATATATTTTACAATATCATCTTAATTTTTCAATTTTTTATTTCTTAAAGTTGTCTAATAAATTAAATTTTATATTATTTATACAAATTCATTGATTCCTTAAACTTGACAATTTTGTTTTCAAGCTCTTCTTTTATTCTTCTTTCTTTTTCTACAGCTTCAGGTTTTGCTTTCGCAACAAAATTTTCATTAGATAATTTTTTCAATACTTTATCCAGTTCAACTTGAGTTTTTTCAATGTTTTTCTCCAATTTTTCAATTTCCTTGTCCAAGTCAATTAACTCTGCTAAAGGAACAAAAATCTCAGTTGTGTCAACTAGTCTAAATCCTACAAGTTTTGGAATTTCAACATTAAATTCATATTTTTCAACATTTGCCAGTTTATCCAGTATTTTGGCATTATTTTGTAAAATATTTCTTGCATTTTCATCAGCTGTCTTGAAAATAACTTCAATTTTCTTAGAGGGCGAAACATTTGCTTCTCCACGGATATTTCTAATTGCTGAAATAATTTCCTTCAGATAGTCAAATTCCTTTTCAGCATCAATATTTATAAACTCTTTTTCTTCTTTTGGAAAATCTGATAACATAATTGTTTCTTCGCCAGTTTGTAATTTTTGCCAAATTTCCTCAGTAATAAACGGCATAAATGGATGCAGCATTTTCAGCCCTTTATCAAGAACGTGTCTTAATACCCATTGTGCCACAACTTTATCACTACCCTCCTGTCCATATACACGTGTTTTGGCAATTTCAACATACCAGTCACAAAAATCTCCACGGAAAAATTCGTATGCCAATTTTGCAGCAGCGTCCAGTTCATATTTTTCCATATTTTCATTAATCAATTTTGAAGCAGTCTGCAATTTAGATAAAATCCATTTATCTTCAAGTTTAAATTCCGAATTATCCACAGTTGTTGAAACATCAAAATCTTCCAGATTTGACAACACAAATCTTGATGCATTCCACACTTTATTAGCAAAAGCTGAACCCATTTCAAGCAGTTTTTCTGAAAAATGAATATCCTGCCCTTGTGAAGTATTGTATAAAAAGCTGAATCTTATTGCATCTGCACCATATTTTGCTATCAAGTCAAGCGGATCAGGCGAATTTCCTAAAGATTTACTCATTTTTCTACCTTTTTCATCCCGTATAATTCCGTGCAGATAAACATAATTAAATGGAATTTCATCTTTTATGTAAAGACTCATCATTACCATTCTTGCTACCCAGAAGAACAATATGTCTGCCCCTGTAACAAGTGCATTTGTTGGAAAGAATTTTTTCAGATCTTCAGTTTCATTTGGCCAGCCCAATGTTGAAAATGGCCATAATGCTGATGAAAACCAAGTATCAAGCACATCAGTTTCTTCCGTCAAGTTTACATCTTTTCCAAATTTTTCACGTGCCTGAATTTTTGCCTCTTCCAGACTTTTTGCCACAAAAACTGTTCCATCTTCTGAATAATAGGCAGGTATTCTGTGTCCCCACCAGATTTGACGCGAAATTGTCCAGTCCCTTATGTTTTCCAGCCAGTTGTAATAAACCTTTTCCCATCTTTTTGGCGTAATTTGAATTTTTCCATTTTTTACAACTTCCAATGCTCTTTTTGCAAGCGGCTCCATTTTTACAAACCATTGCGTAGAAACTCTTGGCTCGATAACCGAATTACATCTGTAGCAATGTCCCACAGCATTTTTATGATCTTTTACTCCGACTAGCAGTCCCTGCTCTTCCAAATCAGCAAGTATAGCCTTTCTAGCGGCAAATCTTTCTAGCCCTTGATATTTCCCACCATTTTCATTTACATGTGCATCTTCTGTAAAAATATTTAAAAAGGCAAGTCCAGTTCTTTTCGCCACTTCAAAGTCGTTAGGATCGTGTGACGGAGTCATTTTAACTACCCCAGTTCCAAATTCCATATCTACGTATTCATCTGCCACAATTGGAATTTCTCTATTCATAAGAGGCAAAATTACAGTTTTTCCAATCAAGTGTCTATATCTTTCATCATTTGGATTTACTGCAACTCCTGTATCTCCAAGCATTGTTTCAGGACGAGTTGTAGCAATTACAAATTCCTCATCGCTATCTTTAACTGGGTATCTGATTTCCCAGATTTTTCCATTTTTATCCTCATGATTTACCTCATCATCAGCAAGTGCCGTCTTATCATGCGGACACCAGTTTACAATATATTCTCCACGATAAATAAGTCCATCATTGTAAAGTTTTATAAACACTTCCTTTACAGCTTCCGAAAGCCCTTCATCCATAGTAAATCTCTCTCTTGTCCAGTCCAGCGAAACTCCCAGTTTTCTAAGCTGCTTCGTAATCAGCCCGCCATGTTTTTCCTTCCATTCCCAAGTTCTTCTCAAGAACTCATCATATCCAATTTCCTCTTTGGAAGTTCCTTCATCAGCCAACATTCTTTCAACTTTATTTTGTGTAGCAATCCCAGCATGGTCCATTCCTGGAATCCAAAGCGTATCAAACCCGCTCATTCTCTTATACCTAATAATAGTATCCTGTATTGAATTATTAAGCATATGCCCCATGTGCAAAATCCCTGTAACATTTGGCGGCGGAATAGCAATTGAATATCCTGGCTTTTCTGCATTGTGCTGTGCATTAAAATACCCTTTTTCTTCCCATATTTTATACCATTTATCTTCTATTTCATTTGGTGAATAAACTTTATTCAGTTCGTTTGGCATTATTTTTCCTCCTGTTTTAATTATATATAATTTTTATTTAAATTTTTTTATTTCACAAATCATATTGTATATTTTATCACAAAGATGAGTTTTTTTCTACTTTTATAAAAAAATTAACAAAAAAAGCTCACTAAAATGATTAATCATCATTCAAATGAACTTTTTACAACAAATCTTTTAAATTTCAATAAAATTAACAAGTCTTAATAACAAAAGTATACCACAAGGTCTTTTGAAAAAACAATAAAAAATCAAATTAAATTTGTTGTGAGATAATACATATGTGACAAGAATATACAAAAAAAGAAAGGTTTCTGATATTAATGTAAATCTACCAAACCACATTAAGGAGAAACCTTTCATATGAGTAGTATATCAGAAATATACCGTGTTCGTCAACGGGCAATTGAGTATGCAATAAAACATAATAATAATTCAAAGGCAGCAGTGAAGTATAAGACATCACGTCAGCAGATAAAACGTTGGAGAGACAGATACGACGGCACAGTCCAATCTCTTCTACCAAAAAGCAGAAGACCTAAAAGCCACCCAAACCAGCACACGCAAGAAGAAATAGAACTGGTTATGAAAAAATACAGGAAATTTGGCTATGAAGGGCTGGCAGAAGTTTATGTCAAAGCAAGAAATGAAGGCTACGGCCGTACATACGATTCAATGTGCAAGATAATAAGGAAAATGAAGGGTAATGCCAAAGAAAAGCTTAAAAAGCTACATAAAAGAAAAAAGAAGGTTGAACAGGCTAAGTACCCTGGGGAAAGAGTACAGATAGACATAAAATATGTTCCGGAAGAATGCATACAGTTTGGTACACGTGACCAGAAGTATTATCAAATAACGGCATTAGATGAATATACAAGAAAAAGAGTGTTAAGAATAGCAGATGAAAAAAGTACCTATCAGACTGCAAAGTTTCTAGAGAACTTGGAAAAGGAGCTGGGATTTGACATAAAGAAAGTTCAGACAGACAACGGGAAAGAGTTCACAAATTCTGAAAGTGATAAGAAAACACTGTTTGAGCTGAAACTGGAGGAGAAGGGGATAGAGTACGTGACAACCCGTCCATATTCGCCATGGGAGAATGGAAAAGTGGAAAGAAGCCACAGGCTTGACAGCAAGTACTATGGGGACAAGAAATTTAAAAGCAAGGAAGAACTGTTAAGGGCAATAAGGAAATACAATACAAGATACAACAACATATCAAGAAAAGTACTAGGCTTTAAGAGTCCAAATGAAGTATTAAAAGAGTACAAGGAAAATCAGTAGGTTAAAGATATATTAGGAAAGAAATATTTTTTTTAATATATTTTTGTAACAAATGTTTGACATCTATACAAAACAATAAAAAATCAAATTAAATTTCCCTTGACATTACAATAAAAATCCGATATAATATCTTTGTAAATTTTGCCGCTTTAGCTCATCTGGTAGAGCAACTGACTTGTAATCAGTAGGTGGTTGGTTCGAGTCCGACAAGCGGCACCACTTTATAAAAATCACTCATATTATAATTTAGAACTATTTTATTTCAGTAAAATAGTTTTTTTTTATAAATTTTTGAAAATATTAACTTTAATTTTTGGTATTAAATTATAAAATATTTTATAACTCAAAAAGAATAATAATCATAAAAATTTATAATAATATTTCTTTAAATTCATTTGATATTTATTCATTTATAAATTTTGATTCTTTATATTCCAAATCATTTAAAATGATTTCAATTCTTCTATTATTATATCTTCCTTCTACAGTTTCATTTGTATCCATAGGTTCTTTCCCACCTTTTCCTATAATTTTCACAATGGAAAATCTTTTATCTAATCCATATTCCCGCAATAATTTAGCTGTATTTATTGCCCTTTCCAAAGATAATTTTAGATTATGTTTTTTTGAACCAGTTGAATCTGTATGTCCTATAATTTCAAGAGAACCTTTTTCTATATGGACATTAAGCATATTTGCAATGTATTTCAAATCATAACTTTCAGATTCATTCACTTTTTCTCCATCTACCTTAAATCCATGAACTACGCATTTTCCATCTGTTATAATACAAGGCGGAAATCCAAAATTTATCTGAGTTGACATTGGGGTTTCTGGAATATAATTAGTATTTCCCATATTAATTTTTTCTTCTTTTTTTAAAATTTCCTCTGCCTGCACACTCATACCTGTTACTATCATCAAAAGTATAATTAATTTTTTCATAATCTTTGTTTCCAATTTTACTTACCTTCTTGATTTTCAAATTCCACATTATTCAAAAGAATTTCAACCCTTCGGTTATTATATCTGCCTTCAACTCTGTCATCTGTATCCACAGGCGAATTTGCTCCTTCACCTTTTATTTTTCCAAAGGAAAATCTTTTATCTAGCCCAAATTCCCTCATTAATCTTGCAAAGTTTTTTGCCCTTGTTTCTGATAATTTTAAATTATGTTTTTGTGAACCTGTAGAATCTGTATGTCCTATAACATCAATTGTCCCTGATTTGCCATATTTATTCAATATATCAACAATCTCTCTAACACTAGAAACTTCTGATTCATTCAGAATATTTCCATCTACCTTGAATCCTCTTATAACACATTTTTTTTCACTTACAGAACAAGGCCCTCCTAAATGTGCCATTGCATTTATTCCAACTGCCATTACCAAAAATATAATTGCTTTCTTCATTACTATCACTCCTTAATATTTTTTCATTATAATTATAACACATTTTTGCAAAAAAAAAAGAAAAATCTGATAAAATCAAATCTTTCTTTCATAAATTAATTTTAATTATTATTTTTTAGTTTTTTTCGCTAATAATGTATTGTGTTCCTTTATTACTTCATTGAAGTTTGCAAGTACATTTTCTGGTGTTCCTTCCTCAGTCTGTGCAAAGAAACTGTCACTTACAGATGAATGCGAAGCTTTTTCCTTTTTCTCTATTCTTTGGATAAATACATTTACAGATTGCCTAAATTTATTTGCTTTCTGGATAAATTCACTGTGGTCTCCAGGATTATATCCTTCTTTTCCAAGCTGTTTTGTATTTTTTATAGATTTTTCAAATTTATTAAAAAGTTTATCCATTTTTTCTTGAATTTTTTTAAATTTTTTAATATTTCCTTTTACTGTAAAGTCGCTTGCATCAAGTCCTTGCTTATGGATTTCCTTTATAACTTTATCACCTTCTTCAATAAATATAAACTGATTATATGTTATAAATTGTTTTCGTTTATCATAATCTTTTATCATCAGTTTTTTGATTTCATTGGATTTTTTTTCAAAAACTTCTTTATAACTTTTTGTCACTTGATTATATTTATCTAGTGAAGCAAGTAATTCTGTATGCAATGTTTGTGCTTTTGCGTAATTATCTTGTAAATATTGTTTGTTTTTGTAATATGTTTTCATTTCTTCAGCAACTGGTAACATTTTTTCAAGTATTGGAATCATAGCAATCGCCTTTTTATCTAGTTCATCTTTTTTATCCTTGCTTGCTGATAATTCCTTTAATTTATCAATAAAGTTTTTATCTATAGCAATATCTGCTTCAATATCTTCAGTCTGAATATTTTTAAATTGTTTATCCATTCCTGCATCTTCAAAATAATACAACAACCCTTTATCGACATTTAATATCCTGTTGTAAAATCGTATATGTTTATTATATTTATCTTTGTTTTTCTCTAATATGATCTGTTCTTTAGAAACACCACTTAACGATTTTTTCTCTACCTTTCCCGTTTGCCACGATAAAAAAACAATAACCAGCATTATTACTACTATTGCTCCTATTTTTTTCATATACCTTTTTCAATCCTCCTTTATTTTTTAACATCTAATTTATTTTAAAAATTTTTATTAACCATGTTTTAACTTCTTTGAGTTTAATTTCAAATTTATTTCACTACCTATACAATTATAATAATTTTTACAGATAATGTCAAATAAAAATAATATATTTGTAAAAAAAAATTATTTTACATATTCTGAATAATATTATATAATCTAATTAACAATTTTAAATTTATAGAAAGAAGGGATACAAATGAAAAAATTATTAGTTATTATTTCAATGTTTATAGTATTTTTAGTTGGATACGGAAAAACAAAACCTTTTGAGGTAAATATGGAAATTGGAGCAAAGATTCCTAGCTTCGAGTTAAGAGAATTTAGTGGAAAATATATAAAAAGCAGAAAAATATTGAATAATGGTAAACCTACATTATTAGTATTTGCTGCCGAATGGTGTCCACACTGCCACACTGAATTACCAGAAGTTCAAAAATTTTATGATGAAAATAAAGATAGTATAAATGTAGCAGTTATATTTACAAGCAGAAGAACAAATTTAACATCAACAAAGCAATTTGTTGCAGAAAATAAATTTACTTTCCCCGTTTACTACGATGCCAATCAATCACTAATGAAAGGATTTAAAATTAAAAGCGTTCCAACTAACATTGTAATTCAAAATTCAGTTATAGAAAATATTAATGAAGGAATACTGGATTACGATAGTTTAAAACAATTATTCTATATTAATTAGTTTTTTTAATTAAATAATCAAAAAAATAAAAATTAGTAGGTTTTATAAGTTTTTTGAATTCATTATTACAATCATTTTACTATTAAATCTACTAAAATAATTGTAAAACATGATCTAATAACTAGACATAAAAATCAGTTTAAAGATCATGTTTTTTTATGACAAAACAACATAAAATTTATTTTTTTACTTGTATTTAAAACTTTTTAATATCAAACCAATAATAACAAACAATATTATTGTACACTCAAACCTATTTAAAATTAAACTACTAAAATAATCTACATTAATAAAAATATGGACTAATCCTAAAAAATATTAAGAAATATTAGTCCATATAATTTTATGCTCCGAATTATAAAAATCAATACAATTTAGTTCCACATTCTGGGCAGAATTTACTGCCGTTTGTTTTTGTACCGCATTCTGGGCAGAACTTTGGTGCAGCAGCGTTTCCTGCAGATTGTTGACTGTTTTGCATTTGATTTGACTGGTTCATCTGATTTGCCATTTGTTGTCCCATCATCATTCCCATCTGCATACCTGCCATATTTCCAGCCATATTTCCTGCTGCTCCGCCATTTTCCATTGAGTCAGCCATAGACATTTGAGTATATTTATTTACATCTCCAACCATACTTTGTCCTGCCGCCTTTTCCTGCATTCTCTTGACTTCTTCTGGATAACTGAAGCTGGAAATAGAAAAACTAGGAATAGAAAGTCCTATTTTTCGCATTTCAAAGTCCATATCTTCTTTTATGCCATTCCCTATTTCAAATGAATTTACTTGAAGATTGAACATATCTTTTCCTTCTCTTGCTATCCATTTCATAAGAAGCTGATCTAACATTGAAATTACTCTTTCCTTTACATCATCAATGTTAAATTGCTGTTTAATTCCAGCAATTTTATCAATTAATACGTTATGGTTATCAACTTTACAAGCCATTGTACCAAAGGCTCTTATTGGCATTCCTCCTGGAAGTCCTAGAGCTGGAATATTAATGGCGTTTTTAGTTCCCCACTTTACAGTGATTTCTTTTGTATTGACAAAAAGCACTTCTGCTCTCATTCCTGAATTAAATCCAAATTTAAACCCCTTCAATGTTGATAGAAAAGGCACAATTTGAGAGGCAATATCATAACTTCCCTCATTTTCAAACACACCTTCTACTTTTCCATTAAAAAGAAAAATTGCATCCTGTCCAGGTCTTATAATTAATCTTGAACCTTTTTTTATTTCCTTATTTGACCATTTCCAAAAAATCATCTCATCATTAAATTGCTCCCATTCTACTACGTTCGCAAGCTGATTGCCAAATAATCCCATTTTAAACTGCTCCTTTCAATTTATAAACCCATTTCCTTTTTCAATCTTTCCAGTTCTTCATCAACTGCTGATGAACTTTCTGATTCCCCACTGTCATATTTTTTCATAAGATCATCTACTTCATCTTTTTTAGGTGAATTAAGCTCTATAGACGCATTTGCTTCATCTAACATTCTATCTACTTTTTCTTCAATCGAATTAAACGAATCCATTTTTCCACTTATTCCAGTAGAAGATGTCATTGAATTAATTTTTTGTGCAGATTTTGCCATTTTTATTTTGGCTTTTATTTCATTTCTTTTTGCATTAAGTTTTTGTATATCTGATGTAAGTTTATCATGCATTTCTCTCATTTTCAAAGAATTTTCAACCGCAATCATTTTTTCCTTTTCTAAAGACTCCAGCTTTATCCTGATAGACTCCTTCTTTTCCAAGAACATTCTTGCATCTGCTTCATTTCCTGCTTGAAGAGCTTTTTTTGCATAATTTTCCATTTTTTTAATTTCATCTTCACATTCAGCAACTTTTCTCTTCGCAGCACTTTCCTGTGCCATTACAGCAACAGTTTCAGCCTTTACACTACCTAGATCCTTTTCCATATCTCTTAGATACTGATCTATCATTTTTTCAGGATCCTCCATTTTGTCCAATAATGCATTAATATTAGACGACATAATTGTTTTAAATCTTTCTAAAATACCGGCCATTTTTATTCCTCCTAATTATTTTATTAAATTTTATTTATATAAATAGTAAATTATTGCTGCAGCTACAATTATTGCCGCTATCACAGCAAATGCTATCTTAACTGCAGATTTCGGATATTCTCCCACCATTATTCCACTTTCTCCATTTATAAGAACTTGATAGGATTTTCCATTAAAAGAATAAGACATTGTGTATACAGGCAATAATAAAAGTCTATAATATTCATTACTCCAATAAACATCAAATCTTATATTCCTTACTCTGTCATATTTTCTTAAAACATCCGAACTGATAGTATTATAAATTCTATTTTCCATTATTTGCTTAGATTCTTCATATCCTTGCCTCATAGGAACCTTAAAAATTTCAGAATTATAACCTGACAAATATCCTGAAGCAAAATCTATTGTGTCCTCCACATTAAATCCACCTAGATTTCTTATAAGACTGTCCTTTAATGTTCTAGAGGCCCGCATTATTACATTTTCAAATTCATTTTGAACATTTCCTCTTACAAAATACCAGTCTGTAACTATTCTAGTCTTTATCTTCCCATCTTCTTCATAAGTTTCTGTTCTATCAATCCCTCCTTCAGCAGTATACTCACTATCCGCATCAGTATCAAAAGACCAGTATGGAAGATATATGCCTGTAACTTTCCCACTTTGATACAAAGTTTTCAGAACATTTGGGGCAAACCATCTTTTTTTTATCCATTCTGAAAAAAGCTGACCAACTTCTTTTTTATCAATCAAAAAAGGTTTCATTCCATCTGGTTCCAGCACAGATACCGCCTTTTCACTAAGCACAATATTTGAATCGCAGTAAGGACATGTTTGGGAAGTTTCAAAAGTATCCATTTCAATTGTAGCTCCGCAAGAACTACACTCCACAATTGTCTTTCCTTCACTTATTTGATTTTTTATTCTATTTTCATAATTATTTATACCATGTCTTTTGTTTGTAAAATTTTTTAGCAATTCTTCTTCTGTTCCACAATTTTCACATTTCAAATTCCCAGATTTTGGATCAAACCGCATCATTCCGCCACAATTTTTACATCTGAAATCATCACTTTTCATATTAACCACTTCCTTATTTAAATAACACCATTTTTTATTTAAATTTTTCCTAAACAATATAAAAAATTATTTTTTCATTACTTTATATTATACCATAAAAAAATGTAAAAAGTCGTAATAAATAAGACTTAAAAACAAATTATCACTAAATATTTTATTTACGTAAACAATTACAATTTTTAGGAAATAACTCAAAAATTGTATTGTATTTAGCTATTTTGTATGGTACACTTCTATTGAAAGGTAAGCAATATAATTTATGTTAATTAAAAATACATTATATATCTATCTAAAATTAGACTTATTAAATGTTTATTTCAAGGAGGAGTTTATCATGAAAAAATTTAAATTTTTAGCTATATTTTTATTTTCTGCAGTTATTGGATTAGCAGGTATATCTAAATCATCTGCGAGTTCTTCTGATGTAATTAAGAGCCCTGATTCAAAAAATGCAATGTATATACCTAATGGTAATGGATTTACTAAATACATGTCAACTTCAGGATTGTCACAAGATATACTTAATGATATCAAATCTATACTAAATAACATAAAAGGTCAAACAATATATGTAAGAGATTACTCAATGTACCAAAGACTAAAAAGCTTAGGGGCAAGTGATATAACTAATTCATCAGATGAAATAGTCAAAACTGCAAAAGCTAAGTACGGTTATAACATATATATGGTTAGATTTTAGTTATAAGTTGTAATTATTATTTTAGTATTTTAACATAACATTTAATAGTTTATAATTTTAGTAATTTAATTCTACTTAACCAATAACTTTAATTAAATTAAACTGTTTCATTAATTTAGATCTGTAAAGTTTATGAAACAGTTTTTTATTTTTTATCAGAATTAATATTTTAATAAATAAACATCGAATCTCCAAAACTATAAAATCTATACTTTTCTTCAATAGCTTTCTTATAAGCCTCAAAAACAAACTCCTTACCACCAAATGATGAAATTAACATAATTAAAGTAGATTTTGGTAAATGGAAATTTGTAATTATTGCATCAACAATTTTAAAATTATAATCTCCATAAATAAAAATATTTGTATCCCCTTCTGAAGCTATCAGTTTTCCATTTTCGTCAACTGAAGATTCCAATGTTCTTACCGATGTAGTTCCTACTGCAATTACACGATTTCCTTTTTCTTTAGCCTCATTAATAATTCTAACCGTTTCTTCAGGAATACGATACTTTTCACTATGCATTTTATGATCCAGAACGTTTTCCACCTGTACTGGACGAAATGTTCCAAGTCCCACATCCAAAAATACTTCTGTTATAATAACTCCTTTTTCACGAATTTTTTCTAAAAGTTCATTTGTAAAATGAAGACCTGCAGTCGGTGCGGCTACTGATTCCCCCTCTTTAGCATAAACAGTCTGATATCTATCCTTATCCTCCAATTTTTCCATAATATATGGTGGAAGCGGCATTTCTCCCAATTTATCCAAAATTTCCTCAAATCTTCCTTCAAAATTAAATTTTATAATTCTGTTCCCATCTTCCTTTATTTCCAGAAGTTCCGCCTCTAATACTCCCTCCAGAAATATAAGTTTCTGTCCAATTTTTAATTTTTTAGCAGGTTTTAGCAAAACTTCCCACGTATATAAGTCGTATCTTTTTAAAAGAAAACATTCCAGCACAACCCCATTTTCCTTATGCCCAAACAGTCTTGCGGGAATAACTTTCGTACGGTTAATTACTAGAACATCATCTTTTTTTAAATAATCGATAATATTATAAAATTTTTTATGTTCCAATGTTTTTTCTTTTTTATTTAATACTAATAATTTTGAATGATCTCTTGGATTTACCGCATGCTGTGCTATCAGTTCCTCAGGCAGTTCAAAATCAAAATCTGAAATTTTCATTTAATTTATTTCTCCTATTTCTATATTTTCTTTTTTTATTTTTGCTTATTTCAAAGGAAACAGGGAATTTAATAATTCCCTGCCATAATTATTATTCAATTAATATGCTCTTCCAATTTCAAAAGTTTTGTATGTGTCTACTCTATTATACCATCCTTGTAGCCATCTTCTCTCATTTCTTGGAGCATTTCTCACACGTCTTGCCAACACATCTTTAGCAGAGTTGCTAAATTCTACTAATGCACTTTGTCCTACTGCTGTTCCTTTCATATTTTCAAGCACTTGTCTTAATCCCCAAGCTATATTATTGTATGAAGAAACACCTTTCAATCCTTCACCTTTAAAGTTTACGTAATCAATCAACGCATAAAGTCCATTAGGAGTATTTACCATCCTTTCAAATTGATTTCTTAAATTTTCCTTATTGGAAGACGCTTCAATCATTTTATCAAGTGAACCTTTTAACCTGTCATAAATAAACATTACTTGAATATCTCTTGTATTATCAAAAAATGCAATTAATTCTTGAATATCCTTATCACCATTAGCTTTTTTAGCCATTAATTCCGATTTACTGCTCCAAGGCGAATATCTAAATTCCGAAAGTAATTTTGGCAATGTAATACCTTGCTGTTTATAATAAGCAACCATATCAGGCAAGCTATCTCCAAAACCTTTTCTTCCACCACTTGCTTTAAACCAAGTAAAATGTCCTATTCCAAGTGATGGAAAATTTTCTCCATCATTCCAGTCAACTAAATTATTTCTAATCCCGCCTGTTTCATTTTGGAAAATTTTTTCAGCTACAGCTAATAATTGCTCTTTTGATAATTTTACATCAGGCGTACCTTGCTGAGTTTTCCTATTTGCTGTATAAGTAGTATCTACATTTGGACGTTCATAACTTCCACTATCACGCATATTTCTTAAACTTGTATTTACATTTAAGTCAATGCTCTTATTGTTATATTGGTCCTTAATTAATTTTTCCAATTGAGAATTGCTAACATTTGTTCTTGTTGAAGCTACTAATTTTGGTTCAGGTTTTGGCGTATTTACAGTTTCAATTTTTTCTGATGCTGAAACCACATCCTTTATATTCTCACTTCCAAATGATATTATTGAGTATGTTAAGCCTAATAACAATGCTCCTGTCTTTTTAAAAATTCTCCTATCACTAATCATTAATTCATCTCCATTCTTTTTGATTAAATATTTTCTGATGTTTTAAGTTCCTTTTATAAAAATTTTATGGTAAAATAAAAATCTGAAATTATTTAATCCTTTTGTTAATTTTTAATTTTATTTATAATTTCTGCCCCACAACAACTCTATCTAGTCCAGCTAAATCCTCTATAACTTCCACATTTTTAAAGCCTGAACTTGTCATAATTTCAGCAACATTTTTCCCCTGCTTATAGCCAATTTCAAATAATAAATACCCAAAATCAGCCAAATAATCAAGTGCTTTCTGACAAATCTCATAATAAAAATATAATCCGTCATTTTCTGCAAAAAGTGCTTCACTTGGCTCATGCAATAAAGTGTCGTCTGACATAATACCAGCTTCATTAAGGGAAATATACGGTGGATTTGACACTATCATATCAAACTGCTTAAATTCAATATTTTCAAATAAATTTGATTTTAAAAATTTTATATTTGAAACTTTTAGAAGTTCCTTGTTTTTTTCAGCAGTTTCAAGTGCCTTTTCGGAAATATCCACGCCTAATACATAGGAATCCTTTATTTCCAATGCGGCTGTTATTCCTATTATACCACTTCCAACGCCAATATCAAGTATTTTTGGATGAATTTTTAAATTTTTTTCTAAATTTTTATTTTTTAGAATATTATTTTTTAAAATTTCAATCATCTTTTCAACCAAAACTTCAGTATCTTGACGCGGAATTAAAACTCCCTTATCAACGTAAAATTTTCTTCCATAAAATTCCTGTTCATTTAACAAATATTGAACTGGAAATTTTTCACGTCCGATTTTTTGAATAAAATATCTGATTTTTTCGATTTTTTCATCTTCAATTTCATTTCTATACTTTGTAAAAAGCATCATTCTATCGACATTCAAGACATGTGAAAATATAATTTCAGCAATTAGCTTACTTTCATTAATACTATTCTTTTCAAGATATAAAATACTTTTATCAAGCAATAATTTTAACTGCTTTTCAGATTTTTCCATATTTTCAAAATCATTATTGTCAGATATTTTTTTATCATTATTTGTTATATCGTTTAGTTTTTCTCTAATTTTTTTCAAGTCATCTTCTGATAACATACGCTCAAATTCAGCATAAAGCATTATTCTTTCCATTCCCATCACTTCTGAAATTATACTTTCTGCTGTCAACCTGGCGTTTTTTATATTTTTTTTCTCCAAATAATTAACCGATTTATTCAAAATATCCAGTAAATTATTCATTGCTATTTCCAACCTCTTTTAATAATTCTGCCTGTTCATAAGCAATCAGAGCATCTATCATTTCGTCCAAATCCCCATCCAGAACACCTTCAAGTCTATGAAGCGTCAATTTAATCCTGTGATCTGTAACTCTTCCCTGCGGAAAGTTATAAGTTCTTATTTTTTCAGATCTGTCTCCACTTCCAACTTGCGAACGTCTTTCGTTTTCAACTGCGCTTCTTTGTTTTTCGTATTCCATTTCATATAGCTTAGAAGCCAGCACTTTCATTGCAGCCTCTCTATTTTTTATTTGTGAACGTCCATCTTGCGAAGTTACCACAAGTCCAGTTGGCAAGTGAGTAATTCTTACGGCAGAATCAGTAGTATTTACATGCTGTCCTCCTGCTCCGCTTGATCTGTATGTGTCAATCTTTAAATCACTTGGATTAATTTCAACTTCACTTACATCATCTATTTCAGGCAATACTGCAACTGTAATTGTAGATGTGTGAACTCTTCCAGAAGATTCAGTAGCCGGAACCCTTTGTACACGGTGAACTCCGCTTTCAAATTTTAATCTTGAATAAGCTCCATTACCTTTAATCAGGAATGTTACTTCCTTCAGTCCGCCAACCCCAATTTCACTTTTGTCAATGATTTCAGTTTTCCAACGGTTTCTTTCTGCATATCTTGTAAACATTCTGAAAATATCAGCTGCAAATAATGCCGCTTCATCTCCACCCGCTCCAGCACGGATTTCCATGATAACATTTTTATCATCGTTAGGATCTTTGGGAAGTAAAAGTATCTTTAATTCTTCTTCAAGCTGTGGAATTTCTTCTTCGATTGAATGAATTTCTTCAAGCATCATTTCCTTCATTTCTGAATCTTTTTCAGCTTTTAAATCTTCCTTCAGGCTTTCCATTTCCTCTTTACGATTTTTGTAGTATGTATATTTTTGAACAACTTCATCAATACTGTTTAAAGCCTTATTGTACTCCATAATTTTCTTTGGATTTGAAACAACTTCAGGATCCATAAGCATTTCTGTAAGTTCCTTATGCTTTAAGACAACATCGTCTAATTTTTGAAACATAATTGATTTTTCAACTCCTAAATTTTTAAATAATTTTTGAACTTTGTTATGTTGATTTTTTTAATAAAATAACTTTCAACATCAATTATTGTAGCATATTTTTAAATATTTTTCAATTTTTTCTTGTACAAATTTCTATCAATTATTGTATGGTATATTGTATAATCAAATGCAGTACTACTGTAAAATATACTTCTGAAAATACAACTAAAAAATGAAATAAAAAAATTCTATAATAATTAATTCAATCCTTGTTAAAAAAATTTAAATTCAATTTTTAAGTATTTATCTTAAGGACTTTTTATTCAGATTTTGAAAAACTGTTTATTATTAATAAATTTTTTTTTATATTACTATGTTTTTTCTTTTTTATTTTCGTAGGATTGCTCATTGCCGCAAATCCTACAACCTATGGCTAGTCTACGACATTTTTCTGTGCTGACAAAAAACTCGCTATGCTCAGACAGTTTTGCCATCACAGAAAAATGCTCCGACGAATTAATTTATATTAGAATCTGTTTAAAAAATGAAAATTATGTTTTAAGTTTTTAAATTTAGAAAACATTAAATAAAAAATAGAAAAACTATTATTAATCATAGTATTTATAAATAAAATTATAAAAGTCCTTAAGATAAATAATTAATGATTAAAAGGATTTAATTCCATAAATTTTCTCATTTTTACTATTTAAACGGAAAATAGTATCAGATAGAATAGAAATACAATATTTATCCAAAAGAAAAAAGGGCAAGAAATCCTTCTCCTGTATGGAAAGTCCCTGCCCTTTATATCTGTTTTATTCCTTTTTATCCGTCATCATCCATTCTAATATTGTTTCAGTATCTACACTTCATACATTAATATACCCTATTTCCGTATCTATCCTTGCAGTAATACTCACCGTTAGCCCTTTCATAACATTTCTCACCTCTTTCAGCTGCTCTTCGACCTGCATTTTTCCAAATGGCTATATCTTCTGCAGTGCATCCTATAACTGCCACAGCAATAATAACCATCAATAAGATTTTCTTAAACATTGAATATCATCTCCTTTTTATCAATTAAAATATTAAGTTTTATCCTTTAATTAGAAAAATTTTTAATAAATTCGTTATCTAAGACAGAGCTAGTGTTAATTATACAAAATCCCAAATTGCAGCATTACAAACAATATGATAAATGCAACTGAAAATCCAAGCAGTCCACCCACAAGAACTTCCCTTATGCTATGAATTCCAGATTTAACACGGCTCTGTGCTACCAATCCTGCCATAAAAAAACCTAAAATTAATATTCTTATGTCAGATGTCATAAAAAGCAATATTCCAAAAGCTGCAAAAGCTATGGCGCTATGTCCGCTCGGCATACCTCCTTCAAGAGGTGTACCTTTTTGAAAAAAGGATTTTAGGACGATTACTAAAATTCCAACCAGAAGTAATATTAAAAGTGTAATATTACCCTTTCTTCCCGCTATAATATGCAATTTGTTCGTACCATCAAAAACATCTAGCAATTTATCATAAAACAGCAAATATCCAACACAGACTGCATTTATCGCCGCAACCAATACTGCCCCAGCCGCCACATCCTTAGCCAATTTTGCAAGTGGATGCCGTTCAGGAGAAACCAAATCCACAAGCGCTTCAACGGCTGTATTTATAAGCTCCGTAATTATTACAAAGCACACCGACAGCGAAATCACAAGAATCTCCACTTTGCTCGCATTTATCAAAATTGCCAAAATCACGATAACAATTGCCGCAAGTATATGTACTTTCATATGCTTTTCATTCCGTAATGCCGAAATCATACCGTCAATCGCAAAATTAAAGCTGTCCACAAGCCGTTTATCTCTTGCCCGTTCCTTCATTATATCCCAATTATACCTATCTTTCTTATGAAAGAATGAAAATATTGACTTTTTCGCCTTCTTAGTTTCTTTATCTTTATTTTCTCTATTTTTTTCTTCCAATTTTCTACTCCTTTCCATTTCTAATTACAGGTAAATTTATCTGCAATAATTAAATTTACTCAAAATTTCCTCTTCCCGTCTTCTCATAACAACTTTATCTTTATCTTCAATGTGGTCGTATCCGAGTAAATGCAGCATTCCGTGACACAAAACATAATAAAATTCCCGCTCATCAGAATGTCCGTATTCACTAGACTGCTCTTTTACACGCTCGATTGAGATTACAATGTCGCCCAGCATATTCATTGCTCCGAAGTTTTCAGTTTCATTATAAGCAAAAGAAATTACATCGGTTGGAGTGTCTTTTTGACGATATTCACGGTTTATTTCCTGAATTTGCACATTTGTTGTAATTAATAATGATAAATAATATTCATTTTTGTCAAATTCTTCCTTGTATTCATCCTTTAAGATGTAGCTGACAAATTCCTTTATTTTTTCTTCATCAAAAAAATTGTCAATTTGTTCAATATCATAAGTTATATCAATGCTTAACATAATTTTCTCCATTTTAGCTTTAATTTTTTTTCATTTTTTCATCCATTTTTGGATATTTTATTCTTTCATGGTAAACACCTTGCAGTGTATTTATGAATGACTGCACTACAGTTTCTATTTCTCCCAAAGTTAAATCGGAGTCACTTAGCTGCTTGTCTTCAATTTTGGATTTTACTAGATACCTGATAAAGTTTTCAATTCCTTCCTTGCTTTTATTTTCAAGCGTTCTTGTAGCCGCTTCCACCGTATCTGCCAAAAGGATTATTCCTGATTCCTTTGTCTTTGGCTTAGGCCCGCTGTATCGGAAATTGCTTTCCACAACTTCTTCTCCATTTTCTAAAGCCTTGTAGTAAAAATACTGTGTCAGCGTTGTTCCATGATGCTGCAGTATTACATCCAGTATCTCACTTGGCAATTTATTCTCTTTTCCCATAATATATCCATCTTTTGTATGCGAAGTCAATATTAATGCACTTAACGACGGTTTTATCTTATTATGGGGATTGACTCCATCCCGCTGATTTTCCACAAAAAATTCTGGACGTTTCATTTTTCCAATATCGTGATAATATGACGCAATCCTTGCAAACGTGGCATTTGCCCCTATACTTTCAGCCGCTCCTTCCGCAAGAGCCCCAACCATTATACTATGGTGAAAAGTTCCAGGTGCCTTGATAAGTAGCTGTCTAAGTAATGTATGTGAAAAATCACTTAATTCAAGCAATTTCATCGTTGTCAGAATTTCAAAGTAATCTTCAAAATATGGCAACACCGCAAGCGACACCATTCCAGTCAAAATTCCTGAAAATACTGAAAATACTATCATTAACATTATCAAACCAAAGCTTGACTGATTAACTAATCCATAACTAAACGACATCAAAGCTTGAAATATTCCCAAAAAGAAACTAAGTTTTACAATATCACTCCTACTTACAAGACCCGCAGCTTTATAAATTGCAACTAGTGAAACTGCTATTGTTACCAAAAACCATGATTCTTCCCTTGATAGAATGATCATGTTTGAAAATGTCATTATAACTGCATATACTTTGTTTCCTAAAATAGTTGATATAATCGGAAGCATTGCAAATGGAAGTAAATAAATAAAAAATTCATTGTTCAAAAACAAAATATAAATTGTGTTTACAAATATTATTGTAAGAAGCGTCGGATAAAATGCCTTTGATTCCACAACTTTTCTTGCATTTTTTCGTAACAAATAATAAATCAATGTCATAATTAGCGTAAAAGTAGCTACAAGTCCAACAGTTTTTCTAAATTTATCCCCATTTCTTACAAGATTTAATTTTTCGAGTTTCAAAAATGTATCTGAATCAATAATTTCACCTTTTTTTAGAATGATATCTCCTTTGTAAATTTTGATTTCCTTATCTCGTAATGACATCATATTATCTGCAATTTTTTTCTTTGTAGCCGCTTCATTTATAACTAGATTTGGCTTTATAAAGTTTTGCAAGACTTTCATATCAATATTATCTGCTTTTATATCTTTTTTTCTGATGATTTTTGACAAATTCTCCATTTTATAAATTCCGTTGTCATAAATTTCAGATATAATATCTGTCAAATTTACAGAATACTCCACACTTTCTATTCTTATTGCTATTTCCTTAATATCTTCAATTGTAAATGTGTAATTATTTTCTTTTATGTATTTTTCAATTGACGCATCATCAGTCAACTTTCGTATATCACGTAAAAATTTATTAAGCGAAATTATGGTTTGTTTGTTTACATCCTTTATTTTATCAAATTCAGGCTGGGTCGTCTTCATTATCTTTTCTTCAATACTGTCATCCAAAATATCCACAAAATAAGATACATTTTTATACGCTACAATATCCGATTTTGCAACACTTCCAACGACATAATTCACATTTAGCCTTGACATTTCAATAATTATACCAAATATCATAAATGTAATTGTTAAAATAATAAATCTGAACATAAATTTATTTTTGCTAGTGTATTTTATGTCATTATTTTTAGGATTTTTTTCTTTTACTTCAAAAACAAATTCTCGCCCTAATGCACTTACTCTCATTTTCCCTTTCCTTTCCTAAATTTTATAAAACTCCTTTTTATTAAAACTTTCTATTTCATTATTTTTAGAATATCCCTTTTACTTTCAATGACTTTATTTCGTGGTAAAGCTGTCAAAAATTTCTTTCCATACATTTTTTTTATTATTCTATTATCAAGGATTATAATGTTTCCGCTGTCAGTTTTACTTCTTATAAGCCTTCCAACTCCCTGTTTAAACTTAATTACAGCCTGCGGAACCTGATAGTCATTAAACGGATTTTGTCCATTTTTTCTAATATTTTCAATAATCGCCTCAGTTACAGGATCATTTGGCACTTTAAACGGCAATTTTGTGATAATTACTGATTTTAGCTGTTCTCCCTGTACATCGACACCTTCCCAAAAGCTGTCTGTCCCAAATAATATTGGATTTTTAGAATTTTTAAATATTTCTATCATTTCATGCCGTGGAAAATCATTTTGCTTTATAAGCGTATATTCCTTTTCTGAAAAATGTGATTTTAACTGGTTGTACAAAAAGTTCAAAGTACTGTACGAAGTAAATAATAAAAAACAATGTCCTTTTGTACTTTTTATTACCCCTTCAATAAATTCTTCTAAATCTCTTATAAATTCAATGTTTGTTGGATCAAGTGCATCTTCTGGAATATAAACTTTCATTTGTTTTTCATAATCAAATGGAGATTTTACAATTCTTTCATCTATTTTTCTACGATTTTCCTTCATAAGTCCAATACTTTTTTTATAATAGTCAAACTTATTGTCAACAGCAAGTGTCGCTGAAGTAAAAACCATTCTATCCATTTTTGTAAATAAATTATCATTCAGTTCATCTGAAATATCAAAAGGAGTAGCGTATAATTTTACATTTGGACGAATTGTAGTGACATTAGCCCAGTAAACATATCCTTCCTCTTTCCCCTCTAAAATAAACTCAAATTTCTTATAATACTGCTTCAATCTTTCATAGTATCTTGAAAACTCAAATAAAAAGCCTTCTTTGTCTTCTAAATTATAATTACTCACAGTGTTTAAAAACTTGTTAATTCTTATAACTAAATTTCCATAACTTTCCTTAAATTGGCTATTAATTTCAATAACTTCACGAAAAGCCTTATTACTTCGCATTTTCTGCTTATCAATCTTTATCTTGATTTCCCTGTTGTCATTATTTTC
This sequence comes from Leptotrichia sp. SK-5, assembly GCF_055387215.1. Lineage (NCBI taxonomy): Bacteria > Fusobacteriati > Fusobacteriota > Fusobacteriia > Fusobacteriales > Leptotrichiaceae > Leptotrichia > Leptotrichia sp. SK-5. The sequence goes on along the minus strand of NZ_AP028931.1, from coordinate 618,165 downwards.
TGAAAAAAGATAAATCAATTTATCAAAAATATCTATTCCTTTATCGTAAAATAGGTTCAATTCTGCGATAACATCTTCCTTCAATTCATCAACTTTTTCATATTCTTCACTTGAAAGACTTTGGTTCAGATAAGTCATTAACCTTACAATAGCCCCACCATTGCTGGAATTTATGACACGTCTATTATAAATATTCCCCATAAGCCGTCCAAATGATATTTTCGACGTTTCAAAAGTAAAATAATTTCGAGCCGTATCTTCTATATTGTGAGCCTCATCAAAAACAACAATATCATAATTTGGTAAAATTGAATAATTTGTATAAAATCCTGTCTGATTTCTAATTGCTAAATCTGCAAAGAACATATGATGATTAACAATAAGAAGTGTTGCATCCGCAATATTTTTTCTAGCATTAAAAAAGTGGCATTTTGAATAATACGGACACTTTACTCCTTTACACATATCCACTTCACTATTCACTTTTTCCCAGATACTGTTTGAAATTTCGTATTTTAGCTCATTCCTGTCACCTGTCCTCGTAACATTTTTATCCCAGTCAATAAGATTTCTTATAATATTTTTTTCAGTTTTTTCCTCTTCCGTATCTGTTTCCTTCTCTGTAACATCTATATTGTAAAGTTTTCTCTTGCAAAGATAATTCCCACGTCCTTTCACAATCTGATAATTAAAGTCCTCGTCAATAATTTTCTTTAAAAGCGGAATATCTTTATTAACAAGCTGTTCCTGCAAATTGATGGTATTTGTGGAAACAATTACCTTTAGATTATTTTCAATAGCGTAAAGCAATGTTGGCAATAAATAGGCAATCGTCTTTCCAGTACCAGTACCAGCCTCTACTATAAGTTTCTTATTCTCATTCATGCTATTTTCAATAAACTTAGCCATTTCATACTGCTCACGCCGTACCTCAAATTTTCCAAAATTCTTATGAATAGCACCATTTTCTCCAAAATATTCATCCACATCTATTTTTATAAATTCTTTTAAAGGTACAATCACATAAATATCATCCACAGCATTATTCACAATGTATGAAGCTCCCCCAACTTCTCCATACATGCTGGAAATACTCACATCTTCATCAGAAGGAATTAGCACTCCAGACGGATGATTATGTATTATAACTTCATTTTTTCTCATCATATTTAATAATGCAGCAACAGAACTGGAATTTCCTCTCGCAATAACTTCGACTTCAGAAACTATCCCCTCTCCATTAGGAATCCCACGAAAAAATACTTCATTTCCACCAGATTCACTAATTTCTAGACGCATTTTTTCTATCGTTTTCGCATTAATAAATTCAGCAACTTTCATCTTTCCTCCTATAGTAAAGATTTTACTATATAATAGGCTTTTTTTCAACTTTTCTTTTTAAAAATATAGAAAAAAGCCATTTGATATAATTTTAAAAATTATATAAACAGCTTTTTAAATTAGTTTTTAATTGTTAATTTTAATTTTTTAGGCCTTATTCTTCAATTGAACCATGCCCAGAGTTTTGAAGGCTACAGCTTTTATCTTTTCCATTTTCTGTGTAAACAGCTTCGTTTCCTTTCATATGGATAGAGATATTTCCATTTGAATATCTTTCTCCACTACCAGATGATGCTGAATTTAAAGTGTGAATTCCACCATAACCGTCAGCTACTTTTACTTTGTCTGTTGAAACATTTTCAACTGATATGTCTTGATAACCATCACAGCTGTATTTTCTTAGTAAATTACCGCTAGAACTTTGATTGTTGCTAGTTGAATTATCATTCATTGTCATATAGCAACTTTCATCGCTTCCATTCTTTGTGAAAACTGCATCATTTCCTTTTATGTGAATAGAAACTCCTCCACCTGTATATTCTTCTCCACTACCAGATCTTGTTAATTTCAGATTGTAAACTTTTCCATTTCCATCTGTCAATCTTACTTTGTCTGTAGAAAGATTTTGCACTGTCACATTTCTGCTGCTGCAGCTAAATTTTCTTGTTACATTTGATGCTTTGCTTGAAGATTTTGCTCTTGTTGCTGAAAAACCAATAGAACTAAGAGCCAAAACTCCAACTAAAGCTGTTAAAATCATTTTGTTTGCTGATTTCATAACATCCACTCTCTTTTCTTCAAATTTTTTATTATATGCTCGAACTCCTAAAAATGAAACATATAAATTTTGTTTTAGGAAATAGCCCAAAATTTATTCATTTTAAAGAAATTTGGCTATAACAATTACATTTTTGAAATTTTACAAATCTCTTCTAAAATTTCGAGATTAGTATACCACACTTTTATTTTAATTTCAATTATTTAATAAAAAATTTTTTTAATATTTTTTATCAAAATTTAATTTTAAAGTCCTATAATTTTATTTTTTTCATACACTCAAACTATCTATTTATAATCAAAAATAACACATCAGACTCCAAAGACAAAAATATTTTCAAAATTTGTTCAATAATTAAAGGAAAAAAAAAGTAATATCATGTATAATTCTATACAAAGGGTATACGTTGCCTGAAATTAACGTAAATTTTTTATAAAGGACATTTTATTTTTATGAAAACAAAAACAATTTTTACCTTGATTAAAGAGTATTTTTTAATTGGACTTGGAACTTTTATCCTGGCGTTTGGATTACATTTTTTCTTTTTCCAGAATAAAATAGCAAGTGGCGGAGTAACAGGGCTGGCACTGGTTGTCAATAGTATTTTTAACATTTCAACAGGATTCTTTGTTGCAGTTAGTAATTTTATCCTGTTTACACTTGCGTTTATTGTAATCAGTGGACAGTTTGGTATAAAAAGCATTTATGCTACGGTAATTTTATCCGTTTTTCTTTCGTATTTTGAAAAATTTTACCCTAACTATGCTCTTACTCACGATTTAATTTTAGCAACAATTTTTGGAAGTGCATTATGTGCTTTAGGAATAACAATTATTTATTTTTATGAAGCTTCTACTGGCGGTACTTCAATCATTGCAAGAATTCTTACAAAATATTGCCACATCAGTTACGGAATGTCTAGCTTCATCGTAGATGCAATTGTTACTCTTTTAGCGATTTTCGCCTTTGGAATTGAACTTGGACTTGTGGGACTTTTAAGTGTCTATGTAACAGGATTTATCATTGACAAGTTTATTGAAGGATTTAATTCACGTAAACAGATTATGATTATCACTTCAAACAAGGACATCGTGCTAAACTACATTTTAAAGGACTTTGACAGAGGCTGCACTGTGCTTAAAGCCGTTGGAGGCTATTCTGGAGCTGAAAAGGATATTTTACTCACAATTATCGAAAGAAGACAGTTTATTCAGCTAAGAAAATTCCTAAAAACTCATGATCCAACTTCCTTTGTAACAGTAACTGACACAACAAAAGTTTTTGGAGAAGGTTTCGATCAATTACATTAATTTTTAAATTTTTACATTTTACAAAAAAGAGAAAGCCAATTACAATAATAATTTTATTGCAAGATGGTTTTCTCTAACGCCTATTAACTTTTTTAATAGCTCTTTTTAATTTTCACTATTTGGTATCCTTACAATAAATACTTCCATTTGCTCTTTCATAACATGTTCTACCATGTTCAACACTTCTCCGATGTGCTTCTTTCCACTCATTACTATCAAAAAGGCTACAACTAACAGCACTCATTCCAAAAATTATCATTAATATTACTCTAACTAGTCTTGTTGGCATTTTCAACAGCTCCTTTTTCAATCTTTATTCCCTATTTATTAAAGTATACCTTTAGAATTAATAAAAATTAATTTTTTTCTTTTATACTTCTAAATGTTTTTTCTTATTTTATTTAATAACAGTTTTTTTTAACGCAAGGGCATCAGACGCCATGCCCTTGCATCCCCGCTCTCGAATTTCAATTTTACAGCAAAAGACAAAACTCGCTTTTAACAAAAGTTATTTTAATCTCATAAAGTTATTATTAATTTAAATGAAATAGAAAAGCTCAAACAAATTGTCTTTTACTGAAAAATTAAAATCTCGGAAATTTATAATAAATGTTTTAGTTTCAATAAACCGATTTAGGATTTTTTCTATTAGATTAATTTTTATAATTGAATTAAAATGTCGTGATTTTTTGGGAATAAAAATTATTGTCTGAGCTTTTTCAAAATATTAAAATGGTAATTATTTGAAGAAATAAAAATAACTTTTATTAAAAAGCGAGTTTAATTTTTGTTTTCAAAAAATGTTTAGACGAGCCAGGAGTGCAGAGGAAATGGCGATTGATTTCCTCTGCTTTAGAAAAAAGAAAAAACATTTATTAACCAGTAAAATGTTCAAAATTTATAATATAACTTCTAAAATTTTAAAAATAAAAAAAATAACCACATTGAAGTAGTTATCAAATTAATTATTATCAGTAATTAGTTAATGGAGGCGACAACCGGATTCGAACCGGTGTACAAGGTTTTGCAGACCTCTGCCTAAGCCCCTCGACCATGTCGCCACTTGACTTTGATAAGTTTACCATATTTTTAGAGCTTTGTCAAATATTTTTATTTCTCCACCACCAACAATTTGTCTAAATAAAATACAATGTGCTGTCCTTCTGAATTTTCGTGAGTTTTTTCATCAAACTCAAAAATTATCCTATTTGCATTACTTCCTTCACTTTTCAAAATTTTCAGCTCTCCTGTCAACCCTTTTGAAGAAAATCTTGGACGTGCAGTTAATTTTTTCCCAATTATTTCTTCTAAATCATAATGAAATTTACAATTTATCACTTCTATTTCCTTTATTAGCAATTCCTCAAAATCCCCCACAACAACCTCATTCGTTTCAGGTCGAAGTTCCAGTACAAAAAACGGCTTTCCTAAATTAAGACCCAGTCCACGCCGCTGCCCAACTGTATAAAACTGATAACCTATGTGCTCTCCAATAATTTTACCATTTTTATCCACAAAATTTCCTTTTTTTACATCATTTCCAAGCACTTTTTTCAAAAATGGAATATATCCGTTGGGAGCAAAGCAGATTCCTTGGCTGTCAGGCTTGTTATGAGTATGAATGCCATTTTGTCTTGCAATTTCACGAACTTCTGATTTTTCGTATTCAGCAAGCGGAAACAAAAACCTTTCCACGACATCCTTATCCAGCCGATAAAGCATATAAGTCTGATCTTTTCGGTTATTTTTATCCCATAAAAGCATATTATTCTCGCTAACTTTTGAATAATGCCCTGTTGAAATGTATTTTATCCCCATTTTATCAGCAAATTCTACGAGTTTTTTTATTTTTACCTTTTCATCACAAATTACACAAGGTGAAGGGGTTTTTCCAGCATTGTACATTTTTATAAAATAATCCATTACATCCTTTTTAAATTCTTCCACGACATTTAGGACATAATGAGGGATTCCCAATGTGTAGCAGGTGTATCTGGCATCATTTATATCATCAAGGGAACAGCACGTTTTTCCAGGATTTTCCGAAAGTTCATCAGGCAAATGCTTTAATGTAACCCCTATAACTTCATAGCCTTGCTGTTTCAACAAAAGAGCAGCGACAGAACTGTCTATGCCGCCACTCATTCCAACTACTACTTTTTTATCATCTAATTTTTTGTTCATTTCGTATTTCTTTCTCTTTTCTAAATTTTTAATTTATATATTCCCAAACTCAAAATCTTATTTTTTATTTTTCTCTTTTTGCCACATATATTCCCCAATTCCTAAAGCAAAAATTAAAAATAATTTATTTTTATTTTCTTTAAACATTTTTCCAAATTTATATCCTGCTGCCCTGCAAAATTTGTAATAAACAGCATTATTTAGAACTTTCTGCTTAAAAGATAAATTCTGGGAATTGATTTCGTTATGATAAAGTGCCTGTCCTTTTGGATTTCGCAGCAGTAAATTATTGTATTTTGCTGTCAATCCATCTTCCTGATATTCCTTTATCTCAATTTTTTCATTCACATAAGCCATCTTATATTTTTCACAAATTCTGTTATATACAACAGCTTCTGTAATAAATTTCTCATCATCAAAAACTGGAAATTTATATTTTTTTATAATTTCAGTCCGAAACATAAGCCCTTTGTCGCCCTTAACTCCGTATTTATTGTAAATATCAAACTGTGTTGAAACCATCTCTTTTTCTGGAAAACTAGAGCCTATAACTTCTCCATCTGGATAAGTTGATAAATACCCCATTCCTGCAATATCGCTATTTTTCTCATATTTTTTCCAATATTTCAAAATAGTTTCAAGTCCATTTTCAACATATTCATCATCAGAATCAAGGCATATAAAAAGCTCTCCATTTGCTTTATCAGTTGCAAAATTATACGCTCGCTGTTTACCTCCGTTTTCCTTAAAATAATACTTTATATCCAGCTTTTTTTCACTCAAAAATTCTTCTACTTTTTCTTTAGTTCCATCAGCAGAGCCATCATCTACAATAAGCCATTCAAAGTCTTTAAAAGTCTGTTTTTGAAGTGATTTATACAATTTTTCAAGCAGTTCTTTTCGATTAAAAGTTGGTGTAAAAATCGTAAATTTCATTTTTTATTTCCCCTTATTTTCCAAAACTTTAAAATTTAACGTTTTATAATTTTTCCTTTTATTCCATTTACAAGATTTGCAATTTTAGCGTAAACTTCCCTATTTACAAGCAATTTCGTAACTATCGCCAAATAAACTATTTTCAAGCCAAATTTCATCCACGAAAGCTGATCATTTGACAAATAGAATATTACAGGATTCACAATAATTATGAAATATAAAAACAATTTTTTATAATTAAACGAAATCTTATATTTTTTCCTTATAATTATCATTTCCATTATCGCTCTAAATAAAAAAGCAAGTAATGTTGTCCATGCTGCAATAATAGGCCCAATTTCTGGAAATTTCGGTATAAAAATTATATTTCCAACCAAATTAAATATCATTGCAAACATTGTAAAATAAAAAATGTATATACTGTCTTCGTGAAAATGGAAAAAATAATCAAGGCAAAATAGTGCCTGAACGACAATTCCAGCTAGAATTAAAGGCATATAATTTATCGCCTGATAATAACTTTTTGGAAATATCAATTTTATCCCTTCTGGAGCAAACAACTGTGCGATTACACAGGCAAAGGAAATAATCGCAATAAAGTTTTCCACACTTCGTGTTATTCTCGGATTTGTCCTATCCTCCTTCATCGCCTCATAAAACTCTGGCGTCCAGCTGTTTACAAAAGAACCTGTAACAACCGACAAAACCCTTCCCCCAGTAAATGCGAGCGTATAACCCCCAACTACCGCAAGAGAAACAAATTTTGCCAAAACAAGCCTATCGCTCAAATTCACAACCTGATCCGTAAGCTCAATAAAAATCAGCGGTAATCCATTTCTTAGCGAATATTTCACATAATCAAAATTCAGTTTAAATCTAAATTTCCCAAAATAATCCTTAAAATAGAATAAAAATACTATAAGCAGTGCAATTAAATTTGCAAACTGGTTTCCAAAAACTCCCCATTTTAAGTATTTTATAAAGTAAATTGCCAGAATATAAGTTGTGAAAAGGCTTACAACACTTCCTATCGCCACTTTCATATACATTCTCTTCATTCTGAACAAAGTTGTCGAAAGATTGTTAAAAGCATTCGTTGTAGCAATTAAGACGCTGACAATTATCAAGGGATAATAACTTACCTTGCTTAAATCAACTATGTATGAAAATAGTTTTTTGGCTACGGGTGTAAATAAAAAAATATAAGTAAGTATATTAAAAACTACTATAATCAAAGTTGATGAAAACATATAGCTTCCAAACTCATCTTCACTTTCCTTCAAATCTACATATTTCTTCATCTGAGCATTATAAAGCCCCAGCCCCAGAATTACAGTAAATAATGAAGTAATCGGAGCCAATGTTCCCACAATCCCAAATTCTTCCTGTGTCAATAGCCTCGTTATTATTGGCAAAAATATAAACGACCCCATCTTTGTAACCAAATTCATAAGAGAATAAACCATCGTCCCCTTCAATAAATTCTTATTATCCATTCAAAAAAACTCCCCTTATCTTAATCCTATTAAATCATGTACCCGTATCAAGCCTACAACATTTCCATTTTCTACGACTGGTAATACATTAATCTGGCTTTTTCTATTTTCCATCAGATGAAGCGCATCGAGAGCCATCGCATCCTTTTCAATCGTTACTGGTGTAGAAATCATAATATCAGAGGCAACATAATCAAAAAATTTCTCCTTATGTTCCAATGCACGCCGAATATCTCCTTCTGTTATAATTCCAAGCAGTTTGCCATTTTCAAGTCCTGTGTCCGAAATACACACAGCTCCTAATTTTTTCTTTGTAAGAAGCATTAATACATTCTCAATTTTCTCACCTTCTTTTACAACTGGCAATTCATCTCCAATGTGCATTAAATCTGAAACATGTAATAATAGCCTTTTTCCAAGGCTTCCTCCCGGGTGATATTTGGCAAAGTCGTTCTCTGTAAAATTCTTTAATTTCATAAGGCATACGGCAAGGGCATCTCCTGTTACAAGTGTTGCTGTAGTCGAACTCATCGGAGCCTGCCCTAGCGGACACGCTTCCTTTTCTACTCCAACATTTATCGTAAGTTCTGCATATTTTCCCAACATAGAATCAGGATTTCCAGTAAATGCAACTATTTTTCCTCCAATTTTTTTTATTGGAGCTAAAATGCTTAATACTTCATCAGAATTTCCACTATTTGAAATAGCAATTACCACATCTCCATCACTGATCATTCCCAAATCACCATGAAGTGCTTCTGCTGCGTTTATAAATACTGCTGTTGTACCAGTTGAGGCAAGTGTCGCTGTAATTTTTTTACCAATTATTCCTGACTTTCCAATCCCTGTTACAACAACTTTATTGTTGTTTTTCAATTCTAAAATCATTCGGACTAATTTTTGAAAATCATCTCCTAGCTTGCTTTTTAATTTTTCCAGTTCTGCAATTTCAATATCAAATACATTTTTAGCTTCCTTTAAAATATCTATTTCCATTTTTAGTTCTGCTCCCTTTTTTCAATCAATTTTATTTATTATTCTGCTTTGTTCTTCTTAATTAAAAGTATAACATAATTTATTTGTTTTATCAAAAGGAATATTCACAAAATATTATTTGAATACTTGAAGATAAATTCAAAGACAGAGTAAAAAATATAGGGGCAGTCATTAAATACCACAACAAATCTTTTTTGACTGCTTTTTTTAAAATATTTTACTTTGTGATATTTCTTTCAAAACTTCCCTAATCGGACATTCTCCTCCTCTCAAATATGGCATATTTGTGCTTTTTCCTGTTTCATTAACAATTTCTGGCAAGCATTCCATCTCTATTACCTTTTCTAGTGAACCCATTCTTTTGCCGCTAAAGTACAATTCATACGCCTTTTCCCTATCTTTTCCATAGTTTGCAAAGAAAGTGTGGTATAACGCTCTTGCTTTTATCTTTCTTCTTGAAAATGCTTTTGGCCTGCTTGATAGAAATCTTGAGCATTCGTGGGATACTAGGGCTTCCGTCCTTGAGCCTATGTAGTCCTCCTCCGTATATATTCTTCTTATCTTCTCATACTGATTAAACAGCATCTTCATCTGGTCTTTTCTTCTCTGGCTTACATTCTCCTTTTCCTTGAAATTTTCATAAAAATTCTCAAGTTCTGCAAAGTTATCTTTCTCAAACCACCTGTAAAGATTTTTTGATATTTCCTTGTCCCTTTTAGAAATTTCAGCTATGGCTTTTACTAAATGGAACTTGTCATAGATGTGTATTGGCTTGTAAATTCCAAGTTCTCTTACAAAGCTGTCTATCCATATTCCTCCATCAGAGTTCACAATTAGTTTCTTTTTGTCCATATTGTATCTTTTTTCAAGATAGTTAAGTACATACTCCGACACTTCCTCAAGCGATACGGATGTAGGAAACATTATTGTGTGCTTGTCAATGAGTTTGTTCCTGTCTGTGCAGATTTCCTCAATTCCACGATGTATTACAACCATCCTCATATATGTATTTTTACTTCTTCTACACTTCATATGGTCTTCATCAATCTCCATATATACTGGCGAATTGTTGTCTCTTTCAAATCTTTCAATATCAAGTTTTGGCATTTGAAAAGAATTGACAAGATTATACACGGTAGCCCTTGAAACACCGTAAGTTTTTGCAAGAAATGAAGCTGTAGTATGCTGATATTCAAAAAGTATAGTAAAAATCATCTCCTCAGAAAGCCGTCTATACCGCTTAAGTCCAATTTTCTCATCAATGTAATAGTGAATGCCTGTTTTCTTGTCTACATATTTTCGACGTTCAAAAGTTACATCCCCGAAGGCAGTGGTAACAGTTCTTTTAACAAATCCTTTGCTTTTAAACTTATTTTTTCTTTCGTTAGAATGAAAGAAGTAATCATCAACTCTTTTGACATAAACTCTAAACAGCGTTTCAAAGGCCTTCGAGACAAACAGCTTAAACTGCTGCTCAAACGGAAGTCTGAAAGAAAAAATATTTTTAAAAAAAGTCTTTACAAGTGAAGAAAAATTTGATATTCTAATCATAGAGGGAACCACCTTTCGATAGGATTTAGGGATTATATTGTAACTGGTTTCCTCTTTTTTGTTAATTTGAAATTTAATTAAATTTATTTGCCCCTATATTTTTTACTCTGCCTAAATTCAAAATAAATGTTGATAATAACTTATATTTTTTGATATAATATGAGAAGATAAATTTTTAATTGCTAAAATTGCATGTGATGAAAGGACAAATTAAGAATGATTAGTGTTTTAAAGGGAATGAAAGATAGATATTCTGACGATGTAAAAAAATATGACTTAATTGTTGATACAGCAAAAAATGTATTTGAAAAATATGGATTTGAACGAATTATAACGCCTATTCTGGAAGAAACTGAGCTTTTTAGACGTGGTGTTGGGGATGAAACAGATGTTGTTTCAAAGGAAATGTACGAATTTGTAGATAAAGGTAATAGAAATGTTACGATGCGTCCAGAAGGTACTGCTGGAGTCGTGCGTGCCTATTTGGAAGCTGGTTTCCACAAATCCTCTCCGATTGTAAAATGGTTTTATCATGGTCCAATGTACCGTTACGAAGCCCCACAAAAAGGAAGATTCAGAGAATTTCACCAAATGGGTATTGAAATGTTTGGAGTCTGTTCTGCTTACCTTGATGCAGAAATCATCCGAATGGGATGTGAATTTCTTGAAAAACTTGGAATTAATGGTTTAGTTGTGGAAATAAACAGTCTAGGAAATATTGATTCAAGAAAAAAATACATTGATGATTTAAAAGCATTTATGGAAAAAAGGCTAGATAAACTTAGTGACGACTCAAAACGAAGATACACAACAAATCCTCTAAGAGCCTTGGATTCAAAAGACAAAGGCGATCAGGAACAATTTATCAATGCTCCAAAATTATACGATTATCTTGATGAGGAAAGTAAAAATTATTTTGAAGATACAAAAAAATATCTTGAATTAATGAATATTAATTATGTAGTAAACGACAAACTGGTGCGTGGACTTGACTACTATTCAGACACAGTTTTTGAAATAAAATCTAATAAATTAGGCTCACAGGCAACTGTGCTGGCTGGAGGACGTTACGACAGACTCCTTGAAATACTTGGAAATGCAAAAGTCCCAGGAATAGGCTTTGCCGCTGGAATGGAAAGAATTGCAATGCTTATGGATGAAAATTTAATTGCTAAAGAAGAAAACAAGATTTACGTTATTTATTTTGACGAAACAAAAGAATATTTTGTAAAAATAGTTGAAGAACTACGAAAAAATGGAATAAAAGTCAACTTTGACTACAATCCAAAAAGTTTTGGAGCTCAAATGAAAAAGGCAAACAGAGAAAATGCTGAATTTGTGCTGATTTTAGGAGAAGACGAGCAAAAGGAAAATGTTGTTACGATGAAAAAATTTAGTACTGGAGAGCAGGAAAAATATCGATTGGAAGAAATTATTGAAATAATAAAATAATTTAAATAAAAAAGAAAGGAATGTTTATGTGGATACATCATTTAACACATATAGAAAATTTAAAAAGTATATTGGAAAATGGACTAAAACCTAGAAATGAACTGAAACAAAATGAATTTAAAAATACAGCTAATAATGAAATAATAACTAAAAGAGAAGAATATAAATCATTAAATGATTATATTCCGTTTCATATTAATAAACTCCAAATAACTTATCGAATACCGTATAATTATGTAGTTTGTAAAAATGAAGGAAATGAGAATATGATTTTTTTATCATGCAAAACAGAAAATCTATTTTCTGATGAAATTATATATCAACTTTATCATCCAGTTTCAAATTATAAATGTGAATATGTCAGTAATAATGAAAAAGAATTTATAAAAAAATTGGAAGAAGAAGAAAATAAATTAAAATATGAATATAATTTTAATTATAGTAATCCACGTGTAAAGGAATTTTTAATGTCAGAAATTTTAGTGAAAGGTATTCTTTATTTAGATAATAATTGGAAAATATATGTGTATTCCAATGAAATAAAAAATAAAATAAAAAATCATATAGAAAATAACAAAATCGATGTCCTAGTAAACCCAACTATTTTTTCATAAAGGAGGTTAATATGGAAATTAGAAGAGGAAATATATTTGAAAGCGAGACACAGGCTTTAATAAATCCAGTTAATATAGAAGGAGTTATGGGAAAAGGACTGGCTTATCAATTTAAAATAAAATATCCAGATAATTTTGAAAAATATAAACAAGCCTGTTTAGAAAAAAAAATTGACATTGGAAAAGACTTAATATATACTGAAGAAAAAAATAAAATAATCATTAATTTCCCAACTAAAAGAAGTTGGAGAGAAAATTCAAAAATAGAATATATTGAAGCTGGATTAAAAAAATTAGAAGAATTATTAAGACAATTAGAAATAAAAAGTGTTTCTCTTCCACCAATTGGAGCTGGGAATGGAAAATTAGACTGGAATAATGTTAAAAAGGAAATTGAAAAATTTGATACAAAAGTTTCAAAAGATATTAATATCATTGTTTATGAACCTACTTTAGAAGAAATAGAACTCAATAAAGGACATTATTTAATAACATATACTCTTATTAAATGTAATAAAATGAAATTAAAAAATGAAATTACTGATTTAATATTACAAAAATTAATCTATTTAGGAGATAAAAAAAATTATTTTAAATTTAAAAAAGATTTAAAAGGACCATTTTCAAAGTTAATAAATATACAATATCAGAAATTGAAAGAATACTCTAAAATAAATAATAAGAAACTTACTGAAATTGAAAAAGAATTATTGAAAAGTAAGATAACTGATAGTTTACAGGAAGAAAAAAATAATATAAAAAAAGCTATTAGATTGTATATTAATATGAAAAATTTTTATTTAATATCTTCAAAAGAAAAGGAAAAAATAGAAGATAAAATAGAATTATTGGCAACTATTATTTTTATTTTAAAAAATGAGAGTAGTGGTATAACAATTGAGGAAAGTTATGAAAAACTTAAAAATTGGAATAAAAGAAAGGAAAAGAAATATTCATATGAAGATATAGAAGAAATGTTTATTTTTTTAGAAAAAGAAGAAATTTTAAAAAGAGATATCTTCAATAAATATTTGATTAATTAAAGCGAACAGTAGTAAGAAAGGAATTTTAAAAATGTACAGAAATTATAAATTAAATGAATTAAGAATGGAAAACGTCGGAGAAGAAGTTATCTTATCTGGATGGGTTTCAAAAGTTAGGGATTTGGGGCATTTCACATTCATTGATTTAAGGGATAGATATGGAATTACTCAAATTTTGGTAAATGAAGAAGTTTCAGGAAAAGAGCTTTTTGAAGAAGCTAGAAAATTAAAAAATGAGTGGGTTATAAAAGTTACTGGAAAAGTTGCTGAAAGAAGCAGCAAAAATAAAAATATTCCTACTGGAGATATTGAAGTTGAAGCAAAAAATATTGAAATTTTGAGCCGTTCTAAGCAATTACCGTTTGAAATTGATGAAACAGGAAATCTTAATGAAAATATGCGTCTAACTTACAGATACCTCGATATAAGACGTCCAAAAATGTTAAATAATATTATAAAAAGAAATGATATGCTGTTTTCAATTAGAAAATTTATGAATGAAAATGGATTTTTAGATATTGACACTCCTATTTTAGCGAAAGCCACTCCCGAAGGAGCAAGAGATTTTGTAGTTCCAAGCCGAATAAACAAAGGTGACTTTTACGCTTTGCCACAATCTCCACAGCTATTTAAGCAAATCCTTATGGTATCGGGTGTTGATAAATATTATCAGCTTGCAAAATGTTTTAGAGACGAGGATTTAAGAGCCGACAGACAGCCTGAATTTACACAATTGGACTTGGAAATGTCTTTTATTGAACAGGAAGATATTTTGAATGTAACAGAAGCACTTGCAAAACGAGTATTTAAAGATGTTACAGGCATTGAAATTAATGAAAATTTTGAAAGAATGAGTTATGATGATGCAATGAATTTTTATGGTTCAGATAAGCCTGATTTAAGATTTGACATGAAATTGATTGATTTATCCAAAGAAACACAAAATTGTGGATTTGGAGTATTTGAAAACTCAATAAAAGATGGTGGCAGCATAAAAGCAATTGTTGCTCCAAATGCTGAAAAATTTTCAAGAAAATACATCAAAGATTTAGAAGACTTTGTAAAAACATATTTCAAAGCAAAAGGACTAGCTTATATCAAAATTAATGAAAATGGTGAAATTAATTCTCCAATTGCCAAATTTTTTACAGAAGAAAAATTAACTGAAATGACTCAAAAATTAGGAATCAAAAATAACGAAATCGCTTTAATTTTAGCTGATAAATATAAAATTGTCCACGACGGACTGGGAGCATTAAGACTAAAACTTGGAGAAGAGCTGGAATTAATTAACAAAGATTCTTTCAAATTCCTATGGGTAATTGACTTCCCAATGTTCGAATGGAGCGAAGAGGAAAATAGATATAAGGCTCAACATCATCCATTTACTTCAATAAAACAGGAAGATAGAAAATATCTTGATTCAAATGAACTTGATAAAATAAAGACAGATTCCTACGATATGGTTCTAAACGGTTATGAAATCGGTGGTGGAAGTATCAGAATTCACGAAGAGAAATTACAGGAAAAAGTATTTGAAAAATTGGGGCTTAGCAAAGAAGAACAGCAAGAAAAATTTGGCTTCTTTCTGGAAGTGCTAAAATACGGTGTACCGCCACACGGAGGTCTTGCCTTTGGAATCGACAGATGGCTTATGGCAATGCTAAAAGAAAATTCTATAAAAGAAGTAATCCCATTCCCTAAAACAAATAAAGGACAGGATTTAATGACTGGAGCTCCTGCTGAAATTGAAGAAAATGTACTTGCAGATGATTTAAGATTGAAATTATTAGAAAATGAAAAAGAAGATTAAATCGTACTACAAATAAACATAGATACTTAAACTCGAAAGGAGAATCCTACAAAATGATTATAATATTTGGAACAAAAAATAAAATAAAAAATCTAGGTGTGGTAGGAAGTTATGAATGTTCTCGATGCCACAATGTATCAGATTTACAATTCATAAGCACACAACAATGGTTTACGCTTTTTTGGATACCTGTTTTCCCAATAAGCAAAAAGCAGGAACTTATGCAATGTCCGATTTGTCACCAAGCCTATGAAGTTCCTAAATAACATTACTAATAAATATTTATCCAAAAACTGTTTCAGTACTGTAAATGAAGCAGTTTTTTGTTCCCTAAATATATATTTACTGATTAAGGTTAGATGTCTTTTAATAAAAATTTTTATTTTTTACCTAAAAAATAGAAAAATCAAAGAAAATATGATATAATATTATAGACAAATTATAATAGAAATAAAATCAAGGAGGAAATTTATTATGAAAAAAAGTATGTTTGTATTGTTTATTATGTCTATGGCGGCTTTTGCAGGAGGTACAGAAATAAAAAAAGTACATACTAAAACTGCAAAATTAGAAAAAGATTCATATTGTAATATTCCGAAAGTGTACAGTGATTTTAAAAAAATTAATGAAAAAGATTACCGAGTTGATGTAGATTTTGAAAAATGTGTATTTGATGGGGAAACTTATGAAAATGTAAAAGTTGGCGTGTTAATTCAAAATGTTGAAAAAACTGAAAAATATTTGAAAAAATACAAATACATGCATTTAAAAGCAGGTAAAAACCTAGTTTATAATTCAAATGATAACAGCTACTATTACAATGGTTCTTGGGCATTTAATAATGATAAAACTTATCCAACAGTATTCGATGGTAAATAATTTATAAATAAATTTAGGACGGCAGTTTTATTAAATTGCCGTTTTTGTAATTTTTGAAGTTAGATTTTATAGCAAAACTTCTTTAAAATCAAACTCAAAAGCTATGACTATTTTACTCAAATCCTAAATTTACCAAAATTTTTAGTAGTTCAATTTTAAATGGATTGGAATATACTTAATAAATTATTTTCACGACAAACGCATGAAGATTAGATTAAATTTTTAATACTCGCAAACATAGAAAAAATAGCTATTAAAAAAATTAACTAACGAAAAATTGAAATGAGAACATAGATGAAGTTAATGCTCATATATGATTTGAATATCTTGAAAGAAGGGCTGATGTGAACCACATGAATAAAAAAAAAGAATGCGAAGAGTTATGGGCAAAAAATAAATATTATGTGTTAAGCAAATCGCATAAAGTATACTTGGAAATAAGAAATTATTTGAAAGAAAAAGAAATTGATATTGTATTTATTAATGAAAGAATACAAAAAGTAAGGGATATGAAAGAAAGTAAAAAAGATTTTAGTAATGCAATTCTTCATTTATGGGGATATTTCAAAAAAAAGGCAACGAAGATCGAAAAACAAGGATTATTTAACATACTGGAAGAATATATGGGAGGAAGAAGTAATCAGAAATCGCTAATTGAATATATCAATACTTTACTAAAGAAATATCCAAATAAATATTTGCAAGAATCTACTTTATTAACAGGAGAAAACGATGAGACTATGGCATGAACAAATTATTCATTTATTGCCTAAAAACCAGCTTCTTGGTCAACATAGAGAATGTTGTGCGCTTAGGGGAAATGGATGGAAAAAGAAACATAAAACAGTAGATTATGTGTTTTTATATTCTCCATATTATTTATTTGTTTATCATTCATTGGTTATGGATGAAATGGAAAAAAGAGGGTATAAAGTTTCTAAAGAATGGAGAGATAAGAATTATAGAGGAAAGAAAGCAGAAAATTATAATAATCTTGAAGAAAAAATTATAAATAGCCCAATTTACAAAGAACATGATAATGAATATTTAGTTGAGTGTATCGAAAATTTGCAAAAAAAAGGGATTAAATTAGAACTATAAAAGTTTTGATTGTTTTAACTACTACAACTCATTGTCCTGCAGGGGAGACACAATCTAATGATTCATGTAATAATTTTTAAATAACAAAAACAACTGTGAAAAGAGAATTATTTTAAAATCTTATTCAAAAATCCTCTACAATATGATAAAATGTATTTAGATTTTTAAAGCTAGATTTAAAGCTAATCTTTCTTTAAAACATAAAATATATATTGAAATGAAAGGAGATGTATGATTAAAAGAGTATCATTACTAATGTTATCAATTTTAATGATGATGACTGTTGCTGTGCAATCATACAGTAAAGAGTATAAAATGAAAGTGAAGATTATTACTGCAAAAGGTGATGTTAATATTAATTTATTACCTGACAAATCGCCTGTAACTGTTGCTAATTTTGTAAACTTAGCAAAAAAAGGATATTATGATGGATTGAAATTTCATAGGGTTATTGATAACTTTATGGCACAAGGAGGAGATCCGACTGGAACAGGAATGGGAGGACCAGGATACCGATTTGAAGACGAAGTTAATAATGGACTGAATTTTTCTAAAGCTGGTAAACTAGCTATGGCAAATGCTGGATCAGGAACAAATGGAAGTCAGTTTTTCATTACAACTGTACCAACAGAATGGTTAAACGGTAATCATACAATTTTTGGAGAAGTTGTGTCAGATGCTGATTTAGCTGTTGTAAAAAAATTATCTAATGGAGATATAATGACAAAAGTTGTAGTTGAGGGAGATGTTGACGCTTTCTTAAAAACTCAAAAAACTCGTGTTGACAGCTGGAATAAAACATTAAAACAAAATTTTCCAAATAAATTTTAATTGAAGGGAACAAAAAAAATGGCAAAAGAAAAAGTAGTTTTAGCATATTCAGGTGGACTTGATACATCAATTATAATACCTTGGCTAAAAGAAAATTATGATTTAGAAGTGATTGCATGCTGCGTTGATGTTGGACAGGATGAAGATATGGAAGCTGTAAAAGTAAAAGCTATCGAATCTGGGGCTTCTAAAGTTTATGTAGAAGATAAAAAAGAAGAATTTGTAAAAGATTATGCTTTTCGTGCTTTAAGAGCAGGGGCAGTTTATGAAAATAAATATTTACTGGGAACTTCATTTGCAAGACCATTAATTTCTAAAGCATTGGTGGATGTTGCCCACAAAGAAGGAGCTACGTATATTTGTCACGGATGTACTGGAAAAGGAAATGATCAGGTTAGATTTGAAACTGGCGTATTTTCATTAGATCCAACATTAAAAATTATTGCACCTTGGAGACTTTGGGATATTTCTTCAAGAGAAGATGCAATTGACTATGCACAAAAAAATGATATAAAAATAACTGTAACAAAAGAAAAAATTTACTCAAGAGATCAAAATCTCTGGCATATTTCACACGAAGGCGGAGATATTGAAGGGCTTGAAAATGAACATAAGGAAGATATTGTCTATATGATGACAACTCCACCTGAAAAAGCACCAGACAAGCCAACATACATAGATATTACATTTGAACAAGGCTGGCCAGTAAAAGTTGACGGTGAAGCATTGGAGCCAGTGGAATTATTAAGAAAATTGAATAAAATTGCTGGAGAAAATGGTGTTGGAGTAATTGACATTGTTGAAAATAGATTGGTTGGAATGAAATCAAGAGGAATTTATGAAACACCAGGCGGAACATTGCTGATGGAAGCACTAAAAGAGCTTGAAACTTTAATTTTTGACAAAGATACTTTTGAATTTAAAAAACTTGTTTCTCAAAAATATGCAAGCATAGCTTATTCAGGACAATGGTTTACACCACTTCGTGAAGGGCTTGATGCTTTTGTTGATGAAACTTCTAAAAATGTAAATGGTACAATAAAACTGAAATTATACAAAGGAAGTATAAAAATTGCTGGAAGATTTACTGATTTTGCATTGTATGATGAAGAAATTTCTTCATTTGGTGCAAGTGAACTTTACAGTCACAAAGACGCAGAAGGATTTATAAAATTATTCTCACTTCCAAACAGAATTAGAGCTTATAAAAAACATAAATAAAATTAATTGAAGGATTCCTGAAATAACAATTTTGGGAATTCTTTTTTATTTTCGTAGGATTGTTCATTGCTGAAAATCCTTATCTTGCAGTAAAAGTTTATTAATTTATTTTATTAAAGAAAAATATTTATCATAGATTTCAAATTTTTAAATGGATTGACTATAACTAAAATTTATTACAAATAAGAATTAAAATATATAGTGGCAGAGTAAAAAATATAGGGGCAAATAAATTTAATTAAATTTCAAATTAACAAAAAAGAGGAAACCAGTTACAATATAATCCCTAAATCCTATCGAAAGGTGGTTCCCTCTATGATTAGAATATCAAATTTTTCTTCACTTGTAAAGACTTTTTTTAAAAATATTTTTTCTTTCAGACTTCCGTTTGAGCAGCAGTTTAAGCTGTTTGTCTCGAAGGCCTTTGAAACGCTGTTTAGAGTTTATGTCAAAAGAGTTGATGATTACTTCTTTCATTCTAACGAAAGAAAAAATAAGTTTAAAAGCAAAGGATTTGTTAAAAGAACTGTTACCACTGCCTTCGGGGATGTAACTTTTGAACGTCGAAAATATGTAGACAAGAAAACAGGCATTCACTATTACATTGATGAGAAAATTGGACTTAAGCGGTATAGACGGCTTTCTGAGGAGATGATTTTTACTATACTTTTTGAATATCAGCATACTACAGCTTCATTTCTTGCAAAAACTTACGGTGTTTCAAGGGCTACCGTGTATAATCTTGTCAATTCTTTTCAAATGCCAAAACTTGATATTGAAAGATTTGAAAGAGACAACAATTCGCCAGTATATATGGAGATTGATGAAGACCATATGAAGTGTAGAAGAAGTAAAAATACATATATGAGGATGGTTGTAATACATCGTGGAATTGAGGAAATCTGCACAGACAGGAACAAACTCATTGACAAGCACACAATAATGTTTCCTACATCCGTATCGCTTGAGGAAGTGTCGGAGTATGTACTTAACTATCTTGAAAAAAGATACAATATGGACAAAAAGAAACTAATTGTGAACTCTGATGGAGGAATATGGATAGACAGCTTTGTAAGAGAACTTGGAATTTACAAGCCAATACACATCTATGACAAGTTCCATTTAGTAAAAGCCATAGCTGAAATTTCTAAAAGGGACAAGGAAATATCAAAAAATCTTTACAGGTGGTTTGAGAAAGATAACTTTGCAGAACTTGAGAATTTTTATGAAAATTTCAAGGAAAAGGAGAATGTAAGCCAGAGAAGAAAAGACCAGATGAAGATGCTGTTTAATCAGTATGAGAAGATAAGAAGAATATATACGGAGGAGGACTACATAGGCTCAAGGACGGAAGCCCTAGTATCCCACGAATGCTCAAGATTTCTATCAAGCAGGCCAAAAGCATTTTCAAGAAGAAAGATAAAAGCAAGAGCGTTATACCACACTTTCTTTGCAAACTATGGAAAAGATAGGGAAAAGGCGTATGAATTGTACTTTAGCGGCAAAAGAATGGGTTCACTAGAAAAGGTAATAGAGATGGAATGCTTGCCAGAAATTGTTAATGAAACAGGAAAAAGCACAAATATGCCATATTTGAGAGGAGGAGAATGTCCGATTAGGGAAGTTTTGAAAGAAATATCACAAAGTAAAATATTTTAAAAAAAGCAGTCAAAAAAGATTTGTTGTGGTATTTAATGACTGCCCCTATATTTTTTACTCTGTCATATATAGTTAAAAAATTTACAAAACCAATTTTTTGTAGTACAATATAGAAGAATTGGTTAAAAATAGATAAAATTTGAAAAATAGTAATAAATAGATAAAATTTTTTAATATAGGAGGTTTTAATGAAAATAAAAGATATGTTTGAACAGAAGGAGCATCTTATTTCCTTTGAGATTTTTCCACCAAACAAAAATTTTTCGCAGGAGAAATTAAAAGAGGTGACGGCTGAACTGGTTGAATCCAAGCCTGATTTTATTAGCGTTACATACGGTGCAGGCGGGCAGACTAAAGGTGGAACTATTGAAATGGCTTCTCACATTAAAAATAATTTAAAAACAGAAGTTTTGGCTCATTTAACTTGTGTTGGAAGTAAGAAAAGTGAAATTAACGATTATTTGCAGGAAGCAAAAAGTAAAAATGTAAAAAATATTTTGGCACTTCGTGGAGATGTTCCGCAAGGAGAAACAGAAGATATTTATAACAAGGGAGATTATAAGTATGCTTCTGAACTTATTAGTGACTTGAGAAAAAACAGTGACTTTGATGATTTTTCAATTGGTGGTGCATTTTATCCAGAAACTCACTATGAAAATAATGATTTGGTTGACCTGTTTCATTTAAAGAATAAAGTTGAGGCTGGAACAGATTTTTTAACTTCTCAAATGTTCTTTGATAATGATACTTTTATAAAATTTAAAGAGCAGGCAGAAAAACTAGATATAAAAGTACCTTTAGTTGCAGGAATTATGCCAGTTACAAATGCAAAACAGATAAAAAGAATTATAGAGCTGTCCAAATGCTCTGTACCTCACAAATTAGATAAATTACTGGAAAAATACGGAGATAATCCAGAATCTATGAAAAAGGCTGGAATAATGTACGCAAGTGAGCAAATCATAGAATTATTGGCTTATGGAATCAAAGGAATTCATATTTATACAATGAATAAACCTGAAATAGCAAAAGAAATTATGAAAAATATTGAATTTGCAAGATAAATTTTAAATATTTATTTAACAAATTAATTTTTGAAATGTTTTGATTGTATAGATGTTTTTATCATATTATTTTTTATAAAAACAAGGGTTATTGATAATTTGAAACTGAAATAATTAAAATATAAAACAGGAGGTAACAAAATGTCTATAAAAAAAGTATTAACAATTGCAGGATCTGATACAAGCGGAGGAGCTGGTATACAGGCGGATCTGAAAACGTTTCAGGAAAGAGGAGTGTATGGAATGAACGCTCTGACAGTTATTGTTACAATGGATCCTAAAAATAGCTGGGCTCACAAAGTTTTTCCAATTGAATTGAATGTTATAAAAGAGCAAATTGATACAGTTGTAAATGGAATTGGAGTGGATGCATTAAAAACTGGCATGCTTCCTACAGTTGAAATTATTGAATATGTAGGTTCTATTTTAAAAAATTGTAAAAATCCAGTTGTTATAGATCCCGTTATGGTATGCAAAGTGAGCAGCGGCTCTACTGAAAATCTTTTCCCAGAAAATGTAGTTGCCATGAAAAATCATTTATTGCCTTACGCAACTGTTGTTACTCCAAACTTATTTGAAGCCGCACAGTTAGCTGGAATGGAAAAAATTGACACGCTTGAGGAAGCAAAGGAAGCAGCTAAAAAAATATGTGACTTAGGTGCAAAAAATGTTGTTATAAAAGGAAGAAAATTTTTCGCTGGAGAAAAATCAATTGATTTCTTATACGATGGAAAAGATTTTGAATTTTTTGAATCTGAAAAAATTGATACAGAATGGAATCATGGTGCAGGATGTACTTTCTCTGCCTCAATCACAGCAGAACTGGCAAATGGTTCCACAGTAAGTGAAGCAGTCTCCACTACAAAAAAATTAATCACAGAAGCCTTGAAACAGTCCTTTAAATTAAACGACTATACTGGACCTTTAAATCATAAGGCATTTGCTTTAAAATAATAAATAATAAGAATATATTTTTTAAAAAGTATTCTCTTTGGAGTAGGTGTTTAAGGGGATACTTTTTTTGTAAAATTTTAACTTATCATAAATTGCAATATTAAATGCAACATTTTTTTATCTAAAAATCAAACAGGAGAATATAAATAATGGAAAAAATTAGTCTTGAAGAATTGAAGGATTTGTTATTAATACTAAACTCTTTTGAAAATAGGAATAAATTTTTATAATAGCTATTTCATAGCCATTCAACTAATTACTATGTTTTTGTAGGATTGCTCATTGCCGCAAATCCTACAACCTATGGCTAGTCTACGACATTTTTCTGCACTGCCAAAAAACTCGCTATGCTCAAACAGTTTTGCCAGCACAGAAAAATGCTCCGACGGATTAGTTTATGGTAGACTCTGTTTAAAAAATGAAAATTATATTTTAATTAAAAATATTAGTTTTTTATCCTTTTTTAGAAAAGTTTTTAATAAATTCGCTGTTTAAATGGGGTTTAGTATAAAAAAACAAATAAATGTTCAGCGATTACAAAAGAAGTTTTTTAAAAATGATAAGGAAACATACAATGGAGCGATGTGATTTTTCAGATTAAGAAAATAATAAAAATTAGATTGGAAATGAGGAATATAAGTGAATATTTTAATTGATGAACAAAAGTTCAAAGAAAATTATGAAATTTTATCTGATTATAAATTTGATTTTGAAATGGAAAAAAGATGTATAGATTACATTAAAAATAAAAAGGGAAATCAGTTATCCTGTATGAGAACATTATCATCAGGGTATAAAGTACTTGCTTCAAAAAATTTATTGATAGAAAATAATTTAAATTCTTTTAGGTTAAACTGTCATATTTCAGAAAAATTAAAAATTTTAGGAACTTCTAAAGAATCAAGACTTTATAAGGCTAGCTATAGTTTATTTGGATTAATTATGTCAAATAATAAAGAATGGATAAGTTTTTTAAAAAATAATTTAAACTATATAACTTCAAATGATTTTAATTCAAAAGAGAACACCTATATAAAATCAAAAGATTTACATCGAAATTCTTTTTTATCAAAAACAACTATTTTAGCACTATTAGGAGATTTTGAAGAAGTAGAAAAAAGAAGCAAAAAATATTTGGAAGAACCATTAACTAAAAGTTATTATGCATATACAAAATATGATTTTATGTTTTTTGAAGCATTAGTAAATAAAAATACAGAAAAAATGAAACGAGCAATACATAAATTATTAGAACCTAAAATAGCTAAAAAAATTCTTTTTGATACAGATATTAATTATAGTTTTTATTTGAATATTTATGTATTAATGTATTCTAAAATAGCATTATCACATGGATTTGACTTGGGAATTAATGATAAAACGGCTCCTAAAAATTTAATTGATAATACTTCATTACAAAATTATGAAGAACCATACGATTTTATGAAAAAAATAGATTTGGTAACATTGACACCTGAAAAATGGATAGAATGGACAGAAGATTATTCAATAATTGTACCAATTACTTAATTTAAATATTAAAATATAAATTATCATATAGAAAAATATAAATAAATTATTTTCATAATTGATTTTATTACAATTTTTTGATAAAATATATAAGTACAATTTGATTTGATAAACAAATAAATTTATGATAAAATCAGTTTATGAAATAATTAAAAATTGATATGTTTCACTCAAATTTTTGGTTTGATTAAGTTTAGTGAAATTTAGATATATTTAGAAAAATTTTGGAGGTAAAATTAACATGAGTTTGTTAGAATTGAAAAACGTAAAATCTGAAGTAGAGGGGAAGGAAATCTTAAAAGGACTGAACTTGACTATAAATAAAGGAGAAGTTCATGTAATTATGGGGCCTAATGGAGCAGGAAAATCTACACTTGCAAGTATTCTTGTGGGACATCCAAAACATGAGCTTGTTGATGGGGAAATTATTTTGGATGGAGAAAATATCAATGAAGATGCTGTAGATGAGAGAGCTAAAAAGGGGATTTTCTTATCATTTCAATATCCGGAAGAAATACCGGGACTTACAGTAGAAGACTTTTTGAGAACAGCAAAAGAATCTGTTACTGGTGAAAAACAGTATTTGATGCAATTTCACAATGAACTAGTAGAAAAAATGGAAAAACTTCACATTAATCCCGAATATGCAGATAGACACTTAAATGTCGGATTTTCTGGTGGAGAAAAGAAAAAGAATGAAATTTTACAGATGGCAGTTTTAGAGCCGAAATTGGCTATTCTGGATGAAACTGATTCTGGACTTGATATTGACGCAACAAAAGTTGTATTTGAAGGTGTTCAAAAATTAAAGACTAAAGATACAGCTTTACTTATAATTACACACTATGATAAAGTGCTGGATTATCTAAAGCCTGATTTTGTTCATATTTTGATGAATGGAAAAATTGTTAAGACAGGTGGGCAGGAATTAGTTGAAAGCATTGAAAAAGATGGTTATGCTAAAATGAAGGAAGAATTAGGATTATAATTAATACAGAATAGAAAGTGTGGGAATAATGGAAAATAGAAAAAAAACATATGTTGCAGACATTGAACGTGGTGTCTATGATATAAAAGACGAAGGACGTTATAAATATAAGGCTGAAAAGGGACTTACTCCTGAAATTATCAAAAAAATTTCAGAAAGAAAAAATGAGCCTGAGTGGATGAAAGAATTTAGATTAAAGGCATTAGAAGTTTACAATTCAAAACCTATGACTGACTGGGGTCCAGATTTATCGGATCTTGATGTAAATGATATTGTGCATTATTTGGAACCTGATTCGGCACCTATGAATGAAAACTGGGATGATGTACCAAGTTATATAAGAGATACATTTGACAGACTTGGAATTCCTGAGGCTGAAAAGCAGTCACTTGCAGGAGTAGGAGCACAATATGATTCGGAAGTAGTTTATCACAGCATTCATAAAGAATTGAAAGAACAAGGTGTAATTTATACAGATATTGAAACTGCTATGGTAGAATATGAAGACATGCTGAAGGAATATTTTATGACATTAATTACAGTTAATGATCACAAATTTGCGGCATTACATGGAGCAGTATGGTCTGGAGGATCATTTATCTACGTTCCAAAAGGAGTAAAGGTAAATATGCCTTTACAATCATATTTTAGATTGAATGCACCTGAGGCAGGGCAATTTGAGCATACGCTTATTATTGTGGACGAAGGAGCTGATTTGCACTATATCGAGGGATGTTCTGCTCCAAAATATCAAAAAAATGCATTGCATGCAGGAGCGGTTGAATTATTTGTAAGAAAAGGGGCAAGATTAAGATATTCAACAATTGAGAACTGGTCAAGAAATATGTACAATCTTAATACAAAAAGAGCAATAGTGGAAGATGATGGAGTAGTTGAGTGGATTTCTGGATCATTTGGATCAAGAGTTTCGATGCTTTACCCAATGAGTATTCTAAAAGGCGATCGTTCAAGATGTGAATTTACAGGAGTTACATTTGCAGCAGCTGGACAATATTTGGATACAGGATGTAAAATTATTCATCAAGGAAAACAGACAAGTTCGACAGTTCACTCAAAATCTATTTCAAAAAATGGTGGAACGGCTTTTTACAGAGGACTTTTAAAAGTGTTGCCAGAAGCAACAGGATCAAGATCGACTGTAGAATGTGAATCACTAATGCTGGATAATCTGTCAAGTTCAGACACTATACCAATAATTGATATAAATAACGACAGCGTAGATATTGGGCATGAGGCAAAAATTGGGAGAATAAGCGATGAAGCGATATTTTACCTTATGTCAAGAGGTATCAGCGAGGATGAGGCAAAAGCAATGATTGTAAGAGGATTTGTTGAGCCAATTTCTAAGGAATTGCCACTTGAATATGCTGTAGAGCTTAATAAATTGATAGAGCTGGAACTTGAAGGAACTATTGGATAATTTAAAGACATTGCTTAAAAAACGAGAGGAGTAAAAATGTTAGAAAAATCAAGCATACAAAATCTTGATAACAGTGATTACAGATTAAAAATTTTTGAAGAATATAAAACACTTGAAAAAGTTAATTGGAAAAGGGTTGGCTATAAATATGAGGAGCCTGAAACTTTTAAGGAATTTAATAATCTGGAAGTTAAAAATGAAAATCAAGATGGAGTTGTTATAAAAAATATAAATGATTCCCTGCAAGAACTTGAAAGTTTGAAAAACGATAATGATTATGGATTGGGAGATTTTTTCAAGAAACAGAACTTTGCTTTTTATAATGAAGGGAAATATTTGAAAATAAAAGAGAGAAAAACTGTTGAAAAACCAATTTACTTAAATTATCGTGCAAATAAAGAAAATAATTTCCTAGTCGACTACAATGTTATTGAAGTGGAAGATTTTGCAAAAGTTACAGTAATAATTACTTATGATTCAGAAGACGATACACCAGTTTATCACAATGGAATTATAAAAGTGTTTACAGGGCGAAATGCAGAAGTAAAAATTATAAAAATACAAACTTTAAATACAAGCAGTTCTAATTTTGAATCATCTAAGATAGAAACTTTGGGACAAGGGAAAACACAATATTACAGCGTTGAACTAGGTGGAAAGATTAATGCAATAAGCCATAAATCTTATCTTGAAGAAGATTCAGCAGAAGTTTATGTATGGCCTGCATATCTTGCTGATGAGGATAGAAAACTGGACTTGGAATATTCAGTAGTATTCCGTGGTCGTAGAACTATTGGAGAACTTCAAGGAAGAGGGGCTGTAAAAGATACGGCTAAAAAGGTATTTCGTGGAAATCTTTACTTTAAGCAAGGTTCAAGCAAGTCGGAAGGACGTGAAGGAGAATTTGCAATTCTGTTAAATGACAAAATAAAGGCTGATTCAATTCCAACATTATTCTGTAGCGAAGATGATGTTATTGGAGAACACGCTGCTTCTGTCGGAAAAGTTGATGAATCAAAATTATTTTATTTAATGAGCCGTGGACTTTCTGAAGGAAGAGCAAAAAAATTGATAGTAGAATCTTCATTCCGTCCAATAATGGATAACATTGATGATGAAAAGTTAAGGGAAAAATTATTTGAAGAACTGGAAAGAAGAATTTAAAATAAAAAATATGAATTTGAAAAATTACCCACAAAGTGATATAATTTTTTATTGCTTGTGGGTAAAATTTTAATTAAGGAGAATAATGAATGTATTTAAAAAAAGTATTAAATACTATTATAAAAGGAGATACTGTTGAAGAATTAAAAAAAATTCCAACTGAATCAATAGATTTTATTTTTGCAGATCCTCCCTATTTTATGCAAACAGAAGGAGAGCTGTTAAGAACTGATGGAACAAAGTTTAATGGGGTAGAGGATGAATGGGATAAATTTGATTCGTTTTATGAGTATGATAATTTCTGTAATAACTGGTTAAAAGAATGTAAAAGAATATTAAAAAAAGATGGAAGTATTTGTGTTATAGGATCTTTTCAAAATATATTTAGAATCGGATATTTAATGCAAAATTTAGAATTTTGGATTATAAATGATATTATTTGGAATAAATCAAATCCAGTTCCTAATTTTTCTGGCACAAGATTATGTAATTCACATGAAACAATGATTTGGTGCAGTAAAAATAAAAAAAGTAAAATAACATTTAATTATAAAACAATGAAACACTTAAATGATGGAAAACAGGAAAAAAGTGTGTGGAACATACCTGTTTGTAATGGAAATGAAAGATTAAAAGATACAAATGGAAATAAGCTGCATTCAACTCAAAAACCAGAAAAACTATTGTATAAAATTATTCTAGCATCAACAAAACCAAATGATGTAATACTAGATCCTTTTTTCGGGACTGGAACAACTGGAGCAGTAGCAAAACAACTTGGAAGAAACTATATAGGAATTGAAAAAGAAGAAAAATATATAGAAGGAGCAAAAATTAGAATAAATCAAAAAGAAGTGATAATTGATAAAATTTCTAATTTAGAGTTAGAAACAAAACCTCCAAAAGTTCCTATGAAAAAATTATTAGAAAATGGCTATATTCAAAAAGGACAAAAGCTGTATTCAAGAGATAAAAAACAATTTTGTGAAATTCTTGAAAGTGGAAATGTTTTTGATGGAATAGAAGAATTATCTATACATAAAATGAGTGCAAAATTTTTGAATAAAAAAAATAATAATGGATGGAATTACTTTTTTTTAAATTATAACGGAAAATATACAGAGTTGGATAAATTAAGATATTTATATGTGGAGGAAAATGATGCAAAATAAACTAGATGAATTAATAAACAATTCAATTATAGAAATAATAAATCATTCAAAAAGCAGTAAAAAATTAAAAGAATTGAAAAGTAAACATCTAAAAAAATTACATTTTATTCCACAAAGATATAGAATATTTGGTGGAATACTTCAAAGTATGAACATTCAATTTGGAAATTTTATAGAAGTTTTGATGACTAAATTAATAGAAAATGAAAAAAAGTATGAAATAGTAGAAAAATATAACGGAAAAAGAAATAATAAATTTCAAATTTTATCTGCAAAAGATAGTTTAATTGATGAATATATAACAAAATGTCAAACCGAAGAAATAATTCTAGAAGATGAATTTTATAAATTACAAAAAAAATTAAGCAAAAAATATTTTAACGGAACAATGATACAAGTAAAACATGATATTGACTTAGTATTTAAAGATAAAAAAACAGGGATTATTTATTATGTAGAAATAAAATATAACGATGATCATGATACAGGAAAGTTTGTAGATATTAATAGAAAATTTATAAAAACTTACGCATATTTATTAACAGAATTTAATATAGAAGATTCTTCAAAAATAGTTCCCATCTTATTTTATTTTAATAATAAAAAAATGAAAGGAAATAATTATATTCCAGAAAAAACTAACATAAGAAGAGGAAAAAAATTTTTTAATGAATTCTTATCTATCCCTTATGAGATTCTTGAAAATTATCTATTAGAACTATCTGAAAAACCAGAAAACATAGAAAAATTTGATAACTTATATAACTTTGTTATGACAGAAGATTACTAAGGAGGGAAAAATGGACTACAGAAAAGAATTTCCAATATTTAAGAACAGAAATAATCACTATCTTGATACAGCCGCAACTTCACAAAAGCCAAAAAGAGTGCTGGATAAAATTATGGAATATTATGAAAAATATAACGGCAATCCAGGACGTGGTTCGCATACTTTGTCCATGGAAGCCTCAAACTTGATGACAAATGCACGTAAAACTGTACAGAAGTTTATTAATGCAAAATATCCTGAAGAAGTGATTTTTACAAAAAGTACAACTGAATCAATCAATTTAATCGCCTATTCTTACGGGCTGGAATTTATAAACGAAAATGATGAAATAATTCTAGGAATTTCAAATCATCATGCAAATATTGTCCCTTGGCAGTTTGTGGCTAAAAAGAAAAATGCTAGGATAAAATTTGTTTATCTTACTGAAAATGGACAATTTGATATTGAAGATTTTAAAAATAAATTGTCAGATAAAACAAAACTTGTGGCTATTTCCGCTGTGGTAAATGTTACAGGAGTTATTCAGCCCATAAAGGAAATTATTGAAATTGCACGAAACAAAAATAAAAATATACGCATTCTTGTGGATGCTGCACAATCTATGCTGCATTTTAAACACGATGTTCAAAAATTGGATGCAGATTTTCTTGTATTTTCAGGACATAAATTATTTACGCCAATGGGAATTGGGGTTATGTACGGAAAAAAGGATATTCTTGACAAAATGCCGCCTTTCTTATATGGTGGAGATATGATTGAATTTGTAACAGAGGAGGAATCAACGTTTGCGCCGCTTCCAAATAAATTTGAAGGCGGGACTCAGAATGTGGAAGGGGCAGTAACTCTGGAAGAGGCAATTAATTTTATTGAAGAAATAAGTTATGAGAAAATTAATGAAATTGAAAATTCTCTTACGGAAATTGCTTTAGAAAAATTAAAAAAGCTAGATTTTGTGGAAACATATTTTACAAAAGATGTTGAGCGTGCTGGAATTATTGCCTTTAATGTAAAAAATGTGCATTCTCACGATGTGGCATTTATACTTGACTCGTATAATGTGGCAGTTCGTTCAGGGCATCATTGTGCACAGCCTTTAATGAAGTATTTAGGAGTGCCTTCGTGCTGCCGTGCAAGTTTTAGCATTTACAACAATGAAGAGGATATTGATAAACTTATAGAAGGGCTTTTAAAAGTGAAGGAAGTTTTTGAATTATAGGAAAAATAAATAAAAAGAAAAAAATTTGAAAAGGAGGTTTAATATGAATTTAGAAAAAATATACCAGCAGACAATACTGGAATACAGCAGACGTAAGGAACTAAACCGTGAAATTGAAAATCCGACATTTGCAGAACGTGGGCATAATCCAAACTGTGGAGATGACTTGACGCTTGAAATAAAAACTGATGAAAATGGAGTAATAACAGATGCCGCTTTTATTGGAAGCGGATGTGCAATTTCAACAGCTTCTATGGCTATGCTGATTGACTTAGTAAAAGGGAAGACAATGGAAGAAGCAAAGGAAAAAGTAAATTTGTTTTTCAAAATGATGAAGCAGGAAGAAAAACTGACAAGTGAAGAAAGCAAAAAATTAGGAGATGCTGTTCTTATGGAATATGTGGCTCAAATGCCTGCAAGAGTAAAATGTGCGACACTTAGCTGGCATTCCTTAAAAGTAATTGTAGAGAAAAGTGAAAAATAGAAAAAGGCTGTTAAAACAGCCTTTTTTGTTAGACCAAAAAATTTATAATTATTTCTTTTAGATTTCTACTACTCTTTATTATCTTATCTTGTTCTATAGCTACTCCCGAATATTGCGATGATACATTTGCAAACTTTTCTTTTCCTTTAGATAATTTGAACATTGCGTGGAACTTTATAATTAATCTCTAAAGAGAAACTTTATTTACAGTTTGTAATACTAAATTTCAATTTTTTAAAACATAATATTAATTAAATTTATATTCTAAAACCATTAAATATTAAAATATTTCTTCTAATTTTTTTACCATATTAAAAATGTCAAATAAACACAAAAATTTATTACTAGAAAAAATTAAAAATTAAGCTAAAGTATAGAAAATCTAAATATTTTTAAATATTTTTAACAAAAAAAAATGGCGTCCCCGGTTGGACTCGAACCAACGGCCCTCTGATTAACAGTCAGATGCTCTAACCGGCTGAGCTACGGAGACACGCAAAAGAAAAAAGTTTGGCAACTGCCTATTTTCCCGGGACGAATCCAAGTATCGTAGGCGTAAACAGACTTAACTGCCGGGTTCGAAATGTAACCGGGTGTATCCCTGCTGCTAGCATCACCAAACTTCAAAAAACTAAATTGTCAAGTTAAGACAATGAGAAATAAATAGCAGCAGTAAAAGATTAACTAAAAAGCAGATGTAATATTAGTACCAGTCAGCTGAACGCATTGCTGCGCTTACACCCCTGGCCTATCAACCATGTGTTCTCCATGGATACTGCGAATACTCATCTCAAAGTCGGCTTCTCGCTTAGATGCTTTCAGCGATTATCCGTTCCAGACGTGACTACCCAGCCATGC
Organism: Leptotrichia sp. SK-5; assembly: GCF_055387215.1. NCBI lineage: Bacteria > Fusobacteriati > Fusobacteriota > Fusobacteriia > Fusobacteriales > Leptotrichiaceae > Leptotrichia > Leptotrichia sp. SK-5. Next base: position 585,299 of record NZ_AP028931.1, on the reverse strand, counting down.
CACTGGCGTGACAACTGGTACATCAGAGGTCTGTCCAACCCGGTCCTCTCGTACTAAGGTCAGATCTTTTCAGTATTCAGGCGCCTGCAGTGGATAGGGACCGAACTGTCTCACGACGTTCTGAACCCAGCTCGCGTGCCTCTTTAATGGGCGAACAGCCCAACCCTTGGGACCTTCTCCAGCCCCAGGATGAGACGAGCCGACATCGAGGTGCCAAACACTTCCGTCGATATGGACTCTTGGGAAGTATCAGCCTGTTATCCCCGGGGTAGCTTTTATCCGTTGAGCGACGGTCCTTCCATACGGAACCGCCGGATCACTAACTCCCACTTTCGTGCCTGCTCGACCCGTCAGTCTTGCAGTCAAGCTCCCTTATGCGTTTGCACTCTTAGGCTGATTTCCATCCAGCCTGAGGGAACCTTTGAACGCCTCCGTTACTCTTTGGGAGGCGACCGCCCCAGTCAAACTGCCCATCTAGCACTGTCTCCGTTACCGGATTAGAATTTCAACGGCATATGGTTGGTATTCCAACGGCGACTCGGCTGAAACTGACGCCTCAGCTTCACAGTCTCCCAACTATCCTATACACACACAGCCAAAACCCAATGCCAAACTACAGTAAAGCTCCACGGGGTCTTTCCGTCCTACTGCAGGTAGCCGGTATCTTCACCGGCATTACAACTTCACCAGGTCTCCAGCCAAGACAGCTCCCAAATCATTTCACCATTCGTGCAGGTCGGAACTTACCCGACAAGGAATTTCGCTACCTTAGGACCGTTATAGTTACGGCCGCCGTTCACCGGGGCTTCAATTCGGAGCTCTCACTCCTCCTCTTAACCTTCCGGCACTGGGCAGGTGTCAGCCCATATACGTCGCCTTTCAGCTTAGCATAGACCTGTGTTTTTGGTAAACAGTTGCTTGGGACTCTTCACTGCGGCCTGTTTCCCCTTGAGGCGTTTCTCCTCTCAGGTATATCAGGCACCCCTTCTCCCGAAGTTACGGGGCTATTTTGCAGAGTTCCTTAGCTAGAGTTATCCTGTCGGCCTTAAGTTTCTCACTCTGTCCACCTGTGTCGGTTTACAGTACGGGCACTACTTCTCATCGATAGAAGTTTTTCCCGGCAGTGTAGGATCTGTGACTTATGCCAATGCACTTCCCCGTCAGGTCTCACATTTAGACACGCGGATTTTCCTGCGTGTCCATGCTACGCCCTTAGAAAGACTATTCCGTCAGTCTTCTCACATACCTTCCTGCGTCACTCCGTCTCTCAAGCGATAATAGTGGTACAGGAATATTAACCTGTTTTCCATTCGCCATCACAATTTTGCTTATGCTTAGGTCCCGACTTCCCCAGGGCGGACAAACCTTCCCCTGGAAACCTTGGACTTCCGGCCGGCGGGATTCTCGCCCGCCTTCTCGCTACTCATTCCTGCATTCTCACTTCTGATACCTCCAGAATGGCCTTGCGGCATTCCTTCAACGGCCTACAGAACGCTCTCCTACCAGGCGTGCAGGCACGCCTCCGCAGCTTCGGTTTATGTCTTAGCCCCGTTACATCTTCGGCGCAGATACTCTCGACCAGTGAGCTATTACGCACTCTTTTAAGGCATGGCTGCTTCTAAGCCAACCTCCTGGTTGTCTGTGAATATCCACCTCCTTTCCCACTTAGACATAATTAGGGACCTTAGCTGGCGGTCTGGGCTGTTCCCCTCTCGTCCGCGGACCTTGTCATCCGCGGACTCACTCCTGACTATTAATATATGGTATTCGAAGTTTGCTTGATTTCGGTAAGCAGTACGCCCCCTAGACCATACAGAGCTCTACCCCCACATATCTTAACGTCAAGGCTGCACCTAAATGCATTTCGGAGAGAACGAGCTATCTCCTAGTTCGATTGGCTTTTCACCCCTAGACCTGCCTCATCTCCCAACTTTTCAACGGCGGTGAGTTCGGCCCTCCACTGAGTCTTACCTCAGCTTCAGCCTGGACAGGCCTAGATCACTAGGTTTCGCGTCTATGACTAGCGACTTGACGCCCTGTTAAGACTCGGTTTCCCTTCGGCTCCGCTTTATTAACCTTGCCACTAATCATAACTCGCAGGATGATTAACCAAAATCCACGCAGTCACACATAAAGTGCTCCTACCGTTTGTAAGCACACGGTTTCAAATTCTATTTCACTCCCTTGCTCAGGGTTCTTTTCACCTTTCCCTCACGGTACTCTTCACTATCGGTCAACAGCAGTATTTAGCCTTGCGTGATATGGTCCACGCTGATTCACGCCAGATTCCTCGTGCCTGACGCTACTCGGGTGCTTCCAGTCACTATATGTATTTTATGTTCTACAGGACTATCACCTTCTTTGGTTCAGCTTCCCAGCTGATTCTACTTACATACATACAGCTTAAACATTATGACAATCCGTTGATGGAAGTCCCACAACCCCGTGCCAGCAATGCTGTCCGCTTGGCACTGGCACGGTTTAGGCTTTTCCCCGTTCGCTCGCCGCTACTTAGGGAATCGTTTTTACTTTCTTTTCCTCCCGTTACTTAGATGTTTCAGTTCACGGGCTTACCGTTTTCACGCATGCCCTCCAGGCATGCAGGTTTTCCCATTCGGAAATCCGGGGATTAACGATTATGTGCATCTTCTCCCGGCTTATCGCAGCTTATCACGTCCTTCATCGGCTGTTGTTGCCTAGGCATCCTCCGTGTGCCCTTGTTAGCTTTTTATCCAGAATAACTTTTACTCCAGTTTCATTGTAATCTTTTACCTACTATTCATTTCCCATTGTCCTAAAGACTATAAAGATATACGAAGAAGCAGTGTAATGAATTAACTCCTTAGAAAGGAGGTGATCCATCCGCACCTTCCGGTACGGATACCTTGTTACGACTTCACCCCAATCACTGTCCACACCTTAGATGCCTTCCTCCTTGCGGTTAGACCGGCAGCTTCAGGTGCAGACAACTCTCGTGGTGTGACGGGCGGTGTGTACAAGACCCGAGAACGTATTCACCGCAGCATTGCTGATCTGCGATTACTAGCGATTCCAGCTTCATGAAGTCGAGTTGCAGACTTCAATCCGAACTTGGACCGGCTTTAAAGATTCGCTTGGCGTTGCCGCCTTGCAGCTCTCTGTACCGGCCATTGTAGCACGTGTGTAGCCCAGATCATAAGGGGCATGATGACTTGACGTCATCCCCACCTTCCTCCTGCTCTTCGCAGGCAGTCTCGCCAGAGTCCCCAACTTAATGATGGCAACTAACGATAGGGGTTGCGCTCGTTGCGGGACTTAACCCAACATCTCACGACACGAGCTGTCGACAGCCATGCACCACCTGTCTCTACGTTCCCGAAGGCACTGCCTGTTCTCACAGGCATCCGTAGGATGTCAAGATCTGGTAAGGTTCCTCGCGTTGCGTCGAATTAAACCACATGCTCCACCGCTTGTGCGGGTCCCCGTCAATTCCTTTGAGTTTCAGCCTTGCGGCCGTACTCCCCAGGCGGATTACTTATCGCATTTGCTTCGGCACGGACACTCTTCATGCCCACACCCAGTAATCATCGTTTACGGCTGGGACTACCAGGGTATCTAATCCTGTTCGCTCCCCCAGCTTTCGCACTTCAGCGTCAGTTGCCGTCCAGTGAACTATCTTCATCATCGGCATTCCTGCACATATCTACGAATTTCACCTCTACTCGTGCAGTTCCGTCCACCTCTCCAGCACTCTAGCCAAACAGTTTCCAGGGCAGGCTTGCGGTTGAGCCGCAAGTTTTCACCCCAGACTTGTCTGGCCGCCTAGATGCCCTTTATGCCCAATAATTCCGGATAACGCTTGCGACATACGTATTACCGCGGCTGCTGGCACGTATTTAGCCGTCGCTTCTTCTGCAGGTACCGTCACTTTCTTCTTCCCTGCTGAAAGCACTTTACAATCCGAAAACCTTCTTCGTGCACACAGAATTGCTGGATCAGGGTTGCCCCCATTGTCCAATATTCCCCACTGCTGCCTCCCGTAGGAGTAAGGGCCGTATCTCAGTCCCCTTGTGGCCGTTCACCCTCTCAGGCCGGCTACCTATCATCGCCTTGGTGAGCCGTCACCTCACCAACAAGCTAATAGGACGCAAAGCTCTCCCGCAGCATCTCTTTTCATTGCCAGGCACATGCGTGCCGGCAACTGTATCAGGTGTTATCAGTCGTTTCCGTCTGTTATCCCTGTCTGCAGGGCAAGTTCTTTACGCGTTACTCACCCGTCCGCCTTGGCTAGCCTGTGCAAGCACAGATTTGCCAAAGACTTGCATGTGTTAAGCATTCTGTCAGCGTTCATCCTGAGCCAGGATCAAACTCTTCATTCAATATATTTTACATATATTTAAGTTTCACCTTTATCTTGACGAGAATCTTGTTTTACAACAAGAGCTCTTGACTGTTATTTATCTTTTACACATTATTGCTTCTTCTATTCCTATCTCAATTGTCCTGCGACACGATTTCGTATCGACAAGATATATATTATCATAACTGAATTTATTTGTCAACTACTTTTTTTCAAAAAATTTGTGTTTTTGAATATTTTTATTCGTAGTCTATTTTTTATTTCTTAGAAAGTGCTTTAAAATCTAATTTTAATTTGTATTCTGTGAAATATTTTGTACTTTGAAGTTTTACATTCTTTCCAAGTCCTTTTTATTTTTGAATTTTTTGTAAAATCATTTTTATAGCTTCACTTATATCTTTCACTTGGACTAATTCCTTATCTGTTATCCATTTAGAAACATCACTATTTATGTATCCTAAAGATTCTAAAGCTAACTTTAAATCTTCTTTCATTAGTAGTAATTTTGGATTTGAGGTGTTTGATGTTATTAATTTACCTGATGATATATCACTGATTTCTTCTATTGTTTCTGTTAAATCTAGTTTTTTTACTTTATCTTTTAAGTCTAAAATTATTTTTTGGGCTTTTTTTATTCCTAGCCCTGGAACTCTTGTAAAAATCTTTGACTCATTTTCATTTACAATGTCTATAATTTCTCGTGTATTAAATGTCGATAATATTGCAATTCCAAGTTTAGGTCCTACACCGCTTATACTTATTAGTGCCTTGAAAAGTTCTCTTTCATTTTGGGTTTTGAAACCATATAATGAAATATCATCTTCCTTTACATTTGTATAAATGTATAATTTTTCATCATTTCCAATGTTATCTAATTTTTCAAACGTTTTTAAGGATACATATACTTTATACGCCAAACCATTTATATCTAAGGCTACATAATCAATTTTTTTGATTGTTAATTTTCCAGAAATATATTCAAACATTTATTTCCTTTCTTTATAATATATTATAACTATTTCTATATAATATAATTTCTATTATTACAATTTAACGAGCTCTACTTTTTTAATATTTTTTTCTAAAAACATAATACCGATTTCTTTAAATTTTTCCTGTCCATCAGTTACATAATAATTTACTTCTTCATTTTTAAGAGCATCGTTTTTTAAAAATTTATTTTTTTGTAAAATACTTTTTAAATCTAAAGCTGTTTCTTTTGCTGGATCTACTATTTTTATATTAGGATAAATTTTACTAATTGCATCTTTTAACAAAGGATAATGAGTACAACCTAATATTAATGTGTCGATTTTCTCTTCAAAATCATCAAGATATGTTTTTATTATTTGGTTTACTAATTTTCCACTTAAAATCCCTTCTTCTACGGCTGGTACAAAAAGTGGACAAGCTTTCTGAAAAACTTTTACTTTTGGATTAAAAAGCTTTATTTCTTCTATGTATTTTTCTGATTTTATTGTCGCTTTTGTTCCTATCACTCCAATTTCGTTACTTTTCGTAGTGTTTATCGCCGTTCTTGCACCTGCTTCAATTACTCCTATAATAGGAATTTTAAATATTTCCTTCAACTCCTTTAAAGCTAGTGCCGTTGCTGTATTGCAAGCTACTACGATTGCACTCACATCTTTTTCTAGCAAAAATTCAACTATTTCTTTTGAATATCGAATAATTAATTCTTTTGTTTTTTCTCCATATGGAACTCTTGCAGTATCTCCAAAATAATATATTTTTTCATTTGGCAGGACTTTTCTAATTTCTTTTAATACTGTTAGCCCCCCAATTCCAGAATCAAATACACCAATTGACATTGTACTTCCTTTCTTTGTATATTCAAAATTGTTTATCTATTAAAACAATAAAATTGAGCCGTTAAAAAACAGCTCTATTTTTATTTTAGTTTATTTCATAATTAATTCTCCGCTGTAAGTTAATGTTCCATCAGTTGCAACATATGTCCCTACTACTTTTCCTACACTTTTTTTATTAACTCCTGAATTTAAATTTATTGTATAATTTAGATTTGGACGTTGTGTAGCAGTTATTTCAACATCCTTTGTTGGATACAAGTTATATTTACTATCTCCTATTGTTGCTATTGCTACTACATCATTTTTACTTATGATTTTCATTTTCTTAGCTGAATTTTCATTATTGTTATTCTTTTTAAAAATCATATTGAAAAATTGTTCTATTTTATTTCCTTTTGTTTGAGAATGGTTTTCTGTATTGCTATTATTATCGTTTGTTTGATTATTATTGGCATAAGTGTTAGTTGCTATATTTGTTTTTCGTGCATAACCATTTGTATAATAATTATTTATTTCTCTTGCTCCTATGGCGTTTCTATCTTTTGCTCTGTTTGATCCTAAAATAATAGCTATCATTCTATCGTTTCCTCTATTTGCGGTTAGAACAATGTTTGACCCTGCTGCGTTGTGGTATCCTGTTTTTATTCCATCCACTCCTAGTACATTTCCTAAAAGTGCATTTGTTGAAGTTACCTTTGTATTTCCGTTGTCTACATAATCTGTCTTATTTTTTGAGAAGTTCAAGTATTCACTATAATCTTTTAGTGTTATTTGAGCAAGTTTATACAAATCTTTTGCATTTCCTTGATCCATGCATGAACCTGTATAACTAGGTGGCAATCCATGTGGAGAACAATATCTAAGAGAATTTAATCCATAACTTCTAGCTTTTTCATTCATGGAATGTACAAAATTCGAAACATCCCCTCCAACATACTCTGCAAGAGCGTATGCAGCATTATTTGATGATTTTATAATTGTTGCCTTTAACAAATCTCTTACTGTATATTGCTTTCCAGCAGTTAATTTTATTCCATATGGAACTGAAGCAGCTTTTGCTGAAACTGTTACTTTATCATCATATGAAATTTGTCCGTTTTTTATTTTATCCAATGTTAATATTGATGTCATAATTTTTGTTACTGAAGCTAATGGACGAACATCAGAACTATTGTCCTCCTTTATAATATTCCCATTTACATCTCCGATTAACAGCGCTTTATAATCCTGATAATCTTCACCATCAGCAAAAGAAAATGCTGATATAGCCAAAAATACCATAGAAAATAATAACTTTTTACTTTTTCTCCCAATTTTTACTTTTTTTCCCATTTTACTTTTCTTTCCTCTTTTCATTTCTAAATAATTTTACTAAATCGTATTATAACATTTTCATATTAGTTTTTCATTTGTAAATTTTTGAATAAAACTTGTTTAAACTAATTATACCTTACAAATATTTAACTATAAAAACTAAATATTCCTTGTTTAATAGTGATTCAAAGTGTTTTAATATTATTAAATATATATTCGTTAAATTTTTATATATATTGAATTCAGTTTTAAAATGATGTTATTATATATTTTTTATATTAGTATAAAATTTAAGTTATAATTTAGAAAATTTTATTATTAAATTATACAGATTTAATTCGCATTTTCAGATTATTTTGAACAATATAATATTATTTTTTTATAAAGTAATTTGAAATCATTACAAAAATTAAAAGTATTTTTTCAAAAAATATGTTATAATTACAAAAGATATAAATTCAGAAAAGAGAAAGATTATAAAATAAATAGATTTTAATTGAAAAAGAATTTATGAACAGGAGAAAATATGATTACAACATTGTGTTATCTTGAAAAGGATAATAAATATCTGATGTTACATAGAAATAAAAAGGAAATAGATATAAATAAAGGGAAATGGCTTGGTGTAGGAGGAAAGCTGGAAGATGGGGAAACTCCTGAAGAATGTCTGAGAAGGGAAGTCAGGGAAGAAACAGGATATGAACTGAACAGTTTTGAGTACAGGGGACTTGTGATTTTCAACTATAATGCTGATGAGCCACTGTTTATGTATCTTTATACAAGTTCTGATTTTAATGGGATACAGAAGGAATGTGATGAAGGGGATTTAAAATGGATTTCAAAAGATGAAGTTCTTAATCTTAGGCTATGGGAAGGGGATAAGATTTTTCTGAAACTGCTATTTGAAAACTCTCCATTCTTTTATCTGACTTTAGATTATGAAAATGATGATTTAATAGGGTCAAAATTGGAATTTAAGCAGGAATACAGTTCTTTTGAGGTTTTTGTACCGGAAAAATATGTAGGGAAAATTGTGGAAAATCTGCAGAGATATTCTTTATTGACAGAAGGGTTTTATGCTGATGTCTATTCTACATCTGATACGATTGGGCATTGGAAAACTCTGGAAGGTGGAAGTCCTTTTGATGGAGAAGCGGGAAAATCAAGTGTTGCAGATGAAAAAATAATGAAGTTCAGGGTAAAAAGAGAATTTGAGGAACTGGCATATTATCTGTTAAAAGAGGCTCATCCTTATGAAACGGCGGTAATTAATGTGTTTAGGATGGAAGTTTAAAATTTTTTTTAGAAAAATTAAAAAAGTAGGAAGGAAAATTGGCTATGAAAAAAATAATTCTCGCAATTACAGTTTTTTAACAATAAATTTTGGCTTGAATGCGTATACTTTGAGGGAAAATGTTCAGGAAACGCTTTCAAAAAGAGGAGTGAAGCAAAGTATAATTGATGAAACATCGGACTTTTTGTTAGATTCAAGAGGTAAAATGTCTATTGTTCCACAGCAAGATGAAATTGACAGTTTGATTGACAGAGCAGAAACGTTGCTGAAAAAAGATAAAAATAATATCGTGATTAAGCAATATTTATCGTCAATGTATTTGAAAAAAGGTGGAAATAAGAATAATTTAAAGGCACAAAAAATAAATGAAGAAAACTTAAAAGATAAAGGAATTACTGATTTTGATAAATGGAGTTCAACAGGACTGTATTATTACCAAATAGGAGAAAAGAAAAAGGCTCAAGAATATTTTGACAAAATTAAAGAAAAATACAAGGAAAAGCCTGCCGTTTATAATTTAATTGAAATAGTGATGATGGATATTGATGTATTAAGAGATAGCCAAAATTTTAGCCAACTTATCGTAGATACTGCAACTAATGAAAAAAAGATGAAAGAAATTCAGGAAATATCTAAAAAACAAGTTGAAAAAATGAAAATAGTTAAAGATTTCTTTCAATCAGAAGAAAACAAAAGAGAATTTGGTGTTGTAGATGAATTAGTTTACTCTTTTGATTTGTTATTAAATTTTTCGAAAATTAATGAGATAATGCAAAAAGATTTGAAACAGGATGGAGAATTTAAAATAAAAACTATAAAAGAAGCAACTGATTATTATTTAAAAAATGTTGCAAATAATGAAAAAATGACAGAAGATTCAATAAAATACAATATTATATTGGAAAATATGTATTTGAGAATAATGGTAATATTAGTGTCAGATGATGAAAAAGAAAGTGCAGAATTTTCAAAAAAATTAGAAAAAAGTAAACTTTATAGAATATTTGAAAAACTGTAAAAATAAGTATAAAAAATTGCTTAAAAATCAAATATGAAAAGGAGAAAAAATGAGAACAGCGATTTACTGTGTAAGTAAAACTGGTTATAAAACTTGTTTAAAAGTAAAAGAAAATGTATACAATAATTTACATATTTACGTATCAGGAAGAGTAGCTAACTTGCTAAATCTTGAAAATGAAAATAATGAAGATTTAATTATAATAAATGAAAGAGTGCCAATTTTACTGGAAAAGACATTTAATAAATATGATTTACATATATTTGTTGCAGCGACTGGGGCAGTTGTGAGAATTATTGAAGGAAAATTTAAAAGCAAAGATACTGATCCTGCAGTTATAACGATTGATGATCACGCTAATTTTGTGATTTCATTGCTTTCGGGACATCTTGGAGGGGCAAATGAAGAATGTAAAAAGATTGCTAGTGGAATAGGAGCAATTCCAGTAATTACAACAGCATCTGATGTTGGTGGAAAAATAGCAGTCGATACATTATCACAAAAAATCAAAGCCAAATTAAATGATTTAGATGGAGCAAAGAGAGTAACTTCGTTAATTGTAAATGGAGAAAATGTAAGCCTTCATTTACCAAAAAACATTGTAAATCATTATGAAAACAGTGCTGGAGCAATAATTGTGTCAAATAGAAAAAATATTGAAATCTCAAAAATTATTCCGCAGAATATTTTTATTGGTATTGGATGTAAAAGAGGAGTTAGCAAGGAACACATTATCGAAAAACTGAAATATGCAATGGATAAACAGAATTTAGAGCTTTCATCTATAAAAATGGCAGCATCTGCCTGGGTAAAATCTGATGAAATTGGGCTTATTGAAGCGATGAAGGAGCTTGATATCCCAATAAAATTTTTTGAAAAGGAAGAAATTTTGAAACTGGAAAATTTGATTGAAGAAAAATCAGAATACGTAAAAAAAACTATTGGAGTTTATGGAGTTTCTGAGCCTTGTGCATTTCTTGCTTCCAGCGGGAAAGGAACATTTTTAGCAAAAAAAATAAAGCTGAATGGTATGACATTGTCGATTTTTGAAGAGGAAATTGAAAATTAAGAAAGGAAATAACCATGAAAAAAATACTTTTATTATTAACATTATTTTGCATATTAACCCTAAATTTAAATGCTTTAACAATGAAAGAGAAAATTCAGCAGGATTTATCAAAAGTTGGGGTGAAACAGGAAATTATTGATGAAACTGTGAAATTGGATAAAGAAACTGGAGAGGGATTTACAACGAAAAACGAAGATGGGGAAGTATCAACAGAAGATAGAGATAAATGGGAAAAAATTTATTTAAAGGATAAAAGAAATTACGTTGCTTTGGAAAGATTAATAGAATTCTATTTTTTGACTAGAACAGAGAATGATCCTAAAAAAGAGAAGTATATTTCAGAATATTTGAAAACAAATATTTCTGAAGATAGAAAAAATTTCTTTTTGGGAAAGAATTTTTGGATCAGCTCAAAAGAAAAAACTGAGAAAAATAAATATTTTGAAAAAGTTAAAAGTATTAGTAATAATCAGTATTATTTGAAAGTAATAGATTTTTTTGAGTATTTATCAAAGGAATCAAAAAATATAAATCAAGATAATAATTTAAAAACAGTTAAGCCAAAAATAGATGAAATAATGCAAAAAATGGAGGAAATTGATAAAATACTTAATAATAAAGATTTGAGGGAAAAATACAGAATTTCTGATGAAGAGGCGTATTCTGATCAACTAATTTTTTTTATGGCTGGAGGTATTCTAAAAGCAGTAGCAGGTGATACTGAAGGAATGGTCAATGATTTTATAAATAAAATTGCAAATAAAAAGATTTCTAAAGAAGTGGCAGAATATAATAAAAATAAAGAAATGATGACTGTTATGACAATTCAGATGACAATGGCTTTGAAAGGATTTTTTGGAGAAATGTCAGAAAAAGAAATTACAAAACTTGAAAAATTGACAAAAAAACTTCAAGATACTGAAATGTTTAAAAGAATTATGGAAAATTCTGAAAAAGAGGAAACTATTGAAAGCGATATTCATTTAGAAGATAAAAGAAAAAAATTTGAAACATTTTCAGATGATGAGCAAATAAAACGAATTGTTGCTCAAAAAAATTTGACTATATCGAAACAAGAATAGACAAGGAGAAAAAGATTTTTGATTGGACATTTGGATGTAGTGGATTAAATTGTAAACTTATTTTTTTAGGAAAAAATAAGAAATCTTGAAGCATTAGACATATATAATAAGATTGTAAATTAATTTTTTAATTAATTAGATAATAAAATTTAGGAGGAGAGAAAAAATGAACAAAAAAGGAAAAATTTATGTAGTAGGAATTGGGCCAGGAAAAAAGGCAGATATGACTTTTAAGGCTTATGAAGCAATGGAGAAAAGCGATATAATCGTTGGGTATAAAACTTATACTGACTTGATTAAGGAATATTTTCCAAATACGGAAATAAAAAGTTCAAGTATGATGAAGGAAGTTGACAGATGTATTGAAGTTTTGGAACTTGCAAAATCTGGTAAAAATGTTGCTTTGATTAGCAGTGGAGATGCTGGAGTATACGGTATGGCTGGAATAATGTATGAAGTTATTGATGAAAAGGATGATGTGGAAATTGAAGTAATCTCAGGAGTTACAGCAACAAACGCTGCAGCCGCAATCGTTGGAGCACCAATTATGCACGATTATGTAACAATTAGCTTAAGTAATCTTTTAACAGACTGGGAATTAATAAAAAAACGTCTGGAACTGGCAGCACAGGGTGATTTTATTATAAGCTTATACAATCCAAAAAGTAAAGGAAGAACAACACAAATTGTTGAAGCACAAGAAATTATGCTAAAACACAAATCAAAAGATACTCCTGTTGCAATTGTAAGAAATGCTGGACGTGAAACTGAAGAGTATGAAATTACAACGCTTGAGAAAATGCTTGATTCTGAAATAAATATGCTTACAATTGTACTAATTGGAAATTCAAATACCTTTGTGAAAAAAGGGAAAATGATTACACCTAGAGGGTATGAGAAAAAATATGAATATTAATACTTTTTAAAAAACTAGTAACAAAATTTGACAATATTTATAAAATAAAAAAATTGGACTATCGAAAAAATATTAAGTTAGTCCATTTTTATTTTATCTTCTATTCTATTTTCCTTTATTTTTTTTTTAACCATTCAAATACCCTTTTTAGTGATAAGACAGGTTTATTTCTTACAATTTTTTCATTTCCTAAAAAATCACGCATTGTCTTTAATGTTTTTCCAGCATTTTTTACAACGAAATTATATGAGCCAGCACTTTTAGTATCTATAAAAAAACCACGAATATACTTATCTTTAAAAAAAATCTGTGCTCTTACTCTTATAATTTCTTCCCAAGGAATCTGAATATAGTCTTCAGGATTACGGTTATTATAAAATTCAAAAGCTTTATCGCCTACGAGTATGTTTCCATTTTTATTTCCGATCATTCCTGATAAAGAATTTGCCTTTGTTGTGAATAAGACTTTTGTATTCATTGAAATAGCCACTTTTATTCCTCATTTCTATAACTTATTTATTATTAAAACTTCTACAGTCAAACAATAACTATAAATAAACAATCTGTTTTTAAAAAATTTCAAGTGTAAAATTAGAAAAAAGTTGGCTTTTTAGTTCCAACTTATTTCCTCTAAATAGATTTTCTATTTATTTAAAATTGAATTTTTAGTAGTCATTCCTTATTTTTAGAATATTCCAACTAAGTGTCCTAAAATTCCCACTGCAAATAATCCAAAGATAATTACAATTGGACTTACTTTTCTCTTAAGCAGCCACATACATAAGAAAGTCAGTAATAAAGCTGCTAATCCTGGTACTAACTGATTTAAGTTGTCTTGTAAAGTTGTTACTTTTTCAGGAGAAAGAGATAATCCGCCTGCTATATCTCCAAGAATTTTTTGTAACTGAGTACCATCTACAGAGCCTTTTGGAAATTCTATGTAAGCTCCTTTTGCTAAAGGAACTTTTGATACAACCATTGGGAAATTAATTGTTGTCCAACGTTGAACTAGTATTCCCATAACGAACATTCCTAAAATAGATGCTCCTTTAGTAATTGTCTGTAATAAACCACCTGACAAGTCTTTTGTAATTTCAGCACCTTTTTGGTAACCAAATTCTTGAGTATACCATAAGAAAGCCACACGAATTACATTCCATACAATGAAGAAAAATAAAGGAGCTATAAGTGATCCACCTGCCGCCAATGAAGCAGCAATTTCTCCTAAAATAGGACGTACTGTAAACCAGAATACAGGATCTCCAATTCCTGCAAGTGGTCCCATCATTCCAACTTTTACCCCTTGGATAGCTGCATCATCAACTGGAGCTCCATTGGCCCTCTCTTCTTCCAGAGCTAAAGTTACTCCTAAAATAGGTGCAGCAATGTATGGGTGAGTATTAAAGAATTCCAAATGTCTTTTTAGTGCTGCCGAAGCATCATCTTTATTTGGATATAGTTTTTTTAATGCAGGAATTATAGCATAAGCCCATCCTCCATTTTGCATACGTTCATAGTTCCAAGAACCTTGAAGAAATTGTGAACGTAACATTATATTAAAACGATCTGATTTTTCTAATTTTACTTTCTTATTTTCTGCCATTTCGTATTCCTCCTTTAATTAATAGTCATTTAAAATGTCACCTAACGGATCTCCAGAAGAAGATGCTCCTCCGTCTCCTCCACCGTTACCTTTGTTGTTTGTAACATTTAAGTAGATAATAGCCGCAGCAACACCGATAATTCCTGTAGCAATTAATGTAAGCTCTTTTACTGGCGCTAATGCAAAACCTAGGAAGAAGAATGGCCATACTTCTTTATTTGCCATTAAGTTAATAACCATTGCGTACCCTACCGCTACAACAAATCCACCACCAATAGCCATTCCTTCAGTAAACCATTGCGGCAATGAACTCAATGCTCCTTGAATAACATCTGAAGGAACAAATAATAGTAACAAAGCAGGAATAGCAATACGTAAACCTTGACACGCAAGTGCTATCATATGCCATAATTCGACACCTTTGAAGTTACCTTTTTCTGCTTCTCTATCAGCCTGGTGAACAATAACTACTGATAAAGTACGAACAACCATAGTTAAAACTAGTCCCGCAGTTGCAAGAGCGACAGCTGTTCCAATTACGGTACCTTGATCTTTAAAATTATTTTTTGCAAAAATTATAGCTGAAGCTACAGAAGCAAGAGCTGCATCAGGTGCAACAGCTGCTCCTACATTTGCCCAACCTAAAGCCATTAATTGTAAAACTCCACCTAGCATAACACATTCTTTTATGTGTCCTGTCGCAACTCCAATTAACGAACATGCAATAATTGGCTGATGGAATTGGAACTGGTCAAGGATACCTTCCATTCCTGCTAGAAATGCGACGATTAATATTAAAATAATTGATAAAATATTAAAATCCATAATAACCTCCTAAAATTAAAGTTTTAATCCTTCATTTTGTTTTTCTGAAATTAATTTAAATAAATCTGCCTTCTTGTCGGCAGCAACTTTTCTTACATCAAACTGCACACCTAAATCTCTTAATTTTTTGTAGGTGTCAACATCTTTTTGATCCATTGAAAGCACATTGTTTACCATAACTTTTCCAACACTATGTGCCATTGATCCTACATTTAACTCTTTAATATCTACACCTTTTTCGATTACATACAGTGCATCCTGAGGATTTTCAAATAGCAATAATGCTTTTGTATTTCCAAATCTTGGATCTTTTGAAATAGCTACTAATTTATCAAGTGGAATAACGTGTGCACGTACACCTGGAGGTGCCGCCTGTTCGATTAATTTTTTACGTAGTTCATCTTTTGAAACTGTATCTGAAACTACAATTATTCTATTTGGATTTGTCGCTTTTGTCCAGCTTGTTGCAACTTGTCCGTGTAACAGACGTGTGTCAATACGGGCTAGAACAAATTTTATTTTTCCATCTCCGATAACTGTTCCTTCTGGAATTGCTCCTTTTGGCGTGTCATCTTGAGCCGCTGCTTTTGCTGCTGTTTCTTTAGGCTGTAATTCTTCAGGACGAACCTTGACTTGATCTCTTCCTTCCGGAACAATAGCTTTTGCTACTTCGTGAGCTGTATCTAAATCTTCTCTTTCTGATAAAGCTGCTAATAGCATTGGCAAGTTAAGTCCTGCTACAATTGCTCTTTTTTCAGGTGCTTCTTCAAAGAAACGATTTGATTGGTTGAAAGGGCTTCCTCCCCATAAGTCAACTAAAAACAGAACTTCTTCAGTTCCTAGTTTGGCAATGGCATCTTGAATTTTTTTATATAAGTCATCTGGTCCTTCACTTGGCATAAATACAACTGATTCTAGCAATTCCGCCTCACCTAGAATCATTGAAGCCGACTGCTTTATACCAGCCGCAAATTCACCATGACTTGCAACGATAATTCCTACCATTTTGAACCTCCTTTTAGATAAAATATATTTTTTATGTTTTCACTTTATGAAATTTTAATGTTCCTAATTATTTCTAGTAATTGTTTTACTAAAATTAAAAGTGAATAACCTCATAATATGAGTGTACCACATTTTTTTAGATTTGCAAGCATTTTATAAGAAATTTATATAATAAAATTTGTATAGATGTCAAACATTTGTTACAAAAATATATTAAAAAAAATATTTCTTTCCTAATGTATCTTTAACCTACTGATTTTCCTTGTACTCTTTTAATACTTCATTTGGACTCTTAAAGCCCAGTACTTTTCTTGATATGTTGTTGTATCTTGTATTGTATTTCCTTATTGCCCTTAACAGTTCTTCCTTGCTTTTAAATTTCTTGTCCCCATAGTACTTGCTGTCAAGCCTGTGGCTTCTTTCCACTTTTCCATTCTCCCATGGCGAATATGGACGGGTTGTCACGTACTCTATCCCCTTCTCCTCCAGTTTCACCTCAAACAGCGTTTTCTTATCACTTTCAGAATTTGTGAACTCTTTCCCATTGTCTGTCTGAACTTTCTTTATGTCAAATCCCAGCTCCCTTTCCAAGTTCTCTAGAAACTTTGCGGTCTGATAGGTGCTTTTTTCATCTGCTATCCTTAACACTCTTTTTCTTGTATATTCATCTAATGCCGTTATTTGATAATACTTCTGGTCACGTGTGCCAAACTGTATGCATTCTTCCGGAACATATTTTATGTCTATCTGTACTCTTTCCCCAGGGTACTTCGCCTGTTCAGCCTTCTTTTTTCTTTTATGCGGCTTTTTAATGTTTTCTTTGGCATTGCCCTTCATTTTCCTTATTATCCTGCACATTGAATCGTATGTACGGCTGTAGCCTTCCTTTCTCGCTTTGACATAAACTTCTGCCAGCCCTTCATAGCCAAATTTCCTGTATTTTTTCATAACCAGTTCTATTTCTTCCTGCGTGTGCTGGTTTGGGTGGCTTTCAGGTCTTCTGCTTTTTGGCAGAAGAGACTGGACTGTGCCGTCGTATCTGTCTCTCCAACGTTTTATCTGCTGACGTGATGTTTTATATTTCACTGCTGCCTTTGAATTATTATTATGTTTTATTGCATACTCAATTGCCCGTTGACGAACACGGTATATTTCTGATATACTACTCATATGAAAGGTTTCTCCTTAATGTGGTTTTGGTTGGCTTACATTATATCAGAAACCTTTCTTTTTTTGTATATTCTTGTCACATATGTATTATCTCACAACATATAAGAAATTTATATAATAAAATTAATGGATATTGATTTTTAGTAGTTTTTTTTATAATTTATAATATTGAAATCAATATAACTTAATGTCAAAAACATTTTTACTATAAAAAATAACAATTTAAAAAACTTACCTATTTATTCTCCTTATGAATTATTCAATTAAATATAACTTAGCTATATAAATATAGTAAAACTTCCATACCTTTTTTTTATTTATTATAATTTATTTTTTTATTAGAAAAATACTTGCATTATTTTTTAAAAAATTATAAAATGATTTGATAACAAAAATATTCGATTATCACAGTATTCGTTACACTTTTGAAATAATTTTAAAGTGAATCCTTAAAAGTTTATCAAAAAACTTATTTTAAAATTATTTTAAATAAAAAAACTTCAGAAATCAAAAAATAACAATGAGAGGAGATGGACTAAAATGACTCTAGTGGAAGGAAAGATTGGAGAGAAATTTTTGCTAAAAGATATTGATGAGAGGACATTGGATACACGGTTATTAAGTCTGGGAGTTTGCAGAGGCGACGCATGTACAATAGAAAATATTGCAAATGGAAATATTTTAATAAAGACAGTGGAAACAAAAATCGTAATCAGTACAAATTTAGCAAATCATATTCAAATTGAGGTGGTAAAATGATAAATGTAGCATTTGTCGGAAATCCTAACGTAGGAAAAACCGCTTTAATTAATCAAATCTCACATGCAAGTTTAAAAATAGGAAACTGGCCAGGGGTAACAATAGAAAAAAAGGAAGTTTTTTTTAAGATAGGCAATGAGGATATAAAACTTATCGATTTGCCGGGAATTTACAATTTATCAATAAATACTCCTGAAGAGCGTGTTTCAAGAGATTTTTTACTAAATGAAAAAGTTGATGTAATAATCAATGTTATGGATTCGACATCGCTTGAGAAAAATATTTATTTAACAGCTCTATTAAAGGAACTTGGCATTCCAATTGTTATAGCGCTTAACTTTGAGGATGAATTTAAAAGGATTGGCTATAAGCTGGATATGGACAGATTTCAAAAGCAGCTTGGTATCCCAGTAGTCTTTACAAGTGGAAAATCTGGAAATGGCGTAGATAAGCTTATGGAAAAAGTAGTTGAAATTTCAAAACAAACTTCATCAGAACATAAACAGCACAGACTTTTGTTTGAGAAAGAAATTGAAAGTAATATTGAAACTTTGAAAAATAAACTAAAAAATGAGAAATCCTATGAAAAAATGCTGAAAAGATACCCTCTTGACTGGCTTGTTATCAAAATTTTAGAAAACGATACAAATGTAATAGCAAGAATAAAAAATGAATTTGGAATCAACTTGTTAGATGTCGGAAGTCTTGAAAAGAAAAATCTTGAGGAACATTACGGAATTGAGCCTGAAGATGTATTGGCAAGGGTAAGATACGGAATTGTGCGTGGAATTATTTCGGCAAACTTAACAAGAGGTACTGGAAATAAATTTGCATTGACGGATAAAATTGACAAGATACTTTTAAATAAATTTTTTGGTGGAATTGCATTTCTTGCTATAATTTATGCAGTGTTTGTTATTGTATTTGATGGAAGTTCACCATTTATTGACTGGATTGACGGGTTTTTTAGTGATTTTGTAATAAAATATGTAGGACATGCTATTGAAGGAGTACCTGACTGGCTAAGCAGCTTTGTGCTGGAAGGAATTCTTGCTGGAGTAGGTTCAGTCTTGACATTTGTTCCACTTATGTTCTTTATATACTTTTTCATGGCAATTCTTGAAGAAAGTGGTTATATGGCACGTGTAGCGTTTATTCTGAATAAAATGATGACAAAAGTTGGGCTTTCTGGAAAAGCATTTATCCCAATGCTAATTGGATTCGGATGTACAGTTCCTGCAATTTATTCAACAAGAACATTAGAAGATGAGAAAACAAGAAGGCTGACAGGAGTTATTGCCACTTTTATGTCTTGTGGAGCAAGACTTCCTGTTTATTCACTGCTTGCAGCAGCATTTTTCAGTAAACAGGCGGCCTTAGTTGTAGTTTCAATTTATCTTTTCGGAGTATTTATGGCTCTTTTTGTGGCATTTATATTAAAAAGGTTCAATTACTTCAAGGGAAATAATACGGAACTCCTAATAGAACTGCCTCCATATAGATTACCAAGCGCAAAAGTTGTATGGAACAATATGAAATCAAAAACTTTTGCCTATGTAAAAAAAGCAACTACAGTAATTTTAGGAATTCTACTGGTTATCTGGTTTTTCCAATATTTTCCAAATAAAGGAGATGCCGAAAATTCTTATTTAGGACAAGCGGCAAAAGTTGTGCAGCCTGTTTTCAAGCCAACTGGCTTTGGTGACAGATGGGAACCTGTAGCTTCCATTGTACCAAGTATTATAGCAAAGGAAACTGTTGTGGGATTTTTAGGGCAAATTTTGTTGTCGGAGGAAGAAGACGAGCAACAGGAGTATAATTTTGCAAATGATTTAAAAAAGCAAGGAATTGGTCTAGGAAATGCTGTGCTTGATTCTATAAAATCTTTGGGACACATTGCGACTTTCAAAATTTCAACATTGAAAATGAAAAGTCAGGAAGATCTTGATGAAGATGCTGGAGGAAATATCGTTCCAGCAATTAGAAATCTATGGAATGATAAATATGGTCCAATAAGAGCTTATTCATTTATGCTGTATGTTCTTCTTGTAGTGCCGTGTGCTGTAGCAATGGGAGCATTAAAACAGGAATTTGGCTGGAAATTATTAGCATTTCAGGTATCAATGCTATTAATTTTACCTTATGCTGTATCAGTACTGTTTTTTAATGTCGCACGATTATTTGTATAATTTCAGAATCATTGAATTATTATAATTCAAATATATTTTTAGATTAAAATATAATTTTAAAATGATATTTATAAATAAAATTTATTATTAATCATGCAATCTTGAAAGGATGTCAAAACATGGTAAAAACAATCATTGTTGCTGTAATTACAGCTATAATTGTGCTTGCAGTCTTTAGAAAAATATATAAAGATTATAAGAAAAATAAAAATTTTTGTGGAACAGATTGTTGTAGCTGTTCAGGCACTTCAACCTGCAATTCACACAGAGAAACAGAAGATTATAATGAATAATGCAACTCAAGCATCACCATCTCACAAAGATAAAACAAAGTTTTTAAAAACTTTATTATAAGAGTTGTCCTGTATAATCATATCTGACCAATAGAAAAAGTGAAAACTTTTTTCTTCAAAACTCCTTTTTAAATATGCTATCACAAGGGTAGCATATTTTTTTTGCCATTTTTTTACAAAGCAAGGTAATACAGTACCAAAAAGGTATTCAGTTACCTTTTTCATTTTTTAATATTTTTTATTTATTTGTGATTTTTCCAAAAAAGGTACTCATTTACCTTGCCCGTTGGTCTCCCGTTGGTCCCCAAATTCATTGCCTACAAATTATCAGTTTTATTGATTCAATTAATGGTTTTAATTTACATCATTCAAAAATTTGATGTTATCCATTGATACAGTCAATTCCTCGATGTCTGATTGAATATAATATTCATTTGTAGTGCTTATGTCCTCGTGTCCTAGTATATCGGTTATTACAACGCTATTTATTTTCTGATTGTTCATAAAGGTTGCCAATGTCTTTCGGCAATCGTGTGGCTTATGATTCATTTCCAACTCTTCCAGCGTCTTATAAAACTTTTCTCTAAAGTAATTTGTACGTATCGGCTTATTTTCTTTTTTCTTTTTCTCAAATACCCATTTTTTATTATATAACAAATATTCAGTTGGACTGCTCTCATATAGTCCTTTCACTAACTGAAATATATCCTTGTGTATCGGTATTTGTCTATGTCTCCCTTTTTCCGTCTTGTTTCCGCCGTTTATAATTCTACGCAGCAAGTCAACGTTTTCTTTTTTCAGTTCTGTAATTTCGCCTATTCTCATACCTGTGTAAATCATAATTAAAATATAGTCTACCCACTGTATACCAATATTGTTCCATAGCTTTTGAATTTCATAGCCTGTAAACACATTCTTTTGCCTTTTACTGCTTTCCTTTGGCAATCTTATAAACTTCGCTCTGTTCACTGTCATTATTTCAAGTTCCATAGCATAGTTGCCTAGCACTGTCAAAAAGTTTTTTGTGATCTTCTTTGTTGCTACACTGCAATTAAGATTGTTTACAGTGTCTTGCATTTGTGGGCTTTTTATTTCCCTAAATATCAGACTATGTAACGGCTTACATCTTTTAAAGCTGTTCTCGTAGCCCTTTATCGTGCCAACTGCAACCAGTCCTTTTTGATTCTCTATAAATAATCTATACAGCCCCTTAAATGTCATTGTGCTGTTTTCTACATCATAAGGATTGTATAAATATTCATTCAGCACTTCCATTGCCTGTTTTCTTGTTTCATAATAGCCCAGCGATACCCTTTTCTTTGTTTTCCAGTCCGTAACTCTTACCCTGTACGGCTTTCTTTTCGTGGTTTTTGTTATACTTCCAGTACCATTTGCATTTTTTATTCTTTTCATTTCTTCCACCAATCCAAAAATCTAGCTAATAGGCACTACTCTGCCCTATAATTTTAATACCGTTTTTTACAATAGTCAAAAAATATTTTAATCAGTTCATTGTCCGTTAGTTCTAATAACTCTTTTATTCTGTATATTTCCGACTGTGTAAAATAATTTTTTCCGTTTATTTTTTTATTAAGTCCACTTTCCGATATTCTTAATTCCTTAGCTAATTTCTGGTAATTTAATCTTTTCTCCCTTATCTTGTGTTTTAATACAATGTATTCCATTCTTTTTGATTTCAAGTTCAATTAAATCACCCCATTTTGTTATTTGAATATCCCTGAAGCAGTAAACAGCCTTTTCCTGTCGTTTATCATTTCAAAAAAGGCCCGAATTTCCATGTCATCAAGTTTCATTATCCGTTTTTTTCCTACAATTGTTACATATCTTAATATTTTTTCTATGTCCTCATCTGTATCTTTCACTATCTTTACATCAACAGCATTCTTAATTTCCTCCTTTTTCCATTTTTTCCAAGTCTTTTCCAATTTTCCTGTTTCCTTTTTCCTAATCCAATGCTTTTTAAAGTCTTCTCTAACCCCTAATAACAAATGAATATGCGGCAATAACTTTCCTGTATACTTATTATAGGAAATTTCAACTATTTTTATATAGCCCAGCATTATTGCCTGTATGCTCCTTTTTCTTACAATTTTTGCCACTATGTCGTTATTTTCAGTAACTTCATCTCTTAATTTCGATAAGTCGCTTATTTCCCTGCCGTTAAATGTCATTAGGATATATCGGATTCCCTTTTGTTCGTTTATTTTTTCCTTTAGCTTTAAATAGGACTTGAATTTTTTGTTTTCCCTGCATAAAGGGCAAGTTTGACGCTTACACCTTGTTACAAAGTTTATTTCTCCAGCACTGTATAAAAGTTCGTTGTTTATACAGTCTATTATTTCATCAACTTCATTTGTCTTCCTGTATTCCTCTATGATTTCCAATATCTCTATTATCCTGTCCGTTTCTTCTTCCGTGTATCTATATTTTTTTGGATAATTTCCCCTTTCACTCATTAATTTCACTTCCTTACCCAAATGTTAAATTCAGCGTGCATTATCCCTCTCTTTTCTCTATAATTATTTTTCTTTGTGTATGTCTGTATATAATCAATAAATTATCATTGCTTTTCTTTGAATTATATAGATTATTTTGTATTCTAAGCCTTTATTTATGCTATCTAGGTTATATCTTTGAATGAAAAATGATTAAAAATGTAAAATTCATAACCCACATTACTATATATAAGTAAAGGGAAAAATTTTTGCTTATTCAAAATTACGTATTTTTTTTAACCTTGTATTAATCTTACATTTTTGGCTGTTATGGTATCTAACTTTACATTTTTATTTGCTGTTTTTTACTTCAAAAATGTATAATTTGTTATGGTATTTAATATTACATTTTTATTCTCTTATCATTTAAAGATTGGGGCCTAAAATTTTGATTGTTTTAACTGCTGTGATATGGTATAATTGATATATATAAATACACCAAAATAATTATGATTGCTTGTTATAACACTCCCCCCTTTTTTGTGAAATAACAGGCATTTTTTATTTCTTGTTCTTTTTCTTTGGATCATATTCTTGCTGTGATTTTCCATAATTCAGTTTGCCACACTTCTTGCATTTGGCAGCATAATAAATACAACTGTTTTCTATTCCAAATAAGAACGTTCCACAATGCTTGCAATATACTGATTTCATATTTTCTCCTTTCGCTGTTATGATAATGGTTTCTCTGTTTCCTTTTCCATTTCATCAAAGACTTTCATTATTTGTTTGCTTTCGTCAATAAGTGCCTCAAAAACAACATTGTCTATTGACACCTCTAACAAATCGGTTACTTTATCTACTATTTGAATTATTTGTTCACTAGGTATTTGCAATTCGCCTAAAAACTCAACAAATGCCACTGCCTGTATTTTCCGTTCTTTTTGTGTTTCAATCCACTTCTTTTTTCGTTCTTTATTTGCTGTTGTTACGACTTTTCTTAATATATCTATTTTATCCATTCTATCCCCCTTAATTATATGCTAACGCCGTTATTTTTATGCCAAGTTCCATTAATTCGTATATTGATGTCAAATGTCTCTCATATAGCTTATAATCGTCTATTTCCTTATCCAATTTCTTTAATACGCTTTCTATATCCTCGTTATAATTCCTGTGTTCCTTTATTTTTTTTATGTTTTTCTTAACACTCGGCATTTTCTTTTCGTATGCTCCCATTATCCTTGCCCCCTATTCTTTTGTCTGTTAGATTTTTTAACTCAATCAATACTTTTTCCATTTCTTCCACGCTTAATTGTTCAAATGCTTTGATTATCGTCTTTGCTCTTTCGCTACTGTTTGCTTTCTCCATTTTTAATTTTCTCCTATTTTTTAAAATTTAAAGCCTAAAATTACAATTATCTTGAAAAATTAGGCTATTTTTTCATTATAATTGATTCTGATTTTCGGATAGGCCCAGCTGTTCCTGCTCCATTAATTCAAATCCTTTTTGTGTCGCCTTGTCTATTTCGCTTATAAACAAGCTCCGTACTTTCCTAAATACTTCCGTTGCCTTGTCCCTGCAATCTTGATATATCAAGTAATGTGGTACGTTCTTAGATATGTTTTCAATGATTGTAACGTTTATAATCGTTTCCAGTTGCTGTAATAAATTCAATTCCTGTGCATTCATCTCATCCCTTTCAGGCTTTGCCTTATATCCCATTATCCTGTATGCTATCATTGTATAGTTTGCAAAATATAGCTTCCATTTTTCCTTTGGCACGTTTCCATATTCCAGCAATCTCTGTATTGTGCTTGTTTCCAAGTTCCTTAATGCCTTACCCATTACTCTAACTTGTAGCCTTTCACGTTCTAAAGCCTTTTTGAGTTCGTTCTCCAAATGTTCGATATAATCAATAACCTTTTCACGGACTGTGGCACTTTCTCTCAATAATACTTGCTTTGCCTGTGATAAGGTTAATACAAACATTTCTCTTTCACGATTATTTTTATCTAAGTATTTGCTAAGGGAAATATTTCCCTGTGCTATTTTATTCTTAAATTCTTTTCTGATAATTTTTAACAAGTCATTATGCCTTAATTTTGAATATCTGCCACTCAAATTTTCTTTTTTTGTCAATGTTCCTGCTTTTGCTTTCTCCTGGTACTCTTTTTCTCTAAATTCATTAATCTTTTCCAATAATTCCCTGCTTGTTATCATTTCGTTGTTTCCTGTCAATTCCATTTTCTATCACTCCATTTCCATTATTGCCACTTGCTTTCCTAATTTAAAAAACTTTTCTTCTAAATCATTAATCAGTCCTACCAATGTATCACTAGCAGTATTATTATTTTCCAATTCATTAAAAACAATGTCCCATTTTTCCTTATTTTCTAGCTCAAATTTATAATTAGCCCACTCTTTTATTCCCTCTTCCATTGATTCTTTTCTTACTTTCATTTCTTCCATTTAATCCACGCTCCTTAATTTGATTTATCCAATATTTCTTTTATTGTTTTTTCTTCCTCTGTAAATACATCAATTACAACTATGCTTTCACGTATAACATTCTCAATATCCATATTACTGATGTTTTCCCTGTATGCTTTTTGTAGATCTTCCTTGACTGTTATTTCTTCCCTTGCTACCTGTATAGCTGTAAACAGTTCAATTAATTTTTCTTTTACTTTTTCATTCTTAGCAAGTTTTAGGCTTTCACGTTCTGCGTATCTCTCTTTTTGCCATATTTCTTCCCTTATCTCGTCTGCCTTGTCGCCTAATATTTCTTCTCTTATTTTCTTTTCCATTTATTCCGTTCTCCTATTGTCTAATATCCCATTTTCTCCAATATCCCTATTGATATTCTCTCTTTTACTGACGTATCTGTTATATTATCCAGTAGCTTTAATGCTATTTCTATATTGTTGCTATCCTGCTGTAGCCTTGTTTCTATCTCATTGCTTATAAAGTATTCTGTTATTTTGTCCTTAAATTCCCTTAATTCCTTTATTTTTTTGAGTAATTCCTCTAAATTTTTCTGATAGTATATTGCTGTGTATGTTAATTGATTACTTAAAATGGCATTTTCTCTTTTTAATACTTTTATTTCTTCATTTCTTAATACACTTCTACCTTTGACTGTCGATAATTTAAGGCTTATATCATACCCAACCAGCTTGTTTAATTGCCTTGTGATTAATATAGGTACACCGTGATAAGTTAGTTTGTTATCCAGCGTTATTTCGTTTCTTATGCTTTCCATTTTCCTTGTCATCGGTCTTTTGCCCTGCAGTTCTTTTCTCATTCTTTCAAATTCATTGATATATGCAACATTTAAGTAAAATGCCACAGGTACTGAAGCATTATATCCTCCAATTAATTGTGCTATACCTTTTTGTGTGATCAGATAATTTCTATAATCTTTTCCTCTGTTTTTAAAAGTATTTTCTATTAAAATTCGTGGCTTAAAGTTAAGCCGCCAAATTGTTTTACATAATTGTCTATTTTTGTAAGTAAATTTTTATGCTCTACTCCCAGTTCCTCTGCTACTCTGTTACTTGTTGTTACTAAGATTCCTTTTACATTTTCCACGTTTACCTTAATCATTTCCATAATTATTTCACTCCCTTAATCATTCTTTTTATTCTGTTAATCATTCTATTTCGGGCCTTTTCCCTTGCTTTGTCGCTGTTTTTGTTTACCATTCCTATAGCTTCAAATTTGTGTTTCATTCCTTACCACTCCATTTCAATATTAAATTTTCTGTGTATCTCCGTTTTCGATGTATCAAAAAATTATTAAGCCCAACGCTTAACCTAACAATCAAATTTATTCGTGTATTTTCTTATTGCCTAGAAATGTATTTTATATGCCTGTTTACTTGTTTTATGATATGTGTTATAATTGTCTTGAATTTTTTCGATTATAAATTTTAGGTATAAAAAAATACTACAAATTCCTTTGCATTTTTAAGAAGTTTGTAGTATAATCTACTTGCTTAGGGTGGATTATACCACAAAAAACTCTGTAATTGTCTTTTTTTAGATACTTATGGAGTTTTTTTATCTTTTGGTAATGATTATTTGCCCTTTTTCTTCGACAAGTTCAAGCCTTATTTCTCTTTCGTCCTGTGTTACTCCTAAAGCTCTTAAAAATGGTACTGGTATTCTTAATATTGCTCCTGTTCCATTTCCACTTTTACCATAAGACACTTTTAAATCTCTTTTCTTTTCCATTTTCATTCTCCTTTGTAAGTATCTTACAATTATTATACTACGTAAGATACTCATTGTCAAGTTATAATTTACATTTTTTTCATAAATTACATTACAAACTTCTCAAGTATGCTATTTGATTGTGATTGTCCGCGTTAATTGGCTGTTACATCAGGCCCAATTGTTTCTGATTTTCATTGATTTTGTATATATTTGGCATATCCAGTTTCATAAATTGCATTAATTGGTAGCCAAGTGCTTTGCATTTTCCGTAAATATCTTTATAAAACAACTGCTTTTCCATACTCTCAAATATAACTTTTGAAAATAAGTCCTCTAGCTTTTTGATATGTAGCAATGTTTCAACGTCGACCGTTTCCCTTGTTCCGTCCTCTACTCCTGCAAGTCTATTTACAAGCCTCGAATATACGATATAAAGCCTGTCAGCATTGTTGCTCCCTTGTGATTTTGCATAAGGTATTAATACAGCTATTGCGTCCGTTTCCTTTCGCCTTGTGATTTTCCCTTGCTTTCTAGTGAGTAGCCATTCATTATTTTGCCTGTTCCATAATGCCTGCCTTAACATCTGATTTTGTTTTTCCAGCTTTTCAATATAATCAAATACTTTTTCTCTTACTTCTACACTTTCCTTTGTCAAAAGTCTTAACGATTGTTTCAAAGTCAAAATATACATTGGGTAAATTTTCCCCCTAGAAGTCTTATAATTTGACAAGGAAATTTTTCCTTGTGAGATTTTTGTATTAAATTCTTTTCTTATGATTTTTAATAAGTCGTAATGTTCTAGTTTGCTTTTATTTTCTTCTATCCTAAACTTATTGATTAATTCCAATAATTCCAAGCTTGTGATACTTTCCTTAGGCTCTTTGCCTATCCTTGTTACTAATTCATTCATTTTTATTCGCTCCTATATCAATTTTTTTGGACTGTACTGTGTATTCCAGTCATAGCTAAGTAAATTTTCCATCAATTTATTTTCTCCACTTATGGGGAAAAATACGACGGCTAAACTTTCAGCTGTCGGATCAGTTCAATAACAAAACTTCATTATTCCCCAGTCCTGTATTTTGATTGATTCCGTCCATTATAACCCTTACGCTTTCAGGGTATAGCCTTGTTACCACTTTTAATAAGTCCTTGCCATAATCATTCGCTATTGCATAACTAAGGACGCTTTTAAATCTGTTCTTTGGTCTTACTGTATTGTTATAATTTTTCATTCTAGCCTTTAAATCAATGTGATAATGCTCCTTAAATACCCTGTAAATTTCATTGAATTTACTCCCATAATTTCCCCCTCTAACTCTTACGACCCTGTTTATAATGTCCTCTATCTGATAAGGCTGTAAATCTCCGTTAAGCCCTTTGATTATTTCCCTCTGTGCCTCGTTCTCTATTCTTAGCCTTTCGTTTTCAAGCTCTGTTTCAAGTGCCATTTTCAAGGCTTCTATCTTAGTCAGTTGCTTAGGCTGTATCTGCCCAGTTGTTACAATGAAATAACTTTTCACTAGCATTCTTTGAATTTTCCAACTCAAGTCATCTGTAAAACTCTTAACTAGCATTAAATACCCACTTTCTGTAAATATAGGTATTTCTTTCACATTGTTTGGTATAAATTCCTGAACGGAAATTTTTCGTTCAGAAATATCGTTTTTATTTATAAGAAAATAATCTTCATTCAAAATAAACCTATCTCTATTGTTATTAAAATTCTTTGTAACATCATTTACTTCTCTTTCGTGCAATTTCGCCACATCATAGGACGTTATCACTCTTTGCCCTTTGTATTCCTTAGTTTCAATCTCAACTCCATTGATTAAGATTTTGTTGTTTCCTGTCAATACCGCTAATTCTTTCATTTCTTTTCCCCCTTATTCGTTTATAAAGATTTCTACTACTTCATCATTGGTTAAATTAAAGATTTTTTTCATTCTAGCGATTTCCTTATCTTTAAAACCTTTTCCATTGATTTTATTTGTAAATGCTGTTTTTGATAATCCTATAACCTTTGAAAAATTATCATAATTGAAACTGTATTCTTTCAATTTTCCCTTTAATTTGTTGTTTACCATTTTTACCACGCTCCTAAAAGTAATATTTTATGTTACCTAATTCTAAACAATAGTAACATATATTGTTACTTTAGTCAATATATTTTTTATAGTAAATATAAAAAGTTGCTTTTTTTGTTACTTTTTGATATTATATTATTATAAAACTAATAATTAATATGGAGAAGAAATGAAAAAAGAAGAAGAATTTATTGATTTTGAACATTTGGGAAAAGCTGTTAAATTTTTCAGAAAAATAAAGAAAATGACACAAAAAGAACTGGCGGAAAAACTAAATAAAACTCCCTATACAATAAAACGATATGAAAAAGACGGCAAAATACCTTTAGAAGTAGCGAAAGAGCTTGTTGAAATATTACATATTCCCAAGTTATTGCTTGCAGGTTTTATTATTGATATTCCAGGATTATCTAATGAAATTTTAGATACAGAAACACAAAAAGAGCTTTTTTTTGATAACGATAAAGAAAAAATGGAAAAAGAGAATCGTGAAGGTATATTAGAGCAATTAATCACTAGTTTTGGTTATAAAACCTATATGAATGCTGATACTTTGGGAGAAGAAAATGATTTTTATATTAGAAGAAATGAAGAAAAATATGCCACTTCATTAGATAATTTTGGTTGTATTTTAGAAAAAATTATTGATATTGTTGAGTATCATTTTAAATTAGAACTATCAAATTATAAAGTTGAAGAACTTCCACCAGACGATAACGAACCTGTAATACCTGCCGAAAGTTTGAAAAAATTTTTATTTGATAAAATGAATGAGGCTTTATATAGAAGTACTAACAAAAAAGAAAAAGACACCGATTAATCAAACGGCAAAACTTCTGCCATCTCATTGTGATGGCGTCCACCAAAATGACACCATAGTTAAACGACTGGGCAAATCGCCTACCCATATTTAAAGGACTGGGTGAATTGTCTACCCCTATTAATTAAAATGTTAGGGGAGTAGTTAAAAGCGACACCCTTTGAAGTGAATAGATAAAATCTACTGTGTTATCTTGTTAGCCAGTGTATAAAATTTATATATCAGATAACGGGCTATGTTAAATATAGGTCGTGAATAATCATTGAATACAGCCAATAGGGATAAACTCCCCTTTGGTTGTTTTTATTTCGCCACAAGTGGCGAAAATGATTTTATACCAGCAATTTTCCTTGTAACTTTTTACAGCATAAACTAAGTGATAACCCTGATACGAAAATTTTTCGTAGCGTGAATAATAATTTTTTTTGTTACCTAGTGAAACACAACCCCATATAATCCAAATACAAGCCCATACACGCTTTCAATTCAATTCCTTGGTATTTTTCCTTGCCTAACTTATCAAAATACTTCCACAGCTTGTTTTTAAGCTCATGGCATTGTGAAACTTACAGGCAATTAATTTACATTTGGGCCTTTTGAAAACTCTCTATAATTCCCGAATAGCTTGTAAAAATTAAAAAATAAAACATTTTTTTAATGTTGCTAGAAATTAAATTGTTGGCTTTTGTCTAGTTTTTATATACGTACTGCATAAATCTAACTTAGGGAGTTTTTTTATACCCTAATTCAAATTTAGTGTTTCCTAGAATTATTTTTACAACAAATCAGCAAGTTAAGATTATTTCAAATTTTAGTATTTTTTAGTAATTTATATTTTCTATTTCTCAATTTATTCATAAGACGTTCACAGACGAACGTAAAAGGGGTATCACGTTTGTTAAATTAAATTTTGGTATTAATCTATGGCTAGGGTATAAATCTATCTTAAATCGCTTAATTTTCATTAAAAATTTATTTTTATTTTTAATTTTTACAGGCTATTCGCGTTTTTATAGGCTGTTCTAACAATAGGCCCATTTGTTATTAGCTGTTACTTAAATTTAAGTAGTAGCTCCAGCGTTCTTCTTTGTGAAGAACGTAGGTAAAATATTTTACTCACATCATTTTTGAATAGGTCTGCTAAAATTTTAGCCAACCAAAATAAAATTTAAGGCGTCGTATTTATGTAGTAATTTGTAGTATTTTTTACTTCCTGGATCTATTAAGAAAATCAAAATGTTAAGTTTTGTTAAGTTTTTACAATTCCTTATCCAGTGTTATATTTTAAAATCAATTCTACGAGCCATAGAGTACCCACCACGTTCATTTGTAAAACTTTTGGTATTAATTGACTTAAATAATCGCTTATATCGAATATATGAAGTTCATAATTATAATTTTATCTGAAATGTGAAAAGTAATTTGTAAGTTCATTCTTAAAATCAATTTTAAGGTAGCTAGCGTTTCGCTCACGTTCGTTTACAAATTTTTTGATATAAAACTATGGTTAAGACGTAAAATGTTCTCAAATCGCTTTAAATTTATTAATAATCAAAACTATCTTATACTATGTCGTTTTTATGTCCGTTTTTAGTAAATAGTAAAATCACTTATAAGCCTTTAAATAAGCCATTTACAGTTATTTCTTTAAGTTCAAAATCGGACACGACACGGCTTTTAAAAATAGTGCTGTGTGTACGTTTGTTGGGACTCGCCAGACCCACAGGGCAAAAAAATCTCTCCAAAGTACCTTTTCATTTTTGCATAAAAAAATCACAGCTAAATTAATAACTGTGATTCGATTATCTTTATTTAAAAAGGTCGCTGTGAGTTCCTGTATTAGTCAACAATAATATTAATTCCTTGTCGATTATCCTATACACTAGTAACCAATCAGGCGTTATATGGCATTCACGATGACCTATATAGTCGCCTTTTAATGCGTGGTCTTTATTTTTTATAGGCAACTTTTCTCCATTAGATAACATCTTAACTATCTTCTCAAGCAATTTTATATCATACCCACGTTTCTTTATTAGTTTCAAGTCTTTAGAAAACTTGTTTGTATATTTAACAATGTATTTATTTTTATTCATCTCTTAAAATATCCTCAAACATTTCTTCAACATCGTTGTAACCTTTACTTAAATTTTTTCCTTGTTCTGCATCTTTTATTGCTTGATAAACTTCATCTTTATATTTTGCTTGCCCTACATAAAAAGGCAACCCTCGTTCTCTTATTGCCTGTTTTAAAAATATATTTATTGCTGTAGTTAAATTCATTCCTAAGTCCTTGAATAACTCTTGGGCTTCTTTTTTTGTTTCTTCGTCAATATTTATAGTCGTTGCACTCATTTTTATCACTCCTTAAATATTTATATTATATATATATTATACACTTAAAATATATAAAAAGCAATAAAAAAAGTCTGAAATTTTACATCAGGCCCATTTATTCAAGTTAAATTATAATTTTATTTCCAACGTTCGCTCGTTTTTAACGTTCGTTGTCTCATTTTTTGTCATAACCAATCATTATTTACACTATCCTTTAGCCCTTATAATCTCTATCCTACAATGTATTTTGAACGTTCCAACGTTCGTTCGTTTTTGGTTGTATTTTTTCCATATTTTTCCATTTTTTTGTGATACCTTGTTGCCTATCCAAATACTTATAATTTCTGCTTTAGTTTATATCTTGCACCAATTTTATTTTTGGTGCAAATTCCATTGATTTGGTGCAACTTACTGAAAATTTTTGCAATTTACCTTTAGCCAAATTGTTGCAATCTATCCTATTATTTATCTATATTTCAATATTGTTTGCACCATTTTATAATTTGGTGCATTTATTCATTATTTGGTGCAAATTTTTCTCAAAAAATCTCACTAAACTTAATTTTTGGTGCAACGTAATTATGCCATTATCATTATATTTCTGTATGATTTGTAACCATTAAAACTGGTTGCGTTTTCGGTTACTTTTGGTTGCATTTACTGAAAATTTTTGCAAATATTTTCATTTTCGGTTGTTACCTTTAACCCTTATTATTGCTGTATTCTTTAGCATTTTGCAACCATTAAAACTGGTTGTGTTTTTGGTTACTTTTGGTTGCATTTCCAATTCTAAATGGTTGCATTATTAAATTTTTATGGAGTAGTACCATTATGATACACTACTAGCCTTTGGATTGGTAACATAATTATACCATATTTTACACAAAAATTGAATCAGCTGCAAAATAATTTACATCAAAAAAGGACTACTCAAATTTGAATAATCCTTTTTTTATTAGCTAGATTTTTTTGTTTTAAAATTGCAAAAGTAGTGGTATTTTTATTGGTACTCGCAAACCCCCATAAATAGCGACTTCATTTTTTTACTTTTCGAGGTTGGTCTCCCGTTGGACCCCAAATTAAATTTTATACCCATTTTTACTGGCTTTCTCTTAAAAAAGAAGTTTTTTCTTCAACTCCTTTTTAAATATGCTATCACAAGGGTAGCATATTTTTTTATAGCTATTCTTCCTACTAAGACAAATAATACGGTATTTTGAGATAATTTTTTTTGAACTGCTAAACATTACCATATTTTGTTATATTTTTTTAAAAGTTTGGGAAAATAACCATTTACCTTATGCGTTGGTTACCTGTTGGTTACCTTTTTTGATATATTCAAAGTATGATTTTTAGACTTTTAAATAATATTTTTATACTACATCCTTTAGAAAATCTATTTTGTTAATTGATTTTTTTAATTCCTGTTCATCTTCTTTTTTAATATAATAATCTATTGTTGTATTTATACTTTCGTGTCCTAATATATC
Source organism: Leptotrichia sp. SK-5 (assembly GCF_055387215.1). Lineage (NCBI taxonomy): Bacteria > Fusobacteriati > Fusobacteriota > Fusobacteriia > Fusobacteriales > Leptotrichiaceae > Leptotrichia > Leptotrichia sp. SK-5. The sequence goes on along the minus strand of NZ_AP028931.1, from coordinate 551,183 downwards.
TGTTATTTGAACTTCATTTAATTGATATTTTCTCATAAAAGTTGCCAGCGTTTTTCTGCAATCGTGAGTTTCGTGTTTTTCTATCCCTAATGTTTCAAGTGTTTTATAAAATTTTTCACGAAAATAATTTTCTCGAATTGGCTTATTTTCATTATTTTTTTTCTTAAATACCCAATTCTTATTGTAAAATAAATAATCTGTAGGACTATCTTTATAAAGATTTTCTATGATTGGGTAAATATCATCACGAATTGGGATTTTTCTATTCATTCCTTTTTCTGTCTTATTTCCACCAAATATGATTCCATTTATCAAGTCAACATTCTCTTTTTTTAAATTGACAGCTTCCCCAATTCGCATTCCTGTATAAATCATAATTAAAATGTATTCTACCCAATCAATTTTAATATTATCCCACAATTTTTTAATATCATAGCCAGTAAATATATTTATTTTTTTAGGTTTGCTTTCTTTTGGTAGTTTTATATGTTCCGCTCTATTTGTAGTTAGTATTTCCATTTCTATAGCATATTTATAAAGTACACTTAAAAACCCTTTAGTAATACTTTTTGTTCCTTTGCTACAATTTAAACTATTTATAAGACTTTGTAATTGTGGAGCTTTTATATCCCTAAATATCAGGTTATATAATGGTTTACATCTCTTATAACTGTTTATATAAGATTTAAAAGTTGCCTTAGCAACATTTTTTTCTTGAGCTTCTTTAAATAAATTGAATATTTCCTCAAATGTCATTGTATGTGTTTCTAAATTGTAAGGATTAAATAAATATTCATCTAATTTTTGCTGTGCTTCCTTTTTCGTTTTATACAGTCCTAACGATACTCGTTTTTTTGTTACTGAGTCTGTAACTCGTACCCAGTAAGGTTTATTCTTTTTAGTTTTTGTTATACTACCTCTACCATTTCCTTTCTTAGTTCTATTTTTTGCCATTTCTTCCCCATTCTAAAATCTAGCTATAGGGCAGTATCATTCTACCCTATAATTTTAATATTATTTTTCTTTCATTGCAATATATTTATTTAAAAAAATATCTGTATTAATTCAGAATTTTTTAATTTCAATATCCTTTTCAACAAAAATATTTCTTCCTGTGTAAAAAAATACTTCCCATTTATTTTCTTATTAAATCCACTCTCTGAAATTCTCATTTTTTCAGATAACTTTTTATAACTCAATTTTTTCTCTCTAATCTTCTCTTTCAAAATATTATACATTTCTTTTTTTAATTCTAAATTCAATTAAATCACTCTCCATTTCATTTTTAAAAAACTTATTTATTTTTTTTGAAGAGTGTGATAGAATAAAAGTGCTTACGAGGGGCTTTTGTTAAGTCCTTCCTTTTATTTTTATCAACACTCATTCTACTTTCAACTCCTAACTAATTTACTTAGTAATTTAAAGCATTTTTTCAATGCTCCTGTCTTGATTTATAACTATTTTTTACTTAATTATCGCGTGTATTACCTAACTTATCTGTGTAAATATCCTTTAAAATTTCATATATAGGTTTCACAATTCTTTACTTTTTCGAATCTTTTAACTCTTTTAGCCTATATTTCCACAAAGGACAATTTTTATAAGGGCAATTTATAACTTTTTGCTTATCATCATCCCAGCACTCAAGACAATGCTTTTCAATGGACTTCTTCATATCATCTTTTTCATCCATTTTTTCCTCCTTTCTCTGATTTTATTCTGTTTTTATCAGTTTTTTTTCTCCAAATAAAAAATCTCTTCTTATTCATAATTTCTAAATGAATTTTCAAAATATTATGATTAGAAAATAAAGTGCCTAATTCTTTTTTTTCGCAATTGTCAAATAATTTATTGTTTTTTCTAGTTTTTTTTGTGTTCCAACTTTCTTTAATTCTACATTAGCATTAAATCCTTTGGATTTTTTCCATTCTTGAGTAATTAGTTGTCTTAATTCGTTTATTTTAAAATGTTTATATACTCCTTTTATAACAAACAAAACAATGTGTATATGTGGAAGTGAATCATAATTAGTATACTTTATTTCAGTTACTTTAAAGTATTCTCTCACAATCCTTTTCATAAAGGGTCTATTTAACAACTTTTTCAAATTTTTGTTGTTATCGTCTATTTCTTTTATTATTTTATTTGCTTCAATCTCAACATTATTACCATTTAAAGTTAAGCAAAACACCTCGTACTCTTTCATCAATTCAAAGGCCCTATCTTTAAAATTATAAAATTTAATTGCTTTATTTTTTAAATTACACACAGGACAAGCTGATTTCTTACATCTGAAAATTCTATGAAGCCATTCAGAATGATTATACCAATATAAATACTCATTATAGCAATTTTTTATGTTCAATAATCTCTTTTCTGAAATAACATCTTTAAACTCTTCTTTTTCATATATTTTAATGCCTTTCTCATAATACTCAATATACTTTTCTTCTTTGTTCAATTATTATCATTCTCCTTTCTAAATTCAATTCTCATTTTTTCTACCCCTTCTACTTACAAAAAACATTGTATTTCATTTATAAAAATGTTTTGTTTTTTCTTTTTCTCTATACTACTATTTAATAATAGAGAAAAAAATAATTTTTAACATCTTATAAAGTCTTAAAATGTCATTTTTTTATAAAAAATACTACTATTTACTCTTGTTGTAAACCTATTATACAATTTTTTTTATGATATTTCAACCTAATTTTTTTAATTTTGTATTTTTTTAGATGTAAAATTTTAAAATATCATTTTTTGTCAAAAAAATGAATAAATTTAATAAAAATAAATGAAAAAACATCAGAAAATCAATGATATTAAAAAATATAAAACATCTTATAAGATGTTTAAATGTACAATTTATTATTGTTAATTTTTTATATTTCTATATTTTATAAAAATAGTACTTTTATCATTGTTTTTAACATAATTATATAGTATAATATGTATAATTAATAAAATAAGAGGTATAATATGGATGAAAAAAATAAAGAATATAATGTAGAAATAGGGACTATAATACGAAATCATAGAAAAAATAAGAAAATTACACAAATAAAGCTTGCTGAAAGAGTAGGATTGGGAAAGGTTAGTATTCAGAAGTATGAATCTGGAGAAAGAGCTGTGCCATTTAATGTTTTGGTCAATATTTTTAAAGAGCTGGATATTGATATAGATGTGTTGAAAAAATTTTTTAAAAATGAGGAAATTAGTGATTTTAAAAATATTCTTTCATCTTTACTATTAGGCGAAGAATCAAAAAAAAAATTAAAACAAATATTACTTTTTATTGATTATTTTGAATCTTTAGGATTTTCATTTTTTATAACAAATACTTTGGATAATGAAAATAACTTAAGGTATGGAACTCTTGAGGATTTTATTAGAAATCCAAAAGTTGCAATAGTTAAAGCTCCAAATAATAATTATTTTAATATTGGCATTAAGGATTTTTTGCGTTTTTTAACTCTGTATTCTACCAATAATATAAAAAATTTGTATAGTTTTTTAGAAATTTATCATTTGGATAGAAGTGATACTATTAATGACCCTTCTGAAATAGATAGAATGCAAGACCTTTTTAGTGAATATCCTTTAACTCAAGAAAGTAATTTTGAAGAAATTTTAGAAAAACTGGATAAAAAAAATAAGGGAGTTTAATTTTGCTCCCTTTTTTATAACCAAGACTTCTTCTAAAAAATATAGACTTTTGATTGTTATTTTTTTTATATTTATATTCAGCTATAATTTTATATTGTGATTCTGAAATAGTAGATAAATCAATAATTCTATTATTATAATGTCTTTTGATTTCAGATTTAAAATCTGAAAATACCAAATTAAAAACTATAAAAGTTGTTACAAATAATATTTTTTTCATAAATTTCTCTTCTATTTTTTAATATCCATTTTGTAACAATTTTCTATAAATTTCTTGAGCGTCTTCATTTCCTAAATCTGCTGCCATTTTGAAATATTTTTTTGCATTCGGATAATCTTTTAATTTAATAGAAAGAAAACCTAAATTTATTATTGCAGGTGTATATCCTCTTTCTATTGCTTTTAAAAAATAAATTTTTGCTTTATCGTATTTATTTTGCGTAAGATATAAAGAACCTAAATTATTGTATGCAAAAGAATCATTTCCCTCAATAGCTTTTAAAAGTAATTTTTCAGCTTCATCATATTTTTTTTGCATTGCATAAATCGCACTTAAATTTGTCATTGCTTCTATATTTCCCTTTTTTGCAGCAATTAAATAATTTTTTTCAGCTTCTCCATAATTCTCTTGTAAATGATACATTTGTGCTAATTTTAATCCAACAAATCCAACTGTATATTCTGCAGCTTTTTCAGATATTGCCTCTTCAGAAATATAATTCAAATATATATTTTTTCCATCAATGCTAGAAGATATAATAAATGTATTATCACTAGAAAAATTAAGTTTAGTAGAATTTTTCATTTTTTGATTTATATTTTTCAGTAAATCTATATTTCCTCTGTTAGCCTTGAGCCATTTTTCAAATGAGTTTTTATCAATATATATATTTGGATAAATTTTCATCTCATCTTTAGTTGGATAACTATTTGGTGTGTATATATTATTTTCTTTATCCGTTAGTTTAAAATCTGAAGCTTTTAAATTTATGATATTGTCTTTCATAGTAATATCAGTTAATGTTAATTCTAAATTCTTGAAATAAGTAGTATCTATACATACTGACATACCAAATTCTTTAAGTGTTACAGAATTATCACAGCCCGTTGTTAAATCTTCCTTTCCAGAAAATGTCCCATCATACCAAGCATACCATACTTCATTAACTACTCCACCTGTGTATTTACCAGCTAAAAGGTTAAAAGACATTAATATTGTTATTATTAGAACTATTTTTTTCATAATTTACCTTCTTTCTTTATTATTTTTGGGTTTTAATGACCTGCTTTTGTTAATTTTATATAATTTTGTTCAGATTTTTTTGTTAGTTTTGTAATATTCTTACATTTTGTCTCATTTTTAATCTATTATATTAAATTCTACCATTCTACAATTTTATATATTTCTTTTGAACTATTTTATTTAATTTTTGAATTTTTTCTATTTCTTATATTTTCATCAGAAACTAAATCACTTTCCAAAACAATTTTCCATTTACCATTAATTTTTTCAAATACTAAATATGAAGGATAATAATTTATTCCTGTTTTTGTTGTAACTTCTTTTATAAACGATGCTCTCACTTGCTTATTTGATATTTGTTCTACTTACCTCTTAATACTTGTCCATAAACTGGATTTCTTTCAAAAAATTTCTTTTGGTCTTTAATATAATAATCTCTTGATACTGTTGTTTGATAATATTCAATTTTATCTGCTAATATTTTTTTTAATGTATCAAAATCTGCATTGCTAGAAGCCTCATTCCAAATGTATACCATTTCTTTAATTTCGTCTTTTATTATTTTAGTTCTTAATTGACTATTTTGATAATAAGAATTTTTTTCATCAAAATATCCTGCCTGTATCACAAATGATAATACAATAATTCCTAGTAAAACAATTTTTTTCATAAATTTCCTCCTAAAATTTTCATTTTTTTAATCAAATTATCTTATATCAACATTTCCAAAATATTGAAAAGACACATAATAACCATCACTTGTATCATAAACATTCATTATTACACGACTTCCAGGCTCAAAATAAATTCTTTTGGAATCGCTAACTGGTTTAGAAAGTCTTAACCTGTCAAATCCGTGATATGTTGTTATTACTCCATAAAAATCTTCTCCATCAATCACACATTTCTCGTGTATTCTCATAATGCCGCCATTTTCTGCTTTTTGTAAAAATCCACCCCTTCCAGAGCACCATCCACTATTTATTATTATCTCTTCACTAGAAACTAAATTTGAATACATAGAAAAACTATTCATTCCTATAGCCAACAACATACTTAAAATAAATTTTTTCATTCTAAATCTTCTCCTTTAATTTATTAACATTCCTAAATTATTCATCAAATTATAAAAATTAATTCTAACTTTATTTGAGTAATAATCATTGTTAGTATTTTTAATATCTCCCATTTTTATTTTATTACATTTGGCTATATAATATGAATTTATATTTTCCATCTCTACAGAAGACTTGCTCCACCCAATATTTCTCAACATTGTATCGGTTACTACTAATCCTTCTGCCACATCGTTAAATAATTCTTCACTATTTTGTCCATACATTTCCATTTCCGTAAATCCTAGAGTATTTAAATAATAATAACCTCCTATAGCTTGACAAATCTCTGTTTCGCCAAAAATTCTATCATCCAGAATTATTCCATTAAGATTCCGTATCTCAGAATATCCAATACTTGATATTGCAAAAATACACAATACTAAAAATACAATTTTTCTCATAAAAGTCTCCTTATAAATATTATTTCTACAATCCATCATACCGTCTCGCCAGTTCAATAGCTCTACTTTTTATCGTATCAATTTCACTATTTACAATTGTTACAGCTGCACCCATACATCCATTCATCTCACTTGCTATAGAATCCATTGATTTCTCACGCTTTTTTATCCAAGCTCTTTCTTCATTACGAAGTGCTATTTTTTGAGATTCTGGATATTTTGACATTAATAATTTGTAAATTTGATTAAGTTCATTATCCCATTTTTTATGTAAAATTTCTCGATATCCGACATATTCTGTACAAGAATTTGTATTATCAAGAGTATATCTATCTAATTTATTTTCAACAGGTCTCATTCTATTTATCATCGCTTTTTCATAAGATGGTTTTGGAGCATTTATTTTTGCTTTAACTACTTTTGGCTCTGTTTTTACTTCTGCTTCTTTTTTTGTATTAGGTTGAGATTGTACTGATTTTACAGAAGCCATATTTTGTGTTTCCACTTGCCTTTTCAGTTGTTCCTCTCGCTCTGTTTCTAATTTTATAATTTTATTTTGCATATTAAGGATATAAAATACTCCACTTAGAAATATAATTGTAGATAATCCAATTATTACTCCAATTAAAATTTTTAATGTTTTGCTATGGTTTTCATCCATTGCTTATATCTCCTTCCTGATTTTTTTGTTTACCTAAAATACTTCATAACTTAATTATCACTTTCTTTTCAAAACAAAATATATTTCATCACTTAATTCAAAATTAGCAGCTATTATATCTGCATAACTTAAAATTGCATTTGCATTTAAATTACTTTCAATATACAAATCATTACTAATTTCTATTGGTTGTCTAAGTTTAGAAATTGAATTTGAGAGTATAACTCTTTCTTTTGTTTGAAAATTAGGATTATAAATTAACTCTTTAAATATATCAGAATCCAAATTATACAGTTCAATACATAATTTTTCTAATAACCCTTTCCACGATTTTACAGGATATGGAATACTGTCAATTATTAGTTTATCAGGTTTTTCTCCTGTTACATTAATACTTGAATTTAATAAATATTCTTTTCCGTACTCTATATTATTTAATTTTTGTATTTTATAACCTGCTGGAATACTCCAAATTTCTTTTGACTTTTCATATAACTGTTCTGCTCTATTTTTAATTTCATTATCTGTCCATACTTGATAATTGTTTATATTTCTTGTTATTTCAATATTTGATTTTTGATAAAATTCTTTTTTAGTTTTAAAATTCTTATTATAACGTAATAAATCATTCTCTATTAGCGATGAATTTCCTATTGTTCCTAGATATTCTAAATGAGTATTTTCAAATTTTTTCTCTCCCAATTCTAATTTCCATTCAGAATTTAAATTTTCAGGCATAATATATTCTATATTTAAACTAGAAGTATCATTAATTACATTATTAGAAACTTTTTGTTCAAGCTCCTTAAGAGTATATTTGAGTAGTTCTTTATTCTTTTCAAAATTATATTTTATAAAATTTAATTTAAATTCTTCATCTCTAGGAAATATAGTTTCTAATCTTCGCTCCATCAAGTTTTTTTCTATTTTAAAATATATATCCTTTTCATTTTGATTTTCTAATATTTTTTTGGGTATACTTGCAAAAACTTTATTAATAGAACTAGTTTTATATCCACAAATTGTCCTTCTAAATATATAAGATATTAGCAAATCTATTATTTTTAAAAGTTTATCCTCGTCTAATTTTTTATAATAATAAGTATCTTCAAATATTGAAAGTAATAGTGGATAAACAGTTGTGTTTTTTAAGTATTTAAAATGCTTTAATTTTTCATTTATTTTTTCATTATTTGAATTTGCATTTAAAAACCAATTATAATATTTTGAATAGGTAACAAGTTCTTCTAAAACAGCCTCTTCATTCAACTCTTTTTGAATCCTCATATATTCTTTAAAATCATCGTAAACTTTATTTTTGTTTGCAATTTTTCCAGTTTTCATTGTTAAAAAATCTCGAATAAAATCAGATATTTTCTTATTTGTCAATTCTATCTCAATTTTTAACCAGAAATTTTTATATAATACTGTCTGTTTTTCGTATTCAGAGTTCATTAATAAATAATTTCGTATTAAATCAGCTTGGGTAAGTGATAATCCTGTCGAATTTAAACTTTCAAATATAAGTTGTGGATTTTCTGATTTTTTATCTTTTTCTAATTTTATAGTTACTAATTCAATTTTATATAATGCTGAGTATATTTGTTCTGCTGAATAGTGAGAATTTTCTAGTAACTCTTTAAAAATTTTATAATTTCTACAAACATTTGAATTTGAGGAATCATCATTATTATCAATTAATTGTTTGTATGATACACTATCACTTTCAATAGGTTTTAAACGTATTCTTATATTATCTGGAGATTTTTTATTTATTAGATATTGTTCCCATATACTTTCTTTTGTATCTTCTGAAATTATTTTTTCTTGTAAGGCTTTTAATAATAATGAAATAGAAGTTATTCTTTGTTGTCCATCTATCAAAACATATTCTTCATAATCCCTTTCTATTTTTGTTAATACATATACAACAGTTCCTAAAAAATGTTCAATTTCTTCATTATGTTTAATTATATTTTCTATATCAGTAAACAATTTTTTACAATTTTCTTCTTGCCAATCATAATTTCTTTGATATACAGGGATATTAAATGTTTTTTTTCCTTTTCCAATAAAATCTAATATTCTTATTTTTTTTGCTTCCAAATTTATCACTCCGTTAATCTATTTTATTTTTATTATTTTTAATTTTAAGTATCTATACGCCAAAACTTATGAGCTTGTATTTTTTTATTTACCTCCTTTAATCTTTTTTACCAAAAAGCAAATAAATTATTAAAAAAAATATCTAAAAACTCAATATCACTCAACCTATACTCTTTCCTAATAAATTTCATTTCCTCAATAGTAAAATTACTACTTCCGTTTATTTTTCGTGAAAATGCTGAAGGAGTTATTTTTAGTTTATGTGCCAATGTTTTATTGTTATCTCCGTGTAAACTCATTTTTGATTTTAAAAGATTTTTTCTCATTTTAAATCTCCTATCTTTTGCTAATTGGTAAAATAATTATACCATAAATTAAAATTTTGTCAATACAACTTCAATTAAATTGATAAAATATCAATTTTATGGTAAAATTTATTGATTTTAAAGGAGAATTACTATGGAAAATGTAGGAAAAAGATTAAAGAGTTTGAGAGAAAAGTACAAATTTTCTTTGGAGGAAGTGGCACAAAAGATAAAATCATCTGCTGGAGCTATTTCACGATATGAAAATAACGAAAGAAAAATAAATAGTGAAAGTTTAATTAGACTATCCAACTTATACAATGTTTCGCCTGAATACATATTATACGGTATAAATAAAGATTCCAGCAATTTAGAATCATCTATTATATCGTTCTTTAATAATGAAAATATAGATTTTAAAGAAAAAGAAGAATTGTTCAATAAGATTCAAAATGCCTTTTTTAAAGAAAAGTTTAAATAAAATTTATTGTATTCAAAGCTATAAAAATAAAATTAAGAAAATAGTGATGTGTTTTCTAAAAATAGATTTTAAATTTGGACCTGCTTTTTTGAGTGAGACCCTTTTGTTATTCGCTCGTATATCCGTGTAACAGCCTTGTAGCGTTCGTTAAAAAATTTTTTGGATAAATACCTTACCTTGAAATGAAAAAGTCTACCAAAACGATACTGTTTGATTTTTTAATTTATAAAAAATAATTTTAAAAAAAATCACAGCTCAATTTATAACCGTGATTTTAATTTTTTATTCCTCTGTATTATTTATATATTTACCTATTGTTGTAACAAATTCTCTTGCGTCTAGGAAATAATTTGGGTACGCTTTTCGTAAGTTCTTTAAGTTCTCAACTGATACTGATACAACGTTATTTGTGTCCTCTTTGTATTCACGTTCATACATCAAATAATCTCGACTTATATTTTCTTCAGGTACTTGAATATATCTTATGCTATTGCCCTTATAATCCAATATCAATATCAAATAGCCTTCTCCTGTGATTTCTTCAAGCCGTTTGGTTATAACTCGTAAACTGCTTAAAGTTTTCAGTATATTAAATTCTCTGTTTAATTCTCTCAACTTATCCAGTTCTTTTGAAATTTCTGAAATATCTTTGTTCAATTCAATGTATTCTATCAGTTTGCTTGATAATTTAAAAAACTCCCTATAATAAATGTCTCCCCCACCTGTCTTTAAAGATTGCTGTTTTATGCTGTCTATTATTTCAACTGAAGTAGCCCATTGATGCTGTAACTTCGTTCTTATCTGCAATTCTATCTGATACCCTTCAAGCCTCTTTTCCTTTTTCCCTTGATACTTAAATATCTGATGTATTGACCTGTAGCCGTCCTCCTTTGGCTCTAAGATATAATTTTTTTCCCTAATAAATAAAAAATTATTCTTGTCTTTTTGTTTATAAACTTTATTTTTTAAATAATTTGCCACTTCCTCTGTATCCTTTATATTAGGCAATATTATTCTTGCTCCTGCCAAGTCCTGCATTCTTCCCAATCGTAGCTCTGGAAATCTTTTAAGTTTCCCTATTATTGATGGCAACCTTTTTAATCTTTGAGAAATAATTATTGAATTTCTATTATTCGATAATTTTATTTTCTTGTTATTTATAATACTTCTCAAGCTCCATACAAAACTTTTTATTATTTTTGAATGTTCAGCCCTAAAATCTGATAATTTCTGCAAATCCGCAATAGTTTCAGTATTTTCAACTATTCTTTTGCTTATCCTGTTTAATTCCTTTTTAGATACTTCCTTATCATTAATATAAACCATAATATACTCCTTTCTTTCATATCATTATTTATATTGATCTCCTTTATGTGTATTAATTTATCCAAAAATTATGTATAAAAAAACACCACTATAATAGTGGCTCTGTGGCTGGCGTTCTTACATAACGCTTAAACTTTCATTCAGTTATCACAGATATACAGCATAAATATTCTTATCTGCAATCTAATTATACATTATTTGTTGTACTTTTACAACAAAAATTTAAAATTTTTTTAACAATTAATAAACAGGTTAAATTAATGGTTGCTAATTTTCTCAAAAAAAATTATTTGTATTTCATAGCCATACTAAGTAGAATCAAGAAAATGGTGCTATGCTTATAGGGAGGCTTATCTAATACAGCTTTATCTATCCATCGTATAACCGTGTATCAGCCTTGTGGCGTTCGTTTAAAAATTTTTTTGAAATGCCTTGCCTTGAAATGAAAAAGTCTACCAAAACTATACTATTTCATTTTTTAGTATTCCTTACAAACTTCCAAATCGTACTCTTCCGCTATTCTCTCCATTAAAGTATCTTTTATCAGTTGGGAAATAGAAAATCCTTTTGTCTTTGCATAATTTTTAATAATATTTTCTTCTTCATTATTGAATTTAATTGAAATTACTGCCATAACATCACTCTCCTTTAATGTTTACATTATAAATAAAAAAATTCAAGCAATAAAAAGTCATAATAGAACTAATAATTGCGATTTCAACTCTTTTATTAAAATAAATTGCTAGGAGTTTTTGTTTCCGTTGATAGCAATATCAATTCTTTGTCTATCACTTTGTACACTAATAACCAATCAGGTGTTATACAGCACTCACGATAGCCTAAATATTTATTTTTTAAAGCAAAGTCTTTATTTTTTGCAGGTAACTTTTCTTTATTGATTAATATTTCAACTATCCTTTCAAGTAATTTCATATTATATCCACGCTTTTTTATTAATTTTAAATCTTTAGAAAATTTATTTGTATATTTCAAATTATATTTATTTTTATTCATCTTTCAAAATGTCCTCTATCATCTCTTTAGCACTGCGATAGGATTTACTTAAATTTTTACCTTGTTCCACATCTCTCATAGCTTGATAAACTTCTTCCTTATATTTTGGCTGTCCAACATAAAAAGGTATTCCCTGCTCTCTTACTGCCTGTTTTAAAAATATGTTTACTGCCGTAGTTAAACTCATTCCCATATCCTTAAATAATTCTTGAGCTTCTTTCTTTGTTCTGGCATCTATTTTTATACTTGTACTAACCATTGGCATAAAATAACTCCTTTGAATATTTTTTACACATTTATTATACATTAAAATTTTCAAAAAACAATATATTTTTTCAACTATTTTTTAATTGATATTTTGTAGAACGCCCTTTTCCAACTTGCTTAATGATACTTTTGTTTATTAGGCTATTTATTGAACGGATAGTTTTTGATTTATTGAAATTACATAGTTCTTCAATTTCTTTTCTGCTTAATTTATCATATTTTTTAAGGATTTCAAAAACTTTTATTTCTCCATTTACTAAGCTACTAGGTGTTGTTTCAATAGTTGGTAAAGTTACCCTTATGCTGTTTTCATCTATTTCAAAAATTGGCTTTGTAAAACTTTCTCTATATTCATATTTTATTCTCATTACTCCAGTTCCAAATTTTTCAATTATTCTTAACCTATAAAAAATATTTGATATAATGGGATTCCTTAAAATTGAAATATATCCTTTCATATACTCATTTTCTGATATTCCTTGTGGTAAACTTCCTGGAGAAATAATTTCAATTTTATCATTTGACATCACTATTTTTATATTTGAATTTATATCCCATATTCTATGTACTATTGCATTAGCAAGAGCTTCTCTAAAAGCTTCTTTTGATATTTTTTCTTTTTTGATACGCTTAAATCCTATTATTTCCTCATATTCATAATATTTTTCAAATATACTGATAGTCTCAAAGTATTGTTCAAGTATAGATTTTTTTTCAATGTTTTCTTTAAATAATATTTTATTTATATTTTCTCCAAAAACAATTATATCTATTCCTGAGAATTTTCTTGTGTTATTATCTGCGAAAAGTTCAGCAGCAATATTAAATTTTTTATTCTTATACAAATTTAAAGTTTTCAATATATCCAAATTTAGCTCTTTAATCTCTATTATTTCTTTCAATTTCTTTTCTAAAAATTTAAATTTTAAATCAGTATTTTCAATTTCAACTTCTTCATAATCTAAATTACTTCCTTGTAAAACTAGTCTGTTCAGCTCAACTCTATCCACTTCAACAGTTGAAGTATCATTTCTTTTATAGGCTTTACCATTATAATAATATGGAGGAAAATTTCCTCTTCGTATACTTAAAACTATACAGTCTTTACCTTCAATTTTCTCAATTTCCAATGTATAATCAGGTTTAGGCTTAATGCTGTCATTAATAGTATTTTCAATATTAAGTTTAACATCTGTTATTTTTTCTAACCCTATGACTTTTCCATTGTCATCTATTCCAAAAATTATCTTCCCACCACCATAATTAGAATAAGCAGAAACAGTTTTTAAATAACTTTTTGATATTTTTTCTTTAAATTCTAAATTTTTATTTTCTTCTCTCATTTCAACCCTCTTTATTTTTATATCAAATTTTTCAATACTTATTATACTTTATTCTCAATATTTTTGCAACGAAAAGCTTTTCGTTCCATTTATCGTTTCATTTTGCAACGAAAAAATCTTTCGTTTCAAATTATTATAAAAATATCACTTAAATATTTGTTTTAAAGTCAAGAATTTTTGCTTTGTAATTTTTTATAACAATTTACAAATAACTTATAATAAATGGTTGCTAATTTCTTTAAAAAAAATTGTCTGCATTTTAAAGCTCTGCTAAGTGAAAGCAGGAAAATGGTGCTATACTTATAGGGATGGCTTTTTAATAATCCTCTTTTACTATTCATATAACCGTGTATCAGCCTTTTAACGTTCGTTTAAAAATTTTTTTGATAAATACCTTGCCTCAAATAAAATAAGTCTACGAAATTGATATAAGTTTGAATTTTTAATTTTGGAATTAATAAAAAAAGATTATCCGTATTTAAGATAATCAATTTTTATACTATAGCTAGATTTTTTATTTTAGTTTGTAAAATGATAATAAATGTCTAAAAAATAAAGGCTATTTTAATTATTTTTTGATGTTGGTTACTCGTTGGTTACTTATGTATATTTTATCCCCATTTTTACTGACTTTTTAGCTAAAAAAGAGTTTGTTCTTCAACTCCTTTTTAAATATGCTATCACAAGGGTAGCATATTTTTTTATATTATTATATTTTATGAAATCAAATAATATAGTATTCTGAAAATAATTACCTGTGTAATCTGCGTTTAAACTCTTCCTTGTAAGATTTATAGGCATATCTTAGCATTATGCTTAAAATAAATAACGGAATAGATGAAAATATGCTCCATGTCATTTTTTTACTTATAATTAGTTCTAAAATCAAAAGAAATATTCCAACAAAAAAAATAAAAAAATTTAGTATCTTTAATTTGTCACTCTTATGCTTATCCCAGACATACGAAAAAATAAGGCTGATAAGATAAAGAGCAAAAACAATGGGAATCCCAAGTCTAAGGCTCCAAGTGAATTTTTCATCTCCAAAATCAAGCAAAAGAAAGTAGGCAATAAAGCCACTTAGCAATAAAAATAGATTTGTTCTCATTCTGTACGAATCTAAAAAAACAAATAATCCTAAATCAAATATTAGAATAGATGGAATTGCATAATAACCCCATTCCAATTTTCCATACATTATCATATTTTGAAAAAGAACTTCCAGAATCGAAATTATTGAAATTGTAAAAAATGATAAAAATACAGCCTTTTTAACTTTCTTCATTTTCATTTCATACAAATTTATATTAATTGTCGGATATTCCTTCATAAATTCCTTATCTTCCAGACCCTCTAATTCAGGAACAGGCGTTTCACACAGCGGACATCTTTGTGCTCCATCTTCCAATTCCACTCCACATTTTATACAATACATACTTATCCTCTTTTTTCTATAATAATTCTACTTTAAAACTGAACTCAAAAATTGTGCTATTTTTTTCAAAATGTAATTTTCATCCATATTAATTTTGAAAAATTTCAATTAAATATTTAAAAATAATTAGTAATAATCTTGGATTTTATTCCTCTCTTTCTTAAATAAACAAAAAAATCTCTTTCAATATCATAATTTGCAGTCAAATTTCCAAAATTTACATAAACCTTGTTATAGTCACTTATAACTCCCATCTTGATTTTGCACCTTTTGCTTGGTGGCGGTAAAAATCGGAATCCCTTTAGATATTTTTCATACTTTTTATTAACTTTAAAAATTCCTAAATTTGAAAATCCTGTTGTATAGCCCCGTTCTCCGTAATAATCAAATATAAATGGGAAAAACATGCATTTTATCAAATATGGAACAGACTTTATTATTATATTTTGCATTGGATTCATTGCCTTGTATATACTTTTGTAAAATTCTTTTTTTGTAATTTTTAGGGCAAAATAATTATCCAGATAGGTTATGATTTCAGAGAGGGAATATGCACCCAGACTTGCGTCCACGCTAGGAGTTATGTTTATAAAAAAATTTCTGTATGTAGTTTCTTCAAAAATTTTTCGCAGATCAACTGGCACTCCAATAACAATCGGATTTTTTGCTTGAGAATACCTATCCAGCAAAATTTTGAAATATACTGAGAGAAGGTACTTCCCAATAGTAGTCCCATATTTTTTACTCTCTTCCTTCAGGCTTTCCACATCAATTTCTCCAGTTGTAATATGGTACTGCCCCTTTTCCAGTATTTTCATTGGCAAGTGAAATGCCGACTTTATCGTAGTTTCCTTGCTCACTTTCCTCATATACTTTTCATAAAGGTCGACATACTCGTTTTTTTGAGAATTTTTCAACACACTGTCATTTCCCAGTAATTCTCTTGTTTTTTCAAAAAAGTTTTTTTCAGATTTTTTATTTTCAAAATCTTTTTCATTTTTATTTATCTTTTTCCCAAAATTAATTATTTTATTTATTTTCTCAATTTCTACTTCCTTCTTTTTTTCAGTCTTTTCAATTAAATTATCCTTTTTATCTTTTTCAACATTTTCCCAAAAATACTTTTTCTCCAAATATTCCTCAATCAAATCCTGAAAAAATAACGCCGCACCTTTTCCATCGGTCAAAAAATGTGCTATTTCTATCGATAATTTATTATTAAAATAAATGATTCTCAGTGGATTATCCTTCTGTATATCCGTACAAGGATAAGTTTTTTCCTCCTCAATCATAAAATGAGCCTTTTTCTGCTGCAAATAATTCCAAAAAATTCCCTTTTTCAGCTCCGAATTATAAAACGGATATTTCTTCTCAAGCGAAATCGCAACTTTTTGCAATATTTCCAAGTCAATATTTTCAGAAAACAATGCTGAAAGCCGAAAACAGGTTGTTCTTCCCTCACTAATTATTGAAGAATATGTTTTTGCAAAAGCGTCCAGCTCATACCATATTTTTTCATTTTTCACTTTTTTCCTCTTCTATTTTATTGATTTTTAACAAAGTATCATTTAAACAAACTTTCTCAATATTTTACTTCTACAAATTCAATTCTTATTTATAAATGCTCAAGTTCAGATAATCAAAAAATTATTACCCTTCCAAGTATTTTTTCAAATTTTCATAATTTTTTTTCGCTGTTTCATAGCCGATACTATACACTTCCAAAAGTTTCTTCTTATTTTTCTCAATTCTCCCAAGTGTCAGTTCCACTTCTGGACGAATCACAAAAATCTCTCCTTTTGCCTCCAGCTCATCAATGTAATCAAGCACTTCATTATATCGGATATATCTTGTATTCATAAGTTCTACAAATTTAGGAAACTTTTTATATCTTATCCCAGTAATTTTACCCAATGCACTTTGTTTTTTTCTATAATTTTTATCACGTGTCAAGACAACCACATTTTTTGTATTTCCATTTTCCATAGACTTTTTAATTGGTATTGAATCAGAAACTCCGCCATCTAGATAAACATTTCCATTAATATTAACCATTCTGGCAAGTAACGGCAAAGAGCTTGAAGCCCTTACATAAATAGTATCCTTGTCAAAATCTTTTACTTCCGGATATTCCGCTTCTCCAGTCTCACAATTTGTAATTACTACCTGAAATTTTGTCTTATTTTTCATAAACGCCTCATTGTCAATTGGATTCAATTTATTCGGAATCTCATCGTAAACAAAGTCTACTCCAAATAAATCTCCAGTAGTAATCAAGCTGTATAAACTGCAATATCTTTTATCATCCAAATAATCTACTGACACATTAAACGCTCTTTTATGCTGTTTTGCTAAATAACTGCAGGCATGACAAGCCCCAGCAGATACGCCTATGCAACTATCAAATTCAATATTTTTTTCCAAAAAGAAATCCAGCACTCCTGCCGTAAATATCCCCCGAAGTCCTCCACCTTCCAATACTAACCCTGTTTTTTCTTTCATTAATTTCATCCCTTTCAATATTAATTTTTTATTTTCTCCTATTATACACCCTTTGACTGTATTTTTCTACTTTTTTAATAATTTAATTTTTACTATTCAAATTTTTAAAATAAATTATTAGAAAAAATTGATTTCTATTAATTGTCAAGGTATAATTAAAATGTAAGTTTACAAGTATTATACTAAATTTGAAAAAATGTGTTGACAACCTAACTATATTTTGGTATAATAAATTTGTAATTATTACAAATATATAAATATTATAAATTAAGGAGTGATAAAAATGTCAAAAACAATTGAAAAATTAAATCTTTACTTAGCTAACTTGAATGTACTTTACAGAAAGGTTCAAAATTACCACTGGAACATTGTTGGTGCTGGATTCTTTGCTGTTCATGAAAAATTGGAAGAATATTATGATGCGATAAATGAACAAATTGACGATGTAGCTGAAAGAATTTTATCAATAGGAGGGCGTCCTTTAGGAACATTAAAAGACTATCTAGCAGTTACAACTATTAAGGAAGCTGAAAATAAAGAAATTTCTATTCCAGAAGCAGTAGCTGATGTGAAAAAAGAATTTGAAGCAATGTTAAAATTAGTGAAGGAAGTAAAAGAGGCTGCTGATGAAGAAAACGACTACGGAACATCTGCATTAGTTGACGAATATATCAGTACATACGAAAAAAACTTATGGATGTTAAACGCATATTTAAAATAAGATTTTTATGAGAAAATTACCAAACAAAGTCATTAAAATTACCTATTATATATATTTAGAGAAAATCTTTTTACAGATTTTCTCTTTTTTATTTACAAAATATATAAAAAATGTTATAATTAATTATTAACAAAAAATTAAAAAGGTGGGGTTATGGCAATAAGTTTATTTAGTTGCAGCTATATGGGTGTGGATACTTATGTTGTGGAAGTGGAAGTTGACCTGTCTAGAGGGCTGCCTGTGTTTAATATAGTTGGAATGGGAGATCAGGCGATTTCCGAGAGCAAGGAGCGGATTAGGAGCTGTTTTAAGAATGTGGGGTTTGAGTTTCCTGTCAGACGTGTGCTGGTGAATTTGTCGCCTGCAAATATCAGGAAAAAAGGCAGTCATTTTGACTTGAGCATATTTTTAGGCATACTTGCGAATACAGGGCATATTTCAAATATAGACATATTAAAAAAATATCTAATTTTAGGAGAAATTTCCCTAAATGGAAAGATAAAATCAATAAATGGAGCAATAAACGCCACAATTTTAGCAAAAGAAACAGATTTTAAAGGTGTTGTTGTCCCAATGGAAAATTACAATGAAGCAAAACTGATTTCAGGTGTAGAAATTATTCCTGTTGATGAAATTACTGAACTGCTGGACTTTTTGGAAGGAAGAACTAACGTGGAAGCATTATGTAAAAAAGCTGTTGAAATGAACACTCCAAAATTGGAAAAAAATGAAAATTTAGATGAAACTGTTGATTTTTCAGATGTAAAGGGACAACTGCTCGCAAAAAGGGCTTTAGAAATTGCAGCCGCTGGCGGACACAATGTATTTCTAATAGGCGATCCTGGTTCAGGCAAGTCAATGCTTGCGAAAAGATTTAATACAATTTTACCTGATATGCCTGAAGAAGAAATAATAGAAACGACAAAAATTTACAGTATTTCAGGAATGCTGAGCCAAAATGAGCCAATAATACGTAAACGTCCTTTCAGAGCTCCACATTATTCCGCTACACAAGTGGCTCTAGTAGGCGGCGCAAATAGAGTTGGGGAAATCACGCTGGCATTAAACGGAATATTATTTTTAGATGAAATTGGAGAGTTTGAAGGAAAAACATTGGAAACTTTAAGACAGCCTCTGGAAGATGGAAAAATAGTTATTTCGAGAGCAAATTTCAGCGTAACCTATCCAGTAAAAAACATTACAATAACTGCCTCAAATCCTACTCCAAGCGGATATTTCCCTGATAATCCACTCTGCAACGACAGTTTGCATGAAATAAAGCGTTATCAGAAGAAGTTTTCAGGACCGCTTCTCGACAGAATGGACTTGTATGTAGAAATGCACCAGTTGAAAAAAGACGAAATTTTTGACGAAACTTTATCAGAAAAATCAAAAGATATTCAGGCAAGGGTAATAAAAGCTCGTGAAATTCAAAGGCAACGTTTTAATTCAAATACTTTGAATAAAGATATGAACAAAAAACAGTTAAACAAATATTGTAAAATAGATGAAGAAAGCGAAGAAATTATGAAATCTGCGATCGATAATTTAAAATTATCAGTCAGAATGTTTGATAAAATCTTGAAAGTATCTAGAACTATAGCAGATCTGGATGGGGAGGAGAACATAAAAAAGGAACATTTATTAGAAGCACTTAATTATCGCAGAAAATAAATAGTACTAAACTTATTTAAATTAGATTTGACTTTTTTACAATTTATGAAAATAAAAAATGTGTAACTATTCAAATAAAACTGAGTAATTACACATTTTTATATCTCTTTAATTTCTTATTTTTTCTCATTAATCCGTTCTTCTATGAAATCAAGCAATTCTTTTCTTCCAGTATTTTTTAATGAAGAATAAAAAAATACATCTTCATTTTTAAATACAAGTTTTTTCTTAATCTCCTTTAACTGCTTAAATTTTTCATTATTTGACAATTTATCAGCCTTTGTAAAGATTATATAATATTCAATTTCAAAATGTTCCAGCCATTTTAACATTTCCATATCTTCATTTGATGGAACTCTACGCAAATCAAGCAATAAAAATACTACTTTTTCACGTTTTGACACAAGATAGCTTTCTATCGTTTTTCCCCAATTCCTTCTCACAGCCTCAGGCACTTTAGCAAACCCATATCCTGGCAAATCTACAAAATGAATTTTATCATTTATCAAAAAATAATTGATTAACTGAGTCCTTCCTGGCGTTTTACTTGTTCTTGCCAGATTTTTTCTTTTTGTGAGTGAATTTATAAGTGAAGATTTCCCCACGTTTGATCTTCCGATAAAAGAAAATTCCACAGTATTATTAAATTCTGGATAATCTTTTTCCACAACTGCCGATTTCACAAACTCTGACTTGTTTATTTCCATATTTCACCTATTCTTTCTTAAATTTTCTAATTTTTAAACTCATCCTTCGCATTTTCCAATGAAGTTTCTTCTGGAATAAAATACCAAACTCCATTGATCATTCTTCCATCTCCATTAATTTCATACTGCTCAATTTTTTTATTTAGCAGAAATGCTGGCAATACTGATAATCCTTTAATTGGATTTACTGCAATATCCATCTTTTCTTTTGCATATCCGTAAACTTCTGGAATATATTTCCATCCAGATGGTGCGACTAATTTTTTTACAATTCCCTGAATAACCTGTCTTTGACGTTCATCACGCTTAAAGGCTGTATCACTTTTTCTATGTCTTGTATAGGCAAGTGCCATTCTCCCTCTCAAATTATAGACTTCGCCTTGATTAAAGTGAAATACTTCCTGATCAAAATAGTCCTGATTAAAAGTATGATTTGAAACAACATCCACTCCATCAATTAAATTTGTCAAGTTCATAACATCCTCAAATCTAAACCTTACATGATAATTAATTTTTGTATCAAGAAAATTTTCTACAGCGTCAATAGTACATTGCACGCCTCCAAAATGATGCGAATGCGTAATTTTATCCTGCTTATAATTTTCACAAGGAATTTCAGCGTACGTATCACGTGGAATTGAAATCATTTTTATCTGCGCCAGATAAGGAACAACCCTTATAACAACCAGACCATCGCTTCGAGAACCTTCTGTTGGCTGATTAGCATACGCATCTACTCCTATTATAAGAATGTTAAATGGCACAGAAAGCCACCCTATAAGTACTACTAAAAATATTCCCAGTATTATAAATATTTTTTTCATTTTTTCACCTCTTAATTTTTACATTATTTATACTTTTACAACTTTTTGAATAATATATTTAAAATAAATTTATTTAATACATAAATTGCAATATTAATTGCGACATTTTACCAAATTTTTATAATAGACTTGTTCAGCAACTTTATATTTTTTATCTCTGATAAGAGGTCTTGCTCCCTTCAGAGTAATATTTATCTCATTACATTTTCAAATTCAACATAGTTATCGAAAAGGTTTAATAGGGTTTTTCAATAGTTAATTCATAATCATTCAATTTTTTCTATTTTATTTTCGTAGGATTGCTCATTGCCGCAAATCCTACAACCTATGGCTAGTCTACAACATTTTCCTGCACTGACAAAAAACTCGCTATGCTCAAACAGTTTTGCCAGCACAGAAAAATGCTCTGACGAATTAATTTATGCTAAATTCTATTTAAAAAATAAAAATTATATATTAAATTATTTGAAAATATTGGGTTTATATCCTTTATTAAAGAACTTTATAATAAATCTTACTCTTACAAATTATTTCAAAGTTAGATTTTATTTTCAAATTCTACTTTTTTCAAAAACTCATCAATTTTTCTTTCTAAATCCTGAATATTTCCGTCATTTTCAATAACGTAATCACTTCGTTTCTTCTTTTCATCCAAAGACATCTGTGAATTTATAATATTTAAAGCCTCTTCTTCACCACGTCTGTCCCTGTCTAAAATACGTTGCACTTGCGTACTTTTTTCTGCACTGACTAACAAAATATAATCAAATTCCTTTTCCCACTGGACTTCAAAAAGAAGCTGAATTTCCACAAAAACTATCTTGCTTTCTTTTTTATATTCTAAAATTTTTTCTCGCATAGCACGTAAAATTTCTGGATGCATAATGGAATTTAAAATAAGCCTTTTTTGCTTATTTCCAAAAATAATTTTCCCTAACTTTTCACGTGAAATACTATGTTTCCCAAAATTATCACTTTCTAAAATTTCCTTTCCAAAATTTTCCACAATTTTTTCCACAACCTTAGGAAATTTAATAACTTCATGAGAAATTACGTCCAGATCAATAACTTTATACCCTTTTCTTTGCAAAATCTGGCTAACTGTACTTTTTCCAGTTCCAATTCCACCTGTAAGTCCAATAACCATTTTTCTCCTTTACGCTTCCTTTCCACAATAAATTTTTTTTTAACTATTTTATTTTTACAAATTTATTATTATAAAATTTTAAAATATAATGTATTTTATACCTTTTTTCATTTATTTGCAACAATTTTTATTTTATAGTTTAAAATTTATTTCTTGTATTAATTTGCTTGTTTGAGGACAAAAATTGAAAAATTTTAGAGAAATAATAAAATTTTACAAGAAAATATGGTATAATAAAGGTAAGATTTAAAAAAAGAAAAAATTGAAAAAATGCTTGCAATATGATAAAATTACATATACAAAGTTTTTATAATAATGCAAAGATTTGATTTATAAAACGAGGAGGAAATATGGAACTTAAGGATATTCAGGAATTGATGCAAGTTCTAAAAAAAGAAGATCTAGCAGAAATTAAAGTAAGATACGGAAAAGTAAAGCTTACATTAACAAATTCTGAAACATTAAATACTGTAAACAATCAAAGATCAACATCAAAAAAAGAAGAAAAAGAAACTCTAAAACCTGCATTACCCGTAGAGGAAATTATTACATCAGGTAATGTTGGAAAAATAAAGTTATTAAGCTCAAAAACAGGAACAGTGGTAAAAAAAGGACAAATTCTTGCTAAAGTTAATACAATGGGAATTGATAATGAGGTAAAATCAACTGTAAATGGTATTTTAACAGAAATTCTTGTTGCAGACGGTTCAGCTGTGGATTTTGCAAAAGAATTATTTAAAATTGAAGTGTAAATTATAGTTTTTCTTCTAAAATACAGACTTTATAATTAAAAATAATCAGATTTAATTTTTGAAGTCCGTTTTTGGAAAAGTGATTGTAATATATAACAGAAAATCTTTTAGGAGGATAGAATATTAATGTTCAAAAAAATATTAATAGCAAACAGAGGAGAAATTGCTGTTAGAATAATCAGAGCAGCAAGAGAATTAGGAATAGCAACTGTTGCAGTTTATTCAGAAGCTGACAAGGAATCACTTCACGTAAAGCTGGCTGATGAAGCTATTTGTATTGGAACTGCAAGTAGTGCAGATTCATACTTAAAAATACCTAATATTATTTCAGCAGCACAAATAACAGGAAGTGAAGCCATTCACCCTGGATATGGTTTTTTAGCAGAAAATCAAAGATTTGCTGAAATATGTGACAAAAACGAAATTGTCTTTATTGGACCAAAACCTGAATTAATCAATATGATGGGAGATAAAGCAACAGCAAGGGAAACAGCTATCAAGCATAAAGTTCCTATAACAAAAGGTTCTGATGGAATTGTGCCAAATGTAGAAGAGGCAAAAAAAGTCGCACAATGGATAACTTATCCCGTTATGATAAAAGCCACTGCTGGTGGTGGTGGTAAAGGAATGAGAATTGCCCAAAACGAAAAAGAACTAGTGGAAAATTACACTGCTGCACAAAATGAAGCAAAAGCTGCATTTGGAAATCCAGATGTCTACATTGAAAAATATGTTGAAGAACCAAGACACGTTGAAATACAAGTTGTTGGGGATAAATTTGGAAATGTCGTTCATTTAGGAGAAAGAGATTGCTCTATTCAAAGACGACACCAAAAATTAATAGAAGAATCCCCATCAGCAGGAATTGATTCCAAAACACGTGAAAAAATGGGTAAATTTGCAGCAAAATTAGCTAAAGGTATTGGTTACGATAGTGTTGGAACATTGGAATTTCTCGTTGATAAAAATATGAATTTCTATTTTATGGAAATGAATACCAGAATTCAAGTAGAACATACAGTAAGTGAAGAAATTACTGGGGTTGACTTAATAAAAGAACAAATAAGAGTAGCTGCAGGAGAAAAATTAAGTATTTCTCAAAAAGATATAAATATCAATGGACATGTAATAGAATGTAGAATTAATGCGGAAGATTCTGAAAATGGATTTTTACCTTCATCTGGAATACTGGAAACATATATTCCATCTGGAGGAATTGGAGTAAGATTCGACTCACACTCTTATCAAAATTACGAAATCCCACCTTACTACGATTCAATGATAGCAAAACTTATCGTAAAAGGTAAAAACAGAGAAGAAGCTATTGCAAGAATGAAACGTGCTTTAAAGGAATTTATTATAGAAGGTGTTGACACAACTATACCATTTCACTTAAAAGTACTTGATAATCAAGACTTCAAAAAGGGAACTATCTATACAAATTTTATTGAAACACACTTTAAGGAAGCACTTGGCAAATAATTAACTTTGTTAGTAAACAAGTAATAATTTTATAAATCAATTAAAATCAAATTATTAAATATTTGATAAAAACAAAAATTAGGAGGAATTAAAATGAACGAATTAGGAAATGTAAATATATCACAGGAAGTAGTAGCAACAATTGCAGAATCAGTAGTATCAGAAATCGAGGGAGTAAACAGCCTTGTGGGTGGAACTTCTAAAAATGAAATTGTTAAATTTTTCCAAAATGTATCTTCAGGTGGTAAAGGTATTGAAGTAGAAGTTGGAGAAACTGAATGTACACTAGATTTATACATTGTAGCAAAAATGGGACACAAATTACCTGCATTAGCTGGAGAAATCCAAACAAAGGTAGTAAAAGCAATTACTGAAATGACAGGACTAAAAGTTCAAGAAGTTAATGTTTATATTCAAAAAATTGTCAAAGAAGACAAGAAAGAAGTTGTTCAAACAGCTGTAGCAGAAACAGCAGAAATTGAAGAATAATAAAAATCATAATATACTCAAACTCTGTAAAACTTATCTAAAATAAATTATTCAGAGTTTGGGTAAACTCTAAAAGAAAGGAGAGACTGCCCAAAACATACTATTTTTAATATTAATTCTAACATTAATAACAAATATGGTATATTTTTGACAGTATATATTAATGATTGTAATATTAGGATTTTTGGCAAAATTATCTGTTATACTCGGATTTATTGGAATCGCGTTTTCAAGTATATCAGATATGCTGTTTAAGACTGATTATTTAGGACAGCTTGATAATTTTATTGATTTAAATAGTTTAAATTTTAAAATTTTAGTTGGAATACTATCAATTATTTATTTAGTCATATTTTTACTTTCTTACATTAACAAACTTACAAAATATTCTCAGAATAGAAAAGTTAAAAATAAAAATGGAGAACTTGAAGTTTCCATAAAAACAATAAATGAAACATCAAAAGACTTTTTAAGTGGATTGGAAATTATAAAAAACTCAAAAGTGAAATCATATCCGAGTGGAAAAGCAGTCATTATAGAGGCCACTGTGGACACTTACAACGTCGATAATCTCAATGAAAAATTAATAGATATTCAAAATAAATTATCTGACTACATTTTTCAAGCAACTGGGATTACCGTGAAAAAAAGTAAAGTAAAATTGAAAAAAGTTTTAGGTGAAACAATCATTGAGAAAAAAATCATTGATTCTCCAGCTGTTCAAAAGGAAGAAAATAATAATAACGAAAACACAAATTTAAAAAACGAAAATGAGGCACAAAATGAAACTTCCCCATCTGGAAAGGAAAATTAATGACACGAAGAGGAATTAGAGAAGAAATATTTAAACTTCTTTTTGAATATGAATTAATTGACAACAATATTGATAAAAGAATAAATGATGTAATTAATGAAGAAAATTTTAAAAAAGATGAAGAAATTGACTTTTTAAGAAGTTATGTTACAGAAATAATTGAAAATCAGAATATTCTAATTGAAAAAATACGGGAAGTGCTAGACGGTTGGACTTATGAGCGTTTGGGAACAATAGAAAAAGTTTTGTTAAAAATATCTTTTTATGAAATTACTATAAAAGATATAGGATATGAAATAGCGATTAATGAAGTTCTTGAAATTGCAAAAAAATATTCCTACAATGATACCAAAGACTTTTTAAACGGAATTCTTGCAAAATTAGTACAAAATATTAAAGACGAAAAATAAAAATAATGTAAGAATATTTCAAGCAAAACAAATAATAAGCAAAAAACTTCTGTATTTATATATGGAAGTTTTTTTGTATATAGCAATTCTAGTTTAAAATTACAGTAAAAGGTAACAGTATCTATAACTATAGCCAATAGATTACTTTTTACATATTTTACTTCAATTTTTAAGTAGATTGACTATAATTTTAAATTTTGTAAACTTAGTATTTAAAAAATTTGAACATACTATAAAATTAAACTAGAAAAGGAAATAACACAATGAAAAAAATAGGAATAATTATAGGAAAATTTTTCCCTCTTCACATCGGACATGTAAACTTTATTCAAAGAGCCAGTGGGATTGTAGACAGATTATACGTTGTGATCTCATATTCTGATGATGCCGATGATTTACTTACTTCTAATTCCCGTTTTGTAAAGGAAATTACACCAAAGGATAGATTACGTTTTGTAAAGCAGACTTTTAAAAACCAACCTAATGTCTCATCCTTTTTACTGGATGAAAATAACTATTCCCAGCAAGGTGACAACTGGCAGGAATGGGCAACAGCTTTAAAAAATGAAATTGAGAAAAGAGAAAAACTGGAAAATAAAAGAGAAATAGACTGGCAAAATGATGTAATTTTCATAAGCAATAGAGATGGGGACAAGGAATACAATCTAAAGCATTTTGGATCTGAAACTAAATCAATTGACAAAAATTATATTGAATACAACGTAAACTCAAAGCAAATACGTGAAAATCCAAGTAAATACTGGGAATTTTTGCCACGTGAAGTAAGGGAGCATTTAATTCCCATTATTACAATTTGTGGAGGGGAAAGCAGTGGAAAAAGTGTAATGATAGACAAACTTGCAAATGTTTTTAATACAACTTCCGCTTGGGAATATGGACGTGAATATGTTTTTGAAAAATTAGGTGGAGATGAGGAGTCATTGCAATATTCTGACTACGAAAAAATCGTTTTTGGACATCAGTCAAATGTTTTGTATGCCGCTAGAAACGCTAATAAATTTGCATTAATTGATACAGATTATATCGCAACTCTGGCTTTTTGCCTAACTTATGAAAAACGGGACAATCCGATAGTTCGTGAATTTGTCCAAAATTACAGATTTGACTTGACGATTTTACTTGAAAATAATGTTGCTTGGGTAAATGATGGGCTTCGTTCAATTGGCGACAATGATAGACGTGAAAAATTCCAGAATTTATTGAAGAAATTGTATAAAGAATACAATATTCAATATATTACAGTAAAATCAAGCAGCTATGAAAAAAGATATTTAGCTTGCAAGCATATTATAAAGGCATATTTAGACGGTGCTGATAATTCACAGCTTCAGGAAATAGCAGATACTTTTATATAAAAAAATAACCTATTACTAAAATTTGTTTTAATACTTAGTAAATAGGTTTTTTTATTTCTCAAATTTTTTATTTTTCTATTTTTTAAATTTCAATTTTAAGTTTTTTTGAAAAAACAGCTAAATACTTTTATCGTGCCCTCCTTAAATCGTGCATACTTAGCCATTTTTGAAAAACCACTTTATAATTATATAATTTAACAAATTATATATCTAATTATTCTCTTGTCCCCATTTCCTTGTCTAATAAATATAACGTAGCACTGTTATTATCAACATCAAGTGAAACAATCTTGTCAATTATTTTTTGAGCTTGTTCCTCTTCTTCTTCCTGCTCTTCAGCAAACTCATTTAAAAATACTTCTGCCCCATAATCTCCCAATTCTCTAGCAAGCTTGTGAATATTTTCAATTGAGGCTGTAACAGCTTCTTCATGTGCAAGAGCAGCTTCAAATACTTCTCTTACTGATGTAAAGTCCATTTTAGGCTTATCTAATCCCAAAAATTCAATTTTTCCATTTCTTTTTAATACATACTCATAAAATTTTTTTGAATGTTCTATTTCCTCTTTTGCTTGATTTCCCATCCAGTTTGCAAAACCTTCTAATGCTCTTTCGTCAAAATATGCAGCCATAGCTTGATACTGATAAGCCGCTGCTAATTCCATATTTATTTGATTATTTAATAAAATTTCTAATTCTTTATTTAATTTCATATTTTCTCCATTTCTATTTTTTGTTTTAATAATTTATTTCTAATTTTTCTTTTCTAAACATTTTTCGCAAGTACCTTTTATGTAGAAATGTATTTCATCAATTTCCACATTACCCAATTTTGATAAATCAAATTTTGATAAATTTACGTCAAAATCTATTATTTCTCCACAAATTATACATTTAATTATTCTCTTGTCCCCATTTCCTTGTCTAATAAATATAACGTAGCACTATTATTATCAACATCAAGTGAAACAATCTTGTCAATTATTTTTTGAGCTTGTTCCTCTTCTTCTTCCTGCTCTTCAGCAAACTCATTTAAAAATACTTCTGCCCCATAATCTCCCAATTCTCTAGCAAGTTTGTGAATATTTTCAATAGAAGCTGTTACAGCTTCTTCATGTGCAAGAGCAGCTTCAAATACTTCCCTTACTGACGTAAAGTCCATTTTAGGCTTGTCTAGACCAAAAAATTCTATTTTTCCATTTCTTTTTAATACATATTCATAAAATTTTCTTGAATGCTCCATTTCCTCTTTAGCTTGATTTCCCATCCAGTTTGCAAATCCCTCCAAAGCTCTTTCATCAAAGTATGCAGCCATAGCCTGATATTGATAAGATGCAGCTAGTTCCATATTTATTTGATTGTTTAATAAAATTTCTAATTCCTTATTTAATTTCATATCTTCTCCATTTCTATTTTTTATTTTAATAATTTGTTTCTAATTTTTCTTTTCTAAACATTTTTCGCAAGTACCTTTTATGTAGAAATGTATTTCATCAATTTCCACATTACCCAATTTTGATAAATCAAATTTTGATAAATTTACATCAAAATCTATTATTTCTCCACAATTTTTACATTTGAAATGTCCATGATCCTCCGTCACTACATCGTATCTCACCTCGTTTTCTTCAATAATAATTTCTTGAATAATGTTATTACTGACAAATATATTTAATGTGTTATACACTGTAGTTTTTGATAAAGTAGGCATTTCAGGAGATAAATTCTGAAAAATATCGTCGACTGTTGGATGTGTATGATGATCCAGCAGATATTGAAATATTTTCATTCTTTGTACTGAAGGTTTTATTCCATTTTTCTTTAAATAGTCGCCAACGTTTTCTATATGCATATTCCCTCCTAAATTATTTATATCATTTTTTATTTAATTAATTATATTTACCTTTCCTTTGTACCCATTATAATTTTATACTCTTTTCTATATTTTGTCAATACATTTATTTATTTTTATTCTCAAAGTTATTTTTTACAGTATTTCAAGACACTTAAAACTTTTTTATAATTAAAATAAAATAACAATAATTTTAAAAATCTCAGTTACTGCGAGTCATTTAGCGGAATTAAAAATGTGAATACGGTTTTAATATTAGGCACACTTTTTACAAAAATTTCAATATTATGCCGTAAAGCTATTTCTTTTGCAATTGCAAGTCCTAATCCCATTCCATTTTTATTTTCCTCAGTATTTGACTTGTGATAACGGTTAAAAATTTCTCCAATATTTTCAGAATCAATACCTCTTCCACTGTCACATATTTTAAGCTCGTACTTTTTATTCTCTTTTTTTAACAAAATATCAACTTTCTGATTTTCATTAGAAAATTTTATTGCGTTATCCAGCACAATTATTATCATTTGCCGAATCCGCTGATAATCCCCAACAAAAAGATACCTGTCTTCTTCAATTGCATTTTCAGCAGAAAAATTTATTTTCACACCTTTTTTAGTTGAAATCTGTTTCATGCTTCTCACAGCGTCATTTATAATTTCAAATAAATTTATTGTACTTTTATCAATGGAAAAATCTGTATTTTGAAGTTTCGTCAAATCTATCAAATCATTAACCAGCCTTTGCAGATGAATACTATCTGATAAAATCTGTTCGTTATAATCCTTTAACTGCTCAGGATCACTTATAATTTCGTCGCAAATGGCTTCTATTGAACCACGAATCACTGTAATCGGCGTTCGCAGTTCGTGAGAAATATTTGCAATAAAATTTTGCCGCATTTTTTCAAAACGTTCACTTTCTTTTGAGCTTTTATCTAGTTGAAGTGCCAGTTTATCAATACTTTTTGCAAGTTCCCCAATTTCATCGCTCTGTTTTACCTGCGTTGTTACTTCATAATTTCCCTTTGCCAATTCTGTTGTTGTATCACGAATTTTATTAAGTGGCTTTGTAAAGCTTATGGAAAGCCAGACCGCACTGATACTTGCAAGGATTAGAGCCGCCAAGATACTGAAAATAAGAGTATAAATACCACTTTTTAATGCCGAAGACATATATTTGACTGGAGAATGAAGCAGCACGACTCCTTCAATTGTTTCACCGTTTTTTATTGGAACTGCTACTGTTATTGAATTTTCATTTAAGTAATCATTAAAATTTTCTGTCGTAGTTGCTTCTCCAGAAATAGCTTTTTTAATAGTTTCTTCTGCATTTGGAGGTAATTTCAGATATGAAAACGGTTGTCCCCTTTCGTTTCTTCCCTGCACAATATTTCCTGTTTTTGCATCCACTATCCAGACTTCTCCCATCGCAATGTCCTCAATCATTCGCATACTTCTAAAAATTTTAACATTATTATCCTTCTCATCGACAATTCTATGTCTATGAAAAAGTTTTTCATCTAATAATTTTTTAGAATTTTTTTCTTCTGGATTTTTTTTAGTTTCATTTTTTCGGATATTTTCAATAACATTATTTTCAAATACTTTTCCATTTATATTTCCTACAATTTTAGGTTTTTCTCTTCTAACTGGCTTTTCAGAAGAAGTTTCCTTTGATGGGGGTTTCCTGTCTTTATTCTCAAGATTCTCATTTCCGTCTTCAAACCACATTTTTGAAAGAGTTGTTGAAATCTTATAAGCTCTTTCAACCAAATCTTTCTTATGCAAACTAACAGTATTTTGAATATAAATATATCCAAAAATGCTCCCAATCACAATGGAAAATAACAAAAGCGATAATCCAAAATATGAAAGTAATTTTATGAATATTTTATTTTTAAATTTTATGCCTTTTATTTTCACACTATCTTCCTTCTGCTACAACCTTATCCATCCAGCTAAATAACTCATCTAAATCATAATCTCCAGAATGTGGAGTTGCCCAAGGCGATGCAAAATCAACTTTTTTCCCAAGATTTTCGAGTTTTATAGCAAGTATCGCAGGTATTGCAAGTGAAGTATCCTTGTCAACCGCACCATGTCTTATTCTCCAGTATTTTACTTTTGAATTTGCAACATAGTTCATTGGATTCATTATTTTTATTATTTTTTTGTCCGCCATTGTCCCATTTACTGTGGAATGTTCCAGCATGTATTCCGTAAAATGCTTATTGTTCGTAGTTTCATCTCCAAACTCATTATTTTCTCCAGTTGATAAATCTACATTGTCAAATGCCCCCGGCGTTTTCTGTCTACCCATATAAGCCACATATTTATCATAATCTAAATCTATAACTTTCCCATTTTTTATTGTCAAAAATTCAAATTCCGATAAATCAGTCCCTTTCTTCAAAGCGACATTTGCAGAATCAATGTAATATTGCTTAATCTGCTCCTTAAAACTTCCATTTCCATTTTCATCCAATGTTAAAAGTTTTCCATTTTTACCCTTTAATTTTAGACTATTTAAATAAGCAGGAAACATTTTCTTCAAATCATTTGAACGTAAAATCTCAGCATCAGTCAATGTACCCTCAGTATATTTTCTTTCCACATTGTAATCTAACATTGAAACATCTATCTTTTTATACGTTTTTACATCGTTAAACATCCATTCGTAAGCTGTATTCGCATTATCCAAGTTAGTTATTGGACAATAAGCTGACACAGCGTAAATATCATCTCTTGCATTCAATGCACCAATTTCCTTTAGATACGGTTCATAATCCTTATTATTCCCAGTTGCACCAAG
The DNA here is from genome assembly GCF_055387215.1 of Leptotrichia sp. SK-5. NCBI lineage: Bacteria > Fusobacteriati > Fusobacteriota > Fusobacteriia > Fusobacteriales > Leptotrichiaceae > Leptotrichia > Leptotrichia sp. SK-5. Next base: position 518,257 of record NZ_AP028931.1, on the reverse strand, counting down.
CAAAGCTGAAACTGCTCCTCCAGCACTTGTCCCATTGGAAATAATCCTATCCGCTCTTCCTGGCATTCTAGTATCATTATATCGCAAATATCTCACAGCCGCTTTCAAATCTACAATTACAGCAGGTGCCTTTCCAGTATACTTCCCATCTTTTTCCAAAGTTCTACCTCTAGCTCCAGGACTTGCCACGACATATCCATTTGATAACGCGACTAATGAAGCATCAGACTTTCCATCTCTTCCATTTCCAGGCACTCCAGCCGCTCCAGGCATATATCCTCCTACTGTATTTGGGAAAAATATTGGTGCAGTTTTTGCATTGTATTTTCCAACTGATTTATTTTTAAAATATTCTTCTGGAATATAGATATTTATAGTCTGATAAGCAATATCAACTGGTTTTGCAACATAAACTATATTTTCATAAGCACGATAAGTAACTGTTTTCCCATTAACAGTCGCTGTTTTCACCGTATAATTTTTATTTACATCAAAATTTAAATTATAACCATTTTCTGTTTTATTTGTTATCGTATCTTCGGTTATTACTTTTTTATTCATAGATGCTCCTATTTGTGGTTTTTTATCTTCATTCTTATTTACTTCAACATTTTTACTAGAATCTACTAATCCTTTTTTATTATCAGCAGCCATTGAAAAAGCCGAAACCAATAAACTTAAGATAATTAATTTTTTTCTCATAAATTCTCCTTTTATTTTACTACATTTTATTTTTTAACAAAAACCTTATAATATTTCCCACTAGAGTATATAGATTTATTATAAATCCTATTTAATAAAGTATCTTAACTCTTTACCAGAAAATAAATAAAATATCTTTTCGATTTTTTTAGTGTACTATAAATAAAAAATAAAAAAGGACATAAGTATAAAACCTATGCCTTTTAACTATTATAATCATTATACTAATTCAATAATTGCCAATTCAGCTGAATCTCCACGTCTAACAGCTGTTTTGATGATTCTTGTATAACCACCATTTCTTTCAGCATATTTAGGTGCAATTTCATTAAAGATTTTTGCAACTGCTCCTTCATTTCTTAAAAATGCAAAAGCCTGTCTTCTCAAATGCACTCTTCTTGCCGCATCAGTCGAATTATTATATTTTTTCCCTAAAGTAATTGCTTTTTCAGCAAATTTTCTTAATTCTTTAGCACGAGTTACTGTTGTTTCAAGTTGCTCATGTTCTACTAAAGAAATTGTCATATTTTTAAGCATGGCTAATCTATGGTCAGTTCTTCTACCTAGTTTTCTATATGATTTATTATGATTCATTTTCCCTCCTCGTTTAAGATTTTATTCTAAATTCTAGTTTAATTTTTATATGATTATTCATCATTACTTGCGTTATCATCTAAATCATAACCAAGTTCTTTCATTTTATCAATAATTTCATTTAGTGATTTTTTCCCTAAATTCTTAATTTTCAATAATTCATTATATGTCATTGAAGTTAAGTCTGAAATTGTATTTACTCCTGCTTTTTTCAAGCAATTATAAGAACGTACTGTAAAGTCAAGCTCTTCAATTTTCATATCTTCAATATTATTTTCATTTTCAGCATCAGCTTCTGCCAATTCATCCTCACTATCTCTGTATTTGCTCATACTGTTTCCAATATTTGTAAATGGCTCCAAATGCCAAGTTAGTAACTCTACTGCATAAGATAAAGCATCTTTAATTTCGATACTTCCATCTGTAGCAATTTCCAAAATTAACTTGTCATAATTTGTAACACGTCCAACCATCGTATCTTCAACACTATAATTTACTCTCTTAATAGGTGTATAAATCGCATCAACTGCCAAATATCCTATTGGCCATCCATCAGTATTAATTTCATCAGAAACTACAAATCCTTCTCCAGAATCAACAAGAAATTCTATGTCAATTTGTCTATCAGTTGTAACAGTCATAATAACTTGTTCAGGATTTATAATTCTTAATCCAGGTTCTACATGGATATCTGCTGCTGTAATTACAGCTGGTCCTTTTACTGAAAGTGTCATTTTCTTTTCACCAGGCTCATCAGCTTCAACTACTATTTCTTTCACATTTAAAATAATATCTGTAACTGCTTCTTTTACACCTTCTATTGTAGAAAATTCATTTAACACACCTTCAATTTTAATTCCTTTTATTGCAGTTCCTGGAATTGATGATAACAATATTCTTCTAAGTGCGTTTCCAATAGTATTTCCATACCCTCTGTATAAAGGTTCTAGTGTGTACTTTGCTGTATAATTATCTTCTTTTTCTTCAGTTAATCTTACATTTTTAGCTATTTTTTCAATATTTAACAAGCTAATTCATCTCCTCCGATTAAAATATTATTATCTAGAGTAGAACTCGATAATCATCGCTTCGTCAACTTCAAAGTCAACTGCATCTCTTCCTGGATTTTCTAACACTTTAGCTATCAAAGCTCCTTCTTCAAGTGATAACCATCCTGGAACTGTTTTTTGTCCAACAGACTCTTTAATTAAAGCTAATTCTTTAGAATCTTCTTTAACAGTAATTACATCACCTTGTTTTACTCTATATGATGCAATATTTACTCTTTTTCCATTAATTAAAATATGTCCGTGACTTACGATTTGTCTTGCTTGTCTTCTTGTAGCACCAAATCCTAATCTGTAAATTACGTTATCTAATCTTCTTTCAAGATATTGAAGTAAAAGTTCCCCTGTTACTCCTTCTTTTCTTGTTGCTTCTTCATATAATTTATAAAATTGTTTTTCCATTACTCCATAAACAAATTTTACTTTTTGTTTTTCTCTTTGTTGTGTTCCGTATTCAGTTAATTTTCTATTTGCATTTGGTCTAATATTTCTATTTGATTTTTTGTTTACCCCTAAAACAATAGGATCTAAACCAAGATTTCTACATCTTTTTAACACAGGCTGTCTATCTCTTGCCATTTATCTTTTTCCTCCTTAGTTTATAAAATTACGGTCTTCTCTTTTTAGGTGGTCTTGCACCATTATGAGGTACTGGAGTTATGTCAACTATTCTTGTTACTTCTAATCCAGTAGCCTGTATTGATCTTATAGAAGCTTCTCTTCCAGATCCAGGTCCTTTTATTTTGATTTCGATTTGTTTCATTCCGTTTTCAATTGCAACTTGAGCTGCTTGTTCAGCTGCTATTTGAGCTGCAAATGGAGTTCCTTTTTTAGTTCCTTTGAACCCTGAAGTTCCTCCTGATTTCCAAATTACTACTTTACCTTCTGAATCTGTTATAGTAACAACAGTATTGTTAAAAGTAGAATGTATATATGCGATTCCATTAGGAATATTTTTTAGTTTTTTCTTTTTTGAAGTTGCTGGTCTTTTTGCCACTTATGGTTTCCTCCTTTAACTTAATAGTTTATTATTTTTTCTTAGCAATTGCCATTCTAACTGGCCCTTTTCTAGTTCTTGCATTTGTTTTAGTTTTTTGTCCTCTTACAGGTAATCCATTTCTATGTCTTAATCCTCTGTAACTCTTAATGTCAAGTAGACGTTTGATGTTAAGTCTAATTTCTTTTCTTAACTCACCTTCAATTTTGTACTCTTCTACAGCGTTTCTCAATTGTGCTACTTGTTCTTCTGTCAAATCTTTTACTTTAGTATCTCTGTCGATACCAGTTGCTCCTAAAATTTTGTTTGAAGTGCTTCTACCAATTCCAAAAATGTAAGTCAAAGAAACTTCTACTCTTTTATTTCTTGGAATATCTACTCCTGCTATTCTAGCCAAATTTTTTCCTCCTCGTTTTGATATTTTTAATCTTCTTCAATATGCCCTCACATACATAATATAAGGAATAAGCTCTACAGCTAAACATACCTTTACAATCTTTATTTAAATATCCATAGTGTCTTTGTATCTCATTTAATCTATATATATTTTAATAAAAATGTTTTTAGGTTTATTAATCTGTTTTTTCAAATTATCCTTGTATTTGTTTGTGTTTAGGGTTTTCGCATATTACTCTTACTTTTCCGTGACGTTTAACAATTTTACATTTGTCACAAATAGGTTTTACTGAAGCTTTTACTTTCACTAAAAACCCTCCTTCCAACTGTTATTTTTTTCTATATACAATTCTGCCTCTTGACAAGTCATACGGAGAAACTTCAACCGTCACCTTATCTCCTGGCAAAATTTTTATATAGTTCATTCTCATTTTCCCTGAGATATGTCCTAAAACTTCGTGTCCATTTTCAAGCCTTACTTGAAACATTGCATTTGGTAATGCTTCAATTATTTCACCTTCCAGCTCAAGAACATCCTGTTTTGCCATAAATAATCACCTCGGATCCTTTCTATTATAACAAAAAAATAAATAAATGTCCAGTTTTTTTGCATTTATTTTTGACATTTAATTTTACATAAAAAGCAAAAAATAACTAACACTTTTTATTTACCTTATCATAATACAGTATTTGTACTCTTTTGTCAATTATTTTTATTTTACATCTTTTTTCTATTTCTTAACACTTCTAAAAATTCTATACCCCGCATTAATTTCTAGCGTTTCACAATTGCCAAAAACTTCTTCCAGCTTTCTCTGTGTACTTTTCGCTCCGTGCTTTGTCTGAATTACACAATAAAATTCTCCATTTTTATTTAAATGCTCAAAACTTTGTTCATAAATTTGAAAAATTGTTTGCTTTCCAGCCCTAATTGGTGGATTAGACAAAATCACATCAAACTTTTCAGAAATATTATCAAACACAAAAGACTTTCTCACTTCAAAATCATCATTTTCATCCTTTACAACTTCATTTTTTAAAAGATTTTCTGTTGTAAGCTCCAAAGCCCTTTCATTCACATCTGAAGAAACAGTTTTAATTTTTGGGAAAAATGCTTTCATTACAACTGATACAACCCCGTATCCACATCCAATATCCAGCACATCAAACTTTTGACTTTTTTTATCCAGATTTTCTCTTAAAAACACTTTTAACATAACATCAGTCCCAAAATCTACTTTCGTTTTTGAAAACACCCCGTTATCTGTCACAAATTCAAATTTTTTATTTTCTATTTCATATTTTATTATTTTTCTATCTGACTTTACTTCCTGTTTTTCTGAAAAGTAATGATTCATACATTTTCACCTCGTTAAATTTTCTATTTCTCGTATTATTATATCATATTTTTCACAGTTACATAGTCAAATTTTATCTTACAAATTTTTTTCAAAAACAACTTTATCTCAAAATTATTGCATATACAAAATTCCTTGCATTCTTTTCAATTTTTTTATATAATAAATTTAACACAAAGCTTTTAATTTAAAATTTTGTGTATAAATAAATATAAAATTTTATGGAGGTTCTGAAATGATTAAAAAAATTGTTGAAATAGAAGGAATGCACTGTGAAAACTGTGCTAAAAAAGTAGAAGATGTTTTATACGGACTGCCAGAAGTGGAAAATGTGGAAGTAAACCTTTCTAATAAAAATGCAAAAGTTACTTTAAACGAAGAAGTTGACGATTTGCTGATAGCGGATGTAATTAATGGTGCTGGACATTATAAAGTGAAGGATGTTACAGAAATTTCTTAATCTTTTTTATTAACTATTTATTTACAAAAAATTAAAAAAATTATTTTAAATTGAGTTGATTTTTTTATTATAAAATGTTATAACAATGATGTAAAAGAATGAAAATTCTCATTGTAATGTACAAATCAAAAGAGAGCTAACCCCCAAAGTAAGCTCTCTTTTTTCGTTATTTCCAAAATTCTTGAATTAAAATTATTACTATCTGTAATAAAATTATAACTAATACTAACCTCCATTTAAAAATAGGAATAAATTTTTATAATAGGGTTGTTTAATAGCTAATTCATAATCATTAAATTATTTTTTATTATTTTTTAGATATCTTGATTAATAAATATTTTTTCGTATTATTATGTTTTTTCTTTTTATTTTCGTAGGATTGCTCATTGCCGCAAATCCTACAACCTATGGCTAGTCTACGACATTTTTCTGCACTGACAAAAAACTCGCTATGCTCAGACAGTTTTGCCAGCACATAAAAATGCTCCGACGGGTTATTTATACTAGAATCTGATTGAAAAATGAAAATTATATTTTAATTATTTGAAAATATTAGATTTATACCCTTTATTAGAAAAGTTTGTAATAATTTCGTTATTTAAATGGGGTTTAGTATAAAATTTTTATTAATAGCGTACACATAACTATAACATCTCCTTTTTCACGGATTGCTAAAATTATGACATTTTTTATTATATTTTCATATACTTTTTTATTTTTTTAAGGAATCTAAAATTTTTTATAACAAAAAAGATGATATTGAACAATTTTACTGATCTTTATCATCTTTTAAATTTTATATAAATTTTTTATCTAACTCATTTATTTTTTCTACGGATTCATGCTGATATTCTTGAATTGATTTCATTAACTCTTTAAATTCATTTTCATTATATTCTTTTATTGAGCCATCCGAATTTTCACACCCTTTATTTTCAACCTGATACATTCTCTCAAAAAACTTTATCAATAATTTTTTAGTATTGTATAAATATTCATAATCAAAATCAGAATAATTATCTGAATGGATATACTCAAAAAGTTCATTTAAAAAATTTTCTTTAGTTTCATAATCTTTTAAATCGAAGATATCTCCCAAATTAAATTTTTTTTCAAACTTTCCTTTAATATTTTGAGTTTCAACTCTCCACTCATTATTGTCTTTTGATTCAAATGTAATTTTGATATGTTTTAATTCGTTTGAATGCATTAATTTTAAATTCAAATCATATTTTTTCATAAATTCCTCCTAAATTTTAAAATTTTAATTTATAATTATATTTCTTATTAAAAGTTCTCTATCATATATTCATAATCAATTTTCTCTTTGTAACGAATATCTTACTCCAATATACATTCAGATTCATCCACATGACTTATTTTATCTTTTATAGTTAGTTCATTTTTGTTGATAAATTCATAACTTTTCTATCTTTTTTTTATACAAAATACTATTTTATTATTTTTAAATTCACTTGTTAATAAATCAATACAAACAACACCATACCAACATTTGTTATTATCCTTTGTGTTTCAATACATTTTCCAACATGTATTTCTCACTATCAGACTTTTTCATAAATTTATATTATTTTTCTTACTATTCCCTTATTTGACCTTCTCCCCTAATCACATACTTCGTTGTAGTCAGTTCTCTAATTCCCATAGGCCCACGAGCATGCAGTTTTTGTGTAGAAATTCCAATTTCTCCACCAAAGCCGAATTCTCCTCCGTCAGAAAATCTTGTTGACGCGTTTAAATAAACGTTTGCTGAATCTACTTCGTTTAGGAATTTCTCAGCATTTTCTATAGATTTTGTCAAAATTGAGTCGGAATGGTGCGTTCCATGATTATTTATGTATTCAATTGCTTCTTCTATGTTTTTAACTAATTTTAGTGACATTATTAAATCCAAGTATTCAGCCCCAAAATCTTCTTCTGTTGCCAATTTTACATCATTTCTGTTTCCAACAATTTCTAGTGCTTCTTTGCTGTACCTTAACTCTACACCATCTTTTAAAAGCATTTCTGTTAATTCTGGCAAGATTGCTTTTGCGATATTTTCGTGAATAAGTGTTGTTTCGATGGCATTACATACGCTTGGACGTTGGACTTTGGCATTTTCGATGATTGGTAATGCCTGTTTTATGTCAGCTGTTTCGTCCACAAAGATGTGACAGATTCCTGCACCTGTTTCTATCATTGGAATTGTTGCGTTTTCTATGATGAATCTTTTTAATCCTTTTCCCCCTCTTGGGATAATTACATCAATATACTTGTCTGCACGGATTAAGTCCTTCACAAGTTCCCTTTCTGGCTTTTCTACAAGCTGAACTGTATTTTTTGGCAATCCGTGAGCATCTGCAACTCTATTTAATAAATTATTCAAATAAATATTTGAATTTAGGGCATCTTCTGACCCACGTAAAATTATCGCATTTGAAGATTTTATTGCAAGTCCTGCCGCATCTACTGTAACATTTGGACGAGATTCATAAATCATTCCGATTACTCCGAGCGGAACTCTCTTTTTTGCAATATTCATTCCATTTTTATGATTCCATCCTGTAACGACTTCTCCAATTGGATCTGGAAACATAGCCATTTCACGCAGACTTTGAGTCATTCCTTCAATTCTGCTGTCTGTAAGCTCCATTCTATCCAACAAGGAAAATGCCATTCCATTTTTCTTACCATTTTCCATATCTGTTTTATTCGCAGCCTTTATTTCTTCTTTTTTATTTATCAATTCATCTGCAATTGCAAACAATACATCATTTTTTGTTTTTGTTCCAATTTTCAAAAGTTCCCTTGAAGCGGCTTTTGCTTTTTTCCCAAGTTCTTCTATATAATTCATACTTACCTCATTTCTTAGTTTATCTAATTTCTAAAAAATATCGCCAGCTTTTCTATTCCTATCCCTCATCTTTTTTATTTTTCTCGTTCTAAATATAGCTATTATAAACATAACTGCAGAAATAGTTAAAAAAATCCAGTAAATTATTAAATATCGCCTAGCCCAGTCAATATTAAAAATATTTGTCATAACTTCCATTAAAATATCAAAAAATTTTGTATCTGGATATTGCTTTTTAAAAATTAATGTTAAGTTTAACACTTCTGACAAATATATTGCCAAATATGAAAAAATATATATAATAACTACACTAAAAATAGTTATTTCTAATTCATCATACAGATTGTTAAATTTACTCTTTTTCACTTTTCCAATTTTTTCTGATTTATTCCAGCTATTAATTTCTCTAATTTTTTCTTTCTTTTTCTTTCCAAAAAAATTTCCAAATATAACTCCAATATCTATAATTCCCACACCTAAAAACATCACTATAATATGTCTTATATTATTTTGAGCCGAAAAAAAATAAAGTACAGTTGCAATTATAAAGCTTAAAAATCCACCAAGAAATGTGTATAATTTATTTTCATTTTTATTAAAAATATTTTCACTCTTCACTTACTTCTCCCTTTCATTTTTTCACTCATTCGCTCCGAAAGTATTAATTATTGTTTCTAATAAATTTGTATTATGAATCAACGCTTTATCTGACAAATACAATATTTTATTTCCAGCTTTATCTGTTATATTTATTCTTCCAGCCATTGTGCTTATATTATAGTCATTCCAATTATAAACTTCGTTATCCAAAGTCAAGGATTCTCTTGAAACCTTTATTTTCAATGCTTGTTCCAATTTTTTGGCTATATACTTCTTAGGAGCTAATGCCATTACAGATTTTTTTGGATTGTTAAATAAAAATTCAACTGGTTCACCATTTTCTATTTTTCTCATAGCTTTTGGATAGTTAATTTTCACAAAATCTTGCTGAAACAAGTCAAAGGCATTAGATGGATAACCTGCCGCCGCTATATTTTTCCAAGTTCCATTATTATCTTTATACCATATTCCCAAAAATGTATTTGGTCTCATTATATTCGGAATAAAAAAATATTCCAAATTTTCATAAAGAATTTTTTCATTTTTTCCAATAGCAAATCCATCTTCATAAAAAGATATTTTTTCATATTTCCTTATTATAAAATACGGCAAAACATAAGCAAATATTATTAAAAATAAACCTATTAATGTTATTGCTATTATAGCGCCTAGAAGTTTCCCTCTTTCAGCAGCATCAGACAGATTTTTCACAAAAAGTTTTATAAATATTATCAAAAAAAAGTTAAACAGTAAAAAATTTGCCAATGTAAGCATTTTAAGATAAAGCTTCATTCCTACTATTTTTTTAGGTTGTTCGTAACTCATAAATCGTCCCGCTTTCTATTTTATTAAAAGTTTTTGATTCTTGTACGCTAAATACTTTAAATAAAATTTATTATTTTTATTTTCTAATAACCACATTATCAATATGAATCACAGCTTCATCATATTTGTAGCCCAATATTTCCTCTATATTTTCACTTTTTATGCCTTTTATAAGGTTTATTTCCTCTGATGAATAATTTGAAATTCCAGTTGCGATAACTTTTCCTTCTAAATCTTCTATTTCGATAACTGCCCCCTTGTCAAAATTCCCTTCAACAGACTTTATTCCAACTGACAATAAACTATTTCCATTTTTTAATGCTACTTTTGCACCATTGTCAATTATTAACGAACCTTCCTTATTAGGTCCGTATGCCAGCCAGTATTTTCTTAGACTAATTTTTTTATTTTTTTTCACAAAAAGTGTTCCTATATTTTCTTTTTCAACTATTCTAGTTATATTTTTAGGATCATCTCCACTAGCAATTACAAGGCTTGTTCCAATTTTTGTTACCATTTCCGCAGCGATGATTTTTGTTATCATTCCGCCAGTTCCAAATTTTGAACCTTCTGCACCTGCCATCTGTTTTATATCTTCATTAATATCACCAACCATATGAATCAGGTTTGCATCCTCATGTTTTCTAGGATTTTTATTATAAAGCCCGTCAATATCCGATAAAATTATAAGTAAATCAGCGTCAATTAATCCAGAAACAAGCGCTGACATTGTATCATTATCCCCAACCTTTATTTTCAAAGCATTGGACACAATTGCATCATTTTCATTTATAATTGGTATAATTTTCCTTTTCAAAAAAGCATTACAAACATTTCTCATATTCAAGTATCTTTTTCTATTGGAAAATTCCTCTTTTGTCAACAATAATTGTCCGATTATCTTATTATGCTCTTTAAAAAGAGTTTGATAAATTTGCATAAGTGAAACTTGCCCAACTGCTGACAGCATCTGCTTTTCCGCCAAAGTTTTAGGCTTTTCACTTATATTAAGAAGTCCCATTCCAGCTCCAACTGCACCAGAAGTTACAAGTATTACATCATACCCTTTATCTTGTAAATTACTTAGTTCTAGTACAATTTTCTTTATCTTTTCAATATCTAGATGACCATCCTCTGTTGTAAGTGTAGAAGTTCCAACCTTCACAACTATCCTCTGTATATTGTCTAAAATTTCTTCTCTTGTATTACTATTTCTCATTTTTTCTTATTCTCCTGTTTAAACATTTCTATGTAGCTCATTTTTTAACGTAAGGGCATTAACCATGCCCTTACAACCTTAAATTATTTTTTCAATTTATTACAAAGATTTGTATTCAAGCAAGTATATCCTCCAGCAACTGCTCCTGCTCCCAATGCTACTGCCGTACAAGAACTCAAACTCATCATTAATGCAATTATTGCTCCTATAACTTTAATTTTTCTCATTTTCTTTACCTCTCAATCTGGTTTTATTTAAATTAACCTAAAAAGATTTAATATATTTTAACTTTTTAAATTTATTTATTTCTTTGACAATAATAAATAATTTTAGTATTTTAGTCTTAACTTTTCTGTATCCAAACAGAAATTTTTTCACTTTCAACTTTAAAGTTAGCATTTCCTTCCTCATCTATTACAATGTCTTCATATCCACTACCTGTAACTTCCTGCCAAACTTGTCCAGCTCGCTCTTTTCCAAGCTCGATTTGTATTTCTTCTTCCTCTTCAGAATTTGAAAGTACGGCTACACAGCCCGTCCATTCATCTCTTCCTGTTCTTTGAATTGCAATTACATTTGGATTATCCAGATGATTTATTTGTTCTCCATAAGCATGTATTCTCCGTACTTCCAGAAGTTTGTCAATTATCCATTGATGCGGGCTTTTTTCTCCTCCCACTCCGTAGTAATCGCCATAAAACAGGCATGGATAGCCATCTTTTGATAATAATATTATAGCATACGAATGAGGAATAAACCAGCTGTCAACTTGTGATTCTAAAGCACTTCCCTTTTGTGAATCATGATTATCTACAAATGTTACAGCTGCCATCGGATTTGTTGTTACTATCGTATGTTCAAAAATTTCTCTTAAATCATAATCCTTTTTCTTTTTAGAGGCATCATACATATTAAAATGAAGTCCAACATCGAATAAATCAGTCTTATACCCAACATTATCCAGATATTCCTTCAACTTTTCCAAATCATTTCGCCAGTATTCTCCAACAGAATAAAATTCTTCGCCATAAGCTGCTCTTACTTGTGTCAAAAATTCAGCTATAAACTCATCTTTTATATGTTTTACGGCATCCATCCTGAATCCGTCGATTTTTAATTCATTTACAACCCATTTACCCCATCGGATTACTTCCTCACGCACTTCAGGATGTGAAAAATCAATATCAGCATTCATCAAATAGTCATAATTTCCAAGTTCAGAGTCAACTCCCTCATCCCAGTCCTTATTTTCTCCAACAATTTTATAAATTGCAGTTTTACCAGTTTTATTATCAAAATCTATTCCATCAAAAAGATTATAATTCCACTTGAATGCAGAATATTTATCATTTCTTCCAGGAAAAGTAAACTTTGTCCATCCTTCTATTTCAAAAGGCTCGGTTATTTCCACAGTTCTGTCTTCAGGATCAACTTCTATCGCCAAAAAATTCTCTGTTTCATCAGCTCCGCCCTTATGATTCAAAACAGCGTCCAAATATACATTTATATTGTATTTATGAAGTTCTTCTATTGCTTCAATCAGTTCCTGCTTTGTACCATATTTCGTTCTGACAGTTCCTTTCTGGTCAAATTCCCCTAAGTCCCATAAATCATAGGCACCATATCCCACATCAAATTGTGAAGTTCCTTTATATGCTGGCGGAATCCACACTCCGCTTACACCAATTTCACTTAAATGCTTTGCATCATCCTTTAATCTTTGCCAATGTTTCCCATCATTGGGCAAATTCCACTCAAAGTACTGTATCATTACTCCGTTTTCCATAATTTCCTCCTTTTTACAATATTTTACTTATTTTAATGTTATTCCATTTTCAGTTATAAATTTAACAACTTCTTTCAAATCCTCTTGTGTATCCACTCCTATTACCTGCGACTTAGTTTCTAAAACTTTTATTTTATATCCATTTTCAATAAATCTAAGCTGTTCAAGCGATTCTATTTTTTCCAAAACACCTTCTTTTAAATTTTTCAGTTCATTTAAAAATTTCGCTGTATATCCATAAATTCCAACATGTTTAAAATATTTAATATTTTGGCTATTATTCTTATCACGCTCATAAGGAATTACTGAACGGCTAAAATAAATGGCGTTATCATTAAAATCTGTGATAACTTTTACATGATTTGGATTTTCAATTTCATTTTGAGATTTCATTTCCTGCTTTAATGTAACAATTTCTGATTTTTCATTTCTGTAATTATTTGCTAAAATATTTATTGACTCAATGTCAATTAACGGCTCATCTCCCTGAATATTTATAATAAAATCATAATTTTTATACTCACTTTTGTTTATAACTTCTATTATTCTGGAAGTTCCATTCTGATGATTTTCTGATGTCATAACAATATTTCCTCCAAACTTTTCTACAGCCTTAAAAATCCTCTCATCATCTGTAGCGACAACAATCTCATCAATATCCGCATTTTTTGCTCTTTTGTAAACCCATTCAATCATTGCATGTCCGCAAATATCCTTGAGTGGTTTCCCTTCAAACCTGCTGGACGCATATCTTGCTGGTATCACTCCCAATATTTTCATAAATATATTTCTCCTCTTTTTCAACAATTTTATAAATTTATAATAATACTCTTTTAAAACTAAACTTAAAACTATAATGTCTAAATATTAAATTTTTTCAATTTTAAATAAGCTTGGATATATTTTACCATATTTTTATTTAAATTACATTATATTTATCAGATAAACAAAAAAAAGAGCCATTTAATTTTCTAAACAGCTCAACTTTTATTCTTAAAATTTTTATGCTAATCCAAAAGTTATAAATCTCAATATTTTTCCAAATAATGATAATTGTTTATAATCATTTTGTGCTACAATATCAACTGTTCCCACAACTTTATCATCATTTGATAACACTTCAAGCTTCCCAATTACATCGCCTTTGGCAATCCCTTCTTTTTCAGCGGTAACTTCTAAATCTTTTATTTTAAATTTATAATTTGTATTATCAAGTTGATACACATTACTCGATAAAATACCTTTTATTTCTTTTTTTTCTGCATTTTTAATTTTAAATTTGCTTCCGATTTCTTGTCCTTCTTTGTAAACTGGTATCATAAGTCCTTCTAGCTTTGTAAATTCTTGCTTTTGATCTTCGGTTCTTGCATCATCAGTTTTGTTTCCAAGTGTAACTGATATAATTTCCAAATTACCAATTTTACTCGAAACAATCATATTATACCCAGCTTGTGCATGAAACCCTGTTTTCAATCCATAAATTCCAAATTTATCAAGTAAATGATTTCTATTGTTATAGACTACATCTTCTCCTTCTGAATTTTGCAATACAAGTTCAGATTCTTTCATCCATGCTCTTAATCTTTCATCTCTTACAGCTCTTCTTCCAAGCAAATACATATCATAAGCTGTTGAAATATCCATATTTTTATTAGTCATCGAAGTCGGCAATCCTGCTGGAGTATAATAACGTGTATCATTCATTCCAAGCTCTCTTGCTTTATCATTCATTAATTTTACGAAATTATCAAGATTCCCTTTTGAAATATGATGTGCCACCAAATATGCAGCATTATTTGCTGAATAGATAATTTCTGCACGAAGCAAGTCTTTTAATGTATAGCAATCTCCAGCTTTAGCATTTAACCAGCTTCCTCCCATATTTACTATTTGTGGTGTAAAACATACTTTATCATCTAATTTTGCGTTACCTCTATCAACTTGATCAAGTGCTACAAGAATATTCATAACTTTTGTAAGTGACGCAATGGGATGTTTTTGTCTTGACATTTTTTCCTTCAAAACATTTCCATCTGTCGTTGCAATAAATTTTATAACTTCACCATAATAGTGCGAAACTCCTTCATGCTCATGTTCTATTGCCTGCACAAGTTTTTTCTTTGGTACTGTTTTATCATTTTTTTTAGCTGTCTTATTTTTATCATTTTCTTTTTCTTTATTATTTTTTGAACCTGTTTGATTCTCAAAATTTTCACCAATTTCTTCAGACTGTAATGTATGGTTTTTCTTTTTACTATGTCTAGAATGCTTTTCATTTCCCCGTTTTGTTGCCTGCTCAATTTCATTAGATCCTGTATTTTCTTTTGCAGTTGAGCTTGTTGAACTTTTAGACTTTTCTTCTCTAACAGTAACATTACTTTCTTTTGGAGACACTGTACCTGTTTCTTGCTCTCCTTCCGCATAAACTAAAGCTGCAAATAACGCTAATACTCCCAAAACCAAAACTCTTTTTACTTTCTTATACATTCTTTTCCTTTCTATCTATATTTCTTTTTAAAAATTATTCAATTATCTAACAATCTAAAAATTTTTTCTATGATTAATTTCTTAATTACCAACTTTGCTATTTTTCAAATTATCTAAATTATATTTACAATAATCTCGAATTTCACATATATCACACTTAGGTCTTCTAGCAACGCATTTATCCCGTCCATGTAAAATCATATAATGTGAATATACAAACCAATGCTTTTTAGGAAGTAGCTTCATTAATTCCCGCTCAATAATTTCAGGATTGTCACTTTTTACAAATCCTATGAGATTTGACAATCTTTTAACATGAGTATCTACAACAATTCCTTCTCGAATATTCCACAGTTCCCCTAAAACTACATTTGCTGTTTTTCTCCCTACACCTGGTAACTCTATTAATTTTTCCAGTTCTTTTGGAATCACATCGTTATATTTTTCCAACATCATTTCAGCATTTAATTTTATATTTTTTGCCTTATTTTTATAAAATCCAGTCGATTTTATATATTTTTCCAGCGTTCCCAAATTCATTTCTCTTATGTCTTTTGGATCTCTTACAACTTTAAATAGTTCCTTTGTAACAATGTTTACTCGTGCATCAGTACACTGAGCTGACAAAATTACTGCGACCATTAGTTGATAAGGAGTTTCAAATTCCAAAGCAGCTTTTGGAACACCAAATTTTTTTTCTAATATTGGGAATACTTTTTTCAATCTTTCCTTTTTTGTCATTTTACCTCTCCAAAACTTATAAAATTATTTTTTCTAAAAAAACTTTATTATCCCTAAAATAAAAAAATGTATTGGATAAAATAAATAAAAAAAGTATTTTATGTTTCTTCCTTTTTCCCCATTATACAAAAAAATAAAAATTAATGAAATTAATGAAAAAATCTGTGTATGAACAATTTGAAAAACATTTGGAAAAACCAGATTAAAAATATTTAAAGTGAGAAAACCGATTAATATTTTAAGATTATTATTCCTAAAAATATTAAAAATCATTATTAATAGAATTCCATACGCACCATAATCAAGATTAATTTTCTGAGAAAAATACAATATAAATATGATTAAAATAGCTTTTATAATTTTCATAAATGGTTCTTTTATCCAGCTCTTTTTTAAATTTAAAATACAAATTGTAAAAAGTCCCAAAAATAATGTAAAAAATATATTTATATCCCTACCATCTGCACATAAAATAAAAAGACCCTGAATAACTACCGCAAAGCAAAATAATCGCAGCAAATACTTTTTCAAATTCCGAGTATGTACATACCCTTCATTCAACGTAAAAGCAAATATCGGAAAGGAAAGCCTTCCAATAACTCTCAGAATCTCACTTCCACCAATCATAACCTGATAATGATCTACAAACATCGTGATTAATCCAATTATTTTTAATATAAATAAACTCAAATTATCTCCTAAATCCAATTATTTACATTTTAAAAATTTTTATTCTTTAACTTTTAAAAACAATAAATTTAATTTAACTTTAAAAAACTATGCTTTTATTATTTCTAAAAGCCTTTATTTTAACAAATTTTATAAAATTCATTATATTTAATCATATCATTTTTTCAATCTAATTTCAAGAATTTTTTTGTCAAAATAAAAAGAGACTGTTTCATAAAATTAGTCTTATGAGACAGCCACTTTTTATACAAGTTTAATTTTTTCTCCCAAATTTTTAGATAAATCAAGTTTCTTTATTTTGTTTTTATGTTTTGTATAATTACGCGTTGGCAACAAGCGTTATTAATTCTTCAATAGTTTTTGCACCAACTGATTTTTGCTCTCCATTTATAAATACAACTGGTACCGCCTGAATATCTTTTTCTTTTGCTTCTTCAAAAAATACTGCACTGTCTACCATTGTTGTTGTAATGTTTTTATTATTTGCTGAAATTAGGTTTAAAGCTTGAACTACATCTGGACAATGTGTACATGATAATGAAATAAATGTTTCAATGTTTACAGGCTTATTAACTGATTCAACTTTTGAAAGCTGCTCTCCTTCCAGTTTTTTTCCAAGTCCTGCAAGTCCCAAAACTGCTAGAATAAAGCTGTTAAATTCATGTCCTCCAGGAATACCTGAAAAATTAATCCCAGTATTTTCCCCATCTTTTAAAATTGTAAAAGATGTTGGACGAGTAAGGTTTGCTTTTTCTAAGTCAGCCTTATCATTGTCAAATGATTTTTTTACATAGTTCACTTTTCCAGAAATTGAATCAACTTCTTGTAAGAAGCTATCTAATTCAGCTGATTTTTCGCTATCATTCAAAAATGAGACTAATTCAATGTTTCCATTAATTTTATCAAAATAACCTTTTAACTGTTCTACAATATTACTATCTAATAAAGCCATTTTACCTCCTTCTAATTTATTAAGTTTAAAATTATTAAATTTTACCTACTAAATCTAATCCTGGTTTTAAAGTAGCTTCTCCTTCTTTCCATTTTGCTGGACAAACTAATCCTGGGTTATCAGCTACGAATTTTGCAGCTTTTGCTCTTCTTACTAATTCTGATGCATCTCTTCCGATTCCTTCGTCATTTACTTCATAAGCAACGATTTTCCCTTCAGGATTTACGATAAATGTTCCTCTGAATGCAAGTCCACTTTCTTCGTTTAATACTTCAAATTCTCTTGAAATAGCTTTTGTAGGATCTCCGATCATTGCATATTTAACTTTTCCGATTGCTTCTGAGTGATCGTGCCATGCTTTGTGAGTAAAGTGAGTATCAGTACTTACTGAATAAACATTAAATCCTAATTTTTCCAATTCTTCTCTATGGTCTTCTAAATCTTCCAATTCAGTTGGACACACAAATGTAAAGTCAGCTGGATAAAATACGAAAATATTCCATTTTCCTAACATATCCTTTTCAAAGTTTACTTCTTTAAATTCTTCGTTTTGATAAGCTTGAGCTGTAAAATTTTCAATTTTTTTTCCTATTAAAGACATAATTTCCTCCTAATTTAATAATATTATTGTTTTTAATTTGAAATCATTACAAATATTTCTTGATTACATTATACCATAAAAAATTATTTTGTCAAATAAAATTTAATATTTGTATTTCAAAGAAATTATGATAAAATTTTATAAGAATAAAAATAAAAAGAGAGGATAAATATGTATAAAGTATTAATTGCAGACGATAATAAACAAATTGTTTCTATACTGTCAGAATACTGTAAAAAAAATAATTTTACTGTAAGTACTGTATTTGATGGGGAAGCGGCGTTAAAGGAAATTGAAGAAAATGAGTTTGATATAATACTTCTGGATGTAATGATGCCAAAAAAGGATGGTTTTGATGTATGCAGGCAAGTGCGTACTTTTTCAAATGTTCCAATTATAATGATTACAGCACGTGGAGAAGATTATGAGAAAATAATGGGACTGGAAATAGGAGCAGATGATTATATAGTAAAACCTTTCTCGCCAGGAGAAATAATTGCAAGAATAAATGCAATTTTACGTAGAATAACACCTAAAAATGATGAAAGTACAAAAATTTTTTCATTTGACAATCTTGAAATTGATTTGAATAATTTTACGGTTAAGATAAATGATGAAATAATTTCGTTGACTAAGAAAGAAATAGAGATTTTATGGACTTTGGCAACAAATCAGAACAAAGTTTTTACAAGAGAAAATTTGCTGGACTTGATATGGGGATTTGACTATTTTGGAGAAAGCCGTACTGTTGATACGCATATAAAAAGGCTTCGTGCAAAACTTGACAATTATAAGCATGAGAAATGGAATATTAAGACAATTTGGGGAGTTGGCTATAAATTCGATATTTTAGAAAAGTAGCTTTGTTAATAAATATTATAAAATTAAATCATTGGATAAAAAATACGAAGTTCAAAAAAATAAAAAAGGAGTGAAGTTTTTTAAAATGGGTAAAAGAATAAAAAAGATTTTTTTTAATGGAGAGGAGTATCCACCAGAGACGTTTAGATTAGGAATGATGCTATGCATGGTTGGGGGATTTATGGATGCATATACTTTTGTTACACGTGGAAAGGTACTTGCTAATGCACAGACAGGAAATGTTGTTTATCTTGCTATAAATTTACAAAGGGGAGATTTTGGAAAAGCCTTTAATTATTTTATGCCTATTCTGGTTTTCACATTTGGAATATTATTTACTGAATTTATTAGAGTGAAATTTGAAAAACATAGAATTTTTAGATGGCAGCAGATTGTTATATTTTACCAAGTTATAATAATGTTTTTTATTTCATTCATTCCAAGCGGAAATTGGAATATTGTTGTAAATATGATTATGTCGTTTATTGCCGCAATTCAATATCAAGGATTTAGAAAAATCAGGGGACTGGCAGGAGCGACAACAATGTGTACTGGGAATTTACGAAGTGGAATGGAGAACTTGTTTAAATATATAAATACAGAAAACAAGTCTTATTTACAGAATTTCTGGATATATTTGGGATTAGATGGATTTTTCTTTATCGGAGCAATGCTTTGTGTAGTTTTAGTAAAAATATACGGTATAGGAGCGTTGCTTGCTTGCTGTATTTTATTGGTTGCGGTGTTTATTATAATGTTTAAGGACACTATTTAGGAAATAGGAGGTATTTAAAATTGAATAATTACAAGCCGCCTTTTCAAATAACTGAAAAAATGACAGTATTAATAGGTGAAATAAGTGAAGAAATAGGAAGAATGTCTATTTTTCAGGAAAAAATTTCAAATCCACATTTAAGGAGAGAAAACAGAATAAAAACAATTCATTCTTCGCTTGCTATTGAACATAATTCTCTCTCGCTGGAACAAGTTACAGCCATATTGGACGGAAAAAGAGTTTTAGGAAATCCTAATGAAATAAAAGAAGTAAAGAATGCTTATGAAGCGTATGAATTATTAACTAAGTTAAATCCATTTTCAGTAAAGGATTTATTGAATGCTCACAGATTGATGATGAATGGGCTGGTTAAGGAAAATGGTAAATTTCGTTCTCAAGGGGTTGGTATTTTTGCTGGAAGAAAAGTAGTACATATTGCTCCGCCAGCAGATTTAGTGCCTAAGCATATAAGCAGTTTAATTTCATGGTACAAGACTTCTTCTGTACATCCATTGATTAAAAGTGCTGTTTTTCATTATGAATTTGAATTTATCCATCCATTTTCAGATGGAAATGGTCGTATTGGAAGAATGTGGCATACTTTACTGCTTGGAAAATGGAAAAAAATATTTTTTTGGCTTCCAATAGAGGAATTGATAAAAAAAGAACAGAAAGAATATTATGATACTCTTGCAATAGCTGATAAAGAAGGTGAAAGTACAATATTTGTAGAGTTTATGCTCAAAATTATAAACGATAGTTTAAAAGAAATTAAAACTTCTGAAAGAATAACCGACCAAGATAACGACCAAGTAACCGTACAAGATAGCAATCATAATAAAAATCCAGTTAAAAAATTACTTAGTGTCCTTGGAGATAATGTTTTATCAGCAACAGAAATTATGGAAAAATTAAATTTAGTACATAAACCTACTTTTAGAAAAAATTATTTAAATCCTGCCTTAGAGGCAAAATTGATTGAAAGGACAATTCCCAACAAACCTAACAGTAAAAATCAGAAATACAGGAAATCGGAAAAAATTATTAAAAGATAAAATGGATTGGAAAGGTGGTAAAAATAATGAATCTTATAGATAAAAATACCAAAGTTTACTATATTAGCACCTTTTTACTATTTTTAGCTTCCACAATGCCACATTCCATTCTGACTGTACTTTTTCTAAAAAAAGGCTTGTTAATGTCGCAGATTGTGTTAATGCAGTCTTTTTTTAACCTTTCAATGATTATTTTTGAGATTCCAAGCGGAGTAATTTCAGATTTATATTCACGAAAAAAAGTCTATATTTCATCATTGCTTACATTGATTATAACTTTTTTCCTGATTATATTTTCCAAAAGTTTATTTTGGTTATCAGTCGCATATACAATATATGGATTGGCAAATGCACTGGAAACTGGAACAATTGATGTAGTTTTAATAAATAGTTTGAAAAATGATGAAGCTGGATTGCAAAAATTTTTAAAATATCAAAAGCAAATTTCGACTTTTTCCTCTATTTTAGGTTCAGGAATAGGATTTTTACTTTATTTTAAGATAGGTGTAAATATTTATTTTATTTCTATTATTTTGATACTTATCAATATATTGCTAACAACTTTATTTTTTTCAGATGAGAATGAAAAAGCAAATGAAAATATAAACTTTCAAATTTTTAAAATGCATATAGCTGAGTGCATTTCTGAATTGAAAGAAAAAAGAGTGATGAAATATTATTTTATATTTTTTGGAATTATACAAATTTTTATTCAGAGCCATTTTCAGTTATGGCAAAAACTTTTTTTAGATAAAGGAATTGGAGAAAAGAATTTTTTTGTAATGTATGTACTGTTTCAAATAATTGTGATTATTGCATACAATATAAATATTCTGCTTATAAATACGAAGAAATTGTATTTTTTATTAATTTTAATATTTTTAATGGCAATAACTGTAATAATATTAAAAAATAATCTGATATTTACAGGAATATACCTAATATTATGTACAATTTTTTTATAATTAACTACTATTTTGAATTTCACTTTAATAAAATCCTGTCAAAAGAAAAAATAAGTGCAATAACTTCAATGAAATCATTTTTTTCAAGGATTTTTTCATTCGGAACGTTATTTGTTTCCAGTTTATTATTAAGAAAAATTAGCGTTGTTAATTTATTTGTGATAAATGTTACAGTTGTTATTTTTGTGGTTATGTATTTAATTTTTAGAATTAATAAATCTGTTCGACAACCTTGAATAAAGAATAATATCAGGGCATAAAATAATACTGGTTGTGGAAGTGTTAAATAATGTTGAAGGAATAAAATAAGCTCATATTAGCCCATAACGAAAAAATTTTACATCAGGCAGGACATTCTTGTACAAAAACAAACGCTATGGCTTAATATCACGTAATATGAACTTTATCTTCATTCTTAATCAACTTCTCAAACTCTCCAGTTGTTCCAGTTCATTCTATTCTCTATTTAAAAAGGGAGAAAATAAACAAATTCTGAATATTTCTCCCTAATTTACTTTTATTATTAATTTTTAAAAACAAATTTCTTGATTAAAAATCACTTTTTAAAATTTCCCCTTTTCTCAAATCACTTCTCATTTTTTGAATAATATCATCCATTTCATCCAGTTTTTTCAAAATTTTCTTTTCTTCAGGGCTTGTTGTAATAATTTTACTGATTCCACCATTTTTTATTATAATTCGTTTATCTGCTATTAGTGCCAATGTTGGGTCGTGTGTTGCCATTAATACGATTTTGTCAGATGAAACAAGTAATTCCAAGGCTTTTTTCCTGTCAATTCCTGCATTTTCGATTTCGTCAATTAGGACAATTGGAGATGAACTTAAAATGGCTGTGTCGGCAATCATTAAAGCACGGGATTGTCCACCACTTAGGGCTGTGATTGCAGTAGTTAAGTCAAATTGCTCTCCAGCCAGATTGTTTGCGGCGGTAATGATTTTTTCCACAGTTTCGTCAATGTTTTCAATCATTCGGCTTTGAGCGTGCAGCTCTAGAAATTCCTTTACTGATAAATCCATAACGAAGTTCATGTTTTGTGATAATTGTGCGACTAATTTGTTGTTTGAGGAATAACGCCATTTTTTGTCTGGAAGTTCACCGTTTATAAGTATTTGACGCTGTGTTGGAGTGTCTTTCTGGGCAGTCCATTCGATGTCGGCAAGAAGTCTTGATTTTCCAGAACCTGTAGGCCCAACAATGGAAATAATTTCTGATTTATGAATATCAAGACGCTCAAATCCCTCTTTATTCCCAGATTTATCTTGCCCAGCGACAATTGTAAGCATATCAATCGAATTTTCCTCTTCCATTCCCAAAAAAAGTTTCATCTGCTCAATGTAGTCAACAAGACTTTCCTCAATTTTTTCCACATCCAGTGCAAAGTCCTCAATTTTATCTTCTGCAAAAGTTACGATGAACTCGTGAAATGTCTTATCCTGAAAAGTTTCCACAGGCAAGTTGTTTTCCGTAAAAAAGTTTTCTGCGAAGGGATATTTCTTGCTAAGTTCACTAATAGTCAATTTATTTATTAAATCGTTATTTTTCATATTTTTTCCTTTTTTATTATTTTTATCTATTTTTTTATTGCTGTAAATTCATTTTTCGGACATTACCCATCTGATATTTTTCACCGATTCTCTTCTCTCCTAAGCAGTAAGAGCAAAGTGCCGATGGCATTGGAAATCTAAGTTCCATTCCTTGAACGCTGTCTATTTCCAGTTCTTTTTCATAAAGAAGTGTACTTAATTCGTACGCTCCCTGTCCAGTAAGCCCATTAACGTGCATTGTTACAGCCTTTGGATTTACGGAGTTCACACGTGAGGCAAAAACTTCACGTTCAGCTTGTGAAACAATATCTCCTTTGGTAATAATCACAATATCAGCTGCTTTTAATAATGGTCCAATCTTTTTAGGCGTATTAATTCCTGATAAATTGTCAATTACACAGACTCCCTTGATGTCCTTGATATATGGCGAACATCTGTTGCAAAGTCCTGCCGATTCTGTAATTAATATTGAAAGTCCAAGACTATTTCCCCATTGCACAACTTCCTCGATATTTGATACGAAGAAATGGTCTGGGCATAAAGCTCCTGAAATTCCTTTTTTTACTGGGATTCCTGCTTTTGCGTATAATTTGTCATCATCTGTGTAAAGACAGTCGAATTTCACTACTCCAACTGACATTCCTTGTGATTTTAAGGCTTCTACTGTTTTTAGAATAACGCTTGTTTTTCCTGATGATGGTGGGCCTGAAAATATTATTAAATTCATAGTTATCTCTCCTTTTTTATTTTTTAAATTTTATTGTGCAAGGCTTTTTTGCACATCATTATTAAATTCATCTTCACATTCACGAATAATTTTTCCAATATCATGGCTATAGATGTAATCCCAGCCAATCCATTTAAAATTCTGATGTTCTTCTAAATGGTTATCCACATTTGGATTTGTTGACGGGAATTTTCCATTTGCAGAAAAAATTGTTCCAATTTCATTTGACATAAATAAGTCCATAAATGGCTTGATTTTATCTGCCTTAGATTTTTTTGTAATCATAAATATTGGGCTTAGCAAAGCTCCATCTTTTGGCCATACAGCCTCCAAATCCCCTGTTCCGTCAATCATCTGCGAAAAGAAGTATGGAATAATGCTGACAGCAGGGGCTTCTGGTGTTCGAGTTCTAGCTTTTACCATTTGAGCTGGATGCAAGCTCTTTTTGTATGAATGTGCCAATTTATGTATCCCATCCATTCCAAAATCTTTGTAAAGATTTGCAAGAAGGGCATTAAACAAGTCTAAATCAGCCATTGGCAATGCAACTGAATCTTCAAATTCTTCATTTAATAAGTCTGCCCAAGTTTCCGGTGCTTTTCGATTTCCTAAAGAAGTCTTGTTTACTAAAAATATTGCTGGCACGACTCCCATTATTGCGTAACGCTTTTTAGGATCCCGCAAGTCAATAGTTTCGTTGCAGAAATCTTTATTCATATTTTCAAGGTGTGTTTCAAAAATACCATTTTCCATGTACTGCCCCATCAAATTTTTATCAAAAAACAGCTCAAATCCAGCCGAAAGAAGCACATCCGAAACTTTATCAGGATTTCCTGTCTTAACTTTTTCTACAACCCAGTCAAGCCCTAAATTTGCTGATTTCAAGGTATATGAAATAGTATAATCATTTTTTTCATTCTGCTCATTTACCCAGTCTTTTATACCTTCCAAAAGTGGGATTCTGATAGGGCAAGGCAGTACTCCCTCGATTATTAAGTCACTATTTTCATCAGCTTTGCTTTCATCCAGTGAAACATCAATATCTGCATCTTTTTGCAAAAATGTTTCCAGCTTTTCAATAAACAGTTCCTGATTAAGTTTTTTTGACATAAGAGCCATTTTCAAAGTAATATTTTTCCCCATAACCTCAAGCATCTGTTTATTTTTTAACTGTTCAAATCCATTTGCAATAAAAAAATCCAAAGCTTCAGGATATTTATTTATAATTTCATAAAGTGTATCATCTAAACTAAACATATTAATTTTCTCCTTAAATTAAATAAAATTTAAAATATTAAAAAGAGTCTTATGTGAAAATTAAAATATTTTCTGACTCTTTTTAATAAGTTTTGTAAAATTGTCCAGTATAAAAAATTATAACATAAAATAACAAAGAAAAAGTGTAATGTTTGTTACATGAATTAAATAAATTTTATAAAAAAAGACTATCTCAAATTTATAAGACAGTCCTTTATTTTTAATCTATTATTGTTTTAATTAGAATCCTAAAATTTTTGCTACTCTTTCTTTTTCATTTTCCCATTCTTTTCCATAGTAAGCCTTCAAGTAAATTTCTCTTAATTCTTCCATTAGCGGATATCTTGGGTTAGCTGGAGTACATTGGTCATCGAAAGCATCTAGTGACATTTCGTCTACAGCTTCCAAGAAGTCTTTTTCAGGCACTCCCCATTCTTTAATACTTGCTGGAATTCCTATTTTTCTATTTAATTCATTAATTCCTTTAATTAAATTTTCTACTTTTTCTTCTTTAGTATTTCCGCCAAATCCTAGATAATCGTTCATTTCAGCGTATCTTTGCATTGCATCAGGATATCTATATTGAGGGAATAATCCCATCTTTGTTGGAGCCTCAGCTGCATTGAAACGGATAACTTCTTCAAGAAGCATAGCATTTGCGATACCGTGTGGCACGTGGAATTTTCCTCCAAGTTTGTGTGCAAGTGAGTGGTTTATTCCTAAGAATGCATTTGCGAAAGCCATTCCTGCAAGACATGAAGCATTTGCCATTTTTTCTTTTGCTTTAATTGCTTTTGAACCTAATTCTACTGATTCTGGTAAGTATTTGAATACAAGCCTAGCTGCTTCTTTTGAATAAGGTTTTGTGTATTCTGTTGCCATAACTGAAACATAAGCCTCAAGAGCATGTGTAAATACGTCAATTCCAGAAGCTACTGTAAGCCCTTTTGGCATTGTAAGCATAAGTTCAGGGTCATTAATTGCCACGTGTGGTGTCAATGCATAGTCTGCAAGAGGATATTTGATTCCAGTTTCATCATCTGTAATTACTGAGAATGGCGTTACTTCCGAACCAGTTCCAGCTGATGTTGCCACTGCAATAAATTTCGCTTTTTTACCCATTTCAGGAAATTCAACGATTCTCTTTCTAATATCCATAAATCTCATTGCCAAATCTCTAAATCGAAGTTCTGGATGTTCGTACAATACCCACATAATTTTAGCAGCATCCATTGCAGAACCTCCACCAAGAGCAATAACAACATCAGGATTGTATTCAAGCATTGCTTTTGCTCCAGCCTGAGCTGAACTTAATGTCGGATCCTCTTTTACTTCTGAGAATATTCTATAATCGATATGTATACTATCAAGTACTTTTGTAATATGTTCTGTATATCCTAATTCAGCCAATACTTTATCCGTTACGATAAATGCTTTTTTGTGACTTCCTTTCAATTCTTCTAAAGCTGTCGGAAGCGATCCGTATTTGAAATAAATTTTTTCAGGAACTTTGAACCATAACATATTTTCTCTTCTTTCTGCAATTGTTTTTACATTTAATAAATGTTTTACTCCTACGTTTTCTGACACAGAATTTCCTCCCCATGAACCACATCCAAGTGTTAATGATGGCTCTAATTTAAAGTTAAATACATCTCCGATTGCTCCAAGTGATGCTGGCATATTGATTAGTGTACGTCCTGTTTTCATCAATCTTCCAAATTTATCTATTTTTTCTTTTTCAGCTAAATTAATATATAATGAAGATGTATGTCCTAATCCTCCAAGTCTTACCAATTCATCAGCTTTTTTAAGTCCATCTTCAAAATCTTCTGCTTTATACATTGCAAGCACTGGAGATAATTTTTCGTGTGCAAAAGGTTCTTCTGTTGCAGTAGATTCTACTTCTCCAATTAAAACTTTTGAACTTTTTGGAATTTCAAATCCTGCCATACCTGCAATAACGTATGCACTTTTTCCAACTACATCAGCGTTCAAGTTTCCATTTATAAACAATATTTCTCTTACTTTGTTTAATTCTTCTTCATTAAGAATATAAGCTCCTCTGTTTAAAAACTCGCTTCTAACTTTATCATAAATTTCTTTATCTATAATTACAGACTGCTCTGTGGCACAAATTACCCCATTATCAAATGTTTTAGACATTAAAATATAGTTTGCAGTCATTTTTATATCTGCTGATTTGTCAATTACAACTGGTGTATTTCCAGCTCCAACTCCAATCGCAGGAGTTCCTGATGAATATGCAGATTTAACCATTCCTGGTCCACCTGTCGCAAGTATCAAGTCAGCACTTGCCATAAGTTCTCTTGATAATTCCACACTTGGTTCATCAATCCATCCAATTATATCCTTTGGTGCTCCATATTTTACTGCTGTTTCCAATGCAATTTTAGCTGTTTCAATTGTTGCCTGTTTTGCTCTTGGGTGTGGTGAAAATATGATTGCATTTCTTGTTTTTAATGATATTAATGTTTTGAACATTGCTGTTGAAGTCGGGTTTGTTGTTGGTACAATACCTGCGATAATTCCTATTGGAGTTGCAATTTTTTTAACTCCATAAGATCTGTCGTCTTCCAACACTCCACAAGTTTTTTCGTCTTTGTATTTATTGTAAATATATTCAGAAGCAAAGTGATTTTTTATAACTTTATCTTCCACAATTCCCATTCCAGTTTCTGCCACTGCCAAATTTGCCAGCGTAATTCTTTCATCATTCATTTTTTGAGCCACTTTTCTAAAAATCTTGTCGACTCTTTCCTGATCAAATGTCGCAAATTCTTCCTGAGCTTTTCTAACTCTTTGAATAAGTGCCTTCAAACTTTCCAAATCTTTAACTACTGCCATTTTTCCTCCTATAAATAAAGCATATATTTTGTTACATTCCTTATAAATTATATAATACTCTATTTTATCAAAAAACTCAAGTGTTTTTTTTCACTTTCTCATTATAATTTATATTTGTATAACAAAGTAAGGTAATTTTTGGTGAATAAAAACGATTAAATACATTTATGTATTTCTTTCGTCAAAACCTTTATAACAAATATATTTTATAAATTTTTTCTAAAGTGAGTGTTAGTGAGTTAGTTTTCATAGTAACCAAGGTTTATCAAAATAAATTAAAAGTCCTACAAGAATCAAATAATGATTTATAGGGGACTTGGTATGTTTAATTATACTTTCTTTTTTATATTTGTTAAGCAAAAAATAAAAAACAAAAAAGGAAGCAGAATCGGAAAAATCCTACTTCCACACACATTAATAACGTTGTTTTGTTTTTTGATTATGATTTTCATTATATCATAAATTATTTTAATTTCCATGCTGTTGGAGAAAATAATATTAACATTGGGAAAATTTCCAGCCTTCCTGCCAACATTCCAAAACTTAGGATTACTTTTGAAAAATTATTCAGTTCAGCAAAGCTAAATGCTGGACCTACTTTTCCTAGTCCTGGACCGATATTGTTGAATGTGGCTGCAACGGCACTGAATGCTGTCATAAAATCATCCACTGAACAGGAAATTATTAGTAAAATTCCTCCAAAAACAAGAGCATATACTAGAAAATATACTGCGATGCTTTTTTGCATTTTCACATTTACTGCCTTATCATCATATTTTACTGTAACTACACGATTTGGGCTTATCATTTGGACTATTTCTGCAAAGTAGATTTTTACCATTAACACTACTCTCGATATTTTCAGTCCCCCAGCGGTAGAGCCTGCACATGCACCAAAAAACATTAGTATCAACAAGATAACTTGTGAAAATAACGGCCATTTTCCGAAGTCGGCTGTGGAATATCCTGTCGTTGTAATAACCGAGGAAACAGAGAAGAATACATCTCTTATGCACTTCCAGATTGAGCCATATGTTTGATATATATTAAAAACTATTAATGCGATTGCTCCAAAAACTATTAACAAATAATATTTTAATTCTTCATTTTTAAATACATCTTTTACTTTTCCAATTAAAATAAAATAATAGATATTAAAGTTTACTCCAAAAACTAGCATTCCAATTCCTAAAACAATTTCAACATAAGGGTTGTTATATGGTAAGATACTCCCATTTCTTACCCCAAAACCACCTGTTCCAGCCGTACCAAATGCAAGAAGCGAAGATTCAAACAAGTCCAGCCCACCAAACATTAATAAAATTATTACAGCAATTGTCATTACAATATAAATTTTATAAAGCATTCTGGCTGTTGTTGATAATTTTGACACTAACTTTCCAAATGTCGGACCTGGAACTTCTGCCTTCATTACGTGAACTGAAGTGGCAGAACTGGGAAAAATTGCAAGTGCCAGAACTAGCACTCCCATTCCTCCGACAAAGTGAGTAAAACTTCGCCAAAATAAATTGGAATGGCTAATTTTACTAAGATCAGTTATTATACTTGAACCAGTCGTCGTAAAACCGCTCACAATTTCAAAAAAGGCATCTATAAACGACGGTATTTCTTTTGTGAATACAAACGGTAATGCTCCAAACATAGACATTAAAATCCACGAAAGTGAAACAATTATATAGCCTTCTCTTCCTTGAATCCGCTGATCTTTAGGAAGTTTTGCTGAAAGCAGAAAGCCAGTTGCCAGAAGAAGAAGTATTACAGAGCCGTAAGCAATTTTATATTTTGTGCTTTCATTGTACAAAAAACTTATAATTAGAGGTAAAACCATTAATCCAGCTTCAAGTATAAGTATTTTTCCGATTATGTAACCTATCATTTTTTTATTCATTTTTACTCCTTAAACTCGCTCAAGTATATCGTCAAAATCTTCTATTGAAGGAATTGTCGAAACTATCATCACGCTGTCATTACTTTTTATCATATCATTTCCACCTGGAAAAATCATTTTTCCATTTCTCAATATGCTTGCAACCAATGTTCCTTTTTTTATTTTCAAGTCTTTTAACGGAATATCAATAGCGGCACTATTTTCATTAATTTCAAAAGTAATAAGTTCAACTTTATTTTCAAGTCTGTATAATAAACTCATTGTAGAACTTCGCATATCGGTTCTTGATCTTACAACACTTATTATCATATCAGAAATAACTTTTTTAGGTACGACTGTTGAAGTCCCTGTGCTGCTTTCCAATATTGGAAGCAATAAAGTCCTGTTCATTTTTGTAATCAATTTGGCATCTGTTATAGAATTTACAAACATTGAAATAACGGCATTTTCCTCATCGCTGTCAGTAATAATTACAACAGCATCATAATTTTTTATACCTTCCTGAATCAAAAATTCCTGATCTGCTTCATCTCCCCGTATTACAATAGCTTTTGAATATGCTTCACTCAATTTTTCAGCACGTTCTCTGTCGTTTTCAATAACCTTAACTTTATTTTTATTTTCCAGCAGTTTTCTAACCAAATAGTGAGAAATTGTCCCGCCTCCAATAACTATTGTTGACTTTATTTTTAAATTGCTTTGTTCAATTTTATCATAAAATTTACGTACTGCCTCAATAGATCCAGCAATATAAATAATATCGCCTTCAAGAATTGTAAAATCTCCACTTGGTATAAATATTTCGTTACCTCTCTTAACAGTACAGATTATTATCTTGTCTTGTGAATCAAATTCCAGATATTTTAACTGCGTTCCGTTCAAAAAGCTATGTTTTTCGACTCTTATTGAAATAAAATTTGCTTTCTGTCCAAAAAAATTCTCCACACTTAATGCTACTGGAAACATCAGTTTATTGGCAATATTTTTTGCTGATTCAAATTCAGGGTTTAACATAAGTGAAATTCCCAAATTTTCTCTTACAAACTGCATATTTGAACTGTACTCAGGATTTCTTACCCTTGCTATCGTAAATTTTGCTCCTATTTTTTTTGCAATAATTGAGGAAATTATATTTAACTCATCGGACTCTGTCGCCGCAATAAAAATATCGGCACTGTCTGCACCAGCTTCTAACAACGTTTCGTATGAAGCTCCATTTCCAACCATTCCCGTTATATCATAATTTTCCATAAGTTTATTTAATACTTTTTCCTCTTTTTCAATTAAGATTACGTCGTTTCCCACCTCTGACAGTTCGCTGCAAAGTGATTCACCAACGACACCAGCTCCTGCTATAACTATTTTCATACTTTATACTCTCTCTTTTTTATTTTTTATTTTTCCAAATATTTTGCAATTTCCTTTGCGTAATATGTAATAATGGCATTTGCTCCAGCTCTTTTCATCGCATACATCTGTTCCATCACTATTTTCATTTCATCAATCCAGCCATTTTGAGCCGCCGCCTTTACCATCGAATACTCTCCAGAAACACTATAAGCCACAATCGGCACTTCAAAAGCATCATTTACTTTTTTTATTATATCAAGATATGCCATTGCTGGCTTTACGATTATAATGTCTGCTCCCTGTCGCAAGTCTTCACTGACTTCATCTATTGAATCCTTTGAATACTGAAAGTTCATTTGATAAGACTTTCTATCCCCAAACTGAGGCGCTGAATCTGCAGCATCTCTAAAAGGTCCATAAAATGCTGATGAATACTTTACTGAATATGCCATTATCGGAATATTTTCAAAATTATTTTTAGCCAGAACTTCAGCAATTTTTTCCACACGTCCGTCCATCATATCTGAAGGAGCCATAATATCTGCTCCCGCTTTTGCATACGAAAGTGCTATTTTTCCGATAACTTCCAAAGTTTCATCATTTTTTACGTAGCCATTTTCATCAAGTATTCCACAATGTCCGTGACTCGTGTACTCACAGCAGCAAATATCACAGATTACAAGAAAATTATCATGATTTTCCTTTATAAATCTGACTGCATTCTGAACAATTCCATTTTCATTATATGCTTCTGTAGCGCAAGCATCCTTGTTTTTAGGAATTCCAAATAGCAAAATCGAATTTATCCCCAATTTTACCAGCTCATCGAGTTCTTCCGAAAGCCTGTCAATAGAATATCTAAAGATTCCTGGCATTGAAGGAATTTCACTTTTGATATTTTCTCCTTCCTCAATAAAAATTGGATAAATCAAGTCCTCCTTTGCAACATACACATCTTTTACAAGATTTCTTATTACTTCATTTTTTCGTAACTTTCTATGTCTTTTAAACATTTTTGCTTCACCTTTTTTCATTTTATTATTTCTAAAATTTAAAATATTTATTTTTCTATTTTATCAAGAACTTTTTGAATCTCACTTTTCATGGCACGTGAACGCTTGCAGTTTTTCCCGCTTGTAGAAATTGCAATTTGAAACTCACTATTTTTCACAATTCCTCCAAACATTGCATTCATCTTGATTTTTGAAGATACGTTGTTAATAAGCATTCCATTGGAATCACAAACATTTGCTATATTTTCATTTAATTCCTCATTGTCTGTAGCTGCGATTACCAAAAAATATCCTTTTACAAGCTTTTCAATCTTGGCTTTATCATTTTCAATTTTTTGATTATTTTCAATCTTAATATTTTCCAGCTTCAACAATTTCTCTTCCACAACATTTTCAGTCACGACTGTAATATCCGCTCCATATTCTAAAATTTTCTCAATTTTCTTAGCGGCAACTTTTCCTCCTCCAATTACTAGAACTTTCTTATTTTCCAAATTTATAAACAATGGAAACCACATTTTAATACTCCTTTCACTTTTTATTTTCTGACAATAGAATACCACATAATAAATATAAAAACAAGGTATTTACAGAATAATATTTTTTTCATTATAAAGTATCAAAATAACGTGATTTTTTTCAACAAAAATGATAAAATATAAAAAATCTAAAAACAAAAATGGAGAAAACTTATGAAATACATAAAAAATTTTTTTGAACAATTTATTATTTTAATCCAATTTATGACTCGTATTCCTATTCCGATAAAAGTAGATTATAGCGAAAAAAAGCTAGGAAAGTCCATCAAATTTTTCCCTCTAGTTGGATTAATTATTGGATTAATTTTATATTGTACAAACTTTTTAATTGCAACGTATTTAAAAAACATTCTTTACAGCAAAACAATAATCGCTGTAATTTTAATAATTGTGGAAATTATGACTGTTGGAATAATTCATATTGATGGGCTTGGCGATACTTTTGACGGTCTTTTCAGTTATGCTAAGAAAGAAAGAATGCTAGAAATTATGAAAGATTCAAGAATTGGAACAAATGGAGCTGTAGTTTTAATTTTATATTTCATTACAAAAATAGCCCTTATCTCTGAAATTATAGCAATAAATCCTAAATATTTAATAATTTTTCCAATAATTGCAAGGTTGTCAACCTCTACAAACGCTGGACTTACAGATTACGCCAGAAAATCTGGAATGAGCAACGCCATAATTTCTGAAAATGGAATTTTTGAAGTAATTTTTTCACTTGTTTTAACCAATATCCTAGTATTTTTTATAATTGGCTCGAAAGGTACTGTTACTGTATTTGTTGCACTTTTATTTATAATTCTGTTTATGCTGAATGTACGCAAAAAAATTGGAGGGATAACTGGTGATACAATGGGAGCTTCTCTTGAGCTGACTTCGATTTTAGTTTTATTTTTAGGAATTATTTTACGATAAATAAAATAGGATAAGTAAGAATAGTAAAAAAGAAAGGAAAAGCGAAATGACAGAAATTTTATTTATAAGGCACGGGGAAACAGACTGTAACAAAAAACATTTATATTATGGGCATTTGAACCCTAGTTTGAATCAAACAGGAATAAACCAGTTAAAAAATACGAAAAAGAAACTTGAAAAAATGAAGGAAAAAATTGACATAATATTTTCAAGCGACTTAAAACGATGCCGAGAAAGTCTAGAACTTTTAGAAATTGACAAAGATATAAAACAGCATTTTTCTGAAAACCTAAGAGAAATGAATTTTGGAATACTTGAAGGAAAAACTTACAAAGAGATTGAAGAACAGTTTCCACATTATGTCAATGAAATGAAAAATAACTGGAGAAATTTTAAGGCAGAAGGTGGAGAAAGCCTTTCTGATTTGCAAAAACGAAGTGTAGCAAAAATTAATAAAATAAAGAATGAATATAAAAATAAAAAAATACTTGTTGTCGCTCATGCTGGTGTAATTCAATCCTTAATCAGTTATTATTTATTCAATAATCTTGACGGCTATTGGCAATTCAAGCTGGATAACGGAAGCATTACAAAGATGACTGTTATGAATGATGAATTTGTTTATTTTAATTATATTAATAAATAAAATATTAATTTTTCATATTTTTATTTTTAATATTCATCTTAATTTATTAAAAAATAATTTTAATCAATTAAATTTATGTTATAATATATTAACTCCGAATGTTAAAAGGTGAATAAAGATGAGAGTAAAAGAAACTATCAAAATTCTTTTACTAATTTTACTGGAAGTATTGAGATATTTAATTAAAAAATTTCTGTAAAAGGAAAAGAGAGTGTTGCACCACTCTCTTTTTTTATCTCCAAATGTTAGTTAGTTTTATGGAATAATCATTTCACATAAGTTATTTTAAATCAACTAAATTTTTTTATTAAAAAGTATGTTTAAATCCTATTGTTCCTCTAAATCCAGAACGTCTTGAATTACCAAACGACTGTTCGTATCTTGTGTCGATGTATAAATTGCTTTTTTGTCCTAATGGTGCTTGTGCTCCTAACCCTATTTCTCCCCAAGTTGTACCAAGTTTTTCGGTTACTTTGTCAGAACCTATGTTTGTATATTTATTTTCATATTTTGTAAAATCATGCCAAATATTTGCTACAACATAATATGTATTTGTTCGCCCCTCATCTGAATTTCCATTATAAGAAAGTTTGATTCCTGTTCTTCCACGTAATCCATTTCTATTATCCTGACTGACTTTTCTCAATCCATCATTAAATGACTTTGTGTTCAAATATTGATATATTAACTGTGCTTGTGGTTCAATTACCCATGTCCCAGCTTTTCCAATTCCAAATGATTTTCCAGCTTCTCCTGAAAATAACAATCCGTATCCTCTTTGTTTTACATTAAAGTCATCTCTTGATTTATATTTATTTTGTAAATATGAAATTTGTCCCACTAAATCATAATATGAGCCATTTTCTGTATATTTTGTTTTTGTAATACCTAATGAAATACTTTCCGCTTTTCCTTTACCTGTATATCTATCATCAGAAATTCTTCCATTTTCAGCACGGTATCTGTCAAAAAAATCTGCACTTGTCCTATTATATGAAATATAACCACCTAATAAATGGTTATTCCCATTTCTATCCTTATTTATTTTAAAGTCATGCCCTAGCTGCACTCCATAAAGATTACTTTCGTATTCAAATCTTCCCTTACCTTTTTCGCTCATGCCACTACCGTAAATTCTTGTCCATAACTGTCCTTTATCAGCTGACATCTTTTCTAAATCTAATATTTTATTTTCTCCTCTTCTTTCATATAAAGTTCCAACAGAAGAATAACCCATTTCCATATTTACTTTTGGCATTAACACATAGGCCGACACTGGCTGTGCCATAATATAGATTGGACGACTCGAACCTGAACTACCAGTACCAGCTCCACCAATCACTCCAGCAGTGGCTCCAGAACTTCCAAGAGGTGCAATAGTCCAGTAGTATTCCCAAATACCATTAACTTGTCTACTCGCAAGTTGAGCCTCCGCAGCTCCAGCTGTTCTCGCTGTTCCAGTAAATGTAGTTGGTGTAGAATTTCCAGCTACTTTTACAACTGGTACACTGTTTATACGTTGTGATAATTGTTGTACATTTCCTGGAATGTAATTATCAAATTGATTTTCTTCTGGAGTGTCATCAATATAAACTGGTACTACCTTTGTTGTCCCTGTAGCATTTCCCGTAATGTAAACTAAATCTGATTCTGAATTTGTTCCATTTTCATCTCCTGGAGCATTCCAAATAGTATTCATTTCAATTGTACCGTTATTTCCGTGATAATTTCCTTCTATAGTAAGTCTATCTCTGTTGGAATCATTTTTTAATTGAATAAGCCCGCTGTTATTTAGAGTTCCATCATTATTAATTCCATCGGATGTTAATTTTATATAATAAATTGAAGTTACTCCATCACTTTCTGTAACATTATTTTCATCAAATGATATAAAGGAATTACTACCTATATTTAATGAGTTAAGTGTTGCTCTTTGTTCAGAAATTGAATTATTTTTACTTAATCCCCAATATGCTCCACCTATTAAATTTACATTTAAAACAGATTTTCCATGTTTTGTCATTAAACCTAATATTTGCGTTCCTCCATCACCTTCAGTACCATCATCTATTCCATTAACTGTTAATTCTGAATAAACTCCATTTGTTTCATCAGCTTCAACTTCAACTACCCAACCACTATTATTTGAATGAATTTGTGATTTAGAACCATTACTACCAATTAAATTAAGTTCTGCATTTTTTATGCTCTTTCCATTTTTTGCTTCAACTTTCACAGTAGATTCTGTCGAATTTCTTGGTGCCCATATAAACACATCTTTTAAAGTTACTTTTTGATTTATAGCACTAGAACTTACACCAGTAATTGGATCTGTTACTGTATACAAAATTGCTTCTTTTGACGGAAGAATAGATATTTCAACAGAATCTCCGCCTATACCCGTAGCTGTTGCCTCAAATTCTGTATTTGAATTTGTGACTGTTATTGCAGTTCTAGGTGTAAACAAAGGCGCTTGCGTTGTCGCATCAATATCTCCATATCCTTTCAAAGTAAATTTTTTACCCTCACTAATTCTAAATGCTCCATGTGAATTGTATGAATTAGAAAAATTTAAAATTTCTCCATCTCCTGTACCTGAATTTACAATGTATTCTCCATTTGCATTTGGAGTTATTGGCATTGCCGTTCCCAGTCCGCCTGTCATTAAAAATGTTATTAGCAGCATTTTTGTGTATTTGTATTTTTTCTTTAAAATTCTTTTTAAAAATCTTTCCGTTTCTTTAAATAGCATGCTCTCTCCTTGTTCAATTTTTAAATATTAACTATATGTATAAAATTCGTAATATTTTAACATTTTTTATTTTTTCTGTCAATTTTTATTTTAATAATATATTAAAAATCAAAATTAAACTAAACAAGGATAAAATCACTTTCTAAAACTTTAAACTTCATTTTATATGTTACTATGGGAAAAATTATAGTTGAAAAATAATCTAAAAATAGTGTATAATTTATAAAAAGAACGAAATAGGAGGCGTTATGGTTGCAACAATACAAGTTAATAAGCAAAGCATAAAGCAGTTACTAGAAAGTGGTAAAGATCAGACGTTTTTAATACCTGAATATCAAAGACCATATTCTTGGACTGAAAATGAAACTAAAACGTTATTTTATGATTTATTAGAATTTACGGAAAATGAAGCTAAGAGAGCTAATGAAATAGAAGGTACATATTTTTTGGGAAGTATTGTTTCCTATGAAAATGAAGATGGTGAACAGGAAATTATCGACGGACAGCAAAGAATAACTTCCTTATTTTTACTTTTACGGGCAATTTATACAAAATTAACTTCTTATGAAAACAAAACTATAGAACAGGAAAATTTTATAAGACAAATTGAGCCAGCGTTGTGGAAGCAGGCAAAACTTACTGGAGAAGTTGATTATACTAGTGTTTTGATTACTTCCAGAGTTATTGACAATGAAGGAAATAAAATTTTACAAAATATTTTGGAAAGCGGGATTGCTGATCCTAAAGCAACTGATAATTATTCCAAAAACTACATTTTATTTCAGAAACTATTTGAAAAGCTTTGTGAACTCAGTCCAACATTAATGCTGGAATTTATTTATTACACGCTAAACAGAGCTGTTGTTTTCCCAATAAAAACAGATTCGCAAGATGACGCTTTAAGCGTATTTTCTACTTTAAATGATAGAGGATTGCCTCTTTCTGAAGCAGATATTTTTAAGGCAAAAATGTATAATCGAATCAAAAAAGAATATAAAAAATTGTTTATTAAACAATGGAAAAATTTAAGCGAACGGGCAATTTATGCTAAAGAAAATGTAAAACAATTGTTTTATTATTATATGTTTTATTTAAGAGCTTCTGAAAAGGATGTCGCAACAACTACACTTGGACTTAGACGTTTTTATTCAAAAGGCGGATTTACACGGCTTTATAAATCAAACTTATTGAAACATTTGGATCAAATTTTGGATTTATGGGTAGTTATGAACAGACGTGAATCAATTGATGAAAAACCTTGGACAGAAAATATACAAATTATAAAGATTTTGGATACTTTATCTGCTTATCCAAATGAATCTTGGAAATATCCTGTTGTTGTCTACTATCTAGCTCACGGAGATAAAGAAAACTTCGAAACATATTTCTTGAAATTTTTACGAAAACTGTTTTTAGAATTGACTGCAAATTACCTTGTAACACCTAGCGTTTCAGCTGTAAAATCTGATATTTTAAAATTAAATGTAGATATAATCGACAATGTTTCTCCAAAGATTGCATTCAAAAATATTCCAATTTCTGTACTTCAAGAAAAAGTAAAAACACCAAACAAAAATCTTGTACGTATGATTTTGAAAATGGTTGTGTATAACAATCAGGATGAATTACTGCCTGAAAAATGGGAAGTTGAGTATATTTTACCACAAAAATGGAGCAACCGTTTTTCAGAAAGCATTGAAAATAAGCAAGTTAAAGAATATATAAACTACATAGGGAACAAGATTCCTTTCGAGAAAAAATTATCAATTAAAGCTTCTGAAAACTTTTTTGACAAGAAAAAAGCAAGTTATGAAAAATCTAAAATTAAATATGTACGTGAACTAATCCCAGCAGACAAGACTGACTGGACTTTTGAAGACATTAATATGAGAAACAAAAAAGTAGCAGAAGAACTTGTTAAATTGTTTATTACTTGGAATGGGGAATATGAATTTTAAATTTAATAATTTTTTAGGATAAGGGTGTTAAAATGCCCTTATTTTTTTGATAAAATTATTTTAAAGTCTGTTTTATTTTATTTAATTTGATTATATTCTTGTAATTTAAAATAAAAAGGTGTATAATAATTTATAAAAATATTTAAGGAGTCGGCTATGTTACAAAATTTTTATGGCGTTATTCAAGTAAAACATTACCAGAATGGACGGTTGAGACTTCAAACAGATGCGTTAAAAGAGAATGAGGCGTTAGAACAGGAATTTTTAAATAATATGCGTCAATTATCGGGAATATATTCAGTAAGCGTTAATTCCATTCTTGGAAGCATCTTAATTTATTTTGATGAAAAAATCATTGAGAGTTCGTTTTTGTATTTAATCGTTCTAAAATTGCTCCATCTGGAAGAGGAAGCCTTAAAAAATAAACCCGGAAAAGTAAAAGAATTGTTAAAACAGGCATTTGAATCTATTGATATGGCTATTTACAATAAAAGTAGAGGTTATCTGGACTTAAAGACATTAGTTGCAGGAATTTTTGCTTTTTATGGAATTAAAAAATTAAGACAAATTCCAAAATTGCCTACAGGTGCCACTCTATTATGGTGGGCTTTTATTTTTTTATCAGAAGGGAAAAGAAAATAATGTTGGAAAATTTATTTAAGACTACATATCTGATGTTTAACCAGATAAAGGTTGTACACAGTATTCCTGGCAGATTAAGGCTTTCTGTCCCGAATTTGTCAAAGATTCCAGAAGAATTAAAAAAATATGATTATCGGGTTACAGAACTTATTTTATCAAAAAAAGGCATAAAAAGTATTGAGTATTCGTATGTGACAAATAAAATTCTGCTTTACTATGATGTAAAATTAATTTCAGAAAAACAAATACTGGACTGGCTGAACAAAGTATGGAAAACTATGATTAATCATTCTGAATTATATGAAAATAAATCCTTAAAGGAAATAGAAGATAATTTGGATACTTTTTATAACATAATTAAAGAACTTTAATTATTGCCAAAATGAAAAAAGAAAGGGATTTTTATGTTAAATAAAGATTATTTGCTGGACTGCAAGATTTTACACGAAATTCGTGGAAGAATCAGAATAAAATCAAGAGCTTTAAAATATCTTGGAATTCATAAGGAAGAGATAACAAAGCAGCTAATGCAGGTTCATTATATCCAAAGTGTCGAAATTTCAAGTATTACAGGAACTATTCTTGTTTATTTTGACAATTTCTCATTAACTGGTGAAAACCTGATATCCTTACTTCAAAATACATTAAATACATATCTGGTAGATATATATAAAAATGAAAAAAAACAAGTATCAAACAAATATGTAATTGAAAGACGTCTGCAGGAAGAATCTCCACAGGAAATTCTTAAAAACATTGGTGCTGCTGTACTTTTACTGCTACTGCCAAATCCAAAGACAAAATTAACAGGAATCAGGAGGCTATTTAACTACAAAACTTTATCAACAGTTTCTTTAGCCCTGCCTGTTTTAAAAAATGGAATTTATTCTCTTATTCAAAATAAGCGTCCCAACGCAGATACTCTAAGTTCTACAGCTATTGTCAGCAGCATTATTTTAGGAAGTGAACGAACAGCTTTGACAATTATGATTTTAGAAAAATTTGCAGAGCTTCTGACTGTTTATACAATGAAAAAGACACGTGGCGTAATTAAAGACATGTTAAGTGTTGGAGAAAACTATGTCTGGAAGCAGTCTGATGATGGAAATACGGCCAAAAAAGTTCCAATTGAAGAAATTAGCAAGGGAGATTTTATACTTGTTCAAACTGGGGAAAAAATAAGTGTGGATGGAACGATTGAAAAAGGTGAGGCGATAATTGATCAATCGGCAATTACTGGGGAATATATGCCTGTTACGAAAAAGGCTGGAGAAGAAGTTTTTGCAGGAACGCTTTTAAAAAGTGGAAATATTACTGTAAAAGCTGAGAAGGTTGGAGATGACAGGACAGCTTCCAGAATTATAAAATTAGTGGAAGATGCCGCTTTTAACAAGGCTGATATTCAATCTTACGCCGATACATTTTCTGCACAGTTAATCCCGCTTAACTTTCTGCTCGCCGGAATTGTCTATGTTTCAACGAAAAACTTGCAAAAAGCTCTTAGTATGCTTGTAATTGACTATTCATGCGGAATAAGGCTGTCAACAGCAACAGCATTTTCAGCTTCAATTAATACAGCAGCTAAAAATGGAATTTTGATTAAAGGAAGCAACTATCTAGAAGAACTTTCAAAATCTGACACAGTAATATTTGACAAAACAGGTACAATTACCGAAGGAAAGCCTAAAATTCAAACGCTAAAGACTTTTGGAAAAAATATGAAAGATAACAGAATGCTTGCACTGGCTGCAGCAGCTGAAGAAACTTCATCACATCCTTTAGCAAGTGCAATTTTGAATGAAATTAAAAATAGAGGATTAAAAATTCCAAAACATAAAGAATCCGTTATTAAAGTTGCAAGAGGGATAGAAACTTTTGTAAATAAGGATATTATCCGTGTAGGAAGCCTGAAATACATGGAAGAGAATGATATTTCACTAGAAGTGGCAAGTGATATAGTGAAGGGAATGCAAAACCGTGGAGAAATTGTAATTTATGTGGCTAAAAATAATGATTTAATCGGTGTTATCGGTGTTTCGGATCCGCCTAGGGAAAATATAAAAAAGGCAATGAATCGGCTAAGAAATCAAGGAATAGATGATATTGTACTCTTAACGGGAGATTTGAGACAGCAGGCTGAAACTATCGCTTCAAGAATGTCAATGGATAGATACGAGTCTGAACTGTTGCCTGAGGACAAGGCTAAAGATATTTTAAAATTCCGTTCAATTGGTTCAAAAGTTATTATGATAGGTGACGGAATAAACGACGCTCCTGCCCTTTCCTACGCAAATGTAGGAATAGCTCTAGGAAGTTCACGTACCGACATTGCGATGGAAGCTGCTGATGTTACAATAACTTCAGACGACCCATTACTAATACCAGGTGTAATTGGTTTAGCAAAAAACACTGTAAAAATAATAAAACAGAATTTTGCAATGGCAATTGGAATAAACAGTTTTGCCCTTGTATTAGGTGCAACAGGACTTCTGCCTGCAATATACAGTTCAATTTTGCATAACTCTATCACAATTTTAGTAGTTGGAAATTCATTGCGGCTATTAAAATACGATGTTAATAAATAAAAATTTTTGTGTTTTTGAAGGAGTTTGAATAAGATATGAAAAAACTAACCTTAATAATACTGCATAAATTACCGAATCGTGTCAGATTCAAAATTTCACACGATATTGCCAATACAAAAAAATTTTTTGAAACAGTAAAAGTTGAAACTAAAAATACAGCTTTACGGTATAATCAGACTATAAATACTTTGCTCGTTACATTTGAGCCTGAAGAAATTTCAATAGATGAAGTAATTTACCGAACTGCGACTGCCTTATCAGTTGAACATGGCATGACTTCAGTAAAACTTGTTGAAGATTTTGAAGAAAAATCAATAGATTTACTGTCTGTTTATTCTGGAGCCGCAATATTACTTTCGTTTCTGTATGGGCTTGGCAAAAGTAAAGTCGAAAAATTACAAATTGGCATAAATAACTTTACAGCAGGGCTGACAACCGCAGCAATTATCGAGCATGCTTACAGGGAAACACAGCGTAAAGGTTTTTTTGACATTGAAATATTGCCTGCATTATATTTGCTCAAATCGTATCTGGCAAACAGATCGGTTACAGCGATAGCACTTATGTGGTTTACAACTTTTGGACGGCATCTTGTATTAAATAACTTTTCCAACAAGGAAGTAAGAATTTATCGTTTAAAAGCTGATAATGGAAAATCTCATTATGTTGTAGATGTAAGAAATGATAATTCTATTGAAAATCTGAGTGATTTGATAGATCACATATTTTTCAATAACAGGGCAGGCAATGAGCCAGATGACAAATACATTGCTTTGCAATAAAAATTAATAAATGATAAAATAATAACAAATAAAAATTTGGAGGTATAAAAATGATAAAATTTGGAAACATTAAAAAGGAACATTTAGTAGGAGCAGCAATCGGAGTAGGAGCTGTAGCAGTAGGTTATTACCTGTACAAAAAAAATCAAAATAAAGTTGACAGTTTTTTAAGAAAACAAGGAATAAACATAAAAACATCTTCAGAAGCGACTTATGACAATATGAACCTTGAAGAATTGATGACAACAAAAGAACATCTTGAAGATTTAATCGCTGAAAAAGAACTATCTACAAACACAACTGCTGCAGAAGTAGTTGTAGAAACTGAAACAAAATAGTAAAATAAAGTCGCTTTTTTATTAGTTCAAATATAAAACGACTTTATCAAAAGGAGGAAAACAATGAAACTAGTATTAATTCGACACGGTGAAAGCCAATGGAATTTGGAAAATAAATTTACTGGATGGAAGGATGTTGACTTGAGTCCAAAAGGAGTGGAAGAGGCAAAGGCTGGCGGTAAAGCCTTAAAGGAAATGGGATTAGTTTTTGACATTGCTTACACATCTTATTTGAAAAGAGCTATTAAAACTCTTAATTACGTTTTGGAAGAACTGGATGAATTATACATTCCAGTTTACAAATCTTGGAGATTGAATGAACGTCATTACGGAGCATTACAAGGATTAAACAAAGCTGAAACTGCTAAAAAATATGGAGACGAGCAAGTCCTTATCTGGAGAAGAAGCTTTGATGTTGCCCCGCCTGCAATAGACAAATCAAGCGAATATTATCCAAAATCAGATAGAAGATATGCAGATTTATCTGATTCTGAAGCGCCACTTGGAGAAAGCCTTAAAGATACCATCGAAAGAGTTCTGCCTTACTGGCACTCACATATCTCAAAAAGTTTGCAGGAAGGAAAAAATGCTATTGTAGCAGCTCACGGAAACAGTTTGCGTGCTTTAATAAAATATTTACTAAATATTTCAGATGATGATATTTTAAAACTGAATTTAACAACAGGAAAACCTTTAGTATTTGAAATAAATAAAGATTTAAAAGTATTGTCATCACCAAATTCATTCTAATCTTAGTAAAAATAAAATCTTTTAAGCAAGGGCAAACTAAAGTCCTTGCGTTTTTATTTTATATTTTTAAAAAATTTTAATTACAATAAAAAAAATAAAAACAATTTCTAACTAAAATATATAATGAAGGCAGAGTAAAAAATATAGGGGCAGTCATTAAATACCACAACAAATCTTTTTTGACTGCTTTTTTTAAAATATTTTACTTTGTGATATTTCTTTCAAAACTTCCCTAATCGGACATTCTCCTCCTCTCAAATATGG
Organism: Leptotrichia sp. SK-5; assembly: GCF_055387215.1. NCBI lineage: Bacteria > Fusobacteriati > Fusobacteriota > Fusobacteriia > Fusobacteriales > Leptotrichiaceae > Leptotrichia > Leptotrichia sp. SK-5. The sequence continues at coordinate 473,402 of NZ_AP028931.1, read as the reverse complement.
CATATTTGTGCTTTTTCCTGTTTCATTAACAATTTCTGGCAAGCATTCCATCTCTATTACCTTTTCTAGTGAACCCATTCTTTTGCCGCTAAAGTACAATTCATACGCCTTTTCCCTATCTTTTCCATAGTTTGCAAAGAAAGTGTGGTATAACGCTCTTGCTTTTATCTTTCTTCTTGAAAATGCTTTTGGCCTGCTTGATAGAAATCTTGAGCATTCGTGGGATACTAGGGCTTCCGTCCTTGAGCCTATGTAGTCCTCCTCCGTATATATTCTTCTTATCTTCTCATACTGATTAAACAGCATCTTCATCTGGTCTTTTCTTCTCTGGCTTACATTCTCCTTTTCCTTGAAATTTTCATAAAAATTCTCAAGTTCTGCAAAGTTATCTTTCTCAAACCACCTGTAAAGATTTTTTGATATTTCCTTGTCCCTTTTAGAAATTTCAGCTATGGCTTTTACTAAATGGAACTTGTCATAGATGTGTATTGGCTTGTAAATTCCAAGTTCTCTTACAAAGCTGTCTATCCATATTCCTCCATCAGAGTTCACAATTAGTTTCTTTTTGTCCATATTGTATCTTTTTTCAAGATAGTTAAGTACATACTCCGACACTTCCTCAAGCGATACGGATGTAGGAAACATTATTGTGTGCTTGTCAATGAGTTTGTTCCTGTCTGTGCAGATTTCCTCAATTCCACGATGTATTACAACCATCCTCATATATGTATTTTTACTTCTTCTACACTTCATATGGTCTTCATCAATCTCCATATATACTGGCGAATTGTTGTCTCTTTCAAATCTTTCAATATCAAGTTTTGGCATTTGAAAAGAATTGACAAGATTATACACGGTAGCCCTTGAAACACCGTAAGTTTTTGCAAGAAATGAAGCTGTAGTATGCTGATATTCAAAAAGTATAGTAAAAATCATCTCCTCAGAAAGCCGTCTATACCGCTTAAGTCCAATTTTCTCATCAATGTAATAGTGAATGCCTGTTTTCTTGTCTACATATTTTCGACGTTCAAAAGTTACATCCCCGAAGGCAGTGGTAACAGTTCTTTTAACAAATCCTTTGCTTTTAAACTTATTTTTTCTTTCGTTAGAATGAAAGAAGTAATCATCAACTCTTTTGACATAAACTCTAAACAGCGTTTCAAAGGCCTTCGAGACAAACAGCTTAAACTGCTGCTCAAACGGAAGTCTGAAAGAAAAAATATTTTTAAAAAAAGTCTTTACAAGTGAAGAAAAATTTGATATTCTAATCATAGAGGGAACCACCTTTCGATAGGATTTAGGGATTATATTGTAACTGGTTTCCTCTTTTTTGTTAATTTGAAATTTAATTAAATTTATTTGCCCCTATATTTTTTACTCTGCCATATAATGAAAAAAGTTTGCTTATTTATGAAATATAGTATATAATATATTGAAATAACTTCAAAATTGAGATTAGAAATTAAATCCAATTTTTTAGCTAAAAACAAAAAACAAAATTTTTGAGGTGATTATAAAAATGAGAAAATTAACATTAATTTTTATGACATTGATTTTATTTAATCTGTCATTTGCAAAAGAAAAGATTGACACAACTTTTACATTTCAAGGGTTTTCACCAACATCTCCAAGTGTTGTAAAAACTACCAAAAAAATAAAAGTCATAGGAAAATCAAGAATTTCTTATCCATCATTTTTAGGGAGAAATTCTGACGTTATAAAAAATATGAATGCAATTATGCATAAGTTTATTTCAGCTTATAAATCTACAAAACATATTAGCTATAATACTACTTATGAGATTACAGCTGACAATAGCTCATATTTGAGTGTTTTATTTACAATTAATATAACAGACATTGACACAGGACAAAAAACAAAAGTTTATAATGCCATTTCGTACAACTTAAAAAACGGAAGATCATTACAACTTAAAGACTTATTCACAAATGGATTTAATGAAGAATTAAAAGGAGTTATTAACAACAGATTTAAACAATTTGGATTACCACAAATAGATAGCTTTGATGCTATTGCTAAAAATCAAAACTTCTATTTACAAAATGATTCTTTAGTAATATTCTATAATAAAGGTGAAGCTACAAACTTTGCTGATGGTGAAGTATTTATTCCATTCTTATTAACTGATTTAATTGGAATCTTAAAATAATTTAGATAAAAAAAGAGTAATTAAAAATACACTAGAAAATAAATTTTACTTTATTAATAGTGTATTTTTTATTTGTTTTATTTTGTTGCTTTTTCTATGATAATTTCACGTTTGTAAGTATCCATTGTAGCTTTTGCTCCAATTGGAACAGTTATAAATGGCCTTACATGTCCAGATTTAAAGTTTTTTACAATCGGAATATTTAATTGTCCAAAATTATCATAAAAAACCTCATCAATTGTCATATCCGTTGGATCTGACTGTTTTGGATTTTTAAAATCTCCAATAATAATTCCTTGCAATTTATCAAATTTTCCAGCTAGTTTTAATTGTTTTAACATTCTATCCACTCGGTAGCTAGCCTCATTTGTTTCTTCTAAAAATAATATTTTTCCATCTGTATTAATCTCATGATCTGTTCCAAGCGTTGCAACTACAAGAGATAAATTTCCTCCTGTGATTTTACCAGTTCCACGTCCACTTTTCATAATCGTGTAAGTATCATCAAACCCTAGTAAATTATACGATTCATTACTTGTAAATGCTTTGTTAAAGGCATTTTCAGTAACTGATGGAATGTTTTTTAAATTATCTGACATAGGTCCATGAAATGTTACAAGTCCTGTTTTTTCATTGATTGCTAGCAATAATGTCGTATTGTCACTAAATCCTGAAATAATTTTTGGATTTTTTTTGATTACATCATAATTTAATTTATCTACAATTCTTATTCCACCATATCCTCCACGCACAGCAAAAATTGCATTAATATTAGGATTTGCAAACATATCATTTATATCCTTTGCCCTAACACTGTCAGTCCCTCCGAATCCATACCATCTCGAATAAAATGACTGTCCGTAAACCACATTAAAACCACGGCTTTGCAAATATTCAATTTCTGCATTACTATTTTCACTAGTATAGTTTGCAGGTGCAATTAATCCAATTGTATCTCCTGGTTTTAATCCTTTTGGAATAATAACTTCATTTGTTGTGTTATTTTTTGAATTTTGAGTATTCGATGATTTTGTAGGAGTATTTGCTCTTACAGCTTCTCTTACTGTTTTATAGCTTGTCGCATTTAATGCTAAACTACTTATTATTAAGCCTATTAATATTATTTTTTTATTTATTGTTCTCACTTCCTTTTTTTATAAATTTAAAACTTTTTTACAAAAATTTCAAAAAAATAGGCAATTTATCCTAACATTTAAAGTTAAGATGCCTTGCCTAATTATATCAGATAATTTTGTAGTTTACAATTTTTATTTTATTTATTTCATTGCTTGAACTTGTTTCAATACTTCTGCTGCTCCATTTACTTTATTGTTTACAGCTTCTTGTAAAATTTTAACTGCTTCAGCTTTTTTGCCTTGTCCTGCATAAACTTGTCCTAAAATAAGTTTTGCACTGTTATCTTTATCTTCAGTTATTGCTTTTTGTAAATATTTTTCAGACAACGCTGCTACTCCTACACTTCCAAAATAAGTTCCAATTTGTTTGTTAGTAACTTTTGGTGTTGATGATTTTAATTGGTTATAAGTAGAAGTTATTTTTGCTGTGTTATTTTGTACTTCATAAATTCCTAATAATAAGATTTTTGCACTTACATTTTTAGGTTCTGCAGTCACTGTTTTTGCTAAATATTCTTCTGCTTTTGTTGGATTATTTTGTTGCAAGTAATAAGTTCCTAACATTCCTAAAATTTGTCCATTTTTACCTTTTGCAGCTGTGTTCATATCTAATAAATATTTTTCAGCTTCTGCTGGTTTTTTCTCATTTATAGCAATTTCAGCTAGTAAAATTCCAGCTCCATTTACACGGTCACTTGCTCCAGTGTATGCTTTTTGTAAATATGATTTAGCTTGAGCTAGATTATTTTTTGTTAAGTAATATTGTCCAATATTGTAATTTACTTCTGCTACAAAGTCTTTATTTGCAGATTGTACAGCTTTATTGTATCTTGCAGTACCTTTTGATTGTTCATTGTTGTCAAAATAGAAAATAATTAGACTTGATGTAATGTCTGCATTTTTTCCACCTGTTTTTTCATCTGTCCAAAGAATATATTTTTCAGCTTCAGATTTATTTTTTTGTTGAATTCCTACTAAATATAATAATCTTGCAGCTTCCACAGCCTCATCACTTGTACTTTGTCCATTTCCCCATGCGGCTTGTAAATAAGGTTTAGCTTTAGTTACATTATTTTCTTGCAAATAATATGCTCCCAATTCTAAGTTTGCTTTTTGTGCGTATCCTGCGTCACTGCTTTTTGCCACACCTTCCAATACTTTTACGGCTTCAGCAACTTTTTTTTGCCCTGCTAATTTTACTGCATTTTCATAATCTGATTTTGCATCAGCAAATGAAATTGCTCCTGTTACTAAGATTGCTCCTATTAGTAATAATTTTTTCATTTTTCCTCCTAATTATTTTTTATAAGCTATATTCAAAACTATAGATATTTATTATTTATAAATTATTTTACCATTTTCAAATTTGATTTCACTTATAAAATAGTATAAATATATTTAATAAAACCTTTTTTATTTTTATTTTTCTAAAAAAATACTAAATATTTCTCAATGCGTCAACTAATTCTGTTTTTGATGCTGTCTTTGCATCTACCCCTTTTATAATTCTAGCTGGAGTTCCAGCTACAACTACACCTTCAGGAACATTTTCCGTAACAATCGCTCCAGCTGCAACAACTGAACCTTTTCCTATTCTTACACCTTCCAGCACAACTGCATTTGCTCCAACAACAACATCATCTTCAATAACCACTGGATCTGCTGAAGGTGGCTCAATAACTCCTGCAATTACTGCTCCTGCTCCAATATGGCAATTTTTACCAACTTTCGCACGTCCACCAAGTACAGCATTCATATCAATCATTGTTCCTTCACCGATTTCAGCACCAATATTTATTACAGCTCCCATCATAATAACAGCTCTGTCCCCGATATTCACTTTATCACGTATAAATACTCCTGGTTCAATTCTAGCATTAATATTTTTAATATCAAGCATAGGTACACCAGAATTCCTTCTATCATTTTTTAAATAATAGTTTGTCAAATTATTTTCATTAATAATTTTTTCAATTTCTTCCCAATCACCAAATACAACTTTTAATCCTTCATTTCCAATTACTTTACACGAATAAGAATTTTTTATTTCTTCATCTGTATAAAGTTCCACAGGTGTTGTTTTTTTGGCATCGGCAATATATTGAATAATCGCCTTTGATTTTTCCAATTCTGTCATTTTAATCCTCCATTTTTATTTTAGTTTTGTAATAACTTTATCTATGTAGTTACAATTATTAATTCATTTTTATATTTACTAAAATTATAACTTCTAATTAACACACTTCCCGTATTTTATCATTTTTTTATAATTTTTACAACTATAACTTTAGTTTTTACATGAAAAAAAGAACTTTTATTACAAAAGTTCACTAACAAAAAAAACTTTTTTCCAAATTCAAATAAAAAAATCTTCTTTTTTAATAATTCTCTGATTACTGCTCCCTCTAAACTTTAAATTAGGATCATACAGCTCTTTCACAAATCGCCCATCCACCAAAACATCCACATACTCAAGGCATTTTCTCCGAAGTTCATCTTCTTGCACCTGCTCCAGCGTATACCCTGTATAAAGCCAAATATTCTTTTTCGTTTTTTCCTTCAAAAATTTCAGAACTTTTAACATATCCACTGGATTAAAAAGAGGATCTCCACCACTTATTGTTATTCCATCAAGTAACGTATTTTCATTTATTTCTTTGGCAATTTCTTCTAATTTTTCATAAGTTAGCACATTTCCGTGTTTCGGATTCCATGAATATTCATTATGGCAACCAGGACAAGCGTGGGAACAGCCAGCAAAATAAAGTGAATAACGAAGTCCCTCACCGTCAACAATTGTCTCTTTATAAGTCATTAAAAGTCTTAATGTAAAATCATCTTTCAAATTTTTTTCTAGCACCTCGACTTTTCTCACTTTATTTTACCTCTTCCTCACAAATCTTAAAATTATTCTATCTTACTCCGTGTTTTACCCTGTCATGCTCTTCAGCTTGCTTTGCACTGTTCCAGCTATCTAAATCTCCTGTGAGATAGCCTGTTATTCTTCTGATTCTGGAAATATTATGGCTTTTGCAAATTGGACATTCATCATAAATTATCGCTTCGGTTCCGCAATCTCTACATCTGTCAACAGGGTGATTTATTGATCCGTAGCCAATTCCTGTATCTTTCATTACTTTTACAATTTTTAGCATAACACCCATATTTTTACGAGCTTCCCCATCCAGTTCCACATAAGTGATATGCCCACCTTTTGTTAATTTATGAAATGGTGCCTCTTTCCTTATTTTATCAAAAAGACTGATTTCCTTTTTTACATCAATATGAAATGAATTTACGTAATAATCTCTGTCTGTGACATTTTTGATTACTCCAAAATCATTTTTATCAATACGTAAAAATCTTCCCGCTAGACTTTCTGCCGGAGTTGCCAAAATCGAATAGTTCAAATGATATTTATCTTTAAACTCATCTGCAACTGTTCCCATTTTTTCAATCGTATCGTAAAGCACTTTATAGGCAATTTCGCTTGTTCCGTGTTCTGTATCAAATAAAGCGTACATTGCGTTTGCTCCACCTACAAATCCTATCGAAAGTGAACCTGAGTTTATCGCTTCTGCCACTTCCTCGTTCCCGTCTTTTAGACCAAGTCCCTTCCACAGGTTGTTGCTTCTCATAAATGGAAATTGTTTTGCCAAAGCTGTTTTTTGGAAATTATACCGTTCGTAAAGCTGTTCTCCTGCAAGATAAGTCAGTTCCAATACTCTTTTTTGGAATTCCTTTGTCAGTAATTCTATTTTTTTATTATTTTTTTCTTCCTCATTTGCAAATTTTTTAGCTTTTTCCATTTCTGAAATTTCATTTTCCACATTTTTTCTTGTTAAAATCGCAACTCTAGGAAAATTTATGCTCGTAAATGATAAATTTCCACGTCCAAGACTGCTCTTTTCACCATTTATGTTTTCAAAGACACGTGTACGGCAACCCATTGTTGCAATTTCATATTTATATTTTTCAGGATCGTCTATTCTCCATTTTTCATGTTTATTAAATTCTGAATCTAAAAATACAAAGTTCGGAAACAGTCTTCTGCTCGAAGTTTCACAAGATAACAGCAATAAATCAAAATTTGGCGCTTCAAACTTTATTTTTTTATCTTCCAGTTCATTTTCATAAGAAATTTTTTGATTTTTTACACTTTCCAGTGCCTCATCAAAATCACTTTGAGCTAAATTATAATCATTTTCAGTGTAATTAAGTCCTTCCTTCACTTTAAAAATCTGTATTGGGAAAATTGGAGTTTCATTTTTTCCAAGCCCGCTGGATGTCGCCTTTAACAGTTCACGAATTACCATTCGCCCTTCTTCTGAAGTGTCTGTTCCATAATTTATAGAAGAAAATACGACTTGATTCCCTCCACGTGAGTGCATTGTATTTAAATTGTGTAAAAATCCTTCCATTGCTTGATAAGTTTCATTTTTAGTATCTTCATAGGCTTCCACCAGCAATTTTATCAAATCATTTTTATTTATTTTAAAATATTCTTCAAGCAATTTTATTTCATTTTCATTGCATTTAATTGATGAAATATTTTTTAGCAGAAATTCTTTTGCATTATTTTCAAATTCTTTTGTAATTTCTACTCCATTTCTAATTTCAGCAAAACTCAAGATTCTTCTTTTTAAGTGTCGTCTAAATGATTTTAACACACCTTTTGCCATGTAAAAATCAAATGCGGGTATTGCCTGTCCGCCATGCTGCTCGTTCTGGTTTGTCTGAAAAATAATTGTAGCAAGAGTGGCATAAGTAGAAATGCTCTGTGCTTCCCGAATATATCCATGCTTAGTATAAAACCCCTTTTCAAACATATCTGCCAAGTCATACTGCAAACAAGTCGTAGTCTTACTGGAATAAAAATCCAAATCGTGAATATGAATAAAGCCTTTTTCATGAGCTTCCTTGAATTTTGGAGATACCAAATTTTCCAAAGCATAAATCTTTGACACTTCACTTGCAAACTTCATCATTTGTCCAGCTGGAGTCATTGAAGACATATTGGCATTCTCATTACATGTGTCATTGCTCTCAACATTCACTATCCCTGCTATTATATTTTTCAAATTTTCTGTCAATTGTGGTTGCATTTCTATTCCTCCCTCATTCTCTGTACCCAGTTTCCTATCTCTATAAAATTTACAAGCTATCAATTCCCAGTCCCCTTTTTATTATCAATAATCCAAACATATTTTTAACAAAAAACACTATATATAGTTAATATAACATAATGATAACACAATATTTTGTGTTTTTCAAGTTTTATAAAAAATATATATACTTCCATAAAAAGCCAATTTTACAAAATTTTTTCATTTTTTATCCCATTGTTTTTGATAAAAAAAATTTATTTATTTTCCTTTAATCATATATTTTATAAATTTTTTAACTCAAATTTTCTACATTTTCAAATACAATCTAATTTTTCTTCAATCTAAAATTTTTCATCAAAAGTTACTGGGATAATCTAAATGAGATAGAGATAATGATGAAAGAGGTATAGAATACTATAAAACAGCTAATGGTTATTATTGCTGCAAGGACAAATATGGGAATATAGTTTATTAATGTACAATTTTGTAAGAATAATTTAATCTGTGTGAAAGTGGAATTTTAGAATTCTGCTTCTTTTTTATTTATGTCGTTTAATTTTTCTTTTCATAATCTCATTTTGATAAAGTTTTTTCAGATAAAAAATTGTCAAAATTCCAGCAACAATTTCTGCCATTGGAAAAGCAATCCAAACCCCGTTAATTCCCATTATTCCAGCAAGTAAATATGAAAGTGGAAGAATAACAATTAATTGACGAGTTAATGAAACAATAAGGCTAAATATACCTTTACCCAAAGCTTGAAATGTTCCACTTGAAACAATCGAAAACGGTGCTATCAAAAACGCAAAACTAATTATTCTAAGTGCAGGAATCCCAATCGAAAGCATATTATCTGAAGCATCAAACAATTTAAGAATTGGAACAGGCAAAGTTTGACAAAGAACAAATCCAGCAAACATAATACCAAATGCATAAATATTTGCCAATTTTACAGCTTTCAAAAGCCTTTTTATTTTCCCGGCACCATAATTGTACGAAACAATTGAAATAACCGAATTGTTCAGCCCAAAAACTGGTAAAACAACAAAACTTTGCAACTTAAAATAAACTCCAAGTACAGCCGTCGCTGTCGTTGAAAATGAAGCCAAAAGATTATTTAACTGAAATATCATAAATGACGCTGCAGACTGCATAACTATTGACGGAAAACCAATTTCATAAATATTCGCAATCGTCTTAAAATGTACCGCAAACTTTTTGATAGCAAAACGAACTTCGTGATTTTTCTTAATATTAAAATACAAAGCCATTAGCATTGCAACAGTCTGCCCAAAAATCGTAGCCACAGCCGCACCAATAATTCCCATTTTTGGAAATCCTAAAAGTCCAAAAATAAAAATCGGATCAAATATAATATTTATAATCGCCCCTGTACTTTGGGTAATCATCGTATAAATCGTTTTTCCCGACGCAATTAGCATTCTCTCAAAAGTAATTTCCAAAATAATCGAAAAGGCAAAAATCGAACAAATACTCAAATACTGAATTCCATAAGTTTCAATAAGTCCTGAAGCCTTTTGAAACTCAAAATAAAATTTCGCAAAAAATAGCCCAAAAATAGCAAACAAAATGGAATTCAAAATTCCTAAAAATATCCCATTATGCACAACCCGTGTTACACCTTTTTCATCTTTTGCTCCCAAATATCTCGCAATCAAAGCTGTTATCCCAACACCAACTCCAGTTCCCGCCGAAATCATCAGATTCTGAGCAGGAAACGACATCGAAACTGCAGTAAGTGCCTCTTCATTAATTCTAGCCACAAAAAGACTATCCACAATATTATAAAATGCCTGTACAAACATCGAAGTAATAAGTGGCAACGACATATTAATTATAAGTTTATTAATTGGCATTGTCCCCATCTTATTCTCTAATTTCACTTTTTTTGCAATATCCATCAAAAATGTTCCTTTCTAAAATTTTTCATTATCATTAAAATTTTTTTTAAGTTTTCTCTTAATTATAAAAGTCTAATTTTTTTATTTCAAAAGTTTTTACATTTATTATATCTTATAAATTCACAAAATTCAATATTTTCATTTTTTAACGACATTTAGTATTAGATTAGTTTATTTAATAACAGTTTTTACTATTTTTATTATATTTTTTCCTTATTTTTTACAGGATTGCTAATTGCCACAAATCCTTATCTTGCAATAAATGTTTATCCTGATAATTAAAATTGTAGCAAGATTGCTACGCAATACTTATGGCTAGACTCCGACTTTTATTTTATTTAACCTTATGAAATTAAAATAACTGCTATTGCAAAAAAGGGCATGGCGTCTGATGCCGTTACGTTAAAAAAACTAAATATAAATGAAATCCAAGAAATAATCATTATTAACCAAAATAACCTTATTGAATAATTGAATAATGAGAATTAAATTTTATAAAAATATATAGAAAAAACTTAAAAATAATGCTAAAATATTTACATAAAATTATGTTTTATAAAAGAAAATTTAATAGATAGAGGTGGAAAGTGAAAGAGAAAATTATTATTATCGATTTTGGTTCACAGTATAGCCAATTAATTGCCCGAAGAATTAGGGAGATGGAAGTTTATTGTGAAATTGTGCCTTTAATTGATATTGAAAAAATAAAAAATGGAGAAGAAAAGGTAAAAGGTATCATCTTTTCAGGAGGTCCTGCTTCAGTTTATGAAAAAGATGCTCCAACTGTAAATCCTGAAGTATTTAACTTAAATCTCCCTATTTTGGGCATTTGCTATGGAATGCAATTAATTACACACTTAAATGGCGGAAAAGTTGAAAAAGCTGATTCAAGAGAGTTTGGGAAAGCTGTATTAGAAGTAGAAAATAATGATAATCCTTTGTTTACAGGAGTAAAAAAATCTTCTAACATTTGGATGAGCCACAACGACCACATCACAGAATTGCCAACAGGCTTTGAAATTATTGCAAAAACTGATTCATCAATCGCCGCAATTACAAACAACAATGGAATTTATGCACTTCAATTCCATCCAGAAGTAGTCCATTCTGAATGTGGAACACAAATTTTGGAAAATTTTGTATTTAATATCTGTAAATGCGAAAGAAACTGGAAAATTTCAAGTTTTATTACTGAAAAAACAAAATTCATCAAAGAAACTGTTGGAGATGAACACGTACTGCTTGCCCTTTCTGGAGGAGTGGACTCGTCAGTTGCTGCAGTTCTGATTAACAACGCAATCGGACACCAGCTTACTTGTATGTTTGTAGATACTGGTCTTCTAAGAAAAGATGAAGGAAAAAAAGTTCTTGAATACTACAAAAAGCACTTTGATTTAAATATTGTTTTCGTTGATGCAAAAGACAGATTTTTAAACAAATTAAAAGGTGTAGACGAACCTGAAGCCAAGAGAAAAATCATCGGAAACGAATTTATCGAAGTCTTTAACGAAGAAATTAGAAAACTTAAAGGACAGGAAGGTGCAAAATTCCTAGCACAAGGAACAATCTATCCTGATGTAATCGAATCTCAATCTATAAAAGGCCCTTCTCACACAATAAAATCTCACCATAACGTAGGAGGATTGCCAGAAGATTTGCAATTTGAATTACTTGAACCTTTAAAAGAGCTATTTAAAGACGAAGTACGAAAAGTAGGACACGAACTTGGACTACCTGACACAATTATAAAAAGACACCCATTCCCAGGTCCAGGACTTGGAATCCGAGTTATCGGAGAAGTAACTCCTGACAAAGTAAAAATCCTTCAAGAAGCCGACGATATCTTCATCACAGAATTAATGGCACAAGGACTTTACGACAAAGTAGATCAAGCATTCGTAACATTATTACCTGTAAAAACTGTCGGAGTAATGGGCGACCAAAGAACTTATGAATACGTAGCAGCTATTCGTTCAGTAAATACAATCGATTTTATGACTGCCACATGGTCAAAACTGCCTTACGAATTTCTTGAGGAAGTGTCAAACAAGATTATAAACAAAGTAAACGGAATAAACAGAATTGTGTATGATATTTCTTCTAAGCCACCGGGGACTATTGAGTGGGAATAATCAATAAAATTAATTTTAATGCGTTTTTTATTTACTTTGACAACATCAATAAAATATAAAAGTACTAAAAAGGTACTAAAATTCAAAAAGAGGCATATTTCAGCCTCTTTTACTTTATCCTATATTTTCTATTATAAATTAGAACATCATTTTCTTATTTGTCAATTTTCATTTTTTCCTTTATTGCTTTAGAAATTTTTAATTTCATTTCTTTCAATTCTGTTAAATTTAACTCAGCAAGTTCTGAAATTTTTAATTCCTTTATATTTTGTAATTTAATTTCTGATATTTTATTGTTATTTTTCATTTTATCTCCTCTTGATTTTTTCACTAAGGTTTGATAAAATAAATGCGGTTAAAGGTTCTTAAAATTAACCTTGCCTTATTGGTGTACCACCACCAATAGGGCTTTTTATTTTATCATATTTAGTTGCTATTTTTCTCCATTTCTCTATAATCACTTAAAGTATTTGCCATTACAGTTTGTACAATTTCATTATCTTTAGATAGTATTGTTTCTATTAAATCATTTCTATATTTATTTAAAATATCTAACATTTCAATACTTCCTGTCATTTTTAATCCTGTTTCCAGCACTCCTAGTTCCCAGTCTATATATTTTTTAGCGTCATTTCCAAATTCCTTTTTTACTTCACTTACTAAAAAATGTCTATAATCCTTTTTTGTAAAATTATTTTTTTGTTTTATTTTTCTCATTTTTCCTCCTATTTTTCTTTAAATATTTTTCTATTAAATCAGCAACAAGTTTATTTTTAGTTATTCCTTGTTCCTGTGCTTTAATTTCTAATTCATCCCACTTTTCTAATGGAAGCGATATGGATTTTGAAGTATATTTTATTTTACTTTCCGTTTTTTTTCTTCCTACATTCCATTGAGGAGTTTCTCCTTTTTTCACTCCACGAGACTTTACTGCTTTTTCTTTTTCCATTTTTGCTCCTTTCCTTAGATTATTATACAACATATTTTATATTTCATCAATAACTTTTTTACAAACGATATATCGTATTTTTTATTAAAAAATACTACTATATAATAACCCATAAACTCTTATAAAATATCTATTTTACGAATATAGCAATTTAAACTTTTCTCATATTTTTTCCTATATTTTACAAAAAAAGATAGCCATTTCTGGCTACCTCTATAATTTATTTTCCTTTGTTTGTGTCACTCATCTTTTTGTTATAGTAATACAGTATTATTAATGATATTACTATGCTCAACATAACTATTATAATATTTTCTATCAAAGATTTTTCCCTTAACGACTCTATTAAAGATATTTTTTGTGTCTTGTTTTCCAGTATCAATTTTTCTATATTTCTTTTGTACTGCCAATCTCTCTGGGCTACAGACAAAATTGAACTGATAGTATAAAGCACGATTAATTTCACTATTCCTTTGTTTGCAAAGTTTATTTTTTGGCTTTCCTGAAAATCTTTATGCTTTTTATCTTTAAATATCAAATCCCTAATCGTCTTTTTTGTCCCAGCTATCGCCATTATTCCCACCACCTAACCATTTATCAATAAGCCTATCCAATGCCTTAGGCACTTTATCCTCAAGAACTTCAATTATCAGTTCCACAAAATATCCTACAACAATTATCAGTAACATCACTACAATATCTATTTCAGGAATCTTTTTTAAGAAACCTAAATACATTAATACATATAAAGCCAATGCCATTATTCCGTACAGAAGCCTAACCGCTATTGGATTTATTTTCAAGTGATTGTTTACCCTGTACAGTAAATTCCCTAATGTTCCTAAAATTAGACCATACGCTATAAATACCACATCTACCAAGTAATTTTCCATTTCTGCTCCTTATTTCTGAATTTTAAAGTATGTTTTTGTTTCCTGTTTTTTCTACATCGAAAATTTGTTGTAATATAACTTTTAAGTCAAATGTTTTTCTAGCTTCCTTTAAGACTTCTGTCAAAACTTCTTCGCCAATTTCTTCGGCAAAGTTAGGAATAAATTTTCTGTCAATTGATTTTTCTTTTTCCAATAATTCTTCTAATTTGTCCCAAAAGCCTTCATACACTTGATTAAATTTTTCTGCTCCAGCTTTTCCTTTCGCAACTATTTCTGTTTTGTAAATTAAAGTCTTCCCTAATTCTAAAATTTTTCCTGTCAAATATATTTTTGCTACTAATTTATCCATTTTTATCTCTCCCTTTTCTTATTTTATCAATATCAATTTTAAGCTAGCCAACAAGCCCTACAATCAATTTTTGCTTGCTAGCCAACCTATTTATCAAAAAAGTTTTTTAATGCTTGTATTCGGCTTATATCAAAGCCATTTTTATTAATCCTCAAGTTGAAAATGTGGTGTATCTTTCTTTTTCCAGTTTCCGCCCCATCCGACGTTAATGTTCTTCGATTTTGCAACTGCCAAGATGTGATCTGCAACATCTTTCAATCTTTTAACATCGTAACCTTCCTGCTCTGAAAATTTTCGATAACTTCCGTTTTCATAAACTCCTGTTAAAAATATATCAACTGCATGTCCAAATCCATCACTTTTAATTTGATGATTAGATTTTGAAGTAACACCATTGGCATATGTTACAATTTTCCCTGGTTTAGTCCTTCCTAATGCAAATAATGCTTTTTGTTCTTCTGTTGTTCTTGCTCCACTCGTAATTCTAAAATCATACGGACTGTTTTCAATGGCAGCTTTCATTACTTCAACAAGTTTCGGATGTACTTTTTCCATTTTGTCCAGACTTGATTGAGTGAAAGAATATTTTTTATTCTCTGTTACTGTATTTTCCTTATCCCAGTCTTTCAAATATTCTTCCTTTCTCTGAACTCTGTTTAACCAGCCTGTCAAAAATCTTTCTTGTGTGTTGTCAGCTTCAACTTTACCTTTGTAATAAATTCTCTGCAAGTTGTGATAAACTTCCAAAAATCTTTCAGGATCTGCTGTATTCAATGCTTCCAATGTTTTGTTTCCAATTATTCCATCTACATCAAGATTTGCATTTGTCAATTGATTTATGGCAATCTGTGCGTTTTTTGTTCCATTTCTGCCGCTATTTACAGCCCAGTCGCATATAGATAGTGCCACTTTATCATTTACAACTTTATCCAGCTTGTTTCCTAAGTAATATTTTTTTAGATATATATTTTTGGCAAAATCTATTTTTAAATCTTGCATATCTCCCTTATATCCATATTTTCTTGCTTCTTCTTCTGTAATTCCATACTTAGTTTTTCCACCTTTGTCATGCTTGTCATCTGAATAACCTCCTTCGACTCTTAGCAAATAGTCGAATATTCTTTCAAATCTGTCCATACTAAATCACTTCCTTTTTCTCATTTTTCTTTATATCTTTTTCTGCTATTTCAGTTATCAGAACAATATTGTCCTCTTTAAACATAGCATCTGTTACTTTCAATAATTTTCCTTGCTCCATAATTTCAATTCCAATCAAATTCCTTAACTCCATTCACTCCACTTCCTTTTCGTCTATCAGTTCCATATTTTTTAAATACTTATACAACTTTACAGGGCTGAACTGATAGCCAACCCTATCCTTTAATGATTTACCTTTATAGGTCAATGTGAACTGCAAAGCGTAATCGATTGCATTAAGGCAAAACTCACTGCAAAAGAATCGATTATCATCCTGCACCTTGTCAGCATAGAAAAATTGCCCTAAAATTCCTAAATAATCATAGCCCTTGCCTTGAGCCGTTCTAAAAAACTCAATCACATCTTTGGGATCGATATTTTTATCAAGCTCGTAAATTTCCATATTTTTCTGATACTCAAACTTCCTTGTCCTAACTCCTCCAGGATTAGATAAAAAAATTTGACCATTGTAGATAAATTCACAGTGAGAGTATTTACCTAGTGTCCATAGTGCTATTAAATGCCCTATCAGTCTCTTGGGCTTGTGGAAACATATATATAGCTTGTCTTTTTCTAACTGCATAGAAACCTCCTATCCTTGCTTTATTTCACTTTCAAACAGTTTATTGTATTCTGCTTCGGCGTCAAATGTTTTCAGCTCCTCAACTGTCTTGTTTTCCAAACTGTGCGACAATGTTGTCTCGGCAACCATTGAAGTAGTCGTGTGCTTTCTCATTATCTCACTCATTTCAATAAATTTTTGGACCGAAACATTCACATACTTTTCGGATCCGTCCTCGGTATAGAACTTCCAGTTACTGTACTCTACATTCATCAAATCAGCCATAACTTGAGTGAAGTCCAGTTTTGCACCTTTGGCTATTTTGCCCATAAGCCCAAGAATGAACCTGAGAACTAAGCTGAACAATATTTTGGTTATATTACTTTGGTCTATTGTCCTGTTATGCTGTAAATACTTTATCCCTTTTACTTCAAACTCAAAGGGCTTCTTTTCCCTTTTAATTCTCAGTTCATAAAGCTCCTGTTTCAATTTTTCAATCTTCTCTTCCTTCTTATACTTGATTTGGTTATCTTCTATGTACTCAAATTCAGATAATTCAACTGTCTTGATTTTTCCGTTTTCTATCAGCTCATTTTCAGCTAAAGTATATTTTCCAGCCTTGTACAACTCTTCTTTTGTAGATTCTCTTAATTTCCCTTTTTCTAAAACTGGATTTTGGTATTCAATTTCTGAAAAAATATGATTTTCTTTGTTAAAATCTGGGAAAAATAAATTCGGCTCTTTTTCAAAATCTTCTAAATTAGTAATAACTGGTTTAGCTATTACTTTAAGACTTTTTTTATCATAAATAACGATGTTCATTTTTTATTTTCCTTTCTATTATTTTGCTAAAAAACTGACATTGAAATATAAGTAGCCTGATAACTTGATGTTTGACATCAGAATTACACGTCCATCAGTTTCTACGTTGAACACACAAGCCTGTCCTACGCTTGTGTTTCCTGAAAAGCTTGTCCGATTTCTGGGTCTGAAACCGTCTGGCAGTGTTAAGATTACATTGCCCTCGGTTCTCCCATTTAGCCTTTCGTTATCGTCTATGTTCAAGAAGACTATTCCAGTCTTCTTGTATAATGTTGCAGAAGAAAAGCCAGCAATCTGACTTGCATTTAAAGTTCCTGGTATAACTTCGTATAAATTTTCTAATTTGTCTGAAAGTGGCTTGTTGGAGATAGCTCTGAATTTTGAGCTTTCGTTATAAGTCAGGTTAGTATTTTCTATACACTCGTAATAAAATTTAGTCACGCTATCAAAATAAAATTTCCCTTTTACTTTGTTACCGGTATCCTGTATGTTTCCGCCAAATTCTATCCCCAGAATTTCGGCTAAGCGGTTGCCTTCGAGGGTTGTGCCTGTTTCTGTCCCAAGCTTTACAATCCCTTTTTTTTCACTCGTTGCACTAGAAGTTTGATTATCCAAATGCTCCAACAGTTCATATAATTTCATAAAATTTCTTGAAACTTTTCTTAAATCAGCAACTGTATCTAATTGGAACAGTTCAAATAATTCGTTTTGAGTAGCCGCAGGTATAAAGGTATTTTCATTTATATTTTTTATTAAATCTAGTGTTGTTTGTTTCATTTTTTCTCCCTTCATTTAATATACAATTTTTATGTCGTACCAGATTGGTATAACTTCATAAATCAATTCCAGCCAGTAATCTAAATATTCTTTATCTACAGTGCTAGAACGAAAATCTACAATGTACTGAAAATTATTTTTATCATTCGTTATTGTTACATCGTCGTTATAGATAAAATATAGTTTCATTGTATCTTTGAAATTCTGTAAAGTGGTTGCACGCCTTAAAATACGTTTGGAAATGATTCTGTTTATTTTAAAAATTGTTGATAAATTTTTACTTGATATTAATTTATAATGTTCTTCAAACTCTTCTAAGACTTCATTTCTTGCCGTTATAAATCTTCTGTTTTTTACTAATGTTCCAATTATAAATTCCAGTGATTTTAATTCAAGATCCGCAAAATGAAATACATCTTGTATAAGATTTGAATTTCTGAATATTCCCGGAAGGGAATTTATCATACTGTTGTAGTAATCATTTTTAGCAAGATTGTATATAACATTAGCATAATCATTGTCGTACGAAAAAATTAACGGGAACTTTTTTTCAGTAATTTTTTGTGTAAAGTTTACATAATCATCCAATCCAATGAAAAATGAAAAATCACTCACTTTATAATTTAATAATTCTGATACTGTCATTTCAGATAATTTATTCGTATGTTTCACAAAATTTGCTACTTTAGGATTGCTTTTTATTAAAGCAAAATCATTATTTCTACCATCATTTACGAAATCTTTTACATAGAAATTTGATAATTCGCTTATATTAAAATTATCTTTTATATATTCAACTGACTTCTGGTGTACATTTTTTACCATTAATTTCTAAATCCTATCACATAAAAGTTTTTTGCTATTTCATACTGCATTAAAGCGTAAATTATTACCTCATCTCTTGCGTCAAAAGTAGCAAAATTTATTAAATTTCCACCAGTCAATGAATCATATATTCCAATTCCTATAATACGCCCCCAATCTTCCCTTGCTTCAGGAAATTTCACAGAAGCCACGTTACTTGTTTCGTTTGATGAAGTTGAAGCAAAATTTATAGCTCTTCTGGCATATGAAGCTGATACAAGTTCTGTTGCATTTTCTTTTCCATTTGCTCCCGTTGTTATAGCCGTCAAAAGCCCCGCATAATAGTTTTGCCTTCGAATAAATTGTTTAATATTTTTGCTTTTGCAGCCATTGTAAATCCGCTCATTTTATCCTCCTAATCCAAAGTTTTTAATGTTACGTTCAAGACACTTGCTAAATCGTCGTCATCCAATACAACATCCTCTTTTGTGTTATTAATGTCTATATTTGATATTTTCTTAAATGCTTTTATTTCCAGCAATTTATCAATTATTTCTGCATAATAAATTCTATTTTCCTCAAATAATTTATCCAAAAACACTTGATTTAAAGTGTTTTTTGTAAGTTCAATTGCACTTTCTTCGTTATATTCCTTATTTAATACAGCTTCAAACGTAAGATTTATACTTTTTCCCTTAATTGTCTTTATAGTAAATTCGGCATCCGTTATAATTTCATTATCCAAATACGTTTTTATCGCATTCAGCTCTTCATCTTTTAGTTTTATATCTGATTTGCCGATTCCAATAATCTTAGCTGTCCCCTTGCCATTCCATCTCGGAATTATTCTTAATTTTTTGATATTTTCAAAATTAGCTAATATTATTTCTCTTATCATATTTGCGTTATAATTCACACTTGGACTAGATAATATCTTTCTCCTGCGTTCTCGCAACTCCTCATCAGTTTCTTGATTTGATCCGTTTGAAATATTATTAAGATTTTCAACCTTTTCAAGTCCTGCATAATTTCCCAAAAATTTATTTATTTCTCCTATTCCGCAATTTCCTATTTCTCCGGCTATATTTGCAACTACATTAACATCACTATAGCCAATTGTTCCTGTTGATTTATATGCTACTATTTTGGTTTCTATGATAGTGTATGTACAGTTATTGCTACCAACCACCATTCCGTTTTCAATTAATGTCCCGCTTATTCCGTGAACTCTAACAGTTCCTGTTGCAGCGTTTGCTTTTTTTCTAAAAATATAATCTTCACTACAAATACTATCAAGGTGCAACCCTTCAGCAGTAGCAACATTATAATTTTTTGACATTTCCTCATATAGTTTTTGCTGTACAATCAGTTCTGTTGAAAACGCCCTTACAATATCTGCTGTAAAACTCCCAACAACATCGCTATACTTGATCATAAAACTTCCGTTAAAAATATTATTGACAAGTTCGTTTATATCTTCCTCATAAACATCTATATCTTTCCTTGTAACCATAAATACCTCCTTTCACTATAAAAGATTGTCAAATTCAAAAGTTTCACTAATATTAAGAGTTCCTTCCTCATCTTTTAGAATTACATCAAATTCAAATGTCAATCTATCCTCTTTAAAATCTGAATAATAATTGCTGATAGACTTTATATATTCGTGTTCTTTAAGTGCAGTTAATATTTCACGTTTTATTTCACTCTGTGCATAATCCTGATAAAGTGGATTTATTCCACGATATTTATTTATTCCAACTCCAAAAGGAAACACATCCTTGTAATAAACTCTCCAAGCATTTTTAGTAACGATTAAGCACTTTATAATCCACTGCTTTACAATTTCTTTCTTTGTCGTCAAAAGAACAGGTGTCCCTTTTTCATAAACAAAATCGCCTTTTTTAAAATCCCATTTTAAATCAAAATAAATATCAGAATTGTCATATTCAATATTTTTGGTACTAGAATACGTATCAAGGGCTGTAATTGCTGAATTAGGTAGCATTTCTACTCACCTGCCTTATAATAATAAGCCTTGTCTACCAAATAAAATTTTTTCTGATTTTTAAATTCGTTTAATATGACCTCATCACCAACCTTTAATTCATCAGTCCATTTATTTGTTCCACTGGCTTTATATGTTCCTTTTGCTTTTATTTTGTTATGAATATTTCCACCAGAATCTTGATTTTCACTATCAGTTACATCTATTTCAATATCTCCCTTAACTTCAAATTCTCTAGTATATCCAGCCACTTTCTCCCAAGCTACAACAATTCTGTCTGCTTTTAATATTATTCTTTCATCAATTTGAACTTCCAAGTTTGGAGGTGCTTTTACAATTTTTCCTAAGAAAGGACCATTCCAGTCAGGATTGTCAAAGTTCTTCCTTAAAATTTTAGCTAAATTATCGAATGCCTTGCTAGGCTCAGAATATTTTGCCTCATCAGGTTGCAATACTTTGTCTTTCATGCTTATTCCTCGCTTTCTAATTCTTTTACCAGTTCCAAAGTTAAACTCATAAAATAAATATTTATCCCATAAAAGCTGTACTTTTGGTTAAAATTATGATTAACGCTTTTAACTTCAAATATCCCAGCAATTCCTGTACTGTTTTTAGGAATACTCAATAAATCTCCAGCACGCAAAACAGGTATTCCTGGAACAGTTAGAGTAAAAGTTTTCTCAAGTTTATTTTTCTCTTTTAAAACATTTGTTGCTTTTATAGGCTTTTTTTCTTTTTGCTTTTTTGTACTCTTTTTAGGTGTTTTAGAATTTTCGGATTTTTTATTTTTCCCAGAATTCTTTTTTTCATTAGTTTTTTTACCTTTAGTATTTTTTGGTTCTTTGTCATCTTTTTTACTTTTTCTATCACGCTTTGAATTTCTAGTTTTTCCAGCCATTATTTTTTACCTTTCTTAGCTGTATTTTTGTTACGTTTTGAGTTTTTTGTATTCTTACCTTTATCATTTTTCTTATTTTTATCGTCCTTCTTATCTTTTCCATTCTTTTTACTATTTTTATCCTTGCTTCTACCTTTTTTAGCTGATTTATCTTGATTATTTTTCTCCTGTTTAACAACATACTGCAATAATCCATATTTTTTAATATTTTCGTTATCTTTCGCTGTATCAACCTTATTCATTTTTTCATCATCACCATCAACTACAATTATGCTATTTTTCATATTTTCAAAACTTGATGTATAGCTTGCGTCTTTAATAAAGTTAAAAATATTTACATATCCATTTCCAACATATACTTGGTATTCTTTGGGCTGTATTTCTCCATCCAAGTATTTATCACTATTTCTCTTGGAAAAATGGAAAGCATTATCTTTAAAGTAAAAATGCCAGTTTTCACCTTTATCCTCTTTTATTGTTTCTATAATTTTTTTTATTATATCTGCAATAGTTTCTTTATAATAATACTCATCTATTTTCACATCACAGTTTTCTATAGTTCCAACAGGCATATCAAACTCTTTGAGCATTTTTGATACACATTCTCCTGCTGGAAGTTTATCAAATTGAAATATTTCAGAAATACGTGATATATAAAAACTTGGATCATATGCTGTAAACTTAGGACCTTTATTATTAACACTAATTTTAGGGATAATACCTTGAAATATTAATGTATCAGCATTATCATAGAGTTCCACAAAATAAGCCCCCTTATCCAAGTCAATCGTATGATATGGCATATTTTCTCTGTAATTGTAAGCCAGCTCAAATTCCATTTGAGCTGTTATATTTTCAATACTGCTTGAAAGTTGTATATTATCTTTTACAATGCTTGTTAAATCATATCTTTTTTCATCAGGATCTGTTACAATTATTTTCATACTTCATCCACTCACCTTGTAAAATAATTTTTCTTCTGGATTATCAGCTTCTGTGATATCACTAAACTCTGGATATTCCTCAAATTCAATTTCAAAGTTCAATGTTCCTGTAACATCAAAATTGGCTTCAAATTTATTCACGGTTGCTAAAAAATTCAAATCTACAGGATTTAAAATTGATGTCAATGTTCCTTTACCCAATTTTCCAACTAAAATTAATCTTATAGGTTTATCCGACATCTCTAGCGATTTAAACAGTAAAAAAGTAGTAAAGGGATCTAACAAATGATGTGTTGCAAAATTATATTTCTGTTCTGGAATAATAGAAGAAAAAGCCAAAGACTGCAATTTATTTTTATTTTTGAGCTTTAATATACCGTTTACTGTGTCAATGCTTTCCCAGCCACCAATGCTTTTAAACTTCAGTTCACTTGGAGGTACTGGGAATAAATAAAACTCTTTTAGTTCCGCCATTTTATCATTTATTTGAGAAAAAATAGGATTTTGTCCGCTTACGCTGTTTATCTTATCTGATAGCATCTTTTTGGCTTTTTCAATGAAATTATTATCCCCTAATTTTTGATTTAAAAAATCAATTGTATTAAAAGAATTACTGCCCAAAAAATTCAAGTCCTTATAATTTACACTTTCATCAAATTTTATATACACTTTATAATCTAGTAACCCCATAACCTATCCTTTCTGCAAACTTGCTGCAATTTTATTCGCTATTGCATCTCCACTTGGAGCAGCAGGCACATTCACATTAATTTTTATAGCATGGATTGCTCCCACAACTTCTCCTAATTTTCCAACAATAGCACTTTTAGTTGCCGCCATTTCTGCTTTCAGTGCACTCATTTCTGCTTTCAATTCACCAAGCAAACTGTTTCTAGTAGCATCTTGTGGATTACCTTTAATGTCACTGCTAACTTGTTGAACTGCTTGTTGAACATTGCTAAATGCCGATGGATCAATTTTCATTTGGGTATTTGACAGACTAGCTGGATCAATAGGAACTTTTACCGTTGGATCTAATTTTATAGTTTGGGGCTGTGCAGGTGTTGCCACTTGCGGTACTTGTTGCATACTCATACCTGCAAGTTGTCCGTTCGCTCCCATTTGAGCCATTTGGGTGTTAATTTGAGCATTTATATCAACCTGTTTTTCAGTCGGTTTTGCAGCTTCAGCATTCAATTCTTCCATTCCTTTTTTTACTTCATTTATTGCTTCAGTAGCTTGTTTTGCATCATCTTTTCCAAATAATTTTTTAAAAAATCCACCAACTTTTGAAATAATTTTTCCAAAGAATAAGAAGGATTCTGTGATTGCTCTTACTGCAAATCCAAGCACACCTCCAATTATTTGTGCTAATCCAACTAAAAGAGGCATTATAAATTGCAATGCTCCACCTACAACACTTGCTATTGTGCTAAAAGCACCTGAAATTGTACTTGCAAAATTTTGTCCCTGTGAGCCAGCAAGTCCAGCAGCACTCATAAAACTTCCTAACAAGTTAATAATAACTCCAAAAACAGCATTAAATATTGCTCCTGTAACTGATACAACAGCACCTATATAAGAAAATGCAACCGTCAATATATTTCCAATTCCTTGAAACGTCGCACTAAACTGACTTCCATTTGACTGTATAGTTTGAAAAAAACCGCTGATACTACTAACCCAACCACTTATAAGAGGCATTAACGAACCACCTAAAGCTGAAAACGAATCTATCAAAGTAGGCAATACTCCCGTAATCCCTTGAAGCATTTGAGAAGCCATTGGAGTAAGTGTTTGTCCTGCTTGAATCATTGTATTATGCATTCTTTCTTTTATTTTTCCCATATTTGCTGTTATACCTTGGTCCATTTGTGCAAATGCTGTATCAGTAGCTCCTTTTGAATTTTTCATATCCTGCATATTTTTGGTAAATGATTCTGTATTTTCTCCCGTTAATGATAATGCAAAAGACCCAGCCTCTACACTTCCAAAAAATTCATTGATGTTTTTACCTGTTTTCTTAGCATGAGTCTCCAATGCCTGCATTGCAGTCTGTAAATTTCCGCCTTTCGCTATAAACTCCTGAAACGATTGTCCTGTTGCTTTCTTAAATTCTTTAGACGCTACTGTTGATCCTTTGGAAAATTCACTAAATGCCGCTTTCATCTGCGTCATAACTACGCTCGTTGGTGTCCCTTTTGCTGTCAAAGTTCCAATTGCAGCTGATACATCACTAAAATTAACGCCCAATGCACTTGCAATAGGCGATACTTGAGCAATACTGCCTGCCACTTCTTCAAAACTCGTTTTACCATTTTTCACTGCCGTAAAGATTAAATCACTCGCCTGTGCCGCACTTATGGCATCCTCTCCCCAAGCGTTTACTACAGAACTTAATCCGTCTACTGCTGTTGTAATGTCAGTTACCCCAGCAATCGCCCCTTTTTGAGCAACTTCTAAAAATCCTTTAACCTTTTCCTGTGATACTCCAGCAGATAACGCCTGATACATTGCTTCTGATATCTCGTTTGCACTTTTACCGTATTTATTTGATAAGTCTATAACATCGTTGCTCATCGAATCCATTGCTTGCTTTGAAATCCCTGGAAGCATTGTAAAAACTTTATTCATTCCTTGTTGAAATTCAGCCGAGGCTTTCAATGCCTTCACACTAAATGCAGCTGTTGCTGCGGTAACCGCTCCAATAGCAAGGACTAACGCACCAACAGGACCTGTCGCAAGTCCTGCAAGTCCACTAACTGCACTACTTATAGCACCAAGTCCACCACCAGTAACACTAGCCGCAGATACAACATTAAAAAGATTTTTTAATTTAGAGCCTATATCACTGATTTTTCCGCCAATACTTTCTCCCAAAAATGAAAATGCCTTTTTACCAGCCTCTCCTACTTTTTTCAACGGACTAAGCAATCCACTAAATTTATTCCCAATTTTACTTATAGTATCTGGTATTTTATTTCCTAAAGATTTTGATAATGTTTCTCCCACATCTCTTCCAAGCGTGTTCAATTTCTCGAAGGCTTCTGCTGTTTTATCACTACTCTTACCTAAATCTTCAGCACCGTCCGCTGCCTTTTTAGAACTTTCAGATAATTTATCAGCACTTTCAGAAGCCTTGGTGTTACTGTCGCCTAATTTTTCTACATCGTCTCCAGCTTCATTTGCAGCGTTCGCAACTTCACTTAAGCTATTTTCTAGCTCATCATTTCCGCTGGTTGCTTCTTTAACAGCATTCGCTACACTTTCCAAGCTATTTTGCAAAGTTTCGTTACCACTTGTACCTTGTTGTGCTCCCTGTGCTAGTTTTCCAAAACTTTCGGATAACGAATTAAAATGAGAGATAGCACTTTCTATTCCGTCTACATTTACCTGTATTGCTATAACATTATCCGCCATATCCCATCACTCCCAACCTTGCATATTCGTTAAATTCCTCACGTTTCTGTTCCTGTGCAATTTCATAAGCGACTACATAATAATGCCACATATTTTCATTCTCTATATCTGAAAAATCCTTTGGTGTCCAGCCTTTTTGCATATAATAAAATATTGCATTAAGTTCAACATCCGTCTTGTTTTTATCTATTTTTTTTTTAGCTCAACAATATTAGGATTTTTGTTTTCGTTAAATAATTCAGTTTGTTTATTCACGACTAGCATAAATATTTCTAAAATTTCTTCGTTATTAAAAAAATCTTTGAATACTGATACTCGACTTTGAACATTCAATTCTGCCATCAATTCTCCAGAAAGTTCTATAAAGTTTGGCTCTATAAAAGTATCAAATAAATATTCACATATAATAGAATTTGATTTTGTGATTTTTTCAGTAAATATCCGCTGCATTTCCTTTTTAGCAATACTAAAGTCAGTAATGCCCATTTTGGTGCATAAATTTACAAATTCCTGAAAATCAGGAACCTTTAACTTAAATTTAGTATCTTTGTAACTTTTTAAAGCAAATTCTATTGTTGATTTTTCTTCTCTGTATTTACTTGCTTCTTCACGTTTTTTCAGCAATTCTTTTAAATCCATAGTTTACTCCTTTCTTTCTAAATTAACTCAACAGCTTTAAGTTTTATTGGAAGAAATCCAAATTTTAGCTCTTCATTCATCTCTTCTCCACGTTTAGCTTCCAAAGAAAATCCATCTTTATTCCAACACTCCGTAATTCTTATAGCTTCCGCTCCTGCTACATCAGGATCATCTATTTGGAAATATAATTCAAAATATACTTCGTTTCCTTTAGCTAATTTTGTAAATTTTTTGAACCAATTTGAGTTTAATTTATATCTTTTAATAACACCTTCTCCACTAGCTCCAACCATTTTTTCTCCTTTTTGTCCTCCGGGGAGCCATACGTCTTTTCTTTCTATTTTTGTTTCTATTTTCACCTCAGATACTTCTGCAAATACCTGCCCATCAATCATAAGAGTACCGTGCGAGCCAGAAATTACCTGATTTGCCTTAAATATATCCATTCTTTATCATTCCTTTCCTAACTTTGAATTATCGCTTTTCCATAAAAGTCTTCCATACAATCAAGCGGCATAAGTTCGTCGCATTTCGCATAAACAACATCAACCGTATTTATTCTACGCAATCTTGCCTCACTCATTTTATCCACTTCGTCTCTTGATATACCTTTTTCTGTCATTAAATACAGCTTGTGCTGCTCCACATCAATATCAAAAGTATTTGAATAATCTGGATCAAGTATTCCCTGATTCATAAGACTTTGAGTATAAGCATTAACCGCATTCAAAAAAGCAATTTTATTTAAATAACCATTTAATCTTGCACCCTTATAGTCATTCCAAGATTTTTTCAAGTCTTCAGTAATTATAAATAAACTTCTTACAACTTTAACTTTACTAAATCTACGCTGTTTTTTTGTGTCAGGTGTTATAAATGAAGTAACTCCGCGATTAATTACATAGTAGCTAATACCGCTGTCGTCACGTTGAACGCTAACCGCGATTTTACCTTTTTTTGTAATTTTACCTGGTTCTGCTGGAATATCACATTTATCCAAGAATCCCATTTTCATATTTGTAATACTTCTTGAAATAGGACACCCTGCCTCTAGACTTGCTATAGCCAATGCAAATTCCTTATCACTGTATTCATGCCCATTTACAACTGCTCCTGTTATTCCATTATTTATAATAGCGTGATGATCTGGCACTTTATCGCTTGCTACAAACGTAAAAAAATGTGCCTGATTAAAGTCTAATGCCAATTTACCAAGTTCTGTATTATGTCGACTTTTTGCATAGCTAATTAAATCATCTGTCTCGCTTTCGGTAGCTTTTGGTATAACAATGCTGTCAACATCATTTTCTAAATCACTTAATATGTCAGTTATTTTTACGCTATCTCTAGCGTCTTCTTTCACTCTACGAACTATAACCTTATATGGACTTCCTACAAACGCCAAATCTTTTAAAAGATTGTAATTGTCATTATCCCAGTCTGTCTGCAATACGTCTCCTCTACTGACATAAATGTATTTTTCTGTGTCTTTTGTACTATCAAACAGTACCACGCCAACAACACCCTGTTCACTTCTTGCTATTGCAGTTCCTGCTCTTTCTTCAATTTCCAAAACAAATTTTGGACTTCCATTCATTTCCAATCCTCTCCTTTGTCAAAAAGACTGAAATTATCCAGTCTTATGTTATTATTTCCCGTTATTCAGATATATATGCTCAATAGGTTTGTATTTCTCTTTATTGTCAATTACATACTTTATTGGAAAAGATGTATCAAATACCCCCGTTATTAAGCATACCCTTAATGTTTCTTTTTTCTCTTTCGCTCTCAGTTCCCCAAACTGCATTTCCATTTTAGGTGCAAAAAATATTTTTTTATTCTCATCTAAATCCTGTATTTTCTTTTGAATATCTAATGCCTGTAAAATAAAACTTCCTAAATCATCTTGTACTTTAGGCTTTATGATATAAAAATTCAGTGTAGCATTGTAATGTTTTGCATTGCTAATTGTGATATTGGATATTTCACATATTACAGAATTTATTACAAAATCTTCCGCTTCCAAATCATCTGTTATATAAAATTCATAGTCAGGATAATCTTTTTTTAACTTTTCTTTAAATTTTTTAAATACTACATCAAACATCTTATCAACTCCTAAAACCTATAAATTCTGCCGTATCTATTATCATTCAAAAGACTTAAACCACTGTTCTCGGAACTTCCTTTTAAACTTTCCAACAATTTATAAAGCGTATCTCTTTTATCTTCTGATATTTTCTCTTTTTCCAAACTTTCGTATATTTTCCAAGCTACATAAAGCTCCTGCAATATTCTTTTTGTATCAGAATCTAAAAAACTATACTTCTCTCCGCCTATAAATACCGTTACAAAAGTTTTACAATCTGGTATAAGCTGATTATCAATATAGTCAATAAATTCTTGTGCCGTTCTTTTGGAATATCTGCAAACTTCAATTGCTACCACCTTTGGAATATATGGCACTTTTTCAAATAGTTTTTCATCCAGCTTTGTATCAGAAGTAACTCCATTTTCAGAAGCTACTCCCACTTTTTCCAACATTTCTACCACCTACTATTTTGAATTAGGCACGATAGCAATACTATCTGTATTAGAAATTTCGTATCTTACAATAAAATCTTTAATAGCAACTACTGGTGCAAATGCTGATTTACAAAACATTTTAGCTCTTGCAGTCTCTTTATTAGCGGCTGTTTCATCTAATATTTCCTGTCCAACAAATACAAAAGGTTTTCCTGTTGCATCTACTGCTTCAAGTGCTGCATATACAGGAACTAAGGCATTATCATTTGACAAATAAATCATATTGTCAGTTGCTATATCTCTACCATTAAAGTCTTGAGCTGTTCTCAATTTAGAAATTCTTTGACCTAATAAATCTAAATAAACTTGCTTTTCGTCAGCAGACAGCCCGATTGAATTTGAATAAGCCTTTGCAATCTCAATAAACTCATTATTTTTAATTAACTTGTCAAATAAAGTTCTTCCCAACTCAATTCTGTCTGGCATTACCCCGTTTTTTCTTTCGTAATCATCAATTATATCAAAGAAAAAAGTAACCCAGTTATCAATTTTTTTAGCATCTTTTGCAATTGCTCTATCAAATTTAAAATCAATTTCAGTTTGTGAGTTTGCTTGAATATACTTTCCTTGTAAGAAAGCGTTTGCAGCCATTTTTTCTTTAGTTTTTAAAATTGCATTTTTTAATTTTAAAAGTAATCTATCCTCTTGATATTTTTGAGGATCAACCATTTGTCCGTTAATAAATGTTGCCGTTCCGTTATTCATAATAGGTTTTAATTCATAAGAAGCAGCTACAATATCAGGCGTAATTGCAATACTTTCCATTCCATTCACCTTTATAAAAGGAATTTCACTGCCTCTTTCAATAATACTTGCTTCTACTAAATAATCATTTAAATCTTTCAAAAGAATAGTTTCATTATCACTCATATATTCTGGATTCGCATTTTCAAATCTATCCAAATAGTGCGTTTGCACTTTTGGCTGCACTACGGCAAATAATGCCATTAATTTTAATTGAATATCACTTAACATCTTTTATCATCTCCTATTTTTTATTTTTTTATATTATCAAATCTAACGTTGATACCATATTTATCTAAATTATCTAGTGCTGCGTAATCGGTTTCAGTTACTCCAATTACAAGAGTTCCATCAATATCACTAGCCCTTACAACTTGTATCTTTAAATCCTCACTTGTTGCATCTACATCTTCATCTATACCAACATAGAAAGTTTTCGGCAATTTGCCTCCAGGCGTACCAGATTGATACTTTTTATATTTCCCAGTAGCTGTATCATAAATTAATGCTTGTCCATACTTTATAACTTCACCTTGTGCCAATGTTACCGTTTTTCTTGGTATAAATTCATTCAGTACAATGTCTTTTTTTTCATCTTTACCTAAAAATTTAACTCTATTTCTCATTGTTATTACTCCTTTACTTTAAATTATTTTAAGCCATTTCTAGCCTTATATCCTGCTATTTCATCAGCTATCATTTGCTGCTGTCTTGAGATATTATCATCATTGCTGCCAAATTCTAATGGTTTATGTCCGCCATAACTTGGTAAATTTTCAAATAACTTAGATAAAATATCACTTGATTTTACTGTTTGACTATTACCATTTTCAGAAAATTCAATAACTCCGTTATTACTAGCCAAAGACTGTTTAACAAACTCTTCAATCCCTAATTTCTTTAAAGCAGGAGTTATTTTATTAGAATTTTTTAACATAAATTCTTTTATTTCTTGTTCTCTTGCAAATTCTTTTTTAACTTCTTCTCTGATTTCATCTTCTGTTTTTTCAGGCTCTTTATCTTTAGGAATTTCAATTTTTTGTAATTCCTCTTTTGGTAGTGTTTTTAACACTTCATTGACTGCCTTTATCTTATCTTCGCTATCTGATTCCAATAATTTTTTTAATATTTCATCAAAATTCATTTCACCATTTCCTCCATCATTATTTTTATTATTAGTAAATTCAATTATATTTTTTTGGTTAATCCAATCCATTTCAAAGCTCTGTGAAAACTCACCGTTTGCAAAACTCCCGCTATTACTTACAGCAGGTTCTACTCCTACAGGCAACGCTCCTACACGTGTTATTTCTCCATTTTCTATTTCTACAGATAACCTATCTACTTTCCTATCTTTAAACTCTCCTCTATTAAATATCTCGACATCATTGGCGATTATTTCGTCATCTTTTACAGAAATATTTTTAAACTTACCGATAACAGGTATTTCATTTCTAAGCATTCCCAGTTTTGTAAATTCACTTGTATGAAACGGAATTACGTCCAATTCCTTTTTATTATTTATAAGATTAGATAATTGCTCATTACTCCATTTCCCTTTTGTTCCATAATCCCCAGCTTTAAATAATACAAATGGCATTTTATTCCTCCTTTCTTTTAAAATTTCTATATAATAAAAAATTCGGCTATTAACCGAACTTAAAATTTATATACATAGTTTATAAAAACAATTTCTTATTTACAAAATAATCATTAATGATTTTTACCAAATCTTGTTTGTTCTTATCACTTACGCCACTAAACTGACGCTTAGGAATGGTGACAGACTTGGCAAAATATTTATCTTTTCCTATTTTCCAATGTAGAGCCTTGACATTTTTAGCTTTGATAACTCCACCTTCATCATGAACCTTTGCGTAAATTAAATTACTAAATACAGAAACACTATTTCCCTCTATTTTAGCTATTCCCAAAGAACCTTTAAGTGCTCCTGTATCACTTAGGATTTTTCCTTTTCTCAACTTTAATTTTTCCCAAGCATTCCCTTCGTAATCAGTTTCAGTATCAAATCTTTTACGCATTTCATTTTCCATATAGAACGCCACTTCTTCAAGCATTTCATTTTTATTAATGCTCCTCAGTTTTCCCTTAAAACTTGTACTTACACTATCGAGATTGGTTGTTATACTAATTCTCATAATAATTCCTTTCATAAAAAAATCACAGCTAAATTAATAACTGTAATTAGCCTTTCTTGTTATTCGTATGTGCACTCTTTCTCTTCTTCCTCTGTTAAAAATCCCTCACCACTAAACTCAAATACTTCAGCAATTATTGCTTCCGCTTTCTCTTTTGGTGTCATTTTATCAAATCTCGCATTTCTTTCTTCCTGAGTTTCTTCTGGCTCAAAACCTCTCTCTTCAGCTCTATTTAAAGCCTCTTCCAAATCCTTTATAAATTTTTCTTTTGCCACTCTTTCCACGACCTTTCTATAAATTTACCTACTTTTCTTGAAATTTCTCGTGGTTTTGGATTATTTTTATATTCACTCCATGCTTCAGCTATAAATTCCTCGACTTTTACAGTTGCATATTTGGAAAGATTTTTTGATATTACCGTTTTATTGGTTTCAAAATATTTTTTTACATCTTTGGATTTAGAAATACCCAGTAATTTATCAATTTGATGTCCAAACTCATGATCAAAAATAGATTTCATCGTATCACAGCCAACAGGTTTCCATCCGTTAGTTACTTGTCTTTTTCTTTCAGCAATAACATTGTCATAATTATTATAATAGTTTGAGTTCAATGATATTCCAGCATACTTGTTTACTATTTTTATAATTTCGTTCTCATCTGGATTATTTCCTAATCTAGTAACATGAAAAGATTCCGCTGTTCGATTACTTTTTATATTCAATTTTCCTAAAACATAATCAAGCAATTCTTTAGTTCCTTTTGCCAATTTATTATTCTTAGCATAATTTTTTAATTCTGCTTTCAATAATTCATTTCTCTTTTGCATACTTCCAACGAATTTAATTTGTTCTGCAACTTCTGGATATTTATTTTTCATAGCTGCAAGCCCACGATTCCACTCATTAGCACAACGTACATCAATACCTGTATAATCAGCTTTAACTCCTAATACTTTTTCAGCATAATTATTTGCTTCTTTTACTGTTTTTATTGTATCAATTATACTACTGTTGCCGTCTTTTTTCAATGGTTTAGTAAGTACAAAATCAGGAATATCATATTTATCGGCAAATGTATCTACTTTTTGTTTATAATTCTTTTCAAGCGTTGCTATATACTCATTATTTCCAATATTACCAGCAAAACTTCCTACATCTTGGTTTATATCTCCGTTACCTACAACTTCATCAGGATTTACCTCATCCGCTGTCAAAGATACTGTGTAGCACCTACAGTTAAATCCGTTTGGTGGAAAATATTTATCGGCTTCAGGTGTTCCTATCTTAAATATTTTCCCATTCAGCTCCCTTGTATGTTCCTGTTCTCTGCCGTCCAACGTTCCACAATATTGATAATATGGATAACGTTCCTTGTATTTATCCATTTTCATATATATTCCAGCATTATAAGCATGATTCATGTTAGTTCTGAATACTGTTTTCAAATATCCCTCATTTAATGTTAACCCACTCTGAGATAAAATGTTATCCACGTCTTTTTTCCACTCTTTAAACGTTTGACCATTTTCAAGAGTATTTGACATTTGTTTAAAAATCTTTTCAGTAACATTTACATCTGTGATTTTTTTAATCCAAAAGTATTTTTGTCGTGCATACTCCATTTCGTTTTCGATATCATTATACAAAGCAGGATGTTTTTTCAAGAAATTATCAAGTGCTGCATTTCTTGTTGTAGTTCTAGTATTTGAAAATTCCACAATTTCATTATCAATCATAACAGCGTTATCAAATCCTTGCAACATTGACATTAACAACATATCTTCTAGTGTATTATCATAATCAAACTCCAAATTATATAAATCAGAAATATCATTTGCCTTTTCTATCTTTTCACGAATAGCTTTTAATACATTTTTTTGCCATTTCTTAAAATTGTTATCAATAAATTTATCAAATCGTACTTGATTTTTCTCAATCAACTTACGTTTTTGATTTATTTTGTTAATATTCAGTTTTTTTTTAGTCTTGGCAAATTCTAAATTGCTACTTTCTTTTTCAACTTCTATTAAATCAGCTTCCTTGACACCTAATATCTCGGCTATTTTGGTTTTTGTAAAGGCATAACCACTTTCAGATATTTTCACTATATAATTTACTTTTTCTGATATAGTTTTCGTTCTTTTATCTTCCAGTTCAAGAGTTTCTGTTTCATTTATTTCCTCCACAAATTTAAAGTAAAAGTTCCCTGAATCATATCCATAAAGCTGTGCATCTATCTCTATTAACTTTTGAATCCAGTCCCTAATTTTTTTAACTTTGGATTCTATCTTATAATTCTGTTGCTCCTTATGAACTTCCCCCAATGCTCTGTTCCCGCTATTTCCGTCCACTCCAACAACAAGCGTACTTCCAAGTAAATATCTTTGCACCGATTTCGCTTTTTCGTTTAACAGTTCCTGGTAAATTTCAGGCTTCAAATCATCCAGCTTTATGAATTTTATAAAATCGTCCAATGATTTTTCTCCAGCACTTGGGACAGCCAGCACATCCTTACCTTTTGCAGCCTTTAAATCCTTAGCCTGTGCTTCCACATCTTTTTGTCTTGCCTTAACAACTTCTGGTGGATCTGTTTCGGTGGATGGCTCATAAGCAAATACTGTAATTATATCTCCATATTTTTCAATAATTGCATTTAATTTCGATTCCAGCCTTTCCTTAGCTGTAAATACAGGAACAAGTGGCAACAAATCCGTGCTCCCTTGCAAATTATCTAACCGCTCTTCATTAACGCAAACTAAAAAACGGCTAGGTTCACTCGCAATCGCAATTTCGCTATCACGAGTTTTAACAACCCAACCGCTATCTTTATCATGCTTTATATACTTGTTTGGCAACAATATTAAATCTTTAATTACTGTATTTCCTACGTTATCTTTATCATATATTATTTCAAATATTGATTTCTTATATATTTCAGCTCTCAAAATATTTTCCAGTAACTTTGATATATTAAGATTGTTCAAACGTCGCTGAATGTTCTCGGCAACTTCCACATATTCTGGTACATCTGTTTCAATTTTCCACTCTTTAGATGTAACCGTTTGTGTCATAAGCTGTAATGCCTGAGCAATATCCATATCCTTTAACATTTGTTCCAATAATTTATCATCAATGTTCTGTTCTCCGCTTGAAACTGAACCTAATGATATTATCTCTTTTACTAACGCACTTACTACGTTTTCCCTGATACTCACGTTTCCTCCTTTCTATACACTTATGAATTTTCTAATATATCTTTTTGAATTTTGTATTAAATCATTTATAACAATTCCAGCATAACTGCATACATCGACAGCATCATCGTGTACAGCGTTCGGAAACTTTAACAACTGCTCTTCCAATTCCAACAATTTTTCCAACTTCTTATTAAAAAACACTTTGCCATTTTCAAACATAACTGAAATGTTTAATGCTCTAGTCATCTTGTCTGTATCTGCTTTTAATTCTTTTAACGGCATACCTTCACGTTTTGCCTGCTGCATTATTCCTATACCGCTACTCTTACTCTCTATCGCTTGGAATCGTAAATTATATTTATGTCTATACTGCTTAATTAAATTCCATTGGTCTGGTACTTCTAATCTTTCAAGCATTAAATCAACTAAATATAAATTCCATTCCCTGTCGCAAGCAAATGTTGCTATTGCCGTAAAATCATTATTTTTATGTGTACTCATTGCTGTATCTATAGTTTGAAAATAAAAGCAGTCTTTGATATTAACATTTTTATCATCGGCTATAATAAAATCATTTTTCACATCAAAATATTTAAAATACTGACGCTTAAACAATCCCCCATCTTCAACTTGCGGCTTTTGCTGATACAATGCTGAAAATTCACGGCTTCCTATTGCTTTTTTTATATTTTCCAGTTCACTAATTCCATATCGTTCTTCCCATAATGGCTCGCCTACTTTTCTTCCAAGAATATCATTTTCTTCTGCAATAGCTGGTAAAACGATGCTTTCAAAAGTTTCTCCAGTCCCATTTTCCATTTCCTTGACTATTCTGCCAACTAAATCATCTTCATGCCATCTGGTCTGAATTATTATTATTCCACCTCCAGGTGCTAACCTTGTACGAATAGTTGATTGATACCAAGCCCAAACCTTATCACGCTGTAATCTGCTGTTTGCGTCTTCCCTATTTTTAAACGGATCATCTATAATTGCAATATGTGCCCCTTTACCTGTTGCACTTCCACCTACTCCTGTACTGACAACAGCCCCTCTGTGTTCTAAAATCCCCCAGTTATCACCAGCACTTTTATCTCTATCTATAACAGTGTTAAAAATTCCTGTACCGCTTTTGCTATGCTCTCTATAAGTATCTCTAGCTATTTTCCCAAAATCTCTTGCCAAATCCATTGAGTAACTTGCAATTATAATTTCAAAATCAGGATTATTCCCAATTACCCAAGCTGGGTATTTTTTAGTCATAGTTTCAGATTTTGAGTGTCGTGGTGGCATGCTAATAAATAATCGTGGACTTTTACCACTCTTAACATCTTCTACAAATTGCTGTGCTTTATCCGTCAAAAATTGTATGTGACTTGCATTATTATATCTTCCGTTTCCGTCAAAAATAAGAAAATCCAATAAATTTCTACGAGATAATTCCTTAACAGCTTCTAATCTTATCATTTCCATTTTATCCATTCTTACCACCAGCTAATGTTCTTAACTCCTCGGTAGTAAGCCCTGAAAGCGGATTGGTATTCACTTGTCCAGATAACTGCATTTTCTCGATATATTCGCCGTCCATTTTATTTAAAATGTCTAATGCTTTTAATCTATCCTGTACCTTTTCATTTCCATTTTTAATAACTTCTGTTAAAAACTCTCGTCTCTCAATCGCTGTCATTATTCTGCTTGTTTTTGTTTTTTCCTGTAATTCTTTTATATATTTTGATAACGTAGTATTTTGTAGTAATTTTGGTGCATTTTGTCTTGCATACTTTTCTTTATACCCTGCCTTTATTGCCGATTCAGTAGCATTTCCACTAGCTACATAAAACTCACAAAAAGACTTCTGTCTTGCATTTAATTTCAATGCTACCACCTCCTTATTTGCAACAAAAAAAGACTGTTCCATTTTCAGAAACCAGTCTTGTCGTATACTTCTTTAATTTATCCTGCTCGCCACACTACGAACACATCACTATTTATATAAAATCAAGGATTCAATGACAAGTACCTTAACTCATACTCTTTCATCTTAACATATTATAACATATTAAAAATTATATACAATATCAAAAAAGTATCATTTTTCAATTTAATATATTTTTTATCACATCATCTGAAAATATAACTAGTTGTAACTGTCTAATCATTTTATTTTTATATCTTTTTGCAGTTATAACACTTATATTTAATTTTTCAGCTATATACTCAAATGTTAATTCATCAAAGTATTTCATTTCTATTATATCATAGTGCTTGTTGTTCCTAATCGTGTCCAAAGCCCTCTCAACCATATTAACCACGTTTTCTATCCTTGCGATTTCTTCCTGTAATTTCTCTATCTTGTTTTCCACTTTCTCCAGTTCAGATAAATACACCTTACTAGCCTGCACATTAACTTCCATTTTCTTTTTCTGAATTGATATACCCTCTTTTTTCAAATCCTCTATAAGCATATTTTTAGAATCAATAGCACCTTTCAGTAAAGATAACTCGGATAATAATTTTTCTGTCTTTTGAAATGGTGTTAGTTGTTTCTCTGTTTTTATTTCCCTGTCATTTTTCATTTTTTCTATTATTTTATCTGCTATTCTGTCTATGTCTTTTTCGTTCATTTAATTTTATTTTCCTTTCCGTTTTTTGTAATCAAAAAGACCAAACGAATTGGTCTTTTTAATAATTAATTTTATTTTTTTTAATATGTCCTTCCCACATTTTTTCTAAAACTTCAGAAGTAAGTTTTTCTTCTCTTACTACATTAGGTAATCCTAAAATTATATATTCATTATATTTAGATGTCTCAGTATACCCATAATTTTTAATCATTTTTTTAATCCATTTATCATTTGTTTAGTTTCCACCAAGTTAATAAATAATATGTCAAAAAAATTATTTTTATCAATTTTTTCATTCTTATTAAATATTTTTTTATAAACCATATCTAGATAAATTTCTAAAGTTACTTTTATCATAAAACTAGATTGATTTTTTATATCTGATTTTTGAATATTTGTTATCAATTCTTCTTTTAACTTTTCTTTTTTAGATTTCAATTTTTGTTTTGTTCGTCTATCAAGTTCTTCTGTTCCGTTATAAAATAATAAGATTTCTTTTATTATTTTTTCTAAATATTCATTTACAAATTTTTTATCTTCTTCCAAAGTTTTTGTATTTCTATATTTTAATAAGTCTTCAAATTTTCTTTCAAAAGTTTTTTCAGAAACGAAAATATCTTTAAATATTATTGCTATTTGTATACAGAAATACATTATACATTTCATTTCATATTCTTTTTTTTCTCTTTTATAAAATTTCTCGTTTCCAACCTTTTTTATATTTTTTAATTCATAGAGAGTCATATCCATTCCTTTTATTTCCGTTTTAATAATAGAGATTCTTGAAAAATTTTTGCACAAAAAATCTATAATATTTCTTGTTTTTTCATTAGCTTTTAATTCTAATAATGTATACATAGAAATCGAAAATTTCCATCCTCTTTCTTTTGAATAATTTAGCATTTCTTTTAATTTAGGTATATTATATTTGCAATCTATAAATACATTCGTATCTAAAAATAGGTATTTTTCTTTCATAATTCCTCCTAAAATAGTACTTTTGCATATTATACACTATCTCTAAGAAAAAATAAATAAAAATATTTCCATACTTCAAATAAAACTTAAAAAAAATAAATGTTTTAGTTTTACCATAGTTAATATTCAACTGTCATTGTCCTAATTTCTAAAACTTTTTCTAAAAAACACATTTCTTCAATTTATGATTTTCTTCTATATCCTCGTACTTCATTATCGGCGATACCTCATATATACTGCCATTTTCAAATTTTAGATACACTTTTTCACTTGATTTAGATTTTAACTTTTTAACAACTTTATATTGCCTGCACTCTTGTTGAAATTTCTCGTAATATGTACTACAACTTATAGTTATTACTAAAAGTACTGTTAATAATAATTTTTTCATTTCAAATCCTCCTAATTTATCGTTTTCCCTACACCGTCCAAACGTTCTTTATACCATTTTGCTGACATCAGCAATTTTCTAATCCAATTGACTTTTCACGACTATCATTTTTTCTTATAAACACTACATTTCAAGCTGTTGTTACAGCTAAAACGACTTTCTGTGACTGAACTTTATTTTTCTGTAAATCCTTTAAAATGCCCTTTATATATTTTCTTCAATTCCTTAACTTCTTCATCTGTCTTTATTTCAAAAGGCTCTATATTCAACTCTTTCAATTTTTCCATTAATTTGTTTCTACCACCACCAACTCCGTGATCTACTCCTATATGCCACTCCATTGATAAAGGTAAATAACTGTTCCCTACACCTTTGTCGTATTTATAACCGCCTAATGCTCCAGCACTTTTTGAAATATGTGCTAATTGTGCATTTGGCTTTCCTGTAATAACACATATTTTCTTTTTCAACATCCAGTACACCCAATTCCTGTTTTCCTGTTGCCTGTATAGTTCGTGTATCTCTTGCCACATATCAATATCATTCTGCAAAAAATAGTCAAAAAGGAAATTGGTAAATGCCACAGCCTCGACATTACTCATTAATTTAAGTGCCAAGCTAAAAGTATCATTCAGTTTGATAAACAGCATTTGAATTTCATCAGTTACAAAATCCATTAAATCGTTTGTGATTATATTGATTTTGCTTTCTTTTGTGTAATTCTTGTCAATTATGTTTCCGATTCTGTCTTTCAGCTTGCTTTCCATATTTCTGAAAGGCTCATATCCCTTTATATTCTTGCCACTATGCCTGATATAAAGTTTTTTCAAGTCTTCCTTTGCCTTGTATAAAAAATAATCAGAAATGGCAGGCTTTTGCTTGCTAGTCTGCCAATTTATATCCACGCCTTTTAATTTGTAGGCATAGCAGTCTATGAACCAGTAAATCAGTTTTTGGTTTTCCCTACTCATTCTTTTAGACATCCAAGTTTCCTTTCCGCCAAGCGTGCCTAAAATTTATATATCCTACAAACCTTTTCTTTTTAGTTTCCTCGTTAGGTTCGTACTCTTTATCCGAATTTTGGATTTTCTGGCGACTTTTAACTATGTTATTAATTGAATATCCGTCGTATATTTTTGTCGCCTGATTTTGTGTTATTATTCCGTCCTCAACTAATATT
Organism: Leptotrichia sp. SK-5; assembly: GCF_055387215.1. Classification (NCBI taxonomy): domain Bacteria; kingdom Fusobacteriati; phylum Fusobacteriota; class Fusobacteriia; order Fusobacteriales; family Leptotrichiaceae; genus Leptotrichia; species Leptotrichia sp. SK-5. The sequence goes on along the minus strand of NZ_AP028931.1, from coordinate 432,811 downwards.
AAGCACATAACAAATGTATCTGGATTTTCAGCGTTCCGTGTTTCAGGATAATCATTTAAAATTGCCCTCACTCTATCTTTTGCCAATCTTTTTCCCATTATTGCCTCCTAGTTGAACAAACTATCAATTTCATATCTGTAGCTTGTTCTTTTCTTTTGTTGAAATAACTGTTTTCCAAGTTGTCTCACTTCATCTATGCTGATACTTTTCTTACTTGTCATTTTGTAAAATTCATCAAAATTGTGAATATCTATTGCATAAGTTTCTGACAAATCTCTAAAATTAAGTATCATATACGCTTTTACATTCTTTTTCTTTGCCTCAAGTCGTAAATTGTACAAAAATGTCTGCTGTTCATCAACCGTGTCTTTTATATTTGTGAATGGCATTGATTTGCCTAAAAAACTTTTCAGCTCCACAAGGACGAGCAAGCCGTCCCTGAAGAGTATAAAATCACATAAGTTTTTATTTTTAAATCTAACCATCTGCCCGTTAACAGTCCCTGTTGTTCCGTCTTTTAGTCTTTGTAAAAAGATTTCATCAGTATTAACACTATTTTTAAAATCTTCCTCAAATTTTTTCCCTGCGTTTGTTGCCATTATTTAACAACCTCCGCCTCTTGAATTGTTGCAAGTGTTGCTCCGTATATTCCGTCTTTTCCTTTTTTTATGATTGTTATTTTCCCTCTGTCAATCAATTCTCTTACTATTTCTGTACATTCAGTTGGATGTATTTTTGTACCAGACTGCACCTCTTTTGACCTATAGTAATATGGCTCATTCTTTTTCACAAATTCAAAAACCTTGTTTTCCTTTCTAGCTTTCTCCTTTTCCTCACGGCTCTGTTTCTTGCTTTCTGCAACGCTAAATGATTTCGCTGGGGAATTTATTGGCTGTTCGTTTTTTTCTTCGCTCACGCCTTTCTGTGTCGCTTTAGTGGTTTTATATTCAATCTTGTATGTTCCGTATTGTCCTTTCTCAATTCTTTCAACTGTACGATTGATTTTAAATTTAATCATTCTTATGATTTTTTCAATCATTTCAGTTTTAAAAATTTTAGTATTGTCAACTAAGCCTTTAATAACGTTTTTAATCATTTTTACTTTGTTTACTTGTAGTGCTATAACAAAGCAGTCGGCTATTTCTTCAATCATATTACTGTTGTCTTTATAAAATGATTTACGCCAATTTTTGTGAGCTTCCTGTAGCTCTTCGATTTCCTCGTAAAGTTTCAACAGCTGCGGCTCTGCTCCGAAAAATCTTTTTATTTTTACAAGTTTTTCTCTATCTTCCCTATTCAGTAATAATTCCTTTGAATTTTCTCCAAATAATTTTTCTGAATTTATTTTTTTGATAATATTTCTTGAAATTTCATCAAGTTTATTCATATCATCAATATCCGTTATTTCAAGCATTTCATTCAGTCTTGTGCAATATTCAGATTCTGTTACATTTTCCCTTTGTGAATCAGTCAAGAAATTATTATATATAATTACTGAAATCTTATCATTTGCAAACTCGATGTTTAATTTTAAGTCCGAACGTTTAAATACAAACTGAACTTTCTTATCTTCCACATTCTTTTTAATTAATTTTGCATTCTCTAAATTGTATGCTCCTTTACAGCTGTTTATCATATAGTCTACTACGTTATTTCCTAACATTTTATTTCCTCCTGATTTTATATATATAATTTATATTTCGTCCCCAAAACTATCCCAATTTTCCCTTTCGTTTCTTGCAAATAATTCTATTTTTTCGGTATTTGGAAACATTTTTTCAATTATCTCGTAAGCTATTAATGGCTTTTTAGAGTGTTTTGTTGACTTTTCTCTAAAAACTGTTGTAAATTTACCTCTCATTTCAGAAATTGGTTTTAATATATTCCTTTTTTTATAAAACCATAGAAGATATTCGTGGGAATATCTAATTGTAAATGCTGGAGCAATGCCGTTTTGCTTGTCCCAAATCAATCTAGCGTGTAAGCTATACCCAAGTTCTTTCATCATATTTTCACAATCAAATAGAAACTCATCAATAGTCCATACAAAGAAATTATGTTTTTCTTCTGCTTTAACGTTAGAAAGAATATTTTTGATTTCTTCAATAGAAAGAGTCTTATAATCCAAGTTCCTTGACTGATTTGGACGACTTTTTCTTAATCCACCTTTTTTCTTTTGCCAAGGTGGATCGGCATAAATTACAGAATACTTTTTATTATTGTTTTTCAAATCTTGTATTATCATTTCTCCCCTTTCGTCTTAACTTTCATCATTTTCTCAATCTGTCTGATTCTTTTGTTATTGTCTTCTATCTGAACACCATTTTGTTTTATTTCTTCTGCCATTTCCATCATTTTCCTGTTTAGTATCGCATTTACCTCTCTTAAGCTGTCGTTTTCAATGCTTAGCCTGTCTTTTTCTCTTTTTAAATTTTGCATTTATCCTCCGTTCTTTACGAAACAATATTCTACAAATTCTCTATTTATTGTTCGTTTTTTTATTTTTATATCAAATCCTTTTTTTCTTAAATTTCTAATCTGCTGAAATACTGCTTGTTCTGTTCTTTTTAATTTTTTAGCAATTTTTTTTAGCTCGATTGGCTGATTTCGAATTATTATTCTGTTTTCTTCTTCTGTCCATTTTTTAGATTTATTCTTAACCAACCACTTTTTTTCTAAACAACAAGTACCGTTTGTGTATCTTAAAAAATCAGAGATTGAGCCAATGCTCCTGTTAAATCTTTCAGATATTCCATTTTTTTGACATCCACTCTCCCATAATTTTAAAATCTTTTCATTCTGTTGCTTTCTTTCTTGCCGTTTTTCTTGCAATTCTAATTTAAAATATTTAATTGCAGCATTATGACAAGATGTGATACTTCGCCCTAATGTCTTCGCAATTTCCTTATACGAAAGTTCTTGTTCCAGCCTTAATATTTTTAATATTTCGAGTTCTTCCGTCGTCCAAGGGGTATATTTTCGCATTTTTCCTCCTAAAATATTTCTTCCTTGAATCCATGTTTCTTTAACCAGTTTCTCGAAAATTCTTTTTCTTCGTTTGTGCAGTTTGGTAAATTACATATTCCTTTGTGTACTCCTGCCCAAAAAGCCAAGTTATTTCTCGGCATATTTTTGTTATGTTTATGCATAAATTCTTTTATTTTGTCCATATCGTAAGTCAATAATACCTTCTTTAATTCGTCTTGATAACTGTTCATTTATCCTCCTAATAATATTTATCCCAAATTTCCTTGCACTCATCTATCCGTCTATCTTCCCATTCAAATTTGTAATATTTGCATCTTCCACGTATTCGACTAAATAGTTTTGCACTTCCGTTTATTCTCATAAAATCCTTTAGCTGGTCATCATTTAGATTTGTGTTTATAATAAACGATATTCTGTGCTTGCATAAGTAACTAAAAAACTTATAAAGTTCCTGTTTCATCCAGTCTGAAATCATTTCATTTCCTAAATCGTCAAAAATAACCAAATCAGCTCTTTCAAATCTGTCTAAAACAAAATTTTTATTGACATTCGGATTTTTAAAATTATCTGCTTCTTCATCCAAAAGTGCCTGTAACGACGTTTTATAAACCACGTATTTATCGCAAAGTTCGTGGTAAATGCAGTTAGTATAATATGTTTTTCCTGTCCCTTCATCCCCTGACATATATATCCCTGAACCAGTGCCTTTTATGTATTTAAAGTTTTTGCAGAAGTTATAAAACGATTTTCTAAATTCTTTTTCTGTTTTATTTATTACTTTAGAGTTTTTGAACCGATTATCTATTTCGTCATCTTCAACTTTAGATATTTTTTTGAAAATCGGAATATCTGAAACTCTATTTGATTTTTTAAACTCACTTCTAGTTACGGTTTCTGCCATATATGATTTATTACCAGCCGTCATTTGATCTGTCAATTTTGACATTGTGCTTGTCTGCAACTTTTTGGCTGTTATTTCTCCAAGACTTGCTATTGCCATTGTTATTTCCTCCCTGTTTTTTATCTAGTGGAAAAATATCTTTCCAGCTGTTTATAGTCGATTTATTTAATATTTCTATTGCTAATTGCTCATTATTCCCTGCCAACCTATAGAGCTTCATCAAAATTAAATCCTCTGCTGGTTTTGATAGAGGTTCTTTTTTACCAATTCTCATAATTTTAAAATCTGAAAATGCTTTTTCAAATTCTTTGCCCTTATATAAATATATATTATTAATTTTATTATTAATACTTGTATTATTCTCCTCAATGTTTTCATTGATAGGGGTATCAACATTTTCATTGATAGGCTCTAAATCTTTTTGTTGATAGGTATCAACGTTTTCATTGATAGGGGTATCAATTTTTTGATTGATATAGATACGTCTTTCAATGATCTCTTTAGTGCCTTTTTTGTAAATTAAAACCGTCTTTATATAGCCCTGTTTTTCTAAATTGTTAATCCAAGCTCCAACAGTATTTTTATGCACTTCGTATAATTTAGAAAAATACGAATTTGTTGCATAACAATATCCGTCTTTGTTTGTCAAAGATGAAATTTCTGTATATAAAATCTTTTCCATAGGTTTTAAATTCTTATCATACCTCACATTCGCTGGCAATATGCCGAAATAGTTAGGTTTTTCCATTTTATTTTCCTCTCCCTACATATTGTATTTTTAACATCTTTATGCTATAATAATTATGTAGTATTTCATAAGTTTCTTTTCAAGCACTTTTTGAAGTGCTTTTTTTGTTACTTAAATTTTTCCAATTTCAATCTTTTCTGATCTCGAATTATAAAATATCCTTGACTGTTAAGATATATTTCGTTTATCGTAGTCCTTTTTGTTCCTGAATCAAATAGCAATACACTTGCTTCAGTTACTTTGCCGTGCCTTTTGCTAATCCTCTTAATCTTTTCCCTGTCCCCTGTTTCTTCTAAAATATGCAAATTTCCATATTTCAGACATTTTTTTAAAAATTCTTTAAACATTTTTTCCTCCTTGAAAAACACCAAAAATTGTGATATGCTAACTATGTTAGCATTATCATACAAAGAGTGCTAACAAAATAGAATAAATTAAATTTGAAATTATATATTTAAAGTTTTACTTGCCGGTATCTTCTAAAATATATAATTTAGAAAGGAGAAGATTATTTTGAAATATTTACTTTTTGATTTAAAACACTTATCTCAAGGTAATATTGTAGAAATCAGCCTAACAGGAACAGAATGTGATGTTATGCTTGTCAATTACACTAATCTATCAAATTATAAAAATGGGAAACGTGTAAAATATTATGGTGGACATTATAAACAGTCTCCAGTTAAAATTCTTATTCCACATTATGACCATTGGTACGTAATAGTAGCAAACGGCAATGTAAAAGCTAGTGTTTCTGTAATAAAACCTTAATAATTTGCGGGGAGAATTATTCCCCGTTTACCTTATATCCTTTTTCTAATCTATCCATAACTTCTAATTCTTGATTGACCATGATATAACCTATCTTATTTCCTTGTGGATCAACTATAAAAACACAAACTCCTTTTAATGCTTTGTCATTTTCTATTTTATCTTTTGTTTTCAGACATCTATTTGCTTTATCCATCTCACACCTCCTTCCTTTTCTTTTTGAATTGTAATTTAATCATTATTAAAATAATTACATCTTTAACGAAAGGAGTAATTATTATGGAAAATAATGATAAAAAATTAAAAGAAATTATTGAATTAATTAATTTGATTATTATCTTAAAAAAATCAAATAACAACTAATCCGTTTCCTTTTAACAACAAATTAATCAAAAAAATTTAATTTTCTAAAAATTTGCTGGATTTGTTTTTTCCTATCCCATTTAAAAAAATTATAAATTGCATTTCTTGAACACCCAATTTTTTTAGAAAATTCATCTATCGTCAATTTATTCTTTTCTATCAAATATTTAAATCTAGCAAATTCAGGGTGTTCATTTGATTTTTTATATTTTCTAGCCATACTATCACCTCGTTAAAACTATATCACATCTGTTGTTAAATGTCAACGAATATAAAAATTTAATTTTACGTAAAAAAAGAGCCTTTTTAAAAGCTCTTAAAAAATTATTATTTTTTCTTATGGCAATGATATTCACCGGTTTTACGGTTTGTATGGCAACCTTTACTATTCGTTCTTCCTTTATGTGCAAAACTTACAGTAGATAGTAAAAATGTTGTCAATAAGATAGATACAACTTTTCGTCTCACCATTTATCCTCCTTCTAATAATTTAATGAACCAAAATTAACCCCTCATTTATATAAAAAAATTAATAAATACTTTATTTTCCTTCTTTCAAATCAATTCTTACATTTTTATAATTATGTTTTTGCAATAAACTTAATAAATTATTTCCATTTATCAATGTCAAAGGTTTATCTTTGACAAATTCATAAGAATCCACTCCAAAATCTGATGTAGTAACCAAAATACCTTTTGTAGCCCCTTCATTATGAACTGCTCCATATAAATCTCGAACTGCTGATATTCCTACTAAATTGTTATATCTTTTTGCTTGTATTATGTATTTTCCGCCTTTGATTGGATCAGGGTCAAACATTATTGCATCAACCCCACCATCTCTGCTCGCTTGTGTAGTTTTTACTTCTACTCCATCATTTTCAAATTCTTTTTGAAACAATTCTCTTATTAGGTGTTCAAAATCTTTCCAATCAATATTTGCTATGTTTATACCCTCTATTTTATCACCTATTTCAACATTATCAATAAATCTTTTATCTTCTGTATTTATATTCAATATTGGAGCAACAGGAACTAAGTCATTTAAGTTAGGTTTTGAAATACCTTTTAATTTTCTAAAACAAGTTTTATAATCAACTTGTTCTAGATTTATAACATCAAAATCTTCTTTTTTAGTTTGTAGACTTAATAAACAAAAACTTTGTTCATTTCCAGTTGCTTTATTTATATTTTCTATCCAACCATTAAATACTATTGATTTCACACTATCATTTTCAACTTTTGAATACAATATTTCTACAATTTTTAAAACCAATCCATACAATAATTCATTATACACTTTTTCTTTTTGTTTCTCAGTTATATACGTCTCATTAAATTCATCCCGTGATTTTACATAAGTCATATTTTTTAAATCTGGTATCACATCTATATTCGGCAAAACATAATCTAACACTAATATTTTACTCAACTCGTTATACTCTAAATCATAATCTCCTTCCAAACCTTCATATGGAAATTCTATTGCATCCAAAACTAATTCAAAATATGTTTCAACTGCGTCTTGTTCATTTTTATTATATCTATCATTTAGTTCTTCAACACTTTTATTGTATTTTTCACGTTCATCATAAAAATTAATTTTTCTTTTTTTCCAAATTTCTAATTCTTCATTAAAAGCTTTCGCATTTTCTTCATTGGCTATTTTAGCACTTTCACATTTTACTTTCCATTCTCTTAATTCTTTTTCATATTGCATTTCTTTCTTTCTTTTAACAGAAGGAATTATTCTTGACATAAAAGTTTCTTTATATTCTGGTTTAGGAAATACAATTTTGTCGGATTTTTCTGGACGTTCTTCATCAAATGTATCTTCTCTAATCTGATCCAACAAACTAATTTTATTTTTTATACGCATATGTTTAGCTATTTCTAAAAAAGTATTTCGTTGATTTTCAGCACTTTCTTTCATTTTTTTAGCATAGTTTTGATTACTTTCTACATATTCTTTCTGTAATTGTTTTTGATATTCTTTTTCAGCTTTTGCTTGCTCCCTCTTCATTGTATTTAATTTTTGAATTCGTTCTCTTTCTGCACGTTTTCTACTTCTTTCCGCCTCGCGTGCAGCCTGTTTTAAAATAGTAGTAAAACTTTTTCCACGTCTTGCCATATTATCCCTTTCTTTTATAATTCATCTATTTTTTCTTTTACTTTTTGTATCAAAGTCTCCGCTTCCTTATAGTCGCCATTTTTTAATTTTATATATTCAATTTTTTCCACCATTTCATTTAAAATATTCTTTTGACTTTTAATATCTAATAATTTTAATAAATTTAACATTTCATCATCAATTTTATAATCTTCTATTTCATCACTCCTTCCATCTTCATTATCCATATACCCAATTATTTTATATAACTTACTCAAATCTATTCTATAAAAAGCGGATAAAGCTTTCAAATAAAAAGGATTAGGCTTTTTCTTTTGTCCATTTTCAAGCATAAATATTTCCTTTTTATTCAAATTTGTGTATGCTGCTACCTGCCCATACGAATAATCTTTACTTTCTCTAACTTTTTTTAAGTAATCTCCTAATTCTTTTAATTGTTCGTCTTTTATTCTAAAATCTGACATAACTATCATCCCTTTTTTCTATAATTATACAATATTTTTGTTGTCATTTGATAATTTTTTTGAAAAAGTGTTGACATTTAACAACAAATGATATATAATATCTATGTAAATAAAATTTTACAAAAAAATTTTACTTAATTCGTTGTCAAATGTAAACAAGAGGAGTTGAATAAAATGAGCTACAGTGAAGGATTAAAATACGCAGAAGGAGCAGAAAGAGCAAGAAAAAAAATAATAAGAGAATGGGCAGAAGAAAATTGTTTTGGTTATCCACAACAAGGCATAGCAAAAATGGAATACTATGAAAGCGGTTTTAAAGAACTGAAAAAGAGAATTCCTGATGTAACAGAAGATGAAATAAAAGGTTTTGAATACGACGGAATATATGATGAATATGAATTAAGCCCATCAGAGTACGGAAACGAAGATCTGGTAAAGATTATGGAAAAATCAGATATGATTCACAACGTATCAAAAATAAAATGTGTAATTGCAGGAAGAAAAAGAAAATTTAATTTAGGAGAGATGTAAAATGAAATTTGAAGCATTAGCAATTGTAAACAGCAACAACGAGAAAGTAAAAAAAGAAAGAGAAGCTAAGAAATTAAAAAACAGGATTAAAAGACTATTTAACAAAAAACAACCAAAGCCACTACTCTTTAATCAGAACTGGAAATAAATTGATGTTTTACCAAGCCTATAACAATTACTGTTGTGGGTTTGGATAAGATATTAATAAACAAGATTTTTACAGCCTTTAAAAGCAAGTCTGGTAACAAAAAAAGCATATCAATATATCAAATTAAACTTATCTATAATGCTGTTAAAAATCTAAAATTAGGAGGCTAAATGGAATATAAAAAAGAAGAAAAGCAAGCAATAGAGGAATTTAGAAAACTTAGAGGAAACAATCCACAAGTTTCAGTTACAATTGAACTTGCAAGCCACGGATTCTGGTTAAGAGGATTCAAGAAAACACAAGAGTACTTTAAGCCTGTAAGATATTCAGACTGTGAGGTTTCTTGTATTTATGGAAAAGAAGATGTATTGCAGAAAATTAAAGAATTTAAGTTAAAAATAAAAGAATTAGGAGAGTGATTAAAACGTATAAGAAATTAATAAAAGAACTAAATAATTTAAAAACAGCTGAACTAGGACAGATTGCAAAAAAGTAAAATCAATTTTTAGCAAATACTATTCTGTTGAGGCTTACACATTAGACAAAGACAAAAGAATACTTGAGCTAGAAACAAAAGACAAGAACATAATCAAAGTTAAATTCAAAAAAATAGCAAATAAGAATAAATTTAAAATAGTAAATTGTGAAATAGAAAGAGAGGAGATATGAGCATAAGAGAACAACTTGAAAAAGAAATGGATCAAGAAAAAATTAAGGAACTGGAGGAAAACAGCATTGATAACAACAAAGGATATGATGAAATGGATGATTTTGATACTGACATCAATTTGGATTCAGATTGAAGTTATCAGAGTTAAAGGGCATTGGATAGCAGGAGGCAATGTGGCGTTTCCGTTTTTGGTGGCTATATTGCTGTGGTATCTGCCTAGTAGATTTAAAGATTTTAAAGGAGGATTTAAAAATGTGGATAAAAATTAAAAGTGATTTATATAATTTAGCAAATTTTCATACAATATCGAAAAATAAATTTAAAATAGAGGTTTGGTGTCCTGATGAACTTCTTAATATTCATTTTGATACACAAGAAGAATGCGATAGAGAATTTGAAAGAATCGAACAAATATTGCTGGAGGGGAAAATAGATGCAATATAGAGAAATAAGTTATAAAAACGAAGAAGAGTGGCACGGAATAAGGCAAAAGCATATTGGTGGCTCAGATTGTTCAATAATAATGGGGCATAATCCCTATAATGAAGATATACAGGAATTGTGGCGAATCAAAACAGGAAGAGAAAAGCAAAAAAATATAAGCGATGTTCCAGCAGTAAAAAACGGAATATTGCAAGAGCCACATTTGAGAGGGATTTTTGAATCGCAATATCCTGAATTTGAAGTTAAGACACTTGATAAAACACTTGTATCTCTAAAATATCCGTTTATGGCTGCAAATTTAGATGGTGTATTAAAAAATAAAGCAAGCAAGGAAAAGGGAGTGCTGGAAATAAAAACGGCACGATGCATGAACTGGAAGCAGTTTGAGAGAGATTGGAAAGATGAAGTGCCATTACATTATCATTTACAAGTTCAGCACTACTTAGCTGTGACTGGCTGGAAATTTGCAGTTTTGTTTGCAAATATAAAGTTAGAATGGACCGATGAAAGCATTTTGAAAAAGTTTTATATTGAACGTGACGAGGACGACATAAAGGAAATTATAAAAAAAGAAATATGGTTTAATTCATTTGTAATTAATGACATTGAGCCACCATCAAAAAGAAAATTAGCGATATAGGAGGAAGAATGGGAACACAGGAATTACAAGTAATTGAATTTGAAATAACTGAACTTGTACCAGCGAAAGTAACAAGCAACATTGACGACTTGAAAAGCTTTATGGAAATTGTCAAACAAAAATATGAAGGATGGATTATCACAGAAGATGATATTGATATAGCTAAATCAGAAAGAACTAAATTAAATAAACTTGAAAGAAAAATAAGTGATGAGAGAAAGAAAATACAGAAAAAGGCAAATGCTGATATTGAAACACTTATTGAAAATCTTAAAACTTATGAAAAAGAAGTAAAAGGAATATCAAACTTTATTGGCGAACAGCTTAAAGGATATGATGAAAAAATAAGGGAAGAAAAGAAGGTTGAAGTACAGAAGAAAATAAACAATATCTTTACAAGAAATCCTGGACTGAAAATTTTCCTTGAATGGAACGATAAATGGCTGGATAAATCATTTACTTTCAAGAAAATTGAGAATGAAGTGCAAAAGCAATATGATGAACTGGAGAAAAAACAGGATTTCATAAATTCGCAAATTGAAAAAGCAAATGCAGAAATTCAATTTATGATTACATTTGAAAGTATGAAATTCTTAATGTCTGAAGACTACAATACAATTACTGAAACAATTGAGAACAAAAAGAATGAAATAAAACAAACTGAAGAAAATCTAAGGCAAAAAGCTGAAGAAGAAAAACAAAGAGAACTGGCTGAACTTGAAGCAAAAAAAGAACGTGAAAAAGAGGAAGCAGTCAAAAACGCACAAATCAAGGCTACACAGAAACAAAACAACGAAGACAAAGAAACCCAAAAAACAGCCGTGAACAGCAAGTATTACGATATTACATTAAGATTTCCAAAAGCTCCAAGCCAATTTCTGAAAGACTTTAAAGAATTGGTGGATAGTTACGGATTGGAATATATAAAAATAGAAAGCAAACAAATTTAGGAGGATATAGAAATGGGAAGACTAGGAAACGAAAAACACAAAAATGATGATAAATTAATGGTATTTAGAGTAGGAAATGATGAAGTAAAATTAAGTAATAATCTTGTAAAAAGATATTTGATAAATGGACAGGGAAATGTAACAGATCAGGAAATTATGTATTTTATGAAACTGTGTAAGGCAAGAAATTTAAATCCTTTTGTCAAGGACGCCTATTTAATCAAATATACTGATAAAGACCCTGCAACAGTGGTTGTTGCAAAGGACGCTATCGAAAAAAGGGCAATACAACATTCGCAATATAATGGTAAAAAAGTTGGGATATATGTGGAAAATAAAGAAACTGGAGAATTAATAAAACGTGAAGGCTCTATATTTAGAAAAAATAAAGAAGAATTGGTTGGGGCTTGGTGTACTGTTTATCGAAAAGATTGGGATAACCCTGTTACTGTTGAAGTGAATTTTGATGAATATATAGGAACTAAAAAAGACGGAACACCAAACACAAACTGGAAAAATCGACCAGTTACAATGATAACAAAAGTAGCAAAAGCACAAGCATTAAGAGAAGCGTTTATTGAAGAATTAAGCGGAATGTACGAAGCGGAAGAATCAGGAGTAAATGCAAGCGAATTAGATAATACACCAATTCAAGTAGATGAAAATGAAACTTATGATAAAAGCGATATTGATGACGCTGAAATTGTTGAAGAAAATGATGATAGCGGAGATCCGTTTTAAAAAAAGCAAGGGTTAATTGAGGGTACTTTTTGTAACAAAAAACAGGAGGAGAAAAATATGCGCAAAGATAACATTTTGAGACGAATAAACACTATAATTTCAGATTTAAAATCAATTGAAAGAAAAGTTGAAAACAACGAGATGGAAGCATACGATTTAGAAAAATTATATAGAGAACTTGATAATTTCTTATATATAATAAATCAATTTTAACAGGAGGATTAAAATGGAAAGAGACGATGTATTGGAAATAGAATTTATGACCGTCTGGGATAAATGGGCTTGGAGAATTACTAAGCAGGATGAGGAAGTTTTCCCAAGAGACGACTTTTGTGATGACACTTTGGGCGTATACTGTAACGGCAACCCTGAGTTTATAAAGGGAAGGAACGACTTATTTATATTAAGTGACGAATCGGATACCGAAATAGGCATAAATATTTGTGATGAAGAGCAAAAGAAAATGATTGAGGAAAAAGTTAGATTAATAAATAAAAAATACGGAAAAAGCTGGAGAGCTGAAAAAAGCGGAAAGTATTACTGTATTGACAGCACCTTTGATATTGATAAAAAATATGAAAATTTTAAGGATGAGGATGAGGAAAGATACACTTTCGGAAACTACTTTAAAACAGAAGAAGAAGCAGAGAAGTATGCAGAATATATGAAAAAATGTAGCCTTGAATGGCACGAAAAGAGGGAAGAAAATGAGTAGAGAAATAAAATTTAGGATTTGGGATAAAATAAACAGAATGTGGTTAAGATGCTTTAATGTGAATCTTTTTGATATAGGGGACTTGCCAAATGTAGAACTAATGCAGTATACAGGGCTTAAAGATAAAAATGGCAAAGAAATTTACGAGGGGGATGTGGTAAAATTAGTGCATTTTAAAGATGGTAGAAAAAAAGAAACTGGGAAAGTGATTTTCTTGCATAGTCAAGCAGGTTTCGGAATAATTAACAGGGATGGTAACGAATACCCTTTGTTTAGAAATACTGCTAAACAGATTGAAATAATAGAGAATATTCAGGAGAACAAGAGATGATAAAACACGCCGAAATTTACAAAATCAAAATCGAAAATGAAATAAGGTATGTGGCAAAAATGTATGTCACTTATAGAGACGAAATGATAGATAGTTTTAGCAGCAGCTGTTTAGAAAAAGTTGTTGAATATTTAATAAACAAAGAATACGTTATAACAAATTATTTTGATATGACGGAAACGGAGGGATAATGAAAAAATGGTTCTATGAATACAATGATGTTATGAGGATTATGAACGTCAAAGAGGGTAAGGCTTATGAAATTATAAGGAAATTAAACGAAGAGTTAAGGGAAAAAGGATTTTTGACACAGCGAGGAAGAGTAAACATTAAATACTTTAATGAACGTTACAATATAGGATAGTGATTTTTATGCCAGCATATAAAGATGAAAAAAGCAAAAAATGGTATGTTTCTTTCTATGTAAAAGAAAATGGAACTTCTAAAAAAGTTAAAAAAATGGGATTTAATAAAAAGCAGGAAGCAATGGAATACGAAAGAAATTATATAAACTCTTTTGTATCTGATACCGAAATAATATTTGAAAATTTGTGCAAATCTTATATAATTGATTTGGAAAATAGGCTAAATTTAAATACAATGGAAACAAAAAAATATCTTATCAATAAAAAGATATTACCATTTTTTCAGAAATACAAGATAAAAGAAATAACGCCTTTAATGGTTAGGAAATGGCAAAATGAATTAATGAAAAAAAATTATGCTCAAACTTATCTAAGAACTATTAATAATCAACTTGTTGCTATATTGAATTATGCTGTCAAATTTTATAATTTGAAAAAAAATCCTTGTTTAGCAGCGGGAAATATAGGGAAAAAGAATGCTGATGAAATGAATGTATGGACGGTACAAGAATTTAACCAATTTATAAAGGCGATTGGACATAAAAAAGAATCTGTGGTTGGATTCAATATATTATTTTATACTGGTATTAGAATAGGTGAACTGTTAGCATTAACAATATCAGATATAGATTTTAAAAAACATAAGATAAGGATAAATAAAAGTTTTCAGAGAATAAATAAAACGGATATTATAACTCCTCCGAAAACTCCCAAATCTAAAAGAATCATTGACTGTCCTAAATTTGTTACTGATATGATACAAAGTTTTATTAAAATGTTGTATAAACCTACTCTAAAGACTAGATTATTTGAGGGGTTCACAAAACATAAATTTGAAAATGATATAAATTTTTATGCACTGAAAGCTAACTTAAAAAAAATTAGAGTCCACGATTTAAGACATTCACACGCAACTTTCTTATTATCAAAAGGTGTTAATATAGTATCAGTCTCAAGAAGACTTGGACACGAAAAAGTATCAACCACTTTAGATATATATTCACACGTATTAAAAGAAGACAATGATTTAATAAAAAACATACTAGATAATTTATGAAAAACGGTACTAAAAAGGTACTGTTTTTTTGTAAAAACATTTAAAATTTAAAATTTTTAATTTTTTTTGGTAAAATAAAAGCAAGTAAAAATAAGTATTTAAACTAAAAAAAGAATTAAAGTTGTAGAGTGGGAGTAGATAAAATAAAGTATATTAAATACTTATTTATATAAATTCAAGAAAATTTTTTTCAAACAAATATTAAAGTTAAATAATTTATATAGAGGATTATTAATTATGAAAAATGAAAAACAAATAGAGAACAAACTTATCAAAAAATTGATAGATTTAAAATATGTTTATCGTGAAGATATTAGAGATAAATTTTCCTTAAAAGAAAATTTCAGAAAGCATTTTGAAAGATTGAACCGAGTAAAATTAAGTGATTCTGAATTTATAAGATTATATGATAGTATAATAAATCCAGATGTTTTTGAGAATGCAAAAAAGCTTAGAGAAATAAATACTTTTAAAAGAGACGATGATACGCCTTTACAATATACTCTTGTGAATCTTAAAAACTGGTGCAAAAATGAATTTGAAGTAATTAATCAGCTACGTATTAACACAGAAAATAGTAACCATCGTTATGATGTAATTTTGCTTATTAATGGTATTCCAGTAGTTCAGATTGAATTAAAGACTTTACAAATCACACCTAAAAAAGCAATGGAACAAATAGTGAATTATAAAAATGATTTGGGAAATGGATATACAAATTCTCTGCTTTGTTTCATTCAGCTTTTTATTGTTAGCAATGAAACTAATACCTATTATTTTGCCAATAATCGCAAGGAGCATTTTTCATTTAATGCAGATGAGAGATTTTTGCCTATTTATGAATTTGCAGATCAGAAGAACAACAAAATAACCAATCTATATGAATTTGCGAATTGTTTTTTACCTAAGTGTACTATTGGAGAACTTATTAGTAGATATATGGTTTTAGTAGTGAGTGAGCAAAAATTGTTGATTATGCGACCATATCAGGTTTATGCTGTGAAGGCTATTGTGGATTGTATTGAGGAAAATCGAGGTAATGGATATATTTGGCATACTACAGGTAGTGGCAAAACTCTTACATCATTTAAGACATCAACACTTTTGAAAGATAATCCAGATATTGAAAAGTGCTTGTTTGTTGTGGATAGAAAAGATTTAGATAGACAGACTCGTATAGAATTTAATAAGTTTCAAGAAGGATGTGTGGAAGAAAATACAAATACAGAAAGTTTAGTTAAGCGTCTCACATCTGATGATTATAAGGATAAAGTGATAGTTACTACCATTCAAAAACTTGGACTTGCACTTGATGATGATAGTAAGCGTAATCAAGAAAAAAGAAAAAGAGGCGAATTGACTTTCAAAGAAAGGCTACTAAAGCTTCAAGATAAGCGTATGGCGATTATTTTTGATGAATGCCATCGTTCACAATTTGGAGATAATCATGAAGCAATAAAGACTTTCTTCCCCAAAGCACAATTGTTTGGTTTTACGGGTACACCAATTTTTGAAGAAAACTCAAATTATAAACAAGTCGATGGAACAATTGGTTCTTATAAAACCACAAAGGATGTATTTGAAAAGGAACTTCATTCTTACACTATCACAAATGCGATTGATGATGGCAATGTTTTACGTTTTCACATTGATTATTTTAAGCCTGATGATACTCATATTGCAGCAAAAGCAGATACAAAGATAAGCAAAAGGAAAATTGTAGAAGCTATTTTGTCCAAGCATGATGCGGCAACATATAGTAGACGGTATAACGCTATTTTTGCAACAGCAAGTATCAATGAAGCAATAGAGTACTATGATTTATTTAATGAGATACAGAAAGAATACTTAGATTTAGATGAAGGTTTTATTCCATTGAATATTTCTTGCGTTTTTTCGCCTCCGGCTGAAGGCAATAAAGATGTGAAACAACTGCAAGAGGATCTTGCACAAGAAAAAGAAGATAATAAACAAGAGCCAGACAAGAAAAAAGAAGCCTTAAGGAGAATTATTGACGACTATAATTCAAAATACAAAACAAATCATACTATCAACGACTTTGATTTGTATTATCAAGATGTACAAAAACGGATAAAAGACCAACAATATCCAAATGCGGATTATCCACATGAAAACAAAATAGATATTGTTATTGTTGTAGATATGCTTTTGACAGGCTTTGATTCTAAATATTTAAATACTTTATATGTAGATAAAAACTTGAAGCAACATGGATTGATTCAAGCCTTTTCAAGAACTAATCGTGTGCTTAATGCCACTAAACCTTATGGCAATATTATTGATTTTAGAGGACATGAAGATGAAGTTGATGCAGCGATTAGATTGTTTTCAGGAAAAGAAAACAGCGAAAAGGTTAAAGAAATTTGGCTTGTAGATCCGGCTCCTACTATGATTAAAAAGTTGGGAAAAGCAGTAGATGAACTTGAACAGTTTATGAAGGCACAAGGACTTGAGTGTAAGCCTGAAGCAGTAACTAATCTTAAAGGTGATACGGCTCGTGCCATGTTTATTGATAAATTTAAACAAATACAGAAACTCAAAACCCAACTTAATCAATACACAGATATAAAAGAGGAGCAAGTAGCTACTATTGAGGCTTTATTACCAGAAGATACAGTTCGAGCATTTAGGGGGGCATATTTAGATATTGCAGGAAGATTAAAAGATGAACAGGAAAAAGATAGTCATAATGTATCTCCTGAAGTAGAGCAATTGGACTTTGAATTTGTGTTATTTGCATCTGCCGTTATTGATTATGATTATATTATGGCACTTATTTCTCAATATACTCAATCAAACGTGCCGAAGAAAGAAAAAATGACGAAAAAAGAATTGATTGATTTGATTGCTTCTACTTCTAACCTTATGGATGAAAGAAAAGATATTGAAGAGTATATAGAAGAGCTTGATAGATTTATTAAGTCTTCAAAAGAGAATAAAGGCTTAAGTGAAAAGGAAGTAATGGAGGGATACCAGAAATTTAAATCTGAAAAAATTTTTAAGAAGCTGATTTCCATATCTGAAAAGTATGGGATTGAGTCTGGCTCTTTAGAGGCTTTTGTTAATGGAATTATGGAAAGAATGATTTTTGATGGAGAAAAATTGATTGATTTACTTGAACCTCTGAATCTTAGTTGGAGAGAACGAACACAAAAAGAATTGGAGCTTATGGATGACTTAGTTCCGTTATTAAAGAAAATGGCAGATGGACGAGAGATTGTGGGGTTAAAAGCGTATGAATAAAAATATTAAAGGTGTAATTCCTAAATGGAGATTTGAAAGTTTTGATAGTTATCCAAAGTGGGATATCAAAAAATTGGGTTGCCTCATGGAACCAATTAAAGAGCGTGCTGGAGATAAAAAATATGTTCTTATGAGCGTAAGTAACATCTGGAGTGGGACTTATTCCACAGGTTGAAAAATTTGGGAGAGAAATAGCAGGAAATTCATATAAAAATTACTATGTAATTCGGAAAAATGATTTTGCATATAATAAAAGTTCAACTAAAGAATTTCCAGAAGGATATATATCAATGCTCAAAGAATATGAAGAAGCTGCGATTCCAAATAGTATTTTTACTTGTTTTAGAGTTATTGATGATGAATACGAACCTCTATTTTTTGACCAACTTTTTAACACGAATTATCATGGAAAATGGTTAAGAAAATATATTGAAATTGGAGCCAGAGCTCATGGAGCATTAAGTATTGACACTAAGCATTTGTGGAATATGCCTGTTGCTGTGCCAAAACTACCAGAACAACAAAAAATTGCGAATTGTTTATCTTCTATTGATGATCTTATTTCTACCGAAGAAAAGAAATTATCATTGCTGAATGACTATAAAAAAGGCTGGATGCAAAAGCTATTTCCAGCAGAAAGAAAGACAGTTCCAGAATGGAGATTCACGGAGTTTCAAAATAATGAAGAGTGGGAAACTGCGAAGCTAATAAATATTGCAGATTATAGGAGAGGAAGTTTCCCACAGCCATATGGTCTGGCAAAATGGTATGATGAATTTAATGGAATGCCTTTTATTCAAGTATTTGATGTAGATGATAATATGCGATTGAAAGCAACTACAAAAAATAAAATTAGTAAATTAGCTTCAAAACAAAGTGTATTTATTGGAAAGGGAACTTTAATAGTAACTTTACAAGGCTCGATAGGTCGTGTTGCTATTACACAATATGATGCATATATAGATAGAACATTGCTATTATTTGAAAAGTTTTATAGGGATATTGATAAAGTTTTTTTTGCATATATTATTCAACGGTTATTTGAAATAAAAAAGCAAAGTGCTCCAGGCGGAATAATAAAAACAATTACAAAACAAGCTTTGAGCGAATTTACAGTTAAACTACCAGAAAGACCTGAACAAGAAAAAATTGCCGATTTTTTATCTGGGATAGATGATCTAATAAGTACTCAAACAGATAGAATCGAAGCATTAAAACAACATAAAAAAGCATTAATGCAAGGATTATTTCCTGATATTGAGGAGGTATTGTAATGGACTATATTTCAGATGAAAATGTCAAAAATCTGGCACAACAACTTATTAAGATCAATGAAAACATTATATTGATTTTTGCATTTAATGGTACTGGTAAAACAAGACTTTCAGTAGAATATAAAAATGTTACTAAAAAAAAGAACGATGGAAGTCATTCGGGTGTGTACTACAATGCTTATAGTGAAGACTTATTTATTTGGAATAATGATGCGAAAAACATAGGGGAATCTATTAAGTTAAATATTATATATTCCAATCTTAATCAGTATCATTCATCGATTGATGAAGAAAAACTTAGAGAAAAGCTTTCAGCCTATAAACCAAAATTTGACTTTAAATTTAACTTTAATAGCGATATTGCTCTTGGAATTGAATCAATTAGTTTTTATCCTTTGACAGAAGAAAATGAACTGGATCCAATAAAAATTTCTCGCGGGGAGCAGCAGATTTTTATCTGGTGTTTATTCCTTACTATGTTTGATATTCAAGGTTGGACAGGTCAGCAAAATAGTCATTTTTTTATTGATGATCCTGTTTCAAGTTTAGACGATCATAATATTTTTGTAACAGCATCAACAATAATGAATCTAATTGAAGATCATTATGATAAAAGGAAGATAATAATTACTACTCATCATGTGGGCTTTTTTTCGATTTTAGTAGACTGGTTAACAAAAGGTGAAAAAGCATCTTCATACAAAAAGAAGACAAAGATGTTAATCTTAAAAAATTCAAATGGTAAATTGAATTTTATTTCTTGCAAAAAAGATGTATTTTTATATCATCTTGAATTATTGCAAATTTTGAAACACGCAATTGATGATAAAAAATTGTTTGCTTATCATTTCGCAATATTAAGACAGGTTTTGGAAAATATTTCTTCTTTTCTTGGTGTCGGTAGGATATCATATGTGCTTGAACAGATTGGAATAGAAGATGTTGATGATGTAGCAAGAATAGTCAATACATTATCTCATAAAACCGTTTTTCGTTACGAAGCTAAGGAATTGGTTCCGGATAATGAGGAAATATTCTTAAATATATTCAATAAATTGCAAAATAAATATAATTTTATACTACATGTGCGAGGTGTTAATAATGAATGACGTAAAACAAAAACAATTAGGATCAGCCCTTTGGGGAATCGCCGATAAACTTAGAGGCACTATGAATGCGGATGACTTTCGTGACTATATGTTATCCTTCCTCTTTTTAAGATATCTTTCAGACAATTATGAAACTGCGGCAAATAAGGAGCTTAGCAAAGACTATACAGATTGTGAGAAAGAAATTGAAAATATAAAAAATAGTGGAAACATAGATAAGGTTATAGCTGAGTTAAAATTAAAGATAACAGATTATTTTAATACATTGCCTGTAAGTAAGCTACCCATAAAGGAAAATGAGACAAATCACGAGATTATTAAAAGAGTAAGACAAAATCTTGTTGATGAATATGCCAGTTTACTTAAAAGTCAGAAGATAACTCCTTTGAGTTTATGGTATATCAATAATTTGGATCAAGTATCCTTTTTTGAAAAGCAGATGCGCAAAAAGGTTCATTTTGTCATTAAGCCACAGTACTTATGGAGTAATATTTATGAGTTATCTCGAACACAAAATAATCAACTTTTGAAGACTTTGCAAGCTGGTTTTAAATTTATTGAAAATGAATCGTTTGATAGTACATTTCATGGACTATTTTCAGAGGTGAATCTTGATTCGGATAAATTAGGTAAAAATTATCAATCACGTAATGAAATGCTTTGCTCAATAATAACAGAAATTGCTGAAAAACTTGACGAGTTTACTAATGAGGTAGATTTGTTAGGTAATGCTTATGAGTATCTCATAGGACAATTCGCAGCAGGTTCGGGTAAAAAAGCTGGAGAATTTTATACCCCACAGCAGATTTCTAATATTCTTTCTAGAATTGTTATATTGGATAGCCAAAAACCAGAATTAGGAAAAAGAAAATTTATTAATAATTTGTTGGATTTCGCATGTGGTTCCGGTTCATTACTTATCAATGTAAAGAAACATCTTGAACCGAATAGTATAAGCCAAATATATGGACAAGAGAAAAATATAACAACATATAACCTTGCACGAATGAATATGCTATTACATGGGTTTAAGGATTCGGAGTTTCAAATTTTTCATGGTGATTCTCTACTTAATGATTGGTCGTTGCTGAATGAAATGAATCCAGCAAAAAAATTAGAGTGTGATGCTGTAGTAGCAAATCCTCCTTTTAGTTATCGATGGAAACCAGACGATACACTTGCTGAAGATTTTCGTTTTAAAAGTTATGGACTTGCACCAAAGTCGGCAGCTGATTTTGCATTCTTGTTACATGGGTTTCATTTTTTGAGTAAAAATGGAACAATGGCGATTATCCTACCTCATGGAGTATTGTTCAGAGGGGGTGCAGAGGAGAAGATAAGGACAAAACTTTTGAAAGATAATAATATTGATGCGGTAATTGGATTGCCAGCTAATTTATTCTTTTCGACAGGAATACCGGTTTGCATTCTTGTATTGAAAAAATGCAAGAAACCTGATGATGTGCTATTTATCAATGCAAGTGAATATTATGAAAAAGGGAAAAGACAAAATGTTCTTTTGCCTGAACATATAGACAAGATTGTTGAGACATATCAGTTCCGTAAGGAAGATGATAAAAAATACTCTCGACGTGTATCTATGGAAGAAATTGAGAAAAATGGATATAACTTAAATATTTCTCGATATGTTAGCACAGTTCCTGAAGAAGAAATCATTGACATTGAAAAAGTAGCAAAACAACTAAGAGAAATAGAAGATGATATTAAAACTGCAAAAGACAAGCATAATAAATTTTTAGAAGAGCTTGCTCTTGAACAACTACCATAGTTTTTTATAACTTTAAAAATATGATTTTGATAAGACTTTATGTACAAAAGATATGCAGGAATATGGATTTATCCCTTCAATAGATATGAATTCATCTGAATTTTGGAAAGAAGTGAAAGATTTAACAGATAGAGAAAATATGGATGGAATTCTTGCATATATGTTTAAAATGGTCGAAAAAGCAAAGGAAAAAAAAGTTTCTATTTCTTATGAAACATTCAAAAAATTAGGAAAAGGTATTAAATATTTTGATGGTGTGACTACATGGTTTGAACGTATCAATGAGTACGGAAAAAATATTGGAGTTCGTATTGAACATTATATTGTTTCTTCTGGAATAAAAGAAATAATTGAAGGTACTGAAATTGCTCAATATTTTAAAAAAATTTATGCTTGTGAATTTATGTATGATTATAACGGAAGTATACAATGGCCTAAATTTGCAATAAATTATACAGCTAAGACTCAATTTCTTTTCCGTATAAACAAAGGTGTCTTAACAATTGATACTGAAAGTGCAGATAAACTTAATAGATTCACTCCTGAAAATGAAAGAAGAATTCCTTTTCAAAATATGATATATATTGGTGATGGACTTACTGATGTACCATGTATGAAACTTGTAAAATCTTATGGTGGACAGTCTATAGCTATTTATAATCTGGAAAAAGGTAAAAAAGCAGCAGAAGAACTCAAAAAAGCAGATCGTGTAAACTTTATTGCACCCGCTGATTACGAAATTGACAGTGAAATAGAAATTATTGTAAAAGCTATAATAAAAAAAATTCAGGCTGTTGAAGAAATGCAATCTTATTATTAATTTTAATCTAAAAAATTCTTATTATATAAAAACATAACCTTTCAAACTTAAATTTAAATTCCCAGTTTTTCAGATTATGTTTTTATTTTTTATTATAATTGTTTAATATATCATACTAATTTTAATATTTAAATAACGCTCTTGCAAATTGTACTCAAAGTTTAATTTTAACCTTCTTCTTCAAAGTACATCATATGTCCGTAAAAATAATCAAGTGCTTTAATTTTTCTTATTCCACTTGGAAATAATTTACAGTTATTAAAATACCAATATCCTACTTCACCAATATATGGATCAGAACCTCCTGGCTGAGAACCTTGTGGAGTATAGTTTCCTCTTTTTTTAATAAGATTTAACAGAGCTTTATTTAAGTCTGGTCTCTTTCCATCATAAATGTCGGGATAATTAACATAAGTTCTTCCTATATTTTGACATATAGAGTTTTTTCCAAATAAGGTAGTAAAATGTCCTCTTATATAAGCTCCTTCACTTTTGGTTATGTTTATATCTTTAGGGTAAGCATAAGTTGTTGTACAGGCACAAATAAAGATAAAACCTAGTAACAATTTTTTCATAACAAATCCTCCTCCTAAATTTTGATACATTAACTAGTATCTTTCATTATAAAGATACCCTATTTAATACAATTGTCAATCTACTTTTTGAATTTATTTTTAAAATTTTCAATAAAATTATTATAAGTATTTTATTTTTTTATAAACAGTATTTCATTTACTGTAAAAAATTCTTGACATATGAAAGAAAATATTATATAATCAGAATATAACAAAACGGAATTTTGTTTACTTTTAAAATTAGATTTGGAGGAATTAGATATGAAAAAAATTTTTTTACTTATAACAATACTAGCTATAGGTGTACTATCTTGCGGAAATAACGACAAAGAAAATTCTGCCACTGTACCTGAAAATAATACACAAAATGTTCAAAATGTGGAACAACCACAACAAACTGAAAATAAGGAAATATCCAGTAATGAAAATTCAAGTTCAGATGGAGAAGGCAATTACGCAAAAGGGATGGATGAAGAGTATACGACAGATGGTGATTTGCATGAAGAGAAGTTTTTGAATAAAATATTTGGTTACACAGATACATCTGAAAGCTTTAAAATTCAAAAAGACAGTCAAGGATATTTTTTGACAAGATATGTAGACGAATCTTCAGAACAGGATAATTCTGGTTCAAGAAAAGAAGAAATAGTAAGATTGAAATTAGAAAGAGGCACAATTCTTCAAGAAGTAAGCAATGAACCTCTAGCTTATGCTTATGATACAAAATTAAAAAAAATGGTATTTTTAAACCCAGAGAATAATTATAGAATAATAATGGCAACTGATTAGATTGAAATTTTCTCCATATTTTTTACTAAAAAAATCATTTTTAAAAAAATTTGACAAAAGAAAAATAATGTCTTATAATATTATGTTTAAAAGTTTTTTTGAAAAAAAGTTTTATAAACAAAAATTATAGTAAAAAATACAAAAGGGAGAAAGATTATGAAAAAATTATTTTTATTTTTAGTAATATTAGTTTTTGGTTCTGGAATTATCATTGCCAAAGAAATATTTAGTGGGAAAGTACCTGAAAATATTGTATTTGTTGGAGATTCGATAATGAATAGCAGTAAAAAATATATTGGTCCTAACTTCAAAAATCCTTATTTTGATACAAAAATATCACGTCAATTTTCAACACTTCCAGGGATTGTTACTAAATTAGCAGAAGAGGATAAATTAAAAACAGTATTAGTTGTACATCTTGGAACAAACGGAAAATTTACAGATAAAGATTTTGATTATGTTATGGAAATGGCAAAAGGGAAAGATGTATTCTTTATGAATACTGCTCACAAAGACCCTTGGGAACAAGAAGTAAATAACAAATTAAAAGAAAAAGTTGCACAATATAGTAATGCTTACCTAATTGACTGGTACTCTTATGCGAAAGGTAAAAATGAATATTTCTATAAAGACAGAACTCATTTAAATGATAACGGACAAAAATATTATGCAGACTTTCTAACTAACGAAATTAAAAAACATTATCTTGGAGAAACTGGAAAATCTGAATCTGCAAAAGATAATTCTTCAAATATAGCCAAAGCCCAAAATATTCAATTAAATAAAATAACTAATTTGACTAAATAATTTTTATAAAACTACTTTAATTTCAAACTAAAAAAGTTAAGCTGTATTATTTCATACAATTTTAAAAAGTTTGTTTTAAGGTAGTTTTTATTTTACAAAATACAAATTTTAAAGAAAGGAATTTTCTTATTTATGAAAAAAGAAAGAATACAGAGTTTAGATATACTAAGGGCAATTGCACTTATACTTATCTGTGTTTATCATTGGTTTTCCTATAAAGGAACTTACATCGGTGTTGTTATATTTTTTGCACTAAGTGGATACTTGGTTACAAGCGGGCTTCTTTCGAGAGATTTTACAATCTTTTCAGTAATTAACCGAAGACTAAAAAAAGTTTATCCAAGTTTGTTAATTGTAATACTAGCTTCAACTATTGCATTATATTTTGTAAACAACGGACTTGAAATGAAATATAAATATAGTGCGATATTTTCCATATTGGGATTAAACAATATTTATCAGATTTTTTCAAAAATGTCCTATTTTGACAATTTTGGGATTATATTGCCGTTAACGCATATTTGGGCTTTATCATTTTTAATACAAATGTATATATTTTTCCCATTTTTAGTACAAGGACTTAAAAAAATGAAATTAAAAAATAATACAATTGGAATTATTTTTTCAGGAATTGGGATAATTTCTGCTTTAATAATGGCTTTCGTATTTTATACAACTTCAAAATCTCCAGAAGGAGCAGATTTTTCAAGAATATATTATGGAACTGATACAAGAGCCTTTGCATTCTTCTGTCCCGCTGCAATAGCGTGTTTTTATACAAATAGGGAAATAAAAAGTGATACTGAGAAAAAAATTATATATATTTTAGGAATCTTAGGGTTATTTTCATTAATTTTCTTTTGTTTTGGACTAGATTACAGAAGTGCTTACAATTATTATGGACTAATGTTTTTATCAAGTATTTTGATAGGATTTACAATTGTTTTATTCTCAAAATCTGAATTGCAAAAATTCAATCTTTCAAAATATAAAAAAATCTTTAATCCAATAATAAGATTAGGACAACATCAATATCAATACTATTTGTGGCAATATCCAGTTATGATATTTGCACGTGAATATTTTAAATGGACAAAACTATCCAACACTCAGCAATTTTTTATTCAAATTATTGTTTTAGTGGCAATTTCAGAATTAAGCTACTTTTTATTTGAGAAAAAAAGTATAAAATATATAAGCTACCCTGTTTTAATTTCTATTTTTGCAATTTTAATATACTCTCCAATTTATGAAAATAAAGATTTGGAGGAAATGAAAGCAGCACAGGCTGCAGCAGCTAAGGCAACTACAGAAGATACTAAACCTTCTCAACCTACAACTACTCCAGCAGCAACACAAACTGGAAATTTAACAATGGACGAACTTCTTAATGCAATAAATACTCCATCAAAAGGTATTGAAGAAGAATCAAAAATTCAAGATGAAATTTTGCAAAAATATCCTAATGATGAACGGGAAATATTATTTATCGGAGATTCTGTATTGGATATGACAAAAGTTGACTTAAAGAAAAAATATCCAAACGCAATTATTGAAACAAAAGTTGGACGTCAATTTTATGAATTACCAAAGATGTTAACAAATTATGCTCAGAATGGAAAATTAAAAAAAATTATAGTAATTGCACTTGGAACAAATGGTACAATTTACGAAAAGGATATGAAATCCGTTTTGGAAACATTAAAGGGACATGATATTTACTTTATAAACACAGTTATGCCTGATCCATGGCAAGATAGTGTTAATGCGGAAATTAAAAAGGCAAGTGCTGAGAATCCAAATATAAAGGTAATTGACTGGTATTCATACTCAAAAGGTAAACAGCAGTATTTCTACAAAGACGGAACACATCCAAAACCTCATGCAGCCAAAAGATATATTAACTTGCTTTACTCTGTATTAAGCAAAGATATTTTAAATTCAGCTTCAAATACAAATACAAGTACAAAGTAAATAATTTAACAAAAGTTATCTTATATTAATATCCATTTTGAACTAATCTAAAAAGTTAGATATACAATTTAACTACACAGTAAGGATTGATTTCTGTATAAAGCAGAAGTTAATCCTTTTAATTTTTTCTTTACTAGGATTTTAAAAAAAATATAGTATCTAAAATTAATTTTAAAAAGTGCTTCTCTTATACATATTTTTATTTTAAATTCATTATTGTCTTTCTGCTTCTAATTTTTGATATATTTTTATTGTTTACTTTATTTGATTATTTAATAAATTAGTATTATTTCTCGTTTAAAAATAGGAATTAATTTTTATAATAGGCTTGTTTAATAGATAATTTATAATCATTAAATTATTTTTTAGATATTTTGATTAATAAATATTTTTTCATAATCTTATGTTTTTTCTTTTTATTTTCACAGGATTGTTCATTGCCACAAAACCTTATCTTGGAGTAAAAATTTGGAATAATTTCGTTATTTAGTATAAATAGTTTTGATATCATTTAAAATTTAATAAACATTGAAATTTTTATTCTTTTTTAAGTGATAATAAAATATAAAGACCTAGAATTAAGTACAAAATTATTCTAAAACTTTTTTCAATATTATGTTTAAAAAAAGAAATAAAAAAGTGTTGAAAAAGTTTATTCAATATGATATAAAGTATTCGTAAATTAAAAATTAAGTTAATTTTTAGAGAATAATATTTTAAATTATACTCGATTTTTTTATTGAACTATTAAACTAAATTTTTGGATAAAAGCTATCATTAAATGAAAAATTTTTGAGATTTGAGTAAAATATCCATAACTTTTGAGTTTAATTTCAAAATATTATTATAATAATTAAAAAGTGTAGAAAGGAGAATACGACTAAAAAAAATTAATACAGCATACTTTTGAAAATAAAAAATTGAAATTATTTAAATGGTTTTAAAATTAAATTTATAAAAACTAGATAAATGTAATATCCCATTTAATATTACAATTTATCTTATAAATAAAAGGTTATTATAATTGGTCGTAAAAAGAGAAATGAAAGAAATATTGAACTTGTATATTGTTAGGCATGGACAAACTGAGTGGAATGTGCTGGAGAAATTTCAAGGGCAGTTAAATTCACCTCTTACAGAGAAGGGAAAAGATCAAATTAGAAACACAGCCTTGAGTCTTGCAAATATTGACTTTAAAGCCATTTATACAAGTGAACTGGAAAGAACAATTGAAACAGCTAAAATTC
This sequence comes from Leptotrichia sp. SK-5, assembly GCF_055387215.1. Lineage (NCBI taxonomy): Bacteria > Fusobacteriati > Fusobacteriota > Fusobacteriia > Fusobacteriales > Leptotrichiaceae > Leptotrichia > Leptotrichia sp. SK-5. The sequence goes on along the minus strand of NZ_AP028931.1, from coordinate 404,205 downwards.
TTTTAGAAAATAATAATGTGGAAAAAAAGAAAAATCAACATGAAAAATTGAAATTACAAAAATTGAATGAATTAAATGAAATTTATTTTGGTAAATGGCAAGGGATGAGTTTTAAAGAAATCTTTGTAAAATATCCTGAAGAAGCTCATAATTATTTCTATGATGTAAAAAATTATTGTGCAAAGAATGTCCAAGGGGAAGAGTTGAGAGATGGGCTAGAACGATTTTTACAAGGATTGAATAAAATTACAGAGCAAAACAGTAATGGAAATATCTTAGTTATTACACATGGAACAGTTTTAGAATTGTTTTTTAACTATATCGAAAATAAGAAATCACATGCTCTGGATGAAAGAAAATTAATTGGTAACGGAGAATATAAAATTTTTGTTTACAAAAATGGAAAATACACTATGAAGTAATTTTTTTAAATTTATGAAAATAGATTATTTTAACTTTTGTGAAAAATACAAAGAAATAGAAATTTTGAAAATTTTATAATACTATAAAAAATATCCTCAAATCCTAATAATATTTGATTTTAATAATCTGATATTAAAGAGTTTGTAAAATAATTTTATAGTATTAAATAAATTCCAAACATACATAAAAAAATTAAGGAGAGAAAATAATACAATGAGAATTTGGATAATTGGTGGAACAAAAGATTCTAGAAATATTTTAGATGAGATTTTAAAAATGAAAGATAAAAAGATTATTATTAGCACTGCAACTGAATATGGAGGAAAACTGCTTGAAGATGTAGCTAAAAATGAGAATGTGGAAGTAATTTCAGAAAGATTGAATGTATTGCAAATTGAAGATATGATTTTGGAAAAAAATATTGATTTAATTGTTGATGCGAGTCATCCATACGCACAAAATATTAGTCGTACAGTCATCTCAATGGTAAGTTACTTAAATGAAAGAGCTAATCAAGAGAAAAAAGTAAAATATATCAGATTTGAACGAAAAATGGTTGATTATGGAAACGAGAATGTATTCAAATTTCAAAATTTACAGGAAGTAATCAAATACTTACAACAATTTGAAAATAAAAATGTACTTAGTACGCTGGGTTCTAATACTTTAGCCGAAATAAACGAAATTAGTGATAAAAATAATTTATTTGTGCGAATTTTACCAACAACTTCTTCGATAAAAAGTGCAGAAGAACTTGGATATTTACCTAAAAATATCATTGCTATGCAAGGACCATTTTCAAAAAATATGAACATTGTAATGTTGCAAGACCTGAAAATAGATTACTTAATTACAAAGGAAAGTGGCGAAACTGGAGGAGAACTGCAAAAAGTAGAAGCTTGTCAGGAATGTGGTGTTACAATTTTGGCAATTAAACGTCCTGTTTTAGATTACGGTACAGTTTTTAACACAATTGAGGAATTAACTGAATACTTGGTTAAGCTTTAAAAATTTTAATAGAATTAAAAATTTAGGGATAATTTGAATAAGTAGTTTTTTTTAATATTTAAAAATAAAAAAGAAAGACAAATCTTATGATAGTCCCTCTTTTTTTATTTTTATAAACTTATTATTTCTTTTACTATTTATCTAAATATTTATCTAGTAAAATTCTTTTGAATTTTCTTCATATCCCTGTCAATATCTTTTCTTTTCAGCGATTCCCTCTTATCGTGCATCTTTTTACCTTTTGCAAGCCCTATTTCCATTTTTACAAGCCTTTGCTTTGTATAAACTGAAATTGGAACAATGGTATAACCCTGCTCTTTAATTTTTTCACTCCATTTTTTTATTTCACGTCTATTCAAAAGTAATTTTCTCACCCGAGATTCTGCTACATTGTTGATATTTCCAAATTCATAAGGTGTAATATGCATATTCATTACAAAAACTTCATCACGTATGATTCTTATAAAGCTTTCTTTTATACTCACTTTTCCAGCTTTTACCGATTTTACTTCTGTTCCCACAAGCTCAATTCCTGCTTCAAGCTTATCCTCTATGAAATAATCATGAAAAGCCTTTTTATTCCTAGCTAATACTGGCATCTTCCCTCCTTTTGCTACTTTGTTTTTTATTCTTCTTAGGTTTCGTCAACTTCTTCGATTTCGTCAATTTTTACTTTTTCTTCCACATAAGGTATAACCTCAATTTCCATTTTTGCATAACTTGCACTTACAATACTCACTTTCATTGTACTTCCCATAGTATAGGACTCATTATTTCTTTTATCTATGATTTTAAAGTTTTCCTCATCATAAATAAAATTATCACGCGTTGTTGTAACATTGTAAACCACTTCTATGTGATTTTCTAGTTCCATAAATATCTTATTTTTATTCATCCCGCTAAGTCTAGCAATATAAACTTGCCCAATTTTATCTTGCATATACTCAATCAACTTGATTTTTACACTATCTTCTTCCAGTTTATCCGCTACTCTTTCAGTTCTTGAAATACTTGAGGCAATTGCTTCAAAATTAGCTCCATATTTAGCCTTTTCTTTTTCGCTCATAAATTTTTCAATCGAACGTCCAAGCATTCTATGAACAATTAAGTCTGAATAACGACGTATCGGTGATGTAAAGTGCAAATAATATTTAGAAGCCAGACCAAAATGTCCCAGATTTTTGTTGGCATATCTTGCACGCTGCATTGCCCGTAAAATTAATTTGTGAATCAAATACCCTTCTGGCAGTCCTGTTGTCCTTTCTATTATGTTTTGGAATTTGCCAGGATGCATTTCTTCCAATCCTTTTAAGGAATATCCAAATTTTATCAGCGTTTCATTCAATGCCTGAACTTTTGCCTTGTCAGGATCTTCGTGGACTCTGTAAATTGCTGGAATTTCTTCCCAGAAAAGTTTTTCGGCCACAGTTTCATTTGCAATAACCATAAAATCTTCAATAATTCTTTCTGCTTCCCCTCTAGAACGCAATACGATGTCCTTTACGGCTTTATTCTCATCTAAGACTACCTTTATCTCAGGTAATTCAAAATCAATGCTCCCACGTCTCTTTTTGTTGTTTCTGATGATTTTAGATAATTCCAGCATATTTTTAAGCATTTCATCAATTTTTCTATATTTGTCATAAAGAACTTTGTATTCTTCAGACTCTTCATTTTTTTCCAAAATTGTATTCACATTTTCATAAGTCATTCTATATTTTGATTTTATAACCGATTTGTAAAAATCATTTCTTACAACTTTACCTTTTTTATCTAAATCCATTTCTACAGTAAAAGTCAGTTTATCCTCATTTGGATTAAGCGAACATAAATTATTTGACAATTTTCTTGGCAACATAGGAATTACCCTGTCTACAAGATAAATTGAGTTTCCCCGCTTCAATGCTTCTGTATCAAGCTCGGTATTTTCCCTTACATAGTAAGAAACATCGGCAATACTTACAAAAAGTTTATACCCATCTTCTGTTTTTTCCACATAAACTGCATCATCCAAATCTTTCGCATCAGAGCCGTCAATTGTAATAATCTCAAGGTGCCGCAAATCTTTTCGATTTTTCAGTTCATCTGAAATATCTTCATCAATTTTGTCCAGTTCCCTCAAGACTTCATTTGGAAATTTCTCCTCAATTCCTTCATTCAAAAGCAATGATGAAATTAGTGCCTCTGTATCCTTAGGACTTCCCAGAACACTTACAATCTCTCCTTCAGGCTTCCTTTCCTCATCTCCCCAAAAATCAACCTTTACAGCCACTAAATCTCCAGTTTTTGCACCTTTTATCAATTTTTTCGGAATATAAATATCCTTTGGAGAATTTCTTGGACGCACAAAGCCAAAACTTAAATTATGCTCAAAAACCCCAACAATAACATCCCGATTTCTTTTCACAACTTTGTAAACTTCGCCTTCACGCTTCTTTCCATCTGAACTTTCCTTCAAAATACGTACTAAAACTGTATCTCCATTCATAGCTGTATTCAAATAAGATCCAGGAATAAAGACGCTAGCCTCTCCATTAATATCAAGAAATCCAAAATTTCCACTGGAAATAGAAATTTCCCCTTTCACAAACCCTTCCTTCTCAGGCAAGGTATATCTTCCATTTCTTTTCAAATAAATATCTCCACTTTCTTCCCATGCATTCAAAAGCTGCTTATACATTTTCCGCTTTTTCTGGCTCCATTCCAGCAGCTGCAATATTTCCTGAAAAGTAAACTCATACTCTGCTAGCACTTGTCGCAAATATTTTAATTCACGCTCTTCTTTAAGTTCCATCTTTTGATTTTTTTCATTTTCTTTTTTTATATTGTAATTTTTTCCACTAAATTTTTTTCCCTTATGAAAATTTTTATCGTTATTTCCAATATTTTTATATTTTTCTTTCTTTTTTTTATTTCCCATATTTTCCCTCTGTCTTATTCAATACATCAAATTGTACTATTCTTCATTTAAATCAGATACTTCATAAATTTTGAACTATATTATTTTAACAAGTCAAGTATTGAAACTTCTTATAATTAATATAATTTGTATTTTTTAATGAAATTTAGTATTAGTCTAAATTATAAAATTCTAATAAAATATACCTATATATTGAGAAAATAATAAATTTTACAGATATATTTTAAATCAATTTTTATTTTTTAGATTAAATCTCATTTTTTTAATTTTAGAGTTGATTTGCTATTATTGAATTTCTAAATTTTATAATATTAGGATGAATAATTGAATCCTTCAAAAGCAAATATTTCAATTTTTCCTCGATTTCAAATTTTATTGCTTTATCTAAATCAGTTTTTGCAAGTTCTCTAGCTGTTTCCACACCTTCCCAGCTTCTCCCTTCCTCAATCGCATCTGAAAGATAAACAATCTTAGCAAGAGTCCTCATATTTTCTTTTCCAATCGTATGATATTTTATTCCATCCAAAATTTCTTCATCATCAATTCCAAACAATTCATAATTTTGCCGTACAAACTCAGCTCCTGCAAATCCATGAAGCACAGCTGTAGACTTCGACATCTTGTCCTCTACTTCAGGATATTTACTCTTAGTCAAGTCAATCATAACTGACAAGTCAAAAAATTTTGCCACATCATGAAGCCAAGCCGAAGCTGCAACTTTTTCCACATCAACATTATAAGTTTCAGCAAGCTCTACAGCACATTTTACAACTCTTTCCACATGATTGTATCTTTTTTCATCCAAATATTTTTTTACATTTTTTCTAATTTTATTTATATCTATCATTCTTCTCGCCTCACTTAAAATAATTTTCACTAAATATTCTCATTATTACTATTATACTACACGACAAAGAAAAAAACAACAAATCTAATATATTAGAATAAAATACGAAGAATTAAAATAACCTTTTAATATTAAATCTTATCAATATAATAAATGTATAACTCTTATACATAGTATTTATATATGCTACTACAATAAAAACTTTTAACTGAAATTATTAAAATATTAGTAAATTTAAGAAAGTTTCAAAATATTTTTACAAAAAAAGACAAAATACTTTTTTCAGAAAGTATCCTGCCCAAGTCATCTATATTTTTCATAATGCTATATTATCTTCATCTTTACAAAACCATTTACTGATATATTGCACATCCTCTATTTCTTTTTATTTTAAAATTTATCTGCTTTTTGAATATTTTTAACAAAAAAAAATGGCGTCCCCGGTTGGACTCGAACCAACGGCCCTCTGATTAACAGTCAGATGCTCTAACCGGCTGAGCTACGGAGACACGCAAAAGAAAAAAGTTTGGCAACTGCCTATTTTCCCGGGACGAATCCAAGTATCGTAGGCGTAAACAGACTTAACTGCCGGGTTCGAAATGTGACCGGGTGTATCCCTGCTGCTAGCATCACCAAACTTCAAAAAACTAAATTGTCAAGTTAAGACAATGAGAAATAAATAGCAGCAGTAAAAGATTAACTAAAAAGCAGATGTAATATTAGTACCAGTCAGCTGAACGCATTGCTGCGCTTACACCCCTGGCCTATCAACCATGTGTTCTCCATGGATACTGCGAATACTCATCTCAAAGTCGGCTTCTCGCTTAGATGCTTTCAGCGATTATCCGTTCCAGACGTGACTACCCAGCCATGCCACTGGCGTGACAACTGGTACATCAGAGGTCTGTCCAACCCGGTCCTCTCGTACTAAGGTCAGATCTTTTCAGTATTCAGGCGCCTGCAGTGGATAGGGACCGAACTGTCTCACGACGTTCTGAACCCAGCTCGCGTGCCTCTTTAATGGGCGAACAGCCCAACCCTTGGGACCTTCTCCAGCCCCAGGATGAGACGAGCCGACATCGAGGTGCCAAACACTTCCGTCGATATGGACTCTTGGGAAGTATCAGCCTGTTATCCCCGGGGTAGCTTTTATCCGTTGAGCGACGGTCCTTCCATACGGAACCGCCGGATCACTAACTCCCACTTTCGTGCCTGCTCGACCCGTCAGTCTTGCAGTCAAGCTCCCTTATGCGTTTGCACTCTTAGGCTGATTTCCATCCAGCCTGAGGGAACCTTTGAACGCCTCCGTTACTCTTTGGGAGGCGACCGCCCCAGTCAAACTGCCCATCTAGCACTGTCTCCGTTACCGGATTAGAATTTCAACGGCATATGGTTGGTATTCCAACGGCGACTCGGCTGAAACTGACGCCTCAGCTTCACAGTCTCCCAACTATCCTATACACACACAGCCAAAACCCAATGCCAAACTACAGTAAAGCTCCACGGGGTCTTTCCGTCCTACTGCAGGTAGCCGGTATCTTCACCGGCATTACAACTTCACCAGGTCTCCAGCCAAGACAGCTCCCAAATCATTTCACCATTCGTGCAGGTCGGAACTTACCCGACAAGGAATTTCGCTACCTTAGGACCGTTATAGTTACGGCCGCCGTTCACCGGGGCTTCAATTCGGAGCTCTCACTCCTCCTCTTAACCTTCCGGCACTGGGCAGGTGTCAGCCCATATACGTCGCCTTTCAGCTTAGCATAGACCTGTGTTTTTGGTAAACAGTTGCTTGGGACTCTTCACTGCGGCCTGTTTCCCCTTGAGGCGTTTCTCCTCTCAGGTATATCAGGCACCCCTTCTCCCGAAGTTACGGGGCTATTTTGCAGAGTTCCTTAGCTAGAGTTATCCTGTCGGCCTTAAGTTTCTCACTCTGTCCACCTGTGTCGGTTTACAGTACGGGCACTACTTCTCATCGATAGAAGTTTTTCCCGGCAGTGTAGGATCTGTGACTTATGCCAATGCACTTCCCCGTCAGGTCTCACATTTAGACACGCGGATTTTCCTGCGTGTCCATGCTACGCCCTTAGAAAGACTATTCCGTCAGTCTTCTCACATACCTTCCTGCGTCACTCCGTCTCTCAAGCGATAATAGTGGTACAGGAATATTAACCTGTTTTCCATTCGCCATCACAATTTTGCTTATGCTTAGGTCCCGACTTCCCCAGGGCGGACAAACCTTCCCCTGGAAACCTTGGACTTCCGGCCGGCGGGATTCTCGCCCGCCTTCTCGCTACTCATTCCTGCATTCTCACTTCTGATACCTCCAGAATGGCCTTGCGGCATTCCTTCAACGGCCTACAGAACGCTCTCCTACCAGGCGTGCAGGCACGCCTCCGCAGCTTCGGTTTATGTCTTAGCCCCGTTACATCTTCGGCGCAGATACTCTCGACCAGTGAGCTATTACGCACTCTTTTAAGGCATGGCTGCTTCTAAGCCAACCTCCTGGTTGTCTGTGAATATCCACCTCCTTTCCCACTTAGACATAATTAGGGACCTTAGCTGGCGGTCTGGGCTGTTCCCCTCTCGTCCGCGGACCTTGTCATCCGCGGACTCACTCCTGACTATTAATATATGGTATTCGAAGTTTGCTTGATTTCGGTAAGCAGTACGCCCCCTAGACCATACAGAGCTCTACCCCCACATATCTTAACGTCAAGGCTGCACCTAAATGCATTTCGGAGAGAACGAGCTATCTCCTAGTTCGATTGGCTTTTCACCCCTAGACCTGCCTCATCTCCCAACTTTTCAACGGCGGTGAGTTCGGCCCTCCACTGAGTCTTACCTCAGCTTCAGCCTGGACAGGCCTAGATCACTAGGTTTCGCGTCTATGACTAGCGACTTGACGCCCTGTTAAGACTCGGTTTCCCTTCGGCTCCGCTTTATTAACCTTGCCACTAATCATAACTCGCAGGATGATTAACCAAAATCCACGCAGTCACACATAAAGTGCTCCTACCGTTTGTAAGCACACGGTTTCAAATTCTATTTCACTCCCTTGCTCAGGGTTCTTTTCACCTTTCCCTCACGGTACTCTTCACTATCGGTCAACAGCAGTATTTAGCCTTGCGTGATATGGTCCACGCTGATTCACGCCAGATTCCTCGTGCCTGACGCTACTCGGGTGCTTCCAGTCACTATATGTATTTTATGTTCTACAGGACTATCACCTTCTTTGGTTCAGCTTCCCAGCTGATTCTACTTACATACATACAGCTTAAACATTATGACAATCCGTTGATGGAAGTCCCACAACCCCGTGCCAGCAATGCTGTCCGCTTGGCACTGGCACGGTTTAGGCTTTTCCCCGTTCGCTCGCCGCTACTTAGGGAATCGTTTTTACTTTCTTTTCCTCCCGTTACTTAGATGTTTCAGTTCACGGGCTTACCGTTTTCACGCATGCCCTCCAGGCATGCAGGTTTTCCCATTCGGAAATCCGGGGATTAACGATTATGTGCATCTTCTCCCGGCTTATCGCAGCTTATCACGTCCTTCATCGGCTGTTGTTGCCTAGGCATCCTCCGTGTGCCCTTGTTAGCTTTTTATCCAGAATAACTTTTACTCCAGTTTCATTGTAATCTTTTACCTACTATTCATTTCCCATTGTCCTAAAGACTATAAAGATATACGAAGAAGCAGTGTAATGAATTAACTCCTTAGAAAGGAGGTGATCCATCCGCACCTTCCGGTACGGATACCTTGTTACGACTTCACCCCAATCACTGTCCACACCTTAGATGCCTTCCTCCTTGCGGTTAGACCGGCAGCTTCAGGTGCAGACAACTCTCGTGGTGTGACGGGCGGTGTGTACAAGACCCGAGAACGTATTCACCGCAGCATTGCTGATCTGCGATTACTAGCGATTCCAGCTTCATGAAGTCGAGTTGCAGACTTCAATCCGAACTTGGACCGGCTTTAAAGATTCGCTTGGCGTTGCCGCCTTGCAGCTCTCTGTACCGGCCATTGTAGCACGTGTGTAGCCCAGATCATAAGGGGCATGATGACTTGACGTCATCCCCACCTTCCTCCTGCTCTTCGCAGGCAGTCTCGCCAGAGTCCCCAACTTAATGATGGCAACTAACGATAGGGGTTGCGCTCGTTGCGGGACTTAACCCAACATCTCACGACACGAGCTGTCGACAGCCATGCACCACCTGTCTCTACGTTCCCGAAGGCACTGCCTGTTCTCACAGGCATCCGTAGGATGTCAAGATCTGGTAAGGTTCCTCGCGTTGCGTCGAATTAAACCACATGCTCCACCGCTTGTGCGGGTCCCCGTCAATTCCTTTGAGTTTCAGCCTTGCGGCCGTACTCCCCAGGCGGATTACTTATCGCATTTGCTTCGGCACGGACACTCTTCATGCCCACACCCAGTAATCATCGTTTACGGCTGGGACTACCAGGGTATCTAATCCTGTTCGCTCCCCCAGCTTTCGCACTTCAGCGTCAGTTGCCGTCCAGTGAACTATCTTCATCATCGGCATTCCTGCACATATCTACGAATTTCACCTCTACTCGTGCAGTTCCGTCCACCTCTCCAGCACTCTAGCCAAACAGTTTCCAGGGCAGGCTTGCGGTTGAGCCGCAAGTTTTCACCCCAGACTTGTCTGGCCGCCTAGATGCCCTTTATGCCCAATAATTCCGGATAACGCTTGCGACATACGTATTACCGCGGCTGCTGGCACGTATTTAGCCGTCGCTTCTTCTGCAGGTACCGTCACTTTCTTCTTCCCTGCTGAAAGCACTTTACAATCCGAAAACCTTCTTCGTGCACACAGAATTGCTGGATCAGGGTTGCCCCCATTGTCCAATATTCCCCACTGCTGCCTCCCGTAGGAGTAAGGGCCGTATCTCAGTCCCCTTGTGGCCGTTCACCCTCTCAGGCCGGCTACCTATCATCGCCTTGGTGAGCCGTCACCTCACCAACAAGCTAATAGGACGCAAAGCTCTCCCGCAGCATCTCTTTTCATTGCCAGGCACATGCGTGCCGGCAACTGTATCAGGTGTTATCAGTCGTTTCCGTCTGTTATCCCTGTCTGCAGGGCAAGTTCTTTACGCGTTACTCACCCGTCCGCCTTGGCTAGCCTGTGCAAGCACAGATTTGCCAAAGACTTGCATGTGTTAAGCATTCTGTCAGCGTTCATCCTGAGCCAGGATCAAACTCTTCATTCAATATATTTTACATATATTTAAGTTTCACCTTTATCTTGACGAGAATCTTGTTTTACAACAAGAGCTCTTGACTATTATTTATCTTTTACACATTATTGCTTCTTCTATTCCTATCTCAATTGTCCTGCGACACGATTTCGTATCGACAGGATATATATTATCATAACTGAATTTATTTGTCAACTACTTTTTTTCAAAAAATTTGTGTTTTTGAATATTTTTATTCGTAGTCTATTTTTTATTTCTTAGAAAGTGCTTTAAAATTCAATTTTAATTTGTATTCTGTGAAATATTTTATTAGAAAAGTCTGAAAACTTAAAATTTCTATTATTATCTATATAGTAAAACTTCTTTAATTTTACACTAAAAAGTTATAATTATTTTGCTCATTCTTTAAATTTATATAATTTTTAGTAGTTTAATTTAAAATAGATTTAAGTATGTTTTTTTTATTACCTAAAAATGTGTAATAGTTTTTATTTTCAATGAATTGTTAAAATTTTATTATTTTGATAGTTGTCAAATAAGCTTTTTAGATATATAGTAAATAGGTTTTAAAATTGGAATTATGAATTGTATCTTTTATTTTAATATTTTTTAATTTTCTTTGTTTCAAAATTAAGTGTACAATAAAAAGGAATTTTTCCAATTAATATAACTTGAAAATAATTCCTTTTATAAATTAATATTTTAATTGCGAGTAAACTTCATAACCTTTAAGAAAATCCCTGCCTCCTAAATCAGACAATTCTATCATAAAAGCTAATTCATATACTTCTGCTTCTAGTTTTTCTACCAGCTGAGCCATAGCTTTGGCTGTTCCTCCTGTAGCTAGCAAATCATCCACTATTAATATTTTTGAACCTTTTCCAAAGGCATCCTTGTGAATTTCAATGCTATTTTTTCCGTATTCTAATGAATATTCTACACTTTCCACTTCTGCTGGTAATTTTCCAGGTTTTCTTGCAGGAACAAAACCTGCTCCAATATTATAAGCTATTGCAGCTCCGAAAATAAAGCCTCTTGCGTCAGCTCCTACCACGTAGTCTATTCCTTTATCTTTATATCTATCTGTGAAATCTTTTATAACAATTTCTAATCCTTCTTTATCTTTTAATGCTGTTGTAATATCTCTAAAAATTACTCCTTTTTCAGGAAAATCCTTTACTGAACGGATTAATTTTTCTATTTTTTCTTTTTCTTCTATTTTCATTTTCTCTTTTTCCTCTTTTCTAAAATTAATAGCGATATATTTATTATTAGACAAATCTAAAAATATTATCACATTTTACCTGTTTAAAATTCAATCGCTCCACGTTATCCTAATTTTTAGGATTTAAATGTTTGATTAAGCTTTTTTTGTAATAAACTAACTAATATTTACAATCTTTAATCATTCCATAAACTTCCTAAATAAGTTTCTATTTTTTGGGCGTTCATTAATTTTAACAAATTTTCTTTGATGTCTGGATAAATTATCATCGTTTGTAACTCCTCTTTTGTTACAAATTTTAAATCTGTGAGAATAGCTTCTTCTCCTAATTTAATAACATCATTATTCTTGTTAATTCGGTGTATTTTAAAAAATAAATTTAAAATGTGGCGTTCTTTATTAGGAAATATTGTTTCTGAAAGAAATAAAAATTCATCGACTTCTATGTCCATATTTGTTTCTTCCTTGTATTCTCGTATTAAAGCTTCTTTTGCAGTTTCACCCCAGTCGTTTCCTCCACCAGGAATAAGCCAATATTTTTTATTATTTTTATAATGCTGAATTAATAGAATTTTATTATCTTCTATGAGAATGCCTGCCACACGTATTCGTGGTCTGATTTCTTCCATTTTCTCTCCTTATTTTTCTTTTTCTTCTTCCTGCTCAATAATAATCGCCCTTACTCTTTCGACACGCTTATTATCCATATCTGTAACTTTTAATATAAAATTTTTATCCTTTACCTGATCAAAAACATCGGCAACTTTCCCTAATTTATCTTGGATATATCCTGAAATAGTATCATATTCCTCAGACAAGGGAATTTCTATTTCCAATTTATTGTTTACTTCTTCAATAGGTGTATCTCCTTTTATATCAAATATTTTTTCACGAATTTGCTGAATATTTTCTTCTTCCTGATCAAATTCATCTCTTATTTCTCCCACAATTTCCTCCAGCAAGTCTTCAATCGTTACAATTCCCTGCGTTCCGCCATATTCGTCAATAACTATTGCCATATGAAGCTGCTTTAACTTAAATTCTTCTAGCAGCTCAATCAACGATTTTGTAATGGGAACAAAGTAGGCTTCTTTCATGAAATCCTTTATTGGAGGGTTTTCTCCAGTTTGCTTATCATAACGTAGTAAATCTTTCATATGAACTGTTCCTACAATTTTATCAATTGTTTCAGTGTAAATAGGAATACGTGTGAAACCTTGATCTAGAATTTCATTCCATACATCGTCAATCTTGCTTTCTGCTTCAAGTGCAAACACATCTCTTCGAGGTGTAAGTATCTCTTTGACTGTTGTTTCAGAAAATTCAAAAATACTGGTAATCATCTCCTCTTCGCCTTCTTCAAACACACCGCTTTCTGTCCCGGCCTTTAAAAATGTCAAAATTTCATCTTCTGTTATTTCAAACATTTGATCTTTTACTTTTATCTTAAATAATCCGACAATAAACCTTGAAATATATATAAATAGCCTTATTAATGGTTTTAGTGCAATTCGCAATGCATTTAATGGAATTATTAAAGTTTTGGAAACACCGTAAATATTATTTCTGGCTATTAATCTTGGAATCATTTCAGAAAATAAAAGAATAGAAATAATTAACACAAAAAACGAAATTCCGATATAAAGATTGTCTTTATATAGTTTTTTTATTAAATAAGTTCCTGAAAAAACCATAGATGAATATGTGATTGTTTTTATAAATAACAATGTCGTAAGTAATTCATTTGGATTTTCAAGCCAAAATTTTAACAATTCACTTTCTTTCGTTTTCTCCTTTTCCTTTGAATCACTTTTCAAATGAATTTGCTTTAACGATGATAATGCTGATTCAGCCGCAGATAGAAACGATGTAAGAAACAGCAAAACCAATAATAGAATAACATCTAACAAAATCCTCTTCTCTTCCAAATTTATCCCTTCTTTATTTTTCAAATTTATAAATTTAAACTTAAATATTTAATTTTATTCAATAATCATCAATGTTTGTCCTTTTTTTATACCGTCTTTATCTTTTACCAATATTTTTTTCACTTTTCCTGAAACTGTTGATTTTACTTCATTCATAAGTTTCATTGCTTCAACAATACAAAGTGTTTGTCCTTCTGTTACAGAATCTCCTTCCTTTACGAATGGACCAGCTGTTGGAGATGGTGAGGCATAAAAAGTTCCAACCATCGGGGAAGTAATTTTTGTTCCTGAAATTTCTTCAGGAGTGGCTACTGTTTCAACTGATACAGCTACTTCCTGCGTTTCTGCTTCTTGTTGAACATTTGCCGCTACAGGTTGAGCCATTGTACTGCTAAAAATAACATTTCTTTCTTTTCTTTTTTTTGTTAATGAAACTTCAAAATTGTTATCCTCGTACTTTACTGACTCAATTTTATTTTCATTCATACTTTCAGCTAATTTTTCAATAAATTTAATTTTATCTCTCATTAGTTTTTCTCTCTTTCCTTTTATTTAATAATTTTATTATTTATCTATTTTTTGTTTATAAGATTTGAATGTGTTTTTTATTAACATTGCTATTGTCATTGGACCAACACCGCCAGGAACTGGAGTTATAAATGAGGCTTTTTTAGAAACTTCCTCAAAGTCCACATCCCCACACAATTTTCCATCCACACGATTTATTCCAACATCGATTACAACAACATCTTCTTTTACATCTATTGCCTTTATCAATTTTGGAGAACCTGCAGCTGCTACAACTACATCAGCTTTTTGTAACTTTTCAGACAGATTTTTTGTTTTTGAATTACATACCTGAACTGTTGCACGTTTTTTTATAAGTAAAAGTGTCATTGGTTTTCCTACGATATTGCTTTGTCCAATTACAAGGACATCTTTTCCTTCCAGATCAATGTTGTATTCCTCAAACATGTGAACTACTCCAGCTGGTGTGCAAGGTAAAAATCCTGTTTCATCTCCAATCATCATTTTTCCAATATTTGTTGTGTGAAACCCGTCCACATCCTTTTCGGCTGAAATTGCATTTATAATTTTCAATCCGTCAATATATTTTGGAATCGGCAATTGCACCAAAATTCCATCTATATTGCTATTATTATTCAATTTTTCAATTTCCAAAAGTAAATTTTCTTCTGTAATGTTTTCATCAAGCCTAATTGTTTCAGAATGAAATCCTACTTTTTCACATGCTCTTATTTTATTTCTTACATAAATTTGCGAAGCGGGATTTTCTCCTACTATAATTACTGCAAGTCCAGCTTTTCTTCCAACTTTTTTTTCCAGCTCACTATGCTCCTTTTCAATTTCTTTCAAAACCTTTTCTGAAAGTGCCTTTCCGTCAATTATAGTCATAGCTTTTACCACTAAGTCAGTTCTAGCAGTATCTCCTTTCATTTTTATATTTTTTAATTTGTATTATTTAGTCTCCAAAAATTTAATTCCTGTAATTTTGCAGAAATATCCATATCTACAACTCTAACTTTCTCATTTAGTTCCAATTTGTAAGTAGTCATATTAAGTATCGCACAAATTCCATTTTTTACAAGCCCTTCCGCAGCGATTTGTGCCTGCTCCTTTACAACTGCCAAAATAGCTGTGTCTATCTTTATATTAAACTCTTTTTTCATATTTTTTATAAATTCATCAACATTTTGTATATCCTGAACGATTAAATTATTAGCAGTCGTTTTTCCAATTTTATTCTTATCCTTATCAAATATTCCAACAATTTTAAATCCTTCACCTAGAACATCAAGATTTGAGGAAATCATTTCTCCCATTTTACCATGTCCTACAATTATAACATGATTAATTTTATCAATTCCTAGAATTTTTGTAATAATTTCTATCAAATTATCAATATCATAGCCTTTTCCTCGGACACCAAACTCGCCAAATGTAGATAAATCCTTACGTACCTGAGCAGAAGTGGTGTTCATAATTTTAGCAAGCTCGATTGAATTTATTTCATTATCCTGTTTTCTAGCTTCTTTTAGAATAGATAAATATTCTGTCAATCTTTGTACAACTCTTTCAGAAATTTCCATTTTTTTTAACTTCATATTTCCTCCTATGAAAATTAGAAAATTATAGCCTAGCCTTCTATTCTTATTTTGAACTAGAATTGCTATACAATAATTTTTCTCCAATTACCATTTTACGTCCATTAATAATATCTACTCCCTTTTGAAGTTTTTTCCCTTCAAATTTTGCCTCCAAAATCAATATTCCCCCATTTGCAACTTTTACAACAGGCCCTTTTTTATTGATAATTTCAACAATTGTACCATTTTCTATTTCATCTTCATATTTTTTTTCAATTTTTTCACTTTTGTAAATTTTTATGTTTTCACCTTTTTCGTTGGAAGTATGTGCCGATGGAAATGGGTTTAATCCTCGAATCTGATTGTAAATAACTTCTTTTGTGTTATTCCAGTCGATTTTTGCCTGCTCCTTTGTAATCGGCTTTACTAAAGTGGCTTTGCTATCATCCTGCTTTTCTGCCTGAACTTCACCATTTTCAATCAGTTTCAACGCTTTTTCAAGTCCAGACGCTCCCAAATCCTTCAATTTATCATGCAGAGTCCCAAGCGTATCATCTTCTGTAATTTCACAATATTCCTTTAAAATCACATCTCCAGAATCAAGCCCTTCCTCAATATACATTATACTCACGCCTGTTTCTGTATCTCCGTTTAAAATAGCAGAATGAATAGGCGAAGCTCCTCTGTATTTCGGTAAAAGTGAAGAATGCACATTTATTATCCCGTATTTTGGAATATCAATTATTTCTTTTGGCAAAATTTTCCCATAAGCCACAACCACGATTAAATCAGGATTTATTTCCTTAATTTTGTTTATAACCTCTTCATCCTTCATTTTTTTTGGCTGAACGATTTCAACATCATTGTCAATTCCAAACTGTTTTACGGGAGAAAATATAATTTTATTTCCTCTGGCATTTACTTTATCCTCTTTTGTAAAAATAAGCTGTAAATCCGTATTTTTAAATACAACTTCCAAACTTGGTGTTGCAAATTCTGGCGTTCCCATAAATATTGTCTTCATTTAATTTCTCACTTTCCTGACTTTATTAGTCCAAGTCCCTGTAAATTCTGCCTTTTGCAAAATCTTTCTTTAGAACATCTAATTTTTTAGCAACTAATCTTTTATTCATAACCGAGAGTTTATCTGTAAACAGGATTCCTTCTATGTGATCAAATTCGTGCTGAAATGCCCTAGCCCACATTTCGTCCATTTCTTCAACGACTTCTTCCCCATTTTCATTCAAATATTTCACTTTAATTTTCGCAGGACGGTTTACTTTTTTGTAAATTCCTGGAATGCTCAAGCATCCTTCCTCCATATCTGCAATTTCCTCAGAAAACTCCAAAATTTCTGGATTAATAACTTTTTTTACAATTCCCTCGTGTTCCAGCACAAAAAATCTTTTGGCAATATCCACCTGATTTGCAGCAAGTCCCACTCCATTGGCTTTTCTCATAAGAGCAACCATTTCATCTAAAATTTCTCTTATATTATCATCAACTACGTCGACTTTTTCTGATTTTTCACGTAAAGTTGGATGTCCATATAAAACTATTTTCATTTTTATTTTTTCTCTCCTTATTAAACTCATTATTACCCATTTTATTTTATCATATTATTTGATAAATTTTAATACAAAACATCAATTAATTTTTTATTTATTATTTCTCAATTTTCTTAAATCCCAATTTTGTTTCCGATACAAGTACCGCAAAAAGTACCAATCCAGCCCCAGCTGCCACTCTAAATGATAACCTCTCACTTAATATAAAAAATGCAAAAAGTGGTGCAAAAAGCGATTCTGTTGACATTAATACTGAAGCTCTTGTGGAAGTTGTATATTTTTGACAGAATGTCTGTAATACTGTTGGTATTGCCGTTGAGAAGATTGTTAAATAAATTATCGCAATCAGCATCATTCCTGTAGGCTTTTGAATTTTGCTCGTATCTGAAAAGATAAAAATATTTGCCACAAACAATATTCCCGCTACAAACATCTGCATAACAACAAGTTTTAAAGGCTCAATTTTTTTGCTGAAATACCCATTCGTAGCAATCTGCCCTGCAAAAAATACTGCACTTATAATTGTCAAAATATCGCCAAAATTAAGATTTGCAATATTCATCTTCCTATCAAAACTTATCACAGCAACTCCCATTACACAAATAAACGAAGCCAGAAATGCAAAAATATCAGGACGCTTTTTGTGCAAAAACCAAAAAATATAAGGCACAATTATAACGTTTATCGAAGTAAAGAAGGCATTTTTACTAGCAGTCGTGAGCATTGCCCCATAAGTTTGAAAAGCGTATCCAAAAAATTGAAAAATTCCAACTATTAATCCAGCAAGAACATCATTTTTTTTGAATTTTCCAACTCTTCTAGAGAAAATCCCATAAAGAATAAGCCCTCCCACAAGAAATCTAACCGCTGATAAATAAAACGGATCAACTCCTGTATTCAGCCCAATCTTCACAAATACAAACCCAAGTCCCCAAAATATCCCTACAAAAAGCAGCCCAAAATCTGCTAAATACTGTTTCACAAAACTTCTCCTTACTATACTTTAATCTGCATTATTAAAAAACTTCTTATAAATATCCATTTTCAAAAATTCATTTTCTATTTTTCCATCATTCTTTTCTAGATATTCCATTACAAAATCACGTACAAATTTGATTTCCTTCACATTTTTTACAATGTCCGTAAAAAGCATGTCAGACACTCCACTTTGTCTTGTTCCCAATATTTCTCCTGAATTACGTAACTTTAAGTCTTCTTCGGCGATTTTGAATCCATCTGTTGTTTCTTCCATAACTTCCAGTCTTTTTGTTGAAATTTCATTTGTTGTTTCGGATTCTAAAAAGCAGTAGGACTGGTATTTTCCACGGCCAACTCTTCCACGTAGCTGATGAAGTGAAGAAAGTCCAAATCTTTGAGCGTCACGGATTACCATAATTGAGGCATTTGGAACATTTACTCCGACTTCGATTACTGTTGTGGAAACTAGAATGTCAAGTTCGTGATTTTTAAACTGTTCCATGACTTTCTGCTTTTCCTTGTAAGTTTGCCGTCCGTGCATAAGTCCGATTTTTCTATTTGGAAAAATTGAAATGTATTCTTCGTATGTTTCCTGTGCCGATTTTACATTCAGGCTCTCACTTTCCTCAATTAATGGTGACACTATGTATACTTGCCGTCCATCTTTCATTTTCTTTTCCATAAAGTTATACATTTTTTGTCTGTCAATTTCATTTTGTATCCATTTTGTCTTAATTGGACTTCTTCCAGCAGGCAACTCGTCAATAATCGAAACATCCAAATCTCCATAAATTGTAAGCGCAAGTGAACGTGGAATCGGAGTGGCACTCATAACAATTAAATTGGCAAGATTTCCCTTATCACGTAAAAGTTTTCGCTGTGTTACCCCAAACCTGTGCTGTTCATCAATTACAATTAGCCCAAGATTTTTGAAAATTACATTGTCCTCGATTAGAGAATGTGTTCCAATTACAATGTCAACAAGTCCTTCTTTTATCTCATTTAGCAGTTTTTCCTTTTTCTTTCCCTTCACGCTTCCAGTCAAAAGCTCCACTCGTATGTCAAGATTCATAAATTCATCTACAATTCCTAGATAATGCTGTGTAGCAAGAATTTCTGTTGGTGCCATAATTACACCTTGATAATTGTTTTCAACCATATAAAGAAGCATTATAAATGAAACAATCGTCTTTCCAGAACCAACGTCCCCCTGAATCAGCCTATTTACAATCTTTCCAGCCTTTAATTCAGAATAAATCTCCTTTATTACACGCTTCTGCGCTTTTGTCAAATCATAATCCAGACCCTTTATAAATTTGCTCACAAGACTTTTGTTGTCCTCAAGTTTGTAAATATTCTTATTTGCCTTGTCTACACTAAAACGATTTTGCAAAATCCCCATTTCCAGAAGCAAAATTTCCTCCAGCATAAATCTTTTTCGTGCTTTGCTTTGTTTTTCCTCATTTTCTGGAAAATGAATATTTAAGACTGCCTCTTTTCTTCCGAGCAGCTTCTCCTTCTGCAAAAATTCCTTTGGCAGATTTTCCTGTAACAAATATCCGTAATCCATCAAGGCATTTTCCATAACTTTTCTGATTGCCTGTTGTCTAAGTGACTCTGTAGATGGATAAATAGGTAATATCTGCTTTTGTTCCTGCATATCAAAACCAGCCTGCTTGATTTTTTTATACTCAGGATTCACAAGCTGAAATTTTACAGTCTTTCTCACTTTCCCGTAAACTGTAATCTCATCACCAATATGAATCCCATTTTTCACAAACCTATTATTAAACCACACAAGCTCAATCATCCCGCTATCATCACTTAAAACCGCCCTAAACATAGTTCTCCCAGCTTTTATATACTGATTAGCCACATTCACAATTGTCCCTTGTAAAATCACAAATTCATCCGCCAGAATTTCCGCAATTTTCTTATGATTACTTCTATTCTCATAAGCCCTCGGGAAAAAATAAAGCAAGTCATAAAGTGTAAAAACTCCCAATTTTCTAAATTTCGGAATATTTGTTTTTGTAACTCCTTTTATTTTCACATTTTCCAAATTTTCATAAAGCAAGTTATATGTTTTCATATCTATTTCCGCCTTATTTTAATATCTCCAAACCAAAAACAATTAATAAATAAAATAATTTTTATGTTTGAATTTTAATAATATTTTTCAATGTTTGTGTTTTTTATTACTGTTTCTTCTATACCATTACTAATAATAATACCACAATTTATGGAAATTTTCCATATTTTGAAAAATAAATAAAAAATTCAAATTAGATATGTTGTTATTTCTTCACTTCTTTCAAAAAAATTTGTAATTGCAAAAAAAATAATATTATATTATAATGGATGTGTATGTTTATTTAACATTAATAAAAAATCGAGATTTTATAATATTTTTTGAGAAAGGAAAATAATGGAAAAACAGTATTTTAAAAGTTTTGATAATAAAAAAATTCCTTATTTATTTTTTGAATCAAAAAGAGAAAAATATAAAAACAATGTTGTGATATTTCACGGAATGATGGAGCCTGTCGATAGATATACTGAATTTGGGGATTTTTTAGCTTCAAATGGATACAATGTGTTTGTTATGGAAATTCGAGGACATGGTGAATTGAAAGAGGATGAAGTTGGAGATTTTGGAAAAAACGGAATAAAAGCTGTCTTTAAAGATATTGACAATTTTTTTGCAAACATTTTGAGTAAAGTTGGAGCAACTCCAAGTAATACAACAATTTTGGGACATAGCATGGGTGCCCTTATTGGAATGCAGTGGGGAATAAAAAATAAATACAAATACTTCATTTTATCAGCTTTCCCTTTAAAAAATCAATTATCAGCCGTTGGTGGAAACCTTGCCACTCTTTTGGAAAGAATTATTTTTAGAAAAATTTCTGCATTTAACAAAATTTTTGAAAAATGGAATTCAGCATTTGAGCCAAATACAACTAAATTTGACTGGTTAACAAGAGATGAGACTGAAAATAAAAAATATGAAGATGACGAACTTTGCGGTTATCCTGTCACACCAAAGTTTTTTTCTGGAATTTTTTCTATGATGGGATTTATCAACAGAAATTACAAAAAATTAGACGAGCATGCAAAAATACTAGCCATTTATGGAACTGAGGACAAAGTAGTTGATATTCCATATATTAGTAAAATTTTTAATACATTAAGAAAGAAAAAAAGAAGAATAAATATTCTTGAAAACAAAAACGGGCGGCATGAATCGCTTAATGAAACAAATAAGCACGAAATTTATGATGAAATTTTAAAATGGCTAAATGCAAAAGATTTTTAATTTATACCAAAAAATTTAAAAAATTTACAAAAAATAATAAATTTTTATCAAAAAGTATGATATAATTAAGAAAGTTAATTTTAATAGGAGGAAAAATGGGAGCATTTGATTTTGTAAAAATATTTAGAGTAAATAAAAGTATCTCAATAGATTTGGGAACTGCAAATATATTGATTTATGATAAACAAAGAAAAAAAATAGTCTTAAACGAGCCATCTGTGGTTGCAAGAGATAGAAAAACTGGAAAATTAATTGCAGTTGGAAGAGAAGCTAGGGAAATGTTAGGAAAAACTCCTGACAGCATTCAAGCTATCAAACCTTTACAAGATGGAGTTATTGCCGACATCGACTCAACAAAGGAAATGATTACATACTTTATCCACAAAATTTATGGAAATTCATTATTCAAACCAGAAGTTATGATCTGTGTACCAATTGAAGTAACAAGTGTGGAAAGAAAAGCATTGTTTGATGCAGTAAAAGGTGCTAAAAAGACATATATTATTGAAGAAGGAAGAGCCGCTATTATCGGTTCAGGCGTAAATATTTCACAACCTGAAGGAAGTATGGTAATTGATATAGGTGGAGGTTCTACTGACATTGCAATTCTTTCTCTTGATGAAATTATTGCAAGTAAATCAATCAGAATTGCTGGAAATAAATTTGATGAAGATATCGTAAAATATGTAAAAAGAAAATACAACTTGTTAATTGGAGACAGAACTGCTGAAAAAATTAAAAAAGAAATGGCAACAGCAATAAAGCTACAGTCGCCTGAAGTTATGGAAATAAAAGGTAGAGACTTGGAATCTGGTATTCCTAACACAGTAGAAATTAATGCAAATGAAATTTACGAAGCAATTGAAGATTCTTTATTCCAAATTGTAAACTCTACAAAAGAAGTTCTTGAAAAATGCCCACCTGAATTGGCAGCCGACATTTTAGATAACGGAATTGTAATGACTGGTGGAGGTTCATTGATCCAAAACTTTGTTGACATGATGGAAAAAGAAGTTGGAATCAAAGTATTCTTATCTCCAAACCCATTGGACTCAGTAGTTTTAGGTGGAGGAGCTGCATTTGATAACAAAAAATTATTAAGAACTCTTCAAATGAAAGAAAATTAATATTTGTTGTTGATTAAAAAAAGAGAAAATGAGAAAAAATGAAATTACAGGAAATAACAGAAAAATTTAAGAACGAAATAAATCAAGATAAAATAAGTGCAAGTTACCTCTTTTACGGTGATAAAAGAGTTGACTTGCTTTCTTATGCACTAATGTTTTCAAAAATGATTATGACAAAGAATGTACAGAATGATGCTGAAAAAGAGAAAATAGAACGGCTTATTGACAATTTTCAGCATCCTGATATTGAAACAATAAATAAAAATAATGAAAACATAAAAATTGACGAAGTGCGGGAAATCATCTATTCATCAATAGAATCTTCGTTTAACTCGCCAAAAAAAATATTTATTCTATGCGGAATCGAAAATTTACGAAAAGAAGCTTCAAACGCACTTTTAAAAATCTTGGAAGAGCCGCCACAAAACGTATATTTTATACTTCTTTCAAGAACATTAAACATCATTTCCACAATAAAATCCCGTACAATCAAATTTCATCTATCTGGAATGAACAACGACGAACTGGGAGTAAGCAAGGAAATCTACTATTTCTTTGATGGAAATGAAAACGATATTTTAGAATTTAAAAGACAAAATCTCTCACTTGATAATATTCAGTTTCAAATTAATACTGTGGAAGATATTTTACAAATTATTTTTGAAATGAAAAATTACACAACTGGAGAACTGGCTACAAAAAATAATCTAGATTTGACGATAAAATATAATAAAAGTATTGAATTGTTATCACATCGAATACGTTTCTGGGATATCGAAAATGTATATTTTTTTATAAACGAAATCGAAAGTGAACTAAAAAAGGAAAAGGAATTTCTGATAAATTTCCTTTCAAAAATTATTATAACTGTAAAACATTCTGTGGAAGCAGAAGATTTGAAAAACTTGATAAATTTGAAAAACAGCATTAGGAGTAATGTAAATGTAAAAAGTGTTATTTTTAACTTTTTTGATATTTTACAAAATTCTTGAAAAAAAATTAATAAAGAGAAAATGGGAAATAAACTGTACAGGTAGAATATCTCCCATTTTTTTATTCAAATTAATTCTTATCTTTTACTATCGGAACCCAAAGTTCCATTTCATAGTCAGGATTATACATATCTCCTTCACTATAAACTTCAAAATCAGGCATTCCAGCGTGTCTATAACCTTGTTCTGGAAAAAATGTCCCTGTCACATATTTCCATCCTTC
Organism: Leptotrichia sp. SK-5; assembly: GCF_055387215.1. Classification (NCBI taxonomy): domain Bacteria; kingdom Fusobacteriati; phylum Fusobacteriota; class Fusobacteriia; order Fusobacteriales; family Leptotrichiaceae; genus Leptotrichia; species Leptotrichia sp. SK-5. Next base: position 380,319 of record NZ_AP028931.1, on the reverse strand, counting down.
GTGAATGCAATTTGGAACAATTCCTTTCAATTTTACTACAGCATATTCAGCTTCAGGGACTTCAAGAATGCTTAGCCCTAAATCTTTTGCCTTGTCAATATTTTGAGCATCATATCCAGCCATATAGCTTACTGTATACTTGCTTTCACAATTTCTCTTTTCGTTTTTCTCGATTTCGTAGCATGCTCCATAACTTTGTCCATTTCCTAAGCTTTCCAATTTTTCTTCAGATACTTTTTTAAAAAGTTTGTCCCAGACATTAGGAAAATCGCCACCTTCTTTAATTCTTTCTGTCAAGCCTGCAACTTTAAAAGCCGATTTTTTCATAATTTTGATGTCCATGTTTTTTCCTCCTTCAACGCTTAAAGATAATCTTATAGGAGAAAAAATTTGAAACGCACTTCCTTTTCTGACTTCCTTTGGCGTATGCCCATGAAATTTTTTGAATGCCAAGGAAAATGAATCTTGAGATTCATAACCGTATTTAAAGGCTATTTCTATTATCTTTTCATCGCTTTCACGTAAATCTATCGCAGCACAGCTCAACTTTCTAAAGCGAATATACTCGCTTAACGGATAATCCACCATAATTGAGAACATTCTGCTAAACAGCGGATATGAATATCCAGAAAGCAATGCAAACTTTCTCTCGTCAATTCTGTCAGTCAAGGTCTCTTCGATATATTTCATCGTTTCATTAAATGCCTTAATCATATATTTTTCCTCCTTACATTAAAAGTATATATGATTTTTCGACTTTTTTCCCAATAATTCCTGTACAAATTTTATAGTTTTAAAATTCAAAAAACTCCTCAATTGTAGTTTTCAATCCATGCTCCACATTTGATGTTGAAATAAATTTAGCTATTTCCTTAATTTCAGGAATTGCATTTTCTACAGCTACAGGCATTCCCACGTACTCCAGCAACGGCTTATCGTTGGCACTGTCACCAACTGCAATCATTTCATCAGGTTTTATATTTTCAATTTCTCCCAATTTTTTCAATGTTTTTCCTTTATCCACATTTTTGTTGGCAATTTCTAGGAAGATTGGTTTTGAGATGGCGATAAAATAATCGTTTCCGTGAACTTTATTCATGTGTTCCTGAGCAATCAATACTTCTTCTGGCTTTCCAATAATCATACATTTTGTAGTTTTATCAATTCCTTTTTTCTCCAAGTCTTCAAGTGTATCGAATTTTTGAAATTTCATCTTGCATTGATCGGCTTCATACATTACTCCATCTGTCGCTTCAGTTCCATAAATCGTATCTCCAACGTACAAAATCATCGGAACATTTATTTCCTTTGAAACTTTATAAACGTTTTCAATATCCTTTTTTTCAAGCCCTTCGTGAAAAATTACTTCATTTGTCTTCATATCAATTAATTCTCCACCGTTAAATGCCAAGACATAACCTTCATACTTATCCATTTGAAGCTCTTTTGCATACTCAAGCATCGCATAACTTGGTCTTCCGCTCGCAAGTACAAATTTAACTCCTTTTTCCCTCTGAACTTTAATAATCGCCTCAACATTTTCCTTTGTTATCCCATGCTCCTCATCAAGCAATGTTCCATCCATATCAGTCGCAATCAATTTATAATTCATAAAATCCTCTCACTTTCTTTATTTATAATAATTTTATTCAAATTTTTTTCCGTAGTTGCTCAGTTCGTCGACAATCTTATCATTGTGTTATTTTCATCATATTTTCCCCAAAATGAAAAACTGGCACTTTATATCGATGTTATACTTGATATTATACAGGAAATAATGTGGAATGTCTATATAAGTAGAAATTTCTTAAAAAACTAAATTAAAACGTAACTTCTTAATATTCTTACATAAGGTATTGATTTTTAAATTTTTTTGAAGTAAAATTATTATAGGATAGGTTATCTAAAAATTTAGTAAGAAGGAAGGTCTAAATTATGAGAAAATTTATTTTAGGAAGTGTTGCTTTTTCAGAAATAACGGAACAGGAAGCTGACAGCTTTTTTTCTCCAAAGACACAAGTCTATATTTCAAATCAGAAGGACTGATTTTTTGGACAATATCCAGATGATTTTGATGGAGAAAACACTAAATGGGAAAAACATAATTATTTTATCTATGTTCTTCCAGTTGGAAAAAAATATAAAATTGCCTGTACTCCTTTTGAAGAAGTTACTTCTTATGATAAAGAAGGGTATCCTACATTAACTTATACAACAACAACAGGATATGTTGTAAAAAGTAGAAAAAATGAGAAAATACCTGCAGCATCTTCATATAATTATAATATTATGTTTATAGAGATGCGTACTGGTACGGAAATAAAAAATGGGAAAAAATACGAAAGGGATAGTTATCAAATTCTTTCAGAAAGTGAATTAAATGCTCTATTAAAATCTAAAAATGCAAAAAGACTTGATCCTGCTACAGAAAAAAATACCAAAGCATGGCTAGATTGGCTATTACATAACACTAATTAATACTATTAGTTGAATAAAATATCAAGACTCTTGTTAGTAAATTAATATAATTTTATTTCTTAAAAGAGTTCACTCTACTGCGAGAAATCCCAGTTTTTTTTCTATCAAAACTTATCCAAAATAAAAAACCATCCCAAAAAGCTAAAAAACTTTTCAAGACAGTTTTCAAAAACAAATATTCTAATTTTTTATTTTTATCCTCCAAGATAAGCCTTTTTAATCTCAGGATTTGTAAGCAATTCCTTCCCTGTTCCTTCCAGAATGATTTTTCCAGTTTCCAGAACGTAGCCTCTGTCTGCAATTGATAGTGCCATATTGGCATTTTGCTCTACTAACAGCACTGTTACATTTTCTTCTTTATTAATTCTTACAATTATGTTGAAAATTTCCTGCACTAATAATGGTGCTAGTCCCATTGACGGCTCATCTAGCAATAGTAGTGAAGGATTTGACATTAAGGCTCTTGCCATTGCCAACATTTGTTGTTCTCCTCCACTCATTGTTCCTGCCAGCTGTTTTTTACGTTCGGCAAGTCGTGGAAACAGCGAGAACATATGTTCCATATCTTTTTTTATTTGGTCTGTATCATTTCTCGTAAATGCTCCCATTTCCAAGTTTTCCAATACAGTCAATTCTGTAAAGATTCTACGTCCTTCCGGCACGTGTGCCATTCCACGGCTGACAAGCTTGTAAGCATCTATATTGGTCACATTTTCTCCACTTAAGGAAATTTCTCCTGATTTTATTGGTACAAGCCCTGAAATAGCGTGAAGTGTGGAGGTTTTTCCCGCACCATTTGCACCAATTAGAGAAACAATTTCACCTTTTTTTATCTGAAATGAAATGTTTTTTATAGCGTGAATTCCGCCATAATATACATTTAAATCATTTACATTTAAAATATTCACTTTTCCTCCTTTTTGCTAATTTTATTAATTTTCTTCTTAAATTTTATTCTCCCAAATAAGCTGCAATAACTTCTTTGTTATTTTGAATTTCATCAGGCAGACCTGAAGCAATAATTCTTCCAAAATTCAGCACATAAAGTCTTTCACAAATTCCCATTACCAAGTCCATATCATGCTCGATTAGCAGGATTGCAATTTTAAATTTATTTCTTATAAAGCTGATTGTATTCATCAGTTCTCTTGTTTCATTTGGATTCATTCCAGCTGCAGGCTCATCCAGCAGCAATAATTTTGGATTTGTTGCCAAAGCTCTTGCTATCTCCAGTTTTCTTTGCTGTCCATAAGACAGGTTTCCTGCTGTAATATTTGCCATTTCAGCCATATCAAAAATATCCAGTAAATCAAGCGCCTTATCTGTTATTTCCTTTTCTTCCTTCCAAAATCTAGGAAGTCTAAAAATCGCTTCAAAAGTGTTATATTTCATACTGCTGTTAAGTGCCAGCTTTACATTGTCAAGCACTGTTAATTCCTTAAACAGCCTTATATTCTGAAATGTTCTGGCAACTCCCAAAGCAACTATCTGTGGAGTAGTTTTTTTATTTATACTAATCTGATTTATAGAAATATCTCCATCAGTAGGCTTGTAAACGCCTGTCAGCAAGTTAAATATTGTCGTTTTCCCAGCTCCGTTTGGACCAATCAATCCAACCAGTTCCCCTTCTTTAATCTCAATATTTACCTCATCAACAGCTCTTAGCCCGCCAAAAGATATTCCCAAATCTGTCGTTTTTAATAATGACATATTTTTATCTCCTATTTTACTTCATTTTTATATTTATCAAAAATATTTAACTTTCGCTTTTCTCACTCTTATTATTTCTATAATTTCTAATTCTATTAATTCTTCTCTTTGTTCCTGCAAATGTAAATTCCTTCGTACCAAAAATCCCTTTTGGACGGAAAATCATTAATGAAATTAATATGATTGCATAAACTAAGTATCTAAACTGCGAAACATCTCTCAATCTTTCATTTAGAAGTGTCAAAATTGTTGCAGCGATAATTGCTCCCGTAATACTTCCAAGTCCGCCAAGCACTACCATAACAAGAATTTCTATTGAGAATAAAAATCCAAATTTATCTGGCGTCAAAATTCCAATATTATGAGCAAATAACGATCCTCCAACTCCAGCAAAAAATGCTGAAAAAGCAAACCCATAAAGTTTTACACGATTTAATCCTATTCCAATATTTTCTGCCGCAATTTCATCTTCTCTAATTGACAGAATCTCTTTCCCTTTTCGAGAAGTCATTGCCATTGCAATTACAATAATTGAAATAACTACAATAAAATATGTATTTGAAAAATCTAGAATTGTTGGAATATTATTAAGTCCAGTTGCTCCTCCTAAAAAGTCCAGATTTTGAATAATATATTTTATAATTTCTCCGAAGGCAAGTGTTATAATAGCAAGATAATCTCCTCTTAACCTAAGTGTACTTCCACCAACAAAAAATCCAAATACAGCCGCAACCAATCCGCCAAACAATGATACCAGTATTAACTGTAAAAATGGCGGTAAATTATAATTTACAAGTATTTTTGAAATAAATGCCGCTGAATATCCACCAATTGCGATAAATCCAGCTTGCCCCAAATTAAGCTGTCCCATAAGCCCAACTGTTATGTTTAAGCTTACTGCAAATAAAACAAAAATTAATATGTTTATATATATTCCTTTTGTATAACTGAAAGCATCATTTGGATCAAAAGTAAAACTTAAGACGATATAAAGTGCAACTATCGAAATAAATGTAACTACATAATTTTTTACATTTAATTTGTTAAAATAATTTAAGTTTTTCCATTTATATTCTTGTACTTCTTTATTTTTTTTGATCTTATTATTCTGTTCGTTTTGATTTTTTTCTATATTATCTATATTTTTTGTTTTTACATCTTTATTGTTTTTTTCCATATTTTCCATTTTCCTCCCTTCCAATTACACTTTTTCTTTCATATTCTTACCAAAGAGTCCATTTGGCCTAAAAATTAATATTAATATCAGCACACCAAATACAATAGGATTTGCCCAAGTTGTAAGCGACGAACCTTTTACATATGCTTCAAGAAGCCCTAAAACATATCCACCAACCATAGCTCCTGGAATACTTCCTATTCCTCCAAATACAGCCGCAATAAACGCCTTCAGTCCTGGCAGCATTCCCATATATGGCTCAATTTGCGGATAAACAATCGCATACAATGCTCCACCCAACGCACCAAGTCCAGAACCAATCGCAAATGTTATAGCAATAGTTTTATTTACATTAATTCCCATAAGCTGTGCCGCTCCTGTGTCCTGTGAAACTGCTCTTGTCGCTTTTCCTAGTTTTGTATTTTTAATAAACAAGTTCAAAGCAACCATACAAATTAAAGTAACTACAATTACAAATATTGTAAGCATGCTAATTTGCAAGAATCCTAGACTGATTTTGTTATTATTTGATAAAAACGCTGGTATATATTTCTGATCAATAACTTTTGGATTTGCTCCAAATATTATAAGTGCCAGGCTTTCCAGCAAAAAGCTCATTCCAATCGCTGTTATAAGTGCCGAAATTTTAGGTGCATTTCGAATTGGACGATATGCAAAAAAATCAATTACAACTCCCAAAATAGCACATATAACAATTGATAAAATAATAGCCACAATTAATGGCATTCCATGTGACACGGCAATTAAAGTAGCATACGCTCCCACCATAAGTATATCACCATGTGCAAAATTTATAAGTTTAACGATACCATAAACCATTGTATATCCTAACGCAATCAACGCGTAAATACTTCCAGTCTGCAGTCCGTTAATAGTCTGTTCAATAAAACTCTTTAACATATTTAAAAACTCCTCATACTCTTTACTTAAAATACGCTTTATTTTTCATTCATATACTTAAGCAACTTTAAAATCATACTCTTCCCCTGTAATTAAATATAATCTTAAAGCAGCTTACGTATATTTACCCAAATTAGTTTTCTTCTTTTTAGATAAAAAAAGTTCCAGAGTGTTAGAAGAAAGAAAATTTCTCCTAACAACCGAACTTCATAACAATTATTATTTTCTATATTTTTAGAATTTTTTCTTTCCTAGAATTTTTCCTTCAATGAAAGTTTTCCATCTTTCACTTCAATAAATGTAACTTTTTTCTCAGGATTTCTTTCTGCATCAAATTTTAGCGAACCTGTAACCAAAGTACCATCAAATTTTTTAATTGCTTCTTTTATTGCATCTTTAGAAGACAAGTCAGAAACATTTTTTAATGCTGTTTCTAAAATAGTTCCAGTATCATATCCTAAAGCGGCAAAAATAATTGGATCTATTTTATATTCATTTTTGTATGCTGCAATAAATTTTTGAACATTTTGATCAGGGTCATCTGGTGCAAACTGGCTTGCAAAAACTGCTCCATTTGCAACTTTTCCAAAGTTAGTCTGGATTCCATCCCATCCATCTCCACCCATGAATTGAGCGTTTATTCCAAGTTCTTTTGCCTGTGTCAAGATTAGTCCAATTGTGTTGTAATAATCTGGTACGAAAATTACTTCAGAATTGTATCCTTTTACTTTTGTAAGCAATGCTCTAAAATCCTTGTCATCAGCAGTGTATTGTTCTTCTTTTACTTGAATTCCTTCTTTTTTAGCCTGTTCCTTAAATGCGTTTGCAAGCCCTACAGAATAGTCACTTCCAGTATTAGTTAAAACAGTAATGTTTTTATAACCTTTTGCTTTTGCATATTTTGCAACAACGACACCTTGATAAGGATCTGTAAATGTAGTTCTGTAAACAAAATCTTTTCCTTTTGTGATGTCAAATGCAGTTCCAGTTGCTGTAATCATAGGAATTTTTGCTTGTTGCGCAAGCGGTGCAATTGCAAGAGATGGTCCAGATGTAACTTCTCCTACAAAGATGTCAATTTTATCTTGTGAAACCATTTTTTTAAACGCATTAATCGCTTCCTGAACATCACCTTTACTGTCTGCTTCCACAATTTCAATTTTTTTACCATTAATTCCACCAGCGGCATTTATTTCTTTTACCTTCAATTTAAATCCGTTTATTGTACTTGTTCCATATTGTGCCACATTTCCAGTTAATGCTCCTATAACACCAACTTTTATAACATTGCTGTCCTTAGACGACTTTGCTCCACAGCTCAGTACGAATAATGCCAACAATGAAACTAAGAATAATATTTTTTTCATCGTCGTTCTCCTTCACTATTATATTTTTTATAAGTAATTTATTTTGTTTCTTAAATTTAAAATTTTTCTTTTAATGTAAGTTTTCCACCTTTTACTTCAATAAATGTAACTGCTTTTTCAGGGTTTCTGTCAGCATCAAACTTTAACTTTCCAGTTATAAGATCAATTCCGCTAACTGCGTTCATAGCTTCTTTTATAGATGGTCCTGTCAAATCTTTTGAAGATTTTAATGCAGCTTCTACAATTTCCACTGTGTCGTATCCAAGTGCAGCAAACATTATTGGTTCTTTATTAAATTTAGCTTGGTAATCTTTCATAAATTTCTGAACATTTTCAGCTTTATCTTCTGGAGAAAATTGGCTTGCAAAAATTGCTCCTTCTGCAACTGCTCCAAAGTTAGTCTGAATTCCGTCCCATCCATCTCCACCAAAATATTGCGCAGTTATTCCCAGATCTTTTGCTTGAGAAATAATTAGCCCAATTGTATTGTAATAGTCAGGTATGAAGATAGCTTGTGGATTTTGCCCTTTTACTTTTGTCAAAATTGCTTTAAAATCTTTATCGTCATTTGTATATTTTTCTTCAGTAATAGTTATTCCATCTTTTTTAGCCTGTTCCTTAAACGCATTTGCAATTCCTACAGAATAATCATTTGAAGAATTTGTTAAAATTGCGATTGATTTTACGCCTTTTGCTTTTGCGTATTTTGCAGTTGCTGTTCCTTGATAAGGATCTGTAAATGTCGTTCTAAACACGAAATCTTTTCCTTTTGTAACATCAAGGCTTGTAGCAGTTGCCGAAATTAAAGGCACTTTTGCACTTTGAGCAAGTCCTGAAATAGCCTGTGAAGTAGCCGAAACAACTTCTCCAATCACGATATTCACCTTATCTTGCGAAACCATTTTTTTAAATGCATTCACCGATTCTTGAACATCACCTTTACTATCTGCAATAACAAGTTCGATTTTTTTACCATTAATCCCTCCTGCATTATTAATAGCCTCTACTTTCAGTTCAATACCTTCTTTTACTGCAATCCCATATTGTGCATAATTTCCAGTAAGTGGTGCAATAACTCCAATTTTTATAATATTACTATTAGTAGTTTTCTTTCCACAACTAAGAATAAGAATGGTGACTAATAACATTGTTAGAAATAATTTTTTCATACTTTCAACACCCTTTCATTATTAAATTTTCAAAGTATAGTAAATATAAAAATAATCTTTTTTATTGATTAAATATAAACTATAACTTTATTATATGTTTAATATTATATCATAAAAGATAAAGAAATGAAATTATTTTTGAAAAAATTCCAAAAAAAAACTACCACATTTGTGGTAGTAAAAAATATTTTAATTAAACATATTTTTTATATTCAATTCACAAATTACTTTATATTAGTTTCCTAAATTAAAGTCATAACCTACACCAAGGCTAACTCTTTTGTAGTCGGCATTATATTTAGATTTAACACCTAAAGGTCCTTCATATTCATATTTTCCTTTGTTTTCTTTGAACATAAGTTCTACGTTTACATTGTTGAAGTTAACTCCTCCACCTACACCGTAGTATGCTCCACCTTTAGCTTTATATTTCCCAACATTACCATAGTCATGATCTCCATTATTGAATGAATATCCTAAATCACCTTTAACATAAGGTTTAACTGCTGTTTGTGTATCAAAAGTATATTTTGCAGTTCCATATAGAGGGAATGAATTATAGTTTTTCAAATTTTGTCCAGAAACTTTATCTTTTAAGTCTTTATGAAATTGGAATGCTGTCCCTCCACCTACTTCTAATCCTGGAGTTACTTCGTATCTGTATTCAGCACCAATTTCTCCTGAACTGTTTTTAACTTTTTGATTTTTATAATTCTTTCCATAATGATATTTTCCACCAAGATCTATTCCACCTTTAGCTTCAATTTTTCCAGCATCTGCAAACGAAGCTGCTCCTAAAACTAAAAATAATCCAATTAATGTCTTTTTCATAATCAATCACCTTTCTTTTTCAAAAATCTCCTTCGATTTTTATTTTTTTACATCTGAAAACATATCTGTCTTCTGATGTTACTTAATTATACCTCATAGTTCTTATAAATAAATTTTTATACATCTATATTTATCTTTGAGCAAAAAATTAATAAATATCCGAAAACTTAGCTGAAAAATAAAAAGTGCAACTTATGATAAACACTGAGTTACACTATATATTTCAATTTTAATTGTTTTAATGGTGCCCACGCATAATTATTTCGCTAAAAATGGGTATTTGAAATATAAAAGTTGTCAGTAAGTTGCCAGTAAAATTTCAGTTACTTTTTTAAAATTTCTTTTCATAATTTTACTCCTATGTTAAAAATAAATTTATTTTCCTAATAAAAAAGCTCTATTTTTTACAACAAGGATTATCTAAAATTAAATTACGGACAAAAGATGACATATTAAGATTATTCATACTTGAATATTCTTTTAAGAACTCCAAGTCTCCCTTTTCCATTCTCAATGATAATGTTGGCATTTTTATCCCTCCAATCGTAATATTTATATTACAATTGTACAAAGTATTATTCTATTTGTCAAGATATAAAAAATTCCTTTTTGTTGTTATAAATCATATAATATAAGAACAAAAGTCAGTAAATAATAAAAAAATTATAATTGAATTTTTAAATAATAAACTAAATTTTTCTATAAGTAAATACTTGAAAAGAACAAGACTTATATATCTACCAAAACAGATGGATAATGCCAGATTTTATAGAAAGAATATGTTAGAAAAGATAATTAAGGAAACGGAGCATTGTCTATTATTTCTTCCTCCATATTCGCCGGATTTAAATCCAATAGAAAAATTATGGGCTAATATGAAGAAAAAATTAAAAGACACAGCCCATAATTTTAATACACTAGAAGAGCAGTTACTTCTGTTTTATTTAATAAATTAGTTCAGTTTTAAATAGGTTTTACTATACAAAATAGAAAAGACAGGTTTTCTATTTTAAGAGAAAAGAATCCTTGCTAAATTTAGAGATCAAAAATCTCATTTTATTTTAATCTTTTACTGCTAATATTACATAAGAATATAAAATAAATAAAAAAATATGCATTTCCGGAGGTAAGAGAATATATGAAAATAAATGATTTAAATGAAAAATTTGAAGATTTTGAAAAAAAGAACACTGGCAAGATATTGCAGGGATTGATGAAAATAACGGGTATGATTATTTTAGCAGCTTTTCTTGTATTATTTGAGAAAATGATATATATGCAATGTTATTTTTCTTTTATAATGAATTCCAGAAGTACAGGTATAAAAGAAAAAATAACAATGCTAGCTGCAATATTTACATTATTTTCTCTTATTGTAATAATTGTATCAGCTATTATTTTTATAAAAATGATAAAAGACTATTTTAATGAAACTAGTATGGAATTATCTCATAAAATAAAGTATTATGTAATAATTTTCATAGGAATTTTAATTATTATAAATTCAATTATTGGAACATCTGAAGTTCTTAAACAGATGAAACTCAACTTTACTTTCATTCAGAAAATAATGCTGTTTTTATTTTCCGGAATTCCTTCAGGAGTAATAGCAACATCAGCAACTGCATTTTTTTCAGTAATCTTTTTATTTTCAGTAAAAACATACGAAAAGAAATTGTATGAACACAGAATAATAGGAATAATTTATACTGCTATTGTTTCAATAATAGGATTATTAGGAATCAATTTTATAATGGAACTTTCTAACTTGTATAAAAATTACTCTTTTAAAGTGGGGCATGAGTTTAAGCTTTTTATTCATTTCTTAAAATTTGTGTTGAGGTATAAAAATTTATACATTGAGATATTTAATATGTATTTCTGTGTAAATTTATTTGTAATAATATTTTTGGGAATTTTGCTGATTTTTGCTAAAAAAAATAGAGAGGGTGAATAAAATGAAAAAAATGTATACAATTTTTATATTATTATTAGGAGTATTCAATTTATCATGTTCTGAAAGTAAGACAGGAGCATATTCTGAAAATAAGACAGAAAAAAATATATTTAATACAATTGTGGACACAATTAGTGGGGCTAAATTTGAATATAATGTTGCTGAAAGTACTCCTGATACTTTTAATTTAGTACATCTGTTTCTTCCTGAATCTTACGATGCTCAGCTGCTTAATGATAAACACCCTGAAAATATGAGAAATTATGAAGCTGCCGATATTTTTGATCTTTTATTTGAAGGACTTGTCAGAATTGATGAAAATGGTAAAATAGTACCAGGACTGGCAGAAAAGTGGGAAACAAACAAGGATAAAACCAAGTGGACTTTTCATCTGAGAAAAGGCTTGAAATATTCTGACGGAACCCCTATAAAAGCTGAAGATTTCAAAACTGCATTGTTGAGAATGCTGAATCCTGAAATAATATCTCCAAGTACAGATGTTCTTTTTCTTGTAAAAAACGGCAGAGAATTTTATGAGGGAAAGGTAAAAGCCGAAAATGTAGGGATAAAAATATTGGATAATAATGAAACTATTGAACTGGAACTAACCAAGCCGATAGGATATTTTGATATGTTAATGACAAAAGTAGAATTTTCACCTTTAAATCAGGAATTTTTCGGGAAATTGGGAGAAAAATACGGAAAAATACCTGAAAATATTTTATATTCAGGACCTTATATCATAAAAAGTATAGGAAAAAGAAAATTATTATTGGAAAAAAATAAAAATTACTGGAACGGTAACAGTATAAAAATGAATAAAATCAATATTTATGGTGGTTTATGGGACGGAGACGACCATAAAAGAATTGCTGAAAGTAAAGGAATAGATGCAACTGTTGTATATTCTCAATTCTTTTCAAGAACCAAGCTGAAAAATGACATGAAAGAAACACAGAGACTATCTGCAGGTTCTTCTTATTATTATATTTTCAATACTAAAGTAAAAGCATTAAGTAATCCTAAAGTCAGAAAGGCTATAGATGCTGTAATGGCAGGAGAAACAAGGAGAGAATACGGATTTGTTCCAGGATACATCAGTATTAATGGCAAAAATTTCTCTGCTTTAGCTGCAAAAAATGGAAAAGCTGAAAGTGGGAGTTATCATTACAAAAATATAAAAGAATTATTAGATGAGGGATTAAAAGAATTAGGAATAAGTAAAATGCCTGTTTTAAATATTGCTATTAAAGAAAATTCCATTGACGGGTTCTCAGAAAATTTAAAAAAACATCTTGGAATAGATGTCGAAGTTACAAGAATGTCTTATAAGGACTTAATTTTAAAATCAAGAAAAAAAGATTTTGATATTATTGAAAATGAAATTTTGTTAGGATTTAATGACCCGATACTTTACCTTGAAAGATTTGTATCAGACAGTCCTTATAATTATGGTTCTTATTCTAATTCTGAATATGATAAACTTATAAAAATTGCCTCTGAAACAAAAGATATTAACATCAGAACGGATGCTCTAATCAAAGTTGAAAATATATATGAGAAAGAAAATCCTGCAGCAAAAACGGGCTACGGTGAAATTACTCATATTATTCTTGAAAGACCGGGAATAAAAGAACTGAAATTAGTTCCTTATGGCGGGATTTTATATTTAAGAAATGTTAATAAAGCTAAATAGAAGTTTAAAAAAGGCTCTTTGTCAAGTGTAACAAAAAGTAAAAATATAATTTAATAAAATCGGACTGGTATACTCCAGTCTTTTTTGTTATAATAAATTTAGACATATTTTTTGAAATTTTAATGTTTTGAAAAATAGTAAGACTTGTATTAATAAATAAAATAAAAGGTGGGGGATTTTTGTGAAAAATATAAAAGGGGTATTTTTATTATTACTATTTTTTTATTTTCTAACTGGTTGTGGAAAATTTTTTAATGAGGGTAATTCTTCTGAATTTAATATTATAGTGAAACTTATACTGAAGTGTCCCCCAAAATTTCGACTATTTTTAATCAATTTCTTTGTTTCCTTTCTTTATGCTTTCTTCGTATTCATTCGGACTTGTAAATCCTATTTTACTGTGTATTCTGCTGTTATTATACCATATTTCTATATACTCGTACATTCCACTTCTTAAACTTTCTAGATTTTCAAAGTTTTCATTATGTACATATTCTTTTTCCAATGTTGCATGGAATGATTCTATACAGGTATTATCATAAGGATTTCCTTTTCTGCTGTAAAATATGCTTATGCCTTTTTTTGCATAAAATTTACGATATTCTTTACTCACATACTGGCTTCCTCTATCTGTATGTATTATCAGATCAGTTATATACACTCTTTTATATATCACCATTTTTAAGGTGCCGATAACTAATTTTATATCCATAAATTTTCCAACCTTATGTGATATTATTCTTCTGCTGTCTTGCCATATTGATTTTATTATATCGTACAAAATTTTATTTTCTATATCCCTTTGTGTCTTGACCTCTTTAACCCAATAGTAATAGCTGCTTTTTTTAATGCCTATTAAACTAATTATTCTTGATTTTGAAACATTAAACTCATTAAATAAAGTCTTTACTAATGCATACTTGTCAACGGTCCTTATTTTTTCATCAATATGGCTGATGCCTTTTTTAATATGTCAATATCTAGTTCCTTTTGTTCCAGGTCTTTTTCTAATTTTTTATTTTTATCCATTTCTTGCTGCAACTGCCTTTTTAAGGCCATGATTTCATTTAAAGCTTCGTTAGCATTGTATTTTTTATCTATGATTCCTTTAAATTCTTTTTCCCATTTTCTGATTGTTGCTGTTGCTACCCCATATTCATTTTCTAATGATTTTTTTGTTCTTCCATCTTCCAGCAATTCTAAAATTAACATTTTAAATTCATCTGTGTACCTATTACTTCTCTTGTTCATAATCAAATTCCTCTCCTTAACTATATTTTAACAAATAGGAAACTAGTTTTCAAATTATTTGTCCAAGATTTTGGGTACACTCCAAAATTTTGAGACTTTATTATCATTTTTTTATTACTGAAATTGTATTCAAAATCGCCGCTTTTATATCCAAATTATCCTCCCCTTTTAATTGCTCTTCCAAATCAGGCAACGCTTCAAAAAGCCCTTTTATTCCCAAAAATCTAATTAAATTTGCTTTATCATATATATTATTCGTCAATTTTATATATTTTAAAATAATAGGCACTATTATTCTATCTTTTTCCGTCATATGAATTAATTCATAAACTGTTTTTAAATTATAATTTACATTTTTCAATTCTTCCAACATTTGATCTTCAAATTCCATTTCGGTATCATAATTTCTTTTAGCAGAAATTTTTTTACCATTTATTACTACAAGATCTAATTTTTGTTCCACAATTTCTCTTCTCTCAAACATTATTTCTATAAATTTTAAAACTTCTTCTTCAAAAAGTTTCTTTGAGATATAATAAACACCTTTTCTGTTTTTAAATTCTTTATCACTTTCCCATGTAATTTCAATTTTGTTTCCTGTTACAGAAAAAAAAACTCTTGGATATATTTCTCCACTCGCTTGAGGTAATTGATGATTGTATGCCCACTCGTACAAAAGCCAAAATTCCGTGCTATCTAAATTAAACGCTACATCTTTATAAAGTTCATTAGCTTTCTTTACTAATTCGATTGCAGTATCTTTTCTGTCCTTTTTTATTTTCAATTCTTTATCTGGAAAAGGCTCATTTAAGATTTTATCCAGTTTATCTTTAAGTAAATATGCTGTGAAATATATATCTCCCAATTTATCATATTTATATTTTTCATTTTTTAATTCACATAAATCTTTCCCATCTACATAAAATTTCAAAATATAACTTTCATACGAAATCTCTGGGAAGTATTCAAAATCAAAATAAAATTTTTTATTTTTCACGTTTCTTTCCTTTCATTATTTCATTCTATTTTTATTATATTGCACTTTTGTAATTTTTCCGTCTTTTAACATTTTAAATTCATCTGTGTACCTTTTACTTCTCTTGTTCATAATCAAATTTCTCTCCTTAACTATATTTTAACAAATAGGAAACTAGTTTTCAAATTATTTGTCCAAGATTTTGGGTACACTCCAGTACCATAAATAAAAGAAAAAAGTGCATTTCAGCATAAATACTAATTTGCACTATATATCACATTTTTAGCTATTCTAATGGTGCCCAGACGCGGAATCGAACCACGGACACAGGGATTTTCAGTCCCTTGCTCTACCGACTGAGCTATCTGGGCATATTATATATGGCGGGTGAACTGGGATTCGAACCCAGACATCTTGCGATTTCGCCGGTTTTCAAGACCGGTCCCTTAGCCGTTCGGACATCCACCCACAACTTTACTAAAATATTAAATACTATTTTTTAAAAAAAATACCACAATTTTAAATTATGGTTCCAAAAAAATAAATGGTACGGCCTAGGGGGATCGAACCCCTGTTACCGGGATGAAAACCCGAGGTCCTAACCACTAGACGAAGGCCGCACAAGTTTTTCAATGGTGGATCCAGCTGGACTTGAACCAGCGACCGCTCGGTTATGAGCCGAGTGCTCTAACCAGCTGAGCTATGGATCCATATGGCGTGCCTGAAGAGATTCGAACTCCTGGCCCACGGCTTAGAAGGCCGTTGCTCTATCCAACTGAGCTACAGGCACATATGGTTAAATTAAATGGTGAGCCATACTGGAATCGAACCAGTGACACCTTGATTAAAAGTCAAGTGCTCTACCGACTGAGCTAATGGCTCATATTTTGGAGCGGGAGACGAGGGTCGAACTCGCGACATTCAGCTTGGAAGGCTGACGCTCTACCAACTGAGCTACTCCCGCATAATATGATTCATGGTGCCTCGGGCCGGACTTGAACCGGCACGGGATAAATTCCCACAGGATTTTAAGTCCTGTGCGTCTACCGATTTCGCCACCAAGGCATTTGGTATTTATTTGTTATTTCTAACTCACAAGTACTCGATTAGTATATCATAATTAATTTTAGTTGTCAACACTTTTTTTGAATTTTTTTAACATTCTCTTATTTTTCTTATTTTTTCCCCTTACATACTAGTTTTACACAAAATAAAAAAATAAACTTTTTTTGAATTTTTATTCAAAATTTAGTAATTAATAACTAGTATTGTGTTTTTTTAAGGTTGTCTCATAAGTTAAAATATTTTTTTTATTAAATTGATGTTTTTAAAAATAAAAAATGTTTCTTTATCTTATGAGACATTCCTGCATATATAAAAAAATAATTTAAATAAATTTAATTCTCAACATATTCTTTTATAATTTTTTCTGCTTTTTGTGTAATTTCATCATAGCTTCCTTCTGGCGAGAATTTTTCCAGTACTGCTACTTCAATTTTTTTCGGTTTCGGGAACTTCATATATCTTGAATATGCTTCAAATGCACCTTTTATTCCAAGACATTGGACATCTACATTCAGTTCCTTTGCAATTATGGCAAATACCTTTTTAAATTGGGCAACTTTTCCATCTTTTGTTCTTGCTCCTTCTGGGAAAATTACGATACTTTTTCCACCTTTTAAATAGCCAACTATTTCTTCTACACTTTTTCTAATATTTTTGTTAATATCAATCAGAACAACATTTCCATTTGAAACAAACAGCTTCATTATTCCTTTTTTGAAATACCAGTCGATTGCTAAAAATAATATGTTAAAAACGATTCTTCTAGGAAATAATGATCCTAGAACTAATGCATCCGCAAAACTTTGGTGGTTTGATACGAAAATTTGCGGCTCGTCTGTCAATTTATTTCTGTCAATTTTTTTTACTCTAAAATACAAATCGACAATTGGTTGAAATATTTTTAAAAATTTTGTTACCCAACGGTTTTTATTGTCCTCTATAGGTTTTGTTTCTCTTATAATCTGTTTCCAGTCAATATCGTTATCTTCAAATTTTGTAGCTTTTTGGTTGATGTATTCAGATAATAATTTTAAATTTGGCATTCCAGCAAACTTTTCTTCATCCAGCTGAATTCCAAAACTATTTTCTATAAATGCAAAAAATTCTACAATGTCAAGTGAATCCATTCCGATTTCAAGTTCCAGATTTTCTTCTGGCTGTGGCTCAATTCCTTTATTTTTCTTGACATATTCCTTTAATATTTTGTATGCTTCATCGGTTGGTTCAGGTGTTTTTTCTTTTTTTACAATTTCATTTTTTTCGTATAAGTCCGGCAGCATAAATCTACGTGTCTTTCCAACTCTAGTTTTTGGCAATTCTTCTTCAAACAGCTTATAATCAAGCACTTTTTCATAGTTATGCGCCTTTAGGTTATAATCTTCCACTATATTTTTTATATAAGCCTTTGTATTTGTAATCCCACGTTTTCTAAACTCTAATAGATCTGGAACAATTATTGCAGCTAACTTATTTTTGTAATTAAAAATACCAATTTCCTTGATTAATCCGTTACTTTGTGCAATCACCCTATTTTCAAGCGTTTCTGGATCAATATTCTTACCATTTGAAAGAACAATCATTGTATTTTTTCTTCCACGAATTGTAACATATCCTTCTTCATCAATTGTCGCTAAGTCTCCTGTCTTGAACCATCCATCTTCAGTAATTACTTCCGCAGTCTTATCAGGCTTATTGTAATATCCTTTCATAACAATCGGACCTTTAACCCACAGTTCTTCATCCACAATCTTTATTTCAATGTTATTAAGTTTTTTCCCAACTGTTCCGATTTTTCTTTCTTTTTTTGAATTTACAGCGATAACCGGTGCAGTTTCGGTAAGTCCATAACCCTCAAGGGCGTAAAATCCCAATGTTTCATAAAATCTTGAAATTTCAGGATCCATTTTTGCTCCGCCGACAACAATAAAGTCAAGGTGCCCACCAAATTTTTTATGAACTTTTGCAAAGACTTTTCTTTTTATCTTCAATGATTTGACATTGCTCATCATTTTGTAAATAAATCGTGTAATAAATTTTGCGTCAATTTGCTGCTTTATTCCATCATAGAATAGTTTGAATACTCTTGGCACACCTATTATTGCAGTTACTCTATTTTTTTCAAGAGCGTCAAATATTTCCTTGCTTGCAATTTTTTCTACAAATACAATTGAAGTCTGGTATTTTAACATCAAAAGAACGCTTGCCGTCAAAGGCAGAACATGGTGAAATGGCAATATTGCCAAAATCTGATCCCTGTGATCAAATATTCCTTTTTCGTAAAGTCCTTCCATTTCAGTATTTAAATTATTGAAAGACAGCATTACACCTTTTGGGCTTCCAGTTGTACCTGAAGTATAAAGCATAGCCGCTGTTTCATCTCCAGCTGGATTTTCGAGTTCAAACTGCATATTTTTTATAGTATTCATTTTTTCATGTTCAACTGTAATTTTATCCACATTTATTATTTTTACAGTATTTTTTGAACTATATTTTTCAACTGCTTCAAAAACAGTTTTTTCTGTTTCATTTGAGCAGAAAATTACGTTTGGATGTGAATCTTCCAGCACGTATAAAATTTCGCCTGAATTGCTATTGGCATCAAGGGCGATTCCAGCTGATTTTTTATCCCATACTGCAAAAAAGCTGTAAATCCATTCTGGACGATTTTCCATAACAATCAGTCCAAACTTCTCCTTTTCCAATTCAACTACATACTCAGAAAAATATTTTATATTATTTATCAAATCAATATAATTAATGTGCTTATTGTCAAAATCAACTAATGCCAGTCGCTCTGTTCTCTCTAAAAACATAATTTTGCCTCCTTTTTTTATTGTTATACCCAAAATTTAATTTAGTATATCATAATAAATAAGAAAAGTGAACTATTCATTTTTTTTTAATAAATTCAGTTATGCTAAACAACAATCAACACCTGCTATTCCTTAACTTTATAAGCACTTGTATAATAAAACTGCTTTAAAGCCGAACTAAAATTTTACTCAAACCCTAAATTTATATAATTTTAGCATTTTAATTTTAAATAGGTTTGAGTATATACAAATTTTTCAAGATCGGAAGCCTAATTAGAATATTTTTCAAATTCCTTATCCAGTAACGCAGGTGTAAATTCGGTTATTGCCGTTTCTATCAAATTATTTTTATAATAAGGATCTTCCTTTAATATTTCCTCAAGCTCTCCCCTAGTTACATTGAACGCAAGAATAAGCCCGCCAGTTGAAGGATTTTGCCGTCCACCAGCAATAAATTTTCCAGCATCAATATTTTTTTGAATAAACTCAAAATGCTCCTGTCTAAATTTTCCCACTTCCTCTAGTGATTTTGTATAAGTCGTAGATATAATAAATATTCGCTTCATAAATTTATTTTCCTCCTAAAATTATTTCTTACTCTATTATTTTACAATACATTTTAAAATAATCAACTTTTTTACTGCAAAATTTAAATTATGAAATAAATTTTACAAAAAAAGAACCTATTCTATAATTAAAAATAGAAACAGGTTCTTTATTTAAATATTTAATATCAAAAACTTAAAAAATTAATACCATCCTCTTAATTTCATTGCTTTTGCAATTCTTTCGATACTCTTCATATAAGCGGCATTTCTTAAATCTACCTTGTATTCAGCCGCTAAAGCCCATACGTCTTCAAATGCTCCTGATAATAGCGCATTTTCTTTTTGCTGAACTTCTTCAAAAGACCAGTAGTAACTTTGCAAGTTTTGTACCCATTCAAAGTATGAAACTACAACTCCACCTGCGTTTGCCAGAATGTCAGGCACAACTAAGATTCCTTTTTTAAATAAGATTTCATCAGCTTCTGGAGTAGTTGGTCCATTTGCTCCTTCTACAACTGCTTTTGCTTTAATTCTGTCAGCATTTTCAGAAGTAATTTGATTTTCCAAAGCACATGGTGTTAAAACATCAACTTCTAATTCCAATAACTCAGCATTTGTAATATCTTTTCCGTAATCTTTGTTTTCTGAAATACATCCGTTTTCTTTAAAATCCTTGATTACAGCTTCCATATCAATTCCATTTTCATTGTAAATTGCAACATCAACATTTGAGAAAGCTACAATTTTTGCACCATCTTTATGTGCATAATATGCTGTGTAAAAACCTACATTTCCAAATCCTTGTACAGCGTAAGTTGCTCCCTTGACATCAATGTTTAGTTTTTCTAACGCTTTTTTAGCTGCCAAATTAACTCCATATCCAGTTGCTTCTGTTCTTGCAAGAGATCCGCCAAATTCTAAAGGTTTTCCTGTGAATACACCTTTTGCTGATTTCCCTTCAATTTCTTCATAAGCGTCAACCATCCAGGACATGATTTGTCCGTTTGTATTAACGTCTGGAGCTGGTATATCAACTTTTTCTCCAATAATTGGTGAAATTGCTTTTGCAAATCCTTTAGAAATTCTTTCTAACTCAGCTTTAGAATAATCTTTAGGATCAATTGCCATTCCACCTTTTCCACCACCATAAGGGATTCCTGCTACTGAACATTTGAACGTCATCCAAGTTGATAATGCTTTTACTTCATCTCTTGTTACGTTTGGATGGAATCTAAGTCCACCTTTGAAAGGTCCTACCGCATTGTTATGTTGAGATCTGTATCCTGTAAATGTTTTAACTGTTCCGTCGTCTAATCTTACTGGGAACGATACTTCCAACACTCTCATTGGATTTTTTAGGATTTCGTACACAGCTGGATCTGCGTTTAACTTATCACAAGCTGATTTTACTTGTTTTTGTGCAATCTCAAATGGATTTAATGTTTCTTTTGCCATCTTTTTTACCTCTCTTTTCTCTAGTCTATTTTGATTTTTAAACTTGTTAAAAATCTTCTCTACTTTTACATCATACTACAATTTTATATAAAATTGCAAGTATTTTTTATAGAACTTAAAATTTGCCTTTTACCAAAATATTTTAAATTGCATTGTAATTTAGTTATAACTTTATTTTTTATTAAATTTTCTGATGAAAATCAATTCTATTTTCGACATTAATAATAACATTGACTAATGATTATTGCTTTTTTTCTGAAAATTCATCCACTCAAATATATTTTTAAATGCCTTCCCATTTATATTAGCCTTTTCACTCCCTCCTTTTCCAGCGTTACTTGGCTCAAATCCGAAAGTTTCGGTATCTTTGGAATTTTTTATTTTATCCCTGTTCTGCACACCTTCCACTTGATTATTCAAAAAATATATCCACGAAAAATGTCCGGGAAATCTTGAATTTGGTACATCTGTTCCAACTACATTTTCATAATACGAATACCATGCGTTATCTGCCCCAGCTTTCAACAAATCCCTGTAAGTTGGAAGTGAAAATTTTTGTGGCGTAACAATCCCATCATCTGCCGCCGCAATAAACCACACTGGCGTTTTTTTCATCTTCTGAATTTTTTCTTTTGTTACCCACAGTTTCTTAGTTTCTACAAATCTTGAAATTGCACTGTTTTTACCGCCTGCCGAAACTTCGATATTATTTGTCTTATAAGTTCTATCGCTATTTCTTGCATATTCGTGATAAGCATACGCCTCGCAAATCGGTACTGCCGCCGCAAAGTAATCTGGATAAGTAATTATCATATTTACAGTCATGTATCCGCCATTTGAATCTCCAGCGAGATAAATTCTGCTTGTATCAACATACGGATTATGTTTTACATATTCCTTGATTGTATCCATCAAAATTTGAGTGTATCTCGAATTTCCACTTCCATTTCCATTAGTTCCATCGCCTTCATCCATCCAGTAAGTTGGCGACTGTACAGCCAGAACAAATGCTCCTTTTGTATCAGTTCCTCCTGCAGTAAAATATTTCTGAATTTCTTCTTTCGCAAGTGCCGAAGTTTCTGTGCCCAAAATATCAATATCAGGATCTGTTCCGCCTTCCCCTTGTCCGTGAAGCCAAACGATTAAAGGCTTTTTTGCTCCCAATTTAAAGTTTTCAGGCTCATAAGCTGCCATTTCCAGTTTTAGATTTTCTATTTTTTTAGTAATTGGGTTTTTATAATTTCCACTAAATGAACTTCTGTAATTGAATAATTCTGTATCAGTTGAAACTCTATTATTAATTACATCTTCTTTTTTACTGACCAAATAATCTTTCCCATCAATTGTAACTTTCCCCTCGATTTCCACAACATATTCTTTTACCCATTCATTAAAAAACTTCTGTCTGTTATAAGCAAAAGGCGAACCTTCATACTTCAAGGTATCAGGATTAAACTTATTTTCTAATTCAAGTGTAATAATTCCGGTATCAAAGGCTTTCTCTCCTTTCTTATTCGAAACATACACATCCATTACTTTTCGCTCAAATCCATTTGTTTTTATTTTCCAATCATTTCTATCAAGATTTGTAATTCTATAATCACCCATTTCTAAAATAACTTTGCTCACAGCAGGCCCGCTCTCAAAACCTTGCACAAAAATGCTGACCTTCTTTACTCCATTATAATTTGATAAATCCACAGTTTTTTCACTCACTTTCTCACTATCAATTTTCTTCCTGCTAACTCTTTTCTTATTCGCACTATTTCCAATTACTCCAGAAATTAGCGTAATAAACAAAATTATTACTAGATTTTTTTTCATAATCCGTCACTCTCCTTCACAATATTAGACGTGTTCGATAACTTAAGTTTTTTTATTTCCACAAGGGGTCAAGACCCCTTGCTTCAGAATATTTGTTTTATTAAATTATAAGCACATATAGTTAGTTGTCGAACAGGTCTATTGTTTAAAATTACATTTGTTATACCCCATTTTCTTTTAAAGTCAATACCATTTTGAAAAAAACTATAACTTAATAATAAAATTTAATTAAAATACATTTTAATAGTTACGCAGGTTATGTAACAATCTTGTAAAAAATAAAAACTACCATATTATATAAATATAGCAGTTTTCTTAAATTATATTTTTAGTTCATTTCAAATTCAATGTAGACAGTTTTTGAAATATTTAATTTTTTTGGCGAAATTACGATGTTTCTTCTTGTGGATTCATCAAGAAGCTCCCTGTCACTTTTTTTCACTTGCACTAGGTTAGTCGCATAATTGGCTTCATTGTAATAGTTGTAGTTGTAATCGTAATAAGGCTGGATAACTCCGTATGATTTATCTGTGATTGTAACAGGATTTTTTAGGTTTAAATCTGTTTTTCCTAAGATAACTTGTGCTTTTTTCAAGGCTTCCTTGTAGGCATTTTCGTAAAGTTCATTTTCCAGTTGCTGCTTATTGTCAATGTCGTATTCGATTTGCCCAGTCGTACCGATTCCCAATGTACTTGCTACATTTATGATGTTTCCAAGATTTTTTAAATCTCTTGTTTCAACTTCTATCTGGTGTGAAACGATCTGAATATTTTTTTTGTTGCTTGTTCTTTTTTCAAGGCTTACTTCCTTATTGTCGTATCCTGAAATTTTTACTGTACTTGCGGAAATTCCTGCTTTGCTCAATTTTTGCTGAATATCATTAAATTTTGACATTGCATTCTGGTATGCCTGTTTATTTGTCGCATTTTGGGATTCAATAGTAAAAATATATGTGCCGTTTTTACTTCTGTTCAACGAATAAATTTTTTCAGCTGCAAGAACACTCATAAAATTTTTCAACGTATCAAGAGAAATTCTGTCAACTTCTACTGAAAGTTTTGTTTTATATTCCTTTTTCCCTTTGTTTTCAATTACTGTATCCCAGTTATATGTTTCATAAGTGGAATATCCTGTCGAATTAATCTTGTTGTATTTTGTCCCAGTCTGAGCAAGCAATCTTTTATATCTTTCTAAAATTTGAGAATTTTCAGCACTTGCCTTATCCAAACTTTCGTTTTCAGTTTGAATTGTAAGGGCAATTTTTGCCGAATTTGGCATAATTTCCTTTTGTGAAACTCCTCTAACCTGTATTCTTTTTCCAGCAACTTCGCCATCTGCAAATGACAATACTGAAAAAATCATTATAAGTAACGCTATTATTTTTTTCATTTTAAAATTCCTTTCTAAAATTTAATTTTCATTCTTTAAATATAGTCGAGTATAAACTAATCCGTCGGAGCATTTTTCTGTGAAAGTTATACTATTTTTGTTATTTCATTTCATACATAACTGAAATATTTTGCACAAGTTTTAATGGTTTTGGAGTATAGTCAACTCTAGGTTTACCAGCTCTCATTGGCACAGGTGCAGACGCTGCCACTGACTTAGTTATCATTCTATCATTTGAATACTCAAGTTCTGCCGTTGGCGCCGCATTATAAGCCACACTCCAGTCCTGATCAATCCTGTCAATCATCTTTTGCTGAAATTCCACATCTTCACTCACAATAATTGGTGTTCCCAATTTCATCTTACTGGAACGCAAAATGCTTTCTGCCTTCTGTTTTGTCTGATTATAAGCATCTTTGTACATTTCTGATTCAATTTTGTCTTTGTCTGACAAGTCAAAATTAATTGAACCGTTTATGTTTATCCCATTATCATCAGCAATTGAAATTATAGTATTAAGCTCCTTTATATTTTTTGTCGTAAGCACAAACTCGTTTGTAACATAGTAGACATCTTTTCTTGAATTTTTGTTATCTGTTGTATAATTTTCTTTTATCGTATAATCACTCAAAATAATATCATTTTCAGGGATTCCAGCTGAAATCAGCTTTCTTCTTGAAGTATTAAGTTTGTTAAACACTTTATTTAAGGCTTGATCAACCGTTGTCCCGTTTTCATTTATGTTAAATGCAAATGTATTTTCATCAAAATTTTTCTGAATGCTTTGCAAATTATCCCCGTCTTCCAAGTCAATCAATGCTGAAATCTTGTTAAAATCAGTATTTTTTACCAGCATTGACATATTTACATCATAAGAAGTTGGCTTTTTATCAGTCTTTTTGACAGTTTTATTTGGAACAGTTTTCACATCCAGAATATCTTCATCATCTTGATATTCGCTTCCTTTCCTATTGTAAAACGCCTTTGTTTCCAAATTCTCAAGTGATATTTTCCTAGCTCTCAATTCACTTTTAAACTTCTCAATCTTTTTATTAACCTCATTAGTTGTCTGGCTTAAATTACTCCCCTTTTCCTCAATCTTAAAATTAATTTTTGCCAAATCAGGCATAACTTCCCTTTCTGCATTCCCAGTAACACTTATCTTTCTGACAATATTCTCATTAGCACTAAACGAAATTATGCTCATCAGTGAAAAAAGTGCAATTGCTATCTTTTTCATATTTACCTCCATAATTTTTATTTATTATTTTTTAAAATTCCATATCTTTTATATAAGTATAACACACGTATATTAAAAGTAAATGAGGGTTTTTATTTTTATTTCAAAATAAAATTAATCAAAATAATTAAAAATTTTTGTCCTTAATACCGTTTCTATTTTATAATGAGATTTAGTATTAGATTATTTTATTTAATATTAGTTTTTTTCTTTTTCTTTTCGTAGGATTGCTCATTGCCGCAAATCCTACAACCTATGGCTAGACTACGACTTTTATTTGCCCAACTCCGAAACTCCTCCTTTCAGTCGTCAAACAGTCGTAGTTGAACAAATAAAAGCTCCGTCGGTTTATTAAAACAAAAAAATTATATTTTAATTATTTTGAAATATTAGGTTTTTATCCTTTGTTGGAAAAGTTTGTAATAAATTTGTTATTTAAATGGAGTTTAGTATTAAAGTACAAATCTCAAATAAAATATCTACTATGTTTTAAAAAAATTGCAATTCGTTTTTTATCAAAATATTTTAAATTACATTGTAATATTTAGATATAATTTTATTTTTTATTAAATTTTTTTCAGAAATAGAAAAAGCAATTTGTATTCCAACTTAAAATATTGTATAATAAAAATATAAAAAGAACACAAATAGTTAATACATAAAACAGAATAAATATCTGACATAGATATTTAAAACAGAAGGAGATGATATGAAATGTTTAAGAAAATTTTACTCATGATTATACTGACCGTGGCAATTATGGGATGCAGTGCACGTGATATTGCCCTATGGAAAGAATCAGATCGGAGAGCTTCTGAAAGAGGCGTAAGATGTTTTGAGAGGGCTGATGGAGTTTATTACTGTAAGGATAGATACGGAAACAGAGTCTATTAGATACATGTGACATGGAAAAGACAAGATGGATGACACTGTGAAAAATATACAGAGGGCAGGAGCTTCCCATACAGGGGAATGTACTCCTGTCTTTTTTTGAGTAAATATTCTATTTCTATTCTGTCTGATACTATTTCCCATTTAAATAACAAATTTATTACAAACTTTTCTAATTAATAAAGTATATAAACCTAATTTTTTCAAGTAATTTAAGATATAATTTTCACCTTTTAAATAGATTCTAGTATGAATTAATTTGTCGGAGCATTTTTCTGTGCTGGCAAAACTGTTTGAGCATAGCGAGTTTTTTGGCAGTGCAGAAAAATGTCGTAGACTAGCCATAGGTTATTGCGTAGCAATCTTGCCACAATTTTAATTATTAGGATAAATCTTTACTGCAAGATAAGGATTTGCGGCAATGAGCAATCCTACGGAAATAAAAAGAAAAAACATAATAATATGAAAAAATTTTTATTAATTAAAATATATAAAAAATAATTTAATTTAATAATTACGAATTAGCTATTAAACAACCCTATTATGAAAATCTCGCATGGATACTTAAAAATTAGATTTACAAAGTTACCAAATTAATTGTTGTAGAATTTCATCTCTATTTTACCTGTCGCCTTTTTAACATCATTTAATTCTTTATTATCTTGTATTAGATTAAATTCCATATTTGTATAAACTACGCTTTGTAATATGTCACATAAATTAATTTCTTCTAAGTAAGATTTCTTAAAAAATATAAAAGACGAATTACAATCTAAAAAAATAAATGTTGTGAGATAATACATATGTGACAAGAATATACAAAAAAAGAAAGGTTTCTGATATAATGTAAGCCAACCAAAACCACATTAAGGAGAAACCTTTCATATGAGTAGTATATCAGAAATATACCGTGTTCGTCAACGGGCAATTGAGTATGCAATAAAACATAATAATAATTCAAAGGCAGCAGTGAAATATAAAACATCACGTCAGCAGATAAAACGTTGGAGAGACAGATACGACGGCACAGTCCAGTCTCTTCTGCCAAAAAGCAGAAGACCTGAAAGCCACCCAAACCAGCACACGCAGGAAGAAATAGAACTGGTTATGAAAAAATACAGGAAATTTGGCTATGAAGGGCTGGCAGAAGTTTATGTCAAAGCGAGAAAGGAAGGCTACAGCCGTACATACGATTCAATGTGCAGGATAATAAGGAAAATGAAGGGCAATGCCAAAGAAAACATTAAAAAGCCGCATAAAAGAAAAAAGAAGGCTGAACAGGCGAAGTACCCTGGGGAAAGAGTACAGATAGACATAAAATATGTTCCGGAAGAATGCATACAGTTTGGCACACGTGACCAGAAGTATTATCAAATAACGGCATTAGATGAATATACAAGAAAAAGAGTGTTAAGGATAGCAGATGAAAAAAGCACCTATCAGACCGCAAAGTTTCTAGAGAACTTGGAAAGGGAGCTGGGATTTGACATAAAGAAAGTTCAGACAGACAATGGGAAAGAGTTCACAAATTCTGAAAGTGATAAGAAAACGCTGTTTGAGGTGAAACTGGAGGAGAAGGGGATAGAGTACGTGACAACCCGTCCATATTCGCCATGGGAGAATGGAAAAGTGGAAAGAAGCCACAGGCTTGACAGCAAGTACTATGGGGACAAGAAATTTAAAAGCAAGGAAGAACTGTTAAGGGCAATAAGGAAATACAATACAAGATACAACAACATATCAAGAAAAGTACTGGGCTTTAAGAGTCCAAATGAAGTATTAAAAGAGTACAAGGAAAATCAGTAGGTTAAAGATACATTAGGAAAGAAATATTTTTTTTAATATATTTTTGTAACAAATGTTTGACATCTATACAGACGAATTACAATCTAAAAAAATAAATTTATATCATTTTTTCAATATTTATGATATTATATAGAGTAAAGAATTAACAATAAAAATAACGAGGTGAAAAATGGCCACAAAATATAAATTTAATTATGGAAAATTTTTTAGAACTATTATTGTACTGCTTTGTTTAGTGGCATTAATAAGATTTGGCAAGGATGTTTTTGAACGTCATTTTTTTAACACTAGACTTACAGTTATTCCTGATGTCATAAATCTTGACAAAAAGGATGCAATAAAATATTTGAAAAAAGCTGGACTTAAGGTTAAAGTTATTAACTCAAAGACAGAAAAAGTTCCACTGGATACGGTTTATAATCAGGATCCACGCCCAGGCAAAGAAGTCAAAGTCAACAGAGTTATAAGAATATGGGTAAATAACGGAGAAGATGTAAAAGTCCCTAATATTATTGGACTGGAACTGCTTGAAGCAAGATCTCGGTTAAAAGGGCAAAATATTCAGATTGAAACGATTGATTATTACCCGTCTAATCAGAAATATAATACGATTTTGGGAGTTTATCCAAAACCAGGTACAAAACTTGAGATTAACCAAAAAATTTCAATACTGGTTTCTTCACAGCAAATGGTAGATCCGTCAGTTATGCCAAATATAACAGGACTTGACTTAAACGATGCGAGAGAACTGTTAAAACAGATTGGGCTTGATATTGGAAATATTTCACGTACAAGCGACCCAACATTGCCTGTAAATACAATTATTTCAACAAATCCTGCGGCTGGAACAAAAATTCAGAGAGGACAGAAAGTATCAATTGTATTGAATACTGGAGCTGCTCCTAAAAAACGTGAAAAATCAACAGAAGAAATTATCAATCAATCTCAGGAAGATATAGATAATCAAGAAATAGAGAGAATTATTGACAACACTATTAACCAAATGGATCGGCAAGGTACCGAACAGCAAAACAATGGAAATTCACAATCTTCCCCACGTAATGGTTCAAAAGGCGGCGGAAATAATAATGATTCTGGTGGCGATGAAGATAGCAGCGAATAGTTAAAATGATTAAAAATTTAGAAAGGAGATGGGAGTTATTTTGAATGTTATTTTGAAATTTCTCCCAAATATTTTATTAAAGGAAAAGTTATTAGAAAAATAAAAGGATTTTACTATGTTTTAGATGAAAATTCCAAAAATTTGAATGAAGAAAATATTTACGAATGCAAGTTACGTGGAACATTAAAAGTAAAAAATGATAAAATGAACTGTATTATCGGGGATATTGTAGAATTTGACGAAAAGGAAAAAGTTATTGAAAAAATTGAAAAAAGGGAAAACTTTTTATATCGTCCACTAATTGCAAACATTGATTTTATTGGTATTTTATTTGCAATAAAAAGCCCAAATTTTGATTTTACAAATTTTCAGAAAATGCTGTTAAACGCAAATTCTCAAAATATTCCAGTTGTACTCATATTATCTAAAGTTGACTTAGTTTCAAAAGAAGAACTGGAGGAATTTTTTAATAAATTTAAACAAATTTTTAAAGATACAATTTCTATTTTCCCAATTTCAACTGAAACGAATACTGGAATTACGGAATTACAGCAATATATAAATAAAAAATCAGTTGTAATTTCAGGACCATCGGGTGCCGGAAAATCGACACTTATAAACACTCTAATTGGTAAAGAAGTACTAGTTACAAATGATGTCAGCCAGAAAACAAAAAAAGGGCGACATACAACAATAGAAAGCCGATTTTTTATGTCAGCACCACATTCATACATAATAGATACTCCAGGATTTTCGACATTGGACTTTCCAAAACTGGAAGAAAAAAAGGAACTGGAAAAATTATTTCCAGAATTTCTAGAATTTATCCCTAACTGCAAATTTCGAGATTGTATTCACGTAAACGAGCCAAATTGTGCAATAAAGGAAAATGTCGAAAATAGTAATATTCCACAAGAACGATATGATTTTTATCTATATTCATTACAAAATATAAGATTTAATAAATAATTTAAAATAAAAAATAGAAAGAGTTGATTTTTATGATTAAAGAAAAAAGTACAATAATCGCACCTTCACTGCTTGCTGCAGATTTTAGCAAATTAAAAGAAGAAATTACGGAAGTGGAAAAACTAGGAGCAGAATATCTGCATTTGGATGTTATGGATGGAAATTTTGTACCAAATATAAGCTTTGGAGCTCCTGTTATTTCATCTTTACGAAAACATAGCAATCTTATATTTGATGTACACCTGATGGTAAACGAACCAGATTACTTAATAGAAGATTTTGCACAATTCTCAGACATAATCACAGTCCATGCTGAAGCTACAAAGCACTTAAACAAAACAATCCAGCTAATAAAATCTTTTGGAAAAAAAGTAGGAGTTGCATTAAATCCTTCTACTCCACTGGATGTTATAAAATATGATCTGGATAACATTGATATGGTGTTAATTATGACAGTAAATCCAGGATTTGGAGGACAGAAGTTCATTCCTGAAATGCTTCAAAAAATAAAAGACTTGCGAAAAATTAACCAAAATATTGATATTGAAGTGGATGGAGGAATCAACGCTGAAACTGGAAAACTTGTAAAAGAAGCTGGAGCAAATGTGTTAGTTGCAGGTTCATATATTTTTAGCGGAAATTATAAAGAAAAAATTGAATCTTTAAAATAATAATTTTAAAAAATAAATAAAGTTATGAAAAAGTCAAAAATAAAGTAAGAAAGGAACAATTAAAATGTATGAAAAAATAGAAACTCTATTAGACAAATTCTATAAAACATATTATAAAATTGAAGAAATAAATTTGAATCAGGTAATTAAATGCTTGACTACATCTGAACTTCATATTATTGAAGCGATTGGGGAAAATGAAATTACAATGAATGAACTGTCTGACAAACTGGGCATTACAATGGGAACAGCCTCAGTCGCCGTAAACAAATTAACCGATAAGCAATTTCTGGAGCGTTCCCGGTCGGACGTTGACAGGCGTAAAGTTTTTGTAAAACTGACTTCAAAAGGAAAAGTTGCATTAAACTATCATGGAGATTTTCACTCAAATATTCTTGAAAAAATTACAGACGACATTCCATCAAAGAAACTAGAAACATTTATCGAAGTTTTTGAAACAATTGTAAAAAACCTTGATAAAGTCAAAAAAGATATTCAGCCTGAATCAATACTAAATTTTGAAAAAGACGATTTGGTTCAAGTTTCATCAATAAAAGGAAGTGTTGCAATCAGAAAATATTTAAATGAAAAAGGCGTTATGATAAAATCACTAATAAAAATTATAAATATTGATAAATATTTGATAACTTTGCTCGTAGATGGGGATGAGAAGATACTAAATATTGAAGATGCAGAAAATATTATGGTTAGAAAAAATGCTCTTTAAGAAAGTCCACTATTACAAAATCATTGAATAAGATAATAATAAAACAACATAAGAACAATGACAATTAAATACAGTAACTGTGATAAATTTTTTGATTTTTTATTGACAATTTTATAAAAATAGAGTAGAATTAATTATATCAAACCCCCTGCAGTATTTTAAATAATACAAGGTTAGCATACCTACGCAGGGCTTTTTTTTAGGAGAATTTAAGAAAATGATGGCAAGAGATGAATTTCTGACTTTTAGAGAACAAGTAAAACTCTTTAAAGATAGAGGAATGATTATTACTGATGAAGAAAAAGCTGAAAAAATATTGCAATTTATAAATTACTATATAAAAAATATCAGAATAAAATAGCTAAAGAGCATAATTTATCTGGAATTATATATTTATCTTGGTTGGAAAATATCAATTTAATTAGAAACTTGTCAGCTCATAATTCAAATATTGTAGATATAAAATTTTCCACAAAGCCCAAAATATTAGATGAATTTAAAAACAAATTATATTTTGTTAATGGTAAAATATCCGATAGGATAGCAGTATCAATTTTAATATTAGAATATTTAGCTTTTGTAATTAATTTAAAATACCCAGATGGGGCTATTAGAAAAAGTTTAAAAAAATTATGCCGTAACAAAACAGATGAAGAAGCTCAAAAATTAGGTTTTAAAGATTTTGAAATAATTAAAAATTTAAAGATATAATCACAGTTATTAATCTAATTGTGATTTTTTTGATAAAAATAAAATATATAAAGGAGGGAATATGCTTTATTTAGATGGAATTGGAATTTCATTTTTGATAAAAGAGATAAAAGAAAAAATATTACGATATAAATTGACAAAAATTTTTCAATATGATAGAGTTTCATTTTCACTTTTTTTTGGAAAGAATAACTTGATTTTTCAAGTAAAGGACAATTCAACAATTTTTTACTTAAAAGACGAAAAAGATCCAAATACTGATTTTCAATCAAAATTTTTGTTATCACTAAAAAAATATTTACAAAATTCGATTTTAATAAATATTCGTCAGGAAGGTTTTGATAGAATTGTATATTTTGACTTTGAAAAGTTAAATCAGTTTGGAGATGTGGAAAAATATACATTAATTATTGAAATTATGGGAAAAGCGAGCAATATTTTCTTAACTAGCAAAGATAAAATTCTCTCTGCTCTCTATTTTACTTCAATTGATGTTGGAAACCGTGTTATTATGACAGGTGCAAGATATACTTTGCCATTTGAGGAAAAAAAGATTTCGCCACTTTATCTGGAAGACGAAAATTTTCCATTTGAAACTGAAACTTTTATGGAAAAAATCGAAGGTGTCGGACGTGCCTTTGCACTCGAATGTTCACAAGATTACCACACTTTTAAAAAATATTTATCCAGTTATAAGCCAGTAATGTATGAAATCATAAATCGTGGAAAAATCCAGAAAGTGCTAACTTACAACGAATTTTCTGAATTTAATCAAAAGGAAAATGCAACTTTAGAAAATGAAAGAAAATATTTTGAAACTTTAAATGAAGGTTTAAATGCTTATTTTAAAACAACTATTACTTCCAACGTTATTAGTGAAAAAAAGAAAAATCTACTAAAATACGTTGATTCACAAATAAAAAAATTCAAAAAAATTAAGAAAAATATAAAAGTTGACTTGAAAAAAAATGAAAATTTTGAAAAATATAAAAATATTGGAGATATTTTGGCAGCGAATATGCACCAGATAAAATATGGAATGAAAAAAATCACGGTTTTTGATTTTTATAATAATGAGGAAGTTACAATAAATCTGGATCCGCTTTTGTCTCCAAATGATAATTTAAACTTTTATTACAATAAATATAATAAAGGAAAACGTACAATTTCAGCCTTAGATTCCAGATTTTTAGACATTCAAAATGAAATAAGATATTTTGAGGAAATAAAAATGTTTATCGAAAAAGAAAATGATTTTATTGGAATTGAAGAAATTGAAAACGAACTGAATTTAACAAATAATGGACATAAATCAAAAAATAAAATTAAATTGAATAAACCAAAAAAACGTGATTTATTGTCGTTTGACTACAAAGGCTTTCAAATCTTCGTTGGAAGAAACAACAAGGAAAATGAAGAAATATCCTTTTCAAAAGGACAACCTAACGACATTTGGATGCACGCAAAAGATATTCCTGGCAGCCATGTTCTTATTTTACGAAACAATCAGAAAGTTCCAGATGATGTTCTTCTACATGCAGCAACCCTTGCTTGCGACTATTCCAAGGCTAAAAAAGGTGACAAAATTACAGTTGACTACTGCGAAAGAAAATTTGTAAAAAAAATAAAAAATAGTAAACCTGGAAATGTGATTTATACAAACTTTCACTCTTTATTAATCGAAGTTCAATAACTTTTTTCTAAATAAACTATATTGTTTGACTGACTAACAGAAAAAATGTTTTTCAAACTTATTGACAAATACCAAAAACTGTTGTAAAATTAAGGTAGAGATATAATTAAGGAGGATAAATAAATGGCAAGTAAAACAGTTACTATGACAAATCCTACAGGATTACATACAAGACCAGGTGGAGTATTTGTTGCTAAAGCAAAAGAATTTGAAAGTTCAGTAGAAGTGGAAAACGAAGGAAAAAAAGTAAATGGAAAATCTTTATTGAAATTATTATCAATTGGAATTAAAAACGGTTCAGAAGTTACAGTTCATGCTGAAGGACCTGATGCTGATGAAGCAGTTGAAGTATTAGGAGAATTATTAGCAACTATCAGAGACTAATAAATTTGTAGTAATTAAGTAAAATAAAAATATTGTTTTTTATAGATTTGTTATAGAAAATATGTTTTATTGAACTAGAAAAAAAGACTTTCTTATTTTTAAGATTGTCTTTTTTTTATTTGTTATATATTTTCATACTAAACCTCTCTCTAAGTCTATACTTTATACTATTCCTCATTTAAAAATGAGAATAAATTTTCATAATAAGGTTGTTCAACAGCTAATTCATAATCATTCAACTTTTTTATTTTTTCTTTTCGTAGGATTGCTCATTGCCGCAAATCCTACAACCTATGGCTAGACTACGACTTTTATTTGCCCAACTCCGAAACTCCTCCTTTCAGTCGTCAAACAGTCGTAGTTGAACAAATAAAAGCTCCGTCGGTTTATTAAAACAAAAAAATTATATTTTAATTATTTTGAAATACTAAGTTTTTATCCTTTATTGAAAAAGTTTATATTAAATGGTTAGTTTATTTTGTTTATATTTTAAGTAGGCTGTCTCCTTTCACCTACATTTCTAGAATTTCAATTTTACTAATTCAAAATTTCCAAAATAAAAAAGCAGAAAAACTCCTAATTAATAAAAATTTTCCTGCTTAAATTATTTTTCAATTAATTATTATTATTTTTCACTTCGTTTCTTTAATGCCGCTTTTATCCAGCCTGTGAACAATGGATGTGGACGATTTGGACGGCTTTTGAATTCTGGATGGTATTGTGAGGCTATAAAATATGGGTGATTTTTTATTTCAATTACTTCCACGTAATTTCCGTCTGGAGATAATCCTACAATATCCATTCCAGCTTTTTCAAATTCTTCTCTGAAAGCGTTATTAAATTCGTATCTATGTCTGTGTCTTTCAGCAATCTGAGTTCTTCCATAAACTCTTGCAGCCAAGCTGTCGTCTTTTAATATACATGGATATGCCCCAAGACGCATTGTTCCTCCCATATCTTTCAGACCTTTTTGCTCTTCCATAAGGCTTATAATTGGATATGAAGTGTCCTTTTCAAATTCTGTTGAAGTAGCACCTTTATAGCCAAGCACGTTTCTTGCAAACTCTACACATGCCATTTGCATTCCAAGACAGATTCCAAAAAATGGAATGTTATTTTCCCTTGCAAATTTAATCGCTTCAACTTTTCCATCTACTCCTCTGTCACCAAATCCGCCTGGCACTAAAATTCCATCATATTCAGCCAGTTTTTTCACATCAAATTCTCCAGCCTTAAAATAATCAATCTCAACTTTTGTATCAAGATTAAACCCAGCATGCTCTATTGATTCATGAATACTTATGTAAGCATCCTTTAATTCGATATATTTTCCAACAACTGCTACTTTTACAAGCTTTTTAGGATTTTTGAATTTTTCCACCATTTTAGTCCATTCAGTCAGTAATGGCTTTTCATTTCTTATTTTAAAATGCTTGCAAATTACATCGGCAAGTCCTAATTTTTCCATAGTTAATGGAATTTCATAAAGGCTTTTTGCATCAAGTGATTCAATAACCGCCTCTTCATCAATATCACAGAAAAGAGAGATTTTTTTCTTAATATTTTCATCAACAGGATGTTCACTTCTCACTACAATCACATCTGGCGAAATCCCAAGCCCTTGAAGCATTTTTACGCTGTGCTGTGTAGGTTTTGTCTTTAATTCTCCTGCTGCTTTTAAATAAGGCAATAATGTTACATGAATGTAAGCAATATTTTCTCTTCCAACTTCTCTTTTCAGCTGACGAATTGCCTCAATAAATGGATCACTTTCAATATCCCCAATTGTCCCACCAATCTCAGTAATTACAATATCAGAGTTATTCTCCTCAGCAGCTTTTATAACATTGTACTTAATTTCATCTGTCATGTGAGGCACAGTTTGCACAGTTCCTCCTAAAAATTCGCCACGACGCTCTTTCGCAATAATTTTTGACATAATTTTCCCAGTTGTCAAATTATTATACTTTGTCAGATTCTCATTGATAAATCTTTCATAATGCCCCAAATCCAAGTCAGTTTCTGCTCCATCCTCTGTAACAAAAACTTCCCCATGCTGATAAGGGCTCATAGTTCCTGGATCCACATTTATATATGGATCAAACTTTTGAATTGTAACCTTATAGCCTCTTTCTTTAAGCAATCTCCCTAAAGAAGAAGCCACAATTCCTTTTCCAAGCGATGAAACAACTCCACCTGTAACAAATATATATTTTGTTGAATCATTATATGTATTCATTTTTCCTCCTATTTTCTATTCCTATTTATTCAATTTTAAATATTTTTGGCATTTTTATAAAATATCACTTAATTTAACAGATTATTTTTTTAATAAACTATTATTTATAAATATTTTTCTCTTTGATTTCTATATTTTTCTTTTTATTTTCGTAGGATTGCTCATTGCCGCAAATCCTACAACCTATGGCTAGTCTACGACATTTATACTAGAATATGTTTGAAAAATGAAAATTATATTTTAATTATTTGAAAATATTAAGTTTTATCCTTTAATTAGAAAAATTTGTAATAAATTCGTCATTTAAATGGGGTTTAGTATAAGAATTAAATTTTCAAATACTTTTATTGTTTTTCCCACAAAAAAAGAGGAAAAAAAAAATTTTCACCTCTTTTAAACAAATTTATTTATGTAAAACTTAAAAGGAATATCCCAAGTTTGAGAATAAACTTGAGATAGTCCAAATTAATTTTCATTTTTTATTTGTTATTATCTTGCAGCTCCAGCTTTGTAAGCTCCATTTGATCCAAATACGTTTCTGATTTTATCTTTGTAGTATTCTTTCATGTAGTCTTTTGCAGGTCCTACATATTTTCTAGGATCAAATTCTCCAGGATTTTTAGCGAATACTTCTCTGATTCCTGCTGTGAAAGCTAATCTTCCATCAGTATCTACGTTAATTTTAGCTACTGCTGATTTAGCGGCTTTTCTTAATTCTGAATCAGGGATACCAATTGCGTCTGCAATTTTTCCACCATATTGATTAATCATTTCAACAAATTGGTGTGGTACTGCTGATGAACCATGTAATACGATTGGGAATCCAGGTATTCTTTTTTCGATTTCTTCCAAGATATCCAATCTTAATTTAGGATCGTCTCCTGGTTTGAATTTGTGAGCTCCGTGAGAAGTTCCAATTGCGATTGCTAATGAATCAACTCCTGTTTTTGTTACGAAGTCTTCAACTTCATCAGGTTGAGTATAAACGTGTTCTGCTGCTACTACATCGTCTTCGATTCCAGCTAAAACTCCTAATTCAGCTTCAACTGTAACATCGTGTTGGTGAGCGAAATCAGCAACTTGTTTTGCTTCTGCAACGTTTTCATCGTAAGGGTGGTGAGATCCGTCATACATTACTGAAGAGAATCCGTATTCGATACAGTCTTTTGCTTCAGCGAAGTTTGGACCATGATCCAAGTGCAATGCTACTGGAATGTCTGATCCTGATGCTTCTACATAAGCTGTTGCAGCTTTTGCAAGCCAAGGTAACATTTCTTTACCGATATATTTTCTTGCACCTGTTGATACTTGAAGAATTACTGGCGATCCTTCTTCAACGCACGCTTCGATAATTCCTTGTAATTGTTCCATGTTGTTAAAGTTAAAAGCAGGTACTGCATAACCTTCTTTATTTGCTTTAGCAAACATTTCCTTAGTGTTGCTTAATCCTAAATCTTTAAAATGATATTTCATTTTACGCCTCCTAATATTTATTAATTAGATTAACTTCTTTAATTATATGTTACCAAATTTTCGTATAAAAATCAATAGAAAACAAAAAATAATAGTTAAAAATAAAATATTTTTTTAAATATATGCTTAAATACCACCAAAATAAAATTTTAAATTAAATTTTGGTATTGGTAACTCATACTTCCTATTAATTTTAAAATTTTTTATAACAATGGCTGTCAATTTATTTTATTTTGATTTATCAATTCTTCCACTGTCATTCCTTTTCTAAGTACATTTTTATCTGTAAAGCCTGGAATTCCTTCAATTCTTCCACGTCTTGAAACTTGCCAGATTATCCACCTGCTATCTTCTTCTATTTTTGGAAAATATTTATAATCTGTAATCCAAATTTTATTTTCAGGAAATTCACCTTTTATATATGCATTATAAGTATTGTAGTTTACATAAAAAATTACTCTCTTTTGATAGTGTTTTTCAAGTTTTTCAACCATATCTTTTAAATGCTTGATCACATCTGGTTTTTTATATTTTTTTGTAGATATTTCCAAATCAATCATTGGTGGTAAAGTTTTGTCAGAAGCTGGCACTTTGCTTATGTAAAAATCAGCTTGCGCTTCTCCACTGCTCGTCATTGTGAAAAAATGATATGCTCCAACTATAAAGCCATTCAATCTGGCATTATTCCAGTTATATAAAAAATCTGTATCAAGAAAATTTTGTCCTTCAGTTGCTTTCAAAATAATAAATTTGTATTTCTTATCTACACGAGTCCAGTTCACTTTTTCCTGATGATGTGAAATATCCAGCCCCTGAACTTTATATCCAGCTAATTCCGCTAAAATATCATTATGATACAAATATCCGCTAAATTCCAAAAACCCCGCTATCCCTCCAAAAATTATCATAATTGTCAAAAATTTTATAAATTTCGCCATATTTTCTCCATTCAGTCGTTTTTAATAACAAAATTGTTTTCAAAATTTTAATAATTTATTTCTATTATTGAATTATTGAATTTCATTTTTAAGTGGTTTTTTAACAGTTTATGAAAAAATCAGATTAATTTGATAGCTGGTTATAACGATTTTATTATTTTATAACTGTCATTCCACCCATATAAGGCACTAATACTTCCGGAACTTTTATAGTTCCGTCATCCTGCTGGTAATTTTCCATAATTGCAAGCAATGTTCTTCCCACTGCAAGCCCTGATCCATTCAAAGTATGTACAAAATGGCTCTTTCCTGTTTCTTTTTCCCTGTATTTAATCATTGCACGTCTAGCCTGAAAGTCCTCTGTATTTGAGCAAGAAGAAATTTCCCTGTATTTCCCTTGACTTGGCACCCAAACTTCCAAATCATAAGTTTTTGCTGCACTAAATCCTAAATCTCCACTGCAAAGTGCCAGTACCCTATATGGCAATTCGAGTTTTTGCAATATTTTTTCCGCACAGTTTACCATTTTTTCAAGTTCATCGTAAGAAGTTTCAGGTTTTACAATCTTTACCATTTCTACTTTGTTAAACTGATGCTGTCTTATAAGGCCTTTTAAATCACGCCCTCCAGAACCGGCTTCCTTTCTGAAGCAAGCTGTGTATCCACAGTAATATTTAGGCAATTCCTCTTCATCCAGAATTTCGCTGTTATGTAAATTTGTAAGTGTAACTTCTGCCGTTGGAATCAAGTACATTTCATCGCCTTCAATTTTATAGGCATCATCAGCAAATTTTGGAAGCTGTCCTGTTCCCACCATCATTTCCCGTCTAACTAATTGTGGCGTAAAAATCTCCTCAAACCCATGTTCCCCAGTATGAACATCAATCATAAACGCAATCAAAGCTCTTTCCAGTCTTGCCGCCGCATTTTTATAAACTGTAAATCTTGAACCACCAAGTTTTGCCCCTCTTTCAAAATCCAAAATCCCTAATTCTACTCCTAGTTCATCATGTGATTTTATTTCAAAGTCAAACTCTCTTGGAGTTCCCCATTTTCTAACTTCTACATTATCATCTT
Organism: Leptotrichia sp. SK-5; assembly: GCF_055387215.1. Classification (NCBI taxonomy): domain Bacteria; kingdom Fusobacteriati; phylum Fusobacteriota; class Fusobacteriia; order Fusobacteriales; family Leptotrichiaceae; genus Leptotrichia; species Leptotrichia sp. SK-5. Next base: position 339,749 of record NZ_AP028931.1, on the reverse strand, counting down.
CATCTTTTCCAACTGGAGTTGTATCACTTAATTTGTTTGGAATCGTATAAGCAAGTTCCAACTGCTTTTCATCAATTTCTGCTACCTTTTGGTCAAGTTCCTTAATTTTTGAACTGACAGTCTGCATTCTCGCAAGTAGTTCAGCAGGATCTTTTCCTTCCTGTTTATATTTTCCTATCAATGCACTTGACTCATTTCTTTCTTTCTTCAGCATTTCCACTTCCTGAAGCAAATTTCTTCTATCTTCATCAAATTTCAGCAATGAATCTAAATCAAAGTCACTATTTCTATTTTTTAAATATTCTCTGACTTTATCGGCATTTTCCCTTATATATCTCATCTCTAGCATAACTCTATTTAATTCCTTTCTTAATTAATATATCTATTTAATTTGTTTTTTACTATTAGCAATTTAGTAAATCTTTGTCTTAATATTACTTTGATTAACAATTATTTTTTGATTTATATTTCTAAACTTCCTTTTAACGTAAAGACATCATACGCCACGCCCTCTTTCACAATAATTAATCTTATAAAAACTAAAAACTTTAAAGATACTCATACAACACTTTTTTACTTTCACTTAAATTTTCAAAATCATAATTTTTACTAAATTCTATTTTTTTTACATTTTGAATATTATACTTTTCCACAATTTTATCATAATTTTCCACATAAATTTTTTTGTAAAGTTCATCAGCTTGATTTTCCACAAAATAATTTAAGTTTTCCACATTTTCAAAATTTAGAAAAGCTGAATCAGATTTTATGAAATAATTTATGACATTTTTTATTATCTCATCTATTTTATCACGAATTTCGTTAAATTTTGAACCATTTTCAGTTTCAACTTTTTCTATCATTTTTTCTGCAAAAAAAGTTTTTACAAGTTTATTTGTATCTGTTGAAATTAATGAATAGTTGTATAAAATTTCAAAAAATTTATCTTTATTCCGATAAAGCAGTTCATTTCCTAATTTTACAGCATAAATTGATTCTTTATTAAAAATGCTTCTTCTAAATCCATCTATTAATTTGGGAAGTTCAACTTTGCTTAACCGTTCTATTTTTTTGTCTTTTTCTTTAAATGTTTCCAAAAATTGTTCACTTATGATTTGCTTTATATTTTCATTTTTTTTATTTTCACTAAAATAAATATATCCCAATTCTAGTATAAATGATGGTTCTTTAGATGTTATCTTAAAATTTTTGTCAAGCTGAAAATATTTTCGTTTTTCAAAATTATTTTTATATTTTAGAATAAATTGTGAAAAATTTTCTGTATTTGAAAATACATTTTCACTTTCCAGCTTTTTATTTTCAGTCAAAATTTAATTCCTCCCTTCTGCTTCATTTTCTAATCTTTGTAAAAATCCTAATTTTTTTAATAATTACAATATTTTTTATATTTGATTTTATAACTTTTATTTTTAAAATTTTGATTTCACCAAAACCTTAGATTTAATTTATTTTTCAACAATTTTAAATTCCATTTTCAAAATTATTAAGTTTTCTATATTTTCATCAATTTTCACAATATCCTTTTCCGTTGTTAAAACATAATCATAGTTTTTGGCTTTTTCTTTTATTTCCAAAATTTCTTCGTTTGTGTAAACGTGATGATCTGTAAATTTTATTTCATCAATATTACTTGGATTTAGTTTTTTTATTGTCTGATAAAATACAGCTGGATTTGCTATTGAAGAAAAAATCCGAACATTTTTATTTTTAATAATTTCTAATGGAAATTTTTCATTTTTTATATTGTTTTCATTATTTATTTTACCAAACTTTTTACCATTTTCAAAATTTAATTTGTAAAAATAACTTTCTTCAAAAGTAGCAACAGAAATCGGTTTTTGATATTTTGCCAGTCTTTCGTTAATTTTCGCAATTTCTTCTACCGAAACATAGTTACTTTTTGTAATAATAATTTCATCAGCCCGCTTCAAAGCATCTAGTGACTCCCGCAATCGTCCCTTTGGCAAATAATCGTCCATTCCAAAAGGATTTGTTGCATCTATAAGAATTATATTTTTATTTTTTTTCAATTTTCTATGTTGGAAACCATCATCCATAATAATTGTTTCCACACCACATTTTTCTTTTAAAAAAGTTGCACCTTCATAACGATTTTTACAGACTACGACAGGAATTTGAAAATTTAAGGCATGTAAATAGGCTTCATCTCCTGATTCCTTTGAAGTAGCATAAATCTTTTTTTCATCTCGTACAAGCAGTAAATCAGTTTCCCGTTTTCCCTTGTAGCCTCGACTCAGAATTCCAACTTTTTTATTCTTCTCTAAATATTTTTGCACAAAATACTGCACAGCCGGTGTTTTCCCAGTCCCTCCTGCCACAATATTTCCAATACAAATTATTTCCACTCCATCAACCTTTTTTTCTTTAAAAATATTCAAATCATAAAGTTTGTTTCGTAAAAACATAATAAATCCATATATACTCGACAATAATTTCATTAATTTTTCCTCAGCTTAACTTTCTTAATTAGTTTTCTATCAGTCCCTTGTAAATTGTTTCTAGCCGTCTAAATCTGTTTTTTATTCCGGATTTGGAAATTTCCATTAAGTCTGCCAGTTCCTGTAGGGACATTTCCTGATTTTCTAGCCGAACTCTTGCTGTTTCGCTTAATACGTCTGTCAATTCTGAAAGCCCCATTTTTTCATCAATTACTTTTATCATGTGTATCTGCTTTTCAGAAGCGGACAGTTTTTTAGTTTCATTTGCTATTTCCCAGTTCATGTTTCTATTAATTTTATTCCGAATTTCCTTATTTATCGTAACTTCTTCAAATTCAAAAAACGAATTTATTCCCCCAATTAAAAAAATTATATCTAAAATGTCTTCTGAATTTCTTAAATAAACAAGACTCTTATTTTTTTTCTCTGTTTGAAAAACCTTTTTCCCCATCTGTTTAAACAAGTAATATAAATAAGTGGCAGAATCTTCAGTATCCACAAAAAAATCCATCGCATAAGCCTTTTCTGGAGATTTTATATATCCACAGCTAAGAAAAAAACCTCTGATTATACCAGCTAACTGTTTTTCATTCTCCACAACTGAAAAATTTTTGTGAAAATAGATTTTTTTTAAAAATGATTTGTATTCCTGCTGATTGTGCTGAGTGGGGAAAAGTATCACTTCATACAGCTTATGTGTTCCAAGACGCTTACTAATAACGTATTTTAGCTGAATTGGAATATTTGTTACTGCCCGTAAATTTGAATAAATTCTTTTAGCAAGCGATACATTTTCAGTACTGAAATAAATTCCATGTTCTGTTATTACATTCTTTGCAATAAAAATTCCAAAAAGTTCTGCATAAATAGTATCCTTATCTGAATTTTCCAAATTGAAAATCTCTCTTTTTACATTTGCTGAATACGACATTTTCCCCCTCCTTTTTTACTACAATAAACTTCTAATAATTTACTTTTCTAGAATTCCCTGATTTATCATAATAAGTCCAAGTTCCTGTTCTTCTTCTTCCTTTAATACTTCCCTCAAATCCAAGGCTTCCATCTGTATAATATCCTCTTACAGTTCCAGTTTCTCCATTCATATTTGCTTCATACAAAGGTCTTCCACTTTCGTAGTAGACATTCATTTTCCCATTTATTTCATCATTTACATAATTGATTTCAGATTTTTTACCTCCGTTAGTGTTCCACTCACTAAATAATCCATTTTTCTGTCCATTTGAATAATTTCCTTGTGATTTTCTTGAACCGTTTTCGTAATACTCAGTCCAAGTTCCTGTCATTTTTCCATTCTCATAGTTCCCAACTGTTTCCTGAGACCCTGTTTTTCCATAATATGAAGAATAACGTCCATTTAACTGATCATCTTTATATTGATATTTTTTCCAGACTTTTCCATTTTCAGTATAAACTGTCCATTCTCCTTCTTTTTTTCCATTTTTATAATTTCCTATTGTAAATCTATTTCCGTTTGCATAAAATTCATCATATTTCCCATTCAACGTTCCATTGCTTAAATTAACAACAAGTCTTCTTCCGCCTTCTTCCATAATTCTGTACTCTCCACTTCCTGTCAATTCATAAGTATTAGAATCAATTCTTTTTACATCATCCATACTCGAAGAACTAAGCTTCGACAACCTAACCTTCCCAAAATTTGTCCCATAATTTGCAAATACATCTTTTCCGTATGCGACTGCTGATAACATCATCATTCCAGCGATAAAAAATATTTTTTTGCTATTATTTCTTTTCATTTTCTCATCTCCTATTATTTTATAAAGTTTGTTTTTTTATTTTATTAATTCACCTTTTTACATTATAACAAATTTTTCTCATTTTTTAAACTAAATTATTGATTTTTCTGGTTCCAGTTTACATTATAAGCAAACTAGGCTTAATCAACATTATTAATCCTAAAATTATCATTAAAATTCCACCAAACAGATTTACCCATTTTGAATATTTTGTAGTTAATTGCAGTTTATTTATGCTCATTAATGCAAATCCAAAAACTATTATATCGTCCACCATATAGCCAATTATGTAGATAAATGTGTAAAATTGTCTAGTCCAGAAAGGAACTTCGTTTATTTGAAGTATTTTTGTGTATGTTTGAGGAATTCCAACTGAACAGGCAAATTCTATTACATTTACTGAAAGTGCTAAACCAATAATTGCAAGTGCTGTCAGTAATGTAAATGGCTTGTTGGCAATATCCTTTATCTTTTTAGAAATTTTTGCCCTCTGCTCAAAATCTGTCACTTCACATTCCAGCGTATCCCCTTTTTTCAAGTAATTTCTAATAAAGAAGATTCCACCAGCAATTCCAATAATTCCAACAAGCGGAGTTACCCATTTATCCAGTCCCACAAAGTCCCAAGCATAAATCCACGCATTCAAAATAAAAAAGTACATGGCAGCTTCCGCAAAAATAAACAGCCCCGCTACACGAAACATTTTAACTTTATTTCCAACTGCAATCAGAGCCGTCAAAAATAATACCAGAACCCACATTGCACAAGGATTAAACCCGTCAATTGTTCCCAAGATCAACGACATTGTAAACAGCGAATAATTTGTCAAGTCAACAGTCTTATTAATAATTGGAATATTTACAAGAACCTGATTTTCAGCACCTTTCGTAAGTCCCGGCACTTCACATACCATATCACCTGTACAAACTGCACCATTACTGCTCACATTTCCAGCCTGTCCACTTTCCAAATATTCCTTCAAAGTCAAAATTTTATCTTTAGTCTTTCCTGAATTTATCAAGCTTTCAATTTCTTTTCCAGTTGTATCTGCCGTATTAAATCCTTGAATAATATGTCCATCAATGTAAATAATAGGAGTTCCCTTCACAAGTTTTAACTTTGATGTTGTTTCATCAAAAAATGCTTTTTCTTCTTTGCTCTTATCAATTTTATGCTCCACATATTCAAAATCATCCCTTTTAGCCGATAATTCCTTCAAAAATTTCTCCAAATTTGCACAATTTTTACAGTCTTTTCTACCAAAGTACTCAATTTTTACTTTCTTTGCCTGACTATTTCCATCAGAATAACCAATCTGACTTATACAAAATATACCAAAAATCACAATCATCAACGCAAAAAATCTACTTTTCTCTATCCCAGCCTTAAAATCTTTTCTCCAAAACATCTTTTTTCACACCTTTCTTTTTTTATTTTTTATAAATAATTACTGTACTAACCGCATATTCTCTGCTATGTGAAATACTAATCTGTATTGTAAGTCCCTGTGCCTTCTCCTTTATCACATTATAAAGCGTTACATAAGGTTTCCCCATCTCATCATTCAAAATCTCAATATCACTCAGCGAAAACCCATGCACCCCAGTCCCAAACGCCTTGGAAACCGCCTCTTTCGCAGCAAATCTCCCTGCATAGCTGGCATACGGATGCCTTTTTTTTTCGATATGCTCAATTTCTTTTTCCGTATAAACTTTTCTTTTAAAAAGGCTTGTCTGATTAATCGCTTTTTCAATTCGGGATATTTCAATAATATCTGTCCCAATACCGTATATTTCCATATTTATCTCCTTTTTGAAACTTACTATTAGTCATTTGTAAAAGTCCAAAATTTCTAATAATTACAATGCTTTTACAGTTCTAATTTTTACTATTTTCTCCAGTATTTTTTGCTATAAAATTTTAATATTTTAGATAAAAACACTGTCTTTATTGAGTTTTTATATTATTACTTTTACAATCGCCTAAAAACTTGCTATTGTTAAATTATACTACAAATTTTAAAAAATACAAATTTTTTTAATCTGTCCAAAAAAATCAACTTTTTGACAAATTATAATAAATTTGATATGATTAAGAAAAAAATATGGAGGAAAGTATGGAAGAAAAAGTAAAAATTCATTTTGAAAATAGAGAAATTGATGAAAGAATCAATATTATAGTTTTCAATCCAAATACTCAAACCGAAATAAGAATTTTTGGTGCTGATAAAAAACAAGAATCGAGGTTTAATGATGAAAGATATAATTACGATAAAGTTTTTAATGGAAGAGGTGCAGAAAGTGGAATCGAAACTTATTTGACTGGTGTTTTTAGCGGAAATGAAGACCTTTTTGATAAAATTGAATATAATGTTACAAAAATAAAAGAATTAAATCAAGACATTGCTCGTTCTGCTTTGCTCAGATCTAAAGAATTTAGAATTTTTAGTTTTGATGAAAATCCAAGAAAAACTTTTATTTTTAAAAAAGTAATTCAGAACGAAAAATTTGATGAATTTTCAACAGATAGAATTTCAAGTGCAACTGAAGAATTTGAAAATAATAATTTTATTTCAATTGAATTTAATTCAAACGGATCAGGATACAAAATAGATACTAATGTTATGGAACAAGAAAAGAAAAGATATGAAGTTTCAATTTTAACATCAATAGAAGAAATTAAGAATTTATTAAATTTAAGATTTTTAACCTTTTGAAACAAAAAAGAGTATGATTTTTTATAAAAAAACTCTAAATAGAGATAATTTTTATTTAGAGTTTTTTTATTTTAAAAATTTACTATTTCACTTTCACAATTTTCTTTTTACCAGCTCTAATAACCATTCCGCTTTCGACATTTACACTTGCCTTAATATCTTTTATCGCTTCATCATTTATCTTGAATCCGCCTTGTGAAATTAGCCTTCTTGCTTCACTTGTTCCTCCAAGCAATTTTGCTTCTTTTACAAGCAAGTCAATTACATTAATTTCTCCATAAGGAACTTCCACTTCTGGCAAATCTACATCAAGATTTCTTTTACTGAATACGTTTTCAAACCAGTTTCTTGCTTCCTTAGCGGCTTCTTCACCGTAGTAAATTTTTACAACTTCAGCTCCTAATTGCTTTTTGGCTTCCATTGGATGTAAACTTCCATCTGCAATTTGAACCTTGATTTCTTCAATTTTCTCAAAAGGAACATCTGTTATCATTGTATAGTAATTTTCCATTAATTCATCTGAAATTGACATAACTTTACCAAACATATCATTTGGAGTGTCTTTTACACCAATGTAATTTCCTAATGATTTAGACATTTTTTCGACTCCATCAAGACCTACCAGAATTGGCATTATCATACAGACTTGCTGCTCCTGCCCAAAGTTTTTCTGTAAATCTCTTCCTCTTAGCAAATTAAATTTTTGTTCTGTTGCTCCCAATTCCACATCAGCCTTCAGTTCAACTGAATCGTATCCTTGTAAAATTGGATACATAAACTCGATTAACGAAACTGGCTTGTTTTCAGCCAGCCTTTTTGAAAAATCCTCTCTCGAAATCATTTGCGATACAGTAAACTGTGACAATAAATTCAACGCATCTGAAAGTGATAATTTTTCAAGCCAGTCAGCATTATAAACTACTTTTATTTTATCCAAGTCCAATATCAATTTTACTTGATCCAAATATGTTTTTATATTTTCACTTACTTGCTCCTCTGACAGCATCTTCCTAGTTTCAGATTTTCCTGTTGGATCCCCAATTCTCCCTGTAAAAGTTCCAATCAAAAACAGCACTTCATGCCCCAAATCCTGAAACTGCTTCAATTTTCTTAAAGGTACTGCATGTCCCAAATGTAGCTCTGAACCTGTCGGATCAATCCCCAATTTAACCCGTAGCGGAGTATTAGTTGAAATTGATTTTTCCAACTTTTTCTTAAATTCATTCTCATTAATTATTTCATCGCACCCACGGCTCAAAATATTAAATTGTCTTTCTACTTCATTTTTTACTTCTATTTCATTATTTCTATCTATACTCATTTTTATTTTTTCTCCTTCTTATGTTTTATTTTTTTATCCATTCAATAACTTGATTTTATAACTTTATCCTTAAATATTCTAATTTTGATTAATATCTATTTCTTTAATTATTTTTATTACATTAGTTTTTTAACGCAAAGGTATTATAATTAAACTAAAAATTGTCGTGATTTTTTGGAAATAAAAATTTCTGTAACGGTTTTAAAGTTACACTTAACTTTTATAAATATGCTACGTATTTCATAAAATAATATACGATTGGCAATACGAACAACGCACTGTCAAATCTATCTAAAAATCCACCATGTCCCAAAAGCAAATTCCCAGAATCCTTTACTTCAAGTTCTCTTTTTATCTTAGATTCCACTAAATCTCCTAATTCTGCAAAAATTCCTATTGCAAGTGCTAAAATAAAGGCTTTTCCTCCACTAATCGCCACATAATCATAATTTACTGAACAGTTTGAAGACAAAAAGGAGATTCCACATACAAAATTTGCTATAAATAAATATATTTTATCAAAAAATAAAATTACTAAAAATACTCCCAAAATTCCTGCTATCGCACCTTCAATTGATTTTTTCGGACTGATTTTTGGTGCAAGCCTATGCTTAAATATTTTTCCACCAATTGCCATTCCAACAAGGTAAGCAGAAATATCACATGCCCAAATTAGCATAAATGTCATTACAACTAAAATATTCCCGTTTGGAAATTCATATTTTATAAGCAAAATATGTGAAAATAAATATGAAACATAGATTATTCCAAACAACGTGTAGGAAATTTCTGCCATTGCATTTTGAATTTTTACCTTTAAAACCTGCCTTAAAGCCAGTAACATTATTGCAAATACAATAAATCCACCCATATCAAAGTTAATTTGTTTAAAAAAAGCAAATTTAAAATATGAAAATATATTTTTTGAATTTTCCTGAAAATATATTGCTAGAGGTAAAAACAGACCAAGTCCCATTCCAATCCTGCTTGCAACCTCAAAGCCTTTATCCTTTAACATTTTATAAAATTCAAATAGTGACATTCCAGTTATTACAAGTGTAAATACTAGAAACATCACATTTCCCTTTAAAAATATCCATAAAAGGAAAGGTACAAATAACAAAATAATAAATAATCTACTTAACATTCAGTCCTCCGTATCTTCTATCCCTTTTATTAAAGGATAAAATAGCTTTATCTAATTCATTTTCATCAAAATCAGGCCAATAAACGTCTGTTATGTAAAACTCTGAATAGGCAATTTCCCAAAGCAGAAAATTACTTATTCTAAATTCTCCACTTGTTCTAATTACAAGCTCTGGATCTGGAATTTCTGGACGATACATAAATTTAGAAAATTCTTCTTCAGTAATCTTCAAATTTTCTTTTTTATTTGCAAATCCATTCACCACTTTTTCTAGAACATTCAGACTTTTATTTTCATTATTGAGTTGTTCTTTCACTATTACATTTGATTCAGATGAAAGTTTAGTATGTAAAACCTTATTTACAGCATCAATAATTTCACGCCGTCCACCATAATTAAACGCTATATTAAAAACAATCTTTTCACAATCTGCCAAATAATTTTCGGTTTCTTCAATTTTCTTTAATAATTTTTGTGAAATATTTTCCTTTGACCCTGTAACAAGCAATCTTACACCTTGTTTTTTCAAATTTTTCTTTTCTTTATCGAGATATTTTGCAAACAAGTCCATAAGTCCTTTTACTTCCTTTTCAGGTCTTTTCCAATTTTCAGTAGAAAATGCATACACAGTTAAATATTTTACACCAATATCTCCTGCATACGTCAATATTTTTTCAAGACTGTTAGCTCCTGCCCTATGACCTTCCAGCCGAATTTTTCCACGCTCCTTAGCCCAACGCCCATTTCCATCCATAATAATAGCAATATGCTTAGGAATTACTAATTCATCTCTATCCATACATCCCTCTCAAGATATTTCTTACATTTTTTTAAAAACATTATTGCTATAATTATAACAGCCAAATCATTATTTTTCAAGGTATTTATAAAATTATTGTATAAAAAATAAATATAAAAAATTGATTTTTATTATCGCTATGTAGAAGAAGATTAATAGTTGTTTTTTAAATATCTAATAAGTAGAAATGATTAAATAGAAATTGAAATGTATAGTAAAACTGCCTTAAAACTAAACTCAAAAGTTATGACTATTTTACTCAAACCCTAGATTTTTAAATTTTTAACATTTCTATTTTAAATGGGTTCGAGTATATATCAAAGAGAAAACCATTTTTAATTTTATATCGATGGTTTTCTCTTATTAATTTATTGAAATTATTTGCTTTTCTTTTTACGAAAAGTTATTTATTTTTTGATTTAATATGTATTCGTAATATTCCTTATATTTTTCCCCCACATTTAGTAAATCGCGTTCTTTTGCAATATTATAACCAGTTTCTGTAATTTCATCCAAATTTTCCACATTGTTTTCCACAATATATCTTATTTTTTGGCAAAATTCCTTATTATTTCTAGCCTTAAAACAATTTTTTCCATCTTCCAGCCAATCATTATAAACAGGAATATCCCTTACTACTAATGGTAATTTAGCGGAAAGTGATTCCAGCACCACAATTCCTTCATTTTCTTCATAAGTCATAAATAAAAAGGCTTTTGCAGCGCTAAATGCTCCAATTAAAATATCTTTATCCACATATCCTGGAAAAATTAAATTTTTTGGAGGATTTTCAATAATTTTCTGTATTTTGTCAGGAAGCATTGATTTTACGCTTGACGATCCAAACCAAAGAAATTGATAATCGCTGCATTCCTGTGCCACTTTTACAAAATCTTTTATCCCTTTTCTCTCAAAAGGCAGTCCAGCTGTTATAATTAAGGGTTTATTTATGTCATACACTGATTTGTATTCATTTAAAAATTTTTCTTTTAAAACTTCATTTTTATTAAATTTATTTATGTTTACACCGTTTGAAATTACCCTAATTTCTTTGTCCTTTTCCAAATATTTTGATTTTATCAAGTTCTTAGTGTATTCTGATGGAGAAATTAAATAATCTGCTTCATTGTATAATTTCTTTGTCCAGAATTTTATAATTGGCGATAAAACATAACTTCCTTTTATACTTCCACGAAAATCTTCATAAGTTGTATGTGTGTGATAAATTACAGGTTTCCCTTTTTTCTTTGCCTGTTTCAACACTTCATAAGATTTTAACGCAACAGTATTTATATGTACCAAATCATAATCATCTTCAGTATCCTGCGTAACTTCAATATTATTTGCTCCAAGGGCTTCTACCTGATGATTTAAGGCTTGTCCAACGCCGGATTTGCTGAAGGAACTTTTCCCCTCTGAATATAGTAAAACTTTCACGACTATCATACTCCTCTATTGTTTTTTTATAAACTTCTTCCACTCTTTCACCAAATTTTTGTGCTGTATAACCCTGTGAAGCGGCAAAAGCATTTTCAATAATTTTTTCTCTAAATTCTTTATCTTCTTTTAAAAGCATTATAGAATTAATAAATTCTTCCTCAGTTTTGTAAACAAGCCCCGCCTCATTTTTTACAAGCAAGTCTTCCAGATTCAAGTCATATCTTGCCACAACAGGAGTTTTAGCAGCCATTGCTTCTACAAATGTAAGCCCTTGTGTTTCCGATATACTTGCATTTAGAAATACATCTCCCATCTGATAATAAGCTGCAACTTTGTCATGCGGAACTTCCCCAGTAAAAATAACTCTATCTGAAATACCAAGATCTTCAGCTTGTTTCTTCAAGTCATCCAAAATTCTCCCACGCCCAACAATCATAAACTTAAAGTTTTCATCCTTAATTTTAGAAAACATATCAATTAACAAATCAATACTTTTCTCTTCGGCAATCCGACCAATATAAACACAAAGAAAATCACTTTTCTCTATTCCAAAATTTTCTCTCATAAATTCCAAATCTTCATCAGAATAATTTCCACGGTAAAACTTATCAAGTTCCAGTCCAGTTGGAATAATATTCATTGTCTGATCAACGCCATAAGAATACAAAATATCTTCAACTTTTCGTGTAGGTACAATTAGAGCATTACATTTTTCACAATAAAACTTACTAATCGCAGCCGCAATCTTTTTACCAGCCGAAACAAATCTTGAACCAAAAATATAATGTGTGTAATATTCATATAGTGTATGGTATGTATGAACAAGCGGTATTTCCAAATTAACCGCAGCAAATCTTGAAAATGTCCCTACACCCCATTCTGTCTGGGAATGAATAATATCTAACTCCAGTCTTTTTATTTTTTTTATTATTTTTGAAGAATATATCATTCCTAGCCGATACTGAGGCAACGGCTTAAATTCCATACTTGGTATTCGTAAAACATTTGGCTCGACTTGAGGTGCATCAGGATCAGTTGTAGTAATAATATACACCTTATGCCCCAACTTTCTAAGCTCCTTTTCAAGCGTCATAATCGAACTCACAACCCCATTTACCTGAGGTCTGTATGTATCTGTAAATATTCCTATTCTCATTTTACACTTCTCCTTCTATAGCAAAACCCTCTTTCAAATTCTATTTCTTCCCTTTGATAATTTTCATGATCTTATTCTAATTTTTAGGAATTTCTAAAAAGAATTTTCCAATTTTTCTCATTCTATAATCTCTCAATAATCTTCTCGAAATAATCTCATAGTTATGTTCATCATTTTTAGATACTCCTAATCTCTTTTCCAAAATTTCCAGTATCTTATGATTTTCCATTGCAAAAATTTCCTCATCAGTTGTATATTCTTCCAGATTATACACTTTTACTAGATTTTGAATTTTTCCCAAATCCTTTAATTTATCTAAAAATTTCATAGCAACTTGTTCTAACTGCAATACATTATCCTTTATTGAGCCAGTGATTGCTAAATTATACGCTACTTCATCATCTTCAAACTTTGGCCATAAAACTCCTGGCGTATCTAGCAGTTCTAATTTTTCATCAATTTTTATCCATTGCTTTCCACGTGTAAATCCTGGTGTATTTCCAACTCTTGCCTTATTTTTATTCACAAATTTATTAATAAATTTAGACTTCCCAACATTAGGAATCCCAACAATCATGCCTCTTACTTCAGTTTTACGAAGCCCTTTTTTTTTCATTTTTTCCAATTTTTCTGCATAAATCTTATCTGTAATTTTTCGCAGTTCATTAAAATTAGTCCCTTTTTCCACACTCAAAGCTACAAAATAATCAGAAAAATTATTTTCCAGAAAATAATCTTCCCAAACCTTCAATTCCTTATTGTCAATTAAATCAACCTTATTCAGTACAATAATCTTTTTCTTATTGTTTGCCAGCTTTGAAATATCTGGATTTTTACTAGAAATCGGAATTCTTGCATCCAAAATCTCAATCACAATATCAATTATTTTGAGATTTTCGACAATTAAATCCTTTGTTTTTTTCATATGCCCCGGATACCAGTTTATATTCATTCTTTCATTCTCTCCATTTTCTCTCTAAATTTTTATTTTTAATCCTAAAATTAAGGTTAATTTTAAAATTAAAGATAAAAACTCAATATTATTAACCTTTTTTATATTCATTCAACTAATACTAAACTGGATTTAAAAATAGGAATAAATTTTATAATAGGGTTGTTTGAAGGTTAATTTATAATTATTCAATTAAATTATTTTTTATTGTTTTTTGGATATTTTGATTAATAAATATTTTATTATATTACTATGTTTTTTCTTTTTTATTTTCACAGGATTGCTCATTGCCGCAAAACCTCATCTTGCAGTAAAGATTTATCCTAATAATTAAAATTGTGGCAAGATTGCTACGCAATAACCTATGGCTAGTCTACGATATTTTTCTGTACGGACAAAAAACTCGCTATGCTCAGACAATTTTGCCAGCACAGAAAAATGCTCCGACAGATTAATTTATACTAGATTCTGTTTAAAAAGTGAAAATTATGTTTTAATTATTGAAAAATATTAAGTTTTGTCTTTTAATTAAAAAAATTTTTAATAAATTCGTCGTAATATATCATATAACCTATGTTTAATTTGTTTAATATTTTTATTTTAATTAAAACGATTATTATAAACAAATTTGAAACGTCGTGATTTTTTTGGAATAAAATTGATTGTTTGAGCTTTTTCTAAACTTTTAAATTATAATTGGTTTAAGAATTTATAATAACTTTTATTAAAAAGCGAGTTTCAGTTTTATTTCAAAAAAATTCTTAGACAAGCCGGGTTTGCAAAGGGGATGGCGACTGTTCCCCTTTGCTTTATAAAAAAGAAAAAACATATAAATTATAGAAAAAATATTTATTAACAACAAAACATAAAAAAATATATTTTTATTAATTTTTTAAATAAATACCATCATCATTTATTGCCCTTATAAATAAAACAATTTCTCCCTTAATTCGCTTTTCTTCTAACTTTTCTATAATTTCAGAAACATTTCCACGGATTATTTCTTCATAAATTTTGGTAAGTTCTCTTGTAATTACAACGTAACGTTCTCCGAGATATTCTTTTATATCTTTTAAAGTTTTTAAAATTCTGTTGGGAGATTCTAAAATTACAATTGTTCGTTCTTCTTCCTTTAATTTATTGAAAAGTGTCTGTCTACCTTTTTTCTTTGGTAAAAAGCCTTCGTATGCCATTCTTCGCATATCCAGCCCTGAAATACTTGCACCTGTAACAATTGATGAAGCTCCTGGTATTCCAACGACTTTTATTTCAGCTTTTAAAATTTCATTTACTAGTTCAAAGCCAGGATCTGAAATACACGGTGTTCCAGCATCTGTTACAAGCGCAATTTTTTTTTCATCTTTTAAAAGATTAATAATATTCGTAATTTGATGAAGTTTATTATGTTCATGGTATTGATACACCGTTTTTTCGATTTCATAATGAGAAAGAAGTTTTTTAGTGACTCTTGTATCTTCTGCAAAAATATAATCAACTTCCTTCAAAACTTTTATTGCTCTAAAAGTTATGTCTTCTAAATTTCCAATTGGCGTACCAACAACATAAAACATATATTTCTCCTAATTTTAATTTCTTTTATTAATTTTGATAACGGTTATTTTCTTTTTCCTGTTCCACTTATTTTTTTATTCATTTCTTCAATTGCTCTTTTTAGTTGAACATCTCCAGCTGAAATAATTTTAGCGGCTTCTTCTTTACCTTTATCTTTTATAATAATATCTTCTATTTCTTTTTCTCTATTTTTTCTAGCTTGTTCACTATCATTTGCATATCCTTTTAATGCAAGCAGTTCTTCCATTTTTACTTCTATATCAGGCTCAATTCCCTTTTCATGAATGTAGTTCCCTTTTGGTGTAAAGTATTGAGCAATGGTAAGTTTTATGGCATCTTCTGTTCTCAAAGGTATAACTTGCTGAACGATTCCTTTTCCAAATGTTTTTTCTCCAATGATTGTACCACGTTTGTAATCTTTAATTGCACCTGTAACAATTTCAGAAGCACTTGCACTTGCTTTATTTGTCAATACGATTAATGGGAAATTACCTAGATTTTTTGAAGTTCTGTTATAATTTCTCTGTTGTCCATTTTTATACTTTAAGTAAACGATTAAATCTTCTTTTACAAAAAGTGAAGAAATATCTTGTGCTTCCTGTAATGAACCTCCTGGATTAGAACGTAAATCTAATATTAATCCTTTCATTCCTTTAGCTTGTAAATCCTTAATTGCTTTTTCAACTTCTGCTCCAACGTGATTTCCAAATCTTAAAAGACTTACGTAACCAATGTTATTTTCAAGCATTTTGCTTTCAACCATTTCCAGTTTAATTTTCGCTCTTGTCAATGTAAATTTCATTGGCTCCTTTTTGCCTTCCCTAACTACTTCTACATCGACTTTAGTTCCTTCCTTACCTTTCAGAAGTTTTACAGTTTCATTTGCTGTAAGTGGCAAAATATCTTTTCCATCAACTTTTATAATTCTATCTTTTATTTTTATTCCTACTTTTTCAGCTGGACTTCCGATAAATGGTGAAATAACTTCAAGAGATTCTCCTTTTTTCTTACTGATACTCATTCCAACTCCAACATATTCACCTTCCATATCCTCAGAAAAATCTGCTAAATCAGCTTTAGTCAAATATTCTGAATAAGGATCTTTAAGTCTGCTTACAACTCCTGCCACTGCTCCTTCATAAAGTTCCTTTTTACTTGGAGTTTCTTCCTTTCCAACATAATTATTTTCAATAATATTTATTACATCCACAATTCTGTTTAATTCTGTTGCATCTTTGGAATATCCAGCACTTGTATTTTTGTCATTTCTTGATGTTTTTATTATAGTAGTTGCCGCAAATAAAGGCATACCCACTAATACTAATCCCAATACTGCCTGTACAATTTTGTTTCTTTTCATTTTTCCTCCTAAATATACTTAAAATAACTAAATGTAAAAATCTAAAATCTAGATTAACATTACTATTTAATTAATTTGTAATTGCCATTTTTCAAAAACAGACTTTACAATTAGCTATTATATTTAAATTAACTCTTTTAAATATTTTGTTATGATAAAACTGTTTTAAAACTAAATATAAAAATTAAAATTATACTACCAAACTTCAAAATTAATTTAGTTTTATTTTTTTAGAAATTTGAACTATTTGTTTTTATGAAAATGTTAGCAACATTAAAAATTCCTTATTACCTTTTGCTCCTTTTATTGGTGAATCTTCTACACCAATCACTTCATATCCACATTCCTTTGAAAAAGAAATTATTTTTTTTATGGCTTCATCATGATATTCTTCATTTTCTACAACACCATTTTTACCAATCTTTTCTCTTCCAACTTCAAATTGTGGCTTAACTAACATGACAATTTTTGCATTTTTTGCAAGGAATTTTTCAAAATATGGAATAACTTTTGTTAAAGAAATAAAAGAAACATCAATTACAATGTAATTAACTTTTTCATCCCCAATATCCTTTTCCTTCAAATCCTTTATGTGCATTTCCTCAATTGATACAACTCTTTCATCATTTCTAAGTTTCCAATCAAGCTGATTTTTTCCAACATCAACACTGTATACACATTTTGCTCCATTTTGCAATGCACAATCTGTAAATCCGCCAGTAGATGCTCCAATATCAAGTACCAATTTATCTTTAAAATTCAAATCCCAAGTCTTTATTGCTTTTTCCAGCTTTAGACCACCACGGCTAACATATTTTAATTTGTCTTTAATACGAATATTAAGATCATTATTGTCCTTAAACATTGTTCCAGCTTTTGTTACAACTTGCTCATTTACAATAACGTTTCCAACCATTATTTCACGTTTAGCTTTTTCTCTTGTTTCAAAAAACTCTCGTTCTACTAGGATTAAATCCAGTCTTTTTTTCATCTTTTTCTCTTTCCAGTTTTTTATAAATAAAAGATAACTTATAATAAATCATATCCCTTATTTTTCTATTTATTTTTTATTACTAAAATCATATTTATAAAAAATAATTTATAAACTTATTCATTTTACCACATTTTAAGGCATTTTTCAAATTTTTAAGTGAAAAGAAAAAGAAAAAATCACAGCCAATATAACTGCGATTTATTCCAAAATTTTTTTACCCTAATATATATCCTTTGAATAAAAGTCCTATAACAATTCCAAGAATACTTCCCCAAAATACTTCTACTGGTGTATGTCCAAGAAGCTCTTTAAATTTTTCATTAATTATTTCTATGCCTTCATGATGTTCAATAGCTTGTACCAATGTATTTAAAGCTCTTGCATGTTTCCCAGCCTGCTGTCTTACTCCTGTTGCATCGTATAGTACAATTCCTGCAAATACCATAGAAATTGCAAATTCAATTGAACTAAATCCTTTTAGTAAAAATACACCTGTCACAAGGGAAACAACCGTTGAGGCGTGGGAACTTGGCATTCCACCTGTCTGGATAAGTCTTGCCCACTGGGGTTTCTGTCCCTTGAATACAGGAAAAAAAACTTTGTAAAACTGTGCTGAAAAGCATGAAATCGCCGCAACATCAAGAAGTCTATTTCCAAACAGTATTCCTCCACTCATTTACTTTTTCCTCTCTATTTTCCTTAAAAAATTTACTTTTTATTTTTTTTACTTTTTCTAAATTCATTAAATTCAGGCGTAATTTTTGCATCCTTTGTAGTTTTAGGCTTGAAAAATATTAATACACTTCCTATTTTATCTACAAATACTGATTTTGTTTTTTGAGCAATTTCAGTTGCCATTTCCCTATCAAATTCAACTGATGAATTTTGCAAGATTTTTACCTTTATCAATTCTCTTTTTTTCACAACTTCAGAAATTGATTTTAATACATTTTCATCAATTCCATCTTTCCCAATTCTTACAATTGGATCCAGATTATGTGCTAATTTCTTTAAAAAAGCTCTCTCTTTACTTGAAAGCTGTATCATTCTAAACCTCCATTATAATTGGTAAAATAATAGGCTCTCTGTCTGTTTCCTTATTTAGGAACTCTCCTATTTTTGCTCTTATTCTCTGTTTAATCTTACCAATCTCTTTCATTCCTTCATTTTCCATACTGCTAAGTTCCATCTTAACTAGTTCTTTTGTTTCAGACAATAAACTTTCTGCATCTTTATTATACACAAAACCTCGTGTTACAAGCTCAACTTGTTTATTAAATTTCCCATTTTTATATTGAGAAATTGAAATGATTACTATTCCATCATCTGCCAAATTTTGTCTATCTTTCAACACAGCATTTCCAATATCTCCGATTCCAAATCCATCAATAAATGTTGCACCACTAGGTACCTTTCCAACGTTTCTAAATTGACTCTTAGATAATTCTAATTTTGCACCATTTTCTGACAAAATAACATTTTTTTCAGGTACTCCAACAGCCATTGCCAGTTCCTTATGTTTTTTTATCATTGCATATTCACCATGTACAGGCAAAAAGAACTTAGGTTTTACAAGATTTATCATTAATTTTTGCTCTTCTTGGCAACCATGGCCTGATACGTGTATCCCGATTCCTTTTTCAAATACAACGTTTGCTTCACGTTTCATAAGCTGATTTATATTTTTAGTCGCAGCCTTTTCATTTCCTGGAATAGGTGTTGCTGAAATTACAACCGTATCCCCTTCCCTTAATGAGATATATTTGTGTGTGCCATTAGCTATTCTTGAAAGCGCCGCAAGTGGTTCTCCTTGTGTTCCTGTACACAAAATAAGTACTTTATCTGCTGGATAAGTTTCAACTTTATCAATATCAATCATTATATCTTTTGGTATCTTCAAATACCCAAGATTTGAACAGATTTCAAATATTTTTACCATGCTTCTTCCGTCAATTGCAATTTTTCTTCCATTTTTTTCTGCAATATTTACAATTTGCTGCAATCTATGCACATGCGAAGCAAATGCCGCCAAAATAATTCTTCCGTTAGCCTTTACAAACTCATCTTTCAGACTTTCCCCAACTGTTCTTTCTGATGGTGTAAATCCAGGCACTTGTGCATTTGTACTGTCTGAAAGCAGTAAATCAACACCTTCCTCACCTAATTGAGCCAATCTTCCAAAATCAAATCCTTCTCCATCAACTGGCGTTAAATCTACTTTAAAATCTCCAGAATGCAAAATCGTTGCTGCAGGAGTTTTTATACAAATCGCATAACAGTCTGCAATACTGTGTGTTACACTTATAAATTCTACTGTAAAGTATTTTGATACTTTTAAGATTGTTCTACCGCTAATTACTTTTTCTTTTGGAAGTTTTGCATCTTTTTTCTCAAATTTTGCCTTTGCAAGTGCAAGTGTCAATCTTCCACCATACATCGGAATATTTTCTGTCCCTAATTTTTGGTAAAAATAAGGAATTGCCCCTATGTGATCTTCGTGTCCATGAGTCAAAAGTAGACCTTTTATTTTATGTCTATTTGATTCCAGATATGAAAAATCTGGAATGATAACATCTATCCCTAAATGCTCGTCCTCAGGAAAAGTTAAACCTGCATCCACTACAATAATTTCATCCTTATATTGAAAAGCTGTCATATTTTTCCCAACTTCCTCAATTCCTCCAAGTGGGATTACATACATTTTCTCTTCTTTTTCTTTTCCATCAACTTTTCTGTCTATGTGTCTATTCCTGTCATTTACTCTTGGAATATAACGTGTTTCATTTTTTTCATCTAAATGTCTTCTGTTCGTACTTTTTTTTCTAAATCTTTTCATTCCTGATTTTATTTTATTAATATCTTCTTTTTTTGAAAAATTTCTTTTAAAAGTTTGATTACCGAACTCAGCTTTTTCTTTTTCTGACATTTAGTAAACACCTCCTTCTTTTTTATATTTTTTATTTTCATACTTTATCTTTTTGCTAAATTCTTATTATTATTTGCTTCCTGTTGTTTTTTCTTTTCTTCTTCTTGTTTTTTCAATATTTCCTGTTGTGCTTTTTTTATCACATATTTATCTCTATATTTCAAAATAAATTTAAGTGCCATATTTCCAGAAGCCACTCCTCCATATCCTCCACCTTCTACAATGGATACAAATACAATTTGAGGATTGTCTGATGGAAAATATCCCGCAATCCAAGAGTGGTGATCTCTAAATCCAGTATTCTGAGCTGTTCCTGTTTTTGCAGACACTGGATAACCACCAATTCTTAATAGTTTTGCAGTTCCTCCTGCTCCACTTACAGGTAATCTTAAAGCATTTTGTAATAATTTTAGATTTTTTTGACTAACATTTAATTTTCTTACAACTTTTGGAGCATTATTTTCAACTTTTCCAGAATAAGTTACAAATCTATCCACAACTGTAGGCTTTAACTGAACTCCATTATTTGCAATAGCTTGATACGCAGAAGCAATTTGAATAGGAGTTGTTAGCACGTACCCTTGCCCTATTGACATATTTATCAAATCTCCAGGTAACCAACGCTGATCCTGTTTTTTCTTAAATCTTTTTTTCTTCCATTCAGGACTTGGTAAAGTTCCTGCCAATTCTCCAGGAATATCAATTCCAGTTTTTGACCCAATTCCAAATTCTTTTGCATATTTTATTATATTTTGTACTCCAGCTTTTTGTGAAAAAACGTAATAATACGTATTTACAGACTGTTCGACAGATTTTGCAAAGTTAGTTGATCCACTTCCATGTTTGTGAGAATCCCTAAATATTAAATTCCCGTATTTATACTGTCCTGTTGAATACACTGTTGCATAAGGTGAGATTCCAGATTCCAAAATTCCCATTCCAGTTATTGCTTTAAAAGTTGAACCTGGTGGATAAAGTCCAGCAACTCCTTTATTTACAAGTGGCTTTGATTTAGAATTTACCAAGTCATTCCACTGATTATCAGGTATTCTCGAACTTAATAAATTTAAACTTATCTCAGGATTACTTACAAATGTAAGAATTTTACCAGTTTTTGCTTCCATTGCAATAAAAGCTCCACTTTTACCTATAAAAGCATCTGTCATATATTTTTGAAGTTCCATATCAAGTGATAAATAAATATTTTTCCCAGCAATGCTTTCAGTTGTTTCCATCTGTCTTATAACATTTCCCTTGGCATCAACTTCAACGTTTTCTCTACCATCCTGTCCCTTCATTTCCTTGTCATAAGAACGCTCTACACCTTTTTTCCCAATTAAATCACTATTTCTGTATCCTTGCTTTTCAAGTTCCTTAAATTCTTTCTCGCTAATCGGCTTTACATATCCGATAACATGCGAAGCAAGAGCATCTTCAGGATAATTCCGTTTATTATACTCAACTATATCAATTCTATCATTATCAATTTTTTCAATTGCCTTTAATGCGACTTCTTTTTCCAAATCTTCAATAACAAGAATTCTCTTATCTGTTCCCATTCTCTGCTGTTTAAAAAATCTATCTATCAAATAATCAACTTGATAACCTGTAATCTGACTTATTTTATTTATATCCAGTATTGTTTCTTTTATACGTTTTGCAACAGCCTTACGCTCACCCGAAAGTCTTTCGTCAAGTTGCTGCTCTGTCATATTTTTTACTTCTTTTAACAAAGCCACATCTTTTGTATCAAGTGGATGTGTATGCAAATGAATTACTTGATAACCTGTTACATTTTTAGCAAGTAATTTCCCTTCCCTATCGTAAATTTCTCCACGTGTAGCCTTTATTACATTCGTTCTAATTCTATTTTGTAATGCTTGTTCTGCATACTCAGAAGCATTTAATATTTGTAATGTAAATAATCTTGCTACTAACAGTAAAAAAACCACTGCTACAAGAACAAGAAAAACTATAAACCGTATATTTTTTTCTTCTTTATCTAATTCTCTCATAAATTTCCTCTTCATTGATTATCATCTATTCTTCAGTATTTTCTTCATTTACACCATTATAAAAATCATCTAATCTATAATATTCTCTAGCATCTTTGCTAAATACACTAACAATTAAGTCTCCTGCATCAATTAAAACCCAGTTTGCCTCATCAAGTCCTTCCACACTTTTCACATTCTCAAGACTTTTCTTTATATCAGTTGCTATTGCTTCAATATTTCTAGAAGAACTACCAGTACATAAAATTGAATAATCAAAAAATGGCGATTTTCCTCTCATATCATAAACCTTTATATCCTGTGCCTTTTTGTCCTCCATAATATCAATTATCTCTTGAACTTCCTTTTCATAATTATTATTTACTTCACTCATCCTCTATATTTCCTTTCTTTTTTAACATTATTTCTATTCATTAAACCTATTCTTATTTTAAACTTTATATATGTAAGAACTCTTATTGGGATATATTTATAAAAAATTATTATACCACTACTAAGGTATATTATATTATATATTTGACTAATTTTCAATTTATTTCTCAATTTTAGCGAAATAAAAAATTATATATAAAAATTGGAAATAATGCCACACACCACAATTGCCGCAGTTTCTGCCCGTAAAATACGTTTTCCTAGGCTAATTTCTATTGCTTTATTTTCTTTTAAAAAATTAACTTCCTCTTGGGTAATCCCACCTTCTGGACCAATTATGTATAAAATATTTTTATCTTCTTTTTTTATTATTTCTGGCAAAGATTTTGATTCATCGCTATTTTCATAAGCAAAGATTATTTTATCGTATTTAGAATATTCGATTTCTGCAAGTTTTTTCACAGGCGTAATTTCAGTAAATTTTATTCCTCTGCACTGTTTTAGTGTTTCTCTTACAACTATGTCCCATTTTTCTTTTTTTTCATTAATTTTTACAACAACACGCTCGGTCTTTAAAGGAATTATCCTATTTACACCAATTTCCGTCAGTTTCTGTATTGCCAAATTCATTTTATCATTTTTCAAAATTCCCATTGCAACATCAATATTTACATTTAAAGAGTAGCTGTCTTCTTTTTTTTCCAATATTCTTACAGCGACTTCCTTTTTTGAAATTTCAATAATTTTCGTAAAATATTCATATTCACCATCAATTATCCGTAATTCATCGTCTATATTTAGACGATAAACATTTTGGATATGATTGCAGTCTGATTTATCTCTTATCAGAATCTTTCTATTATTTTCATCAATATTTTCTTTTTCCGCTATTACTGTCAACAACAGTTTTTCACCTCATTTTTTTTACTTTCTATCGTATTTTAAAATGTCCAATTCTTATCTACATAAAAATTTCAAAGATTTAGAGCGTACAAAAATAATCATAACTTTATAAGTCTTGTTTCAAAATAATATTACCACATTTTATTCTTTTTTACTAAATATTTTTTCAATTCCTAAATGTTTATATCCAAATTCTGTCACAACTCTACCACGTGGCGTTCTTTTTATAAACCCTATTTTTACCAAATATGGCTCATAAACTTCCTCTATCGTTCGTCTGTCTTCCCCAAGTAAAAGTGACAATGTCTCAATTCCAACAGGTCCTCCGTTGTACACATTTATAATTGAAAGCAAAATATTTCTATCTAATTCATCAAGTCCGTTATCATCTACTCCCAAAAGCCTCAAAATCCCATCAACGCTTTCTTTTTCCAAAATACCCGAACCTTCCACCAATGCAAAGTCCCTTGCTCTTTTTAAAAGCCTGTTTGCTATTCTAGGAGTTCCTCTGCTTCTTTTGGCAATTTCTGTAATTCCGTCTTCATCATACGAAATATTCAGAATATTTGCCCCTCTTCGTATAATTTCCTTCAAGTCTTCCAATTGGTAATATTCCATCCTATGAGTAACTCCAAATCTGTCACGAAGCGGCGTACTTAACTGCCCTGCTCTCGTAGTTGCTCCAATTAATGTAAATTGTGGTAATTCTACACGAATACTTCTTGCAGACGGCCCTTTTCCAATAAGAATATCCAGTTCCCCATCTTCCATTGCAGGATATAAAATTTCCTCTACTGATGTATTCAATCTATGAATCTCGTCAATAAACAAAATATCATTTTCCTCCAAAGACGTCAAAATAGCCGCTAAATCTCCCGCTTTTTCCAGTACAGGCCCTGTCGTTATCTTCAAGTTCACTCCCATTTCTGTGGCAATAACTCCGGCAAGTGTAGTCTTCCCCAATCCTGGAGGCCCATACAATAAAATATGATCAAGCGATTCATTTCTCATTTTAGCAGCTTTTATAAATATATTCATTTTTTCTTTTAAATCCTGCTGGCCAATATATTCCTTAAAAGTTTTTGGCCGTAAACTTCTTTGAATATTGTCCTCCCCTAATTCCTTAGGTTCCAATATTCTTTCTTCATTCATTCCTTCTCCTCAACAATTTTTATAAAATATTTATTCAAAATTACAAATAAATTGCCTTATTTTATCATCAAAACAATCAATAGGATGCAATTCAGTTGCCTTTTTCGTTAATTTATACGATGCATTTGCTTGCTTTTCCATTGATACTAATGTTCCTGCTTTTTTTGTCGATAACTCAGCTTTAGTCCAGATATTAAAATAAAGAAAATTAGGTGCTACTCCAAGACATATTACTCCATCATATTCTCTATGGTATCTAATATGGTTAAACTGAAAATTCTTATTTGTATCTTCAGTTGCAGTTTTAATTTCAAATTTTATTCCTTCAATTTTTATATCCCATGAACCTTTAGTTTTTGAAGGTTCTGCTTTTAATTTTAAATCTTTACATAATTTATATATATAATTTTGACCAATCTCTCCAATATGCGTATTTGACAAAGTTTTTATACCTTCAAATCTACTATTTTCCCATTTTTCATTATTTTTATATTTTTTGATTTCTTTTTCAAATAAAGTATTTTTATCCATTTAATCCTCCATCATTTAATGCATTTTTTATATGATACATACTTATGTGTCTACAATTATGTGCTGCTAAGTTGCTATAATTTTTCCAGTCTATCGACGATAATATTTTTTTTATTTTGTTTTTATTTTTTTTGAAAATCATTCCATATCCACATAGATACTTAACTTCTGAAAAACTTTTAACTAATTTTGGAGATTCATTATAAAATGTTCTTTGTAAAAAGTAATCAGCTTGTTTCATTTTTTCCTGTCCGCATAGTCGTTCCTTCCGTTGATCAACAGTAAAAATATCAATATATTCTTTAAAAATATTAAAATTTGGTATTTCATTTTTCCCTTTACTCCAGTATTGCCACAATGCATTTATTTTAATTTTTCTACCGTCTGGTTTATAAAAACTGTCATTTGGAACATTTTCAGAATATACTAGTTTCATATTTTTTACTCTGTATTTCGGACTTCCTTTTCCCTCACTTTGAAATGACATTGGTAATATAAAAAATATATAATCAGCAAATTTTGAAGCATGATTCATAAAATTTAATGCTAACCAAGCTCTATATCCAAAAGGAGGATTACCTATAAAAACTATTTTTTTATTTGTTTTAGGAAGTTTCCATTCAAAAAAATCCTTCTTCAATATTTTATCATTCATTGGATATAAATCTAATCCAATTCTTTGATTTTTAGGTAACAATTCAAAAAAAGAACCGCTTCCTGCTGAAGGTTCTATAAATAAACAATCTTTTATATTTATTTTTTCTTTTTTTAAGAAATATAACATTTTTTCATAATATTGTTTAGCGATTTCTTTTTTTGTAAAAAATTGATCTAATGAAACATCTTCTAATTTTACCCATTTGGGTATTTCTAAGTTATTTTTCCAAGAGTTATTCCTTTCTTCTATTACATTTTTTATATCCACTTTTACTCCTTTCATTTATTAAGTCCAAATACTGTTAATTTTATATTTGTTTTAACAGCAACATTATGAAAAACTGGAATAATGCAATTATTCCTCCCAATACCCCACCAATAATCTCAATATGTTTCAATTCATTTTTAGACACAGACAAAATAATTTTTTCCATTTCTTCTAATGAAAAATTTTTCATTTTTTCCAGCATAATTTCTTTGAAGTCTATTTTGTCTTCTGCTATTTTTATTATTTCTTCCACTATTTCCTCTTTGTTTTCCAAAATCGACTTTTTAAAATATGATTTTATTTTTTCAATTAATGAATCATTTAAAAACATTTTTAATAGAGGATTTTTTTCTAACACACTGTTTTTAAGCTTTTCTCCTATAATTTTATCCAATAGCTTATTTAAAACTTCATCATTGATAACATCACTGTCTTTTAGCTTTGCTGTAATATGTTCTACTGAAATAAGCTCCTTTTCAATTGTTTCAGCAAGGTTTTCTGATATTCTGTCCCGATTTTTAGGAATTAATCCTTGTATTTTAAAAAACAGAAAGTTTACTTCCTTATACGGTCTAAATAATAGCTTTATTGCCAGATAATTTGTAAACCATCCTATAAGCGTTCCAACAAAAACCATTATAGCAAGCTGTATTAATAAATTTCCCAATTTTTCCTCCAAATTTATAATTCACAAAAAATTATTATAAACTTTTGCTCAAAGGTTATAGTATTTTATGTTTTTATATTATCCAACAATTGCTCTTCCGTATTCTCTACATTTTTCAATTTTTTCATCATCATCAACAGACAAATGAATTATCAATCCGTCATTTACAACTGAAAGATTTTCAGCAATCATTTCTTCACGCCAAGTTTCCATCCAGCCGCCTTGTCCCCAGTCATAAGAACCAAAAAGTCCAACTGTTTTTCCAAAAATTTTGTCTTTTATTCCTTCAATAAATTCTACCATTTCAGGTGCAACTTCTTCAGCTCCTCCAGCTGGTGAGCCAAATGCTACAAAATCAGCATTTACCGCACTTTCATCAGCTTCTTCCACATTTATCAGTTTTACAGCGGCTCCAGCGTTTTCTGCCCCTTCGCCAATGTATTTTGCCATATCTTCAGTATTTCCAGTACCTGTATAATAAATTATATTTAATGTTGCCATTATTTTCCTCTTTTCTTTATAGTTTAAAAAATTATTTAAAGCCAAACTATAAAGTCTGGCTATTTTTTTATTTTGTTAATCTGTAAGTATCCCTTGCAATTACAAGTTCTTCTGCTGTTTCAATCTTATAAATTTTAACTTTTGAATCTTTTGTTGACAATTCAACGTTTCCTGGTAATCTTTGTGCATTTTTTTCTTCATCCAGCTCAATTCCAAAATATGAAAGCGATTCACAGATATGCTGTTTTACTCCAACCGAGTTTTCCCCTATTCCACCTGTAAATGCGATTGCGTCAATTCCGTTCATCGCTGCGACATAAGCTCCGATATAAAGCTGTACTCTGTAACAGAACATTTCGTAAGCCAAGACAGCTCTTTCGTTCCCTTCTCTTCTCGCTGTGTCTAAATCACGAAAATCTGAACTTTCTCCAAATATTCCCAAAATTCCAGACTGCTTATTCATTCTCGTATTCATTTCATCCAAAGAAAGACCTCTTTTTCTCATTATATAAATAACAGAGGCAGGATCTGCATCTCCAGTTCTTGTTCCCATCATAATTCCTGCAAGCGGTGTCATTCCCATTGATGTATCTACAACTTTACCATTCTGAACTGCTGAAATACTCGCTCCATTTCCAAGGTGGCAAACTATAATTTTAGAATCTTCTTTTCCTAACATTTCTCTTGCCACTTCACTTACATATCTGTGAGAAGTCCCGTGAAATCCATATTTTCTAACTTTCAAATCAGTATAGTCTTCATAAGGATATGGATACATATATGCTTTTCCTGGCATTGTTTGATGGAAAGCCGTGTCAAATACAACTACATTCTTTTTACCTGGAAGCAATTTTTGAACAACTTTTATTCCCATTATATGCGCTGGGTTATGTAAAGGTGCAAGTGGTGCTATTTCTTCAAGATTTTTCATAACTTCGTCATCTACAATTACCGATTTTTCATAATATTCTCCGCCATGGACAATTCTATGCCCTATCGAATCAATTTCATCCACGCTTGAAATTACTCCTATTTTTTCATCCTGTAATGTCTGTAAAATTAGTTCCACCGCAATTGTGTGATTTTCCATAGGAACTTCCATTTTGTCAATTTTTTCCCCAGTCAATAAATTTTTGTAACTGAAAATAGGATTTGTAATTCCTATTCTTTCACAATTTCCTTTAGCTAGTGATTGCTCATTTGTCATGTCAATAAGTTCAAATTTTGCTGATGAACTCCCACAATTTATTACCAAAACTTTCATAATTTTCCCTCCAAATTTTTTATTTATATTTTTATTTTACATTTCTGATTCAACGGCAGTAATTGCCACGACTTCCACAATATCTTCCACGCTGCATCCTCTTGAAAGATCGTGAACTGGGCGTGCCAATCCTTGAATTAAAGGCCCCAATGCTTTTGCCTTAGCCAATCTTTGCGTTAATTTATAACCGATATTTCCTGAATCTAAGTCAGGGAAAATCAATACATTTGCCTGCCCTGCCACTTTTGATCCAGGTGCTTTTGCAGCAGCTACTTCAGGAATAATCGCAGCATCCAGCTGTAATTCCCCATCAAATTCAAAATCAACATTTCTAACTTTTAAAATTTCGATAGCTTCCCTAACTTTGCTTACAGACACTCCATCTGCACTTCCCTTTGTAGAATATGATAAAAAGGCTACTTTTGGCTCTTTTATTCCAGCAGTGAATTTAGCTTTTTCCGCTGCAGAAATAGCGATATCCGCAAGCTGCATAGCCGTAGGATCAGGGATTACCCCACCATCTGAGTATACAAATGTCCCATTGTAGCCAAATTCAGGCGTATTTGTTATCATAATAAAAGAACTCGATACTGTCTTTAGTCCTTCCTTTGGTCCAATTATGTGAATTGCCGCTCTTAAAACATGGGCTGTTGGTGAAGCTGAACCTGCTACCATTCCATCAACTCTTCCTTGATGTACAAGCATTGCCGCAAAATATCTTGGATCTGACATAAGTGTTGCTTTTGCAGTTTCTAATGTCATACCTTTTTTCTCTCTTCTTTTTCTCAAAAGTTCAGACATAGCGTCAATTGTTGCACACGAATCAGGATTATAGAAAATCGCTCCTTCCAACGAAACGCCCAGTTCAGCCGCTTTTTCCTTTAACTTTTTCTCATCTCCGACCAGCGCTATTTTTGCAATTCCTTCATTAATGATTTTTTCTGTTGCCCGCAAAATTCTCTCATCTTTTGTTTCAGGTAAAATGATTGTCTTGTTCAGTTTTTTTGCTTTTTCTTTTAATTCATTTGCCAATGTGTTCATAATTTTTCTCCCTTCTTATTTTATTTATTAATCAAACATAGCTTCAACAAATTCCTTTGTATCAAATTCCCGCAAATCATCGATTCCTTCCCCGACACCTATAAATTTAATCGGTTTTTTCAGCTCTTCTGTAATTGGGAAAATAATCCCTCCTTTTGCTGTCCCATCAAATTTTGTCAAAATAATTCCTGTCAAATCTACGATTTCATTAAATATTCTAGCCTGTTCCAATCCATTCTGCCCAGTTGTGCTGTCAATTACAAGCAACGTTTCAAAGTCCGTTTCTCCAGACTGTTCACGTATAATTTTATTTATTTTTTCAAGTTCCTTCATCAAATCACGTTTATTGTGCAGCCTTCCAGCCGTATCCAGTATTGCCACATCAAATCCACGATTTTTAGCAGTTTTTACTGTATCAAAAATTACAGCGGCAGGATCGCTCCCATGTGCCTGCTTTACAACTTCCACTCCAGTCCGTTTTCCCCATTCCTCAACTTGCTCAATCGCAGCGGCTCTAAATGTATCTCCAGCCCCAATAATAACCTTTTTCCCGCTATCCTTCAATTTTTTTGCAATTTTACCAATGGAAGTAGTCTTTCCAACACCATTTACTCCAACAACCAAAAAAATATTTAGTTTTCCATCCTGTAATTTTAATTTTGTGCTGCTTTCATCATTGTAAATAAGTTTTGCTTTAAGCAATTCCTTTAATTCATCGTAAATTTGCTCCGACGTTTTCAGTTTTTTTCGTGAAACTGATTTTTCCAGCTCCTCCACAAGCTGCATTGTCATATTCATTCCAATATCTGACTGAATAAGCAACTCTTCCAATTCTTCATACAAATCGTCATCTATCGCTTTACCCAAAAGCATTTCCTTCAGTTTTCCAAAAAAACCTTTTTTAGGAGTTGCCAGCCTATCCTTTAAAGGTTTTAATTTAGGCTTTCCTTTTGTTTTCTCATTTGATTTTTCTTCTATTTCTACACTTTCAGTTTTTTCTCTTTCAGTTTCAAAGTTTTTTTCATTATTTTCAGTTTTTTTAGCATTTTTTCCTAAGATTTCCTCAGCTGTTTCCTTTATTTCCTTTTCAGTTTCAGCTTTAATTTTATCTATTTCACTTTGGCTTTCTTCAATTTCTTTTTCTATCTGATTTTCCAAAGTGTCCTTCTGGTCTTCATCTTTTTTCTTTTTTCCAAATTTAAAAAAATTTTTCAGCATTATTTTTTATCCCTTTCCGCTTGTGATTTTTCCAGATAATCTGGTTTCAGATTAAAAATATCAGTCTTTCTTACCACACCAGCATTTTCCAAATTTTTATCCAAAAACATCTGTACAAATATCATCGTATTAATTGTCAAATTCTTATCTTCAAATATTTTTACACAATTTCCCAATTTATCCAATATCTTAGCCTTATAATTAAAAACTGCATCCCCAATTAGATAAACTTTTTTATTATTTCCCTTATTTTCTATTATTTCCTCAATTACATTGTCCAGTTTTGCAACTTCATAATTTTTTACCAATTTTAGTTTATTTTCACTTAAAGTTTCATAACCCGCACAATAAATCTTTTCCTTTCGTGAATCAATCATAGAATATATTTTCACATCTTCATCATTTCCCAAACTTGTTTTCAAATTATAATACCCTTGAAATCCAAGTGCATCCAGCTCATTCACTTCATAAAAATTCACATTCCGTCCAAAAAAAAGCCCCTTTACAACTGAAATTGCTATTCTAACCCCTGTAAACGAACCTGGTCCTATCGAAACAATTACATCTTGAATTTCATCTAGCTTTTTCCCTGTCCATTTCAAAAGGCTATCAATCTGCTCCAAAATCGTAGTAGAATGTGTTTTTGCCATTTCCACATGTATTTCTCCCAGCAATTTATCTTTCTCATAAAGCGACAATCCAGCCAGCTTAGTTGTAGTCGTTATCGCAAATATCAACATATTTTTCTCCATTTTTAAATTTTCTTCCCTTTTACAATAAAACTTCTTTAAAATCAAATCCAATAATTAATATTCCGCTCAAAAACTAATTTCACTTAATCCAGTAATCAATTTAGTATAAAATCCAAATATTAAAAATAAATTATTCTATTTCAAAATCTATTTTTTTATCATTTTTAAGCGTATAAACAGAAACTTCACGAGCCACATCCGAATAATGATTTATCTCAACAAACACCGCATCCTCAGGCATTTCATCCAAAATCTTGTCCGCCCACTCAATAATCACAACACTCCCATCTTCCCCAATATAATCCTCAAACCCAATCTCATAAATCTCCTCAGAATCATTAATCCTGTAAACATCAAAATGATACACCGGTACATCTCCAGAACTATACTCAATAACATAAGTAAACGTCGGACTCTTCACATTCTCTGTAACATTGTAACATTCACAAATCTTCTTAGTAAACGTAGTCTTCCCCGCTCCCAAATCTCCAATAAGTCCTAGACAGCCTCCATTTCTTAATTTTTCTGCTAAATTTTTTGCTAATTTATCTATCTTATCAAATGTTAATATTTTATTTTTCATAATTTTTCTCACTTCTAAATTTCAATTAAATTCTATTTTTATACTAAAGTCCATTTAAATAACGAATTTATTACAAACTTTTCTAATTAAAGGATATAAACCTAATATTTTCAAATAATTAAAATATAATTTTCATTTTTTTAATATAGTCTAATTTAGCTAATCCGTCGGAGCATTTTTCTGTGCTGGCAAAACTGTTTGAGCATAGCGAGTTTTTTGTCAGTGCAGGAAAATGTCGTAGACTAGCCATAGGTTGTAGGATTTGCGGCAATGAGCAATCCTACAAAAATAAAAAAGAAAAAACATAGTAATATGAAAAAAATACCTATTAATCAAAATATCTAAAAAATAATAAAAAACAATTTAGTTGAATGATTATAAATTAGTTATTAAACAACCTTATTATAAAAATTTATTTTTATTTTTAAATGAAATTTAGTATTAAATAAAAATATATTTCATTAACAAATATTTCTTCTATAATTTTTAAAATTTTTTATTTTTTATAAACTTCAATAATTTTATTAATAATTTCCGTTGTGGAAATATTATCCACAAAAGATAAAATCTTTACTTCTCCGCCATTTTTTTCAACAACTTTTGTTTCTGGCAAGTCTTCTTTTTTATAATCTCCACCTTTTACGTGAATATCTGGCTTTAAAATATCCAGCAGTTTTTCTGGTGTTTTTTCATTAAAAATTACTGTATAGTCTACAAATTTTGTACCCAAAAGCACAAAAGCTCTATTTGTTTCACTATTTATAGGTCTTTTATCTCCCTTGTTCACTTTAACCGAAACATCGCTATTTACACCGACAACCAAAACATCCCCTAAATTTCTGGCTTCCTCTAGATAAGTCAAATGCCCAACATGTAAAATATCAAAAACTCCATTAGTAAAAACTACCTTTTTCCCAGCCTTCTGCAATCTCACTATTTCATTTCTCATTTCATCAGCAGTCAGCAAATTATCCTTAAAACTTTTTTCCAATTTTCTCTCCAATATATTTATCTATTCTATTTATAATTATAATGTTTTTAATTCATAATTTACTCAATCCCTAAGTTTATTTAATTTTAAAAAGGTTTGAGCATACATCAAATTATACCACATTTTTTCCAAAAAAAGAAAATTTTTCTATTTTTTTTCAACTTTTATTTTTTCTAATTTCAACAATTTAATTTTAAAAAGTTTTAAGTATATTCTCACATTTTTTATCAAAAAAGAAAAAGAAGTATAAGCTTACTGCTTTTACTTCTCCTGACATTTATAAAATTTTATTATTAGTACCTCTTTATCGAAATATTTTTATAAAACGTTTTTGAATTTTATTACAAGTATAACCAATATTTTCATAAAATTTATGTGCTTCTAAACGATGAGAAGCCGAATTTAATCTAATAAAATTAATATTATTGTTTAAAGCATATTCTTCAACAAAAATCATCAGTTTTTTTCCTATACCCTTACCTTGAAAATTGGAATTTACTGCTAATCCTAATATATTTAATCCAATATCACTATATAAACTTTCATACATCTCTGCATGAACAAAACCAACAACCTTACTTGTTTTTTTATCTTCATATACTGCGATGATATGATGTTCATAATCAATAGATAATTTTTCAATTTGCGTCTTGACAGTCTTAATATCAACATTATATCCTAACTCATCTTTACAAATTTCTTGTATATCCTTCGCATCTAGTATATTAATCTCTCTTATCACACTTTTACCTCTATAACTTCTAATTTTCCACATTTACTTTTTTCATAATACATACTTCAATTTTAATATTATATACATTTATTTGGAGAAATCCGTTATCAGCATTTCCACTTCAATTTTATCTTCAAGCTCAGCATCCATAATGTATCCCCATAGCATATTTGTTTGATCTGCTCCAAATTTTTCATTTATAATCATAGCTACTTCCTGTAAATCTGTTAATCCAATGTCTGGTCCTGCTGTAATGCTTAACAGTATCTTTCTCGCTTTTGGAAGATTTTTTATAAAAGGGCTATTTATTATTTGTTCTATAACAAGTTTTACCTTATCCTGTCCTTCCCCTTTACCAAATACTGTTATACCTTCTCCTGAATTTTCTAGCATTATTTTAATATCATCAAGATCAAGATTCACTATCCCTTGTTTTTTTATTAGATTTGTTATAAATTCTACATGTTTTATAAAAATTTCATCTCTTTTTTCAAATAATTTATCAAAAGTTGCACTTAAATCTGCTTCCATTAATTTTTTAAAAGGCAAAACTATAACAGTATCAGAAACTTCTTCTAATTTCTTGATTTCATCATTTTCTCCATTTGAATTAATTGATGTAGCAATTACAACCACTGTCAGTATTCCCATTGTTTTGGCAACTTCTGAAACAATGCAGGCTATCTCGTTATTTTTCTTTTCCGACATTTCTGTCAAAATAAATACTAAATTAGTATTTTTCAATGCACTCTGCACCTTTTCACTTAAATCCTCAGAAGCCAATATTTTTGATTCTACATTCAGTTTATCCAAATTCTCTTGATTTGTATCAATTCCCACAAATCCAACTTCCGCAATCTCTTTTTTCATCATCTTATTCAAGACATCATTTCCCACTGTACCGATTCCAACAACTTTTATTCCAACACCATCCATTTTTCTTCTCCTTTAATTGTAAAATTTTCTATATTTTAACATATTTTCCCAAAATACAGTTAAACTTTTTTACTATTTTTCATACAATTTTGCCTTTTCTTCCAATAATAACAAAAAACTACCATAATTGGTAGCTTTGCATTTAAAGTTGCTTCATTTTAAGGTAGTGCAACACCTGTTTTTAAACTTTTTCTTTCAATGTAATTATATCATATCTAATTAATTAGTCAATGTTTTTTCTTTTTTTATTTATAAATTTTTAAATTATTTTTATTAATCGGAAAAATTTGTTGCAATCAAATATACTTTTACACAGCTCCCTTTATTCTCAAAATCTTCAGAATTTCTACATTTAGTTTCTTCAAAGACTGTTCCCCATGCGAGAAATAAGTCTGGATTTTCGGTGCTTATGGCTACTGCTGTAGCAATTTGGCTGATTTCTTCCAGACGTATGTCGTTTCCTGAGGTTATGTTCATTAGTATTTTTCCTGCACCTTTTATTGAACGTTCTAAAAGTGGGGTATTTAATGCCTGTTCTACCGCTTTTTTTGCTCTGTCCTCTCCATCTGCTTTTCCAAAACCTAATACTGTTTTGCCTGAATTTTGCAATATAGATTTAATGTCTGCAAAGTCCAAATTTACAATTCCCTGTTTTTTTATTAAGTCTAATATTCCTTTTACAATTGTTACAAAGGCTTTTTCTCCTTTTTCATAGATATTTGCCAATGAAAGGTTTGCATATAAATCATTTAATTTTTGATATGGAATAACTATTACAGTATCAGCGAAATGTTTTAATCTTTTCTTTTCTTTCCTTTTTTAGCAAGTTTTATTTTATTAGGAGCTTCAAATTTAAAGGGTTTTGATACAATAGCAACAGTTAATACATCCATTGATTTTGCAATTTCTGCAATAATAGCTGAGGCAGGTGTTCCAGTTTTTTCACCCATTTCAGCTATAATAAATGCCATATCTGTCTTTTCTAGGTCTTTTTTGATTTGTTTTTTTAAACCCTCTACGGCTTCATAAGAAATCATCGAAGATACAAATATTTTTGTATCAGCTTTTGAATTATCTAGATTAATTTTTTCAGCATCCACTGCTATAAAATTAGCTTTTATATCATCTCTTACTGCCATTTTATTTATTACATTGTTCCCTATTTTCCCTATTCCTATAATTTTTATTTTTACCCCATTTAACGTTTTTTGCTCAATATCCCTTCTTTCTTCAACATTTTCGGCAATGTCCCACATTGTCCTATCCTCCCAATAATCTTACTACAAAAGACTTTCTTTTTTTATTATATGCAGCTTTGAAGTATAGCATACAAATCTTTGTTTTTCATTTTAAAAACTGTTATTTTTATTTTTTATTTTAAAACTATGTAAATTTTAACTTATAAATATCTAAAATTCTCACTAAATCAGTTCTTTCAAACACAAAATAATATATAATAAAATTTCTTAAAATCATTTTTCTTGAAATAATTTTTTTGAAATAGTATAATCAAAACAAGAAACAGACATAATTTTATAATAAATTTAACATTATTTAGTAGCAATAATTACTAAGTTATTAAAATTAATAAATACAATAATAAAAATTTAAAATATGAATTTGGAAAACATTATATATTCTAACTGGGAGGCAAAAAATGAATAAAAATATTTTTGAAATAGTAACCGATACACTATTAAAATTAAAAAAGTATGTATCAGAAGACAGAAAGTTACTTAAAGCAAGTGTTTATGAGGATATTATAAACATGGATAAAGACTTGCTTTTTGTACTTATTTCTAACCCCAAAATTAAAGAAAAATTTTTTCAAGAAGTAAACGGGACACTTGTTTTTGATAAGCAAAAATTTGCTTGGTTTATAGAATCAAAAGAATTTTTGGCAAACTCGTACACAAGATATATAAATAAAATTGGTTTAACTAAAAATGAAGAATTTATTTCTAAATCCAATGATGTAGTATTGAATTTTCCATATAAAGATTGTGTTCTTCAAGGAGGGCAAAATAAAGAGGATCAAAAAAGTAACGAAATTTTTCATAATGAAATAATTGCAAGTGATGAAATAACTCGTATGCTTAATCCAAAAATATTAACAAATGCTAAAAGATATACAAAAAATGGAATAGAAAAAAATATAATTTTTAATGATAATGATAATTTAATAATTAAAGGTAATAATTTAATTGTATTGTCTAGTCTGTTAAAAAGATACGGCGAAAAAATTAAATGTATCTATATAGATCCACCTTACAATACAGGTTCTGATAGTTTTAAATATAATGATAAATTTAACCATTCAGCTTGGCTAACATTCATGAAAAATCGATTAGAATTAGCTAAAAAACTGCTAAGCAACGATGGTTTTATTTTTGTTCAAATTGACGATAATGAACAAGCATATTTAAAAGTTTTAATGGACGAAATTTTTGGTAGAGAAAAATTTATTGGAACAATTGTTTACAGAAGAAGAAAGTCGCAGGCTAATTTAAGTAAAAATTTATCAATTATCCATGAATATATACTAATTTATAAAAAAAGCGAACTAGCAACTCTTAATAATATACTAAACAATACAGACTCTAAAGATTATAAAAACCCAGATAATGATATTAGAGGTGCGTATAAGACAATGCCGTGCACTAATAAAGGCGGTTCTTTATATACTATCACAAGCCCTAATGGGAAAAAAATAACAGACGAATGGAGATTTAAAGAAGAAACATTTTATGAACTCTTAAATGATAATAGAATTGTTTTTCCTAAAAAAGGAGAAGGAAAGCCTAGATACAAGCTTTTTTTATCAGAAAAAAATTTAAAAGGGGTTATTGTTAATTCTTGGTGGGATGATGTCGCTACAAATCAAGATGCTAATAAAGATTTGAAAGAATTATTTGGAAAAAATATTTTTGATTATCCAAAATCTGAAGATTTGATAAAAAAAATAATCGAAATTTCTACAAAAGAAAATGATACAATACTAGACTATCACCTTGGTTCGGGCACAACTTGTGCTGTTGCCCACAAAATGGGACGTAGATATGTAGGAATCGAACAAATGAATTATGTGGAAGATATATCTGTGAAAAGATTATCTAAAGTTATCGAAGGTGAGCAGACAGGTATCTCTAAAGCCTTAAATTGGAAGGGTGGAGGTTCATTTGTATATTGTGAACTTCTTGAAAATGCAAATTTAATTATAAATAAAATAAACTTAGCAACTGAAAATAATATTTTAGAAGTAAAAGAAGAAGTATGCAGTGATGAAAGAATTATTCCATACGTTACAAGGGAAGAACTTAAAAAAGCAGATGAAAATTTTAGATGCTTATCATTGGAAGAGAAAAAAATGGCTCTTATTAATATAGTTGATAAAAATAAACTGTATGTAAATTACTCAGATGTAGAAGATGAAACTTTTGAAATAACTGAAAATGATAAAAAATTCTCAGAATCATTTTATAAAATTTAATTAGGGGGAAAATATAATATGTATATTAATTTTGATTTAAAGGAAAATAAGTATAAAAATATAATTTCAAATGCTAAAAAATTTTCAAATTTTAGACAAAGATGTAAGGAATTTTTAAAAAATAATGGAATAAATCATGATAAATTTACAGTTGTAGAACATGATAGTGAATTAGGATATATATCTGAGCAAATTGTATTGAATTATTTAAAAAATAACTTAGATCTTTCTAAATTCAATATTAATCATTGGAAAGAACAATTCAATTTTTCAAAAATAGAAAATATTTTAAAAAAAGTTAAACCTACTACAGAAGAAATAAATGTAATTAGAGAATATTTTTATGATAAATATGATATTGCGATAAATAATAAGAACAAAACTTTTTATTTAGATGTAAAAACTGCTGAAACTATTTATACTCCAAATAAAAATTGGAATTTCTTATATCCAGTTATCCAGGCAAATAAGTCTGATGATTATTTTGTAGTTTTAACATATATAATTAAAAATGATATCGACAAAGTTTACACTAAAGCTTATATTATGGGTGCTATTGATTATCGAGAAATTAAAAATTCAAAAATTCAAAAAAAGGGAACTTGTACAAGATTCGATACAGAAAGCCAAATTAATAATTATATAACAGAATTAAAAAATTACAAAGATTTATTAAGTTATATAAAAAATAAAATAGAGGTTAAGTAAATGAATGAACAATTTTTATACCAAAAAGTAGATATTTTAAAAGAAGAAGCTATTTCCATTGATATACCTGAAATTATTACAAAAGGTTTATCTAAAAAAATTATACTTAGAGAATATCAAATAGAAGCATTTAAAAGCTTTTTAGTGTATTATGAAAATGATAAGCTAAAGAAAAATAAACAAGTACATACTTTATTTCATATGGCGACAGGCAGTGGAAAAACTGTTATTATGGCAGGACTTATATTATACTTATACACAAAAGGATATAGAAAATTTTTGTTTTTTGTAAATCAAACGAATATTCTGGAAAAAACAATAGAAAATTTTACTAACCCTTTATCAAGTAAATATTTATTTAATGACGTTATTGAATATTTGGGTAATAAAATTAATATAAAAAAAGTAGATAATTTTAGTGATAACAAGACTGAAGATATAGAAATTTTATTTACAACTATCCAAAAACTTCATATTGATTTATTTGAAGCTAAGGAAAATTCATTGACATATGACGATTTTGAAAATAACAGAATTGTATTTATTTCAGATGAAAGTCATCATGTAAATTCATTAACCAAAAAAACTACTAAAAATGAAGAAGAATCAAATAGAAAATGGGAATATTCGATAATGAATGCACTAATACAAAATAAAAATAATATTATGCTCGAATTTACAGCAACTTGCGATCTTAAAGATGCTAATGTAAATAATAAATATAAAGACAAAATAGTATTTAATTACTCACTTGTTTCCTTTAGAGAAAGCAAATACACAAAAGATTTTCAAAATTTCGCAACAGATACAGATTTGTGGACTAGAACAGTAATAGCACTTGTACTAAGTGAATATCGTAAATTTTTATTTGCTGATTTGAAATTAAATATTAAACCTGTAATTCTGTTAAAATCACGAAAAATTACAGAATCAAAATCATTTTATAATAATTTTTTTAAGAAAATAAAAAATCTAACTAGTTATGAACTTTCAAATTTAGAATCAATTGGAATTGTTATTTTAAGTAAAGCAATTCATTATTTTAAACAAAAAGATGAAACTTTAGAAATTTTATTACATTCTATTAAAAATGGATTTTCACAAGACACTACTTTAATTATAAATGGTACAAGTGATGATAACAAAGAAAAACAAATTTTGGTAAATTCTTTGGAAGATATTTCTAATCCTATAAGAATCGTGTTTGCTGTAGACATGCTAAACGAAGGCTGGGATGTATTAAATTTATTTGATATTGTACGATTATATGACACAAGGCAATCTAGTGGAAAATCAGGTAAAATTGGTTCTTACACAATTAAAGAAGCACAACTTATAGGACGAGGAGCAAGATACTGTCCATTTGTAATAGAAGATGAAGAGTTAAAATTTAAGCGAAAATATGATAATGATGTATCAAATAAAAATCGTATTTTAGAAACAATGTATTTTCATAGTAAAAATGATTCAAAATATATTTCTGAATTAAAACAAGCACTTATTAAAATAGGACTTCAATCAGAAACTCCTGCTATACCTGAACAAAAGATTAAAAATAAATCAAAAGAAAATGATTTTTATAAAAAAAGTCTTGCTTTTTCAAATAAAAAGTTACTTAAAGATAGAAAAAATATCGATACTATTGAATCAAACATGAGAAATAAAATTTACCACTATAAAGTTCTTACTGGAAACGGAAATTTAATCGATTTATTTCATAACGACAGTGCAAATACTTCAATCAAAACAAATATTAAGACAATTAAATTTAAAGAAATATCATTAAACATATTATTAGGTGCAATTGAATGTTTTGAAGAACTTAGATTTGATAATTTAAAAATAAAATACCCTGTATTAACTTCAACTAAAGAATTTTTAACTTCAGATAAATTTTTAGGAAATTCAAAATTGGAAATTACATATTCAAAAAATGAGTTAACAGGAAAAGACTTGTTTTTAGCAGTAAAATATGTATTAACAAAAGTAGCTACACATGTAATGTCTTTAAATCCATAATATATTAACTCTAAAAAATTTTTTTCTTACTGTATTAACCTAGAAAAATAACAAAATTTTACTCTATAATTTCAAATACAAAATTAATTGACAAAATAGAAAAAACAGTATATTATATAAAAATGACTTACAGGTCAATTTTATTTGTTAGGTGGGAGATGCTTGGAAAAGAAGAAGAGTGCGAGATGTCAGAAAAGAAAAAAA
The DNA here is from genome assembly GCF_055387215.1 of Leptotrichia sp. SK-5. Lineage (NCBI taxonomy): Bacteria > Fusobacteriati > Fusobacteriota > Fusobacteriia > Fusobacteriales > Leptotrichiaceae > Leptotrichia > Leptotrichia sp. SK-5. Next base: position 298,103 of record NZ_AP028931.1, on the reverse strand, counting down.
ATAATAGATAAAGCGTGGGAACTGTTTGCAAAAAATGGATATGAGGAAACTAAAGTTGAAGATATTACGAAAGACCTAGGAATATCTAAAGAGAGTTTTTATACATATTTTGCAACTAAGGAAGAGCTGCTTTATGAAGTTTTAGAAAAAATAAAAAAAGAAATAATTGAAAATCTTGAAAATATAAATGTTAATCAAATGCCAGAAAAGGTTTTAGAAGATTACGTAAAAGCTAAAATGAATCATGCTGTTAAAATTTTGAATAATATGAAGCTAAAAGCAGTCGAGAAACATTTAATTGATCCAAAATTAAGGATTTTCTTTCAAGAACTGCGTGAAAAATCAACTAATTTTATAAAAATAAATATTGTTGAAAAATTTAACAGTAAAAATGGCAATAAATATAATGCAGATGTTATATCAGAATTTATATTAATTTCAATAGAGGAATTTTTATATGATGAATTTGTCTTGAAAAATTTGCAAAAGATGAAAGATGATGACCTGATTAATATCCAAAATACAAGAAAAGTCGAAAATTCGTTGAAGGAAATAATAAAATTTATAAATAATGCGTTAAAATAAGTTCAGGAAGGAAGAAGGGAAAATGGAAAAAAACAGAAATAAAATAGCAGTGTCAATATTGCTGTTATTAATGGCAATTCCCAATTTTGCACAAAAAATAACAATTCAAGAAGCCGCTGAAATGGCGGTAAAAAACAACAAAGACATAAAAATAGGAATGTTAGAAATGGATAGAGGGCAAATTGATGTAAGCAGAACTTGGAAACAGAAATTTTTTACAGTAAGCTATAATGCTTCGGCAAATGCTTATTTTAAAGATATTATTTCGAAAAAGACAGGGGAAGCGTACCAGCAATATCTGTCACTGTCACAGCCACTTTTCACAGGCGGGAAGCTAAAATTAGGAAACGAAATAAGCAAAGAAAGCTTAGAATTAACTGAGCTGAAATTGGATAAAACAAAGAAAGATACAGTATTAAGTACTGTTCAGGCATATATTGACGTATATGAGGCAGTCAGTACGCTTGGGGTACTGCAAAAATCAAAGGAAGCATTGGATGAAAACTATAAAATTCAGACTGAAAAATATAACTTGAGAATGGTTACACAGCCTGAATACAAAGAAGCAGAAAGAAGTCTAAAGGCTATGGAAGCACAGATTGTAGAACAGCAAGGAAACATTGAAATAGCAAAAGAATCTTTGGGAATATTAATTGGAGTGCCAAATCCAAGTAGCATTGAAATCGTTCCGTTTGGAGTGGAAGATAATTTTACTAAAACCATTGATTTGACAAAAGATATGGAAAAATTAACAACACAAAATACTGAATATAAAATTGCACAAAAACAAATTGATATAAGCAGAAAAAATACAAAACTGGAAAGAGCCAGTTTTTTTCCAACAATTAATGGAACTGTAAATTACGGGGCATTAGGTTCGAGAAATAAATTAAAGGATGTATTTGAAGTGAAGGATTTTTCATCGGCTGCTGGAGTGACATTTACTTGGAATATTTTTGACTGGGGCAAAAGAAAAGAAGATGTAAAATATGCTAAAAAAACTGAAGAAATCGCAGAAGTAAAATCAGAGCAGACATTGGAGCAGGTTAAGGCGAATATGAGAAAAACATATTATAAGCTTCAAGCACTTGAAAAAAGTCTGGAAGCATTGAAAATTGCAGTAGAAAGTGCAGAAGAAACGTACGAACTGGAAAAAGAAAGATACAACTATAACTTGATAACAATGAATAATTTACTTGATGCAGAGGCAAAATTACGCCAGAGCCGTGTAAATTATGCAACTTCAAGACTTAAATACTACTATCTTGTATCGCAATATGGAGCTTTTCTTGATTAATCGGATTTAAAATATGAAAACAGGAGGAAATAAACAATGAAATTATATAATAAAAAAATTGTAGCGGCATTGGCAATACTTGCGATGTTTGCTATATCTTGCGGAAAGAAGAAACAGGCTGCGGTAAATAATGCAAGACCAGTAAAAGTGCAAGTTATTGGACAAAACTCAATTTCTTTGGGCTATACAGCGAGCGGAACTTTGAAAGGTATAGAGGAAGTTCCCTATACAGCAACTTCTTCTGGAGAAATAGTCGTAATAAATGCAAAAAATGGGGATAGTGTAAGAGCAGGGCAGGTAATTGTATCAATTGACAATCAGGCTGCAAGATCAAATGTTGCAAGCGCAGCTTCAAATGTGAATACAGCCTCATCAAACATCAGCTCAGCCGCCGCCGCACTTGAAGAAGCTAGAATAAATTATGAAAAATACAGTATGCTTTATAATAAAAGGCTAGTAACTGAAACAGATTATTTAAAGGCAAAAACTAATTATGATGCTGCAAGAGCCCAGTTAAATGCCTCAAAAAATAGCCTAAGCTCAGCACGGGCAGCACTGGATTCGGCAAATGACACAAATAGAAAATCTGTAATAAAGACAAACACAACGGGAACTATTGCAAATATGAAGCTGGAACTCCATCAGCAAACATCAGCTGGAAGCGCCTTGTTTACTGTGGTAAATGAATCGGAAATGCAGCTGGAAGTGGGAGTTTCACCAGAAGTAATAAATAAAATCCATGTAGGAACACAGGCGAAAGTAAAAATTGATGAGCTGCAAGGGGAAGAACTGGCAGGAACAGTATATGAAGCGTCAGCTGTGGCAAATTCGGCAACAAGACAGTTTATTGTAAAAATCAAAATTCCTAATCCTGAAAGAAGGCTAAAAAGCGGAATGTATGGAACAGCAAGCATAGACACTGGAGCAGAAAATGGATTAATAATTCCTAAAAAAGCCATTGTTGTAAGAGGAGTGGAACAAGTGGTCTATATAGTTCAAAATGGTAAAGCAATCGCAATACCAATAAAAATTACAAATCAAAATCAGGAAATGGCGGCAGTTACTGGAAATGGTCTTACTGCAGGTGCAGAACTTATAATAGATGGACAAAATGTTGTACAGGCTAACGAAACCGTTAGAAAAGTACAGTAAATTATTGATTTTAACTCTAAAAATAGAAAATTAATATTTTAAATATAATCAGTCAGGCAAATTTTGAAAATTTTATACTTTCTGAATTTATTTGGCTGTTTTATAAAGCAAAAAGATTAAGGAGAAATGAAAAAATGACAGTAGCAGATTTCGCAACGAAAAGGGTCGTTTCTACAACTATGATACTGATATTCATGGTTTTTTCAGGTGTTGTAGCCATGCGGTCAATGAAGCAGGAATTGATACCAGACTTTAACTTTCCGCTAGTAGCTGTTAATACGACTTGGACTGGAGCGGCTTCCGAGGATGTTAAGACTCAGATTTCAAAAAAAATAGAAGATGCGGCGCTTAATGTTGACGGTATTAAAAATATTTCTACAAGTTCAACTTATGGAAATTCAAGTGTAATGGTAGAATTTAACTTCGGTACAGATACGGATATAAAGCAAGTACAGATACAGTCTGAAATTGATAAAATAAAACAGGATCTGCCGTCTGATGCCAATGATCCAGTAGTTTCAAAATTGAATACAGCTGGGGGAAATTCAGATATGGCGATGATGATTGCAATAAGAGGAGCAGATGAATCGACAATTACTTCATTTATAGAAGAAACGCTGGAGCCAAGACTGAAAAGAAATAGGGGAGTCGGAAATATATCAGTATTCGGAAATGCCACAAGGCAGGTAAAAGTAAAACTGGATCCATATAAATTACAGGCATATAATTTATCTCCAAGTGAAATATACGCTAAAATTAAAGCGGCTCACACAATTGTGCCAGGCGGAACAGTAAAGGATGGTTCAAAAGAATTTATTCTAAGGGTTGATGGAGAATTAAAACAGCTAGAACAGATACAAAACATCATTATTTCAAACAATGATAATCAGACAGTAAGATTAAGCGATATTGCTATTGTTGAATATGGAACTAAAGATAAAACTTCTTATTCAAAATATGATGGTCAAAACATGGTTTCTGTTGTAATTCAAAAAAGTAAGGATGGAAATCTAGTTGAAATTGCAAATATTGCAAAAAAAGAATTGGAAAATATGAAACCGTTATTTCCATCAGGTTCAAAGTATGAAATAATAGTTGATAACAGTATAAAAGTAAAAGACGCGATTTCCAATGTAACAAATAATGGTTTACAGGCATTAGTAATAGCAGTACTTGTCTTATTGGTATTCCTAAAGGATTTAAGGGCCTCGCTTGTGGTTGGAATGTCAATTCCAATATCAGCTGCATTTACTTTCTTTCTTTTAAATACACAAGGAATTTCACTAAACTTAATTTCACTTATGGGGCTTGCACTTGCGATAGGATCACTGGTTGATAATGCAGTCGTCACACTAGATAACATATTTGATCACATTCAGATTAATAAAGAACCAGCACTTGTTGCGGCGATACGTGGAACAAATGAAGTAATAGTTCCAATGATAGCTTCAACGGCAACATCAGTTTGCGTATTTTTACCAATCGTATTATTTCCAGGGTTTGCAAGGGAAGTATTTGCGGGAATTTCGCTCTCAATGATGTTCGCGCTGTCAACTTCGATTGTTGTAGCAATGCTGTTTATTCCAATGGCATCAAGCCTGTTCCTAAATATTGAAAAAATATCAGGAGCGGCAGGGAAAGCGCATAGATTTAATGCATTTAGGGATAAATACAAAGATCTTGTAAAACAGGCTTTGGATCATAGAAAAGCAGTTATAATCGGAGTAATTGTACTATTTTTTGTAGTTGTTTTTGGACTTGGAAGAACTGTAAAAACCTCATTTTTCCCAACGATTGACAATGATGAGTATTCGGTAGTAGCACAGCTTTCGACAGGACTTGATGTAGAAGTGGCACACGAAATTTCTAAGCAGATGGAACAGATTGTAAAAGAAGATCCTGTTACAAAAAATTATACTACTATAGTAAATGCTCAGGCGGCAATAGTCAATGTCGATGTAAAAAAAGACACGATGAAAGCAATGGAAAGAATGCGTCAAAAAATGAGCGACATTCCAAATGTTACAATCGCTGTTTCCCCATCAAAAGCTGGAGGACGTTCAGTTTCAAAAGATTATTCATTCCAAGTGGAAGGGGATAATGCTGAAGAAATCAACAGAATTGCCAATGCGATTATGGCAGATATGAAGCAGCAGACTTGGTTTAAGGATGTAAAATCTTCATCAGAAGGTGGATATCCACAGGCACAGCTTGAAGTAAACAGAGTAAAGGCTGAAAGTTATGGGCTAAGTGTTACAGACATAACTAGAATGTTAAATCAAACTGTATTGGGAGTAGATCCAATAGAAATTACTGAAAACACAGAAACATTAAAAGTTTATATGGAATTTGAAGAGCAGTATAAAAATTCACTTGACAAAATACTGAATATAATGATAAAAACAAGTGGAGGACAATTTGTAAGATTAGGAGACATCGCCACAATGAAACAAGTGGAAGGTGCAGCCTCTATAGAAACTTACAATGGTTCTCAAATTGTAACAGTAGGAGCAAATTTGGATAAATCAAAAGGTTTGAATGATGCATCAAAATTTGTAAATGAATCATTCAAAAAAACAAATCCAGCTATAGGATATAAAATAGCTCCAGCAGGAAATGCTCAAAGACAGAAGGAAATGGGTGGAGAAATTATGAATGCCCTTATGATTTCAGTAGCACTTATTTACGTCGTACTGGCAGTACAGCTAGAATCATTTATTTTACCGATAATAATGATGTTGGCGTTGCCATTATCAATGATTGGAGTAATGTTTGGACTGGCTGTAACAAGAATACAGCTGAGTATGTTTGTTATGATTGGTATTCTAATGCTGTTTGGTATGGCGGTTAATAATGCAATTGTATTACTGGATTTCGTAGCGAGTTTACGGCAAAAGGGGATGGAAATTAGAGAGGCCCTTGTGGAAGCGGCAGGTTCACGGCTTCGTCCGATACTTATGACAACACTTACAACGGTGCTTGGATGGATTCCAATGGTACTTTCAAGTAAGGGAAGTTCGGGTTATTATCAAGGAATGGCGGTAGCAGTTATGTTTGGACTTTTATTCTGTACGTTGCTGACATTATTCTTTATACCTGTGGCTTATTCCATAGTTGAGGAAAGAAAAGAAAAAAAACAAAAAGCAAAAGAAGAAGCAAGAAAAGCAGAAAAAATGGCTGAAAGATCGCAAAATAAATAATAATAAACTTTAAAGAAAAGGAGGTGTTTTCTTGAAGAGGGTAGAAATATATTTTGATTCTTACTTTATGGATAAAATAAAGGAGGAAATGCGTGAATATGGAATTGAGCAATATACAATAATTCCACAAGTTTACAGCCGTTGGAGCAAAACATTAAAACATTTTAACAGCCACGTCTGGCCAGGGACTGACAGCGTTCTTGTAACGTATCTGGAAGATGAGCAGGCAAATGAAATTATGCGGCTTATTAAAATTATGAAAATCGATTTAGGAAAGTCAATCTCAATGGGAGCGGCACTTTTACCAGTAGACGATATTATTTTGTAAAAAATATGAATAAAAAAATAGTTTGAGTATAAAAAAAGAACGGAGTGATTATTAATGGCAGTTTTTGAATTGAAACATCCACTAATTGAACATAAACTTTCAAATTTGAGAAATAAAGATACAGACACTAAACTTTTTAGGGAAAGCTTAAACGAAATAGCAGGACTTATGGTTTATGAAGCAACAAAACATTTTCCGCTCAAGGAGATTGAAACAGAAACTCCTATTCAGAAAACCACTACAAAAGTTCTGGATAAACCAATAACATTAGTTCCCATCCTAAGAGCAGGACTTGGAATGATAGACGGAATATTGCAGCTTCTTCCAAATGCAAAAGTAGGTCATCTGGGAGTTTACAGAAACGAAGAAACTCTAGAGCCAGTCTACTATTACGCAAAAATGCCAACAAACGTTGTCGAAAGTCAAGTTTTCGTAGTAGATCCAATGCTTGCAACAGGAGGTTCAATGATTTACACACTTGACTATTTGAAAGAAAAAGGCGTAAAAAACATAACTGTGCTTTGTATCATTGGTGCTCCTGAAGGAATAAAGAAATTTTGTGCAAAACATCCTGATGTTGACTTGTACATTGCGGCAATTGATGATGGACTTAATGAACATGCGTATATCTATCCAGGATTGGGAGATGCGGGAGATAGAATATTTGGAACAAAATAATAAAATGGATTTTTTAGGAAGATACTCTAATTAAAATAATTAGGGTATTTTTTGTATATTTTGATTAATAAATATTTTTTCATACTACTATGTTTTTTCTTTTTTATTTATGTAGGATTGCTCATTGCCGCAAATCCTACGACCTATGGCTAGTCTACGACATTTTTCTGCACTGACAAAAAACTCGCTATGCTCAAACAGTTTTGTCAGCACAGAAAAATGCTCCGACGGATTTTAAAGAGTAAAAATTATATTTTAATTATTTAAAAATATTGAGTTGTTATTCTTTATTAGAAAAATTTGTAATAAATTTCTTATTTAACCGAGGTTTAGTATAATAATTTTTTTTTCTTTTCTTCTAAAACAAAAAAGAAGCAGAATCTCAAAAATTCCACTTCTTCACATAATGATTTATTAATAACGATTTCCATTTCCGTCTTCACAATAAATATATCCACTTCGTTTTTCATAACATCTTCTTCCGCTTCCTGCTCTATCTTTTTCATATTCTTCCCATCTTGAAGGACTAAAGAGACTGCAACTAACCACAGCCATTCCCAAAACGGTAATCAAAAACAATTTTTTCAAATTTGTCAACTCCAATCAGTTAAAAATAATTTGTTAATAAACTCTATTTCCGTCCCTATCTTTACAATAAACATTTCCATATTGCTTATAACATCTTTCGCCACTTTCTCTTCTGCTTTCACTTACTTTGTTCCAATAACTTGGACTAAAAAGTTCGCAACTTACTGTAGTCAGAGCAAGAATTGCAATCAAAAACAATTTTTTCATATTCATCAACTCCATTCATCTAAAGTAATCTATTAATCATAATTTCCATACTTATCCTTACAATATACATATCCGCTACGTGTTTCATAACATGTTCTTCCTCTTTCTCTTCTTCTTTCATTTACACTGTTCCAATAACTTGGACTAAAAAGTTCGCAACTTACTGTAGTCAGAGCAAAAATTACAATCAAAAACAATTTTTTCAAATCCATCAACTCCAATCAGTTAAAAATAATTTGTTAATAAACTCTATTTCCGTCCCTATCTTTACAATAAACATTTCCATATTGCTTATAACATCTTTCGCCTCTTTCTTCTCTTCTTTCACGAGCCTCATCCCATAATTTTGGATCTAATAAACCACAACTTACTGTAGTTATTGCAAGAATTACAATCAAAATCAACTTTTTCAAACTCATCAACTCCAATCAACAAAAAATAATTTATTAATAGTTATTTCCATCTGTATCTTTACAAAATATATTTCCATAACTATTTCTATAACATCTTCTTCCGCTTCCTGCTCTATCTTTTTCATATTCTGCCCATCTTGAAGGACTGAACAGTTCACAACTTACTGTAGTCAGAGCAAGAATTACAAGTAAAAACAACTTTTTCATATTTATCATCTCCGTTATATTATTTTTTTGTATTATAACACATTTTTATGATAATTGTCTTTTTTTTTTTTTTTGAAATTAGAATAACATTATAAAAAACTATTTTTAAACAAGAGTTTAATTTTTTTGATTTTAAAAGGAGTTCTTAAATTTTGAAAATATTAAATAAGCAAAATTTCGTTAAAGGAAAAATAACTGTCTGAGCGTAGTTTTACGAAGCGAGTTTTATTTTTTCTTTATAAGAAAGTTTTGCGTTAAGCGGGGTTGTAAGGGCATGGCGTTTGATGCCCTTACGTTACAAAAAAATGAATAAAAAAATAGAAAAAACGATTATTAATCATAATATTTATAAATAAAATTATAAAAGTCTTTAAGATGAATACTTTAAAATTAGATTTGAATTTTTTAACAAGAATCAAATTAATTATTATAGGATTTTATTGTTATTTTTTAAATGAAGTTTAGTAGGAAAATACATTACAAACTTGATTTAAAAGGAATTTTTATAATTACTTCTGCTCCTTCGGGTTTGCTGTTTTTATTTATAAATACGCCATAATTTTTACCGTAATAGAATTTTATTCTTTTATCGACATTTTGGGTTCCTACACCGCCTGTCTTGCTTTTTTTGAACTGTTTGGCTTTTTCGAAGCCTATTCCGTTGTCTTTGACTGAGATATTGACAGTGCTGTTTTGTTTGTAAACGTCTATTGTGATGATTCCGTTTCCAGAAAGGTTTTTTATTCCGTGATAGATGGAATTTTCTACAATTGGCTGGATTATGATTTTTGGAACTTCGATGGAAAGAAGGCTTTCATCTTCTATGTTGAAAAAATAGGAAAGTTTGTCTTCGTATCTCTGCTTTTGTATGAATAAATATTCTTTAGTATGCATAATTTCATCTTTTAACGATATTTTTTCGTGACCGTTGCTAAGGGAGAGCCTAAAATAGTTTGCAAGTGATTTTGTAATGCTGATTACTTTTTCATTGTCTTCAAATTCTGCCATCCAAATGATTGTATCTAGCGTATTATACAGAAAATGTGGATTAATTTGGCTGTGAAGAGCCTTTATTTCATATTCCCGCAAATATTTTATCTTTTCAACCATTACATTAAAATGTTCTACAAGGTTCTGAACTTCATAACCCGTTTTTTCACTTAAATGAAATTCCCGTAGATTATTTTCAAAGTTTTGCATATGATTTTCCAGTTTTATTAAAGGCCTTAGAATCTTTGTTATTACGATAAATGTAATAATGGAAGAAAAAGCTAATGAAACTAGGAAAATGATAATAACTATGTGGGAAAAATTTTTCTTTAAGGTAACTAAGTCATTTGTGTTTGCAAGGCTTCTTAAATTCCAGTTTGTATTTTCAATCTGTGTTTCGTATAAATATGTATCTTTATTTTTATTTTTTTCTGAAAATTTTGCAAGACACTTTTTATCAGCAAAGCATTTCACATCTTTGTAGTAAATAATATTGTTGTTTTTATCTATTATAATATTGTCGATTTGTTTTCCAAAAGAAATAGAATTTAAATATCTTTCAAGAATTTCATATTTAATGTCAAAAACAATAACACCAAGATTTTCTCCCTTTGAATTTTTTATGTCACGGCTGATTGAAAGAAACCAGAGAGCTGAGTTCATAGAGGAGGTGGAATTTTTTCTGCTGGGATTAAAAACGGGCATATCTGAATTGTTTATAGCATCGACATACCATTTTTCCTTCATCATATTTTCTGATATTTTCATATCATTATTTTTGTCACTAGATACAATGTTACCATTTTTTCCGATTACAGTAATATTTTTAATTCCTTTATTACTATCAAGAATCGAATAAATCATTTTTTCAATGCTCTTTTTTGAATCTTCATTTCCTGATATTAAAAAATTTCTAACATCGGCATCAACAGATAAGAGATTAATCATATTTTTCAATTTATCCGCATAAAGAGTAATATAACGGGATGTATTTATAACACTTTCGTTAGTATACTCAATTTCCTTGTTCATTATGATGTATTTTGAAGTATAGTAAAAAATACTGCTTAAAAAAAGTACAAATAGAAGATTTCCAATAATATAATAAAAAAACAGCTGAAGCAGCATCGAATTTTTCATAGTTCTTTTTAATTTCATAGTTTCTCCAGCACGCTTTTCTTAAATTCTTTCGGTGTCATTCCAAAAGTTTTTTTAAATTTTGAATTGAAATAATTAAAGTTTTCCATTCCTACAAGCTCTCCAATTTGATAATTTTTCAGATCTGTTGTCAAAAGCAGCAATTTTGCCTTTTCCATCCGTATATTATTCAAATAGTCCTGAAAAGGAATACCAAACAAATTTTTAAAAAGTGAACTCAAATATCCAGAAGACAAATTCATTTCGTCCGCTAAAGAATTTAAGTTAAAGGAAATATCACTGTATTTTTCTTCAATTTTTTTTGTTAAAATATCTTTATACTTGCTATGGGAAATATTTTTATCAGATTTCTCAGCTTGGCTAATTTTGTTAATAATTTTTCTTGCTTCGTTATATTTTTTATCTTCTTCCAGCTTATAGATAAGTTTTGAAATTATCTCATTTATATCTGTCTTTGAAACAGGTTTTAAAATATAGTCTTCAACTCCGATTTTTAAAGCCTTTTGAGCATATTCAAAATAGTCGTATCCAGAAATAATGGCTATCTTAACATCACTTTTCAGATATTTCATTTCCTCGGCAAGAGTCAGCCCATTTTTAAAGGGAATATTTATATCCAGCAAGACAAGGTCAGGCAAGACTTCTGAAAAAGTCTTAAAGGCAGAATTACCATCTTCTGCCTCATAAACATCACTTATCTTATATTTTTCAAAATCAATAAAGGTTTTAATACCTCTTCTTATAATCGGTTCATCATCAATTATTAAAATACTATACACTTATTTAACAGCTCCTTTGATTTGTGCAGCAGTCAGATGTCCCGGCAAAGTTTTAACAATATTCAAGTTCCCATCCAGTATAATGTTTGAAGGATATCCTAAAACTTTTGCCCTTTTTAGAACTTCCCCCTTTTCATCCAGCAAAACAGTAGTATTTTTGTAATTAAGTCCTTTATACCACTGAATAAATTTGGCTGTAGGTTTTTCTCCTTTTTGTCCTGGAGAAGCAATTGTTATAACTGTAAAATTCTTACTTTTATCTGCACTTAAAGAATTAATTTCGCTTAATCCTGAAAGACAGATAGGACACCATGAAGCCCACATTTTAATATATATTTTCTTACCTTTGTACTTGTTAAGGGAAACAGGTTTATTATTAATGTCCTTTAACTGAACTCCTTGTAGTGTATTTCCAAATGAAATCGCTCCAAAACTTAATAAAGTTGCAATTACTGCAATTAATTTTTTCATAAAAATTACTTCCTTTCTGTATTATAGCAAATTTAAAATATTTTTTGTAATTATTTTTTTAAGTTATTTTGATTACTGATTGTTTTATAAAATTTAAAAAATTATAATTTTTAAAAACTAAAATTACTAAAACTTATTCATTATTAGCAAAATTCCCATAAATATAATTAGAAATCCTCCAAAGATTTTAAAATAGTTTGTGTATTGATTTAAAGCTCGTACTTTTTTTAGTAATTCCTGAGAGAAAAAGGAAAACAGAACGAATGGAGTGGCAAGCCCTAAGACGTATATAAACATCATTAACCCTCCATAGACTGCAGATCCTTTTTCTCCTGCAAGAGTAAGCACTGAGGCAAGAATAGGGCCTACACATGGAGTCCATCCTAGACTAAATGTCAGTCCTAGCAAAAAAGCCTGTAATGAAGAATTTTTCCCAATTAAATTTAAATTTACAGATTTATTTTTTTCTAAAAAGTTAAATTTTAAGATACCTGTCTGGTGTAGTCCCAGTATTATTACAATTATTCCTGCCAAAACTTTTACAGTATCATTAAAGAAAATTCCCGTAAGAAAACTAAAACTAAAGCCTATGCTTACAAAAGTAAGCGAAAGTCCTAAAATAAATAAAAAAGTATTAAGTACAGTTTTTTTTCCTTTGCTTAAAATTCCCAAATATACAGGAACAATGGGAAGAATACATGGAGATAGAAAACTTGCTACCCCTCCTAAAAATACGCTTCCTACCAGTAATGGCTGATTAAACATAAATTATCTCCTATCCTGTTCATTTTATTGAACTAATTTTATTAAATATCCGTAATGCTCTTTTTCCATATCTTTTAATGGGATAAATTTAATTGAAGCACTGTTTATGCAATAACGAAGCCCGCCTTTGTCTTTAGGTCCATCATCAAAAACGTGTCCCAAGTGAGCCTTTCCACTTCGGCTAAGCACTTCTGTCCTTACCATATTAAAACTTGTATCATTTGCATAAGTTACAACATCTTTTGAAATAGGTTTTGTAAAACTTGGCCAGCCACAGCCAGAATCATATTTATCCTTTGAGGAAAATAATGGCTCTCCTGTCGTTATGTCCACATAAATTCCAGCTTCATGATTGTCCCAGTACTCATTTGAAAAAGAATGTTCAGTATTTTTTTTCTGTGTAACGCTGTATTGCAATGGAGTAAGCCGTTTTTTCAATTCTTCGTCACTCGGTTTTGGATAATCTTTTGGATCAATGATAACTTCATCTGCTTTAGTAATATCAATGTGGCAATATCCGTTAGGATTTTTTCTTAAATAGTCCTGATGGTATTCTTCTGCGAGAATATAATTTTTCAAAGGCTGAACTTCAACTTGAATTTTATCTGTATATTTTTTCTGCTCTTCTTCAATTTCCTGTAAAATAATTTCTTTATCTTTGGGGTTAGTATAATAAATTCCTGTCCTGTATTGTCTGCCTCTATCATTTCCCTGCTGATTAATGCTAGTAGGATCTACAACTTGAAAATAATATTTAAGCAGCTTGCTCAAAGAAATTTTGTTTGCGTCATATTTTACGTGAACTGTTTCTGCGTGATCCGTTGACGCGACAATATTGTAACTCGTTTTTTCAGTTTTACCGTTCGCATAGCCAACTGTAGCATCCTTTACCCCGTCGATTCTTTCCATATATGCCTCAAGTCCCCAGAAACAGCCACCAGCAAGATAGATTTCCCTGATGTTTTCGTTTCCTGTCTGAATCATATTTTCTTTTTTCGGTTTATTTTCACTTTTGTTCTTTCGATTTTTATTTTTATTTGATAATACTACTGAAAATAAAGCTAAAGATAGTATTAAAAATAATAGTAGACTTCTAGATTTCATAAAACCGCCTCCTGATTTATATTTAAATATTTTTGTATCTACAACAATAGTATAGTACAAAAATTTATAAAAAAAAAGGAAATATAGTAATATTTTTCTATAATTTTATCATATCTACAAAAATTTGATTATTTTCTTATAGTTTGAGAAAAAATTTGATACATCTCTATTATCTTTTTTTACCTTTTTTGTTAACTAAATCTTATTTTCTTAAATCTTTTTATTTTATATTGTAATAATATTTTATTGACTTTTTTGTTTAATTGGATATACTTTAATTGGAAACATTAATTTTATTAAAAAGATAAGGATGTGATTTTTTATGAAAAAAGTTTTTTACTTATATGTTTTTCTTTTATTAAGTTTAATTATTTTTCCAGCTTCAAAAACTAAAAAACCTCTTATTAAAAAAAATAAAAATTCAAACAAAATGGAACTGGTATTTATTTTAGATAGAAGCGGTTCAATGAGTGGACTGGAGTCTGATACTATCGGAGGTTTTAATTCTGTTCTGGAAAAACAAAGAAAAGACAAAAATCAAAATGGACAAATAAACGTAACAACTGCTTTATTTGACAACGAATATGAATTGCTGCACAACAAAATCCCAATACAAATGATAAAACCTTTGACTGAAAAAGAATACTTTGTAAGAGGTACTACAGCTCTTTTAGATGCAATTGGAAAAACTATTTCCCAAGTAAAATCTGAACAAAACAAATTGGATGCCAAGGAAAAATCTGGTAAAGTTCTATTTGTAATAATTACTGACGGAATGGAAAATGCAAGTAAAGAGTACACAGTAAATTCAGTAAAAAAACTAATTAGTGAACAAAAAGAAAAAGAAAATTGGGAATTCCTGTTTTTAGGAGCAAACATAGATGCAATAAAAACAGCTGGAAGTTTTGGAATAGACGAATCAAGAGCTGCCCAATATAAATCTGACAGTATTGGAACTCAACTAAACTATGATTCAATAAACAACGCAGTAAAAGAGTTTAGATCCAACAGTAAACTTAATGAAAACTGGAAAAAAGAAATAGAAAATGATGTGAAAAAAAGAGGAAAATAACATATACAAATATTCTTCTTAAAATTTGTATAAGTTAATCAAAAAATATTCTTTAAAAAATTAAAACAAAATACTACAACAAATTTGAACAAAAACAATCAACACAAGATTATTTTAACACATAAAAAAGATCCCATTCTTAGTTGAGTAGGATCTTTTTATTATAATATACTCAAATCCATTTAAAATTGAACTACTAAAAATTATATAAATTTAGGATTTAAGTAAAATAGTCATAGATTCCAAGTTCAATTTTAAAAATATATAAGTATTATCAAAAAATGCCAGATTATTTATACAAATTCAACTATATTCTAGGTAATAGTATTATTTATGAGTCATTAAAAATTTTTTACTAATTTTGAGAAATACATCAAGTAATTACAATATTTTTTATAAAAAATTATGACTTCATAATTTCTTCTGCATAATTTTGTATTTTATAATTTAGGTTCAATATTCCTTTTTCATTCAGTATCTTTCTAGCCCATTTCTTAACTTCTACTTCGTCATTCTTTTCATAATAGTAATACATTGCTTTAAACATTGAAATACTATCTTTCTGTTCAGCAGCTTTTTTAAACCATTCTAATCCTTCTTCCTTTTGATTATTTTCAGTTAGTATTTCACCGTAAAATTCCTGACATTCTAAATTTCCTTTTTCTGCACACATCTTTAATAATTTTTCTGCTTCTTTCTTGTTACCTTTATTATTTTCTAATATTGCAAGTGAATACGTAGCATGCGAAGAACCTTCAGCATGGCCTTTTCTGTATATTTCCATTGCCTTGTCTTCCTTGTTATAATATAGATAATACAAATCTCCTAAGTCATTGTATGCTCTTTTATTATATTTTATTGCTTCGTTGTATAATTTTTCTGCTTCTTTATATTTTCCCTCATCTTTCAAATAACCTGCTTCTAATAAAAGTTTTACATATTTCCTGTCATTTTCATTTCCCGTAGCATACAATACCATATCTCTTTCATTAACTGAAAGATTTCCTATCTGAGGCATGTCAAAAAGTTTTTCCTTCCATTTTTGCATTTCCGTTTCCTTATTTGTTTCAAAATACAACAAAATTAACTGATATATTGAACTTTTATCATCCTTCTCGGCTCCTTTAAGAATCAGTTTTTCTGCTTCATCCCACTTTTTTTCTTTTTTGTATAAAAAAGCCATCGAAAGCTGTGAAAAAATATCTTGTTTTTCAATTCCTTTTGCATACCATTCCTTCGCTTTATCTATGTTCCCTTTTTCTTCCTCAGCTCTTCCGAGCATACCAGCTGCTGAATAAGCACCTTTTTCATAGGCTTCCTTTAATTTCTCTATTCCTTTTTCCTTATCTCCGCTATCGTAATACATCGTACCTATAACCGCATAAATCTCTTTATTATATTCAGCAGCTTTTTGGTAATACTCCTCAGCTTTTTCATAATCTCCATTATTTTCGTATTCTTCAGCTTTTTCCATCCACTCTCCATATAAACTTGTTATGCTTTGACTAGCTATTTCCTGATTTGATGTATAAGATTTCCTATTTGCATTATCTATACTGTTACAAAAACGAAAAAGTGCAACAATAATTCCAAACACTACCCACCATGGAGATTTTTTTCTTTTGGGTTTTATCATCCAATCATTTACTTCTATTTTTTTTGATTGATTATATTGATTCTTCTTAATTTGATATTTTAACTTCTCCTTAGTTAAATTCGTATTGTTCACATTTTTCAAATTATTACTCGGATTATTTATCGTGTCATTTTGATTATAAAGATTATTTTCATCTTCATGATTAAAGTCATTCTTTTCGTATTTTTTATCATCATTCAATTTATCTTCAACATCTAAGTTATCGTATTGCTGTTCCTCATAGTTAGAATCCTTCACTTGATATCTCGTTTCATCATTTTTTCTATCAAAAAGTTCTTTCTCTTTCCTCTTTTGACTTTCCCACGAAAAATCATCAAACTCATCCTTTTCTTTTCTGTTTTTGAAAAAAATTACTATAGTAGCAATTATAACTGCCAGCATCATAATCCATGCAAACAAAAGTACACCTGACATTTTATTTTCCTCCTTTATATAATTATTTTTTTAATCATACTAAAAATCAAACTATTAAAAAATTATATTTATTTAGATAGTCATATATTTTATGTTTTATTTTAAGCAACTTTAATATAATTATACCTTAAAAAAACACAAAAATCGAATAATTTAAAAAAATAACTAGAACTAAATATAGTGTACTGATGAAAAATTTTTATTTTTTTAAAAAAATAACTTGATATTATTAAATATATGTTGTATAATTATAACAGAAATATAATTACTGTTAAAATATGCGAAAATTAAAAATATATAATAATTAGAACATGAAAATAAAAAGGAGAGATGAAAAATGAAAAAATTTGTATTTATTTTAGTTTCCTTGTTTGCACTTGTATCTTGTGGTGGCGGAGGCGGATCAGGTGGTGGAAGTTCTACGAATAATCCAACTCCTTCAACAACGCCATCCTATGACAACAGCAGCAGCAATAATAATAGTAGCAATAGAAATAATAACACTGGAAATAATGGTGGAACCAGTAATAACAGTTCTTCAGCTGTCGTTGGCTATAAAACTTATAATGGAGAAGTTATAGATGCTGAAAATTCCTACACTTATAACAAGCCTTATGTGAGAAATTTGACAAATGTAGATGGAGGAGAAGACTATAAGTTTGGATATGACGGAAATATTGAATGGCATGGAAATTTTTTCTATAATAGACACAATCCACAGAAAAATTCAGAAACTTATTATACTGGATACGGAGTAAAAGTTGGGGTTATTGATAGCGGTTTTAATGGGAACTACTACAATGATTTGTACAATGAAGTCAAAAATATAACACGGATTTACAGCCAAAGAGACCCACAAGATGAAGATCATGCTTATATGGTAACAAGTCTTATCGCTGGAAAAGAAGGTATTGCACGAGATGCCAATATGTATGTAATTGACGGGACACATCCATATTCAAGTGGATCAGTTAAAGATACTGTTGATTTATACGAAGCTCTTTATTCAAGAGGAGTAAGAATATTTAATCAATCTTTTGGATATACAATTGAAACTTATTCTAATAAATCCTATAATTTTTACAAAGATCAGCTCAATGATGGTGTAGAGGATTTTTATAAAAAGGCAGTACATAACGGAGCATTATTTGTATTTTCTGCTGGAAATAAAGAATATAGAACTTCTGGAGTTCTTGCAACACTTCCATACTGGGTTCCTGAACTAGAGGAGGGCTGGATTAATGTAAATGGTCTTACTTCTAAAAGCAGTAGTAAAAAAGGAGATTTAAGCTGGGATAATTTAAAACCCTTAGCAGGAGCAGGAGCAGCAAAAAACTGGACTGTAACTACAATTGCAGATTATCTTATAGAAGTGGATGGAGATAGAAGAGTTCATACCGGAACATCTTTTGCAGCACCACGTGTAACTGCAACAGCAGCCTTAATAAAAGAAAAGTATCCATTTATGACAGGAGATTTATTAAGACAAACGATTCTTTCAACTGCGACTGATATTGGAGATGAAGGAGTAGACGATGTTTATGGATGGGGACTTTTGAATATTGATAAAGCTTTGAAAGGACCTGCATTATTTGACAAGAGGCTTGCACTTGGTGATGATGTTTACATTACTCTTGACGGAAGTAATAAGACTTATCAATTTGACAATGATATTTCAGGAGATGCAGGACTTGTTCTTCGTGGCTCAGGAACACTGGTATTAAATGGAACTTCAACTTATACAGGTGAAACTAACGTAGGAAATAACGTTTATCTAAAAATGAAAAAAGTAATTTCTCCAAGTAAACTTTCTATTGGAAAATCTGCTATAGTGGAAGTATCTGATTCAAATATAAATAATATCCAAAATGATGGTACTTTCATAAATAATGGAAATTCTGCAGCAAACACAGTTATAATGTCGACTGACTCTCAAATGTATTCTGATATTAATGCTAACTTAAAGGTTGAAAATGCCGAAGTAAACGGTACAGTAACAATTACAAATAATAACGGAGAATATTTGACAAAAAATGGTAAAAATATTGATATAATTACTGGAAATGTTAAAGGAAATGCACAAATTAAGAGTGATAACGGACTGATGACTATCAATAAAACCGAAACTGGAAATTTATCAGCAAATGCTTCCAGAACTGATACAGTCGAATATGCCAAAACCTTAAATGCTGATACAGAACAACTAAATACCGCAACACAAATTGAAACAGCACTAGAAAATGTAGATGCAAATTATGAAGCTGGAAAAACTGAAGCTGGAAAACTTGGAGCAAAATTGCAATCTTTAAATTCCAACACTCTTGACAGTATGTCTGGACAAATTTATGCTTCTGCACAGGCTTTGACTTTTGAACAAAGTGAAACAGTTAATAAAAATTTATCAAATAGAATGACAATGTTAAGTAAAAGTTTAGAAAATGACAATACTTTTGGATTATGGACTGCTGGAATTTATTCAAAAGGAAAAATTGAAAAAGATGGTTTTGCAAAAGGTAAGACAAATGTAAAAGGCGGACAAGTTGGATTTGATATAAAAATAAATCAAAATGCAATTTTAGGTGTAGCTGCCGATTACAGTAAAGGAACAGTCAAATTTAACAGATATAACGGAATCTCAAAAGCTGATATGACAGGATTTTCTATTTATGGTAGACAAAATCTTGGAAATGGTTATTTATCAGGACGTGCAGGTATAGGATTTGTTGACAGTAAAGTTGAGCGTGATATAATCGTGAACAACAACTATATTGAACATTCAAAAGTGAATCACAGAGACAAAATATTTGCAGGTTATTTTGAAACAGGGTATGACATAAAAAACAAATCAGGTAATTTCGCAGTTACTCCATACGTTGCACTAGGTGTAGACCGTGTAACACGTGGTAAATTTTCTGAAGAAAATACAAACTTTGGAATGACTGCTAATAAAAAAACTTATAACATGCCATACACAACAGCAGGAATAAAAGCAGTTAAAACTGTTGGAAATACAGATATAACAGGGTATTTAGGATATACTCATGGATTAAATAAAAAAGACTTGACTTTTGATGCTTCATACAATTTTGCGCCAGATGCCAAATTTGAAGTAAAAGGTATAAATTATTCAAGAAATAAATTAACAGCAGGAATTGGAATAAACACAAAAGTTACTGAAAATATGAGCTGGTATACAAATTATGACTACAAACATTCAACTGATAATTCAAAAGGTAACAACAGCATAGTTACAACTGGAATTAGAATTGAATTTTAAAATAAAAAATTTATTTTTAAAGTATTGATTTTTCAAAAAAAGTTTGTTATAATTACACTGTTAATATTATTATTAATCTTTTCATATATCACAACCGAAGAAAAAATTGGTCATAAAAGGCAGTCCATATACCTCTTTCTCGTGGACTGTTTTTTATTTACTATTTTTCAAGTCATAGATTGTAAAATATATTGCGACAAACTAAAAAATTATTCAATTAAAATAATTTTATACAAAATAAAGAGCTAAATTTATTAGCTCCTTAATTTTTTATATATTTTTAATACATTATTTTACAAGGTTATTACTCATAATCTCCATCTATTCTAACTTTTCGCAAAACCATTCCTTCTTTAGCTTTTATATTTAGTTTAATCTTTCCGTTAGAACTTGTTCTGAATGTTCTTCCTTCTGTTACCAGATCTATAAATCTTTCATCTTGATAATGCGTTTCAAATTCCAAATTTTCCCAATCATTAAAAGAATTATTTATAACAACTATTATGGAATTATCTTCAATCACTCTTTCATAAACAATTAAATCTTTTTCATTATCTGCCATAATTTCTCTAAATTTACCATAGACAAACGTTTTATTTTCTAGTCTTATTCTGATTAATTTTTTATACCATTCAAATAAATCACTGTCAACTTTTTGCTGATAAACTTCATTTTGGTTAATGTGTGATGGATTTTTTTCATCATCGTACAAATATTCCTTCCATAACATCGGTTTTCGGCAATATGGATCGGTTGCTCCCCACATTCCTACTTCATCACCGTAAAATAACATTGGTGCTCCAATGTATGTCATTTGGAATACTGAGATTAATTTTAATATGTCTTTTGGTTTAATTTGGCTGTTTCGCCAGTCTATTGTTGTGTTTGGATGATAATTTGAAGCTAAATCCGGGCGAATTCCGTTATAACCTTTTTCCAGCTGTTTTCCTTCCTCCAGATTTCTTCCAAGCACATCATTTACAATTCTTGAATAAAGCCTGTCGGTATCATGCGAACCGTTTAAGTTCTGGCTTGCCTGCAATGCCTGATATGGATACCAAGTTCTTTTTTCCCTAAGCTCGTTGAAAAAGTCCTGTGCCTTCAATTTATATCTTACGCCACCTTCACGGCTTTGATTAATAAAAAAGCCAATAACTGTTTTTAACCATTCATAGTTCATCACAGTGTCAAATTTATTTCCACCGTTAATATCGCCTGCCGCATTTCCCCAAAGTTCAGCAGTTATGTATGAATCTTTCTTGCTGCCCTTTACGACCTCACGCCATTCATTCCAAAAATTCTGATTTTCAAGACAGTTTGGAACATCAAGACGCCATCCATCAATTCCATCATCTTCCATCCAGTTTTCACTTTCTTTTCCGTCAGGCCCATACATCCATTTTCTTGTAATATTAAAAATATATTCCTTATATTCCTGATTAAACGAGTTAAATTCAGGTAATGTATCAAATCCTCCCCAAGCATTGTAAATAGTTCTTTTTCTATTTGCAATAAGAGTTTCGTATGCCTGTTCCTCACTCATTTCATCCGTTATTGGAACGTGCTGTCCAAAATCTGTAAATTTGTACCAGTCCTTATATTTAGAATTTTCCCCATCAGCAAGAACCATATTGAATGTCCAATGTTCACTGATGCTATGATTGAAAACCCCGTCAAATATCACACGGATACCATTTTTATGAAATTCCTTTATCAAATCAACCATTATCAAGTCTGATTCTGTCCAGATCCATGTTGATGGATCTTCTGTTTCCCCATAGCCATTTTTCCCACGGTTTTTACCATTCAGATTTACTTCCAGAAGTTTTAGCTCACTGCTTGTTGAAGCTTTGTTGCCAAGTACATCCACATACGACTTATTTCCATATTTATTTTTTTTATTAATTTCCACGCCATAAGTTTTTCCACTTGTCTTTATTGTCCCAAAGTCTGGCGAAATATGTCTAAAGTCGTTTGCTCCGTATTTATGATTTTGGTATGAGAAAAATACTGGATTTAGCCACACTGCATTAATTCCCAATTCCTTCATGTACGGTATTTTTTCTTTTATTCCTTGTAAATCTCCACCATACATTCTGGCATATTTTAAGCTGTAGTCAATTTCACGCTCTCCCAGTTTTTCCCAAATTACCTGTTCCCTAAAATCAGCAGTCCAACGATTTCTATCAAACTGACTTATCACATTATTGCTTTTTTCCCATTTATAATCTTCGATAAAGTTCTGCTCATGAAGTCTGTTAGGCTTAAAAGCTTCAGGTCCAAATTCATTAAAAATAGGATCGTTATAGTGGTTTCCATTATAAAATCTGTCTGGAAAAATATTATACCAGATTGCCTCTTTTGCCCAGTTTGGTATATCAAATAGCTGTATATCCTTAGAAGTTGTGTTTACAATTAATCTTTTTGGCTTGCTGTAACTTAATGTTTTTCCATTAAAATAAGCTCTTGAACCGTTATCTTCAAGAATAAAATAATACAGAAGCTTTTTGGCTTCTTTACCAAAATTTATTATTCTTTCAAAATAATCAAATCCGTTTGTCTTATCTTGATACCTTTCCAGCTCATAAATCATTTCATAATTATCTTCTTCATGTAAAACAACACTAATATAGGCACGTTCTACATCATTCATCTGAGTTCTTATTTTAAATTCGTATTCATTATCTGAAAGTTTGTTAAAATATTGCAAGCTGTCATAATTATGTACGATAGCCTTCAAATTTGTATTTTTGTCAATGGCTTCATATACAAATTTTCCAGTTCCCAAATCTCCTTGTGGAAACAATGCTCCATTTTCTCCAATTATCAATTTTTTATTTTCATTTTCAGGATACCATTTCCCGTCAATCAGATATTTATATTCATAAACTCCCTCAGGTGAAGCCAATATTACTTCATAATTTGTTCCTTCAAAGTGATGAATAGGCTCAGTATCAGGCTTCCAGTTATTAAAGTTCCCTGCAATTTCAACTTTATCAGCCTTTTCCAATCCAAAATCAGCAATATCCAAGTTCATTCTGTAAAATTTCATTTTTGTGAATGAAATCGTCTTTTTAGAAGGATAATACTCTACATAAATATCTATTCCTTTTTGAAATCCTGTTATTGACTTTGGTGGCAAGTCTTCATCCACCACAGCCTCAAATCTTTTTGCAAATGGAGCTGTGTGATTATAAGTTACGCCACTTATAACATCTGTTTCCTCATTTTTTATTTCAAAAAAATAGCTTCCTGATTCGATATTTCCCCATTTATATATAAAATTTTCCCAATTTTGTTTCAAGTTCTCTTCTTTATAAAATTTATTATCCTTATAAATTATAATTTTATAACCCATTTTTATCTCCTAATTTATCTGCTCTTTCCTTAATCTAATTCAAAAAACACTTTATATGCTCTGTATGTTTCGTACAAATCTGCTTTTGATGAGATTTCAAATAAAGAGTGCATTGATAAAAGCGCAGGCCCTGCGTCTACCGTTCTGATTCCATAGTAAGCCAAGAACTTAGCAACAGTTCCTCCACCACCTTCATCTACTTTTCCAA
This sequence comes from Leptotrichia sp. SK-5, assembly GCF_055387215.1. NCBI lineage: Bacteria > Fusobacteriati > Fusobacteriota > Fusobacteriia > Fusobacteriales > Leptotrichiaceae > Leptotrichia > Leptotrichia sp. SK-5. Next base: position 274,195 of record NZ_AP028931.1, on the reverse strand, counting down.
AGCCACCCGACTGATATTTAATCTCATTTTTGTCAAATATTTGTCTTATTTCCTGAATAAATTCTGCATCGGCATCGTTTGCCATAACTTTTCCACGGCTTCCTGTATATTTTGCAAATGCCAGTCCATAAGATAATCTTGCCGCGTTTTCCACATCATGAACTGACTTAAATACAGGATTTAACGCAGCCGTAACATCTGAGGACAAGGCTTTTGAGTTCCACAAAGTTTCCCTCAATATCTGGTCATTATAATTTTTTTCTGTAAGTGAAAGCATTTTCCCAACAACATATTCAGGCAATGTTGACTTCAAGCTGGTAGAACCTTCACTTCCAATTTCTTCTTTATCTGTCAAATAAATCATAACAGTTTTCTCAGTTTCCTTAACATCAAGCAAGGCTCTTAGCGAAGTATATGCACAAATTCTGTCATCTTGACCATATCCTCCAATCATACTCTTATCAAGCCCCACATCCCGCAATTTTCCAGCAGGCACAACTTCCAGCTCTGCTGTAAAGAAATCATCTTCTTCTATTCCGTAATCTTTTTTCAATTTATCAAGTACAAACTGCTTTATTTTTTTATTTACATTCTCATCATTTAAAGGCATATTCCCAAATAATAATTTTAGTTCTTCACCTTTAATAACATCTCTTGCTTTTCTCTCATCCTGCACATTATAAGACAAATGTGGTAATATATCAGGCATACTGAATACAGGTTCATCATCTTTTTCTCCAATAGAAAGTGTCACTTTTTCTCCGTTTTTTAAGAAAACAACACCATGCAATGCAAGCGGAGCTGCAGCCCATTGATATTTTTTAATTCCACCATAATAATGCGTGTTTAATAGTGCGAATTCTTCTTCTTCCATTATCGGATTTGGCTTTAAATCCAGTCTTGGAGAATCTACGTGGGAAACAATCATATTAATTCCGCTTTTTATATCATTTCCGACAATTACTGCAATGATATTTTTATTTCTGTTGTTAAAATAAATTTTATCCCCTTTTTTCAATTCACTTTTTTCATTAATATTGACAAAACCATTTTTTTCAAGTTCCTTTTCTGTCAAATCCACAAATTCTCTCTCTGTTTTGGCAGAATCCAAATATTTTTTATAATCTTCAGCAAAGTCAAAAATCACTTTTTTTTGTTCATCTGTATAATTTTTCCACAAATTTTCCTTTGTCATTTTCTACATCCTTTCCAAAGTTCACAAAATACACAACAAAAGATGGCTACTTGAAAAAAATATCCCAAATCAGCCACCTTCTTTCCTAGTAAAATTAATTTTCCAGTTTACCTAAATTATTTAACTTCGTTCAATTTTTTTTCCAATTCTTTTCCAGCTTCTTCGTATCCAGGTTTTCCTAACAATGCGAACATATTTTTCTTGTATGCTTCCACTCCTGGTTGATCAAATGGATTTACACCTAAAAGGTATCCGCTTACTCCACATGCTTTTTCAAAGAAATAGAATGTATACCCTAAATGATAAGGAGTAGCTTCAGGAATGTTTACGCCTAAATTAGGTACATTTCCGTCAATATGTGCCAAAATTACTCCATCAGTTGCTTTTTTATTTACATAATCCAATGTTTTCCCAGCAATAAAGTTTAGTCCATCAAGGTTATCCTTGTCGCTTTCAATTATAAATTCCACTTCAGGTTTTCCAATAGAAACTACTGTTTCAAAGAATAATCTTTTTCCTTCTTGAATGTATTGTCCTAATGAATGCAAGTCTGCCGAAAAATCTGCTGAAGTTGGATACAATCCTTTTCCATCTTTCCCTTCAGATTCTCCAAACAATTGTTTCCACCATTCTGCCAAATAATGAACTCTTGGCTCATAATTTACCATTAATTCCAAGTCTTTTCCTTTTCTATGCAAGATATTTCTCACAGCTGCATATTGTAAAGCCTGATTTTCATCCATATTTTTGTTTGCAAAATCATTCATCGCATCTTTTGCTCCAGCCATCAATTCATCAATATTAATTCCAGCCGCAGCAATTGGTAAAAGTCCTACTGCAGTCAATACAGAAAATCTTCCTCCAACATTGTCAGGTACAACAAAAGTCTCATATCCTTCAGCTGTAGCAAGTGTTTTTAATGCCCCTTTTTCCTTATCTGTTGTAGCATATATTCTTTTTGCAGCTTCTTCTTTTCCATATTTTTCTTCTAGCATTTTTTTGAAGACTCTAAATGCAATCGCAGGTTCAGTCGTAGTTCCAGATTTTGAAATTACATTTACTGAAAAATCCCTATCTCCAACAACTTCTATTAAATGTTGCAAATAAACACCGCTCATATTTGTTCCTGCAAAATAAATTTCAGGAGTTTTTCTTTTATCTTTTGGCAAGTTATTGTAAAAGCTGTGTGATAAAAACTCTATTGCAGCTTTCGCCCCTAAATAAGATCCCCCAATTCCGATTACTATTAAAACTTCTGAATCATTTTTAATCTTTTCAGCAGCCTTTTTTATTCTGGCAAACTCATCCTTGTCGTAATTTTCAGGTAAGTCAACCCATCCTAAAAAATCATTTCCTGCTCCACTTTTTGAAGTCAATACTTCATTTGCTAATTCTACATACGGTTTAATCTGTCTTAATTCATTTTCGTTAAAAAAATTTTTTGCAAATTGATAATTAAAATTCAATTTTTCCATTTTTTTCTCCTTAATATAAATATTTTATTTTTCAGATTTTCTTAAAATCAAAAAATCCCTGTTATTTCACACATAGTAATCCAACTTTAAAATTAAATAATAATATAAATACTCTAAAAGACAAACTTCTAAAAATTATAGTCAATAATTATATCCCATTTTAAAGTAATTTTTTATTAAACTATTTTTTCAACTAAAGTATAACAAAAAAAGCACTTTTTTTCAAATTTTTCTAACATATTTTTAGATTTTTAAAAATTTTTTCTAAAAATTTTAAATTTTATCACATATTGTCCAAGTTTCTCAAAATAAAATTAATTTTAATTACATACATTCAGCCTTTTAGCTTGAGTTTTAAAACAGTTTTACTGTTATTCCCTTATACTGAATTAATCAAGATTAAACAAATTTAACATTCTAACAAAATATCATAATTTCAAATTTAACTTATTCGTATTTTGTTAAATTTCCCTTACTTACAGTCCCCTTAATATTAAACTTGTCATCAAAATATGTCAAATCTGCAACATACCCTTCCTTTATAAATCCATATTTTTCATCCACAGCTACAGCCTCTGCTGGATAAGAAGTTGCCATTCTAAGTGCTTCCTCAAGTGAAACATGCACCTTTTCCACAAGATTTTTCACTCCATCAATCATAACTAGGGCAGAACCTCCCAAAGTACCTTCCGGCGAAACACATTTACCATCCTTATACAAAACTCTATTTCCTTCAAACATAAATTCCGTCATATTATCAGTTCCAGCAGGACTAACAGCATCTGTCACAAGATAAAGCCGATCCTTCAATATTTTTTTAGCAATCTCCACAGAAGCAAAATCCATGTGAAGTCCATCAACTATTATCCCACAGTTTGTAGTGTCATTATTGAATAAAAATCCTACAACTCCTGGCTCTCTTGAATCCAATGCTCTCATGGCATTATACAAATGCGTAGCACAGTTAAAATAGTCTTTCTTTTCCATACATTCCTTATACGTTGCATTCGTATGTCCCACAGCAATATTAATCCCTGCTTTTTTCAATTTTTCAAGATGTTCAACTTTAGCCTTTTCAGGTGCAATTGTTATTATTTTTGTAGCTTCAGGTCCTGCATTCGCTATTTTTTCTACCATTTCATCAGATAAAACTCTTATGTATTCAGGACGATGAATTCCTTTTTTCTCAACACTTATATAAGGTCCTTCTATATGAAGCCCTAAAACTCCAATTTCCTCCTTATCTTTTATTTCCTTCATAAGATTCAGAGCTTTTTCTATTTTCTCATCTGGAGAAGTTATAAGCGTTGGCAAAAACGAAGTACATCCGTATCTCTTATTAGTTTCATTCATTATCTCAAGTGTCTTTTGCGAAATATCATCATTAAACAGTACTCCTCCACATCCATTAAGCTGTAAATCAATAAATCCTGGCGACAAAACCATTCCTTTGGCATCAACTACTTCCTGATTTTCTAATTCTTTTTCATCAATCAATGAAAAATTCGTTACTTTCTTTATAAATTTCCCTTCCAAAACAACGGCATCTTCCTCAATAAATTTTTCCCCATCAAATATCTTTGCATTCTTTATAATCATCTCAATAATTCCTCTCTATTTTGCTAATTCTATTAAATATTTTTTATATTCTTCCAAATCCAAATTTTTTGCCTCAATTTCCTTGAAATATCTATATGTCTTGACTTTTATATCTGAAGCCGCCATTTCATCAATTACCAGTACAGCCCTTCTATGCAGCTGCAAAGCCGAAATTGTCCAAAGATGATTTACTCCACCTTCTACTCCATGATAAACTGCACGAGCTTTTTTATAGCCATTTGCAAGAATCATAACTTCCTTTGACTCCATTAGTGTTCCTACACCTATTGTCAAAGCCAGTTTTGGCACTTTTTCAATGTCATTGTCAAAAAATCTAGAATTTGCCAAGATTGTATCATAAGTCAACTCTTTATCACGTGTATGTGAAGAAAGTGAGGATCCCGGCTCGTTAAAGGCTATATGTCCATCTTCTCCAACTCCACCTAAAAATAACTGTATTCCACCTGCTGCCTTTATTTTGTTCTCATAATCTTCGCATTCTTTTTCCAAATCTTCGGCACATCCATTCAGAATATTTATATTTTCTTTTTTTATATCAATATATTTAAAAAAGTTCTCATTCATAAAATAATGATAACTTTGTGGATCTTCTGGCTTTAATCCCACATATTCATCCATATTAAAAGTTACAATATTTTCAAACGACAATATTTTTTCGTTATATAAATTTATTAATTCCTTATAAGTTGCAAGCGGTGTAGAACCAGTAGGAAGTCCCAGTACAAAAGGTCTTTCCTTTGTAGGCTTAAATTTCAATATTTTTTTAGCTATTTGATATGCACTCCATTTTGCAACTTCATCAGCATTTTTAAGAATAATTACACGCATTTAATTCACTTCCTTTAACAATTTTAAAAAATTTAAATTTTCATTAAAATAATCTTTACTATTATTATATAACCTTTTTTCATTATGTCAAGCATATTTTTACTTTTTATAAAATCTTAGGAATTTCTATTGGAAAAAATTGAAAAAAATTGTATAATTTGGTTAGGATGATAAATAAAAAAACTATAATTATAGTGAATTAATTAGGAGAAAATATGAAAACATACTTAGTAACAGGTGCAGCTGGCTTTATCGGTTCCAACTATTTAAAATATATTTTAAATAAATACAAAAATAATGAAATTAAGGTAATTGTCGTAGACGTGCTAACTTATGCTGGAAATTTAGGTACAATTGCTGAAGAAATTAAAGATGAAAGAGTAAAATTTGAAAAAGTTGATATTCGTGACCAAAAGGAAATTGCGAGAATTTTTTCTGAAAATGAAATTGATTTTGTTGTAAACTTTGCAGCTGAATCACACGTTGACCGTTCTATTGAAAATCCGCAAATATTTTTAGAAGCAAACATTCTTGGTACACAAAATCTTTTGGAAAATGCTAAAAAAGCATGGACTGTTTCAAAAGATGAAAATGGATATCCAGTTTACAGAGAAGGTGTAAAATATTTACAAGTTTCCACAGATGAAGTTTATGGAAGTCTTTCAAAAGATTATGACACAGCGATTGACTTGATAATTGACGATGAAGAAGTGAAAAAAGTTGTAAAAAACAGAATAAATTTAAAAACTTACGGAAAAAATTTCTTCACAGAAAAAACTTCACTTGATCCAAGAAGCCCATATTCAGCTTCCAAAGCGAGTGCCGACCACATCGTAATTGCCTACGGTGAAACTTACAAAATGCCAATAAATATTACAAGATGTTCAAATAACTACGGACCTTACCATTTCCCAGAAAAATTAATACCACTTATGATTAAAAACGTACTGGAAGGTAAAAAGTTGCCAGTTTACGGAAAAGGGGACAATGTAAGGGATTGGCTTTACGTAGAAGATCACTGTAAAGGAATCGACTTAGTTTTAAGAAATGCCAATATTTACGAAATTTACAATATTGGTGGTTTTAACGAAGAACAAAATATTAATATTGTAAAACTGGTTATCGATATTTTAAAAGAAGAAATTGAAAATAATGACGAATATAAAAAAGTTCTAAAAACTGACTTGCAAAATATAAATTATGATTTGATTACTTATGTTCAAGATAGACTTGGACACGATATGAGATATGCTATTGACCCTTCGAAAATTGCAAGGGATTTAGGATGGTATCCAGAAACAGATTTTGAAACAGGTATCAGAAAGACTGTAAAATGGTACTTGGAACATCAGGACTGGGTAAATGAAGTAGTTTCAGGAGATTATCAAAAATATTACGAAGAAATGTACGGAAATAAATAATCAAATTTATACAAAAAAAGGAGCAAATCAATGAACAATTTTACAATAAAAGAAACCCCAATAAAAGATTTAGTAATAATCGAGCCAAAAGTTTTTGGAGATGAAAGAGGATTTTTCATGGAAACTTACAACCAAAAATCCTTTCAGGAATTAGGACTTACAATGAACTTCGTTCAAGACAACCACTCAAAATCCAAAAAAGGCGTTTTACGTGGACTTCACTTCCAGACAAAGCACACTCAAGGAAAATTAATCCATGTTATAAAAGGAAGTGTCTATGATGTAGCAGTTGATTTAAGAAAGGATAGCACAACTTTTGGAAAATGGTACTCAGTAAAACTATCTGTCAAAAACAAATTGATGCTCTACGTTCCAGAGGGCTTTGCACACGGCTTTTTGACACTCGAAGATGAAACAGAGTTTGTTTACAAATGTACTGATTTATACGCCCCAGAATACGACAGCGGACTTTTGTGGAACGACAAAACTCTAAATATCGACTGGAAATTTGAAGAATTTGGAATAAATCCCAATGAACTGACAATTTCCAAAAAAGACAAAGTTCAACAAAAATTTGATAAAAATAAAAATTATTTTGAATAATAAAAAAAATAATCTAAAATTAGCTATTTCTTATTGAGATAGCTTTTTTTACAAAAAAAAGACAGAAAAACTTCTTTTCAAAAGCCTTCCTGCCTAAATCACTTCTATTCTCCTACTTTAATAGTACACTCGCTCTGTTCTTGTACAGCTATACCCCCAAGGAGTTGGATAAGTACAATCTTTCAGAGCTTTTTTCCAGAATTGTCGATCAAAAAGTTCACAACCAGCAACACTCAATCCTAACAAAACCACTACCAGAATTCTAATTAAATTTTTCATAATACCTATTCTCCTTAAGATACCTTCTATTTTCTAGTATTATACCACACAATTATTTTAATTCAATTTCAAACACCTGTTTTTTTTTTTTTTTGATTAGAATTATATTATAAACCTAATTTTTTTAACCCAAAATAGTAAAATTAAATATTTCTAGTAATCCTTCATAAAATATTCATAACTTTTGTTTGATTTTAAAACCCTTTTACCACTCTAATTTTATTTTTTCTGATACACTCTTACATAATCAACTTTCATTTCTGTCGGGAAATCCACATCCCCATCTTCTCCAGTTTTCTTGCTCAAAGCTACATTAATCATAATATAATAAGGCTGTTTAAATGGATTTTGCAACCCTTTCTTGTCCAATTCCTTATAAGAGAATCTTTTATACACTTTGTTATTAAATAGCCATTTTATTTCCTTTTCGTCCCATTCCACTGCATAAGTGTTAAAATTAGTCAATTTTTCCCTAGGCCATTTACTTAGTTTATAATCATCTCCATCAAATGTCTCATAAGTATTATCACTTTTTAATACATGAAGCGTCCCTGTGGCACGATCCATTTCATCTCCATAAGTTTCTACTATGTCAATCTCCCCTACTGCTGGTTTTCCATCCATAAAAGAATACCCTTCAGGCCATAACCAAAATGCAGGCCAAGTCCCAATTCCTTTAGGCATAGCAGCTCTCATTTCAATTTTTCCATATTGTACATTGTAAAGGTTTCTTGTATGAATAGCTCCTGAACTATATAAAATCTTTCTATCTACACCATCTATTTTTACTTTTTTATCTGTTTCTTTCTTCAATGTTATAATCATGTTCCCATTTTCAATTTTAACATTATCTCTTAAATAAAAATGTTTCGCATCAAATCCATACTGATTAACCAAATTTCCATTTTCATCCAAATAATTTCCTGCATGCCAAGGATTTCCATTTTCCCAATAAGTCCATTTTGTAGTATCTAGCTGATTTCCATTAAACTCATCATTCCAAACCATTTTCCAGTTTTTCCCTGCTACTTTTGAAATAAATTTATTTAATTTACTTCTTTTGAAACTCTTTACTTCAACTTCAGCTTTACCCACTATTTCATTTTCAATCTTTTGTCGCACATCACTCGCCTTAACCTCTACGTTCTGAAAATTCTCTATTTTCTGATTCTCCGCTGCAGCAAAAATCATGTTCCCTGCCAACATAAACAAAATTACCCTTAAAAAAATCTTTTTTTTCATACTTTTCTTATTCTCCTTTTTTATTATTTTGATACTCACTTATAAAAGTCCAACATTTCTAATTTTTAGAGTTTTACTTTCTGTTATTTTTTCTAGTATTTTTATAATAAAAGCTCAATAGGATAACTAAAATCACTCTATTCATTAAGTTTCCTTTTACAATCACCTTATGTTTAAATCAAACTAAAAATGAAACAAAATTAAAGTTTAATAATCTAAATCGTTACTTTTTTAGTTTAACTCTAAACTAATTTTACCATATACTCAATTATTTTATACTAATTTTTGCATAAAATCAACTAAATTTTTTTTATTCAAAAAAATTTTAACCTATTTATATTGCGTCGTCAAATCAAACAAACACTAAGTTTAATTAATAAATTTATTAAAAACTCTTTTATTTAAAAATTAATGCTTAATATTTACAAACTAATTACATATAATCCTTACTTTTGAGGTTAACTAACATAAAAACTTTTAACTCAGATTATTAAAATATTAGTAAATTTAAGAAAGTTTCAAAATATTTTTACAAATAAAAAAGACAAGCACCTTTTTAAAGAAAGTTTTCTTGTCTAGTTAACAATATTCTTGCAATAATTTGCTATCTTGATATTTAGAACAGTCTCTTCATTAACATACTGTAGAATGCTTTATGTCTTTTTTGCTTTAAACTCTTATGAAATTCTGCAAAAAAAAAATGGCGTCCCCGGTTGGACTCGAACCAACGGCCCTCTGATTAACAGTCAGATGCTCTAACCGGCTGAGCTACGGAGACACACAAAAGAAAAAAGTTTGGCAACTGCCTATTTTCCCGGGACGAATCCAAGTATCGTAGGCGTAAACAGACTTAACTGCCGGGTTCGAAATGTAACCGGGTGTATCCCTGCTGCTAGCATCACCAAACTTTAAAAACTAAATTGTCAAGTTAAGACAATGAGAAATAAATAGTAGCAGTAAAAGATTAACTAAAAAGCAGATGTAATATTAGTACCAGTCAGCTGAATGCATTGCTGCACTTGCACCTCTGGCCTATCAACCATGTGTTCTCCATGGATACTGCGAATACTCATCTCAAAGTCGGCTTCTCGCTTAGATGCTTTCAGCGATTATCCGTTCCAGACGTGACTACCCAGCCATGCCACTGGCGTGACAACTGGTACATCAGAGGTCTGTCCAACCCGGTCCTCTCGTACTAAGGTCAGATCTTTTCAGTATTCAGGCGCCTGCAGTGGATAGGGACCGAACTGTCTCACGACGTTCTGAACCCAGCTCGCGTGCCTCTTTAATGGGCGAACAGCCCAACCCTTGGGACCTTCTCCAGCCCCAGGATGAGACGAGCCGACATCGAGGTGCCAAACACTTCCGTCGATATGGACTCTTGGGAAGTATCAGCCTGTTATCCCCGGGGTAGCTTTTATCCGTTGAGCGACGGTCCTTCCATACGGAACCGCCGGATCACTAACTCCTACTTTCGTACCTGCTCGACCCGTCAGTCTTGCAGTCAAGCTCCCTTATGCGTTTGCACTCTTAGGCTGATTTCCATCCAGCCTGAGGGAACCTTTGAACGCCTCCGTTACTCTTTGGGAGGCGACCGCCCCAGTCAAACTGCCCATCTAGCACTGTCTCCGTTACCAGATTAGAATTTCAACGGCATATGGTTGGTATTCCAACGGCGACTCTGTTAAAACTGACGCCTTAACTTCACAGTCTCCCAACTATCCTATACACACACAGCCAAAACCCAATGCCAGACTGCAGTAAAGCTCCACGGGGTCTTTCCGTCCTACTGCAGGTAGCCGGTATCTTCACCGGCATTACAACTTCACCAGGTCTCCAGCCAAGACAGCTCCCAAATCATTTCACCATTCGTGCAGGTCGGAACTTACCCGACAAGGAATTTCGCTACCTTAGGACCGTTATAGTTACGGCCGCCGTTCACCGGGGCTTCAATTCGAATCTCTCAATCCTCCTCTTAACCTTCCGGCACTGGGCAGGTGTCAGCCCATATACGTCGCCTTTCAGCTTAGCATAGACCTGTGTTTTTGGTAAACAGTTGCTTGGGACTCTTCACTGCGGCCTGTTTCCCCTTGAGGTGTTTCTCCTCTCAAGTATATCAGGCACCCCTTCTCCCGAAGTTACGGGGCTATTTTGCAGAGTTCCTTAGCTAGAGTTATCCTGTCGGCCTTAAGTTTCTCACTCTGTCCACCTGTGTCGGTTTACAGTACGGGCACTATTTCTCATCGATAGAAGTTTTTCCCGGCAGTGTAGGATCTGTGACTTATGCTGATGCACTTCCCCATCAGGTCTCACATTTAGACACGCGGATTTTCCTGCGTGTCCATGCTACGCCCTTAGAAAGACTATTCCGTCAGTCTTCTCACATACCTTCCTGCGTCACTCCGTCTCTCAAGCGATAATAGTGGTACAGGAATATTAACCTGTTTTCCATTCGCCATCACAATTTTGCTTATGCTTAGGTCCCGACTTCCCCAGGGCGGACAAACCTTCCCCTGGAAACCTTGGACTTCCGGCCGGCGGGATTCTCGCCCGCCTTCTCGCTACTCATTCCTGCATTCTCACTTCTGATACCTCCAGAACGGCCTTACGGCATTCCTTCAACGGCCTACAGAACGCTCTCCTACCAGGCGTGCAAACACGCCTCCGCAGCTTCGGTTTATGTCTTAGCCCCGTTACATCTTCGGCGCAGATACTCTCGACCAGTGAGCTATTACGCACTCTTTTAAGGTATGGCTGCTTCTAAGCCAACCTCCTGGTTGTCTGTGAATATCCACCTCCTTTCCCACTTAGACATAATTAGGGACCTTAGCTGGCGGTCTGGGCTGTTCCCCTCTCGTCCGCGGACCTTGTCATCCGCGGACTCACTCCTGACTATTAATATATGGTATTCGAAGTTTGCTTGATTTCGGTAAGCAGTACGCCCCCTAGACCATACAGAGCTCTACCCCCACATATCTTAACGTCAAGGCTGCACCTAAATGCATTTCGGAGAGAACGAGCTATCTCCTAGTTCGATTGGCTTTTCACCCCTAGACCTGCCTCATCTCCCAACTTTTCAACGGCGGTGAGTTCGACCCTCCACTGAGTCTTACCTCAGCTTCAGCCTGGACAGGCCTAGATCACTAGGTTTCGCGTCTATGACTAGCGACTTGACGCCCTGTTAAGACTCGGTTTCCCTTCGGCTCCGCTTTATTAACCTTGCCACTAATCATAACTCGCAGGATGATTAACCAAAATCCACGCAGTCACACATAAAGTGCTCCTACCGTTTGTAAGCACACGGTTTCAAATTCTATTTCACTCCCTTGCTCAGGGTTCTTTTCACCTTTCCCTCACGGTACTCTTCACTATCGGTCAACAGCAGTATTTAGCCTTGCGTGATATGGTCCACGCTGATTCACGCCAGATTCCTCGTGCCTGACGCTACTCGGGTGCTTCCAGTCACTATATGTATTTTATGTTCTACAGGACTATCACCTTCTTTGGTCCAGCTTCCCAGCTGATTCTACTTACATACATACAGTTTAAACATTATGACAATCCGTTAATGGAAGTCCCACAACCCCGTGCCAGCAACGCTGTCCGCTTGGCACTGGCACGGTTTAGGCTTTTCCCCGTTCGCTCGCCGCTACTTAGGGAATCGTTTTTACTTTCTTTTCCTCCCGCTACTTAGATGTTTCAGTTCACGGGCTTACCGTTTTCACGCATGTCCTCCAGACATGCAGGTTTTCCCATTCGGAAATCCGGGGATTAACGATTATGTGCATCTTCTCCCGGCTTATCGCAGCTTATCACGTCCTTCATCGGCTGTTGTTGCCTAGGCATCCTCCGTGTGCCCTTATTAGCTTTTTATCCAGAATAACTTTTACTCTAGTTTCATTGTAATCTTTTACCTACTATTCATTTCCCATTGTCCTAAATATTAATTGGTGGAGATAAGCGGGTTCGAACCGCTGACCTCTGCCTTGCAAGGGCAGCGCTCTCCCAACTGAGCTATATCCCCAAGACATAATATGGTGGGCATGGCTGGACTCGAACCAGCGACCCCTGCGTTATCAGCACAGTGCTCTAACCACCTGAGCTACACGCCCATAAGATATACGAAGAAGCAGTGTAATGAATTAACTCCTTAGAAAGGAGGTGATCCATCCGCACCTTCCGGTACGGATACCTTGTTACGACTTCACCCCAATCACTATCCACACCTTAGATGCCTTCCTCCTTACGGTTAGACCGGTAGCTTCAGGTGCAGACAACTCTCGTGGTGTGACGGGCGGTGTGTACAAGACCCGAGAACGTATTCACCGCAGCATTGCTGATCTGCGATTACTAGCGATTCCAGCTTCATGAAGTCGAGTTGCAGACTTCAATCCGAACTTGGACCGGCTTTAAAGATTCGCTTGGCGTTGCCGCTTTGCAGCTCTCTGTACCGGCCATTGTAGCACGTGTGTAGCCCAGATCATAAGGGGCATGATGACTTGACGTCATCCCCACCTTCCTCCTGCTCTTCGCAGGCAGTCTCGCCAGAGTCCCCAACTTAATGATGGCAACTAACGATAGGGGTTGCGCTCGTTGCGGAACTTAACCCAACATCTCACGACACGAGCTGTCGACAGCCATGCACCACCTGTCTCTACGTTCCCGAAGGCACTGCCTGTTCTCACAGGCATTCGTAGGATGTCAAGATCTGGTAAGGTTCCTCGCGTTGCGTCGAATTAAACCACATGCTCCACCGCTTGTGCGGGTCCCCGTCAATTCCTTTGAGTTTCAGCCTTGCGGCCGTACTCCCCAGGCGGATTACTTATCGCATTTGCTTCGGCACGGACACTCTTCATGCCCACACCCAGTAATCATCGTTTACGGCTGGGACTACCAGGGTATCTAATCCTGTTCGCTCCCCCAGCTTTCGCACTTCAGCGTCAGTTGCCGTCCAGTGAACTATCTTCATCATCGGCATTCCTGCACATATCTACGAATTTCACCTCTACTCGTGCAGTTCCGTCCACCTCTCCAGCACTCTAGCCAAACAGTTTCCAGGGCAGGCTTGCGGTTGAGCCGCAAGTTTTCACCCCAGACTTGTCTGGCCGCCTAGATGCCCTTTATGCCCAATAATTCCGGATAACGCTTGCGACATACGTATTACCGCGGCTGCTGGCACGTATTTAGCCGTCGCTTCTTCTGCAGGTACCGTCACTTTCTTCTTCCCTGCTGAAAGCACTTTACAATCCGAAAACCTTCTTCGTGCACACAGAATTGCTGGATCAGGGTTGCCCCCATTGTCCAATATTCCCCACTGCTGCCTCCCGTAGGAGTAAGGGCCGTATCTCAGTCCCCTTGTGGCCGTTCACCCTCTCAGGCCGGCTACCTATCATCGCCTTGGTGGGCCGTTACCCCGCCAACAAGCTAATAGGACGCAAAGCTCTCCCGCAGCATCTCTTTTCATTGCCAGGCACATGCGTGCCGGCAACTGTATCAGGTGTTGTCAGTCGTTTCCGTCTGTTATCCCTGTCTGCAGGGCAAGTTCTTTACGCGTTACTCACCCGTCCGCCTTGGCTAGCCTGCGCAAGCACAGATTCGCCAAAGACTTGCATGTGTTAAGCATTCTGTCAGCGTTCATCCTGAGCCAGGATCAAACTCTTCATTCAATATATTTTACATATATTTAAATTTCACCTTTGTCTTGACGAGAATCTTGTTTTTACAAACAAGAGCTCTTGACTATTATTTATCTTTTACACATTATTGCTTCTTCTATTCTTATCTTAATTGTCCTGCGACACGATTTCGTATCGACAGGATATATATTATCATAACTGAATTTATTTGTCAACTACTTTTTTTCAAAAAATTTGTGTTTTTTGTATAGGTGTATTGTATAATCAAGTACAATACTAAAATATATCATAAAATTACATACTAAATTTCTCTCTATTTAAAGTAAAGAAATTTCTTAACTACAAAACTTAGTTGATAGATAACTACACAAAAAATTAGAAAAAAGTGTCTAATATTTAATAATGATTTTTTTTATAACTTTAGTTAAGTTTTGTTGTACTCAGAAATCAATGAGTTTTATTTAATATCAAAATTTGAAGATAGGATGAAATGTAAGTTTATTTTTCTACTGGTAATATATTTTCTCAATATAATTTAATAGACTCATTTTAATTTATCAATTTTTCCCTTTAAAACTTAACTAAGAATATGAATCCTTGTTAATTTAATATGTATATTTTTCTTTATAAAAAAAAATACCTACAACAATTGCAAGTATAACTTGATTAATATAATGGTGCCTAGAAGAAGATTCGAACTTCCGACCCTACGGGTATGAACCGTATGCTCTAGCCAACTGAGCTATCTAGGCATTTGGTGGCGGGAGCTGGATTTGAACCAACGACCTTCGGGTTATGAGCCCGACGAGCTACCATGCTGCTCTATCCCGCGACAATTAATGTAGTTTATTATTAAGTGGTGCCTCGGGCCGGACTTGAACCGGCACGGGATAAATTCCCACAGGATTTTAAGTCCTGTGCGTCTACCGATTTCGCCACCAAGGCTTAACTTACTTAAAAAGTAAACTTACAGATAGTATTATATAGTATTTTTTTGCATTTGTCAACAATTTTTTTAACAGAATATAATAAAAAGTATTCTAAGATAATACATATGTGACAAGAGTATACAAAAAATAAAGGTTTTTTAGTTTTATCTTTTTTAATTTTGTTTGTTTGCACCTAAATTTTTACTCTGTCAAATAAATTAAAAGTTTGAAATGTTTGTAATGTTATGATATACTAAAAACATAAATTAAATCTAAAAATTAGTTTGGAGGACAACTATAATGAAAAATAAAATTAAAGTAGGCATTTTGACCTTATTATGTATATTTGCAATTGCTTGTGGAAATAATAGCGGACAAAGTGGGAAAGTTTTGTTTGAATCATCAGATAAAAAAATAAAGGTATATGAAAATGAAGTTAATAATGAACTGGAAAAGGGATTATTTTCTAATGGTCTAACTGCAAAAGATCTTAGTCCTGAACAAATTGCACAGATGAAGCAGTCTATTATAAAAAATATTGCTATAAATAGAGCAATTGCTTTGAAAGGAAAAGAGCAAAAACTTAATAATGATAAAAAATATACTGAAAGCCAAAATATTTTACAAGAGCAGTTATTAGCTAATCTAGCTATATTTAATGAACTTAATGAAAAAGCAAAAGTTAGTGATGAAGATGCAAAAAATATTTATGATGCAAATGCAGCTAATTTTACACGTCAGGAAGATACTGTGAGATTACAGCTCATTGTATTTAACACTTCTGATTCTGCAAAGGCAAATCAAGTATTAAAAGAAGCTGTTGCAAACCCTGCCAATTTTACTGCCTTTGCACAAAAATATAATGCAAGTATTCAAGGGGTCACTGAAAATGGTGAAACTCAAGAAATTCCATTGAGTCAATTGGAAAGCCGTTTTGGTCCTTTAAATGAAGCTATTAAAAATGTATCTGCTGGACAAATTGTAAATAACGTAGTTACTGTTGGAAATGATTTATACATTGTAAAAGTTTTAGAAAAAAATACCAAAGGATTGATTCCTTTTGAAAAAGTTAAGGAAGCTATAAAAAGTCAATTAAAAACTCAAAAAAGACAAGCTGAACAACAAAAATTTGTAAAATCTATAACTGACGAATATAAATTGTCAAATATTGATGAAGCAATAAAAAATATTAAATAACTTATTTGTATTTAAAATTAAACAAAAATTATATTTTAAAGTTTAAAATTCAATTTTGAATTATTTTGGATAAGTTTCAGAAAGGAGCTGTTTTAAATAGATATAAAATTTATAGCATCTATTTTTAACAGCTTATTTTAAAATAATAAATTCTTAAAAGGAGGTTATTTTGTGAAAATATTAAAATGGCTATTAAGCCTTGTTTTAATAGCTTTGTTCGTACTACTTTGTAGTGTAATGTTTTCCAGTAACATTGTTTCGTATATGACAAAAACTAAACATTCAGAATTTGAGAATGTAAAATTTTCTATAAAAAATAATGAGATGGTTTTTGATAATTTTGTTGTTAATGGAAAAAATTTGGGAAAAGGACGAGCTAATGTTGGAGTTGTCGGAACTGGGCTGTTTAAGCTTGTTCCAAAATTGACACTATCTAACTTAAAGCTGGAAGATGTGAATCTGGAGGGTATTTATAACGAAAAAAGTTCTCAGATTGATACTTTTACCGATAAAATAAATTCTCTTACTACTCAGGAAAAAGCTGATAAATCAACAGCTGACTTTATTAAAGAAACAACAACTAAAGTTACAACTTTGACAACTAATACTGATAATTTTATTAATAGTAAATTACGTGAAAATATTGAAAAAGTTAATGTGTTAAAACAGGATTATGTGGGACTTACAGATTTAAAAAGTAAAGCTCAAAAAATTATGGAACTAAATAATGAAATAAAACCTTTGGCAAAATCTATTAATATTGAAAAGGAAAATATTGAAAAAACTATAACTGAAATTGAATTGGAGCGAGATATTGCTCTTACAAATGTTTCTGACAACTTGACTAAACTAGAAAAAGAAATTTCATTAAATGATTTTAACAACATTAATTCCAACAATAGCGTTCAAAATATGAATCTATACATATTTTTGGATAAAGGAAAAGATTTAGAAACTTCATTAAACAATGCCTTAAAAGCAACTGCTCTTATAAAAGAAATAAAAGATTTAAATGTAAGAATAGCTGATATTGATATCAATGATAGAAAAATTGTTGCTAAAGGTCTAAATGGAGATAATACACAAATTAGTGGAGAAGTTGTGATGGAAAATGCAAAGGCATTTATAAAAGGACAAAATAATGGTTATGAAATTACGTATAACAAAGATAATTTTACTTCAAAAACAATGTTTTTTGCTAACAAAATCAGTACAATTATTGAATACTCAAAAAATGATTTACTCGAAGGAAAAATTATAAAATTAGCTTCAGAGCTTGTTCTTGAAAATAACAATTTTAAAAACTTGAATCACACTGTGCTAACTGACGAGGAAAAAACTTTATTGACTCAAAAAATTGAAAACTTGAGAAATAATAATTACCAACAAATTATGGCAAAATATGAAGAAGATAATAAAAATATTGAAACACTAATTGACAATGTGTATGTACAAAAAAACAAACTTGACAAACTTCAAAGAGATTTATTATCGCTAGGAACTATTATTACATTTGAACAGCCAACAACTAATACAGCTACAGAAAATACTAACCAAACCAATAAATCTTCGATTAATATTTTAAATAATTCAAGTAATAATAATGATATTACCAGCAATATTAAAAATACAAATGAAAATCAGAATCCAAATAAAATTAACATTGGAAATAGATAAATTTTTAGAAATTATAATAGGCATACTACAACTGATATGCCTTATTTTTTAAACTTTTATTTGTATAGTAAAACTACTTTAATAATCTTATAGAAAGGAAATATTTATGTTATTAAGTATAAAAAATGTTGAAAAAAAATATAACAATGGGACAAATGCCTTGAAAAATATTTCATTTGACGTAGAAAAAGGGGAATTTATCTCGATTATTGGTCCTTCAGGCTCAGGGAAATCAACATTACTTAGAAGTATAAACAAAATGATTGATATTTCACAAGGTTCAATTTTATTTGAAGATAAAAACATTGAGAACTTGAAAAAAACGGAAATAGAAATTGTAAGACGAGAAATTGGAATGATTTTTCAAAGTTATAATCTTGTGGAAAGGCTTACTGTTATTGAAAATGTTCTTCATGGAAGGCTTGGATATAAATCGGTAATTGCCGGAATATTAGGTATTTATTCAGAAGAGGAAAAAAAGGAGGCTTTTAACTTTCTGGAAAAAGTAAATATGACTAAGTACGCCTATCGAAAATGTAACGAATTATCCGGAGGTCAGAAACAACGTGTAGGGATTGCAAGGGCAATTATGCAAAAACCAAAATTATTACTTTGTGATGAGCCAATCGCATCTCTTGATCCCAAAACTGCTGAAAATATAATGGACTATTTAAAAAAAATTGTTTCCGAGCTAAAAATTACGTGCATTGTGAATCTTCATCAAGTTGATATTGCCAAAAAATATTCTGACAGGATTATTGCCTTAAATAAAGGTGAGAAAATTTTTGACGATAAAACAGAACGGCTTACAGATGATATGATCGAATTTATTTATAAAGATGAAGAAAATACTTAATAAGGAGGTTTTATGAAATTAAATGAAAAAGATGTTTTTAAGCAAAGATTTTACTCTAAAATTATATTTATATCAGCAATTATTCTAATTTATACAATATCCTCCATTATTGCAGGCTTCCAAAATGGGATGGCATTTTCCTCAATTCCAGCTGGAATCTTTTGGCTTTTACAAAAATTTATCCCTACACAAAATGCTTTGCAGTATTTTCCAGAAATTATGGATTCCGTAATAAAAACAGTTTTACTTGCCATAACTTCCACAACGATTTCCGCAACTTTTGCACTATTTCTTGCAATAATCGGATCTAATTCAACTGGAATAAATATTTTTACAAAAATTATAACAAAGATAATCGCTTCTTTTTTTAGAAATATTCCAATTGTAGCATGGGCGTTAATACTTGTATTTTCCTTTAAGCAAAGTCAATTTACAGGATTTCTTGCACTATTTCTGATAACATTTGGATATTTAACACGTGCCTTTTCCGAAACAATTGACGAGGTGGCAAGTGATGTAATTGAAGCACTAAAATCAGTAGGAGCTTCCTATTTTCAGATAATATTCTGCGGAGTTATCCCAAGCGTTTCCTCACAGCTCCTGTCTTGGCTTCTGTTCTTTATTGAAACTGGCGTGCGGGAATCTACACTGGTTGGTATTTTAACAGGGACTGGAATAGGATTCACATTTAACCTGTATTACAAAAGTTTTAGGTATGATGCCGCTGGACTCGTAATTTTAACAGTTACGGTTATTGTAATCGGAATAGAAATTCTGTCTAACAAACTTAGAAAAGAAATGATGTAAAACAAATTAACAGAAGGAAGGTGAATTTTCTTTTGGAAAAAATAAAGATAAGAAAACTTACAAAATCAAAAATTTATTTATATGCAACTTTATTCCTATTGTCAACTATTACAATTTATACATTGATTACAATGGATTTTGGCAATGTAAATATCGCTGAAGCTGCTGACCATTTTTTTAAAGATTTGAAAACGATGTTCTTTTCTCCAAAATTATCAGATAGATACACCTATAGCCAAGTTTTTCAAAGCCTTATGGTAACAATTGCTCTAGCAGCTTTAACAACAATTATAGGTTCTTTTATAGCTCTATTTCTATCTTTCTTTGCAGCGCAAAATTTATCAAGCAAATATGTTTCTAAAATTATAAAATTAGGCATAACATTTTTCCGTGCTATTCCAACAATATTATGGGTTATGGTATTTTCAGTCGTTGCAAATGTTGGTGTAGAAGCGGCAATTATAGGAATGACTTTTCACAGCGTTGCCTACCTTGTAAAAGCCTATTCTGAAAGCATAGAAGAAATTGACAACGGAATTATCGAAGCTCTTAGAGCAACAGGCGCTTCATTCTGGAAAGTTATTTTTCAGGCTGTATTGCCAAGTACAAGCACTTCTCTTCTATCATGGACATTCATCCGTTTTGAAATCAATTTTACAAATGCTGTTCTTGTTGGAGCCGCTGCAGGTGCAGGCGGAATTGGATACGATATGTTTATGTCGGGAAGCATGTATTTTGATATACGAGAAATTGGGATATTTGTATATCTGATATTTGGTGTTGCAATTATATTGGAACTTATTTCATATTTATTAAGAAAAAAATATTTGAAAAATTAAATTCATAATTAAGAATAGTAAATAAAAAATCTCTAAAATAGAAATTGTTCTAAATTAGAGATCTTTTTATTTATTAGAATCCGAAACTGTATCCAAAGCTTAATGTAACAAATTTGTTATTAACTTTCGTATTCCATTTATCATATTCATATGTTGTACCTCTAACACCATTAACATTTGTGTGGTAAACTGAACTCATATATGTATTTTCAACTTTACTTCTAATTACATTATAGGACAAATCAACAAAGAAATTTTTGTATTTTAATCCTGTACCAAGTCCATAATACAACCCATTTTTAAATTTATAACTTTCATCTATCCTTCCACCTGAATCAGGGTATTCTGTAGTATTCTGAGCATATTTTGATTCTAGCTTTCCTGAATTTATTGAATATCCTAAATTAGCTTTTACATAAGGAACTATATCTTCTGAAGGTGTAGCAAAATTATATCTTGCAGTTGCATAAATTGGAAGAGCATTGAATTTTTTACTTGTTATATTTAATTCTGAGCCATCTTCATCAAGAATTGGTTCACCTACTGCATTTTTCTTAAAGCTGTTTGCCTTATAAAATATACCTCCTCCAACTTCAAATCCTGTTCCTAGATTTCTTCTATATTCTGCACCAAGTTCAAAACCTCTTTTTAACAAATCAAAACTTACATCTTCATCCTTGATTTTTGCTTTTGAACTGAAATCAAATCCTGCTCTAACATCAACTGTATTTCCTTCAGCAAAAGAAGCTAATACTGTAATCATAAAAATCGATAAAATTAATTTTTTCATAATAATCCTCCTATTATTTTTTTATTTACTTCATTAGTATACCATATATAAATTAAAATTTCAAGAATATTTTTATATACAAATTTATTGTGGGTTTTTTGATAATTATTAACTATTTTAAAATATAATTTCAACTAATAGACAGAACTTTTATTTATTTAACTATAGATAACTATATATAGAGAGAGAGTTAGTCTGTTCTATGATAATTTTGTTACAAATTTGATTATCAAAAATAAATATTTACTGTAATAAATAATTCTTTAAAAAAATAAAAAAGTACACAATTAAGTGTACTTCAAAAATATTTTATTTATACTATTTTTAACGATTTCTTTTGTTTATAAAACCTTTCATTTGCTTAACTGCCAAGTAAGAATCTATTTGTAATAGTAATTCTACTGCAGTTCCAACTAAGATTAGTAAACTTGTTCCTCCTAGCATAACTGGAAGTTTTAAGATATACCCAAACCATATATTTGGCATAATTCCCAATAATGATAAAAATATCGCACTTCCAAATGTTACTCTTGTTGCAACTTTTTCCAAATAATCAGCAGTTTCTTTTCCAGCTCTTACTGTTGGAATTGTTCCACCACTTTGCTTTAAATCATCTGCTACTTTATCTGGATCAAAAGCAATAGTAAGTGTGTAGAAAAATGAAAATACCGTAATTAATATTGCAAATAATAATAAATATAAAACTCCTTTTGGCTCAAACTGAGCTGCTAAAAAGTTTTTTAAATCTCCAGTTTTCATCATTGAAACTAAAAACGGTGGGGCTGCCATTAATACTGATGCAAAGATTATTGGCATTACTCCAGACATATTTATTTTTAATGGTAAATACGTTCTTTTTCCAACTGTACTTTGTCCCCCGCCAAATCCAAGACTACCTTTTCCTGCATATTGAATAGGTATTCTTCTTTCAGCAAGCTGTACAATTACCATTAGTGCAATAAATACCACAAATGCTACAATTGACAATCCTAATAGAACTTTTCCCATTCCGCTAGGTAATCCAGTAAACATAGCACTAATAACAGACGGAAGTCCTGCAACAATATTTAAGAAAATCAACATTGATGTACCATTTCCAATACCTCTTATTGAAATTCTTTCAGAAATCCACATTAAGAATGAAGTTCCACCTGTAATTAGAACTACTGTACTAAGTATGAATTTTGGACCTGGTTCCAATACTAATCCTTGATTTTGCATTAAAACTGCAATTCCAAATGATTGAATTATTGCCAGTACAATTGTTACATATCTTGACCATTGAGTTATTTTATCTCTTTCTTTTCCACCTTCTTTTTGCATTTCATCTATTTTAGGGAAAATAACTCCTAATAATTGAAATACGATGGAAGCATTAATATATGGGACAATTCCCAACGCAAAAATTGAAGCTCTTTCAACAGCTCCACCCGAAAATAAATTTAAAAATTGAGCAATTGCATTTCCCTGCTGGAAATTTTTAAAAGCCTCTGTATTAATTCCCGGAACTGCTATATGAATTCCAACTCTTGCAACCATTATCATAAGTAATGTAAATGTTACTCTTTTTTCTAGTTCGGGTATATTAAAAATAGCTTTTACCCTGCTTGTTACTGCTTCAGCTAGAGTCAATTCTATCACTCCTTTAGTGTATGAAGAAAAAGCAAGATATTAAATCTTACTTATTCCCATCTTCTTTTTTATTATTTCCTGCTTTAGCTGAATATGATTTTACTTCTAATAATTCTACATTTCCTCCAGCTTTTTCAATTAATTCTTTAGCTGTTTTAGAAACTTTGTGTGCTTTTACAGTTAGTTTTTTATTAACTTCTGCATTCCCTATGATTTTTAACAAGCTTGTAAAATCTTTTTCTTTTACATATGATTCAATATTTACATTTAAATATTCTCTTACAGCTCTTCTACCTTTTGTATTTCTTAAAGCTTCATCCGAATATTTTGTTATAAATTTAGGGTTTTTAACTATTCCATTTTCAACTAATGTTTGTAAACTAACTACATCTCCATCATTAAATCTTTCAACAATGTCAGCCAATGTAATTACTATTATATCTTTTTTAAATGGTGCATTAGAAAATCCTCTTTTAGGAATTCTTCTAATAATAGGCATTTGTCCACCCTCAAATATAGGTGATACATATGAACCTGATCTTTGTTTTTGTCCATTGTGACCTTTACCAGCAGTTTTTCCCCAACCAGTTCCGTGTCCTCTCCCTACTCTTCTTCTTTCTCTTTTCGATCCAGCAGCAGGTCTTAATTCATTAAGATTCATCTATTCTAAACCTCCTCTACTTTAAGTAAATAAGAAACTAATTTAATTTTTCCTTCTATATCAGCAGTTTTGTTATGAACTGCGCTTTGACTGATTTTTCTTAATCCAAGTGATTTTACAGTCGCAACATGATTAGGTTTTCTTCCATTAATTCCTTTTACAAGCGTTACTTTTACTTTAGACATTAATTTTACCTCCTAACCTTATTATCCTAAAATTTCTTCAACTGATTTTCCTCTAAGTCTTGCTACATCTTCAAGAGAACGCAATTGTTTTAATCCTTCTAAAGTTGCTCTCGCAACATTATCTTTAGTTTTTGAACCTCTAATTTTTGTAAGTACATCTTTTACACCTGCTAGCTCTAATAATTCCCTAGTTGCTGAACCAGCGATAACTCCTGTCCCTTTTGAAGCTGGTTTCAATAATACAGAAGTTGCATTATATTTACCAATTTGCTCATGTGGTAATGTTCCACCTTTTAATGAAACATTTACTAAGTTTTTCTTAGCATTTGCGATGGCTTTTCTGATTGCATCAGGTACACCGTTAGCTTTTCCTAAACCGATACCTACTTTTCCTTTTTCATCTCCAACAGCTGCTAATACTGAGAACGAAATTCTTCTTCCTCCTTTAACAGTTTTAGAAACTCTGCTTATTCTTAAAAGTCTTTCTTTATATTCACTTTCTCTTTCTCTGTTATCTCTATCTCTAGCCAAAATAAATCCTCCTTATCTTTAGAATTTTAATCCTGCTTCTCTCGCAGCATCTGCCACAGCTTTAACTCTTCCTGTGTAAACGTATCCTCCTCTGTCGAATACAACAGCAGTAATCCCTTTATCTAATGCTTTTTTAGCAATTCTTTCTCCTATTTGTTTAGCTGCTTCGATATTTGAACCTTTTTCAATTTTTGCACCTTTTTCAATAGTTGATGCAGAAACTAAAGTATTTCCTGTTGTATCATCAATTACTTGAACGAAGATATTTTGTAAACTTCTATACACAGCAAGTCTAGGTCTTTCAGCAGTTCCAACGATTTTTTTTCTAATACTTCTATGTTTTTTTTGTCTTAATTTATTTCTATCAAGTTTTTTTACCATTAAAATCTACCTCCTATCCTTTCTTACCTTCTTTTCTTCTAATTACTTCATCAGCGTATTTAACACCTTTTCCTTTATATGGTTCAGGTGGACGTTTAGCTCTGATGTTTGCAGCAACTTGTCCAACTAATTGTTTGTCAATTCCTTCAACAGAAATTTTAGTATTTCCTTCAACTTTGAAAGTAATTCCTTCTACTGCTTCAACTTCAACTGGATGTGAATATCCTAAAGATAATGTTAATCCTTTTCCACTAGCTTGTACTCTATATCCTACTCCGACTAATTCTAATCCTCTAGTAAATCCTTCACTTACTCCAACAATCATATTGTTTAAGTTTGCTCTTGTAGTTCCATGAAGAGCTCTTATATTTGGTAAATCATTTGGTCTTTCAAATGTAATTTCATTACCATCAATATTTACTTTAATTTCACTGCTTAATTCTCTTACTAATTGCCCTTTTGGCCCTTTTACAGTAAAAGTATTTCCTTCCTGCTTGATTTCAACGCCTGCAGGTATAGTTATAGGTTTTTTACCTATTCTTGACATTGTTTATCCTCCTAATTTATAAAATGCGTAAATTACCACACGTAGCAAAGAACTTCTCCACCAACGTTATGCTTTCTGCATTCCTTGTCTGTAATAACACCTTGTGGTGTTGAGACAATGGCAATTCCTAATCCACCTAACACTTTAGGTAAACTTTCTACAGATGTGTAAACTCTTCTTCCAGGTTTTGATATTCTTTTTAATCCTTTAATTACAGCTTCTCCATCTACAGTTTTTAAAGAAACAACTATATTTTTTATAGCTCCTTCTTCTTTAATTTCGTAACCGTTTATATATCCTTCATTTTTTAATATATTTGCTATACTTTCTTTAATTCTTGAAAATGGTATTGCAACTTGTGCATGTTTAGCCATGTTTCCGTTTCTGATTCTAGTAAGCATATCAGCAATAGGATCTGTTAAATACATTAATTCTTCCTCCTCTCAAAATTACCAACTTGATTTTTTTACTCCAGGGATAACTCCCTCTCCTGCTAATTGTCTGAACATAACTCTTGAAATACCAAATTCTCTCATATATCCTCTTGGTCTTCCGTTAATTTGACATCTATTTCTAACTCTTGTAGGCGAAGCATTTCTTGGTAATTTAGATAATTCTAAAATTGCTTCTCTATCACCTTTTTTAGCTCTTGCTTTTAATTCAGCTCTTTTAGCCGCATATTTATCAACTGTTTTTTCTCTTTTTAAGTTTCTTTCAACCATTGCTTTTTTAGCCATTGATTAAATTACACCTCCTTCAAAATAATACTATTTTGCAAACGGCATTCCGAATGCTTTTAATAAAGCTCTTCCCTGCTCATCATTTTGTGCTGTAGATACAATCGTGATTCCTAATCCAAAGATTTTATCCACTTTATCAATTTCAATTTCAGGGAATACGATTTGTTCTCTTAATCCTAATGTATAGTTTCCTCTTCCATCAAATCCTTTAGGTGACACACCTTCAAAATCTCTTACCCTTGGTAATGTGATACTGATTAATCTGTCTAGGAATTCATACATTTTTTCTTTTCTTAATGTAACTTTTGCTCCGATTTTTTGTCCTTCTCTTAATTTAAATCCAGCTTCTGATTTTCTAGCAGCTCTTGCTACAGGCTGTTGTCCTGTAATTTGTGCTAATTCAGCAATAGCCGTATCTATTAATTTAGGATTGCTTACTGCTTCTCCAATCCCCATATTCACTACTATTTTATCAAGTTTTGGCACTTGCATAACATTAGATAAATTTAATTCTTTCAATAATGATGAAACTATTTCATCTTTGTATAATTTTTGTAATCTTGGAATATATTTTTCAGCCATTTATTACATCCTCCTCTCTAAAATATTATATTTCGTTACCAGATACAACTGATATTCTTACTTTTTTTCCATCTCTTATTTCTTTTCTTACTCTTGTAGGTTTTCCTGCTCCTTCATCCCAAAGCATTACTTTAGATGAGAAGATTGGCATTTCTCTTTCTACAACTTCGCCTTGTGGGTTCATTGCATTAGGTTTAATATGTCTTTTCTTGATATTTACACCCTCAACAATTATTTTTCCAGTCTTAGGGAATACTTTTAATACCTTTCCAATTTTTCCTTTATCTCCAGTTTGTTTACTATTTTCATTACGTAACAAATCTTTTGATCTACCGCTAATTACAATAACTGTATCTCCAGTTTTAACATGTAATCTTTTAGGTACTGATTTTAAATTTGGTTTAGCCACGTTTAACTCTCCTTCCTATAATACTTCTGGTGCTAGAGAAACTATTTTCATAAAGTTTTTCGCTCTTAATTCTCTTGCTACAGGTCCAAAAATTCTTGTCCCTCTTACTTCTAATGCAGTATTCAATATAACTGCCGCATTATCATCAAATTTTATATATGAACCATCTGCTCTTTTTAATTCTTTTCTAGTTCTAACGATTACAGCTTTTACTACATCACCTTTTTTAACGTTTCCATTTGGTATAGCTTCTTTTACACTTGCTACTACGATGTCTCCTATTTTACCGAATCTTCTTCTTGATCCACCTAATACTCTAATAACCATGATTTTTTTAGCTCCAGTGTTATCAGCAACATTAAGTATCGTTTGTTGTTGAACCATTTAAAATTTCCTCCTCTCAAATGTTAACTCACACTATTTTCTTCTGTTTTAATATTGAAAATAAAACATCAAGCAATTTTTTTAATAAGATTAAATTATTTAGCTCTTTCTAAGATTGTAACAACTCTCCATCTTTTGTCTTTACTTAATGGTCTAGTTTCCATAATTTGCACTTTATCTCCGATTCCACAATCGTTATTTTCATCATGTGCTTTATATTTTTTAGAAGTTTTTACTCTCTTTTTATAAAGTTTATGTAATTTCATTGTTTCTTCAAGAACAACTACAGTTTTATCCATTTTATTAGAAACAACTATTCCTTCTCTTACTTTTCTTTCGTTTCTTTTATTTTCCACTCTTGATCCTCCTATTTACCAGTTTTTTCAGTTACAACAGTTTTTAGTCTTGCTATTGTTCTTTTAACATCTCGTATTTTAGCAGTGTTTTGTAATTGTCCAAGAGTTTTTTGAAATTTTAAATTAAACAATTCTTGTTTCAATTCATTTACTTTAACTTCCAATTCTTCCAATGATAATTCTCTAATTTCGTTAATTGTCATTACTTATCACCACCTACTTCTTCTTTTCTTACAAATTTAACTTTTATAGGTAGTTTATGTCCAGCTTTTCTTAATGCTTCTTTGGCTTTCTCTTCTGATACTCCACCAACTTCAAACATTATTTTATTCTTTTTAACTACTGCTACCCAACCTTCTGCATTACCTTTACCTTTACCCATTCTTGTTCCTTCAGGTCTTTTTGTATAAGGTTTATCAGGGAATATTCTAATCCAAATTTTACCTTCTCTTTTAAACGTTCTGTTGATTGTTACCCTACAAGCTTCTATTTGTCTTGAAGTAATCCAACCAAATTCTCTAGCGGCAAGCCCAAATTCACCAAAATCAACTTTATTTCCTTTAGTTGCTACGCCACCCATTTTTCCTCTGAACTGTTTTCTATATTTCGTTCTTTTAGGTATTAACATATTATTCGTTTTCTCCTTCCTTTGTAGTAGAAAGAACTTCACCATTAAATATCCATACTTTTAATCCTAAAGCACCGTATGTAGTGTGTGCAGTAGCTGTTGCATAATCAACATCTGCTCTTAAAGTATGTAGTGGTACTCTTCCTGAAAGTGTCCATTCACTTCTTGCAATTTCGGCACCATTCAATCTTCCCGATACCATAACTTTAATTCCTTTAATCCCAGCTTTTTCTGCTCTTTGAATAGCTTGTTGAACTGCTCTTTTATAAGCAACCCTTTTTTCAATTGCAGTTGCAATACTTTCTGCTACTAATTGAGCATCTTTATTAGGATTCTTGATTTCTTGTACTTTAATTTGTACTCTTTTACCAGTTAATTTTTCCAATTTTACTTTTAAAGCTTCTATTTCTTGACCTTTTCTTCCGATTAAGATTCCAGCTTTTCCAGTTTCAATAATAACTGCTACTTCTGTAGGTGATGTTCTTTCTATTTGAATAGAAGAAATCCCTGCGTGGTAATAGTTTTTCTTAACATATTCTTTTATTTTTAAATCTTCGTGAAAGTTGTTTACGTATTCTTTTCCCTCAGCGAACCATTTTGAATCCCAAGTTCTTGTGATTCCTAATCTTATCCCCCTAGGATCTACTTTTTGTCCCACAGACTTACCTCCTTATTTGTCTAAATTAATCTTCTCTTTCATCAACTTCTACTGTGATATGAGCTGTTGGTTTTCTAATAACATCAGCTCTTCCCATTGCTCTTGGGCTGATTCTTTTTAGTACAGGTCCTTTATCAATTAATATTTTTGAAATAAATAATTTATCAGGATCCATGTTGTTATTATGTTCAGCGTTTGCAATTGCTGATCTTAATGTTTTTTCTATGTATAATGCTGCTTTTTTATTTGTAAATTTTAAAATGTTCAATGCTTGCAATGCATTTTTCCCTCTTACAATATCAGCAACTAATCTTGCTTTTTGAGGGCTTAATCTTTGGTATTTCAATTTAGCTACTACTGCCATTCAAAGTCCTCTCCTTTCATCAATGTATGTATATCGGTTATTTTAATTATTTTTTACCTTTTTTAGCGTCTTTTCCATGTCCATAGAAAGTTCTAGTTGGTGCAAATTCACCTAATTTATGTCCAACCATTTCCTCAGTTACATATACAGGTATATGTTTTTTACCGTTATATACAGCAAAAGTATGTCCAATAAATTGAGGGAATATAGTTGATCTTCTAGACCATGTTTTAATAACTTGTTTTTTACCTCCCAATGCTTCTATTTTTTCTAATAAATATGCATCAACAAAAGGTCCTTTTTTTAATGAACGAGCCATTCTTTCCTCCTTATTTCATTTTTTAAATCGAGAAATGTTACTCAATACATCTTTTAATTATTTATTTTCTAAATACTTAATTCAATGTATCAAGCAATATTTTTACATTCAGCCAAACTGTTATTTAGATGTGTTATCTGTCTGCTTGACTGGCACAGTCCATTTCTGCGTTTTTCATCTAAAAATCGTATTGTCAGTATTGACATTGACTTTATTTTTAAACTACTATTTTTTTCTTCCTCTAACGATGAATTTATCACTAAGTTTTTTACCTCTAGTTTTCTTACCAAGTGTAGGTTTACCCCAAGGTGTAACTGGTGATTTTCTACCAATTGGAGATCTTCCTTCTCCTCCTCCGTGTGGGTGATCCACAGGGTTCATTACAGATCCTCTAACATGAGGTTTTCTTCCTAAGTGTCTATTTCTTCCAGCTTTTCCTAATGATACTAATGAATGTTCAGAATTTCCTACTGATCCGATTGTAGCCATACATTCTTTATGAATAAGTCTTAATTCTCCAGATGGTAATTCCACGTGGCAGTAAGTTCCTTCTTTTGCAACAAGTCTTGCAGCTGTTCCTGCCGATCTTGCTAACTGTCCACCTTTACCAGGCATTAATTCAACATTGTGAATAACTGTCCCTACTGGCAGGTCTTTTAATTTTAACGCATTTCCAGGTTTGATATCTGCACCTTCTCCTGCTAATACGATGTCACCTTTTTTAAGTCCATTTGGAGCTAAGATATATCTTTTTTCTCCATCAACATAGTGCAGCAATGCGATGTTTGCCGTTCTATTTGGATCATACTCAAGAGTTGCAACTTTTGCAGGCACTCCAATTTTATTTCTTTTCCAGTCGATTACTCTATATAATCTTTTGTGTCCTTTATGTCTGTTTCTACCTGTTCTGTGTCCATAGTTGTCAATTCCATAAGACGAATTTAATGGTTCAACTAAAGATTTCTCAGGTCTTACTTTATCTAAGTCCTTATTAACTAATATCGACATATGCCGTGTCCCACTAGTCATCGGTTTTAATTTTTTTATTGGCATAACTTATGTTCCCTCTCTTCCTATTTCTCTTTTTATTTGTATAATTATTCGAAAAATTTCAAATAATTTCTATAATTTTACATAACTTATCTATTATAGCATTTTTAATAAATAATTTCCACAAAAAAATATAGTTATTTTTACTTTTTCTAAAAATTATTTTTCGGGGAAATCCCCGAGAAATAGATGTTATGATTTTATAATTTGTCTTATCCTTCGTAAGCTGCTATAGATTCTCCGTCTTTCAACTTAACAATTGCTTTTTTGATAGCAGCTGTTTTATACATTGACATTCTAAATCTTTTGTTTTTTGGTTTAATGTTTAAAGTATTTACACCTTGAACTTTTACATTGAACAGTTTTTCAACTGCATCTTTAATTTGAAGTTTGTTTGCTCTTCTATCTACTATGAAAACATATTCATTGTTTTCCAATAAATTTCTTGCTTTTTCTGTATTAATTACAGGTTTTTTGATAATATCAGTAATATGCATTATGCTAGCACCTCCTCGATAGTTGCAAGAGCTTCTTTAGTTAAGATTACTTTGTCTTGTTTGATTAACCAGTAGATGCTTAAATCTCTTGTATTAATTGCTGCAACTTTTTCAATATTTCTAGTTGATAAATATAAGAAATAATCTCTATCAATAGTATCAGTATCATCATTTGTTATATATAATTGTTTTACACCATCAAAGTTTAATGCTTTTGCAAAATCAATGAATGTTTTTGTTTTTGGTGTTTCCAATGTGAAGTCATCTAATACGATTACATTTCCTTCACTAATTTTTGTTGCTAAAGCTGATTTTAAAGCTAATTTTCTAACTTTTTTATTTACTTTTTTAGCATAGTTTCTTGGTTTTGGTCCGTGAACTACTCCTCCACCTACCATGTGTGGTGCTCTTGTAGATCCTTGTCTAGCTCTTCCTGTTCCTTTTTGTCTAAAAGGTTTTCTTCCTCCACCTCTTACTTCTGCTCTTGTTTTTGTTGAGGCAGATCCTTGTCTAGCTTCAGCTAATTCTGCTACTAAAACTTCGTGCATTACGTGTTTATTTGGTTCGATTCCAAATATGTCGTTATTTACTTCAATAGTTCCTGCTTGTGAACCGTCTAATTTATATATATTTAAAACTGGCATGTTATCCTCCTCTCTTTCCTATTAATATTTCTTTACCGATTTTTTGATAACTAAGTAACCGTTTTTTGGTCCTGGAACAGCACCTTTTACTAATAAAAGACTGTTTTCTACATCGTATTTGATAACTTGTAAGTTTTGAACTGTTACTTTTTCAGCTCCCAATCTTCCAGCCATTTTTTTACCTTTTGGCACATTACTGTTTGATGCGGCTCCTCCTGCGTTAGAACCTCCAAGTCTGTGGTTTCTTGAAACCCCGTGTGAAGCTCTGTTTCCACCAAAGTTATGTCTTTTCATAACTCCTGCAGTTCCTTTACCTTTTGAAGTCCCAGAAATATCAACGAATTCGATACCTTCTAATACATCTACTTTAATTTCTTGTCCCAATGTAAAGTCAGCTGGATTAGCTACTTTAAATTCTTTAAGAAATCTTTTTGGAGTAACTCCTGCTTTTTTAAATACACCTAATAATGGTTTAGTAGTGTTTTTTTCTTTTTTATCTCCATAAGCTAATGTGATAGCGTTATATCCTTCTTTTTCTTCAGTTTTAATTTGTGTAATGAAGTTAGTCCCTGCTTCAATTACTGTAACTGGAATTAATTTTTCGTCTTCGAAAATTTGAGTCATTCCGATTTTTTTACCTAATATCATTTTTTATTTTTCCTCCTTAATATATTGGTTGACAATTTTCTGTGAAATAGCCAACTTGTACTAAGCCTTATGATTGCTTAATTTCAACTCCCACACCTGATGGTAAGTTTAATGATGCTAATGCATTTACGATTTGTTGATTTGAATTTTTGATTTCTACAAATCTTCTGTGAATTCTCATTTCAAATTGTTCTCTTGAATCTTTATTTACGTGAACTGATCTTAAAACTGTATATTTTTTAGTTTTTGTAGGTAATGGAAGTGGTCCTGCTAATTCTGAACCATTTTTCTTAGCTACTTCTGCAATTTTTTTAGCAGATTGATCCAACAGTTTGTGATCATAAGATTGTAAATATATTCTTATTTTATCCAAAGTATTTCCTCCTGTTTTATTTTTTCTCTTTGTTTTAGCAATTAGAGAAATTAGATTATAAAACCTAATTTCTCTTTTTATTCAGCATTTGCGAACTATTTTCTATTACATTTCTAAATATTATAACAAATATTTTCATTATCTGCAATATTTATTTTTATTTTATTTCTTAAAGAAAGTCCTTTAAAGAAAACTATTTAGTAATAGTTGCTACTACTCCTGAAGCTACTGTTCTTCCACCTTCTCTTATCGCAAATCTTAATCCTTCTTCCATTGCGATTGGGTGAATCAATTCCACTGTCATTTCAATGTTGTCTCCAGGCATTACCATTTCTACTCCTTCTGGTAAGTTTACTTCTCCTGTAATGTCTGTCGTTCTGAAGTAAAATTGTGGTTTGTATCCTGTGAAGAATGGTGTATGTCTTCCTCCTTCATCTTTTGTCAATACGTATACTTCTGACTTGAATCCTGTATGTGGATTGATTGTTCCTGGTTTAGCAAGTACTTGTCCTCTTTCCACTTCTTCTTTCTTAGTTCCTCTTAATAATGCTCCTATATTATCTCCAGCTTGTCCTGAATCTAATAATTTTCTGAACATTTCTACTCCTGTTACAGTAGTTTTTGTTGTTGGCTTGATTCCTACGATTTCTACTTCTTCACCAACTTTGATTACTCCTCTTTCTACTCTTCCTGTTACAACTGTTCCTCTTCCTGTGATTGTGAACACATCTTCAATTGGCATTAGGAATGCTTGGTCTACTGGTCTTTCTGGTGTTGGAATGTAGTCATCAACCGCATCCATTAATTCCATGATTCTGTCTACCCATTGAGCTTCTCCATTTAATGCTCCTAATGAAGATCCTTTGATTACTGGTACATCGTCTCCAGGGAATCCGTATTCTGCAAGTAATTCTCTTACTTCCATTTCTACTAGTTCTAATAATTCTTCGTCATCTACCATGTCAACTTTGTTCAAGTAAACTACGATGTAAGGTACTCCAACCTGTCTTGCAAGTAGGATATGC
Source organism: Leptotrichia sp. SK-5 (assembly GCF_055387215.1). Classification (NCBI taxonomy): domain Bacteria; kingdom Fusobacteriati; phylum Fusobacteriota; class Fusobacteriia; order Fusobacteriales; family Leptotrichiaceae; genus Leptotrichia; species Leptotrichia sp. SK-5. The sequence continues at coordinate 240,187 of NZ_AP028931.1, read as the reverse complement.
TCTCTTGTTTGAGGCATAGGACCGTCAGCTGCTGATACTACTAAGATAGCACCATCCATTTGAGCCGCTCCTGTAATCATATTTTTTACGTAGTCCGCATGCCCTGGACAGTCAACGTGGGCATAGTGTCTTTTTTCTGTTTCATACTCAATGTGAGCTGTGTTGATTGTAATCCCTCTTTCTCTTTCTTCAGGCGCTTGGTCAATGTTTTCAAAGTCAACTTTTTCAGCTAGCCCTTTTTCAGCCAATACTTTTGAAATTGCTGCTGTTGTTGTTGTTTTCCCGTGGTCAACGTGACCTATTGTTCCTACGTTTACGTGTGGTTTGCTTCTCTCGAATTTAGCTTTTGCCATTGTTATAATTCCTCCGTTATTTTTAGTTTTTTTAAGTTCTCTAATTATTTTTCTAAATTTCTTTTAAATTTTTATTATTTTCCTTGTCTTTCATCAATTACTTGTTGAGCAATATTTTTTGGAACTTCTACATATTTTTCAAATTCCATTGAGTAAGATGCTCTTCCTTGTGTTTTCGATCTCAAGTCAGTTGCGTATCCAAACATTTGTGATAAAGGTACTTCTGCGTTAATAATTTTTGCATTATTTCTGTCAGTCATCCCTGAAACTTGTCCACGTCTTGAGTTCAAATCTCCAATTACGTCTCCCATGTATTCTTCTGGAGTAGTAACTTCTACTTTAAAGATTGGTTCCAATAATACTGGATTAGCGGCTCTAAGTCCTTTTTTAACTGCCATTGAACCTGCTATTTTAAATGCCATTTCTGATGAATCGACTTCATGGTAAGATCCATCATACAATGTAACTTTTATATCTTGAACAGGGTATCCTGCAACAACCCCTGCTTCTAAAGCTTCTTGAATTCCTTTATCTACTGCTGGGATATATTCTCTTGGAATAGCTCCTCCAGTAATTTCATTAACAAATTCGTAACCTTTTCCGTGATTAGCTTCAACTTTCATCTTAACATGTCCGTATTGTCCACGTCCTCCAGATTGTTTTGCATATTTTTCTTCAACATCTGTTGCCCCATTGATTGTTTCTCTATAAGCAACTTGCGGTTTACCAACATTTGCTTCCACTTTGAATTCACGTTTCATTCTATCTACGATGATTTCCAAGTGCAATTCTCCCATTCCTGAAATCAATGTTTGTCCAGTTTCCTGGTTAGTTGACACTTTAAATGTAGGATCTTCTTCTGCAAGTTTTGCAAGAGCTGTTCCCATTTTTTCCTGATCGGCTTTAGTTTTTGGTTCAACTGCAATTTGGATAACTGTATCAGGGAATTCCATTTTTTCTAAGATAATCGGAGCATTTTCAGCACTCAATGTATCTCCTGTTGTAGTATCTTTTAGTCCAACTGCCGCAGCTATATCTCCAGAGTAAACTACATCAAGTTCTTCTCTCTTATTAGCGTGCATTTGAAGTAATCTTCCCATTCTTTCTTTTTTACCTTTAGTTGAGTTTAATACATAAGATCCTTTTTCTAGTACTCCTGAATAAACTCTAAAGAACGATAATCTTCCAACAAATGGATCTGTAATGATTTTAAACGCCAATGCTGAGAATGGAGCATCATCTCCCATTTCTCTTTGAATAGGCTCTTCAGTTTTAGGGTCAGTTCCATTAATTTTTCCACCGTTAATATCTAGTGGTGATGGCATGTAGGCAACTACTGCATCAAGTAATGGTTGAATCCCTTTATTTTTAAACGCTGTTCCACACAATACAGGTACAACAGTTCCTTCGATTGTTGCAGCTCTTAATGCTTTTTTGATTTCTTCTTCAGAGATTTCTTCTCCTCCAAAGTATTTTTCCATCAATTCATCATCAGTTTCAACTACAGATTCAATCATGTGTTCTCTTGCTGCTTGAGCATCATCTAACAACTCTGCCCTAATATCAACAACTTCATAATCTGCTCCCATAGTTTCATCTTTAAACAAATATTCTTTCATTGTTACTAAGTCGATAATTCCTTCAAAATTATCTTCTGCACCAATTGGCAATTGGATTGGTACACCATTTCCACCTAATTTTTCTTTGATGTCGTTTACACACATGTTAAAGTCTGCTCCGACTCTATCCATTTTGTTAAAGAAAGCCATTCTTGGTACGTTATATTTGTCAGCTTGTCTCCAAACTGTTTCTGATTGAGGTTGCACTCCGTCAACTGCTGAGAATACTGCAACCGCCCCATCTAATACTCTTAGTGATCTTTCTACCTCAACTGTAAAGTCAACGTGGCCTGGTGTATCTATTATATTAATTCTATGTCCATTCCAGAATGCTGTTGTCGCAGCTGATGTAATTGTGATTCCTCTTTCTTGTTCTTGTTCCATATAGTCCATCGTAGCAGCTCCTTCGTGAACTTCTCCGATTTTATGGTTTACTCCTGTATAAAATAAAATTCTTTCAGTCGTAGTTGTTTTTCCGGCGTCTATATGTGCCATGATACCAATGTTTCTAGTATCTTTTAAAGCAACTTTTCTTGCCATTTAATTTTTCCTCCTTGTTTTTGTAAGCTACTTCTTTATCTATGAAGTATATTTAAAATTTGAAATGATATTTTTATAAATCCAATTCTGAAAAAATGAATTTTGTAAAAATACAAACATTTTTGAATGCTTAATAATCTTTTTTAAACAAATAAAATTACCATTTGTAATGTGCGAACGCTCTATTTGCTTCAGCCATTTTATATGTATCTTCTTTTTTCTTAATTGATCCACCTTCATTGTTAGCAGCTGCAATTAATTCTTTTTTCAATTTGTTTACCATTCCGTATTCTTTTCTTTCTCTCGTATATCTAACTAACCATCTGATTGCTAGAGTTTGTTGTCTTTCTTTTCTTACTTCAACTGGTACTTGGTAAGTTGCCCCTCCAATTCTTCTAGATCTTACTTCTAATTGAGGTCTTACATTTTCCATTGCTCTTCTGAATACTTCAATTCCTTCTTCTTGAGTTTCTTCAGTTATTTGTTTCAATGCTGAATAAAAAATATGCTCAGCTAATGATTTTTTTCCATCTTTCATTAATCCGTTAATGAATTTAGTTACTACTTTATCGTTAAATTGAGAATCTGGTAATACATCTCTTCTTTCCGCTCTTCTTCTTCTTGACACTTAATTGTCCTCCTTACTTTTTTAAAAATTAATTACCCTTTTTTAGCTCCGTATCTTGATCTACCTTGTTTTCTGTTTACAACTCCTGCTGTATCCAATGCTCCTCTGATTATTTTATATCTAACCCCCGGCAAATCTTTTGTTCTTCCCCCTCTTAAAAGAACGATACTATGTTCTTGCAAGTTGTGTCCGATTCCTGGAATATAAGCAGTAACTTCGATTCCATTTACTAATTTAACCCTTGCTACCTTTCTTAAGGCTGAGTTAGGTTTTTTAGGTGTAGTTGTATATACTCTTACACAAACCCCTCTTTTTTGTGGATTACCTTTCAATGCAGGTGATTTTTTCTTTTTCTCAGTTGTACTTCTACCAAATCTTACTAATTGATTAATAGTAGGCATCTGTTTTCCTCCTCTCAAATTTCTTTGATTTATATATTTATTCTCGCGTTATATTTCAAAACTAAAACTTTTTATAAAGCTCATTTCTTCAATCTACATTTGATAAAGCTGCATTTGACAAAGTTTTAATTATTTTTGCTTTTCTTGCAAATTTACTTTATCAAACATAACTGCATACTTATTTTAAGTATGTCGATTTACTCTAAAATTCACTTCAAAACATATTATTTTATAAATAATATATTTTTTTAAAATTTAGTTATGAGTTCTAACCTAACTATTTTATACTATAAAAGCCCTTTTGTCAAGGGCTATAAAAGATTTTTTATTCAATAATTTTTCAAAGAAGTTTTTATTTTAAAAAATATTTTAAATTTTCTTCCTGAATTTCCCATTTTCCATTCTGGCTTGTTCCTTCATACTTTAAAATATTCTTTTGCTTAAATTTTTTCATGTAATATTTTACTTTATTTACTGTCCAGTTTAGATTATCAGCTATCTGTTTTTGAGACATTTCAGGATTATTTATTATTGTGTTTATTATAGTTTTATCTGTTTCTGTAAGATTTTTTACATCTAATTTTTCTTTTTTGGAAATATCTTGGGTAGTGTTGATTCTATTTTGGGTACTACCTTGGGTACTTTGGGTAGTATTATAGTTTTTTCTGTAAATATTAACTCTAAAATCATTTTCAAAAATGATAAATTCAGGCTCTTGCAATCCATATTCCCTTATTTCATTCATAATTCTAGGAATACCGCTTCCCCATTTCTCAATAATATTTACATAAGCAAAAACTGAGGCGATTGCACGGTTACGAAGTTTGGAATACCCCTCTTTCATTCTTTTTACATTTACCCCTGAAAGCAGCATTCCTGGTGAAGTAATTTCTAACCTGTTATCATAAAGTGCAACTTGAATATCGTTTGGCTCAAGATAGCTTCGATGAATTACAGCATTTGCAATTACCTCTCTTATTGATTTAGGCGGGATTTCATATTTATCAACTCTGTAAATTCCAACAATATCTGAAGCCAAATTTATTTTTTCAAGCACATATTGGTATGCTTTTTCCAGTTGCATAATAATTGAGCCTTCAAATTCCTTCTTATCAACAAATATGCTTCTAGTTTCTCCTTTAAACACACCACATTGTATCTTTCGCAAAACTTCCCAATTTTCCTTGCCAGATAATAAAATATAGGCATTTGTCGGAAAAATTCTGCCATTTTTTTCTTCCAGAACTTTCCAGCTTAACAAAGTATTTCTAGTAATTTTTCTTATTTCTGTATCATTTTGAGAATTTTTCCTTGCCAATTTCTCCAGCCATTCACAAAACTTTTCAATTTCTTCATCGCTAACACTTTCTCCATGGCAAACTTGCTGATCAAAATATTTATTTTCCCCTTCTAAAACTAATTCCTTCAAAACATAATCTTCTTCGATAATTCTAGTTGTAGCGCCACTTCTAATATAAGTTCCTTTCTGCATGCCTTTTGACTTCAAATAATAGGGTTTTTTCTTACCTCCTTCAATTTCCACAAGAACAACTGTCTTATTTTCCAGCGTATGCAAACTTATATCTGGCACAATCATTGGATAACAGCTATCTGATATCGCATTAATTATTCCATCCATAACTTCAAACTCATTTTCAACTCCAACAATTTCTTTATTATCTTTTACTCCAAAAACTATTTTTCCACCATTTCCATTTGCGAATGCTACAACTGTTTTTATATAGGTATTAGTTTTAGCATTTTCCTTAAATTCAATCTTTTCGCTTTCCCCTTTCAATATTTCCTCAATTAACATCTGAAGTCCCTCCTTTAATTTTTTATTTTTGTTCTATTATACAATATAAATTTATCCTTTTCAATTAAAAAAAATAAAGCACCTATTCAAATTTCTTCAAAGCACTTTATTTAAAATTTTAAATTATTTTTCTCTTAAATATTTTTCAATACCATTTACCATTCCCATTACCATTTTTTCCTGATATTCTGGTGTTGACATTTTTCTGTCTTCTTCTGGATTTGACATAAATCCAAATTCAATCAGCGTATTTGTAACTTTGGACCAGTTTGTTCCTGTTAAGTCGTCACGATAGGATACTCCACGATTTTTGGCTCCTGTCGCTTTTACGTATTCTGATAATATGTCACGTGAAAATTTGTCGCTGGATTTTTGGACACTTTTTGTATATGGATTTTTTGGTGAAGAAGTCAAAACTGAAGCTCCCTGTGTTGAGGAATTATTAATTCCATCAGCATGAAGTCTTATGTATAATGAACATCCTGCGTTGTTTGTCTTGATTGCACGTTCTTTATTACTAATATCTACATCGTTTGTTTCACGCACCATAAACACTTTATACCCTTTATTTTTTAAAGCATCTCTTAATTTTAACCCAACTTCCAGCGTAAGCTGATATTCGTATTTTTTAGTTGCCACTCCTCTTGTTCCCGATGAAACTTTTGGCTTTCTTGTAGATGAGCCTGGCGCAATTTCTTCCAAAGCTGAATTTCCTCTAACCTGATGTCCTGGATCAATACAAATTAGCTCATTATTATTCCCGGCCGCATTTAATGGAGCCACCATCATTAAACCTGCTGTCGTCACATATAACATTTTTTTTATTCCTTTTATCATTTTTCCTCCTGAAATTTTTTATTTAACACCAGTATCTCTAAAATTCTCCTTTTTAATTTTAATTTCAACATACTGTCATCATTTCAGTTTAGCACATAATTAGAAAATTAACAACAACTTTTTTTAAATTTATGTTAAATATTTTCAAAATTACACTTGTTTTTTCTAAAAATCAAGCTATTATATTATTAGTAGAATGATTTTAAAAATTTTTATATAGTAAATAAATAAATATTTAAAATTATAGGAGGTTTTTATTATGATTTCTTTTATTTTATCGATTGTCGCACTTATTTTAGGCTACGCATTTTACAGCAAGTTTGTAGAAAAAGTTTTTGGAATAGAACCTGATAGAGTGCCACCTTCAATCGAATATTACGATGGTGTAGACTATGTGGAAGTTAGCACTCCAAAAGCGTTTTTGATTCAATTTCTGAATATTGCAGGAACAGGTCCAATCTTTGGAGCTATTGCAGGGGCTTTATGGGGTCCAGCCGCATTTTTATGGATTGTCTTTGGATGTATTTTTGGAGGAGCTGTTCATGATTTTTTGATTGGTATGCTTTCGCTTAGGGATAAAGGAAGCAGTATTGGTGAACTTGTGGGACAAAATTTAGGTGTTGTTATGCAGCAGATTATGAGAGTTTTCTCAATTGTTTTGCTTCTTTTAGTTGGAGTAGTGTTTATAAAATCACCTGCTGATATCCTTCATAATCTGATTCCAGGCGTGAGTGCCATGACTTTTACAATCGTTATCATTGCTTATTATATCTTGGCTACAATTCTTCCGCTTGATAAAATTATTGCCAAAATTTATCCAATTTTTGGTTTTGCGTTACTATTTATGGCGATTGGAATTGGAGGAATGTTAATTTATGGACAATTTACAGGAGCTTTTGCAATTCCTGAAATTACTGAAATTTTTAAAGGAAATCCACATCCTAAAGGAACTTCAATGTTTCCTTACTTATTTATTTCAATTGCCTGTGGTGCAGTAAGTGGTTTCCATGCTACTCAATCTCCAATGGTTGCACGTTGTATAAAAAACGAAACTGAAGGAAGAAAAGTATTTTATGGTGCCATGATTGCAGAAGGTGTTGTTGCATTAGTTTGGGCTGCCGCTGCAATGACAGTATTTGGTGGAATTAAAGAACTTGCTGCTGCTGGAACTCCTGCAGTTGTTGTAAATAAGGCATCCGTTCAATTACTTGGTGTATTTGGAGCATTTCTGGCTGTGCTTGGTGTTGTTGCCTGCCCAATTACGTCAGGAGATACTGCCTTCAGAGGTTCAAGATTAATTATTGCTGATATTTTCAAAATTAAGCAGGCTCCAATAAAAAATAGATTTTTAATTGCAATACCTTTATTTATTGTTGGTATTTACTTAACAACTATTGATTTTAACATTATCTGGAGATACTTCGCATGGGCAAATCAAACTTTGGCGGCAGTTTCATTATGGACTGCAACAGTATGGCTTGTTAAGAAAGAAAAACCATTCTTATTCGCATTAATTCCTTCAATGTTTATGACAATGGTTGTTACAACTTACATTATAATCGCTCCAGAAGGATTTGTAAGATTTTTCAAGAACGTTCCTGTTCACACTATTGAATTTTACGGAATATTAATCGCAAGTGTAGTTACAATTATCTGTACAGCATTGTTATTTAACTATAAACATCATTTGCATGGAAAATCTCATCACGCTGGACATTTACACATTGCAAAATAAAATAATTAAATAAACAAAAAAATACAGTCAAACAAGGTTTTATTCAGAATTCTTTGCTTGACTGTTTTATTTATTTTATTTTTCTCTTTATTTTTTAAATTTTTTCATATATAATATCCCTAAAAATAAATTATTTAGGAGAAAAAATGTTAAACTTTATACAAAATATTGATATTTTTATTATTAAGCAATTTTACAATTTTCAGCACAGCTTAAATTCTAAGTTACTAAGCAGCATATTGATATTTTTTACCAACTTAGGAAATCACGGATTAATCTGGATTACAGTGACATTATTCTTGCTTTCTATCAAAAAATATCGAAAAATCGGATATTTAGCGATAATTTCATTGATTATAAATGCAATTATTGTAAATGTAATTTTGAAAAACCTCACACATAGAGCAAGACCCTTTACAGAAATATCTGACATTATCCTTTTAATCAAAGCCCCAAAGGATTTTTCATTTCCTTCGGGACATACCTCAGCATCTTTTACAATGGTATATGTTTTTTACAAACATTTAAAAAAATATTTTCCAGCTGTGTTGATAGCAAGTATTATTATTGCTTTTTCAAGACTATACTTAACTGTACATTTTCCAAGTGATGTTTTGGCTGGATTGCTTATTGGATTGTTTGCTGGGTTTTTGGGGGAGAAAGTTTTTAATAAGAAAAATAATTTGATGAAAAGTTAGGATTTCCTAGCTTTTTTTGTATAAAATATATCAAATCTTCATCATATTCAATTTTGTAATCTTTTGTTAAAATTTTATTGTCAAGATTTTCTCCTAATTCTTCCAACAAATCTTGTACATTTTTTATTATAATTTCTTCAAGTTCAATCAAACCTGATTCATTTAATATTTTAAATGCCCATTCTTTTGATTTTTCTTCATCTTTCTCTCTATTATTATACATCATTTCTTCCATTCCAAATGCATATTTTATATCAGCTGAAGCTTCATATAATTTGTTTACTTCTTCTCTATCTTGTTTAACAAAGTTAATATTACATTCATAAAGCATTCCAAGAGCATAAATCGCTCTGGCATCTCCCATTTCTTTTCCAATTTTATACCATTTTTCAGCTTCTTTTTCGTTTTTTTCGACTGTATCTAGATATTTTCCAATTTCGTAAGCTGCCTCTTTTACTCCCAGTTCATACGCCTTTTCAAATGTTTCCTTAGTCTTTTCTCCATTTCCTTCTAGATAATACGATTTTGCAAGTGCTAAATACCCTCTTTCATTATAATTTGTCGATTCAACAAATAATTTTCGAGCATTTTTATAATCTCTTTTTTTCACAAATTCATTTCCTTGATTAATCAGTTCCGCATATTTTTTGTCTTTTTCATTTCCAAGCATAAACTCAATATTTTTAATTATTTCAAAAGTTAATCCTGTAATTTGTTTTTCGTTCAGCAATTTTTTCTGCCATTCAACAACTTTTTCTTTCCTGTTCTGTTTAAAGTACAAATTAACGAGATTATATACTATCCTAGCATCTTTTGTATCAATTGTCTTTAAATAAAGTTCTTCTGCTTTTTCATAATCTTTATTTTCTTCAGCAATTTTACCTAGTCTGATTGTTGAATTAATATCCCCTTTTTTCATTCCCTCATTATACCAATCCAACGCAAGCTGAGTATTCCCCTCTATCTCCTCAATCATCCCCAGATAATAAGCCGCTTCTTTCACTCCATCATTATATGCAAAACTAAACATACTAACTGCATTCTGTCTATCTTTTTTACAATAGTAATAAAATTTCCCCAGTTCATAATTCCCTTTTATGCTCAAGCCCGATGCTCTTTCCAATTTTTCCTTTGCCCTTTTAAAATCTCCAAAAAACATATCTTCGTATGCATAGAAAATAATTTTCTGATATTCTTCATTTCTTGCTTCATCATTTTCATGATAATTGTTTGAATAATCAATTTCAACAATATCATCTATTGAAACAACTCTATGTCCAAATCTATCCACATTATCCGTTTCCTGATCGTTTTTCTTATTTTTATTTTCTCTTTCTCTAGAAAAATTATCATATTCATCCATTTTTTTACGATTTCTAAAATTCATCATTATAAAAACTATAGCTATCCCAATTATTATTGCTATTACTATTTCCATCCCCACGCTCCTTACTCTTTTGAAACTTCTCCTGTAAACTAGCCCAATTCTAAATATTTACTTTATATGTTTAACACATCATATTTCCTCATATTTTCATATTCATAAGACTGATTAATCCCATTCATAAATACATCTCCATTCTCAATATCGACTGTCAAATTCTCCTTCAAAAGAAACTTCAATTCCAAATCATTAACTACACTTCTTTTCATCGCCGATAAATAATCATTTCTACTGATATTTTGCCAATTTACACACATTCCAAGCCTTTTTATCAACATCTGATCCAGCCAAATCCTAGTAGCTCTCCCATTTCCCTCATAAAATGGATGCATTATATTCATCTCAACATATTTTTCAATTATTTCTTCAAAAGTATTTTCAGGCATTTTAGAAACTGTCTTTAAATTATCTTCAAGATACATCGCACGACAAAACACAGTATCGCCTTTCCGAATATCATGTTCCCGTATTTTTCCTGCAGTTCCATAACATTCCTGAAACAAATATCTATGTATTTCCTTCAAGCCTTCAAAGGTTCCCACTTGAATATTTTTTAATATTCCATCGTCAAATAATTCTTTTGCCCGTTTTTTACTCAAAAATTCTTCATCATCCTGTGAAACTAATCTTTTTAAGATTTTGTCACTTTCGTTTTCCCAGCTGTATTTATTATTTGCCATTTGTTTTTCCTGCTTTCATAAAATTATTCTTATTTTTGAAAAACCATTGAATTATACAATGCCTCAAATAAAGGAAGTTTTACTACCGCTGTTGCCCTTTCAGAAAAAATTATTTCATCTTCTCTTGTTTTTATTTCTAACATTCCTCCAAAATTTCTAGAAACTTTTATTGGCTGTAGCCTATTCCACGGATAAATTGCACCATCCACAACTAATCCTTCTTTTTTTATTATTAACTTATTATTTGGCTTTTCAAAAACTTTACTAGCCTCATTTTGAAGTCTGTCAAGAGGCACAACTTTATCTCTCATAGCTCGATAAACTCTATCTCTACGCTTTCCAAGAAAATCTCTTTTACGGTAATCGGCTTTTATGTCTTCTTCTGAACGCACACCAAAAACTTCTTCCCCACCTGAATTTATAATTTCTTTGGAAACAGGGATTCTGTCAAGCAGATGATTTTTTAGAAGACTTTGTATAGTTTGTGATGGAAAAGCTATTTCAGATATTGTTCTCCAGTAATTCTTATTATTTCTATAAGCCAGGAAATCCCCTGAATATGTTGTTATTATAAAATATTCCAAAGATTTATAATCTATATCTTCATTTTCAACATTTGTAACAAAAGTATTTTCCTTCAATTCCACAGTTCTTATCCCATTAAACAATATCGTCATCAATATCGAAAAACAGCAAAATACCGAAACTATCACACCAAGCATCGCCACTTGAAAAAAAGGCATCAAAATCCCAGAAATTCCACCAATAATAACCCATTTTATTAAATTTCTATACGTAACTGTGCTAAATTTTATAAACACTTTCTGATTGTCTGAAATATCCACACAGTTTACTATTTTTTCTTCTTTCCTCACTAATTCTGATTGCTCTCTCATTCTTTCCGTTTCTACGTAGCTTTTTTCATTTTGCATAATTTTTATCCTCCTAAGTTTTTTGTATTTTTATTTAAAAATTATTTTTCATTCCTTTTAAATTTTTTCCAAATGAAATTAAATCCTATTCCAAACTCTCCAACTCCCCACTCTTCACATCCCACTCTTCCATTTTCTCCATCTCTTCTTCTTCCAGCCTGTCGAGCTTTTCCTGCACTTCCATAAGTTTTTCCATATTATTTTCTTTTCCAGCTTTTTCGTATTCAGCATTCAAGTTTTCTCTCATTTCTGTGATTTTTTCCATTTCCTTTTCCAGTTTTTCAATATCACGTTTCAATTTTGCGATTTTTCTTGACTGCTCCTTCTGCTCCTGATATGAAAGTTTTTTCTCTTCCTTCGTTTCGATGTCTGTTCCTTGAGAAGCTGATTTTGCTGTTTTTAGGCTTTCTTTGTAATCTTCGTAATTTCCTTTGAATTTTGTCAGTCCGTTTTCATCAAGGCAGTAAATTGTATTGCAAACTGTGTCTAAAAAGTGTCTGTTGTGGGAAACAACTAACATTGTTCCGTCAAAATCCTCCAAAGCGTCCTCCAGCACTTCGATGGAATAAACATCCAGATGGTTTGTCGGCTCGTCTAAAATCAAAAAGTTGGCTTTTTCCATATAAAGTTTTAGAAATGCCACACGGACTCTTTCCCCACCGCTTAGCATTCTGATTTTTTTCTGTACATCGTCGCCTGAAAATAAAAATCCACCTGCAAGTGTTCGCAAGTATTCTTCTGTTAAGTCAAGCGAATTGTTTATTTCCTGTAAAATTGTGCTTTCTTGTGAAAATTCCTGATGATTCTGATCATAATATCCGATTTTTAACCTTGTTCCAAACTCAATTTCCCCTGTATCCTTCGGCAACTTATCCAAAAGTATTTTTAGAAGTGTAGATTTTCCAATCCCATTTTTTCCAATAATTCCAACTCTTTCTCGACGGAAAAGCTCAAAATTTATATTATTCAAAACTTTTTTCCCATCAAAGCTTTTAGACAAATTTCTAACTTTTAGCACATTTTCTCCGCTCATTTTAGCCGCTTCAAATTTTAGCCTCATTCTTTGCGGATTAAATACAGGATCTTCCATTCTCTCGATTCTATCCAGTATTTTTTGCCGTCCTTTCGCCTGTCTTGCCTTTATTCCAGCCCGAAATCTGTCAATGTATTCCTCCATTTTCTTAATTTTTTCCTGCTCTTTCTCATACCGCTTGATTTCCCCCTTCAAAATCATCTCCTTTTGAAGAATAAACGATGAAAAGTTACCATCATACTTATGAAGTTTTTTATTTTCCAACTCAAATATTTTCGTACAGACATTATCCAAAAATATTCTATCATGAGAAACAAGCAAAAACGCCTTATTATACTTTTTCAAATAATCCTCAAGCCACTCAATCGAAATCAAGTCCAAATGGTTTGTCGGCTCGTCCAGAATCAGCAAGTCAGGTTCAGACAAAAGCAGTTTTGCAAGTGAAACACGTGTTCTTTCCCCACCGCTCAAATCCTGCAATAGCAAATTCTCATATTCTCCAGTAAGTTCAAGCCCTGTAAGCACCTGCTTAATCTTGTATTCAATCTCATAGCCATTTTTTGCCTCGTAAATAGAAGAAAGTTCAGCAGATTTGCTAATCAGCTTTTCCATTTCATCTTCGTTCGCTGTTCCCATAAGCATATTAACTTTCTGAATCTCGTCCCAAATTTTTCTTTCTCCCTCAAAAATAGTCATCATTTCCTCATAAATCGTATTTTTTTCATCTGAAAACTCTGTATTCTGTGACAAATACCCAATTTTTGTAGCCCCACTTTTCACAATTTCCCCAAACTCATTAAGATTATTCTCATTACCATCAATCCGCTCTTCCCCCAAAAGTATTCTGATAATCGTAGACTTCCCAGCCCCATTTACCCCTACAAGCCCAATTTTATCTCTTTCTTCAATCGTAAAATTAACATCTCTCAAAATATATTCCCCTGCAAATTGCTTATATACCTTGTTAAACTGAACTAAACTCATTAAATTTCCTTTCCTTTTCTTTTTTATTTATCAAATTATTTTTTATTTAAATTTATTTTTTAAATTATATCATTTTTGATATTTGTTTACAATGTTTATGAAATTTTTGAAATCATATAAAACTAAACCTCATTTAAACAACGAATTTTTTTAGCAAAGAATAAAAGCCTAATATTACTAAATAATTAAAACTTTTTGTCCTTAACATAGTTTCTATTTTCTAATGGGATACAGTTTTTACTATTTTTATTATGTTTTTTCTTTATTTATTTTCGCAGGATTGCTCATTGCCGCAAATCCTGCACCTATGGCTAGACTACGACTTTTATTTGCCCAACTCCGAAACTCCTCCTTCCAGTCGTCAAACAATCGTAGCTGGACAAATAAAAGCTCCGTCGGTTTACCAAAACAAAAAAATTATATTTTAATTATTTTGAAATACTAGATTTTTATCTTTTGCTAGAAAAGTTTGTAATAAATTCGTTATTTAAATGGGGTTTAGTATTAAAGCAGTTTTACTATAGTATAAAATACAACAAAAATCAAAAAAGACTCCATTCAATAAAGAACAAAGCCTTTTTTTAAAATTTCAAATTCCTAAAACTTTACAATTTCTCACAAATAAAAACGAAATATCCTCAATTATTATCTCAGATTTAGCAACAAAAATTCCAGACATTTTGTCTATTTCTTTTAAAATTATTTTCTTGTTATCAAATCTTTCAATTATCCCAAATTTTTCAGAATATGATTTCTCATACTCAAAATGCACTAATATTTTATTCTCAAAGCATTTTTTCAAAACTTCTTCTATTTTCATTTTTACAATATTTGGAAAAATTTCTTCTAAATTTATATCTTTTGTTTCTATTAAATTCATTCTATCATTAATTTCTTCAATATCAGACATTTGTAATATTGTAAATTTACAATCGCCAAAAAACAAATCTTTCTCATAAATTAAAATATGATTATCATCTTGAAAAATAATATCACCTAAAACATCGTCCAAATCATAAACTTTTATTAATTTATTTTTTTTAATTTCATCGTCTTCTACAATAATATCTTTTATAACATTTTTTCCTGCTCTTATAATTTTTACTCCGTATTTTCTTATAATTTCTTCTTCGTTTTCATCTTCTTCATCACAAAAATGAAACCAAAAAAACTCATCTGAATTTTTAATTAAATAGCCATTGTTATTCCAATCTCTGTCATAAGAAATTTGCAATCTTATTTTATTTTTTACAAAATATTCAAATAAATATTCAAAAAAATTATCTTTTCTTAAAATAAGAGTTTTTCCCTCATTAGAAAGTCTCTCTTTTATATTTTCCTTCATTAATTCTAAATACCACTTTTTTCTTCCTAATTTCTTTAATTCTTCATCTTTTAAAAATTTGTATCCTTCATACTTTCCGTAAGGGTTAATTGATGTGAAAATATGAAATTTACTATTATTTCCAATATAATTCCCAACAGAAAATCTATCTCCTAAACGTGAATACTCCAGCAACTCATCTTTCCCAATTTTTTCTAAAATCTTTTTCATAAAATTCTCCCATCATCAATCAACAAAGTTTCCAAAATAAATATTTCTCTAAATTTATTTCAATTCATCTTTATTTTCATCTGCTTTATCATCAACATTCTTTTCCTTATCTACATTTTGTTCATCAAAATCCTCGTTTTTTCCTTTATTAGAATGAATAACGTATCTTGAGCCTGAAAACATTATTTTTGAAAACATGCTTTTTATTCGGCTGCTTCCGCCAGGATACACAAATGTTTTTTCAAATGAATAAACTCTCGTTAATTCCAGCAATGAAAATAATCTTAAAATAAATCCTATAACAAAGGCAAATCTTATTGTGTAAAATTGTTCCCCAAAAATATAAATTACTCCGTTATTTATAAATTTTCCCAGTATTCCACCAAATAATCCAGCCAATATTGCTGAAAGCCCTGAAACCATCGCATAAGCTCCCACATACGCATCAGCAGGCTCGCCTGAAACTTCCATCATAAGATTCAGCAAACTTAATGTTATCGCTGTAAATCCTATTGCGTCAATTACTGCAGCTGCAAAAAGCATTGACATCTTATTGTCCTGAGTCATTGAAAAATAGGTAAGCACATAATATGTTGTAAAAAATATTCCCATTCTAAGCATTGTCTTGTTTCCGTATTTATCAGACAATTTTCCATAAACTAGATAAAGTATGCTTGACAATACCGCTGTTAGGACTCCCATTTGGGAAATAAACATTGTATTTACACCAAGCACTTTTATTCTGTAATATTCTGTCATTGGCTTTAGAAATTCCCATGTAAACAGCCATACAGAAGCAAATTTTAGATAAACGACAAAATTTTTATTTTTAAATGCTGTCTTTATGCTCACTTTTTTCATATCGCTTTCTGAATCAGGCACATAATGAAGACACATAAATATTGCTGAACCTATTGCCGAAAGCGACATTGCCGTTGTCAAGATGAGCATTGCAGTTTTCCTGTCTGGCATTGACAAGACATATCCATAAAGCAAAGTATAAACCACAGTAGACAACGATGAAAACAAATTACGTTTCCCAAAATATTTCCCTCTTTCCCTTTTATTAATAATCTTTGTCATCACAGCTGTCCAGACGTTATTTGAAAAAGGTGAAACAACAGCATAAATAAACATTACCGCAAAATAGACTTCCTGCCTTCTTATATCAAAAAAAACAGCAAAAGGCATAACACAAATAACCAGCCTTGAAACAGTCGCCGCTATCACCATCGTCCTTTTCCTGCTCCCAAGCAGAAGATTTACCCGCTTAGTAAATATCTGCAGCAAATATCCTGCTGTTGGCAATGATGATACAATTGATATAAAAAAAGAACTCATATTAAAATAAATCGCCAAGCTCAAAAGCACAAAACTCTGCATTCCCACTGAATACCCATTAAAGAACATAACCTCCAGTATCGCATATTTTTTCGTATTTTCTATTGAATGTTCCTTATCCATATTAACTCCTTCACTAAATATTCAAGTTTTTTCATACCAAAAATTAATAAAAATATTCCAATTTTTTACATTACACTTTTTATGCCGCTCTAACAATCCCTCTTCCAATAAAAACTCCCACAACCGACAGCATAACGCTCAAAACCGCATATCCCAATGCAATCCAAGTGTTCCCCTTCTCAATCAAGTTATACGTTTCCAGCGAAAATGTAGAAAATGTCGTAAATCCTCCACAAATTCCCACTCTCCAGAATAAACTCCAATTCTGTGAAACCTGCTTCCCAGCCACCACCTCAACAACAACCCCAATCAATATTGCTCCCAAAACATTTGTAACAAAAGTCTGCACGGGAAAACTCACTTTCATAGGCACAGCACTAATCAAATACCGAAGAATCGCCCCAATTCCCCCACCAATTCCAATCATCAAAAATTTCATTATTTACCATCCTTGATACTAAAAATTTATCTAAAAAACAAAAAAATTAGGCTTTTATGAGATAACTTTAAAAATAAAATAGTCCCTTTGCCTAATTAAATAAATTTATTTCACAATATTTTATTTTTTACCGCCAAAAAATTTCCCAACTAATCCCATTACATCATCCATAACATTTCCATCTTTATTTGAATCTAAAAGATTTGTAACCATACTCATAATTCCACCTTCTCCTGCGAAATTTGCCGCAAGGTTTGATGTCAAATTTCCGATTCCTTGTGCATCCAGATTATTTTCCTTTTTTTGCTGTCCCAATGCGCCCAATACAAGGGGGGCTAAAGTTTGTAATATTTTCATGCTTCCTTGAGTATCAAGCCCGCTTGATTGTGAAACGGCATTTGCTACATTTTGAGTATTATTCCCAAATAAATGTCCCAAAATTCCTGCTCCATCCTTTAAATCAGGATTTTGTAAATAATTACCCAGATTGTTTAATACTGAACCATCATGCTGATTCAATGCGTTATTCAATCCTTCCGCTTTTTCACTGCTATTTGCATTTTTATTAACTGCCGCCAATATAGCTGGTAATGCTGCCGCAACACCATTTTTAACTTCTGCACTGTTTCCTCCAACCTGTTCAGCCAGTTTTCCTAAATCCTGTCCTTGTAATAATCCTAATAATGCTTCTAAATTCATTTTCCCTCCTATATTTTATCTCTTAAATTATTATTTTTGTTTCAAATTTACTGCCACTTTATTAACTTTTTCATCCTTATTTTTAAAATTTAAATTTTGAATGCTAGTTACAGCATTTTCAGTTTCTGATTCCCTTGCATAAAATATAAATTCACTTGTTACAGAGTCAATTCTTATGCCATAAGTTATTCCATTTGTATATGTCAACAAACTTGACAATTCCTTATCTCCCAAAGTAGCTAATATTTTTGTATAAATCAATCTAGCTTCAGACTCCTTGATATTTTCGTCAGACACTTGTATCAAATTAATTACCATATTTTCAATTATCGCAAGATTAGCCCCGTCAACTTTTCCTACCTTTAAAAATATACTGGTAGCACTTATCCCACTATAATCAAGTGCATAAACAGCATCTCCCTTTGAATGTATTT
This sequence comes from Leptotrichia sp. SK-5, assembly GCF_055387215.1. Taxonomy (NCBI): domain Bacteria; kingdom Fusobacteriati; phylum Fusobacteriota; class Fusobacteriia; order Fusobacteriales; family Leptotrichiaceae; genus Leptotrichia; species Leptotrichia sp. SK-5. Next base: position 221,896 of record NZ_AP028931.1, on the reverse strand, counting down.
TAGCATAATAGTAGTTTTTGTTTTCATACACCAATTTTTCAAAATCTCCAATGCTTATTTTATTATCCTTGGACTTTGTAGAAAAAGTTTCAATTATTTTTTCAATCGAATTATTTGAAAAAATGTTTTCTTTTGTAGTTTTATTTTGTACATTTTCTGAATTTTTCTTTTTTTCCTCATTCTCCTTTTTTCCACAACCCACCATAAAAACAAATAAAAAAAGCAAAATTACTACTCTACTTTTATTCAACATTTTACTACCGCCTAATTTTGATATACTAAAATTTCTTCAAAAATGAATTAGTAAGACTTATCTTGATAATCAATTCTTTATTTATAAGAATCCAATTTTGAAGTAATTTTATACATTATACAATATAAATCTTTATTTTTCCATATTTTTTCACAAAAAAAGACTATCTAAAAATAAGTTATCCTCATTTTAAATAGTCTTAAAAATTTATAAAAACAAAAACTTATTATTTTTCAATTTTTGTATAAGGCATTAAAGCGATTTGTCTAGCTCTTTTAATTGCTTTAGCAATTTTTCTTTGAACTTTAGCTTCTAATCCTGTTACTCTCGCTGGAGAGATTTTTCCTTTATCGTTCATAAAGTTTTTTAACAATTCAACATTTTTATAATTAATATCTTCTACTTTAAATTTAACTTTTGGACGTCTTTTTCTTCTTTTAAATTCTGTAACTGGTTTAGCTCTCATTAATTTACACCTCCTAAAACTTTTATGGCAAAAAATCATAAATTTGCCTAGCCATTATTAAAATGGAAACTCTTCATCGTCATCCATATCATCATTATCAAAATCATCATTTTGCACTGGTTTATTATTGCTATTATTAAAAGATTGTTGTTGTTGATATCCACTGTTATTTCCTAAATTTCCTGCACTCTCGACAAATTCAAAGCTGTTTACAACAACTCTTGTCATTCTTCTTTTTTCACCGTTTTGTTCATAACTACTTACGCTTAAACGACCTTGTACAAGAATTCTATTACCTTTTCTAAAATATTCAGCAATTGTTTCAGCTGTTTTTTCCCAAACAGTACAGTCAATAAACTCCACTTCATCTTTTGTTTTTTGTACAGCTAACGAAAAATTTGCAAATGCCTTTCCTCCTGAAGTAAATTTCAACTCAGGATCTCTTGTCATTCTTCCCATTAGTATTACTACGTTCATAAATTTCCCCCTAATTTTTATATTTAATTTTATAATTTAAAATAACCAAACCTCAAATTTAATTTATAAGCATTAACCCTCTTATAATTTAAGTTATTTCAAATTAGTCATTTTTAACAATCATATATTTCAAAAGTGATTCGTTAATGTTTAATTTTGCTTCAATTTCAGTAAATTGAGTTCCATCAGCTTGGAATGTTGTTAAAACATAATATCCATTTTCTTTTTTCTTAATTGGGTAAGCTAATTTTCTATCTCCCCAGATTTCTGTTTTAACTTCAGTTGCTCCACCAGCTGTCAATGTTTTTTCTACAAATGCAACTCCAGCTTGTTTTTCTTCATCTGTCAATTGTGTAGACAAAATAAACATAATTTCGTAATTTCTCATTTCTTTCTCCTTTCCTATGGCTTTTTAGCCCTACTTCCATAAATAGAGCAGGTTCTATAATTATATCAAAAAAAAATAGCAAAATCAAGTCATTTTCAACAAAATTATTTAATTAACATATTTTAAAAAAATTAATAAACAAAAATAAAACTATTTAAAATCTTTTTATTAAATAGTTTGTATTTTTATAATATTCTTAAACTTAATAAATTTATTTATGAATTACTCTTCAAAAAATGGTGGTAATACAAAATCATTTACATCTTCCATTTTTTCTTCCTCATAATTGTTTTCTTCATTTTGATAGTTATTTTCTTTATCAACTTGTTCTGTTTTGCTTTCTGCTTCCACTTTTTCTTCTGATGGTGCAAATCTAATTGTTTTTGAAGCTTGTATATCCGTTGTCAAAAATTCTTCTTCAAAATCTGTTGCGACTAAAGAGACACTTATTGTTCCTTCTAATTCAGGTTCCATAATATAACCCCATAATAAATTAGCCTTGGATTGTCCTGCTTGTTTTGAAACAGTTTCGGCGATTTCTTGTATTTCTTGTAAACCTATATCTGATCCTGCTGTAATATTTAATAATATTTTTCTTGCTCCCTCAATAGATTTTTCTAGTAATGGACTGCTTAATGCTTGAGTTGTTGCACTCTTAGCTTTTTCATCCCCATTTGCCTCTCCAAATCCTAACATTGCAATTCCTGAATTTTGCATAATAGATTTTACATCTGCAAAATCTAAATTTACAATTCCTTGCTTTGTAATTAAGTCAGAAATTCCTTTTATTCCCATTTTTAGAACTCCGTTTGCTTCCTTAAAAGCATTCATCAACGAAATATTCATTCCAGGTATTTCAAATAACCTATCATTAGGAATAGCAATTAAAGTATCCACATTTTCTTGCAAATTATCAATACCTATCGCAGCATTACTTTTTTTTAATGGTCCTTCAAAACTAAAAGGCTTTGTAACAATAGCTACAGTTAAAATTCCCATCGCTTTTGCAACTTCAGCAATAACTGGAGATGCTCCTGTACCTGTTCCTCCACCCATTCCAGCAGTTATGAACAGCATGTCTGTTCCTTCTAACACGTCTTTTATTTTTTCTTCCGATTCTTTTGCTGCAATCCTCCCTTTTTCAGGATCTGCTCCGGCTCCCATTCCACGACCCAAAAGAACTTTTATAGGTGCTTTTGATCTATCTAAATCCTGCTGATCTGTATTTATTGCTATAAAATCAACAGTTGTTATATTACTCTCTATCATATCATTTATTGCATTTCCACCAGCTCCACCTACTCCTACTACTTTCAGTTTCGCTGCATTACTAAAGTTATCCATTTTTTCTTTGCTACTTAGATTATCATAACTTATTTAAAGTAGCTTCTCCTTTCCCTTTTTTTACGATTTCACAACAATATCTATAAATCTTAAATCCATAGAAGTTACGGGTTTTTCTTTTTTTATTCTCTCGTATAGCTTGTATGCATCATTATATTTTTTTTCTGTTACTAAAGTATCTGTTATAATTTTTACATTATTAATCAGTACTATTTCATAATTTTTTTCAGATTGTCTTATTTCTGAAATCATAGCATAAAAATCTTTATTTTTTATTTTAGAAAGTATTGTCTTTATTTGAGCCAAACTTTCATCACTTGTGTACTCTATTACAGGAATATTTTTTGAAGGATCTTCCAAAATATCACCGTATATATTCAAATCTTTATCTGCTAAAAGTGTTTTATCTCCTTTTTTCACGTATGCATAAGGTTTTCTTTCTTCTAAAATTACCTCAATTTTACTTGGAAAAAGTTTTCTTACCGATACTTTTTTTACTCTCACATCGGTTTTTATAAGATTTTCAATTTCATTGGTATTTAGATACACAATATTTTTACCTTTCATATGCTCTAGCTGAGTAGCTATATCTTGTTTTAATAATTTTGATTGCCCTTCAATCAGAACTTCCTGAATTTTAAAATAATCTGTATCAATAAATCTTTTACCAAAAAACATCATTCCTGCCAATAAAAATAATAAAATTAATACTTTAACTGACTTTTTCATATTTAAAACTCCGTTTTTTCTATTATTATACACTTTTTTTTGATTTTATTCAATATATTAAATAAATTTATTTAAATTTATTTCAAAATTAAAATTATTTATCATTATTTTTTTAAAATTATTATTTCTGTTTCCAATTTTACTCCAAATTTTTCAAATACTACTTCCTTTACATGTTCAATAGCTGAAATAATATCGTTAAAAGTAGCATTGCCTAAATTTGTTACAAAATTTGGATGTTTTGGGGAAATTTCTACATCTCCAAGTCTATATCCCTTTAAACCGGCATCTGAAATTAGTTTTGCCGCAAATGTGCCTTCCGGATTTTTGAATGTGCTTCCTAAATTTGGCAAATCCAATGGATGTTTTGTTTTTCTTTGATTCCTTTTGTCCTCTGAAGCAGCCTTATCAAATCCAAAACCAAATTTAAACAAGGCAGAAACTACAATCCATTTGTTTTCTTTTATCTCGGTAGTTCTATATTTAAAATTCAAATCTGTTGTCTTAATTTTTATAATCTCTCCATCGTTCTTACAAACTTCCACTTCTTCAATGCAGTCAAAAATTTCTGTTCCATAAGCTCCACCATTCATATTTACAAGCCCACCAACAGATCCCGGAATACCAGTAATATTTTCTAGCCCTGAATAATTATTTTTTTCCATAAAATCTATCAAATCATCCAAGTCCAGCCCAGCTTCCACTCTTACCAGATTGTAGTCGCCTTTTTTTTCTTCAACTGTTATATTCTTCAATCTTTTTAATGATAAAAAACTTATATCTAAATTTCCATCATTAATAAGAGTGTTTGTCCCATTTCCTAAAAGAAAAATATTACTTCTAGTTTGCAAAATTTCCTTTAATTCTTTTTTATCATCTATGAAAATAAGCTCTTTTGCAGTTCCGCCAACTTTCATATTTGAATATTCCTTCATCTTGGCATTTTTTATTATTTCCATTTTTTATTTTATTCTCTCCCTCTTTGGATTTTATTTCTTATTTTTCCATCTTTCTCAAATCATTCGCAATCTCATGAGCCACCTTTGATACACTTCCAGCTCCCATAAACACATAGGTATTCCCACTATTTGTATCATTTTTTATTATTTCTTCTATTTCTTCCTGAGTTTGCACTCTGACATTTCCTCCGATTTTTTCTGCAAGTAATTCTGAACTTACTCCATAAGTATTGTCTTCGCTTGCCGCATAAATTGGAAGCAAGATCAAGTCGTCAGCATCTTTTAATGAATTTACAAAATCATCAAAGAAAAATTTTGTACGGCTGTATCGGTGAGGCTGGAAAATTACAGTCACTTTTCCTTTTTCAGTATTGTGTGCCGCATTGATTGTTACTTTTACTTCTGTCGGATGATGAGCATAATCATCAATCAATCTCAGATTGTTGTCATAAATAACTTGATATCTTCTGTTTGCACCTTTAAACTTCAAGATTCTTTCTTTTACTTTTTTCATATTACATTTAAACTCGTGTGCAAAATAAATTACTGGAAGTGAATTTGAAACATTGTGGTCTCCAGGGATGCTTAGGCTGAATGTTCCTAAATCTTCACCTTTTTTTACAACTTCAAAATTTGTTATTCCATTTTCTACTCTTATATTTTTCGCATAAATATCAGCAATTTCATCTTTTATGCTATACCAAACTACATTTTTATTTTTTATATTAAGTCCAACTTTTTCTACCGTATCTTTACAAAGTATCGCTATTTTTTCTGTACTGTCTATAAACTGCTCAAATGATTTTTTTATATTTTCAAAAGTCCCGTGATGATCCAAGTGATCAGCTTCAATATTTGTTACAACTGAATATTTGGGTTTAATGTATAAAAATGAATTATCACTTTCATCAGCTTCAGCAATAAAATATTCTGAATTACCGATCTGGCTGTTACTTCTTATTTCTGGAATAATTCCCCCAACTACTATAAATGGCTCCTTTTCCAAAAGTGCTACGCTCATCATTGAACTTGTTGTAGTTTTTCCGTGAGTCCCTGCCACAGCGATTCCATCAAATCTGTTCATTATTTCAGCAAGCAGTTCCCCTCTTTTTATTTTTTTTATATTATTATCTACAATGTATTTGTACTCAGGGTTTGTTTCCTTAATTGCAGTTGAATATACAAATAAATCTATTCCTTTGTCTTTTACATTTTCCTCAACTTGTCCTATATAAACCTTTATTCCCATTTCTTCCATATCTTCTGTTACAGGCTTTCTTTCAAGATCTGAACCTGCCACGTTAAATCCGTCTGCTGCCAGAATTTTTGCAAGTCCGCTCATTCCAATTCCGTTTATTCCGCTAAAATATACGTTATTTATTTTTGTTAGCATTTTTCCTCCAAATTTTTTTCCTAATTTTTGTTCTTAAAGTCCCATTTCTCCAACAATTGTTTCTGCTGAATTTCCTTTTTTCAAGGTTTTTACATTTTCACTCATAAATTCCAGCATTGATGCCTGTCGAACGATTGACAAGGCTTCATCTATCGCTTCTTCCACTGTTTCATTTGTAAAAATTTTTGCGCCATTTGCATATTCCAGCACATCTGCATTTTCCTTCTGTCCAACAAAATCGTATGGAATCAGTACCGATGGTTTTTCAAGCTGGATAAGTTCAGAAATAGTCGAAGCTCCTGCACGGCAGATTACAATGTCAGAAGCTGCCATTAATTCTGGAACATTTTCAAAATATGGTTCAACTACTGCTGTTCCAAAATCTCTTATTTTGCAAGTTGATGCTTCATAATTATCTTTTCCAGTTGCCCAGAATAAGCGTATTCTATCATCTTCTGTTATTGTCTTCCACTTTTTCAAAATTGCTTCATTTATGTTTTTTGCACCAAGACTTCCACCTATAATAAGGATCATTCTTTCATTATCTTTTATTCCAAGTTTTTGCCTTTCCTCCTGCTTATTTTTCCCATAAAATTCTTCCCGCAACGGATTTCCCGTTACAACAAATTTGCTTTTATATTTTTCCTTGATACTTTCAAGTGTATTTTCAAAGGCAATAAATACCTTTTTTGCACCTTTGTAGAACCATTTGTTAGCCTGACCCATTGTATGATTCTGCTCTTGCAAATAATATGGTATTCGTAACACATTAGCCGCTATTAGCACTGGTATTGTTATATAATTTCCAAATGCCACAATTTTTGAAGGCTTTTCTTTTTTTAGCAGTTTTATTGCACTTGCCGTTGCCGTTATCATTTTAAATCCTGATTTTATACTTCTTAAAGGCAATATATCCAGCCCAATAAATCTAAAATTTTCATTCGGAACAATATCCTTTTCCATTCTATGCTTTGTTCCAATAAACAATGTATCTATGCCTTTTTCTCTAACTTTTTTCGCAATTGACAAGGCTGGATAGATATGTCCACCTGTTCCTCCTGTAGTAAATACTACTTTTTCCATTTTTATTTCCCTCTCGTTTTTATTTATTAGTCAAAATTCAGTTCTACATGAAATAATCCATTTCCCTTAGTTTATCAAGGTTTTTCCCCATTTCCTGCTTATATAATGCCCGCAGTATATTATAAACAATTCCTAGAGTCAACATAACCACTATCATTGTACTCCCACCATAGCTCATCATTGGAAGAGGTATTCCAGTTGATGGTATTAACTGACTTGCGACCGCTATATTTCCAATTATCTGAGTGGTAAGCATTATGAAAATACCACTTAAAAGATATTTTGCATACAAATCCTTTATTTTTCTCAAGGCAATTCCTATTATGATTAGCAAAGCTGCGTACAATCCTAATAAAAATAAAACTCCTAAAAATCCATTTTCTTCAGCAAATCCTGAAAAAATATAATCTGTATGTATTTCTGGCAAAAAATTATATTTTTGTAAACCATTCCCATAAAATCTTCCACTAAGTTTACCATTTGCAATGGCAATAAGTGATTCAGCAGTTTGTCCTCCGCCATCTTTAGATTTATATTCAATAAGTCTGTTTACTCTATACCCAGTTGTTGTTATTGCAAGCCATCCACCAATTCCTATTATTGCAGCATAAGTAGAAATTATTGAAAATTTTATTTCTGAAATAAATAAATAAGTCAACGCTATTATTGTAACTTGTGCTGTGCTACTAAAAGACTTTTCCAATAAAATAAGACTCATGTATATGAATGCAACAAACATCATAATTCCACTTGATATTTTAGGAAATTTCTTTATTTTATTTTGAGTTTTATACTTGTACGCAAGTGTGGATAACATAATAATTAAAAATAATTTTGAAAATTCTGAAGGCTGTATAGAAAGCCATCCGATTTCAAGCCAACGTGTCGCTCCATTTTTTGCTTTTCCTGCAATCAGAACCAACACAAGACCAAAAAGCCCTATAACATATAAATATCTAGCTATACCCTTATATTTTTTATAATTTAAATTAGCTGTAATCCAAAATGATATCCAACCTAAAAACAGCCACAATCCCTGTTTTATTAATTGATAATAACCTTCTTTCCCTTTTGGAAAACTAAGACTTGCTATGGTTATAAGGCTCAATGCTGAAAATATTATAATAATAATTACAAAACTTGTTCCCAATATTTTTTTACTATTCACTTTTTTCTCCTAAATTACATTTTTTTCTAAAAAATAAAAATTATTTCCCTAAAATTTTTTGTGTCAATTCCTTAAAGACTTTTCCTCTATGTTCAAAGCTTTTAAATTGGCAAAAGCTCGATGTTGCAGGTGAAAATAGTACTGTCTGATTTTGTGAAAAATCCACATTTTCCTTCAAGTAATTTAGTACATTTTCAACTGTTTCCAAATTTTTATAATTTTTATATCCAATTTTTTCCATACCGTCAATCAAAATCTGAGCGTTATCTCCAATTAAATAAACAAAATCAACTTTCTCCTTAACTCTTTCAATCAAAGGCATATTATCAATTTTCTTATCATCTCCACCAAGAATCATAATAATCGAATTATTAAATGAATCAATTGCTTTTAATGTTGATTCTACATTTGTTCCCTTAGAATCATTAATAAATGTAGTATTTTCTTTTACAAAAAAATTTTCTAGCCTATGCTCCAATGCATTTGTCGATTTTAAAAATTCTGCTATCTTTTTATTTTCTACATTTAATATTTTTGCTGAACTTATCAAAAATAACATATTTTCCAAATTATGTCTACCCTTTAATGACAATTCTTCAGTTTTTAACAAAATTTCTGAAATTTCATCAATTTTTTTACCAAAATTCTGAAATTCATCAACCCGTTTACTCAAATCCTTCATTATACGAATATTATTTTCATAAACAAAAACTGTCCCTTTTGCCTCTTTACTTAAATAAACTTTTTGAGCCTTTATTTTCTCCTTTATCTCACTTCTTTCATACAGTTCTGCAAAAACTTCATCATCCAGATTAATCAATGCAAAGTCATCATCTGTCTGCTTATCAAAAATCGCAAACTTTGTAATATAATAATCTTCTACCGAATTATATCGTGTCAAATGATCTGGAGTTAAATTGATTATTCCAGCGATATTTGAATGAATTTGCGGATTATTTTCCAGTTGGTAGCTGCTAAGCTCCAGCACAATATAATCCAGCTCTTCTTCATCAGCCACCAGTTTTGCAAATGAAAAACCTGCATTCCCGGCAAGTTTTGCGCGAAATCCAACAAAGTTAAGTAATTCTGCCATTTTAGTAGATGTCGTAGTTTTTCCATTTGTTCCAGTAAACGAAATAATTTTTATATTTTTATCCACATATTTATAAGCCAGATCAATTTCTGAAATAATCTTAACACCTTTTTCCTTGGCAACTTTCAAAAGTTCTGCCTTCCACGGAATCCCAGGACTTTTTACTATAAATTCAACCTTTTCCTCATTCAAAAGCCTAATTCCCTCTGCCGATGGCATTGCAGCCTTATCATCTATCAAATATACTTCATATCCATTTTTTTCTAGCAATTCTTTAGCACCAAGCCCACTTAACCCAGCACCAAATACAATTCCCTTTTTATCCATGTGATTTTTTCCTCTTTCTATTATTTATTTTATATTTCTAAATTCCAAATTCTTAAGTACTCAACTAAATTAGTTTTTATAAAAATAAATTTATTATATTCTTATTTACAATTTCATTTTTTATGAAACAATAAATAAAAACATAATTTAATTAGTTTGCAGGGGAAAATCCCCCGCTTTATTTATCTTAATTTCAAAATTACAAATGTTAATAGACATGTCATTATTGAAACAATCCAGAATCTTATTGTAACTTTTGTTTCAGGTAATCCCAGTAGTTCAAAGTGATGGTGAATTGGTGCCATTTTGAATACTCTTTTTCCGAAAGTTTTAAAATGCCAGACTTGAATCATAACTGACAAAGCTTCTATAATAAATATAAATCCAGCAATTGGTAATAACAGCTCTTGCTTTATAAAAATAACAATAATTCCTAAAATTCCACCTAATGTTAAAGAACCTGTATCTCCCATAAACATTTGTGCTGGATAAAAATTGTACCACAAAAATCCAATTAAAGCTCCAATTACTGACGCTAAGTAAACTATCATTTCAGCTGCCTGTGGAACGTAATAAAGATTTAGATATTTTGCATATTTTACGTTTCCAGTTAAATAAGTAATAATTAAAAGCGTGATACTTACCACAATTGTAGGTCCGCTCACAAGTCCATCCAGTCCATCTGTCAAATTTACCGCATTTGACGAGCCGATTATTACAAATGCCACAAAAATAAAGAACAGAATTGGAGTTATGTATAAATATGAATTTTTAATTAATGGATTTATTATTGAAAAATCAATTGTTTTGCTTACAAGTCCAAATTTATATACAAATCCAAATGTTAATGCTGTAATTATCAATTGTCCCAGTATTTTTTTCTTTCCAGAAAGCCCTTTCTTGTGCTTTGTCAATTTTAAATAATCATCATAAAATCCAATTGTTGTAAATAAAATTGTAATTATAAACAAAAATACAATAAATTTATTCGTAAAATTACCAGCGATAGCAGTTGCAAATAAAATTGCGCCAATTATTAAAAGTCCTCCCATTGTAGGCGTTCCCGACTTGTCAAAATGTGACTTAGGCCCTTCCTCTCTTGCTGTATCTCCGTATTTTTTCTTTTTAAGCCAAGCAATGAAAGGTTTCCCACAAATTAACATAAATAAAAATGCAATCATAAACGCCACAGACGCTCTCAACATTATTGATTTAAAAATACGTAAAACTCTCCAGTTATTTATAAATAACTCTTGCAGTAAATATAACATTCTTTATTATAGAATTTTTTTACTCAATAATCCATACTCAAATAAATTATGCAACAATAAAAAAACTCTTCTCCTTTCTCATTTTTTAATATCTATTTTTCTATAATTTCTTCTAATCTCATTCCACGTGATGCTTTTAGCAGCACTGCCTTTTCTTCCGAAATCTGTCTTATTTTTTCTTTTATTTCTTCCTTTTGGTCAAAATGTCCAAATTCCCTGTTTTTCAAATTTTCATTTTCTAAATTCCCATTGTCCACATTTTCCTTTATTTTTTCAAATAGGCTTTTCATCCTTTCTCCAAATAAATAAAGTTTGTCAAATTTTGTAGTTTTTATTGTATTAAAAAGGTTGCTATGAAGTTCAAGTTCATTTTCTCCCAGTTCCAGCATATCCCCTAGAACCACAACTTTTAACCTGTCGTTATATATTTGGGAAAATGTTTCAAGTGATTTCTCCATAGACATTGGACTTGCATTATAGGCATCATTGATATATGTTGTATTCCCGTTTTCAATTATTTGAAACCGCATTCCAGTCAAGCCAATATTTTTCACAGCTTCACTGATTATTTTATCTTCCATTCCGAATTGTTTAGCCACAGCAATTGCCATAACTAAGTTTAATACATTATGTTCTCCCAGAACATTCGTCTTATAATTTCTCTCAACTGTGCTTTGACAAATTTTTCCAAAATATTTCAGAAAAAAATCAGTTCCATTTTCGTTAAAATGAACGTCCCCATAATAAAAATCAGACGTCTTCTCTCTAAACTCATTATTTCCTAGATTCAAAGCCTTTACAACTTCAATATTTTCAGCTTTTACATTTTTTAAATAATCATCATCTCCATTGATTACAAGTGTATTTTTAATATATGGGATAATTTCCGTTTTCGCCAAAAATACATTTTCCTTTGTTTTCAAAAATTCCAGATGTGATTCCCCAATGTTGGTAATTACATTAATATCAGGCAATGCAATCTGCCCAAGAAGATCAATTTCTCCAAAGCCGCTCATTCCCATTTCCAAAATAATAAATTTGTCATCTTCTTCAGCACGCAACAAAGTGAAGGGCAATCCAATATGATTATTGTAATTCCCTTCAGTCTTTTTTCCTTTATATTTTTGTGAAAGTAAATGGTAAATCATATCCTTTACAGTGGTTTTTCCATTACTTCCCGTAATTCCAATTACTTTTATATCTAAATTTTTTCGCCATTCCCTAGCAAAATTTTGTAAAAATTCAACACTATCATTTACAAAAAATGCACGATCGGCATATTTTTCATCTATTTTTAAAGTTTTACTGTCATAAACAGCAAAAGCACCTTTTTCCAACGCTTCATTAACAAAATTGTTCCCACCTCTGATAGCAACAAAAATATCATTTTTACCAAGTTCTTTCGAGTTAATCGAAATATTATTTATCTCTAAATCTGATATTTCTACTTTATTAAAGAAACTTTGAAACACTTCAGCTTTATTCATAAAATTTCTCCAGATTCCTATCTAATTTAATACTTTTTTCACAATTATTCGTATTATAAAATTATATCATTTGAAGAGCATTTTTTCAATATATTTTTATTTTTTTTTCAAATTTTTCTTGTATAGATGTCAAACATTTGTTACAAAAATATATTAAAAAAAATATTTCTTTCCTAATATATCTTTAACCTACTGATTTTCCTTGTACTCTTTTAATACTTCATTTGGACTCTTAAAGCCTAGTACTTTTCTTGATATGTTGTTGTATCTTGTATTGTATTTCCTTATTGCCCTTAACAGTTCTTCCTTGCTTTTAAATTTCTTGTCCCCATAGTACTTGCTGTCAAGCCTGTGGCTTCTTTCCACTTTTCCATTCTCCCATGGCGAATATGGACGGGTTGTCACGTACTCTATCCCCTTCTCCTCCAGTTTCAGCTCAAACAGTGTTTTCTTATCACTTTCAGAATTTGTGAACTCTTTCCCGTTGTCTGTCTGAACTTTCTTTATGTCAAATCCCAGCTCCTTTTCCAAGTTCTCTAGAAACTTTGCAGTCTGATAGGTACTTTTTTCATCTGCTATTCTTAACACTCTTTTTCTTGTATATTCATCTAATGCCGTTATTTGATAATACTTCTGGTCACGTGTACCAAACTGTATGCATTCTTCCGGAACATATTTTATGTCTATCTGTACTCTTTCCCCAGGGTACTTAGCCTGTTCAACCTTCTTTTTTCTTTTATGTAGCTTTTTAAGCTTTTCTTTGGCATTACCCTTCATTTTCCTTATTATCTTGCACATTGAATCGTATGTACGGCCGTAGCCTTCATTTCTTGCTTTGACATAAACTTCTGCCAGCCCTTCATAGCCAAATTTCCTGTATTTTTTCATAACCAGTTCTATTTCTTCTTGCGTGTGCTGGTTTGGGTGGCTTTTAGGTCTTCTGCTTTTTGGTAGAAGAGATTGGACTGTGCCGTCGTATCTGTCTCTCCAACGTTTTATCTGCTGACGTGATGTCTTATACTTCACTGCTGCCTTTGAATTATTATTATGTTTTATTGCATACTCAATTGCCCGTTGACGAACACGGTATATTTCTGATATACTACTCATATGAAAGGTTTCTCCTTAATGTGGTTTGGTAGATTTACATTAATATCAGAAACCTTTCTTTTTTTGTATATTCTTGTCACATATGTATTATCTCACAACATTTTTATTTTTTTTTCAAATTTTTCTAAAAGAATTTATCTTATGTACAAATCCGCTTAGAGTCAAGCTGGAAAAATTATATAAACCTAAAATTTCAGCAAAATAACCTCAATTTTTAAGTATATTTTTAAAGTAATTTTACCATAAGTATCTAAATATTTATTAATTTTTTTTAATATCCCAACCATCAATTTCGTTAGTTTCAGAAACTTTCTTTATCCAGTATCCTGATTTTTTTATCGTTTTTATTTGTGTTGGCAAATCTACCGAGATAAATCCGTATCTATTCTTGTAGGCATTTGTCCAAGACCAGCAGTCTATCGGTGTCCAAGTGTGATAGCCAAAACAGTTTGAGCCTCCTTCTATTGCTCTATGAAGATGTGTCAGATGTTCCCTAAAAAAATCTATTCTGTAGTAATCTTCAATTATCCCCTGTTCATTCTTAAATTTTTCTTCTCCTTCAACTCCCATTCCATTTTCTGAAATAAACCATTTTATATTTTTATAGTTATCCTGAATATTTTTAGCAATATCATAAATCGCCTGCGGATAAATTTCCCATCCTCTGTAAATATTCATTCTTTTCCCTGGCATGTCATAATTTTCAAAATATTTATCAGGCAGCCAGCCATTTTTAGAAATATCAAATTCCGTTTTTCGAGCCTTTATTCTTCTTGGCTGATAATAATTCACTCCTAGAAAGTCAACTGTATTTTCTGCAATAACTTTTAGTTCCTCTTCTGTACTTTCCCACAAGACTCCGTCCTTTTCCAGTATTTCTATCAGTAATTCAGGAAATTTGCCATAAATCGCAGGATCTAAAAATGAATTATTAAAAAACACATCTGATATTTTCGCAGCCTTTACATCCTCTTCATTTTCACTCCTTGGATATGATGGGGTTAAATTCAAAATTATTCCTATTTCCCCATCTTTTTTCAGCGGCTCTGTTTTTCTAAATTCCTCAATTGCCTTTGCTGAAGCGAGTGCTGTATTATATAAAACCTGCATAGCCTTTTTCCCATCCACAATAAGCGGATAATGGAACTGATACATGTACTGTGCTTCCACAGGCACTATTGGCTCATTAAATGTTGTCCAGTATTTCACCTTATCCCCAAACAGTTCAAATGATTTTCTGGCATATTTTACAAACAATTCAACCACATGCTTTGATTCCCAGCCACCATATTTTTCCTGCAATTCTATTGGCATATCAAAATGGAACAAGTTCATCACAAGAGTAATACCATTTTTCTCAAATTCCTCTATAACCTCTGTATAAAATCTCACTCCATCCTCATCAACTTCCCCAGTTTCAAAATCCTTTATTAGCCGTGTCCATTGAATCGATGTTCTTAGTGAATTAAGCCCTATTTCCTTATACAACTTTATATCTTCCCTAAAGCTATTATAAAAATTTGAAGCCACATTTGGTCCTACACCATCAAAAAATGCCTTCTTATCTGTATCAAACCAGTAATCAAATATATTTCTGTTCTTTTTATTAAATCTTCCCTCACTCTGTGGTCCAGAAGTAGCCGATCCCCACCAAAAATTATCTGGAAATTTCAATTTTGCCATACAATATTCCTCCATTTATTTCATATTTCTATTTTCCTTCAATATGTACTTCCACCCTCATAAAATCCACTGATAAAATTTTACAATTTCTAAAACCTAAATAATACTTAAAGTGTTATTACTGTTATTATATTCCATTTTTATAAAAAATCAAATCTTTTATAATCAAAAAGTTCACATCTGATCACTCTCATTCCAAGTAAAATCAAAACTAAAATTCCAATCAACTTTTTTATAATATTTCCTTCTCTCATCTTATACTTTTATCATTTTACCTAATTTTTTTGATAATTCTCTTTCGTTTACGTTTTCATTACAATTCTTTTATTTTAAAAATTTTCTCTATAATGAATATATAGAAAATATAATACAATAATGCTATAATAACAAAACAAAATTTAATAGCAGGAGAGGTAACTTATGAAAGAACTATTTAAAAGTAAAATAGAAATTATCGAATTTTTCAAAAAATTTTTTATACAAAAAAGAAAAAAAGAACTGGAAAATGAACCAAAATTATTAAATGAACTAAATAAAAAATCAACCTTGCTAAATAATCAGCTAAAATTAAAAAATACAAATAAAACTAAAATAAATAAGCAATTGGAAAAAATTCAAAATATAAAAAATGGCAAAATACAAATTATAAATGTAAATAGATATGTTTTAAGGTTTCTGCTAATAGTCCTATTTTATATTTCATTTTTAAATCTTGCGTTAAATCTAAAAGGCTACAATTACTTTATATATGCTTCAGCTGTTATTATAATAATACTGTCGTTTTTGTCAATGCTTATAACTTTTATTATTAAAAAGAAAATTTTTACTGCCTATTTTTACGACTATAGTATTAAAAAAATTTTTCTAATGGCTGTAATTTTCTTTGGAGTAGGCTACTTCCTTAATTCTTACAAAAACGAACTTGAAATATTAAATAAAAAATCCATTCTAATAAAAAACGCAGAAATAAATTCAATAGACGAGTTAAAAAACAGCACTCTCGAAATTGTAAACAAAGATGGAAAAACAAAATGGAAAGTAGATAAAAATTTAAAAATTCTTACTTACGAAAACTCTCAAAAGGGAAATATAAATATCACAGATACGGTAATTGACGACAATAACAATGTAAATTTATCTTTTATAAATGAAAAAAATGAAACAATATGGCTAAAAGGAAAGATAATTTATTTCAACTGGGATACCGTAAAAATAAAACTAAAAAATAAAAAAATTATTGAAGGAGAAGTATATGGAAAAATAATTAAGCTGGAAACTGGTGAAACTTTAATATTAAACAATAATTTTGAATTACGGGATGAAAGTAAAAAAATTAGTGATTTTGGTGTGATGGGAACTAGCTTAAATATCAAAAAAATTATAAATAATTTTTTGTTTACATTTTTAATAATTTTTATTTTGATAGAATACGAATACTACAATTTTCCATTTGAAGAAAAAGAAAAAATAGTATCCAAATTAATGCTAAATGAAAAAAATACTCTAACAATAAAAAAATCTGTTTTTTCAATCCTCAGAACAATAAAACTGCTAATGTTTCCAATAGCCTTGATTCAAACGCTACTAATAAGAGATTTTATCTTTAGTCTGTTTTTTGACAAAAATCTAAAAAAAGGCTACGACATAATAAACGTTCTCGTATCCTATTTTTCAAAATCATACTTGCTAATTTTTATAATACTCCTGCTCCCAATACTCACAGAGTTATTTAACATTCTAAAATTAATTAAACGCTACATAATATTAAACAAGATAGACAGATTTTCTAACATAAAGAAAAAAAGAAATTATTCTCGAATAATGATTTATAGCAGAAAAAAAAATAACCGCTATCTAAATTCTTTTATAAAAAGAACTTCTAAAAAAGAGTAATTTTACTAAAAATTTTCCTGTATTAAAATCTAAACTAGATTATATAAATAATATAGAAAATATAATTTGAAAATACGAATAAAGTAAAGAAAGGAGATCAACTATGAATAAGTTTTTTAAATTATTATTGTTATTTACTTTTATAATTGCTATTGGTCTATTTTATAAAAATCATTTAAATAAAGCAAGAATAAATGTATCGAATTGTCCAAATAATCGCTATATGGCAAACAGAAAAGAATACTATGAAAAAAATTATAAGATTTTTAAAGAAAGGCAAATAAAATTTTATATAGATGACAAAAATGGAAAAATGCGAGAAATTGCTAATCAAGATGAATTTTTTGCTTCATTAAGAGAAGCGAAAGACTATGCTTATGAAATAGTTGGAAAAAAATGGTTCTATACAAAAAGAAAGTTATTTGGAATAGCATTTGGAATTGATAAGGAAGCAAAAATAAAATATATTTCAGTACCAGAAAAAGAAAAGAAAAATATATTAAAAAATATAGACAAATATCCTGAAAAGAATATAAACAATAGATGTGTGCTAGTAGAAGTCCTGAAAGGCAATTATTAAGAATACTAGAACAAAAATAAAAACAACTTTAAATTTTAAATATTTTTAAAAACAAAAATGAAGCATTAAAATTAAAAAAGGAGATAAAAATGTCAAAATATAAAACAATATGGGCAGCAGTAAGATTTGGAACATTAAAAGATGTTATAGAAATATTCAAAAAAGGAGATGAAAAAATTGGAGATGCATCGGGAGATAGTATCTTATTTGATGCATTAGCAAATAATGATAGTACTGCACGTTATGAAATTACTAATTTTTTAATAAATAAAGGGGCAGATGTTAAGATAGTAAGAGAAGACGGGATGAGTTTGTTCTTTCCATTATTTTATCATGGACGACAAGATATAATAAAAATGACAATATTGTGTAAAACATTATTGGAAAAAGGGGCAGATATAACAACAATTTATAAGAAAGAGAAAACGGTTTCATTCAAAGGATTATTTAATATCGGCACTCCTGAAATAGAAATGTTACCGTTATACCAACTGATATTTTCTCAACCAGGACTTCCTCTTTTATTAAAAGATAAATGGGGACTAACAGTAATTGAATTTGCGAGAAGGTTTAATAGGCCAATAGCAGTACAAATGATGGAAGACTATGTAAAAAAATATAATTTGAAAGAAAATAGTTAAAATTTTTAAATAATCGTTGTTGTAAAAGACAGCGGTTATTTTTTTAGTAATTTTTTTAGAATTAAGTTACTTTATTTCAATATTTTAAATTTTTTTCCTTCAATTTCAAGTGAATTGAATAAATCCATATAATTTCCAAACAAGTCTAATATTTAAAAATAGGCTGTGTTTAAAAACTCAAAATCTATGTTATTTTTAATTTTTTTTGTTTTATAAATTGTACAAAGCACAATTTTGATTTTAGAAAATTTGTTAAAAATTCATCATTTTGAAAATTTTCAGATATTCCTTAATATAAATTCTAGATTTTAACTCTATAATCAATTTAACAAGCAAAAACTGCATTTTAATTTCTTGCTAAAAATATTTTTAATAGACTCGTTAGGCAACTTTATATTTTTTATCTCTAATAAGATGTCTCGCTCCCTTCAGAGTAATATTTATCTCATTACATTTTCAAATTCAACATAGTTATCGAACAGGTTTAATAAATTCATTATTTAAACAACGTTTAGTATCAAGTATACTAGATGTATTCTCTAACCTAAGTTTTTTCATTTCCACAAAGGGCAACACCCCTGCTTCAGAATATTTATTTTATTAAATTCTAAATACATATAGTTATCAAACAAGCCTACACTAAACACACTCTACTTCAACACTTTTCAAAAGTCCTGAATTGACTAAATTTCTATGTTAAGTACGTGTATTCTAAAACTTCATTCTTCTTTTCCCCCTTTACTTTTATAAGCAAACAAATTCTATTATCCAAAATTTTCATTTCTCCATAATATAAATCAGGACTGCACAAATATTCTTTCTTCATCATAAATTCCCCATCACAAAATAAAAACTCAAATATCTTCTCATAATCACCATTTCTAAACCTATAAAATCCAATATAATTTTCCTTAAACTCCCATAATTTTCTATCACTATACCGAATATCATTATCCAGAATAATTTCTTCAATAAAATACAACCTATCTCCTTCTTCTCTAATCACAACATTCCCTTTACCAACATAATTCCAACCTGTCGAAGACCCTTCCAAACTCTCTGCCTTAAAAGAAATCCTTCTAACATTTCTCATCATTTCATAAATATCCATAATCCTATCCATACTATTTCTCCCGTAATTTCAAACATCTTCCAATATATTTATTACAGTATATCAAAAATAAAGTACAAAATAAAGAAAACAAATACTATTTATCCATTTTTATAACAAAAGTTATCACCCTATAAACAAAAAAAGACAAAATACTTTTTTCAGAAAGTATCCTGTCCAAGTCATCTATATTTTTCATAATGCTATATTATCTTCATCTTTACAAAACCATTTATTAATATATGCACATCCTCTATTTCTTTTTATTTTAAAATTTATCTACTTTTTGAATATTTTTAACAAAAAAAATGGCGTCCCCGGTTGGACTCGAACCAACGACCCTCTGATTAACAGTCAGATGCTCTAACCGGCTGAGCTACGGAGACACACAAAAGAAAAAAGTTTGGCAACTACCTATTTTCCCGGGACGAATCCAAGTATCGTAGGCGTAAACAGACTTAACTGCCGGGTTCGAAATGTAACCGGGTGTATCCCTGCTGCTAACATCACCAAACTTTAAAAACTAAATTGTCAAGTTAAGACAATGAGAAATAAATAGTAGTAGTAAAAGATTAATTAAAAAGCAGATGTAATATTAGTACCAGTCAGCTGAATGCATTGCTGCACTTACACCCCTGGCCTATCAACCATGTGTTCTCCATGGATACTGCAAATACTCATCTCAAAGTCGGCTTCTCGCTTAGATGCTTTCAGCGATTATCCGTTCCAGACGTGACTACCCAGCCATGCCACTGGCGTGACAACTGGTACATCAGAGGTCTGTCCAACCCGGTCCTCTCGTACTAAGGTCAGATCTTTTCAGTATTCAGGCGCCTGCAGTGGATAGGGACCGAACTGTCTCACGACGTTCTGAACCCAGCTCGCGTGCCTCTTTAATGGGCGAACAGCCCAACCCTTGGGACCTTCTCCAGCCCCAGGATGAGACGAGCCGACATCGAGGTGCCAAACACTTCCGTCGATATGGACTCTTGGGAAGTATCAGCCTGTTATCCCCGGGGTAGCTTTTATCCGTTGAGCGACGGTCCTTCCATACGGAACCGCCGGATCACTAACTCCCACTTTCGTGCCTGCTCGACCCGTCAGTCTTGCAGTCAAGCTCCCTTATGCGTTTGCACTCTTAGGCTGATTTCCATCCAGCCTGAGGGAACCTTTGAACGCCTCCGTTACTCTTTGGGAGGCGACCGCCCCAGTCAAACTGCCCATCTAGCACTGTCTCCGTTACCGGATTAGAATTTCAACGGCATATGGTTGGTATTCCAACGGCGACTCGGCTGAAACTGACGCCTCAGCTTCACAGTCTCCCAACTATCCTATACACACACAGCCAAAACCCAATGCCAAACTACAGTAAAGCTCCACGGGGTCTTTCCGTCCTACTGCAGGTAGCCGGTATCTTCACCGGCATTACAACTTCACCAGGTCTCCAGCCAAGACAGCTCCCAAATCATTTCACCATTCGTGCAGGTCGGAACTTACCCGACAAGGAATTTCGCTACCTTAGGACCGTTATAGTTACGGCCGCCGTTCACCGGGGCTTCAATTCGGAGCTCTCACTCCTCCTCTTAACCTTCCGGCACTGGGCAGGTGTCAGCCCATATACGTCGCCTTTCAGCTTAGCATAGACCTGTGTTTTTGGTAAACAGTTGCTTGGGACTCTTCACTGCGACCTGTTTCCCCTTGAGGCGTTTCTCCTCTCAGGTATATCAGGCACCCCTTCTCCCGAAGTTACGGGGCTATTTTGCAGAGTTCCTTAGCTAGAGTTATCCTGTCGGCCTTAAGTTTCTCACTCTGTCCACCTGTGTCGGTTTACAGTACGGGCACTACTTCTCATCGATAGAAGTTTTTCCCGGCAGTGTAGGATCTGTGACTTATGCCAATGCACTTCCCCGTCAGGTCTCACATTTAGACACGCGGATTTTCCTGCGTGTCCATGCTACGCCCTTAGAAAGACTATTCCGTCAGTCTTCTCACATACCTTCCTGCGTCACTCCGTCTCTCAAGCGATAATAGTGGTACAGGAATATTAACCTGTTTTCCATTCGCCATCACAATTTTGCTTATGCTTAGGTCCCGACTTCCCCAGGGCGGACAAACCTTCCCCTGGAAACCTTGGACTTCCGGCCGGCGGGATTCTCGCCCGCCTTCTCGCTACTCATTCCTGCATTCTCACTTCTGATACCTCCAGAATGGCCTTGCGGCATTCCTTCAACGGCCTACAGAACGCTCTCCTACCAGGCGTGCAGGCACGCCTCCGCAGCTTCGGTTTATGTCTTAGCCCCGTTACATCTTCGGCGCAGATACTCTCGACCAGTGAGCTATTACGCACTCTTTTAAGGCATGGCTGCTTCTAAGCCAACCTCCTGGTTGTCTGTGAATATCCACCTCCTTTCCCACTTAGACATAATTAGGGACCTTAGCTGGCGGTCTGGGCTGTTCCCCTCTCGTCCGCGGACCTTGTCATCCGCGGACTCACTCCTGACTATTAATATATGGTATTCGAAGTTTGCTTGATTTCGGTAAGCAGTACGCCCCCTAGACCATACAGAGCTCTACCCCCACATATCTTAACGTCAAGGCTGCACCTAAATGCATTTCGGAGAGAACGAGCTATCTCCTAGTTCGATTGGCTTTTCACCCCTAGACCTGCCTCATCTCCCAACTTTTCAACGGCGGTGAGTTCGGCCCTCCACTGAGTCTTACCTCAGCTTCAGCCTGGACAGGCCTAGATCACTAGGTTTCGCGTCTATGACTAGCGACTTGACGCCCTGTTAAGACTCGGTTTCCCTTCGGCTCCGCTTTATTAACCTTGCCACTAATCATAACTCGCAGGATGATTAACCAAAATCCACGCAGTCACACATAAAGTGCTCCTACCGTTTGTAAGCACACGGTTTCAAATTCTATTTCACTCCCTTGCTCAGGGTTCTTTTCACCTTTCCCTCACGGTACTCTTCACTATCGGTCAACAGCAGTATTTAGCCTTGCGTGATATGGTCCACGCTGATTCACGCCAGATTCCTCGTGCCTGACGCTACTCGGGTGCTTCCAGTCACTATATGTATTTTATGTTCTACAGGACTATCACCTTCTTTGGTTCAGCTTCCCAGCTGATTCTACTTACATACATACAGCTTAAACATTATGACAATCCGTTGATGGAAGTCCCACAACCCCGTGCCAGCAATGCTGTCCGCTTGGCACTGGCACGGTTTAGGCTTTTCCCCGTTCGCTCGCCGCTACTTAGGGAATCGTTTTTACTTTCTTTTCCTCCCGTTACTTAGATGTTTCAGTTCACGGGCTTACCGTTTTCACGCATGCCCTCCAGGCATGCAGGTTTTCCCATTCGGAAATCCGGGGATTAACGATTATGTGCATCTTCTCCCGGCTTATCGCAGCTTATCACGTCCTTCATCGGCTGTTGTTGCCTAGGCATCCTCCGTGTGCCCTTGTTAGCTTTTTATCCAGAATAACTTTTACTCCAGTTTCATTGTAATCTTTTACCTACTATTCATTTCCCATTGTCCTAAAGACTATAAAGATATACGAAGAAGCAGTGTAATGAATTAACTCCTTAGAAAGGAGGTGATCCATCCGCACCTTCCGGTACGGATACCTTGTTACGACTTCACCCCAATCACTGTCCACACCTTAGATGCCTTCCTCCTTGCGGTTAGACCGGCAGCTTCAGGTGCAGACAACTCTCGTGGTGTGACGGGCGGTGTGTACAAGACCCGAGAACGTATTCACCGCAGCATTGCTGATCTGCGATTACTAGCGATTCCAGCTTCATGAAGTCGAGTTGCAGACTTCAATCCGAACTTGGACCGGCTTTAAAGATTCGCTTGGCGTTGCCGCCTTGCAGCTCTCTGTACCGGCCATTGTAGCACGTGTGTAGCCCAGATCATAAGGGGCATGATGACTTGACGTCATCCCCACCTTCCTCCTGCTCTTCGCAGGCAGTCTCGCCAGAGTCCCCAACTTAATGATGGCAACTAACGATAGGGGTTGCGCTCGTTGCGGGACTTAACCCAACATCTCACGACACGAGCTGTCGACAGCCATGCACCACCTGTCTCTACGTTCCCGAAGGCACTGCCTGTTCTCACAGGCATCCGTAGGATGTCAAGATCTGGTAAGGTTCCTCGCGTTGCGTCGAATTAAACCACATGCTCCACCGCTTGTGCGGGTCCCCGTCAATTCCTTTGAGTTTCAGCCTTGCGGCCGTACTCCCCAGGCGGATTACTTATCGCATTTGCTTCGGCACGGACACTCTTCATGCCCACACCCAGTAATCATCGTTTACGGCTGGGACTACCAGGGTATCTAATCCTGTTCGCTCCCCCAGCTTTCGCACTTCAGCGTCAGTTGCCGTCCAGTGAACTATCTTCATCATCGGCATTCCTGCACATATCTACGAATTTCACCTCTACTCGTGCAGTTCCGTCCACCTCTCCAGCACTCTAGCCAAACAGTTTCCAGGGCAGGCTTGCGGTTGAGCCGCAAGTTTTCACCCCAGACTTGTCTGGCCGCCTAGATGCCCTTTATGCCCAATAATTCCGGATAACGCTTGCGACATACGTATTACCGCGGCTGCTGGCACGTATTTAGCCGTCGCTTCTTCTGCAGGTACCGTCACTTTCTTCTTCCCTGCTGAAAGCACTTTACAATCCGAAAACCTTCTTCGTGCACACAGAATTGCTGGATCAGGGTTGCCCCCATTGTCCAATATTCCCCACTGCTGCCTCCCGTAGGAGTAAGGGCCGTATCTCAGTCCCCTTGTGGCCGTTCACCCTCTCAGGCCGGCTACCTATCATCGCCTTGGTGAGCCGTCACCTCACCAACAAGCTAATAGGACGCAAAGCTCTCCCGCAGCATCTCTTTTCATTGCCAGGCACATGCGTGCCGGCAACTGTATCAGGTGTTATCAGTCGTTTCCGTCTGTTATCCCTGTCTGCAGGGCAAGTTCTTTACGCGTTACTCACCCGTCCGCCTTGGCTAGCCTGTGCAAGCACAGATTTGCCAAAGACTTGCATGTGTTAAGCATTCTGTCAGCGTTCATCCTGAGCCAGGATCAAACTCTTCATTCAATATATTTTACATATATTTAAGTTTCACCTTTATCTTGACGAGAATCTTGTTTTACAACAAGAGCTCTTGACTGTTATTTATCTTTTACACATTATTGCTTCTTCTATTCCTATCTCAATTGTCCTGCGACACGATTTCGTATCGACAGGATATATATTATCATAACTGAATTTATTTGTCAACTACTTTTTTTCAAAAAATTTGCATTTTTTGTAGTTATAAAGGTTTCTTTACTGGTATTCCTACTTTTCTAGGATATTTTATATTTGTTTTTTGAAGTTTTATAATCTCCAATATTATTCTTGTATCTTTGCTTTCTGGAAGATTAAATTCAAAAGTTTTGTTTATTTTTGCATTTAAAATCTTTAGAGCATTTTTCGATTCTTCTATTTCGTTTAGGTTTAATTTTTGTGGTAAAAATCGTCCATTTACTTTTATGAATGGAATCATATACTCCAGTATTATTCTTAAATTGGCTACTCCTCGACAAAGAGCAACATCAAAATTTTCTCTTCTATCTTTTATTAATTCTTCTGCACGTTCAAAACTTGTGGTTATATTCTGTAAATTTAATTCTTTTATTACTTCATTTATGAATTCTATTTTTTTTCTTACTGAATCTACTAACAAAAACTTTTTCTCTGGATAATAAATGGCAAGTACAAGCCCAGGAAATCCAGCACCTGTTCCCACATCTATAAAAGATTTTTCGTCATCATTTATAACTTTTGTTAAAAGCAAGGAATCTATAAAATGTTTTTCCAGCATTCCTTTTTTCTCACGAATTGCTGTTAAATTCATAATTTGATTTTTATTATATAAAAGTTCCAAAAATTTCAGCATTTGTGTAATTTTTTTATCTGGTACTTTAATTTCTGATTTTGAAAGCAAGTTTAAGAAATATTCTCTTAAATTGGCTTCTTCGTTTATATTTTCCACTTTTTCTCCTTACATCCCATTAATATATAAAAGCTTTCTTTAGTTTGATTTTAAAATAGCCAGATTTATTTTAAAACTCCATCTAAATACATTAGCAGCACAGAAATATCTGCTGGCGTTACTCCAGACATTCTGGATGCCTGTCCTACATTATATGGTCTATTTTCTTTTAATCTTTGTTTTGCTTCTCTTGTAATTCCCTTCATACTGTCATAGTCAAAATTTTTAGGAATTTTTTTATCATCCAATTTTTGCTGTTTTTCCATAATTTGGATAGCTTTGGCGATGTAGCCTTCATATTTTGTCTGAACTTCAATTTGATATTCAGTTTCAGCGTCAAAATTTAGATTTGGTACATTTTCAATGATTTCAGCAATATATTTTATATCCTGATATGTAACTTTTGGACGGCGTAAAATTTCCTTTAAAGTCGTTCCACTTTTTAGACTTTCATTGTATTTATCAAGAATTTTCATAAGCCTTTGGTTACTGCTTCCAAGTTTTATATTCTCAAGGTTTTCTATTGTTTTCTTAACATTTTTTTTCTTTTCCTGTACAATATCATAATATTTTTTATCAAGAAGTCCAATTTTATAAGCCTTTTCAGAAAGTCTTATATCAGCGTTGTCTTCACGTAAAACAAGGCGAAACTCAGATCTTGCTGTAAACATTCTATATGGCTCAAACAATTCCTTATTTATTAAATCGTCTATCATTGTCCCAATATATGAACTCTCCCTATCCAAAATAAACGGCTCTTCTCCTTTAATCTTTAAAGCTGCATTAATTCCTGCAATAATTCCCTGTGCGGCTGCCTCTTCATAACCACTTGTACCATTTAGCTGCCCAGCTAAATAAAGTCCTTTTACTTTACGCGTTTCAAGAGTGTAGTCAAGTTCGCTAGGGTCTACAATATCATATTCCACAGCATACCCGTATCGCATTATATGTGCATTTTCGAGCCCATCAATTGTATTTACTATCTTTTGTTGTAGACTAGCGGGATAACTTGTGGAAAGTCCACTTATGTAGACTTCTGCTGTGTCAAATCCTTCTGGCTCCAAAAACAGATGATGGCTGTCTTTATCATTAAATTTTACAACTTTATCTTCAATCGACGGGCAATATCTTGGCCCTGTGCTGCTTATACTTCCATTATACATTGGCGCTTTGTCCAAATTATCAAGTATTATTTTATGCGTTGTTTCATTTGTCCGTGTTAAATAGCAGGATAATTGAGGTTTTTCTAAAACTTCACTATTTGGAGTTCTCATTGAAAATTTTAATGGAATACCTGTTATTCCCGGCTGTTCTTCCAACTTTTCCAGATTTAATGTTCTAATATCAAGTCTAGGAGGTGTCCCTGTCTTGAATCTGTCCATTTTAAATCCTAAAGATTTTAAGGAATCTGTAAGCTCATCTGCCGATAACTCTCCCATTCTTCCACCTTTCACCCTTTTATCTCCAATGTATAAAAGCCCTCTTAAGAATGTTCCTGTTGCAAGTACAACCGCTTTTGCAAAAAACTCCATTCCTGTCTTAGTTCTTATCCCTTTTATAACTTTTTCAATTCTTTTAGAATTACCTTCAAAAATTCCAACTTCTTCTACAATTAATTCTGTGACAATATCTTGAACAGTATCTAAATTTTGCTGATTTTCTATTGTTTTTTTCATTTCCCTTGCGTAAATTTTTCTATCTGCCTGAGCCCTTAACGAACGAACTGCTGGTCCTTTTTTTGTATTCAGAATTCTCATTTGTACAAAACTTTTATCCATATTTCGTCCAATTTCTCCACCTAATGCGTCAACTTCCTTAGCCAGATGGCTTTTTGCAGGCCCTCCAACTGATGGGTTACAAGACATAACACCTATATTATCTAATGTTATTGTAAAAATTGCTGTATTCAACCCTAATCTAGCTGATGCCAATGCCGCTTCAATTCCCGCGTGTCCAGCACCAACTACAATTACATCATAATTTCTCATTTTATTTATAAATTGTAATTTTTATTCTCAAAATAACACTTTGACCTAAAATTACACTCTCCTTTCAATTCCAAATCTTTTTATAAATCCATTATATATTAATATTTTGTTTTTTTCAATAAAGTATTTTTAAAAAAAGAAAAAACGAGTTGTTCAACCCGTTCTCAGCTATTTAATAATTATATTTTTATGTTCTGTTTTGGTGGAAATGACGGGAATCGAACCCGTGTCCAAAATAAAAAGTTCTTACTATCTTCTACAAGTTTAGTCTATTTAACGCTTTAACCGTTAGATATTAAACAGACAAAAGTCTAAAGGCGAGATTATAAGATTTCCCCAAATGACATAATCATACATTTGAGTAAGCCATTAAAAATGACATCATCTAATGGAAAAATGGCGTTCCCAAAAGAGATGAGCCGCTATCTTAGGCAGCTAATGCGTAATTATCGTTTCCGATTATTTTTAAGTTGGATTTTAAAGCTCCCGCTTACTTGCCAATAATAATCTTTTTATCCTGTCGAAACCAAAACATTCCCTTAACTATTTTTAACTCTTAAGTAATTCTATCACAAAAACATTTATTTTTCAACAGCCGTTTTAATTTTTTTTAATGTTTCGGTGCAAAAAGACTTATTACACCGTAAGACGCTAAAGTCATTATTGCTGCAGCTATTACGACTCCTAATCCAATGTAAAAAAATGATCTTTTTCTATTAAATTGAAGCAACGCCGCAATTAATGCGCCTGTCCAAGCACCTGTCCCTGGAAACGGAATTGCTACAAACAGCATTAAACCAATAAATTCTCCTGTTGCAAGCCCTTCACTCCGTTTTTTCGCACGATTTTCTATTTTTTCAATAAATTTTACCATAATATTATGTTTTTTCATAAATTCAAAGGCTTTTACTGAAAACAGCAGAATAAATGGTACAGGAAGCATATTTCCAACAATCGAAACAATCATATTTAAGTACCAGGGCAATCCAATAGCCGCTCCAATCGGTATTGCACCACGAAGCTCAATTATAGGCAGCATTGATATAAGAAATATTCCAATCATTTTGTTTAAAAG
This sequence comes from Leptotrichia sp. SK-5, assembly GCF_055387215.1. Classification (NCBI taxonomy): domain Bacteria; kingdom Fusobacteriati; phylum Fusobacteriota; class Fusobacteriia; order Fusobacteriales; family Leptotrichiaceae; genus Leptotrichia; species Leptotrichia sp. SK-5. Next base: position 193,329 of record NZ_AP028931.1, on the reverse strand, counting down.
TGGAGCTCCTATCAAAGTTACCTTTATAAAATTTTTAAAAGATTCCATCATTTTTATTTTTTACTTTATAATAATTACATTCATTAATTATTACAAATTTCTCCTTTATTATTTATTTACGTTGTTTCAAGAGAACGTATACTCTATTTTTTTATTTAAAATTCTATTTAATTTTTACAAAAATCCATACATTTACAACATATTTCTAACTAAATTTAATTATTTTTTTGTAATCACAAATATTAAAGGCTGTGATTTTTCCAAGATAAACTCAGACTCATTAAATCCGCCAAATACTTTTACATTGCTTATGCCTAACTGTTCAAAAAATTTCATAAAATCAAAATAATTGACATTTGTTAAAACTTCCTTATTTTCAAACTTATCATCCAAAATAGTTTTGAAAATCACATTATTATCAGAATTTTTGTAATAATAACGTTCAAATTTGACATTTTCATTTTGAATTAATGGTAAATTCCCCAAATAATCAGATTCAGATTTTTGATTTTCAAAAAATTTATAAAAATTTATTAGCTGGATAATCAGTTTTCCATTATTTTCAAGCTGTGAATAAGCCTTTTGTAAAAATAAAAAAATCTCACCTTTGCTATTCAAATGCGGTAATGTATTTCCAACATTTATTATCGTGTTGAATTTCTCCAATTCATCAATTCTCATCATATCCAAATTTTTTACATCAACATTTTTTTCTCTAGCCTGCTCAATCAATTTTTCATTTATATCAATCGAAATTACATCATATCCTTCATTTTTCAGAAATTTTGATAAATTACCTGTTGCAGCTCCCACATCAAGCACTTTTTTACCTGTAACATATTTTTGAAAAAAATTCTTCTGAACATCTGAAAGTGAAAAAATAAAATCATATTTTTCTGCGATTGTATCGTAAAACTTTTTCATGTTTTTTTTATTTTCCATATTTTCTCCAAATTTTAAAATTTTTGAATTTAACAGCAAAGTTATAATTTTAGATTATTATATCACAAATTTTATAAAATAAGAATTAAATTTGTCCAAACTTTTGGGGTCAATACGTCTAATTTATATATTTTTTTTTGATAAAATTCTTATTCTTTAACAAGTATTAATAACATTTTGAAATTTTCTGTTTCGGCTTCCACAGCATGAGGTATATTTGCAGGAAGAACAGCACTTTCACCTTTTTTTACAACAAATGGTTTTCCATCAACGTAATATTTTCCTTCCCCATCAAGCACATTAACCAAAGCATCTCCAGGTGCTTTATGTGGATCAAGGCTCTCACCTTTCCAAAAAGACATAATTGTCATTACTAAGTTTGGTTTTGCTACCAAATTTTTGCTTACAATTTTTCCTTCCTGATATTCAACAACTTCAGCAAGATTAAAAGCACTTGCACTTTCCAGCATTTTTAATGTCTTATTTTCCATATTTCCTTCTCCTATCTTTTCTCCAATTTCAATTAACTTCAAATTATCTCTTGCTTCGATAGAGTAATTATGATTTGCTGTGATTTCAAGAAAGTCTCCATTGGAAATTACTTTCTTATTATTTTCAATAAAAATCTCTCCATTACCGTTAAAGCAGTAATAATAACGATTTCCGAGCATAGCTTCTGCAGTTATTTTCTCATCTTTTGCTAAAGAGAATAAAGAAATATAGCTATTTGACTGATTTAAGATTCTCATACTTACAACTTCGGCTTCCTTAGATGTGATAAGTTCATTAAAATTTATCGGTTTTGCTACTTCTATTTTAACCATAAAATATCTCCTTGTTATCTATAGTAACTTTTTTGAAATAATTTTATATAGTATAACATATATTTTATAAAATATACAGTCAATTCACTTAAAATTCGCAACAAATGCACGAAATTATTATGAGTTTTATTTTATTTTAAATTTGCTGCATTTTATTATACAATCCATTATAAAAAAAGAAAACCGACTATTTCTAGCCGATCTTCAAAGTTAATTTTTAAGATTTCAGTTTAAAATCAATTATTTAGCAATTTTGCTTGCGAAGTATCCTAAAGTTCTGATTAATTGAGCTGTATAAGACATTTCGTTGTCATACCAAGATACTGTTTTAACTAATTGAGTATCTCCGTTTTGAACGATTTTTGTTTGTGTTGCATCAAATAATGATCCGAAGTGGATTCCAACTATGTCAGAAGATACTAATTGTTCTTCAGTGTATCCGAATGATTCAGTTGCTGCTGCTTTCATAGCTGCATTTACTTCTTCTACAGTTACTTTTTTCTCTAAGATAGATACTAATTCAGTTAATGAACCAGTTGGAACAGGTACTCTTTGAGCAGCTCCGTCTAATTTTCCGTTTAATTCAGGTACTACTAATCCGATTGCTTTTGCAGCTCCTGTAGAGTTAGGAACGATATTTACAGCTGCAGCTCTTGCTCTTCTTAAGTCACCTTTTCTGTGAGGCGCATCCAAAGTGTTTTGGTCTCCAGTGTAAGCATGGATAGTTGTCATTGTACCAGTTACAATACCAAAGTTATCATTTAATGCTTTAGCCATTGGCGCTAAACAGTTAGTTGTACAAGAAGCTCCTGAAATAACTGTTTCAGATCCATCTAAAATTTCGTGGTTTACATTGTAAACTACAGTTTTAACATCATTTCCACCAGGTGCAGTAATAACTACTTTTTTAGCTCCTGCTTTTACGTGTTTTTCAGCTTTTTCTTTAGTTGCAAAGAAACCTGTTGCTTCTAATACTACGTCTACTCCTAATTCTCCCCAAGGTAATTTTTCAGGATCAGCTTCTGCAAAAACTTTAATTTCGTTTCCATTTACTACGAAAGCTCCTTCTTTAACTTCGATAGTTCCGTTGAATCTTCCTTGAGATGAATCATATTTGAATAAGTGTGCTAACATTTTAGCGTCTGTCAAATCATTAATTGCCACCACTTCAAATTTGTCTGTTTGTTCAGCTAATAATCTTAATGCTAATCTTCCGATTCTTCCAAATCCATTAATTGCTACTTTAACTGCCATTTTAATAATACCTCCTAAAAATTTTAATATATTAAAAAATATATTATTCTATACAATTTGAGTATACCATATTTTTGTTTAATTTTCAACAGTCAGAAATTAATAAAATTTTATACTAGAATTACTAAAAATTATATAATTTTTTCGTTTTTTTATAATAAAAAAAACCACTATAAAAATTAGTAGTTATACATCACATATTTTATAATTAAAATGGCTGGGCTGAATGGATTCGAACCATTGCATGCTGGAGTCAAAGTCCAGTGCCTTACCGCTTGGCGACAGCCCAACAATTATTTCCTAAGACAAGAACCATTATACAAAAAAATTTCCATTTTGTCAACACTTTATTTTATAATTTTAAAAATTATTTTTTAAATTATATAAAAAATTGTTTAATAAAGTAATCTTTGGTTTATTGTATTTAGTTTAACTTTTCTTCTTATTAATTATTTTAGAAAGAAAAAACTACACTTGTTATCTTGTTTCCAAAATTTTAAGTGTAGTTCACATTTCTTTATTTAGCACCTTTCAATTTTTTTTCTAAACTATCAACTTGCCATTTTCCATTTATTTTTTTCAATGTTGCTGGTGCATTTTCAACTAAAATTTCTTCTTCAGTTATTTTTTTTACTTCTGCTTCAAACATTTTTATTCTTTTAGTTATTGCAATACTGTAGTAATTTCGTTTTATTGGTTCATTCCCCTTATTTTTCATAATTTGTTCCAATTCACTTACACTACTAATTTTAGCTTTTTCCATAATTTGTCTTTCTGTTTCTTCATCCAAATCCAACATATCCGAAACATTTTTCAAATTTTTAGATTTTATATCATAAACTACTTCCACTTCATCATCTGAAAGATATTCTATTTGTTTTATGTCAAATCTTAATGGGGTTTCTCTCGCTGTAATTCTTGAAATTGTTCTTATATATTTGTCTACAATTTCATATTTTAATGCATTACTTATGATATAGTCTTTTTTAAATAATCTATTATAAGCTTCTTTTTCGAGTCTTTTCTCATTATCTTGTATTCCAGCATTTACAATTGTGAAAAAAAACGATTGTAATCTACTTGAAAGTACTCTTTTTATTTCCATATCTTCATTTTCTACTGTTTTTACTGGTACATTTTGTTGCACTTGATTATTTTCTGCAAAAGTGTTTCCCATAACTATTAACATAATCAAAAATAATATTTTTTTCATCTTTACTCTCCTTATTTTTTAATTTATTTTTATTAAACTTATTTCTAATTATTTGTATCTTGAACTTGCCATTTCCCATTTATTTTTTTAACCGTAACTGACATATCGTCTATCCAGATTTCTTCCTCTTTTGTCTTTTTTATTTCTTCATTAACAAAATTTACCATTTCATCTAGCATTACATAATAATATTTTTTCTTTAATTCATCATTTCCTTTATTTTTCATAATTTTTTCTGCTTCGTCTATACTTTTGACTCCTATTTTTGTTAAAAATTGTTTTTCCATTTGTTCATCAAAATCTAGTAAATCCCAAACTTTATCTAAATTTTTGACTTTCATCTCATAATTTACTTGAACTTCATTTTGAGAAACATAGTTAATCTTTTTTACAACAATTTTTGGTTTCATACCATTTATTACAACTTTTATTATTTCATCTGTATATTTTTTCCCAATTTCCTTTTTCAAAGCACTACTCATGACATAATCTTTTGGAAATAAACTGTCTATTGGAATTTTTGAAGACTGTTTATTAATTTCAGTCTCTACAGTATTTTTAACTATATTTATAAACGGCTGCATTGCCATTTCGACAGTATTTTCAATTTCTTTTCTATCATTTTCTGATATTCTGCTTGTTGTTATTCTAGTATTTTTAGTTTTTTGTGATTTTGGTGCTGTGAACGTATTTCCTATTACTGTTAACATTAACACAAATAATATTTTTTTCATAAACTCTCCTCGTTTTAACTTTTATCTTTCTTATAAAAGTATAACATATTTTTTAAAAATATTAAAATTAAAAATTATTTTAAAACACAAAAACTTACGAAAAAATAATTTATGTGATACAATACAAAGAACTTATAATACAGAAAGAGTAATATTAATACATAAAAAAATAAAAAACATGATTATCAAACTATTGTCCAGTTTTTTTAATCATGTTATTTTTTTACTATTTTACATATTTTTCAACTCTTATTTTTTAAATCACATCTTTTCCCAAAATCATCATATTCTTCTCTTGTTACAATCTTATTATTTTTATCAAAAAAAATCCAGTTATAAAACTTTCTCCCATCTCGTATAACACCTTCTATAACTGTCTTTTCTCTCAAATTATTATCTTTTCCCTTACTAAACCATTTATTAAAATAACGAAAAAAATTATTTTTTATTTCCACAAAATCTGTAACTTCTATTTTTGCATTTATTTTTCTCCCATTTAACCTGTAAATCGAAACATCTTTTTCAAAATCTTTTTCTTCAATTTCAATAATATTATTTTCTACTTCCAATTTTTTCCATTTCTTGAGATTATTCCATTCTTCCAAAGTCATTTTTATCATATCAAAATCTTTAATTGGCTTAAAATCACGAAATTCTACAATTATATATTCTCTAATAAATTTTTCCATTTCTTTCTTTTCCAAAAATTCGCCATTCTCAAAGACAATACTATTCACATTATTTTCTTCAATAAATTTCATTATCTTCTCAAAACCAATTTCCCGTGTTACAATATCATCAGAAATTTCTATTTTTTCTTTCCAAATTGATTTATACAGTCCAACTTTTTTCAGTTCTATCCGAAATTCCTTCTTGTTTATTTTTTCTCCCGCTTTTATTTTCTCAAGAAGTTCAATTAATTTTTTTGAAAAATCAACCTTATTTTTATGAATTATTTCTTTCAAATATCTAATTGTGCTGTTTCTCAAAATATCATAATTTCCTAAAATTTCATTTTTCAATTTTTCATCATTCGTAACTTCATTTTCGTAACATTTCCACGAATAATCCTGCCCATCAAAACAATGAAATATTTTGTCTCCCTTTTCTTTCTCAAAATCATAATAAGAACAGCTATACAGCGGATCATCTTCCCTTCTCAGATCAAATGCCACATAATTTTTATCTTCTTCTGCTTCTCCAATATGCAAAAAACATTCTGCTTCAAAAAAAGAATCATTTTTCTGATTTTCAAGTTTTATAATTTCCATATTTTTTAAAATCCTCACGTAATAAATAATATTTTATTACTTCATTTTATTTAACATTTGCTCATATTCCTTTGATTTCCCAACCATTCTTAACTTTTTCTAAGTTAATATCTCCTTCAATAACTCTATAAGATGGGTTTTCTTTAAATTCTTTTTTTATAAAATCTGCCATTAAAATTCCAAGTTTCGATAACGTTTTTAAATCATTTGTATTTTCAAATTCCTTTAAATTATATTTTTTTATAAATTTTTTTTCTAGTTCACCTTCATTTAGATTATCAAAACTATCAGATGAAGGCATTGTTATTTTAGATTTTACAACTGCTTTAGTATTTGATAAATACTTTATATTTTTTATTTTTATTTTAGTATTTTCAACTATAAAATTAGAAAGCTGTGAGAAAAGTTCCAACAAAATATAATAACCCTCTTCTGGTATATCCTTAATAACTTTTTTAAATTCAGAAATCAGACTCTCTTTCAAGTCTTTCTTTGCGTAATTATTCAATCTTTCTTCAATTTTTTTATTCTCCACTTCAATCTGCTCTTTTGACAAGGTAACATTTTTCTGCTTAGTTACTTGATATTACCCTGCAAAAATTTGAAGAGAAAATATAAATAGAATTATTGTTATTAGCTTTTTCATTATTCCTCAATCCCTTTCCTAAACTCATGCGTAAATGCTTTGTCGTAAAGTTTAGACTTAGAATATTCATTTCCCATAAAGTTTCCTACAAGAATTTGTGCCGTTTTTGTAATTTTTTCCTTTTTCACAAGTTCAACAATTGTTTCTAATGTTCCCATAACAATTTTCTGATCTTCCCAAGTTGCTCTTTGAACAATTGCAATTGGTGTTGTTTTATCGTAATGTTTTAATAATCTTTTTACAACTTCATCTATCATTTGCACAGATAGGAATATTGCCATCGAACATTTATGTGAAGCAAGGCTTTCAAGACTTTCTGATTCAGGGACAGGCGTTCTTCCTTCCAGTCTTGTACAAATTATTGTCTGACTCACATCAGGCAGGGTAAATTCTTTTTTTATTGCAGCAGCAGCAGCTACAAATGAACTCACTCCTGGAATTACTTCATATTCAATCCCATATTCATCCAGAATATCCATTTGTTCCCTTATTGCACCATAAATGCTCGGATCCCCAGTATGCACCCTTGCTACCAGTTTTCCTTTTTTATGTGCCTTTATCGTAACTTCCATCACTTCATCCAAGTTCATTGAAGCAGAATTATAAATTTCAGCTCCATCCTTATGGCAATCAATAACCTCTTTTGGAACCAAGGACCCCGCATAAATTATTACATCTGCTTCCTTTACAATTTTTTTCCCTTTTACTGTAATCAATTCAGGATCTCCCGGTCCTGCTCCTATGAAGTATACTTTTTTCATAAAATTACCTCTTTCTTTTTTAATTTTTTGTTTTTATAATATTTCATTTATTTAAAAACTTACTGATATTTCTGCATTCAAATATATTTTTTTATCTTTCTTAAAAAACGTTTCCCAGATTTTCCCATTTTCAAGATAAACGGATATTTTATCAAGTTTTTCAACTTCTTCAACATTTATTTTTTCTATTTTTTTGTTTTTTATTTCAAAAATCTTTTCAAATTTTCCTGAAATATCATTATTAATTATCTCGTTATCTACAAAATAAATTTCATTAACCAATTTTTTCTGATAATCTTCAAAACTATTGCAAAATTCTCTAAACTGACTATTACATGCCCATTCACACAAAATATCCTTTATTGTCAATTTCTTGATTTTACTAATTTCTTCCTTATTCTCTAAAATTTCTTTTATCTCATTTTCCAAAAATTCCAACGGCGAATATCCATATATCTTCTCATTACAAAAATTATACTTCGGAATAAAATAAATTTTATCTTCCCATTTTTTCAAATAAATTTTAAAAAATTTATAATATTCTATATTTCCATAATTTAAATAAAATACATAATTTCCATTTTTATATTTTGGAAAATCAAAACTTTCACCATAATGAATTTCTTTTCCGTCTTTTAAAACTTGAATATATTCTTCATACCAACCCTTATCATCATAGACTTTTCTTTTTATTTCTAACATTTTTTCTCTTTTCCTATTATTTGCTTTTCAAATATCAAATATTTACTTCCTGCATATTTCATAAGATACAACATTGTTATTTGATAAATAAAATTTAATATAACATTTTCCCCTTCTTAAAGTTACCATCTTGTTACCTTGTAATAAAATTGTGCCTTCTTTACAATTTTTCTATTTTAAATTATAATTAACACAGTTAGCTAACTCGAAATAAATTATATTTGGAGGAAATTGAGATGATTGATTATAATAAAATATTAAAAGAAAACTCTTACGGAATTTTAGCTACACTCGATGATAGCAAACCTAAAACAAGAATTTTTCAGTATCTGTTTTCTGAAAAAAACAAAGTATATCTTGCAACTACAAATAATAAAAACGTTTATAAACAGTTAAAAAAATGTCCTTACGTTTCTTTTCTCTCTCATTTAAAAGATTATTTATCATTTATATCCATAAATGGAAATATTCATTTTACTGATGATATTAATCTTAGAACAAGAGTTTTAAACGAATATCCAGCAATAAAAGAACTTTTTAAAACTCCTGACAATCCTATTTTTGAACTTTTTTATATTGATGTAGAAGAAATCAGGACTTTTGATTTAAAAACTTATACCAATGAAAATTTTAAAATAGAAAAACCATAATTACTTTGATACAATTTCAGTTATTCGTATTTTGTTTTTTCTTGATAATTTACACCCCATTTGTCCATACTTTCCAGTATTGGCTTTAAACTGTAACCTGTTTCAGTAAGAAAATATTCAACTTTTGGAGGAACTTCAGGATAAATCTTTCTTATAAGAAGATTGTCCTCCTCCATTTCTCTTAAATTGTATGTCAAAACTTTATTAGAAATTCCGTTTATAGATTTTCTCAACTCTCCAAACCTTTTTGTTCCATCGAGTAAATCTCTTATTATAAGTATTTTCCATTTATTAGAAATTAAAGAAAGTGTTATTTCAACAGAACACTTTGGTAATTCTTTTTTATTCATAATTATCATTCTCTATTCCTTTTAATTTTATTTTCTTATCATACTCCCTCAAAACTTTTTCCACCTCATTTTCAAACACTTCCTTATTAGGAATATACAACGTGTATTTTGAGGCAAAAATCTGATTAGAAAGCCCACCTAGTGCGTATTTCATTCTCTTTCATAAAATGCTCTTTCTTTATCATCAGATATACTCAAAATCTCACAATAATGAGACCAGCTTAATTTGCCAGACAGTGTCTGGCAAATTGGATACTTCAAATAAAATTGCCTCATATTTTGTAAATTAGATCTCGAAAAGCCCTTTCCATATTCTTTTGTCAATTTTTTTGATAATTCTTTTAAAAGTTTTTTCCCGTATTCTGCTCTCTCACTATTTCCCTGCTCATCTTCTATAATAATTTTCCCAATTTTCCAATAAGTCTGCACAAGAATATTATTAATCTTTACAGATACCTGTTTTCTCGCATTTTCCATCAATTCTTTGATTTGCAAATAAACCATATTACTCTCAATTCCTTTTTCAATTTTACCCATTTTAACCCTCTATTTATATTAAATTCTAAAAATAATTTATAACTTATCAAACATATTTAACTAATAACTAATTTTTTGTTCAACATTCGGATTTTGAACGGCTTTCTCATACAATCCCTTTAATTCTTCAAAATGATTTCCATTTTTTTCTCTATATTCTTTTTCCTTTTCTGTCAATTCCCTATTATACGGATTATCTCCCAAACTGCTGTGAAGTGCAACTCCAAATTGTGTTATGATATCAAATTTCATGATTTCCTGCGACAAACTTTTATCTGTATAAAATTTATAACCATCGTAATTTGAACCTCTTCCCGCATCATAGTAAATATCGTTATTGTATTTTACTTTTACAATATTTTTTATTTCTTTTTTTGTTTTTCTTTCATAAATAACTGCTTTGTTGTTTTCCACCAATTCAGCAATATAATTACGAACATAATCCAATTTTTTATCCTTATCCGAAATATTATTTTTTATATTATTTTCTTTTTTATCCCTATTTTTATTGTATAATTCCAATAGATCACTTTTTCTCACTAAAATATCATAATTTTCAGTTTTATACGTTACTATATTCTTTTTATCATTTGGCAATACATAACTCAAATTTATTTCTTTTTCAAAAATTTGACTTAATTCTATGTATCTTTTTTTCTTCGTATCATAAGTTCCTTTTACAATTGTTTCTGCTAGTCCTTGAATTGCTACTCCAAGTAACAAAATAAATAATATTTTTTTCATAATAATTCCTTCTTTCTTTTAGTTCTTAAATTTTAACTACTTCTTATTAAATATCCCCATCAATCTTGTTTTCAACACAATTTTTCCTTTTATTTTTATTATTTATTTTCAAAGTTCCCAAATAAAATCCCATATTAACAATCATCGCATAAACAAAGTACCTCGACTCTAATGTCTTTACAATCCCAAATTTTTCGACACTATTCTCCCCTTCTTCTAAATACATCAAAACTTTATACGGAAAAGTATAAATTATTGCGTGGTAATCTTCTTTGTACCAGTTAAAGCCCATAAAAATAAATATTCCCATAATTATTAGACAGCCTGCTATTGTCAATATTCTTACAACTTCAATTTCTTCTTTATCAAAATATTTTTTTATAAAAAGTCCGAAAAATACATTGACAAGAAAAAATGGAACTAAAATTCTATATTGACCAAAACTTCCCCCAATTTTCAAAATACTTTCTATTATTAAAAAAAAGATTGCAAAGAAAATTGAAAAAATAATTGAAAGAATAGGAATTAAAAAATACATTACAATAAACCACAATATAATTTTAGAAACTTTAGACAAATAACTTCTAATCTTTATTTCACTTCTAAATATTCCTAAAATGAATAATCCGTTGTAAAAACATAATTTTATAACTCCAATAATATCTATTCTAAACAATAATATTATTGATAAAATTATAAAAAATATCGGTAATTTCAAAATTTTATCATTTTCATATTCGGTTTTTTTCCCCATGAAATAAAACATTAAGCCAAAAATTATTCCCGTTATTATTGAAAACATTCCTCCAAAAAATAATCGAAATGGCAAATCAAAACCATAATCCCAATCATATTTTCCAATCCAAAAATAATACATAAATAATAAAATTTGTAAAACTATAAATATGATTATTTTAGGTTTTAACTTTTTTACGCTTTTAAAAATCTCTTCCATTCTTCTATTCCCTGTTTTTTTAGAATTAATGTAGAAAAATAATGTACACTTTCAACATTTTCAATGTCTGTAATAATTTCTTCATTTTCTTTTCCACAGTTTGAAACAATAACTATATTTTCTTTATTTCCTGTTTCAATAATTGCTTTTTTTATTCTCTCAAAATCTCGGCTAATTTTCATTAACACTAGATTTTCGTTATTTTCAATTTCTTTATGAACATCAGTCTTTCTGCTAACAGACACTATTTTTAAATCTTCATCTCCAACCATAAGCGGTATATTAAGTCTTGCCGCAATGCTGTTAAATGAAGTTATTCCCGCAATAGTTTCAACTTCCACATCATCTGAAATATGTTCCAATACATAAGTATAAGTGCTATAAGTCATTGGATCACCTATTGTTAAAAACGCTACATTTTTACCTTTTTCCAATTCAGCACTTATTACATCCGCATTATTTTTTCTAAAAACTTTTCTCGCTTCCACATCCTTTATCATAGGAAACTCCAGAAATAATTGCTCTACTTCTGGTTTTACATATTCTTTTACAATATTAAAGGCTGTACTTCCTTCTCCGCTTTTTGCCTCAGGCAGTACTATCACATCTACTTCATGCAGTCTTTTTGCTGCTTTAACTGTTATATTTTCAGGATCTCCTACTCCTACTCCTATTCCATAAAATTTCTTCATTATATATTCACTTCCTTTAATTTTATTATTTATCTCTTAAAATTATTTCTATATTCTGTAAATTCAGTTCATCTTTTAAAGCGAATATAATTTTTATAATCTGCTCAGATGAAAAATTAGTTTCATAAAATACTGTTTCTTCTATATTTTTCATTTTACTTTTTATCATAGATTTATCCATAGATATATATGTTTTTTTAGCTCTAGGAAGTTTAAAATTATTTTGAGCTAGCCTTAAAAACTTATCTCTCTCATTATCATAAAGATTTTGATAAAATTCTACAAGTAAATTTGCATAAGTAAATTCATTAAGAGTTATCGTACTATCAAAAATTCCTAAAGATGTAGGTTCTAAATTTTTATAATCACAACTTTCCTCATAAAATTTCAATGTAACTTCATCTTTTATTGTTTCATGAATATCAATATTATCCATACTCAAAAGTACATTTTTATCTAAAATTCTCTTTATAAGTTCTTCTTCTCTTTTTTTAATTTGTTTATATGTATTAATTTTTTCTTCATCTTCTCTGAAAGAAATATTATTTTGATAAAGTACTGCATTTGACTTATTATTATTTTCCTTTGCCCATATCAATCTTAAATTCCCTATCCGATTTAAATATTCTTTATAAAAATCATCTTTTAATAAAGATAACTCTTTTTTATTTTCAATAAAATCCTGAAATTTTTTAAAAATTACATTATCATTTTCAATATAGTAAGAAAAATTATCATTATCCTTTTTAGGATTTTGTGGTAATATATGGTCTAACTGCAAACTTTCAATAGAATTTAAAAGCGTATAAAATTTATCATAATCAATACCTTTTTCTCCATATGTTTCTAAATAAGCCAGTATGATTTTTATTACTTTTGGATATTTATGATAAGTTGCAGATGCTTTTATACTTTTGGATAAACTTTCATTGTCTATTAGCTGTTTATTGATTTCTCTATAAAAAATATTTTTTATTTCTATCTCTATATTTTTTTGAAAATTATCGTCATTTAGAAAATTATAAATTTTATTTTGAACATCAGCGAAAACTCCTATTGTTCTTTTGCTTTCACGACTTCCTATACTTTGATAAGTGAGAATGAATTTGAATGCAACTTCAACAATATTAAAAAATTCCTCCTCTGATATTTTCTTTTCTTTGTACAAAGTTAATAATTTGAAATACAATGCTTTTGTATGAGAATATTCCATTATTCTATTCATTTCATAAAAAACTAATACTTTTTTAGATATTTTCTCTAAAATTTCCCGAGAAAGTGTTTTATCATGTAAAACTCTATAATAAACTGAATATTTACTCAATTCATCTATAAATTTTTTTATTGTTTCATCATTTTGAGTTGTTTTATAATAATTTTTAGCATCTTCTTCAATTATTTTTTTAAAATTTTCGAGTTTTATTTTATTTCTATAGTATGACATATTCGCACGTACATAAACAATTATATAATCCATTAAGTTATCTGAAGTTTCTATTATTAACTTACCCCATTTTTCTAAATATTCTTTGTAATCTTCTTCTTTTATATTCTGGAATATATAATTTTTAATTAGATCTACTTCTTCAAGTTTTTTACCTTTTGCATTTATAGATTCAAATATACTGAAAAGTTTCATTAAATTAACATTTACTTTAATAGCTATAAATCTTATATTCGTTTCAAAAAAATCAAAAAAATCAAGATATTTTTCTGAACTATCTTCTGAAGAATATTTTTCTTTAAAAAAGTTATCAATGAACACTATGTTTTTCAAAAGATTTTTAGTTATCTCATCAATTTCAAAATTATTTTGCCTATCTTCTATAAATTCCATAAGATTCTTTTTATCATATAGCTGATTAAATAACTCATTTAATATTTTTTGTTCGACACTTCCTAATGTCAAAACTCTTTTTTCTTTATCCCTTTTTCTGCTATCGTCTTTCTTCCAAAAGAAATTTTCTATTTTTCTTATTTCGTCAGCTTCTATTCCTTCTTGATAAAAATAATTTAATAAAACCATTAGTATAAGTGTAAAAGTTGTTATCCTTTGTTGTCCGTCAACAATTTCATATTCAGTATATTTATTCCCAATGTTTTTCCCTACTCTAAGAAATAAGGTTCCCATAAATAAAATCAGCTCTTCATTTTGTAAATTATCTTTATTATCAAAAATTAAAAAGATATCATCTAATAATTTTTTTATCTCTTTTTCACTCCAACTATAAGGTCTTTGATACACAGGAACACTATATTTAGCATTATCAAATAAATTGACAAGATTAAAACTCTCTGGTTCTAAAAATTCATTCATTTTTTAACTTCTCCTTTTATAATTTCAATATTTATTCTTCAAAAAATAACAACCACTCCAGAGCATTTACAACCTTTATTCCGTCATAGTCAGTATTCACCATTACATCATCTAAAGTTATAAGATACTTTGGATAATTATCCTTAATATTTTTAAAGGCATCCAGTTCCCTTTTTAAAGTATTTTCATCTAAGACAGTCAAAGCGACCTGATAATACTCAATTTCATTTGAATTGACAATAACAAAATCAATTTCATTTTTATCAAACTGCCCGACATATACATTGCCTTTTCTTCTAATCAGTTCAAGATAAATTACATTTTCCAATATATGCCCCATATCTATATTTCTGTTACCTAGAATCATCTGTCTGAGTCCTAAATCAGTAACATAATATTTTGATAATGTGGACAGGAATTCTTTCCCTTTTATATTGTATCTGCTAACTTCATATACAAGTAAACTGTCAGTAAGCCCTCTAATATACTTTTCAATGGTTTTTGCATCCGTTTTTCTTCCCATTGAAGTTAAGGTATTCGCTATTTTTGAAAGCGATGTCAAATTACCGATATTATCAAATATATATTTAACAACACTTTCAAGTCTCATTACATCTGAAATTTTCAATCTTGCGACTATATCTTTCAAAAGCACTGAATTATATATTCCACTTAAATATTCATGTATATTTTTTAAATCACTGTCTAACTGTAAAGTATAAGGAAATGAACTGTTTACTATATATTCATTATAATATTGTATAAGTGTTTTTAACGTCCTATTTTCCTTTTGCTCCATTTTTTCATATTCTAATTTAGCCTGATAATACTCCTTAAATGATAAAGGCAACATTTTCAGTTCTATATAACGCCCACTTAAAAGGGTTGCCAGCTCGCTTGACATAAAATAGGCATTAGAGCCTGTTATGTATAAATCTGTATTTTCTTTTATAAAAAGGCTGTCTACAACTTTTTCAAATTTATCCACATGCTGAATTTCATCTAAAAATATGTAATTTTTTTTATCTCCAATCATTTTAGATTTTATATATTCATAAAGTTTTTTATAATCTGTAAACTCTTCATAATCCATATCTTCAAAATTTATAGATATAATCTGATTTTTTTCAACTCCATTTTCAAGTAGAAAATCTTTATATATCTCAAAAAGAGTGGATTTTCCACATCTTCTTACACCAGACACAACCTTTATTATTTGTCTGTCTTTTGATTTTACTAAAAAATCTAAATATTCTTTTCTATCTATCCTTATCATTTTAACACCTCATTTCCTTTTAAATTATACCCCTTTTTTATTTTAAAATCAAATTTTATGGAATATAATCCTATTTTTTATGAATTGACAAAATTTACGGAATATATTCCTTAAATTTTGGAATTTTTAATTTTTTAAGGAATGTAATCCTATAATTTAAAATTATCAATGAGGTTTTACCAGCTTTTATTTATTCATAAATTTAATTAAACTTGCATTTAGAATTTGATAAAACAAATATTCTGAAACAAGGGGTATTAAACCCCTTGTGAAAATAAAAAACTTAGGCTGTCTAACAGGTCTATTATACAAATAGCATTTTTCCAAATATCATAGTATAGTCTGATTTTTTCAATCTGCTAACAACAACCGTAACAACTTCTATATCCTTAAAGCCCTTTTCTTTTAAAATTATCAAAAAAGTTCTTACTGCTTCCCAGCTCTTTTCTTTCAGCAGAAATAATAAGTGTTTCCACTTCCAGATCCCAACCGTTTCTTCGGCAATATTCTTCACATTTCTGTTTGGCTTTTTTTGCCAGAAGATCGTAAACTTCTGTTTTTTCAATGTATTTTGCAGCTTCTTCGGTTGTGTTGGAAGCCATTATCTTTTTCAGGTTTTCCATGCTTTCGCCTACAAGCAATGCATTTGCAGCGAGTATTTCCATTTTTGCGTCAGAAACTCTGCTGTGTGTATGAAATATCCCTCCTGCAACTTTCACAAATTTTCCAAGTTCACCAATAAAGTAAATTTTTCTTGCCTCAAATTCGCAAGCCCTGTCAAACATATAGCCCACAAAATTACTTATTACAACAGATAATGAAGTATTATCCTCAAAATTGTCAGTTAAATATTTTTTCCCCCTGTTTCCAAATAGAAATATTGCCTCGCCATTTTCGGCATTTTCGAGAGCCATCTTCAATTCAATGGCAAGCGATGCTTTCCATGCGTCTTCCGACATCGGCTTTACTATTCCCGTTGTACCAAGAATTGAAATTCCACCAATAATTCCAAGTTTTGCATTCAATGTTTTTTTTGCAGTTTCTTCGCCTTTTGGCACAAAAATTTCTATATCTGCACCTTTTCCAGTTGGAAGAACACTTTCCACCGCCGCTCTTATCATTTTTAAAGGAGTAGGATTTATTGCAGAATTTCCAGGAGAGATGGGAAGACCCTTTTTGGTAACTTTCCCTACTCCTATCCCACCAAAAATATTTATTTTTGCATCATCACGCAAACTTACCTTTGAAAAAATCTGAAGTCCGTGAGTAACGTCAGGATCATCTCCCCCATCCTTTAAAACCGATGCAAGTGCATAGTTATCTGCTTTTTTTAATGAATCTACTTTTATTGTTATAGATTTTCCTGAGGGAAGTCCGATAGTTACTTCTGGTATATCCTGTTCTCCGTCTTGCAGAAGATACATAAGTGCAGCTTTCGTGGCTGCCGTTGCAGAACTTCCCGTTGTATAGCCATATCTTAGTTTTCTACCGTTAAAATATACGTATTCTTCCATTTTTACTTCCTTCCCTTTGTTAGTAGTTTTTTTAATATCTGTCTCTTTCAAACATTTGATACAGTATTCCATGTAATACTGCCACAGCTACTGTACTTCCACCTTTTGTACCGTTAGTTCTTATAAATGGCACATCATAATCTGAAAGTGCAGCTTTTGATTCAGGACATCCTACAAATCCTACTGGTACTCCTGCAATAAGTTTAGGCTTTTCTGCCCCTTCCTTGCTTATTTCTTCAAGCAGTTTAAATAAGGCTGTTGGAGCATTTCCAATCAAAAATATTTTTGTATCCTTATCTTTCACTGCTCTTTCAATTCCAACCATCGATCTTGTAATTCCTCTTTCCTTAGCTTCTTTTGCCACTTCTTCATCATTTACAAGACAATACGCTGAACATCCAAATTTCGCAAGACCTATTTTATTTAATCCAGTAACAATCATATTTGTATCACAATATATCTTGCACCCTGATTTTATAGCTTCCATAGCCGAATTTACCGCATCATTATGAAACTCTGTAATATCTGCATAACCAAAATCTCCAGTAGTGTGCACCAGTCTTTTCACAATTGGCTTCTCATTTTCAGCAAAGTGGTCTACCTTGTTCCCTAATCCTTCCGTAATCATTTCAAAACTTCTTACTTCTATCCCTTTCGGATCCTTAATATACGACATAAATTGATTCCCTCCAATATTTTTTTATGTTTTTAAACTAAAAAAAATCAAACAATATTTTAAGTTTAAATTTCAAATACAGCAATTCCAGTTTAAAACTAGAATAAATCTTTATGCTGTATCTATAGCCAATCCATTGCTTTTTTAACAGTTTTACAACAATTTTCAAGTGGATTGACTATAACTTTGATTAGTTCGATTTTTAAATAGTTTTACTATACAATTATATATTATTTTTTAAATTTTAGATAGCTTTTTTTACAATTTTTCAATTAAATATTTGAAAAATTTTATATTTGAATAAAAAGAAATGTGTGGATAACCCGCTAGAAGGCTATTTTTCCTATACCCACAAGTCCAATTTCTTCCATCATTTTTTTCTATTTTATAAAATTTTCCCTTTTCATTATCCACAGAAATTTCTGAATAATGAAATTCGTGTCCTTTTGTGTGAATTCCATTTTCAGTTTTTATATTTATATAGCCAAATCTTCCGATATTCAGCCTATTTTTCATAGAAATTTCCACATCTATCAGTCCACAGAAATCTCCGCTATTTCCATCTAGCAAATTCAGTTTATTTGTTAAGTAGATAAATCCGCCACATTCTCCATAGATTTTTACTCCATTTTCATAAGCCTGTCTTATGCTTTCCTTCATGGAAACATTTTCAGACAATTCTTTCCAGTAAAGTTCGGGATAACCTCCGCCAAGATAAATCATATCGAGATTTTCTGGTATTTTTTCATCTTTTACAGGGCTAAATTCTACTATTTCCAAGCCTGAAAATTTCATTAGTTCCAGATTTGACTCGTAATAAAATGAAAATGCACCATCTTTAGCGACTCCGACACGTTTTCCTTTATATTTATTCTTTAAGTCCATTATTGGCTCAAAACTGTCCATACTGCTTTTTGTTTCAAATTCTTCTGCTATTTCGTAAATTTTTTCTAAATCTAAACAATTTTGTGCAATTTCCTTAAACAGCTGTTTCTTTTCCTCAAGTTCTTTTGAGCCTTTCAATTCAAAAGCCTGTTTTAATCCCAAATGTCTGCTTTCCACCGATAATTTCTCATTTTTCGGCAAATATCCTACGCATTCTATTCCCGTAAATCTTTCTACCGCTTCCTTCAAGTTCAAGTATAGTTTTTCAGAAGAAACATTATTTAAAATAATGCCCTTTATTTTAACATTTTTATCAAACAGCTTGAAACCCAAAACTTCGGCAGCTATGCTTGTGGAGATTCCTTTTGCGTTAACTACAAGAATTACTGGTATATCAAGTATTCTTGATACATGAGCTGTACTAAAATTATCCTTTTCATGCCCAATTCCATCATAAAGCCCCATAACTCCCTCAACTATAGCGATATTGCTTCCTTTCGCTCCTGTTTCAAATATATGCCTTAACGTACTTTCATCAAACATAAAAGCATCTAAATTACGAGATTTATTTCCCGTGAACAACTCATGATAGCCAGGGTCGATGTAGTCTGGACCAACTTTAAAAGGTGCCACATTTTCAAAAGCTGACATCAATATGCTGCTTACTGTAGTCTTTCCACCACCACTCATTGCTCCCGATATAAGTATTTTTTTCATAGCAAGTTTTTTTCCTCCAAAAATTTATAATAATCATTTTCATCAAGATTTTTATACTTGAGATAACTTTTTATTTTCAGTACATTTGGAATATTCAAATTTAATTTCTTCAAAAATTCAAAATCCTCAAAAACCTCGTCCCTGCTCCCTTGCCGTACAATTCTCCCTTTTTCAAGGACATAGATATAGTCAGCAAATTCATAGGCAAAATCTGTATCGTGCGTTGATACTACCATTGTTTTTCCTGCTTTGGAAAAATTATCTAGAATTTCTGATACTCTTTTTGTATTTTTAGAATCAAGCCATGCAGTTGGCTCATCTAGAATAAGAAGTTCTGGCTCCATTGCCGTAATTGCAGCTATTGATACCCTCTTTTTCTGTCCATAGCTCAGATGATGACAAGGTCTATCTTTTAAATCTGTTATATTGATTTCTTCCATTGCCCTGTTTACATTTTTTTCTACTTCGTCTTTAGAATATCCAAGATTTTCAGGTCCGTAAGCTACTTCCTGAAATACTAAAGGTGCAAAAATCTGTATTTCAGGATCCTGAAAAATTATTCCGACTTTTTTTCTCAATTCTTCGAGATTTTTCTTTTTATGCTCTATTTTTTTCTCTTCAAAATAAATATTTCCCTTTTGTGCTTTCAAAAGTCCATTCATTATTAAAAATAAAGTTGATTTTCCTGAGCCATTTTCCCCAAGAAATAATGTTTTTTTACCTTTTTCTATTTTTAAAGTCACATCTTTTAGAGCCTCTGTTTCTTCGTCGTATGAAAAAGTTATATTTTCAAGTCTAAGCATTGTATTTTACCACCAAATATAAATTTATTATAACTATTATTATTACGAATATTATTTCAAACCCAATTTTTTTATATTTTCTATGAGAAAAAATGAACTCCTTTCCCATTCTTGATTCCACAGCCTTTATAGAATTCAGATTATAGTAGTATGTTTTTTTTAGTATAGCAACTACTAACATCGGAAATGACTTCATCCCATTTTTAAAACTGCTATATCCTAGCCTTACTTCCTGTGCATTATGTAATTTTTCCTTATTTTCAAATAATAAAAATATATATCTATAAATTAATAAAAACATTTCCCTAAATATTTTAGGAAACTTCAGCTTTGCAAATATATAGTCCAAATCTATAATTGGAGTAGAACAAATAAGGAAATAAACTACAGCTATTGAGGAAAATGAACGTAGTAAAAATGTCCATATATCCGCTTTTATAAACAGTAAGGAAATTACAGTCGTTAAAATAAATAAAGCCGGAATAAAGTTCAGCTTTAACAAGTCACCTATTTTCACTTTTACGACAAACAAAAGAAGTAAATTAAACAGTATAAAATTAAAAACAAATACTATTTTACTTCCAGTATAAAGTAAAAATACTAATGTCGTCATTGACAATATAAACTTTACTCCGGGGTTTATATTTTTTATGGGATTTGTGTAAGATACCTTATCTATTAGCATTTTTTCTTTCACCTTTGAAATAGCCTAATACATACCCTACAATTCCTGCACCTAATGCCGCCTGTAATGCAAACAGCAGACTTTCAGTTTCATCTCCTGGTAATTCTATTAAATTTTTAGCCCATGGCTCATAATCAGGTTTTATAGTTTTTATTACTTCTTCTCCCTTGTCATCAGATCCTCCAAATTCAGATTTTACGAGAAGCAAAGGAATAACACCTATTAAAATTATTGCAATTATTAAAATAATATTCTTTTTAAATACACTTTTGTTTTTATTTTCCGACATTAAGCTTCCACCTCTTTTACGCTATATTTTTCAAGTATATTCATCACCACGTTTGTAAGTAGCCCTTCGATAACTGCAAGAGGAACCTGAGTTACTGCAAATACCGCTCCAAATTTGATAAATGAAGCAACTACTCCACCTTGTGGAGATGGATATGCAAGTGCAAGCTGAATTGATGTTACCACATAAGTCGCAAGATCTCCTAACGCTGCTGCCAAAAATACCGCTAACGCCTTATTCTTTTTCTCAAATCCTTTATACACTAAATATGATACAATTGGTCCTGCAATTGCCATTGAAACAGCGTTTGCTCCCAAAGTTGTAAATCCTCCGTGTGCAAGCAATCCTGCTTGAAATATTAATACGATTGTTCCAAGAATGGAAGTTACAAAAGGTCCGTATAATATAGCAGATAGCCCTACTCCTGTAGGATGTGACGAACTTCCTGTAACTGATGGAATTTTTAGTGCAGACAATACAAATATAAATGCACCTGCTAATGCAAGCGTCATTTTTTCCCGCACGCTCCCTTTAGAAACAGATTGAAGCTTCTTTATTCCTATTATCCAAAACGGAATACACACTGCAAACCATACTATAACCCAATTTAAAGGTAAAAAACCTTCCATAATGTGCATTGAGTAACCATTTACACCTATTAACAGCATGCTGGTTAAAACCAAAAACAATAATGTTCTCTTTTTCATTTTCTCTCCTCCTCCAAATTTAATTTAACCTTCGGCAAGTTCCAAAAAAAAATCAGCCAAAGCTGAAGCCAATACACGTCAAAACTTCCACAACAATAACTATATCATCATCGCATAGTATATTTATGGAACAAATCACCGTTGATTTATTTTTACATTGATGTATATTAAATCTTCCCTTCCCAGAAAATTTTATATAAAAAATTATTAGGCAAGTCTCCTGACTAACTTCATCCTACTCATACCCTTCCCAAAATATCCAAAATATTTCAGTGGTTTTGTGTACTTTCGTCAGCTTCACAGTAGTGGGGGCTGTATCGGATTCTAACCGATTTCCTTATTAAGTTTGTAAAACACCTATAATTCTTTACTATTAGTATACTCTCTTTTTTATATTTGTCAACCCTGTATAAAAAATTTTATTTTAATAATTTTTCCTGTATATTAAGTATCTAAATATTCGTGTTTCAATATTATCTATTGATATATCTCGTTTATATTCCAAACATTGAAATTTATCAAACTTTATATTTTTAGAAATTAATAAATCTATTATTTTTCTATTGAACCGTATAATTTTATTCCTTTGGATTTGTATTTCATACTTCTACTTTTTCTGAAAAATTTTTTGTTACTATGTATTCACTTCCATTGGAAAATTACCCTCTCTTTTTTATTAATTCTTGCTTTCAGTCGTCTTCACAGTTTTTTCAATTTGCTCCTTCGCTTTCAAAAGCCTTACTGTATTTTCTTTGCTATAAAAATAACTATTACTATCTGACTTAATTTTAATTGGTTCTCCACGTACAGGAAAAATTGCGCTCAATAACGACTTTGTATATGGATGTTTTGCTTTTTCAGAAATTTGTCCGCCTTCTATTACTTCCACCACATCTCCATGATACATTACTACGATTTCGTGTGCAAAAGATTCTATTAATGCTATGTCGTGACATATAAAAATCATTGTTATGTTTTTTTCTTTTTGTAGCCTTACAAGAAGTTCCACTATGTTTTTTTGAATGGAAACATCAAGTGCGGAAGTTGCCTCGTCGCATATAAGTATCTCTGGCTCAAGCGAAATTGCTCTTGCGATTCCAAGCCTTTGTCTTTGCCCACCGCTCATATTTTGTGGATACTTTGTTACAAATTCTTCGTGCAAGTCAACCATTTTAAGAAGTTCTATAGCTTTTTGCTTTCTTTCTGATCTTTTTAATCTCCCGTAGTTCATTAATGGCTCTGTGAGGATTTGCATAACATTCATTTTTGGATTAAAAGCTGACCATGGATCTTGAAAGACTATCTGAATATTTTGTCGATTTTCCCAAACTTCCTGTTTTGTAAACTTGCTTATATCCCTTCCGTGATACAAAATCTCTCCAGAGGTTGGCTTTTCCAAGTCCATAAGCATATTTACAAGTGTTGTTTTTCCTGATCCTGATTCCCCAACAATTCCCAAAGTTTTTCCTTTATGAATTTTTAAATTCACTTTATTACAAGCCACTACTTTTTTATCATTTGATTTTTCATAAATTTTTGTAAGATTTTTTGTTTCAAGAATTACATCATTAATATTAGACAAGCCTTTCACCTCCAATTTCAGGCACAGCTTCAAGCAATTTTTTAGTATATTCACTTTTTGGATTTTCTATAACTTCGTTTTTATTACCTGCATCAACAATTTTTCCATTCTGCATAACAATTATTTTATCTGAAATATATGCCGCAACTCCCAGATTGTGAGTTACCATTATGATAGAAGTGTCAAATTTTTTTCTAAGATCCATTATTTCTTTAACTATTTGAGCCTGCGTTATTACATCTAGCGCACTTGTAGGCTCATCTCCCAAAATAATTTTTGGATGGAAAGTTAGTGCCATTGCTATTCCTACACGCTGTTTCATTCCACCTGACAGTTGGTGCGGATAGCTTTTCATAATGATTTCAGGATCTGGCAAGTTTACTTTGGAAAACATATCTTTTGCTTTTTCTTCAGCTTCTTTTGCTGACATTTTGGAATGTGTCTGAATGTATTCGACAAACTGTTTTCCTATTTTTCTTATTGGATTAAGAGTTCCTCCTGAATCCTGTGAAATCATAGTTATTTCAGTTCCTCGCAGTTCCCTCCATTGATTAAGGCTTTTACTGAGCATTGATTCCCCATTATAAATTATATCGCCTGAAATTATTTTCCCTCCATTTGGCAACAGTCCTAAGATAGAAGAAAGAACGGTAGATTTTCCACTACCGCTTTCCCCCACAATTGTTATTATTTCACCTTTTTTCAATGAAAGAGAAAAATTTTCAACTACTGGAGGCTTATCTCCATACTGAATTGTCAAATCTTTTATCTCCAACATAAATTCTCCTTAATTAGCTTTTGCTACATCTTTTGTTATCCAGTAGTAATCCATTGGATACATTTTAAGCCCTGTTACCACTTTGTTGCTGTAAAGGAATGTAGTTTCATATCCAAAGAATAATGTAGCCGCATCGTTCATTATTAGCTGCTGTATTTTTACAACAAGATCTTTTCTCTTAGCTTTGTCAAATTCTTTTGATAATTCATCAAGCATTTTATCAACTTCAGGGTTTGAATAACCTGTTTTGTTTGTTTCTGCTTTGCTGTACCAGTTTTCATGCAAGTATTTTTCAGGATCTCCAGTGTTTGCAGCAAGTACGTTCCAAATTAGCATATCAAAGTTTGAATCGTCTCTCATGCTCAAAACTGTTTCATAGCTTACTGGTTTTAACGTAACTTTTATACCAATTTCCTTCATATCAGTTTGTAATGCTTGAGCATAAATTTGTAATTCTTCTCTACTTGTATAAATTACAAAGTTCAAGTCAATTTTTGATCCATCAGGACGTTCTACAAACCCATCTCCATCCACATCTTTATATCCTGCATCTGCTAATATTTTCTTAGCACTTTCACGGTTATAGGCATTTTCATCTTTTAATTCATTAAATCCGTAGTCCAATGTTGGAGGTATTGGTGCTTTTCCTGGAGTTGCTCCGCCTTGTAATAAGTTTTGTGTATAGTTTTCTCTATTTGCACCTCTTATTATTGCTTCTCTTAATACTTTGTCCTTCAATCCTTTTGTTTGATTCATAAACGCATAAGTTGATCTTAATGATTTCAGTTCGTTTATTACAATATTTTTATCTCCTTCAAAATCAGCCTTATTAGTAACTTTCAAGTTGTATGCTACATCAATTTCTCCTGATTTTAACGATAATGCTCTTGTATTTTGATCATTTATATCTTTAAATGTTACTTTTGCCAATTTTGCTTTTCCATTCCAGTAATTTTCATTTCTTACAACAACTGTCTGTTCACCAGGCTTAAATTCTTGAACAACAAACGGTCCTGTTGATATTGGTCCTTTTTGAGCAAATTCATCTGTATTAACTGATGTGTCAACTATTAAGAACAACGGATCTGCCAATGATTCAGGCAATATTGCTACAGGCTCTTTTGTTTTTATTTTCAATTCTTGTCCACTAGCTTCTATTGAAGCATATTTAAAGAATGATTCTGCTCTTTTATTTTTAGCAAATACTCTTTCTATTGATTTTTTTACTGCCTCTGCTGTCAATGGATGTCCATTTGAGAAAGTTACTCCATCTCTTATCTTGAAAGTCCATTCTAATTTATCATTACTTAATTTCCAGTTTTCAGCAAGCAATGGTTTCAAGTTACCTTTTTCATCAAAAATTGTCAAGTTCTCTCCAACACCATAACGAGTTACAACCCAGCTAAAATACTGATCTGTAGGCTCAAGCGTATCTGCAAACGAAGTTACTCCAACTACAAGTTCATCTGGATTAGTTTTACTTTTTCCAGAACCACCTTTTCCACCACATGCTACAAGCAGCATCAACACTGCCAAAATTAAAATTAAAAATTTACTTTTACGATTTTTCAACATTCTTTTCTCCCTATTATATTTTATTTTTTGTTATTTTTTTATTTTTTTAAATTATTCACTTTTTACATCAACCAAATCTCTTACTGAATCTCCCAGCATATTGAATATAATTACAACAATTACTATTGCTAGCCCTGGATACATCATCATCCAAGGAGCTCTGCTAAGTGTTGTTCTACCTTCGTTAAGCATTGCTCCCCACTCTGGTGTTGGAGGCTGTGCTCCAAATCCTAAAAATGAAAGTGCTGCTATTTCCAGCATTAATGTTCCCATATCTGAAACTGCTGTTACTATCATCGTTGTAATCATATTTGGAATTATATATTTAAATATTATTGAGTAATCCCTGCTTCCTGTTATTTTTGCTGCTTCTACATACAGTTCCTGCTTTATCTTAAGAACCATGCTCCTTGCAAGCCTTGCGTATTTTGTCCAAGTAACTGCCGCTATTGCTATAATTGAATTTTTTACGCTCGGATTTAAAAGTCCTGCTATCGCTATAGCAAGAATTAATCCTGGAAATGCAATCATCATATCTCCAAGTCTCATTATCACCGTATCAACAATTCCTCCAAAATATCCTGCAAGTACTCCCAGTATCGTTCCTACAACAAAAATTATGAACATCAAAGTCAAAGTCATGAATATCGAGTATCTTGAACCATATATAACTCTTGAGAACAAATCTCTCCCAAGCTGATCCGTTCCAAAAATATACTGTTTTGATGGACGTTGCAAACTTGGCGCTAATTGTTTAAAAGGATCGTTTGGCACTATAAATGGTGCAAAAATTGCAATTAGTACCACAATAATCGCAAGTGCCAGAAATATTTTCAGTTGTGTATTTTTTCCCATAAATTTCAATTTGTTCAAGTTTAAATTACCTCCTCAACTCTTGCATCCAGATATTTATACGAAATATCAACTGCGATATTTACTATCAGGTACAAGAACGCGATTATTAGCACATAAGACTGAATTAGCGGATAATCCTGAGCTGATATTGCTTTTACTGCCATTCTTCCCATTCCCGGCCAGTTATAAACTATCTCTACAACTGCAGTTCCTCCCAGAAGACTTCCTAATGAAAGTCCTAGAAGCGTTATTATAGGCAGCATCGCATTAGGCAGTACATGTTTCCACAAAATATCACGTTCTTTTATTCCCCTCATTCTAGCTCCTGTCACATAACTTTTTCCAAGTTCTTCGAGGAATATGTGTCTTATTTGACGTATATACTTAGCAGACATTGCTATCGCTATTGTTAATGCAGGTAAGATCATTGAGCCAAAATCAGCATTTCCGCCTGAAACTGATACAAGTCCCAGCTGTACTCCAAATATGCTCAAA
The DNA here is from genome assembly GCF_055387215.1 of Leptotrichia sp. SK-5. Classification (NCBI taxonomy): domain Bacteria; kingdom Fusobacteriati; phylum Fusobacteriota; class Fusobacteriia; order Fusobacteriales; family Leptotrichiaceae; genus Leptotrichia; species Leptotrichia sp. SK-5. The sequence continues at coordinate 165,900 of NZ_AP028931.1, read as the reverse complement.
AATACTAGTCCTAACCAAAAACTTGGCACAGACATTCCCATGAATGTCAACATTCTTATTAAATAATCCTGCCATTTATTTTCTTTTACAGCCGCAAGTATTCCAGTCGGTATTGAAATTACACACATTAAAAACAGTGCCATAAATGAAAGGGACAATGTTGGAATAAATGCCTGTGCTATCTTTTGAATTACTGGAATTCTTAACGAATAGGACTTCCCAAAATTACCTTGCAGAACTCCAAACAGCCATTTCCAGTATTGGATATAAAAAGGCTTATCAAGTCCAAGTTCAGCTCTTGTCTGTGCTAAAAGCTCCGGTGTAGGAAGATGTCCGCATTCTGTAAGCATAACTTGGGCAGGATCTCCTGGCGAAATATACATTAGACAGAATGTAAAAAAACTTATTCCAAAAAGTACAACTAATATCTGTATAACGTATTTTATTATTTTTTTATTCTTTGCCATTATTTTATAAAATTTCCTCCTTTACAAAATTTATATTTTGTACAAATTAAAAAATCCAACTCAGAAAGTTGAATCAAATTTTATATATTAAAACAGATGAAAAGTATCTATGTAAATTTCCAGCAGTCTTTATATATTAAATTTTTCCCTTCCCGAAAAATATAACTTTATTATATAGGCAAGTCTCCTGACTAACTTCATCCTACTCGTACCCTTCCCAAAATATAATGATATTTCAGTGGTTTTTCAATACTTTCGTCAGTATCACAGTAGAGGTGGCTGTACCAGATTCCAACTGATTTCCTTATTAAGTTTATGCAACACCTATAAAACTATAAATTTAAAATTATTCTTTTGTTATCTTAATAAACTTCTTCTAATTTATCCATAAACATTTTACGTATAAACTCGTATTCGCCCATTCCTTTTAATAAAGGCGTTACTTCATATCCTTCATTTTGAAGAATTGTTTTCCACGAATCTTCCTCATCAGAAGCCATATCATTTTTAGCGTGATCTCCAGCTACTATCATAAATGGCTTTAACAATATTTTTTTAAATCCTCTTCCTTTTAATTTTTGAATAACATCTTCAATTGTCACTTGCCCTTCAACAGTAGCTATGAAAATATTATCTTTCCCAGCTTTTACATATTCCTCTTGAAGTCTTTGATATGTGTTGTCTGCAGCACTTTCAGATCCGTGTCCCATAAACACAATGGCATCATTTCCTTCAGTACTGTTAAACTCTTCGTCGTTTACAACTTTTTCAAAATCTTCATCATTTACTAAAAGTGGCTTTGAGATTTTTCCATATTTATCATTAAGTTTTGCATACTCTATTCCATCCAGAATATGCAGTGACATTGTTACAATCTCATCATAACCTTTATTTTTCAAAGCTTCCAGTCCTTCATTCTGATCAAATATGTGAATTCCTTCCTTTCTTTCCACTATTCGTCTTATAACTCCCGATGTATAGGCTCTTTCCACTCTTTCACTTCCATATTTGGCTTTTACCTTATTTTCAATCGAATCAAGGCATTTTTCTCTCGTATCCTTGTGCGATGTTCCAAAACTCGTTACTAAAACTGCTTTTCCCATAGACACTTCCTTTCATTCTTAAAGTTATAGATTTTTTACCTTCAATTTTCCATTTTATCTAAAACTAAATTTTTACCTCCTTTCTACAATATTATAACAATCCTACTAACCTACCAATTGCTTCAATCTCTCAATTATTTTGAACCCCATTAAGATTGACTAAATCCTAAAACTAATATAGTTGTATTAGTTTAAGTTTAGCAATCAAACTATTTCATCTTCATACCTACATTATAATAATTATTTGCTTTTTTTGCAACTGTTTTTTTACAGTCTTTTAATATTTTTAGATTTAGATATATAAATATAAATTTTTTAAATATCCCCTATTTATCAACAATATTCCTTTTTAATCTTTGTTTTTCATATTTTTATAATAAATTTATAATTAATAATTTTAAAATAACAATTATAAACACTATCTTGTAAATAATCTAATAACAAAGTATAATGTAAATATTATTGTATTTCTTAATCTGAAGGGAGAAAAATGGAGAAAAAATATGTGATTTTTTTGAATGGGGAATATAAATATTCACAGGAATTTATGGATAAACTGGTTTCGGAAAATGCAGTTTGCTTTTGTGCGGATGGTGGAGCAAATTTTGCTTTTAAATATGGGAAAATACCAGAAATGATTATTGGGGATCTGGATTCGATTGAGAAAAAAGTTTTGGAATATTATAAAAGTAAAAATATTTTGATAAAAAAATTCCCAAAAGACAAGGATTTTACAGATTTTGAGCTGATTTTGAAAGAAATTAATAAAATTTCGGAAAATAAGAATTTTGTTGAGAAAATATTTGTTGTTGGTGGGCTTGGGAAAAGAATTGACATGACTTTGAGCAACCTATTCATAATGGAAAAATATAAAAATCTCGTTTTTTTGCAGGAAAATGAAGAAATTTTTTATACAGAAAAATCTTTTATCCTAAAAAATAAAAAAGAATATGAATTTTCAATCATTCCAATTAGTGAAAAAGTTGAAAAATTAACCTTAAAGGGCTTTAAATTTGAAACAGATAAAATTGATGTGAAAAGGGAAAGTTCCAGACTTGTGAGCAATGTTATTCTTGAAAATGAGGCTAGTGTGGAATTTGAAAACGGGAAACTGATAATTATTTTGAAAAATAATAATAAAAATATTTTATACTAACCCCCTCATTTAAAAAATTAAATCTAATTTTTAAGTATCCATATAAGGGATTTTATTTAGAGTTATGAAAAACTACTTATTGTTAATAAATGTTTTTTCATAATTCTATGTTTTTTCTTTTTATAAAGCAAGGGAAATCAATCGCCATTTCCCCTCATTTCGCAATAATAGTTATTTTAACATCTTTAACCGACTGCTACTTAAAGATAATGGCGAAAGTGCTACGCACTAACCCTGGCTTGTCTAAGTATTTTTTTGAAATATTCCCAAATTTTATTTGGGAAAGTAGTCAAAACATTTATTATTTGGATAAACCTGAATTACTACGAAAACGAAACTCGCTGAAGCTCACTTTCGCAAACGAAGATTAGAACAACTTTACAAAATTTATTTGCTATGAAGGTTCTAGCGAAAGAAACACATAAATGTGTTTAGTCGTTTTCATTCCAAAAAATCACGACATTCTATATTAAATTATAAAAATTATTGTATTTAAATTTTAGGTTTTAACATTTTGAGAATATTAAATAAGCAAAATTTCGTTAAAGGAAAAATAACTAAATACGAATGTATTTCTTTCGCCATAATTTTTATAATGATAGTAACTTATTTATGTTAAAGTAACTCTTGTTTGCGAAAGTGAGCGTAGTTTTTACGAAGCGAGTTTTATTTTTTCTTTATAAGAAAGTTTTGCGTAAAGCGGGGTAGTTCGTAGAACGTTTCGCCATTATCTTTAAGTAGCAGTCGGTTAAAGATGTTAAAATAACTGCTATTACAAAAAAGGGCATGGCGTCTGATGCCCTTACGTTAAAAAAACATATAAATGAAATAAGAAAAAGCATTTATTAATCATAATATTTATAAATAAAATTACAAAAGTCTTTAAGATGGATACTTAATGATTAACTTTAATTAAAGGACATTCTATAAGTACATAGATTATAAATAGTACAATTTTGTAAAAAAGGTTTTAATTCCGTTAATTTTCTGATTTTTATTATTTAAATGGCAAGAGGATATAATAATAGATTTGTTTAGCAACTTATTTTTAAAACTAAAAGTTTATTAAAAAAACAGATTATCAAATAATAATAAAAAATAAAAAAGGATGTGTATAAATAATGAAAAAATTTAGGATTGAAAAGGAACATCAGAGGATGAAAATCTCCCAGTATTTGCGGGAAGTGCAGAATTATTCGGGGAGAAGTTTGAGAAATGTAGAAGTTTTTTTGAATGGAAAGCAGGTAAGATTAACTAAGAAATTGCCGTCACACGGAAATTTGAGAGTTGTTGAGAAGAAAAAAGGGACCGATATTAAGCCAATTAAACTGCCACTTGATATTATTTTTGAAGATGAAGATATTTTGGTTGTGAATAAAGAGCCATTTTTACTGACACATCCGACACAGAAAAAAGCTGATTTTACACTTGCAAACGGAATTGTAAATCATTTTTTAGAAAAATATGGTGAAGTTCGAGTGCCACGATTTTACAACAGGCTCGATATGAATACATCTGGGCTGATTATTATTGCGAAAAATAGCTTTGCACAGGCATTTTTACAAAATTTTTCGATTTTTGAGAAAAAATATCTGGCGATTGTGAATGGAATTATTGATGATAAGGAAATTGCTAGAATCAACGAAGAACTTGCAAAAGATGGGGAAAAACATAAGATTCAGGATTTGGAAAAGGAAAATTTGAAACCTGAAATTGAAAAAGTTAATTTTGGAGAAATGAAAAAATATGATGAAATGGAGAAAATAGAAAACAATTTAACTCTTGAAAATAAAGATAATAAAATTGGAGAAAATACAGGTTTTAACAGTAAAAAAGAAAATAATAATTTAAATCTGAAAAGTAAAAGTAATTTTGAAAATATAAATTTTAAAATAAATGAAAATATGGATTTTAACAGCAAAAATACAAAAGATAATTTAAATTTGAAAAATAAAAATGATTTTAATAATGAAATTTTGGAAAAAAATGGAATAAATAAAATAGTTATTGAAAGACGGATTTTTCGAGATGGGGATAATTTGGAAAGAATAATTGATGAACGGGGGCAATACGCAAAAACAGCTGTAAAAGTCTTAAAAACTTACCCTGAAAAAAATGTAACATTAGTAGAATGTGAACTTTTTACAGGACGGACTCATCAAATTCGAGTTCACCTGAAATCCATCGGACACACAATCGTAGGAGACGAACTTTACGGAAATGGCTTAAACAAAGAACTTGGAATAAATAGACAATTTTTGCACGCTTATAAGGTAAAATTTACACATCCTGCAAGCAAAAAGGAAGTTGAACTGGAAATACCAATGTTTATGGATATGAAGGAATTTTTGGAAAAATAGAAAAATTATATTTTTTCCAAAAAACTATTTTTAAAATAAGAATAAAAAACTTATGATTTAAAAAGCAAAAAGAAAGGATAAAAAATGAAAAAATTTAATTTTTCGGTTGATTTGATAAATGATAATATTTTGAAGTCGCTTCTAATTTTTTCGATACCCATACTTGTGTCGAATATTTTTCAGCAGCTTTACAATATGGCGGATATTGCTATTGTGGGGCATACTTTGGGAGATAACTCGCTTGCGGCTATTGGGGCTTCGGCGGCTATTTTTGAACTGATTTTTGGATTTGCGTTAGGAATTGGAAATGGGCTTAGTATGGTTACGGCTAGAAATTATGGGGCAAATAACAAGAATCTTTTGAAAAAGTCTGTGGCTGGCTCGATTGTTATTGGAATTTGGATTACTGTGGGAGTAATGATTTTATCACGATTTATTCTTATGCCACTGCTAAAAATCTTGCATACACCTGAAAATATTATAAATGAAGCATTTGAATATATAAACATAATAACAATGTTTATTGGCGTAACTTTTTCCTATAACTTGTCATCAGGACTTTTACGTGCAATTGGAAACAGCTTTATGTCGCTCGTATTTTTGGTAATTGCCTCAATTTTAAACATTTTCCTTGATATTTATTTCATAACTTCCCTTAAAATGGGAATTGGCGGAGCTGCAATTGCAACAGTTATTGCACAGGCAATTTCGGTTATCTTGAGTATTATCTACATTTATGTAAAAGAGCCGATTTTAATTCCTAGAAAAAAACATTTCAGATTTGATAAAAAATTGTACAAAGAATTGCTTGGACAAGGTCTTTCTATGGGATTTATGATTGCGATTGTACTTATGGGAACGTTGATTTTACAGTATGCGATAAATGGATTTGGATACTTGATTATCGCTGGGCATACTTCAGCACGAAAACTCATGGGATTTTGTAACATTCCGCTAACTACAATAGCACTCGCACTTGCAACTTTCGTTTCCCAAAATAAAGGTGCAAACAAAGTAGATAGAATCCGAAAAGGCGTATTTTACGCAAATATGATGGATATAATTTTCGCAATCGGAATCACAATTTTTGTATATTTATTTTCCAAAAATATGATTCACCTGATGTCAGGCTCCGAATCTGAAATCGTCCTGCACAACGGCTCAACCTACCAAAAATAGCCTCCCCATTTTTCACAATACTGGGAATTCTTTTTAACTTGCGATACGCTTTACAGGCTCTCGGAGAGAAATTAATCCCTCTTGTTTCCAGCGTAATAGAATTTTTTGGAAAAATAATCTTCGTAATTTTTGTTGTGCCGAAATTGGGCTATTTTGGTGTAATGATTTGCGAGCCACTGATTTGGATTGTAATGGTGGGGCAACTGGGAATTGCGTTTTATGGGAATGGATATATTAAAAATAGTAAAAAAGGGAAGGAGTAAGTAATGAAAGAAAATTTAATAAAAATTTTACTAACGGTCTTATTTACAGTAATTTATTTTTTTCTTCAACAAAAATTATCAATAATATTTTTATTACTTTGGGTTGAAATTTTAGTATCTTTTGGTAAAAGTATTGTAGTGGCATTAATTTCAATGTTAATAATTATTATGTTTTTTTTCTATTTTGGATATCTGAGTAGAAATTTTTTGGTAAAATTAAATAAAATTTTATTAGGTGTATTAATGTCCATAATTTTAATTTATTTCTTATATAATATTTTTTATCAAGAAAATCAGTTTATTCCAGGAATAGAAGCGTTTAACATAACTTATATAATCTTACATATTTCATATACAATTGGACTATTTTGGGATAAAAAAATTATAATAAAATTAAAAAAATCTAAATAATAGGGAATCTAAAATTAAAGCTGAAATCAAAAAAAGAAAGATTTTAGAAGTGCAAATTCAAAAGATAATGGAGTTTTTTGAAACTAATGATGAACTTACACGTTCGGAATTAGAAAAACTTTTGAATATAAAAGAAAGCCGTGCGAGAGATTTGTTAAGATATTTGGTGAAAAATAATATGTTATAAAAAAGAGGAACAACTAGAAATATCAGATATATAAAAACCGTCGGAAAAAAATCAAGCAACGAAAATTACTAAGAAATCGTTGCTTAAAAATTATTAATTATCTTTTATATTTTGATAATTTAATTTGTTATAAGATTGCAAAGTTTTTTGTTATCTGAAATACGATATAAATCCATTTTAGGTCTATTTTTTTTATCAAACGAATAAGACAATTTGTAATTGGAAAAAACTTGTGTTTTATCATTCAAGTTTGTAAAATAAATGGAATTTTCGTCTTCTTTTACTTCATAATCTAATTGTGAAAGTTCAAGGACAACTTTTCCTGTTTTTAGTGCTGCACGATTGTCTAATATACTAATTGAAATAGAAGGTTTACCATCTTCATTTAAAAATTTTACATAAGTAAGTCCTTTAAAGGTTTTATCGATGGAATGAGTACATCTCCAAAGTTCTTTAGATATTATGTCAATATCAGAATTAGAAAAACTTAAACTAAAAGTCAGTAAAAACAATGCAAATATAATTTTTTTCATAAAATCACTCCTAAATAACAATTTTTGTATATTTTATAATATTTTTTTAGGAAAATCAATAATAAAAACTAATATTTAAAATTTTACATTATTTTTAGAACCAAATGCATTTTGAAAAAATCCATCAGATAAGTCAAATTCAAAAGTTTCACGGCTGATGTAACCGATAGTTTTGTCGCTTTCGTAAAGTTGAATGAGAAAATCTGCCATTTCTTCGGATGTATGATAGTTTGGATAAGATTTATCATAATCAAAATCAGTCTTATCAGTTGCGATATTTCCAAAGTTAGTTTTGGTTGCAGCGGGTGCTAGGACTTTTGCTTTTAATTGTGCGTTGTTTTGCTTTAATTCTAGTGCGAGTCCTTCTGTGAAGGCGTTTACGTAGAATTTTGTGGCACAGTAGACAATTGCGTTTGGGACGATTGTGTAGCCTCCTGCTGAGGAAATATTGATTAATTGGGAGTCTTTTTCGTTGTGGTAATCTTGGACGTATAAGGAAGATAGCAAAGTTAATGCTTCTACATTGAGATGAAGCATATCTGAAATTTTATTTAAAGGCTGCTCTTTTACATCGCCATACATCCCAAAACCTGCATTGTTTATCAATGTTTCAATGTGATAATTGTTTAATTTTGAATATAGTTCAGGGATTTTACTGACATCTGTTAAGTCAAAATCTATTACAAGAATATCCAAATTAGGATTTTTCTTCAAAATTTCGCTTTTTAAGTCTTCTAGTAAATTCTTTCTTCGTGCAATCAGAATAAGATTTTTATTTCTTTCTGCAAATTTTAGAGCTACAGCTCTACCTATTCCCGAACTTGCTCCTGTTATAACAGTATATTTTGTTTTCATAGTTATTACCTCCATAAATTTGATAAATAAAGGATAGCAGTTAGAGTATAGTATAAGTCAAGAGTTTTTTGAAAGGAGAAAATAAAATGAAAAAGAATGAACAAAAAATAATGCAAATAAAGGAATTTTCAGAAAAAACAGGCTTAACTCCATACACAATAAGGTTTTATGAAAAAAAGGAGCTGTTTCGTGTAAAAAGAGATGAGAAAAATAGAAGAATATACGATGAAACTGACATTGAATGGATAAAAATGTTAAAAAGATTAAAAGACATGGGAATGAAATTGAGTGAAATTAAGAAATATTCAGATTTACGATATGAGGGGAACGGAACGATAAAAGAAAGAATGAAAATTTTGACAAATCATAAAAAATATGTAAATATAGAAATTGAAAAGTGGCAAAAATATTTACAAAATCTTGATGATAAACTTGAGATTTATGAGAGTTTTTTAAAAAGTAATAAAGATTAGAAGGAGAAAAAAGGATGGAAAAAAATGAAAATAAATTTATGTCAAAAGCAAAAAGTTTTTTAGTATTAGTTTTATTTACAATAATTTATATTTTTCTTCAAAAAATTATATCAGCAGCTTTTTTTCTATTTTTAATGGCTTTTATGATTTCTTATGGAAATACAATTGAAATATTGATGATTCCCTTGATAATAGCGCTTGCATTTGTGTATTATTTTGGATATTTGAGTAAAGATTTTTTTCAAAAAATAAATAAATTATTTATAAGTGGTGTGATGATTATAATTTTACTTTACTTTATATATAAAATTTTTAATAATAATGAATTTGAGGCGGGACAGACAACAGTATATATTTTTTGTACAGTCTCACATATCTCATATACAATTGGAGCATTTCATAGCGATAAAGTCAAGAAAGTATTAGACAGAATAAAATTTAAAAGAAAAAAATAAAAGAAGGAGAAGAAAAATGAAAAAAAATACAGACAAACTTATGACGAAACAGAATAATCCTTTAGGATTAATTTTATTTACAATAATTTATTTTTTAGTTCAGTCAGCAATATATCCAGTGTTGGCATATTTGTTTTGGTTTATTTTTACATTATTTTCTACTGGGGTTTTGTTGGAAGCTCCAGAGCAGATTTTGAAGATTTTTATAATTGTGTTTTCGTTGTTTTGCTTGATAATAATATTGGGAATTATGTACTTCTTAGGATATTTGTGCAAAAGATTTCTAAAAAAAATGAATAAAAAAGCATTAATTTTGGTAATGATTGTAATATTTATTTATTTTGTGTTTAGGGCTATTTTTGAAGATGAACATAGTTCGATAATGTCTAGTTTGACAAATGGGAGAAAATATATATTTTGTATATTATCGCATGTTTCATTTATAATTGGAGCATTTCATAGTGATAAAGTCAAAAAAGTATTAGACAGAATAAAATTCAAAAGAAAATAAATTTTTTACAAATCCAATTTGCTTATGGCATTTTTATCTGTTATAATTATTTTAATGGGAATAAATAAATTTTTTAGATAAATTTAAAATAGGAGCAGTATTTATGGAAAGAAAACACAAAAATATAATGTTGCTGGGGACAGGTTCTAATGTGGGAAAAAGCATAATCAATGCAGGATTTTGCAGAATATTTTATCAAGACGGATATAGCGTTGTGCCGTTTAAGTCGCAGAATATGGCTTTAAATTCGTTTATTACGAAGGATGGAAAAGAGATGGGGAGAGCTCAGGTGGTGCAGGCTGAAGCGGCTAATATCGAGCCTCAGGCATTTATGAATCCGATTTTGCTAAAGCCTACAACAGACAGAAAATCGCAGGTTATTGTGAATGGAAAAGTTTACAAAAATATGGATGCGAGGGAATATTTTGCCTATAAGCATAATTTAAAAAAGGATATAATGGCAGCGTACAATCACATAAGGGATAACTTTGATATTTGTGTGCTGGAAGGTGCAGGAAGCCCTGCGGAAATTAACTTGAAGGAAGACGACATTGTAAATACAGGGATGGCGGAAATGGCTGATTCGCCTGTTATTTTGGTTGCTGATATTGACAGAGGCGGTGTTTTTGCGGCAATTTACGGGACAATTATGCTGCTTGAAGAAAGCGAGAAAAAACGTATAAAAGGTGTAATTATAAACAAATTTAGAGGGGACAAAAGCCTTTTGACTCCTGGAATTGAAATGATTGAAGAATTGACAAATGTGCCTGTTTTGGGAGTAGTGCCGTTTGTACCGCTTGGAATCGAGGAAGAGGACAGTTTAGGGATTGATAAGTATAATGTGAAAAAAGAAGGGAAAATTCGGATTTCAGTTATTAAACTAAAACATATATCGAATTTTACAGATATTGACGCACTTAGCCATTATAACGATGTTTCCTTGAAATACGTTACAAAAAGCTCTGAACTTGGAGATGAGGATATTATTATTATTCCTGGCTCTAAAAATACTGTGGAAGACATGAAGGACTTGATTGATAAAAATATAAGCAGGGAAATTATTAGGCTTGCAAAAAGAGGAACGATAGTATTTGGAATTTGTGGCGGTTTTCAAATAATGGGACAAAAAATAATGGATCCTCAAAATATTGAGTCTAATCTAAAAGAAATTTCAGGCTTAGATTTATTAGACATAGAAACAGTTATGGAAACGGCAAAAACAACAACACAGTATGAAAATAAAATAAAAAATGCAGACGGAATACTCGCTGGAATGGACGGCATTGAAATAAAAGGCTATGAAATACATCAAGGCTACAGCTATCCTGTAAACGAGAAAAAAACTGAAATAAAGTGTATCTTTGACGATAAAAAGTTAAAAGGTGCTGTAAAAGGTAATGTTGTGGGAACTTACATTCACGGAATATTTGACAATTCTGAATTTACAAATCATTTTCTGAACGAAGTAAGAAAACTTAAAGGACTAGACAAAGTCGATGAAGACTTCAGTTTCAAAGAATATAAAAACAGGGAATACGATAAATTGGCACAAATTTTGCGAGAAAATGTGAATATTGAGAAAGTTTATGAAATAATGGGGATAGGACAAGAAACCAAATAGATTAAAATGAAAACGTAATTTAACATTTATAGGAAAAGTTTGTAATGAATTCATTATCAAAATAGGGTTTAGTATAAATTCTCTTAATAAAAAAACTGCACCTCTTATATTATATACAATTTTTGGGGTGCAGTCTAGTCAATCTATGAATTAAATAATATCTTTTTTTATCTTAATTACGATAATATCCTTCTCCATCATATCCCATTACATCTGGCGATGAACAACTGATTAAAGTCAATCCTAGTAAGCCTATAATTAATATTTTAAATATTTTGTTCATAAAAATCTCTCCTAACTATTATTTATTTGAGGTAATTGTTTAATAATCTTCATACGTACAGATTCTTCCAGTTCCAAGCATACCTGTATTTGATCCGCTACAACCTGTAAATCTTTTGTTTTCATAAGGTGTTTTACGGCACTCTTTCTTACGTCCATTTCTATCTAAAAGACAATGAGGTCTCTCAATTGTGGTTTCTCCTGTTCTGGTATCGTAATATCTACCTGTCAGAGTGTCGTCTTTTTTTACTTCTGCCCATAATTTTGGATCAAACAATTCGCAGCTTGTAACTGTTAATGCCAGTAAAATTAAAGCTAAAATTTTAAATACTACTTTCATAGACATTCAACTCCTTTAATTTATTTTATTTTCTTATTCTTATTATACTCTATGTTCTAAATATTGTGATTTAATTCTCATTTGTTTTATCTTTTTTTTTTTTTTTTGAGTATAGTTTAATCATAAATTGATTGGATAGAGTTAGAGTCTATAATTGAACACTTTATATTTGTACTATTGCTTTTTAAATGGCAAATATTTTATAATGGGATTTAATATTAGTTTTTACAATTTTTGCTATGTGTGTTCTTTTTTGTAAGATTATTTATTGAAATACATTTTTATTTTGGAATAGAGGTTAAAGTTATAGCACGCAATACTTATAATTAATTCACACTTTTATTTGGCTAACACGAACTCCTTACTTACAGCCATCAAGCAGTTGAAGTTAAATTTGGTAAAATATCGCAATCAATATTGCAATTTATGGAAATAAAAAAATATTTTAATTGTTTTGAACTGCTGAGTTTTTATACTTTGTTGGATAAGCTTGTAATAAATTCCTTATTTAAATGAAGTTTAGAAAAATTGTCTTAATAAAAAAACTGCACCTCTTATATTATGCATAATTTTTGGGGTGCAGTCTAGTTAATCTATGAATTAAATAATATCTTTTTTAATCTGAATAACGATAATATTCACAATCATTCTTTTTGTTACTATTACATTCTTCTGTATATCCAACCGTAGTAGGAAAAAGGAAACAACTAGATAAACTTGCTCCGATTAATCCTATAATTAACATTTTAAATATTCTGTTCATAGAAACAACTCCTAACTTATATTTTTAATAATTTCTTAGTAATCTGCATATTTACAAACTTTTCCTTCTGAACTATACTTTGAGGAACAATTAATAAGCCTTCTATTTTCATAAGGATATGATCTGCATTCCTTCATACGTCCATGTTCATCTACAAGACAATATGGTCTTGAGTTTTCTGACCTATTACCATTATATTCACGACCCAACATATCGTTTTCTCTATGAACTTCGTTCCATAATTTTGGATCAAACAATTCACAACTTGTAACTGTTAATGCTAGTAAAATTAAAGCTAAAATTTTAAATACTACTTTCATAGACATTCAACTCCTTTAATTTATTTTCTTTATTCTTATTATACTCTATGTTCTAAATATTGTGATTTAATTCTCATTTGTTTTATCTTTTTTTTTTTTTTTTGAGTGTAGTTTAATTATAAATTGAGCGAATAGAGTTAGAGTCTATAATTGAACACTTTATATCTTGCTTATTTAAAAAGTAAAATGACAATAACTTTTTATATTATTCAAATTTACTTTATACATTATAATCTATAAAATAAAAAAATAATAATAGTAAAAAATATTTAAAAATAAACAAAAAAATTATAAATATTCAAATATATGTTTGATTTTAAAAGATTTTTAATGTAAAATAAGATGAGAGATTGTATAAAAACAATTTTCATAAAATGGAGGAAAAAATGGATTTTCATGGTGGTAATATTTATAAAATATTCAGGGAAAAAAATATAACAGAAATACTGGATTACAGTTCAAATATCAATCCTTACGGAGTGCCAGAGAGTTTAAAGCAGAAGATTATCGAAAATATTGGGATTCTTGAGAGGTATCCTGATCCTGACTATGTGGAATTGCGTGAAAAATTGGCTCATCTGAATAAAGTTGAACTGGAAAATATTGTGCTGGGGAATGGTGCAACAGAAGCTATATTTTTGTTCATAAAAGTAATAAAGCCCGAAAAAGTGCTGATTGTATCGCCTACTTTTGGGGAATATGAAAGGGCAGTAAGAGCGTGTAAAAATTCTGAAAGTCAGAAAATTGAAATTGAATATTTTGAATTAGAAGAAAAAGATGAGTTTAGGCTTAACATTGGGAAATTAAAAAAAGAACTTGAGAAAAAATATGATTTGGTAATAATTTGCAATCCGAATAATCCGACTGGAAAATTTTTGAAAATGGCTGAAACAGAGGAAATTTTGAGAGAATGCAATAGATATGAGACAAAGTTATTTATTGATGAGGCATTTATCGAATTTTTAGAGGATGGACTAAAGGAAAGCATTGTAAATAGTGGGGAAAATAAGAAAAATTTGTTTGTAACTCGTGCATTTACAAAATTTTTTGCTATTCCAGGATTACGATTGGGATATGGAATTTATTTTGACAAAAATTTGGAAAAGAAAATCGCTGAAAAAAAAGAGCCGTGGAGCGTGAACAATATCGCTGAAATGGCTGGAATAACAGTGCTTAATGATATAGAATATATAGAAAAAACATTAAACTGGATAACAGAAGAAAAAAGATACATGTATGAAAGACTGAATGAAATTTCAGGAATAAAGCCTTATAAGACTGAAGTAAACTTTATTTGCGTAAAAATAAAAGATGAGCTGATTTCTAAAGGACTGAATGTGAAAAAATTGCGGGAAAAGATGATGGAAGAAGGAATTTTGATAAGAGATGCGTCCAATTTTAAATTTTTGGATGAAAGATTTTTTAGGCTGGCAATTAAGGACAGAAAGAGTAATGATAGAGTTATTGAGACTTTGAGAGAAATTTTAGAATAAAAAACTCGAACTTATTGGATTTGATAATAATTCATATATGAGAAATTCTGGCAATCAAGAGGAATTTAGCATTATTTTTTCTACTAATAAAGTAAAAATCACTACCGGTGGAAATATGTTTGATGAAAAGGCAAATAAGCCTAAGGAAGAATGGAAAACTGTTAATATTAAGAAAAAATATGTGTTAGACGAAATGACAGACGATATAGTCGATGAGATTGCGAAATATGTTTATTAGTATTTTAAATGGGGATTCTTATGATTTATAAGATATTCCCTATTATTTTATAGTAAAACTGCTTTAAAACTAAACTCAAAAATTATGACTATTTTACTCAAACCCTAAATTTATATAATTTTTAGTAGTTTAATTTTAAATAGGTTTGAATATATTTGTTATAAATTTACGATTAGAATGTTTGAGTATCTTATTATTAAATTGAATTGACAAAAAATGGAAAAATTAATAAAATGTAGGTATATAATAATTTATGGAGCATAAGGAGTGAAAAATTTCTGTGAATAATTTATTTAATCAGAAAATACTGGCTAAAAAGGCTAAAGAAGAAGTCGATTTAAGTAAACATAATTTTTCTGAAAGAAGAAAAGCGCTAAATAAATGGATAAAAAATCTTGAAAATGGTGTTCTGGATAAATCGAAAGAAGAAGAGTTTCAAGGAGAATTTTTATACGATATTTTTACAACTGTGTTGAGAGCTGTGAATAAATCGGATGGAAAAAATGAATGGAATTTGGAAAGAGAAACTAAAACAAAGTTAGATGGACAGAAGGCTGATGGAGTTTTGGGATTTTTTGATGCAGATGGAAAAAAAGATGTCAGGGCTGTAATTGAACTGAAAGGTGCGAAAGTTTCGCTAGATGTAAGGCAGAAAAGAACCGGTGATACAAGAACGCCTGTAGAACAGGCTTTTAATTATGCTCCAAAATACGGAAAAAACTGTCAATGGGTTATAGTTTCAAACTATAAGGAAATACGGCTTTACAGGTCAAATGATATGACAGAATATCAAGTATTTTTTCTTGAAAAATTAAAAGATGATTTGGAATTTAAGAAATTTATTTACATTCTTTCATTTTATGCTTTGGTAGGAACTGAAAAGAAAAAGGCAAAAACAATAGAACTTTCTGAAGAATATCAAAAAAATCAAGCTGAGATTGAGAAGAAATTTTATAACGAGTATAAAAATATTAGATTACATATTTTTGAAAATATGCGAAAAAATAATCCTACAGTAAATGAAAATACGATAATTGAAAAAGTTCAAAAATTATTAGATAGATTTCTGTTTATCTGCTTTTGTGAAGATAAAGGCTTGCTTCCGAATGAGATTTTTTACAAGACTTTAGAAAAAGGTAAAAACTTTGGAGATGTTTTTGAAGTTTTTAAAATGCTTTGCAATTGGATAAATTTAGGAAATTCGAGGGAAAATATTTCTCATTTTAACGGAGGCTTATTTAAAAATGACGATGTTTTAGAGAGCCTTTATGTGGATAATGAAGTTTTTGAAGAAATGAAAAAAATATCTGAATATGATTTTGACTCTGAACTGAACGAAAATATCTTGGGGCATATTTTTGAGCAATCTATAAGCGATATAGAGGATTTAAAAAAAGAATTAAATGGGGAAGAATTTGACAAGAAAAAAGGGAAACGTAAAAAAGACGGTATTTTTTACACACCAAAATATATAACAAAATACATTGTAGAAAATTCGATAAAAAACTGGCTTGATGACAAACGAAAAGAGCTGGGCGAGGATAAACTTCCTGAACTTTCCGAAGCAGATTTTGAAATAAAATATAGCAGTAAAAAAAGTAATGAAAGAATTTACAGCAAAAATTATAAAAAGCATATAGAATTTTGGACAAAATACAGAGAAGCTGTAAAAAATATAAAAATTGTAGATCCAGCTTGCGGAAGCGGAGCATTTTTAATCACAGCCTTTGAATATTTATTAAATTACAACAATTATTTAAACGATAAAATTTTTGATTTGACAGGAACAAAAGATCTATTTTCCGATACGACAAAGGAAATCTTGCAAAATAATATTTTTGGAGTAGATTTGAACAAGGAAAGTGTAGAAATCACGAAATTATCATTGTGGCTAAAAACTGCTGATAAAAATAAAACATTGGCTACACTTGAAAATAATATAAAATGTGGAAATTCATTAATTGATGATGTTGAAATTGTTGGAGAATTAGCATTTAATTGGGAAAAAGAGTTTCCGCAAGTATTTGAAAATGGTGGATTTGATGTTGTGGTGGGGAATCCACCGTATGTACTGTGTCAACCTTCAAATACAGAAGAAAAAATATTAAAATTTTATAATAGCTTTGAAGTTGCAAATTATAAAATTGATTTATATCATTTATTTTTTGAAAAAGGGATAAAAATATTAAATCCAAAAGGTTATCTAGGATTTATAACACCTAATACATATTTAACTAATAAATATACAGTTAATTTAAGAAAATTAATTTTAGAAAAAACTTCAATAAATACTATAATAAAATATAATGAAATTGTTTTTGCAGAAGCAGGTGTTGATGTTGTAACTATTTTATTAAGTAATTTTAAGATAAAAAATAATAAAATTAATATATTAAGTTCTAAAAATAAGACTTTAACAGTTATAGATAAAAAAGAGCAAGAAATTTGGGAAAATGATGAGTTGAAGGTATTCAATTTAAATAAAGAATTAAGTATTAAACTTGAAAATACAATATTACTAGACAAAATTTATTCAGTAACTTTTGGACTTCAAACAAAAGATAAATCAAAATATGTGTCTGAAATAAAAAGTCCAGAATGGGAAGAATGTTATACTGGAAAAAATATTAGTAGATATTTTTTAAGCAAAGCTAACTTATATTTTTATAATAATCCAATTGAAGTAAAAGCTGGTGGTTCCTGGAACATGAAATTACATAAAAGTAAAAAAATAGTTGTAAGACAAGTAGGAAATCCAGAGCCTGTTTTTGCATATGATGATAAAAAGATTCCATCATTAAATACAATGTACAATATTGTAAATATAGATAAAAATTTCGATGATTTTTATATTTTATCTATTTTAAACTCTAAATTAATGAAAAAATATTGGCTATCTAAATATAATGATAATAAAGATTTATTTCCTAAAATAAAAGGCTATCAATTAAAAGAACTTCCAATAAAAAAAATTTCACTTGAAGCACAACAGCCTTTTATAGAAAAAGTTGATAAAATGTTATTTTTAAACAAAAATCTTCAAGAATTATCTCAAAAATTCCAAAGATTATTAACTAGAAAATTTGAATTAGAAAAACTTACAACAAAATTACAAGATTGGTATTTACTTAAATTTTCTGAATTTGTAAAAGAATTGAAAAAATTGAAAATAAAATTATCTTTAAAAGAAGAGATAGAATGGGAAGAAATATTTTTAGAGAAGAAAGAAGAAGCTGAAAAAGTAAAAAACGAAATTGAAATGACAGATAAAGAGATTGATGGGATGGTTTATGAGCTGTATGGGTTGAGTGAGGAGGAGGTTAGGGTTGTTGAAGCAAATTAATTGGTTAAAAGAGGTAAAAAATGGTTAATAATATAAATATAGATGAAATAAAAAAGGTTTTGGATTATTTACGAATTAAAGATAACGAGTGCACCTGGATAGAAGTGAAAGAAGAACAGATTAATGAAGATAAATTAGGAGAAACAATATCTGCTATAGCAAACAGCTGTTTATTGGAAGGAAAAGAATGTGGATATATATTAATCGGAGTAAAAGATAAAGTTTGGGAAGTAGTTGGGACAAGTAAGAAATTTTCAAATTTTCACGTAAAAGGTGGACAAGATGTTGAACTATACTTAAAAACAATGCTAACTCCAGAAATAAATTTTTATTTTTTTGATGAAATAAGTATTGAAAACAAAAATATCAGTGTCGTAAAAATCGAAAGTGCTAGCCATACGCCAATAGCGTATAAGAAAGAAATATATATTAGAATTGGTTCAAACAACAAAAAATTAAAAGAATTTTCGGAAACTGCTAAAAAATTATGGATTAAAGTAAGTGGATTTAATTATGAAGACACTATTATCAAAAAAGACATTGTAGCAGAAGAAATATTAAAATTTTTAGATTACAGGGAATATTATAGATTGCTAAAGAAAGAGATTCCTTTAGAAAAAGAAGCTATTATAAATGAATTTGTTAAGGAAAAATATATTATAAAAGATAATCAAAAATACAATATAACTGCTCTAGGCGGATTATTATTAGCAAATAATTTAAATGAATTTGATTTAACCAGAAAGGGAATAAGAGTAATTTTCTACAAAGGTGTAACAAAAACTGAAATTTTAGAGCAGAGATGGGGAAACAAAGGATATGCTAACGGTTTCACTAATTTAATGAGATATATAAAAACTAAAATACTTAAAGAAGAAAAAATAAATAATTTAGGATTTAGAGACTCCTATTATCAATATTCTAATTTAGTAATAAGAGAACTAATTGCTAATGCAATAATACATCAAGATTTAAGTATATTAGGAAATCAAATAAAAATAGAATTTTATGAAAATAGAATAGAAATATCTAATCCAGGAACACCAATAATAGATATTTGGAGATTTTATGACACTAATAGGACAAGAAATTTGAAATTAGCTAGTAATATGAATAAATTTGGAATATGCGAAGAATTAGGAAGTGGAGTTGATAAAATTGTTGAAATTTCTGAAATTGAAAAAAGATTTACTCCTCAATACATAATTTATGATGGGCAATACACCACTGTAAAATTATTTAAAAACAGGGAATTTGAAAATATGAGTGAAGATGAAAAATTGAATATTCTATATTATCATTGCTGTTATAACTATACTTTAGAAAAATACATGACGAATTCTAGTCTTAGAGAGAGATTTATGCTTAATAATACAAATGCTGATAGTAAAAAAATAACAAGATTAATAAAAAAAGCATTAGAAACTAATTTAATTAAACAAGGAGCAAATAAAACATATATTCCATTTTGGGGTTTTTGTTAAAAGTTCAGTCGCAGAAAGTCGTTTGCTAGAAAAAAAACTTTAAAAATGCAGTATTCATGCGTAAAAAATTCAGTCGCAGAAAGTCGTTTTTCTTATAAAAGCATTAGAAGTAAAATAATTTTGAGAAGAAATTAAGTAAAAATATCTAAATTAATAAATATAAAATAAAAAAACGGAGAGAGAAAAAAATGAATGAAAATTTAGTAAAAAATTTTTATATTCTAAGTTTTAGTTATAAAAATTTGAGTTTGGAAGAAAGGGAAAAGTTTGTAAAAGAGGGGTATAGACATGTTTTGAGGGAGTATTTGGAAAAAAGGATTATAAGGGGGTATGTGGCTGTTGAAACTTGCCTTAGGATAGAGCTTTATTTAGATGTTAGCAAGGAATTTGAAATTGAGAGGTTAAAGAGAGATTTTAGGATTGAGAAGATGAAGGACTATAAAGGGGCTGAAGCCGTGAATTATTTGTTGCGGGTGATTTGTGGGCTGGATTCGATAATAAAGGGAGAAGATCAGATTCTTGTACAGCTTAAAAAGGCATATTTTGATGCTCTTGACAAAAATGTTACATCTTCATTTTTGAATATAATGTTTAATCAGGCGATAGAAACTGGGAAAAGATTTAGGGCGGAAAGCAAGATAAATGAAAAAAATATTTCACTTGATTCGATAGCTGTAAAATTTATAAGAACAAAATTTGAGAGCCTTGAAAATAAAAAAATATTTGTAATTGGAGTGGGAGATTTGAGCCAGTCGATTCTTGCACTTCTTCACAAAATGAACAATTGCCATTTGACAATGACAAATAGAAGTTTACGACGATCAATTGAATTGCAGAAAGTGTATCCAGACGTTCAGACAGCAGAATTTAACGAGAAATATAATGTTATAAAAAATATGGACATTGTAATAAGTGCCACTTCTGCACCACATTTGATTCTTGAAACAGCGAAAATTCAAAATATTTTGAATGATGGAAAAAAACGTTTTTTCCTTGATTTAGCCGTTCCGAGAGATATTGAAACAAGTATTGGGGAGTTTGAAAATGCTTCGCTTTATCATTTGGAGGATATTTGGGATGAATATAATAAAAATGTGGAAAAACGGGATGAAATTGTAGAAAAATATTCTTACATTATTGAGGAGCAGTTAAAAAAAATAGCGCAAAAACTTGAAAAAAGAAGAAAATATACAAATCAGAAAAATATTGAGATAGGTGAAAATAGATGAAATCGAATAAAATAATTATTGGAACGAGAGGAAGCATCTTGGCACTTGCACAAGCAGAAAAAGTGAAGGAAATGCTTATTAAAAAATATGATGAATTAAGAGAAAATGAGAGTTTTTGCGAAATTGAAGGGTTTGAGAAAAAAAGTCCACTGGAAATAGAACTGAAAGTTATAGTTACAAAGGGAGATAAAGATTTAAGGGACTTTACAAAAATAAAAGGAACTACGCAAAAGGACTTGTTTGTGAAGGAAATTGAAAAGGAAATGCTGGAAAATAAAATAGATTTGGCGGTACATTCGTTAAAGGATATGCCACAGAACACTCCAGAAGGGCTTTTGAATGCGTGTTTTCCAATGAGGGAAGACAACCGTGATGTGCTTGTTTCAAAAAATGGAAAAAAATTAAAAGAACTTGATGAAAATTCTGTAATTGGGACAGGGAGCATAAGACGGGAAAAGGAGCTTCTAAATTTGCGAAATGATGTAAAGATAAAAGCAATTCGAGGTAATATTCACACAAGGCTGAAAAAACTTGATGATGGGGAATATGATGCGATTGTGCTGGCTGCGGCTGGATTAAAAAGAGTTGGGCTGGAAAACAGAATTACTGAATATTTTGATAAAGATTCATTTATGCCAGCACCAGGACAAGGGATTTTGTGTATTCAATGCAGGGAAAATGATAATAAAATACTAAATCTTCTGAAAATTATAAATGATGATGAAGTTACGATAATGTGTAAAGCTGAAAGAGAATTTTCAAAAATTTTTGATGGAGGATGCCATACTCCGATAGGCTGTTCATCAGTTATTGAAGGAAATACATTAAAATTAAAGGGAATGTTTAATGATAACGGAATCAGAATATTTAAAGAAGTTGAAGGAAATAGGGAAAATCCAAAGGAAACTGCACAAAAATTGGCTGAAGAAATAAAGGAAGAGGAGATGAAAAATGAGAAAAGGTAAAGTTTATATCGCAGGAGCAGGCTGTGGAGATGAGGGGCTTATAACTTTAAAATTGAAAAACGTGATAGAAAAAGCTGATTGCATTGTTTATGACAGGCTTGTAAATGAAAATATCTTACAGTATGCAAAGTCTGATGTAGAATTAATTTATATGGGAAAAGAAAATACTGCTGGGGGAAAATTGCAGGCAGAAATAGATAATAAATTAGTGGAAAAAGGTAAAGAAGGACTTGAGGTTCTAAGACTAAAAGGAGGAGATCCTTTTGTATTTGGACGAGGGGGAGAAGAAATAGAGGCTTTGGTTGCTGAAAATATAGATTTTGAAGTAATTCCAGGGATAACTTCTTCAATTGCTGTGCCAGCTTATGCTGGAATTCCTGTAACTCACAGAGGAATTAATACTTCCTTTCATGTATTTACTGGACATACGCAATTTAATGGAATAGAGCTTGATTTTCCAGTTATTGCAAAATTGAAAGGAACTTTGGTCTTTTTAATGGGATTAAGCAATCTTGAAAAAATAGCAGAAAACTTAATAAATAACGGAAAAAATCCAAAAACACCTGTTGCAATAATAAAAGAGGGAACAACGACAAGACAGAAAACTTACACAGGAACATTGGAAACAATAGTAAATACAGTAAAAGAGCATAATGTAAAATCGCCTGCCATTATTTTGATTGGAGAAGTAGTAAATTTACGGGAAAAAATGAAATGGTTTGAGAATAAGCCGTTATTTGGAAAAAACATTCTTGTTACAAGAAATAGGGAAAAACAAGGAAATATATCAAATAAAATAAATGAACTTGGCGGACAGGCTTTGAGCCTTCCATTTATTAATATAGAATATGTCGATTTTGAAATGCCTGATTTGAAGGAATACAGTACCCTTTTATTTAACAGCATAAATTCTGTTATTGGATTTATGAGAAAAGTAAAGGATATTCGTTCTTTGGGAAATGTTAAAATAGGCGTAGTGGGAGAAAAAACTGCTGAAGAAATTGAAAAATATAAAATAATTCCAGATTTTTATCCAGAAGAATACACGGTAGAAAGACTGGCTAGAGAAAGTGTGAATTTTACTAAGGAAGGAGAAAAAATACTGTTTATAGTATCTGATATTTCTCCAGTAGATGAAAAAAAATATTCAGATTTATACAACCGAAATTATGAAAAACTTGTAGTTTATAAAACTCAGAAAGTTGAAGTGGAAAAGGAAAAAGCAGAAAAATACATAAAAGAAAGTGACATTTTAATGTTTTTAAGCTCTTCAACCTTTAAAGCCTTTGCTGATAGCATAAACTTGAGTGAAAATGAGGAAATAAAAGAAATTCTGAAAAATAAAATTATAGCCTCAATCGGTCCTGTTACTACAAAAACTATTGAAAAATATGGATTAAAAGTAGGAATAGAGCCTAAAAAATACACTGAAGACGGATTATTTGATGAAATTTTGAAACAAACAACAAAAGGATAAGGAACACCTTTTTATACTAGACAAAAGAAATATAAAGATGAAATTTGTCAGGCAATGAAAGAGCTGTGAAATGTTATAAGTATCCTAGTGGAAATGTCTATTGTGAGGATAAGTACGAAAATTGAGTTCATTAATTTGTAAATTTAGTGAAATGAATTGCTGTGTTTGGAAGTGGAATTTTTGAGATTCTGCTTCTTTTTTTTAAATTTTATTCAATGCCTATTTTCATTTTGGGAAATTTAAACTTTTTAATATATTTAAAGTGTGATATAATAAAAACATAAATTTTATGGTAAAAATAAAGAAAAGTGAAGCAAACAGGAGGAAAAATGTTAGACAAATTGGCACACTTGAAAGAAGAAGTGTTAGCAAAACTTAAAGAGGTGGAAAATCTTGAGAAGCTGAATGACCTGAGAGTTAAGATATTGGGGAAAAAAGGGGAATTTACAGCTATTATGAAGGGAATGGCTGATATTGCGGCTGAAAAGCGGGCTGAATTTGGAAAAGTTACGAATGAAATAAAAAATGTACTGCAAAATAGATTTGAAGAAGTAAATACTGACTTAAAGGAAATTGCAAAACAGCAAAGACTGAAAAATGAAACTATAGATGTGACTTTGCCAGGAAGAAAGGCTAACGTGGGTTCGCTTCATCCGCTTACAAAGACAGTTATGGAAATAAAGGACATTGTTTCTACAATGGGATTTGACATTGTGGATGGACCAGAAGTGGAATATGTGAAATACAATTTTGATGCATTAAACATTCCAAAAACACATCCTTCACGTGAAATTTCAGATACATTTTACATCGAAGAAGAAAATGTTGTGCTAAGAACACAAACTTCTGGTATGCAAATTAGATATATGGAAGATAGAAAACCACCATTTAGAATGATTTCGATTGGAAAAGTTTATCGTCCAGACTATGATGTGTCACATACTCCAATGTTTCATCAGATGGAAGGGCTTATGGTTGGAGAAGATGTTTCTTTTGCTAATTTTAAGGCGATTTTGGAAAATATCGTGAAAAAAATATTTGGAGAAGACAGAAAAGTAAGATTCCGTCCGCATTTTTTCCCGTTCACAGAACCATCGGCTGAAATGGATGTAGAATGTGGAGTTTGTAAAGGAGCTGGATGTAGAGTTTGTAAAGGGACTGGATGGCTTGAAATTTTGGGAAGCGGAATGGTAAATCCAAAAGTTCTGGAAGGTGTTGGAATTGATCCGAAAAAATATCAAGGTTTTGCATTCGGGCTAGGGCTTGAGAGAATTACAATGCTTAAATATGGAATTGATGATTTGAGGGCATTTTTTGAAAATGATGAGAGGTTTTTGAATCAATTTTAATTAGTATTGGGGGAGAAAAAATGATATATAAGGTTGATGTTAATTCAAATTTGATAAATGAATTTAAAAAAGAAGTCAAAAAAATTGGAAAAAATGAAAATGAAGTATTGTCTGCTTTGTTACAGGAATATCTGGAAGATTTGAAAGATTCCGAAGATTTGGATAAGGCAATTGAGGAAAGTGATGGAGAATTTTATTCTAGTGATGAATTTTGGGATTTAGTAGGTGTATAATGGCTTATATTGTAAAATATGATAAAAAAGCATTAAAGAGTATATTAAAATTAGACAAAAAATCCCAAAAACAAATAAAAACTTATATCAAGGAAATAATTGAAAAACTTGAAAATCCACGTAGTCAGGGAAAAGCACTACAAGGTAAATATAAGGGAAAATGGCGATATAGAGTTGGAAATTACAGAATCTTAGCTACAATTATTGATGAAAAAATAACAATTTATATTTTTGATATTGGGCATAGGAAAGAGATTTATAAATAAATTTAAAAAGCGGAGAAAAATATGAAAATACGCAGATTTGAAGAAAAAGACGCTAAAAAAGTATCTGAATTGATTGTGGAAACATTGCGAAAAACAAATATAAAAGATTATTCTGCTGATTTAATAGAAAATTATGTAAATAATTTCCAGCCTAAAAATGTTCTTAAAAGAGCTTCGTGGACACATTTTTATGTTGCTGAAGAAAAGGATAATATTATTGGATGTGGAGCAATTGCACCATATTGGGATAAAATTGATGAAAGTTCTTTATTTACTATTTTTATCTCGCCTGAATATCAAGGAAAAGGAATAGGACGAAAAATTATTGAAACATTGGAAAAAGATGAATATTTTTTAAGAGCCAAAAGAATCGAGATACCTGCATCTATTACAGCTGTACAATTTTACAAAAAAATGGGATATAGTTGCAAAAATGGAGTAAACAGAGCAGATGATGAAGGAATTGTAAGAATGGAAAAATTTAGATAATAAGTTACTAATTTAATTGGAAGGTTAAAAATGGAAAATGAATTAGAAATAAAAATTGATGATGAATTTGCAAAAAAAGTTTATGATGAAATTTGGGCTGAATATAAAAAAACTGCACAAACAAAGGCTTTTGCAAAAATTACATTGACGGAAGATGAACTAAAATAACAGATAGCAAAGTTATGGGATTGCCTTATATTCCTAAAGGAGCAGAAATCCCCCAAACAGCTAATGGCGATAAAATGATGATGATTGCACAGATTAACTGTGACGATTTACAAGGGCTTGCAGATTTTCCAGAAAAAGGGATTTTACAATTTTTCGTTCTAAATGATGAGGATGGATTGTTAGGGCTTGATTTTGATAATCAGACTGTTCAAGATAGTTTTCGTGTGATTTATCATGAAAAAATCGAAGAGTTTTATGATGAAAATGAGTTAAAAAGTATTTATAATCCCTATAATTTTGAAGAAAGCTACATTACAAATGATAACGAAAGTTATAAAATGAACTTTGAATTGACAAGTGAAAAAGAAAGATTTGAAGATATGTTTTATCATGTATTCACAAAAATCTGCAAGGAAAAAGGATTAAAACAAACACAAGAAGACTGGCTTTATAGAAAATTATTGAACTTTATGCAATATTCAGAAAATTATTATTCACAATGCGATGGATTTGCCTTTTTTACTCAAGATGATCCTAGAGAATATAACGAAGAGTATAAAAAATTTGATACAGTATTATTTCAACTTAATAGCGAATTTGACGAAAATACTCGAAATTGGAAAGTTTGTATCGGAGATGCTGGCGTAATAAACTTTTTTATAAATCGTGAAAATTTGAAAAATAAAGATTTTTCAGAAATTCTTTATAACTGGGATTGCAGTTAAAAACAAAAATAGGATAATTTGAAAGATGAAGGAAAAAATATTAGGCAAAACAGTTGGAAAAGCTGGAATTTCACAAGTTCTAATTATAAAAACTACATTTATTATGGCAATTTGTATTATTTTGGGATTTTTCCTTATAATTTCGTCGCTTGTAAACTGGGGAAAAAATTATTTTGAGTATTTGTTCTGGATTGGAATATTCATTATATCACTTGCACCAATTCAGTTTTTATGGCTGAAAATGGAAGAAAGTTCGGTTGGAAAATATATTTTTTATGAAACTGGCTTTGAAGATGTCTTGAAAAAGAAAAAAATATTTTTTGAAGATGTGAAAAATTATTTTTATTTAAATTTAAAAAATGGTTCTGATAATGTTGAATTTCTCGTTATTGAAACGGAAAATAAAGAAAATTTAGAAAAAATTACAATAAATTTGAAATTAAACAGGATGGCTTCAAAATTGTTTGTAAAAAATTATGTTGAATTTGTTTTGAAAAATGAATTTGATAAAAAAGTTAAAAATCAAGATGATTTTGAATTTAAGTTTGGAATTATTGAAGAAATTGATTCTGCGAAAGATAAGATTTTTAGCTTGAATATGGATAAAAATTTGGAAAAAGTCAAAATTTCTGAATATATTTTTTTAGATAAAAATGGAATTAGAGTGGAAAATCAAAAAGGCAAGATTTTGGAAAATTATTTTTGGAAAGAGATTGTAAAAATTTCGGTTTTAGAAAAAGAGAAAAATGAAGAGATACAAATTGAAAGTGAAAATGGAGAAGTAATTTTTTCAAAAAATATGAAGTATATAGAAAAACCCGAATTATTTATAAAAATAATAAAAAATATTTTTATTTAATTTTATAGTATGAATATTGATTAATATATATCTTTTTATAAATTCTATGTTTTTTCTTTTTTTAAACGCAAGGGAAATCAATCGCCATTTCCCTTTATTTCGCAATAATAGTTATTTTAACATATTTAAATAATAGCATATTAAAGAGAATGTCGAAAGTGCTACGCACTATCCCTGGCTCGTCTAAGAATTTTTTGAAAACAAAATTGAAACTCGCTTTTTAATAAAAGTTATTACCACCTCTTTAAACTAATTAAAATTTGAAGAGTTTGAAAAAGCTCAGACAGTCAATTTTATTTCCAAAAAATCACGACATTTTAATCTAATTAAAAAAATAACAACATATAACAAGCAAAATTTCGTTAGAAAAAAATAGCTGTTTGAGCTTTTGGAATAAATTTTAAATTATACAAAGTTATTCATATCAGAGTAATATAAATTCAAAAGCGAGTTCTATTTTTTTCTATAAGAAAGTTTTGCGTCAAGCGGGAGTGCAGAGGTATGGCGTCTGATACCTCTGCGTTAAAAAAACTAATATAAATAATAGAAAACAATTATTAATAAAATTAATCTAAAATAAAAATTGAAAAAACATAATTACAACTAAAAAATTTTAAATAAGGAGAAAAAAAGAATGCTGATTTCATTGAACTGGTTAAAGCAGTATATAGATTTAGATGGAATAGAAATAAATGAAATGGAGAATGCCCTTACTATGATTGGGCAGGAAGTGGAAAAAATCGAGGTGCTGGGGGAAAACTTGGAAAATGTTGTAACGGCACATATTGTTGAAAAGGAGATGCATCCTGATTCAGATCATTTGACGATTTGTAAAGTGGATAATGGGAAAGAAATTTTGCAGGTTGTATGTGGTGCGTCTAATCATAAGGCTGGGGATAAGGTTGTTTTAGCACAGGTTGGAGCAAAACTGGCTGAAGACTTTGTTATTAAAAAAGGGAAGATAAGAGGTGTAGAATCAAATGGAATGCTTTGTTCAGAAGAAGAGCTGAATATTGGCAAGGCTTCTGACGGGATTATGATTTTACCTCAAGATACACCTGCTGGAATACCAATGAAGGAATATTTGGGAATTAATGATACTGTGTTTGAGCTGGAAATTACGCCAAATCGTCCTGATTGTCTGTCGCATATCGGGATTGCAAGAGAACTAGGGGCTTATTACGGGAAGGAGGTTAAATATCCTAGTTTTGTGATAAATACTGAAAGTAGCGAAAAAACTTCTGACAATATTTCAGTTGAAATTGCAGACAGCAATTTGGCAAAAAGATATGTGGCTAGAATTATTAAAAATGTGACGGTTAAGGAAAGTCCAAAATGGCTTAAGGAAAGAGTGGAATCTATTGGAATTAGAAGTATTAACAATATTGTAGATGCTTCAAATTTTGTTATGATGGAACTTAATCAGCCTAATCATGCTTTTGACCTTGATAAAATTGAAGGTGGAAAGATTGTTGTGAGAGCAGGGCTTGAAAATGAAAAACTGGTTACGCTTGATGAACAGGAAAGAGAATTAAATAGTGATGATATCGTAATTTCGGATGGGGTGAAAGCTGTGGCACTTGGTGGTGTAATGGGCGGAGAAAATTCACAAATTACTGAAAATACAAAAAATATCCTTCTGGAAGTAGCAAACTTTAACTCGCAAAATATCAGAAAAACTTCAAGAAGATTGACTTTATCAAGTGATTCTTCATATAGATTTGAAAGAAGAGTGGATGAGGAAAATGCGATTAATGTGATAAATAGGCTTGCAAATTTGATTCAGGAAGTAGCAGGTGGAGAAATATTGGCTGGAGCTGTTGACAATTATCCTATCCCTTATGAGAAAAAATCTGCTGAACTTAATTTCGAAAGACTAAATCGTTTTGTTGGGAAAGTAATTCCTCGTGAAACTGTTATTGGAATTTTAACTAGACTTGAAATCGAAGTTGTGGATAATGGGGAAACTTTGAGATTAACTGCACCAAGTTACCGTGACGATTTGGAAAATGAGCAGGACTACTTTGAAGAAATCATCAGAATGTATGGTTTTGACAATATCGAAAACATTTTACCAAAACTGGATATTAGCGAACAGCCAGTTATTGACACAACAAAACTTTCTACACAGGTGAAACTTATTGCAGCAAATGCAGGACTTAAAGAAGTTATCAACTACAGCTTTGTTCCAAAAGATGCAATGGAAAAAATAAAATACACAGTTGCACAGGAAAAACTGATTGACGTGCTAAAACCAATTACAGAGGATTTTGTAACATTGCGTCTGACATTGCTTTACAGCCTTATCAAAAACGCAAAGGACAACATTAACAGAAATGTTTCAAATATCAGATTCTTTGAAGTAAGCAGAACTTTTGAAAAAGCCGAAGAATTGACAAAAGAAGAAGTTAAATTGGGAATGATTCTGGCTGGAGAAAACGACAAGACATTGTGGAATTCAAAACCTGTTCCTTACGATTTTTACGATTTGAAGGGAATTGTAGAAGAAATCTTTACACAGCTTAAATTCAATAACTATATGATAAAACGTTCTGAACAAAGCCAGTTCCACCCTGGACGTTCAGTTGACGTGTTTGTGGGACGTGAATTAATTGGAAGTTTTGGAGAAATTCATCCAGATGTGCTGGAAAACTTTGACTTAGGGAAAACATCAGTTCTAGTTGGAGAATTTAACATTGACTTGATTCAGAAATATATCGGTAAAAAGATAAATTATCAAGGAATTGTAAAATATCCGGCAGTTCCAAGAGATTTTGCGTTCGTTATGAAGGAAGAAATCCTAGTTGGAGATGTATTAAAAACAATTCAGAAAGTTGACAAGAAAATTGAAAAAGTGGAACTTTTTGACATTTATCAAGGTGCAGGAGTGGTTCCAGGAATGAAGAGTGTGGCAATCAGCGTGGTGTTAAGAGATAAGAGCAAAACACTGGAAGAGAAGGAAATTGTGGATATTTCCAACAAAATTGTGGTTAAAGTTGAGAAGGATTATGGGGCGGTTTTAAGACAATAAAAATTATCATGAATTTATGAGGTGATTGCTATGAAAAATAAAAAATTAAAAATAATAGTTTTATTAATTGTATGTGTTATTTTTACAGCATGTGGTAAATCACAAAATTCTAATAAAAATATTTATGACTATAAAACAAAATACGTGGGCGACAATTCTAAAGTAATAAATATTTTATCAAATTTAAAATATCCCAAAGAAGCAAGTTATAATTCGGTACAAATTCTTTCAGAAAAAGAGCCTTATGGAATACTTGTGAAATTAAATATAAATTCTGGAAAAATTCCTGAAAAAAATGAGTTTCTTAAAAATTCGGCTGTGTTATTTGCTTTGATTGAAAATTTATCATTTGTGAAATATGAAGATGTTTCAAATAATAAAATTATAGCCGAATTTACTAGAGATGAAATTGATAATTACTTGAAGGCTGAAGTGAATAAAAATACTAAAGAAATTGGAAGTAATAAAAAAGAATTTGTAAAATATTTGAACAAATAAAACTTATAAAGTTTAGTAAATAGGGGGGAAATTGAGGTGTTAAAAATAGTAACATTGCCATTTGATGATAAAGTGAAGGAATTTGAACAGGAAAAACTGGAAAAAGTGTTAAAAGATGTTCAAATCGTGAAATATCAAGCTGAATTGGTAAAAATTGAGGGGAAATATTACTGGACAGTTTTTGTTGAATGTGAAAAAGCAGATAAATTTAATAAAAATTCTGGAAAAGATAATTTTACACAAGATGTAAAAGAATTTAAAGATGCTAACAAAAATTATATGGAATATTTGACAGAAGATGAAATGGAACTGTACAAGATATT
The DNA here is from genome assembly GCF_055387215.1 of Leptotrichia sp. SK-5. Lineage (NCBI taxonomy): Bacteria > Fusobacteriati > Fusobacteriota > Fusobacteriia > Fusobacteriales > Leptotrichiaceae > Leptotrichia > Leptotrichia sp. SK-5. The sequence goes on along the minus strand of NZ_AP028931.1, from coordinate 134,451 downwards.
AAAGGAATGGCGGGCAGGAGAAGCACAACTTTTGGGCTATCCACCGTATATTATCGCTTCAAACCAGCTTTTGGCAAATATTGCAAAAACCAATCCTAAAAATATGGAAGAACTTTCGCAGTTAAAGGGAATGGGGAAACGAAAAATCAGGGATTATGGAGAAGAAATTTTGCTGATTTTGGAAAATTTTTATGATATGCTTAAACCACTTTGATGATATTTAATAAAATCTTTTTAATAACAAGGGGGGTTACCCCCTTGCTAAAAACTTTTAATTTAAAATTTATAATGAATCTGCTATTTAAACAGAAATAATATTAAACACTGTGCTAATTACAAGTTCCATTATGTAAACATGCGACATATCTCTCTTCTTTACTTTCAATGTTTAAGTTTTTATCTAAAATTACTAAAGTTTTATATTTTGTGTCCCATCCGAAATATACAAGACCTTCTGCAAAATCAGAACCAAGATTTGTATAGTCAATAACTAAAGCACCATTTTTGTAAGGCTTAATTTGTAATAATGGAGTATCTATATCCATTGCTGGATTCAGATCCTCTACATACCATTCATTTTTCTTTTTAACAATTTCCCAAAATCTACTATCCCAAGTACCTTTCAACTTTTCTAAATTTGAATTGCCATCACTATGGAACTTTTCTCCAAATACAAAAATGTTCAACAATAACATAATCATAATAACTAGTTTTTTCATTATTTTCTCCTTCTTCTAACTATAATTTAAATTAATTATAACAGTTTTTTTATATTATTTGAATATAAAAATTTAAGAAATTCAAATAAATTCTATTTTATACTCGAACCCGTTTAAAATTAAACTATAAAAAATTATATAAACTCAAGGTTTGAGTAAATAGTCATAGTTTTTGAGTTCTGTTTTAAAGCGGTTTTACTATAGACTTAATTTTACATATTTTTTCTTGCTTTCAAAAGTTCATTTTTCAAAGCTTCCAATTTTTCTGATAATTTCACTCTCCCAGATTTTAACTTCTCACCATATACTTTTTTTACAAACCTCAAATTACTGTCGTAATACTCTTTTGCCTTTTTCAAGTCTAGCAATTCATAATTTTCTAAAAGTTTTTCACCCTCTGAAATATAATCAATTGTTAATTTTTTAATATTACCTGTATTTTCAAGCTTTTCGTCTTCTAGTGCTACAACATCGTAAAAATCATTATTTTCATAAACCCTATATAAATCCTTATTTCCTGGCAATGATGTTTTGCTACTTTCATCAGAAATTTTCATTACAGCGTTTTCATTTATTTTAGCCATTTTATAAACGGTACTTATTTCCTTTTTGGGTAATGCTATGGCATCTCCTACTCCAAATGTATCGACTTTTGCCTTATTTTTTATTAATGTTTCTATTTTTTCCTCATCAAGTCCGCTGGTTAATATGATTTTTGCCTTATAAAACCCATTTTTATCCAATATTTTCCTGCATTTTTGGGACAAATCTTCCAAATTGCCTGAATCTATCCTAATCCCATAACTTCCTTCATACTCATCATCTATTTTATTCGCCTTAAATGCTTTAACTGCACTATCTATACCGCTATTAAGCGTATCATAAGTATCTATTAGCATTATTAGAGCCTGCTTTTTATCTCTATAAGTCTTTATAAACATATCAAACGCCTTATATTCGGCATCTTTTTCCATGCCAAAACTTTGAATAAACCCATGCGTCATAGTTCCTACACTTTTCAAATTATAAAGATATTCCCCCATTAAATTGGAATGGGCTACACAGCCACCTAAATAAGCGGCTTTCGTTATTGACATTACTGCTTCAAAGCCTGCTGTTCTCCTGCTTCCAAAAAATAAGACATCCTTATCCTTTGCTGCCTGTACAATTTTAGAAGTGACAGTTGCTGCAAGTGTCTGATAATGCAAAATATTTAAAATAGGAGTTTCAAGAATTTTTCCTTGTATAAGTGGGGCTGTAATTGTAAGAACTGGTTCATTTGAAAAAACGATTTCTCCATCTCTTAATCCCTTTATTGAGCCTGTAAATTTCATATTGGCAATATATTCAATCAAATCTAAATTATCCAAAACTTTTGACAAATATTTTTTCTTTTCCTCATAAGAAGTATTAGAAAGGGCATCTACGAGTTCCAGCACATCCGCTATCCCATATATAATCGCATAATCATTTTCCTTTTCTGTACGTAAAAATACATCAAAAGTCGCTATTTGATTTTCCATATTATTTTTTAAATACACTTCGCTTTCTGCATACTGGTATCTATCTGAATTTAAAAATTTAAAAAATTTCTCCATAATGAACCTCTTCTTTTCTATAATTTCTAATTTATTTTACAATAAAATCGCTTTAAAATCAAATTTATAATTATTCAAATCCTCATATTTATTTAATTTTATTAGTTAAAATTTAAACATATTTGAGTATATTATTCAATTCAATAAACACAAATACATTATCTCATATTTTTAATTTATTTAAAAGAATTTATTATATAAATTTTTAAAAATAAAAAATAAATATGTTGAAAAAATATATGAAATATGTTAAAATTATAATAAACTTATAATTATTATTTTTACAATGAAACATTAAACTTAATTTATTATGACTGATTTTAAAAATCGAAAGGTAGGAAAGTAAGTGAAATTCTTACACTGTCCCGCAACCGTGAAAAACCTCTATTTTTGATGTTCCAAGTCGGATAACTATCCATAATAATTATTCATTAATTAACTACGGCAGATGGTTAGATGAATTTTAAAACCCTGAAATTTTTTAAGTTAATCGTATTCTTTCAAAATTGAACTAAAAACTTTAAACATAATTAGAAGACTAACAAAGTAGTCTTGACTTTTAATTTCAGTTTAAAATACATTACTGTAATTAGAATTTTAACCGTTTGCTTTATAAACGGTTTTTTTTATGAGAAAAAGTTTAATTTGTTATTTTAAACATTTTGTAAAATAATAAAATTCAAATAAAATTAAGGAGAGAAAAGATGAGAAATTCATTCAAAACGATTATCATCATGTTGATGATGGGACTTATTTTTGCTTGCCAGCCAAAGCAAAAAGATGCAGACAAAGGAAAAACAGAAAAATCTGGTAAAATTACATTGGCATTTAATCAGGATCCTACTGGGAACTTAAATCCTCACGAATACTTACCAAGCCAGTTTATTACACAGGATATGGTTTACGACGGACTTGTATCTTATGGGGAAAATGGAGAAATTAAGCCAATGTTGGCAGAATCTTGGGATATTTCCAAAGATGGAAAAACTTATACTTTTAAATTAAGAAAAAATGTAAAATTTTCAGATGGTTCAGATTTTAATGCAAAAAATGTTGTAAAAAACTTTGATACTGTCTTTTCTAAAGAAAATAAATCAAATCACTCATGGTTTGCATTTACTAATCATTTGAAATCATACAGAGCAGTTGACGACTATACATTTGAAATAGTTTTAGATACAGCTTATACTGCAACATTATATGACTTGGCAATGATCCGTCCTATACGTTTTCTTGGAGATGCTGGATTTCCTGACAATGGAGATACTTCAAAAGGAATCAAAAAACCTATAGGAACAGGAGCTTGGGTATTAAAAGAACACAAAAACAATGAATATTCAGTTTTTGTAAGAAATGAACATTACTGGGGAGAAAAACCTGCCGCTTCAGAAGTTGTAATAAAAGCTATTCCTGATAGTGAAACACTTGCACTTCAATTTGAATCAGGTGATATTGACTTGATCTATGGAAATGGTTTAATCAGCCTAGATAGATTTGAAACATACAGACAAGATAAAAAATACACTACTGCCACTTCTAAACCAATGTCTACAAGAATGATTCTTTTAAATACTACTAGTCCTATTTTAAAAGATCTTAAAGTAAGACACGCTTTAAGTCATGCTGTAGACAAACAAAGTATTGCAAAAAATATATTTGGTGGTATCGAAAAACCTGCTGATACGATTTTTGCTCCAAATGTACCTCATACAAATATAGAACTTGCAAAATATAATTTTGACTTGGCAAAAGCAGAGGCATTGCTTGATGAAGCAGGATGGAAAAAAGGTGCTGACGGCATGAGAGAAAAAGATGGTAAAAAAATGATTCTATCTTTCCCTTACATCAGTTCTAAAGTTACAGATAAAAATGTAGGGGAATACATTCAAGGAGAATGGAAAAAAATTGGTATACAAGTTGACTTAAAGGCAATGGAAGAAAAAGCATACTGGGAAAATGCAACTGCAAAAAATTATGACTTAATGTCTGACTATTCATGGGGTGCCCCTTGGGATCCGCACGCTTATCTGACTGCAATGGCTGATGATTCAGTTAACGGAACAAACCCTGCCTACGCTGCACAACTAGGTTTACCTATGAAAGCTGAGCTAGACAAAACTATCAGAGCTTTATTAATTGAACCTGATGAAACTAAATTAAACGAAATGTACAAATATGTATTAACTACTTTACAAGAGCAAGCTGTATATATTCCAATCAGTTATCAAGCTTTAGTAAGCGTTTATAGAACTGGAGAGCTAGAAGGCGTGAAATTTATGCCAGAAGAAAATAGAATTCCTGTATGGACAACTGTAAAAGTAAAATAAATTACAAATATTGAAATAATAAAACCTCTTTAAAGCTGAACTCAGAAATTACAACTGCTTTAGCCATGCTAAACTACATTTTAAAAATAGAATAATTGGTTTGTTTGATAATAAGGGGTCTTGACCCCTTACTAAAAAGAATTTATAACAAAACCATTATTTTAACAAGAAATGGTTCGATTTTAAAGAGGTTGACTATATATTCAATTTTAAGGGATGATTTTGTGATAAAAAAATTAATATCATTATTTTCGATTTTTCTGGCAATATCAGTTATCACATTTTTTCTTGTAAAACTGTCGCCAGGAGATCCTGCCCAAAATTATTTAAGGGCATCTCATGTAAGCATAACTGCTGAAACATTAACAGCAGCCAGAAAAAATCTGGGACTAGACAAACCTTTGCACATTCAGTATTTTAACTGGCTCACAGACATATTAAAAGGTGATTTTGGAACATCGTATACAAAAAAAGCTCCTGTTACAGAACTTGTAAATGAAGCTATTGTTCCAACTTTTCAGCTTGGAATTTTTTCATTTATAATTTTAATTATATTGTCTCCTTTATTAGGAGTCTTAAGTGCAATTAAGAGAAATACAATTTTTGACTATACAGTTCAAGCTTTATCATACGTAGGAGTATCTCTTCCCACTTTTTGGCTAGGCTATATACTAATTATTTTCTTTTCAGTTTCATTAAAAATCCTGCCTGTTTCAGGAAGAGGAGACTGGAAAAATTTTATATTGCCTTGCATGACGCTTGTACTGCCTTTAATAGCACAGACAACTTTTTTTATAAGAAAAAATATACTTGAAGAAATGGAAAAAGCTCACGTTGAGAATGCGATTATTCGAGGTGTTTCCAAAAAAAGAATAATTCTCAACCACTTACTAAGAAATACATCTATTCCAATTATTACAGTTCTAAGTTCAAATATTATGTATTTACTGACAGGAAGTGTGTTAATTGAAGAAATTTTCGCTTGGCCAGGTATTGGAAAACTGTTTACAACGGCTGTAAAAACGGGAGATTTTCCACTAATTCAGATACTGCTCTTATTTTTTGGAGTAATGTCTGTTATTGTAAATGAATTTACTCAAGTACTTGTAAAATATATGGATCCAAGATTAAGAATAAAAGAAAAATCCAAAGCTGGAGGTGTATTATAATTATGAAAAAAAGAAAATTATTTTATTTTTCAGTATCATTACTTGCTGTATTGATCTTCATTGCTATTTTTGCACCTTTACTTGCTCCTTATGATCCACAGTTTACTGATATTTCACAAAAACTTCAACTTCCAAGCAAAATTCATAAGCTGGGAACAGATCATATGGGAAGGGATGTTCTTTCAAGACTAATATATGGAACAAGGCTGTCACTTATGATTTCAGCACTAATTACAGTTGTTACATTATGCATAAGCTTTCCTGTAGGAATTTTGGCAGGCTGGTTTGGAGGGAAGCTGGATAAAATATTTTTATGGATTGTAAATGTCTTTATGGCTTTCCCGAGTTTTCTTTTATCAATGGCATTTGTCGGTATTTTAGGACAAGGAATAGGGAATATTGTAATTGCTGTAAGTGCTATTGAATGGATTTACTATGCAAGAATTTTAAGAAATACAGTCTCTAGCGTCAAACAGCAGGAGTATGTTCAGACAGCACAGGCAATCGGAGCTTCGCCCTTTTTCATAATAAGAAAGCATATTCTTCCTTTTGTTTTCAAGCCTGTCTTAATTGCAGCCCTAATGAATATTGGAAATATAATTTTAATGATTTCAGGATTTTCCTTTTTAGGAATAGGAGTACAGCCAAACATATCCGAATGGGGAATGATGCTAAACGACGCAAAACCTTATTTCAGACGAATTCCAGGGCTGGTGCTGTATCCAGGACTTGCTATCTTCATAACAGTTTTAACATTTAACCTGTTAGGTGAAACTTTTGATAATAAAGGAATTAAAAAATTATGGAAAAATTAAATATAAATGGACTAAAAGTCAGTATTAATAACAAAACGATACTAAACGACATTTCATTCACATTACCAAAAGGGGAAACTCTCATTATTATTGGTGAAAGTGGTTCAGGAAAAACAATGCTTTCAAGATTATTAATAGGAATAAAGCCTGATAATGCAAGTATAAATGGAAATATATTTTTTGATGAAAAAGATTTATTAAAAATATCAGAAAAGGAATGGAATGAATACAGAGGTAAAAAAATTTCATACATTTCCCAAAATCCTATGGCTGTATTTAATCCTTTTCAAAATGTGGAATCTCATGCTGTAGAACTGTTTCAAAGCAGGCTTGGTTTATCAAAAAAAGAATGTATAGACAAAATGATTGAAGAAATGAAAAAATTAAATCTTCCAAATCCAGAAGCACTAATGAAAAAATATCCATTCCAATTAAGTGGGGGAATGTTACAAAGAATAATGTTTTCAATGATGATTCAACTGGAACCTGAGCTCCTGATAGCTGACGAGCCTACTTCAGCCCTTGATTACTATAATACTGAAAAAGTTACTGAATTACTTAAAAATCTGCAATCCCAAAACACTTCACTTATAGTAATTACTCACGATTATAATCTTGCAAAAGAACTTGACGGAAAAATAATTATTATGAAAGACGGAAACTTAATTGAAAAAGGTAATACTTTTGATATGTTAAAAAATCCTCAAAGTGACTACGGCAAATCATTAATATTAAGAAAACGCTACACAAGATACAAAAAAGAAGGAATTTAATATGAAAAAATTAGTAATTGAAAATGTAAGCAAACACTATGATAAAAAAGCCATTTTGTCCAAAATAAATTTATCTGTTTCACAAAATGAATGTCTTGGTATTATGGGAGAAAGCGGATCAGGAAAAAGTACATTAGCAAAACTGCTTGTAGGATTGGAATCTTTTGATGAAGGAAATATCATATTTAATGAAATATCATACAAAAATATCAATAAAAAGCAACTATCCTTAATTCATCGTAAAATTCAGTTAGTTTTTCAAAATGCTTTTGGTGCAGTAAATCCAAAATATACAGTCGAAGAAGTCTTGACTGAACCTCTAAAAATACACTATAAAAAAGAAATTTCATACGAGGAAATGAAAAAACGTGCAGAAAATTTTTTAGAAAAAGTAGGACTTCACCCTGAATTTATGTCACAAAAGGCTATTCAACTAAGCGGAGGACAGCTACAAAGGGTATGTATTGCAAGAGCATTAATACTGGAACCTGAAATAATCATATTTGATGAATCTGTCAGCGGTCTTGATCCTATCATTCAGGAACAAATACTCGAACTTCTTGGCTCACTAAAGGAAACTATGAATTTAACATACATTTTTGTTTCCCATGATTTTGAAGCCTGCTATTATATATGCGACAAAATAGCTATAATAGAAAATGGAGAAATAGCCGATATTATTGAAAATCTTGATTCTCCTATCATAGTAAAAAATGAACGAATAAAACGTATTTTGGGAAAGGCAGTGGATTTTATTGAAACTATTCAATAAACTTATCCTTATTTTCCATTCAAATAACACAAAAGGCTGTTATCACTTTTATATGTTTAGTGATTAAAACAGCCTCTATTTTTTTATGCTCATTCTATTTTTTTATAGTTTCTTCCCAATTTGCAGGATAAATTACATATAAAAATCTCGCAAAGTTAGGAGCACTAAATTTTATTTTTGAACCTTTAGGAATTAAAATAGCATCTCCTCTATTTCCTGTAACTTTATTTCCATCAACTATGATTTCTAATGTTCCATCTATTACATAATCTATCTCATCATAGTTCAGTTCCCAATCAAATGCAGATTCTTCCATTTCCATAACTCCGCAGCTTAATCTTCCACTTTCCTCAATTGAAAATACGTCTGTTAGGAATACTTTGTCATTTGGATTTCCTGTATCAAATTTTTCTGGTTTTACAGTAGGAATTTTAACAACCCCAACTCCACTTTTATCGATATGTTTTTCAAATCCTCCAACTTTTCTCTTTAGTTCTTCTTGTACTACTTTTCTAAGTATTTTTTCCAATGTTTCTCTGTCTAAATTTTTTAAATCCATTGTTCTTCCTCCAAATTATTATATTAATTTTCAGGAACGAATAATCCTGTTTGTTCGCTTCTTATTTGAATTAATGCTCTTGGATCTTTTGCTAAGTCGTCAAGTTTTCCTTTTCTTTTCATAAGAAGTAAAATTTTTGTACCTTTATATTCAGAAAGCATATTAGCATCTCCTATACTGTCACCTGCAACTAAAATAGGATCTTTTCCACCATGTTTTGATTTTATGTATTTATTTATTACTTCAACTTTTCCTTTAGTTTGTGTTTGTGGATAACCATGTTTGTACTCAGCTCTATATTTATTTCCATTCATCTCAAGACGCATTCCGTAAACACTGTCAGCACTCAAATTATACCCATAAGATTTATCATTTGCGAAAACTTTTACTATATCTTCAAGAGACGCTGAAACTATATACACTTTTATACCATTTTTCTCAAATTCATGAAATAAGTTAGCTGTTTCAGGCTGAGTTCTTAATCCACTCTTATATTCATATCTAACTTTTCCAGCTTCACCTGTCAACTTATCACTTGATTCAAGAACATATTTTCCAAGTTTATTTCCTATTCCAAAATCATTAGCTTCTTTTGCCAATTTTTGCACTTCTTCTACAGTCATATTGTCAAACAAGTAAAGAACCCATGGATAAGCAATATCATGAGAAAAACTTCCACCTATTGCTTCATAAAGAAATGCCAATTTCCCTCTAAAGTCTTTAAATTCTTCTGTCGCTTTTATTTTTTCCAAAGACATTTTTTTATCTTTTATATAATTATTATAAAGGAAAGTATATCTTTTATCTAAATCATTTGCTATTTTTGTAATATTAATAGCTTGCCCATTCACATTTGAATATTCCTTGTCAAAATTATCTAATGGAATATCTTTTCTAATTGCCTTTGAAAAGGCAGCAGGTGTCATTTCAAATTTCAAATTATCTATTTGGTATCTAAACAGATTTTCTTGAGTATCTTGATAAATTGATGTATAATCCCAGTCAAAAACTACATAATTTCCTTGATTTTTATTTTCATCAATAAGTTTTGATAAGGCTGCCCTATTTTTGGGAACCCATCTTAATTCATCTAAATTGGCAGCTGATAACGCCAATGCCATAACTAAAAATGCCAATAATCCAATTAATTTTTTCACATTAAATTTCATCTTTCATCTCCTTGGGTATATTTTTTATTTTTTATTTTGAAGATTCTTTTTTACAGAATAATATTTTTGCAACTAATATTGCTGTTACTCCTGCCACTAATTTTCCAACTATCATTGGGAAAATCATTTGAGTGTATTTTCCACCGTCAAATCCAGCTGTAAATCCTAAGTGATCTCCGAAAACGAACGCAGCACTTACTGCAAAGGCAATATTCATAACTTTTCCATTTGCGTCCATATCTTTTAAAATTCCAAACATAGGAATATTGTTAGCTAAAGTTGCAACTAATCCAGCAGCCCCAGCTTCGTTCATTCCAAGCCCTTTTCCTAATAATTCAAGTGGTTTTCCAAATACTTTTGTAATAAAATGCACTAATGGGTATGCTCCAGCAAGCACTATTGCAATTGCTCCAACTGTTCCTAATCCATCTGTTATCGGAGCCATTCCAGGAATTACTACAAAACCTGTCAATGCTTCAATAATTGAAGCTACTAACCCTATTGTAATTATAATTACTACTGCTTGTCCAAAAACTGCAAACCCTTTTGTCATTTTTTCAGGTATAAAAATTAATCCTAAAATAATTAACGTCGCAACAATTATTATTGGTATCAAATTCACTAAAATTAGCCCTATTGGGAACCCAGCCGCTATTCCACCTGCAAGTACTCCTAATGGTATTGTAGTGATTCCAGCCAAAATTCCTTTTGCTAAGAACGGTTTATCATCTTTTTCAATTATTCCCAATGCTACAGGTATCGTAAACACAATAGTTGGTCCCATCATTGCACCTAAGATAAATGCTGCTAATCTCCCAGCTTCAGGATTTTTAGCCATTCCTAATGCAAGTGGAGCTCCTCCCATATCATTTGCAAGAAGTGTTGTTGCAAACATAGCTGGGTCTGCTCCTAATGCTGAATAAATTGGTCCCACTATTGGTGTCAACAGATTTCCTAAAACTGGTGCTAAAGAAATAATCCCAACCATGGCAACCGCAAGTGAACCCATAGCCATTATTCCTTCTTCAAATTTTTCACCATACCCCAGTTTATTTCCAAATATTTTATCTATTCCACCTATTGCCATAAAAATAGTCATAATAATAATTATTATTTTATCTATTCCCATTTTATATTCCTCCCAAATTTCACTCAAATCTTCTATTTTAAGTGAAAATACTCAAAATTATATTATATTTTTGTTACTTCTTATAAAATATTTTTTATTTGATTTTAAAAACTACAAATAAAATTTATATTTTTCTATAAGGTTTTTCTCAAATATTTTAGAAAAATATAGAATTGCCTAATCAAAATAATTATTTATTTAATGGAAATAATGTTAAAAATTTACAAGGCAATTCTATTTTATAATAATGATTTACTCATTAATAATTTAATGGATTATCTGCCACAGATTTTACTGCTTCAGCGAAAGCATCGCACGCAGCTTTACATGCTGACTGACTTCCTGTTAAAAGTGCTCCACCAAAGTTTGTTTCTGAAGGCGGTCCAAAGAATGCAACTAAACTTACATCTGCTGCTTTTAATGCAACATCTAAAGCGTACATTGCTTCAAGTGGAGGTGCTATTAGGTATGCTAATGATTCCCCTTCTGCAATTCCTGCTGTTTTTGATAAATAACTTCCTGTTCTTGATACACAATGTGCATAATATGCAATGCTATCATCATCATTTGCACTTATGAATGCTCCTTCGTTTTCAATAAAGTCAACTGCTGCAGCTAGTCCACTTTTTACTTCTGCAGGAGTAGGCCCTGACAATATTCCTATTACTTCTCCTGCAAGTTTTGTATTCGCATTTGCAGCTCCACCATAGAATGATTTTCCGTAAACTACATCAACTACAGCTTTTTTTGTAGCTTCATCAAGTGCAGTATATGTAACATCATCACAATCTGCTGTTATAATTCCTATACTTCTATGTCCTTCAGGTAATTCCAGCTCTTTAGCCATATCATTATCTACATTTGGAATTAATCTTACAGCTAGTACATTTGCTTTTAATCTATCGCCTTTCATTGTTCCTCCTAAAGTTTTTAATTTTTATTTTTTATTAAGTTAATTTATAATTTTAAATCTTGTCCACTTGCTTTTGCATCAATTACTTTCTTAATTAATGTAGCAACGTGAGCTCCTGCTTCTGAAGAAGGAGTTCCATCCTTATGAATATTTGACACAACTGTTCTTTTTGCTTCAGAAATTCCAGGACGAGCCTTGTAAGTAATATAGGCACTCATACTTTCTGCAGTTGTAAGTCCTGGACGTTCTCCTATTAATATACAAACTACATCAGCATTTAAAATTTCTCCAACGTGATCTCCTGCTCCAACTCTTCCATATTTGATAAAAAATGGTGTTCCTGTCTCAATTCCATATCCTTTAAGTCCATTTAACAATGCAGGTATTATATTTTTTGCATTTGCTTCAACTGCAGTTGAACTTAATCCATCTGACAATAATATTTGAACTGTTGGATTTTTTTTACATTTTTCTTCTATTGTCTTTATTCCTTCTTCAGAAATTCTTCTTCCTAAATCAGGACGTGTGATATATTGGTCTCTGCTTTCACATTCAGTAGTAACTTCAAACAATCCAAGTTCATCAAGAAATTCTGTAGGCACATCATTGAACACGGCATCTTGCGCTGCAGCGTGGTCTGCTCTTAATCTTAACAAAACTTCTGTTCTCATTCTTGTTCCAGCTCTTCCAATTCCAAGTCTTGCAGATGTTTTTTGTTTTAACTTCATATATTCTTCTCTGTCTTCAGGATTATCCACAAGCATTTGATCTTTTATGTTTATTTGTCCAATATCTCTTACTTCTCCGTTTACAATATGAGGATTTTCACGTGGCTCATCTCCACTTTCAATATAAACTGAGCTTGTACTGACAACTGGCGCTTTTTCTTCCACAGCTGTTACTGGTTCATTTACTTTTATTTCACCTATTATTTTTTCGATTACATCTTTTAGTTCTCTTTCTGATAACATTGATTTTTCCTCCCTATTTTAAGAAAATTGAAGCATCTCCGGCTCTATCTGTAAGTTTTCCATCTTTCATTATTCCCATTTTTTCTAACCATTGTTCAAAAGGTTTTATAGGTCTTCTGTTACATAAATCTCTTAATGTAGCATCATCGTGATAAGAAGATGTTTGATAGTTAAGCATGATGTCGTCTCCCGCAGGAATAGCCATAAAGTAGTTACATCCAGCAACTGTTAATAATACTTTCAAGTTTTCGATATCGTTTTGATCCGCTTTCATGTGGTTAGTGTAGCAAGCGTCAACTCCCATTGAGATTCCAGTAAGTTTACCCATGAAATGATCTTCAAGTCCAGCTCTTATTACTTGTTTACTGTTATACAAATATTCTGGTCCAATAAATCCAACAACCGTATTTACAATAAATGGATCAAATTTTTTCGCAAATCCGTAACATCTTGCTTCCATTGTAACCTGATCGCAACCATGGTGAGCATCTGATGACAATTCTGAACCTTGCCCTGTTTCAAAGTACATTACGTTAGGTCCTGTAGCTGTTCCGTGTTTTAATGCCAAATCTCTTGCTTCCTGAATCATTGTTCCATTTATTCCAAATGCTTCATTTCCTTTTTCAGATCCTGCAATACTTTGGAAAACTAAGTCTGTAGGGGCTCCTCTTCTAATTGCTTCCATTTGTGTAGTTACGTGAGCTAATACACATATTTGTGTAGGAATTTGCCATTTAGTCTTTATTTCGTGGAATCTGTGCAACACTCTCATAACACTGTCAACACTGTCATCAACTGGGTTTAATCCTAAAAGAGCATCTCCTTGCCCAAAGCTAAGCCCTTCATAAGTTGAAAGCATAATTCCATCTGGATCATCTGTTGTATGGTTAGGCTGCAATCTTGTTGCAAGTATTCCTTCTCCACCTATTTCAGTATTACAGAATTTTTTAATTCTTATTTTGCTTGCTCCTTGAATAAGGTCCATATTACTCATAAGTTTAGCAACTGCTGCTACCATTTCACTTGTAAGACCTTTACTGATTCTCTTTATGTCGTCACCGCTTGTATGAGAGTCCAAAATCCATTCTCTTAATTCACTTACAGTCCAGTTTTTTATTTCTCCATAAATTTTTTCATTTACAGCATCCTGTATGATTCTTGTAACTTCATCTTCTTCATAAGGTACTGCAGGATTGTTTCTTAAATCTGCCAATGTCAATTCAGCCAATACAGCTTTAGCAGCCACTCTTTCTTCTGCTGTGCTTGCACTTACTCCTGCAAGTTCGTCTCCTGATCTAAATTCGCTCGCTTTGTTCTGTACATCTTTTACAGATTTAAATTCATAAGTATGTCCAAATAATTTAGTTTTTAATACCATTGTTACATGCCACCTCTCTAAATTTTTTATTTAATAACTGAATACCAATGTTTTTATTACAACAGGTAATACATTTCCATTTCCTAGTGGCGCTCCTATATCAATATAATCTCCATCTCTCACTTTTACACTGTCTATGCAAATTATATCGTAATCATCAAGCTCCAATTTCATACATTGTCCCAATACTTTTGCCATATCATTTTCAACTATAACGATTACAGGGTGAGTCTTGTCATGTTTCCTTTTTATAACATCTGAAATCACTGAAGATAGCTCCATTATGTCAGTATATGCCATATTGTGTTTACCTTTAAAGGCAAGTGCCACATTTTCAATTTCACTTTCAGAGTTAAACCAGTTTAGTTTACTTTCAATAATATTTCCTAGCTCAGTAATTGGCAGCTGCTCGTCTGCCTCAGACATTTTCAGTACAGGAATATTTTTTATTGGAAAAATTCCTTCAGTATAAGTTATTGTACTTCCACTTATTTCTGTCGTATGGCTTCCTGCACCAACTACTGTCGCTCCAATTGTTTCACTTAATTTTAGAGGCTCTATATTTAACTCTTTTAGAACTTTTACCAGTTCTTCTCCAAGCACTACCCCTATATCGTTATATTTGTACAAGTCTTTTTCAGTTTTTCCATAAACGAAATCTGCAACTCCTCCAGTAAATGAATAATGTTCAATGCTGCCATTACGTTTTCTGAAATCTTTATATGTTACTATTTTATGGTACAAATCTGTTTTTGGCAAAAGTTCAATACTTTCAAGAATAAGCTGTGCCATTCTTCTCGTTATTTTTCTCAAATCCTGTTCGTTTATTTTTCTGCCTAATTCCAATTTTACATTTACATCAGCAGCAATATCATACATTTTTTTGAAAATATAACGTGTATTTCCATTTTCATCAAATTTTACAAGTCGTCCTCCAATGTCAAGACAAGTAGTATCTTCCACTTCTCCTCTGTTGAAAACTACAATGTTTGTAGTTCCTCCCCCAATATCAAAGTTTACGATACTTGTATTTTTCTCATCAGAATATCCGTAAGCTCCCGAACCTTTTCCAGCAATAATGCTTTCCAAATCAGGTCCTGCTGTCGCAACAACGAAATCTCCTGCCATTCCACTAAGAATTTGCAGTACTTCCTTGGCATTTTCCTTTCTTGCCGTATCTCCTGTTATTATTACAGCCCCTGTCGAAACATCTTTGTATTGAATATTGGCTTTTTTGTATTCAGATTCTATTATTTCCTTAACCTTTTTTGCATCTATTTTTGTTTCAGTTTCCAGCGGAGTAATATAAATGTCACTTCTATATATAACTTCTTTTCCTATTATTTTAAGCTGAGGCGCTGTAAATGCAGTTCCTCTGTTTTCTATATAAATTTTTGAGAAAATAAGCTGAGTAGTAGAAGTTCCAATGTCTATTCCTACACTTAATATTTCTTCTATCATTATACAAGACTCCTTTGTCTTCATTTATTTAATATAAAGATAAATCAATTTTCAAACCCAAAACTGATTTCAGTTCCCTTACTACCAGTCTTTATATCCAGATTCCCATAAAGTTTTTCCTTTACAAGACTTTTCACTATCTGCAATCCGATACTCCCTTTTTCAAAGTCCTTTTCGTCCATTCCAATCCCATCATCACTTATGAAAATACGGGATTTCATCTCTCCACTTTTTACTCTAATTGTTATATGTCCTCTGCTACGCCCCTTAAAAGCGTGCTTTATACAATTTTCCACAAGTTCATTTACTATAAGTGCAATTGTTGTTGCCTTGTCCGAATTGATTTCAAAATTATCTCCGATTACATCTATTTTTAGTTTTAAATGTCCTTCCAAATTTTCTCTTACCGAATTTTTCAGAATTTTATTTATAACTTCCTTTATTTCCAATTCATCTAGTCCATTCTGAGCAAGTAATTCATGAGTAACTGATATGCTTAATATTCTGTTTATACTATCACTAAATGCCGCTTTTACAGCTTTATCGTCTGTTTTTCTTGCCTGTATCCGAAGCAAACTTGCAATGGTTTGTAAATTATTTTTTACTCTGTGATGAATTTCTTTAATTGCAACTGATTTTAAAATCAGTTCCTTTTCCTTGATTTTAATTTCTGTAATATCTTTTATAAATAAAACTACATTTTTAACATCTTTCGTTTCCTTTACCAGGATATATTCCAAACTCAAAACCATATTTGATATGTTTACATCTGATTTTTCACTTACTTTTCCACTTAGCACATCCTCAAATTCAACATCATCAATTACTATATTATCAAATTTTTCTCCAAGGAAAAAATCCTTATAGCCAATCTTCCTGTATACATATTTAGCTCTGGAATTAGCGTATATGCACAGACCTTCTTCATTAAAAATTATAATTCCATCATTGATGTAGTCGATTATTTTACGTTCCCGCAACATTCCAACAGAGCTCATAAGAATATCATCAGTCGCATTATTAAGAAAACTCAGTTCCTTGTTAATATTTTCCTCATTCATGCCCTCTTCGACTATAAGAACAGCTATTATTTCTCCAGATTCCTCATCACTTCTTATAGGCACTACATTCTGTGTTACGCTTTTATTTTCCTGTGTCAATGCCTTATAATCACGTGATGGATGTCCAGTTTCCAGCGTTCTTAACACCGCAGGCTCATTTTTTCTATAGGCAAATTTCCCTACAACGCTCTGAGTGTAGCTCGAACCTCGCCTTGGATTTGCCTCGGCAACTACAATCGCTGTATCCCTATTTTCGGTCATACAATCAATAAATACGTCTGCTTTTAATAACTTGCTCATAACTGGAAGCCCTTCACATATTTTCTCCAGCTTTTCAATATCTTTATTTGAAAGCTCCGTATATTGTTTACATATCGTTCTAAGCATCTTCATCTCCAGATAAAATTATAATATCGGCTATTTTTCCCATATCGCACCTTTTGTTCATACTAAGTGTTCTTATGTACTCGTATGCTTCATTCTCAGTAAAATTCCTTGTTTTCATCAAAATACTTTTGGCTATATCAATTTTTTTTCTATCCTCCAGCTTTTGACTTGTTTTCAAATATTTTTTCTCCAGTTTTTCAAATTCTTCCTGTTTGTTAAATATAATCTCCAGGTTAGGAATAAAGGATTTTTCGTCAATGGGTTTCACTATATATCCTATTATTCCTATATTTTTTGCTTCCTCTATAAATTCTTTATTGGAATATGCTGTAAGTAAAACAATACCTCTAGACAATTTTTGATCCGTTATTACTTTCGCTGCCTTCAATCCGTCCAGTATTGGCATTTTGACATCCATTATTACAAAATCAGGATTATATTTTTTGCTCTGTTCTATTGCATCAAATCCATCACCTGCCTCCGCAACTACATCATAATTGGCTTCTCTAAGTATTTCACAAATATCCATCCTTGTTATCGGCTCATCATCTACAACTATTATTTTTCTCATTTTTTTTCCTTTTCCTCGAATTTAATATAAATCTTTCAATAACTGCTTCATTTCAACTCTGTTAAATCGTCTAGGATTTTCCCCTGTACACAAATCATTTTCTATCTGATCAATGATATTCTCCATTTCAGAAAAATATTGTTCCTCTGGGATTCCTAGTTCTCTTAAATTATTTGGTATTCCCATTTTAGCCGCCCTCATTTTGATGGCTTTTGCTAGCATTTCCACACCTTCTGCATCTTCTTTAGGTGTAAATCCCAACGCTTCAGCAATTTCACGGTAATATCTTGCCGCATTCTTATTTTGTGCATTAAACTTTATAACTTTTGGCATTATTACTGCATTAAGCCGTCCATGCGGCTTATGAAATCTTGCCCCTAGCGAATGTGCTATGCTGTGGTTTATTCCTAATCCTGCATTGCTGAATGCTACTCCTGCCATGCACGAAGCAATCTGTAAATCAATTCTTTCCCTTTCAAGCCCAGGATTTTCAAAATTGCTTACCAAATCAGCAAAAACAGTTTTTATTGCTCCTAGTGCAAGTGTATTTGTAAACAGATTTCTAGATCTTGAAACATATGCTTCTATGGCGTGTGTCAAAACATCCATTCCAGTGTCTGCAATTATTGATGGTGGAAGAGTTTTTATAAATTCTGGATTTAAGATCGCTATATCTGGCAGCATTTCGCTGTCACTTAGTGGTATTTTTTTATCTTTTGTTGTAACAACTGCATAAGATGTTACTTCTGACCCTGTTCCGCTCGTTGTAGGGATTGCAATAAATTTTGGCTTTTTATTTTGTCCAATTGCCTTTTTTATCTGATTTGTAAAATAAATCATTGATTTGCAGGCATCTATTGGGGAACCTCCTCCAAGTGCTATTATGCAGTCAGGATTATACGCACTTAATTCCAGCATTCCGTTTATAATTTCCTCATCAGTGGGATCAGGCTTTACATCCGAATATATTTTAGTTTCTATTTCCCGTGATTTTAAAATATTAACAACTTTATTTGTAACTTTTAGTTTTACCATATTTTCATCTGTAACTAAAAATACTTTTTCCATTTCCAGCGTTCTTAATATATCCAAAGAATTAGCACCATAATGAATATCCGGTTTTATTTGAAATAACCCCATTGAATCCACTTCCTTTCTTATCGTAATTCTTTTAATTTGGATAATATTTTTTGGACTGTTTCAAAATCTGTTATTTTATAATCTTTTACAAGTATTTCAATAACTTTTCTTTCTAAATCCTCACAGTCTTTTTTTATTTCATTTTTTACTTTGTTTTCTGATTCACAGTTTGATTCACAGAAAGATTTTTCATATCTTATTTCGACTCCCTGTTCCCTAATTATGTCCTTTGCCCCGGGAGTAATAATCATATCAGCCTGAACCACTAATTCCTTGTTTTGAACAAATTCAGAAAGATTTTTTACCGTAATCAATCTTTTTTTCATTTTTTTACTCCTTTTCCGACTCCAAACTGTCTATTATTCCTACAATAGTTGCATCCACAGGAGTTTCAGCGTCAAATATATGTCTTGCAGAACTTCCTGTAACAATTATTACCTTGTCACCTTGTCCAGATCCGATGTAATCTGCCGCTACCATTTTTCTGCTTCCATGCCCTTCACCAGTTCCTTCTACTTCAACTACCATAAGTTTTAATCCTTTTAGTTTTTCATCCTTCCTTGTTGCCCAGACATTATCCACAACTTTTCCAATTAACATATTATTGTCCTCTTTCATAGTATAATTCAATACTATTTTCTTTTATATAATCCATTGCAAGGGAAGTTACTTTAGATTTTGCATCAACTTCAAGCATCTGATTTTTTAATCCTAGCTTTCTAAGTCTACTTTCTGTTATCAATCCCTTCAAATAAACCTTTTCTTTTGCACAAAAAATATTTTTAACTTCTGTTCTTTTCACAACCTTTATTCCAAATTCCTTTACTTTCTCAAGATATTCGTCGTAAAGATTAATTAACGCAACAGGCTTAGTATATTTTTTATATTCCAAACCTTCTTCTACAAGAATAACTTGTGAATCATTAAAAAGAAACTCTGTCATAATACTTTTTCTACCTTGTGAAAGATCTATTAAATCATTTATTCCAAGAGTCGATACTACAAGTACTTTTTTATTTTCATTTTGTCTAACGTCTTCCCATGTGCTGTCTAGCTTTACATTATCCATAAATAATGTTTCATTTTTAAGTTCATCCTTCAAAACCTCATCATTTCCCAAAAAAGCTGTTACTACAGATTTTTTAGAAATTACCTTATTATTTTCAGATGACTTTTCATTTTCCCTTTTGGCAATTTCCTTTAACACTTCCCTTGCAAGCACTTCTATCAAATTTTGAGTATCCATTTTATCTCCTCACAATATTTTTTAGAGCTACTTTTCAATACTTCCAGTCACTCCTGAAATATATCCACAAGAATTGGCTTCATCAAAGTCTATATGCATGCTCAGTCTAAAGCTGTCCCTTACTCTTATCAAAACATCATCAAATATTAACGGTCTGTCGCTGTGAATTTTTACTTTTACAGTTTCACCGTCTTTTACAGAAAATCTTTCTGCATCTTCTCTTGTCATATGAATATGTCTTTTGGCAACAATAACACCTTTATCCAGATGCACATATTTATCTCCTACACCTAGTAATATTCCGGGTGTTCCTTCGATTTTTCCACTTTCTCTTATTACTCCCTTGACTCCAATTTCACGGCAGTCAGTAAGTGATAATTCCACTTGAGAAAAATTTCTGCATGGTCCTAATATTGCAACATTGGAAAATTCGCCTTTTGGTCCGATTACCCTAACTCTTTCCTTAGCTGCAAATTGTCCTGGCTGTGACAAATCCTTTACAGGAGTCAATTCATAACCTTCTCCAAAAAGTGCTTCTACGTGTTCCTTTGTAAGATGTACATGTCGTCCCGAAGCCTCAACCATAAAGGTATCATCTTTTTCTGTACCCATTATTTCCTGTAATTTTTCTCTTATTATTCTCTCCAATTCATTTCTATCCATAATATCTCCCAATTCGGAGCTTATGATTTATAATCTCCGTTATTCGCTTTTAACATCATCAAGTACAATATACTGCTCAGACGGTTTAGTGCCTTTAGCATGTCTACTCTTTCCGTCTTCCCTTCCTTATAAAAAGCATCTACTGCAGCAACTTCACACTCTCTTGACAAAGCTCTAAGACAATTTATATCAATGACTGCTTCATCAAAGTCAGCATTTATTTCAAAGAGATGTCCTGTTTTGTAATATTTAATTGTATTATGAGTTATATCTTTTAATGTATCAATGTCATATCCAAGAACATCTCTTTCCTGAAACGGTGTATCGGTCATCTCACTTATAAACAAGTCTCTTACAAATCTGTATGCCTGTGCAAAGTCACTTTCTAATTTTTTATTCTTTTCATATTTTTTCCAGTATCTTATTACCTCAGCCTGCAAAATATCAAACTTACCTCGCAAAACAATTCTCTTATGATTTTTTACAACAAGTTCATTTCCAAACAGTTGAGTCATAAATTCAGGCTTTTTATCATAAGTTGCTCCTGTAATATAGTCTTTATACTGTCTTTTGGGAGAGGCTTTTTCTTCGGAAGTATTTGCTTGAGAGTCTTTAACTCTGTTTGCATTGGCTGATTCGTTATTCACAACTTGATCCTGTGATTTTTTTATTCTAAAATCAATTTTTTTTACATTTAAAAACTCTCTTGCTGACGGTGTAAGGATGTCTTTTTCAGTTATTCGTACTTTTTCAAGCTGCCCTTCCTTATCTAATTTTCTAAGCATTCCTTCTGTTATAACAGGCATTTTTTATCACACCCTATCTATTTTTTATAATTCCGTCCAATACTTTTCTTATGATATCTTCAATTTCATTTTCGTTCACTCGTGAATTATCAACTGAACATGTATTTACACATGAACCTTCTTCTTTCAATTCTTCCAGTTCCTTTGTACCATAAGCTACTCTTCTAATATTTATAAGGTTTAATGGTCCTATATTGTCAGAAGTTGCACTTCCTCCAACTGTTCCACATCCTAATGTGAATGCAGGTATAAGGTTAGTTGTTGCTCCAACTCCTCCAAGTGCCGCAGGTGTATTTACAAGTAATCTTGAAACTGGTTTTTTCAATGAAAATTCTCTTACGATATTTTCATTATTTGTGTGCATTGACATTGTATGTCCAATTCCTTCATTTTCAAGAATTTCTATACATTTTTCACATGCTTTTTCCCAAGTTTCTTCTGTATAAAATCCTAATACAGGACATAATTTTTCTCTTGAATATGGATTTAAATGAGAAACTTCTGTTTCTTCAGAAACAAGTACTTTTGTAGTTGTAGGAACTGTTATTCCTGCCATTGCAGCTATATATAAAGCTGTTTTCCCAACTATTTTTGGATTCATTGTGTTGTTTGCACGCATAAGGATGCTTCCAACTTTATTTCTTTCATCTTTGTTAAGGAAGTATGCTCCTTGTCTTTTTAGTTCATCTACTACTTGATTTTTAATTACTTCTTCTGTAACTATTGATTGTTCTGAAGCACAAATTACTCCATTATCAAAAGTTTTACTGTCGATAATTCTTTTAACGGCTTTTCTTATATCAGCACTTCTTTCAATAAACGCAGGTCCATTTCCAGGTCCTACTCCTATTGCAGGTGTTCCTGAACTGTAAGCAGCTTTTACCATCGCTTCTCCACCTGTTGCAAGAATTAATGAAGTCTTTTTATGTTTCATAAGTTCTTGCGTAGCTTGTAACGTAGGGGTTTTTATAACTCCAATCAAGCCTTTTGGAGCTCCTTTTCTTTCCGCAGCTCTTATTAAGTATTCCGCAGTCTTAATTATACAGTCCTTTGCATTTGGGTGAGGGCTTACAATTACTGCGTTTCCTGCCTTTAATGCTATCATTATTTTATAAATTGTTGACGAAGTAGGATTTGTTGATGGAATCAAGGCTGCAATTATACCCATTGGAACTCCTATTTCAGTTATCCCTTTTTCCTTGTCATCAAGAATTATTCCTTTTGTCTTCTGATCTTTTATAGTTTCATATACTCCTACTGAAGCAAGTCTATTTTTTAAAACTTTATCTTCCCAACGTCCAAATCCTGTTTCTTCATTAGCAAGTTTTGCTAGCTCAACTTCATGTTTTTGGGCTTCTTCACAGATTTCCCTTACTATTTCATCAATTTGAGCTTGCGAAAACTGACTATATTCTTCAAACGCTTTACTTGCGCTATTTAATAAATCTCTTACTTCTTGTATTGATTGTAAATCTTTGTCCATAGTTTGTCCTTTCTATAAATAATCACTGTTGTCTGATTACTTTAAGTTCTCTTATTCACCCTCAACTATTCTTGCTTTTGGCAATATAGCCTCAATTTCAGTATGAGGACGTGGAATTACATGAATTGAAATTAATTCTCCAACTCTTTCTGCTGCTGCAGCTCCTGCATCTGTCGCAGCCTTAACAGCTCCTACATCTCCTCTTACCAATACTGTTACTAATCCTCCACCTACGTGTTCTTTTCCAATCAATGTAACATTTGCAGCTTTTACCATTGCATCTGCAGCTTCTACTGCCGCTACCAATCCTTTAGTTTCAATCATTCCTAATGCATTTAATGTTGCCATCTCTATTCCTCCTGATTATTTTTTATCAAAATTTCTATCAATTTTTTCTTTGGCATTGTCTTTATCTGATTCCAAGTATAGCCAAGTTTAAGACTATTTACTTTTGTCTTTAAATCTGCCACCTTCATGTCCTGATAATGTTTTTTTGCCTTTTTTATTTCTTCTTTTGTTTCTTCATCTTTTTTTTTTAAAGTTTCTATTACTGAAACTTCTTCATTTTCCTGAATAATATCGTTTTGTTGTTCTGCTTCTTCATTTTCTGTTATTTCCTGAATTACTTCTTCTGGTTTTTCTTCTGTTTCAATTTTTTCTGTAATATCTTCAGATTGCTCTTCAGTCACTTGATTTTCATTTTGAATATCTGAATTTTCATCTACTGCCTGCTCAACCACTTCTTCTGGAACTGTTTCAACTTCGATTTTTTCATTTTCATTGTCTAATTCTTCAATAATTTTTTGATTATCTTGCACAGTGTCAGTTTTTTCATCAGATTTTTTTCCAATATCACTTATCAGAATTTTCTTTGTTTCAGAAGCCACTCTTGCAATAACGTTACTGCTCAGGAAATTTCCAAGCCTTTTGGCACTTTCACTTGCGGCATCCACAGCGGCATTTACAGCAGCTACATCTCCCATGACCTCAATAGTTACAATTCCACCTTTTACATAATAGCAGTTTGTAAGTGTTACATTTGCTGCCTTCAAGGCGGCATCTGCAGCTTCTATTGCCGTTACAAGCCCCCGCGTTTCCACATATCCGTATGAATCCATCTATCTATCACCTTCTTGTCTACTCGGAAGCATCTTCCAAATATTTTACAAGCTCCTCAATTCCTTCGTTTTCATAAGAACTTACAACAAAAACTTGTTCAGCTCCTGCATTTTCCAATATTTCACAAGCCTTTTTCACATCTCCGCCCAAATCAGATTTAGTTACAATTCCAATTACAGGCTTTGTAAAAGCTGTCGAAAATCCTGGCGGAAACACATTATGCTCTTCGTTACACGCTTGTACCATCCCGATAACATCACAATCATACGAGCTTACAATCAGCGCTTTGTAAAGCATTCTATTTTCCATATATTCGCCTGGAGTGTCAAGTATGTCGTTAGAATACGTTAACATCTGTGTTTTTTCATATTTTATATCCAGTCCATGTATTCTCTGAGTTAATGTTGTTTTACCGCACATGGATTTCCCTATTAAAAGTATTCTTTTCAATTTTATGACCTCGTTATTTGAGTTATGCTAAATTTTAATATATTTGCAAAGTAGGAAACTACCTCATTTACAGCAGCATCTACGCTACCTACATCTCCGCTTATTACAACGGATCCTGTAAATCTGTCAACAAATCCTATTTCAACTCCAGCACTTTTCGTAGCTAGATCTGCGGCAATTATTGCTGCTTCTCCTGGAGTTATTGTCAAAATTCCGATAGCATTTACCTTGTTTTCATGAAGTCCTATTTTTTTTGATAAATCTCTTTGGGGATTTGCAATTATATGAGCCAATGTTAGTTGCCTACCAGGCACATATTCCTGTATCATTCTCTGTTTTTTTTCTTCTTCCATTTAACAAATCCTTTCTAAAACTTATTTTATCTAGGCAAAATAGTTTCTACTTCCGCATGTGGACGTGGAATTACATGAATTGAAATCAATTCTCCAACTCTTTCTGCAGCAGCAGCTCCTGCATCTGTCGCAGCCTTAACAGCTCCCACATCTCCTCTTACAAGAACTGTTACTAATCCTCCACCTACATGTTCTTTACCAATTAATGTTACGTTTGCCGCTTTTACCATTGCATCCGCAGCTTCTATCGCAGCCACTAATCCTTTTGTTTCTATCATTCCTAGTGCGTTTAATGTTGCCATAGTTATTACCTCCTAAATTTTTTTATAAATAGTTTTATTTTTTTATAAAATTATTTATACTATTCTCTTCCTTTTGGCAAAATAGTTTCCACTTCGATATGTGGACGTGGAATTACATGAATTGAAATCAATTCTCCAACTCTCTCTGCAGCAGCAGCTCCTGCATCTGTCGCAGCCTTAACAGCTCCTACATCTCCTCTTACAAGAACTGTCACTAATCCTCCACCTACATGCTCTTTACCGATCAATGTAACATTTGCTGCTTTTACCATTGCATCTGCAGCTTCTATTGCAGCTACTAATCCTTTTGTTTCTATCATTCCTAATGCATTTAATGTTGCCATATCTTTCCTCCTAAAATTATTTTTTATTTGACAAATAATTTAATTTTGATTTCACCTCCTTACTCTAAAATTATATAATAAATTATTAAATTAGCAAAAATAAAAAAGGAACTAAAAAATCAAATAATTTTTCAAGCTCCTTTGCTCCAAAATATTATTGTACTCCATATTTTAATTTATAATTGCAATTTTGTTATTGTTACTATTTTGTTTATATTACTTCGTTGTAATATAAGCTCTATATTGAGTATACTATGATTTTTCATTTTGTCAATACTTTATAACAAAAAAAAATTTAAAATTATATTTAAGTTTATATAATTAGATTTAAAAACGGCGTATAATGCAAGGTAAAAGCATTGTAAAAAAGTTACAAAAAAAGACATAACGTTGATTTTTAATCAATAATTATGTCTTTTTTGCATTCCATTTAAAGCCAATAACAACTCGTATTATTTTAATGTTTTTTGCTCAAACTTTTTACCACCATAATAAACCATATATTTTTTATCTTGTAATGCTCCTGGATTTACAAATATTATTCCACCTTTTTCTGCCATAAATTCTTTATGTGTATGTCCAAAAACGCAAATCTCAGCTTTTTCTAAATGAGCTTTTTTTTCTAATTCTTCAAGTGTCGTTTTTACACTGTATAGATGTCCGTGTGTTAATAGCACCTTTTTTCCCATCAAATCAAATATTTTAGTTTCTCTAGACTCATAATCATCCATATCAGTATTACCTTTTACAATGGCAAAAAGTACATCTCTGTAGACCAACGACATATCAATTGCATCTGTACTGTGATCTCCTCCAAAAATTACAATTTCTGGTTGCTCCAGATCGATTACTTGTTGAAAATAATCAAGCCTTCCGTGACTATCGGAACAAATCAATACTTTCATTAAATCTCCTCTCTCCATATTCCTTTTTTGTTTATTTCTCCATTGAAAAAAACTTTTACATACTTAATTTTAAAATCAAACTTCGATAAACATACTCTAAAACGATAATATAAATATTTTAACATTACATTTTTGTCCTAAAATTTATTCATCTTTAGTCCAATTTGAAGGAGTTTTTAGTATACAAATTTAGCAAAATATCCTAAACTCCAAATATTTTTAGTAATTAATTTATTATTTATTATAACACACTTTTTAATTTATTCCTAATTTTCTATATTATATATAAGAAACAACATTTACGTTAATGCCAGTTCTATTATAATCCAAAAGATTTTATAAAGTATATTATTTTTATTATAATTTTCTTTATTTTTAAGAATTTCTAAAAAATCTGAATTATAATTACTACATAAAAATACTATTTTACCTTTTATTTAGGCGTGTTCTGCTTGTGAAATATAGCACTATTAATTATATTAATTTTATAACTATTTTAAATTACAACTTATTTTGTTCTAAAAATGAAATGATTATAGAAAATTTTTTGTTTAAAAAAAATAATATACTCAAATATTTTTTTATATGATTTTTTATCCCAAAATTTTTAACCAATATAGCTTTTTATATATTGTAACTATATTTTTATAATTAAAAAATAAGTTATGATGTTTTTGGTATAGTTTTTTTAAAAAAAATTGCAAAAACAAATACTTTACAAAGAAAATCGCAAAAATATATTAGTATAACTAATATATATTTACTCAAACAGAAATTATATTTAAAATTTATAAAAACTGTTTGAGTGATATAATCATAACTTTGAGTTTGGGTCTAAAATGGTTTTACTATACTATAAAAATCGGCTTTTGAAGATTTTCTAGTATTCTAACTCCTAGCTTACCAGTAATTCTTTCCACCATTACTGTGTATCTCAAATCCCCCATTAAGACTAGGTCATAATTTTGAGCTTCATTCATAATTGTCTTGAATGTATCTCCTTTTTTGTGAATAAGGTTGTAATTGTCCCCAAAACGTTCAGCTAGGCTATTTTCATCTTCTTCCTCCACATTTACACGTAATACATCCACTTTTTGTTCTCCAAATATATGGAAGAAAGTAAATAATGTTTTATTTGCATTATAAGCTCCATCATCAAGCAGCATTAAATTGTCCAATTTGAAATCTTCCACATTTGGTAAAATAATTAGTGGTTTGAAAATACTTCTTAAAATTTCCTTTAGCACTGAAGTTACTTTTTCATTTTTTACAAGAACGAGCAAATCATATTTTTTTAACTCTTCCAGTACAATTTCAGATGTCTCACCATCTTTTGTATAAAAATTTGAAATATCAGAAGTCATTTTTTCTTTTAATTTTTTTACAGTTTTTTCCTCAAGTTCCCTGTATTCCTTAAAAGCGTAATTTGCTCCAATATTTAGTCCCATTCCTTCTATGCTAACAGGAAATACCTCATATTTCAGGACATCCTTAATGTAAATAACATCAACATCAGCGTTATATTTTTGCTTGAAAACTTTTGCAAAATTAATCAATGGCTGTATTTCGTTTTCCGCCGTAACTAAAAATAATGCTTTTTTTTGTAACATTTTAACCACTTCCTTCTATATGATAATTTTTTGTTTATCCTATTTATTGTTTATCTTCACTCAATTCAGGCTCTTCTGTAATTTTTACCACTGAAGCAATTTTTTCATTATTTCTAACTTTCATTATTCGTACACCAGATGCCGAACGCCCTATTACTGACACATTATTAACGCTCGTTCTAATTAATGTTCCTTCTGACGTAATAAGCATAATTTCATCATTTTCTGTGACAATTTTTACATCTACGATTTTCCCAGTTTTATCATTAAGTTTTGCATTGATAATTCCTTTTCCTCCTCTAGATGTAAGTCTGTATTCTGATAACTTGGTACGTTTTCCATATCCTTCCTCAGTAATTGTAAGAATTCTAATTTCATCATTATTCATTTCTGAATTAATAATTGCGGCTCCTACAATTTTGTCCTTATCTCTAAGAGTTATGCCTTTTACTCCAGCCGCTCCAGTTCCCATGCTTCTTACATCTTTTTCAGAGAATCTAATCGCAATACCGTTTCTTGTAGCGGCAAATACTTCATCCTCGCCAGTTCCGCTTGTAAGCCCAATATACATAACTTCATCATCATCATTTAACTTAATTGCACGTTTTCCAGCTTTTTTAATGTTGTCAAACAATGTAAGTTCAGATTTTTTAACAACTCCGTTTCGTGTTACAAAGAATAAGTTTTTATTTTTTTCAAATTCCCGAACTCTTATTATTGTGCTGACTTTTTCATCAGTATCTAGATTTATAATGTTTCCAATCAGTTTTCCACGTGCCTGTTTTCCAGTTTCAGGAATTTCGTACACTTTTATGCTGAATACTTTTCCTTTCGTTGTGAAAATAAGCAATGTATCAAGAGTTTTTGCTATGTACATATCTTTTACAACATCATCTTCTATTGTATTTGTAGCATTTACTCCGATTCCGCCACGTTTTTGTGAACGGTAAGTGTCGATTGCTACACGTTTTACATAACCTTTTTCTGTAAGTGTTACAACAACTTCTTCGTCCTTAATTAAGTCTTCTATGCTAATTTCGGCTCTTGCATTTCTGATTTCAGTTCTACGTTCATCACCAAAATCTTCTTTTAATTTAAGTGCCTCCTCTTTAATTATACCATATATTTTTGAATCATCAGATAAAATTCCAGTTAATTCTTCAATTAATAGCATAAGTTCGTTATATTCCTGATTAATTTTATCTCTTTCAAGTCCAGTAAGCCTTTGCAATCTCATATCCAGAATAGCTTTTGCCTGAATTTCTGAGAATCCAAATTTTGCAATTAATTCAGTCCGTGCAACATTTGCATCCTTTGAAGCACGTATAATTCTAATTACTTCCTCAATGTTATCAAGCGCAATTTTGAATCCTTCTAAAATATGAGCTCTATTTTTAGCCTTTTTCAACTCAAATTCAGTTCTTCTTGTAATTACTTCAAACCTATGTTCCAGATATTTCTGAAGAACCTGCTTTAAATTCAACACTCTTGGTGCATTATCCACAAGTGCAAGCATAATTACACCAAATGTATTTTGTAAATCAGTAAATTTATAAAGGCTGTTCAGAATTAATTCACTTTCCTCACCTTTTTTCAGTTCGATTACAATTCTGATACCATCCCTGTCAGTTTCATCCCGCAAGTCAGATATTCCAGTAATTTTCTTCTGTCTTACCAAATCAGCAATTTTTTCAATAAGTCTGGCTTTATTTACCTGATATGGCAATTCTGTAACAATAATCGACTCTTTTCCAGTTTTTGAAGTTTCAACTTCCACACGCCCTGCAACTCTTAGCTTTCCACGTCCAGTTCTATACGCATCATAAATTCCCTGTTTTCCGTTAATTATACCTCCAGTTGGAAAATCTGGACCTTTTATATACGTAATCAGTTCATCAATTGAAATTTCAGGATTATCAATCAATGCAATAATTCCATCAACTACTTCTCCTAAATTATGTGGAGGAATATTTGTAGCCATTCCAACTGCAATTCCATTTGCCCCATTTAGCAGCAAATTAGGAAGTTTAGCAGGCAGTACAACTGGCTCATCCAAACTTTCATCAAAGTTCTTTCTGTAATCAATCGTATCTTTTCCAATATCCGCAAGCAGCTCTTCAGTAATTTTAGCCATTCTAGCTTCTGTATACCGCATTGCCGCCGCTTCATCACCATCAATCGAACCGAAGTTCCCATGTCCGTCGATAAGTTCATATCTCATATTAAAGTCCTGTGCCATTCTAACCATTGCACCATAAACTGAAGAATCTCCGTGTGGATGGTATTTCCCCAGTACATCCCCGACAATCCTTGCTGATTTTTTAAACGGAGTCTTATGGCTCATTCCCATTTCACTCATGGAAAACAAAATTCTTCTATGCACAGGCTTTAATCCATCACGCACATCAGGCAACGCACGGCTAACAATTACACTCATTGAATAATCCAAATAAGCCGCCTTTATCTCATCTTCAATATAAACATTAGATTCATTTGATAAATCCGTAGCCTTAGGCAATCCTTCCACAATGATTTCCCTATCATCGTTCTCATCCATTTCCGTTATCTCTTCTTCTCTTTCATCGTCATCTCTAAAATCGTCTGACATCCTGCACCTCTTTTCTTCTCTTTCTTTACAACAAGTGAACTATTTTGAAATGTTCTATTAAGCTATTTCCTAAATTTTTATTACAAGTTATCTTAATTAGTAATTGTTTTTCCTTTTTTATATTAACTCTTTTAACATACCTATTTATAATTAAACTAAAAATGTCGTGATTTTTTTGGAATGAAATTGACTGTTTGAGCTTTTTCATTTTCTTTAAATTGTGATTAATTTAAAGAGTTGATAATAACTTTTGTTAAAAAGCGAGTTTCAATTTTATTTCAAAAAAATGCTTAGACAAGCTGGGATTGCAAAGGGGATGGTGATTGTTCCCCTTTGCTTTTAAAAAAAGAAAAAACATAAATATCATAGAAAAATATCTATTAATAAAAATAACTTTTCACAATTTTAATCAAAAATTATATATCCAAATTCCTTACGTAATTTGCATTATCCTCGATAAACTTTCTTCTCGGCTCAACTTTATCCCCCATCAGAATATTAAACATCTTATCGGCATAGGAAGCGTCTTCCATTGATACTTTTAACAATGTTCTTACTTCTGGATCAAGAGTTGTTTCCCAAAGTTGTTCTGGGTTCATTTCTCCTAGCCCTTTGTAACGCTGGATTGTATATTTTCGTCCTTCTCCTTCTAGCACTCTTGTCACTTGTTTCATCTGATCGTCTGAATAGGCGTATCTGATTGCTTTTCCAGCCTGAATTTTATATAAAGGCGGCTGTGCGATATAGATGTAGCCTTCGTTAATTAATTCTCTCAGATGTCTATAGAAGAATGTCAGCATTAATGTTCTGATGTGAGCTCCATCAACATCGGCATCTGTCATAATTACGATTTTATGGTATCTTAATTTTTTCAAATCCATTTCTTCGCCAAATCCAGCTCCAAAGGCTGTAATCATTGCTCTAATTTCTGCATTTTCAAGAGCCTTGTGCACTCCTGATTTTTCTACATTCAAGATTTTTCCACGAAGAGGCAATATTGCCTGAAATCTTCTATCTCTTCCTTGTTTTGCAGAACCTCCTGCTGAGTTTCCTTCGACTATGAAAATTTCTGATTCAGCTGGATCTTTTGAAGAGCAGTCTGCCAACTTTCCAGGCAATGATCCTACTTCCAATGTATTTTTTCTAAGTACAAGTTCTCTCGCTTTTTTCGCGGCTTCTCTTGCCCTTTTTGACATTGCCATTTTCTCAATAACTCTTTCAGCATCTTTGGGATGATCTTCTAAATAAAATTTCAGGTTGTTTCCAACAATATTTGAGACAATTCCTGTAACTTCACTATTTCCAAGTTTTGTTTTTGTCTGCCCTTCAAATTGAGGCTCAGGTATCTTTACACTTATTACACAGACAAGCCCTTCTCTTACATCCGTTCCTTGAAACGTACCATTTTTATCTTTGATTAAGTTCATCTGTTTTGCAATATCATTAATTGTTCTTGTAAGTGCAGTTCTAAATCCGCTAACATGAGTTCCACCTTCGTGAGTATTTATATTATTTACAAATGAATAAACTGTTTCTCTTTGTGAAGTTGTGTAATTCATCGCAATTTCCACTTCCACAAATTTTGCACCTCGCTGTTTTATCACCGTATTTCCGTTTTCGTCCTCAGCTTCCACTTCCTTAGCTTCCTCAATTTGCATCGTATCAGCCATATAAATTACATCATCAATTATTTTTTCCTCATCTATAATTTCATTTAAAAAATCCTTTATTCCACCCTCAAATAAAAATTCCTCAGCTTTTACATTTTCAGCATTTCTTTCATCAGCCAGTTCAATTTTTAAGCCTTTATTCAAGTATGCCAATTCTTTTAGACGTGATTCCAATACAGAATAATCGTAAACTGTTGTTTCA
The DNA here is from genome assembly GCF_055387215.1 of Leptotrichia sp. SK-5. NCBI lineage: Bacteria > Fusobacteriati > Fusobacteriota > Fusobacteriia > Fusobacteriales > Leptotrichiaceae > Leptotrichia > Leptotrichia sp. SK-5. Next base: position 101,778 of record NZ_AP028931.1, on the reverse strand, counting down.
AATATTTCGTCATCAGCTTTAAATCTTACTACAGTTCCATGTGCACCATCGTCTGCCACGCCAATTTCCTCCACAGGCGAAGTTGGCACACCACGTTCATAAGTTTGCCTAAAAATTTTCCCATCACGTGTTACAGTTGCCTCAAGCCATTCTGACAAAGCATTTACAACAGATACCCCAACTCCGTGAAGTCCACCCGACACCTTATAATTGTCATTGTCAAATTTTCCTCCAGCGTGAAGTACAGTAAGTACAACTTCTAAAGTTGATTTTCCAGTTTTGTGCATTCCCACGGGGATTCCACGTCCGTTGTCAGATACTTCGATAATATTCCCTTCAAGTATCTTTACAGTAATTTTATCGCAAATTCCAGCAAGTGCCTCATCCACACTGTTATCTACAATTTCCCATACTAGATGGTGAAGCCCACGTGCTGAAGTTGATCCAATATACATTCCTGGACGTTTTCTAACTGCTTCCAGCCCTTCCAGAACCGTAATCGCCTCTGCTCCATAATTATTATCCATTATTTATTTCCTCCATTTTATCCAAAACTTTTCATATTTTTTATAAAATATGATAAAATCTATTTTCCAACACAAAAATTCCCAAATACATGATCTAAAATATCCTCAGACGATATTTCCCCAGTAATTTCCGAAAGCGAGTCTAACGCTTCTTTCAAATCCACAGAAATCAAGTCCATCGGAAGTCCCATATCTATTGTTTCAAAAATATTTCTTATTGCGTCTTTTGTTTTTTCAAGTGCTGTTTTATGCCGAATATTTGTAATTATTAGTTTTTCTGATGAGTTTTCCACATCTTCTTCCATAATGTATGAATAGATTTTTTCCTGCATATCTTCAATTCCAATATTGTCTTTTGCAGAAATTTCAACAATATTTTCCAAGTTATGCCCTTCAAGATTAATTTTTTTATTTAAATCAATCTTATTCAATAATACTATAACTTTCTTTTTATTTTCTTTTATCTGATTTATAACTTCTATATCCTCATTTTCCAGTTCTTTTGAGGCATCCAGTACAAGAAGCACCAAATCAGCCTTTTCAATAAACTGTTTAGACTTTTCCACACCAATATTTTCCACAATGTCATCAGTTTTTCTAATTCCTGCTGTATCCACCAGAACCAATGGAATTCCTTTTATATTGATTATTTCCTCAATAACATCTCTTGTAGTTCCAGCAATATGCGTTACAATAGCACGTTCTTCACGAAGCAAAGCATTTAGCAATGTAGATTTTCCGACATTTGGTTTTCCCACAATAACTGTCTTTATTCCCTCTTTTATTTTTTTTCCTGTGTCATACGAGTCAATTAACTGATTTGCTTCTTCATATACTTTTTCCAGATTATCTCTAAGTTCTACCGGTAACGGATCGTCAATTCCTTCTTCAGGATAATCCAGCACCACATTTACATGTGCTGTAATATCTAGCAATGCCTTTTTAAATTCATTTACTTTGTCACGCAAGTCCCCTCTTAACTGATCAAGCGACAGTGATACGCTCTTTTCTGTTTTTCCCTGAATAATATCCATAACCGCCTCAGCCTGCGATAAGTCTATACGTCCATTCATAAATGCTCGCTTCGTAAATTCTCCACTTTCAGCATGTCTTGCTCCATTTCTTAGCACAAGTTCAAGCACTTTTTCTGAAACAAGCGTTCCGCCGTGGCAATTTATTTCCACAATATCTTCACAAGTATAGCTTTTTGGAGCTTTTAGCCTTACAGCCATTACTTCATCTACTATTTTTTCTCCATCCTTGATAAATCCGTAATTTAATTTATAAAAACCCAAATCAGCATTTGGGTTTTTTTTAATAAATATTTTGTCCAGTATTTCAAATGATTTATCGCCGGATATTCTTATTATGGCAATCCCGCCTTCACCTTTTGGAGTGGAAATCGCCGCAATTGTATCAAACAACATTTTATCCCTCTATTTTCTAAAATCATTTTATTTTATATTTCACTAAACTGTTTAAAAAAAATCTTTTTTCAAACAATCTAACTCAATTTTTAAAATTTTTCATCTAATTTTTTAATAACTAAATATCTTTTTGGCTCTTCCCCAACACTTTCAGTTTGTAATCCCTTCATAAAGGAAACTTCCTCATGAATGATTTTACGTTCACGTGCTGACATTGGATTTAATTTTATGGCGTTTCCTGTTGAAAGAACTGCTTTTCCTTTTTTTCTTGCCAAATCTCTTAATGATTTTTCACGTTTTTCCTTATAGTTATTAGAATCCACAACTATTTTTATATTTTTAAACTGTCTTGTTGTGCTTAACAAGTATTCAAAGCTGTTTAATGTGTTTCCTTTTTCCCCAATTAAAAATCTCATATCTTTTCCATCAAGAATAACTAAGTATTTATTATTGTTTTCTTTTTTTATATTTACGATTCTTACATCTATTTTTGCATTTACAATAAATTCTTTGAAAAATCCTCTTATTTTATCTATATTTGTATCATCCTGACTATTTTGACTAGCTTTTTCTTCATTTTCAGAATTTTCTTTTCTGTAATTTTTTCTATTGCTATTTTTTCTAGAATCAATATTACTTTGATTTTTTGTATCTTTTTTTACAAATTTCTCTTCATTTTGTATTCTTGATTTTTCTGATTTCACATCACTTGATTTCAAATCAGATTTTTTAACAATTTCAATTTCATATTCACCTTTTATATTGATAAACAATATTTTTTTAGGATGTTTCAAAACTTTTACCTGATAAGTTTCATCTTCTTTTAAAGTCAATGAACGGCTTACCATATTTTTAAGTTCTTCCTCATTTTGTGCCTTTAATACTATCTTTTCCATCATCACTTCTTCCTTTCAAAATGAAATACTGCTGAACCAGTGACAAAGCTCCTGAAACTAAGTAATACAATGTTACCCCAGATGGCATATTGTAAAATATGAATAACATCATAATTGGCATCATGTATAACATCGTCTGCATCTGCTGATTACTTTCTTGTCCACTAGTTGCACTTGCCATGATTTTTTGCTGAATATATGTAACTCCCACATTTAAAATAGGTAGTAAATTAAATGCGAAATTTCCCATCATAAATAATCTGTCAGGCTGTTTTAGTGTAAACCATAAAAATTTAGCATCTGCTGGAATTGCATTTCCACTAAAAGCCCAATATAGTGCCACAAATATTGGCATTTGAATTAATAGTGGCAAACATCCTCCTAATGGATTTACCCCATTTTCTCTGTACAGTTCAGCCGTTTTTTGTTGATATTCTTGTGGACTATCTTTGTATTTTTCTTTTATTTTATCAAGTTCTGGTTGTAAATCTCTCATTTTTTTCATTGACTTTTCTTGCTTTAATGTCAATGGAAACACAATTATTCTCATTAAAATTGTAACAATAATTATTGCTACACCATAATTTCCTACAACACCATATATTGCGTTTAGTACATGTACGACAAAATCAACAAGTGCCTGTATTTTAAACATATATTATTTCCTCCACTTTTTTATTTTAACGGATCATATCCTCCCTTATGAAAAGGATGACATTTTAATATTCTTTTGATTCCCAGATAACTCCCTTTTACTGCTCCATATTTTATTATTGCCTGTTTTGAGTATTCTGAGCATGTTGGGTAAAATCTGCATCGTCTTCCTAAATATGGAGAAATACCCTTTTGATAAATTTTTATTAAAAATAATAATATTTTTTTCATTATTTTATTACCTTGTTTATATCTTTTTCAATATCTTTATATTTTAATTTTTTTATTTTTTCTTTTAAGACAGATTTGCCTACAAATATATAATCTGTATTTTTTTTAAATTTATCTTTATGTATTTTTACAAATTCTTTAAATATTCTTTTGATTCTATTTCGTTGAACTGCATTTCCAGTTTTTTTACTTGCTACAAAACCAAATCGTTGTTCGTTATTTATATTTTCCTTTATAAAAATAATAGCATACTTTGTATGCATTTTTTGTGATTTGTTATATATTAATGAAAAATCCTTTGATTTTTTTATTTTATTAATAGACATATTTCTCTTCTTTTAGTTAAAATGAGTGAGAGCTTAATATATTAACCTTCTTTAAAATTAGACAAAAAAATCAACTAAACATGTATTTATGGATAGTTTTAACTTTTGTGTCCAGTTTTAAAGAGGTTTTAGGTATAAGAAAGCTCTCTTAATATTTAGATTAATGCTTTTAAAAACCCAGTGTTGAATTTAACACCGGGTTATGCTGATAATTTAGCTCTTCCTTTAGCTCTTCTTCTTTTCAAAACATTTCTTCCGCTTTTATTTTGCATTCTTTTTCTAAATCCATGATCTTTTTTTCTTTTTCTTTTATTTGGTTGATATGTTCTTTTTGTCATTCTTTTTCCTTTCTATCTTAGTTTTAAAAAATTATTGTCTTTTATAGACATTATATACAATATTCAAAAAAAAGTCAAGTTCAATGCTCTATTCAAAAAGTAAATTTTATTTAATTTATTTGTTATAAAATTTTATACAGAATTTTTTATCCACAACTCTATAATATATAATAGTATATATATAATTAAATATATTATTATTATACATTGTGGAAATGTGGGAACATTTATAAATAAAGGGATTGACAGATAAAAGTCTGTGGAAAACTTTTGCCAAATTTGTGGAAAAATATTATCAACAAAATTGTAAACATAATTACCAACAGAGTTTGTGGATAAATTAAAAGTATGTGGATAATGTGTGGAAAGATGCTGAAAATGGATGTAATTAATTTTTGTGGATAAAAATTTAAAAAGTAAAATTTTTTGATAAACAGCAGAAAAATATTATATTTTTTATGTGGAAAAACCTGTGGAAAACTTTTGTTTAAAATCTTGATTATTTATTTTATTTATGTTATAGTAAAATCAAATAAAAGTACAAATTTAAAGGGAAAATCAATAAACGAGTTTACTAGGCAAAATGCGAGAAAATTAAAAATTTTTATTCATAATTAAAATTAACTAAAAAGGAGAGAAAAGTAAATGGATATTGAGAAATTGTGGAAAAAAATAAAGAAAATAATGAAAAAAAGGGTAAATGAAGCAGAATTTGAGGCATTTTTTAATAATGTGGAAGTAGGAAAGCTGGAAGATGGAAAACTTACACTTGTATGCAATTCAAAGCTGATACAGCAGAATATGGAAAAGCATAAAAGCCAGATGGAAGATATTGTGGAAATTGTAACAGATGAGGAAGTTACTATAAACTTTGAAGTAAAACAGCAGGATGTAATGACATATAAGCCTGAAACACATAGTTTTTCTAAAGATACAAAGGAAAAAATCCAAGTTTTCCACACAGGTTTAAACCCTAAACATAGACTAGACAACTTTGTTGTAGGGGAAAACAGTAAACTCGCGTATAACGCCTGTCTTGCAGTTGTCAACAATCCAACGCCAGTTTATAACCCGCTTTTTATCTATGGAAGTTCAGGACTTGGTAAAACCCATTTAATGCAGGCTGTGGGAAACGCAATATTGGAAAATAACCCAAGCAAGCGTGTATATTATTCTACTTCAGAAGAATTTTCAAATGAATTTTTTAAAGTTTTGAACAGTGGACGGATTCAGCATTTCCGTGATACATTCCGTGCTTTGGACGTACTTCTTTTAGACGATATACAGTTTTTTGAGAAGGTATTTGGACGTGGAGAAGGAACTGTGGAGGAAGAGTTTTTCCACACATTTAACAAGTTGCAAGAACTAGGCAAACAGATAATAATGATAAGTGACAAATCGCCAAAGGAAATAAAAAATCTGTCAAAACGTCTGGAATCAAGATTCTTGTCAGGTTTAACGGTGGAAATTCAAAGCCCGGGCTACGAAACCCGTATGATGATTTTGAAAAATATGGCAAAGACACAAGGAATTGAAATAGACGACAGCATTCTTGAATACATATCAGATTCTCTTGATACAAATGTAAGGGAATTGGAAGGAACATTAACAAACTTAAACGCACGTGCAAAACTTTTAAACGAACAGATAACAATGCAGCTGGTACAAGAAATGCTTATGCACAACGTAAAACGTGAACAGTCTAAAGTAACAGCCAAAAAAGTAATAGAAATGATTTCTGCACAATATGGTGTCAGCGTAACTGACATGAAATCTAAAAAACGTCAGAAAAAAATAGTAGAAACAAGACAAATTGCAATGTATCTTTTAAAGAATAACGATGAACTGGATCTAAGCTTAACAGCAATTGGTGGACTTTTTGGCGGAAAAGATCACAGTACAGTTATAAGCAGTATCAGAAAAATTGATAAAAAAATGAAGGAAGATGTTGTGTTCAAAAAAGAAATTGAGGCTTTAAACAAGAAAATTTTTAGAGCTTAGATGTTTTTTCAAACAAAAACTCTTATTTTAATTTTAGGAAGTGAAATTAAGTGTGTGATAAATGTTCAGAAATAATTCTAGTTTTTGAAAAATATAAAGCAAAAAAAGAATATGAAAATATGATTCAGGAAGTTTGTAAACTCATTGTGTCGAAAATAGAACAAAATGAAATGGAAATATATGCCGCTGATTGTCCGATAGAAAAAATAATGGAAACTGTGGAAAAAGAAGAACATTATACTATTTGCACATATCTGAAATGTTTAAAGTGTAAAAATTATTACTTTTTTGGTATTTGTATAAGAGGAGAGCCAGTTTATAAAAAGATAGAAAATATTAATAGGGAAAAAATAGATAGTCTGATATCGGGAAAATACGGAAGTTATTTTGAAAGAAATGTAAATTTTTAGGATTATGGAAAGTGTTGAAAAGATGTGGAAAAATTTGTGGAAAAATAAAGGAGCCGCTTTAAAAGTTATCCACAGGTAGAAAAAGTTTTCTACATAAATAATTTTTATAAAAAACTTTATCAAAATAATTAAATTTTATTTAATAAAATAAAGTAGAAATTTTTGATGTGGAAAAATAAAAATTAATTTCCACTATATGTTGAAAATTTATCCACAGAAATTGTGGAAAAAAACAATTAAAAATATTGTATTAAAATCAGTTTTGTGGAAAAATAAAATTTTATTGTGTAAAACTAAAATTAGAATATCCACAATTATAAACAAAGTTTCCCACATTTGTAGATAACATAAAGAATATTAATTTATAATTAAATATAAATTGTGATAAAATAATAGAAATAAAAATAGATAAAATTTATCCACATAAGAAAAAATGAAATCCACAATGTGATGTGGAAAAAAATAACTAAAAGAAATTACTAAAAAAGCGAAGAAATTATAATTGTGGAAAAAATGTGGAAATAGTTGTGGGAAAAGTTTTCCACGTAAAAATTGAATTTTCCACAGGGAAATTAATGATTAGTTTGGTTAATGTTTGATTGGAGTAACAGTGAGAATTTACAAAGAATATGAAAATAAATTATGGAGGGAAATTAATGAAAAATATAAATAATGAAATTGAAGAAGTTGTTATAAATACTGAATTTATAAAATTGGATCAGCTTTTGAAGTGGGCAAATTTTACAGGTTCTGGAGTGGAAGCGAAAATGTTTATTTTGAATGGAGAAGTGAAAGTGAATGACGCTGTGGAAACTAGACGTGGGAAAAAAATTTATGATGGGGATGTCGTGGAGTTCGCTGGAGAAAAAGTTCTTATAAGGGCAAAACATTAAATAGTTTGCTGATTTACTAAAAAGATAAATAATAGTGAAAGCAGGCTGTGGAGAATTTAAGGGGAGATTTTTATGAAAAAAGGTATAGGAATTGGAATAGAAGATTTTAGTGAGGTAATAAAAGAGAATTGTTACTACATTGATAAAACAAAATGGATAGGAGAAATTTTAGAGGATAAATCAAAAATAAAGCTATTCACACGTCCAAGAAGATTTGGGAAAACGCTTAATATGTCGATGTTAAAATATTTTTTTAATGTTGAAAATAAAGAAGAAAATAGAAAGTTATTTAATGGACTTGATATTGAAAAATCTGAATATATGTCTGAACAAGGGCAATATCCAGTGATTTTTATTTCACTGAAAAGCATAAAGGCGAAAACTTGGGAGGAAGCGATACAGGAAATTAGACTGCTAGTTTTAGAATTGTTTTCTGAGTACAAGTATCTTTTAGAGGACTTGGATGAGTATGATTTGCCTAGATTTAAGAAGTATTTGATGGGTAATACAGATTTTTCTGAGTTAAAAAATGCCTTGCTGTTTTTGACAAGAATATTATTTCAGAAATATAAAAAAGAAGTTATCTTATTAATTGATGAATACGACAGTCCTTTGATTTCTGCTTATGAACATCATTATTATAGCGATGCCATCGCATTTTTTAAAGTATTTTACGGAGAAGCGCTGAAAACTAACCAGTATTTAAAAATGGGAGTTATGACTGGGATTATAAGAGTTATTAAGGCTGGAATATTTTCTGACTTAAATAATTTACGAGTTTATTCTATTTTAAATAGACAGTATCCTGATTTTTTTGGATTTAATGGAGAGGAAATTGAAAAGGCACTTAAAGATTTTGATATTGAATACAAACTTTCTGATGTCAAGTTATGGTATAATGGCTATAAATTTGGAAATTCCGAAGTATATAACCCTTGGAGCATTTTAAATTTCTTAAAAGATGGGAAGTTAGCTCCTTACTGGATTGATACTTCTGGGAATTTCTTGATTAATCAGATTTTGAAAAATACAGATTCTGAAATTATGGAAACTTTGGAAGCTCTTTTTAATGGAGAAACTGTTGAAGAAAATATCAGTGGTAATTCCGATTTATCCAGTTTGTTGGGTCAAGAGGAAATTTGGGAACTTCTTTTATTTAGCGGATATTTAACTATTGATGAAAAAATTGGGGAAGACTATGAGGATGTGTATTCCTTGAGATTGCCTAATAGGGAGGTAAGGGAGTTTTTTAGGAAGAAATTTATTGATGTAAATTTTGGGGAAAGTATGTTTAGAAAGGCTATGGAGGGGCTTAAAAACCTTAAATTCAATATTTTTCAAAAATATTTACAAAATATTTTATTAAAATCAACAAGTTTTATGGATACTAAAAATGAGGACTTTTATCACGGATTAGTCTTAGGAATGATGTTTTATCTGGATAATCATTATTATGTAAAATCTAATGAAGAAAGTGGCCTTGGAAGATATGATGTTATAATTGAGCCAAAGAATAAGAACAATAGAGGGTTTATTCTAGAGTTTAAAGTTGTTAAAAATGAAGATAATCTGGAGAAAGTCTCGGAAGAGGCGATAGAGCAGATAATGGAGAAGAAGTATGATGTTGGGTTAAAAGATAGAGGTGTTAAGGATGTTACTTTTGTTGGGGTTGCTTTTTGTGGGAAAGTGATAAAAGTTAGTTCATAGATAGTTATAGTGTGAAAGGGAAGAAATAGCGATGTATTTGGATCAGATTAGTTTTAATAACTTTCGGTGCCTTGTGGATGGGAAGTTGAAGTTTGACAGGTATTTTAATTTAATATACGGAAAGAATGGACAGGGGAAGACATCGCTTATTGAGGCTGTCTATTTTTTGGCTACGGGGAAAAGTTTTAGGACTAAGAAGGTTAAGGAGATTCGCAAATATAACTTGAACAGGTTGATTGTGTTTGGGAAGTACAGACATAAGGATTTGTCGGAAAATGCTATTGCTATTGATGTTAATGAGGATAAGAAGGACTTTTATATTGACAGGGAAAAGAATAAATATATAAATTATGTGGGGCTACTTAACATTATTTCATTTATTCCTGAGGATATTGAGCTGATTATTGGGAATCCTGGCGTTAGGAGAAATTTTTTTAATTATGAAATTTCGCAGGCAAAAAAGGAGTATTTACAGTCGATTGTGAATTTTGAGAAAATATTGAAGGTGCGGAACAAACTTATAAAGGAAAAAAAGACTGGCGAGGAAATTTATAAAATCTATAATGAAAAATTTATTGAGGAAGGGCTGAATATCGTTTTAAACAGACGGGAATTTATAAAAAAACTTTCAATTCTTCTAAACTTGAATTACCGAAAATTATTTGATGAAAATTCAGAGCTGAAATTAAAATATGACTGTTTTCTTGGGGATGTGGAAAAGAAGACTAGAGAAGAGCTGAAGGAAAAATTTGAAGTGCTATGTAAAAGGAAAAGTGAAAGGGAAAAATTTCTTGGATACAGCCTGCTCGGTCCTCAAAAAGATGACTTTATCTTTGAGCTGAATGGAAAAAATGCAAAGGCATATTCTTCACAAGGGGAGAAGAAATCTATAATATTCTCGCTAAAAATTTCAGAAATTGATATTTTAATAAAGGAAAAAAAGGAGTATCCAATATTTATAATGGACGACATCGCTTCGTATTTTGATGAAGTCAGAAAAAAAAGCATTTTAAGTTATTTTGTAAATAAAAAAATTCAATGTTTTATAACTTCAACAGAAGATCTGGGCATAGAAGGAAAAAAATTTATTGTGGAAAAGGGGAAGATTATTAATGAGTAAAAAGGGGTTGAAAAATGGACGAAATTAAGGATTTAAAAAACTTGGCACTAAAAGCGATTGAGAAAAGAAGCTCACTTTTAAAGAATGAAAAATATATTTTGTGGAAAATTAAGAAAAACTGGACACAGATTGTGAACGGTCCTATTGGCGAAAAAACTTATCCAAAGAGCTTGTTTAACGGAAATCTAGTTGTAGTGATTAATGATGGAATTATTTATCACACGACGATAATGTATGCGGAAAATATAAAGGAAAAAATAAACACATTTTTGAATGGTAATTTTTTGGAAAGTATTGAATTTGTAAAGGTAAATTATAAAATAAAGCGAGATTTGCTGGATGAACTTATTGAAAATGAGGAAAAGAGAGAGACAATTCGGATTGGGGAAATTCCTAGAGGAAATGTTAGGGAAAGTAGGATAGATGTTGAGTCTGAAAATAAAATCACAGAAAAAGTGAAGGATATTGTGCTTTCTACCGAAGAAATTAAAGAAATTCACGAGAATATTGATAAAATTGATAAAAAGTATGAAGATATTGCCAGAAGGCTGGAAAAAATTGCGATAAAGCTGAAAAAGAGGGAAAAATATTTAAAAAATAATGGATATATTGAATGTGAAAACTGTAAAATTTTATTCTTGCAGGAAAGTAACGAGAAAATGTGCTTTGAATGCAGAATGAATGAAAAAAATCGGAAATTTCAGAAAATGACTGATTTGATAAGGAATAAGCCGTATATATCTGAAAAACAGGCAGTTAGAATAACGAGTACTGACAAAGCTACCTATTACAAAGCACGGGACATTTTAGCACAGCAGACTTACAACGATATGCTTTATTATTGTCTTGAAAAAACTAGAGAAATTTCTTTAAATGAAGATTATGAATTTGAAATTCGGAGTGAGTCAAGGGAAGATGTGGAAAAATTTATAAAAAATTATGTGGATTACAAAATTGGGAGCGATAATGAGGAAGTTTTTAAGGTTGAGAGAAAGTGGGCTTTGAGAAGGTTAAGAAAGGATATGAAATTTAGAATTGAGAATAATAGGAGGTATTGAAAATATCTGAGTTTGCATATCACAATTTTAAGTAAAAAATTTTATTTATGGTTTTGGTTCAAAATATGGTAAAATAATATTTATAAAATTTGAGATAAACTTCAAATATCTCTAATATATAGTAATTTTTTAAATAATTTAAACTTAAAAAGTATAATTATTTTATTTAGATTAAAAATTTTGATAGTTTTATGAGTTGATTTAAAAAGAGTTGGAATATAAATGGAGAAAAAATGTATATAGAAGAATTATTAAAAGAAGCGGATAAATCAATGGAAAATTACAAGTATGAAGATGCGCTTGTATATTTGAAGTCGGTACTTGAAATTGATGAGAGTAACTATTCGGCACTTATGACACTTTCTAAGATTTATTCAGACTTTGGAATGTTTGAACAAGCGAAGGAATATGCAGAAAAATTGCAGAAAAAGTATCCTGACAGCAAGGATACGCTTTTTACATTGGGATTTGTCTATCAGTCGCTTGGAAGATTGAAAAAGGCGATTTCGCTTTATAAAAAATTTTTGGAAATGGAAAAAAATTATTTTGTGTATTTGAATATGGGAATGTCTTATGCTTTGTTAAAGTATTATAGAAAGGCGATAGAAAATATTGATAAAGCAATAGAAATGGAGCCTGAAAGTTCAGAAGCGTATGTTGAGAAAGGCGACTGCCTTACAATGATGGGTAAATACGATGAGGCAATTTGTGAATATACAAGACTTTTAAATGCAAAATTTAACGAGGTGGAGGAATTTTCACTTTACGCACGGATGGGCGACACAATGGCTTATTCAAGCAATATAAAAGAAGTTGTGAAATATTATAATATCGCCATAAATTGTGAAAATGTGGAAGATTATGTATTTGAGGATTATTTTGAAATATTGTTCAGAGCAGAGGAGTTTGAGGAAATAAAACTTCTGCTTTTAAATTATGAAAATGCAACGAATGAGAATAAAGGACTTTCGAGAATAAAAATGTTGAATTTGCAAGGAAGGTTTTTTGTGAAAACCAAAGATTATGAAAATGCACAGAAGGTTTGCGATAAAATGATTATTTTAGAACCTGAAAATATTCGCCATTATGTGAATTTGGTATATGTGCTGGAATTACAGCATAAATATGACAAAGCGCTTGAATATGTGGCTAAAATGGCTAAATTTACAGAAGATAAGGACTTTTTGAAGGAACTGAAAAAGAGATTGAGAAAAAATAAGAGAAAATTTGAAAAGGAAAATGAGAAAAGTTTAGAAAATAAAGAAAAGTAAAAAAATTAGAAATTATGAGGATTTTAAATGGAAGAAAAAAATTATGAAGTTAATAAGAAATATGATGAAAAAATATTGATAAATGTACTGAAAAATTTTGATAAAACTGGGGAATATGTTGTAGAGCCGGGAAGAAATGAAATAAAAAAGTTTGAGATAGATATTGAAAATAATTTGAAAAAAGGGAATGAAAAAAAGAAAAAAAATAATAACATTGAAAATACTGCAACAAAAAAAATGGTAAATGTAAAAAAATTTAAACAAAAAGATTTCATTACAAACTTTTTCTACAAATTTAAAGGCTCAAAAGCAAAACGTTCTTATGAATATGCAAAAAAATTATTAGAATATAAAATAAAAACTCCAGAACCAATTGCATATTTTGATGATTTTTTAAACGAAAATAATAAAAAAAACAGTTATTATATAAGCGAGGAATTAAAATATGATTTTACCTGCCGTGAAGTTTTCTGGCCTGAGGATATCGAGCGGGACAAGGCTGAACAGGGGGAAAATTACAAGATAAGCGAAGAAACGGAAAGAATGCTTGCAAAAGTGGAAAAGAATCGTGAAAAAATCATAAGACAGTTTGCAAAATTTTCATTTGATTTGCACGAAAATGGTGTGGAATTTGAAGACTATTCACCAGGAAATGTGCTGATTAAGGATAAAAGTGGGAATTATGAGTTTTATCTAGTTGACTTAAATAGAATGAAATTTGGAGTGAAACTGAATCTAGATAAAAGAATGAAAAATGTTTCAAGAATGATGGAAGATGAAAAACTAGCCGGAATTTTTGCAAACGAATATGCGAAGTACTGCAAACAGAGGGAAGAGTTGGTTTTTAGATATTTGAGGTATTATATTAGAAAACACAAAAGTTATGTGTATTTTAAGGATATTACTCGTCCAGTAAGGAATGTTTTTAAAAAGAAGAAGTAAATTTGTTTAATAATTTTAAAATTTATCTAAAGTATCCCTTTTTAAAATTTTTTATGAGTTAATTTTTATTAATTTAATTATGACTAATAATAGTTTTTTTATTCTTTTTTATTTATTTTTTTGTAACGTAAGGGCATCAAACGCCATGCCCTTACAACCCCGCTTACGCAAAACTTTCTTATAAAGAAAAAATAAAACTCGATTTTGAATTAAGGTTATTTCAACACAAATAATTGAATATAGTTTAAAATTTACTTCAAAATCTCAAACAGTTATTTTTTCTTTAACGAAATTTTGCTTAATATTTGTTTTTGTTAAACAATTTATTATAATTAAATTAAAATTGTCGTGATTTTTTGAAAATAAAATTGACTGTTTGAGCTTTTTCAAACTTTTTAAATTTTGATTAGTTTAAAGAGTTGATAATAATTTTTATTAAAAAGCGAGTTTCAATTTTATTTCAAAAAAATGCTTAGACGAGCCGGGATTGTAAAGGGGATGGCGACTGATCCCCTTTACGTTTAGAAAAAATAAAAGTATTGAGATAAACAAAAAAATAAATATTAATAAAAATAATCTTTGTCAATTTTAAATACAATTATTAAGATAAATATTTAGAGTTTAAATTTAATTTTTTGATAATATTATTAAATAGGAATGGTAAAAAAATAGATTAAATTGAAAGGAAAATTTAAAAAATGAAAAATTATGACATAATTGTTGTTGGAGCGGGGCATGCTGGGGTGGAAGCTGCACTTGCGGCGGCAAGACATGGACTGAAAACAGCGTTATTTACAATATATCTTGACAATATTGCAATGATGTCGTGCAATCCGTCGGTTGGAGGTCCTGGAAAAAGCCATCTGGTGTCGGAACTTGGAATGCTTGGCGGAGAAATGGCAAGGCATATTGACAATTATAACTTGCAGTTAAAGAACTTGAATCATACAAAGGGGCTGGCTTCACGGATTACAAGGGCTCAAGCCGATAAATACTGGTACAGGGTTAAAATGAGGGAAATTATTGAAAAGCAGGAAAATCTAGATTTGGTGCAAGGAATTGTTGTGGATTTGATTGTGGAAAATAAGAAAGTTATGGGAGTTGAAGACAATCTTGGGATAAAATATGGAGCAAAGGCTGTTGTTTTATGTACTGGAACTTTTTTAGGCGGAGAATATGTGATGGGAGATGTAAAATATTCATCAGGGCGGCAAGGAGAACCTGCGAGTGTAGATTTGCCTGATAGGCTTGTGGAATATGGCTTTGAGCTGGATAGATACCAGACTGCCACTCCTCCGAGAATTGCTAAATCTTCAATTGATTTTTCAAAAACAGAGGAATTAAAGGGGGAAGACAAGCCACGATATTTTTCTTACGAAACAAAAAAAGAATATAATTCGACTTTACCAACTTGGCTTACCTTCACAACACCTGAAACAATTAGAGTGGGGCAGGAAATGCTTCAATATTCGCCAATTGTTACAGGAATTGTGAGTACGAAAGGTCCACGACACTGCCCTTCTCTTGATAGAAAGATTATGAATTTTCCAGAAAAGACAAATCATCAGATATTTCTGGAGCAGGAATCTGTGGAATCAGACGAAATCTATATAAACGGATTTACAACAGCAATGCCGCCATTTGCACAAGAAGCAATGTTAAAGACGATTAGTGGACTTGAAAATGCTAAAATTGTACGTTACGGGTATGCGGTCGAATATAACTTTGTACCTGCATACCAGTTAAAATTAACTCTTGAAACAAAAGTTCTGGATGGACTTTATACAGCGGGAACGATTAATGGAACGAGTGGATATGAAGAGGCTGCCTGTCAAGGATTTATGGCGGGAGTGAATGCTGCGAGAAAAATTTTAGGGAAAAAGGAAATTGTGATTGACAGAAGTGAGGGATATATCGGGGTTTTGATAGACGATATAATAAATAAAAAAACGCCAGAGCCGTATCGTGTACTGCCTTCAAGAGCTGAATACAGACTGACTTTGCGTCAAGACAATATTTTTATAAGACTTTTGGAAAAAGCGAAGGAAATTGGGTTATTAAATGCTAAAAAATTAGCAGAACTTGAAAATGTGTGTCAGGAAATTGAAAATGAAACTGAAAGATTGAAGGGAATTACTGTTTATCCGACTAAGGAAAATAATGAAAAATTACTTGAAATTGTAGAAAAACAAAATCAATCTGAAAGTGCGGAAATTGAAAAAACTAGTAAAAATAGCATGAACAGCCCTGTTTCAGCTTTTGAATTTCTTGCGAGAAAAGAAATTAACTATGATAATTTAAGTGAATTTGTGGAAACTGTGGAATTATCCGATTTAGCGAAGGAACAAGTAGAAATAAATGCAAAATATAGTGTGTTTATTCAAAGGGAAAAGGCACAGATTGAGAAGTTTAAGAAACTGGAAAAAATGGTAATTCCAAAAAGATTTGACTATGAAAGTGTAAAAGGACTTAGCAATATCGCTATTTCTGGGCTTATGTACGGACAGCCTGAAACGATTGGGCAGGCTAGCAGAATCAGCGGAGTTACTTATAATGATATTTCGCTTTTAATTGCGATTTTGAAGAATTGATAAAATTAGATCGTACTAGAATTTGAGCAGAATAGTTTTATTCTTAAATTCAGTTCTGATTAATTTTATTGTGATGTTTGAAAATTTAGGAAGGAAAAAGAATGGAAGAAAGTATAAAGATAAAAAACAGCTTGGTAGATAACAAAAAAATGAGATTTGGGACGGAATCAATTCCAAAATTGCTAGTTTCACTTGCAGTACCAGCAATTATTGCTAATCTTGTAAATGCACTTTATAATATTGTGGATCAGATTTTTATTGGACAGAAAATTGGATTTCTAGGAAATGCAGCTACGAATGTGGCTTTTCCACTTACGACAATTTGTCTTGCGATTGGGCTTATGACGGGAGTGGGGGCTGCGACGAACTTTAATCTGGAATTAGGTAGAAAGCGTCCAAAAAGAGCAAAAAGTGTGGCTGGAACGGCAGTAACGATGCTTCTTTTAGGTGGAATTATATTATGCATATTGATTAATATATTTTTAAAGCCTATGTTAACAGCATTCGGTGCGACAAATCAGATTTTTGACTATGCTATTGAATATACTCGGATTACATCTTTAGGGATACCATTTTTATTATTTTCAATAGGGGCAAACCCTTTGGTAAGAGCTGATGGAAATGCCTTTTATTCGATGCTTGCGATAGTTGTTGGATCGCTTGTAAATACTATATTAGATCCGTTATTTATGTTTGGATTTAATATGGGGATGGATGGTGCGGCTTGGGCAACTGTAATTGGGCAGTTTGTATCAGCAATTATGCTAGCTTTGTACTTTTTTAGATTTAAAAGCGTGAAATTTGAGTTGAGGGATTTTAAGATAAGAATACGGGAAATAGGGATTTTATTTGCATTGGGAACATCGCCTTTTATTTTTCAATGTTCTGCTTTAATTATTCAAATTGTAACAAATAATCTGCTAAAGATATACGGGGCAAAATCCATTTATGGAAGCGAAATTCCAATTGCTGTTGCTGGAATTGTTATGAAAATAAATGTTATATTTATAGCGATTGTATTGGGACTGACACAGGGGGCACAGCCTATTGCAGGATACAACTATGGAGCAAGGAAATATACGAGAGTCCGTGAAATATTAAAATTGACATTAAAAGCCGCTTTTGTTATTTCAATAGTAGCATTTGCGATATTCCAAATTTTCCCGGTACAGATAATTTCTGTATTTGGAAGTGGGAGTGAACTTTATTTTAAATATGGAACAAAATATATGAGAGTATTTTTATTTTTCATATTTTTAAATGGTATTCAAGGTGCTATTACACTGTTTTTAACCTCAATTGGAAGAGCATTTCAAGGGGCTTTTTTGTCGCTCGTAAGACAAATTATATCACTATTGCCGCTGCTTATAATTTTACCGTACTTTATGGGAGTTGATGGAATTATGTTCGCTTTTCCAATAGCGGATCTGGTAGCATTTATTGTATCGGTAATCATTTTGAAAAAGGAAATGAAAAAAATTCCTAAATTGGATGAAGACAATTAAAAAGATTGAAAAAAGGAGAAAAAATTTAATGAAATTAATAGTGGGACTGGGAAATCCTGGAGAACAGTATAAATTAACAAGACATAATATCGGTTTTATATTTATTGACGAATATTTGAAGGAAAATAATATAAACGATGTGAGAGAAAAGTTTAAGTCACTGTTTGTACAGACTAGTTATAAAGGGGATAAAGTTTTTTACCAAAAGCCAACTACATTTATGAATTTGAGCGGGGAAGCAATTGGAGAAGCTGTCAGATTTTTTAAGATTGATCCGAAAACGGAGCTTTTTGTAATTTATGACGATATGGATATGCAGTTTGGAAAGCTGAAAATTAAGCAAAATGGGAGTGCAGGCGGACACAATGGAATAAAATCCATTATTTCTCACGTTGGAAATGAATTTGTGCGAATAAAATTTGGAATTGGAAAACCAAAGACGAAGGAAGAGACATTGGGATTTGTACTAGGAAAATTTTCGCCTGAGGAAAAGGAAGTTGTGAAAGATTCAAGAGAGAAAATATTTAATTTGATTGACGATATAAAAGACGATATGACGATTTCAAAATTAATGAATAAATATAACACTAAATAAAAATGGAAAGGAATGGTTTAATGGGTAACGTTATTTTAAAATGTACTAATCTATCCAAAACTTATGATTTTGATAATGCATTAAATAATGTAAACTTATCAATAGAAAGTGGTAAAATTATTGGATTGTTAGGACCAAATGGAAGTGGGAAAACAACTTTTATAAAGCTGTTAAATGGACTATTAAAACCAACAGAAGGTGAAATTCTTATAAATGGACAAAATCCAGGTGTTGAAACAAAAAAAATTGTCTCATATTTGCCTGATAAGAATTATTTGGATAATTCTAAGACTGTAAACGCAATTTTGCAATTATTTGCTGATTTTTATGATGATTTTGACCGTGAAAAAGCACAAAATATGTTAAAGGATTTAGGAATTGATACAACAAGAAGATTTAAGCTGCTTTCAAAGGGAATGAAGGAAAAAGTTCAGTTAATACTAGTTATGTGCAGACGTGCCAAGTTATATCTACTGGACGAGCCGATAGCAGGAGTTGATCCTGCGGCAAGAGATTATATATTAAATACTGTTATAAAAAATTACAACAGGGAAGCAACAGTTATTATTTCTACACATTTAATAGCGGATGTGGAAAAAGTACTGGATGAGGCAATTTTCATAAGTAAAGGTGAAATTTTGCTTTATCAGGATGTGAAAAGTATAATAAATGAGCATAATAAAACAGTTGATGAATACTTTAGGGAGGTGTTTAAATATTGAAAAATTTAGGGAAATTAATCAAATATGATTTTATGGATGTAAGTAAATTGATGCTTCCATTTTATATTGGAATGGGAGTAATGGGAATTGTTATAAGATTATTCTGGTTTGTTTTATTAAATGAAAAACTTGATGAAAGTGTAAGAATTTCTACGGGTGTTTTTCAGTTTATGTCTTATTTTGGCTATGTAATCGCAATTATTGGACTAATTTTGATGACTTATTATGCGGTAATAATCCGTTATTATCGGTCTATTTATGGGAATGAGGGATATTTGACAAATACTTTGCCTATTGAAACATATGAAATAATTTTAGCAAAATTAATAACATTTTTCGGCTGGTTTGTTGTAAATGGAATTATAATATTTTTTACTTTTTGGTTTGTTATTCCTTTGGAAGAAGTAATTAAAGCAAATATATTTAGACCTGAAGTTTTTCGTGAAATAGAGATGTTTTTACGGCACTCTGTAAGTACTACTTTAATAATCAGTATTATTTCTATGTTAGTTATGACGATTGAAAAAATATTATTTTTATTTTTGTGCATAAGTATTGCAAATATGGTAAAATCTTACAGAGTTTTGACTGGAGTCGGTACATATATGATTCTTGGGACAGTTATAAACTTGATAAAAAGGTTTATATTAACTATGACGTATTTTTTGGACTTTAAGAATTACAGTAATAGCTATAATGATTCAGATGTGGAAGCCTTGAAAACATTTGAGTACCTTTTTAATACCAATTTGGGACTACTTTTTACAAGTATAATATTTTCGGTTATAATATTTTTTGTAGTAAATTATTTATTAAAAAATAAATTGAATTTGGAATAATTTAAGTAAGATAGATTTTATAATAAAATGCAACAAATTTAAAATAAAACTCTAAAGAAAACTAATGTGTAGTTCAATTTAGAGTTTTTCTATTTTTTTTATAGTGTACTCAGAAATTATCTGTTTAAAATTTTTTCAGTTTGTCTTAAATCTTTTTCTCTGGAAACAACACCATACTTTTTCTTAATTTCTTCCAATTTATCAATAACCTTCTGATTTTCTTCCTTTGAAAAGTTTTTTACTGATAAAAAGAATTTCATTGAACCTTCAAAACTTCTAATAGATTTTGTTAAAAAAAGACGTTTTCTAAAAAAAGGTGGCTTTCTCACAATGTCATCAAAATCAATAAAAGCAATTTTTTCACTATTTTTATCTATAAAAAAGTTTCCAAGACTGAAATCCATATGATAATATTCTTTTTCAAAAAATTTTGTTTCAAAATCAAGCCACAAATCAAGTGTTTTATAAGTAAGCTCAAAATCATTTTTTTCAACTAAATAATTATAATATGATATAAAATTTCCAGTAAATGTTTGGTTTATATTTTCTGAAACAGTTTCTATTTTTATATGAAAAGGAGTATATTTTATAACCTTGTATTCTATAATTTTCATGAAATTTAGTTCTGGAAAATCTTTTTCCAGATGTTTCGCAATCTCAAAAGAATTTCTTCCTTTTTCCCTTGTAAACCCCAAAAATATTTTTAGTGCTTTCAAATTTCGATATTCATAAGTTTTATAAAAAAGTTTTTTTTCTTTATCTATATTCAAATTTTTATTTTCTTGCATTTTTATCATTTTTCCTTTATTTTCATTCTTGTTAAATTTTAACATATTCTATTTTTTATTTCAATAAATAAAAATTAAAGCAGCAGAATAAAAAAAATTCTATCCAAAATCTATTGACTTTTTACACTTAATAGGCGTAAAATATTAAAATAAAGCGATAAGAATGGAGAAAACTAAAATGAAGAAAAATATAAAATTATATAAATTTAACGAAATTGATTCAACGAATGAATATTTGCGAAAAAATCATAAAAGTTATGAGGAATTTGATGTTATTTCTGCTAGAGTTCAGACGCATGGAAAGGCACGTAGGCAGAATGACTGGATTTCGTTGGATGGGATGGCACTTTTTAGTTTCTTTTTAAAGGAAAGAGATAACTGGGAAATTGAGGATTATTTGAAATTGCCATTGATTGCTGGAATTGCAGTTATAAAGGGACTTAGAAAAATTGAAAATTTAGAATATAAATTCAAATGGACTAATGATGTTTATGTGGAAAATATGAAATTATGTGGTATTCTAATAGAAAAAACTGAAGATGTTTATATTACGGGAATTGGGATAAATGTAAATAATATGTTGCCAGAAAACTTAAAAAGTAAAGCCATTTCATTGACTCAAATAAGAAATAAAAAATATGAAATTGATGAAGTTATAAAAAATATTGTTTTAGAATTTCAAACATTGTGTGAAAATTTAGAAAATGGATTCTGGAAGGATATTTTAAAGGAAATTAATCAGATAAATTATTTGAAAGGTAAAAAAATTGAATTAAAATTTGGCAATGAAGTTATTTCAGGAGTTGCTCAGAATATTGATGAAAATGGGGAGCTTCAGATTTTGATGGAAAAAACAGATAATCGAAATCCTGAAGTTAGGAGTTTTTCAGTTGGGGAAGTTTTTGAAAAGATAGTTTATTCTTCATAATTTTTTTTAGATTTTTGTTAAAAAATTGTAAAATCAATATAGTTTAAAAGTAGTCTAAATTTTGGGATATTAGTAAATTAAAAAAGAGGCATAGACCTCTTTTATTATTGTTTTTTTCTTAACTCTTCATTATCTTTTTTAGCATCTTTAATTGTACCACCTTTTCCACCATGTCCGTTCCAATATTTGCTCATAGGATTTTTTCTGCTTGTTGTTGGAATATATGCCACTGTTGCTCCTTTTCTAGCCTTAATCTGTGCTATATATTCTTCTGACTGTTTTGTGATTTTTTCAAATTCATCTTTATATATTGCTTCTATTTTATTTTTTCTTTCTTCGCTAAGCGCTTTAAGTTTTTTAGACACTCTTCCGTTACTTTCATACAGTCCGGCATATTTAGGATCATTTGAAAGACTTTTTGCTCCGTACATTATAAGAGAACTCATATTATTTTTTTCTCCCAGAGATCTTTTTATAAGAAATTTGTTCATTGTCAGTGTCAAATTATGAGATGCTACTATTCTATTTATCATGTAATCATTTAAAGGTTCCCATTTATAGTCGGAAAAAGCTATTTCATGTATTCTCTGCAGTTCTTCTGTTAATTTAGCGGCATCATTTGCTGAAGAATAATAACCGTTTGCGGCATTTGCAATTTCTTTCAGAACTTTATTCTGGTGAGCATCTACATTAAACCCTATTATTCCTAGAACAATATCTGTATTTTCATTTTTAAATTTTTTTGCAGTTTCAACAGGATTGCCGTCGCATGTTTCGATTCCGTCAGTAATTATATACAGGATATTCAATGTCTTTTCGCCTTTTAATGCTTTTAAGTCATTTGTTCCGTTTTCAATCGATTTTGCTATGGAAGTCCATCCTGTAGGCTGAATAGGAGCTAAAGAGCTTTTCAGCTTATCTTTATTTAAAGTTTCAATCGGTGAAATCAGTTCGTTGGCGGAACATGATTCCTGTTTTTTACTTACCGTATTATCTCCCTTATGGCCAAAAACCCTCAGTCCTACTTTTGTGTTTGCAGGCATTTCGGAAATAACTTTCTCTATAGATTCCTTTGCAATTTCCATCATTGTTTTATCGCCTATTTTCTGTTTCATTGAACCGCTGGCATCTAAAATGATTTCCAGATTGACATTCATATTTTCTTCAATTTTTTGTTTTGTAAAAGGATTTACCATGTCATCCTTGAAGATGACATATGAAAATCTGTCAAGAGTTTCAATCGGCTCGTAATCATAGCCTGCTATGTATAAAAATTTCCTGAAGAGACGCTCAACTTCTTCATCAGAAGCATCTTCACCTAAGGCAGGTTTAATTTTTTTAAGTTCATTCTGAACATTTTCTCTCCAGATATCTGATTTTTTCACTATATTTTCTTCATAAGTATCAGGAAACTGGTAGATTCCAGGTGCCACATCTACTATTCCTTCATACGTATACACAATATCAGGCAAATCCCCATTAACGCCTTTCCCTTTTTGGAATTCTTCTTCTGAAAGCTGTTTTTCTGATTTCTTTTTGTCTATATCTTCTTTTTTATTGAAAAGGCTGTCAAGACTAAAAGTGCAATACTTAAAATTAATAATGTTTTCCAGTTATTCTTTTTCATGAAAACCTCCTAAAAATTATAGTTTTTTAATTTATTTATTATAAGTATACCACAAAAAAGACAGAGTAAAAAATATAGGGGCAAATAAATTTAATTAAATTTCAAATTAACAAAAAAGAGGAAACCAGTTACAATATAATCGCCAAATCCTATTGAAAGGCGGTTTCCTCTATGATCAGAATATCAAATTTTTCTTCACTTGTAAAGACTTTTTTTAAAAATATTTTTTCCTTCAAACTTCCGTTTGAGCAGCAGTTTAAGCTGTTTGTCTCAAAGGCCTTTGAAACGCTGTTTAGAGTTTATGTCAAAAGAGTTGACGATGCCTTTTTTCATTCCGATGAAAGAAATGATAAGTTTAAAAGCAAAGGATTTGTTAAAAGAACTGTTACCACTGCCTTCGGGGATGTAACTTTTGAACGTCGAAAATATGTAAACAAAAAAACAGGCATTCACTATTACATTGATGAAAAAATTGGACTTAAGCGGTATAGACGGCTTTCTGAGGAGATGATTTTTACTATACTTTTTCAATATCAGCATACTACAGCTTCATTTCTTGCAAAAACTTACGGTGTTTCAAGGGCTACCGTGTATAATCTTGTCAATTCTTTTCAAATGCCGAAACTTGATATTGAAAGATTTGAAAGAGATGACAGTTCGCCAGTATATATGGAGATTGATGAAGATCATATGAAGTGCAGAAGAAGTAGAAATACATATATGAGGATGATTGTAATACATCGTGGAATTGAAGAAATCTGCACAGGCAGGAACAAACTCATTGACAAGCACACAATAATGTTTCCTGCATCCGTATCGCTTGAGGAAGTGTCGGAGTATGTGCTTAACTATCTTGAAAAAAGATACAATATGGACAAAAAGAAACTAATTGTGAACTCTGATGGAGGAACATGGACAGACAGCTTTGTAAGAGAACTTGGAATTTACAAGCCAATACACATCTATGACAAGTTCCATTTAGTAAAAGCCATAGCTGAAATTTCTAAAAGGGACAAGGAAATATCAAAAAAACTTTACAAATGGCTAAAGGGAGATAGTTTTAAAGAACTTGAAAACTTTTATGAAAATTTCAAGGAAAAGGAGAATGTGAGCCAGAGAAGAAAGGAGCAGATGAAGATGCTGCTTAACCAGCATGAGAAGATAAGGAGGATATATACTGAAGAGGATTACATAGGCTCAAGGACGGAAGCCCTTGTGTCCCACGAATGCTCAAGATTTTTGTCAAGCAGGCCGAAAGCGTTTTCAAGAAGGAAGATAATGGCAAGAGCGTTATATTGTATAGATGTCAAACATTTGTTACAAAAATATATTAAAAAAAATATTTCTTTCCTAATGTATCTTTAACCTACTGATTTCCCTTGTACTCTTTTAATACTTCATTTGGACTCTTAAAGCCCAGTACTTTTCTTGATATGTTGTTGTATCTTGTATTGTATTTCCTTATTGACCTTAACAGTTCTTCCTTGCTTTTAAATTTCTTGTCTCCATAGTACTTGCTGTCAAGCCTGTGGCTTCTTTCCACTTTTCCATTCTCCCATGGCGAATATGGACGGGTTGTCACGTACTTTATCCCCTTCTCCTCCAGTTTCAGCTCAAACAGCGTTTTCTTATCACTTTCAGAATTTGTGAACTCTTTCCCGTTGTCTGTCTGAACTTTCTTTACGTCAAATCCCAGCTCCCTTTCCAAGTTCTCTAGAAACTTTGCGGTCTGATAGGTACTTTTTTCATCTGCTATCCTTAACACTCTTTTTCTTGTATATTCATCTAATGCCGTTATTTGATAATACTTCTGGTCACGTGTGCCAAACTGTATGCATTCTTCCGTAACATATTTTATGTCTATCTGCACTCTTTCCCCAGGGTACTTCGCCTGTTCAGCCTTCTTTTTTCTTTTATGCGGCTTTTTAGGCTTTTCTTTGGCATTGCCCTTCATTTTCCTTATTATCTTGCACATTGAATCGTATGTACGGCTGTAGCCTTCTTTTCCTGCTTTGACATAAACTTCTGCCAGCCCTTCATAGCCAAACTTCCTGTATTTTCTCATAACAATCTCTATTTCTTCTTGCGTGTGCTGGTTCAGGTGGCTTTCAGATCTTCTGCTTTTTGGCAGGAGAGACTGGACTGTGCCGTCGTATCTGTCTCTCCAACGTTTTATCTGCTGACGTGATGTCTTATACTTCACTGCTGCCTTTGAATTATTATTATGTTTTATTGCATGCTCAATTGCCCATTGACGGACACGGTATATTTCTGATATACTACTCATATGAAAGGTTTCTCCTTAATGTGGTTTGGTAGATTTACATTATATCAGAAACCTTTCTTTTTTTGTATATTCTTGTCACATATGTATTATCTCACAACAGATGGAATGCTTGCCAGAAATTGTTAATGAAACAGGAAAAAGCACAAATATGCCATATTTGAGAGGAGGAGAATGTCCGCTTAGGGAAGTTTTGAAAGAAATATCACAAAGTAAAATATTTTAAAAAAAGCAGTTAAAAAAGATTTATTGTGGTATTTAATGACTGCCCCTATATTTTTTACTCTGTCCCACAAAAAATATAGAATTGACTATGCAAATAACAAATGCTATAATAAGGCAGATTTATTTATACTATTTAGGAGGTATTATGAGAAAAAATATTTTAAGAAGTTTGTTATTGCTGGCAATTTTGTTATTTGCAGTTAGTTGTGGTAAAAAGAATGATACAATTAAAATTGTATTTTTACCTAATGAAACTAATGATTCGTTGAAAAAGTCAAGAGAAGAATTTGCACGGGTTGTACAAGAAGCAACTGGGAAAAAGGTTGAAATTGTAACAACTACAGATTACAATATTACGGTTGAAAATATTATTTCTGGTCAGTCACAAATAGCTTATATTGGAGCTGAAGCGTATTTGAATGCTAGACAGAGAACTAAGGATATTGAGGCAGTGCTTACAAATGCAGGAGAAAGTGGAACATTGGAAGATGCACGTTATTACAGCTTTATTGCAGTAAGAGAAGAAGATGCTAATCAATACCGTTCTGGAGATGGATTTGACTTGAAAAAATTAAAAGGTAAGTCTATGGGATTTGTTACAAACAGCTCTACATCAGGATTTAAAATACCTGCTAATTACATTGTAAAAGAGTTTGGGCTAAAAAATACAGATGAAGTGCTTGGAAATAAAGTATTTTCAAAAGTTATGTTTGGAAATTCACATCCAGGAGCACAAGTTTTATTATTTAAAGGAGATGTTGATGTTGCGACATTTGCTATTCCAAAATCATTTACAATTTATGAGCTGACTGCTGGAAAAGACTTTAATTCAGGAGCTACATATAAAGTAAAAAAAGGAGCAGTTGCACCATTTGGGGATTATGCTGGAAAAAGTTTTACAGTTATAAAATCAATACCTGTTTACAATGGGCCAATCGTATTTAATACAAAAACTTTAGCAAAAGAAGATCAAGAAAAAATCAAAAAGGCACTTTTAGCTAAATCAACAACTGACAATCCACACATTTTCAGTGATAAGAAAAGTAAAATAAGAGGACTTTTCTTAAAAGAAAACCCAAATGTTGGATTTGTGGAAACAAATACAGCTTGGTATGAAGGAATGAAAGATATAAAATAATAAAAATCGAGGGAAAAAATGCGTTTAGATAAATTTTTAAAAGTAACAAGAATTATAAAAAGAAGAACAGTGGCAAAGGAGCTGGCAGACAATGGAAATATCGTTGTAAATGGAGATATAAAAAAATCTTCATACGATGTGAAAAAAGGCGATATTTTTGAAATAAAGTATTTTAACAAGAACATAAAAGTAAAAGTACTGGATCTACCTCCTGAAAGTCTAAAAAAGGAATTTATTGATGAATATATCCAAATAATTGACTAATTATTTTTCTTGTTTGTAATAAAATAATAGTAATTTTTGCATTAGATATTTAAATTAAACTTAAAGATTTTAATTATTTTACTTAAATTTTAAACAATTTTATTGTCAAAAAGTTTGATTATGAATTAGCTTTATAAGCTACATAAAAATACAGTAAATATTGTATTTTTATTGAGGTTTTCACTTGTTTTTTTTAACAAATGAGGTATAATTATAATGGAAAATATAAAATATAAATTACAAAACAAGGAGAAGACTTATGAAAGTTACTGATATTCGTATTAGAATTGGAAAACAAACGGAAAACAATGAAAGGTTACGGGCGTATGCTGACATCACATTTGATGAAAGTTTTGTCATTCATGGATTAAAGATAATTGAAGGTCAAAATGGGCTTTTTGTAGCAATGCCTTCAAGAAGAATGCCAAATGGAGAATTTAAGGATATTGTTCATCCTATAAAACCTGAATTAAGAGCCGAAATAACACAAGTTATTTTAGAAAAATTTGAAGAGGAAAGTGCTGCTCAACCTGACGCAGAATAAAAAATTGAAAAAATTAAAAGTACACCTAAAAATACTAAAATTATATATACATTAATACTAATATCAGTGGTGTACTTTTTTCTTGTCTATTTATTTTTTTAAAACGATTCTATTATTTAACATTTCTACCGCAATTTTATCTTTTATTTCTTTGCATAACTGGCAAATACAGCAAAAATTGTAAAAATATCATTGTAAGAATAAGAACAATATCATATAGCCAAATTGGATTTATAAACTTTACTTGTGGGATAATGTGGCTTTTTAAAAACATTGCATTTATCTCTTTAAATATCCAGTTATAAATGAATGCGTAAAGGAATATTAGCAACAGTGTAATTACTGACTGAAAAAATCCTTTTTTTGTAGGCTTGTCATTTAGATATCTATAACCAAAAAAAGCTGTAAAAACAATAAGAGCGTGCATTATCATAAAAAGATAAACATAATAATTATCGTGATAGTATATTATTCCTGGTAAAATTAATGCCAATATTGGTCCAAAAGTTAAATAGTATACGGCATTATACAAAAATTTTGTTTTAAAAATCAAATATAGCCCTGCAAAAATTGCTGCAAAATTACAAAGATGTACAGGTGTTACATTAGTTATTGGCTCATTTTGATACATTAACCTGTAAATCGAGTCAACTAACTTAAATATTAATAAGAAGTATCCTAAAAAAGTTGAGTACTTATTTATATCCAAATTTTTGAAAAATTTAGGAATATAAAATAAAAATATACAAAATAAAATAGATACAATAAAAGTTTCTATATGAATAGGACTAAAATAACTAAAAGTCAAAAGTTTCTCCTTTCTAAATTTCCATTTGTGAAATTAATTATTGGTTATTTTCTACATTTAAGAAAATTATACTTGCCAGAATTTTTTTATAAATTTCAAATATTCCAACTAAAATTCTAGAGATAATAAGAATAATTATTACTGTCATAGCTGCATTTGGTGATTTTAATACAGTTACTGAAGCAGATGCCATCAAAAAAGATGATATGATAGCTGAAATTATATTTATTAAAAATAAAGGAAGAATGATTGTTAGTCTATTGTTTTCTAGCAGTTTTAGATTTCTTTCAAATGCAGTTGTCAGGTTTATATTTCTTGATAAATATATTTGTCTAAAAAATGCTGCAAAGTATGCAATTAAAAATATAACTGCTATACCTATCGGTCCTAAAGATTTTGTAAGATTACCTATAAATGTCATTGCTATAGCTAAAATTATAGACCTTAGTAATATATCCTTTCTTGTCAATTCATTTTTTTTATCAATTCTATTAATAACGTCATTTTGGAATAAATTCAAAGCATATTCTATTATTATTAGAATTAAAAGGTTCATCAACACCTCCATTGTTGGTAATTTAGGAACTTGTTGAGTATGTACAGCTTTTACCATGGTAACAAATGAATTATGCATTATATAACCGTTAAGTGTAAATAATGCTATAATTGAAGGTAGATATTTTTTATCTGTACTTAACAATTTCTTAAAAACTTCAAAAGATTTAAGATAATAATCTTTTTGTGTTAAATCTTTATTTTTTAATGATTCATTTATTTCTTTCATTTTAACCTCATTTCTATTTTTATAATGATCTTTTAACCAAACTTAATTATGTAAGAGCCTTTACCAATTATTAGGTTAATAAAATTAGTTATTTTTTAATATATCTCTTAACTAGTTCAGTTTTTATTTCCTACGTTCAAAGTTTTATTTAAAACCTTGTAATGTTGATTATTGCTTTGCTTGTGAAAATATCCAGTCTTTTATCCCAGAAATACTGTAAGCAATTTTCCAAGTTCCTGAATGTTCTGATCCAGAATTAGCATCTTTTAGCAAATATGGGTTTGTTCCTTTTTCAAGTGTTGTATATTTGATATTTGATTTTTGGGCAATAACTTTTCTTGCACCTTCTAAAAATTGTTCATTTGTGTAGTCGGCCTTCCAAGTATCTCTTGCCACAGTTGCTCCTCTTTTAATAAGTTCACTTGTAATAGTATTCATACCTGGATAAGCCTTTTCATCTCCAGTTGAAACCATTATCCAAAGATTATTTTTTGCCATAGGGGTTACTTCCTTTTCATTCCATTGGCAAGCTACCAAATATGAAGCAGCAAATAAATCAGGGTATTTAAAGTTCATAACAATTGCCATCATTCCACCCATTGATTGTCCTGTTGCATATAATTTTTTTTCATCAATACTATATTTTGAAAGCAAATGATCTTTTACAAGATTGACAGTTGCGTCTAAATCACTTGTAATATCGCCATTATCATTCACAACTTGTCTTGAATATTGTGGAGCCAGTACAAATGCCTCGTGTTTTGCTTGTTCCTCAGGAGTAGCAAATGAAATAGCACCATTTCCTTGTAATAAAGTAGCTTTTGTATCTTCACTTAGAACACCCATATCATGCATAAACAGTACAAGCGGATATTTTTTATTTTTGTTATAATTTTTTGGAATGTACAAATTATATTTTACTAATGTTCCTGTTTTTGGATCTTTGTATTCAAATTGTTTAAAATTTTCTACAACTAAATTTTTTGTTTTATTATTTTCAAGTATTGCAATGCTTTTTTCCAATTTTTTACTATTTGTAAATAAAATATCTTCCTTTTGTGTAATACTCGATGTTGCTTTTTTCATTTGAAATGTAGTTCCTGGTCCTCCTTCAATACGAAGAGAAGCTCCTGCATCCTTAGGATTTAATTCAATAATTACATATTTTCCGTCTTTTACGATATTAGTTCTTTCAGGACGTGTGTTTGAATATACATTTTCCACATTTCGCCCAGCTACTGTGAAAGTATTTTTAGTCAATTGAGAATTTACGACTTTTTCGTTAAATTCTACAATAATATGTGTAACTTGTTGTCCTGTTCCAAATACTTCTGTTACAGATGTTACATTTCTAATACCTTTAGGATATTTTATTTTTTCCATTTTAAATGTTGTAGTTTCTGCCGAAAAGCTCACCATAGATAATAACATCCCAAATATTGTCAAAAATAATAATATTCTTTTCATAGATACTCTCCTTTTCTGTTTTTTATTATTTTATGCTGCTTAAAAATTAAAACCTTTTATAAATTTTACCACACTTTTTTGTATTTTTCTACTGTCCGAAATGTTGCTTTTTAAATAATGCTATTTCACAATATTTAAAAAATCTTTCTTGTTTACTTTCATTACAACAAGATTATCAGCAGTATCTTTCTCGTTATTTTTCCCTTTCGGACTTACTGTATCAATAGTTATTACTACTTTTTTCATTTCAATTTTTTCATTTAATTCTGCCTGTTCTTTCTGTGTATTTTCCAAAAAGTACAGCTCAAAATGATTTCTTGTTTCGAGAATTCTCTGAATTTTATATTTTTCAGCAAATAATTTTAATTTAATGCTTAAAATAAATTTTTTCATCTGCTCTGGAATTTTCCCAAACCTATCTCTAATTTCATCAAGCAAATCAGTTAATTCGCTATCTGTTTCCAGCATTGCAAAACGTTTATAGATATTTAGCCTTTCATCTTTTTCAATATATGTTTCAGGAATGAAGCCTCTTTCATCCAGAATAATTTCTACATTTTCAATTTTTTCAACAAACTCGCCCTTTTGCTTACGAATTTCCTCATTTAGCATTTTTATGTATAAATCATATCCAAAAGTTTCAATCGTTCCGTGCTGCTTATCTCCCAAAATTTCCCCAGCACCACGTATTTTCAAGTCTTCCATCGAAATTTGAAAACCTCCTGATTTTATCCCTTCCACTTTTAGCATGCTTTCTTCCTTTTGCCGTCCCTGCTTTGTAATATTTCTCGTTTTTAATAAATAACAGTATCCTTGCCTGTTGCTACGTCCTACACGCCCTTTCAGCTGATACACCTGCGATAATCCTAGACCAGTAAAGTTTTCAATCAGAATGGTATTGGCATTTCCCACATCAATTCCATTTTCAATGATTGTTGAAGCAATTAGAATATCAAACTGCCCATTTTCAAAACGTAGTAATTTATCCTTAATTTCCTTTGGCGGAAGCTGTCCGTTTATAAATTCGATTTTTACAAACTCTGGAAGCATTTCCTTCAGTTCCTTCAATTTTTCCTTCATATTTTTTACATCGTTATAAATATAGAAAACTTGCCCATCACGTGACAGTTCACGCAGTATTGCCATTTTTATTGTTTTCTCATCCCAATCGAGAATTTCTGTTATAATGGGAAGTCTATTTGTTGGCGGAGTGTCAATTATGGAAATCTCTCTGATTCCAAGCATCGCAAGATTTAATGTACGTGGAATCGGAGTTGCAGTTAATGTCAGCACATCCAGTTTTTCTCTTTGAGACTTTAACTTTTCTTTAGCCTTAACGCCAAATTTTTGCTCTTCATCAATAATTAAAAGCCCTAAGTTCTTAAATTGCACATCATCACTTAGAAGCCTGTGAGTTCCAATAACTAAGTCAATAATTCCACTTTTCAGATTTTTTAAAATATCCTTTGATTTATTTTTTGTAAGCCGTGATAAATTCTCAATTGTAATCGGATAATTTTCAAATCTTCTTTTAAACCGTTCAAAATGCTGTTCCGCAAGCACCGTAGTCGGAGCCACCATAACAACCTGCTTTCCATTGTCAATCGCTTTGAATGCCGCTCTCATCGCGACTTCCGTTTTCCCATATCCAACATCTCCACACACAATTCTGTCCATTATTTGTGGACTTTCCATATCCCTTTTCACATCATTTATGGCATTTCTCTGATCTTCCGTTTCCTCAAATGGAAAATTCGCCTCAAATTCCTCCTGCCACACAGTATCCTTCTGATACACAAAACCATTCTGGCTTTGCCGTCGTGCTTGTATTTTGATAAGTTCTGTCGCAAATTTCTGAATATCTTCTTCGAGTTTTTTCCTTTTTCGCTTAAATCCTCGTGTTCCTAGCCTGAATAACTGAGGTTCCGTATCATTTGACACATATTTTTCAAGTCTGTCCAGTTTTTCCACAGGAATATACAAAATATCTTCGTCAGCATACTTGATTTTCAAATAATCCCGCTCTTCCATTGTCTGAATTCCCTTATAAATTCCAACACCATATTGAACATGAATTACGTAATCGCCTTCGATTATCTGATTGATTTTTTTATATTTTATAGCTTTTGTTGTTTTTTTCTTTCGCTCGTAAATATATCCGTCAAGCTCCCTGTCTGTCAGCACAATAAAATTATTTTTTCTATTTTTATTATCTGGATTTTCTGAAGTATCACTAAACATAAATCCTTCAAACAGCTCATATTTTTCAATTTCCAGATTGTTTTCTTTTTTAGTTAGAATTTGCCCAAATTCAGCCATTTTCTTCTCATAACTATTTGTAAAAATATAAACATCTTCAATTTTTGACAATTTTTCAAGCC
Source organism: Leptotrichia sp. SK-5 (assembly GCF_055387215.1). Taxonomy (NCBI): domain Bacteria; kingdom Fusobacteriati; phylum Fusobacteriota; class Fusobacteriia; order Fusobacteriales; family Leptotrichiaceae; genus Leptotrichia; species Leptotrichia sp. SK-5. The sequence goes on along the minus strand of NZ_AP028931.1, from coordinate 68,487 downwards.
TATTTTTATCCCTAAAAGTCTCAATCTGCTCCTGTGAGAAATTTTTAGTCTGCACAAAAATACTTTTTTTCTTCAGATTTTCATACCTCTTTCGATAAGTTTCCTCACGGCTTCTATCAAGCAAAATAAACTCTTCCATTTTATAGTCCAGCAATTCTTCATTTTCAATAACAATCGTTACATCTTCCGCCCTCAATTCATCGATAAGCTCAATCAATTCATAATTATTTCCAGAAAGCAAATTTCCAAAAATCTTTATTTCTTCCATTTTTTCCACAGAAATCTGGCTATCAATATCAAAAACTCTTATACTTTCCAGTTCATCACCAAAAAACTCGAGTCTAACAGGATGTTCCAAGTCTGGTGGGAAAATATCAAGAATATCTCCACGTCTGCTATATTGCCCTTTTTTTTCAATCAAATATGAATTTTCATACCCATTTTCCACAAGAAATTCCACAATTTTTGAAAAACTGTATTCTTTCCCAGTTTCAAAGGAAAAAAACTTAACCTTTTCAAAAAATATATCCAAAGTAATCTGTAAATTTACAAATAAAATAAATTTTTCCTGATTTTTTAAAATATCCAGCAGTCTTATATTTATTCCTGTAATATCTTCCTTATTTTGTGAGATATTTTCAAAAATATCAATTATTTTTTTATTTTCTAACTTATTTTTAGTTTCTTTACTATTTTTTTTACTACTTTTAGATTTTTTTGTTAAAATATTCTTTTGTTTTTCTAATATTTCATAATAATTTTCAAGCATTGCATGATAATTTTCCAAATTTCTGTTAGATGTGGAAATATAAATTACCTTTTTCTTTTCTGAACATAATAAAAACCACGGAATTGCACCGCGGTAAAAATTATTTTCAGATTGTAAAATATCTATTTTTTTATCTTTTAATTTTTCTATTTTATCTAAAAAACTTAAGTTAAAGTTCATAAAAAGCCTTCCCTATTTTTATCTGTTGTTGTACAATCGCCATATTCCATAAACTACATAAATATAAACAATATATGGCACAAATCCAAACTTATGTAAGTATGAAACAGCGAAAGCAAGTAAAACTATAATAATCGCAAAACCAAGCCCCTGTATAATTTCTGCAAACGAAACTGCTTCATCACCAAAAACATTTGGTTTGAATATAGTGTTTATTGGTCTTGTGAAAGGATTTAAAATTAATACGGAATAAATAATTGCTTCAGTTTGAATTCCTAAAAACCAGAATATGATTGTAGAAAGCCCAGCTAAAAATCCAAAAAATACTTTTCCAAGTCCATGTCTAGGAGTAGTGAAAGTATCTGTCAGAACGAAAATACCCATAAAGATAATTTCTCCCAAAGTAGTTACAACATTAACATTATTGCTTGAAGTAATATAATATCCAAAGAAAATAGTAACAAAAAATGATACTGGTATATGCCAAGTCATTTTTGTTCGATAGATTAAATAAATCGCTCCAATAACCATTGCAGCTATTGAAAGTTCTCCTATTATTCCTCTATTTATCAATACTAATGAAGCTAATCCTGAAACGTTATCGCTGGCGATTCTCATACCTTCTGCATCAGTCCAGGCTGGAGAATTTGGTGCAAGAACAGCTGGAAAGAATGTAAATACAAATAATTTTCCTAAAATCACCGGATTAAAAATCTTTTTATCAGTTCCTCTATATATAATTTTTCCAAATATTGTTGCCATTGCTCCTGCAAATGCTGCCACATAAAGTGGTGTAAATGGTGCAAGCACAAACCCTGTCAAGGCTCCTATTGTAATTCCAGAAAGTTCTTTCAAAGAATCTCTATTTTTTTGTATGAAAAATGAAAATATTACTTCTGCTAGTTCAGCTGTAATCACAGATGACAAAATCACTAAAATAGGGGTTATTTCATAGACAAAAAATGCTACAAGTAACATTGGAATTAGAGATATTAAAATATCTATATTTATTTTTGTCATATTTTCTTGTAACTCTTTTTTCTTACTTCTAAACATATTAAATTTTCACTACCTTTCTTATCTGTATTATATGTTTTACCTAGTTTTGTAAATGTATACTTAACTTTTTAGATTAATTATTAATTCAAATTATATTGAGATACTTATTCCGATGAACTTGAATCTCCTCCACCTGACGAAGATGATCCTGAACTGCTGCTTCCACTACTACTTCCAGTAGAACTTCCACTTCCTGATGATTTTGGAGCAGAATCTTGAGATTTAGATGTTTTTTCTTGTCCAGCAGATGAAGAAGAAGTATCTTTTAGACGGCTGTGTTTTGGTGCTTTAGCTATATTTTTGTTATTTCTTCTGTTTTTTCTATTTTCTTTTTTACCATTTTCTTTACCACCATCATTAAGTGCAAATGCTGGATTTGTTGTATCCGAAGAAGCTACTTGTGTAGGTTGTGTTGGTGTATTAGGTGTAGGTTGTACAACAGTTGGCTGAGTTTGAGTCGGATTTGCTGCAACTGGTGGTTGTTGTGAAGTTGGTTGCTGTACTGCTTGTTTTTGTTCATTCTTTTTGGTTTCAATTTTTGCAGTTTTTTCTTCTTTTATGTCTTTTATTCTATCGCCAACTTTTTTTGTTTCGTCTTCAATCTGTTTTACCAAATTTTTAGAATTTTTTGAATCTTGGCTTCCAAATGCTACTAATACTATTGACATTAAAAATAAAATAATTCCTTTTATCTGTTTCATTTTTGTTCTCCTTTTTTTAATTTTTTAGCAAAATATAATTTTAAATCTACTAGTAACCCAATTTTATTAATTTTTTTTAGATATATCAAAGTTTTTATTATATAATGCTTTGTAAATTCCATTTTTGCTTAATAATTCATTATGGTTTCCTATTTCTTTTATTTCACCTTTTTGTATTACTACTATTTTATTACTATTTTCGATTGTTGTCAACCTATGAGCTATAACAAATGTAGTTTTTCCTTTCATAAGTTTTTCAAGTGCATCTTGAACCAGTTTTTCAGATTCATTATCAAGTGCTGATGTAGCTTCATCTAAAATTAAGATTTGAGGATTTTCCAAAATTGCACGTGCAATCGCAATTCTTTGTTTTTGTCCACCAGATAATTTGACACCACGTTCTCCAATTTCAGTATCATATCCCTCAGAGAGATTTTCAATAAATTCATGTGCGTTAGCTTGTTTAGCAGCTTCCACAACTTCCTCAAAAGTAGCATCTTGACGGCTATATTTTATGTTACTAAGTATAGTTCCTGAAAAAAGGAAAGTTTCCTGTGGTACAATCCCTATTGCCTTTCGTAAACTTTTAACATCATAGTCTCTAATATCAGTTCCATCAATTTTTAAAGAACCACGAGATACATCAAAAAATCTTGGAATCAAATTGACAAGTGTAGATTTTCCACCACCAGAATTTCCCACAAAGGCAACTGTTTCACCTTTTTTGACAGTTAAGTTAACGTCCTTTAATATTTTTTCAGGATTGTCTTTATATTTAAAATCAACATTTTCAAAATTTATATCATTTGAAAAGTTTTCAAATTTTATACAATTTGGATTATTCACAATAGATGGCATTTCTTCAAGAATTTCTGAAACTCTTGTAATTGAAGACAAGTTTACACTTATTGCGTTAAATCGAGTTATAGCACGTCTTGCAGGTGTGTACATTGATGAAATTGCACCTACTATTGTGATAAAATCTCCTGCAGTAAAGTTATGAGCCCTTAAAACACGATAACCTCCAAATAATAACAGTAATGCTACAATTATATAATTCAAGGCTTCCATTATTGAATTGGCTTTTGCATTATATCGGGCGGTTCTGATAGCAATTCTCTTTAGATTTATATTTTTTTTGTTAAAATCCTTTATTTCAGACTTTTCTGTTGCAAATGCCCTTATAATCCGTATTCCAGCCAATGTTTCCTGTAATTTTGAATTTAAGCTGTCGATTGCTTCCTGTCTGTCCTTACCGGAACGTTTCAGTTTTTTTGCATATCTTCTGACGGTTACTATTAAAATGGGAGTTACAATCATTACCCCAAGTGTCAAGTCAAAATCTACGTAAAATGCTATACTCATACAGACTATTACTTTTATAACTTCGGGTATCATATTGAAAACTTCCAGTATAATGGAATTTATATTACTGGGATCTGTCATTACCCGTGTCATCATATCCCCTATTTTTTTCCCTGCAAAATATTCCATATCCAAAGTTTGTATTTTATTGTAAATATCAGTAACAATATCTTTATAAATAGATGACGATATTACCGTTGAGAAAATAGTATTCCAGTACATCAGTATCGCACCAATTATAGCGAGCATTATCATTGCTCCAGCCGCATAAAGAATATCCTTTTCATTTTTTCCTGCAATCCCCTTGTCAAACAGCCTTTGTATAAGCATTATTGGAGCGGATGAAACAAGAGATGACATTGTTGCCAACAGAATATTCAGTATAATTAATATATAGTATTTTTTTATATATTTTTTCAGTTTTTGAATTCCTCCAAAATCTAATTTTATATTTTTCATATGTTTAATTTGCCTTTCGTTCTTTACTTGTATGTAAAATTATTTTAAAAGTGAACTTACATTTTACGTCAAGTTATGATTTATTATTCTTTAAGTTAGTTCAATCTTTTTAGACTTGAATAAATTTTAAATCATTTTTTATTTATTTTCAGATTAATGTTTTTTTACAAAAATATTTCGTAATTTTCTGTAATATGCACCGCTACCATCAGTCAATTCCCTTTTAAACTCATCAAAACTCTCAAAGTCATCTCCGCTTACACGGTAAATCCAATTTTTATTAAGTTTTAAGGAATTTACGCCTTTTCTAGTAGTAATAAACACATCGACACCTAGTTTTCTTATATCTTCACGGTTTCCTTTGTATCGGTGTCCCCAAGGATAAGCCAGACAATCTGGAGTTTTTCCAAGTTTTTCTTGAATAATCCTTTTATTTTCCAGAATTTCAAATTCTACATTTTTTCTAAATTCTTCTTCACTAATTTTGTCAAAAAATTCATTTTGCTTTTCTTTAAACAATTTATTCAAAAATTTCTTTTTTTCGTTTTCAGATTTATTATTTTCCTGAAGTTGTGCAATATTTCGATATTTTTGTACAAAATCCTTCTTTGGTCTGTATCCAGGAATTGAAATTTTACTTCTTAATTTGAATACAGGAAGTCCATTTAACTTTTCCATATCTTTTTTTTCATCATAATTTCCTTCAAAAAATAAACTATGACTTTCTCTTTTAAAATATGGTGAACTTTCATTGCTGTAAAAAGCAAGTACTTCAATATCCTTTATTGTTAATTGATGCGAATGTGTATGAAGCTGAAAATCAATCAATCCGCTTTGATACATTTCCTTAATCTCGTCCCAATTGAGATAAGCCTCATCTTTTCCAATAAATTTTGTATTTAAAAATATTGTCGCTTTCATATTGTATTTTTTTAAAATCGGAAAAGCCAAAGTGTAATTATTTTTATATCCATCATCAAAAGTTATTAATATTGAATTTTGTGGCAATGTATAATTTAAATTCTTTAATTCTTCCATTTTAAAAGTTTTTTTATCTTTTATCCATTTTATATGTTCTTGAAATTCATCTACAAAAATTCCACCTTTCCCTTTTTCACTGTCAACACTGTGATACATAAGGCACAAAACGAAATTTTTTCTAGTTTTGTTGTAAATAATAAATACTAAAAATATTAGACCTATTATTAAAAATAAATATATATATAACATTTTTTCCTTCCTTTTCTATTAGGAATTATGATTATTTTACTAAAAATTATCTTGATTTAACAAAAATTATAAAAAAACCATTTGATTTAACCATTATAAAAATTAAATTATAAATAAAACTAAAATGTTAGAAGTTTAAATAAAATAATCTTAACTTTATATTTAATTTATTACAATTTTTTTCACCTATATTTTATACGAAATATAAAAAAATAACAACTAAAAATTGAAAAAATATTTGTTGAAAAATGATTAAATTTTTCCTTTGAATTTCAAAATTTTAGCTCGTATTTTTTTTATTAGCCTATCAATTTTAAAGCTAAGTACAGTATTTTTTCTATTTTTACTAAAATGGACATGCCTTTTATTTCCAATATGAGTTACATATGGCTCTTTAAAAAATATTGCCTTAAATCCATGCTCCTTATAAAAATTTGATAAAACTTCTTCGTATCTCTGGTTTTCTAATTTTTCATGTAGTCCAAATAAATCCATATCTTTTTTTCTTCTCAAAGCTGGATTATAAGTAAAAATTTCTCCTTTTACATTGTAATATGTTTCACCAGTTTTTGAAATATAATCTTCATTATAGAAAAAATCCTTTGCGAAATCTGCTTTATCCCGTAATCCTATAACTAAAATTTTTTCATCTTCTTCCAAAAGATCGATTGATTTTTCAATAAATCCCTTTTTTAAGAATCTCCAGTCATCTTCACAGTGAAAGATGTATTCGGTATCAATTTCACGGTAAGCTTTGTCAATGGACTTTAACTGTCCCAGTCGTGCTTCATTTACTATTAACTTAAAATTTTGATTTTTATTATTGTATTTGGAAATTAGCTTTTCTAGCTTTTTACCTTCTGTGCTGTCCTCAGTTATTATAATTTTTTTGATTGGATAAGTATTGTATTCAAAAAAACTATCAAGTGTTTCCTCCAGCAAGTCGAATCTTCCGCAGCTAGTTATTACTAGCGTTACTTCCTTCATATCTATCAAGCCCTTTCTTAGCTTTCGTTTTTTTACTTTTTATTGCATTTGCCAAGTATTCGTCATTTTTTTTGAGTCTACTTCTATCATTTTCATTATGATATAAATGGCAAGTCAAAGCCTCAAATTTTAGTTTTTTCTTTCTACATCCTATATTAAATAGCCTTACAGCAAGTTCACTATCCTCTCTTCCCCATCCTTCGATTTCTTCTTCAAAGCCATTTACTCGAATTAAGTCTTCTTTAAAGAAAGACATATTGCAAGAACGGATTCCTCGTAAGTTTTTATCTACCTTTGTAAAAATTTTAGAAAGAAATTTGCTTCTCACCATATTCATATTGTTTTTTAGACCTTTAGTAAAAAGGTTTATTTTTTTGCCTTCCATCATTTGTTTTGCAACAGTTGGCGAAGTTATAACTCTTGAACCTTGAATAAAGCATTCTTTTTGCATATTTTTTATATGATCTTCAACAAAATGTCTATTCAATACCAAGTCTCCATCTATTATTATTATATAATTTCCTGTTGCCTTGTTTATTGCTCTATTTCTTGACATTCCAGCTCGGAATCCCTTATCTTCTTGCCAAGAATGAATAATATTATTTTTCGGATAGCTTTGCTGAAATCTTTTTACCAAATCGATAGTTTCCTGTTTTGAACCATCATCGGCAATGATTATTTCTTTCGGAGAAACAGTTTGGTTTAATGCACTGTTTAGGCACATTTCTAGAGCCTTTGGCCAGTTGTATGTAGTAATAACAAGGGATGTGTCATTTCCTAAATGATTATAATATTCTTCGCGTAATTTAGTATATTTTGTCATTGTATAAATTGAACTGTATTTAGCGAGTAAATACCCTTCATAACCATCTAGAAAGCCCAGTTGTAAAATATACATCTTTATAAATCTAAAGAGCATTTTAGAATATATTTTTATAAAACTTGGATTTTTTCCTTTTTTTATATATTCTTTTGCACTTTGTGAAGTATATCGATTCAATTTTTCCAAAAATTCTTCGATGCTGTCGTATGTATAATGTATTATCATTTCGTGTATTTTTCCTACTTTACTGTCAGTTTGGTACTGTTCATGAACTTCTCTATCACTTATTTTAACTTTACCATTTTTCCACAACCTGATTACATAATCATCCCAACCCCCAAATCTTATTTCTTTCTTGAATGCAATGTTTCGTAATTTTATTTTGTAAACATTGTTTGATGGATTGTCACTATTTATAATAGATTTTATCTTTTCTTTTAATTGTTGTGAAATTACTTCATCAGCATCTATTAACAAAATCCATTCGCCTTTGCATTTTTCAAGTACAGAATTTTTTTGAGATCCATAACCTTTCCATTTTTCAGAAAATACTTTTGCACCTTTTGAAAGAGCAATTTCTACGGTTTTATCAGTACTTTCACTATCAACAACTATTATTTCATCAGCTATTTCCCTTACAGAATCTAGAGTTTTTCCAATTCTATTTTCTTCATTAAAAGTTATTATTCCTACCGATAATTTCATCAGCATTTCTCCTATTTCGTATTTTTTATTCTTTAAATAACAGGCAAGCTAATCTGATTATATAAATCATCAAACAGTTTTTCAAAATTCACATCATTAATTCGATTTTCAGGATAATCAATTAATATATTATTTTCTTCTTTTATACGCCATTTATTTTTATTGATTTTAGGTCCGTAAAAAGCCATTATTTTTTTATCTAGCCCTTCAGCAATATGTAAAATTGAAGTATCTAGTGAAACTACCCAATCACATTTTTTAATTATTGATATTGAATCAAGAATTGTTTTTGATTTTTCAAAAAATAATACATTTTTATTATCAGTTCTTGCAAGTATATTATAAATTGTTTCTCTGTCGTTTGGAGAGTCGAGTATTATAATTTTATACCCTTTGTACATTTTAGTTAATCTTTTTATTATAATGAGAGCATTTTCAACGTTTATTTTTCTGCCTCTTGAAGCCCCAAAAAAGTTTAAAGCAATTAATTTTTCCTTTGAATCATTTTCTTTTAAAAAGGTTTCGACATTTTTTTCAGATTCTTCAGAAATCGGTATATCATAGTTTGTATTTTTTATCTCAATATTTATACTTTTTACCATTTGTTTATAGATTTCTATCATTTTTAAAGTATTGTTTTGCTTTATGTTTTTGTTGTATATTTTATAGCCATTCTTATTGTACCCGACATTAACAGTTGCGTTTACCCTATTCAAAAGATAAACTTGCTTATATTTAAGTCCCTCTGTTGAATCAAATAGAACATCATATTTGTTTTTTCTTAATATTTTTACAACATCTCTCCATTCATGCATTTTTTTTCTATCAAGAATGTAATATTTGTCTATATTTTTATTTAATTTCAACAAATTTTCCAAAGATTTATCAGCAACAACATCAATTTTTATATTAGGATACTGCTTTTTAATTTCTCTAAAAATAAATGAACTTATTATATAATCACCAATTTTTCCATCTGTTCTTAAAAATAAAATTCGATTTATTTTTTCAGGCACTAAATTGATATCTTTTTTGTTTTTATCAAATATATGACTTAACATTTCATTTTTTTTATCAATCAGTTTATCTCTATAAGGCCTATAAAATTTCCAGTTTATTTTTTTCATTATATTATTATTCCTTGTATTGATACGTTTATTTACGTTAGTTTGAGGATAACGTATAATCCTTTGTTATAGTTAGTTTTTTAATATTTCTTCTATTTTATTATTTAACCATTTTATTGGTTCAGACAGTGAAAAATTATATGTCTGATTGTGGTTTCCAATGGTTTTTGAGATTACTTGTAGGCTATCAGCCGTTGTTTTAGGAGACCATCTGCATAAATTGTATTTATTGTTTGCGTAAAAGCTCAAAAGAGGTTTATTTAGTGAAGAAGCTATGTGGACTGCCCCTCCATCCACTCCTATTACTAAGTCAGCTGTCGCCATAAACAAAACATATTCTTTAATGTTAAATTTGTTGGATAAGGAAATGTCCAAATCTTTATTTATATAACTTATTAGTTTTTTATAATATTCTTTGCTTCCATCAGTTTTACCCATAATAATTTTCACATTTTTTATTTTATCATTTTCAATATTATTTAATAGCTCAGCAATTTCTTCTGGTTTCATTTCTCTGTCGCTTCCTTGTGGAACTAATAAAATTTTTACTTTTTTATTATTATCTTCAACTTTTTGAGAATCATATTTCCAAAATTTTTCCATTTTTACAATATCTTTTTCCAAAAGTTTAATATGCGGTTTTTGTTTTTCTATTTCAAAATATTTAGAAAATTCAGAATTTATCAAATAATCTATAATATGTGTTTCAACAAGTGGAGTACAGTCAAAATCATAATTTTTTACATTTTTTCTGTTATAATAATGTCCTTCGTCACTTTCTCCAAAAATCATTGTAATTTTGGGACTTAATACTTTTTTCCAAATCATACGCTTTGTATTTTCCTTGCTTAAAAAGTCTAGTAATACATCCCACTTTTTATGATTTTTAAGTACATCGTTCCGTTTCACAGCAATATCTATTATTTTTTCATTTTCATTGCATAATTTAGTAAATTCCAGATTTCTATTTGTTACTACTATTCCTAGCTTTATATCAGGATACATTTTTTTTAACTGCCTTGCATAGCAAAAAGACATTAAAGTATCGCCAATAGAGTCTTTAGGATTTAAAAGTATTGATTTTATATTTTTCAAATCAATATCGCTGTGCTTTTTTTTAGTACCAAACAGCCATATTATTACTTTGGATTTTATTCCATTTACTATACTCATATGTAACCTTTCTTTACATTTTTCTAAATAGCTATTTATTTTTAGGAATTTATATTTTCAATTAATTCCTTTAGTTTTGCTTTATTGTTTTCCATTGAAAAATCATTCGCTCTCACAAGTGACAGCTTTCTATAATTTTCATATTTTTCATTTTTATTCATCAGTTCATAAACTTTTTCAACAAACGTATCTTTATCATTTAATGGAATTAGCTTTCCATATTCACTATTTTGTCCCAATATATCCTTTGGTCCCGTAGGGCAGTCATACGCCACAACAGGCGTTCCCAAAGTAAGGCTTTCCAGCAGTACAGTTGGCAATCCTTCATATTTTGCAGTATGAACAAATAATTTTGCATTTTTAAAAAATGGATATGGATTTTCAATTTGCCCCAATAATACAACATCATTTTCTAAATTATATTCTCTAATTTTTTGTTTAATTAATTCAATTTTTTCCCCATTTCCAATGAAATAAAGTTTTTCTTTTATGCCTTGCTGCTTTAATTTATAATAAATGTCAACAAGATGTTCAGGCTGCTTCTGTTCTGTCAGACGTGAAACTTGCAAGAAATAGTCCTGCTTTAAATAATTTTCATACTTTTTATCAATAGTTTCAGCTTTTTTACGGATAGTTTCCAAATCTATTGGATTATAGACAAGTTCCACCTTTTTTTCATCCATTCCTAGAATTTTTACAAATTCATCTCTCATTGTATCGCATATTGCCAATATCTTTTCATATTTTTTATATTGCTTTTTATATTTTTCTATTTTGTCTGTATTTAAATGTTCTCCAAAAGTAAGAGAAAAATGAATCCAGGCAAATACAGGCACTTTTATATCAAGATTACTATATTTCAGTAAATTTGAAGAATAATCTATAACAATATCATATTTTTTTTCTTTTATTATTTTTTCAACTTTTTTTAGATAAGTCAATTTTGCCCGTAATCTATAGATTTCTTTAATAATTTTACTTTTACCGTCATAATTATTAAATAAAAATTCATAATTTACCTTTTTCGGAATTTCATTTTCAAATAAATTATTTTCCTTATGGTTCCAAGTTATGAGCAAATCAACATCATAGTTAAGTTCCACCAAATTTTTTAGAACATTAAGTAAAACTCTTTCTTCGCCACCCATACTAAGATGTCCGTGCAATACTAATACTTTCATTTTTTCCCCATTCTTAATTATATTAAATCCTTTTTATTTTATTTCATACATTTTTTTAAAATGTTCCAGAAAACTTCCTGCTGTATCCTGTTTTCCAGCGTCAATTTTATATGTAAGTTTGTGAATATTGATTCTTTTAGTTATTTCATCCAGCTTTTCCTGTGAAAATTTATCAAACCAGACTCTTATCATTTCGTGTGTTAATGTATCTGAGACAACTTTACATTTTTTATCCTTGTAATAATTTTCGATTAACTCAGTATACAGCACTTGAAAGAAAAAGTAGTTTGGAGCTAAATCGTTATATTTCCAAAAGATTAGCATCATATCTAGCAAAACTTTCAATACTTCATTATTTTTCTTTGCAAAAATTACGCTATTTAATACTCTGACTTTCATTTCATCATTCCACGAAAAATAAAAATCATCATAATCTTCCCAGTCCTTTTTCTCTTCTAAACTAAGGCTGTCATCTCTTTGGAACATAAAATAGTCCATTTCAAAATATTCCTGCGGCAAATAGTCTGTAAGCAAGATTGTCGCATCAATCCACACTCCACCATAGTTAATTAGTAAAGCGAGTCTTATTATATCTGTAAAATGTGCAAAATTTATTTTTTTAGCTTCAAGTTTTTGTAAAATATATTCTGGTATTTCAAGATAATCGTTTATATTATTCATATCCAAGTGTATTACTGTGTAGTCCTTTTTATATTTCTGTACAGATTTATAGCTTATTTTCACTACATCAGGTAATTTTTCAAAATCCCATCCTTGTCCCCAGAACTGCCATATAATTTTTTCATTCTCAAATGATTTTTTAGGCTTAATCTGTTCTGTTTTAATACCTTTTGTAAAATATTCATTTAAAAGCTCATTCCAGTCTTCTCCAACCATTTTTTGAGTTATAAAGTAAACTCTGTTTTGGATTTTATTAAATAATTTTTTTGGCATCATTTCCTTGTATATATATTTATATGGTTTTTGCCTTAATTTTTTGTTAAGTCTATCAAGTTTTGAAATATTAAATTTATAATTATTCATCTTCTATTTTCCTTTTCTAAATATCTTTTTCTAGTCTTATTTTTTTCATCCATAAATGATTTAGTACAAATATCAATATCGCTGCAGTAATAACCATATATTTGTTATTCAGGTTAATATCAGTAATTCCTTGTATTGCCCAAGCTGCTAAGGCAGTTTTTGTTCCAATTTCAAGTGCAATTAGTCTAGAATCATAATTTTCACTATCTTTTGAAAAACTTATGCCGATTGCTTTTATAAGTATACTTATAAAGAAGATTACTAAAAAAGTAAATCCTATAATTCCAAAATCTAAAATGAATTGTAAATATGTACTATGGGTATGAACATAATAAATTTCCCATTCACTTAAATTATCAAGAAAATTTTTATACACATAATCTTTAACACCTATTTTTTCATAATATTCAAGGTTAAATACTTTTCTATCTTCTGCTTTCCAGCCAAATATGGGTTTTTGCTTAAATGCTTCTGCTCCAGTTTTCCAAAAAATTACTCTTAAATTACTGGATGGATCATTTTTATAGTTTACTATATATTGTAATCTGTTTGAGATTGAACTTGGTAATACAAAATAACCTCCAAAACATATTAAAATTCCTATTAAAATATATCTTTTTCTTATTTTGTACAAAATGTAAAAAATTGTTGGTATTAGGCAAATATAAACCATTTTAGATCTATTTACAATAACCAAAAATAGCAACAGTACTGATAAAATACCTAGGGAAATTTTAATTATTACATTCTTCTTATTATTATTGTTTTTATAAAAAAATAAGAATGAAAGCAAAAATAAAAGTACCAAACACATAATGTTAGCAAAATCCTGAACAGTTAAAATAGCAGTAACTCTTGGATAAGAAAATCCTACTGGATGAGCCCATTCATCATAGTTTTTTATAAAATTAATGGTAGCTAAAATTGAAATTATTGTTCCACCAAATAAACATGCCTTCAAAAGATTCAAAACTTTTTTGGTGCTGCTTAAAAAATAAGCAAATGGAAAAAACAATAAAAATCTTAAAATATAATTATCCAATCGAGTGTCGATTCCACCATCAAAATGTGCTATTACAAATGGCATGAACACAAATAATAATAATATTATTGAAAATTTTATATCTATATTTTCTAAAAGTTTTTTTCTATTTTCCTTTAGAAACATACTAATAATAAATATTACTAGTAACGAAGGAATTAAAACATTATTTTCAAATTTTTCTGATAAAAACAGAGATATTCCAACTAATAAACTCAAGACATATCCCATTATATTTATAGTTACGTTAAATTTATTTTTCATATTTAATTATTTTTATCCTTTTTATATTTTTTTAATTCGTTTTATAATTTCATTATAAACTCTATCTACACTAATTAAAGGGATTCCTTTATAATAGTCTTTTTTATATTTATGCTGATTTTTAGGAATTATTACAATATTATTTTCATAAAATTCATTGTCTTCAATAACATTGCTTTTTTCAGTCCAAGGAAAAAATCCCAAAGTTCGTTTTCCTGGTCCAAAAATCCCAATTACAAACGGTTTTTCAAATCCGCTGGCAATATGAACTGGAGAGCTGTCATTCCCTACAACAATATCAGCTTTTGAAATCAATGCTCCAAATTCCACAAGATTAATTTCGCCACGAAAATCAATAACATTTTTATCCTCTGGAAAATCTAAAAGCAACTCTTTTTCAGATTTTGATCCAGTTATCCCAATAAAATAATTTTTATTTTTTTTCAATTTTTCAATAACTTCACGATATTTTTCTATCGGCCATATTTTTTCAGGTCTTTGACTTCCTGGTGCAATTAATATTAATTTTTGTTCTTGATTTTCAAAATATCCATGATTTTTCAAAATTTTATCAATTTTAACAAAATTTTCTTTTGAAGGATAAATTCTAATTGGAATTTTTTCCCCTTTGTATTCAACCAAATCAAGCAATCTTTCCACTTCATGTTTTTTCATATCATAATGAACCTTCTTATTTAGAAGAAATGAGCCTGTTGCTACATCAAATCCAACAATATTGGGAATTTTTGCTAATTTTGCAAGTAATATAGATTTTATAAATCTATGTGGTATTACAGCATAATCATATTTTTTTTGTTTTAATATTTTTAATACTCTCAAAAAACCTTTTATTCCTTTGTCTTTTCTCTTTTTATCATAAAGCAGTATTTCGTGTAAATTAGGATTATTATTTATCACACTTTGATTTGTTGGTAATGTCAAATAATCTATTTTAGAGTTCGGATACATGTACTTTAATCTTTGTATCAAAGGTGTTGATAGTACAATGTCCCCTATAAATGCAGTATGTATTATCAATATTTTCATTTATTCTCCCTTTTATAAGTACCAATTTATTTACAAAACTCCTCATAAGAAAGGATTTTTTATACACAAATTACTCAAATTCTCAAAAGATAGATTGTCAATGAGTCAATACATTTAAGATTTGAGTAAGAATAGTTATAATTTTTGAATTTTCTATATACAGAGTTATTATATCATATTTTAAATAATTTTATATCATAATTTTTAAAAAAATATGTTTTTTATCGTTTATTTATTATGGGAAAAACTTTATTTAAAAAAGATATACAAAAATTGAATAAAAATAAAAAACTCTCATTAAATATAATTAAATAATTTTTAGTTATTCTAATTATACTAATAAATGAGAGTAATAATTTTTTATTTGAATATGATTAAAAGAACTCCTGCAGCAACTGCTGATCCAATTACTCCAGCGATATTTGGTCCCATGGCGTGCATTAACAGAAAATTTTTGGGATTTTCTTCTTGTCCGAGTTTTTGTACAACTCTTGCTGCCATTGGTACTGCAGAAACTCCTGCTGATCCAATCATCGGATTTATTTTTCCGTTTGAGAGTTTATACATTATTTTTCCAAATATTACACCACCAACTGTTCCAAACGAAAATGCGATTAACCCTAAAATAATAATATTTATTGTCTTAAAACTTAAAAAAGTTTCTGCATTGGCTGTTGCTCCAACTGTCATTCCTAATACAATAGTAATACAGTAAAGCAGTGCCCCTCGTACGTGTTCAACTAAATTTGAGACAATTCCAGCTTCTTTTATAAGATTTCCAAGCATTAACATTCCAATTAACGGTGCTGATGATGGAACTAAAAGAATCACGATAATTGTTACTGCTATTGGGAAAATAATTTTTTCACGTTGGCTTACAAATCTTAGTTGTGTCATTTCTACCATTCTCTCTTTTTTTGTTGTCAAAAGTTTTATAATTGGTGGCTGAATAACAGGAACCAAAGCCATGTAGGAATAGGCTGCAATAGCAATTGAACCTAGTAAATGTGGAGCTAATTTGGTTGTGGTATAAATTGCGGTTGGCCCGTCAGCTCCTCCGATAATTCCAATTGAGCCAGCTTCTTTTCCTGTAAATCCAAGTAAAATTGCTCCTATAAATGTTACAAAAATTCCAAATTGTGCAGCAGCTCCTAGTAATAAACTTTTTGGATTTGCAATAAGTGGTCCAAAGTCTGTACTTGCTCCAATTGCTAAAAATATCAACGGTGGATAAATACCTAATTTTACTCCTTGATAAAGATAGTACAAAAGTCCGCCTTTTTCCATAAGTCCCTCATTTGCTACAGCAGGCAGGTTTGCCAGCAGCATTCCAAAGGAAATTGGAAGCAGTAAATATGGTTCATATTGTTTTTTTATTGCTAGATATAATAAACTTAAAGCTATTATTATCATAATAATCTGTTTTACAGTTATCATTGATAACCCTGTTGTTCCGTAAAGAATTTTTAGTAGTTCCATTTCAAAACCATTCCTTTCCATAAGGTTTTATAGTGATATGGTATCACATTTCTATGTCTAATTTTAAGATAGATATACTATAAAATTAATTTTTATTGAGTATATCAAAGAATAAATTTTAAAAATATTTTTATGATAATATTACTAAAGTATCGCCAGTGTTTACAGTACTTCCTTTTGAGACTTTAATTTCAAGAATAGTTCCGTCTTTTGGTGCAACAATAGGATTTTCCATTTTCATAGCTTCTAGTATCACGACTTCATCTCCAGCTTTTACCTTTTGTCCAGTTTCTACTTTTACATCAACAATAAGACCCTGCATAGGTGCATTTATCATTTCACCGTTTTCAATGGAATTACTAACTTCATTTAGAGGTGAATTATGTTCGATTTTTTTTTCTTCTGGTTCATTATCTACGTTGTTTGAAGTAGTAATAGAACCTTCTTTTTCTGAAACAGCTTCAACTTCTACTTCATAAACTTTTTCTCCAATTCTAATTTTGTACAATTTAATCATATTTGTCATACTCCTCATTTATTAAAGTTTACTTGATCTCTCTTATATTTTTTACTCTTATGTAGCAGTTTTCATTATCTCCAGCCGCTTCAATTAGAGCTGCCATCATGGCTGCCAGCATAGTTTCGTCCTTTATTTTTTCCATACTAAATTTTTTTTCATTATCAATTGTTTTTAAATCAGATTTCTTTGAGTTTTGTACAATTTGATTATCATTTCTTTTTTTATTTATAATATCCTGTTTCAATTCTTCAGAATTTGAAAAATATTTAAAAAATGATAATACAAATGAAATCAAAAATAATATAAAAAAAACAATACTCATACTTATAATGGTAATGTAAATGGCATCCCCAATTGACACAGCTGAATTTCCAAATAAAATACTTTTCATATTTTAATTTTTCCTTTCAAATTTTTAAAATTAATTTTACAATTTTTCTAAATTTTTAATAAAATTATTCTAAAATCAAATGTAAAAGTTTTAAATATTTTACTCAAACTCTGAGCTGTATAAATTTATAAGTTAAATTTTACAGAGTTTGAGCATTATTCATTTTATTTTATAATAACTGTCAAATCTTTCCTTGTGGGAAATTTTCATCTTGTTTCTTAAATGAACCATATCAGATATGATTTTTTCCTCTATATGTGTTAATTTATCCCAGTCTATTAAATGTTCTTCATCACGTGTCTTATTAATTTCTATGTCCAGTTCTGATATTTTTTCAAGTAAAGCTTTTTTGTTCCATCTGGTATTTTCGTACCATTCTGATATTTCCTTTAATTTATTTTTGAAATAATCTATATCTAAATTCATCGTTTCACCTCTCTTTATAACGGCTCAAACACCAGATTTGAGCTACATAGTCTAAACCAATACTTTAGTTTTTGCTATCTCAATAAACAACTAACAAAAAATTTACTATATCCCAAAATGTCTTAAAAAATTACATTAATATTTTGAATTTTCACCTCCTCTTTATTATCTATTCTAGTCTCTTTATCTTTTTTTTCAGAATATTTTTCTTTTAAATAACCTTTGGCAATTTGTGGAAAACATGCATAAGTCAATACATCTTCATCAGATTTTGCCAAATCTCCAATTTCAGATTTCATCGTATCATATTCATCCTTTAGTAAATCAGCAGGTCGTCCAGTAAATACCTCTTCATCTCCAACTATAGTTTTTTTAATGTTTTCATCAATTGGGACAGGTGATTTTCCATACATTCCTTTCACATAATCTTTTATTTCCTTAGGAATCATATGATATTTTTTTCCAGTTAGAATATTCATAACAGATTGTGTTCCAACCATTTGGCTCATTGGAGTTACAAGTGGTGGGTAACCTAAATCCTTTCGAACTTTTGGAATTTCACGGAGAACATCTTCATATTTATCTTCCGCCCCTTGTGATTTTAGTTGCGACAATAAGTTTGAAAGCATTCCTCCTGGTAATTGATATTCTACAATATTTGGCTCTACTCCCAAAGCCTTTGGATTTAACGTTCCATTATCAATGTATTTTTTTCTTATTGGTTTAAAATATTCAGCTACTTCTTTCAAAAGTTCTAAATTCAGCTCAGTGTCGTATTCTGTTCCTTGCAAAGTCCTTACAAGTGGTTCTGTACATGGCTGTGAAGTTCCTCCGCCAAATGGAGAAACAGCAGTATCCACAATATCTACTCCTGCATCAATAGCTTCAATTATGCTCATTTCTGCAAGTCCTGCTGTAGAATGTGTATGCAATTCAAGTGGAATATTTAAAACGCTCTTTAATTCGGTTACTAGAATAGAAGCCACATTTGGTAATAAAATTCCTGACATATCCTTTATTGCAATAGAATCTGCACCCATACTCTGCATTTCAAGTGCTAATTTTTTATAATATTCTATCGTATGAACAGGACTTATTGTGTAACAAATTGCAAGCTGGCTATGTCCACCGTATTTTTTTGTACTTTCCGAAGCTTTTCTAATATTTCTTGTATCATTTAGAGCATCAAAAGTTCTAATAATATCAATTCCATTTTTTATCGAAAGTTCAACAAATCTATCCACAATATCATCTGCATAATGTCGATATCCTAGCACATTCTGTCCTCTTAATAACATTTGCAACTTTGTATTTTTAGCCCTTTTCCTAATTTCTCTCAATCTTTCCCAAGGATCTTCGTGCAAAAATCTGATTGCTGCATCGTAAGTTGCACCACCCCAGACTTCCATTGCATGATATCCAATTTTATCCATAGTTTCTATTATTGGAAGCATTTCGGCAGTAGTCATTCTTGTTGCCATAAGTGACTGATGTCCGTCCCTTAGTGATGTTTCCGTTATTTTTACTTTCCCCATAAATTCCTCCATTGTTTAGTAAACATTTAAAAATTGCTATTCAAAAAATAATGGTCCTGCATTTACAATATGTTCTGGCATATTTGGATATTTTACTGCAAAATTTTCTCTAAACATTTTAGCTAGTTTTCTTGCTGCTGCACCATATGCTTCCTTATTTGCCCAAGTGTCTATAGGGTTTAACAATTCACTTGGAACATTTGGACAATATTGTGGAATTTCCACATTGAAAATCTCATCATGTCTGTATTCTACTTCGTCTAATTCACCGTTCAATGCAGCAGTAACCATCGCTCGTGTGTATTTTAAGTTCATACGGTTTCCGACACCGTAAGGACCACCAGACCATCCTGTATTTATCAAAAATACCCTTGTGTTGTGAAGTTCTATTTTTTTACCTAGCATTTCTGCATAAACTAATGGATCTAAAGGCATAAATGGTTCTCCAAAGCAAGTTGAGAATGTAGGTTGTGGCTCTGTAATTCCACGTTCTGTTCCAGCCAGTTTAGATGTAAATCCTGTTACAAAATGGTAGATTGCAGCATCTTTTGACAATCTGGAAATAGGAGGTAAAACTCCGAACGCATCTGCCGTCAGAAATATTACAACACTAGGAATTCCACCAATTCCTGGAATTTGTGCATTTTTTATATGATTAATCGGGTAACCAACCCTTGTATTTTCTGTCAAACTCTTATCATAAAAGTCAAATTCACGTGTTTTAGGATTCATTACAACATTTTCCACAAGACTTCCGAATTTTATTGCATTATAAATATCAGGTTCGTGCTCTGGATCAAGATTTATACATTTTGCATAGCATCCTCCTTCAAAGTTAAAAATACTGTGATCAGACCATCCGTGTTCATCATCACCAATTAACTTACGATTAGGATCTGTTGAAAGAGTAGTTTTTCCTGTTCCTGAAAGTCCAAAAAATACAGCAGTTTGACCAGTTCGTGGATCCATATTGGCAGAACAGTGCATAGGAAGCACATCAATTTCAGGCATTACAAAATTCATTATTGAAAATACACTTTTTTTAATTTCTCCTGAATATTCTGTTCCACAAATAATACCGACTCTTGCTTCGTAATCAATAATTATTGCAGCAGACGAATTTATCCCATCAATTTTAGCATTGCATTTAAAACCAGGTGCTGCAATTATTGTAAAGTCAGCATGTCCATAATCGTTTAATTCTTCTTCTGTTGGACGGATTAACAATTGATGGATAAACAAGTTTTGGCTTGCTCGTTCATTTATTATTCTAAATTTTCGTCTGCAAGTTGGATCTGCTCCTGCCATTCCATCAAATATGAAAATTTCACGATTTTGCAAATATGCAATCAACTTATTATAAATAGAATCAAATTTTTCTTTTTCAATAGGTTTATTTACATTTCCCCAGGCAATTTTATTATGAATACCAGCGGTATCAACAATATATTTGTCTTTAGGTGAACGCCCTGTATATTTACCTGTTGTTACAACTAAAGCACCTGTATCCGATAAGGTTCCTTCCGCTCTTTTTAAGGCATGTTCAATCAATTCAGACGGTGTCAAGTTTCTGTAAATTTTTGCCACATTTACAATTCCTAGTTTTTCCAAGTCTTTTGTCACTTTTTTCATAATACTTCCTCCACATGTTTGAAAATTTTAATAATATTTATATATTTTCATTAATTAGTTTTTTGTAATTTTAGATAAGAAAAATCCCTACACTATAGTAGGGAAAGACAAAACAATATTAATTTTTAAAACTTTAATTTTAAATATTTTGATTTTGAATTTTTTGGGTAATGTTAAATTTGTAATAATGTTCTTTTAAAAATTAAGTTAAAAGAGTTTCAATAATTTACTTTAAAAAAATTATGTTTTATTGTGAGTCTGTATCAAAAAAATACAATTTTATAGTGAACATTTTTTTAAAATGTATTTTAAAAGACTATTTAACAGCACTTTTAAGATCCATATCTACTATATAATTGTTTATATTTATATTCAACATTATTTTCTCCCTACATTAATATTATCCCATATTTTTTCCAAAAGTCAATGATTTTTATAAACTTTTAATTAAAAGATTATTCTATGAAAGATTAAATTTATTATAAAGATATTATATAAAAATTTTTTTAAGAAAAAAGGACAATGTGTTTAATCAATGTCCTTTTTTGTTTATTTTTTATTCTTTAAAATTTCTGCAAAATCCAGAATATCATTTACAACAATTGAATGTAAATTAGTATTTTTCAATTTTTCAAGGCTTTTCAGTCCATAGCCTGTTTTTGTTAAAACGGGAGTGATTCCCAATTTTTCTGCTGGTATCAAATCAGTTGGCCTATCGCCTATCATAAAGGAATTTTCTGTATCAATATTAAATTCATCTATTGCCAGCTCAAAATTACCAGTTTTCGGCTTTCGGCAATTACATTCAATGCCATATTTTCCAGCCGCATTTGGATAGTGCGGGCAGAAATATGATTTTTCAATTTTTATCCCATTTTTAAGCAAATTTTTTTCAATAAAATCCTGTAATTTTAAATAGTCTTCCTCTGTGTAAAAGCCTCTCGCAATTCCAGACTGATTTGTTATAATCACAAATTTATAGCCTAAATCACGTAATTCCTTAAGTCCTTTAATTACATTTTTTTCATATTCAAAATCTTCGATTTTATATAAATATGATTTTTCTACATTTATTACACCATCTCTATCCAGCAGGATAAATTTATTTTTCATAAAATTATATTCCTTTTTATTAAAATATTCACTAATTTACTTTATACTAACCTCCATTTAAATAACGAATTTATTACAAACTTTTCTAATAAGGGATATAAATCTAATGTTTTCAAGTAATTTAAGATATAATTTTCATTTTTAAACGAGGTTTAGTATTAAATTTGTTGAATTTTATTATACAATCTATTTTATAAAATAGGTTATTATTAATTTAATTAAAATAATTACTCAATCAAAATTGTAAGGGCATGGCGTGTGATACCTTACGTTAAGTTAATTCATTACAACATCTCTTATAAAGAACTCTCCACCAATTGATACAAATCCTAGATTTTTAACTTTTGGATTTACTAGGTAAAGTTTTTGTTTTTGAAACAAGATTGTAACTGGCTGCTCTTCAGAGATAAGTTTTTCCATTTCTAACATTGCTGGAACTCTTACTTTTGGATCGGCAGAGCCTTTTACAATTTTTGTTAGCTCATCATATCTTGCATTTTTGAAATCTCCACGATTATTTGCATTTTTGCTCTCAAATAAATCTAAATATGTAATTGGATCTAGGAAATCTCCAGTCCAGTTCATAAGTGCAATCTGATAATCACGCTTTTTAGTTCTTTCAATACGTTCTTTACCAGTCACAACGTCTAATTCAACATTTGCTCCCAAGTTATTTCTCAAGTTTTCTTGAATGTATTCGACAATAGCTTTTCTGCTTCCTGTGTCATTAAATAAAATTTCAAATCTTGGAAGTTCTGTTAATCCTTCTTCTCTAAGTCCTTCTGCTAGTAATTTCTTAGCTTCTTCAACATTGAATTTAGGCTGGTCAGTTGTCACTTCCTGTGCGAAATCTTTTGCAATACCGTTTAGTCCAATTCCAGTTGGAGTGAATGCTTTAGTCGCTTTTTCAGAGCCTTCAAGAACTTTGTTTATAAGTTCTTCTCTATTTATCGCCATAGTTAATGCTCGTCTTACTTTTGCGTTTTTAAATACATTTTCTTTTGTGTTGAATAGCAAGTAGTAAATTCCACCATCATCTGCTTTTACAAGTTCTGGTTTTCCAGCAAATTCTTTTGCTTGTTCAAATGTAACGGATGTTACGTCAACTTCTTTATTTTTGAAGGCATTGACAGCTGAATCTGTAGCGATTATTTTTAATACAACGTTATCTGTTTTTACGTTAGATGCGTCCCAGTAGTTAGGATTTTTCTTGAATTTTAATTCAGAGTCATGAGTCCAGCTTTCCATAGTATAAGGACCATTTGAAATTGTAAATTCAGCTTCGGAAAAGTATTTATCCTTTACTTCGTTGTAGAATTTTTGGTTTAACGGCATAAATGATTTGAATGTAACTAAATCATCAAAATATGGAGTAGGCGCTTCCAAAGTTACTTGTAATGTTTTATCATCAATAACCTTTATTCCAACTTCATTTTCTGAAGCTTTTTTAGCATTGTATTTTTCTCCATTTTTTATTACAAATAACATGCTTGCATTACTTCCTGCTGTGTCAGGATTTAATCCACGAAGCCATCCAGCTTTAAAGTCCTTTGCAGTAACAGGATCTCCGTTGCTCCATTTCACACCGTCTCTTAAATGGAACGTCCATACAAGCCCGTCTTCTGATTTTTCCCATTTTTCAGCAATACCAGCAACAGATTTTCCAGTCTTGTCTTTTCTTAAAAGACCTTCTAAAATTAATTCATCAACAGTTCCACCAGGAACGTCTGTTGTTATTTGCGGATCAATTGACGATGGTTCTGTAACAATATTTAATGTAAATGTGCTGCCATTACCTCCATTTTTATTTCCGCACGAAAGGGCAAACATTAGCAATGTCAATATCAAAAGCAGTTTTTTCATTGATTTATTTCCTCCTATTTTTAAATATTTCTATAAAATTTTAAATTACTAAATAAGGGGTATAACACGATACCCCCATAATTTAACTTATTTCAATGATAGATTTCCAAAATAATATTCTCCACCAATTGCAACAAATCCAAGACCTTGAACTCTTTCATTAACTAGATATTGTTTTTCTCTATGGAAAAGCACACCAACTGGTAAATCTTCTGCAATTATTCCTTCAAGTTTAACAAGTGCAGGAATTCTGACATTTTGATCGGCTGTTCCTCTGACAGTTTTAACTAAAGCATCATATTGAGGGTTTTTATATGAACCATAGTTAGTTCCACCTGTTGATTCAAACAAATCTAAGTAAGTGACCGCATCAGGATAATCTCCAGACCATCCTGCAAGTACCAAATCAAAGTTTTTTTGTTTCATTCTTGAGAATCTTTCTTGAGCAGTCATTATTTCCAGATTTAATTCAATACCTAAATTTTTTCTTAATTGTTCTTGAATATATTCTGCAATAACCTTATTGTTTCCACTTTCATTAATTAACATAGACATATCAGGGAATTTTGTAGCTCCTGTTTCTTTAAGTCCTTCTTCAAGTAATTTTTTAGCCTCTTGAGGATTATATCCTAATATTGAAGTAGGAACTTCTTCTGTGAAGTCTTTGCCATTTAATCCTTTTATTCCGATTCCTTTTGGAACAAGAGTTTTTGCAGCAGTTCCATATCCATTTAATATGTTATTTACTAAACCTTCTCTGTCAATTGCCATAAGAAGAGCTTTTCTGATTTTTACATTTGCTAGTGTCTTATTGTTAAAGTTAAATAATAGATACCATACTGACCCATCGTTATTTGAAACTAATCTTGGGTCATCTTTAAACCCTTTTGCTTGTTCAGCTGTAATTGAAGTTACATCAACTTCCTTGTTATTGAATGCATTTAATGCTGAATTATTATCAGGAATTATTTTATATACAATAGTTTCTATTTTTACATTAGCCGCATCCCAGTAATTAGGATTCTTTTTGAATGTCATTTCTGAGCCATGTGTCCAGTTTTCCATAGTATAAGGTCCTGAAGATATAGTTTTATCAGATTCTGTAAAATACGCTTCCTTTGTTTCATCAAAGAATTTTTGATTTAACGGCATATAAGTTTTAAACGCTACAAGGCTGTCAAAATATGGAACTGGAGCTCCAAGCTCTACTTCCAGAGTCTTGTCGTCAATAACTTTTATCCCAACTTCTTCGGCAGTTCCTTCTTTTTTATTATATTTTTCTGCATTTTTTATTGGGTAAAGCATATATGCATATTCAGAAGCTGTTTCAGGTTTTAATGCACGAAGCCATCCATTTTTAAAATCTTGAGCAGTAATTGGATCACCGTTGCTCCATTTGATATTATCCCTCAAATGAAATGTCCATTTTAAACCATCTTCTGATTTTTCCCAGCTTTTAGCAAGTCCTGGCTCAAATGTTCCGTTTTTACCTTTTCTAGTCAATCCTTCCATTAAAAGGTCGTTGACAGTTCCACCTAGAATATCTGTTGATATTTGTGGGTCAATAGATTTTGGTTCATCTGATAAGTTTAATGTGAATATTTTGCTACTTCCTCCACCTTTTCCACAAGACATGATGGAAACTAACATCATCAATAAAAATAACATCTTTTTCATAAAAATTCTCCTTCTATATTATATATTTTTTTACAAATAAAATTATAATAAACAGCTTTAGAAACATACATTTAAGCAGTATCCTAAATTTGTATTTATCTTTAATTAACTATTTTATGTAAGTATTATCAAGTACAAAATCTTTTCCTATTGGACTGAATACAATATTATGAACTCTTGGATTCAGTAATTTTGTATTTTGTCTGTAGTAAAGTAGTCCCACAGGCATATCTTCTGCAATTATTCTTTCCATTTCAATCATATCTTTTACTCTTTCTTCCTGATTTCCAGAGCTTTTAACTTTTTTCACAAGTTCATCGTAACGAGGGTTCGAGTAATCTGAATAGTTGTTTCCATCTTTTGTCAGGAATCTGTCCAAGTAGGTAATTGCATCGTTATAATCTCCATTGTAGCCTGCAAGGGCGATTTCATAATCTCTTTGCTGCATTTTATCCAGTCTTGACTGGAATGTCATTCCTTCGATTTTAAGGTTTACTCCTAAATTTGTTCTCAAACTTTCCTGAATATATTCAGAAATAACCTTATTATTTCCAGAATCATTGAAAATCATTGTTAAATCAGGTAATTTTGATAATCCTAGCTCCTTTAATCCTTCAGCTAGCAGTTGTTTTGCCTTTTGTGGATTATAAGCCGGGAAAATTTTTCCAGCTTCTTCAGAGAAATCTTTTGAAACACCTGTAATTCCTACTCCTTTTGTAGTATAAGTATAAGCTGCTTCTCCTGTATTGTCAAGAACATCCGTAATTAATTTTTCCCTGTCTACTGCAAGTGACAACGCTTGCCTGATTTTTTTGTTTGCAAGAACTTTATTTTTCATATTATACGTCATATACCATACAGAGCCGTCTTTTGTAAGCAGTTTACGTTTATC
This sequence comes from Leptotrichia sp. SK-5, assembly GCF_055387215.1. NCBI lineage: Bacteria > Fusobacteriati > Fusobacteriota > Fusobacteriia > Fusobacteriales > Leptotrichiaceae > Leptotrichia > Leptotrichia sp. SK-5. The sequence continues at coordinate 41,803 of NZ_AP028931.1, read as the reverse complement.
ATTCTTAAATTCCTTAGCCTGCTCGATAGAGATGTTTGTTGAGTCAATTTCTCCATTTTTAAAGGCATTTACACTGGCATTTGGGTCATTTATGAATAACATTTTTACAAATTTTAATTTGATATTGTCCTTATTCCAATAATTTTCATTTTTTTCAAATACAATTTCTGAATCTCTTGTCCAGGATTTTATTGTGTAGACACCTGATGAAATTGACGTTTCAGGAGATGTCATATACTTTTCTCCGACTTTATTGTAGAATTTTTTATTAAGAGGAGCATAAGTCTGTATTCTTACAATTGAATCAAAGTATGTAAGCGGATTGTTCAATGTAACTTCCAATGTGTAATCATCAACAACCTTTATACCAAGCTGATTTTCATCTTTAATTTTTCCTGCATTAAATTGTTCAGCATTTTTTATGTAAAATAATTTGTCTGCATACTCTCCTGCTGTTTCAGGTTTTAATGCTCTAACCCAACCATCTCTAAAGTCTTTTGCCGTAATAGGATCACCGTTGCTCCATTTTGCATTTTTTCTCAAATGGAATGTCCACACTGTTGAGTTCTGGTTGTGTTCCCATTTTTCTGCTACACCAGGAAGAGATTTTCCATCTTCTGCCTGTCTTGTCAATGTTTCAGTGATAAGCGAATCCACAAATTCTCCTGTCGAATCATTTGCAAGCTGCGGATCATAAGATTTCCCCTCTTCCTTTAAGTTGAGTTTCAATGTTTCTGAATCTCCGTTTTTTCCGCATGAAATTACGAAAGCCAGTAATATTGTAAAGATTAGTAATATTTTCTTCATACCTGCACTCACCCTTTCTTTTGGCGTATTAAATTAGTAAATAAAATTATTTTGTAATATAAGCATTGTAAAAGTCTACAGAGTCTCCAACCGAACGTAAAACAACACCTTTTAAGTTAGGATTTATTAAATATACCCCTACTTGATAGTAAAGTGCTGAATATGTAAAGTCATCTGATAATAATTTTTCTGCTTTTTTCATCGCATCCATTCTAGTTTTATTATCTTGGTTAACTTTAGCCAAGTCAATTAATTTGTCATACTCAGGATTTGAATATTTAGCAAAATTAAGATCTTTTGATTTTGAGTGGAAAATTTCAAGGTAAGTCATAGGATCTGCATAATCAGGTCCCCAACCGTATCTTACTATGTCAAATTCTCCAGCTTTTGCACGTGCGATTCTTTCTTTAGTAGTTAGAACTTCCACTTCCACATCAATACCTAATTTTTCTTTCCATTGAGCCTGGTAAAATTCAGCTTCTTTTTTACCAGTTCCTTTTTCGTCAACAGTTAATTTTAACTTAACTTGCGCAGGAGTAATATTTAATTCTTTTAATCCCTCATCAAATAACTGTTTTGGATTAGTATTTGAGAATTGTGCAAATAAATCTCCAGCTTCTTTCCTAAAATCACCTTTTTCCCCAGCATTTCCAAGTGCAACAACTCCTGAGGCAGGAAGTCCTACTCCGTTTAGAACACTGTCAACAAGCTGTTTTCTGTCTACTGCAAGAGATAGAGCTTGTCTAATTTTTATATTTTTTAACACAGGATGTGAACGGTTAAATCCAAAATAGTACACTCTTCCATCAGGAACTGTGTGTAATTCAGGTTTTCCTTTGTAACTTGCCATTTTTTCTACAGAAATTTTTGTTAAATCTAACTCTTTGTTTTCGAAGAAGTTTGTAGCTGCGTCAAAATCTGCTACAATTGTTGCTGTAAGCGTATCTAATTTTATATTTTGAGCATTCCAGTAATTAGGATTTTTCTTCATAACAACTTTACTGTTATGTTCCCATTCTTCCATTATAAATGGTCCGTTATAAACTGATTTATCAGCTGCAGTTGCGTACGCTTCGCCATTAGCGGCTAATGCTTTTTCATTAACTGGAAAGTAAACCGGCATAATTAATGTCTTTATAAAGAATGGTGCTGGTTTTGACAAAGTAAATTCAAGAGTGTAGTCGTCTTTTAATTTTACTCCAACTTGACCAAAGTCCTTTAAAGTTCCATTATTAAAGTTTTCTGAATTTTCAATGTAATAAGTAAGGATTGAATATTCAGATTGAGTTTTAGGATCGATTCCTCTTTTTATTCCGTTAAAGTAATCTTTTCCTGTAACAGGATCACCATTGCTCCATTTCATTCCTTGTCTAATTTTAAATGTCCATACTTTTCCATCTTCTGATTTAGTCCAGCTTTCAGCTCCAGCAGGAATAACTTCATTTTTTTCGTTTAGTCTCACAAGAGGCTCATAAGTCATATTTGCAACCATAAATCCGCTTATATCAGTTAAAACTTGAGGATCTAAAGATGTTGGTTCAGCTTCGATGTTAAATGATGCTGATTTACCAGCATTGCCAGATTTTCCACACGAAATTATAAACATTGATACAAGTAAGCAAAATACTAAAAAACTTTTTTTCATAATTCAAATATTTCCTTTCTAAAATTTTAATTTCTTATAAATAAATTATTTTGAAACATTAAAATATTTTTATTTTTAAATAAGTCCCTTTTCCTTTAAGAAGGAAGTTTCTACAAAATGTCCAGGCTTATACTCGGTTAATTCAGGAGTTTCAGGTATAATTCCTATTTCAGAGGCATCTCCCATTGGACTTCTCAAATATGATTCTTCCATATCAATTTTTGTTGTCTTCTTGAAATCAGGATCTGCTATTGGTACGGCAGAAATAAGTGATTTTGTGTAGCTATGAACAGGGTTGCTGTAAACAACTTCTGGAGTTCCCAGTTCTACTACTTTTCCACGATACATAACTGCTACTCTGTCTGAAATATATTTTACCATTGACAAATCATGTGCGATAAACAGCAAAGTCAAATTTCTTTCCTTTTGCAAATCCTTTAACAAATTTACAACTTGTGCCTGAATTGAAACATCCAGAGCCGAAATTGGCTCATCACATACTAACACTTCTGGATCAACAGCTAACGCTCTTGCAATCCCAATTCTCTGTCTTTGCCCTCCAGAAAATTCGTGCGGAAAACGGCTTGCATGCTCCCTATTTAGTCCAACAATTTCCAAAAGGCTGTAAACTCTTTCCATTCTTTCCTGTTTTGAATTTGCTAGTTTGTGAATATCAATTCCTTCAGCAATGATATCTCCAACAGTCATTCTCGGATTAAGCGAGGCTTGTGGATCTTGAAATATCATCTGCACTTTTTTTGTAAATTCTTTTCTTCCATAAGATTCTACTGGTTTTCCGTTAAATAAAATATCTCCATTTGTCTTTGTATAAAGTCTACTGACAGTTCTTCCAAGTGTAGTTTTTCCAGAACCTGATTCTCCTACAAGACTTAGAATTTCACCTTTGTAAATGTCCATTGTAACATTTTCCACAGCCTTTAAGACTTGTCTTTTTTTCATTGGAAAATATTTTTTTAAGTTTTTCATTTCTATTAGTTTTTCTTTTTTATTTTCGTTAACTGACATTATTTCCCCTCCATTCCTTCATTTTTTAATTCATCAGATTCCTCTGATTCAAAAGGAGATTTTATTTTTGGAGCACCGTCAACATAAAGCCACGATTTTACAAAATGTCCATTTCCTAAATCAATCATTGGAGGTTTTCTTTCATAGTCAATTTTCATTGCATATTCAGAACGTGGTGCAAATGGATCTCCTACAGGTGGTTTTAATAAATCTGGAGGAGTTCCCGGAATAGAAGCTAATTTTTCTCCAATTTTCATATCCAGTCTTGGTAAAGATTTCAAAAGTCCCCAAGTGTAAGGATGTTTTGGATTTTTGAAAAGTTCCCTAACAGGAGCTTCTTCCAATTTTTCTCCAGCATACATAACAATTACTCTGTCGGCAGTTTCAGCGACCACTCCCAAATCATGTGTTATAAGTATTACAGCAATATTTAATTCTTTTTTCAGTTCATTTATCAAATCTAGTATTTGTGCTTGAATTGTAACGTCCAAAGCCGTTGTTGGTTCATCACAAATCAATAAGTCTGGTTCACACGAAAGAGCAATGGCTATAACTGCTCTTTGTCGCATTCCCCCTGAAAATTCATGTGGATATTGATGAAATCTTTCTTCAGGTTTAGGAATACCAACTTTTCTAAGCATTTCAATGGCTTGCTGTTTTGCCTCTTCCTTTGTTACATTTTTATGAATCAAAATTCCTTCCATAATTTGTTTTCCAACTTTAATCGTTGGATTAAGTGATGTCATAGGATCTTGAAATATCATCCCGATTTTTCCACCACGAAGTTCTCTCATTCTTTCAATGGAAGCCTTTACTAAATCTTCGCCTTCAAAAAGTATTTCCCCATTTTTTATTTCTCCTGGAGGCATTGGTATTAATCTCATAATTGTCTGTACGGTAACTGATTTTCCCGAACCAGACTCTCCAACGATTGCAAGTGTTTCTCCTCGATCTACAGAAAAGCTAATACCTCTAAGAGCTTGAACTTCTCCAGCATAAGTATTAAAAGAAACACTCAAGTCTTTTACTTCTAATAATTTTTTTCCCATTCTCTAATCCTCTCTGTATTAATATGGATTGTTTTTACATAATTTTTATAACTAAATACTTTTTCTTTATCAACTCTATTTATTTTTAATTCATTTAACTTTTTTATTTAATTATTAAAGCAAAATTTCGTTAAAGAAAAAATAACTGTTTGAGATTTTGAAACATATTTTGAATTATATATGATTATTCGTATTAAAATAACTTATATTCAAAATCGAGTTTTATTTTTTCTTTATAAGAAAGTTTTGCGTAAAGCGGGGATGCAAGGGTATGGCGTTTGATACCCTTGCTTAAGTAAACTAAAATAAATGAAATTAAGAAAAATAATATTAAATTATAGAATAGTAAATTTTATAAAATTTTTAAATTTTTAATCTCTTAGTTTTGGATTCAATGCATCATTTAAAGCATCTCCAACTATATTAAATGCCAATGTAATTAATGAAATTACAACTGATGGAATAATGAATAAATATGGATATGAAGTCATATTTACGAAACCATCAAATACCAGGTTTCCAAGTGAAGCCTGTGGAATTGGTACTCCAAGTCCAATGAAACTTAAAAATGCTTCTGTAAAGATAATGTTTGGTATATCTGTTGTAAGTCTTATTATTATTACACTTAATGTATTTGGAATTAAGTGTTTTAGAGTTATCCATAAAAAGTTTCCACCAAGTGATTTTGAAGCTAATACAAATTCATTTTCCTTTATTTTTAGGACTTCTCCACGGACTAACAGTGAATAATTTAACCATCTTGTAAGAGACATTGCGATAATTATTGTTTTTACACTATTTCCCATTACAACCATTAATAAAATTATATAAATCATTGATGGAATAATTAGTAAGATTTCTACAATTCTAGTCATTATTGTATCGATAATTCCGCCAAAATATGCTGATACAGCTCCATAAATTGTTCCGAAAACAACACAGATTGCAGCTGTGATCAACGATAATTCCATTGAAATTCTTATCCCTTGTGAAAGTCTTGCAAACAAGTCACGTCCAAGGTTATCAGTTCCCAAATAATGTCCTTTTCCAAGCCCTTTTGTTGGACTTAAAAATTTAGCTGATAAGTCTTGAGCTCGATAAGAATATTTTGTCAAACTTTGTCCAAATATTGCTAAAAATAAGAAAACAAGAGTTATTCCCAAAAATGACAAAGCCAATTTATTTTTCTTGAATCTTCTCCATCCATCCTGCCAGAATGTTAAACTTGGTTTGTAAATTACTTCACTTTGAGTAGTGTTTGCACCCACGATTTCAAAATCTTCAGGTGTGGGGATATAATTATTTTCAGTTATAATTTTTTTTGTATTTTCTGCCACTATATCTCATCTCCTTTTCCAAGTTTAATTTTAGGATCAACTAAAACATACACAATATCAACAAGTATCATCATTATGATAAGGAATATCGCGTAAAACACTGTAACTCCAAGTACCATCGTATAATCTCTGTCGTTGATACTGTCTACGAAATATTTTCCCAATCCTGGAATTGAAAACATTTTTTCAATTACAAATGAACCAGTCAAAACTGCCGCAATTGTTGGACCCATTATTGTAATAATTGGTAAAATTGCATTTCTTAAAGCATGCCTAAATACAATATTTTTTGGTTTAACTCCTTTTGCAACAGCCAGTCTTATATAATCCTGTCCCATTACTTCGATCATTTTATTTCTTAATAAACGTGCAATCAATGCCACTGTATAAAGTCCCAGTGCAACAACTGGCAATATTTTTTTCTCAGGTCTATCCCATCCAGACAACAAAATTCTTATAAGTGGTAAATTATACTGATCTATTAAAATCCCATTATGTACATCAACAAAATATTTCTGCATTAACCCAGCCAATACAAAACTTGGTACAGATATTCCAATTATAGCTACAATCATCGCTAACCTATCCTGATATTTTCCTCTTTTCAGAGCAGCAACAATTCCAAGTGGAATTCCTAAAGCCAATGCAAAGATAATAGATCTGGCTCCCAAATCTGCTGATGTCAAGAAACTTTTCTTAATAACATCGTTAACAGTTCTTCCACGAACTTTCATGGATGCTCCCAAATCTCCTTTTGCTATGTTTTTTAGATATTCAACATATTGTTCTCCCAATGGACGGTCCAAATGATATTTTGCCATTAGATTTTCCTTTACTTTAGGTGGAATCGCTTTTTCACTTTGAAACGGATCACCAGGTAACATATGTATTAGAAAAAATGTAATAGTAATAACTAGCCACAACGTTACAAGCCCCATTGCGATTCTTTTAATTAAAAACTTTAAAATATTTTTCATACTCGCTTCCTTTCGCAAAAATTTTATATACCTATATTATATCTTATACCTAGTCATATTTGCAAGCAATTTTGTTTATAATGTGATTTTTTTTACTATTAATTTTTTTTATGCTTAAATAATGGTTCTCTAAATATAATATATTTAACAATTTTCACAAAAAAATAGTCCAAATAAAAATTTAGACTATTTCAAAATAACATTGTAGTAACAACATCTAATTTAAAAATTATAGTTATCCTATTAAAATTTTAAAATGGTTTAATGTTAAAAAAATTAAACAAAAAATTGTTTTTATTATTTTAAACTCAATTTTTATATGTATTGCAACGATTTAACCATCCTGCTAGCCATTTTCTTTCATTTTTTGAAGGGTCAGAATTTTTTACCCGTCTTTCAAGCACAAATTTTGCAGAGTTGCTAAATTCTTCAAGTGCTGCTTTTCCACTGCCAGTACCTTTCATATTTTCCAAAACTTGAAGAAGTCCCCAGCCATCTCCCTTATAAGTTTCAGTTCGAGAAGTCCCTTCGCCTTTGAAATTCACATAATCAATCAACGGATATAACCCATTTGGGGATTGTGCAACACGGTAAAATTGTTTTTTTACATTTTCTGGATTATTAGCTACTTCCAGCATTTTTTCTAAAGAATTTTCAAGCCGCTCAAAAATAAATGAAACTTGAATAGCCCTTGTATTGTAAAGAAAATTTGTTAATTCAACAATATCAGTATTTCCAAGTCTTCTAAGTTTAAAAAGTTCTTCTTGGCTTTCCCAGGGTGAATAGCTATTTTCTTCAATAATCTTAGGTAATCTTATATCATGTTTTCTATAATAATCTACAAGTTGCGGAAAGCTCTCTGCAAACCTTCCTCTTTGCCCTTGTTTATACCAAATAAAATGTCCAATCCCAAGTGATGGAAAATCTTCTCCAGTATTCCAGTAAACAAGATCTTCTTTTTTTCCTCCAGCTTCATTTTTAAAAATTTTCTCAGCCACAATATCAAGTTCAGCTTTTGAAATTGTAAGTCCCGCTTTTTTATTTGTATCCACAACCTCAGGTTTTTGGGTAGTTTTTGTCATATTTTTTTTAGAAAGCCCAAATGAAGAAATCGAAATTGCTATAACAAACGCTAAAATTAATAATTTAGATTTATTTCTTTTCATAAATATACTCCTTTTTTATTAAAAATACTAAAGTAATTTTACTACATTATAGTAATTTTTTAATAGATTTTCACTTTTTTTTATCTTAGATAATAAAAGAAAAAATCTAATTTTGAAGTTATCTCAATACGTGATATAATAATAACATATATTCCAAACATTGGGAGGGAAAATGGCTAAAATAATGGAAGAGGAAATTACAAGTTATGAAACAAAGACTATTCACAAAGAAATTGTGGAAAAAGTAGAAAAATTAATGCCTAAAGAGGAAGTTATATATGATTTGGCGGATTTTTTTAAGATATTAGGAGATACGACTAGAATGAGGATATTAAGTGCCTTGTTTCATGAGGAAATGTGCGTTTATGATATTGCAAATCTCTTGAAAATGACACAGTCTGCTATTTCACATCAACTTCGGGTATTAAAACAGGGGAGGTTTGTAAAACATAGGAAAGAAGGTAAAGTTGTTTATTACTCGCTTGAAGACGAACATATAAAGCATATTGTGGAGCAAGGAATGACACATATTTTAGAAAAAAGATGATACTTTATTTATTTTTATAATTTTATATACAAATAATATAAAATATGTTATAATTACAAAAAATAAAGGAGGTAATAAAATGGCAGAGATTAAAGATAAAGTAACATTTAAAGGAAATCCAATAACTCTTGTTGGAAATGAGGTAAAAGCAGGAGATACAGCACCTGACTTTACAGTTTTATCACCAGAGCTAAAGGAAGTAAAATTAAGCGACTATAAAGGAAAAGTTGTTGTAATAGCTGTGTTTCCATCAGTTGATACTGGAGTATGTGCGTTACAGTTAGCAAGATTTAATCAGGAAGCTGCAAGTTTCGGAGATGATGTCCAATTATTAACTATTTCAGCAGATTTACCATTTGCACTTGGAAGATATTGTGCGGATAAGGGGATTGCAAATGCTTTAACAGCTTCAGATCACAGAGAATTAGACTTTGGAACAAAATATGGTTTTGTAATAAAAGAATTGAGACTATTATCAAGAGGAACTGTTATTGTTGATAAAGACGGCGTTATAAGATATGTGGAATATGTATCAGAAGTTGGAGAACATCCAGATTATGAAAAAGCATTGGAAGTAATAAAAGAATTAACTAAATAGATTTTTAAACTAGAATAAATTAAAAAATCTAAATAATAAATTTTATTTAAGGAATTATGACTAATTAGATTAGAAATAATTCCTTTTTATTTTTAAGTATTATACTTTAATTATTTGGTAACAAAAGGCTTTTCTCATTTATTAAAAAGTTCAGAATAATTTAGCTATTTAGTGACTAAACCGTGTGTAAAATAGATTTTATAAATTAATTTTAATTCCAGAATTTATCTTTCCTCCTTTTCTTCCGTGTACAACTACTAAATCTGTTTTTTTATATTTATTAACTTCTATCGTCAAAATATTCATGTTATTCTTGTAGATATATCTAAAAACATCATTTAGCCTATTATTTGGCACAATTACAAAAAATTCTCCATAATTTTTTAAAAGCCTTTTTATTTCTTGAAAAAGTTCTTCCAACGTAAGTAAAATTTCATATTTACTAATTTTTTCTGATTTATCTTCTGGCATTTTTCCAGAATTAGTCTTTTTATATGGGGGATTTGAGAAAATAAAATCATATTCTTGTTGAATATTTTTTATATTTTTATTAACTGGTATAATTTTTTCGTTTAAACTATTTATTTCTATATTTTTTTCCAATATTTTAAATATTTCTTCTTGAATTTCCACTGCAAATATTTTTGAAACAATATCCATTTCACAAAGTAATAAAGAAATTATTCCTTGTCCTGTTCCGACTTCCAGAAATATTTGTTTCTCTTTTATATTTTTATGGTTTGTATCAAAGTATTTTTTTATAAATTCTGAAAGCAAAATAGCATCCTGTGTTATTTTTAAACCTTTTTCTTTTACAATCATTTTTTTATTGACACTATCCAAATATTCAATATAATTCATTTTAACTCCTAATTTTAATTAAAAATTTTAAAAATAAAAACTGTCCCAAACATTTTAGTATTGAAACAGTTTTCAAAAGTTTATATTTTACATAATTTCTAATTGTTTATCTGCATATTCATGTGCAAGTTCCAATCTTACACGCTCTTTTGAATTTTCAAATGTAGCTTGTGTAAATGGTATTTCAGATGTTTTAGTTATCAAGTAATACCCTGTTGCATCATTTCTATCAAGAATTCCGTTTATTTGTAGTGCAAATATTTGATTCATTAATTCGTCATTTTTACCAATTCCAGGAATTGCATCCGACTTAACCATTTTTTTGAATCTTTCCTTAATGCTGAATTTGTATTTATCTTGTTTTTCTACATTTTCAAAAGTAGTTTTTTTACTTTCAATTTCGGCTTTTAAAGCTTGAACTTTTTTAATAATTTCTTGTTTTGATGCTTCAGAAATAGTTGGTGTTATCAAAATATGACTAACTTTTGCAACATTTTCATTTTTAGCATCCTTACTTTGAATGTAAATAATGTGGTAACCAAATTGAGTTTTGATAGGACCTACAATATCTCCAGCCTTACTTTTTTTAACTGCATTTGCAAATTCTGGAACAAGTTGTGATAAATCAGCTGTTTCTCCTAGACTTCCACCATTATTCGCTGAACCAGGATCTTTTGAAAATTCTTTAGCTTTAGCTGCGAAATTATCTTTAGTTGTTGTCTTCATAATATCTTCAGCTTGTTTTTTGGCTGCTTGAAAATCATTTTCTCCAGCCTGATATTCTTCTCCAATTACATAACCTCCAATGCTGTTTGGAATACTATAACTATCTTTTTTAGCATTAAATTTAGCTTGTAATGCTGCATCATCAGGTTTATAAGTATCGATTAAATGATTATAATATTTTTGTGAATAATCTCTTAACTGATCTACTCCTACTAAATCTGGATCAGCTTTTATTCCTGCAGCTTTAGCTTTGTTAGCAATTTTTACAAATTTATCTAAGTTTACTTTTAATGTAGCTTTCAAGTCATTTACAAGTTTATCAGAATAACCTTGTTGTGTTTGTGAAACTGTATTTATAATTTGTTCATTTAATGATTCATTTGTATATTTGTATTCTCCATTTTGTGCTACAGTAGTTGTCATATTAGCGTACATTTTTTCAAAATCTTTGTTTTTAAATACAATTTTAGCTTTTTCTTTAGCTTTTGCAAGATACGAATTTAAAATCATAATATCTTTATCTTGCGTCATATTTTCTTTAATTTGTTCTTTCACATCTTCAAAATCTTGATTTAAAAATGCTTGAGTATATTTATTTCTTTCATATGCTTTTTTTATTTCTTCATCCGTAATTTTATCGTTTGCAAATAATTTTTCTCTCATTTTTTCAATTGTTTTTTGATCTTTTATCATTTTTTTAAATGAAGTAACATTATATCCAACAGATCTTAAATATTGAGCAAACTCTTGTTTTCCTAGTTTTGATTGTTTTTGATAACTATTAAAGTCTTGTTCAACAGTTGCTCCACTTATTTTTATTCCTAAATTTTTTGCTGATGAAAGCAAAATTTCCTTATGAATCATGAGTTGTAAAACATATTCGTTGATAATATTATCAGGAACATTTTTTAGATTTTCAGTGGGTATTCCTGCTTGTGATAATTGCTGCATTTTTTGTTGATTTAAGTCACTTAATTGATTTTTTAACCCCAAACTTTCTCTTTCAAAATCATCACGATAAATTTTTGTTCCATTGACTGTTGCAATTACTTCTCTATTACCACCTGCTTCACCAAAAACATTATTTTTTAAAAATAATATTCCAGTAACAAGCATAGATATAGCAAATATTCCTATCATAATTGCAGAACCAATCTGAATTGCCTTTTTGTGCTGTCTAAGTCCCATTATTTATCTTCCTTTCTCTTTTCTTTAATCATTTAAACATTATAGCATATAAAATACTATTTTTCTATTATTTTTTGAATAAAAATTAGGTAATTCAAAAATAAAAGCTGTCGTAATATTAACAAATTTTCCATTAATATCAAAACAGCTCAAAAATTACTTATTTTTTTAATTTTATAAATCTAACTGTCACTTTACTAATATTTTTTTATTTATTATCTTGTATTTGTTTCCCCGTCTATTTGAATTACAACACTTTGAATATTAGGGAAATTCTTTAATATAGTATTTGTTACAGCCAAAGAAAATCCATTAAACAGTTCAGGCTCTCTTTTTAGATTTGCAAACTGTGCATTTAGTTTAACAACTGTAGTGTTTACGTTATCAATTCTAAGATTGTATGCACTTCTAAATTTCATATCTTCTGAGATATAATCTGAATTTCGGATAATTCCGTTTATAAAATCTCCTTCTATTAGATTCATTTGTCTAGGAACTACGATTTCTCGCTCATTTACTGTTTTTGTAGAGGGATTATATACGAATATGGAAATTTTATTCTGAGCTTCTTCTTCTTGCGTCGTTTCCTGCACCAAGTTCTTATCCACCTCTACATGAATCTTACTTCTATGCTTTCTATCATAACGATTTACAAGAACAACTGCGACTGTTCCAAAAAAAAGTAATGTTACAAAAAGATTCTTTCGAAAGTTACTTTTTTTCTTTTTAGTTTTTTCCTGATTTAAATTTTCTTGTTTTTGCATAAATTTCTCCTAATTTGGATAATATACTTTAATCTCCTACATTTTAACTAATTAAATTAAATAGCATTTGAGATTAAGTAAATAGTCAAAACTTTTTAGTTTAATTTTAAAGTGTTTTATAAATTATTTGAAAAATTTTCTTATTGCATTACCAATAGTACTTGCTGCACTTTCTTGACCTTCTGGTGTCAAGTAGTGGGATAAGTCAGAATAGTTATTCATAAATCCTAATTCTACAAGTATTGATGGCGAGTTACTTCCACGAAGTACTGCAAAGTTTGCTCCAAAAACTCCTCTTCTTCTAAGACCTGTTAAATTTATAAGTCCATCCAATACAGATTCTGCTATAGCTTGACTTGTTTTTTGATTTTTTCTATAAAAAATATCATTTAAGATAAAGTCTGAAAATGGCACATCTCCATAGCTTCCATCAACTCGATTTTCAAATTTTGCCACTTGTGCAGCATAACTTCCTTGATCTTTTTTGCTAAAATAGAATACTTCTGTTCCGTTCGCTGATGAGCTTGAACTTGAGTTCAAATGGATACTTATAAAAAAGTCTGCATTTGCATCATTTCCAATTTTTGCTCTTGTATCTAATGGTACAAAAAAGTCTGAATTTCTTGTCATAATAACATTGTAATCCTGTCTCAAATTATTAGCTAGTTTTGTTGCCACCTGTAACGCTATATCTTTTTCATTGTAACCATTTCCTCTTGCTCCCGAATCATGTCCACCATGTCCTGCATCGACAACAATTGTATATTTTTTATTTCCAGTAGAAGTATTTGGCTGTGTTTGAGTTTGTGCTGTTTGTGTATTAGTAGTTGATTGTTTTTGTGTTGTTGTGTATCTTGATGTTTGAGAAGAGTTATTTCTTGACGCTGTTTGTCCGCCACCTAATGTTACCTGAAACTCTCCAGTTCTACTTACAACTTGGTAGGTTACAGATGGTTTTAAGTACACATAAACAACAACCATTCCGTTACTTTGAGTTGTATAAACTTTACTTATATACTGGTCATTTTGATTAATAAATGCCTGAACACTGCTTTCCATTTCACTGTTTGGAAAACTTAACATTAAAATATCTTCATTTCCTAGTTTTGTAACTGATGCATTTGGCTTGATTTGATTATTTTCTCTAAATGTTCCGATGACTTTTCCATTACTGTATGATATATTTTTCAAAGTATCAGAAAATGTAATAGCACTTACGAAAAATAATAAAAATAATAATACTTTTTTCATTTTGTCCTCCTAATTTTTTAATTAAAATTAATATCTAACCATACATTTTATTTTTTTTCTAATCTATCGATTGCAGATTTCATAACTTCCATTCTCGCACTTTTATCTATTTTCATTTCCACCGATTGATCATAGATATTTGTAATGCTTCCTTTGATACCTCCAACCGTTATTATTTTATCTCCAACCTTCAAATTTTCCAGCAATGCTGCTTTTTGTTGCTTTTTTTTCTTATTTGAAAAATATGTTGGCAAAATTAACACTGCCATAAACGCTACATAAATTAATATTACACCTATTGAATTTTTGTCCATTTCTATTTTGTATAATGAAATTTATAATTTTTAAAATTACAAATTTAACTTTATACTTTCCTCCTTCTTTAATTTTAAAATCATTTTTAATTATAACATAATTTAAGCTATGTTTCAATTTTTTAAAAAATTATTTTATAGTTTTTTTAAAGTTATAGTAAAACCTTTATAAAATTTAATCCAAAAAAATGACTATCTCAAAAAATTAATTTCAAGACAGCCATTTCGTGATTAAAATGAAAAAATTATTTTTAGTCAACTAAATTAATTTAGTCAATTAAGTTAGTTATCATTGTTATTATTTTTCTGAAATTGCAGCTACTCCTGGTAATACTTTTCCTTCTAAGTATTCCATTGAAGCTCCTCCACCTGTTGAAATATGAGAGAATTTATCAGCAAATCCTAATTGAATTGCAGCAGCTGCAGAGTCTCCTCCACCGATGATTGTTTTAGCATCTTTTAATTCAGCGATAGCTTTACATACACCGATTGTTCCGTTAGCGTAATTAGACATTTCGAATACACCCATTGGTCCATTCCATACTACTGTTTTTGCACCTTCTAACGCTTTTTTAAATAATGCAACAGATTCTGCACCTATATCTAATCCCATTACATCGTCTGAAATTTCATCTACTGAAACTGTTTTGAATTCTACATCATTACTAAATTCTTTTGCTACAACAGCATCTACAGGTAAGATTAATTCTACCCCTTTGTCTTTTGCTTTGGCAATTAATGAAGCTGCTAATTCAACTTTATCTTCTTCTAATAAAGATTTTCCAGTGTTTTTACCTTGAGCTTTTAAGAATGTAAACATCATTCCACCACCGATGATTACTTTATCAGCTTTATCTAATAAGTTTTCGATTACACCAATTTTATCAGAAACTTTTGCCCCTCCTAAAATTGCTACTAATGGTCTTTCAGGATTATCAACAGCTCCACCAATGAAGTTAATTTCTTTTTCAATTAAGAATCCAACAGCTGATTCAGCAATATTTGAAGCAACTCCTACATTTGAAGCATGTGCTCTATGAGCAGTTCCAAATGCATCATTTACAAATACATCTCCAAGTGATGCCCAGTATTTTCCTAATTCAGGATCATTTTTAGATTCTTTTTTACCATCTAAATCTTCAAATCTAGTGTTTTCAAACATTAAAATTTCTCCAGCTTTTAACTCAGCAACTGCATTTTCTAATTCTGCTCCTCTTGTTACTGGTACAAATTTAACAGGTTTTCCTAATTTTTCAGCCAATGCTTTAGCAACTGGTTCCAAAGTTTTAGAAGCTTTGTCTTCTTCAGCTTTAACTTTTCCTAAGTGAGAAAATGCTATAATTGATCCACCATTTTCTAAAATATAGTTTAAAGTAGGCAATGCAGCTGTAATTCTGTTATCATCTCCAATAACTCCATCTTTTATTGGTACATTGAAATCAACTCTTACTAACACTTTTTTACCTTTTACATCTAAATCTTTTAATGTTTTTTTAGCCATTCTGTTATATCCTCCTAAATTTATTAATTAAAATCAATTCTATCTACTTGAATTATACCACTCTTTACACTGATTTTCAAGTAGTTTAACACACAAACTTAAAATCTCGTCAAGCTCCTTTAAAACAAGACAATCAAAAGCTAATCAATACCATATTACAAGCAAAATACATTTTAATTTTATATATGCTAAAATTTTTTGAAAAATTATTTTTATAATTAAGTTTTACATTTAATTTTTTATAATTCTAAAATTTTCTTTATCTTATTCTTATCAATTTCTGATATTTTCTTTACTAACACAGGATTTTCAAAATGCAAATTTATTGCCTTTTCAAACCAAGTAACACCAATCCATTGTCCGAATTTATATCCGGTTTTCTCAAAAAAGGCAACCTTTTTAAACTCAAAATACTCATGTAGCTTTTCACTATTTTCGTTAGGATAAGTTACAAGCCCATAAACATTCACAATATTCTGTAATTGTAATATTTCAATTAAAATTTTATACAGTTTTTTTCCAATTCCATTTCCAGCAAACTTCCCATCGGTATAGACTGAAAGCTCAGCATCCCACTGATAAGCAGCTCTAGTCCAAATTTTATGTGCATAAGCATATCCAGAATCTCATTTCCACATTCACATACAATATACGGATATTCCTCCAAAGTTTCCCTAATTCTTTCTCTAAATTCCTCAATAGTTGGCACTTCATACTCAAAAGTAATTGTGGTATTTTCAATATACGGTTTATAAATTTTCAAAATTTTTTCTGCATCGTCTTCAGTTGCAAATCTAAAAACTAAATTCTCTTTTTTTAATTCCATCTTTTCACCTTCACATATCTGTTTTTCGTTATTATCGTAAATCTATTTAAAATTTGGTAAAATGTTACAATTAATATTGCAATTTATGATATATAAAAAACAATGGATTAGCTAGATACAACCTAACTTTCCACTCTTATTTTAAACTAGAACTGCTATAATAGAAATATTATTACTTTTTTCAATACACGCTTTAAATTTGTAAAAACTTTTTAATTAAAAACAGCTTTAGCCCTATTTTAAAGGTTAAAACTGTTCAAAAAAATATTTAGATAGGGACGTTAAAGTCCTTATATCTGTTTATTCTGTTAAATAATTCTTCACATAAAATGGCGTACCCGTGAGGAATCGAACCCCAAGCCTTCTGATCCGAAGTCAGACGCTCTATCCAGTTGAGCTACGGGTACACAAAAAAGTAAGTTATAAAAAACTTACTTTGCTAATACTTTTAAAATTTTAGGGCTTAATGTTTCTTTGTTTTTTAACAAGATTTTTTTAACTTGATCAGCATTTTTCCCTTTTAATGTTTTCATTGCTTTTGTACAAACTCTTACTCTAACTTCTTCATTGTTAATAGTTAAAAGCATTGTTTGCAAATTAGGTCTCCAAATTCTTTTTGTAGCTCTATGAGAGTGACTTACTCTATTTCCGTGGCTTACTGTTTTTCCAAAAACTTCACATCTTTGCATTTTATTCACCTCTACTAAATATTTTAGTAGTTCTCCTTTCATCTTTATTTTTTAAAACAGCTATTTACTGTTTTTTATTATAATATATTAACTTAACTATTTTATAAAAAATCGTTATTCAGTTAAAATTATTTTTACATATCGGAACTTATTTTATCATATTTTGTAAATTTTTACAAGTTATTATCAGTATTTTTTCATTTCACAAAAAAAACTTTAAAACTAAACTCAAAAATTATGCTCAATTTTCTTAAATTTTAGATTTGTATAGTTATTAAATTAAGTATTATAAATTTTATTTTTCAAAAAATTGTTTTAAGTTTGGAGGGAAATAATTTGGTCCTTTTATCACTTTTCCGTCTTCACGGTAAATTGGCTTCCCATTTTCATCCAGCTTGCTAAGGTTGCTTCGATGTATTTCTTCAAACACGTCTTCAATAACATCTTGCATCCCATGCTCAATTATCGTTCCACAAAGAATATAGAGCATATCCCCAAGAGCATCTGCAACTTCCACAACATCCCCTCTTTTAGCCGCTTCCAAATATTCTTCATTTTCTTCCTTCATCAAGTCAAATCTCAATTTTTCGAGACCATTTTCCAATTTTCCAATTGGTTTATCAGAATTTCCAAGTTTATAAATTTTATGAAATTCTTCAACACATTCTATTTTTCTTTTCATTATTATATTTCCTTTCTAAATTTTTTATTTATTTTTAAATAATAATCATTATATATTATTTTCTTTATTTTTGAGGATTGCTCATTGCTGCAAATCCTTATCTTACAGTAAAGGTTTATCTTGATAATTAAAATTGTGGTAAGATTACTATGTAATACCTATGGCTAGACTCTGACTTTTATTTGCTCAATTCTAAAAAGTCGTTAGACAGTCGTAGCTGAACAAATAAAAAATCCAACGGTTTATTAACTATATTGTAATTATTCGCAAATACTAGGTTTTCATACTTTGTTAGAAAAATTTGTAATAAATTCTTTATCTAAACAGGGTTTAGTGCAGATAATTTTATTTAATTTAAAAATCTATTCTAAAATCTCAAACAGTTATGAAATTTTACTTGATAATTTATTATAAAATTTATTTATGAAATAAAAGGATAGTGGTTAATCTACTTTACGTATAAAAAAAGAAAAAAGTATAAAACATAGAAAAATATCTATTAATAAATGATGAGACTATTTTATTATTAATATCAACAAACAATACAAAATTATTACTTTTCCAATATCAGAATACAGTACAACTGCTGAAAAGAATCTTATTTTTTCCAAAATTTCAGTATCGTCGTCTTCTACTTTTTTAAATATCCTAGTTTGCATATCTTTTATGTCTTTTTTTATTAATAAAACTGCCAATATAAGTGCTAATAAAATCATTATTCCAGCGACAACAGTTTTGTGTGTGAAAAAAAATAAAAGTTTACTGTAAAAAATTGCTAGGATTAGCCCCATTATGAGCGATAGGACTGTTAAAGCAGACTTTATATTCTTTTTTTGTTTATTTAATAGTGTTATTGGTAAGGTAAATAAGAACAGAATTTCTAATACAAATAAGAGTATAAGAAATATTCCTTTTACATCTGGCAGTTCTAATTTTCTTATAGCGTAAATTATATTATCCAGTTCAAAAATCATGTAGCTTTTTAATAGCATACACAATAAAATTGAAATTGTTATTCCTGAAAATACCCATATTCTGCTTGCTAAAATTTCTTCGGTTATAAAAATTTGTATTTCTTTTGATGTTTTATTGTCAACTTTTTTGTTTTTTTTCAAAATTTTCCCCTTTAATAAATAGAATAAGAGTTATTCTAGGATTGTGTAAACAGTTTTAATGTCAATAATCCCAAAATAACCCTTTATATTTTTATTAAATTACAAGTTATCTTCTTCTTCCTAAAAGTCTTAAGATGTATAGGAATAAGTTGATAAAGTCTAAGTATAAGTTTAACGCACCGACAATTTCAATTTTGTTCAAAATATCAGAATCTTCGTGAACTGCGTATCCAATAATATTATTTTTTATTCTATTTACGTCAACCGCAATAAAAATTGTAAAAATAATTACACCTATTACAGATATAAATATATCCATCCCACTACTTTGCAAGAAAATATTTATAATACTAACTAAAATTAATGCTATTAATCCAGCAAATAATATTGGTGTCAATCTTGTCAGATTTTCTTTAGTGAAATAGCCATAAATTGCTAAAACTACGAATATTGATAATGTTCCTAAAAATGCTGAAAATATAATTTCTGGAGCATATATAAGCCCAATAACTGAAAGTGTCAGCCCATTTAATATTGAGTATGCAAGGAACATCATTCTTAATGTACTTGAGTTAGCTCTGTAAAGTAATGCTGTAAATCCAAATACCATAGCTACTTCTATAATAGCAAATACCCAATACATATTCAAAATCCCATAAGCAATTGGACTTCCTGCTGCTAGTCCACGGTAAACAAAAAATCCTGCCGCTCCTGTCAGAAGGAGTCCTAGCACCATCCACATCATACTTCCACGCACTTTTGAACTTACAAGTTTATTCAAATCATCGTAAGTCATTGCCATTTGTCCGTTATATTCGCTGTAATCATCATTATTATGATTGTAAGTTTCCAATTCATCATAATCATTTCTCATAAAAATCACCTCATTAGTTTAGTCTTTTTTTATTTTTAAAAATAATTTTATTTCGGTAACTTGAATAATTCACTGTTAATTTTTATAGAGTTTTAACTTAAAACTTTATATCCAAGCCATCATAGTATTATAACTGTTATTTTTTAAAAAAGACTTTTATTTATCAGTTAAATTGCTTAATTTTATTTCCATTCTTTTATTTTGAAAATGGAACAAAAGATTCCTGTTTTAAAGTTTGGATAATTTCATCAACTGATACATTTTTACTGTCTTGTGAACCAAATCTTCTTACGTTTACTTCGTTGTTTGCAACTTCATTTTTACCGATTATTAGTTGAACTGGTATTTTTTGGTCTCCGTTTGCTTCTCTAATTTTGTATCCAATTTTTTCTACTCTTGTGTCAAGCTCTACTCTGATTCCTGCATCTTGAAGTTTTGTAAACAATTCTTTTGCGAAAGGCACCTGTTCGTCAGAAATTGTCAGGATTCTTGCTTGTACTGGCGCTAGCCAAGTTGGGAATGCTCCTGCATAATGTTCGATCAAGATTCCAATAAATCTTTCCAAACTTCCGTACATTGCCCTGTGAATCATTACTGGCTCGTGTTTTTCACCATCTGCACCTATATAGCTCATTTCAAATCTTGCTGGAAGATTAAAGTCTAGCTGGATTGTTCCACATTGCCAGATTCTTCCGATTGAGTCTTTCATCTTAAAGTCAATTTTTGGTCCGTAGAATGCTCCATCTCCAGGATTTAGCTTGTAATTAATTCCTTTATGTTCCAAAGCTGATTTCAAGTTTGCTTCAGCCATTTCCCATATTTCGTCTGAACCTATTGCTTTATCAGGTTTTGTTGATAATTCAATGTGGTATTCAAATCCGAATACAGTGTAAAATTTATCATATAAATCAATAATTTCGATAATTTGTTCCTCAATTTGCTCTTTCGTACAGAAAACGTGGGCATCATCCTGTGTAAATGCTCTAACTCTCATAAGTCCGTGTAAAGCTCCACTAAATTCGTGTCTGTGAACAAGCCCCATTTCTCCATATTTCAATGGTAAATCCTTGTATGAATGTAAATTATTCTTGTAGGCAATTATTGAACCTGGACAGTTCATAGGCTTTATTGCATATTCTTTTTCATCAATTGTTGATGTATACATATTTTCACGGTAATTGAACCAGTGTCCAGAAATTTCCCACAATTCCTTATCTAGCATAATAGGAGTTTTTATTTCCTGATAACCTCTTTTTTTATGTTCAACTCTCCAGATTTCCTGCAATTTATTGAATAATTCCACACCTTTTGGCATAAAGAAAGGGAATCCAGGTCCATGCTCGTCTACAAAGAACAGGTCAAGCTGTTTTCCTAATTTTCTGTGATCTCTCTTTTCAGCCTCTTCCATCATTGTCAAATAGTCATCCAGCTCTTTTTTTGTTGCAAAAGCCACTCCGTAAATTCTTTGAAGCATTTTATTGTTTGAATCTCCACGCCAGTAAGCTCCTGCTGTTGACATTAGCTTAAATGCTTTTAGGTAGCCAGTCGATGGAATATGTGTCCCACGGCATAAGTCTATAAATTCACCTTGCTGATAAATGCTAACTTTATCTGCACCCAAGTCTTCAATTATCTCAACTTTGTAAGTTTCACCTTTTTCAGCAAAGAATTTTTTTGCTTCTTCGGCAGTCATTTCACTTCTTTTAAATTCATAGTTTTCTTTTACAATTTTTGTCATTTCCTCTTCAATTTTTGCTAAATCTTCTTCAGTAAACGGTTTTTCAGGGTCAAAATCATAAAAAAATCCATTTTCAATAACAGGCCCTATTGTAACCTTTGTATTTGGGAAAAGTCTTTGCACAGCCTGAGCCATAATATGTGCTGCACTATGTCTTATAATTTCTATCCCTTTTTCACTTGTATTAGTAATTATTTCAATTGTTCCAGATTTATCAATAATATGAGATGGATCAACTTGCACACCGTCAATTATCGCCCCAACGGTTGCCTTCCCAAGACTGCTCCCAATACTTTTTGCAAATTCTACAACAGTCATAGGATTTTCCAACTGTCTTTTACTACCATCAGGCAAAATCATTTCTATCATTTCGATTCCTTCTTTCTCTCTTTTGTCAAATAAAATTAGGCTCTAGTTAGCCTAATCGCATAATTATTTATTATAGTATAATTCTTATTTTTTTTCAACCTAAAAATTTAAAACATCTCGAAAATCCACATTTCTAAACAATTATATTTAAAAGTAAATAAAAAAATGAGTAAGAACTTAGAAATTTATTCTTACTCGGAAATTGTTTTTTAGATATTGGAGTAATCTATAATCAATAATATTTTTTTATTCTTCATAATCATACTTTAAAGCATAATCATTAAATAATTTTTCAATTATTAGCACTTCAAGTTTTTCCACATTTTCAAAAAATAAATAACCATATTTTTTTATTCTTCATAATCATACTTTAAAGCATAATCATTAAATAATTTTTCAATTATTAGCACTTCAAGTTTTTCCACATTTTCAAAAAATAAATAACCATATTTTTTATATTCACTATTGTTTTTAAAAAATATATTAATATCACTATAATGCTCCAACAAGTCCATTTGCGACTTGTCTGTATTATATGTTATGCTGCCAACGGCACTGTAATAATTAAGTTGTTTTTTTGCCGTTGTATTCTCTATATAAGCATTTTCAAATAATGATTTAAAATAGTCTGAAACGTAACAAATGAATTTATCACTATATCCAGCCAATTCCATTTCCTGCTGTATTTCTGTTAGCTCATAATCGTATAATCTTTTTTTAAAATTTTCCATAATATCTCTCCCTTGTCTTAATGCTGTTTGTTGTACGTTTAAATTTTATTAAACATATGTTTTAACTCATAGTTTCATCTCCTTGTCCAACAGTTCGTGCAATTCCTGTTGAACTTGCTGGAACTCTATTTTTAATTGTTTGAGCTGTGCTTTTTTCTGTTTTATTATATTGAATGCAAATTTTTCTTTTATGTTTTTTAAAGTATTTATGTTACACTCTATGTTTAGTATTTTTTCTTTTAAGTGCCGTAACTCCAACACTTTTTTATTTATTTCCATAATTATACACCACCTTACCATAATAAATACCTTTTTTAATTATATATATTATATTTTTAGCCATATTTTACCACTTCAATTTTTTTATATTTTAGCATTTATTTTTTTAGTATTATAAATGCTTTAAAAACACTTTACTGTTACTTATTATTTTCTAATAGTTCAATATATAGTTGCTATTCTATATTGTTATTAGAATCTTTATAATCGGTAATTTTATGTCTTTATGTGATTTTCACTCACTTTTATCATCTCCCTTCAATTAGTTTTTATTTAAGTTCAAATTTTCTTTTAAAATCATCGTAATTATTTACCCAGTTAAATTTCACCTCCTTCGAAATCGCTTCAAAATGAAGTTTTCCACATTTTATCTTACTTTTTTCAACAGAAGTTAAATCCTTTTCTTCCTTATCTGCCTTTGTTTCAACTATAAAATAAATTCCTACATTATCTTCATTATTTTCTGAAGAATTTTTATAGATAATTGCCCAGTCTGGTGAATAATTTCCATAAGGTGTATCTATTACAAATCCGCCTTTTTTTAGTTTTGTAAACATAAGTACATTTTCATCATTTTCCAGTTTTTCTGCAAATTCTTTTTCTCCATCGCTATCAAGTTTATAATAATCCTTTAAACTTCTACTACCTTTTTTAGCTTGGAATAATCTTCTTTTATTCTCAAAATCTTCTTCATTTATTTTATTATCCACTTCAAATATTTTCTCTGTATCAGTCACATATCCATCTATCACTTCATATTCAAAAACTTTTTCAGCTTTCATTTCATTTAAGTTTTTAAGCAATATTTCAGTAACATTCTCCAATACATCTTGAATATTCAATGCTTCTCTTTTTTCTTTTTCAAGTCCACTTATTATTTTTAATATCGCTAATCTTGGAAGCATTGTGTGATACATTATGTAATTTGCTATTTCAAAATCACTTTTTGGAGCCACTTTAATTTTAGATATTTCTATTTCTTTGTCGCCACTATCTTTTTCAAGATTAAAATTTCCTGTCTCATCATAATCCCCTTTAGATTCTGCTACTTCCACAATTTGTTTCAAATCAAAATTGCTTATGTAGTTATTTATTTTTTCTATGCTACTTTCTATATATTTTTCATTGTCGATTTTACACCTATAAATCGCTTTTTTACTAAGATTTGTACCTAATTCTTCAAAAAGATTTTGAAAATCTTTTTCAGAAATAAAACTTCTTCGTTTATTAACAATCGGTTCATTATCTCCATTTGCAATTTCGATACGATTTGAACCTTTTTCCACCATATATTTTACAAAATTTTCAGCAATTTGTATAGAATGTTCTTTCAAAATTTCATTTGAAAATTCAATTTTTTTAATATTTAATTCTTCTGTTTTCTTTAATAGGACATTGTTAGAATCCATCACTTTATTTTCGATTAATTCCTTCTTAAATTCATCCACCAGTTCCGAAGTAATCTTTATTTTAGGAATTCCTGATTTTTCAAGTGTAATAAGTAAAAGATCCGATGTAACTTCATTTTTATTTATATTCTTATTAAAATCTTCCTGTAGCATTCTTGAAAAGTTTTCATAGCTGTCATTTGCAATTACAGTAAGTTCGTTTACATTTTTATCTAAACTTCTATTTCCATTAACATCTACAGGAAGTCTAAGTCCTCGTCCTATTTCCTGCTTTTTGGCTATATCGCTACTTCCATTTTTCAATGTACACAATGTAAACACATTCGGATTATCCCATCCTTCCCTAAGTGCCGAATGAGAAAAAATAAAGGCAAGTGGTTCATTAAAAGAAATCAATTCATCTTTCTTCTCTAGTATTAATTCAATCCCTCTATCAATATCTTCTTGCGATTTTGCCTTCACTTCATTTTCTTTCTTATATTCTACCTCAACTTCCTTTTTCTTTTTATCCAATGCAAAATATCCTTCTCTCACTAAATTCACATCTTCATAATGTGGAAAATAATTTTTATATTTCTCAATTTTTTCCCTATACTTTTGCACAATTTTTAAATATTCTTCGTCAAATATTTTCAAATAGACTCCTCTCCCATCAGAAGTCCCACTATCCCTAACTTTCTTAACCTCATCAATAAAAAACAGTGTCAAACTCTTTATTCTCTTCCCTTCTTCCAAAATTTCAAACTGCTTTTTAAAGTGATTGTCTATCGCAAGATTTATCTGAATACGGATAATCTCCTTATCTTCCAATTTTTTATTACTTTCCCCCAATTTCAGTTCAATATCTCCATTAACCGAAGCAATTTTCAATGCCTTCTCTTTATGTGGCTGTTCTGCAATAAACATATCCTTATACTGAGGCAATCCTCCAGAAAGTTCATATAACGAAAATCCATTTTCCACATCAAAACTTCTAAATCTGATACTTTGCCCTTGCTCTTGAGAAAACATTTCTATCCTTGCCTTGTAATCTTTTGTAAAATAAGTATACCTAATATATGGAAAATCTTTAGAAATCACACTATTTATCGTTTTCACTCGAATTTTTTTTACCAAGTCTTTTTTATACGCCTCATAAGAATCTAATTTATAAACTTGATTATACAGATTTTTATGTGTAGCCGAATAACGAAGTGTAAACAATGGCTCCAGTTCGTCTATTGCCTTCAATGATTGAGATTTTTTATTTGCTGTTCCTTCTATTTTCTGTGGCTCATCAATTAATACAATCGGTCTTATAAATTTTATGTCTCTCCATAAATTTTTAGCATGTTCATCATCCTTACGAATTTTATTCGTATCTTTATTAAACGCCTGAATATTCATAACACAAATACTCAAATTATTTTCTTCCACAAAATTATTTACTTTTCCTAAATTATTACTGTCATAAATAAAACTGTATTTTGATAAATCCACATTGTATAGCCTTTTAAAATGCTCCCTTAATTGTTCAATAGATTTTTCCACCCCTTTACGAATCGCAACAGATGGAACTACAATTATAAACTTTTTAAACCCATACTCCTTGTGCAACTCTAATATCGTACGTAAATAAACATAAGTTTTCCCAGTCCCCGTTTCCATCTCAACTGTAAAATCTCGCTCGTGCTTGCTGTAAGCCTTTTCATCGGTAAACAGTCCATTTTTCAACTGAACTTTTTTCAAATTCTGAAAAAGTTTATTCCCTCTAACAATATCAATATTTCTCACAGGATCTTTTTCTGTAAAACTTCTTCTTATTCTTTCAGCATAAATACTATCCAACGATTTTGGCAATCCTCTAAATAACTCTACAACAGAATTTACCGCCTTTTTCTGATATTCCAAATTATCATCAAACTGAAATATTATTTTATTTGACATTTACATTCCTCCTTTTTATTAATAAATTCGTAATAAAAAAGCCTCGATTATCATTTTTGATAAAAGAGACTTATAAAATCTTTATTTTTAAAAATTATCTAACCTTAGTATCATTGTTCTTAATTTATTTTCTGAACTAAATTCTTTTATCAGGTTAAATCCGTAATTTGAATAAAATCTTATTAGTGAACTATTGTCTTCACATTCTAACCATAAATATTTCGTATTTATAATTTTTTTCACAATTAATAATAATTCATGTGCTAACGATATTATTTCATTACCTGTTATCATATTTTTATCAGAAATATTATAATTTTTCCCTATTTGTGCCAGCAAAAAACTGTTTACAACATAACTTCCATCTTTCAATCTTCTTCCACTCTGTGAAAATCTTTTCTGTTGTGTCCTACTAAGATTAAGAAAATTTTCTTTTTCAATAATTAAACTTTTATTTGCAAATGTAAAATACCCCAATATTTCCGTTCCCTCTTTATCGTAAATAATATGTGTTGCAGAAAGTGATTTTTTCTCAAAATCTATAGCTTTATTATGTAAAAAATCTTCAATACTGTTTCTATCTCTACTTCTAAAAGTCTTTAAAATTTTTTCTCTTATAAAGTCATCGTCTTTCAATTTTTCTCTTAATTCCTGCAACGATATAGTTTCACTCTTTTTCTTTATATCCAAAATTCTTTGCTATTCTCAAAATTTCTTCTGGGTCATCTACAATTTCAAAATCAACATCAAGTTTTTTAACTTTCTTTTTACTCTCCATTGCTTCCAGTACTTCATCTGCATATCTTGCTGGAATTCTTAAAGCATCAAGTAATATACTTTCTGTAGCCATAATTACCACTCCCTTTTATCTATTTTACTTTAAACATTTCCAGTTCTTTTTCAGTTAAACCATTTTCAATATGATTTTTCTTTATATATTCATTAGCTTTACGAATATCATAATAAATTTCCGTATCTCTAGGTAACACATAAAAACCAATATCATCAAAATTTTTTATACTTTCAAAATCCATTTTTTCAAAGATTTTTTCAGCTTCTGATCTATTACTGAACATTTTTACCACTCTCCCCTTTTTTAACTCTATTTTCATTTTTATAATACCATATCTATTTTAGAGTGTCAATTAGATTTCAGTCTCTTTCTAAATAACCTTTTATTTAACGCACTTATACACAATAACATTAATAATACAAAATATTACTAACATTAAATAAAGCAAATATTTATTTTTATCGAGAAAACTTGTATCTCCACCTGTTTTCTTCATATTTTCTAGCATTCCAATTTTAGAAAATTCAAAATAAATCCAGCTACCTAATGTTGACCAGTAAAAAGAAATAATTCCTTCCGATTCAAGCATTATGTAAAACCAAAACTGATATATCATATAAATTATTAAACCTAAAATAATGAACAATAACTCATTTTCTTTTCTTGTATCCTCTTTCGTTTTCTTTCTAAAGTATTCCATAATATAAATTATGCCTAAACCCAGACCACCTGTAAGAAATACAGAAATCATTAAAATTAATCCCATAATTAAATTTATAATCATTTTTAATTTTCCTTTCTTTAATAATGATTTTATGTCTCTTTTTATTTAGTTGTCATTGTCCATTCTTTAACAAGGGAGAAAATCGCCTTCTCCCTTGACCCACGCTAGTCTACGACATTTTTATGCACAGTCGAAAAACTCGCTATGCTCAGACAGTTTCGACTGCACCTAAAAATGCTCCGACAGATTAATCTATAATACATATTTTGCAAATACTACTAATAATATTCCAATCAGTAATGGAACTGATATTTTTAAAAATTTTTCTTTAAAGTTTTTATCAAAATTAATTAAATAAAATAAACCACTTATAGTCATTAAAATAACACCATAAATCATAAATACAGTTGAAATATTCGCATTCTCTTTAGTAATACTTGAAACTCCAAATCCTATTACAGAAAAAATCGTCAAAAATATTCCCATCATTTCTAATATTTTCTTATCGTGTTCTCTTTGTTCATTTGATATTTCTTTATAATTTTTCTTTAAGTTTTCTATTTGAACTTTTTGCTTTTGAAAAATATTTTTATACTTTTTTATTCTTTTCAATCCATAATTAATTTCATTTTCTCTTAATTGTTTTTCATATATATTTAATATAGATGTTATATAATCAAATTTATTATATATTTTTTCTATTATTTCATTAATTTGAATATTTTTATTTTCATTAGAAAGTTCATTGTCTATATCTTTAAACTTTTCTTTATATTCTAAAAATTTTGCATAATTTCCATTTTTATTATGAAATTCATAATATTTTTCCCAAAATTCTTTTTCTGTTTCACAAACTAATATTTTCATAGTTCCTAAATCATATTCAAATCTGACTTTATCCGAAAATTTTTGAATCTCATTTAATAAATTTTCTAATTTTTTTTCAAGATTTTCTTCCATTTTTAAATCTATTTCCTTCCTAACTCTCTTACCTAAATAAACTCCACCCTATAACTAACCTTACTCTCCCCTGAATTTCTCTCAATCAGACTTCTTAACTTCCTAAAAGTTTCATCCTTCAATGAAATATTATTGTTAAATTTTCAACTATTTCTTTTTTTCCAATTTTTCTACTTTAGACTGTAATTTTTTTATTTCTTCTTTTAAATCTTTTATTTGATTTCTATAATCTAAATTTTTATCTAACAATTCATTCTCGTTATTTTGAACTCTTTTTTCAACTTGTTCAAATTTTTCTTTCTTTACTAATTCTTCATTATCATTTGGAAATTTACATCTTATAACGCCACCTAATAATATCAAAATAACTCCAATTATTATTGGTTTTCTTAAAGTATTAAATACTCCTTTCAAAAATTTTTCAATTTTACATTTGTCATTTTCTGCTTTTTTTTCTTGTTTATTAAACTTATCAGGATTAATTAAATTGAATAATCCACTCATAGTTATCAATATCGTTCCACAAATCATTAACCATGTTGCGATATGATTATTCTCCAAATTTAAAACACTTGAAACTCCTAATCCGATTACTGAAAAAATTGATAAAAATATTCCCATTGTCTCCATAATTTTTTTATCATGAACCTCTATTTGATTAAATTTTTCTCCCGCTTGATTTTTATAATTTTCAAATTCTTCCTTATATATTTTATTATCAAATATATTACTATCAATTAAAATTTCTAGCATTTCGATTTGCATCTTAGAATCTTTTCTTCCTTTTAAAGTACACAATCTTTGAATAATTCTCATTCTATTTACAAAAAATACCTTATTTGCTCTTATTTCTAAATTTGAAAAATCTTTTCTTTTTTCAACATCATAAAATAACTTCTCTGCATATTTAAAAATTTTATATAATTTTTTATGATTTTCATCTTCTGCTGTATATAATGTCATATTTTCTGATATTTCTTTTATTTTTTTGATGTATTCTTCTTCGTTTTCTAAAAAAAGAATATTTATTAATTCTTCATCGTATATTTCTTCATTTTTACTATCAAACATATACTTTTCTCCTCCCCTAAATAAACTCAACCCTATAACTAACCTTACTCTCCCCCGAATTTCTCTCAATCAGACTTCTTAACTTCCTAAAAGTCTCATCCTTCAATGAAATATTATCCTTAAATGCTGAATCCCTAAATATAAATTTTATTGGTAACGGATCTAATAAAGCTAGTTTTTCCACCATTTGCTCTGTTATTTCTGTTTCAAGGCAAATCAAATATGTACTTGCATAAAGATAAGTTCTATTTCCAATATCTGTCAACACTTCCAGATTTTCTGACAACGGAACATCATTCTGTCTTAACATTATTTCATAAACAATATCAATATCATTGCTTCCAAGTACAAAATCCAATGAATCAGGGTCATCAAAAGAATATTGACTTTCTTCATTGAAATTTTCCAAGTCGTACCATTTTATATTTGTATCATCCACTTTAAATACTTTAAATCCAATATCTGGAACTTTTTTAGGCTCTTCTCCAAGTTTCAGATTTGAATTATATTCTTCTATTTCCTGTTTTATCTTTTCTCCAGCACGTCTAATTCTTTCTTTTCCAATTTCTGCAATATTTTTATATCCAGCCTTAAATGCTTCTGATTTTTCATCAGTTGTTTCAGGTAACTGAACCATTATATATTTTCTATTTCCGTTATCTTCACTGTTTAATTGTATAACAGCGTGAGCTGTTGTTGCCGAACCTGAGAAGAAGTCTAAGACTATAAAATTATTATCCATTTTTTCATTTACTTTTAATTTTAATAAATAACCTATTAATTTACTTGGTTTAGTAAATTCAAATACATTTTTTTTAAATAAATCTTTTATTTCTTTTGTCCCCTCTTGAGTAAAGGGACCATTTAAAATCGAAACAGGTTTTCCTCTTCTTTCTTTTCCATTTTCATCATATAAATAAGATTTTGATCTAACTGTATATGAACCATCTTTTTGTAAAGAAAATTCTACTTCATTATTTTCTATAGCTTTTTCTAATCTTTCTTTAGACCAAACCCATTGTTTTTGCGGTATAATTTCTACCCCTTTATAATAGATAGAGTACATTAAATTAGGTCTATCTCCTAAACTATTTGTCATTAATGGTTGCGTTCTATAAGGACCTCTATTTGAAAATTTTTCATCCTTTTTTATATATTTTGCCTTTTCATTTCCTTCAAATTCACAAGTAATATCTGAAATCATTAATTTTGAATAACACAAAATATATTCATGAGATGTAATAAATCCCTTTGTTTTTGCTCCTGCACCATACTTATTTTTCCAAATCACACTTTCTATTCTATTCTCCTCCCCAAAAATCTCATCACACAATCTCTTCAGGTTAGCTTGCTCATTATCATCAATACTTATAAATATAACTCCATCATCAGTCAGTAAATCCCTAGCCAGTTTCAATCTTGGATACATCATATTCAGCCAGTTTGCATGGTATCTGTTAGTAGATTTCTGATTTTTCTGCAGTTTTTCATTATTTTCCGATATTATTCCCTCTGCCTTGTCGCTTTCTTCTTTGTCCATTTTAAAAGTATCATTATAGACAAAATCATTTCCTGTATTATACGGCGGGTCAATATATATCATTTTTATTGAGTTGTAGTAATTCTGTCTTAACAGTTTCAATACTTCCAGATTATCTCCTTCGATATAGATATTTTCTGTTGTGTCCGCATTTTTACTATCTTTTTCCACAAATTTCAATGTTTTATTCCCAATCCCCTGTTGTACTACTTTCTTTGCATTTTGTTTTCCTGCCCAATTCAGTTCATATCTTTCAATTCCTACTTCTTCAAAATCTCCCAATTCTTACTTCAATGCCTTTATATCCAGCTGTCCATCCTTTACAGCAGATGGAAATAATTGCTCCAGTGCTTTCAAATTGTCATTTACCACATTATTTATATCTTTTTTTATTTTATTATTTTCCATTTTTCCTCCAAAATTTTAATATTTATCCAGTTCAGAAATTATCTCTCTGATTTTCTTATTAATTTCTATTTTTTCGCTGTTTCTAATGGTTGATTTCATTTTTTCCTTGTACATCACAAGGTTTTTGAACTTTTCAAAAATATCATTCATCTTATTTCTGTCATACCATATTAAACTTTCTAAAATATTCCTTGATTTTTGATAATATTTCTGGTTTTTTAAAATATAATTTCTTATAAATATCTCCGAATAGAAATTAACTTTATTGGTCCGATTTAAAATTTTGGAGTAGTATAATGCTCCTTCCACTTGCCTTTTTGCTGAACTTGACATTGACAAGTCAAATATTTCAGTCATTACAGTATCTGTAACTACTATTTCATTCCTATCATTTTGATTTAATCTTTTTAAAGCTAATGAATACACTTCTTTTGAATTATCGTAAAATCTTAATACACACGGCGATTTAATGGCTTCCTGATATAGATTGGCAAGAAATCCTGCCTTTTTTATATCGCTTATTTCAAATTCAAAATACTGAATTACTGTAAAAATATATCTTTCATCTTCTACACTTGGTATTTCTTCATCATTTATCACATACTTTAATGTTACAGATTTTACATATTCCCTTATTTTCTTTTTTTCAATAGGCTTAAATTCCTTCAGAATAAGATTTTTCAATTTTATTTCCTGATTTACTTCATATCTTTCTGGCATATTTATCATTTAACCCACCACCAGAAAAGATACCAACTCAAAATCATCAGTTGTATCATCTTTAAAATTGTTATTAAATCCTGAAAAATCAAACACTGTCTGAACAGCCTTTTCTTCTTCTTCACCTTTTATACTATTCACTGCTGTATTAAGCAATTCTGAATAAAATCCCATTTCAGTAGCATTTTTCGTATCTTTAAAAAATTCCTTTAAAACTTTTTCCTGAACTTCATTTTTCTCATAGCATAGCTGTCTGAAAAGTTTTATAACTTCCCTTGCCTGACTGTTTTTAAATAAAATTTCTTTATTGTTATCCACAAAAATCAGGTAATAGGGATAAAGGGAACTGTCATTCTTAGGTTTAGCATTATTTTTACTATGTTTAAAGCAGAACAGCACTCCCTTCTGTCCACCTTCAGTTACAGAATAAATTCCTTTTGGTATTTTGTTTATTTCCTTATGATTATTCACATAATTTGAAAGTTCATACAGATATTCGTTCATATTAAGGTCTGTCAATGAAATATTTTCATTCGTATCTTCTATATCTATCACTTCATCCTTCAGTTTTTCCAGCTGTCTTTTCCTAAAGTTAAAATCATTCATTTCAGGATTAAGCATATCTTCATCCCCTGTGGAAGCAATGTTCAATGTTGTCATTTTCCCTTTTACTCTTTTCTCCAAGTCCAAATATTCATTCAGATCTGCATTCGGAAAGAAATTAATCATCTGTATTTTGTCATTTCTACTTCCAATTCTGTCCACTCTTCCAAATCTCTGAATAAGCGACACAGGATTCCACTGAATATCAAAGTTTATTACAGTGTCACAGTCCTGTAAATTCTGTCCTTCCGAAATACAGTCTGTTCCTACTATAATATCTATCTGCTCATCTTGTGGAATTTCAATTTTCATTTTGGACTTTGGCGAAAATGCACTCAAAATGCTATGGAAGTCTTCTCTTACTTTTTTGTTTGAAGTTTTCACTCCTTTACCTGTAACACTTGCAATGCTAATATCTTTATCAGTGAATTTTTTTAACAGCTCAGAATAGATATAGTTTGCAGTATCAGCAAATGCTGTAAAAATAAGTATTTTTCTATTTCCCTCATTATATGGTGTATTTTCAACCTTATTTTCCACAATCTTTTCCAGTTCATGAATCTTGTTATCTCTATCTTCTTTCAATAAAATCAATGTTTCATCATATATTTTTTTTACAATATCTCTATCATTATACAACTCCTCAAGATAGGCATTTATTCTCAAATCTTCTACCTTTATTTCATACTTACTTCTTTCAATATAGATTTCATCTTCATTTTCCACATCAAGTTCTTCTTCAATCTGCTGTCCTCTCTGTAAGTTATCTATTGTCCTGTCAATATTTTCAATCAGTCTTTTCAACGTTTCAGAGAATGAATAAACTGAACTTTCCAGCCTTTTAAATAAGTTCACTCTATGCAGATAAATAAGCCCTTTTGATTGTGTTTCAAAGTCCAGTTTCCCTCCCCTGTTACCTGATAATTTATATTTCTCAATATAATAAGCCAATTTGTTGCTTTTTATAAATTTAGTTGGTGTATATACTGATAAATTCAGTTCTTCCAGAAGAGAATTAGTACCTTTAAAGTCTAACAGTTTACCCTCACTGTCAATTTCAGGATAATAAGTTATCGGCTTGTTTTTTTGTGGAAATTTCCCTATATTCTTTGTTCCATAATAATTTGTAATATGTCTTCTGCTTCTTGATATTGTCATCATTTCCAGAAGTTTATAAAAATCTGATGGCAAGTTATCCAGTAACTCATCTTTTTTCTGGCTTCCTTCTTTTTCCCAGTCATTTATAACTTGTGTCGCCTTTTTCAGTAAATATCTCACGCTCGAAATACCTTCTTCATTAAAAGCACTGTCATCATCCCCTGTTATAATGGAAATCTGATTTTTCAAGTCCACAAGGCTATTATTTACTGGTGTCGCTGACAACAAAAGAACTTTTGTATTTTTTCCGTTTTTTATTACATTATGAAGTAATTTAAAGTATCTGTTCATTATTAATTCATCATTCTCATCATATTTAGCAATCCGATTTCGGAAATTATGTGACTCATCAATAACTACCAAATCAAATTTTGACCAGTCAAATCTGCTTAATTCATATCCTGATTTTGATTCTCCCTTAGTTCTCGATAAATCCGTATGAAACATTATCTTGTAATTAAACATTTCATCCAAAAAGCTATCTTTATAACTTCCAGTAAAAGAACGCCAGTTATCATAAAGTTTTGCCGGTGTAAGAACTAATACATTATCATTTCTTATCTCAAAATACTTAATTACTGCCAAAGCTTCAAAAGTCTTTCCTAATCCCACTGAATCAGCAATTATACATCCTCCATATTTCTGTAATTTCTGTATAGCTGAAACAACACAGTCCTTCTGAAAATCAAAAAGTGAATTCCATATTTCAGTTTTTTTAAATTTATCACTATCTTTTTCAAATCTCTCAACTCCACTGTCCAGCTTATCTCCAAAAAGCTCATTTAACGTGAAGTAATACAAAAATTCAGGATTATAATTTTTATAAACAAATTCAAGGCTTTCTAATAATTCCTGTTTATAATCCTGTGTTACATCATCATTATTCCAAATTTCATCATATATTCTCGACATGTCAAGTATCTGGGATTTTTCTGCTTCTCCTTTTATTGTTGTATCAAAATCATAGCGATTTGTCCTTTTTTCGTATATTTCAAGTGATGATGTTCCCTGAATCATAAAATCATCATCAATTATAAGAATATTCCCGTTTACTTTCTGATATGGTTTCACTTTTCTGACATTTACGTTGTTTTTTATAAAATCATACATAGCTTTTGCCTTAGCAAAATGCTTTAACTTATTTTTCTCCTTTATATCATATGAATTGTACAGAATATCATTAGGAGTTATTTCAAACTCTCTTGATATTTCATTATTTTCAGGAATAAATTTCGTGTCTCTTATAATAAAATTTATTTCCTTTACATTTTTTAAGTTTTTTTCCAATGCTGTAAAAACTGATATTGTCAGTTTATCGTTAATAATATTTACCACCGCATTTTCTTTTTCTGCCAAAACTTCATTTATCTTTTCTATAAATTTTTTTGCCGAATTTTCCATTCTTTCAATATCCTCTACATTTTAGTTTTTACAACCTCGATTAATTTTTCCCCTTTTTCTAACTAAGTTTATTACTTAATTCATAAAATTTATTTCACTAAGTATTATACCATAAAATTATATATTTTTTCATATTATATAAATGAAATTAATAGTCTTTTCTACTAAATTTTATTTTTTTTGTTGTTAATAAATATTATTCCTATAATTTTTATATTTTTTTTATAAAGTAAAGGGGATCAATCGCCATCCCCTTTACAATCCCCGCTTGTCTAAGCATTTTTTGAAAACAAAATTGAAACTCGCTACGTTAAACTTCGCTCAGACAGTCAATTTTATTTCCAAAAAATCACGACGTTCCTAATTTAACTATGAAAAATAATTTAATAAAAACAAATACTAAGCAAAATTGTAAAGGCGTGGTAATTGAATATCCTTACATAAAGAATTAAGTAATAAACTCAATTGAATTTACTAAACATTTTCCTAATAATTTAGTAAAATATAAAAAACTAAATTTAGGAGGAAAATATGGATACAAAAAAACATTTAAACAAGAATTTGAAGTATGAAGAATGGCTAGATATTTGGCTTGAAGGAGAAAGATCTTTTATTAAGGAGTCAACTTATGCGACTTATACAAATATTATCGAAAATCATTTAAAGCCTGTGCTTGGAAAAAGGAGAATTAGTGATATTACAAATGAAGATTTACAAAATTTTATTCTTTTAAAATTAAATGTCAACAAAAAGGATTTGGAAAAAGGACTTGCACTAAAAACGGTCAAAGATATGTCAGCGCTTGCAAAAAGCACCTTAAATGCGGCAATTCAAAATAAATTAATACTATTTCAGAATTTTCACTATAAATTTCCTGTTTATTCCACAAAATTATATTTAAAGACTTTTACTAATTCTGAACAAAAAATACTTTTTAATTATCTTATTTCCCATCAGAATTCAAAGAATCTAGGAATTTTGCTCTGTTTACAGACAGGGTTACGACTTGGTGAAATATGCGGGTTACAGTGGAAGGACATAGATTTTGAAAAGTGTACGTTGACAGTTTGCAGAACTTTACAAAAAATTTATATAAAGAAAAAAGGTAACTTCTATTCAAAAGTCATTATCAGCACGCCAAAAACTAAACATTCAAATCGTCAAATCCCTCTTAGCAACGAATTTATAAATTTAATAAAACCATTTCAGAAAAATGAAAATTGCTATTTTGCAACAGGTAGTATGAATTATTTTAAACCACATTGCTATCGTTATTATTATCAAAAGCTTCTCCATTCATTGAATCTCCCAAAACTTACATTTCACAGCCTTCGCCATACTTTTGCTACTCAAGCTATTGAACTTGGAATCGACTACAAGACTGTTTCTGAAATTTTAGGGCATTCTAATATAAATACTACTTTAAATCTGTATGTTCATCCCAAAATTGAACACAAACGCAAGTGCCTTGATTTAATTTATCAAAATTTTAAAAGTTGAATATATTTCCTTTAACTTTAGTTTCTGAACAAATTTATATTAGAAACTCAAATAAAAAAGACTAGGTTTATAATTTTTAACCTAGCCTTGTTTGTGATAGATGTTTATATAACTTTAAACTCTAGAGAAGTAAATTTCATTTCATCATTATCACCTTTACTAATTAATGAAATTTTACCTCTTCTATCTACACGTAAGAATCTGTATTCTTTTTCCAAAAATTTACCATTTCGTTTTATTAGTATTTTTTTATCTTTTAAGTAGCTGTTTTCATTTACAATTTGTAAAATATTTTCCCAATTTTTGTTTAAATTGTGAAATTGATTTTCAAAAGTTGATACCACTTCTTCTATAATTTGCTGTACTGGATGAATTTTTCCAGTAATTTCCACAAGAGAAATGGCTTTTTCACGAAACATTCCAAAGTCAGTATTGTTAATATTTATTCCAATTCCTATTATTATATTATTTCTTACCTTTTCACATAAAATTCCACATATTTTTTTATTTTCGTAATAAATATCGTTTGGCCATTTGAAAGTTAGTTTGTCATGGCTGTCTATATAGTTCTTTAATACATTATAGACGATATAGCCTGCAAAAATCGTTATTTTTTCATCCAGTTCGGTGTTATCTTTGACAGCAAAGGAAAAGAGTGCGGCTCCTTCATTTGAAATCCATACACTATCCCTTTTACCTTTTCCATCTGTTTGTTTTTTTGCAATTATAACTTCAAATTCTTCTACTTGCAGCTGCCTTCTTAAATATGTATTTGTCGAATTTATTTCATCAAAAAATTTAAATTTCAAAGGTGTACCTCTTTCTGTTTTATTACTTTAAAATTTTAATTTATTAATACATTAACTTAATCTAGGGAATATGAAAATTCCGTAAACAGGCCCTGCATGAGCACCAATTACTGCTCCAATTTCTCTGTTTAATATTAATGAGTTTATTTTTGGATTATTTCCTACTTCTGAATGAATTCTCACTACATTTTCAAGCTCTGTCGGAGTCCCACCCCAACCAGTCATAAGAACTATGCTTTGTTTCTTGCTTTCACGTTCAATGTATTTTTCGATGTATTTTTGAGCATTGCGTTCACCTAAAACTTTTTTCTCAACTGTAACTTCTCCTTGATTTACAGTTAAAATAGGTTTCATATTTAATGCTCCTGCTATTGTTGAACTTGCTTTTCCGATTCTTCCGCCTTTTTCAAGATATTTCAAGTCTGGAATAATCATAAGAAGTTTTCCTTTTGTTCTGAAGTTGTTTACCCAGTTGATAATTTCAGTAAAACTTTCTCCTCTTACTGATTTTCCAGCGGCTCCTAAGGCAAGGAATCCTTGCAGTAATGAAGCTCCCATACTATCAATTAATTCAATATCATTTTCCCTGTTTGTCAAACTTCGTCCAACTTTTGCGGCTTGTATAGTTCCGCTCAATTTTGAAGATGGATGAATTGAAATTATCTTTTTATACCCTTTTTCAAATAGTTTGTTGTAGGCATTTAAAAAGTCTTGCGGTGATGGCTGAGATGTCTTTATTGTCGCATCATTGTCAAGCATTTCATGCCAAAATTCAGGTTTTGTAATTTCTATTCCGTCTCTATAAAGTTCTCCGTTTATATCGATTTTCAAAGGTACAATTTTTATTGGCAGCCCTTCAATATCTTCGTACGTCAAATCTGATACAGAGTCTGTCAATATAGCTATTTCAGGCATATTTGGATCTTTATTTTCAATATACAGGTAATAATAGTAATTTTCCTGATTTCCATCAATAATTGAAGTTTTGATTCCAGATAATTTTTCTTCAATATTTTTTTGTGATTCTTTATCTTTTTCATTTCCGCTTACTACAATAGCTGTTATTGTATTTTTAGTTACTAAATCAGCTAACAGAGCATCTGTAATATCTTTTAACGATTTTTTTTGCATATTTTATTTTTCCATTTACAAGCCCTATAAAGTCATTTTTTGCTATTGTCAGTTCTTCCACTTTTGTATCTCTTACAGCTTTTGTAATTTCGACAGAATAGTTTCTTGCAGCAGCTTCTTTTACTTCATCAATATCATTTTCTTTGTGTTTTAAGAAATAATATCCATCAAGCATTGTTTTAGTATCTAGAACCATTACTGTTTTTTGAGATTTTTCTGCAGCCATTTTAGCTGTTGTGATAACATTTTTGTTGTTTGGCAAGACATAAACATTTTCTTTTTCAGTTTTGTCAATTGCATTTAATATTTCCTGAACGCTTGGATTTTTACTTTGTCCTCCAAGAATAACCACATCGGCATCGATTTTCAAAAATTCATCTTTTAAATTTTCAGAATCAGCTAGAATTACAAATGCAGATTTTGTTTTATCAATTTTTGGATTTACAAAGATTTTAGCTTCGTCCCGTTCACTGAAGATTTGCAGATTATCATGCTGCAATCTCATATTTTCTATCTTCATTTTTTCAAGAGGACCATATTCAAGTGCTATTTCCATTGCTTTTCCAGGATGGTTGGTATGAATATGAGTCTTGAACTTTTTGGAAGTTTGTGCAAATACGGCAGAATCTCCCAGTTCAAGTACACGTTTTTTATATTCTTCTGTGTCAAAGTCTCCATTTAGAATAATGTATTCTGTACAGTATTGAAAATGTATGCTTTCAGGATCGTGATCAATATTTGCTATTGTTTTATCAAATTCATTTTCCTTTACTTGAGCCTTTTGTAATTCAACTAATAAATTTAGTTCTGTTGTAACTTTATAGAATCCTTCAAAAAAGAAAAATAGCCCTTTTCCACCAGCATCAACTACTCCAGCCTCTTTTAGTTTTGGTAATAATTCAGGCGTTTCTTCCACAGCTTGTTCTCCAGCTTTAACGATTTCTCTCAAAAATTCCACTAAATCTTCGAATTTATCTGCACATTCTGTAGCTTTTTCAGAAATCTTTCTGATAACTGTTAAAATTGTTCCTTCTATCGGTTCGCTTACCGCACTATAAGCAGTTTCTTTGGCACTTAAAAGAGCTTCGGCAACATCTTTTGGAAGCAATTTAACTTTATCTCCGATACCTTTTAAAAATCCTGTTATTACTTGTGATAAAATTGTACCAGAGTTTCCTCTAGCTCCCATTAATACAGCTTCTTCAACTACTTCTACAAGTTGTGGCATCTTTATTTTATCATCTGTTTTTTCTTCCAAATCATTTATCATTGAATTTAATGTCATAGACATATTACTTCCTGTATCTCCATCAGGTACTGGGTAAACATTTAATTCATTTAATAAGTCTTCGTGTTTTGTAACCCACTTTCCACCACCAATGAACACTAATTTTAGCCTCTTGGCGTCCAAATATTTTATTGCCATTATTTCCTCCTAAAAATAATTTTTATCTTAAAATCTGTTTTTTAACTTGTTTTCGAATACTTCTTTAAGCATTCAGATAAATCATTTTTTTAAAGTTTTTATTATTTTACATTTATTAGAAATTTTTGAAATAATTTATCTTTTTTCAAAATAGTTTCAATAAATTCCCGCACTGCTCCTTCTCCGCCATTTTTTGTGGAAACGAAGTCTGCTATTATTTTTGCTTCATTTACTCCATCTAGTGGAGTTCCAGAAAATCCTACTTTTTTCATAATTTTTATATCATTTAAATCATCACCCATATAGGCAATTTCTTCTTTTTGAAGTCCTGTGATTTGCATTATTTCATCAAGAATAAGAGTCTTTTCAGAAATTCCTTGATATAAATATTTTATGTTTAGTTCGTTTGCACGAGTTCTTACAAGCTCGGATTCCTTTCCTGTAATTATTCCAAATTCAATGCCTAGTTCTTGTGCATTTACAATGGCATAGCCGTCCTTTACGTTGAATTTTTTTAATTCTTCGCCGCTATTCCCAAGGTAGATACCACCATCAGTAAGTGTTCCATCTACATCCAGTAAAATTAATTTTATCATTTTCTCTCCATTTTTTATATATAGCTTGCTATTATTATACCACAAGATATGCTTATTGTTCAAATTTATTTTATAATGAAATTTTGAAAAAACTTAAAAATATGATATATTTTGATAATGCTACTTAAAATAATAGTAATAAAAATAATTAATTAAATGAAATTCAAATAAAACTCATAAGGATAATAAATTTTTATTCACTAAAATAAGTACAATCAAAAAATAGATAGAAAGAATCGAGGGATAGATATGAAAAAAATAAATTTAAAAAAGAGAAACAAAAAATTTGCTTTATTTTCAATGTTATTTTTGCTTTTAAGCTGTTCAAATAAAACTGAAAATAATCCAAGCAATACCAATAATATTCCAAATGTTGAACAACAGAAAAATATTTCGCAGGAAGATTTGCAAAAATATACAAAAAATGCAGTACAAACACAGGATGCTTTTGTAAGTGTGCATAACAGTGTTAAGGATTCAATTGTAAATATCAGAACTAAAAAAACTGTTACAGTTAATACTTATAATCCACTGGAAGAAATGCTTTTTGGACGTTCTGGAGGACAGG